>CAJPFK010000001.1 GCA_905339275.1 Methylophilaceae bacterium
AAATGGTCATGCCGGGAGACAACGTCTCCATCACGGTGCAACTGATTGCCCCGATTGCGATGGAAGACGGCTTGCGCTTTGCGATTCGTGAAGGTGGCCGTACTGTCGGCGCCGGCGTCGTCGCCAAGATTATTGAGTAAGATTTAGTAGTCAAACCAAAAGCGGCAGGGGTGACCCTGCCGTTTCGCTCTTTAAGGAAATATAAAATGGCAGCTCAAAAAATTCGTATCCGCTTGAAAGCATTCGACTATCGCCTGATCGATCAGTCCGCGCTGGAGATTGTCGATACCGCCAAGCGTACCGGTGCTGTGGTCAAGGGCCCGGTGCCGTTGCCTACCCGTATCGAACGTTTCGATATCCTGCGTTCGCCCCATGTCAACAAGACCTCCCGTGACCAGTTCGAAATCCGTACCCATCAGCGTCTGATGGATATCGTCGATCCCACGGACAAAACGGTGGATGCGTTGATGAAGCTGGACCTGCCGGCGGGTGTAGATGTGGAAATCAAGCTGTAAGTGAGTTAGTGGTTGTAAAACAGAGGGTGGTCGGATATAATCCGGCCTCTTGCAAACGGGCTGGTCAATTGTAATCAGCCTTTTAATTATTATAAGGAATCGATCATGAGCTTAGGGCTTATTGGTCGCAAGGTGGGAATGACCCGCATATTTACCGAGGATGGCGAAAGCGTCCCGGTGACTGTGCTGGAAGTTGTGCCTAACCGTGTGACACAGATCAAGACGCTGCAAAGCGATGGCTATACTGGCCTGCAAGTCGCTCACGGCGAACGTCGTGCCAGCCGTATCAACAAGGCGTTGACCGGTCATTATGCCAAGGCTGGCGTTGCTGCCGGCTCCGGCATCAAAGAATTTTCCGTGACTGATGATGTGCTCGCTAACTACACCGTTGGCGGCCAGATTACTGTTGAGATTTTCCAGCCCGGCCAGATGGTCGATGTTACTGGCACCTCTCTCGGTAAAGGCTACGCCGGTGCAATCAAGCGCCATAATTTCAGTTCGAACCGTGCTTCGCATGGTAACTCCCGTTCGCACAATGTTCCAGGCTCCATCGGTATGGCGCAGGATCCGGGCCGTGTTTTCCCCGGCAAGCGCATGCCTGGCCATTTGGGTGCTGTCAAGACCACTGTGCAGAATCTGCAGATCGTGCGTGTTGATGCAGAGCGTAATCTCTTGCTGATCAAGGGTGCGGTCCCCGGTTCCAAGGGTGGCGATGTGGTTGTGCGTCCAGCAGTGAAGGCAGGTGCATAATGGAACTCAAGTTAATCGATAAAAACGGCAAGGCAGCCAAAGGCGGCATCACTGTCTCCGAAGTTACTTTCGGCCGTGAATTCAATGAGGCACTGGTGCATCAGGTGGTCGTTGCCTATATGGCCAACGCCAGAACCGCGACGCGTGCTCAATTGGGTCGTGGCAATGTCAGCCATACTACGCACAAGCCATGGAACCAGAAGGGTACCGGCCGTGCGCGTTCCGGTATGAGCTCCAGCCCGATCTGGCGTGGAGGTGGTCGCGCATTCCCGAATAGCCCGGATGAGAATTTCAGCCACAAGGTAAACCGCAAGGCTTATCGCGCCGGCATGCAATCCATTCTGTCGGAGCTGGTTCGCCAGGAGCGCTTGAGCGTTGTTGAGGAATTCAGCATCGAGGCGCCGAAGACCAAAATGCTGGCAGAAAAAATCAAGGGCATGGGTTATCAGGATAGCGTCCTGGTGTTGATCGATGGTTTTGATGAAAACCTTTATCTGTCGGCACGCAACCTGCCAAACGTGATGGTGCTGGAGGCGCAGTACGCCGATCCTGTCAGTCTGGTGCGTTTCCCTCATGTCGTTGCTACCAAGGCGGCAGTCAAGAAGCTAGAGGAGGTGCTGGCATGAGCGCGTTGATACATACTCAGGATCGTTTGTTGCAGGTCATTCTTGCCCCGCAAATTACCGAAAAGGCGACCCGGATTGCTGACAAGCATCAGCAGATCGCTTTCAGGGTCCGCACTGATGCAACCAAGCCTGAAATCAAGGCGGCGGTTGAGTTGGTGTTTAAGGTGGAAGTGGATGCTGTTGCCGTCGTTAACGTCGGCGGCAAGAAAAAACGTGCGGGCCGTGTCATGGGCCGCCGTAAGGATTGGAAGAAGGCTTATGTCAGCCTGAAACCAGGTCAAGAAATTAACTTTGCAGCGGGCGAATAGGAGAAATCATGGCACTGATTAAAGTCAAGCCGACTTCCCCGGGACGGCGCGCCGTAGTGAAGGTGGTGACACCTGAGCTTTACAAGGGCAAACCCCACGCGCCGCTGCTGGAGAAGCAAAGCAAGAATGCCGGTCGTAATAACAACGGCCGTATTACCGTGCGTCACCAGGGTGGTGGCCACAAGCAACATTATCGTGTGGTGGATTTCCGTCGCAACAAGGACGGTATCGTCGCCAAGGTCGAGCGCCTGGAATATGATCCAAACCGTAGCGCGCACATCGCGTTGCTCTGCTATGCGGATGGTGAGCGTCGTTATATCATTGCGCCGCGCGGTATTTCCGCAGGTGCTGAGCTGGTAAGCGGTTCGGATGCGCCAATCAAGGTGGGTAACGCATTGCCGCTTCGTAATATCCCTGTGGGCAGCACAATTCATTGCATCGAATTGCAGCCTGGTAAGGGTGCGCAACTGGCGCGTTCTGCCGGTACTTCCGTGCAGTTGCTGGCCCGTGAAGGCAGCTACGCGCAATTGCGCTTGCGTTCAGGTGAAGTTCGCCGCGTACACGTGGATTGCAAGGCAACTATCGGCGAAGTGGGTAATGAAGAGCATCAGCTGCGTTCTATCGGCAAGGCCGGTGCGATGCGCTGGCGCGGTGTTCGTCCTACCGTTCGCGGTGTGGTCATGAACCCTGTCGATCACCCGCATGGCGGTGGTGAAGGCAAGACTGCTGCCGGTATGAATCCGGTGAGCCCATGGGGTACGCCAACCAAGGGCTACCGTACTCGTAGCAATAAGCGCACAGATAATATGCGCGTCAGCCGTCGTCCGGCGAATAAGAGGTAATCGATATGGCACGTTCAATTAAAAAAGGTCCATTCATTGATGGTCATTTGGCCAAAAAGGTAGAGGCGGCATCAGCTGCCCGCGATAGAAAACCGATCAAGACCTGGTCGCGTCGTTCTACCATTTTGCCTGATTTCATCGGTCTGACCATTGCAGTGCATAACGGCAGGCAGCATGTACCTGTGCTGATTTCAGAAAACATGGTAGGCCACAAGCTCGGCGAATTCGCACTGACCCGTACGTTCAAGGGTCACGCTGCCGATAAGAAGGCTAAGAAGTAGGAGTATGACGATGAAAGTATCCGCAGTATTGAAAGGTGTTCATCTGTCCCCGCAGAAAGCTCGCTTGGTGGCTGATTTGATCCGTGGCAAAAAAGTGGACAACGCACTCAACATTCTGAACTTCACGCCTAAAAAAGGCGCTGAGGTCATCAAGAAGGTGGTCGAGTCGGCGATTGCCAACGCCGAGCACAACGAGGGCGCAGATATCGACGAGTTGAAAGTTGTTTCGATCTATGTCGACAAGGGCATCGTGCTCAAACGTATCCGTGCACGTGCCAAGGGTCGCGCTGGGCGTATCACTAAACCTACCAGTCACATTACCGTGACTGTCGGTAACTAAAGGAATCACTATGGGTCAGAAAATACATCCGTTTGGTTTCCGTCTGGGCGTCCAAAAGAACTGGTTGTCTCGCTGGTATTCCAATAGCAAGAACTTCCCCGCAATGCTGAACAGCGATATTAAGGTGCGTGATTTCCTTAATAAGAAGCTGGCGCATGCGGCAGTCAGTAAGATTGTGATCGAGCGTCCTGCCAAGAACGCCAAGATCACGATTTACAGCGCGCGTCCGGGCATCGTGATCGGCAAGAAGGGCGAGGATATCGAATCCTTGCGCTCCAGCCTGCAGGGTCTGATGAACGTGCCTGTACATCTCAACATCGAGGAAGTGCGCAAGCCTGAAATCGATGCCGCGCTGATCGCACAAAGCATTGCACAGCAGCTTGAAAAGCGCGTGATGTTCCGTCGCGCCATGAAGCGTGCGATGCAGAATGCCATGCGTCTGGGTGCCCAGGGCATCAAGATCATGAGCTCCGGTCGTTTGAACGGTATCGAAATCGCACGTACCGAATGGTATCGCGAAGGCCGTGTGCCATTGCATACACTGCGTGCGGATATTGACTACGGTGTTGCCGAGGCGAAAACCACCTACGGTATCATCGGTATCAAGGTTTGGGTATTCAAGGGCGAAGTGTTTGCCAACAAGGGTGAGCAGCCGGTGGCGGCAGCTGAGCCGGAAAGAAAAGCCAGGCCAGCCGCAGCAGAACCAGAGAAGAGAGTAAGAAAGTCGGGGGCGAAAAATGCTACAGCCAGCTAGACAAAAATTCCGCAAAATGCAAAAAGGCCGGAACAAGGGCATTGCAACGACCGGTAATAAAGTAAGTTTCGGAGAATATGGCCTTAAAGCCATTGGCCGTGGTCGTTTGACCGCACGCCAGATTGAAGCGGCGCGTCGTGTCATGACCCGTCACATCAAGCGCGGTGGCCGTGTTTGGATTCGTATTTTTCCGGATCAGCCTATTTCAAAGAAGCCGGCTGAAGTGCGTATGGGTAATGGTAAGGGCAGTACCGAGTACTATGTTGCCCAGATCCAGCCTGGAAAAATGTTATATGAAATGGACGGTGTAAGTGAAGAGCTTGCACGTGAGGCATTCCGCCTGGCCGCTGCCAAGTTGCCAATTGAGACGACCTTCACGACCCGTCATATTGGGAGCTGAACATGAAAGCATCCGAATTGAGAGCAAAGTCTGTTGACGAGTTGAACAATGAGCTGATTGAATTGCGCCGCGCGCAATTCTCCATGCGCATGCAGTTGGCTACTCAACAGTTAAACAAAGTTGATCAGGTAGGCAAGGTTCGCCGTGACATCGCTCGCGTCCGTACCGTGCTTGCAGAGAAAGCGAAGCAGGCATAAAGATGACTGAAACCCAAACTGCAAAAGTCGTCCGCACATTGAGCGGCCGCGTAGTCAGCGATAAGATGGATAAGACCGTTACCGTTCTGGTGGAACGTAAGGTCAAGCATCCATTGATCGGTAAAGTTGTACGCCGTTCCAACAAGTTCCATGCACATGATGAAAACAACGAGTGCAAGGAAGGCGACTTGGTCGTGATCGAAGAGAGCCGCCCGTTCTCCAAGACCAAGACCTGGAAGGTGAGCAAGGTAGTGGAAAAAGCGCGTAGCGTATAAATATATTGCGCTTTGCAAGAAGCGCAATATATAATGTTGGACTTTTTGGCGGGCATACAGCTCCCGCCCCAATACTGACCGTGGTGTTGTCGGCCGTGTTTGACAGACGGCTGGTGTTGGTTAAACGGATTAAGTTGGAGATTATTCTCATGATTCAAATGCAATCTCGGCTGGAAGTAGCCGACAACACTGGTGCACGCTCGGTTATGTGCATCAAGGTGTTGGGTGGCTCCAAGCGTCGTTACGCTGGTATCGGTGATGTGATCAAGGTCACGGTCAAGGATGCAGCGCCGCGCGGTCGCGTCAAAAAAGGCGAAGTCTACAGCGCTGTCGTAGTGAGAACTACCAAGGGTGTGCGTCGCCCCGATGGCTCACTGGTTAAGTTCGATGGTAATGCTGCAGTGCTTTTAAATAACAAGTTGGAGCCGATCGGCACCCGTATTTTCGGGCCAGTGACACGTGAACTTCGTGGTGAGCGTTTCATGAAGATCGTTTCCCTCGCGCCAGAAGTATTGTAAGGAGAGCTGGTCGATGAACAAAATTCGCAAGGGTGATGAAGTCATCCTGAATACTGGCAAGGACAAGGGTAAGCGCGGTACGGTTCTGAGCGTGCTGGCGAGCGGTCATGTCATTGTTGAAGGTCTTAACCTGGCCAAGAAGCACGCCAAGCCTAACCCGATGCGCGGCGTTGCCGGTGGCATCATCAGCAAGGAGATGCCGATTGATATCTCCAACGTTGCTTTATTCAATGTGGCTGCCCAGAAGGGTGATCGCGTTGGCTTCAAGACACTTGATGATGGCCGCAAAGTGCGCGTTTTCAAATCAAGTGGCGAAGTTGTGGATGCTTAAGGAACTATCATGGCCCGTTTAAAACAGTTTTATAAAGACACCGTGGTGAAGCAGATGGTCGAGCAGTTCGGCTATAAGTCAGTCATGGAAGTGCCTCGCATCGAAAAAATCACCTTGAATATGGGTGTCGGCGAAGCGGTGGCAGACAAGAAGATTATGGAGAATGCGGTAGCTGACCTGGAAAAGATTGCAGGCCAGAAGCCCGTAGTGACCAAGGCGAAGAAATCCGTTGCGTCATTCAAGATTCGTGACGGTTATCCGGTCGGGTGCAAGGTGACCTTGCGCCGTGAGCGCATGTATGAGTTCCTTGATCGCCTGGTGACGATTGCGATGCCTCGTATTCGCGATTTCCGTGGTATTTCGGCCAAGTCGTTCGATGGCCGTGGCAACTACAACATGGGTATGAAAGAACAGATCATTTTCCCGGAAATCGAATACGACAAGATCGACGCTCTGCGTGGTATGAATATCACGATTACAACGACGGCAAAGACAGATGATGAAGCTCGTGCTTTGCTTACCGCATTCAGTTTTCCATTTAGGAATTAGACAACATGGCTAAAACCTGTCTGATAGAGCGCGAACAGAAACGTCGCGACACAGTAAAAAAATATGCAGCCAAGCGCGCTGAGTTGACCGCAATCATCAATGATGCAAAGGCATCGCATGAGGATCGCCGCGACGCCCGCCTGAAATTGCAAAGTCTGCCACGTAATTCCAGTCCTGTGCGTTTGCGCAATCGTTGCGCTTTGACTGGCCGTCCACGTGGTGTTTTCAGTAAATTCGGTATCGCGCGCAGCAAGTTGCGCGAGTTGATGATGCGCGGCGAAGTGCCTGGCGTCACCAAAGCTAGCTGGTAACGGAGGGTTATAGTAATGAGTATGAGTGATCCGATTGCCGACATGCTGACGCGTATTCGTAACGCGCAAAGTGTCAACAAGCCAACGGTATCTATGCCGTCATCCAAGCTGAAAACTGCCATTGCCGGTGTGTTGAAGGATGAGGGCTACATAGATGACTTCGCTGTGCAAACCGCTGACGGTAAGGCACAGTTGAATATCAGCCTGAAGTATTACGCGGGACGCCCTGTGATTGAGACCATCAGTCGCGTAAGCCGTCCAGGGTTGCGTGTTTACCGCGGCAGCCAGGATATTCCAAAGGTAATGAATGGCCTCGGCGTGACGATTGTGTCCACGTCCAAGGGTGTGATGACTGATCGCAAAGCGCTCGCTGCCGGTATCGGTGGTGAAGTGCTGTGTGTCGTGGCTTAAGGAGAGAAGCATGTCTCGTGTAGCTAAAAATCCAGTCGTAATCCCTGAAAAGGTTGAAGTGGCTCTCACTGCAGGCAGTATTTCTGTCAGTGGTCCGCTGGGTAAGCTTTCCCATCCCCTGACCGATGTCGTCAAGCTGGAGCGCGAGGGTGATTCGATCACTGTCGCAGCAGCGAATGACAGCCAGCACTCTCGTGCCATGTCCGGCACTCTGCGTGCTTTGGTCGCCAATATGGTGCAGGGCGTGTCGCAGGGCTTTACCCGCAAGCTGACATTGGTTGGTGTGGGTTACAAAGCTCAGGCGCAAGGGTCTACCCTGAATCTTGACCTGGGATATTCCCATCCGATCAGCCACAAGATGCCTGATGGCGTTACTGTGCAAACACCGACTCAGACTGAGGTTGTGTTGACCGGTTTTGATAAACAGGTGGTTGGTCAAGTTGCCGCACAAATTCGTGCATATCGTTCACCGGAGCCATATAAGGGCAAGGGTGTGCGTTATTCCGATGAGGTTGTGGTCATTAAAGAAACCAAGAAGAAGTAAGGTTTAGCCATGAATAATTTGAATAACGTAAATTCCCGCCTGCGTCGTGCACGCAAGACGAGAGCCAAAATTGCCGAGTTGAAAGTCACTCGCCTGAGTGTGCACCGTACTAATACGCACATTTATGCGCAAATCATTGCCGAGACCGGCGACAAGGTGATTGCCAGCGCATCGACGGTTGAAGCCGATGTGCGTAAAAACGTTAAAAATGGCGGCAATGTTGAAGCGGCAGCGGTGATCGGTAAGCGTATTGCTGAAAAAGCAAAGGCAGCTGGCATTACCACAGTGGCTTTTGACCGTTCCGGTTATAAATACCACGGCCGAATCAAGGCGCTTGCTGATGCCGCGCGTGAAAACGGCTTGTCCTTCTAATAGACGGGGTTGATGATGGCAAGAGATAAAGAAGTTGAACAGCAGACCGATGGTCTGCGTGAGAAGATGATCGGTGTCAACCGTGTCACCAAGGTAGTCAAGGGCGGCCGTATCATGAGTTTTGCCGCACTGACCGTAGTCGGCGATGGTGACGGTGGTGTCGGCATGGGCAAGGGCAAGGCGCGTGAAGTCCCTGTTGCCGTACAAAAGGCAATGGATGAAGCACGTCGCGGCATGGTGAAGGTGAGCCTGAATAACGGTACGCTGCATCATGCAGTGACCGGTGTGCATGGCGCGGCCAAGGTGTTTATCCAGCCGGCTTCAGAAGGTACCGGCATTATTGCCGGTGGTGCAATGCGCGCGATTTTTGAAGTGATGGGTGTGACCAATGTGCTGGCCAAGTGCATAGGCTCAACCAATCCCTACAACGTCGTCCGTGCCACTCTGAATGGCCTGCAGTCCATGAATACGCCGTCGGAAATTGCGGCCAAGCGTGGCAAGAGCATTGAAGAAATTAGAGGTTGATGATGGCTAAAGCTAAGAAAGAAGCGAACGTGCTGAAAGTGACTCTGGTGAAGAGCACGATCGGCAGAATCCAGGCGCATCGTGCATGTGTGGCTGGCCTTGGTCTGCGTCGTATGCATCATACTGTTGAAGTGCAGGATACGCCTGCGATCCGCGGAATGATTAATACGGTCAGCTATCTTTTGAAGGTAGAAGCATAATGAAACTGAATTCGATTAAGCCTGCAGAGGGCGCAAAACATTCAAAACGCCGTGTCGGACGCGGCATTGGTTCCGGTCTGGGCAAGACTGCAGGTCGTGGCCATAAGGGTCAGAAGTCCCGTACTGGCGGCTTCCACAAAGTGGGTTTTGAAGGCGGCCAAATGCCGATTCAACGCCGTTTGCCGAAGCGTGGTTTCGTATCCCTGACCAAGGAAGATACCGCACGTGTGCGTACAAGCGAATTGCTGGCGGTACAGGCGGACCTGGTTGATCTTCTGGCGCTGAAACAGGCCAAGGTAATTCCGGCCAGTGCGCGTGCAGTAAAAGTTTACCTGTCTGGCGAAGTGACCCGTGCAATCAATGTGCAGGGCCTGTTGTTGAGCAAGGGTGCACGTGCGGCGGTTGAAGCTGCCGGCGGCAAGATCGTTGAGTAAAGCCAAAGGGCGCAAACAAGTTGGCAAATGATAGTTTGTTAGGTGCAGTAGGGAAGATGACGGAGTTGAAGAGCCGCCTGCTATTCGTGGTTGGCGCTCTGATCGTCTATCGTCTGGGTACATTTATACCTGTCCCCGGGATAGATCCGGATGTTCTGGCCAAGCTGTTTGAATCCCAGTCAGATGGCATCCTGGGCATGTTCAACATGTTCTCGGGTGGCGCGCTGTCCAGATTCAGCCTCTTTGCGCTCGGGATCATGCCTTACATCTCGGCTTCCATCATTATGCAATTGCTGACGGTGGTGTCACCGCAGCTCGAGCAACTGAAAAAAGAAGGCGAAAGCGGCCGCCGCCAGATTACCAAGTACACCCGTTATGGGACGCTGGTGCTGGCGACATTCCAGGCATTGGGCATCTCCATTGCGCTGGAAGGACAGGCCGGCCTGGTGATCGATCCGGGTATGATGTTCCGCATTACCGCTGTAATCACGCTGGTAAGCGGTACCATGTTCCTGATGTGGCTGGGTGAGCAGATTACAGAACGCGGCATAGGTAATGGTATTTCCATCATCATCTTTGCAGGTATTGTGGCTGGTTTGCCAAGCGCCGTGGGCGGCACGCTGGAGTTGGCGAGAACGGGTACTTTCCACCCGATATTCGTGCTGTTCCTGATTGTGGCCGTTATTCTGGTGACTGCGTTTGTGGTATTTGTTGAGCGCGGTCAGCGCAAGATTACGGTGAATTATGCGAAGCGCCAGGTGGGTCGTAAGGTGTTTGGCGGGCAGACAAGCCATTTGCCGTTGAAGCTGAATATGGCTGGCGTGATTCCGCCGATTTTTGCTTCCAGTATTATTTTGTTCCCGGCCACGATGGCTGGCTGGTTTGGCGGTAGCGAGAACATGGCATGGCTGCGGGATATCGGGTCGACCATATCCCCGGGGCAGCCTTTGTACATCATGCTGTTTGCCTCTGCCATTATATTTTTCTGTTTCTTTTACACCGCTTTGGTGTTCAACCCGAAAGAAACGGCCGAGAATTTGAAGAAAAGCGGTGCTTTTGTGCCTGGTATCCGCCCAGGTGAGCAGACTGCGAAGTACATCGACCGCATCATGGGCCGTCTGACACTGGCTGGCGCTCTGTACATTACTGCGGTGTGTTTGCTGCCGGAGTTCCTGATTTTGAAGTACAACGTGCCGTTTTATTTCGGCGGTACATCGTTACTGATTATTGTGGTTGTTACGATGGATTTTATGGCGCAGGTGCAATCACACCTGATGTCTCATCAGTACGAAAGCTTGCTCAAGAAAGCTAATTTTAAAGGCGGTGCGGTTTCACCGCGTTGATTAGGGTATAGGCGGCATGGCGAAAGAAGACTCGATTGAAATGCAAGGGGTGGTGCTGGAAAACCTGCCCAATGCAACCTTTCGCGTAAAGCTGGAAAACGATTATGTTGTACTGGGCCATATCTCCGGCAAGATGCGCAAGAATTACATTCGCATTCTGCCTGGTGACAAGGTGACGGTCGAGATGACCCCATACGATTTATCACGTGCGCGGATTATTTTCCGCGTTAAATAAGTATTTGTAGTGAGGATGATGAAATGAGAGTTCGTGCATCGGTTAAGGCTTTATGCCGGAATTGTAAAGTTGTTCGCCGCCGTGGCGTCGTGCGTATTATTTGCACTGACCCACGCCACAAGCAGCGTCAAGGGTAATTAGTAGTGAAATGTGCGAAGCTGATTGTTAAAAATCGGCCAAGCTGTTAAAATTTTGGGCTTTTTTGGCGATTATGGAAATAATTGCGCCATAATTTTGGAGTAGGTACATGGCTCGGATAGCAGGGGTAAACATCCCAAATCATAAGCATACCGAAATCGCGTTAACGTCGATTTACGGTGTCGGTCGCAACACGGCAAAGCAGATCTGCCTTGCTGCAGGTGTTTCTGCCACAGCGAAAATTAAGGATCTGAACGACGCGGAAGTAGAAAAGCTGCGTGACGAAGTCGCCAAGCTCAAGGTTGAGGGTGACTTGCGCCGTGAAGTGACCATGAACATCAAGCGTTTGATGGATCTTGGCTGCTATCGTGGCATTCGTCATCGCCGAGGCCTGCCGGTCCGCGGACAACGTACCAAGACCAATGCGCGTACTCGCAAGGGTCCTATTAAGCCAATCAAGGCATCCAAGTAAGGAATCAGTAAATGGCTAAAGCAAACGCACGCGTTCGTAAGAAAGTTAAAAAGAACATTGCCGAAGGCATTGCTCACGTACACGCTTCTTTCAATAACACGATTATCACGATTACCGATCGCCAGGGTAATGCCTTGTCATGGGCAACATCAGGCGGTGCAGGCTTCAAGGGTTCACGTAAGAGCACGCCATTTGCTGCGCAGGTTGCGGCAGAGGCTGCAGGCAAGGCTGCACAGGAGTGCGGCGTGAAAAACCTCGAAGTCCGCATCAAGGGTCCAGGCCCTGGCCGTGAGTCTGCGGTGCGTGCCTTGAATGCTGCCGGTTTTAAAATTACCAGTATTTCGGATGTGACGCCAGTACCGCACAACGGTTGCCGTCCACCTAAAAAGCGCCGTATTTAATTCGCGCTTGATATAACAGGAGAATACCTTGGCTAGAAATCTCGATCCTAAGTGCCGTCAGTGCCGCCGTGAAGGCGAAAAGCTTTTCCTTAAGGGCGAAAAGTGTTTCACAGATAAGTGCGCGATTGAAAAACGCAATTTCCCACCGGGCCAGCATGGGCAAAGGCGCAACCAGCGCCTGTCCGACTACGGTGTGCAGTTGCGTGAAAAACAGAAAGTGCGTCGTGTTTATGGGGTTCTGGAAGCCCAGTTCCGTAGTTACTACGCAGAAGCGGACCGTCAGAAGGGCATTACAGGCGAGAATCTCTTGCAATTGCTCGAATGCCGTCTTGATAACGTGGCTTATCGTATGGGTTTTGGCGCTTCACGCACTGAGGCTCGCCAGATCGTCCGCCATAACAGCATTCTGGTCAATGGTAAGCGCGTCAATATCCCTTCGTACCAAGTGCGTCCGGGAGATGAAGTTCAAGTTGCCGAGGCTGCCAAGCAGCAATTGCGCATTAAAGGCGCGCTTGAGGCTGCTGAGCAACGCGGATTCCCTGAATGGATTTCCGTTGATGTCAAGGCGCTTAAGGGCACGTTCAAAGCCAAGCCGCAACGTGACGAATTGCCTTCTACGATCAACGAGTCTCTCGTCGTCGAACTTTATTCCAAGTAATTAAACCCAGTTGCCAGAGGGTCGTAAGGAAAGTTTATGCAAAACAGTCCGACAGAATATTTAAAGCCACGCGTTGTTGATGTTGAAGTGCTATCACCTCTGCGTGCCAAGGTAACTCTTGAGCCGATGGAACGTGGATTTGGCTATACGCTGGGTAATGCCCTGCGTCGCGTGTTGCTCTCTTCCATTCCAGGCTTTGCCATTACTGAAGTCAAGATCGATGGCGTTGTCCATGAATACTCAACTATCGATGGCGTGCAGGAGGATGTAGTCGATATTCTCCTGAATTTGAAGGGTGTTGCGCTCAAGCTCAACAACAAGACGGAAACCATCCTGACCCTGAATAAGTCGACTGAGGGTGTGGTGACTGCCAGTGATTTCGAGACTGGGCATGATGCGGAAATTGTTAATCCTAACCATGTCATTGCTCATCTGACTAAAGGCGGCAAACTCAGCCTGGAAGTCAAGGTCGAAATGGGTCGTGGTTATCAGCCGGTTCCTGTGCGTCAGAAGGGCGTTGATGAAGACCGCGTGCTTGGTTTCATCATGGTGGATGCTTCGTTCAGCCCGATCAACAAGGTGAGTTATCAGGTTGAGAGTGCGCGTGTAGAACAACGCACCGACCTGGACAAACTGATCATGGATGTCGAGACCAATGGGGTCATCGAGCCTGAGCAGGCAATCCGTGACGCTGCCCGTATCCTGATGGGTCAACTGGCTGTATTTGCCGACCTGGAAGGTGCGCCGACGGAAATCGAAATCAAGCATGCGCCGCAAGTTGATCCTATCCTCTTGCGTCCGGTTGACGATCTCGAATTAACTGTACGTTCGGCTAATTGTCTCAAGGCCGAAAACATTTACTATATCGGTGACTTGATTCAACGCACTGAAAATGAATTACTTAAAGCGCCAAATCTTGGCCGTAAATCTCTGAACGAGATTAAGGATGTCTTGGCATCCAAAGGTCTGACATTGGGCATGAAACTGGAAAACTGGCCACCGGTCGGTCTGGAAAAGGTGTGAGGGTATCACTATGCGTCATCGCAACAGCAATCGTAAATTAAATCGCACAAGCAGCCATCGTCAGGCGATGTTGCGTAACATGGCTAATTCCTTATTGCGGCATGAGGTTATCAAGACAACCTTGCCCAAGGCGAAAGAGCTGCGACGTGTCGCAGAGCCTCTGATCACCTTGAGCAAGAATGCAACGTTGGCCAATCGCCGCCTGGCATTCAGCCGTACCCGGGATCGTGACGTGGTTGGCAAGCTTTTCAACGAGCTGGGTCCACGCTACCAGGCACGTAACGGCGGATACCTGCGCATTCTCAAATGCGGTTTCCGTGTAGGCGACAATGCGCCTATGGCACTGGTTGAGTTGGTTGATCGTCCTGACACTGGAGTTGAAGCAGTTGCGGCTGCAGAGTAGTTGTTTTCATGAATAAAAAAAGCCGGTCAGTGACCGGCTTTTTTTATTTCAGGGTGCCTGGAATGAAACCAGTTGAATCACTTCCGTTTCGGTAAAAGGCCAGTCGAGTTCAACACCGGATGCAGAATGCCGCAATACCGGGATTCTTGTTCCATAGCATTCCAGCAATGCTTCATTCTCGCTAATTTCTATTTCTTCCCAGGCAATGTTTATTGCGGTCAATGCCGACAGGATGCCTGCCGCCTGTTCACACAAGTGGCATGACGAAGTGCTATAAAGCTTCAATGGGGCAGTCATGAAGGTTAATCTTCCGGATTTTATTGAAACAGGCAACTAATTGGCGGATAAGCATTTTCGATGCGGTGAAAAACCACCATAATAACGCCTTGGCAAAAATTCCACTGTAATCAATATTATTCAATATCTTTGTAGGCTGACGAATGGCTGATATTCAAGAATCAAAAGAAAGCTTGCAAGAAAGCCTGCAACAAGTCATTACGCTGCTGAACAAGCACAAGCTTATCGAAGGCCTGGTGCATAAGCAGGACATGCCAAAGCAGGAGCTGGTCGAAACGCTGGTGCACAGGCAGAACCTGGCGGAACTGCAAAAGAAGCTGGATGCCTTGCATCCTGCCGACGTGGCCTACATTCTCGAGGCGTTGCCATTGGATCAGCGCCTGGATGTCTGGGAACTGGTCAAGGCAGAGCGCGATGGCGACATTCTGCTTGAGGTTTCCGATGCCGTAAGACAGACGTTGATTGCCGACATGGACAGCGAGGAGCTGCTCGCTGCTGCCGAGCAGCTCGATACGGATGAGCTGGCCGATCTGGCGCCGGATTTGCCCAAGGATGTGCTTCAGGACCTGTTTGAGAGCCTCGATGCGCGTAATCGGGAGCGCTTGCAGTCGGCACTTTCCTATCCTGATGATGCAGTCGGTGCGTTGATGGACTTCGATGTGGTGACGATCCGTGAGGATATCACGCTGGAGGTTGCGTTGCGCTATCTGCGCCGGATCGGCAGCCTGCCTGACCATACGGACAAGCTGTTTGTCGTTGATCGACATGATGTGCTGCGTGGCGTTTTGCCGCTCAAGCGCCTGGTTGTCAATGACCTGGATTCCGGTGTTGCTGAAATCATGGCTGATGATGCCGTTATTTTTCATCCGGAAGATAAAGCCAATGATGCCGCCAAGGCATTCGAGCGCTATGACCTGGTGACTGCGCCGGTTGTTGATGAAAACAACAAGCTGGTCGGTCGGCTGACCGTGGATACCGTCATGGACTTTATCCGTGAAGAAGCTGAAAGCGATATGCTTTCTCTGGCGGGCTTGCGCGAGGATGAGGATATGTTCTCCTCCGTCTGGAAAGCCGTGCAGAACCGCTGGACATGGCTGGCGATCAATCTGGTCACTGCTTTCGTTGCATCGCGGGTGATTGGGGCATTCGAAGGTTCCATTGAGAAGATTGTCGCGCTGGCAGCCCTGATGCCGATCGTGGCTGGCATCGGCGGCAATTCGGGAAACCAGACGATCACGATGATTGTGCGTGGCCTGGCGCTGGGCCAGGTGGCTTCCCATAATATGAAATCGCTTCTGCAGAAAGAACTGGGCATTGCGCTTTTGAATGGATTGATCTGGGGAAGCGTGCTCGGGGTGGTGGCTTATCTGCTGTATGACAATGTGGCGCTGGGCATGGTGATGACCGCGGCGATGACGTTGAATCTGTTGTTGGCCTCCGTTATGGGTGTATTGATTCCGCTGGTGATGACGAAATTCGGCCGGGATCCGGCAGTGGGTTCCAGCGTGTTGATTACGGCCATGACGGATAGTGGCGGCTTCTTTATCTTCCTTGGCCTTGCCACCCTTATCCTGTTGTAAGGCGAGATTAGATGAATCCTGAGATTAATGCCGTCTTACAGGAGCTACAGGCGGATTTTCATACGCCGACTTTCCTGTGGCAACTGGCCGTGATCGTTGCCAGCCTGTTGCTGGCCTGGTCTATCAATGGCCTGTTGCGCGCTTATGTCATGCGGAATGCCCCGGAAAGCTGGAAAGTCGGTATTGGCGGGGTTAACCGTGTGTTGTTTCCACTGTCGACATTGATTTTCGTCTATATCGGCCAGGCGGTACTGGATCGCTGGCAGCATACCGGCATGCTGAAGCTGGCGGCGACCCTGTTGATTGCCATGGCCGTCATCAGGCTGGTGGTTTATGCCTTGCGCTATATATTCTCACCCGGCAGCTGGTTACGCGCGATGGAGAGCGCGATCGCCAGTACGGTATGGTTGATACTGGCCCTGCATCTCAGCGGTTTCCTGCCTGAAATCCAGTCAGTGCTGAACAGCGTGAGTTTCGCCGTTGGAAAGCGCGAGGTGACTTTGCTGCTTATCTTGCAGGCGTTATTGATCATACTCATTACCTTATTTGGTGCGCTGTGGCTCAGCCGCATGGTCGAGAATCGGCTGATGGGCGCTGCCCAGCTCAATATGAATCTGCGCGTCGTATTGAGCAAAGTGGTACGCGTTCTGTTCTCCCTGATTGCCGTTCTGATGGCACTGTCCGCCGTAGGGCTTGATATCACGCTATTGTCGGTATTCGGCGGTGCGTTGGGCGTCGGTCTCGGTTTTGGCCTGCAAAAAATCGCCAGCAACTATGCCAGCGGCTTCATTATCCTGCTCGATGACTCCGTCCACATCGGCGATATCGTCACGGTTGAGCCGCATTACGGCATCGTGAGCGAGTTGCGCTCCCGCTATATGGTGCTACGCAAGCTGGATAACACGGAGGTGATTATTCCGAATGAGAGTCTGGTCACCAACGTCATGATCAATCACTCCATGACTGACCGTAAGGTCAGGGTGCAGATGTCAGTGCAAGTGAGTTACCAGACGGACCTGGAGCTTGCCATGAAGTTGATGTTGGAAGCCGCAAGGACACAGGACCGGGTATTGACGGACCCCGAGCCCAAGGTGTTGGTGAAAGGGTTTGCCGACAACGGGATTGATTTGCTGATGAACGTCTGGATCGGCGACCCTGAGAACGGCAGCGGTACTTTGCAATCGGAAATTTACCTCGATATCTGGCGCGCGTTCAAGAAGCATAATGTTTCTATCCCGTACCCGCAACGTGAAGTGCGTATATTAAATGCAGAGCCCCAACCTCCTGATGCCCCGGATACAACTATCTAGTAGATTTTAGGTCTACAATATCAGACATTAAATCAGAGAGGTGCGCCATGTTAGCTGGGATTTTCGAATTGCCGTGGTGGGGCTATATTGTAGTTACGCTGGTATTGACTCACATCACCATTGCCGCGGTGACGATCTATCTGCATCGTTGCCAGGCCCATCGTGCACTGGATTTGCACCCGGTGGTCAGTCATTTCTTCCGTTTGTGGCTGTGGCTGACAACCGGTATGCAGACCAAGCAATGGGCGGCAGTACACCGCAAGCATCATGCCCGCTGCGAGACCGAAGATGACCCGCATAGCCCGCAAGTGCTAGGCATTGGCAAAGTACTGAGAGAAGGCGCGGAGCTGTTCCGCAAGGAGGCCGGTAATCATGAGACGCTGGAAAAATTCGGGAGCGGTACGCCGGATGATTGGCTGGAGCGCAGGATTTATAC
The DNA here is from genome assembly GCA_905339275.1 of Methylophilaceae bacterium. GTDB lineage: Bacteria > Pseudomonadota > Gammaproteobacteria > Burkholderiales > Methylophilaceae > UBA6140. The sequence continues at coordinate 17,780 of CAJPFK010000001.1, forward strand.
GCGGTATCCCAGCCTTGGCATCACGCTGATGTTTGTCATCGACGTTCTGCTGTTCGGACCGATAGGAATCACGATCTGGGCCGTGCAGATGGCATGGATTCCTGTGACTGCCGCAGGCATCATCAACGGTATTGGGCATTATTGGGGTTACCGTAATTTTGCGGCGGATGATGCCAGCACCAATATCATGCCCTGGGGAATACTGATCGGCGGCGAGGAGTTGCACAATAACCATCATTCCTACGCAAGCTCGGCCCGGCTTTCCAACAAATGGTACGAATTCGATATTGGCTGGATGTATATCCGTGTCATGCAGTCATTCAAGCTGGCCAGGGTCAAGAAAGTTGCCCCCAGGATTCGTTTCGACTGGGCCAAGACCAAATGCGACCTGGATACCCTGCAGGCGGTGATTACCCATCGTTTTGATGTCATGGGCAAGTATGGCGTGATGCTGAAAGCTGCCTACAAGGAAGAGTTGAATAAACTGCATCTGGCCTGCAAGCATCACGGCAACGAGCGAGTCACCCTGGAGCGCGTACGCCATTGGCTGCATCTGGATGAGAAGGACTTGAAGGATCAGGAGAAGCAGGCTTTGAATTCCGCGCTGAAACACAGTGTAAAACTACAAACCTTGTACCAGCTCAAGCAGGATCTGGCGGCTGTGTGGGCGCGCTCCAGTGCCACCCAGGAGCAGTTATTGAAAGCGCTGGAAGAATGGTGCCACAAGGCAGAAGAAAGCGGTATCCAGGCGCTGGAAGAGTTCTCCAGGCGCTTGCGCTGCTACAAGATGGCTTGATTTGCCTGTTGAATAAATAAAAAGCCCGCATTTGCGGGCTTTTTATTTAACTGGAACCGTTCAATTAATTACTTGAGTTTGGTTTCTTTGTATATGACATGCTTGCGGACAACGGGATCAAATTTCTTGATCTCCATCTTTTCAGGCATGGTGCGCTTGTTTTTGGTCGTGGTGTAGAAGTGACCAGTACCGGCGCTGGATTCGAGTTTGATTTTTTCACGCATGATGACGATTCCTTAGATCTTTTCGCCGGCGGCACGCAGATCAGCCAGGACAGCATCAATGCCGTTCTTGTCGATTGTGCGCAATGCAGCGTTGGTGATACGTAAGCTTACCCAGCGGTTTTCGCTTTCTACCCAGAATTTGCGATTCTGCAAATTAGGCAGGAAACGACGCTTGGTCTTGTTGTTTGCGTGGGATACGTTATTCCCAACCATCGGCTTTTTGCCGGTTACCTGACATACGCGTGCCATGGTGGACTCCGAAATTCGAAAAGACCGCATTTATACCATAAAAAGCAGCGGTTTCTCAAGGGAAATCTGCAAATTTAGTGTTTGCCGGTGCTGCCAAAGCCGCCTTCACCGCGTTCCGACTCGGCAAATTCATTCACGATGCTGAAACTTGCCTGCACGACCGGAACAATGACCAATTGTGCAATACGCTCCATCGGGTTCAGCAGGAAAGATTCGCGTCCGCGGTTCCAGCAGGAAACCAGCAGTTGGCCTTGATAATCCGAATCGATCAATCCGACCAGATTGCCTAGCACGATGCCATGTTTGTGTCCCAGACCGGAGCGGGGAAGGATCATCGCGGCATAGCCAGGGTCTGCCAGATGTATTGCCATGCCGGTCGGGATAAGCGTGGTTTCCCCGGGGTGGATGGTCTGCGTGTGTTCGATGCAGGCACGCAAGTCCAGCCCGGCGGAACCGGGGGTGGCGTATGCGGGCATCATGTTGTGCAGGCGTTCATCAAGAATCTTCAGTTCTACATTGAGGCTCATGGCTTGCTTTCGGTATTTTTACTTCAGAATGGCGGCGATATGCTTTAACAGGCTGCGTGCGATTTCCAGTTTTGCTGCGCGGGGCAGGACATGCTGCCCCTTGTCATCCAGCAGGACGACGCTGGCATCATCCTGCCCCATGCTTTCCTGCACCAGGTTGGCGACGAGCAAGGGTAGCTGTTTTTTCCTGCGCTTGGCTTTCGCATATTGCAGCAGGTTTTTGCTTTCGGCGGCGAAGCCGACGCAGAACGGGGGGGCTGGCAGGCTGGCAACGGTTGCGAGAATATCTTGTGTAGGCTTCAGTTCCAATGTAAGCGATTGCTCACTTTTCTTGATTTTTTGCGTGCTCGGGCTTGCTGGCTGATAATCGGCGACGGCCGCTACGCTGATAAAAATGTCCTGCCCGTCGATATGCTGCATTACGGCGTCCAGCATCTGCTGCGCGCTCAGCACATCGATTACGCTTACCGACTTCGGTTTATCCAGTCTGGTGGGGCCGCTGACCAGCGTGACTTCTGCCCCCATCTCGCGGGCGGCCTGTGCGATGCAATAGCCCATCTTGCCGGAGCTGAGATTGGTGATGGCGCGGACGGGATCAATGGCTTCAACCGTAGGTCCTGCGGTAACCAATATGCGCTTGCCAGCCAATATCCCGGGCTGTTGGCTGGCTGACAGCATGTCGAGTAAATCTTCCGGCTCGGACATGCGCCCCAGGCCGGTTTCGCCGCAAGCCTGTTCGCCGCTGTCCGGGCCGAGGATGGTTACCCCGTCGGTTTTCAGTTGCTGAATGTTGCGCTGCGTCGCCGGGTTTTCCCACATCTGCCTGTTCATGGCGGGTGCCACCATCAGGGGACATTCCCTGGCCAGGCAAAGCGTGGATAGAAGATCGTCCGCATTGCCGTGTACCAGCTTGGCGAGAAAATCCGCGCTGGCCGGGGCAATCAGGATCGCATCCGCTGCGCGCGATAGTTCGATATGCGGCATGCCGTTGGGGATGCTTGCATCCCACATGTCGGTGAATACCCGCTTGCCCGAGAGGGCCTGCATGGTGACAGGCGTGATGAAATGATGGGCTGCTTCGGTCATGACGACCTGAACATCGATACCGTTCTTCACGAGCAGGCGTACGAGTTCCGCCGCTTTGTATGCGGCGATGCCACCGGTAATACCCAGCACCAGTTTTCTGATTACTTGCTTATGCATGGATTTGCAGTAAATTGAATAAATTAGATTTTATATGAAAGCGGTCAGGCGATATACAAAGCCAGCAATTTTGCCTGATCTTGCATTAGACTAACGGCTGCCTGGAATCGAATAACAATAAGGTGGATAGCCCATGTGGCGCAAACTTAGAATCCTGATTTTGCTGTTTATATTGGCAACGGTTGCACACCGTGCATGGCTGGAAACGCATGATGTCGAATGGAAAGACAGCTTGTATGTGGCGGTTTATCCGATCAACGCGGATGGCAGTGCGCAGGCGGCCGGTTATATCGAGACCTTGACGCAGGATCAACTGGCCGGGATTACCGGCTACCTGGCTGGAGAGGCGGAGAGATACGCTTTACGCATTCGATATCCGTTTCAACTCAGGTTGGGCCGGGCAATTGCCGACCGGCCGCCTCAGCCGCCCGAGAATGCCGGTGTGCTGCAAACAGTACTCTGGAGCCTGCACTTCCGCTGGTGGGCCTGGCGTAACAGTCCTGCTGTGACCGTGCCGCCTGATATCAGGCTTTACCTGTTGTATCACGACCCTGCCCAATATCAGGTTCTGCCGCATTCGACCGCCCTGAGCAAGGGGCGTATCGGCCTGGTTAATGTTTATGCAAGCAGGCAATATACGCGGCAAAATGCGGTGATTGTGACCCATGAGTTGTTGCACACTGTCGGCGCCAGCGACAAATATGACCTGATGAATCATTTGCCGCATTTTCCGGAAGGCTATGCCGAGCCGGAGAAGCAGCCTTTATATCCGCAGGATTATGCCGAGCTGATGGCCGGGCGTATTCTGGTATCGGATAACAAGGCTGAAATTCCCGATGGTCTGACTCATACGCTGATAGGGGAGCAGACAGCCGCTGAAATTGGCTGGTTAGCTGCGCAGGAAGACCGGTAATGGCGATCACTGACTGGCCGGAGGGCGAACGCCCACGGGAAAAGTTGCAGCAGCAGGGAGCGGCAGCACTATCCGATGCCGAGCTGTTGGCGATCTTTTTGCGGGTAGGCGTTACCGGCAAAAGCGCGGTGGATCTGGCACGCGACCTGCTCAAGGCATTCGGTAGCCTCAACGCTATCTTTACGGCCAGCCCTGAGGCCATATGCCAGGTCAATGGCATGGGCCGCAGCAAGTATGTGCAGTTACAGGCCATTTTTGAGATGAGCCGCCGGGCGCTTGCGGAACAGATGCAGGAACGCGATGTGTTGAGTTCGCCGCAGCAAGTGAGGGATTACTTATGCCTGCGACTGGGTGGGCTCACGCGCGAAGTTTTCGTGGTGCTGTTTCTGGATGCGCAGAATCGGGTCCTGGCACAGGATGAGCTGTTCAGCGGCACCTTGACCCAGACCAGCGTTTATCCGCGTGAAGTCGTCAAACGCGCTTTGCACCATAACGCCGCCTCCGTGATTTTTGCCCACAACCATCCTTCAGGTATCGCCGAACAAAGCCGTGCAGATGAATTGCTGACCAATGCCCTGAAGCAGGCATTGGCATTGGTGGATATCCGCGTGCTGGACCATTTCGTCGTGGCCGGCAACAATATTCTGTCGTTTGCAGAGCGAGGATTGTTGTAAACGAAGAAGCTTATGACCATAACACCTTAACCTATGCAAAATTCTCATGCCGATATTAGAAATCGGACGGAAAATGTTGTATTCAGTACGTTTTTTGTCCACGCGATGGAAAATTAAAGTAAGCTTCACTTTGATGGGCCAATCGAGGCAGTTTCTGATCTGGATCAGGTCGGTATTTAACGGGATGAATAAAATACAAAAAGGGGAAGTTTTGGTATGAGCAGAATTTCGATGACGGTGATGATTAAAGCCTTGCTGATATTGGGCGTTGCCGGCAGCAATGCGCATGCTGCCGGTTTTGCGCTGGTCGAGCAAAGCGGGAGCGGGATCGGCAATGCCTACGCCGGCGGCGCCGCTGCTGCGGAAGATGCCAGCACCATCTTTTTCAATCCGGCGGGCATGACCTATGTTCAGGGTCGCCAGGGTGTCGTGGCCTTGCACCTGGTCAGACCAAGTGCGGACTTTGGCAATGAGGGGTCGGTGGCCGGCTTCGGCAGGCCTCTGGGCGGAGAAGGCGGCGATGCGGGCGGATTGGCTTATGTGCCGAATGCTTACTATATGACGGAAATCAGACCGGACCTGAAATTCGGTATCGGCGTGAACGTGCCGTTCGGTTTGAGCACCAAATATGACAAGGACTGGCTGGGGCGTTTCCAGGCGATCAAATCCGATTTGAAAACGGTCAATATCAACCCTGCCATTGCCATCAAAGTGAACGATCAGCTCTCGCTGGGGTTTGGTGTTTCAGCCATGTGGGCGCAGGCGGAACTGACACGCGCCGTGAATTTCGTTGCTGGCGAGAGCGATGTCAGGATCAAGGGCGATGATTGGGGGTTTGGCTACAACTTTGGCGCCATATATCAGATCACGCCAGACACCCGTATTGGGGCGTCCTATCGTTCAAAAGTAAAACAGCACCTCGAAGGAGATGCGAAATTCGGCACCCCCTTAACTGCCAACAATACCGATGTAAAAGCGGATTTGACCCTGCCTGAAAACTTTTCCCTTAGCGTCTTCAGCCGCTTGAGCGATAAATGGGAGTTGATGGGTGATGTAACCTGGACGCGGTGGAGCCGCTTCAAGGAACTCAGGATCAATCGCGACGATGGCAGCCTGCTGTCGCTGACTCCGGAAAACTGGGAAAACACCCGCCGCTATTCCATCGGCGCGAATTATCGCTACAGCGATAAACTCAAGTTGCGCGCAGGCGTCGCTTACGACGAAGAGGCGATCAAGGATGAGTTCAGAACCGCGCGCATTCCCGGCAATGACAGAACCTGGGTGGCTCTGGGGGCCAGTTGGCAAGTTTCGCCAATTTCAAGCCTGGATATCGGCTATGCACACCTGTTCGTGAGCGATGCTTCGATTGACGATAGCCAGTTGCCGGTCAACGGACGATTGAAGGGTGAATATGATGCCAGCGTCGATATTCTGAGCCTGCAGTACACGCATAATTTTTAAGGGGGCCTGGGTTCACATCATTCAGAGATGGCGTGTTTCCTGCTATAACATTAATGAAATGCTTTTGTGTTTTATTGCTTGAGTGCCGATTTAAAGAAAAAGCAAAGTGAATGCTGATCAAGAAGAAAGCCTGAAATTATGAACTCCGTGGTGCAATTCAATCAGTTTGGTAAAGCCAATATTGAGCAGATGCGAACACGTTTCGATGAGGAACGCGGTGTCATGTGGTTTTTCATGAGGCCTGAGCCAAGGCCATGCTTTACCTACGGATGCATGAAGAGTCTTTATTTCAATCAAAGCTATCTTGAGAGTAACCAGGGAAAGTTTTACCTGGATAACATATCCCGCCAAGTCAATTACCTGGTGCTGGCCTCAGATGTTCCGGGCATATATAACCTGGGTGGCGATTTATCGGTATTTGCTGATTTTATTCGCGGACAGAAACGGGATGAGCTTCTGGTCTACGCCAGGTTGTGTGTGGACAATGTCTGGACTTTCTACAATATGGATGCACCAATCACGACGATCTCATTGGTGCAGGGGCAGGCCATGGGCGGAGGTTTTGAGGCGGCATTGTCGGCGCATGTGCTGATCGCGGAGCGCAGTGCGCAGATGGGTCTCCCTGAAGTGCTGTTCAATCTGTTCCCGGGCATGGGCGCGCTGAGTTTTCTGTCGCGGAAGGTCGGTATCCATGTTGCCGAAGCCATGGTTCGTTCCGGCAAGATATACTCCGCTGTCGAACTTCATCACATGGGGGTGGTGGATGTGCTGGCTGAAGATGGCGAGGGCGAAAAAGTACTGCTCGAATGGGTCAATAAAAATTCCCGCTCGAGTAATTCATTCCAGGCCATCCGCCGGGCCAAGCAGCGTGTTCACCCACTCACGCTGCAAGAGCTTTACGATATTACCGAAATATGGGTGGATGCCGCACTGCGGCTGGATGAGCGTAATCTGAAAGTCATGGAAAGACTGGTACGCGCACAAAATTCAAAAGTGGTCATGCAGCCGGTCGATACAGTCCGCCACCAAAGCGCTTGAAAATATTTCCTGACTAGCTGGTTGCAACCAGTCGCTCAGAGAGGTATTTCTCTATGGCGGCATGCGCGGCCAGGAATTCATCCCTTAGTTGCTTGACCATGACCCTGCCGCGGAAGCGCAGCTCGGACTCTTCCGCCTGGTCTATCAATTGCGCCCGGTTAGCGACGAGATGCGCTCCGATACTCAGGCTGTTTCCTTGCAGGGCATGGCAATAGTCATGCAGGGATTCATACTTCCTGGCCTTAACGGCGCGTTCTATTTCATTGATGAAATTAGCCGAGTCTTTCAGGTAGTTCTGGAACAGGCGATTGATGAATAATGAATCTTTTCCTGCCACGGATTCCAGTTCTGCCAGGGTGCCGGAATTAAGGGCTTCGCCCTTTAATGGCGGAGGTATATCTGTGCGTCTGCGTGCGTTACTTGTCATGACTGTTTTCATCCATTCTTCTGCAATGCTCTCAGGCAGAGCCATGGTTTTTGAAATTGTATTGAAAAGTGTGGATGCATCCACGGGTTTGCTCAGGAATGCGTCAATGCCTGCTTCGTCCGCGGCACGCCTGGCGCTCAAGGTGACGTCTGCCGTAAACAGGATAAAGCGCGTATTCTGGTCGTCTGGCCGGGTAAACCGATACAGTTTGACGGCATCGGTACCGCTCATGTTCGCCATGTTGTAATCCGTGATGACGAGATCGAATTTGGCTTGCTCCAGATGGTCCAGCATTCTTTCCGTGCTGCTCGTCAGTACCGCATGATGGCCGGATAGCTGAAGCAGGCGCATCAGGATTTTCTGGTTGGTGGCATCATCTTCACAGACAAGCACGTTGAGTGAAGGTGTTGTAATGCCCGTTTCGTCTTCAGATGATGCCCGGGCGGCTTCTGATAGGGGCTGTAATGTGGATTCAACATTCCTGCCCAGTGATAGATCAAACCAGAAGCGGCTGCCGACGCCTTCCTTGCTCTCGCACTGCAGGTGGCCACCCATGGCTTGAACCAGGTGTTTGGTAATGGTGAGCCCGAGGCCGCTGCCGCCAAAACGCCTGGTGGTGGAGTTGTCTGCCTGAGTGAAGCGCTCGAATATTTTGCCTTGCTGGTCTGCCGGGATGCCGATGCCGGTGTCGATGACTTCAAAGCGCACTCTGACATTGCTCGCCGACTCATCCACCATTCTTACGATAAGGGAAATGCTGCCGTGCTCGGTGAATTTCACTGCGTTGCCTACCAGGTTGGCGAGTACTTGCTGCAATAAGTGCGGGTCACCGTTGAGGGATTTGATTGATGGAACCAGTTTTGCATCGAGTACGACCCCCTTGGTTTTTGCCTGGGCATGGAACACATCGATGGTGTTATTCACGACTTCATCAAGAACAAAATTCACTTTCTCTACTTTGATCTTGCCTTCTTCGATTTTTGCGAAGTCAATAACGTTGTTCAGCAGGGAGAGAAGTAATCTTGAGGAACTATCAAGCGTCTTCATCAAGTCCTGTTGTTCCGGATTGAGCCGCGTTGCCTTGAGCAGGCTGCTGATTCCGATGATGCCGTTCAATGGCGTACGGATTTCATGGCTCATGGTTGCCACGAAGCTGGATTTGGCATGGCTGGCTACTTCAGCCCTGGTTTTGGCCTCCTGCAGCCGGTTGATCAACTGGGCTACGTATAGCGGCAACACTGCCAGCATCACGATGAACCCGGCGCCTATGTCTGCGTGGGCTTTCCAGTAAGGGCTTGTTTGCGAAACGTACAGTACGGAGATGATGCTCAGTGCCTGGCAATGGTAAAGATATTTTTTTCCGTAACGAAAGCCATTGCCAAAGATGACCCATAGATAGACACCGACCAGCACAATCCCGACTTCGCTCGAGTGCGCCAGAAATGCGGTGACACCGCCGACATCCAGCCATGCGCCGGCCAGCCGGCGCGGTATGGATTTCTTTTTGCTGTACAGGATTGAGGCGATGACCAGGATTGTCAGTATCTCAAATACGGCAACCATGGAGAAACCAAGCGTATCGAACGGCCTCCCGGTGTCGTTGCTTATCGTTACATATGCCAGGTAAGCAAGGAACAAGGTTCCGACGCAAAGTCTGAGCAATGCCTGTTCAAGCTCCAGCGCATCGCATTTCTCTGCGATGCTGCGGTACCAGTTGCCCAGGCGTTTAAATGCGGACAATTGCTCTTCGGCGTTACCCGAAGCAATCGGCTGCTGTGCTGGACGATGATGAGATGTGAATGCCATAGCCACTATGGCGCAACATATGTGCCACGGCAGCCACAATCCATGCATTGAAACTTTTTTATATATAAAATTTTAATAAAAACATATGGTTGTGTTGTTATCTTGAATATCTGTCGATTGCGGTTACAGTGATCGGAGCTGTCGAAAACCCGTTACGGGATGTCGAAAATTTATCACTAGCGTTGAGTTTTCTATATCCGGACCCAGGCGAGTTCAGGTGTTTTGGCAACGCGGGCGATGTTCATGCCGGGATGGCAGGGATGATGCCGAGGGAACGCTCCGGGATTCAGAGCGTGTCGATGTGTGTTGCGTGGACTTTCTCTATCGCACTCCGGATCGAGAGCATGGCCTTGACCAGGAGTGGGTCGAAATGCGAGTTGCTTTGATCGATAAGATACTGCATGGCGGCATCGATGGACCATGCCTGTTTGTAAGGGCGTGCGCTGGTCAGCGCATCAAACACATCGGCAATGGCAACGATGCGTGCAGCAAGCGGGATGGCATCCCCCGCCAGTGCATTGGGATAACCTGTTCCGTCATAGCGTTCATGATGGCCGATGGCGATTTCCGCGCCTTTTTGCAGGTACTTGGATGGACTGTCCTGCAAAATGTCGAAACCAATCTGGGGGTGCCGGCGCATGATCGCGCTTTCTTCTTCGGTAAGCGGCCCTTTTTTCAGCAGGATATTATCCGGGATGCCGATTTTACCTATATCGTGCAGCGGTGCTGACAGTTCGATAAGCTCAGCCTCTTCCCTGGACATACCGATCGCTTCCGCAAGCATGCGGCTGTATATCGACATTCTTACCAGGTGCTTGGCGGTATTGGCGTCCTTGAACTCGCCGACACGCGCCAGCCGCATCAGGGTTTCCTTTTCGCGATTGAGGATTTCCGAAGTGGCCAGCTTGACCATTTCCTCAAGATTGCGGCTTCTGCCCACCAGTTCCTGGTGTTGATGCCGGATAGTGAGCAGGTTTTTACATCTTGCGCTGCATTCAAACCGGTTGACCGGTTTGGTGAGGAAATCGGTCACGCCCGACTCCAGCGCGATATGGCGCGTCTCCAGGTCGGTGTTGACCGTAATCATGATCGTAGGGATCTGGGCATAATCAGGAAGAGACCGCAGGCTCCTGATGAACTCGATACCATTCATTTCCGGCATGGAGTAATCGACCATGACAAGATCGGCGATATTGGATTTTGCCCAGTTCAGTGCGGCGATGGGACTGGCTTCTTCATGGACCTGGATTTCCCCATGAATGCTTTTTACTATTTGCGAGAGTATGGAACGACTTGTCGACTGGTCATCCAATACCAGAACAATTTTTTTCTCAAACAAATCATTAAGAAACGGCATGCATATCCTTGTTGGTCGAATACTTCGATCCGACATTCATCATCTTTACAGTTGCCTTGGTCCGCAAGCTTAACCGTTGAGTCGCGGCCATGGAATCGCTCATCTGCAATTTCTGAAAGTTTGATGCATACTAAACCACGGTGCCATTAGCCGACAAGAAAATCTAAATGAATCGCATTAATTTATTTTAAATTTGAACCGGTGCACCGCACATGCGCCTGACTTCATGTTTTTCCGGCGATCCGCAAGGATATCCGGAACCTGCAGCAGCCCCGGCTCGCCGGGTGGACGCTAGCGGCCTTTTCCGCTGAGAGAGCCGCGGTTGAAGTCTTTGTCGCCAGGCGGTATGCAACGCCCGAAGCCGAGGAATTTGCCTTGCGAACCGGGAGGGCAGACCTGGTTCTCGGGGAATTTCTGTGCCACTGCCGCCGCTTGCGCGGCTTTTTTGCTGTCGACAAATTCCCAGCGGCCATTCGGGTGCAGCATTACCTGATCGCCATCGGTAGTCGTTGCCTGGACGGTGGCCGGCATCTCGTCCGCGATGAGCGGGGATGCCGCGCAAATAACGGCAAGCAGGATCGAGTAAGGAAATGTCTTCATGGTGAAATTCCTAAGCCGCAGTTTTGTGATGGAGTTGCAGCAGCCGTTTTAATTCCGGCACGCATGAGCCGCATTCTGTTCCGCATTTCAACTTGTTCTGTAGTGTAGCAAAGTCTGCCCCTGTCTGGACGGTGCCGATGATTTCGTTTTCCGCGACGTCCAGGCAATTGCAGACGATCTTGCCGCGGCTGCGCTGACCGGTCGGCGGTGCGCTAAGCGGCGCGAGGGCCCAGCGCCTGAGTTCGTCGGTCAGGTGCCCCTGGGTCATGACTTCTTTCAGCCATTCCGTGGCGAGGATTTCGCCTGTCAGGCGTACGCCGGTCACCAGGTTGGCTTCGACCAGGATGCGTTTGCTGATGCCACGCTTGGCATCGTTGTAATGCAGCATGGGGATGTCATCGGTCATGCCGAGCAGGCTGTCGAGTTCGGCAATCAGGCTTTCATCCGCGGCGGAAGTATGGGCTGCGCGCAGGATCATGATGCCCGGGTCGCGCCCGAACAGGCCGCAACTGGCATATTCGAAATGCTTGAGCAGGGGCCTGACTTTTTGCAGCAATTGCAGGCTGGACCCGCTACGCATGACTGTCATGCGCCATGGCAGGTCGAGCTTTTCCAGCTTGATTGCCGCGTGCTTGAGTTCGGGCTGCCTGGAGCGCTTGTCAAAGGCGCTCGGCATCAGCGCGTTGACGCCGAGGCCGTTCATGTACTGGCCGCCCCAGTGCATGGGGATGAAGGTCTGGGCTCCCATCAATTCTTCCGACTGCTGCGCGCGCAGGACCAGGCTGCCGCGTTTGTTGCTGACCTTGACCAGGTCGCCGGAGACGATAGCGCGGCGCTGCATGTCATCCGGGTTCATGGAAATGACGGGTTCTTCGGCATGGTTGAAGAGCTGCGCGACGTTGCCGGTGCGGCTCATGCCGTGCCACTGGTCGCGCAGGCGGCCGGTGAGCAGGTGCAGCGGGTGCCTGGCATCGGTTTTTTCCGCAGTGCCCTTGTAGACGGTGTTGGCGAACTGCGCCTTGCCGCCAGGTTTCTGAAAGAGGCCGTCGGTGTAGAGCCTGGCGACTCCCGTTCCGGCGCCTGCGGGAAACGGCCATTGCTGCGGGCCTTGCGTATCGAGCAGGCGATAGCTCAGGCCGGTGATGTCGAGGTCGCGGCCGCGCGTGGATTCGCGATGCTCATTGAAGATCTGTTCCGCCTGTGTGTAAGGGAAGAGCCTGACGGCCTGTTTCCCCTTGTTTAACCGCTCACCCAGGCGTTGCGCAAAGTCGGTGACGATTTCCCAATCATGGCGCGCTTCGCCCGGCGCCTTGACTGCAGGCCGGACATGGGTGATGCGCCGTTCGGAATTGGTGACGGAACCTTCCTTCTCGCCCCAAGTGGTCGCGGGCAGTAGGACGTCGGCAAATGCCGTTGTGTCGGTATCGTGGAAGGCATCCTGTACCACGACCAGTTCGGCCTTGTTGAGCGCATCCTGCACGCTGTTGAGATCGGGCATGGATTGCGCCGGGTTGGTGCAGGCAATCCAGATGGCCTTGATGCTGCCGTCGCGCACGTCATCGAACATCTCGACTGCGGATTTTCCGGGCCGTTCGGGAACGCTGTCTATCCCCCACAGCCTGGCAACTTCCGCGCGGTGTTCCGGGTTGGCGAGATCGCGATGTGCCGAGAGCAGGGTTGCCATGCCGCCAACCTCACGTCCGCCCATGGCATTGGGCTGCCCGGTCAGGGAAAGCGGTCCGGCACCGGGCTTGCCGATCTGGCCGGTGGCCAGGTGCAGGTTGATGAGGCCGGCGTTCTTGTCGGTACCGCTGGTGGATTGATTCAGGCCCTGGCAGTACATGGAGAGCGTGGGGCCGGTGCCGAACCACTTGGCGGCGGTGATGATGTCCGCCTCGCGTATGCCGCAGATATCCGCTACCATTTTCGGCGTGTATTCGCGCACGGTATCTTTCAATGCATCGAAACCTTCGGTGTGGGCATGGATGTAGGCCATGTCCAGCAGGCCTTCCCACAGCATGACATGCAGCATGCCGTTGAATAATGCGACATCCGTGCCGGGCAGGATGGCGAGATGCAGGTCGGCAGCCTGGGCGGTATCGGTACGGCGCGGGTCGACGACGATGATTTTCAGGTCGGGGTTTCTGGCTTTGGCATCTTCAATGCGACGGAAGATAATCGGGTGCGCATAGGCGGTGTTCGAACCGGCGATGAACAGGCAGGACGCATGGTCGATATCCTCGTAGCAGGCAGGCGGCGCGTCGGCGCCCAGCGTTACCTTATAGCCGGCAACCGCGGAGGACATGCACAGGCGTGAATTGGTATCGACGTTGTTGCTGCCTATCAGTCCTTTGACCAGTTTGTTGAAGACATAGTAATCCTCGGTGAGCAACTGGCCGGAGATGTAAAACGCGACGGCATCCGGCCCATGCTTGCGAATGATGTCCGCAAACCGGTCGGCAACGTAATCGAGCGATTCATCCCAGCCCGCTTTTTGTCTCAGCACATCGCGGCTGCGGCGCAATTCAGGCGAAAGGGCGCGTCCCCCGGGTTTTGCACTGAGATGCAGGGTAGACCCCTTGGTGCACAGGCGGCCGAAGTTGGCGGGGTGATCGGGGTCGCCGCGCACACCGATAATATTGTCCGACTCGCTCTGGATGATGACGCCGCAGCCGACGCCGCAGTAGCAGCAGGTGGATTTTGTTTCCCGGATCGCCAATTACAACTCCAGGTAGACTTGACCGTCTTCCAGCTTCACTGCAACGCAGGCGGTATGGCCTTCGTCCGGTTCTTCTGCATTGCCGTCGGCCAGGCCGATTTTCCAGCCATGCAGCGGGCAGGCTACCTTGTCGCCGTAAACGATGCCTTGCGACAACGGGCCGCCCTTGTGCGGGCAGGCGTTGTGCAGGGCGAATACGCGGTCATCCCCGGTGCGGAATATCGCGATCTCGCCTTTGGCGCTGCGCACCACGCGCGAGCCCAGCTTGGGAATGTCATTCAATGCGACGATTTTTGTCCAATTACTCATATATTTTCACTTTCACGAAACAACCAGCAAATACACCAGAAAAAAATTCAACAGCAATGAAAAAATGGTAATCCATTGCCATTTGACCAGTCTTGCCCTGGCAATCAGGGGCGTGCGGGCGGGAGGCAGTATCGCCTTCAGCTCGCCATGTTCCAGCGCCAGCAGCATCTCTTCCGCAGTTTCGAACCTGGCTTCAGGCTTGCGTGCCACTGCCTTCAGCACGATATTTTCCAGCCAGTGCGGGATGTCGGGCCGGTAACGGGTCGGCGGCACAGGTTCGCCAAAACGCGGATGCTGGAACGGTTCGATCTCGCCATACGGGTAGCGCCGCGTGAGCAGGTGATAAAGCGTGACGCCGGCGGCATAGATGTCGGTGCCGGTATTCGCCGTGTGGTGCTCGAACAATTCCGGTGCCATGAAGCTCGGCGTACCGGGGTTCTGCATGGAAGCAACGCTGGCGGTGCCTGCATTCAGCGCGACGCCCAGATCCAGTATGCGGAGCTGGTTGTCGTCTCCCATATGGATATTGTCAGGCTTGATATCGCGATGCACGATGCTCAGTCTGTGCAAGGCGCCAATGCCGCGCATCAGCTCGATGCCGATTTGCGCGGTTTCCGTGGCTGTGAAGTGATGGCCGCTGTCCAGCCGCTGCTGCAATGTCACGCCGTTGTGCCAGCTCATCACGTAATAGAGTTTGCTGCGTTTTTCTGCGGTGAGCGGCAGCACCTGCGGTATGTATTTCGATATCACGCGTTTTGCCAGCCATTCTTCATTGAGCAGGGCCTGGCAGCTTTCCGCATCTTCAGACAGTAATGGCTGCAATGTTTTCATCACGCACCATTGCCCGCTCTGGACATTGCGTACCTTGTAGATCAGGCTGGCGCGCGATTCATGCAGCAATGACAATACTTCAAAGCCGTCCAGTTGCTCACTGGCTTTAAGGCGCTGGGGCACGCCAAGGTGTTTGCCGTCGGTCAGCAGGTCGGACAGGTTGTCCGTGCCGATTTCCTCTATGCGCACGACGATGACCGTGGCATTATCCTGCCCGCCCTGGGCCAGGGCTGCCCTGGTCAGGTGGCCGGCGATCATCTCCGGGCTGTCATACATCTGCAATGCCTCATGCAGGGCTTTTTGCCCGAGCACTTCCCATACGCCATCGCTCATCAACGCAAACAGGTCGCCTGCCTGCAAGGTGCCGTCGGCGTAATCCACTGCAAGATGCTGGTCGAGGCCGACGGCACGCTTCAGCACGTGGCGCATGTCCGGCCTGTCCCAGACGTGATCCGTGGTCAGCAGTTCCAGCCGGCTCTGGCGCAGACGATAGATGCGCGTATCGCCGACATGCGCCAAGTAATAGCGCCGGCCGCGCAGCACGATCAGGGAAAGCGTGGTCGCCATGCCTGCCAGGTGCCGTTGTGCCGCCGATTGCGCCAGCACCCAGCGGTTGGCCGCGTTCAGGACCTTATCGAGCGCGGCGTGCGTTTCCCAGGTATCCGGCGTGGCGTAGTAATCCGACAATACGCTGCGTATGGTCATCTCCGCTGCCTCGCGTCCGCCTGCATTACCGCTGACGCCGTCGGCAATTGCCAGAATCGCGCCCTTGGCAATGAGTTGTTCATTCGCAGGCGTGACGATCCCGGCGTAATCTTCATTACGTTCCCTAGGGCCGGTCTGCGAACTCTGGCCGATGACGATCTTTAAAGTCATGCGCTTACTCGTGTCTTGCAGCAAGATACTTTACACTTTTGCCGAGGTTGCCGTGGCAGAACCCCAGGTCGTGCGCCAGCGGGTTTTGACGCTGGCGAGGCCGATAATGGCGAGCACTGCCAGTCCGGCAAAAATCAGCACGCCCAACTGGTAGCTGCCGGTGACCTGCTTGAACCAGCCCAGGCTGGCAGCCAGGTAAAAGCCGCCGATGCCGCCTGCCATGCCGACGAGGCCGGTCATGACGCCAATCTCCTTGCGGAAGCGTTGCGGCACCAGTTGAAACACTGCGCCGTTGCCCATGCCGAGTACTACCATGACCGGAATGACGATAGCCAGCGAAGAAGTCAGGTTGGGCTGGCCGAAGCTCATGGCCAGCAGCAGGAGCGCGGCAACGGCATACATGGTAAGCAAGGTGCGGATGCCGCCGATGCGATCGGCGATCATGCCCCCAATCGGGCGGGCAAGCGAACCGGCGAAGACGCAGGCCGCCGTGCAATAACCGGCAATGACAGGCCCCAGGGCGTACAGGTCGTTGAAATAAATGGTGAGGGATGAGGCCAGGCCGACAAAGCCGCCGAATGTCACGCTATAGAAGAACATGAACCACCATGCATCCCGGTCTTTCAGGATGGCGACATATTGGCTCAATGACTTGGCGGGCGGCGTGTCCGGGCTATCCTTGGCGTAGACGATGTAGATCATCAGCACGATGACGAGCGGAATCAGTGCCAGGCCGAAGACATTGCCCCAACCGAACGCAACTGCCAGGCCGGGCGCAAACAGGGCGGCAAACACGGTCCCCGAGTTACCGGCACCCGCGATACCGAGCGCGGTGCCCTGATGTTCGGGCGGATACCAGCGCGAAGCCAGCGGCAGGGCCACGGCAAAGGATGCGCCTGCGAAGCCGAGGAAAATCCCCAGCATCAGGGCTTGCTGGAAGTTATGGATGCCATGCAGCCAGGCCACGGCCAGCGCCAGGATGACGATGACCTGGCCCACTAGCCCGGCCATTTTCGGCTTGATATGGTCGACCAGCACGCCCATCAGGATGCGCAGAAGCGCGCCTGCCAGCACCGGCGTGGCGACCATCATGCCTTTTTGCGCAGCGGTCAGCTGCAGGTCGACCGCCATCTGCACGGCCAGCGGGCCGAGCAGCACCCAGACCATGAAGCTCAGGTCGAAATAGAGAAATGCGGAGAACAGGGTAGGTTTGTGGCCTGCCTGCCAGAAGCTTTTTTGCATGATTTCTTCCTCATGAGGCGATGCCAGGCATCGCCTCTATCAAACTATTTATACGGTGATGGTTTCGAACTCTTTGTGCTGATCGCGTTTTTCCACGCGTTCGGCCCAGGGATTGACGGCGCCCTGCAATGCGTACAGCAGGCGTTCATAGGCAGCCTTGCGGCCTTCCGCGTCTTCCACCACGCGCTTTTTCACGTAATCCAGGCCGACGCGTTCGATCCAGTGCACGGTGCGGTCCAGGTAGCGCGCTTCTTCGCGGTAGATCTGGATGAAGGCGCCGGAATATTCGAGCACCTCATCGGAGGTTTTTACCTTGCAGAGGAATTGCGCGACCTCGGTCTTGATGCCGCCGTTGCCGCCGACATAGATCTCCCAGCCGGAATCGACGCCGATGATGCCGACATCCTTGATGCCGGATTCCGCACAATTGCGCGGGCAGCCGGAGACGGCGAATTTCACCTTGTGCGGTGCCCACATGTGGTCGAAAGCCTTTTCGATATCAATGCCCATCTGGGTCGAATCCTGCGTACCGAAGCGGCAGAACTCGGAGCCGACGCAGGTCTTCACGGTGCGGATGCTCTTGCCGTAGGCATAGCCGGATGGCATGTCGAGATCGGCCCAGACCTTGGGCAGGTTCTCCTTGCTGATGCCGAGCAGGTCGATGCGCTGGCCGCCGGTGACTTTCACCATCGGCACGGCATATTTGTCGGCCACATCGGCGATCTTTCTTAATTGATCGGGCGTGGTGACGCCGCCATACATGCGCGGGATGACGGAATAGGTGCCGTCCTTCTGGATGTTGGCGTGCACGCGCTCGTTGATGAAGCGCGATTGCGGGTCGTCCACCGCCTCGTGCGGCCAGGTGGAGATCAGGTAGTAGTTGAGCGCAGGGCGGCAGGTCGCGCAGCCGTTCGGCGTGCGCCAGCCCATGCCTTTCATCGCGTCGGGGATGTTGAGGTACTTGTGCTTGCGGATTTCTTCGCGCACTTCCTCGTGGTTGAACTCGGTGCAACCGCAAACCGCCTTGCTGGTGGAAGGCGGCGCATAGCCGCCGCCCAGTGTGGAGGCGAGAATCTGTTCGACCAGGCCGACGCAGGAGCCGCAGCTTGAACCAGCCTTGGTCTGTTTCTTGACGTCATCAATGGTGAACAGGCCTTTTTCCTTGATGGCCTTGACGATGGTGCCCTTGCAGACGCCGTTGCAGCCGCAGACTTCCATTTCATCCGTCATCGCCGACGCCTTGTCCTGGCCCTGGTGGCCGGTGTTGCCGAGGCTGTCCTGGCCGAACATCAGGTGGTCGCGGATTTCATGGATGGGTTTCCTGTCGCGCAGCATCTGGAAGTACCAGGCACCATCCGTCGTATCGCCATAGAGCACGCTGCCGATGATTTTGTCATCTTTTATGATCAGCTTCTTGTATACACCTCCCACCGCATCGTGCAAAACGATCTCTTCGGTATGCTCTCCGCCCATGAAGTCGCCCGCGGAGAACAGGTCGATCCCGGTGACTTTCAGCTTGGTTGAGGTGACGGAGCCGACATATCGGCCGATACCGAAGTTGGCCAGGTGCGTGGCGCACACCTTGGCCATTTCAAAAAGAGGCGCGACCAGGCCGTAGGAAGTGCCACGGTGGGCCACGCATTCGCCCACGGCATAAATGCGCGGGTCGTAGGTTTGTAATGTGTCGTTGACGACGATGCCGCGATCGCAATAAATGCCGGCGGATTCGGCCAGTGCGTAGTTGGGACGGATACCGACCGCCATGACGACGAGGTCGGCATCAATTTCCTGCCCATCCTTGAAGCGTACTTTGCTGACGCGGCCGTTGTTGCCGATCAACTGCTCGGTATCTTTCTGCAGCAGGAATTTCAGGCCCTTGGCTTCCAGCGATTGTTGCAGCATCCTGCCTGCCGTCTTGTCCAGTTGGCGTTCCAGCAGCCATTCGTTCCTGTGAATCACTGTGACATCCATGCCCTGGATCTTGAGGCCATTGGCCGCTTCCAGGCCCAGGAGACCGCCGCCGATGACGACGGCATGTTGGTATACCCTGGCTGCGGCGATCATGTCATTGGTGTCCTTGATATCGCGGTAACCAATCACGCCTTGCAGGTCTGCGCCGGGGATGGGCAGCATGAAGGGCCTGGAGCCGGTTGCCAGCAGCAGGCGGTCGTATTCTGCACTCGTGCCGTCTTCGGCAAAAACGATACGGTTCTTACGGTCGATCTTGTTGATACGCGCATTGGTATGGAGCTTGATATGGTTTTCTGCATACCACTCGCGCGTATTCAGGATGATGTCATCGATGGTCTGCTCGTTCGCCAGCACCGGCGACAACATGATGCGGTTGTAATTCGGGTAAGGCTCATCGCCGAACACGGTAATCTCGTAAATATCCGGGGCTATCTTCAGCAGCTCTTCCACGGTTCTCATGCCGGCCATACCGTTGCCGACAACGACAAGTTTCATTTTCTTCATGCTGTTTCTCCTCTTCGCTTCTTCTGTAACGCTAGGCTGCAGCAGCCAAAGCATCTATTAACCCACTGCAACTCGATAGCTTGACCACATCGCCGACAACGATGATGGCCGGGCTGGCAAGACCTTCCTGCCTGACCGCCATCGGCAGCATGGCGACCGGGCAAATCACCTGCCTTTGTCCGGCCAGGGTGCCCTGCTGAATGGCCGCGGCAAAGGTGCTGGCAGGCAGGCCTGCCGCCAGCAGGTCCTGCACGATTTTTGCCAGGTGGTTCATCCCCATGTAGATCACCAGTGTCGTACCGCCATCGATCAGCGCGCGCCAGTTGAGTGGATTGCCGTCCTGCGTGTGACCGGTGACGAAGGTAACGCCATGCGTGAATTCGCGATGTGTAACAGGAATGCCGATGCTGGCAGGCGCCGCAATGCCGCTGGTGATGCCGGGAATAATCTCGACGTCGATGCCCTGGTTACGCAGGGCCTGCATTTCCTCTCCGCCGCGGCCGAAAAGAAAAGGGTCGCCGCCCTTGAGCCGGGCGACGGTTTCTCCCTGTTCAGCCAGCGATACCATGAGCTTGTTGATGAAGTGCTGGGGCGTGGATTTGCAGCCGCCGCGCTTGCCCACTTCCACGATGCGGGCGTTGGGCGCGTGCTTAAGCAGATCGCGGTTGACCAGATCGTCAACCAGCACCACATTCGCGGCCTCAAGCGCCTTGATGGCCTTCAAGGTAATCAGGCCCGGGTCCCCGGGACCGGCGCCGATCAAAAAAACCTTGGCTTTACTCATGGTATCTCCCAGCCATTATCAGAAGGTATACATTGCCGTCAGCCAGATTTTCTCGATATCCGGCTTGCGCCCGGCTGCTGCGGCAACGCGTTGGTCTTCGCGGAAATTTGCATATTCCGCCTTTACAAAAAAGTGGCTGTTGACGTTGTAAGTCGCAGCAAAATCGAATTCCTTGCCGAACTTGTCGCCGAAGCCGCCGCCGAATTTCGCGAAGTTCTCATCTGAATCGATGATGTGGTACTCGGCATGCAAGGTGAGGGCAGGCAACGGTTTCCCGCCGATTGTGATGAAAGTGTCCTTGATACCCTGTGCCGGCGTAATTAGGAAGTGGTCGGCCCAGCCCTGGAACAGGTGATTGGTGCCGAACGGGGTCTGGAAGGCATAATCGCCATCGTTGCTGGAAAGCGTTTCGTGGTCGATACGGGCAAACCAGGCTTTGTAGCCGGCACCGATGCCGGCCCGGCCGTAATGCGCATCGATGCGGTCGTCTCCGTCGGAATAATCGGTCTGCTTTGCATATTCGGCGGTGTAGAGCAGGCGCCAGTCATCGTTGATCCTGCGGGTGCCATCAAGGCGTAACCCCAGCGTTTTGTTCGATTGGTCGGTATTGGCGCCCAGCACGCTGGTTCCGGCGATGGTCGGCGTCTCGAAATTGGAGAAGTAGCCGTAGCCGGTGAGCGATTCGGCCGGCGAGATGCGGTATTTCACATTGGCGATTTCCAGTTCGCCTTCCTGCAGGCGCGTGCTGATCTGCTTCACGCGCTCGAAGTGCGCAAGGTAGATTTCGGTGTTCGGCAAGCTCTTGTTCAGCACGGAGTAGCCGTCGAACACCTGCATGACCTGGCGGAAGCCGATGTCGCCGATGAAGCGCACGTTATCAAGATTGAGTTGCTGGCGGCCGATGCGGAAGCGGGTGTTCTTGATGCCGGTCCAGTCCACGTAGAGCTGGTTGACGTCGGTATCGTGCGGATCGACGATGATGGGGTAATCGCCCATGCCCTTTTCCGGGTCGCCCAGCCTGCGGTCGTCGTAGCGGTTATCCAGTTTGGCGACATTGATGATCTGCACGCCGACGCTGAAGTTATGAAAAGGCGCGGTCTGCCAGCCGACCAGGCTGCGCAGGGTTAGCGCATCGGCAGTTTCCGGCTTGCCTTCCTG
The DNA here is from genome assembly GCA_905339275.1 of Methylophilaceae bacterium. GTDB lineage: Bacteria > Pseudomonadota > Gammaproteobacteria > Burkholderiales > Methylophilaceae > UBA6140. Next base: position 39,449 of record CAJPFK010000001.1, read on the forward strand.
GTCCACATGCTCGTAGCGCAGACGGAAACTGGTCAGGTTCTTGCCGCCCTTGATGGCATCCCAGATCGTGTAATCGAGCAGGGCTTCCGCTTCTTCCGCGGCAGCGCTCAGCGATGTCGCGGTCAAACCGAGTAACAGGCTTAAAGTTACTTGACGCATCTTGAATCTCATATTAGTTTGCATGTGTTGCTCCTTTTTTGACGAGAGGGGTGGCAAAGTGCGATGGCTGCTTCCTGCAGCCGGAGTACGGGCCCGTCCTGACCGACGGGCTTTTTTGTTTCCAATTCCGGCATTGCGATGCCTTAACGCCGCCTGTTTCAAGCTGCCTTGCGGGCATGGCGTTCGTACAGAAATTTCAGGACTTCACTGCGCAAATGGTTGTACCCGGCGTTTTCGGCCAATTCCAGGCGTTTCCTCGGGCGCGGCAGGTCAACCGGCAGGATTTCCCCGATGGCGGCGGCCGGGCCATTGGTCATCATGACGATGCGGTCGGAAAGCAATACTGCTTCATCCACGTCGTGTGTCACCATCACCGCCGTGCAGCCGGATTTCGCCATGATGCTCATCAGCTCATCCTGCAGATGGGCGCGGGTAAGCGCATCGAGTGCGCCGAACGGCTCGTCCAGCAACAGCACCTTGGGCTCCATCGCCAGTGCGCGGGCAATGCCGACGCGCTGTTTCATGCCGCCGGAGATTTCGCTCGGGCGCTTGTCCGCGGCATGGCTGAGGCCGACCAGTTCCAGCGCGGCTTTTGTTCTGGCAAGCAGTTGGGTTTTGTTCTCGTTTTTGCCGAATACGCGCTCAACTGCCAGGTAGACGTTCTCCGCGCAGGTGAGCCAGGGCAGCAGCGAATGGTTCTGGAACACCACGGCGCGGTCCGGCCCGGGGCCGGAGATTTCGCGACCGGCACAGAACAGCAGGCCGCTGGTGGGTTCCAGCAGACCCGCGATCAGGTTGAGCACGGTGGATTTGCCGCAACCGGAATGGCCGATGACGGAAATGAATTCGCCTTCCCTGATGTTGAGGTTGATGCCGCGTAGTGCCTCAAAAGTGCCTTTCCTGGTGACGAAGGACATGTTGACGTCTTCCAGTTGCACATACTTTTCCTGCACGATTTTTTCCATTTTCCGTTCCTTATTCGTAGGTGAAGCGCCTGGCGATGAGAATCAGCGCCTGTTCCAGCAGCAGGCCGACGATCCCCACCACGAAAATCGCGATGATGATGTGTTCCACATTGAGGTTGTTCCATTCATCCCACACCCAGAAGCCGATACCGATGCCGCCGGTGAGCATTTCTGCCGCGACGATCACCAGCCAGGCGACGCCGATGGAAAGGCGCACGCCGGTCATCATGTAAGGCAGCACGAAAGGGAACAGGATTCTGGTCGCGATCTTCCATTCGGAGAGCTTGAGCACGCGCGCCACGTTCATGTAGTCCTCAGGCACTTTGCTGACACCAACGGCGGTGTTGATGATCATCGGCCAGATCGCCGAGATGAAAATCACCCAGATGGCGGCGGGGTCGGCCGCCTTGAACACCAGCAGGCCGATAGGCAGCCAGGCCAGCGGCGAAACCGGACGCAACAGGCCGATGATGGGCGATGCCATTCTTGAAGCAAAAGTGAAGCGGCCGATGATGAATCCGAGCGGGATGCCGATCAGCGCTGCCATGCCAAAGCCGACCCCGACCCGTTGCAGCGAGTTCAGGATGTTCCAGCCTATGCCCATGTCGTTCGGTCCGTTGTTGTAAAACGGGTCGCTGAACAGGATCACGGCGGCATCCCAGGTCGGTAACGGTCCCGGCAGGCCTTCCGATTGATAGGAAATCAAGGCCCAGACAGCGACGAACAGGAGGATGCCGAACATCGGCGGCAATAGCCACTGAAAGAAAGCCCGCAGGTTTTGTGCTCCCTTGCCGGGGTCGACCGGCGGCTTTGCCGCTGTTTTTTCAGTATCCGCTTCGGATGCGGCTACAGGTTCGTTGGCCGCTTCGTTCGTGCCGATGCCCTGTTGTTCCAAGGGCTTGACCGTTTTTAGCGGCATGGTATTGGCGATGGCTGCACTCATGAACCGTTCTCCTTGAAGTTAAACCTTGACCTTGAAGCCGTTGGCATAAGCCTTGGGATCCTTGCCGTCCCAGACCACGCCGTCGATCAGCTTGCTGGAGCGCATGGGGTCTTTCGGTACGCTGATGCCGAGTTGTGTCGCTGCTTCGGTATAGAGCTTGATCTGATTGACCTTCTGGGCCACGCCGAGATAGTCGGGATCCTGTTTGAGCAGCCCCCAGCGTTTATGCTGGGTCAGGAACCACATGCCGTCGGACAGGTAAGGGAAAGGCACGCTGCCGTCGTTGAAGAACTTCATGTAGTTGGGGTCTTGCCATTTCTTGCCGATGCCGTTGTCGTAGCTGCCGAGGAAGCGCCCTTCGATGACGTTTTCAGGTGCGTTGACGTAGGATTTGCCCGAGATCAGTTTTGCGACTTTCGAGCGGTTGGCGGTGGCGTCGATATAACGGCTTGCTTCAAGCACGGCCATAATCATGGCGCGGGCGGTGTTCGGGTTTTTCGCCACGAATTCAGCGGTACAGCCCAGCACTTTCTCGGGGTGGTCTGTCCAGATGTCCTGGCTGGTTGCCACGCTGAAACCCACCTTGTCGTGGATCGCACGCGCGTTCCAGGGCTCACCGACGCAATAGCCGTCCATGTTGCCGATACGCATGTTGGCGACCATTTGCGGCGGCGGCACGACGATGGTCTTCACATCCTTGAACGGATTGATGCCGTAAGTGGCCAGCCAGTAGTAGAGCCACATGGCGTGGGTGCCGGTGGGGAAGGTCTGGGCGAAGGTGTAGTCGCGGTTTTCGTTATCCAGCAGGCGCTTCAGCGTCGGGCCGCTGGTGACGCCTTTTTCCTTCAACTGGTTTGCCAGCGTGATGCCCTGCCCGTTGTGGTTCAGCGTCATCAGTACGGCCACGTCCTTCTGCTGGCCTCCGATACCCATCTGCACGCCATACATCAGGCCGTAGAGCACATGAGCGCCTTGCAGCTCGCCATTGACCAGTTTGTCGCGTACGCCAGCCCAGGAGGCTTCCTTGGAAGGCGTGATCTTGATGCCGTATTTCTTGTCGAATCCCATTTCGGCAGCAACGACGATAGGGGCGCAGTCTGTCAGGGGAATGAAGCCGATTTTCACTTCCTTGACTTCCGGCTCGTCGCTGCCTGCAGCCCAGGCATTGTTGCGTATCTTTTCGGGCACCATGCCCATCAGGGCGGAAGCTCCCATGATGCCGGCACTTGCGCGAAAAAAGTTGCGGCGGCCGCTGTCAACCTGGGCGTCCCCGGTCGGAACTTTGCTTGATTCCTTGTCACTACCTGCGCTCATTTGATTCTCCTGACGGTTGATTCAAAATCCAAAAAACCAAAAAATAAAGGCGTCCTGCCGACGGAATGATTCCGTGAGCAAGGACGCCTTTGTCCAAATGGGTCATCATTGACCCGGTGCTACTCGTTCAAGATTCGTTACTGCGCGTGTACTTCAGCTACTGGCTGATGACACGAAACTCTCATGTTGAGCCCCGCCTTTGGGTATCAACAGTACCAGCTACCTAGAGCAGCAACTTTGCTGCCTGTACTACCTGCTTGGCCAATGTCGCCAGGCGTATGTTCTGCTTCATCGCCATGTTCCTGAGTAGCGTATACGCTGCATCTTCGTCGATGCCGCGCTGCTTCATCAGCAAACCCTTGGCTTTCTCAATCACCTTGCGTTCACTGAGCCTGGCGTTGGCCTCGCTCAGTTCGGTACGCAATGCCTTGAATTCTTCAAACCGCGCAATTGCAGCATCCATCACCGGTTTCAGCCGCTCATTCGGTAAACCGCCAACCACGTAAGCACTTACTCCGGCACGTGTGGCGGACCGGATCTTGTCGGTATCGCCATCATGCGTGAACATCACGATCGGGCGCGGCGCATTCTGGCTCATCACGATCAGGTGCTCCAGCGTATCGCGGCTGGGCGAGTCGGTATCGATAATCACGATGTCCGGTTGCAAGCGCGTGACCGCCTCATCCAGGTTGGCCGTATCGCTGAGATGCGCAATCACCTCATAGCCCGCGTCAGCCAGGGACTGTTTAAGCGGAGCTGTCCGCTCCAAGTGATTATCAACTAACATGACTCGGAGCATTGCCGACCTGAAAAAGTGTTACTCAGTCTGCCCAAAGCAATAGGTGTGCCAAGTAGTGAACAAGGGCCGTAAGGCCATGAATAATCTTGTATATGAAGAAATCCACGCAGGATGGGGTTGGCTGATTCCAGCCCCGGCACATGCACAATAAGAGTGCACGTGCACCAAATTCGTTGTTTCTGAACTGGGGGGCTGTGCTAATCGTGGATGAAAGCGTCGTGCGCAGCATCGAACTGCAGGCTGGCCAGCCTTGCATAGAGTCCATTATTGCTGCGTAATTCCGCTGGCGTGCCGGTCTCTACGATGTTGCCGTGTTCCATGACGACGATTCGGTCGGCTTTCTGCACGGTAGCCAGACGGTGGGCGATGATGAGCGTCGTCCGGCCTTGCATTGCCGTGTTCAGGCCCTGCTGCACCAGAATTTCCGATTCGGCATCCAGCGCGCTGGTGGCCTCGTCGAGCAGCAGGATAGGGGCATCCTTGAGAATCGCCCGCGCAATGGCGATGCGCTGGCGCTGCCCGCCGGAGAGGCGCGTGCCTCGCTCGCCGAGAAAGGTTTCATAGCCATCCGGCAGGCGCGTAATGAATTCATCGACCAGGGCGGCCCTGGCAGCCACCATCACTTCAGCATCGGTGGCATATGGGCGTCCGTAGCGGATATTCTCCAGTGCATTGGCGGAAAAGATCACCGGGTCCTGCGGCACGACGGCAATCAGGCTGCGCAGGCTTTCCAGCTCAAGGTTGCGGATATCCTGCCCGTTGATGCTGATGCTGCCGCCGGAGACATCGTAAAAGCGCAGCAACAACTGGAACAAGGTGGTCTTGCCGGCGCCGGATGGCCCGACCAGGGCGATGGTCTCGCCGCTGGTGATTTCCAGCGAGATATTATCCAGCGCGGCGGTGAGCGGCCGGGATGGATAGTGGAAACGGACATGGCTGAAGGAAATGTCCGCTTTTTTCATGTCCTTGAGCGGCTCTGGCCGGCTCGGCTCGCTGATGGCAGGCGTGGCATGCAGCAGTTCGAGCAGGCGCTCGGTCGCGCCGGCTGCACGCATCACATCTCCCCAGACTTCGGCCATGGTGCCGACGCTGCCTGCAACCATGGCCGCGTACAGGATGAAGGAAGCAAGCTCGCCGCCGGTCATGGTGCCGTTCGTGACTTGCCGTGCACCGATCCAGAGCACGAAAATGATGGAACCCATGACGGCGGTGATGATGACGGCCGTCAGCGCGGCGCGCACACGGATGCGCCGCAGCGCCGTGATGAAGCTCATCTCGGTGCTCTGGCGGAAGCGGCCGATTTCCCGTTGCTCCTGTGTGTAGGATTGCACCGTCGGCATGGCATTAAGGATTTCGCCTGCCAGCGCCGAGCTGTCGGCGATCCTGTCCTGCGATTCACGCGAGAGTTTGCGTACAGCCCGCCCGATCAGCATGATGGGCAGGATCAGCAGCAGCATGAGCCCCAGGTTGAGTGAAAACAGGTAAAAGCTGGTGACCGCCAGCATGACCATGCCGCCGATGAACTGGAACAGGCTGCGCAAGCCCATCGAAGCCGAGCTGCCGACCACGGTCTGGATCAGCGTGGTATCGCCTGTCAGCCGCGACAGTACTTCGCCGGTCTGCAAGGTTTCGAAGAATTGCGGAGATTGCGTCAGCACCCGGCCGTATACCGCGTTGCGCAAATCGGCAGTCACGCGTTCACCCACCCATGAAACGGTGTAGTAACGCGCGGCCACCATCAATGCCCAGAAAAAGGCCAGGCCGAACAGCACGATAAAATGACTGTTGAGATTGAGGCTGTCGGTTAGCGCGCCGTTCGGTCTCGCCGGCGTTTGACCAAAACCGAAATCGATCAGGTCGCGAAAGGCCAGCGGCACGGTCAGCAGCGTGGCCGATGCCAGGCTCAGCAATACGAACGCGAGCAGCATCTGCCAGCGGTATGGCCGCAGGAACGGCCAGATACCGCGTATGGCAGATATGGGTTTTGCTGGAAAAGGGCTGTCTGGCAAGGGAGGGCTGTTGGTCAGGGCGCTGGTTGCAGTTGCAGCAGTCTGTCACTCGTCAGCAGATAAAGCAATCCATCCGGTCCCTGGCGTACATCGCGCAACCGGCCGATCCCGTCCAGCAGGCGTTCCTCGCTGGCGACCCTGTCGCCGTCCAGCGTGAGCCTGACCAGGGTTTGGAATTTCATGGAGCCGACAAACAGACTGCCTTTCCAGCCGGGGAATTTATCGCCGGTATAGAACGCCATGCTGGAAGGCGCGATGGAAGGCACCCATTTGTAAAGCGGCTGCGCCATGCCCGGTTTATGCGTGCCTTCCCCGATCTTGGTGCCGGTGAAGTAGTTGACGCCGTAAGTGATGACCGGCCAGCCGTAATTGGTCCCGGCTTTCAATATATTGATTTCATCGCCACCCTGCGGTCCGTGCTCATTGGTCCAGATCGCGCCGGTGACGGGATGTATCGCGGCCCCCTGCACGTTCCGGTGCCCGTAGCTGTAAATTTCCGGTAATGCTCCGGCCTTGCCGATGAAGGGGTTGTCTTTGGGTACCGTGCCGTCATCCATCAGGCGAACCACCTTGCCGATGTGCTCCCCCAGCTTCTGGGCGCGGTCCTGTTCGCCCCGTTCGCCCATCGTCACATAGAGGTAGCCTTCCCGATCGAACACGATGCGCGAGCCGAAGTGTTTATTGCTGTTGATTTTCGGGGATTGGCGGAATATGACCTTGCCTTCCACCAGCTGGTTGCCGGCCAGTTTCCCCCGGAATACCTCCAGACCGGAACCGCCCTGGCCCCGGGCGGAGTAAGTCAGGTAAATCCAGCCATTTTCGCTGTAGCGCGGGTGCAAGGCAACGTCCAGCAGGCCGCCCTGGCCGCTGTCGACGACTTTGGGCACGCCTGCAACCGGTTGGGGGACCAGTTTCCCGTTTTCGATGATGCGCAGGCTTCCGGGTTTTTCCGTGACCAGCATGCGTCCATCCGGCAGGAAAGCCAGGCTCCAGGGGGAGTTCAGTTCGTCCGTGATGGTCTGGACATGGACTTTTTCAACGCCGGTTTGGGTAATGCCGTCAGCGTTTGATGGGCTGGAGATCATGGCGCCCAGGCAAATGAAAAGCAAAGAGGCGAACGGTGCAAGCCATCGAGGATGACTTTGAATTTTCTGATTGTTCATTAGGTGCTCCCGTAAGTAACCACATTTATGACGATGCTCCGGTTCGTTGGTTCATCCCGATTCCGGCAAAAGATTATGCTGGTCCTGAGAAGACTTCAGCCACCGAGCCGACGAATGTACGCAATCGTGTCCTGATGCGACGGTTTTGCAGGCAGATGGCATGGGCAGGCTGAATTTACAGAATTCACCGGGCCGCCTATCATGCTGAGCTGTCCTGGAAAATTGCCGTATACGACATTCTCGAAGAAATGGAAAGAACACTGAACACTAAAGCTGCGACCGATAACAAAGTCGATGTTCTGCTGGTTGGCGCCGGCATCATGAGCGCGACGCTGGCGACGCTGCTTGCGCAACTGGACCCCCGGCTGCATATCCTGATGGTCGAATGCCAGGCAGATGTCGCGACCGAGAGCAGCGATGGCTGGAACAACGCCGGCACCGGGCATGCGGGCTATTGCGAACTGAATTACACCCCGCAAGCCGCGGATGGCAGTATCAATATCAACCGCGCCCTGGCGATCAATGCCGGTTTCGAGATTTCCCTGCAGCTCTGGTCCAGCCTGGTGGAACAGGGCCTGTTGCCGGCGCCGAAGTCATTCATCAACGCCACGCCGCACGAGAGCTTTGTCTGGGGCGAAAAGGACGTAGCCTTCCTCAAGGCCCGCCATGCCCTGCTGAGCCGGCATCATCTGTTTGCCGATATGCAATACAGCGAGGATGCGTCAACGATTGCGCAATGGATGCCCCTCATCATGCAGCAGCGCCCCGCGAACCAGCCTGTTGCCGCCACGCGTGTGGCCTATGGCACGGACGTGGATTTCGGCGCACTGACCCGGCATCTGGTGTCGGGATTGCAAAAGCACCCGAACTTTACCCTGCTGTGCGGGCATCAGGTTCAGGCACTGCAGCAGGGCAGCGGCCATCGCTGGAAAGTGACGGTACAGGACGCAAGAACCGGCCGCAGGCAAATTATTGACGCGGGTTTTGTTTTCCTCGGCGCAGGCGGCGGCGCTTTGCCCTTACTGCAGAAATCCGGCATTCCGGAGAGCCGGGGTTACGGCGGATTCCCGGTCAGCGGCCAATGGCTGGTCTGCAGGAATCGGGAGGTCATCCGGCAGCATGGCGCCAAGGTCTACGGCAACGCCCCGCTCGGCGCGCCGCCGATGTCGGTGCCGCACCTGGATACCCGCTACATCAACGGCCAGCCGGCATTGCTGTTTGGCCCTTATGCCGGGTTCAGCACCAGGTTCCTCAAACACGGCTCATACCTGGATTTGTTGAAATCCATCAAAACCGGCAATGTGAAATCCATGCTGGGGGTGGCGCGGCATAATTTCGATCTCACCCGCTACCTGATAGGCCAGGTGCTGCAATCGCACGAAGCGCGCATGCAAGTCCTGCGCAGGTTCTACCCGCAAGCCCGTTCGGAGGATTGGGAGCTGGCCGTGGCAGGCCAGCGTGTGCAGATCATCAAGCAATGCGGCAGGCAGGGCGGAAAACTGGAGTTCGGCACCGAAATCGTCTCGTCGGCAGACGGCACGCTGGCAGCGTTGCTGGGTGCTTCGCCCGGCGCATCAACCTCGGTGCAGGCCATGCTGGATGTGTTGCAGCGCTGTTTCGCGGACCGTATGGCGACAGCGGAATGGCAGGGCAGGCTGAAAACGCTGATTCCGTCTTATGGCGAATCGCTGGTGGACGATGCGGAATTGCTGAAAAAGGTCAGGCAGCGCACACTGGCTGCGCTTGGGCTGGGAGTTTACTGCCCGGAATAACGCAGTTCTGGCTCGTTTATTCGAGGCGCCTATTCACATACGCGGTTGCGGCCGGCGTTTTTTGCCCGGTAAAGCGCCTTGTCCGCGGCATCGATCAAGCTTTCCACCGAGTTTTCGTGAGAGCTGGTAACGCAGCCCAGGCTGATGGAAACGGACAGGCTCTCCGTTTCCCAACGGCAGGACAAACTCTCTACCGCCTTGCGCAGGCGTTCCGCAAGTTTCAGTGCCGCAGACTTGTCCGTCAAGGGCAGGACCAGCAGGAACTCCTCTCCTCCCCAGCGGGCAATGCAATCGATCTCCCTGGATGTCCTGCGCAGCGCATCGGCCACATTGCACAGCATGAAATCCCCGCATGCGTGGCCGTAGGTATCATTGATCAGTTTAAAGTGATCGATGTCGCACAGCACGACGGAAAACGGCTGGAAGGTTCTGTCCGAACGGCTTAATTCCAGTTCAATGCGATGCCGCGCTTCACGCCGGTTGGCCAGATTTGTCAGTGGATCGATGCGGGAAAGCCGGCTGTTCTCTTCAACCGCGCACTTTAAGTCATGGATATCCTTGAAGGTTACAATATGCAAGTTTTGCATGATGGCTGCCCGGATCTGGGCGACAACATTGAACCATCTCTTCTGCCCGTTCTTGCAATGGATCAGGGTGGTCATTTCTGCCGTGCACAAGCCTTGACTCTGGCTCTGTTCCACCGTGCGGTTCCATCCGTGCATCACCTTGGCACGATAATCCGGATCGGGATAAGCCAGCTCGAACCAGGTTCTGGTGTCCGGTATTTCCTCCATCGAGTAGCCGATTTGTTCATAAAATGCCCTGTTGATAAAGCGATGCAGTCTTTTCGGCTCCTGCGCGCAGCTTGTATCAATAACCGACTCGGCAATGATGATGGGTAACGGGATGGCATCCAGGCTTGTAAATGGCAGATGTTCCATGTTGTTCATTTCTTTTTTTAATTGCATCCTGGCTCCCAGTTCAAAAATACCTGCTTGGTTGCCATGCATGGGGAAACATCAGCAGCAGTTACTCGACGCGCTTGCATGCTTGTTGTTGTATCCGGCTAAACGCGATTCGGGTTTTTCGTCGGTGCAATGACGAATTTACTCTGTTACGGCATAAACATTTGTTAAATATAGGAATCACATATGTTTATGTCAATAGCCCATACCTATTTTCACATTATTGCCTAAACCTATATCGTTTGATCGCATGAAAATCGGTCATCGAATAAGGGAGTCCAGAGAGAAGAAGCAGCTTAGCCAGGATGAACTGGCGCGGCGGATCGGGGTATCCCAGCCCACGATTTCCGATTGGGAAAACAGCAAGACCGAGCCGACGGTGGACAACATGCGCACGCTGGCGGTGGAGCTCGATATCTGGTTTGAGTGGCTGGCTACCGGACGCGGTTCGCAGACCTACCGGCCCGAGTTGCAGCAACCGCAGCAGGAATACAGGGTGAAGGCGGAACTCCCCGCAGACGAGCAGAAACTGCAGGCAATTTATCGCAAGCTCTCTCCATCAAGGCGGCAGGCGCTTCTTGAGTTTCTTAAGCAGTGGGGGTGAACCGTTCGCAGGACGGATTAAAAACGGGCACCTGAGTGCCCGTTTTTAATCTGCTTTCACAACCTGGTGGTTGCACCCTTTAGGGTTTCAACCTGGCGGTTGCTATTCGACTGGTCTGCAACTTAACGGTTGCAGACGTACATCGTTACTTCAAAGCCGAAACGCATTTCAGTAGCTTCTGGTTTGGTCCACATGATGTATCTCCTTATGTTGATTTGATTAACAACAAACATTGTTGCTATGTTTGTATGACTGCATATTGCGCTCGCGGTTTGATAAACGATATCCCGTTATCCATGATTGATGGCTAATGAAAATCATGAGTCTTGAAACCTGCCGGCGACCGGCGGCTACTCATTGACCCGGTAATGATGGGTTGCCTCTGTCTGCGGCTCATTTATACTGCTGGCTGATTCGCAGAAGTTGCCCGAGAGCAGAATTCCATCATGAATAAAATATTGAAAAACCTGATCTGGCTGGCGCTTGCCGCCATCGGTGCCGGCGCGGTCGGCGGCATTGCGCTGAATCGCGGTGAGAGCATCAATGCCATGTGGTTCATCACCGCCGCGCTCTGTATTTACGCGATTGCCTATCGTTTCTATTCCGCCTGGATTGCGACCAGGGTCCTGCTGATCGATGAAACCCGGGCAACGCCGGCGGAACGCCTGGATAACGGCCGCGATTTCGTACCGACCAATCGCTGGATCGTCTTCGGGCACCACTTTGCCGCGATTGCCGGGCCCGGCCCGCTGATCGGCCCGACGCTGGCAGCCCAGTTCGGCTATCTGCCCGGCACCTTGTGGATATTGATCGGCGCTGTTCTCGGCGGGGCCGTGCAGGATATGGTGACGCTTTTCCTTTCCATGCGTCGCAACGGCCGCAGCCTGGGCCAGATGGCGCGGGACGAGCTGGGGCCGATTGGCGGTGTTGCCGCCATGTTCGGCACTTTTGCCATCATGATTATTCTGATTGCCGTGCTCGGGCTGGTGGTTGTCAATGCCATGAAACATAGCCCATGGGCGACGTCCACCGTGGCGGCGACGATTCCGATTGCCATGGTCGTCGGGCTTTATATGCGCAATATCCGGCCCGGTAACGTACTGGAAGCCTCGACCCTGGGGGCGATTCTGTTGTTGCTGGCAGTTGCTGCGGGCGGCTGGATAGACCATCACCCCGGCTTGCGCAGCATTTTCGACCACGATGGCCTGCCGCTGGCCGTCGGCGTCATTTTCTATGGGTTTGCGGCGGCGATCCTGCCGGTCTGGTTGCTGCTGGCGCCGCGCGATTACCTGTCCACCTTCATGAAGCTGGGGACGATTCTGCTGCTGGCGATTGCCATCATCATCCTGCAGCCGGAAGTGAAGATGCCCGCGCTTACCCAGTTCACCGATGGCACCGGGCCGATTTTCGGCGGCAGCCTGTTCCCGTTCGTCTTCATTACCGTGGCTTGCGGCGCAATCTCCGGCTTTCATGCGCTGATCGCTTCCGGCACCACGCCCAAGCTGCTGGAGAATGAGCGCGATATCCGTATGATCGGCTACGGCAGCATGCTGCTCGAATCCTTTGTCGCCATCATGGCGATGATCGCCGCGACCGTGCTGGACCCCGGCGTATTCTTTGCCATCAACAGCCCGGCAGGGGTGGTCGGCAAGGATGCCGCGACCGCAGTGGCGACCATCAGCGCATGGGGCTTCCCGGTGACCGTTGAGCAGATGGAAGGCCTCGCGCGGCAGATGGGCGAAACCACGCTGTTTGCGCGAACCGGCGGCGCACCCTCCTTGGCTGTCGGCATGGCAAGCATTTTCAGCAGCGCTTTCGGACAGGGCCTGCTGGCATTCTGGTATCACTTCGCCATCATGTTCGAGGCGGTGTTCATCCTGACGACGCTGGATGCCGGTACCCGTGTCGGCCGTTTCATGTTGCAGGATATCCTGGGCAATATTTCATCCCGGCTGGGGCAGACTTCCTGGTATCCCTCGGTGATTTTCACCAGTGCGCTGGTGGTGGCAGCCTGGGGCTATTTCCTGTATATCGGGGTGATCGACCCGAACGGCGGCGTCAATATCCTGTGGCCCCTGTTCGGCATTGCCAACCAGATGCTGGCAGCCATTGCGCTCTGCGTCGGTACGGCCATCCTGATCAAATCCGGCCGCCTGAAATACGCCTGGACCACCGGCCTGCCCCTGCTCTGGCTGGTGATCGTCACGACTACCGCCGCCTGGCAGAAGATCGCCAGTCCCGATGTTCGCGTCGGCTTCTTCGCTGCCGCGAACGACATGGCGGATAAACTCACGGCTGGCGTATTGTCGGCGGAAAGAGCTGCCGTGGCGCCGCAACTGATTTTCAACCAGCGGCTGGATGCCTGGCTGACCATGTTCTTTATTGCCGTGCTGTGGATTGTGATTTTCGACATGCTGCGCGTGAGTTACCGCCACCTCAAAGGCAAACCGGTGCTGCCTTCGACGGAAACGGGCTACGATGCAACCAAGCTGGCAAGCTGATGTTCGATAGGCTGAGAAAATTCTGGTGCGCGATTCGTCATCTTTCCGGTGACGATGCATACGAACGCTACCTGAAGCACTATGCGGAATTTCATGAGAGCACGGTCGATGCGCCACCGCCGCTGACGCGCAAGGAGTTCTTTAAGTACTGGCAGGAGAACAAGTGGAAAGGGACCAACCGTTGCTGCTAGGGCCAGTAAGCTGGCAGTTCATAACGAGGCTCAGGCAGTTTTCTTCAGCGCCTGCCGCATCATCCAGATACCCGCGGCTATCATCGGCAAACTCAGCCACTGGCCCATGCTCAGGTTCAATGCCAGCAAGCCGAGAAAGCTGTCCGGTTCCCGCGTGAATTCCACCAGGAACCTGAAGCTGCCGTAGCCGATCAGGAATAAGCCGGAAACTGCACCGACCGGCCTGGGTTTGCTTGAGTACCACCAAAGCAGAATAAACAGCACGATGCCTTCGAGCGCGAATTGATAGAGCTGGGAAGGGTGCCGTGCCAGGTTGTCGACCTGCGGGAACACCATGCCCCAGGCGGCATCCGTGGTCCTGCCCCAAAGCTCGCCATTGATGAAGTTGCCCAGGCGCCCGGCGCCAAGGCCGATCGGCACCAGCGGTGCCACGAAATCCATCACAGCCAGCCAGCGCTTGCCGGTTTTCCTGGCAAAAAACACCATCGCAGCCAGCACGCCGAGGAAGCCGCCATGAAAGGACATGCCGCCTTGCCATAAATAGGCAATTTCCACAGGGTGGCTCAGGTAATAGCCGGGCTGATAAAAAATCACGTAACCCAGGCGTCCGCCGATGATAACGCCCAACGCGCCGTAAAACAGGATGTCATCGATCTCGGAAGCTTTCCAGCCGGCTTCTGGGCGATGTTTTGCGCGGTATTTACCCAGCCAGAGCACGCTCAGGAAACCAATCAGGTACATGAGCCCGTACCAGTGGATGGCAAGCGGGCCGATCTGGATGGCAATGGGGTCGAACTGAGGGTGTGTGAACATGAGTGACAGGACAGGAATAGGATAGAATAGCGAAATTATAGAGTCATTTGAAAAAGTTTGAGGTTTTACATGCCAGTCTATCGTTCACGCACTACCACGCATGGCCGCAACATGGCCGGCGCACGCGCTTTATGGCGCGCTACCGGCATGAAGGATGATGATTTCACCAAGCCTATCATTGCGATTGCCAACTCCTTTACCCAGTTCGTGCCCGGGCACGTCCACCTGAAAGACCTCGGCCAGCTGGTTGCGCGCGAGATCGAAAAAGCCGGCGGCGTTGCCAAGGAATTCAACACCATCGCCGTCGATGACGGCATCGCCATGGGCCACGGCGGCATGCTCTACAGCCTGCCCAGCCGCGACCTGATCGCCGATAGCGTCGAATACATGGTCAATGCCCACTGCGCCGATGCGCTGGTCTGCATTTCCAACTGCGACAAGATCACCCCCGGCATGCTGATGGCGGCATTGCGCCTGAATATCCCGGTGATTTTCGTTTCCGGCGGGCCGATGGAAGCGGGCAAGGTCAACTGGCACGGTGAAGTACGCAAGCTGGATCTGGTGGACGCAATGGTGGAAGCGGCCGATAGCCATGTCAGCGATGCCGATGTGGCCGAAATCGAACGCTCCGCCTGCCCGACCTGCGGTTCCTGTTCCGGCATGTTCACCGCTAACTCCATGAACTGCCTGACCGAAGCGCTGGGGCTGAGCCTGCCCGGCAACGGTTCCACGCTGGCGACGCATGCGACACGCAAGCAGCTGTTCCTGCAGGCTGGCCGCACTATCGTTGAACTGGCTAAACGTTATTACGAGCAGGATGATGAAAGCGTGCTGCCGCGCAACATCGCCACCTTCTCTGCCTTCCAGAATGCCATGAGCCTGGATGTGGCGATGGGTGGTTCTACCAATACCGTGCTGCATCTGCTGGCAGCTGCACACGAGGCCGGTGTCGATTTCACGATGAGCGACATCGATGCGATTTCGCGCCGCGTACCCTGCCTGTCCAAGGTCGCACCGGCAACGCAGAAGTACCATATGGAGGATGTGCACCGCGCCGGCGGCGTTATGGGCATCCTGGCCGAGCTCAACCGTGCGGGCCTGATCCATCAGGAGTGCTCCACCGTGCATAGCCCGACCATGGGCGACGCGCTCAAGCGCTGGGACATCATGACGACGAGTGATGAAGAAGTGCTCAAGCTCTATCGCGCCGCTCCCGGCGGCATTCCGACCACCATTGCTTTCAGCCAGTCCATGCTCTGGCCGGACCTGGATGCCGATCGTGCGGAAGGTTGCATCCGTGACAAGGCCCATGCCTATTCGCAGGATGGCGGCCTCGCCGTGTTGCACGGCAATATCGCGCTTGATGGCTGTATCGTCAAGACCGCCGGGGTGGATGACAGCATCCTCAAGTTCACCGGCCGTGCCCGTATCTTCGAATCGCAAGATGCTGCAGTTGAGGCGATTCTTGCCGATAAGATTATTGCAGGCGACGTTGTTGTGATTCGTTATGAAGGTCCACGCGGCGGTCCCGGCATGCAGGAGATGCTCTATCCGACCAGTTACCTGAAATCCAAGGGACTTGGCAAGCAATGTGCTTTGTTAACTGATGGCAGATTCTCCGGGGGAACCTCCGGCTTGAGCATCGGCCATGCTTCGCCGGAAGCTGCTGAGGGAGGGGCTATCGGCTTGGTCGAAGAGGGTGATACTATAGAAATCGACATCCCCAACCGCCGTATCCATCTGGCGGTATCGGTGGAAGAGCTGGAGCGCCGCCGCGCCGCCATGGAGGCGAAAGGGGCGCAGGCATGGAAGCCGGTCGGCCGCGAACGCCGTGTGTCAGCCGCATTGCGCGCCTATGCGGCGATGAGCACATCGGCTGCCCGCGGAGCGGTGCGTGATGTCTCGCAAATTGAGCGGTAAATATAACGACAAGAAATTAAAAACAATAATTAAGACGTTTGAAAAACTTAAAATCCGGGGAACCAAGTGATGCCTTCTCTTCAATTAGTCGAAAAAGATCTTCAGCTGGATTCGCATGTCACATTCTGCCAGGATGCCAATGGGCTGAAGTTTCTTGAGATAGAAAATGACCATGCGACAGCCAAGGTGGCATTGCAGGGCGGTCACGTCATGACCTGGCAACCCAGGCATGCCCACGACCCTGTGCTCTGGCTCTCGGATCACGCGCGTTATGTGCACGGCCGTTCCATTCGCGGCGGCGTGCCGATCTGCTGGCCATGGTTTGGCGCACACCCGACCGACAGCACATTATGTCCCCACGGTTTCGCCCGGGTCATGCCCTGGGACCTGATGGATTCCTGTACCCTGCCGGATGGCTCGACCAGGCTGGTGATGCAGATCATGAATACCCCGGTCGCGCAGAAACAGCTTTCGTACCCCTACACGCTGACACTGACCGTCGATATTGGCGACACGCTGAAACTGGCGCTGGCGACGACCAATCGCGGCAGCCATCCTTTCATGATCGGCGAG
This sequence comes from Methylophilaceae bacterium, assembly GCA_905339275.1. Taxonomy (GTDB): domain Bacteria; phylum Pseudomonadota; class Gammaproteobacteria; order Burkholderiales; family Methylophilaceae; genus UBA6140. The sequence continues at coordinate 56,140 of CAJPFK010000001.1, forward strand.
GCATTTCATACCTATTTCCAGGTCAGCGATGTGGAAAACATTTCGTTAGGCGGGCTTGATGGCGCCGAGTATGCGGACAAGGTGTTGAATTACGAACGTGCGACACAGGAAGGTGAAATCCGTTTTGACGGGGAGTTCGACCGTGTCTACATGCACACCAACGCCAACTGTGTGATTCGCGACCCGGGGCTGAATCGTTTTATCCGTATTTCCAAGAGCGGCAGCAACGCCACGGTCATCTGGACCCCCTGGCAGGAAAAGGCGCACGAGCTCGGCGACATGGGGACTGACGACAGCTGGCGCAGGATGATCTGCGTCGAATCCGCCAACGCGCTGGAAAACATGGTCATGATTACACCGAACCAGACGCATACCATGTCAGTCAAATACAGCACCCAAATGCTTTGATCCGTTAATGCCCAATCGTCTCGGGAGCGAAACCAGCCCTTACCTGTTGCAGCATGCCGACAACCCCGTGGATTGGTATCCATGGGGCGAAGAAGCCCTGAACCTGGCAAAACAACTCGATAAACCGATATTGCTCTCGGTCGGGTATTCGGCTTGCCACTGGTGCCATGTGATGGCGCACGAGTCTTTTGAAGATGCCGAAGTGGCGGCCGTCATGAACCGGCATTTCATCAATATCAAGGTCGACCGCGAAGAACGGCCGGATATCGACCAGATCTACCAGACCGCGCACAATATGCTTTCACAGCGCAGTGGCGGCTGGCCCCTGACGGTGTTTATCACGCCGGACCAGGAGCCGTTTTTCAGCGGCACTTACTTCCCGAAGACGCCCCGCTATCAATTACCCGGTTTCCCCGACCTGATCAGGCGTATTGCCGAGTTCTATCACGACCGCAAGGCCGACCTGGCGGAACAGAACAGCCAGTTGATGCAGGCGCTGGCGCGTACCGTGCCCACGGCCAATACCGTGGTCACGGCTGGCCGCGACACGTTGCAGCTCGGTTTTACGCAGCTCCGGAGTAACTTCGATTTCGAATACGGCGGCTTCGGCTCCGCGCCGAAATTCCCCAACCATGCCGATCTTGCCTACCTCATGCGCCGCGCCGGGGATGGCAACCAGGAGGCCGGCGACATGGCCTTGCAGATGCTGCAGAATATGGCGGCGGGCGGCATTTACGACCAGCTGGGCGGCGGATTCTGCCGTTACAGTGTCGATGAGCGCTGGGCGATTCCGCATTTCGAGAAAATGCTGTATGACAACGGGCAGTTGCTCAGCCTGTATGTCGATGGCTGGCAGATGCTGCAGGACAAGAGCAGTCCGCTGGCAGGGCGTTTCATAGCCGTTGTGGAGGAAACCATGGGCTGGCTCCTGCGCGAAATGCGTTCGCCGCAAGGTGCATTCTATTCGTCCCTCGACGCCGACTCCCTCAATGAACATGGCGAAGGCGAAGAGGGAAAGTTCTATGTCTGGCAAACGGCTGAAGCCAAAGGATTACTCACCTCCGATGAATATGCGGTAGCGTCCCGCTGTTTCGGGCTTGACCGCGCGCCGAATTTCGAAGATCACGCCTGGCACCTGTTTCTTGCAGCCGATCCAGCGGAGGATGAAAAAGCCTTGCTGCAGTCTGCAAGAAGCAAATTGTTTGCCGCGCGCGAAGAGAGAATCAGGCCGGGCCGCGACGACAAGGTGCTGACCAGCTGGAATGCGCTCGTTATCAAGGGGATTGCGCGTGCAGGCCGCGTGCTGAACCGGCCGGAGTGGATCGAAGCCGCGCAACAGGCGGTGGATTTCATCCATAGCAGGCTTTGGGTGGATGGTCGCCTGCTGGCAACCTGCAAGGATGAGGTTGCCCACCTGAATGCCTATCTCGACGATTACGCCTTCCTGCTCGATGCCCTGCTGGAAGTGATGCAGGCGGATTACCGCGAACAGGATATGGTTTTTGCCGAGGAGCTGGCCGAGGCGCTGCTGGAAGAATTCCAGAGCGAGGCGGGCGGTTTCTATTTTACCGGGCACAGCCATGAAGTCCTGATCCATCGCCCCAAACAGGGTTATGACAACGCGACGCCGAGCGGTAACGGCGTGGCCGCGGTTGCATTGCAGCGCCTGGGCCATATTCTGGGCGAGCCGCGTTACCTGCAGGCGGCGGAAAATACCTTGAAGGCTTTTGATGGAATGATGTCGCGCAATCCTGCAGCCTGCCCCAGCCTGATGATGGCGCTGGAAGAGTTCATGCAGCCGCCGACGATCGTGATTCTGCGCGGCGAGCCGTCAGCAATGTCGGAATGGCGTGATCGCATCAACCAGCAATATGTGCCGAATCTCCTGTGTTTTTGCCTGGATGCGTCGATAAGGAGTCTGCCGGAGACACTGTCACGAAAATATACGGATGATGTCAACGCCTGGGTGTGTCACGGCGTTGAGTGTTTGCCCGCAATAAATCGCCTGGACGTACTGATGAAAAGCTTGCAGCACTTGATTTAGGTCATTCTCAGAACATCCAAAGATGGGTATCATTCGAATGTTGTAAACGCAATTGTAAGCGCAGTATTTCAAGACGTCTTAAAAGATCGAGTTGAAGGAGATAGCATGAAAGCAATATTAATGACGATTGCCGCCGCTGGCTCATTGATGCTGGCCGGACAGGCAAGCGCGGCAGACCCGGCAGAAGCCCTGGCACAAAAGAGTGGCTGTCTGGCCTGTCACAGTGTTACACAAAAGGTACTTGGCCCATCCTACAAGGATATCGCCGCAAAGTACAAAGGTGACAAGACTGCAGAAGCCAAGCTGGTCGACAAGGTTAAAAAAGGCGGAAGCGGTGTCTGGGGTCCGATTCCCATGCCTGCAAACAGCCCGCAAGTGAAAGACGCAGATATCAAAACAATCGTTCAGTGGATCCTGAAGATGTAAATTGATTGCAGACAGCAACAGCGTCTGTAGCAGCGAAGCCAGTCCAAAAGACTGGCTTTTTTATTGTCGCTGCCGGCGTTCAGTTGCCGATCACCCCCAACAGGTATAGAAACACGGCGAGGATCGCCAGCGGCGCGACATAGCGGATAAGCGCGCGCCAGATACGGTACGGGCCCATACCGAGGCCGAGTTCCTCGCGCACATGCTCGGTTTTCATGACATAGCCGGCGAACAGGGCCATGGCGAGGCCGCCGAGCGGCAGCATGATGGTGCTGGTCAGTTTGTCGAGCGTGTCGAAAATGCCGAGGCCGAAGACGATGTGCACGTGCTGCCATTCGTTGAACGACAGCAGGACCGCGATGCCCAGCAGCCAGTCGGTGATGCCGATCAGCCAGGCGGACTGCTTGCGAGTCAGGCGGGTATTCTCGGTGAGCCAGGCGATTGCAGGCTCCACCAGCGAGATGGCCGAGGTCCAGGCGGCAAAGGTCACCAGCAGGAAGAACAGCGTGCCTATGATGTCGCCGCCCGGCATGCTGCCGAAGGCGATCGGCAGGGTCTGGAACATCAGGCCCGGGCCGGCGCCGGCTTCCAGGTCGTTGGCAAACACCAGTGCGAAGATGGCAAGCCCGATCAGGATGCCGACCCCCGTGTCCGCTACGGCGATATAGATGGTCGTGCGCGCAATGGAGACATGGCGCTGCAGGTAGGAGCCGTAGACCATGACGGCTCCCATGCCCAGGCTGAGCGAGAAGAAGGCATGGCCGAGCGCCGACACCACTGCGACAGGCGTGAGTTTGGAGAAATCCGGCGTGAACATGAATTGCGCGGACCGGGAGAAATCGCCGACCGCCATGCTGTACCCTACCAGCACGAGCAGGATGGCGAACAGGGCCGGCATGAGGATCATGTTGGCTTTTTCCAGGCCGGCGTTGACCCCGCGCGCAACCACGCCAAGCGTCATGACGATGAACAGCGTATGCCAGACCAGCATCTGCAGGGGAGTGGCGAGGAACTGGTCGAACTGCTGCTTCGCGGCCGGCCCGTCGATGCCGCGGAATTCGCCGCTGGCGGCGCGCACGATGTAATCCAGCACCCAGCCGGCGATGATGCTGTAGAACCCCAGGATCAGCAGCCCGGCGAACAGTCCGGCGATACCCACCCATTTCCACGCGGCCGGTGCGCGCGCTTCGCGTGCCAGGGCCAGCATGCCGTCCGCCGGGTTGCGCTGTGCACGCCGCCCCAGCATGATTTCGCACATCATCAGCGGGATGCCGAGCAGGAAAATGCAGGCGAGAAATACCAGCACGAAGGCGCTGCCGCCATTGACGCCGATCATGTAGGGCAGTTTCCAGATGTTGCCCAGACCGATGGCAGAGCCGGCGGTCGCCAGCATGAACGCCCAGCGGCTGCTCCACATGCTGCGGTGTCCGGTCTGCGTCATGGCGTCATCCCTTGAAATAGCGCTCGGTTTCCGCCTTGATGACCTTGGAAAGCAGCAGCAGGCCGATCAGGTTGGGGATGGCCATCATGCCGTTCATCAGGTCGGAGAAGTTCCAGACGAATTCCAGGCTGGTGGTGGCGCCGACGGTGACTGCAGCAACGAAGAAAATACGATAGATACGGATGACCTTCGGGCCGAACAGATATTCGACGGCCTTCTCGCCGTAGTAATTCCAGCCGATCAGTGTGGAATAGGCAAACAATGCGGTAGCCAGCGCGACGATAATTGTGCCGGTCTGGCCCAGGGTCTGCGCCATGCTGGCGCTGGTGAGTTCGGCAGCGCTGACGCCTTCCGTCCACGAGGTTGCGGTCAGGATCACCAGGGCCGTCATGGTGCAGATCACCAGCGTGTCGATGAAGGTCTGCGTCATGCTGACCAGCGCTTGCCTGACCGGTTCGTTGGTGCGGGCCGCCGCCGCCGCGATGGGGGAGGAGCCCAGGCCCGATTCGTTGGAGAACACGCCGCGCGCGATGCCGAAGCGGATGGCGGCAGCGATGGTGGCGCCGGCAAAGCCGCCGCCGGCAGCCGCCGGATTAAAGGCGTGATAGAAGATCAGGCCGAGCGCATGGGGGATTTCGCTGGCATTGAGTGCAAGCACGACAAGTGATGCGGCTACGTAGCCGACGATCATGAATGGCACCAGGAAGGATGTGAAACGGCCGATGGAACGTATGCCGCCGAGGATGACCAGCGCGGTCAGCACCATCAGCACCAGGCCGGTGGTCAGGGTGTCGATGCCAAACGTGCTTTCGAAAATCTTGGCAGTGGCGTTGGCCTGCGTCATGTTGCCGATGCCGAAGGCGGCCAGCGCGGTGAATACTGCAAACAAGGTGCCCAGCCAAGGCAGGCCGGCGCCCTTGGCGATGTAGTACATGGGGCCACCGCGCATGCCGTGCGGGCCTTCCTCGCGGTATTTGACGGCGAGCACGGCTTCCGCATACTTGGTCGCCATGCCGACCAGGCCGGTCATCCACATCCAGAATACGGCACCTGGCCCGCCCAGCGTGATGGCGGAGGCGACGCCGACGATGTTGCCGATACCGACGGTGGCGGCGAGCGCGGTCATCAGCGCGGCAAAGTGGCTGATGTCGCCCTTGCCGTGCATTTCCTTGTGGAAGATCATGCGCAGCGCCATCGGCAATGCGCGGAACTGCAGGCCGCGGAGCAGGAAGGTCAGGTAGACGCCGGTACCTACCAGCAAAGTCAGCATGGGCGGCCCCCATACCCAGCCTGAGAGCGTGGAGACGAGATTTTCTGCGATATTCATGTCTTGTTGTTTTCCTCCGGTCGGCTACGGGGTTGATTATAGACAGATTCGCCGCATCAATGACAGCCCGGCTGCGTTTAACTCTGGCTTAGCCAGTTGCGTGCGGCGAGAAAATCGGTATAGAGCTTCGCTTCGGCACTACCCTCGGTTGGCCGCCAGTCATAGCGCCATTTGACGATGGGCGGCATGGACAGCAGGATGGATTCCGTGCGGCCGTTGGATTGCAGGCCGAACAGCGTGCCGCGGTCATAGACCAGATTGAACTCGACGTAGCGGCCCCGGCGATAGGCCTGGAAGTCGCGTTCGCGTTCGCCGTAAGGCGTATCCTTGCGGCGCTGCACGATGGGCAGGTAGGCGTTGATGAAGGCGTCGCCGACACTCTTCAGCATGGCGAAGCTTTGTTCGAAGCCCAACTGGTTGAAGTCGTCAAAGAAGATGCCGCCGATGCCGCGTGGCTCCTTGCGATGCTTCAGGTAGAAGTAATCGTCACATTCCTTCTTGAACTGAGGGTAGAGCTCCTTGCCATAGGGGTCTAGCGCATCGCGGCAGGTGCGGTGGAAATGCACGGCATCTTCCTCAAAACCGTAGTAGGGCGTCAGGTCCATGCCGCCGCCGAACCACCAGATATCCGGGTCCTGGCTGTCCATCTGTGCCTTGGCGACGAAGAAACGCACGTTCATATGCACAGTCGGCACATAGGGGTTGCGCGGGTGGAAGACGAGGGAAACGCCCATGGCCTCCCATGCGCGGCCAGCGGCTTCGGGATGGGCGAGCGTGGCCGCAGGAGGCAGCTTGTTGCCTTTGACATGCGAGAAACCGATTCCCGCCCGCTCGAAGACATGGCCTTCTTCCAGCATGCAGGAAGTACCGCCGCCGCCTTCCGGGCGTTGCCAGCTATCATGCAGGAAATGCTTGCCATCGACCATTTGCACCGCTTCAACGATGCGGTTCTGCAGGCCTTGCAGGTATTCAAAAACGGGTTGCGAATTCATAGAGGCTTCCAATCGGGATGAGTGGTTTTACGGTCGGATAATCTTACCAGTGCACAGGTCCTGGATTGTCGAAGGTTTTCTGGCTCGCCCAGTCAGGCCATGAATCACCCTGACCTGATTGCCAAACAGGCGATAGCATTGGCGCGTGGTCCTGGCCGGCTGGCAACCCCTGCGATTGGCGCTGGTGGAAACAAGCGCCATGCCGCTGGTTTTGCTCAATTTCGCGGTTAGCGCATGCGAACTGACGCGCACGGCGATGGTGGCATGCGTGCCGGTCAGCCATTTGGGGCAATGCCTTGCCGCCGGTACCAGCCAAGTGTGGGGCCTGGATTGCCTGCTCCAGGATAGGTGCAGGTGTTCAGTCTGTATTTCATTCAGCGGGGCAATGTAGTCTTGCAGCCGGCGGAACCGGTCTGCGACCAGAATCAGTCCCTTGCGCTGCGGGCGGCCTTTCAGTCGCAGGATACGTTGTACCGCGCGGCGATTGGTCGGGTCACATCCCAGCCCGAAGACCGATTCAGTCGGGTAAGCGATGACGCCGCCGGATTTCAGGAAGTGTTGCAATCCCCTTGAAATCGCCATGAGGCCGGTCAGCTTTTTACAGCACGGTAGCCGATATCGGTGCGGTACTGCGCGCCTTCGAACTTGATCTCGCCAACGATCTGGTAGGCCTGGCTCTGGGCATATTTGACCGTTTCGCCCAGTGCCGTCACGCATAGCACGCGGCCGCCGCTGGTCAGGACCTGGCCGTCGGCGAGCCTGGTGCCGGCATGGAACACGCAGGCATCGTTCAGCGTTTCAGGCAGACCGGTGATCACATCGCCGGTACGCGGGTTTTCGGGATAATCGGCTGCGGCCATGACGACGCCAAGCGCAACGCGCCTGTCCCACTCGGCCTCGGCCTGATCCAGGGTGCCATTCACTGCATGTTCCACCAGTCCGACCAGGTCGCTTTTCAGCCGCAGCAGGATAGGCTGGGTTTCCGGGTCGCCCATGCGGCAATTGAATTCCAGGGTTTTGACATTGCCGTCCGGGCTGATCATCAAGCCTGCGTAAAGAAAGCCGGTATAGGGGATGCCGTCTTTCGCCATGCCGGTAACGGTCGGCGTAATGATCTCGCGCATGGCCTTGGCATGGATTTCCGGGGTGACTACCGGGGCCGGGGAATAGGCGCCCATGCCGCCGGTGTTGGGCCCCTGGTCGCCATCCAGAAGCCGCTTGTGATCCTGGCTGGTGGCCAGCGGCAGGATGTTCTTGCCGTCGACCATGACGATGAAGCTGGCTTCTTCGCCGGTTAGAAACTCTTCGATAACCACGCGCGCACCGGCGCTGCCGAGCTTGTTGTCGCCCAGCATGGCGTCGATCGCGCTGTGAGCCTCGTCCAGCGTCATGGCAACGACGACGCCTTTGCCCGCAGCCAGGCCATCCGCCTTGACTACAATGGGCGCGCCTTGCTGATTCACATAGTCATGTGCGGCCTGCGCATCGGTGAACGTGGCGTAGGCGGCGGTGGGGATGCCATGGCGCATCATGAAAGCCTTGGCGAAGTCTTTTGATGACTCCAGTTGCGCGGCGGCCTGCGTGGGCCCGAAAATTTTCAGGTCATGCAGCCGGAAGGCATCGACGACGCCCTGGGAAAGCGTTGCTTCCGGCCCGACCACGGTCAGGTTGATCTGCTCATTCTGGGCAAATTCGACCAGTTCAGGCACCGAGGTGATGGGCACATTCACCATGTCCGGGTCAAGCGCAGTACCGGCGTTGCCGGGTGCGACATAGACGCGGCTCACCGTTTTGTTCTGTGCAAGCTTCCATGCGAGTGCATGTTCGCGACCGCCACCACCAATGACCAATACCTTCATGCTATGCCCCGATTAATGTCTAAAGTGACGCACGCCGGTCAGCACCATTGCCAGCCCATGTTCATCGGCGGCGGCGATGACTTCCTCATCGCGCATGCTGCCGCCCGGATGAATCACGCAGGCCGCGCCAGCTTCCGCCAGCACATCGATGCCGTCGCGGAACGGAAAGAATGCGTCGGAAGCGACGACTGAAGCTTGCAGGCTGAGTCCCGCGTTCTGTGCCTTGATGGCGGCGATACGGGTGCTGTCGACGCGGCTCATCTGCCCGGCGCCGACGCCCAGCGTCATGCCGCCGCCGCAGAAGACGATGGCGTTGGACTTCACGTATTTTGCCACGCGCCAGGCGAACAGCAGGTCATCCATCTGCTGCGGTGTCGGCTGTTTTTTCGTGACGATGCGCAAGTCATCTCGGCTGACTTCCAGGTTGTCCGCGGTCTGGACCAGGATGCCGGAACCGACGCGCTTGATGTCGTGCGAGTTGCGGCCTTGTTGCCAGGCCGTGTCACCGCCCGGCGGCAACGCGATTTTCAGCACGCGGACGTTGGCCTTGGCTTTGAAAATGGCAAGTGCGCCTTCGGAGAAGCCGGGCGCAATCAGCACCTCGACAAATTGCTTGGAGACGGCTTCCGCTGTAGCTTCGTCTATCGGCCGATTGAAGGCGATGATGCCGCCGAAGGCTGAAGTGGGGTCGGTCTTGAAGGCTTTGCCGTAGGCTTCCAGCGTGTCGGCACCCAATGCCACGCCGCACGGGTTGGCATGCTTCACAATCACGCAGGCAGTGGTGTCGAAGCTCTTGACCGCTTCCCAGGCGGCGTCGGCATCGGCGATGTTATTGAAGGAAAGCTCCTTGCCCTGCAACTGCTCAGCCGTTACCAATGAACCCGGGGCAGGGTAGAGGTCGCGGTAGAACGCCGCCTGCTGGTGCGGGTTCTCACCGTAGCGCAGATCCTGCACCTTGACGAAGCGGCCGTTGGTCTGGCCGGGGAACGGGTTGCGCGTGTTGTCGCTGTTGAATGATGACAGGTAGTCGCTGATCGCGGCGTCATAGTTGCTGATGCGGTTGAACGCGGCAACGGACAGGGCAAAGCGCGTTGCCTGGCTGGTGGCGCCGCCGGTGCTTTGCATCTCGGCCAGCACGCCCGCATATTGCGAGGCATCGGTCAGCACCGCGACATCTTTCCAGTTCTTGGCGGCGGAACGCACCATGGCCGGGCCGCCGATGTCGATGTTTTCGATGGCATCTTCCAGTGTGCAATCAGGCTTGGCGACAGTGGCTTCGAATGGGTAGAGGTTGACCACTACCATGTCGATGTTGGGGATATTCGCCGCCTGCATGGCCGCGACATGTTCCGGCAGGTCGCGGCGGCCGAGTATGCCGCCATGCACCAGGGGATGCAGCGTTTTGACGCGGCCATCGAGCATTTCGGGGAAGCCGGTGTAATCGCTGACTTCAATCACCGGAATATTGTGTTCCCTGAATAATTTGGCAGTACCGCCGGTCGATAGAATTTCGACACCGAAGCCGTTGAGGGCCTGGGCGAATTCGAGAATGCCGTTTTTGTCGGAAACACTGATTAATGCTCTTTTGATCATAGCCATGATGGGAACTTTTGAGGTGATTGAGAGTTACTGGATATTGTGCTGCTGGAGTTTTTTGCGGAGCGTGTTGCGGTTGAGTCCGAGGATTTCTGCGGCCTTACTCTGATTGCCGCCTGCACGGTTCAGCACGTATTCCAGCAGCGGTTTCTCCATGCAGTGCAGCACCATTTCATAGACGGCATGCGGCGGCTGGCCGTCCAGGTCCTTGAAATATTCGTCGAGCGCATTACGCACGCAACTGGCAAGATTCTGATCGCTCATCAGGCAGCCAGTGCCTCCGCGCCCTGTTCTTCGGTCTCTGTGCCATCCACGTATTGCAGGCGCTCGCCGTGCTGCTGCAATTGGGTAAAGAAATGATCGATCGCTGCCAGTTGCTCCTCGATGCTTTGCAACTGGTTCATGTGGTGGCGGAAATTGGCCGAGCCCACCAGGCCTTTGGTATACCACGAGATATGTTTGCGCGCGACGCGCATGCCCGTGAGGTCGCCATAAAAATCATAAAGATCGGCCAGGTGTTCCAGCATCACCTGGTGAATCTCGGTGACTGCCGGCGGCAGCATATGGGTGCCGGTATTCAGGAAATGCTCGATTTCGCGGAAAATCCAGGGCCTGCCCTGCGCGGCGCGGCCGATCATCACGGCATCGGCTTTGGTGTAATCCAGCACGTGCCTGGCTTTTTCCGGCGTGGTGATGTCGCCGTTGGCGATCAGCGGAATCCTGATGGCCTGTTTGACGGCAGCAATCGTGTCGTATTCGGCATCGCCCATGTAGGCGCAGGCACGGGTGCGGCCATGCATGGCCAGGGCCTGCACGCCGATGTCCTCAGCCATTCTGGCGACCGCGACCGCATTGCGGTTCTGCTTATCCCAGCCGGTGCGGATCTTCAGCGTGACAGGCACATCGACAGCGGCGACCACCGCCTTGAGAATCCGGGATACCAATGGCTCGTCCCTGAGCAGGGCGGAACCCGCCATCACATTGCATATCTTCTTGGCCGGGCAGCCCATGTTGATGTCGATGATCTGAGCGCCGTTATCCACATTGTATCGGGCGGCCTCCGCCATCATCCTGGGGTCGGCCCCGGCAATCTGCACCGAGATCGGCTCGACCTCGCCCTGGTGGTTGGCGCGGCGCAGGGTTTTTGCACTGCCGTACAGCAATGAGTTTGAAGTCACCATCTCGGAAACCGCCAGCCCGGCGCCGAACCGCTTGCAAAGCATGCGGAAAGGCCGGTCGGTCACGCCGGCCATGGGCGCAACGACAAGGTTGTTCTTTAATTTGTATGGGCCGATCTGCACCTGAATAGCCGTACCGTTGAAATGGGAAAGCTGCCTATTTTATATGCAAAGTCGGCATGAGCAAACGCTAAATTTGTAACTGAAGAGCGATTTCCGTAATCCCTTCAGGCGCTATCTGTTTGAAGATTGAGTATCTTTAAAAGTTTTAGACTGTGATTAAAACGGATTTCGTAATGAAATGCCGGTTCGAACTATTGGATTTTGCGGCGCTACCCGGGGTTAGAATGCGCTGTATGGAGATAAAACAACACTCAACACCATCTGCTACCCACATTGCCTTTGCCAGTTTTATCGGCACTGCCATTGAATTCTACGATTTCTATATCTATGCCATGGCTGCCGCATTGGTCATCGGCCAGGTGTTCTTTCCGCAGAGCGACCCGGCGGCGCAGGCGTTGAATGCCTTTCTTACATTCGGCATTGCTTTTATTGCGCGGCCATTGGGAGCGATTGTGTTTGGGCATTTCGGCGACAGGGTCGGGCGCAAGTCGACACTGGCAATGTCCCTGCTGCTGATGGGCGTTTCCACCCTGCTGGTCGGCTGCTTGCCCGGTTACGATACATGGGGGACCTGGGCGCCGATTGGATTGTGCATCCTGCGTTTCGGCCAGGGCCTGGGTCTGGGCGGCGAGTGGGGAGGGGCGGCATTGCTGGCGACCGAGCATGCGCCGGCGGGCAAGCGCGGCTGGTTCGGGATGTTTCCGCAGCTTGGGCCTTCTGTCGGTTTTTTGCTGGCAACGCTCAGTTTTCTGGGGCTGGCGGTTTTCCTGACCGATGAAGAATTCAGGGCATGGGGCTGGCGCTTGCCGTTTTTTGCCAGTGCGCTGCTGGTGGTTGTCGGCCTGTATGTGCGTTTCAGGCTGGCGGAAACTCCGGTCTTTGCCCAGGCGCTAGCGCAGAAGGCGACGCACAGCGTCCCGCTAAAACCATTGGTGAAAAAACATTGGCGGCCTGTCCTGCTCGGTGCGTTGGCGATGGTGGTCTGTTACAACCTGTTTTATACCGCCACCGTGTTCTGCCTGAGCTACGGCACCAGTACCTTGCGGATACCGCGCGTTGATTTCCTCGGGATGCTGTGCGTGGCGATTCTGTTCATGACCATCGCGACGCCGCTTTTTGCCTGGCTGGGTGATCGTGCAGGGCGTCGCCCCGTGCTGCTGGCGAGCAGTGCGGCTGCGGTACTGGCCGGGTTTGCGCTGGCGCCGCTGATGGCAGGCGGTTCGATGCTGCAGGTTACGCTGTTCCTGTCGCTTTCCCTCTTTCTGATGGGGGCGACATTTGCGCCCGTGGGTGCTTACCTGCCGGAGCAGTTCCCGGTGGCGGTGCGTTATACCGGCGCGGGGCTGGCCTATAATCTTGGGGGTATTCTGGGTGCTTCGTTCGCGCCTTATATTTCACAATTACTGGTGAATGCAGGCGGGTTAGCCTGGGTTGGCGCTTATGTTTCGGGTGCTGCCGGTGTGAGCTTCGTCGCCGTGTTGTTGCTCGGGACGGGCGAGGCAGAGGATATTCAGGGCTGAGTCAACCGTTCCAGCTGGTCCAGCCAGATCATCGCCTGTTCACGGTTCTCTCCGCACATTTCCATGCCGGGTTTCAGGCTTGTGCAAAAGGCAGGGCGTTCCGGCAGCCCGAAAATGGCGCAACGGTTGTCATCGGCAAGCTGTATGCAAGCGATGCCTGCCGGTTTGCCGTGCGGCATGCCGGGGATCGGGCTGTTGATCGAGGGCGCAATGCAGCAGGCGCCGCAATCGGGACGGCACTGCATCAGGGCAGCGCCTGCCAGTGGAATCCCGCCGTGCTGACACCGGCGCGAATCTCATTCATGGCGGCTTCCACTTGCGCGGCAGGCCCCTTGACGCCGAGTTCCACGGTCCTGCGGGCATCCAGTTTCGGCAGGCTGAACAGTTTGATTTCGGGATACTTGCCGACGATATGCCGCATCAGGTCGATCAACTGGCTTTCACCGGCATCCAGCACCAGTATGGATTGTTCCATTGCGTTTGCAAGATGGAACAGGTGCGGGTAATGGGTATCCAGTACCCATGCCACCATCGGATGCGCCATTTCGGGAAATCCCGGCATGAAGTAATGCCGGTTGATGGCAAAGCCCGCTATGCGGTTGACCGGATTGGGGATAAGCGTTGCGCCCTGAGGGAAGTCGGCCATCAATACCCGCTTCGGGTAGGCTGCCTCGCCGAATCTCGCCACGATTTCCGCGACTGCCTCGGGGTGACGCTCGATCGGCACGCCGGCTGCTTCAGCAGCGCATTGCCTGGTAAGGTCATCGGGCGTCGCGCCGATGCCGCCGAAGCTGAACACGATATCGCCTCGTGCCATGCTGGCCTTGAGTGCGCCGGTGATTTGCACCGCGTCATCCGCCAGGTAATGCGCCCACGATAACGCCAGGCCGCGCTGCTTCAGGGCATCGATCACATTGCCCAGGTGCGCATCCCGGCATTTCCCGGAAAGAATTTCATCGCCGATGATGAGGGCGCCGAAACAGGCCATCCGGATCAATGCGCACTTTCCCAATTGCTGCCGACACCGGCTTCGACCAGTAAGGGCACGTCCAGTTTCGCGACATTCTGCATGAGTCCGGGCAGCTTTTCTTTCACCAGCGCCAGTTCGCTCTCAGGTACTTCCAGCACCAGTTCATCATGCACTTGCATGATGAGTTTTGTGTTCAGCTTTTCTGCTGTGAGCCAGCCTTGTACTGCGATCATCGCAAGCTTGATGAGGTCGGCGGCGGTGCCCTGCATGGGGGCATTGATCGCCGCGCGTTCGGCGCCGGCGCGGCGCATGCCGTTGGGGCTGTTGATTTCCGGCACCCAGAGGCGGCGGCCGAAATAGGTTTCGACATAGCCGTTCTGTTTGGCGATCTCCCGGGTGTTCTGCATGTATTCGCGCACGCCGGGGTAGCGCGCAAAGTAGCGTTCGATGTAGGTGGCCGCTGCGCTGCGTTCGATATTGAGGTTCTGCGCGAGGCCGAAGGCGCTCATGCCGTAGATGAGGCCGAAATTGATCACTTTGGCATAGCGGCGCTGTTCGCTGCTGACGGCTGCGCGCTCAACGCCGAAAATCTCCGCGGCAGTGGCGCGGTGGATGTCTTCGCCTTCCGCGAAGGCTTTCAGCAAGCCTTCATCCTGCGACAGATGCGCCATGATGCGCAGTTCGATTTGCGAATAGTCGGCGGAGACAATGACGCTGCCGGGCGGGGCGATGAAGGCTTCGCGGATGCGGCGGCCTTCCGCCGTGCGCACCGGAATGTTCTGCAGGTTGGGGTCCTGGCTCGCCAGGCGGCCTGTCACTGCGACAGCCTGGCTGTAGCTGGTGTGCACGCGGCCGGTGGCGGCGTTGATCATTTTTGGCAGCTTGTCGGTGTAGGTGGATTTGAGTTTGGCCAGCCCGCGGTATTCCAGCAGCACTTTGGGCAGCGGGTGGTCGAGCGCGAGTTCCTGCAGCACGTCTTCATCCGTGGAAGGCGCGCCGGTGGGCGTCTTTTTCAGCGGCTTGATGCCGAGTTTGCCGAACAGAATCTCCTGGAGCTGCTTGGGCGAGCCGAGGTTGAACGGCTGGCCTGCCAGTTCGAATGCCTGCTTTTCCAGTTCGACCAGCTTGTGCCCGATTTCGTGGCTCTGCTGATTGAGCATCTGGCTGTCGATCAGCACGCCGTTGCGCTCGATGGTGAAGAGGATTTCCGAAACCGGCATCTCGATGTCGCGGTAGATGCGTTGCAGTTTTTCGTCGGCGTTGATCTGCGGGTACAGCGTTTCATGCAGTTGCAGCGTAATGTCGGCATCCTCGGCGGCATATTCGCTGGCGATCTCGATGGATACCTGGCTGAAACCGACCTGCTTCGCGCCTTTGCCGGCGACTTCTTCATAGGTGATGGTCCTGACGCCCAGATGGCGCATGGCGAGGTCATCCATGCCGTGACTGCGGTGGCTTTCCAGCACATAGGATTGCAGCAGGGTGTCGTGTTCGATGCCGTTCAGCCTGATGCCATGGTTGGCCAGAACGTGCTGGTCGTATTTGAGATTTTGCCCAACCTTCCTGATGTCCGCGCTTTCGAGGATGGGCCGGATTTTTGCCAGCGCATCGTCGAAATCCAGTTGCTGCGGGGCACCGGCATAATCGTGCCTGAGCGGCAGGTAGGCGGCTTCGCCCGCAGTAACGGCGAATGACATGCCTACCAGCCTGGCCAGCATGGGGTCGAGCGAGGTGGTTTCGGTGTCGAAGCAGAACAGCGGGGCCGCGCGCAATTTGTTGAGCCATGCCTCCAGGCCGGCTTCGTCGAGGATGGTCTGATAGCTGCGTTTCTGTACCGTTGCCGCGGCAAAAAGATCGCTTGGCGCATGCTGCGGAGTCGGTTGCGCTGATGCCGGCGTTGACCTGCCGGGTTGCGGGGCCTGGTCGAGTTCGCGCCGCCAGCTTTTGAAATCGAGGCGTTCGAACAACTCGATGAGTCTGGCCTTGTCTTGCGGCCGGGGCGCCAGGTCGGCGAGGCTTTCCTGTATGCCGACATCGCAACGGATGGTGATCAGCTCGCGGGCCGTGGGCAGCCAGGGCAGGGCCTTGCGCAGGTTCTCGCCCACCACGCCGGTGATTTCATCGGCATGCGCCACGATGTTGTCCAGCGAACCGTACTGTTTCAGCCATTTGACGGCGGTTTTCGGCCCCACCTTCTCAACGCCCGGGACGTTGTCCGAGCTGTCGCCGATCAGGATCAGGTAATCCACGATCAGGTCGGGGGGGATGCCGAACTTTTCTTCCACGCCTGCAATATCCAGTATTTCATCGCCTTTCCTGAACGCATTCGGCATGGTGTTGACCAGCGTGACATGCTCATTCACCAGTTGCGCGATGTCCTTGTCGCCGGTGGAAATAATGACGCGCATGCCTTCGCGTTCCGCCTGTTTGGCAAGCGCGCCGATGACATCGTCGGCCTCGACGCCGTCTTCCATGATGAGTGGCCAGCCCATGGCCTGGATGGCGGCATGCAGCGGTTCTATCTGCAAGCGCAGGTCATCCGGCATGGAGGCGCGGTTGGCCTTGTATTCCGGGTAGATGTCGTCACGGAAGGTTTTGCCTTTGGCATCAAACACGCAGGCGCTATAATCCGCTGGATAGTCTTTGTGCAGGCGACGCAACATGTTGAGTACGCCCTGGATTGCGCCGGTCGGTTCGTTCTGCCGGTTGCGCAGGTCCGGCATGGCGTGGAATGCGCGATACAGATAAGACGAGCCGTCGACCAATAACAATGTTTTCATTTGGAACCCTGATATGTCCGCAGCAAAAAAAATACCTAAAGTGATAGACCCGGAACTGCTGGAGATGGGGCACCCATCTCGCGAGTCATGGCATGCATTCGAGATTATGTCAGAATTCGTCGATGCCACCGAACGGCTCAAGCAGATTACGCCCGCAGTTTCGATTTTCGGCAGTGCGCGGACGCAACCGGATAATCCCTATTACAAACTCACCGAGGAGATTGCCAGGGCGCTGTCTGATGCGGGCTTCAGCGTCATCTCCGGTGGCGGCCCGGGCATTATGGAAGCGGCCAACAAAGGCGCCTATCATGGCAAGTCTCCCAGCATCGGCCTGAATATCGAGCTGCCCCATGAGCAGACAAGCAACGCCTTTCAGGATGTCAGCCAGAATTTCCATCACTTCTTCATGCGCAAGGTCATGTTCGTCAAATATGCCTCGGCCTATGTGGTGATGCCGGGAGGGTTCGGTACACTGGACGAATTGATGGAAGCGCTGACCTTGATCCAGACCGGCAAGACCCGCAAGATTCCCATTGTGCTGGTCTGCTCGGCATTCTGGAGCGGCATGCTGGACTGGTTCCGTAATACGCTGATTGCCGAAGAGATGATCGCGCCTGAAGATATGGATCTGGTTCACGTG
This sequence comes from Methylophilaceae bacterium, assembly GCA_905339275.1. Lineage (GTDB taxonomy): Bacteria > Pseudomonadota > Gammaproteobacteria > Burkholderiales > Methylophilaceae > UBA6140. Next base: position 73,444 of record CAJPFK010000001.1, read on the forward strand.
ATCGATGATCCGAAAAAAGTGGTCGAAGCGATATTCAGGCATTACGAGACCCGCGGGTTCGAACCTTCGGCTTCCGAGAAGCAGGTCCAGCTTTACCTGTAAGCGCCGGTTGGCTCCCGCGCATAAATTAGAGCGCAGCAAACCATGCTTTTTGATAGAATCTGTTTCATCTTTAAACGGATCAACACCATGCGCCGCATTCGACTGCTACTCATACTTACCTTCATGCTGCCGATGATGGCGGCCGCTGCAGACCGCACACCGCCAAACCTGGAGCCGTTGCCGGACGTGCCGCCACCGCCCGTGGGCCTGGATATCGAAGGCGTGGATGAGCCTGAAGTGACCATCATCAAGAAAGAGGGCGAAACGGTTGAGGAATACCGGATCAACGGCGAGCTCTACATGATGAAGATCACGCCGTCGCACGGTGTGCCTTACTATCTGCAGAAGGAAGACAAGGATGGCGGATGGTCTCGCTTTGACGGTCCCGAAGCCCCGCTGATCATCCCGAAATGGGTCATATTCCGATTCTAACCAGGTTAAGAGGGCTTGCCGGCCCTCTTTGATTTATGTCTGTATTCACTACCGTTACCAAAGAGCAGTTGCGCCATTGGCTGACTGCCTATCCGCTCGGCGAATTGCTGGAGTTGAAAGGCATCGCTTCCGGTATCACCAATACCAATTATTTTGTCACGACCTCCACCGGCCGTTACGTGCTGACGCTGTTCGAAAAGAATTCAGCGGAAGAGCTGCCCTATTTTCTCGGCCTGATGACGCATTTTTCCGAGCATGGCATTCCCTGCCCGCATCCGATCAGGATGCATGATAGCCGCACGCTCGGCGTGCTGAACGGAAAACCTGCCGCGCTGGTCAGTTGCCTGCGCGGCAAATCGCTTGAACAGCCCGCTGCCGGACATTGCGCGGAAATCGGCCGGGTCCTGGCAAAAATGCATATCGCCGGCGCATCGTTCGGCAAAACGATGATCAATCCGCGCGGTGCTGAATGGCGCATTAAAACGGCAGCCGAGGTGATGCCTTTTCTGGATGCAGAGGCTTGCGCATTGCTCCGTGACGAGCTTGTCTTTGAGGCTGGGCTGCCGCTCTCGGACCTGCCTCAAGGTGTGATCCATGCCGATCTTTTCCGCGATAACGTGCTGTTCGACGGCAACGAGCTGGGCGGCCTGATCGATTTTTACTATGCCTGCAACGATGCGCTTCTGTATGACCTGGCGATTGCCGTCAATGACTGGTGCATCGAGCAGGACGGCTGCCTTGATCCCGTACGCATGCAGGCCATGCTCGACGCCTATGGGCAAGTGCGCGAGCTGACCGCTGCAGAAAAGTCCGCCTGGTCCGGCATGCTGCGCATCGCGGCTTTGCGCTTCTGGCTTTCACGCCTGTACGATCAATATTTTCCGCAGGATGGCGAGCTGATCCATGCCAAGGACCCGCAGCATTTCCAGAAAATTTTGCAATGCCATGCCCGGCAACAGGCGATAGCGTAGACTGCATGCGATGAATCCACAGCCCACCAACAATGACATGAACCAATTCAAGGCCGGTCTCGACTGGTTCTATCGCAGCATCATGCTGTTCAGGCAGAATCCGCCAAAATGGCTGCTGGTGGCGCTTCTTTACGTCGTTCTTTTCGTCATATTGCCATCGATTCCCGGCATGCCGGTGTTGCTCAGCCTGCTGGTCATCCTGTTCTGGCCCTGTCTGCTTGCGCTTTTCATCGGCATGTACCGGGAGGCCGACCTGGGCCGCGAAACCGAGTTCGGCCAGTTGGTCGAGCAAATCAAACCCAATATCGTCAGGTTGATTACGCTGGGCGGCGTCTTTCTGGCATACGGCATACTGATGGGGGTGTTCGTCAGGGGCGATGCCGAGGCGCTGAACCGGCTTATCAGCCAGCAGGCCGACACGGAAGTGTTGCTGGCCCAGATGACGCCGCTCATGCTCAAACTGCTGCTGATGCTGGCTCCCATGATCATGGCAAGCTGGTTTTCGCCCATGCTGATCGCCTTTCAGGGTTATTCGGTGCTGGATGCCATCAAGCATAGCCTGTGGCAATGCTGGCGCAACCTGATCGGCATTACGGTTGCCTGGGCATTGCTGACCCTGGCGCTGGTCGTGGCCATGTTGATTGCCGGGATACTGATCGGTTTGATCACTGCGCTGTCCAAGGTGATCGGCACCATCTTCATGAGCCTGATACTGCTGGGCTGCCTGTTGCTGGTGACCAATTTCCTGCTGGCGATCCAGTACTTCAGCTATCGCCATGTTTATTATCATCCCGAACTGGCGGAAAATAGTGACGCGTCTGCCTAGACTTTCTCCAGTTTGGCATATTCCAGCGCCAGCCACTTCAGGCCCTCGCGGCCGAAATTGACCTGCACGCGCATGTCGTTGGCATTACCCTCATAGCTCACCACCACGCCCTGGCCGAATTTTGCGTGCGCCACGTTCTGGCCGATTTTCCAGGGCATGGCGTTCTTCTGGCTGCCGCTCTGGTGCGAGCTCATCACGCTAGGCATGGCGTTGTAATCCTGGCCTGCTTTGGCCGTGGGTTTTGCGTTCAGGCGTTTGAGCAGTTCTTCCGGGATTTCGTCCAGAAAACGCGAGGGAATGCCGTAGCGTACCTGCCCATGCAGCATGCGGCTTTGCGCATAGCTTAAATACAGCCTTTGCCTGGCGCGGGTGACCGCGACATACATCAGGCGGCGTTCCTCTTCCAGGCCATTGGCCTCGTACATGCTCTGTTCGTGCGGGCACAGGCCTTCTTCCAGGCCGCTGATGAATACCGTCTTGAATTCCAGGCCCTTGGCCGAGTGCACGGTCATCAACTGCAAGGCATCCCTTCCAGCATCCGCCTGGTGTTCACCGGCTTCCAGGCTGGCATGGCTGAGGAACTGGGCCAGCAGTGATTGCGCGACCTCGCCGTTTTCATCGACCTGCATGCCGATGTCCTGGTTGGTGAAAGCGACCGCAGCGTTGATCAGTTCATCCAGGTTGGCGATGCGGTCTTCACCTTCCTTTTCGCCCAGGTAATACTGGCGCAGGCCGGATAAGGTGCTGGCCAGCTCCGCCAGTTCCGCCAGCGAAAGCCCTATGGATTCTTCCTGCATCTGCTTGATGAGTGCGACAAAGCCTTCGATGCCTTTGCCCGGCTTTCCGTTGCCTGCCTTGTTGACGGCCGCCTGCCACAGGCTGCAATCCTGCTGTCTCGCCGCTTCCTGTAATTGCTCCAGGCTGCGCGCACCGATGCCGCGCGCAGGGAAGTTGATGACACGCAGCAGGGCCGTGTCGTCATCCGGGTTTGCGATCAGCCGCAGGTAAGCCAGCGCATGCTTGATTTCGGCACGCTCGAAAAAGCGCAGGCCGCCATAGACACGGTAGGGCAGGCCGGCGGTGAACAGGGCGTGCTCCAGTACGCGCGACTGCGCGTTTGAACGGTAGAGCATGGCGATCTGGTTTAAATCCATGCCTTCCGCATGCAGCATCCTGATCTCGTCAACAATGAAATTCGCTTCGTCGATGTCGTTATAGGCCTGGTAGACGCGGACCGGTTCGCCCTTGCCTGCCGAGGTCCAGAGGTTCTTGCCGAGCCGGTTGCGGTTGTGCGTGATGATGGCGTTGGCCGCATCCAGTATGTTGCTGTGCGAGCGGTAGTTCTGCTCCAGTTTGACGATGTTCTGCACGGCAAAGTCATGCTCGAAATCGAGCATGTTGCCGACCCGTGCGCCGCGGAAGGCGTAGATGGACTGATCGTCATCGCCGACGGCGAATACGCAATTATCCTGTCCCGCCAGCAACTTCAGCCACAGGTACTGCAAGCGGTTGGTGTCCTGGAACTCATCCACCAGCACGTATTTGAACCGGCTCTGGTAATGCTGGCGGATATGCGCATCGCGCTCCAGCAGTTCGTAACAGCGCAGCAAAAGCTCGGCGAAGTCTGCCACGCCCTCGCGCTGGCACTGCTTGTCGTATTCCTCATAAATTTCGCGCATGCGCTGGGAGTGGGGGTCGTAGGCATCCACGCTATGCGCGCGCAAGCCTTCTTCCTTGCAACTGTTGATATAGCCCATGACCTGCTTGGGCGGGAATTTTTCGTCATCGACATTCATTGCCCGCATCAGGCGCTTGATGCTGGAAAGCTGGTCGGCAGTGTCCAGAATCTGGAAAGTGGCCGGCAGGCCTGCCTCGCGATGGTGTGCTCGCAGCAGGCGATTGCAGAGGCCGTGAAAGGTGCCGACCCACATGCCGCGCGTATTGATCGGCAGCATGGATGACAGCCGCGTCAGCATCTCTTTCGCGGCCTTGTTGGTGAATGTTACCGCCAGCAGGCCTTGCGGTGATACCTGCCCGGTCTGGATCAGCCAGGCGATGCGCGTTGTGAGGACACGGGTTTTGCCGCTGCCGGCACCGGCCAGGATAAGCGCGGATTGATGCGGGAGCGTCACGGCTTCCAGTTGTTTGTCATTGAGGCCGGAGAGCAGGGAATCGGAAGTGGTTTGCATATTCATGCGTACTATTATCGCATGCCGAACATACAAAATCGGGCTTAAAAGTTTGGAACTAAAGGTAGATGGGGTTGGTCCTAAAAGCAGACGAGAACATCCGTCTCCCGCTTCTCCTCCCTGAGCGGGTAGCCTTAACTGATGAGGCTGTTCACCCCGATTTTATCCCCTTTAATCGGGGTTTTTTTTGCGCGGCGCTTACGTGGTTTTCCTGTAGCGCCCTGTCTTGCAGCTTGTTCGGGTTTGTCGAGAGTATATGCCTAAATTTTTACTTAAGTAAACCCTGTTGTGCAGGCGGATTGTTCAGTTATTGATAAGTGCCTGAAGGAAATGAAAAAGCCCCGCAATCGCGGGGCTTTTTCCTGGGTCAGACGTTCTGTCTGGCTTCAGTCCAGAAGTGAGACCGGCAGCAGAAAAAACACTGCCGTGTATCACTGGGGAATGAACGGCAGATTTACATCATGCCGCCCATGCCACCCATACCGCCCATGTCAGGCACTGCCGGTGCATCATCCTTTGGCAGTTCTGCGATCATGCAGTCAGTAGTCAGCATCAGGCCGGCCACGGAAGCTGCGTGTTGCAGCGCGGTACGTGTCACCTTGGTCGGGTCCAGTACGCCCATTTCCACCATGTCACCATAGGTTTCGTTGGCAGCGTTGTAACCATAGTTGCCCTTGCCGGCCTCAACGTTGTTGACGACGACAGAAGGCTCATCACCGGCGTTAGCAACGATCTGGCGCAATGGCTCTTCAACTGCGCGCAATACGATCTTCACACCGGCGTCCTGATCGTGGTTGTCGCCCTTGATCTTGGCAATGGCGGCACGTGCGCGGATCAGTGCAACGCCGCCACCGGCGACGATACCTTCTTCCACGGCAGCACGCGTAGCATGCAGCGCATCTTCAACGCGGGCTTTCTTTTCCTTCATTTCGATTTCGGTAGTCGCGCCAACCTTGATTACAGCAACACCGCCAGCCAGCTTGGCTACGCGTTCCTGCAGCTTTTCACGGTCGTAATCGCTGGTGGATTCTTCCGCTTGCTTCTTGATCTGGTCGATACGGGTCTTGATGTTGGACTCAACACCGGCACCGTCGATGATGATGGTGTTTTCCTTGCTGACTTCGATGCGCTTGGCCTGGCCCAGGTCTTCCAGCTTGATGTTTTCCAGCTTGAGGCCCAGTTCTTCAGCGATCACGGTACCGCCGGTGAGGATGGCGATGTCTTCCAGCATGGCTTTGCGGCGGTCGCCGAAACCAGGGGCCTTGACGGCACAGGTCTTCAGGATGCCGCGGATGTTGTTCACAACCAGGGTTGCCAGTGCTTCGCCGTCGATGTCTTCAGCGATGATCAGCAGTGGGCGGCCGGCTTTGGCGACTTGTTCAAGTGCTGGCAGCAGGTCACGGATGTTGGAGATTTTCTTGTCGTAGAGCAGGACGAATGGGTTGTCCAGCAATGCGATCTGGCGGTCAGGGTTGTTGATGAAGTATGGGGAGAGGTAGCCGCGGTCGAATTGCATGCCTTCAACCACATCCAACTCATTCTGCAGGCCGGAGCCGTCTTCAACGGTAATTACGCCTTCCTTGCCAACCTTGTCCATGGCATCAGCGATGATCTGGCCGATGGAAGCGTCGGAGTTGGCGGAAATGGAACCAACCTGGGCGATTTCCTTGCTGGTGGTGCATGGCTTGGACTGGCTCTTCAGATCGGCAACGGCAGCTTCAACAGCCTTGTCGATACCGCGCTTCAGGTCCATCGGGTTCATGCCGGCAGCAACCGACTTCATGCCTTCGCGGATGATGGCCTGGGCCAGAACGGTAGCAGTGGTGGTACCGTCACCGGCGATATCGGAAGTCTTGGAAGCGACTTCCTTGACCATTTGTGCGCCCATGTTTTCGAACTTGTCTTTCAGTTCGATTTCCTTTGCAACCGATACACCGTCCTTGGTGATGGTCGGCGCGCCGAATGAGCGCTCCAGCACCACGTTACGGCCTTTGGGGCCGAGGGTTACCTTTACCGCATTGGCGAGAACATTCACGCCATTGGTCATTTTTTGGCGAACTTCATCGCCGAAACGTACGTCTTTAGCAGCCATCGTTTAATTCTCCTGATTCAAATTCCTGATTGATTACGTGCCGGCGATTAGGCCTCAACGACACCCATGATGTCTTCTTCACGCATGACTAACAGCTCTTCGCCATCCACCTTGACGGATTGGCCGGCGTATTTACCGAACAGCACCTTGTCGCCAACTTTGACATCCAGCGGGATCAGCTTGCCGGCATCATCCTTCTTGCCAGCGCCAACAGCAATGATTTCGCCTTGGTCCGGCTTTTCGGTTGCAGTGTCAGGGATGACAATGCCGGAAGCGGTTGTGCGAACTTCTTCCAGCCGTTTTACGATCACACGATCGTGCAAAGGACGAATCTTCATGAAATGCTCTCCTTGTTAGTAATTCGAAATGTTCAGTGCAACGGTTGTTGCTTGAGGTTAACTAGACAGTGTTTATTAGCACTCTTGTCTATTGAGTGCTAATAATAAGGGCAGGGCATGTTTTTTTCAAGTGCTGGTTTTGCGGATGAAGTATCGCCAGAAAAGATTAAGGGAATCTCTGATTAAACGGCAGCGCATGCGCATTGCGCTGAATCCTGCCTGCCCGCTTGATCAGCGGGCAGGCAGCCTATTTCGCTGCCAGTTTCTTTTTGATCTGATCCAGGGAGAGCCTGGCTTCTATATGCAGGGCATTGAGACCCAGGGATTTTTCCAGGTGGGTTGCGGCATAGTCCAGTTTGCCGAGATTCTGTTCGGCCAGCCCCAGCAGATACCAGGCTTCAACGCTTTCGGGTTGTTGCTCGACCCATAACCTGCTGATGGATTCAAGTTCAGCCCAGTTTTCGGTTTTGAGCGGATGTACGACGCGCATGAAATAGGGGCGGCTTTCTTCCGGCGTATCCCAGAATGGCGGTTCTTTCTGCGCGGCGACTATCACCTCGGGCTGGTCGAGCAGTGGGGTAATCCAGTCGGAGGGGATGCTGTAGTAGAACGCATTTCTGCCCGGGCTCTTCAATGTGGTGAGGCCGATCAGTGCGCCGGTATCATCAAAAATGGGTCCGCCGCTGCTGCCCAGCCTGAAATGGGCGCTGGCACGGATGATATTGGCCCCGTCAAGCGGGTAGAGCGCCTCCACCTCGCCGAAGGAAGTCAGGGGCACCATGACGCCATTGGGGAAGCCGATGGTAAACACGGGCTGGGCGTATTTCAGGTGCTTGCTGCTGGCCATCCTGACAGGGGTGATGCCGAGCTTCTCGAATCTCAGCAGGCAAAGGTCGTGTTTCCAGTCTGCCTTCAGTGCGACCGGGGCAAAGCTGGCGCCGAACTTGATGACATGTACGCCCCTTGCGTTGGCGATGACATGGCAGTTGGTGGCAACATGGTCTTCCGCGACCACGATGCCTGATCCGACGCCATGGTTGCCGAATTTATCGACAACGAATATCTTGACGACGGACATTTTCAGGTCGTAAACCAGGCCATCCGGCGGCAGCGCCCGGGCTGGCAGGCTGAAGCCCAGCAACATGATGACGATCAACCAGGATTTCATTTTGAACCCTCCTATGAACGTTAATCACTAGGCTGGCACACTTCAAATGACGCCGGGCCAGCAGTGACTTGCGTTGCATCTTGCAATTTAATCAATCAAAATCCGTGCCAACATCCACTTTATATGTATGAGGATACGTCTTGCTGATTGATGCCGGGCAAGCCATGGCTTTCCTCAGCGTGGCCATATTGCTGACGCTGGCGCCGGGGCCGGATAATCTCATGGTGCTCTCGATAAGCCTTGCGCAAGGCCGGAAGGCGGGGATGGCTTTTGCCTTGGGGTGTGCCTGCGGCTGCTTCAGTCATACATTGGTTGCGACGCTGGGTATCGGTGCCTTGCTCGCAGCGGAGCCGCCGGCTTTTTTCCTGGTCAAGCTGGCCGGCGGTATTTATCTGCTTTGGCTGGGATTCAGGATTTTGCACCGATCTGGTGCGTTTTCCATGGAGCCAGGGTTGCATGGAAAACATGGATTGAAATCGCTATTCGTCAGCGGCCTGTTTGCCAATGCGCTTAATCCCAAGGTGATGCTGTTCTTTCTGGCCCTGCTGCCGCAGTTCGTTCAATCGGGGCGAGGGCCGGCTGCAATCCAGATGCTGCAATTCGGCCTGATTTTTACCATTCAGGCCATAGTGCTGTTCGGCGTGCTTGGATATTATGCGGGAAAGGCGGGCGGCTGGCTGGCCAGGCGGCCTGAGGCGGGCTTGTGGATGGGTTATCTTGCGGGCGCGATTCTTATTCTGCTGGGCTTGAGGCTAGTGCTTGAATAAATGATCCGGATTTATTTCTGGCCCGGAGATCAATTGAAAACTAGAATGGTCGACATAACAAGATCGATGTAATGCAAGGATCGGGAGAGGCGATGAGTGTGGAAATTAAAAATGCATCGATTCAGCAAATCAATATTGCCTATAACGCGGTCGAGGACCGGTTGCTGCTGAAAATAGGTTTTGCGGATGATGCTGAACTTGCGGTCTGGCTCACCAGAAGGCTGGTCAAGGGATTGTGGCTGTTATTGCAGGCCGATGAGCTTGCTCCTGTGGTGCCGGCCGTCAGCGAGCCTGCAGCAGTTTCGCGGATATTCCCGGCGGCCGAGCAGGCACCTGTCACCCGGAAACTTGATTTCACCTCCGAATACAAGCCGCGTACCGCTATCAACCGGGATGAGATATTTCTTGCGAAGGATTGCCACATCCTCAAATCTGCCGACCAACATTCGTTCCTTGAGCTGGTTTGTGTCAATGGACAGACAATGAAGCTGTTGCTGACGCAGGAGCTGATGCTTGCATTGGTCAATATGCTGCAACTGGTCGGCAAGGAGACTGCATGGGAATTGCCGCTGGTCACCCATGTGCCGGCCATGAGCGCCATTCAGACCAGCTCTGCCTTGCATTAAGGTCTCGGCCGCGCCGAGGTGCCCGCTATTCGATAGGCAGTATCCGCAACCTGGTTCCGGAGCATGGTTGCCTGGTGATTGGCTTGATTCCTGAGATGTCATTCCTGTATTTTGTCATTCGTCAGGAAATACCTGAATTCCGACAGCGGGGAATCCCTGTGTATGGCGGAAATCACCCTGGACATTAATTCGACGGCGGTATTGTCTATCGGGCAGTAGTGATGCGTGAGGGCGACAATTTTTGCGCGGTCATCAATGATCTCGGAAAAGTTTTTAATCTGTTCGGGAGCCGCAAGCGACAGGGTGGCGACGTTCAGGAACAGAATCGCCGGCAGGCTGTCGTGGAAACATTGTATGGCTGCATCAATACTGGTGGCAATGATCACTTTGTGACCAAAAGAGGCCAGATAGACTTTAATTTCCTGACAAAATGTGGGGTCACTGTCGAGCAGTAAAATACACTTTTCCACCTAATGTTCCTCTAGATCTGAATTAATCAGCTTATTCGGTCGCTCAGTTAAATGATTTTTAAGATCATTAATATAACTTAATATATCATTTATATCCGTCGGTGAACGACGTCTAATGACCTTTAGCGTTAAAAAATATTTATTAAATTGATACTAAAGGTCATTTCATGAATCGAAAGGATTTAATTCGTTCTGTTGGAGTGACGATTGCGGTGCGCCGCAAGGCCAAAGGCCTTACCCAGGCCCAGCTTGCGGAAGCATTGGGGATAGAAAAGGAAACCGTCAGCCGGATTGAAACGGGTGCCATATCGACGACATTGTCCCGGTTGGCGCAGACGGCAGAAATTCTGGAATGCCCTGTGAGTGCCTTATTCCCGATGTCATTGAATTCCGCACCGGCTGACTCGGACAAATACTCGGATCAATTGGACTATATTGCCGCAATGCTCGAAAACCTGAATAGCGAGGAGCGTTCGCTGGTCGTTCGTTTTGTTGGCGAGATTGTCAGGCTGCTGCAACATCGTGCGTGACTCCTTATTGACTTTACAACCATATGAATAATAAAGAATTTATAGACAGGAGCCGTGCATCTGTGTGGCACCCATGCACGCAGATGAAAGATCACGAGAGCATGCCGCTGGTGCCGATACGCCGCGGCCATGGCGTCTGGCTTTATGACATGAACGACAAGCGTTATCTGGATGCGGTCAGCTCATGGTGGGTGAATTTGTTCGGACACAATCACCCGCGTATCAAGAATGCGATCAAGCACCAGCTCGATGAATTGGAGCATGTCATCCTCGCGGGATTCACCCACGAGCCAGTGGTCAGGCTCTCGGAGCGCCTGTCGGCGCTGACCGGCCTTGGCCATTGTTTCTATGCTTCCGACGGCGCGTCGGCGACAGAGATTGCATTGAAGATGAGTTTCCATTACTGGCGCAATCTGGGCAGGACTGAAAAAACCAGGTTCGTCAGCCTGCAGAACAGCTATCACGGCGAGACGCTTGGGGCGTTGTCGGTCACGGATGTTGCCATCTTCAAGGATACCTATGCGCCGTTGCTGCTGCATAGTGAGCAGATGCCGAGCCCTGACTGGCGCCTGGCGGAAAAAGGCGAGTCGGCCGAGCAGTATGCCCTGCGCTGTGCCGAGGCGCTGGAGGCGTACATGGCGGCCCACCACACGGAAATTGCCGCATTCATTATCGAGCCGCTGGTGCAATGCGCCGCAGGCATGGGGATGTATTCGCCCGTCTACCTGCAGATGGCAAGAGGCATCTGCAACCGTTACAACGTTCACCTGATTGCGGATGAGATCGCCGTCGGCTTCGGTCGCACCGGCACCATGTTCGCCTGCGAGCAGGCCGCCATCAAGCCGGATTTCATCTGCCTGTCCAAAGGCATCACCGGCGGCTACCTGCCTTTATCGGTCACGCTTTGTACGGAAGACATCTATCAGGCTTTTTACGATGACAGCATTGCGCGAGGCTTCCTGCATTCGCACAGTTATACGGGCAACCCGCTTGCCTGCAGCGCTGCGCTGGCAACGCTGGACATTTTCGAGGATGAGCGAGTGCTGCAGGCCAACCGCCAGAAATCGGTTTACCTGAAACGCAGCTTGCAGCAGTCATTGAGTGAACTGCCGGTTAAGAACCTGCGTCAAATCGGCATGATCGCGGCATTTGAAGTAACCGCCGGGCGGGCCGGTTTCCAGCGGGCGTTTTACCAGTCTGCGCTGGAACGCGGCCTGTTGCTGCGTCCGATCGGGCAAACGGTGTACCTGATGCCACCGTACATCATCAGCGAGTCCGAAATCGACTGGATGACGACAGAGATTGCGGGCTTGCTTGCGGAACTGCCGAAGTGAAACGCCCGCTATTCCACTGTGCCTGGCTGATATTCGGTTTGCTTGCCGTACTTCCGGCCCGGGCAGACTTGCCTTTGCCGGTCGAGCAGGCGCTCAGGGCCGAGGCCATTCCATCCGAGGCCGTATCGGTTTACGTCCGGCAGCTTGGCGCTAACGAAGCGGCCGTTACGCATTTTGCGACCCGTGCGCTGAACCCGGCTTCCACCATGAAGCTGGTGACAACTTATGCCGGACTGGAGTTGCTCGGCCCGGCTTATCGCTGGCGTACCGAGATTTACCGTGAAGGCGAGATGGTTGCCGGCGTTCTGGAAGGCAATCTATCGATCAAGGGTTATGGCAACCCGGAGCTGATGCAACAGGATCTCTGGCGCATGCTGAACGAACTCCGCCAAACCGGCCTCAGGGATATTCGTGGCGACCTGATTATCGACGACAGCTATTTTGCACCCGGCAGCGCAGACCCCGGCCTGTTTGATAATGAGCCTTACCGCGCCTATAACAGCATCCCGAACGCACTGGCGGTCAATCTTAATTCCACCAGCTTTCGTTTTCTTTCCGATGGGGAGCAACTGGCTATCCAGCCGGACCCCGATCTGCCGGAAATTCAACTCAGCAACCAGGTCCGGCTGATGCAAGCGCCCTGCACCAACTGGCGGGATAAGCTGGTTTACAAGGTGCAAAATGAAGGCAGCAAGGCGACGGTGACTTTTACCGGAGACTACCCGGCAAGCTGTGAGGAAAAGTATCTGGAGCTGAGCCTGTTCAGCCCGCCCAGCTATACTTATCACCTGTTCCGCAGAATCTGGCAGCAACTGGGCGGCACCATCAGCGGTGACTTCAAGGTATCGGCAGTTTCCGAATCGGCAGTCAGGATGACTGAATATAGTTCGCAGCCGCTGGCGGATGTGATTCGTCGCGTGAACAAATACAGCAACAACCTGATGACCCGGCAGTTGTTGCTGACGATTGCGGCCGAGCGTATCGGTATCCCCGGCAACGAGGAGAGCGGCCGCCTGGCTATCCTGAACTGGCTGGCCGGCAAGGACATGCATTTTCCTGAGCTGGTGATAGAGAACGGTTCAGGCCTGTCCCGCATCGAGCGCATCAGTGCCGAACATCTGGGCCAGCTCCTGGCCGATGCCTATGCAAGCCCGGTGATGCCGGAGCTGATGTCTTCCCTGCCGGTGCTGGCAGTCGACGGTACGGTGGTACGGCGCCTGAATGGGAGCGGAATCCGGGGCAGGGCGCACCTGAAAACCGGCTCGCTCAATAGTGTGCGATCCATTGCCGGTTACATACTGGACCAGAAAGGCAGGCGCTGGGTCGTGGTGTTTATGGTCAATCATCCGCGTGCAGGCGCAACCAAACCCGCACAGGATGCTTTGCTGGACTGGGTCTATCAACAGCCCTAGTGCGGGCATCGACGATATTGCAACGCAGCTCCGCAGTATTTTCCAGACTTGTTTCGGTTATCATAAGCGTAGTTAATACGGAGCCATCCATGAATAGAACCAGTTTTCTCATCGCGGCAATTTTCAGCACGGCATTTGCCGTTGGCGGTTGCCAGGCGGGCACAGAATCAACCAAACCCCAAACTTCAGAAGGAAGCACAGCAATGACTCAAAGCATTACCGAATTGGTCAAAACCGATACCGTGGTCGGCAGTGGCCGCGAAGCTGAAATCGGCTTCAATGTGACTGTTCATTACACCGGCTGGTTGTACGACCCAGGCCAGCCCGACGGCAAGGGCGAAAAATTCGACAGTTCCGTCGACCGTGGCGAGCCCTTTGTGTTCTATCTGGGCGGCGGACAAGTGATCCAGGGCTGGGACCAGGGCTTTGCCGGCATGAAGATCGGCGGCAAGCGCACACTGATTATTCCGCCGGAGATGGGTTATGGCGCACGCGGCGCCGGTGGCGTGATTCCGCCGAACGCCACGCTGGTCTTTGATGTTGAACTGCTGGGCGTGAAGTAGGCAGACATGAAAGCACGTATCAAGTGGGTGGAAAACGTCTGCTTTATCGGCGAATCTGAAACCGGTCACGCTGTCGTCCTGGATGGCGCGCCGGATGCAGGCGGGCGCAATCTGGGCATGCGTCCAATGGAGATGCTGCTGATCGGCATGGGTGCCTGCACTTCATTCGATGTGGTGACCATTCTGAAAAAAGCGCGCCAGCCGGTGACGGATTGCGTTGCCGAGATCGATGCGACTCGGGCGGATGAGGTGCCGAAGGTCTTTACGAAGATTCATGTGCATTTTGTCGTCACCGGCAAGGGGCTCAACCCTGCCCAGGTGGAGCGTGCGGTCAAGCTGTCTGCAGAAAAGTACTGCTCGGCCTCCATCATGCTGGGCAAGGCGGCTGAGATCAGCCACGACTTTGAAATCGTGGAGGCGGCTTCGTGAGTGCAGCGCCGTCCCGTCCGGGCGGCATGCTGGGCATGCGTCATGTGGCGCTGTTCGTGCATGACCTTGAGGCTTGCCTGGCTTTTTACCGCGATGTGGTCGGCATGCAGGAGGAATGGCAACCTGACCCGGATAACGTCTATCTGACCTCGGGTTCAGACAATGTTGCCCTGCATCGGCTGGACCCCGCCAGCAAGCTGGATGGTCCGCAGCGCCTCGATCATATCGGTTTCATCCTCAAGCGGCCGGAAGATGTCGATGCCTGGCATGGCTATTTGCTGGAACATCAGGTCAGGATCGCCCAGGCGCCCAGAACGCATCGGGATGGCGCAAGAAGCTTCTATTGCCATGACCCGGCCGGTAATATGGTGCAGTTTATCTACCATATCCCTATTTCCGGGCAGGTTCCTGTTACAGGGGCGTGATCGTCACCGAGAGCGGGGCGTTGGATTCGATCACGCCGAACAGGCGATCGATATTCGGATGCTTGCCGGGATTGCTTTCCGCGTTTTCCGTATGTTCGGCGTAAATCTTCAGGCCTTCTTTCGCGGCTTCAGGCGTAATTTCGCCGTGCTTTTTCCACAAATGGTGATAGACGCGGACCGAGCCGGCGCTGCCGGGCCTGTTTTCAATGACGCCAGCGCTCGTGCCATCCGTATTGAACAGCTCGATTTTCTGAATATGGTCTGCATTTTCAAGTGTAGGCAGGATGTCGCTGAATTTCTTCATTCTTCTGGTTTTCCGGTTTACAAATAATAAGCGGTGGAGGTCATGGTTCTGGAGGCTGCCTGCATTGCGGCTTTAACCGGCCGGGGCAGTTCCGCGGCGCCTTGCTGAATCGCGGTTTCGGCATGATGCGCTTCATCGACGCGCATCTGTTCGATGATGGCCCGGCTTTTGGCATCGTGCTGCGGCAGTTTCTCCAGATGGCTTTCCAGATGTTGTCCTACCTGTCTCTCGGTTTCGGCAAGAAAGCCAAGATTCCAGCGATCCCCAAGCGCGCCGGCGATGGCGCCGAGTACCAGCGAACCGCCGTAGAAAACAGGATTAAGCACGCTGGTCCGGCTCCCCAGCTCCTTGATGCGCTTTTCGCACCATGCCAGATGCTCGGTCTCTTCCTGTGCCGCCTGTTGCAATGCGGCCACTGTTTCCTTGTTTCTCGCCGTAAGCGATTGCCCGTTATAGAGCGCCTGCGCGCATACTTCGCCGCTGTGGTTGATACGCATCAGTGCCGCCGCATGTTTTTTTTCGGCATCCGTCATCCGGGCTTCCTGCAGCGTGCCGTCAGGGTGCGGGCGCACGCTGTGCGCTTCAGCCATCATGGTGCGCAGGCTTTTGTCGAATTCGATAATCAGTCGATCTAACATGCAGTTTCTCCGCCGGGTGTTCAGTTCGGGTGGTTATAAAGCAGGAAAGCCGCCGTTTATCAGACGACGGCTTTCCGGTTCGCTTTAATATATTACTTCTTGCTCAGAATCTGCAGGCCTTTGAGCAGGTTGAGGGCCTGGTTCAACTGGTAATCGTTCTTCGAGCCGAATTCTGCAGGCGGTGTTTTTTCGCCGTCTGCCGGTGGCGGAACGACTTTGGAGGGGTCGGCGCCAGGTTTTGCGCTAGGTACTTCCTCTTCACCCTTTGGATTCGACAGGTGACGGCTCAGGTCGGCTTCGCGTATGCCAAAATTCTGATCCACCGTGTTTACGGAAGCTTCCTCGACAATGATGTCCGGTTCGATACCCTTGGCCTGGATGGAGCGGCCGTTCGGCGTGAAATAGCGTGCCGTCGTCAGTTTGATCGCCGTGCCGTTGTTCATGGGCAGAATGGTCTGTACGGAGCCTTTGCCGAAAGTCTGGGTGCCCATGATGATGGCCCGTTTGTGGTCCTGCAGCGCGCCGGCAACAATCTCGGAAGCGGATGCCGATCCGCCATTGACCAGTACCACCATAGGGACGGTTTTCATTTCAGCAGGCACGTCACGCAGGTAATCCGCCTTGGGGCCGCCGCGAACATAGTTCTCGGGACTGGCGGTCAAACGCATTTTTGCATCTTCGGCGCGTCCTTCGGTATAGACGACCAGTTCACCCTTGGGGATGAAGGCCGCGGATACGCCAACCGCGCCATTGAGTAATCCACCGGGGTTGTTGCGCATGTCAAGGACCAGGCCCTTCAGGGGTTTCTTGTTCTCTTCGCGCAGCGACTGCAAGGCTTTCGCCAGATCCTCGCCGGTATGTTCCTGGAACTGGGTGATCCGCACATAGCCGTAATCGGCATCCACCAGTTTTGGTTTGATGCTCTTGGTCTTGATGATTGCACGGACGATTTCGATCACTAGGGGGTTTGACTGCCCCTTGCGCAGCACGGTCAGGGTGATGGGTGTATCGGGCTTGCCGCGCATGCGCTTGACGGCATCGTTGAGCGACATGCCCTTAACCTGGGTTTCGTCCAGTTTGATAATCAGGTCGCCGCTCTTGATCCCCGCACGGTAGGCAGGTGTGTCTTCAATCGGGGAAACGACCTTGACGAAGCCGTCTTCCATGCCGACTTCAATGCCCAGGCCGCCGAATTCGCCCTGGGTGCCGGCTTGCAAATCCTTGAAGCCATCGGCATCCAGGTAGGTGGAATGCGGGTCCAGGCCGGTCAGCATGCCGTTGATGGCTTCGCTGATCAACTTTTTATCTTCAACCGGGTCGACATAATCGTTCTTGATTTTGCCGAAGACTTCTGCAAATGCACGCAAATCATCCAGCGGTAATTGAGGTTTGGCAGCCTTGTCGGCAAGTGCCGAGTAGTTAAGACTGAGCATCAGGCCCAGAATGGCACCGATAGCGATCAAACCGAACTTTTCAAATTTAGCGCGCATGTAGAGCTGTTCCTTAATGGGGTAATATCGCGGGTAGGACAAGTAAAAATGCAATTGGTTTATTTTCCGCTATTTGGCCATGTCTTGCATAGTATTTTGCAAACTAGTTTTGCGTCCGGGGCGTGGGTAAACCCGCTTGTATCCGGCCGAAGGGCGGTAAGGAGGATTGATGCAGGTATATCAGATCGAGATTGAATATTGCACCCAGTGCCGCTGGCTGTTGCGTTCCGCCTGGATGGCGCAGGAGCTGCTGACGACGTTCGAGGGGGATATCGAGCGCGTCAGCCTGGTGCCCGGTAGCGGCGGGATATTCGAGATACGGCTCAATGGTGAAGTCATTTTTTCGCGCAAGGAAGCGCAGTGCTTTCCCGAAGCCAAGGAGATCAAGCAATTGGTCCGGGACAGGATCGACCCCGGCCGGCCGCTGGGCCATAGCGACCGCAAGGAATAGAAACGGCATGGATGGGGGCATTAATCGCATATCGGGCTTTTAATGATAATGATTCTCAATTACAATGTTATTGTGATCATTTGATTTAGGAGTCAACGATGAATGCCTTCAGTCACTCAGAACTATCTGCGCTGACCCGGAATAATGCCGTATCCCCGGAGGCTTTGCTGCCGTCGGAGATACTGGACGTGGTGATCGCACAACGTTTCGGCGTGGAGTATCAGCCTATCGTTTCCGTACAGGCCGAGGAGGTTGTCGGTTACCAGGCCTCCGCCAGATTCTGGACGCGCGAACAGCAAGCGCTGGATACCGGCAAAATGTTTGCCCACCTGCATCAGAATCCCTTGCTCCTGTTCCACACGGAGCTGGAGATGAAGAAGCTGCAAATTGCGCAGTTTCCGTTCAATCGGCACGGCGCGAGCTGGCTGATGCTGGACCTGGATATCGATAGCTTCATGGAAGGCGGCCAGACCTTGTCCAATCCATTCCTGGCGCTTTTCAAATCCCATGCCTGGTCGGAACGGGAGCTTGTCATCAACTTGGTCGAGAACCACCACACTGCGGATGCCCACCGCTCGCAGCGGGTGATTGAATTGCTTCAGCAAAGCGGCACGGCCGTCGCGCTGGAAGACCTGGGTGTCCGCTGGGGCATGTTTTCACTGAGCGCCTTCCTCGATGCCAGCATCATAAAATTCAATGGCATGGTGCTGAAAACATTGAACGAAAGTGCCGCGCAGGCAACGGTGGACTGGCTCGTCAGCGCGGCAAGAAGGATAGGGGTGCAGACCATCATGTCGGGTGTCGGCGATTGCGAGCAATTCGAATGGGCAAGGCGGCTTGGCGTGGATTGCGTGCAAGGAAACCTGTTCGCGCGCCAAACCATCGAAATGCGCTGAGGCCCGGTCTATTTGCGATTCACAATGTGAACTATTCGCAATTCTGCAGAGGGTGGTTTTATGGTCTAGACTTTACCTGACGGAGCGTTCGCTCAATTCAACCCAATAACGGAGGCTGTCATGGCTAAAGGCAAGAAAACAGATAATGGAACCAGTACCCCGGTCATCAAGGCGCTGAATGCAATTCTCGAAATGGAGCTCGCCGGCGTTGTGCGTTATACCCATTATGCGCTCATGATTTACGGCTACAACCGTATCCCGATTGTGTCCTGGCTGCGCAGCCAGGCGACGGAATCGCTGGATCATGCAAACCAGGCGGGCGAACTGATTACGCATCTGGGCGGCCATCCCTCGCTGGCAATAGGCCCGTTGCTTGAAACTCATAATCACGATGTCGGCGACATCCTGCGTGAATCGCTGGAACACGAAAATGCCGCGCTGAATGCTTATCGCAAGCTGCTCAAACTGGTGGAAGGACATTCGGTGATGCTGGAAGAATATGCCCGCGAGATGATCTACACGGAAGAACTGCACCTGGGCGAGGTGGATAAAATGCTGCGCAAGCCCGGCGATGTCGGGCAATTCCACAAGTAAGCGCCTGTCACCAGCGCCTTTCATCAGGGCGAAGACAGGCCGATTGAAAGCGGCCCTTACCTGGCCCGGGTTTGTTGCTGGGCCGGAGGCGTATCGATGCGGCGTGCCCCATCGAATCGCTGTGCCCAATAACGCTCATTCATATTGACCACATGCACGCCGCCGCCGGAACTGGGCGCGTGTATGAAGCGGTTATTGCCCAGATAAATGCCTACGTGGGAGAAGGCGCTTCTCATGGTATTGAAGAATACCAGGTCGCCGGGTTGCAGGTGCTCGCGCGAAACGACTTCACCGACCTGGCTGATCGCACGCGCGTTGTGCGGCAGCGACATATTGGCCGCCTGCTGGAAAACGTAGCGGACAAAGCCGCTGCAATCAAAACCGGTTTCGGGCGATGAGCCGCCATAGCGGTATTGAATGCCGGTCAGGCTCAGCGCATTCAACAGGACGTCCTGCACGGTATCCGACCAGCTGCTCCGGCTGTGCTGCTCCCCCGGATTGCCGGGCTGTTCGGCACCGTTGTTATTCGCCGCCAGCACGGGGCCGCCCAATAGCAGCAAGCTTAGTATCATGATGAAGCGTATTTGCATGTGGCTGATTCTAAAAGAAAAGATAGTTGTTTGTAAACAACTGATATCTTTCGCTGGAAAACCATGAAAAATGTTGGTGTAGAATGGGGCAGATTCGATGTCATTCATGCATAGGGGAGCCGTCGATGCATCATCATGAGCTGCAAACACTTCATGAAGCGAAATCCAGGCTGAAACAGGCATTGGCCGACAAGAAAAATTTCTGCGCCGAGCATTTGAGTTTGCACGCAAACCATACGGAAAGCTTCTCCGACCATGCCGGCCATACAGGTACGGCTGCCAGAACAAGGCTGAAGCTGATAGCGCAGGGCGTAAGCGAGCGCCTGCATGTTTCGGCTTCGCGCGCCAGGACAATGGGGCGTGCGGCGATGATCGAGATGGAAGTGCGGGTCGGGTTGTTTGCAAGCCGTCAACTCATCAGGCTTGCCAGGCGCATTGAACGGAAAGCCGAAAAGATACGCCATGCATAGCGCGTCTTCGAGCAAACGGCTGCGAGGCCAAATGGTTGCATCGGACGGTGTTCTTCCGTTCGCCTATCCACACAATATAGGGTTTTCATGATTCGCGAAACAATCTCGGTGATGCGTGATCTTGGCCGTTTGCGGGCCATAGCTGGAATTCTGATGCGCTATGGCTGGGGCGACGTTGCGAAGAAACTGGGTAAGAAAAGCCTGATCGGACGTGCAGGCAACTGGATCAACTCCGAGGTTTCCAGGGAGGTGCTGCAACTGCCTTCAGAAGTCCGGGCGCGCATGGCGATCCAGGAACTGGGGCCGACCTTTGTCAAGCTCGGGCAGGTTCTGGCGACGCGGCCGGATATTTTTCCGCCCAACTGGATAGCCGAGTTCTCCAAGTTGCAGGACCAAGTGCCCGCCGTGCCGTTCGAGGAGTTGCTGCCCGAACTTGAGCATGCCTTGGGTAAATCCCCTTTTGAGGTGTTCAAGGACCTGCAGACGGAGCCGATTGCCGGTGCTTCGATCGCGCAGGTGCATCTGGCCAAGCTGCAGGACGGCACGCCTGTCGTGCTCAAAATCCGCCGCCCGAACGTGCGCGATAGCATCGAGGCCGATCTGCGGCTGTTATCGCATCTCGGGCGCCTGATCGAATCGGAGATTCCGGAAGCCAAGCGTTTCCAGCCCGGCAAGATTATCGGCCAGTTCTCCAAGTCTCTCAGGCGCGAGCTGGATTTAGCCCTGGAGGGCCGCAACACGGAGCGTTTCGGGCGCAATTTCGCCGATGATCCGAATATCGAGTTTGCCAGGATTTACTGGGACCACACCAGCGAAGGCCTGCTGGTGATGAGCTACATCGACGGCATTCCGGGCAATGACCTGGAGGCCGCCGAGAAAGCCGGGCTGGATTTGCGGCTGATGGGCGAGCGCGGCGCGAATGCCGTATTGAAAATGGTGCTGATCGATGGATTTTTCCATGCCGACCCGCATCCGGGGAATGTTTTCTACCTGCCGGGGAGTCGTCTCGCCATTATCGATTGCGGCATGGTCGGACGCATCAGCTTCGACCGGCGTGGCGAAATCGCCGATATGCTGGCAGCGCTGGTTTCCCGGGATGTCGACAAGTTGCGCGATATCCTGATTATCTGGGCGGAAAACGCCAGTATCGACGAGAGCAAGCTCAGCGCGGACATCGATGAATTTATCTGCAACTACGACAATGCGCCGCTGAAGCAGGTACGTTTCAGCGCCTTGCTCAACGACCTCACCACGATCATGCGGGAGAATCATCTGGCCGTACCGCCCGATCTCACCATGCTGTTCAAGGCGCTGATCACGCTGGAAGGCCTGGGCCGGCAACTGGACCCCGAATTCCAGATCATCCGTCATCTGACGCCATTCGTGAAGAAAATCATTATCGATCGCTATATGCCGGGTGCGTTGTTCAAGCGCGGGCGCCGCGGCCTGGAAAACCTGGTCAGCGCCGTCACCGGCCTGCCGGGCGATGTATCGCAGGTGTTGCGCGAGGCGGCACGCGGCAGATTGACGATCAATCTCGACCTGAAGCGGCTCGATCATTTCGGGCATCAACTGGACCACAGCACCAATCGCCTGACGATGGCATTGATCACGGCGGCATTGATCGTCGGGTCTTCCATTGTCATGACCGTGCAGGGCGGCCCGACCATCTTCGGGCTGCCTGCATTCGGTTTCCTCGGTTTCTTCCTTGCATTCATCATCGGCATCATGCTGATGATCTCGGTCTGGCGCGCAGGCCGCGACTAGCTGCCGTCATTGACAGGCCCCAATTCGGGGCGCTGCGCCGGCAAGTCGTGCCCGATTGTAGTGCGCGCCAATATCGAAAACTTAAGTTATTTAATTAAATCATATAGATAGTTTTCATGCCTTTCTGGCATGCGCCTTGCCTTATCTGTATTCATGAACATGGCAAGCGAACTCCCTTTTGATGAAATGCAGTTGCAGGATGATGTGGTACGTGACATCTACGCTGCCTATGCAGAATGGCTGAATGGGGTGCCGATACAGCAGCTCGACATGAAGCGCCAGGAAGCCGAAGTGCTGTTCAGGCGCGTCGGCATTACATTCAATGTCTACGGCGAGGCCTCGGGCAAGGAGCGCCTGATACCTTTCGACGTGATCCCGCGGCTGCTGGCTGCCGGGGAATGGAATCTGCTGTCCAGCGGCGCCATCCAGCGCGTCAAGGCGCTGAATATGTTCCTGCACGACATCTACCACAAGCAGGAGATCATCAAGGCCGGCATTGTGCCGGCCAGCATCCTTGCCAATGCGCAATATCGCCCGGAAATGTATGGCGTCGATATTCCCGGCGACGTTTATGCCCACATTGCCGGCGTCGATCTCGTACGGACGGGCGAAAACCAGTTCTATGTGCTGGAAGATAACCTGCGTACGCCGTCCGGTGTCTCCTACATGCTGGAAAACCGCAAGATGATGATGCGGCTCTTTCCGGAATTGTTCCGCCGTTACTCCGTGGCGCCGATGGAGCATTATCCGCAGGTGCTGATGAATAACCTGCGTGCCGTGGCGCAACCCGGCGTGCACGATCCGGTGGTCGTGCTGCTCACTCCCGGGGCCTATAACAGCGCCTATTTCGAGCATGCTTTCATCGCCCAGCAGATGGGGGTGGAGCTGGTCGAGGGCCAGGACCTGTTCGTGCGCAACAATGCGGTTTACATGCGCACGACGGAAGGCCCCAAGCGCGTCGATGTGATTTACCGGCGCATCGACGATGATTACATCGACCCGCTGGTTTTCAGGCCCGATTCCATGCTCGGCGTGCCCGGCCTGCTCTCCGTCTACCGGAATGGCGGGGTGACCCTTGCCAATGCGGTCGGCACCGGCGTGGCGGATGACAAGGCCACCTATATACATGTGCCGGAAATGATCCGCTTCTACCTGGGTGAAGAGCCGATTCTTTCCAACGTGCCGACTTACGAACTGAGCAAGCCCGACGACCTCAAATATGTACTGGAGCATTTGCCGGAACTCGTGGTCAAAGAGGTTCAGGGTTCCGGCGGTTACGGCATGCTGGTCGGCCCGGCGGCGAGCAGGAAGGAAATCGATGAGTTCCGCCTGCGCATTCTTTCCTCTCCCGGCAATTACATTGCGCAACCGACCCTGGCGCTTTCCACCTGCCCGACGCTGGTGGAGCAGGGTATCGCGCCGCGCCATGTCGACCTGCGGCCTTTCGTGCTTTCCGGCAAGACGGTCACCCTGGTGCCGGGCGCGCTTTGCCGCGTGGCGCTGAAAGAGGGGTCGCTGGTCGTCAATTCCTCGCAGGGCGGCGGAACCAAGGATACATGGGTGCTCAACAATGCTTAGCCGTACCGCAGATCATTTGTACTGGATGGCGCGTTATATTGAACGCGCCGAGAACATGGCGCGCGTGCTGGACGTGACCTACAACATGTCGCTGGTGCCGAATGCCGCCGAGAGCGAATCCGCATTGTGGGAGCCGGCCTTGCAGATTGCCGGCAATGTCGAGGCCTTCGAGGCTGGGCATGATGAATATACCGCCGCCAATGTCATCCACTACCTGGCGATGGACCAGGCCAATCCTTCCAGTATTTTCAGCGCCCTGCGCAGCGCGCGGGAAAACGCACGCGCGGTGCGTGTGGCGCTTTCCGCGGAGACCTGGGAGAACATCAATGCCTTGTGGCTGGAGTTCGGCCAGTTTTTCGGGGCCAATCTGGCTGAGTCTGGCCTGAGCGAGTTCTGCGACTGGGTGAAGTCGCGCTCCCATCTGTTCCGCGGCGTCAGTTTCGGCACGATGCTGCGCGACGATGCTTTCCGCTTCGTGCGGCTGGGTACGTTCATTGAACGCGCGGACAACACGGCGCGCCTGCTCGATGTGAAATATCATCTGCTGCTGCCGACCGAGGAGGAAATCGGCGGTGCCGTGGATTATTATGAATGGAGTGCTGTGCTGCGCTCCGTCTCGGCGTTCCAGGCATACCAGAAAGTGTTCAGCGATACGATAGAACCGTGGCGGGTCGCCGAGCTGCTGGTTTTGCGCGACGACATGCCGCGCTCCCTGCATGCCTGTTTTGACGAGATCACGCCCATTCTCGAACAGCTTTCCGGCCGACGCAGCAGCGAATGCAGACGCATCGCCGGGGAACTGCATGCACGCCTGCACTACGGCAGGATGGATGAGATTTTCCAGGAAGGCCTGCACGAGTTTCTTGAGGATTTTGTTACCTGCAACAATAACCTGGGCTTCGAGATTCAGCGCAGTTTCCTCAATGCCCCGACGGTGTGAGTGTATGGACCTGAGCATTGAACATCGCACCAGGTACCAGTATTCCGACCTGGTCAATTATACGATCCAGCAACTCAGGCTGACGCCGGGCGATGGCTTCGGGCAGCGGGTGAAACGCTGGGAAATACGCGTCAACGGGCATCTGCATCGCTTCCAGGATACGCATGGCAATGCGACGCACACGCTGGTGCTTGATAGCCCGCACGACGAGATCAATATCATCGCGGCTGGCGAGGTCGAAACCGGGTTGGAGACCGCACCGCAGGAACAGAGGCTGCCGCTTGCGGTCTACCTCAGGAATACGGACCTGACCGCAGCGGACCCGGAATTGCAGAAATTTACGGCCCGCTATGCGGGTTTCCTCACGGACCATAGCGATCTATGGCTGGAAGATATGATGCATGCCATCGTCAAGCGGGTACCTTATGCCAAGGGCAGCACGGCAGTCGATACGACGGCAGCCGATGCATTCGGGCTCGGTTCGGGCGTTTGCCAGGATCATGCCCATATCTTCATTGCCTGCTGCCGGCATCTGGGCATACCGGCGCGCTATGTCAGCGGCTATCTGTTTACGCAGGACGGCAGCCTGATGGAAAGCCATGCCTGGGCGGATGTTTACTGGCCGGATGCCGGTTGGCGGAGTTTCGATGTTTCCAACGGCTGCCGAACCAATAGCGTGCATGTCAGGCTGGCGGTCGGCCTGGATTACCGGGATGCCTGCCCGGTGAGCGGCATGAGGGTAGGGGGCGGCATGGAGAGCATGGGCGTCAGTGTGCTGGTGAACCAGTCCGGTCAAATGCAACAGGTGCAACAGCAATGAAAAACGGAATCCACTGTATCGACTCGCTCGGCTTTGAACGGCACGGCGACAAGGAAAACTCCCTTTTCTTCGAGGAATACCTGGTCAGGCTGCTGGAAGAGCGCGACAGGATGGGGCTGACGGCGATGATCCACGAGATCGATGCGCTGATGATCACGGTCGACCCCGGCCACTCCATCCAGTACATTGCCGAACTGGCGTTGATGACGCCCTATCACTACCTGGTGACGCTGGAGAGCGAATCGCACTGGACGCATGTATTGCGCATAGACCTCGATTCGCCGGATATCCTGCTGCGCGAGGTGAAAGACCCGAATTTGCGCGGTATTTTCCGCAGCCTCAACGAAGTCTATCCGGTAGGCGCCAGAAAACCCAACAGCCGCTACATGGGCGAAATCCTGCGTGTCGACAACCTGCATGACGTCGTCAGCATGCAGCAGGAGCGTGAATTCCACTTCTTCTCGCAGGATGAGATCAGGAAACTTGAGTTCCCCGGCAATCTTGCGGTGAGCAAGCCCTCGCCCTATACCCATAACATCGTTGCCTACCTTGAGCGAGCCCCTAGCGAGCTGCGGGTTTATTCGCTGGGCATGAGCGTCATCAACCAGGATGTGCAGGCCGCCTATCAGGCAGCGAAAGACCTGCAGAAGCGATTGCGTATCGACGATCTGCTGATGCCGCTCGACCACCTGGCAACCCGTGTTTACAGCCAGAACCGCGAAGTGGCGATACTGGAATATCTTTCCTGGACCAGTTATTACTTCTGGGGCGCTTACAACATCAAGGACCAGAACTCATCGACCAATGTCACCAAGAGCGTACACGGCCTGGCGGAATCCAGGAGCCCGGCCAAGGTATTCACCGCCAACAACACGCCGTATTTCGTCAACCACCTGGAGAAACTGCCGTCGCCGACGGAGACTTTCGTGCGCAATTACGGCCCGCGCCTGCATCACATGGCCATTGCCGTCAAGGATGGCGAACGCGACGGCATCGAGCATATCGATTATGTCGTCAATGCGATTGCCGAACAGGGCAAGGGTTTCCTGCTCGATGTCATCGGCTCCAAGGAGCAGGGGCTGAAGCAGATATTCTCCAACGCTTCCGAGCATTCATCGCTGATTATCGAATACGTCCAGCGCTTCGGCGATTTCGACGGTTTCTTTACGCGCGAGAATGTGGCTGCGCTGACCGAGGCGGCAGGGGTGGAAGAGGGAGTCAAGGCAATCTAGTATTGCAATTGCCTATATATTCATCAATAAACAGGTAAATTTTTATTGCTTAACTCATACCGCCAAACGATGGCTGGTATGATGAAGCCTCTGTCGAACTCACACTGAATCTCATTCTGCCATGACTTACTGTGTTTCCCTGCTGCTGGACGAAGGACTGGTTTTTGCTTCCGATACCCGTACCAATGCGGGTGTCGACCAGGTGGCAATATTCCCCAAGATGCACGTTTTTGAAGTGCGGGGCGATCGCGTCATCGTGCTGCTGACGGCAGGCAATCTGGGCATCACGCAATCCGTGGTGAACCGCCTGCGTGATGCGGTGAAAGCGGGCGAGGAGAAGAACCTGCACAATGTCGCCAGCCTGTTCGATGCGGCCAGCCTGGTCGGCGCGGAGATGCGCCTTGCCTACGGACGCGATGCCGAGCACCTGAAAAACCATAATGCGGAATTCAATGCCAGCATCCTGATCGGCGGCCAGATCAAGGGCGAGAACCCTCGGTTGTTCAACGTCTACGCGGCGGGTAACTTTATCGAGCCGAGCAGCGAGACGCCTTATTTCCAGATCGGCGAGACCAAGTACGGCAAGCCCATCATCGACCGGGTCATCAAACACGATACCGAGATGATGGACGTGGTGAAATGCGTGCTGATTTCATTCGATTCGACCATACGCAGCAACATTTCCGTCGCGGCGCCGATCGACCTCATGCTTTACCGCACGGACAGCTTCCATGCCGATTGCAAGCAGCGCATTACCGAGAACGATCCCTACTATGCGATGGTGCGGCAGGGCTGGTCGGAAGGCCTCAAGCAGGTGTTCCACGAGCTTCCCAACCCCGACTGGTGCTGATACGGTAATCCGATGGCGTTGTTGCGCCATGTCTCCCGGCTGGTCATACGATGCGCTCCACCGAGACCGGATAGGCCGCCTTGCCGGTTTGTTCAAAGCTGGAAATATTCTCCATGGTGATCCTGGCGATTTCCGAGAGCGCCTCATGCGTGAAAAATGCCTGGTGGCCGGTGACGACCACATTGGGAAAAGTCAGCAGGCGCGCAAATACATCGTCATGAATCACCGTGTTGGATAAATCGCGGAAAAACAGGTTGTCCTCTTCCTCGTAAACATCCAGGCCCAGGCTGCCGATCATGCCTGATTTCAAGCCGCGGATCACCGCGCGCGTATCGATGATGCCGCCGCGGCTGATGTTGATGAGCATGGCGCCGCGCCGCATGGTCCTGATGGCTTTTTCATCGATCAGGTGGTGCGTCTGCGGCGTCAGCGGGCAATGCAGGCTGATGATGTCGCTGCTGCTCAAAAGCTGCGGCAGGTCGACATATTCCGCACCGGCTGCCACGCAGTGTTCATTCTGGTAAGGGTCGAAAGCCAGCACCCTGCAACCGAAGCCTGCCATGATGCGGATAAAGCAGTAACCTATTTTCCCGGTGCCGACCACGCCCACGGTTTTGCCGTGCAGGTCGAAACCGAGCAGTCCTTCCAGCGCGAAATTCCCTTCACGCACGCGGGCGCTGGCGCGATGAATTTTGCGGTTCAGCGTCAGAATCATCGCCACCGCATGTTCTGCCACCGAATACGGTGAATACTCGGGAACGCGGGCAACCTCGATGCCCAGCGCCCTGGCTGCTACCAGGTCCACGTTGTTGAAGCCTGCGCAACGCAAGGCCAGGAGACGGATGCCTTGTTGAGCAAGCAATTCCAGCACAGCGGAATCCACATGGTCATTCACGAAAGCGCAGACAGCCTGCGCGCCATCGGCAGCGATGGCGGTGGAGGCATCCAGGCGCGGCTCAAGATACACAAGCTGGTGCCTGCCGGCATTGGCCGCATCAAGAAATTTCCTGTCGTAGGATTTACTGCTGAACACTGCAACACGCATGGCTGGATCGATTCCTCATGGGTAGCGGGCAATTGAAAAACCGTGCCCGGATTTACTGGCAATGATACCTTGCCTTTGCGGGATCAACCTATGCTGACAGGTTGCCGCGCCATATTTCGGGCAGAAGCAAAGCTGATGTGATGCGGCGTCGGCTTGAATGAATTGTTAGGCGGCACTGGCGGCCTTGCCGAGTACATGCACCAGTCGATCTATGTTCTGCTCGTTTGCCGAGCCAACACGCTGTTTGACGGCTTGCGCAGTATGGGCATCCTCAAAGACTTGATCCCATGTTAAGTGCGTACCGTCACTGACTGGTGTGAGTTCAACAGTAAGCGTGAAGTACGGAGGGCAATCATGCCGGATGACGATCCTGGCGTCGGGTACAAGCGCTGCAAAGATGCTCTCATTGGGATAGTTATTCCCGTCAGGGCCGTGCATTATGAACTTCCAGCGACCGCCTACAGTGAACTCAAAAATCTCAAAGGTGTTGGAAAAGCCCTCAGGTCCCCACCACAAAGCCAAGAGATCAGCCGACGCAAAAGCGCCATATACCTCTTTAGGTGAGTATGGCAAGGTTCTAGAAGTGTATAGTGTTCTATCTTCAGTCATAACAGTGACTCCGAGGGCGAGTGTGTTTGTGCCGTCTAAGCCCGTGTTAAGCCATAGGACCGCCGAAGGCGGGGCTGTCGGCTTGATCTGCTTGCTGGGCGGCAGCTTGGCTTTCGGTTTCGGCTAGTTCCAACCCGAGGACACCTGGGCTGTGGTCAAGGATGTATTCCTCTCCGATGCGGTAAAAAGAAGCCAGTTCGGTTTCTCCAATGGTGACTTCTAGATCATCGTGACGAAGCGCATAATCAATAAACGAGTGATCCTTTGAGTAGACCCGGAAAAAGAAACTTCCGTCAAGGGATTTGCACAGAACTCCGCGAACACCAGCCGCAGAACTAACCTCTGCTGTGTGGTTGCTATATTTGACTTTCTGTTCTGCTGACATACCTGCGGCTCCTGATTTTTACTGAGTGCCCAACGTCTGACATAGCCGGCGCGAGCAGTTTTATCGCCCGCGTCCGTGTTGATGGATGGGTTGGGGCCCTTACTCGTAATGCGTCCACATACGCAGGACGCGAACTGTTTTTTCCTTGGGAAAGACTTCGTACACGATGCGATGCTGAATATTGATGCGGCGAGAATATGCGCCGGTAAGATCGCCAACCAACTTCTCGAACGGTGGAGGATTCTGAAATGGGTCGCTGGCAAGAACCGCGAGCAGTTCTTGTGCCTTTTGCTTAAGACCACTTGCAGCAAGTTTCTTTGCATCCTTCATTGCCTGCTTGGCATAAACAACTGCCCAACTCACCACTTAAGCTCCTTGGAGCTTTTTGCAAGTGGTTCGGCCATACCGGCTTTGATGGACTCGCGCATGCCAGGCACCGCCAATAGGTATAAGGTTTCCTGAATTGCACTCCAATCTTCCGCGGAGAGCAACACGGCATTGTTGCGTTTTCCGGAAATGATGATCGGTTCATGTGACTCCACGGTTTGGTCAATAAGCCGGTACAGATTGGCGCGCGCTTCGCTGGCGGTAAGAGTGTTCATTTCGTGCTCCTTCAAAGATCTCACAAGAGTACGTAAATGCGTACGTATTGTCAAGCGATTATGATGAGGGCTACAAGAGTGCCCAACGTTTGACATAAGGGGCGCGCTTTAGCGCGTCCCGCTTGATGGATGGGTTAGCTCACAATCAATAACTTTGGCAGACCAGTCAATGTCTTGCGGTGAAGCATCTTTATGTGCTGGGGTTAGGCCAATGCATGTTTTGCCTCCTCCAGAAATAGGAATATCCAGAGCAACCCACTTGGAACCTCCCGCAGCAAGAATCACTTGAAACGGAGCCTTTGCTAACGCAACAGTATGACAAAATTGCTTACCTTCTACTGCTCGCAGCATTGCATAACCCTTCTCTAATGATCCAATTCCTATCCACACGTCTGTGTTTGGCTCCGCATCAATTACCTGCCGACATATGGTTCCATAGTTTTTGCTATGTACGATTTGATCGGAAATCTCAGTAGCTGCAGGCAGCAGAATTGTGCTGAATGTAACCACTTTATATAGGACGGGAATTGCGAGTAATAGAAGTGGGATCTTTTTTTGGTTCCGAGCGGGATCACGATCAACATACCAACCCATTGCCCCGTACACTAGACCCCACACAATTGCGTTAATACCAAAGAGCCAAGGGTTAATAAATTCTCTATCGAAGAGTGGGTGTCCATTGATAAAGAAATACACCAGTTTTCCTGGCGCTCTGTGGAAAATAGCTATGGGGTTAGTGATATTGACAATGGCATGCCCTACCGAGCCCATATACACCAGCGGAAGAGACAGCGAGGCAAAAAATGGATAAGCAACTGCCCCGAATGTCACGCCCGTAAGAAGCCAAGTGTGCTTGGAATTAAATTGGCGAGTCCCTAGAAACGCGATGGTCGGAACGAGTATAAGAGATAGATAGACTAGCAACATCGACTTCTCCTGACGCTAACGGTTGAATTCACCGGCCTTGCGCGGCTTTGTGCGCAAGGTCCGGTGGAATGATGGGTTAGCCGGCATGCATATTGCGGAGTATGCCCGCCGCTGAAAAATAGGACATGACTACAACTGCCGAAAGTGCAAAAGTGAAAAAGTAAAACACCAAAATAAGCTCGACAAACTCGACAAAGCGAAAATGCCAAGTGGCCCTCATTTTTGCAGCTAGGCGGCGACGATATCCGAGGATGCCTCGCGCAGTAAGCCTTTTCTCCAGCCGCGTTCGCCAAGCCTTCCAGTTGCCAAAGCAACGCTCGTAGAAGAGAGCGGCATTTACATAGAGCGCCAACATGAACGCCCCGAAAAACACCCACCAGACAAACGTTGGCACGAAATTGCTTAGGTCGATGCGCGAAAACTCCAGGTTCT
Source organism: Methylophilaceae bacterium (assembly GCA_905339275.1). Classification (GTDB taxonomy): domain Bacteria; phylum Pseudomonadota; class Gammaproteobacteria; order Burkholderiales; family Methylophilaceae; genus UBA6140. Next base: position 104,738 of record CAJPFK010000001.1, read on the forward strand.
TTCCGTAAATAAAAGTGACGGTCAGCAGAACAATTTGAGGAGTGAGATTGCGAAGAAACTCAAGGTAGGGGGCTCTGCCGCCATTGAGCAAATACAGGCGATCTCGAATTCTTAACTTTCTCATAGGCGGCATCGGGGCGAGTGGACTTTGCGGGCTAACGTTTGACGTAAGGGGCGCGCTTTAGCGCGTCCCGCTTGATGGATGGGTTAGGCATTATTTACCTCTAGCGATTTGGGGAAGATTTGACCAATTTTACCCATACGAACTAACCTTATAAACTGCCTTGGATTTACTGGCTCAGATACAAACAGAGAATCTCTCGGGTTCATCGCTATCGTTTGACTGCCATTCCACCATAGAAGATCTCCGTTATCAGAGATAGCCCAAACGTAATAGCTTGATAAATTTAGGCTATGCCACGCCTCAGCTTTCACATCGGCCCATTGAGCATTTTGCTGAATAATGTCGATATTTGGATTTTCGGAATTGGAAAGAATGGTGAAGAAATCATAAGGACGAACCCCAAACTCATTTATTAGTTGTTGAATCTCAATTTCTAATTTTACAAGCTCCATCTATATGCCTAACGTAGAGCTAACCGGCGCTGCGCGGCTTTATCGCGCAGCGTCCAGCGACTGAAAGGCGCGAGGTTGAGCGCCGGGTTAGGCAGCGGACTAGGGTTCATCGCGCAACCGCTCCCGTGCTTCACGTAACAACTCTGGATAGTCTTTATCAAACGGCATGGTTAGATACTTTTCAAAAACGCAGCAGAGGTTCCAGAGCGCTCTTTCTTCAGCCTGATCCTCGATGCCCAATTTTTCCGTGTTGCTGAATCGTTGAAGAAACTCAAACAAGACAATTGCTTCGTCGGAAGTGATCGTAAATTGGACATCGGGTTGATCTTCGTTCGCCATTTGCTTTCCGCCTAACGTAGAGCTAAGCCGACCGCTGGAGCGTAGCGGAAGCGGGTCGGCTTGAGCGCCATGTTATGCATTGATGTACTCATATACGCCAAACTCCCAATATCTCTTGCCCGGATTTAGTGGCCCTCGCCACCCGCTGGACAATAACTCGTTTGCAAGAAAACGGTTAATCATGCCATGACCAACAAAAGTTACTGAGCCATGCTCATGGGCAAAATCTTTAAGCTTTTCGGCGGCGCCGGTTGCCCTAAGTTTGCCGGATTTTAAGGACTCGCTATTGCGGGAAAAACCCGCAAACCAAAGCAGCCTGAACAGTGTGGCCCAGATGGTTGGCGAGAGCTTTGGAAAATTCCAGTCTACATAAGGCAAACCCATTTCCCTAAATATGGGGTCTATGTAATTAACCGTCGTAACTCCCAACGCTTTTGCTGACTCAATCGATCTTGGTAGATCGCTACATACAACGGTAGAGCAATCAGAAACAACCTCACATACTTCTTTGGGTGGCAGGTTTTCTTTTTTTATTCCCGCAGAGTTATAGAATTTAATCCATTGCTGGAATTCGCTGGCTTTCACGTTCCTCCAAAACGGAAGATCAGGCTCGCCATGTCTAACAAGAATAATTTTCACAGGCTTCTCCATTTGAAGCATAACGTCTGAATTCACCGGCCTGCGCGGCTTTTCGCGCAGGTCCGGTGGAATGATGGGTTAGGCCGATAGCCCAAAGCGCAAAAGTCGGCTTTGGTGAGACGGCGACCAAGACGCCAATGCTCATCGCGGCATAAGCGCGAACACACCCCAGCCTAGGTACTCGCGTGTGTAAGCGGCATGGCGTTCAGGTTCCGAGGTTAGTTTGGCTCGAACCTCATTCGCTAACTCGTCATCGGGATTGGCTTCGAGCCATCGACGCATGGTGAGCCATTTGGCCGCTTCATACCTGTCCCAACCGTCTTGATTAGCCAGAACCATTTCAACAACGTCGTAGCCGAGCTGACCGAAAGATGCGATAAGTTCTGGAAGGATGAGAAAGTCGGAGATTGAGTTGGCAAGGCACCCCTTGGCAATATCTTCCGTTGGCGGCAATTGCCGCCAATAAGGCTCACCGATCAGGATGATTCCGCCGACGCGCAGGCTTCGCGCCAGAAGCTCGATGGTGCCAGCGACGCCTCCGCCAATCCATGTGGCACCGACACAAGCAGCCACGTTGGCCTTCTCGTCAGAGACGTAATCCGCTGCATCGTCGTGAATGAACTTGACTTGATGGGCAACATCGAGTTCTTGAGCACGCTGTTTCGCCTGTTCGGTAAACAACGGACTCATGTCGATGCCGGTGCCGACAATGCCGTGATCGCGTGCCCAGGTGCACAGCATCTCCCCCGAACCGCTACCAAGGTCAAGCACTCGTGCCCCTGGCTCCAGACGCAATGCAGCGCCGAGAGTTGCGAACTTATCGGGTGTGAATGGGTTATGGATGCGGTGCGCACTTTCCGTGATGTTGAATATCCGTGGGATGTCCATTAGGTAAATTTCCTTACGAGCGCAAATAAATTCACTAAAAGCCTAACGTACGAATTCAGCGGACGCCAAAAAGCGCAGCTTTTTGACGGTCCGCTGGAATGACTTGTTGGGCGTCAAGAACTTAACCGCAGCAGCTTGCTCCAGGACAGCGATACGGGTCAGAGCAACAAGAATTGCAGCAGCGTACATAGCAGCCATTGCCATAAGCCGTGCAGCAAGCGAAAGCGCCAAATTCAGAATCATCCTGGCACTTAAGCATTTCTGCCGTCGGAGCAGAAATTCTTGAAAGGGAAGCGAATGTGGATGAATTTGATGACAAAGCGCCAACGCTTCCATCTCCTTCCACAACCCAGCCTTCATGTGTAATTTGGAGCGTTTTACTGCTATCAAAAGCCGCAACTTGCACCCAAGCAGCAAGACCCTGATTTCCCTCTCCAACAATGACACTGATCTTGTTCTTTGGACTTTCCACCTTGTTCTCATGAGAACCGGTTTCGACCGTAGCCAAAACGCCTGCCTTAAGAACGACTTCGATGTTTCGGCCGTCTACGGCAACTGCAACTTTGAAAATTTCCATGGACCTCTCCGTTGTTCAGAATTGACGCCGCGTCAGGCAGGTGCTGGCATTGCGGCTTATGCCAGAACCACAGCAAATGCCGGTGGACTTTGACTCCCAACGTTTGAATTAACGGGCTGGCTTTAGCCAGTCCCGCTTCAATGATGGGTTAGGTTTTTTTGTATAGCCCATATAAATAAGATACCCGCCGAAAATACAAAGTAATATAGAAGTTGGTAGTTTACCTAGGTAACTACATATCAAAATTAAAACCGCGCCATACCCGGCTGATTGATTAAAAACACCACTAGGGAATGTTGGGCACTCATTATTAAATATGACGTGGCTAGCTACAAGGAATGTAGATAACCCCAACACCTTATAGAACCTATTAAAAGCTATTTCGGAATAGTCTGTACCGATAGGCCAAATCAAGTAAATAAGCAGGCCGTAGATCAACGTTACGATTGATAGAGGAACCAATGGATTGGTCGTGGAATTGAAGAGAACGAGCATTATTAAAGCCCATAAAAATGTTAACACTAGAATAGTTAGATATTTAACAATTTTCATTAATTAGACCTAACGTAAAGTAGGCATCCTAATTAACGCTTTATAAAGCGTCAAAAGGAAATATAAAAAGGTTTTAATAGATATTAAATTCATTATAATCATTAAACTAATGAAATTTATTGCGTCCTATTGAGTTTTGAATAACCCATCATATTCATCTGCACCTAAATTGCTGGATCAAGTCAGAGGCAAAATACGTCTCAAGCACTACAGTATTCGCACCGAGCAGGCTTATCTAGATTGGATTAAACGATTTATTCTGCATTTTGACAAGCGCCATCCTAAAGAGCTTGGCGCATCCGAAGTCGAGCAATTTTTGACACATCTTGCTGTTAACGGGAATGTCTCTGCCTCAACGCAAAATCAGGCCAAGAGTGCATTGTTGTTTTTGTATAAGCATGTGCTGGAAATGGAGCTTCCGTGGTTGGATAACGTGGAGCGGGCAAAGGTACCCAAGCGCTTGCCGGTGGTGCTGACTCGGGATGAGGTGCAAAGGATGTTGGGGCAGTTGCAGGGTACGCATTGGTTGGTGGCGAGTTTGCTGTATGGCTCCGGCATGCGGATTCTTGAGGCATTGCGTCTGCGTGTGAAGGATTTGGAGTTGAGCCGCAAGGAGATCCTGATTCGGGATGGCAAGGGGTTCAAGGATAGGGTGACCATGTTGCCTGTGGCGTTGGTGAATCCACTACGCGAGCATTTGGATAGGGTGAAGCAATTGCATGATCAGGATTTGAAGGAGGGGTTTGGTGCTGTATATCTGCCCTACGCGCTTGAGAGAAAGTATCCTGGTGCAGCGCAAGATTGGGCCTGGCAATACGTGTTTCCATCGGCCAAACGTTCTATCGACCCACGCTCGAACATCGAGCGTCGCCATCATGTGCAGGATCAGGCGATTCAGCGTGCGATTCGTCAGGCTGTCAGAAATGCCGGCATCACCAAGCCCGCAACTCCCCATACACTGAGACACAGCTTTGCAACGCATCTGCTGGAAGGCGGCTACGATATCCGCACCGTGCAGGAACTGCTCGGCCATTCGGATGTTTCCACCACGATGATTTATACCCATGTGCTGAACCGCGGCGGCAAAGGTGTCGTCAGTCCGCTGGATCACCTATGAGCGATATCGGGGCGATTTTCAGCCCGGAAGGCGCGCTTGGCCAGACGATTCCGGGATTCCGCACGCGCAGCCAGCAGGTTGAACTGGCGCAGGCCATCGATAATGCCATCAGGCAGGGCGGGCAGTTGGTGGCCGAAGCCGGCACCGGCACCGGCAAAACCTTTGCCTATCTGGTGCCCGCCTTGCTCTCGGGCGGTAAGGTTATTATTTCCACCGGCACCAAAACCCTGCAAGACCAGTTGTTTACCCGCGATCTGCCTGCCGTACGCGATGCGCTCAAGGTGCCGGTGACTGTCACGATGCTCAAGGGCAGGTCTAACTATGTCTGCCACTTTCACCTGGAGCGCGCGATCAATGAGGGGCGCTTTGCTTCGAGGGAAGATGCCAACTATGTGCACAAGATTCGCGCGTTTGCCGAGAACAGCAGCAGCGGCGACAAGGCGGAACTGACGGATGTGCCCGAAAGCTCGACGGTCTGGCCCGCAGTGACCTCGACGCGTGACAACTGCATGGGCCAGGAATGCGGCTATTACAAGGATTGCTTTGTGATGGAAGCGCGCAAGCGTGCGCTGGCGGCCGATGTGGTCGTCGTTAATCATCACTTGTTCTTTGCCGATGTCATGCTGCGCGACGAAGGCGTAGCCGAGCTGCTGCCGAGCGCGAACACGGTGATTTTCGACGAAGCCCACCAGTTGCCGGAGGTGGCTGGCCTGTTTTTCGGCGAAGACGTTTCCACCAGCCAGTTGATGGAACTGGCCCGCGATGCCCATGCCGAATTCATTACCACCGCCAGGGATTGCCTGGCGCTGCCTGAAGCGACGGCCGCGCTGGAAAAGGCCGTGCGCGATTTCCGCCTGATTTTTGCTTACGAAGGCTCGCGCATGCCGGCGCTTAAAGCACTAGCGCTCAAAGGCTTCGATGCTGCTTACGATACCATGCAGGAAAAGCTGAAAGCGCTGGGTGCCGTGCTGGAAACCCAGGCCGAACGCGACCCGGCCCTGGAAAACTGCTGGCAGCGCAGCCAGGGTTTGATGGAGCAATTGCAGCGCTGGCACAAGGCGGAAAATGCCAACCTCGTGCGCTGGGTGGAAGTTTTTACGCAATCCGTGCAACTCCATGCTACGCCGCTCTCGGTAGCGGAGGGGTTCGGCAAGCAACTCAATGCGCAGCCGCGTTCATGGATATTCACCTCCGCCACGCTGGCCGTCAGAAACGATTTCAGCCATTACCTGGCGCAGATGGGCCTGGAGCAGGCGGCTACCGGCTACTGGAGCAGCCCGTTCGATTATGGGCAGCAAGCCTTGCTCTACGTGCCGAAAGACATGCCGGAACCCAACAGCAGCGGCTATACCGCTTCCGTCGCGGCGGTGGCGCTGTCAGTGATACAGGCTAGCCAGGGCAGGGCGTTCGTCCTCTGCACCTCGCTGCGCGCCATGCGCGAAGTGCATGCGCTGCTCAAGGATGCCTTTTCCACCAACGGCATGGAATACCCGCTGCTGATACAGGGCGAAAGCTCGCGCACGGAGTTGCTCGAGCGCTTCCGCAAACTGGGCAATGCCGTGCTGGTGGGTTCCCAGAGTTTCTGGGAAGGCGTCGATGTGCGCGGCGAAGCCCTGTCCGCCGTGATTATCGACAAGCTGCCGTTCGCCCCGCCGGATGATCCGGTGCTGGCCGCGCGTATCGACAAGATGAGCGCCGAAGGCAAAAACGCCTTCATGGAATACCAGCTCCCTTATGCCGTGATTACGCTGAAGCAGGGGGCGGGACGCCTGATACGCGATGAGACGGATAGGGGCGTGCTGGTGATTTGCGATCCAAGGTTGATCAGCAAGCCTTACGGCAGGAAAGTCTGGCAGAGCTTGCCGCCATTCAGGCGGACGAGGGAGCTGGCGGATGTTCAGGCGTTCTTTGATGAAGTCCAGCTTCATGCCGACTGACCGGCGTTTTAACCGGGCTGGCCGTAAAGCCTGACCCTGCCGGTGCCGGTTCTTTTTGCCTGGTACATGGCCTGGTCTGCCCGTTTGATGAGCTCGTCGGCGGTTGACCCGTGATCGGGAAACACGGAGATGCCGATGCTGGATGAGATGTGCGCCCGGTGTTCCTGCAGGAGGAAGGGTTTCTCGATTGCCGCAATGATTTTTTCGGCAACATTCAGCACATTATCCATATTGGTGATGCCGGGAAGCAGTACGAGAAACTCATCCCCACCGTAACGGCAGACGATATCCGAGGCGCGGAGCACCTCGATCAGCCGGTTGGCGACCTGCCGCAACAGGAGGTCGCCGATGCTGTGTCCATAATGGTCATTCACCGGCTTGAAGTGATCCAGGTCGATAAACATGATGGCAAAGCGTTCGCCCTTGCGAAGGGCCAGTTGCATCGTGTTTTCGAGAATTTCATAGAAGCTGCTGCGATTGGGGATGCCCGTCAGGCTGTCCTGTCTGGCCAGCATCGAAACCTTGCCCTCCAGCTCCTTTTTTTCGGTGACATCGTTTGCATAGCCGGTCCAGACGATATGGCCATCCGGTGTCGTGATCGAGGCGTCATTTGCCCCGAAATACATCTCTTTCCCGCTGGTTGAGACAATCCTGAATTGCCCGAACCAGGGCTTGCCTTCTTTTGCGGTCTGCAGGCTCTCCGCAATGACGCGGTCTATATCCTCCGGGTGAATGAGTGATAGCACCGCATCGGCATCGGCCAGGGCCTTGTCGATGGGAATCCCCAGTATGCGTTCGATGCCGGCGCTGACATATAAAAACCTGAACACGCCATCCGGGCTCATCTGCAACTGGTAAAGAAAACCTGGCAGGGTATCCAGGATGGGCAGCGCGGGTTCAATCGTTTTCAGAGGAGACAATCGTGGATTCCGTAGCGATTACATGGAAGGGGCAGGTATAAGTTGTGTGTTGCAATGCCTTTACCGAATCATATCTTATGCCTGCAGTTCAAGTATATCGCTTGTTTCGCAGAATCGGCAGGGTGAAATGGCCAGGATGGGGCCGTGCCCGGGGTTTCATGGCTGATGGTTTCTCAACGGGTCAAGCAGGCCTTTCAAACCGTTGTGGTCCAGTTCCTGCATGAGGGCGAGCAGGCGGCCGATTTCACCGGGCGGAAAACCTTCGCGTGCAAACCAGTTGAGGTAGTGGCCGGGGAGGTCGGCAATCAGCCGTCCTTTGTATTTGCCAAAAGGCATGGTGCGCGTGACGAGTAGCTGCAGGTCCTGCGGGTTCATTTGATGGCGCTTCTACTGCGCATCCAGCGATTTCACCATGCGTATAGCTTCCGCGACAGAGGCGGCGGAGAGTTTGGCGACACAACATTCGCCTGATTGCGCAGCGTGTGCCCGGACCAATGCAATCAACGTGTCGAGCGATGCGGTTTCACCACTGAATTGCGGGATTGCGTGGGGGTGGCCTCTGCCAAGCGACCAGATTCTGCCGCTGGAGTCGATGAGGCGGTCTGCAGGCCGGTAGCCGGATGCGTGCAGGTGCCCGTCTGCATCCCACTGCGCCTGGCTGCCGACATAGGCCAGCTCTGCATGCCCGGTGAAGTGGATGACGGCTGGCCAATGGATCAATCGATGTGCTTTCATAAAAGACGATTTCCGGATGTTAGTGCTACACGAGGTTGCAAGCAATCGTTAATCCCGGTGCGCCTGCGTTACAATTCGCAGTATGAATGGTGTGGTAATCCCCGAGAGCGAGTACGAAATTACTGCCATGCGCGCGCAAGGTGCCGGTGGGCAAAACGTGAACAAGGTATCGAGCGCGATTCACCTGCGATTCGACATCAGGGCATCCGGCTTGAGCGAAGCGCATAAATCCCGTTTGCTGGCTTTGCGCGATCAGCGCATCACGGCGGATGGCGTGCTGATTATCAAGGCGCAGCGATACCGTAGCCGGGAGTTGAACAAGGCCGATGCCATCGAGCGCCTGCACGAACTGGTCAATAGTGTTGCCAGGCCCCCGCTGGTGCGGCGTGCAACGCGCCCGACTCTCGGTTCGAAGAAACGGCGGGTCGATGCCAAAATTCAGCGTGGGCAAATCAAGGCCATGCGTGGCAAAATAGCGTCTGAATAATTTTCAGGCAATATGCATCATTCCATGCGACTTCTCGCGCTCGATACCTCTACCGAATACCTGTCGCTGGCGCTGGCCTGCGACGGCAAGACTTTTTTACGCCACATTCACGCGGGGCAGACGCATTCCCAGCAAATCCTGCCCAGGATTCGCGAACTGCTTGATGAGGCGGGGGCCAGTATGAACGGTTTGCAGGGGATTGCTTTCGGCGCCGGCCCCGGTTCCTTCACCGGCCTGCGCATCGGTTGCGGGGTTGCGCAGGGCCTGGCTTTCGGCGCCGGCTTGCCGGTCGTCGGTATTGGCACCCTGCTGGCCTTGGCGCAAGCCAGCGGTCACTCACGAGTCGTTGCCTGCCTGGATGCACGCATGGGCGAGGTTTACCACGCGGTTTATATTAAAGATGCCGCTGGATGGCAGGAAGTCCTGCCGCCGAGTGTCTGCAGGCCGGAAGCGGTGCCTGGGATTGAAGGGACGGACTGGGTGGGGGTCGGCAATGGCTGGGCGGTTTATGCCGAGGAACTGGGGTACCAGTATGCAGGGCAGATCAGCCGGACCATGCCGGAACAATTTCCCGAGGCACGCGCGATGCTGGTTCTGGCTGAGCCCATGTTCCAGGCAGGCCTTGGCCGGCCTGCGGCTGATGCCGCACCGGTCTACATTCGCAACCGCGTCGCGCTGAAGACGCTTGAGCGGGAAGCCGGGCTTAAACTCAATTGAACGCTATCCTCAAATCCGCGCTACGGATGCGGCCGATGCAACTATCGGACCTGGATGCCGTCATGGCGATTGAGCCTGAAATCTATGCCTTTCCCTGGACAGCCGGAAATTTCAGGGATTCATTGAATGCCGGCCATAGCTGCTGGGTGTATGAACATGGCCAATCCATCATCGGCTATGCGGTATTGATGCTGGTGCTGGATGAAGCCCACCTGCTCAATATCAGCATTGCCAAGGCTGCGCAGGGTAACGGGCATGGGCGTGCATTGCTTGACCGGATGATGGAAAAAGCACGCGAACATGGCGCGCTCAATCTGTTTCTGGAGGTGAGAGTGTCGAACAAGGTGGCGATTCGTTTGTACGAAAATGCAGGATTCAACGAGATGGCGATCCGCCGTAAATACTACCCTGCCGAAAATGGGCGGGAAGATGCAATCCTGATGGGCATGGCATTATGACCTTGACCAGGGATGATATGCTGCGCGAACTTGAACTGCTTCCGGCCTGGAAGTTGCGCGATGTGCCTGCGGCCCAGCCTGTTGCGGCGGTTGAAATTGCGCAGCCCGAAGCCGTGAGCGCCGGGCCGCAAAATGTGGTGGACGCTCCGGCATCCGGGGAACAGCCGGCATCCCCGGAACAAGCGGATAACGCAGCAGGCAGGCCGAGAGCCGAGATCATCAGGCAACTGGATTGGGACGCGCTGCAGGCCTGTGTAAAGGAATGCCAGGCCTGCAGTCTCGCAAAGACGCGCACGCAGACGGTGTTCGGCGTGGGCGACCCTGCCGCCGAGTGGCTGATCGTCGGCGAGGCGCCGGGCGCGGAGGAAGACCGCAAGGGCGAGCCTTTCGTCGGCCAGGCGGGCAAGCTTCTGGACAACATGCTGGCTGCCATCAAGCTCAAGCGCGGGCAGAATGTGTATATCGCCAATGTATTGAAATGCAGGCCGCCGGAGAACCGCGACCCGCATGGCGAGGAAGTCGTTAAATGCGATCCGTTTCTCAAACGGCAGGTCGAGCTGATCCAGCCCAAGCTGATTCTCGCCCTGGGCAAGTTCGCTGCCCAGTCCTTGCTCGATACGGATGCCACCATTGCCAGCATGCGCGGCAAGCTGCATGATTACAACGGCGTGCCGGTCATCGTGACCTATCATCCGGCTTATTTGCTGCGCAACCTGCCTGACAAGGCCAAGGCCTGGGAAGACCTTTGTTTTGCCATGTCCACCATGCGTGGCTTGCAATCAGGTATTGTGGCTCAATCTTCAGAATAGCATTCAACAAGGAGAGCAATATGCGTTCAATCGTACTTAAACTGATGATGCTTGTGATGGTACTTACCCTGACAGGCTGCGGATATAACAAATTGCAGGCCACCGACGAGCAGATCACGGCGGCCTGGTCGGAAGTGCTGAACCAGTACCAGCGCCGTGCCGACCTGGTGCCTAACCTGGTGAACGTGGTCAAGGGCTATGCCTCGCACGAGAAGGAGGTGCTGGAAACCGTCACCGCTGCGCGTGCCAGGGTGGGCGGCATACAGGCGACCCCCGAGCTGATCAATGATGAGCAGGCATTCGCAAAATTCCAGGCTGCGCAGGGCGAGCTGACTTCCGCCCTCTCGCGTCTGCTGGTGGTTGCCGAGAACTATCCGCAGCTCAAGGCGGATGGCCTGTTCCGCGACCTGCAGGCGCAACTGGAAGGCACGGAGAATCGCATTACTGTGGCACGCAACCGCTATATCCAGTCGGTGCAGGAATACAACACCACGGTGCGCTCATTCCCCAGCAACCTCACCGCCATGGTCTTCGGCATGAAAACCAAGCCGAACTTCACCGTGGAAAATGAAAAGGCGCTTGCGACACCGCCCGTTGTCGATTTCAACTGATAAATGAATGTGATGCGCCGCTGGCTGTTTGGCCTGCTCCTGTTGGTTTTGCCGTGGGCTGCCCTGGCCGAAGTGCCGGTGCCGCCGCTGAATGCGCGCGTCACTGATCTTGCCGGCGTCCTGCAACCCGGCCAGAAAGCGGCGCTGGAATCGCGGCTGGCGGCATTCGAGCAGGAAAAAGGCAGCCAGATTGCGGTGCTGATCGTTCCGACTACGCAGCCGGAAGCCATCGAACAGTATGCCATCCGCGTTGCGGAAAGCTGGAAACTGGGGCGCAAGGGCGTCGATGACGGCCTGCTGATCCTGGTTGCGACGGATGACCGGGCAATGCGCATCGAGGTCGGTTACGGGCTGGAAGGCGCGATTCCCGATGCGATTGCCAAGCGCGTGATTGCGGAAATCATGACGCCTTTCTTCAGGCAGGCGGATTTCTACGGTGGCCTGAATGCGGCTGTCGAGCAACTGATTGCCCTGATTGCCGGCGAGTCCCTGCCTGAACCCGCGCCAGCTTCGACAACGACTGCATTCGAAGATATGTTGCCGTTGCTGCTGTTCGGTGGCATGGCGCTCGGCGGTATTTTGCGGGCGATATTCGGGCATTTTCTCGGCGGCACCATCAACGGCGGCTTGATCGGCATCCTGGTCTGGGTTCTCGGCGGCGGGCTGGCGGTGGCGGTTATCCTGGGTATTGTCGCCTTTTTCATTACGCTGAGTGGCGGCATGGGCATGATGGGCGGCGGTACAGGACGCGGCGGCGGCCTCGGCGGGGGCGGTTTTTCCGGTGGCGGTGGCGGATTTGGCGGCGGAGGCGCATCGGGACGATGGTAAGCACAGTAAAAAGATTCCTGACCCATCTGTTCAGCGGCCCATGGCTGGTGCGCCGTTATTTCAGCAGTGAGGCCATGCGCCATATTGAGCAGGCCATCAGTGACAGCGAGCGCTCACATTCGGGGCAGATACGTTTTGCTGTCGAATCCGGCCTGCATCCATACAGCCTGATTAAAGGAAATCCGCCCAGGGCGCGTGCGCTGGAGCTGTTTTCCAGCCTGGGAATATGGGATACCGAACAGAATAACGGCGTGCTGATCTATCTGCTGCTGGCGGATCATGACGTCGAAATCATTGTGGACCGGGGTATCTGCCGGTACGTGGCGCAACCGGTATGGGATTCGATCTGCCACGAGATGGAATTGCTGTTCAAACAGGGCAAGTTTGAGCAGGCAACCCTGCTTGGGATAGACAGGATAGGGCAGTTGCTTGCCCGGCATTTTCCACCCGGCCATAAGAATGAAAACGAATTGCCGGATCAGCCAGTGGTGCTTTAGCTTAATTTTTCTGACGGCGGCTCCATATCTGCATGCGGATGCGGAAACGATGACGCGCGTACTGAAACAGCAGCCGGCGCTCTCCGGGTTCGATGTATGCCATGCCGGAGGTTGCGCACATATCAGCCATGTGCGCCTGAGCCCCGCCGAATGGCGGCAGGTCGAAGCGGTTTGTGAACCTCGCCCTGAAAATGCCGGGACCGAACGCGTATGCATCGCCAATGCGGTCGGCAGGCTGGAGCAGATCGTCGGCGCAAAAACCGGTACGGATACGGACCGTGGCGGCACGCTGGGCAACTCCGATTATCCGGGGCAGATGGATTGCAACGATGAGGCCATCAATACCAGTACCTACGTCAAGCTGCTGATCCAGCACGGGCTGGTCATTCACCACGAGCTTCTCGATGTCAGGAGGCGGGGCTTCTTTTTCAATGGCTGGCCGCATACGACGGCAGTCATACGCGAGACCGCCACACAGCAGCAATATGCCCTCGACGCCTGGTTTTATGACAATGGCCATCCAGCCGTCGTGCTGCCTCTCGAGCAGTGGCAGTCCGGCTGGAAGCCTGAAGACAGCCCGGCCCGCTGATGCCTGCATAAGGCGCTTGGCCGTCAGGCTGACTTTGCCGGCGTTTCCCTATAAAATCCGTTCCTTCATCCGAATACATCAAAGAATTTTCATGCGCGCATCCCAATTTTTCATTGCCACCCAAAAAGAAGCCCCGACAGAGGCCGAGCTCCCCAGCCACAAGCTGATGTTGCGGGCCGGGCTGATCAAGCGCCTGGGTTCGGGCTTGTATAGCTGGATGCCGCTGGGTTTGCGCGTGTTGCGCAAGGTCGAGGCCGTGGTTCGCGATGAGATGAACAAGGCGGGCGCGCTGGAATTGCTGATGCCTGCGGTGCAGCCGAAAGAACTCTGGGAAGAAACCGGCCGCTGGGCCGTGTTCGGCCCGCAAATGCTGAAAATCAGGGACAGGCACGAGCGCGATTTCTGCTTCGGCCCGACGCACGAGGAAGTGATTACCGATATTGCGCGCAAGGAAATTCGCTCCTACAAGCAACTGCCGCTCAATTTCTACCAGATACAGACCAAGTTTCGCGACGAAATACGCCCGCGCTTCGGCGTTATGCGCGCGCGCGAGTTCGTCATGAAGGATGCCTATTCTTTCCATACCAGCCTGGCGTCGCTGGAGCAGACTTATCAGCAGATGTACCAGGCTTACAGCAATGTCTTCAATCGCCTCGGGCTCAAGTTCCGTGCCGTGCGCGCCGACACGGGCGCGATCGGCGGCGAGGGTTCGCATGAATTCCATGTGCTGGCGGATTCCGGCGAGGATGCGCTGGCTTATTGCGAAAACTCCGATTTCGCAGCGAATGTGGAACTGGCGGAAGCATTGCCGCCGGCTGCCGGTCGCCAGGCGCCGCAGGAAACGATGCGCGAGGTTGAGACGCCGAAGCAAACCACTTGCGAAGATGTGGCGGCGCTGCTCGGCATCGATTTGCAGCAGACGGTCAAGGCCATCGCGCTGGTGGCGTCAGGGCAGTTCCACCTGCTGCTGCTGCGTGGCGATCACAGCCTGAACGAGGTGAAGGTCGGCAAGCTTGAAGGCTTTGCCGATTTCCGTTTTGCCACGGAAGAGGAAATCCGCGCCAATCTGGATTGCCCACCCGGATTCATCGGGCCGGTCGGTGCCGGCGCGCAGGTCAGGATTATCGCGGATAGGACGGTGGCCGCCATGAGCGATTTCGTTTGCGGCGCCAACAAGCCGAAATACCACCTGGCCGGCGTCAATTTCGGCCGTGACCTGCAGGAACCCGCATTGGTTGCCGATATCCGTAATGTGGTGGCGGGCGATGCTTCGCCGGATGGCGGGGGCACGTTGGCTTTATGCCGGGGTATCGAGGTCGGCCATATTTTCCAGCTGCGGACCAAGTATGCCCAGGCAATGAATGCGACCTATCTGGACGAGAACGGCCAGACGCAAGTGATGGAAATGGGCTGTTACGGAATCGGCGTTTCGCGTATCGTTGGGGCGGCGATCGAGCAAGGCAACGATGCACGAGGCATTGTTTTCCCCACAGCCATGGCGCCTTTTGAGGTGGCGATTGCCCCGATAGGCATGGATAAGAGCGAGGCGGTAAAAGCTGCTGCCGTGGATTTGTATGAGCAACTGAAAGCGGCAGGTGCCGATGTCCTGCTGGATGACCGCGGTGAGCGTCCGGGTGTGATGTTTGCCGAGATGGAACTGATCGGTATCCCGCACAGAATCGTCATCGGCGACCGCGGCTTGAAAGAGCAGCAGGTTGAGTACCAGGCACGCACTGATAGCGAAGCTAGAAGTGTGCCTTTGAATGAAGTGGTAAACTTGATCAAACAGCAACTGGGATTGCACATTTGAAATATTGGCTTGCATCGCTGCTTTGCCTGATTCCGCTGGTTGCCCATGCCGGTAACCAGCTGGAAGAGCCGCTGTCGAACAGCGTTAAGGCGCAGATGCAAAAATCCATCAGTGACAAGGCAGCCCCCAGGCTTGTTTTTGCCAACGAAGCCGAAGGCCTGTATTGGCTGAGCGAGATGTCCAGGCGCCTGCAGAAACGTATTCCCGACAAGGTGATGCGGGAGGACTTCCTGCGTACGGTGCACTACGAAGCCTCACGCGCGGGGCTGGATCCGCAGATGGTTCTGGGGCTGATCCAGGTTGAGAGCGGTTTCAAGAAGTATGCGGTTTCCAGTGCGGGCGCGCGCGGTTTCATGCAGGTGATGCCGTTCTGGTCACGCACGATAGGCACGCCGGATCATAATCTTTTCCACCTCAGGCTCAATCTGCGTTACGGCTGTACTATCCTGCGCCACTACATCGATATCGAAAAAGGCGACCTTTACCGTGCGCTGGGGCGTTACAACGGTAGCCTGGGGCGGCCGCAATATCCCAATCTGGTACTCGGCGCATGGCGTAAACACTGGTATTACGAACCTTCCCCGGCACTCGGCATCTGAGCGTCCTGCACATTGTTGGTGCAAAAGTTTTACATTTCAATTTAATCCGTCTACTATCCGCTTAGCGGACTTGATGTGGTATGCATGAGCTAGACATCAAGATCTACCAGCCTTCCTGCATCGCCCCGCTGCTGTCCATTTCAATGCAGTTCGATATAAATTCTTTAGGGAGGAATCACAATGGATTTAGTCGTCGCGTTAGGTATCAGTATTGGTGTACTCATTGCAGCCTGGGTCTATGTCGCTGTCGGCATGCCGGATCTGGGGCTTATCGTCTGGGCCGGGATCGTGGCCTGGGCCACTTTCTATGCGGCAGGCGGAGGTGCCGATGGTCTCAAGAAAGCCATAGGTTCGAATCTGGCAGGTAACTTCTGGGCCGCAGTCGCGCTTTATGTGACCGGAGTGCTAGGGGGGGATGTGCTGACCCTGTCGATTGCCTTTGGCGTGGTGGCGTTCATATTCTGCCTGCAATCCAAGATCCCGCTGCTTGCATTCATTCCGGGAGCCTTCCTCGGTGCGGCAACCTGGGTAGGGGTCGATGTGGCTGGCGCTTCCGGTGACGGCGGCGTTGTCGATGTGGCGGATGTCATGATTCCTGTTTCGATGGTCGTCGGCGCTGTTCTCGGCTTCATCTCCGAGGCCGTTGGGAAAAAGCTGGCCGGTTAGGCGGGAAGCTGCCAATAAAAAAGGCGGCCATGTGCCGCCTTTTTTATTGGGCGGGTTTCGCTTATTTCAGCACCTTGAAGCCATAGTAGGTGCCGAATTCGCCATCAGTCTCATGGTAAACGAAGAACAGGCCGTTGCTGTAGCCCGTGCCGTTGATGTGGTTCTGCGACCGCAGTTTCAGTGATGAAGGCAATGCACTTTTTGCGATGAATTTACCCTCGAGATTGAACACCAGAACCGATTTGTGATCGATGTCCAGCAAGGCGAACTCTTCTCCCGATACTCCGGTATAGGCGATAAAATAATGCGCAATCTCATCGAACCTAGCGCCCGCTGCTGCTAGGTCGAGCCTGATTTCACCCAGCGCCTCGCGCTTCGGTGATTCGATGATGCGAATCACGTTGCTGCGCTCCTGCTTGGCGTAGTAGCGGTTTCTTTCCGCATCGTAACTCGGAATGGTATTCGCATTTCCGAATGCCGGATTGTGGCCGGTAATCTCGTTTGCATCATTTTTCAGGCTGCCGTCTTCATTGAGTATCAGGGAGAAAATGCCGATGTTCGGGCCGAATCCAGCTTCGCTGGAAATATTGTAGGTCACGGATTCAAGTTGACGCGAATTGTCGTTGTAGTAAATCGAGCGGTTATCGAGCCCGGGTTTTGCGGATGCGCGATACTTGCCGCTATCGTCATAGACATGGATTTCAGACTGTGACGCTGTGCCCATCGGATCGCCCGGGATTGCCGCCAGCCCGCCATCCGCGATGAAATATTGTTTCAGGTATGGGACATATGCAATGGTCATCGGTCGTGACGTCGGTTTTTTCGCCAGCGGAATCCTGATCTCGACGGCGGCCTCGGGCAGTACTTCTGCATGAGACAGATGCGGGATCAGGGCAAGGGCGGCTGTGGCCGAAAACAAGGTGATGTGTTTGATGAGTGACATACCGGTGACCTTTGTCGAATATTGAAGTATGAATTGCATACCAGTTGATGGTGAATCCTGCCGGGAGTTCATGCGCGTTCAATCAGCATGGCGTCACCATAACTGAAAAACCGGTAGCGTTCTGCAATGGCGTGTTGATAAGCGGCTTTTATATGGCTGGTGCCGGCAAAGGCGGAAACCAGCATCAGCAGCGTGCTTTTCGGCAGGTGAAAGTTGGTCAGCAAACGCTCGACCACGCGAAACTGATAGCCGGGCGTGATGAAAATATCGGTTTCGCCCGATCCGCTCGCCAGTTCACCGCCTTGTGCCGCACTTTCCAGTGCGCGTAGCGCTGTGGTGCCGACCGCAGTGACTTTTCCGCCTCGTGCCTGCGCGTGCCTGATTGCGCTCACCGTCTCCTCCGGCACGGAATAAATTTCAGTATGCATTTTGTGGTCTTCAATATTATCCACGCGCACAGGTTGAAACGTCCCCGCGCCGACATGCAGCGTGACATAGGCGATTGCAATACCCGCTGCTTTCAGTGTCGCCATCATGTCTTCATCGAAATGCAGGCCGGCTGTCGGGGCGGCAACCGCGCCCAGTTGGCGCGCGAATACCGTCTGGTAGCGCGCTTCATCCCGGCTATCCGCCTGGTGGCTGATGTAGGGCGGTAACGGCAGGCTGCCATGCAAATCGATCAACTCGAGTAAAGGCGTCGAGCTCCTGGTCTTCAGCAGGAATAAATCATCCTGCCTCTCTACAACTTCAGCCTCGAAGGCATCCGCAATCATCAGTCTGCTTCCCGGTTTGGGCGAACGCGATGCGCGAATTTGCGCCAGCATGCGGTGTGCATCCAGTACTCTTTCGACCATGATCTCGATTTTTCCGCCACTGGTTTTGATGCCCTCCAGACGCGCCTTGATGACGCGGGTATCGTTCAGGACCAGCAGGTCATCGGGGCCGAGAAAACCGGGTAATTGACGAAACAGGTCGTCACTTAATGCACCGGTTTTTCCGTCTAGTCTGAGCAAGCGGCTGCCGCTGCGTTGCGGGGTGGGGAATTGTGCGATGAGTGCATCCGGTAGATCAAAATCAAAATCAGTAGTGCGCATAGGCCTTAGTGCTTGTATAATGCTGCCTCCCATGCCGGGATGGCGGAATTGGTAGACGCAGCGGACTCAAAATCCGCCGCCGCAAGGTGTGGGGGTTCGAGTCCCCCTCCCGGCACCATCCAAAGTAATTCACGTAGTTCCAGTCTGCTTTCCCCCAGTGACACTGCCAAGCGCAGGTTCAGTATTTCCGGGCGTTGTTGCAGGCATTCGGCTGGATCAATCGATCTCTATATTCGAACACGCGTAAGTGTATCTCAATCTCGATACGCGGACGATTGAATGTCCAAGTCATTTCCTTGCTGATTTTCCCCGCTGCCCCGTTGTTTTCGTGGCACACTCAATGTAGCGCAGGCTTCCTGACCGGCCAACGTGCCCGGTCCACCAGTCATCATGTTCCACTGTAGATGACTGGGACTGCTTTGACCGGAAGCAAGCTGAAATCTATCGATTAACCATAGGGTTATATGCGAAAACAGCAACTGGATCGGCAGCTTTTCCGCAGTATTTTTTCATCTCCCATCAGCCCGGAAGCGGCTTCATTGCTAACTTGCTTGAACAACCATTTTATTTGTGATAGTTTGCGACTTGTAACTTAATGTAACAAAAAAGTTGCATTTTGCTTTTCCGTTTTTGTAATACGTTGTACCCGGTTTTGAGTTGTTGCAGTTCTTAGTAGCGTAAGCCGCCCGCCAAAGAGGTGGCTAGATGAGGAGAGAACAGCAGTGGCATCACCTGTTGCAGATTACAAAGTCGTTGTGCGCCCGAACTGCTCCTTGTCACCCAGGGGCATGATGTTCGTCGTCGCTATCATCGCAACATTCTCCTTGCTCATTGGTATTGGTTTTAGTCTGGCCGGCGCCTGGCTGGTTTTGCCTTTCGCCGGATTGGAAGTGCTCGCGATAGCTTATGCGTTTTATTACATCCACTGCCATTCGGGGGATTATGAAAGCATCACTATCGAAGGCGACTCCCTTTCAATAGACAAGCGCGATTATAAAAATATCAGCCGAACCGTTTTCAACCGGTATTGGGCGCGTGTTCTGGTCAGGGAGCTGCCTTGCGGCGACCAGTCCTTGCTACTCAGGTCGCACGGCAAGGAAGTGGAATTCGGGCGTCATTTCATGAATAACGATCAACGTTTGATGCTGGCGAAACAATTAAAAAAACGTGTCGGAGTTATTACTTAACCTGATTTTGGGAGTGGGTATGGTTATGCAGTTTTTGAGAAAAGCGGGATTGTTTCTGATGCTGGCGTTTACTTCATTTGCGGCACTGGCACAGGATGCAAAATGGAATCTGCCAGAGCCGGTAACGCCTATGGCAAGAGATATTTACCAGATACACAACGAGTTCATGCTCGTTATTTTTGTGATGTTCATTGTCGTGCTCGCGATCATGATTTACTCGATCGTCAAACACCGCAAGAGCCGCGGGCACAAGGCTGCCAATTTCACCGGGCCCAGCACCAAATCCCAGATTGCATGGACGCTGGTTCCGTTTGCCATTCTGCTCTATATCGACTTCATCCTGATGGGCATTCCGGCCGTTCACAGCATCCAGTTGATGGAGGATACCAAGCAAGGCGCCGATATGGTGGTGAAGATCACCGGCTCGCAGTGGCGCTGGCAATACGAGTACATGGATGGCGATGCCCAGGGCATCAAGTTCGTCAGTAACCTGACCACCCCGCAGGAGCAGATCAACAATCAGGCGGAGAAAGGCAAGAACTACCTGCTTGAGGTCGACAATCACTTCGTCGTGCCGGTCGACAAGAAGGTACGTATCCTGCTGACGGCCAATGACGTGATTCACACCTGGTGGGTGCCGGCCTTCGGTTCCGCTCGCGATGCGATTCCCGGTTTCTTGCGCGAGACCTGGGTGCAAGGCGAGAAAATCGGGACTTACCGCGGGCAATGCAAGGAGCTGTGCGGCAAGGGCCATGGCTTCATGCCGGTTGTCGTCGATGTCGTCTCGGAAGAAGACTACAAAATCTGGGTAGCCTCCAAGAAAGAGGAAATGCAGGCGGCAACAGCCGGTGCCGACAAGGAGTGGTCAATGGAAGACCTGGTCGCGCACGGCAAGGGCGTTTATGAAAAGAACTGCGCGGTTTGCCATCAGGCTAACGGACAAGGCCTGCCGCCTGCATTCCCTGCACTGACCGGCAGCAAGATTGTTGCCGGCCCCAACTTTGATGCCGAAGGAAGATTGCTGGTGGACAGCCATCTTGACCGTGTCTGGAATGGCAAGAACATCATGCCGGGCTGGAAAGGGACGCTGAATGATATCGATATTGCAGCTGTTGTGACGTATGAACGCAATGCGCTGGGTAATTCGGTCGGCGATGTACTGCAGCCGGCGCAAGTGAAAGCATTACGCTAAAAATATTGCAGGTATATTGAATCGGGACTTTGGGTTTAAGGAGATATTGATGAGTTATTCAGCCACAGCAGATCATGGGGAACATCATGATCACCCAACCGGCATCATGCGTTGGTTTACGACGACGAATCACAAGGATATCGGGACGATGTACCTGATCTTCTCGCTTATCATGTTCATGGTGGGCGGATTCATGATTCTGGCTGTCAGGGCGGAACTGTTTCAGCCCGGCATGCAGCTCATGCAGCCGGAATTCTACAATCAGTTGATCGGCGTGCATGCACTGGTCATGATCTTCGCGGCACTGATGCCGGCAGCCACCGGCTTCGCCAACTGGATGCTGCCGCTGCAGCTCGGCGCGCCGGACATGGCATTGCCCCGCCTCAATAACTGGGGTTTCTGGCTGCTGCCGCCTGCGGCTATCCTGTTGACGCTGCCGTTCACTCTGGCCCTGTTCGGTATCGGCGATGGCGCCATCGCCACCGGCTGGACGTTCTATGCACCGCTCTCCGTTCAGGGCGGCATCGGCGTCGATTTCGCCATTTTTGCGGTTCACATCCTAGGTATTTCCTCCGTGATGGGTTCCATCAACGTGATCGTGACGATTTTCAACATGCGCGCTCCCGGCATGACGCTAATGAAGATGCCGATGTTCGCCTGGGGCTGGCTCATCACCGCCTTCCTGCTGATTGCCACGATTCCGGTGCTGGCCGGTGCTGTGACCATGCTGCTGACCGATCGCCACTTCGGCACGCACTTCTTCAATGCGGCCGGCGGTGGTGACCCCATCCTGTTCCAGCACCTGTTCTGGTTCTTCGGCCACCCTGAGGTCTACATCCTGTTGCTGCCGGTCTGGGGTTTCATGCCGCAGATTCTGCAGACATTCTCGCGCAAGCCGATGTATGGCTACAAGGCGCAGGTCTATTCCTTCTGGGGGATCGGTGTTCTTTCCGTGGTGGTCTGGGCACACCATTTCTTTACTGTCGGCATGCCGGTACCGGCCCTGATTTATTTCATGTTCAGTACCATGGCCATTTCATTGCCGCTGGCGGTGCTGTTCTTCTGCTGGATCGCCACCATGTGGCGCGGTTCGATGACCTTCGAGACTCCCATGCTGTTCGCCGTCGGCTGGATCATCCTGTTCGGCATCGGCGGCCTGACTGGCCTGGTGCTGGCCGATGTGGCGGCCGACGCGCAATACCACCACAGCTACTTCGTCGTGGCGCACTTCCACTACACGCTGTTCGCCGGCGGCATCATGGGCATTATGGCCGGCGTGTACTACTGGCTGCCGAAGATGACCGGCCATATGTACAACGAGGGCCTGGGCAAGCTGCACTTCTGGTTGACCGCCATTTCATTCAACCTGACCTTTATCCCGCAATTCTTCCTGGGATTGGCCGGCATGCCTCGCCGTATCCCGGACTATGCATTGCAGTTTGCCGATTTCAATGCGGTGTCCACGGTAGCCGCCTTTGTCCTGGGCTTTGCACAACTGATCTTTGTCTACAACATCATCAGTTGCGCGCGTGGCGGCAAGAAAGCGACCGACAGGGTCTGGGAAGGTGCGCAAGGCCTGGAATGGACGTTGCCGTCGCCACCGCCGTACCATAGCTTTACCGAGCAGCCTGTCATCAAGTAAGTCATCGGTCTGGCCTGCCGCAGGCAGGCCAGACTAAACGAAACTGTAATTAGAAAGCACTATGCAAGAGCCGG
This sequence comes from Methylophilaceae bacterium, assembly GCA_905339275.1. Lineage (GTDB taxonomy): Bacteria > Pseudomonadota > Gammaproteobacteria > Burkholderiales > Methylophilaceae > UBA6140. The sequence continues at coordinate 127,221 of CAJPFK010000001.1, forward strand.
ATAAGGAAAGACGCAAACGCAGTATCAGGTTGGGATTGTTTTTTGGGCTATTCGTATTGATTATTTACCTAGGCTCAATGTACATCATATGGACACGATAAGCAGTGCGGAGTTGAAACAGGCAGCCAATCGCCGTTTGGGGCTGAAATTGCTGTGGCTGGTGGGCGGGTCCATCCTGTTTGCCTTCTCGCTGGTACCGTTATACGACGTGCTTTGCACGGTGACCGGGCTCAATGGGAAAACCGATAATTTTGCAGCGCAAGGTAATACCGTCATCGATGAGGACCGTTGGGTCAAAGTGGAATTTACCAGTAACGTGATGCCGGGTCTGGCCTGGAATTTCCACCCCAAGCAAAGCAGCATCATGGTTCGGCCCGGTAAGATTGAGACCGTGATGTTCGAGGCAAGGAACATGACCAATGAAGTTGTTGCCGGCCAGGCCGTGCCCAGTGTCAGTCCTTCCATTGCGTCAACGCACTTCAAGAAACTGGAGTGTTTTTGTTTTGTCAGGCAGGAATTACAGCCGGGCGAAATCAGGGAAATGCCGTTGCGGTTTTATGTAAGCCCGGATTTACCGGAGAAGGTAGAAGCAGTGACGCTGTCTTATGCATTTTTTAATGCAGTCAAGCCGGCGAATTAGGGAGATCGCAAAGCAGTTGGCGAGCCAACCAAGCTGGGCGGAGATAATAAATATGCAAAATAATGCACGGGAGTTAATGCATGGCTACACATTCTGAAAATCAGTACTTTGTACCTACCCCAAGCCTGTATCCAGTATTCATGTCTGCTGGCTTGTTCACGCTGGCATCAGGTTTTATTTTTAGCATTAACAACTACAGTGCTGGCAATTGGATGATGATTGCCGGTGCACTGCTGATTGTCCTGATGACGTTCCGCTGGATGGGCAAAGTGATTGCCGAGAACCAGAGCGGCGTGTACAAGAGTTGGGAGGATAAATCGTTCCGTTGGGGAATGATCGTCTTTATCTGTTCCGAAGTTGCGTTCTTCGCTGCCTTCTTCGGCGCGTTATTTTACATGCGGGTGATTTCTGTGCCGGAACTGGCCAGTTTCGACCCTGACTTCACCATGTACAAGGATTTTACCGGGGCATGGCCATCGCTCGGGCCCGGCGGCGATGTCATTCGCTTTGCCGGGGCGCTGGAAACCTATACGCCGCCTGCAAACTTCAGCCCGATGGGGGCATGGGGGTTGCCGGCAATCAATACGCTTATATTGCTGACCTCAGGCGCAACGATCACTTGGGCGCATTGGGGCCTGCTCAAGAACAATCGCAAGCAGCTGGTCATTGGCATGTTGCTGACCGTGTTACTGGGTATCGCGTTCCTGATCTGCCAGGCTTATGAATACCATCATGCATACACCGAGCTCGGCTTGACGCTCGGTGCCGGCGCTTACGGCGGGACATTCTTCATGCTGACCGGTTTTCATGGATTCCATGTGACGCTGGGAACCATCATGCTGATCGTGATCCTGTTCCGCTGCATGAAGGGGCATTTCACCGCAGAGCGGCATTTCGGGTTTGAGGGCGTTGCCTGGTACTGGCACTTTGTGGATGTGGTCTGGCTTGGGCTGTTTATCTTTGTTTACTGGTTGTAAGCTGGGGAGCGGGAGGGGAGGCGATGCAGGCGCATCGCCTTTTTTCTGCCGGTCTGGTTTTATCGGCTAACGGCCGATGATACCGGTGAGATAACCTGCCATCAGGCAGATAAAGAGTACGATGGACAGTGCAATGCGAACGGTGAGGGCTTTGACGGTTCTTTCGCCGGTGCCCTTGTCCCTGGCCAGGAAAAAAAGTGCTGAGAACAGGCTTCCTACAATGATGATGAGTGTAACGACGATAGCGATCTTGATAAGCATCACGGTGTTCCAGATAAGTGTCGAATGATTATGCGGTGCGCATGAGTTATTTGCAATTTCGATTATCGAATTATCGTTTCCGGCCCAGCCTTGTTGGGACTTTGCTGATGTTGTGCAGTATTCCATTGTTTATCAAGTTCGGCTTGTGGCAATACAACAAGGCGGAGCAGAAGCAGGCATTGCAGGCGATGTATGACCGCGCGCTTTTGTCGGAGCCTGTTGACCTGCCGCTGGAGTTCAGCGATGTGGGGAACTGGCGTTACCGGCAAGTAAAAGTCTCCGGAGAATATACCCCTGAGCATCAGATATTGCTGGATAACCAGGTCGAGCAGGAGCGGGCCGGCTATCATGTGATTACGCCGCTGAGAATCAGCCGTTCGGAGAAGTATGTGCTGGTAGACCGCGGGTGGGTCGTCGCCAATGCAGATAGGAGCATCTTGCCGGAAATCGAAACCCCGGCAGGGGAGCAGGCGATCGTTGGGCATCTCTGGTTACCCAGCGAGAAGTTTTACAGCCTGGAAGCCGCGGGCGCAGGAGCCGGCGGGCATGAATGGCAATTGCTTTGGCAGAATATGGATATGTCGCGTTATAAACAATCGGTCCCTTTTCAGGTGTTGCCCATGGTCGTACGCCTTGACCCGGAAAGCGAAGCGGGCGGTTATTCTCGTCAATGGCCGCGGCCGGCGGAGCGCATTACGACCCACATCGGTTACGCTTATCAATGGTTCGGTTTTGCGGTGGCAGCAGTATTGATCTGGGTATTCGTCAGTTTCAGGCGGCAGGGGAATGAGCAAGATGCAAACTGAGAATCAGCGATTGAATCCTGGCGCCAAGGAAAACAAGCCGCGCGGCCGCTGGATGCTGTTGCTCCTCTTTATCTTCTTTGCGGCACCGCTGATCGTCGTGACCGTCATGCACAAGGTGGATTGGCATCCTGCCGGTTTCAGCCGTGGGCAGATGGTGACGCCGGCCAGGCAGATTTCCATGCCTGCAGGTGCGGCGGATTTATGGAAAGAAAAATGGAGCATGGTCTATATCGCCGACGTATGCGATGAGACCTGTGCCAGCCGCCTCCACGACATGCGGCAGCTCCATAGCTCGCTGGCGAAGAATATTGAGCGTGTCCAGCGTATTCTGGTGACGTCCGATGCAGACGTGAGCGGCCTGAAGCAGAAATATCCTGACCTCATCATCATCAATCAGCCAGAAGCCGGCGTTTCTGCATTGAAACGGCAGTTCGACCTTGCCGATTCCACCGCAGGTAGCGCCGAGCGCGTCTATCTGGTGGACCCACTGGGTTACCTGATGATGAGTTATCCGATCAACATGGCAGCCTCCGATATCCGCAAGGATTTGAGCCGGCTGCTGACCTATGCCTGGGCGGGCTGAGTGATGGGCGCGTCAATTGTATCGGCGGCATGGTTCAGGCAGTTTGCGCTGGTCGCGACGTTGCTGGCACTTTGTGTCGTCTCGCTGGGAGCCTATGTCCGATTGTCGGATGCCGGGCTTGGCTGCCCGGATTGGCCCGGCTGCTATGGCACGATGTCCGTGCCGGAAAGTGAGGCGGCGATCAGGCAGGCACAGGAAGCGTTTCCGCATAGCGCATTCGATCATGGCAAGGCCTGGAAAGAGATGCTGCATCGTTATCTGGCGGGTACGCTGGGCATTCTGGTGCTGGCGCTGTTTGTTCTGGCCTGGCGTGCGAGAAACCTGATCCGGGTGTCGGCGTGGACGCCGACCGTGCTGCTTGGGCTCATCGTTTTTCAGGCCATGCTGGGCATGTGGACGGTGACCATGCTGCTCAAGCCTGCCGTTGTGACGGCGCACCTGCTTGGCGGCATGGCAACGCTGGCAATGCTTACCTGGATTGCGCACCGTCACTGGGGTGCTGCTTCTCCCCGGTTTGCCCAGTCAAGGGGGTTGAGAGTCTGGATACGCGGTGCCGTGCTGGTGGTGTTTGCGCAGATACTTCTTGGCGGTTGGACCAGTACGAATTATGCGGCGCTTGCCTGCACGGACTTTCCTACCTGCCACGGCGCCTGGTTCCCCGAGATGGATTTTGCCAATGCCTTTCACTGGATACGCGAACTGGGGGAATCGATTGACGGTACGCCGCTGGAATTGGCGGCACTGACTGCGATTCAATGGACGCATCGGCTCGGCGCCCTGGTTGTGCTGATCTATATGGGTGTGCTTGGCTGGCGATTGATGCAGGTGGAGCCCATGCGCAAGCTCGGCCTGGTTTTATGGCTCCTGCTGGTAGTGCAGATTGCATTGGGAATAGGTAATCTGTTACTTCGCCTGCCGCTGGTGCTGGCGGTAGGGCATAACCTGGTCGCTGCGTTGCTGGTCATTGCAATAATAGTGTTGAATTCAAGAATCACAGAATTGCCAAAATAGGGAGTGTTTCATGAGTACGGTTACGATTGCGAGTTTGCAAAGAATCAGAGGCCAGTTGGGGCAGGGCTTCCATAAGTTCTTTCCCTTGTGTAAACCGCGGGTGACGGCGCTTATCGTATTCACCGCCATGATCGGCATGTTCCTGGCTACGCCGACGATGGTTCCGCTAGGGCTGTTGCTGGCGGCAATGCTTGGTATAGGCATGGCGTCCGGCGCTGCCGCCGCATTCAATTGCCTGATCGAGCAAAAGATCGATGCCAGGATGGCGCGCACCAGGGGCCGTCCTTTACCTACCGGCCAGGTGACTTCGGTGCAGACCGTCGTGTTTGCCAGCCTGCTCGGCGGCCTTGGCCTGTTTATCCTGTACTATTTTGTCAATCCCCTGACCATGTGGCTGACTTTTGCCACTTTTCTCGGTTATGCGGTGATCTACACGATCTTTCTTAAACCGGCGACTCCCCTGAACATCGTGATTGGCGGCGCATCAGGCGCAATGCCGCCGATACTGGGGTGGGCAGCGGTGAACAATGTCGTTTCCCCGGAGGCGCTGATCCTTTTCCTGATTATCTTTGCGTGGACCCCGCCGCATTTCTGGGCGCTGGCGTTATACCGCCGTGCGGAATATGCCAAGGTCGGCATGCCCATGCTGCCTGTAACGCACGGCGAAGAATTTACCCGCCTGCATATCCTGCTCTATACCGTTATTCTGTTTGCAGTGGCTTTAATGCCATACGGGCATGGCATGAGCGGCCTGATTTACCTGGCTGCCTCATTGATCCTGAACGTGGTGTTCATGGCATATGCGATCGGGTTATACAGGAGATATTCGGATTCCCTGGCACGCAGCATGTTCCGCTATTCCATTCTTTACCTCAGCCTGCTGTTTGCTGCATTGCTGGTGGATCATTACTGGCACATCACATTCTAGACAGCGGGAATCACAACGATTCAACGCGGGGTTGATCCAAATCAACCGGAAACCCGGAAAATCACACTATGCTCGGCATGGAAGGTGATTTTCCGGGTTTCATCATTGAGTCGATCTGAATTTGTCTTCATTGAAAACCTAAACCCCGAGAATGATGGGGATTAGGCTATTACTTTGACGAAATGAACTGCCGCTTTGCCGCATAGAATCAGCTATCAGTCTGCAAAGCAGAGTTACATGCTCAGAAAGCTCGAATGATTATTCCGCAAAAGCCAGAAAATGAAGATCAACGCCTGCAAGCGCTCAGGAGTCTGCTCATTTTAGATACCACGCACGAAGAGAGATTTGATCGCATTACCCAGTTCGCCTGTTTTGAGTTCGATGTGCCGATAGCACTGGTTTCCCTGGTTGACGAACACAGGCAATGGTTCAAATCCTTTGTCGGCATTGATGCTTGTGAAACGAGCCGGGATATTTCGTTTTGCGCGCATGCCATATTGGAGGACTGCGTCATGGTGGTCGAAGATGCAATCAGGGATGAACGGTTCCATGACAATCCCCTGGTCATCAGCGACCCGTTTATCCGCTTTTATGCCGGCGCTCCGCTTACCCTGCCGACAGGGGAAAGAGTCGGTACGTTATGCCTGATAGACAGGAAACCCAGAAGTTTCGATTCAACGGACTTGTCCATACTGGTAACACTCAGTCATATGGTCGTTGCTGAACTTGTTCCCAGCCTGGCCGGAAAAATTGGTGAACAAAATGAATAATCCCATGCCTCTTGTCAGTATCAAGGCTGTTCGGGGTTTCATCCCCTCGATTCTTCTGCTCGAAAACAACTATATGGTCAGGCATGCATTTTCCATGAATGCGAAAGAGACCGGGTTTGCCCATGTTTTCCAGACGGCGACCGTATCCGTTGCCAGGAGGAAATGCGGGAGCATCGCCTTTCACGGGCTGATTATCGGCCTTTCCCATGGCGAAGAGGAGTTGACCCTGATCGAGTCAATCAGGTCCGGCCATACCAAATGCAATGAAAATGTTCCTATTGTGGCGATCGTCTCGTCCTGTACGTCTGATCTTTTACTGAAGCTGGACAACCTGAATGTGAAGGAAATATTGCCAAGGCCGCTGCGGGTCAGAACCATCCAGGATGCTGCGCAGCATATTGTCACCATGGCCGCCAGTACCTAGGATGACAGGCGGATAATCGACCTGTTTCCGGTAATTTACGGCGTTAGCGCCGTTACAAAAACTAGAACTTGGCAGAAGGATGCATGCGCTTAATGGTTTCATGCATGGCGCCAGATTATTTCCTTCATGCACTTCCCTTTTTTTCGGCAGGACGAATGCCTGGAATGCCATCGGACTCTATCCGGCTAATTAGTCGGCATGTATTTTGCTAGTAATCCCATATCTCTGCTTTTGGTTTTTGCTCTGATATTTTAGAGTAGGGTTTAGGACAAAACGACATGTCTCCATCACAAGGATCAAATCACGTAGCGCTGGTTACCATCTACGAGATTGGCAAGATACTCAGTTCTTCGCTGGATCTGCATAAAACCTTGCGGCAGGTGCTCAATGTGATCGCCGCGCATCTGAATATGCAACGCGGCATGGTGTGCAGCGAAGAAGACGGTTATTTGGGTATCATCGCCGCGGTTGGATTCAGCCGCGAGGAGATGTTGCGCGCCAGGTTTCGCGTGGGTGAGGGCGTAACCGGCCGGATTTTCCAGACAGGCATGCCGGCGGTTGTGCCGAATGTGGCACGCGAGCCTTTGTTCCTGAATCGTACGGGCGCCCGCCGGGTGGTGGAGAATCAGGCTATTTCATTTCTTGGGGTTCCGATCAAGGTCGGCAGGAAATGCATAGGCGTGCTGTCGTTCGAGCGGCAGGAAGGGGATAAGTGGTGTGGTTTTGAGGACGACCTCCAACTGCTGACCATGGTCGCCAACCTGATCGGACAGACGATGCAGTTGAATCGGCAGGTGGCTGACGACCGCGATATGTTGATGCAGGAGAAATCACGCCTGCAGAAAGAGCTGGCAGGCAAATACAGTTTGGACAATGTGGTGGGTCAATCCAAGCGCATGCATGAGGTATTTGCGGATGTGCATATGGCGGCTCCGGGTAAAAGCACGATTCTGATACGGGGCGAGTCGGGTACGGGCAAGGAGATTATTGCCAGGTCGATACACTTTCTCTCTGCACGCAAGGATAAGCCGTTTATCAAGGTCAATTGCGCCGCGCTGACCGAAAGCCTGCTTGAGTCGGAGTTGTTCGGGCATGAGAAGGGCGCATTCACCGGTGCGCTGCAGGAGCGCAAGGGGCGCTTTGAACAGGCGAATGGTGGCACGCTTTTTCTGGATGAAATCGGGGATGTCTCACCTGCCTTCCAGGTGAAGCTGCTGCGGGTGCTGCAGGAGCGGGAGCTGGAGCGCGTGGGCGGCAACAAGACCATCAAGGTGGACGTGCGCCTGATTTGCGCAACCAACCGCAATCTGGAAGAAGCCGTCAGCAAGGGGGAGTTCCGTTCGGACCTTTATTTCCGCATCAATGTCATCTCTATTTTTCTGCCTCCGTTGCGCGACAGGCGTGATGACATTCCCTTGCTGGTCGAAAACATTCTGGCTCGATTCAATCGTGAAAACAGCGCCAAGGTCAGCATAACTCCGGAAGCCATGCGTGTGCTGAGTAGCTGCTATTGGCCCGGCAATGTTCGTGAGCTTGAGAACTGTGTGGAGCGGTTCGCCACCATGACGCGTAATAACGTGATTCGCGAGGTGGATATTCCCTGTCAGACCAACCATTGCCTTTCTTCAACGCTATGGAAATATCAGCCTGCAGGCGATGTGATCCCGATTGCGCCGATTGCCGAGCCGGTGCATCAACCGTCTCCGGCAAGGGTGCCTGAAGAGACGGAAGTGGCCGTCATGACAGAGCGTGAACAACTGGTGAGTGCCATGGAAAAAAGCGGGTGGGTACAGGCGAAGGCCGCCCGCCTGCTGAATCTGACCCCGCGTCAAATGGGGTATGCGCTCAAGAAATATAACATTGAGGTCAAGCGTTTTTAATATGCCGGCTGCCTTGCCGGAAGCGCCCGGTTTTCATTAATCGCGCGCGTTCAGGCAATGATGACGGCACGTCCCCGCTCCACTCTCCCCACATGGTTTTTTTTCACTCTCAAAGCCGCTGATACAGCGGTCGCGGCGGCGCTTCGCACTATTTCCGATGAGGCCGTTCAGGGCTGCCGTACGCCTTGTGGTCCACGTTTTTCCGGCGACTGTTCCCTTTGCGACAAAGTCATGGCTTTGTCGCAATAGCGACAAAAAACACAGCACCTGGGATGCGTATGTAACCTTATGATTTAAATATACTTTATTTAAATTTCAAGTGTGGCATACGATTTGCAATATCCAGATTAAATCCTTTACCAGAGACCAACATCATGGAAAATGCATTGGAAAGTGCGGTATCGAATACCGGCCGTCTCAGGCCATTGAGCGGTATCAAGGTCGAAGTTGCCGGGCAGCCGGCTGTTTCCGGTTGCGGTACGACAGGCGGCGAAGGCAAGGCCAGTTGCGGTTCGTCAGCCGGGCCTGACGACATGCCTGCGGAAATCTGGGATAAGGTCAAGAACCACCCCTGTTATTCCGAGGAAGCGCACCATCATTTCGCCCGCATGCATGTGGCGGTGGCGCCGGCGTGCAACATCCAGTGCAATTACTGCAATCGCAAGTACGATTGTTCCAATGAATCGCGCCCCGGCGTGGTGTCGCAGAAGCTTACGCCCGAACAGGCCGTCAGGAAGGTGCTGGCCGTTGCCAGCGAAATCCCGCAGATGACGGTACTGGGCATTGCCGGCCCCGGCGACTCGCTCGCCAACCCGAGAAAGACGTTCGATACCATGAGCATGCTTCACGAGACTGCGCCTGATATCAAGCTCTGCATCTCGACCAACGGCCTGGCCTTGCCGGAACAGGTCGACGAAATCTGCAAGTACAACATCGACCACGTCACGATTACCATCAACATGGTGGACCCGGAGATCGGCGCCAAGATCTACCCATGGATATTCTGGAACCATAAGCGCATCACCGGCGTCGAGGCTTCACGCATCCTGCACGAGCAGCAGATGAAAGGCCTGGAAATGCTGACCGCGCGCGGGGTGCTCACCAAGATCAACTCGGTGCTGATCCCCGGCATCAATGACGAGCACCTGATTGAGGTGAACCGTGAGGTCAAGAAGCGCGGCGCTTTCCTGCACAACATCATGCCGCTGATTTCAGAAGCCGAGCACGGCACCGTGTTCGGCCTGACCGGCCAGCGCGGGCCCACCGCGCAGGAACTGAAGGAGGTGCAGGATGCCTGCATGGGCGGCGCCAACCTGATGCGGCATTGCCGTCAGTGCCGCGCCGATGCTGTCGGCCTGCTGGGTGAAGACCGTTCGGAAGAATTCACCCTGGACAAAATCGAGGACATGGACATCGTCTACGACCTGGAGAAACGCCGTGCTTACCAGGAAAAAGTCGAGGCCGAGCGCCAGTCGCAGCACCAGGCCAAGGTGGACGCACTGGCGGCCGCGCTGGACCTGGAGAACGTGGATCCCGACATGAAGGTGCTGATTGCCGTTGCCACTGAAGGGCACGGCAAGGTCAACCAGCATTTCGGCCATGCCACCGAGTTCCAGATTTTCGAGGTCAGCAAGGATGAGGCGCTCTTCGTCGGCCATCGCCGTGTCGACCTCTACTGCCAGGGCGGTTTCGGCGAGGACGAGCAATTGCCTTCCATCGTCAATGCCATCAACGATTGCCATGCGGTCCTGGTGGCCAAGATCGGCGCCTGTCCACGTGATGAACTGAAGGCTGCCGGTATCGAACCGGTGGAAGAATACGCCCACGAGTTTATCGAGAAGGCGGCGTTATCCTGGTTCAACGCCTACCGCCAGCGCATTGCCAACGGCGAGCTCAGGCACCAGCCGCGCGGCGATGCCGCCATTCGCCAGGGTGCGTTCGTGGCAGCCTGATCGGGGCAGACCAAACAATTTTCAACAGGAGAAATACCATGGCATACAAGATCGTCGGTTCGCAATGCACAGGGTGTTCGGCTTGCGAGCCGGAATGCCCGAACCAGGCCATTTTCGAGAAAAACGGCGTGTTCTACATCAAGCCGGAAAAATGCACCGAGTGCATCGGCTATTTCGATGAAGCGCAGTGCGTGGCCGCTTGTCCGGTGGATAACACCTGCATTATCGATAACGCCTATCCGCGTTACCAGGCGGCATGAGGTCATCATGGAATTGACAATGACCCCCAAGGCAGAGAAATTCATCAGCCGCATGATTCGCTTCAATGGCGGTACGCCGGAACATGGTTTCCGTCTGGTGGTGAGTCCGGGCGGTTGCTCGGGATTGAGCTCGGAGTTTACCGTGGAGGCGGCTCCGCTCGAAGGCGATGCCGTGATCGAGACGAGCGGGCTGAAGCTGTTCCTGCCCGCCGAATCCAGAATATTGCTGGATGGCGCCACCATCGATTTCAAGGATACGCCGATGGAATCCGGGTTGACCTTCATCACGCCCCAGGGCGGAAACTGCGGTTGCAGCAGTAGCGCTGGCGGCCATGGCGAGCATGCGGACGGGCCGGTCACGGTGAGCATCGCCAGCATTCAGCGCAAGCACTGACCTGCATCAGGGTCAGACCATAGGGATTACACGGGACACAGAGGCCGAGGTTGAACATCATGGAAGGTGAAGCGCTTGAAAATATCTGGTTTGCCGAACGCTACCGGAACCTGCCTCCGGTGGCGGAGGAGCATCTGCGTCTTGCCAGCCACGCGTATGCAGATGACGCCAAGGCGGAAATGCATCTCGCGCTGGCCAAGGCAATTGCGCATGGCAATGCCGTGGTCCAGGTTGGCGAGTACCGTTATTACTTTTACAAGAACCGGCTGCCGGAAGCCCTGAAAGTTGCCGAGGCCTGTTTGTTGACGGTTTCTGCGGAATTGCACCTGCCTCCGCACTGGTATGAAGTCACCCCGGCAGATGCCGATTTCCGCGGCGATGAACCGGCGCATCGTTTTTACCTGTTTGTGCTGAAGGCTTACGCCTACCTGTTGTTGCGCCTCAATCGCCTGGTGGAAGGCTCGCTGGCAGTGGAAAAACTGCTGGAACTCGACCCGGCCAACAGGATCGGCGGCCAATTGCTGCTGGATGTGCTGGCACGCATAGGCAAGGATGATTACGATGATTGACAGCGACATACCGGCAGTGGATTGGCAGGGCGGCGCGATTGATTGTGCCGGCTGCGCCCACCTCGACCGGTTGGCGCTGGGGACGTGCAAGCCTTTGCGCGCCTGCGTGCATGACCGTTATGCCAAGCGTATAGATCGCTTTTTCGGCACCAATCCCGGCCTGGCCACGCATTATATGGATCATGCCTATTTCGAGGTGCGGGCAGTAGCTGCCAAGTACCTTGACCTGTTCCAGTTGAACCGGCTGGTCAGCGATCCCGACGAAACCGTGCGGGCCAGCGTTGCCTTGCGCCTGCCGCCCAGGCAGTTGGTCAAGCTGCTTCGTGATCCTGACCGCGAAGTGCGTGTGCGGGTCGCCTCGCGGCTGGAACTGAATGACCTGCCAGCCATGCTGAAGGACGAAGACTATTACGTGCGGGTGGTCGTTGCGTGCCGCATCGCTCCGGGAATGCTGTTTCATCTGGTTCGTGATCCGGATTCATCGGTACGCCAGGTGGTGGCATCGAAAATCGGCCATGAGTGGCTGCCCATGCTGGCAAATGATAGCGACGATGAAGTGCGGCTGACGGCTATCCGCCGGATGCCTACCGGTTTGCTGCCGCCGTTTCGTTTTGACCATGACTGGCGCGTGCGCTTCGAAGTTGCGCAACGCGTGCCTGTCGAACACCTGGCCGATATGGCGGCCGATGAAGATGAGGCTGTGGTCGATATCGCGCTCAAGCGTTTGAAGATGAGCTCCAGGGAGAATATGCATGGCTACTAACATCAATCGCGATGGCGATACCGTGGAATTGGTCAATCCGCCCAAGTTCGAATACGGACAGAAGGTGCGCTCGAAAAAATACGTGCGCAACGATGGCACCTTTCAGGGCAGGGAGGTCGGCGAAATTCTGGTGAGCAAGGGCGATGTAGGTTATGTCACCAGTATCGGCACCTTTTTGCAGCAGTTCTACATTTACGGCATCGATTTTTACGAACTCGGTTATCGCGTCGGCATGCGCGGCAAGGAGCTGGAACTGACGGATGAAGCCGTCGTGGAAGACGAAGGGGAAATCCATGGCTGAGCCGCGTGAAGCCAGGTTCCAATGGGGCCAGCCGGTGAAAACCACCATGAATCTCGTGAATGACGGCAGCTACCCGGACGTGCCGGCGGATGCCATCCTTGCGGAGCAGGGCGAGCATGGAGAAGTCGTCAATGTGGGGCTGGTGGAAGAGACCGGCGAGCCCATCTATTTGGTCGAATTTGCCGACGGCAAGGTGGTGGGCGTGCTGGAGGAGGAAATCGAGCCATGCTGAAGCATGCACACACGGCTGGTTTGGCAATCTCCATCCTGGTGCAGGGAGGGAGGGTGCGCGCATGATTGCAGAACGCATCCATGACCAGGTTTGCCCGCATCCGAACGAGGTGGACCGCAAGCGTATCGAAAAAACCCTGGCAGAGCGTGAGCGATATAAATACGTTTCGCCGACGGTGCTGCCGGATATGGATGGTTACCTGGTGCGCAGCCCTTGCTGTTCGCGCAATGTCGATCAGGATGGCGGCGTTATCGATATTGCGCGCATTGAATTCCAGGAAGGCAACTTCTGGCGCCTGTACCAGAAAGATGACGAGAAACAGCGCTGGCGCGCGCACTCGGAGTACCTGAGCCTGCCCGTGCTGCTGGCGCGGCTGGTCGCCGACCCGAAAAGGGAGTTCTGGCGGTGAGCGTGCATTACCTGGATAACAACGCCACGACCCGCGTCCTGCCGCAGGTGATGGAAGCCATGCAGCCGTGGTTCTGCGAGCATTACGGCAACCCCGCCAGCAGTCATCCGCTCGGGCAGCATGCCAGGCAGGCATTGATTGCCGCGCGTGCGTGCGTTGCCGCTTTTCTCCAGGCCGGCCCTGCCGAAATCGTCTTTACCAGCGGCGCGACCGAATCCAACCACATGGCGATACTCGGTGCGTTGCAGGCCAACCCGTCGCGGCGCAAGATCGTCACCAGTGCGGTCGAGCATTCATCCACCCTGCGGTTGCTGGCGCAGCTTGCCGCGCAAGGGGTGGAAGTGGTGAAGGTGCCGGTCAACCACCTCGGCGGGCTGGACATGCCGGCGCTGGCCGCTGCCGTCACGCCGGATACGGCCCTGCTTACATTGATGCATGCCAACAACGAAACCGGCGTGATATTCCCGGTGGCCGAGGCTGCCGCCATTGCCCATGCGCATGCTGTCCCGTTGCATATCGATGCAGCGCAGAGCGCTGGCAAGATACCCTTGTCCGTCGGGCAGTTCGGCTGCAATTTTCTCTCATTTTCCGGCCATAAACTGCATGCGCCCAAGGGTGTCGGCGTACTTTACGTGCGTAAAGGCGCGGCTCTGCAACCGTTGCTCTACGGCCATCAGGAGCGCAATCGGCGCGGCGGTACGGAAAACCTGCCGGGGATCATCGGGCTGGCCGCGGCCTGCCGCCTGGCCCAGGAACACATGAACGCTCATGACGCCGGGCTTGCCGGGCTGCGTGACCGGTTGCAGAGCGGCATACTCTCCAGTTTGCCCTTTGCTCGCGTGAACGGCAGCGAGCCGCGCGTCCCCAATACCACCAATATCTGCCTGCCCGGACTCCACGGCGAGGAATTTCTGCATCGCCTCGGACAGGCCGGCATCATGGCTTCCCAGGGCAGTGCTTGCACTGCGGGCGGCACCGAGCCTTCGCACGTGCTGCTGGCCATGGGCCTGAGCCGTGAAGATGCGCTTTCCTCGGTGCGGTTTTCGCTGTCACATGAAACCACCCTGACCGACGTGGATGCCGTGACTGGCGCCGTAGCCGCCATTTCCAGGCAGATGATGCCGGGTTTGCTGGTGGCATAGACACAACGCATATTAATCACCGAAAGGTTGCAGCATGAAAGTCATGATCCGGCGTAATGAAAACGGCGAGTTGTCCGCCTACGTTCCCAAGAAGGACCTGGAAGAACCGATTGTCGAAATCGAGAAGCCGGGGATGTGGGGAGGAACGGTCAAGCTTGCCAACGGGTGGCAACTGGCATTGCCGGAGATGGCGGCGGACACCCGCTTGCCGATCACGGTTGAAGCCCGCCGCATGGGTGAATAGGAGCTTGTTATGTGCATTACGCTGGAAAAACTGAACGAAATTGAAGAGGCATTGGCTGAATTCAGGACAATGACCAACAATCCGATACCGCTGCTCAAGGACTGTTTTCCTGACTTGAGCTTCATACGCCTGTCGGCCAGCGATATCGATGAGCCGCCGTTCCGCGAGCTGGACAGTTATAACCTTTATCTGCTCGATACCCGTGAACATTGCGTGCAGATCACCCGGGACCCCAGCGTGGCGACCGGCATTGTCGTGGCGCAGTTGTAGCGCGACAGGACGGATATTCGGATGACGGACAACTGGATTGCACTGACCGACCCCGACTACACTGCAGCGGAAATTTCTGCAGTGCAAACGGTGCTTGGCCGCAGTCAACAGGTAAACGGGCCGCTGACGGAGGCATTCGAGTCAGCTTTCGCCGCTTATCTGGGGCGCCGTCATGCGATTGCAGTCTCCAGCGGCACCCTGGGTGTTCTGCTGGTGCTGAAAGCAGCGGGCATCAAAACGGGCGACGAGGTGATCGCGCCGGCCTACGGCTGGCACCAGTGCGCCCATGCGATTTCCTGGAGCGGCGCCAGCCCGGTGTTGGCCGACATCGACTACTGGTCGCAAACCCTGTCGCCAGACAAGGTCGAAGCCAGGCTGAGCGAACGTACCAAAGCCATACTTGCGGCAAACACCAACGGCCACCCGGCGGACTGGAACAGGCTGCGTGCATTGGCTGCGCAATCAGGAGCCCTGTTGATCGAAGACGCTACCGAATCCATCGGCTCACGTTACGCAGGCGCGCTGGTCGGCAGCTTTGGCGATGTGGCGATATTCGACTTTTCCCAGCCCGCGGTCATTTGTTGCGGGCAGGCCGCCATGATCGTCACCGATGACGACACGCTGGCGCTCAAGCTGCGGCATTACCGCAAGCGCCGGCGGGATGAAATCGGCTCGCTTACCGCCACCCTGCGCACGCCGCTGGATGCCGGTATTTCGGAAATGGCCGCGGCGCTGGGGTTGATTCAGTTGCAGCGCCTGCCTGAACTGCTCGCCAACCGCAAACAGGTTGAAGTCTGGTACCAGGCGCAGATTTCCAGCTTTGAAGGCATCAAGCCGCCGTATATCGCCCCCGGTGTCGACGAAGTGCACTGGTTTCTCTATACCATGCATCTTGGCACGCGATTTTCTGCCAGCAGCCGCGATGCGCTGGTGGACGATCTCGAAACCGAACTGGTCGAAGCTGCCGCCTATTGCCGCCCCTTGCACCTGCAGCGTGCCTACATCGAGCAATACGGCTATCGCAAAGGCAAGTTGCCGGTCACCGAAAAAGTGGCAGACCGCGCGATCGCGCTGCCTTTCCATGCGCACATCACGGAAGACGAAATTGCGTTCATCGTCAAGACAGCCAAGGACGCCTCCATCAACGTGGGTGCCGGGGCGGCGATTTATCTATAAGGATCACCAAGGAAGCCATCATGACCACTGCGCCACTGAATGAAATCGCCGACAGCCTGGCTGCCGGCACACTGATTCCCTACCTCGGGCCTGCCGTGCTGTCGCTGGCGCCGGAAGGCTGCCCGGTGCCAGCGACACCGGATGACCTGGTGAAACTGCTCACCAGCAAGGTCAGCGTACCGCACAAGATTCGCAACAACCTGACCGCCGCCGCGCAGTTCATCGAGAATTTCAAGCACCGCAAAACGGTGGTGAGCCTGATGAGCGATGCATTCGCACCCGGGGTTGAGCCCAACGCCCTGCATCGCTTTATCGCGGGCAGGCAATTCCCGCTGGTCGTCGACACCTGGTACGACGACGCCATGGCCAGGGCCATGTTCGGGCAAGGCCACTGGGGCCAGATCCAGGGCGTTTCCCAGTCGGAGCACTTCGGCTCATGGGTGAACTACTTCAACGACAAGGGCGACCAGGTCGAGGCCGATGAAGCTGATCGATGGCAGACCGTGCTCTACAAACCGCTGGGCTCCATCATCCCAGCAAGGAATTTCATCATCTCGGATTCCGACTATGTCGAAGTCCTGACCGAAATAGACATCCAGACACCTATCCCGCCACGCGTGCAGGCACTGCGCAGTGGCAAGAACTTCCTGTTCCTCGGCTGCCGCTTCAACAACCAGCTTACCCGCACCTATGCGCGGCAAGTCATGAAGCGTTCCTCGGATAAACACTGGGCCGTGATAGAAGGCCCGCTCACCCGCATGGAGCAGAAATTCCTCGAGGAACAGGACATCACCCGTATCGACCTGCCGCTGGCGCAATTCGTGGAATGGCTGCAAACAGGAAAAATGAGCGCGGTCCCTGCCGCCGCCTGAGACGAGGGAACCAGCATGCCACTCTACGACTTTCACTGCAGCACCTGCAACAAGACGCTTGAACTGCTGACCAGGCACGACAGCAAGCCCGCATGCCCGGAATGCGGCCGGGAAATGCAAAAACTGCTCTCCAGACCTGCCGCTCCCGGCCAAAGCGCCTCTATCATCGCCAGTGCCCGCGCCCAAGCCGCGAGGGAAGGCCATTTCAGCAATTACAAGCCGTCAGAACGGCCGAAGTCCACTTGATAATCAGGGGTTTCTCAAAATGGCACGCACCTACACCGCATTCATCAATCGCGCAGACATTCCGTTGCGCAAAAAATTACAGGCGGCCATCAAGGCGCTCGGCTTCAAACTCACGCTGGAAGACGACTACGTACCCTTTGCCAGCTCGGGTTACCTGCCCTGTACGCTGGACGGCGAAGATGCCGGCCTGACCCTGCGCTTCGATGCCAGCAATGCAATCAACGGCAAAGACAGTGCCATCACCCTGCAATGGAGCGGAGACCCGCGTGAAGAGGCGAGCGTCGTGATGATTGCCGCAGCCCTGGCACAGGATTCCGGTGCCGTAGTGCGCGGCCCTGATGGCAGCGAGAAAAACGCGGATGAACTGACAGCGGCGGCTGAAAAGGTGTTTGCGGGGCTTGTATAAGGCGCCATGCCCGTTGGCTTTACTTTTTTAGGTGCTAAACCAGACCATCCGGAAGGCAACTAAAGATAAAAAAGCGGGCATGGGCCGGGAGAACTGCCCCCTGTTGCCTATCAGGCAATGTTGATGGCAATAATGTTTATACAATGCCAAAAATCTCCCGAAGTATGTAACCCGTCAGGTAGGCAAGGCCGGCTGCTGTGCCGCCGGTCAACAAGGTACTGAATCCGGCCTGCAAAACCGGTTTTGCAAAAACCAGGCTCTTCAGCATTCCGATTGCAAAGAACACGATGGCTGCGACAACTGCACTCAGGGAAAACTGCTGCTGCATCTCCAGCCCCGGCGTAAGTAATGGCATCAGGGGCATCACCCCGATGACAAGAAAGGCGGTAAAAGTGACAACAGCCGATTTCCATGGGCTGGGAACTGTTTTTTCAAGCCCATGTTCTTCCGTGAGCATGGTTTCAACCCACAGTCTGCGGTCCTGGGTTATCGTTTCGACAATTTTCTCAAGGATTTCTCCATTGAATCCCTTGTTCTGGAAAATTTGCCGTATCTCTTCACGCTCCCCTGCCGGAATCTGGTCTATATGCTGTTCTTCCGTACGCCTGATTTCTTCGGCAAATTCCCGTCTGGCCTTGATGGCTTCGTAGTTGCTTATGGCCATGCTAAAGCCATCTGCAAACAGGTTGGCAAAACCCAGCACAAGGGCAATGGAAGCCGGTAGGCCTGCGCCTACGGATCCCGAGACGACGGCGAATGTCGTGATGCATCCGTCTATTCCACCAAGAATGGTGTCGGATATGCTTTGCGACTGGGCGGTTTTGGCCAGGCGCTGCTGAATAGCCTCTGGACGATGCTCCTCATGAAGTTTTTCGAGATGGTGCTTCTTCACATGCGCCTGCCTACAGAATTTGATGAGAGCCTAACGTAAAGCGCAGCTTTTTGTCTTCTGTTGCAGACATTTGCTCGGCATTTTTGGCCTGTTCATGCATGACGCCAGACTTTGACTGCTGAAATTAGAAGAACGGCGGCGAGTATCGGCAGTAATACCGGGGCCGGGACGATGCCAAGCAGTTGACCGCCAATGAACGCTCCAGCCAGCGAACCGGCAGCCATCAACATGAGGAACTTGCGCTCGGACCGGATGATGCTGAAACTTTGGTCCCTGCTGTAACGCGCGAAACCTACGATCATGGTGGGCAGGCTGATGGCAAGCGACAGGCTGCCCGCGAGCTTTATATCGGCCCCGAAGAGTAAAACGATAGTCGGGATAAGCAATTCCCCTCCTGCAACCCCCATCATGGATGCGACGACACCGATACCAAAGCCGGCGGCCATGCCGACCAGGGCCAGTATGACACCGCTGAAGACTGGCGGGCCGCTGGCCGCGGGTTTGTGACCAGCCAGGAGAACGACGGCGATTGCCACCAGCAGGATTGCCAACACGCGGGACAGGGTGTGCGATTTAAGCCTTGTGGCCCACCCGGCGCCGAACCAGGCACCAGTCAGGCTGCCGGCCAGCAGGGTGGCAATAATGTCCCACCTATCCAGGACATTGGCAAAAGGAATGCTGCCGGCGCGGAACGGGAGCGAAGACGCAACCACCACCAGGCTGACAGCCTTGTTGATGATAACCGCAGGCAAGGCGTTGAAACCGAACATCCCGATGAGTAAGGGAAGCCGGAATTCTGCTCCCCCGAGCCCGATCAGGCCGCCGAGAGTACCTATGCCAAGACCGCTGCTGAAAATGGCTGTTCTGCTTTTTGATTTCAATTGTTGGAATCCTATGTGATGAATAGATGCTGCTTAACCTGAAATGGGCATCCCATATTGAAAGGATATTGTATTGTTGCACCCTTGGGGAGCGATCTGATTCAGATAAAAAAACAAACGGCCCCCTTGGCGCATGCTCGGGCCGATGGTACAGGTCGGGCGAGATGCCGGATCAACTCGCTAGGGACACGGTTTTGCATCGTGTCCTTTTCCGCATCCTTCCATGTTTCCTTCCACCCTTAGGTTTAAGCCCAGCCATGCATCAATCAATTCCTGGTCGAACCCTGTCTCTCTACGTCCATCGGCTTCAATCAGCGGGCGGCGGATCAGCAGGGGTTCGGCGCGCAGCATGGCGAGCGCGGTATCGGCGTCCAGCGATTCGGGGATGATTTCGCCGGATTTGATCCTGGGCGCTGCGCGGTTGAACCATTCGGCGACCTGGCGGTTACCGAAGAAGGACAGCAGGCGTTCTTTGGTCCAGGGTTCGATCAGCAGGTTTTTGGCCTGGACGGTGTGGCCGGCTGCCGCCAGCATGGCTTTCTGGCGGCTGTTGTTAGCGCAGCCGGGTTTTTCGTAAAAGGTGACGATGGCCATGATGATGTTCCTTTGGGTGCTTAAACCTGTTTTTTCATGATAGAAGGGCATAGGGCAATTCTGATGCGTGCCCAGGAGGCTTCCGGTCTCTGTCTCTTCTATTCCTTTATCGCTATTTGCTTTTATCCTGCAACAACTGCCCGGCCTGCAGCTCAATGTCGGCTTTTATTGCGGCATCCAGCTTATCCAGCCAGCGTTTGGGAATCGCTTCCACGCCATACCGGGCTCCTGCCAGCATGCCGGCGATCGCACCCGTGGTGTCGGCATCCTCGCCTCGATTGACGGTTTCCACGACGCAGTCTTCAAAATTATCCGTATGGAAAAAATGGTGCATGACGGTCTGCATGGTATCCACGATGTAGCCGCTGGCGCGGCCCGGGTAGGGCGAGAACCTGAATTCAGGATAGGCGTAAACCAGTACATTGGCCAGTTTGCGGCACTCGAGCATGCTGAGCCCCGCCAGCAACGCATGCACCATGTGGCCCAGCGTCAATGTGGCCGCATCGGACAAGGGGTGGTGGTGGGTGATATGGGCCTGTTCGATGGCGGCAACTTCGAAGGCGTCATCGTCGCCGAAGGTCGCCAGCGCTATCGGCAGGATGCGCATGGCGGCGCCGTTGCCGGCATCGCCTTCGCTTGGTGTGCCGTGCAGGGTGCCTTCCACCATGTAGCGCCGGATACCGCGGCGGCAGGTGTTGCCGACATCGATGGGATGGTGTTTGAGCCAGCCAGCGAAATGCTCGGCGGCGATACGCGCGCTCCAGCCGCCGGCTTCCAGCCATGCGCGTCCCAGGCAGAGCGACATTTCGGTGTCGTCGGTAATCTGGCCGGGTTTGAGCCTGAGCCAGCCGCCGCCGGTCATCTCGCGGTGTGTTCCGCCCCGGCTGATTTCTGTTGCCGTGAGAAATTCCACCGGGCCGCCGAGTGCGTCGCCGACGGCCAGTCCGAGGTAAGCGCCAAGCGCCCTTGAGTAAAGGCGGTCAGACATAGCTGGCTTTTACGCGGTAAAGCCCGCCCAGCGCCAGTACTTCGCCTTCGCCGTTGAGCGGGGCGTGCGGCAGCAGGCCGGGGAAGAACAGCAGTTTGGCTGCCGGTACCTGTGCCTCCAGTATCCAGTCGCCGAATTCTTCCGCATGCGCGCGTACCCGGGTGAATGACACCAGGTTATTGAGCCGCACCACGCATTCGCCTGCGCGCAGGCTGCCTTCCACGATCATCTGCTCGCCGTGGCAGTTGATGCCGCGCCAGAGTTTCATGCACTCTCCGCCCGGTTGTTCGAAGCGGGCAACGACCCACTGGCAGTATTCATATAGCAGGTCGAGTTGCGCATGGATGCTATTGTTGTGGAAACGGCTGGAGAGCTTGGCTTCGAGATAACCGACCCAGGCCGGGGATGGAAAATGTTTCAGCTCCGCTTTGTGGTAAGTTGGAATCAGCCCGAAACGGCTTTCCACCCAGCCTTTGAGAACCGCGCCCTGCGGGCTGTTGGCATCGAACCCCCAGCCTTCCAGCAGCTTGATGTAGCTGGAACGGTAGCGGCGGCGCTCGGCGCCGCGCATTTCCGGGGTGGGGGGGGCCAGCCCGAAGACGATTTCCATGTAGTGGCGGAAGATTTCAGCGGCCTGATTCATGTCTTGCGCACCGGCAAGCAACTGGAACAGCCCGCGATGCGTCTGCTGAACCCCGGCAATGCTCAGTTTCTGCGGGTATGCATTGAATTCGGCAGACGAGATCAGTCCCGCCGGTACCCCGACCAGGTTGATGGAGCACCAGCGTTGCGGGTTGTCTTCGCTGTTCATTGCGGCGACACCGGCTCCCTGTTCAGTCATTCCTGCGAATGCCGAAACCGGGAGCCATGCTTCGTATGCCGTTTCATCGCGAACCGGTATGGCGGATGGAATCAGACAGGGCGGTTCTCGTTCGGGTTACGCACAGGCCCCATCAGCTTCAAACCTTCTTCAAACGTAATTTCCGGGTAATTCGCCGAGAATGCGAGCGCCTTGTCAGCGACAACATCCAGTTTGGCTGCGGTATCGAGTTTTTTCAGGTCGTTCTTTTCCAGGCGCAGCAATTCGAGCAACTCGTTGTACACCGTGGATTCATCCAGCGGCAGGATGTAGAAGGTCGCGCCACCCATGCTGACCTTGTATTTCTTCAGCAGATCAATGTTGTTGCAGAACATGATGTATTTGCCGTCCGGTTGCAGGGCATCGCCCAGCGCATCGACCAGCAGCTTGAGGTATTCGAAGGAAAGCAGGTAGCCGGTAAAGAACGGAATGCCGGTCTCGCCTTCGTGCGCGATGGTCATTACCTGGTCAGCCGTGATTTCCGGCGGACGTGCCTCGTCGGCCAACTGTTCGGCGAACTTGATGGCGATTTCACCGCGGAAGCCGAAGCGCCCCGGTTTTTTGGTAGCGTCCTTGAACACCGGGTTCTGCAGACGCTTGTCGGCATTCAGCTTGGCAAAAACAGTCTGGTCTAGCGTGGTCATGCGTGGGTACTCCCTTTGTCGTTACGGATGAAATCCGCGGTTTTGAAAAAAGCCTGTTCGAGTTGCTGCCTGAGTACGACACTGGCGACGACATCTTCCATCGCCAGTTTCATGCAGAGCATCCAGGCATCGCGCTCGGCATTGCCTATGGGAAAGGAAATATGTTTCTGGCGCAGGCGCGGGTGCCCGCGCTCCGCCGAATACACCTTGGGGCCGCCCAGCCATTCAACGAGAAATTTCACCAATACCTGCCTGGCATGGCTGAGGTCGGGTTCATGCATCGCGCGTATGCCGGCCGCTTCCGGCCGCGTGTCCATGTGGAAGTAGAAACGGTCGGCCAGTCGTGCAATGACCGCTTCGCCGCCGATGGTTTCGAAATGCGGGTTGTGCTGGATCTGGGGCAGCGGTTTAAGTCCGCGTCGCTGTTCCGGGATGGTTTCGTTGGTCATGTTTTTGCATCAAGCCGTCAAATGTGTCGGTAATCACCCTGCAAGTGTTGTACCAGCGCGTGAATTGAAAATATATGGGGCGGTGAATGCCAGTATCTGCGCGGGTTTCAGGCTGTTTATGTGGAATTTGGCGGGTAGTTTCCGGGATATTCGGCGAGGAAAACTCTTGTCCGCAATGCAACGCATGCCCCTTGCTTTGTCGGGTTTGTGACAGACGGGAAAACGGGCTGAATTGCTCTGTGTGCGTTATTTATATCAATATTAATCAATGGCTTAATAAATATTGTGCGGGTTGGCATACCCCTTGCACTAGGCATGGTGCATGGCCGCAAAACCATCCGGCGCCGGATAAGAAGAGTGACATGTTGCGACTCGGAATCGGAAGCCCGGCAGCAGACGGTCTTAATGAATGTTTAATTTTTAAGGAGTACTAAAATGGCTGCATTGCGTCAAATAGCTTTCTACGGCAAAGGTGGTATCGGTAAGTCCACCACTTCCCAAAATACGCTGGCTGCACTTTCCGAAATGGGCCAGAAAATCCTCATCGTCGGTTGCGACCCGAAAGCCGACTCCACTCGTTTGATTCTGCACGCGAAAGCACAGGATACCGTGCTTTCACTGGCTGCCGAGGCCGGTAGCGTCGAGGATCTGGAAATCGAGGATGTGATGAAGATCGGTTATCGCGACATCCGTTGCGTTGAGTCCGGTGGTCCGGAGCCCGGTGTTGGTTGTGCCGGCCGCGGTGTGATCACTTCCATTAACTTCCTTGAAGAAAACGGCGCTTACGACGGCGTGGACTATGTTTCCTACGATGTTCTGGGTGACGTGGTTTGCGGCGGTTTCGCCATGCCGATTCGCGAGAACAAGGCACAGGAAATCTACATCGTCATGTCCGGTGAAATGATGGCGATGTATGCCGCCAACAACATCTCCAAGGGCATCCTGAAGTATGCCAACTCCGGCGGCGTGCGACTGGGCGGCCTGGTTTGCAACGAGCGCCAGACCGACAAGGAATACGAACTGGCCGAAGCGCTGGCCGGCAAGCTGGGTACCAAGCTGATCCATTTCGTGCCGCGCGACAACATCGTGCAACACGCTGAGCTGCGTCGCATGACCGTGCTGGAATATGCACCGGATTCCAAGCAGGCTGAAGAGTACCGTCAACTGGCTGGGAAGATCCACGCCAACGCCGGTAACGGCACTATTCCGACACCCATCACCATGGATGAACTGGAAGACCTGCTGATGGACTTCGGCATCATGAAGAAGGAAGACGAGAGCGTCATCGGCAAAGCTGCCCATGTTGCTTAAGTAACAAGTCTGGCGGGGCCTGGGGTCTGTTTGTGACTCCGGGTTCCCGCCGGCCCCCCGAGGATCTGTTTCAAAAGTTACGGGGGTCTAGAGTTGCGAACTGGCGCTCAAACGATTTTTGAAACAGTTTCTTACTAGATACAGGAGAGTAAAATGAGTACTACAGCCGAAGCCCGCGTCAATGGCGCGGAACTGATCGAGGAGGTCCTCAAGGCCTACCCCGAGAAGGCCGCCAAGAGGCGCGCCAAACACCTGAGCGTGCATGAGGAAGGCAAATCCGACTGCGACGTCAAATCCAACATTAAGTCGCTGCCGGGCGTGATGACCATCCGCGGCTGCGCCTATGCCGGCTCCAAGGGCGTGGTGTGGGGCCCGATCAAGGACATGATCCATATCTCCCACGGCCCGGTCGGCTGCGGCCAGTATTCCTGGGCATCGCGCCGTAACTACTACATCGGCACTACCGGCATCGACTCCTTCGGCACCATGCAGTTCACCTCGGATTTCCAGGAAAAGGACATCGTCTTCGGCGGCGACAAGAAGCTGGAAAAAATCATCGACGAGATTCAGGGCCTGTTCCCGCTCAACAAGGGCATTTCCATCCAGTCCGAATGCCCGATCGGCCTGATCGGCGACGATATCGAAGCCGTCGCCAAGAAGAAAGCCAAGGAATACGAAGGCAAGACCATCGTGCCGGTGCGTTGCGAAGGTTTCCGCGGCGTGTCGCAATCCCTCGGCCACCATATTGCCAACGACGCCATCCGCGATTTCGTGTTCGACAAGACCGACCCGGAAAAGAACAAGTTCGAGGCTACTCCGTATGACGTCGCCATCATCGGCGACTACAACATCGGCGGCGACGCCTGGTCCAGCCGTATCCTGCTCGAAGAAATGGGTCTGCGCGTAATCGCCCAGTGGTCCGGCGACGGCTCCATCGCAGAGCTGGAAAATACCCCCAAGGCCAAGCTGAACATCCTGCACTGCTACCGCTCGATGAACTACATCAGCCGCCACATGGAAGAGAAGTACGGTATCCCCTGGGTGGAATACAACTTCTTCGGCCCCTCCAAGATCGAGGAATCGTTGCGCAAGATCGCCGGTTTCTTCGACGACAGTATCAAGGAAAAAACCGAAGCCGTGATTGCCAAGTACAAGAAGCTGACCGACGACGTGGTTGCCAAGTACAAGCCGCGCCTGCAGGGCAAGAAGGTCATGCTGTTCGTCGGCGGCCTGCGTCCGCGCCATGTGATCGGCGCCTATGAGGACCTGGGCATGGAAGTGGTCGGCACCGGCTACGAATTCGGCCACAACGACGATTATCAGCGCACCACGCATTACGTGAAGGACGGCACGCTGATTTATGACGACGTTACCGGCTACGAATTCGAGAAATTCGTCGAAGCCGTGCAGCCCGACCTGGTCGGTTCCGGCATCAAGGAAAAATACGTGTTCCAGAAAATGGGCGTGCCATTCCGCCAGATGCACAGCTGGGATTATTCGGGTCCTTACCACGGCTATGACGGCTTTGCCATCTTCGCCCGTGACATGGACATGGCCATCAACAATCCGGTGTGGGCTTTGACCAAGACCCCCTGGAAGCAATAAATGCGGCGATTGGGTGATTGGTGGGCCGTACTGGCAGCCAGTCACCAATCACTAATCACCCCTCACCGTTATGTAAGGAGCTCAAAATGAGTCAGAACGCTGAAAAAGTATTAGACCACTTCAACCTGTTCCGCGAACCCGAATACAAGGAAATGTTCGAGAACAAGAAGAAGAATTTCGAATATGCCGTCCCTGTCGAAGACCTGAAGAGTCAGGTTGAATTCGCCAAGACCTGGGAGTACCGCGAAAAGAATTTCGCCCGCGAAGCGCTTACCGTCAACCCGGCCAAGGCTTGCCAGCCGCTCGGGGCGGTGTTTGCCGCTGTCGGTTTCGAGAGCACCCTGCCTTTCGTGCACGGCTCGCAAGGCTGCGTGGCATATTACCGCTCGCACTTCAGCCGCCACTTCAAGGAGCCGACCTCCTGCGTATCATCTTCCATGACGGAAGACGCCGCGGTATTCGGCGGCCTCAACAACATGGTGGACGGCCTTGCCAATTCCTACAGCCTGTACAAGCCGAAAATGATCGCGGTTTCCACCACCTGCATGGCGGAAGTGATCGGCGACGACCTGAATGCCTTTATCAAGACATCCAAGGAAAAAGGTTCCATCCCGGAAGAATACGATGTGCCGTTCGCGCATACGCCAGCCTTTGTCGGCAGCCATATCACCGGCTACGACAACGCCCTGATGGGGGTGCTCAAGCACTTCTGGGACGGCAAGGCCGGTACCGTGCCGGCACTGGAACGCAAGCCCAACGACAGCATCAATTTCATCGGCGGTTTCGATGGCTACGTGGTCGGCAACAACCGCGAAGTGCGTCGCATCTTCAATGAATTCGACATCAAGTACACCATGCTGTGCGACCCTTCCGACGTGTGGGATACTCCGACCGACGGCGAATTCCGCATGTATGACGGCGGCACCAGGCTGGAAGATGCAGCCGATGCCCTGCATGCCAAGGCGACTATCGTGATGCAAACCATCAGTACCGAAAAGACTGCCAAGTTCATTGAGGAACACGGCCAGGAAGTGGTGAAACTGCATCACCCGGTAGGCGTGGCCGGCACCGACGCGTTCCTGATGGCGATCTCCAGGCTGACCGGCAAGCCGATTCCGGAGTCCCTCACAAAGGAACGCGGCCGCCTGGTGGATGCCATCGCCGACTCCAGCGCCCATATCCACGGCAAGAAGTTCGCGCTTTACGGCGACCCTGACCTGATGCTGGGCCTGACCGCCTTCCTGCTGGAACTGGGCGCAGAACCCGTGCACGTGCTCTCGACCAATGGCGACGAGAGCTGGGCAGGCAAGGTGCAGGCGCTGTTCGATGCCAGCCCGTTCGGCAAGAACTGTCACGTCTACGCCAAGAAGGATTTGTGGCACATGCGTTCCCTGCTGTTCACGGAGCCTGTGGACTTCCTCATCGGCAATACCTACGGCAAGTACCTGGACCGCGATACCAAGACGCCGCTGATCCGCATCGGCTTCCCGATCTTCGATCGCCACCACAAGCATCGTTATCCGGTGTGGGGCTATCAGGGCGCGATGAACGTGCTGGTCACCATCCTCGACAAGATTTTCGACGTGATGGATGCGGATACCAACGGTATCTCGACGACGGACTACAGCTTCGACATCATTCGTTAACCAGTCAACAGTGGCCAGCCCAAAAGGCTGGCTGCTGGCAGCCTGCAGCGGTTAGCCCAAAAAGCTGATCGCTGATAGCTGAACAGCCAAGGAAAAGATGATGGCCAATATTACCTTTACTTCGCCGAAACTGAAGAAAGACCTGACGGTGTATGCGGTTGCAGGCGATTGCCGCACCCTGCTTGCCATTGCCAGGGAGCACAAAGTGCCGATCGACTTCGAATGCGAAAACGGCGAGTGCGGCTCGTGTGCGGTTCAAGTCAGTATTCTCGCCAATAAACAGCCGCATGGCATTGCGCTTACCGAAAAGGAAAAGACGGTGCTCAAGTTGATCGGAAAAATTACCGGCAAGCAGATCGAGGATGCGGAGGTCGGCGATATTCCGCCGCCATGGCGCCTGGCCTGCCAGTTCATTGTGCGCGACGAGGATATTCTGGTCAGGTTTTAGAGTTAACTGCATCGGATTTCACCAGGAACGTTTCTCTTCCTCCTTCGTAACGCAAAGTTACGAAACCCTCAAAGCCTCCTTTATGGAGGCTTTTTTTTTTGGTGAACGGGAGCGATAGTGCCGACCATGACAATTTTGTATGAATCCATGTCGCAATCCATACAATGTGCTTATCTCTGTAAATTTATTCAAGTTTATGATTTTTATATGTATTTTTATTTATTTCCGGCTGGCACGGCTAATGCTTGATAGAAAGCAACACTGTAGCTACTGCGGATCGAATCTGCCATGAGACAAGCAAGCCCGACCATCAACGACACAACCCTGCGCGATGGTGAACAGACTGCCGGGGTGGCGTTTACGCGGCAGGAAAAGCTGGCGATTGCGCAAGCGTTGGCAACGGCCGCTGTCCCCGAGCTGGAAGTGGGTATCCCGGCGATGGGCGAGAGCGAGGTCGAGGATATTCGTGCCATTGCTGCGCTGAATCTGCCGAGCCGGCTGATGGTGTGGGGGCGCATGACGGAGACGGACCTGGCGGCGTGCGCGCGATGCGGCGCGGAGCTGGTCAATCTTTCGCTGCCGGTATCCGACTTGCATATCGAGCGCAAGCTGCGCCGCGACCGGCACTGGGTGCTGGCGCAGATTGCATATTTTGTGCGCAAGGCATGCGACCTCGGGCTGGAAGTTTCAGTGGGCGGCGAGGATGCGTCGCGCGCAGCCCCGGACTTTGTGCAGCAGGTTGCGGAGACCGCGCAGGCGGCCGGGGCCAGGCGCTTTCGCTATGCCGATACCTTGGGGGTTCTTGATCCCTTTTCGACGTTTGACCGTATCCATCAACTGGCGCGCGCTGTCGATCTGGAAATCGAAATCCACGCCCACGACGATCTCGGCCTGGCGACGGCCAATTCCATCGCTGCCGTGCTGGCCGGCGCCAGCCATGTCAACACCACGGTCAACGGGCTTGGCGAACGTGCCGGCAATGCGCCGCTGGAAGAAGTGGTCACGGCGCTATGGCGTCTGCATGGCATTCAAACCGGAGTGAACATGCAGAGTTTCCCGGTGATTTCGCAATTGGTGGAAAAGGCTTCCGGGCGGGTTGTTGCGCCCAACAAGAGCATTGTCGGCGAAGCGGTATTTACGCATGAATCCGGTTTGCACGTGGATGGCCTGCTGAAAGACCCCGCAACCTATGAAGGTTTCGATCCGGCGCAGGTCGGGCGCAATCGCCGGCTGGTGCTGGGCAAGCATTCCGGCAGCCATGGCGTGCGGCATGCCTATGCACAGCTTGGCATCAATCTGCATGAGCAGGAAACCCCGCAGATGCTGGCGCTGGTCCGCCATTTTGCCAGTACGACCAAGCGCAACCCGCAAGCCGATGACCTGATGCGCATGTATCTGGAGTCGGCCGCGCTGTCGCAACAATAGGAGAAGTTCACATGAAAACATCGTCCGGCTTGTTGCAATTGCTGAAAGAAGATCTTGATTGCGTGTTCGAGCGCGACCCTGCCGCGCGCAACCGGATGGAGGTGTTGCTGACCTATCCCGGATTGCACGCGATTATCGCCCATCGAATTTCCCATAGCCTCTGGAAGCGCCATCTGCGTTTTGCCGCACGCTGGCTGAGCTATTTCATCCGCATGTTCACCCAGATCGACATTCACCCCGGCGCGACCATAGGCCGGCGTTTCTTCATCGATCACGGCTGCGGCGTGGTGATCGGCGAGACGGCGGAAGTGGGCAATGACGTCACGCTGTATCACGGCGTCACGCTGGGCGGCGTGTCCTGGAATCCCGGCAAGCGCCACCCGACGCTATGCGACGGCGTCATGGTGGGCGCTGGCGCCAAGATTCTCGGCCCGGTCACGATTGGAAGGCAGGCGCGCGTGGGTGCCAACTCGGTGGTGATCCATGACATTCCGGAAAGCATGACCGTGGTCGGCATTCCGGGACGCGTGGTGGTGCCGGAAGGCCAGCGCCGCCAACTGCAGCGCGGCATTGATCTCGACCACCACCTGATGCCCGACCCGGTAGGCCGGGCGATTGGCGCGCTACTGGGACGTATCGACGATCTGGAAGCGCAACTGGTCATGCTGAAACTGGGGCAGGCCAGCGACGGACGGGACGTGGTGGAAGCCGGAACGCCGGAACCGAACAGAACATTCACCGTACATTGATTTTTCAACCACGGAGCCATGATGAGCAAACTATTGGATGCGATGCAAAAATTTTCTTCTGCCGAAGAGTTTCTTGATTTTCTCGGGGTGGATTATGTGCCGCAGGTCGTGCATGTCAATCGCCTGCACATTCTCAAGCGCTTCCAGCAATATCTTGGCCGCGACCCGGTGGCGGAGGGACTGCCTGAAGCCGAAGAGCGTGCCGCCTACAGGAAACTGCTGGAGATGGCTTACGGGGATTTCGTGAAATCGAGCCCGGCTGCCGAGAAGGTATTCAAGGTCTTCCAGGATGCGGATGGCGTGCAGACCGTGAGCGTAAAGAAACTGAAAGACACGCTGGCCGAACGCCATGCCTGAGTTTGTCGGGTTTGCGACAAAACTTCGGATGCTCCATGCCATGAAGCAACCTGTTGAATTTAATGTAAAAAAAATAGATTCCGCAAGTTTGGCATGGAGGTTGCAATAGCAAGGGTAAGTCAGCAGTTCCAGGCCGCCTGCCGAGAAAATCGAAGCGGAATGGCGAAAACAGTACAGCTAATAGCGCAAGCCTGGCCAGGCAGCATTCCTGGACCGGGTTTGGCTTTCAGGAACGGAGCAAGCAATGCACATCGTCGTCTGCATCAAGCAAGTCCCCGACAGCGCGCAGATTCGCGTGCATCCGGTGACCAACACCATCATGCGCCAGGGCGTGCCGGCCATCGTCAATCCTTACGACCTCTATGCGCTGGAAGAAGCGCTGCGTCTCAAGGATCAATACGGCGGCAGGGTGACGGTGTTGACCATGGGGCCGCCAATGGCTGAAGCCGCCCTGCGCAAGGCGATTTCCTATGGTGCGGATGATGCGGTGCTGGTGACCGACCGCGTGTTCGCCGGTTCCGACACGCTGGCGACCAGCTATGCGCTGGCTTCCGCGATACAGCAAATCCACAAGGATATGCCGGTCGACCTGGTATTCACCGGCAAGCAGACCATCGACGGCGATACCGCGCAGGTGGGTCCGGGCGTGGCGAAGCGGCTGGATATGCAGTTGCTGACCTATGTTTCCAAGGTGCGCTCGCTCGACACCGAAAAGCATGAAATCGTCGTCGAGCGCCGCTCCGAGGGCGGGGTGCAGGTGCTGAAAACCAGTACTCCCAGCCTGATTACGGTGCTGGAAGGCAACAACGAAATGCGGTTTGCGACGATGGCCAACATGTTCCGCGCCTCGCGCTATCCGGTGAAGATCTGGAACAAGGAGACTGCCGGCATCGAGGATGTCACCAAGACCGGGCTCAAGGGCTCGCCCACGGTTGTTTCCAAGGTGTTTGCGCCGACGCCGCGCGCGGTGAAAGCGGAAATCATTCAATGCGAAAGCGGCGAGCCCAGGGACTTGAGCGTGACGCTGCTGGCCAAGATGTTCGCCAGGCATCCGAAGCTGGAGCGCGAAATCGCGAAGAGAGCCGGCTAGGCCGGATTGAAGCAAGGCATTGTGGCGGCGAACATGCCGGCACTGCAGCAGGAGTAACGAGAGAAGGATCAGGACATGAGCGAAGCAACTGAAGCCAAAAAGCCGGTAGGCAAGAAAAAAATCGAGCTGGACGAGCGGCTTAAGGCCTATAAGGGTATCTGGGTATTCATCGAGCACGAGCGCGGCGCGATTCATCCTGTCTCATTGGAGCTTCTGGGCGAGGGGCGCAAGCTGGCGGATCATCTGGACGTGGAGCTGGCCGGCGTGGTGATAGGGCCGCCCGGCGAGACTACCCGCAGTTTCTGCCAGGAGGCGTTTTTCTACGGTGCCGACCTGTGCTACCTGATTGAAGACCCGCTGCTGGCCGATTACCGTAATGAACCCTATACCAAGGGGCTGACCGACCTGGTCAACAAGTACCAGCCGGAAATCCTGCTGCTGGGCGCTACCACGCTGGGCCGCGACCTGGCCGGCAGCGTGGCGACCACCCTGAAAACGGGTCTCACTGCCGATTGCACCGAGCTGAATGTCGACCTGGAAGCGCGCAGCCTGCTGGCGACCCGCCCGACTTTCGGCGGCAGCCTGTTGTGCACGATCCAGACCCTCAACTACCGGCCGCAGATGGCGACTGTCAGGCCGCGCGTGATGGCGATGCCGGATCGCGATGCCACGCGCAACGGCCGCATCGTGGAATATCCGCTGGGCATGGTCGAGAGCGCCATCATCACCAAGGTATTGGAATTCATTCCCGATGAAATGCAGGACAAGCCGCAACTGCCGTTTGCCGACATTATCGTCGCCGGCGGGCGCGGCATGAAGAAACCGGAAAACTTCAAGCTGATCTGGGACCTGGCGCAGGTGCTGGGTGCTGAAGTCGGCGCGACGCGTCCGGTGGTGCAGGCGGGCTGGGTGGAGCTGGACAGGCAGGTGGGGCAGTCGGGCAAGACCGTGCGGCCCAAGCTCTACATTGCCGCCGGGATATCCGGCGCGATCCAGCACCGGGTCGGCATGGACGCCTCGGACGTCATCATCGCCATCAATAACGACCCCAATGCCCCGATCTTCGATTTCGCCCATTACGGCATCGTCGGCAACGCCATGACCATATTGCCGGCGCTGACGGAAGCATTCAAGGCGCATCTGGCTACCGCAAGAAAGGCAGGCTAACTCAAATGGCTGAAAAATTCGATGTCATCGTCGTCGGCGCCGGGCCTTCCGGCAATGCTGCCGCGCTCAAGTTGGCAGAGGCCGGCTTGAGCGTGCTGCAGATCGAACGCGGCGAATCGCCGGGTTCCAAGAACGTACAGGGCGCAATCCTGTATTCCGACGCGCTGGAAAAACTGATTCCCGATTTCCGTGAGGATGCGCCGCTGGAACGCCATATCATCGAGCAACGCATGTGGGTGCTCGATGATGAGTCGTTTGTCGGTACGCACTATCGTTCCGATGCGTTCAACAAGGAGCCGTACAACCGCTACACCATGATCCGTTCGCAGTTCGACAAGTGGTTTTCCGAACGGGTGCAGAAGGCGGGCGCCTTGCTGATTTGCGAAACTACCGTCGACAGGTTGCTGCTGGATGGCAACCGGGTGATCGGCGTGATGACCGACCGGCAGGGCGGCGAAATCTATGCCGATGCCGTGATTCTTGCCGATGGCGTCAATTCCCTGCTTGCCAGGAAAGCGGGTTTTCACCCGGAGCTGGAGCCGCGCAATGTCGCGCTTGCCGTCAAGGAAATTCATTTCATGCCGCAGGAGGTGATCGAGCAGCGCTTCAACGTCAAGGGCGAAGAGGGCGTGGTGATTGAAATGGTGGGCAAGATCACCAAAGGCATGATGGGCACGGGCTTTCTCTACACCAACCGCGAATCGGTCACGGTGGGCGTCGGCTGCATGCTGTCCGATTTCAAGCAGCAGAAGATAAGCCCCTACGAACTATTGGAGCAGATGAAGGCACACCCGTCGATACAGCCCATGCTGGCCGGTGGCGAGATGAAGGAATATACCGCGCACCTGATTCCCGAGGGCGGTTACAACGCCGTGCCGGATCTGTACGGCGATGGATGGATGATCGTCGGCGATGCGGGCATGTTCGTCAATGCCGTGCACCGCGAAGGATCCAACCTGGCGATGACCACGGGCATGCACGCGGCCGAGACGCTGATCGAGTTGAAGGCGGAGGGCAAGCCGTTCAGTGCGGCCAACCTCAAGCGCTACCAGGCCAGGCTGGATGAGAGCTTCGTCATGAAAGACCTGAAGAAATACAAGGATATGCCGGGCGTATTCCACAAGAACCCCCAGTTCTTCAACGATTACCCGGAACTGCTGTCGCAGGCGGCCCGCACCATGTTGACGGTCGATGGCGTGGACAAGAAGACCAAGGAAAAGGAAATCGGCAAGAGTTTCCGCAAGCGCCGTTCATTGTTCGGACTGATGGGGGATACATTGAAGTTATGGAGGGCATTCGAATGAGCACCGTTGTCAAGGTTGAGGAAAAACTGTTCCAGAATCGATACAAGGTCGATTCCGGCCGTCCCCATATCAGCATCATTGATGAAGGCATATGCAGAACTTCCTGTAGCAGCCAGGCCTGCACCATATGCTGCCCGGCCGGATGCTGGACCATGGAGGGCAACGGGCAGGTCACGGTAATCAGCGACGGCTGTCTGGAGTGCGGTACCTGCCGCATTATCTGCGACGAGCATCGCAATGTTGCCTGGGAGTACCCGCGCGGCGGGTACGGCATCCTGTTCAAGTTCGGCTGAGCGAAAATGCTGAATGATCGACCTGGCAAAATCTGAAGCCACGTTTTTCGATGCCGGCGTCACGCCGGCATGAGTACCGATTTCCCCCTGCTGCCCACATGGATGCGGCGGCTGTGATGGGTCGTCATTGAATATGTAAACTATAGGAGTTGTCATGCCCAAACCACCCAAGCACGTTTTTGTCTGCAACCAGGCCAGGCCGCCCAACCATCCCCGCGGCTCCTGCCAGGGCAAGGGCGGCAACGATGTTCTGCAGACGTTCTGGCAGCAGGTGCAGGCACGCAACTTGTGGGAAAAGTTTTCCGTGACCTATTCCGGCTGCCTCGGCCCGTGCGACAGCGGCCCCAACGTGCTGGTCTATCCGGAAGGCGTGATGTATAGCGGCGTCGGCAAGGAAGACGTTACCGCCATCATCGACGAGCATTTGCTGGGAGGCAATGTCGTCGAGCGCCTGAAAGCGCCGGAAGGCGTCTGGTAACCGGGTCATGCAAAGCCTGTTGCTGGCGATGGCGGTGCTGCGGAAAATGGCCGGAAGAGCTGCCTGCCGGAAATCGGGCCCGGCCTCCTGGCCTGTTCAGGATATTGCGCCGCCGACCCCCGGCAGTTTTCTCTGGTGGGGTTTCTGATGCGGGGAATCACTGCCAGGGATGATCTGCCGCCGCGCGTGGCCGGCTATATTTCCGCCGCCTTTGCGGCACTGGGCGAATGGCGCGAGGCGGAGTCGCTGTTGTGGCGCGCGCAGGCGGCCGATCCCGATTGCCTGCACGTATACTACATACTCTACAAGTTCTATTTCAACCGCAACCGCCTGACCGATGCCGACCGTGCCGCCTGTCTGGGGCTGGATGCCGCAGCGCGACAGGCCAATATTACATCCGACTGGCGATTACTGGACAACTCCTCCTGCGACTGGCGACAAGTGGATGCCCCGCAGCATTTTTACCTGTTCAGCCTCAAGGCGCTGGCTTTCATCCGCCTGCGCTCGCAGCGTGTGGCAGAGTCACACGAAATACTCGCCAAGCTGCGCGAAATCGATCCGTCGGATTCGGTCGGCGCTTCCGTCATCGAAGCCTATGCGGAAGGCGCTGCGGCATGACGCTGCTGGCGGGCGCGCTTCTGGGCATCATGGAAGAGTCGGGCGAGTCGATACTCACGCTGACCGAAGGCCTTGAGCCAGACGAATTCTTTGCAAGCCGACTAACCCGGCATGAGGTATTGAGGCTGTTGCGCGTGATGACGGAAACGGCCGCCAATGTGCCGAACGATCTCAAGCAGCAAATGGCGGAGATCGAATGGTCGGGCTGGGCTGTGCTCGATACGCAATTGAAGGTGGCCGGCGGATTCGAACGCGATGCGATCTGGTTCGCGATACGTTCCATGGTGCCTGCAACGCTGATGTGGTTGCGGGTTTTTCGCAGGAACGCGCCGCAGCTATTTTCGCTGGCGACATAGGCATGTCGCATTTGCGACACAAGCTTCATGCATGCGTTTATGTTTTTATATAACAGTATGAATTCAAAGTATTTTATGTAATGGCATGCATTATGCATGGCCGTAGATAACGATATATACTTGTCTTTATTGCGACAAGCACTGGATAAGGGACATGACCGGTCAATCGGATATCAAGATCGTGGGTAGCCTGTGGCTGGGCCGGGACGAACAGAACCTGTTAAGCGATAAACGTATCGCCTTGCTGGAAAAGATAGGGATGTATGGTTCGATTACCCAGGCGGCGAAGGCTGTCGGCCTCAGTTACAAGGGCGCCTGGGATGCAGTGGATGCCATGAACGGGATGTTCGATGAGCCCCTGGTGGCCACCATGACCGGCGGCAAGGGCGGTGGCGGGACACAGCTTACCGAGGCCGCTATCCGCATCGTGGATGCTTATAGTGCTTTGCGGCGTGAGCAGCAGCGTTTTCTTGCTGCGGCGAGTGCCGGAATAAATGATTTTGACAATGTTTATCAGATGATCAGGAGGCTATCCGTGAAAACCAGTGCTCGTAATCAGTTCTTTGGCAAAGTTACCGCCATCAAGCAAGGCCCGGTCAATGTAGAAGTTGAGTTAACGCTTACCGGCGGGGATAAGGTCCATTCCGTCATTACGCATGATGGCCTGGATAATCTGGGGCTCGAGGTCGGCAGTGAGGCCTGGGCGCTGGTGAAGGCCAGCTGGATCATCCTGGTGATGCCCGAAGCCGCAGACAGGGTCAGCGCGCGAAACAAGCTGATGGGCAAAATCACGCGGATCACGACAGGCAATGTGAACACCGAGGTGACCATGCAGTTGTACGGCGGCAACACCGTATGTGTGGTGATTACCAATGATAGCGTGACCAGCCTCGGCCTGGCTGTGGGTGTCGAGGCCTGTGCGGTATTCAAGGCAAGCAGCGTGATCATGGGTGTTACGGACTAGTTTTTTTGGCTATCGATATATAGTTTACTTTATATCGTTTTTTTTTATTCATTGAAAGGGAAATGGCATGACTAGATACCGGAATCTGAAAGTTGGAGCAGTGCTTGCTTTGCTCATGGGAAACGCCCAGGCAGACGAACTGGTGGAAGAAAGAGTGGCGCAATTGCAGAAAATGCTGGAGCAGCAACAGTGGCAGATGCAGGCCATGGCAGAAGAGCTGAAGGCGTTGCAGCAAAACCGGGCAGACGACAAGGGCAAGAGCACGGGAGCGCCGGTGATGGCCAGTTTCAAGAACGGCATTACGTTCGAGGATGGCAGCGGTAACTGGAAAATGGCGATCAATGGCCGTATACAGGCAGATTACCGGCAGTACAGCCCGGATGCCGATGCTGCGGACACGTTCAGCCTGCGTCGCGCGCGCCTGGGCGGCACGCTGACGTTTTACAAGGATTATGTCGTTCGTGTTGAGGGCGAGTATGCAAGCAGCAACACGGCGTTGACTTACGGCTATTTCGACATCAACAAATTTGCGGCAGCCAGGATTCGCATGGGCCAGTTCAAACCGTTCTATGGATTGGAACGCACCATGAGCACGAATTTCCTGGATTTCCAGGAGCGCTCCTGGGCGGACAGCTTGCTGGGGTCTACCTATGACCGAGGCATCATGGTCCATGGCGTACCGTATAACGGCCTTTATTACAGCCTTGCTTACATCAACGGCAGCGGGACAAGCGATGAAAACAATGCGAGGGAGGACGATAAGGATGTGACGATTCGCCTGGCCGGCAATATTGCCCAACTGGCCGGCTGGAAGGATACCGTGGTGCATGCGGGCGGCTGGTGGGCACGGGGCGACCAGGGGTCGCGCCGGCTTGCAGGCGTGATCCCCGCCGGGCAGACGCAGGCCCGCGGCGTCCAGTTTTTCAGCACCACCTGTAGTGCCGCGGCTTGCGGTTCCGCCACTGCCAATGCTTTCGACGATAGCGTCGAACGGACGCGCGGCGGCGGCGAGCTGGCGCTGGCCTACGGCCCGGTCAAGC
This sequence comes from Methylophilaceae bacterium, assembly GCA_905339275.1. GTDB lineage: Bacteria > Pseudomonadota > Gammaproteobacteria > Burkholderiales > Methylophilaceae > UBA6140. The sequence goes on from CAJPFK010000001.1 coordinate 164,895, forward strand.
TCCAGGGCGAATATATCCGCACCGAGTTTGATGGCCCGGATTACGAACGTAACATCCAGGCCTGGTATGCCGGTGCCTTGTGGAACGTTACCGGGGAGTCCTTTGCGGCCATCTACAAGGATAGCGTGTTTGGGCGCCTGATCCCGAAAAACAACTTCGGCGCCAACGGTTGGGGGGCGCTGCAGTTGGGGGTGCGTTACAGCAAATTCGATGCCTCCGACTTCAAGACCACCAATGCGGCGGGTACCGGCGTGCTCGTCAATAATCCCGGCGGCACATCGGATGGCGTCCTGGTGACAACCAACGAAGCGGATGCCTGGATACTGGGCGCGAACTGGATACTGAACCCCAATGTGCGCATGGTTGCCAATTATGTGCATACGCGCTTCGATACCCCGGTGACGGTGCGTTCCAATGGCAGGAACGATACTTTCAAGGACGAGGATGCTTTGACCCTGCGCGCGCAATTCGACTTCTGAACCCGTTGAATCCATTACAATCTTTAATCAGGAACCCATATGAAACTCATCCGTGTGATTTTGTTTTCCCTGCTCCTGCTGGCGCAGCAAACCGTGTCGGCAGCGGAGTCGTTGACGGTTGCCGTGGCCGCCAACGTGAAGTTCGCCTTCGACGACCTCGCCGCCGCATTTACGGCCGATACCGGCATCGAGGTCAAGCCGGTATACAGCTCATCCGGCAAGATCGTGTCCCAGGTCAGGGAGGGGGCGCCTTATGACGTGTTTCTCTCCGCCGACATGGAGTATCCGCAGAAGCTCTACAAGGACGGCCAGGCAGTGACCGTGCCCAGGGTCTATGCCTATGGCAAGCTGGTGCTGTGGACGCTGAAAGATGGGCTCGATCTCAGCAAGGGGTTGGCGGTACTGGCCGATGCCGAGGTCAGGAAGATCGCAGTGGCCAATCCCAGGGTTGCGCCCTATGGCGCGGAAGCGCTGAAAGCCGTGGACAGGCTCGGCATCAGGCCGGCCATCGAAGCGAAGCTGGTCTATGCGGAGAATATCGCCCAGGTGGTGCAGTATGTGGATAGCGGCAACGTGGAGGCCGGGTTTACCGCAAAATCGCTGGTGACGGCGCCGGAACAAGCCGGGCGCGGCAAATGGATAGACGTGCCGCCGGAGGCTTATGACCCGATTGCCCAGGGCGCGGTGATTCTTCGATATGGGCAGGTTAACCATGGCGATGCGGCGCGCAAGTTCTACGGATTCCTGTATTCGCCCAAGGCGCGCGCCGTCCTGGAAAAATTCCATTACGGCCTGCCATGAACAGGCTGAACGGCCGTATTGCCGCAATCCAGAGCAATGACCACTTGTCGCTGGTCGACGTGGCCGTCGGCAACGACCTGTTCACGGCGACATTGCTGGAAACGCCGGAGACCTATTCTTACCTGAATGTGGGGGAAAAAGTGGATTTGTTGTTCAAGGAAACGGAAGTTTCTCTGGCCAAAAACCTGTCCGGCCTGATCAGCCTGCGCAATCGCTTCACGGTGAAAGTGGTCGGCATAGAACGCGGGGAGATCATGAGCGCGGTCAAGCTGGATTATGCAGGATGCCCGCTGACGAGCGTCATTACCAGCCGGGCGGCGGACAGGCTTCAAATCGTTGCCGGCGATATGCTGGAAGCGCTGGTCAAGGCCAACGAAATTGCGTTGATGCAGGAGGGGCGCGGCAATGGTTGACTGGCAACCATTGTTCCTGACTTTCGAGCTGGCATCGGTGACGACGGTCATTCTGTTCTGCATCGGCGTCCCGTTCGCCTGGTGGCTGTCGCAGACCCGGATACGGTGCAAACCCGCTATTGAGGCGCTGGTCGCCATGCCGCTGGTCTTGCCGCCGTCGGTACTGGGTTTTTACCTGCTTCTCGCCTTCAGCCCGAACAACTGGTTCGGCCAGTGGCTGGACCAGGCGGCCGGATTGCGCCTGGCGTTCAGTTTTGAAGGGCTGGTCGTGGCATCGTGCCTGTTCAGTTTTCCCTTTCTGGTACATCCGGTACAGGCCGGCTTCCAGAACCTGCCGGCTTCCTATGCGGAGGCAGCGTATATCCTCGGCAAATCGAGATGGGTGACGTTTTTGCGCGTGCTGCTGCCCAACATCAAGCCTGCACTGCTATCCGGTACGGTGCTGGCGTTTGCGCACACGATCGGTGAATTTGGCGTGGTGCTGATGATAGGCGGCAACTTGCCGGGGGAAACGCGGGTTGCCTCCATTGCCATTTATGATGAGGTGGAATCACTGAATTATGCTGCGGCCAATGCATACGCAGGCGTGCTCTTCTGCCTGTCTTTCCTGATTCTGCTGCTGGTTTACGCGACTAACCGCAGGGCGCTGAAATGATACGGGCGCATATCGGCAAACGCCTGCACGGTGCGCAGGGGGAATTCGAGCTGGATGTCGAGCTGGAAGTCGGGGATGGCGAGTTCATTGCATTGTACGGCCCGTCAGGCGTGGGCAAGACCACCTTGCTGCGCTGCATTGCCGGGCTGGAAACGCCGGACAGGGGCGAAATCTCGGTTGCGGGCAAGCCGTGGTTCAGCGCAGTGCAGGGGCTGAGCCTCCTGTCGCAGCAGAGGCATGTCGGCTATATGTTCCAGGATTACGCACTGTTTCCCAACATGACGGTACGCGGCAACCTGGAGTTTGCGCTACGCAAGGGTACGCGCAGGCAGCGTGTGGACGAATTGCTGCAGCTCATGGAACTTGGCGAACTGCAGCATCGCAAACCCGGCACGCTGTCCGGCGGGCAGAAGCAGCGCGTGGCGCTGGCGCGCACGCTGGCCTCGGAGCCGAGCCTGTTGCTGCTGGACGAACCGCTTTCCGCGCTTGATCCTGCCATCCGCGGCCGCCTGCAGGATGAAATATTGCGCATGCAGCGTCATTTCGGCCTTACCGCCATCATCGTCAGCCATGATGTCGGCGAGGTTTACAAGCTCGCCGGCCGCGTGGTTGTGATGGAAGCCGGGCGTATCGTGCAGCAGGGCAGCCCTGCCAACGTGTTCAGCGCCGGGCAGACCAGCGGAAAATTCCGCTTTGCCGGTGAAATCCTGGCGATCGAACCGATGGACGTTCTGTTTGCGTTAACCGTGCTTGTCGGCAACCAGATCGTGCGCGTGGTGGCAATGCCGGAGGAAGCTGCTGCGCTGCGCGTGGGCCACAAGGTGATGCTGGTATCCAAGGCGTTTAACCCGATGGTGATGCCGCTGAGCTAAATTCATTTTTCAGGAGCCAATCATGACGGAATCATGGGACCATCTGCTACCCAGCGAATATTGCAACCGCGTCGTTCAGTCGAATGCGTACCGGCAATACACGGATGATTATGCCAACGCGGAGAAAATCATCGGATTCGATGACAACGGCGAGCGATGTTTTTACTACCACGCATTTACGATCACGGAAGAAGGCTTCGATATCGATGAGTTTCCGATACTGATCGATGCCTATTACGAATGCGTTGTCGCCTGGCGGTTGCGCGAGGGGAAGTGGGTCAGGGTCAAGACGGTCTCGAACCGGCTCGACCGATGCCATTCCCGATACACAACCCTGCCCGCAGAGCTGGTGGATACTCCCTGAGCGGCTTTTTCCCTGGTCTGGGCGGTATTTCTAATCCGGGATGGGCGGATGGCATGGCAGAGGCCGGTCGCTAGCGATAGCGCTCCAGCGCCAGGCCTTCCGGGGAAATCCTGCCCTGCTTGCCTGTCATCATATCTGCCAGAAGCTGCCCCGAGCCGCAGGCCATGGTCCAGCCCAGGGTGCCATGACCGGTATTGAGCCATAATCCGGGAACCTGCGTCCTGCCGATCACCGGTGTGCCGTCCGGCGTCATGGGCCGTAGCCCTGCCCAGAAAATGGCTTCCCGCAGCTCGCCTGCCTGTGGAAAAAGATCATTGACCACCATTTCCAGCGTTTGCCGCCGCCGTTTCTGCAACGAGAGCTCGAATCCGGTCAGCTCGGCCATGCCGCCTACGCGAATGCGCTGGTCGAAGCGGGTGATGGCGACTTTGTAACTTTCGTCCATCACGGTGGAAACCGGCGCCAGGGCATCATGCCTGACCGGAATGGTGAGAGAGTATCCCTTGACCGGGTACACCGGCAGTGAAATTCCCAGGGGTTTTAACAGGTCGCGGGAGTAGCTGCCGGCGGCCATGACCACATGCCGGGCGATGTGATGCCCAGAGCCGGTTTCAACCCGGAACGATCCTGCCTGGCCGGAAATCCGGGTGACGGACTCATTGAACCTGAACCTGACCCCCGATTTTGCGGCTGCGTCCGCCAGCCGGGTAGTGAACAGGTAGCAATCGCCGGTTTCATCGCCGGGAAGACGCAGCCCGCCGGTCAGTTTGTGGCGAACGCCCGATAGTGCCGGTTCGGCAATCGTGCATCCGGCGGCGTCCAGCAGTTCATAGGCAACGCCGAATCCGGCGAGGATTTCCGCATCGCGGGCCGCGGCATCGAGTTGTTGTTGCGTGCGGAACACTTGCAACGTGCCGCCGGTTCGCTGTTCGTAGTGCAGGCCGAGTTCATCGCGCAGTGCTTCCAGGCAGTCGCGGCTGTATGCCGCAAGGCGCAGCATGCGCGATTTGTTCTCGATATAGCGTGTCTGCGTGCAGTTCATCAGCATTGCGCTTATCCACTGCCATTGCCAGAGCGTGCCGTCGAATCGCAGGGAGAGGGGCGCATGGCGCTGAAAAAACCACCTGGCCGCCTTCAGGGGGACGCCGGGCGCCGCCCAGGGAGCGGCATATCCGGGCGATACCTGTCCGGCGTTGGCAAAGCTGGTTTCCAGCGCCGGATGGGGCTGGCGCTCTATCACAATGACCTCGATGCCGGCGCGTGCCAGATACCAGGCAGTGGTAATGCCGACCACGCCTGCGCCGATAACGATCACTTTCATGCCGGCCCCTTTCCCATTTTGCATCATGAAAAACAAGCAGGAGATGTGCCTTCAACCATAGGAGTGCGCCCTCTTTCCCGAAATTTTAGCCGGCCGGTACGGCCTTTGCTTTTAGCTCTTGTACACCATGATTCATGGTGCTGTCGCGTGCCATTTGCGACAAATCAAACAACTTACCAGACAAGGAGTAAAACAAATGCCAGTTGTTACCATTCTACCCTCCGGCAACACTGCGGAAGCCGCTACCGGCAACAGCGTACTTTCAGCGCTGCTATCAGCCGGGATAGACATTGCGCACAAGTGCGACGGCAAGGGTGAGTGCGGTTCCTGTCATGTATTCGTACAGGATGGCCGCAAAAGCCTGTCCAGGATCCAGCGTGCCGAAAACGAGAAGCTCGACACCATTGTCGGCGTCGGCTCCAAGTCGCGGCTGGCTTGCCAGGCGTTGCTGGGAGAGGAAAATGTGACGGTTGAGGTGCTGAGTTTCGTTTAAGCAGTATTTTAGTATTTTCAGGCGGATAACGCTTTCAGCGCACCCGCCTGAAACAAGCCTGCGGCTCAGGTGATGGTATGCCGCAATAATTGCAGGCATTCCTCCGTCGCTGCCAGTTCTGCCGCCAGGTAGTCGTCATCGGTGCGGATATGTGGGTCTGCGCCGTTCTCCAGCAGTATCTTCATCATGTCGGGCTTGCCGCTGGATGCGGTGTACATCAGTGCGGTGGCGCCGGTGAGGTTGCGGTTGTCGAGGTCGATTCCGGCGTCGATCAGCCGTTGTACCAGCCGGCCGTTGCCGGATACGCAAGCGAGCCACAGCGCGTTATTGCCGTCGCTGTTGCGCAGGTGGATATTCACGCCGTGCGCCAGCAATTCCTCGGCCAGGTCATCGCGGCCCGCCAGCGCAGCGCGCATCAGCGGCGTCAGCGCGTGATGCCAGGGGCTGTCGAGATCGGCGGGGTCGAAATGATACTCCACCAGAAAATCCGCCAACGCCTTGCTGGAATGCGCGTCGAGTGCCGGAGGCCTGGACAGGACCGGTGCCAGCGCTTCGTAGCCGCCATCCACGCTGTAGACTTCCTTGAAATGGAAATCGGTGAACATGTTGGCGTATTCCTGGCTGGCGTTGCCATGGTAGCAATAAATCATGATGGGGATGTTTTTCGGCAGGCTGGCAACGACTTCGCCGAAACTGAGTGCGTTAAGGTGGTCGGTGCCCTTGATGTGCGATTTATCGTAACTCGTTGCATCGCGTGAATCGAACAGCGCCAGCGGCAAAGTCCCGGCGCGCGAACGCAATATCAGGTCGGCAGCCTGATGCGCGGAAATACGTTGATATCCAGTATTCATAATGTTCCTCACTAGCTTATTTCAGGGCGTCCCAGGTGGTGATGGTCTGTATTCGCGAATCCTCCAGCGGCAGACCCACCGTGAAGTGATACATGCTCTTGAATGTATCGCCCTTCAACCCAAGCAATTCGTGTACCGGATCATCAAAATAGCAGCCGATTCCCGTGCCACGCAGCCCATGCGCTTCTGCCTGCAAATATAAAGCCTGCCCGATTAGCCCTGCTTCGCGGAAAAGATTGCGATAAGCCGCCGGGTCTGCCTTGATGACGGCATCGAATTCGGCCAGCATGACCACGGCAAAACAGGCATTCGCGGCAATGTCCTGGTGGCAGTGCAGGCTGCGCGTCAGGCGATGCAGTTCGGCGGCCGGTACGGCGGCCAGCAATTGCAATGCGCCGTCGTCAACCGGCTGACGCAGGAAGCGGGCATCCAATTCGCTTTGTAGTGTTTGCAACAAACGCGACACGCGTGGCAGCAGGTAGAGCCCGGATTCCAGCCCTTCCACACGATGTACGAACAGCAGCAGGTTGATATGGGGTGCATGCGCCAACGCGTCCCAGGGCGCGCCGGCGGATGGCTGCAGGCTTTCCAGTATTTGCATGAAGTCGACCCTGGGCATGACATGCCCGGCATCGAAACGCTGGGCGCTGCGGCGCGAGAGAATGGTGTTTGCAGCGGTGGGGGATGTGCCGCGCAAATGACAGGAGGCTGCCGGCGGAAGCTGATGGTGCGGCATGCGGGATATGCGGCTGCTCCGTGAGTTTCCACCCGAGTACGGCTGCGGCGTAGCGTAATGCGGCGACGGCATGGCCGATATCCAGTTGGCAGTAGCGAAAGGCACGCTCGCCGTATTTCCAGGCTTCCCGCCACATGACGGAGGTGAGGGCAATGTGCAGAAAAGGACTTCCCTTGAGCGGAACGAAATCCGCACGGCGTTCCAGCATGTGATTTTCAACCCGGTAGTGATAGAGACCATCAGGGATGCCGGCCAGGCCCGAGATCAGCATATAGGCTTCGGTCGGGTGCAGGTTGCCGCTGGAAGGGTTGGCACGCACGGCCCAGCGGTCCGGGCCGTAGGATTTCCATGCAGTAATGCCCAGCGCCAGTTGCAATAGCGCTCCCAGGCTTGCCAACGTTGGCGCCAGCGCGGGAGCCGGCTCGCTGAGCGTTGAGAACGGCCTGGTCAGCGCAGCCATCAGGTCCGGATGGCTGACGGCATTTTCGAACGGCGGCAGCTCAAGCTGCGGCGCGCCATCGAAATGCCGGAACCCTGCCGGCTGTGCATCCCAGTCCAGAGTGTCGGGTCCGGGAGCGTAGGCTTCAAAACGGTGGCTGGTGCGCCGATGGTAGTGATGGACTATCGTTTCTTCAGGTCTCGGGGCCAAAGCATTTCTCATAATCCGTGCAAATGCCGCAGCTTGGCGATTTGCAGATCAGGATATTTTCACGTTCGCACAATTGCCGATAGAAAAACTTTTTCCATTTCATGTCGCCGATATTTTTTGCGGCAAGCGCGGGAAAATGCGTCGTCATCAATCGCGACAGGGTTTCCCGGTTGGGCAGCATCATATCCTGCCACAAATGATTGTTGCCCATGCAGGACAACGCAATGAAAATCGCCAGTTGTTGCGTTTCCAGGCTATCGTCCCGGCGATGGTCATTCAAAAGCCGAATGAGGTCATCGAACTCATCCATGCGGCCTGGGTTCAATGCCGTTTCGGTTTTCAATTGCACGGTGCGCATCGGCGATCGTCGGGTTGCCTGCCTGGAATCAGGCTGCGGCAGGTGCGTGGGTATAGCATTTCTTCGGGCAAATCTTGGCGCATGCCTCGCAGCCCACGCAATTTTCCGGGTGTGCGATCGTCATGACTTTTTTCTCGTATTCGCCATCATCATCGTCATCGCCCAGTGAAACCGCGACACGCTCGCCCTCATCGTCTATCCCCACGAGTTGCAGCACATCCCGCCCGCAGACGCGAAAGCATCGGCCGCAGCCTATGCATTTTTCCTCTTCGATGTGTTCCGCAAATTGCGGTGTCCATACATTGCCGCCGGGCAGGGTGACGGTATAAGCCATGTCAGCCTCCTGCGGCAGCCAGTTTCTGGCGGGCTGCGGTAAGTTGTTCGTAAGCCTTGAAAGTGCGTGCCGCGACTTCCGGGATTTTCTCCCAGCCGGTGGGCAGGTCTTCCGACAAGTCGTGCAGGTCCATTTTGAGTTGGGTGGCCTGGGCGTTCAGTTTTTTCACCTCGGCCTTGATGGTGTCAATATCGCTCATTTGTTGCTCCGTAGTTTCTAACCGTAATTTGCCACATCAGGAAACTGCCTGATGATTTCGACCGCTGCGCCGACCAGTTTTTCACCTTCGGCGGCCAGTTTTTCCATGGTCTCGAAGCCGAACCTGTGCACATCGCGCAACTGCTTGTTGACCACCACCAGGCGGCCGGCAGTCAGTATCATTTTGCCGAAACCTTCGTGATGCATTTTCATCATGGGCGATACCATGATGCGGGTTTCGCGTTCGACGGCGAGCCCGACAGCGTTGTAGAACAGTTCCAGCCGCCAGAGGGTTTCCGGGTCAGGGTCGCCGATGATCGGCATTTCGCGTCGCTGTTCCTTGCTGATGAGGTAAGGCGCGAGCAGGGCGGCGTTATCCTTGCCCTCCCAGGCGCCGTGCGTATCTTGCGCGCGCCATTGCTTGATGAGTTCGATCACAAAAGGCGATGCCCATGGATCGGTCGTTGTGGTTTCTGCAACTGCGGCAGCGGTGGCTGACATTTTCTTCTCCTGAAATTCTGAAACTGAAATCTCTAAAATAGCGAACGCTTAAACGGCTTCTTCCTCGTCATCGAAGTTGAAGTCGCGTTCCTGGTCGCGCAGCAGGGCTTTTCTCAGGAAAGGCGGCGGCGTGCCGTTGAGTACATCCCTGAGTTTTTCCAGTACGTCTTCAATGACTTCGGGCTCGTTAACCTTGATCGGGTGTATCTTGTGCGCCACCACGCGTGCCGCTGCCGAACCGCCGATCGCCGATACATACAATAGTGCGCAATCCTTGATGGCCTCGATTTTGGGAGCGAGCTTGTCCTCATCGCCGTCTTCTTTCAGGTCGCCATCGAATTGCACGGCTTCCAGAAAGCTCCAGCTTTGTGGCGACAACTCGTAGATGGCGATATTTTTCGCCCAACCGAAATGGGCATCCACCCGTCTCAAGTCCTGTGTAGCGAATGCGACTTTCATGCTTGGTTCCTCTCTTTGATTAACTAAACGCAACCTGCGTATGTGCGACATTGGCTTCTCCGTTGCAACCGGCGCAGCCGCCGTGTTCGTTTGAATCGGCCCAGGTATTGGGTGTTGCCTCGTGATCGTTGGCGAGGAAGATGTTGGCGATCTCGAACGCAAAATCCCGCGTACCCCGATAGCCCACCGTGATCCTGTGCGCAGCGCCGAGGCGGTCGAAAGTCGGTATCCCCATGCGCAGGAAGGGAATATGCAGCCGCTCCACCATCTGCCGCCCATGGGAGTGGGTAATGAGCAGGTCGCAGTCTTTCGCACGCGTTTCCAGGTCTTCCAGATCGCCGATCAGCACTTCCGCAGCCGGCAGTTTTTCCAGCATGGGCGAGTGTGTCGTGGTGACATTTGCGGTCAGCTCGCAACCCATTTCCGCGAGGAAGCTGCCAAGGCTCCAAAGCATGTCAGGCTCTGCGCCGATGGCGACTTTTTTGCCGCCGGTGAAAAAATGCGCGTCCAGCAGCGCATCCTGCAACTGGCTGCGCTGGCGGCGGTATTTCATCGGCACCGGCCTGCCGGACAAGCGTGACAGGTATTGCATGAGATTGTCGTTGGCTTCCAGCCCCGTGAGGCGGTCGAACATCGCATACGGCACGCCGGTCTTCATTTCCAGTTCGATGGCGGCGGCGTGCATCTGGTCGCCGATGGCAATGGTCGCACGCGCCGCGCCCATGGTGCGCAGCTCTTCCAGCGTCGTACCGCCCAGCGTGGTGGGGGTGAAATCTTCCGGGATATGGCCGTCCAGCGAACCGGAAATGTCCGGGATGAACACCGGCTCCAGGCCGAAAGCTTCGATGATCTCGCGAATCTCGTTGATGTCGCCTGCGGTCAGGTGCGAACCGGGCAGTACGTTGACACGGTTAGCCTGCTTGATTTCACAGGGCGCGGCCATCTCCTGCACGATACGCATCACGGCCTTGTTCCAGCCGTCCTGGAACGCGCCGACGTAGTCCGGCGTGGAGACATAGATGATGGCCATATCAGCGATTTCCGGATGCTTGGCGCGGATCAGCCTGATATAGGCATCCACGTCGTCGCCCTTGGTCTCGGTCAGGCCGGTGGAAGCCAGCCCGAGGATTTCCGGCTTGTTGCGATTCCAGATGTTCATGATCGCCTGCTCAATGTTTTCCATGCCGCCGAGAATGGTCGTGACCTCGTTCATTGCGGTGGTTTGCAGCGGGATCATTTCGCGGAAATGGCGCACGAACAGCACCAGCCCGAACGAGGTGCAGCCCTGTGAGCCGTGCAGGGTAGGCAGGCAATGATTGAGGCCCATGAAAGCCAGCGCTGCCCCGATGGGCTGGCTCATCTTCAGCGGGTTGACCGTGCAGGATTTATGATTGGTGATGACGGCAGCCATCATGCGGCCTTCGCGCTAACGGATGGTGTGGCCGCGGTTTCCCATGGCGCAGGTTTGCGCACCTGCTCCCAGACGGGATGATAGAGAGCCTGCTCTATGCGTTTCACCAGTTCCACCATGCCGACATAACCGGCATAGGCATGATGGCGTTCCTGGTTGATGTCGAGCCAGGGCATCTTGACCTTGAGCGCGATGAACTGGCTGCGGCCCCCGGAAAGCATGATGTCGGCGCGCGATTCCTTCAGCATGGCGTACATGTCGCGTGGGCGCATGTCGTCGAACATGTGCGCGTCTTCGCCCATGATCTCCTTGATCTTTTCCTTGTCTTCGGCGGTGGATTTCTTCACGCTGGTGCCGACGACTTCCATGCCGCCTTCCTGCAGGGCGGAAACGACCGACCATGACTTGACCCCGCCAGTGATGAGCAGCACTTTCTTGCCTTGCAGTCTTTGACGGTAACGGTTGATCTGCTCCCAGGCGCGGGTTTCCTCACGGAAAATGACTTTTTCCGTGCGCGACAGCAGGTCCTCGGGCGCGCCCTGCTGTACCAGCAGCCTGGCGATCTGGCGCAAGCTCTCGCTCATGTCGCCGATGCCGTAGAACGAACCTTCGAAGAAAGGAATGCCGTAGCGTTCCTCCATCTTGCGGGCGACGTTGATCATGGCCTTGGAACACACCATCATCGCCGCCCTGGCGCGGTGGGAATACGCTACTTCCCTGTATTTGGCATCGCCGGAAATGCAGGAGAGGATGCGGATGCCGAGTTCGTCCAGCAAGGGCTTTACCTGCCATAACTCACCGGCCAGGTTGTATTCGCCGATGATGTTGATATCGTAAGGTGTTGTGAACTCGGGCTCTTCGGTGCCGATGACATAATCCAGCAACGCTTCGCCCGCCAGCTTGTTGCCAAGATTCTTGGCGCCGACGAAGCCGGGTGCATTGACCGGGATGACAGGCTTGCCGAACTTGGTGCTGGCGGCTTTGCATACGGCCTCGATATCATCCCCGATCAGTGCGGTGACGCAGGTCTGGTAGACGAAAATTGCCGGCGGGTCGTATTTGTCGAGAATCTCGCGGATGGATTTATACAGCCGCTTTTCGCCGCCGTAGACCACATCCAGTTCGTTGATGTCGGTGGTGAACCCGGTGCGGTAGAGCCGCGAGCCGGAAGACTTCGCGCCACGGTTATCCCAGCCATTGCCCTCACAGGCGATGGGACCATGAACCAGATGCGCGACATCGGTAATCGGCTGCAGCGCGATCTTGGCGCCATCGAAAGCGCAACCTCCGGCTGCCGCGCCCGGCGTCAGTTGTTTGGTACAACCTTTCTTGCGTTCCTTCGTGCCTTTGGCCTGGTTTTTGTCGCAGCCGGGCTCGTTGAAAACGTCCTGCACTTTTTCGCTGAGAGTCGCCATGGGAAAGGTCCTCTGTCGGAGATGTCATGACATCTGCAAGTACCATGCCATTGGCATGATTTGTTGTAACATAATGATTGTTATCGATATTTAAGTTTTGTGCCGTGTGTAGCAATTCAGACAAAACAGACGATATGCGACGAAGAGGGCCGAAACGGGAAACAAGGTTTTGCCGCGGTCAATACACGGCAGCGTTATTCATGCTCGCGGGCATGATTGAGGCTGTAACGCGGCAACTCGATGGAAATCGGGCTTTCGCCGACCTTGATCTGGCAGGCAAGCCGCGAGGTCGGCGTCAGTCCCCAGGCCTCATCGAGCTGGTCTTCCTCATCGTCGGTGGCTGGCGCCAGCGAAGCATAACCTTCGCGGACAATCACGTGGCATGTGCTGCATGCGCAGACACCGTCGCAGGCATGTTCGATCTCGACGCCGGCGGCCAGCAGGGCGTCGCACAGCACCTTGCCCGGCTTGATTTCCAGCGCCAGTCCATCGGGGCAGGCATCGGGATGCGGAAGTATGGTGACGCGCGTCATACCTCGATACTTTCCAGTTGTTTGCCGGACAGGGCCCTGCGGATGGAGGCATCCATGCGGCGGCCGGCAAAGGTGCCGGTGGCGGCGTTGAGCGCCCCGGTGGCCTGGCGCAACGATTCCAGGCTGTTCCTGTCACCCATGAGCAGAATTTCAGCCAGGTCGTAAATCCTGCTCCAGATTTCATCCCACTCCGGTTTGCTGAGCAGTTCATGACCGTCTTCCGCCATGGCGGCCTCGGTTGCATCCAGCAGCCGTCTTGCTTCGACCTGGGCTTCGCGCAGGGCGCGCATGTCCTTGTCGTGCCCGGCATTGGCGATCCCCGCGTTGAGCATGCCGACGATTTCTGCATCGGTGAGGCCGTAGGAGGGTTTGACCGTGATGTGGGATTCCACGCCGCTGGTCTGTTCGCGTGCCGATACCGAAAGCAGGCCGTCGGCATCGACCTGGAAAGTCACGCGGATCCGTGCCGCGCCTGCCACCATCGGCGGAATGCCCCGCAATTCGAAGCTTGCCAGCGAGCGGCACTCGGCCACCAGTTCGCGCTCGCCCTGAACCACATGAAAGCTCATGGCGGTCTGGCCGTCCTTGAACGTCGTAAAGTCCTGCGCCCTGGCCGTGGGGATGGTGGCGTTGCGCGGGATGATCTTCTCGCTCAGCCCCCCCATGGTCTCGATACCCAACGACAGGGGAATCACATCCAGCAGCAGCAGGTCGTTGTCGCTCCGGTTGCCGGCCAGCGCATTGGCCTGGATCGCGGCACCCAGCGCCACGACCTTGTCCGGGTCAAGATTGGTGAGCGGTTCGCGGAAAAAGAACTCGGTGACCGCCAGCCGCAGGTGCGGCATGCGGGTGGCGCCGCCCACCAGCACAACCCCTTGCACCTGCTCCACTTGCAAGGCTGCATCGCGCAGGGCGCGGCGTACCGGGCTGAATGTCCTTGCCAGCAGCGGTCTGGTCAGTTCAATGAACATCTCGCGGCTGAGAATGGCATTGACCGGCGTGCCATCGGTCAGCGAACAGCTGATTTCGGTGACGGCAACATCGGTCAGCCGCTCCTTGGCGAGGCGCGATTCGGTCAGCAGCAGCCGGGTGTCTTCCGCGCTCAGGGCTGCAAGTTTCAGCGTCCCCAGCAACCAGCCGTAAATTGCGTGATCGAAATCGTCTCCGCCGAGGGTGGAATCGCCACTGGTCGCGAGCACCTCGAACACCCCGCGTGTGAGACGCAGGATGGAGAAATCGAAAGTACCGCCGCCCAGGTCGTAGACGCAGTACACGCCCTCGCTCGCATTATCCAGTCCGTAGGCAATGGCGGCTGCGGTTGGCTCATTAAGCAGGCGCAATACCGTGATGCCGGCCAGGCGCGCGGCATCCTTGGTGGCCTGGCGCTGGGCATCGTCAAAGTAGGCGGGGACGGTGATGACCGCGCCCGACAATTCACCGCCCAGGCTTTCCTCGGCGCGCAGGCGCAATACCTTGAGAATTTCGGCTGAAATTTCGATGGGGCTGCGCTCGCCGGCCGCAGTCTGCAGTTTCACCATCCCCGGAGATTCCAGGAACCGGTAAGGCAGGCTGGCTCTGGCGGCGATGTCGTTTATTCCGCGGCCCATGAAACGCTTGACGGAAACAATCGTGTTGCGTGGGTCCTTGGCGGCATCGTTGCGGGCATTCCAGCCGACATCGATGCTGCCGTCGCCGGCATAATGCACTACCGACGGCAACAGGGCGCGGCCGGATTCATCGGGCAATACTTCGGCAATGCCGCTGCGTACCGAAGCGACAAGGGAATGCGTGGTGCCGAGATCGATGCCTACCGCCAGGCGGTGCTGGTGCGGTGCGGCGCTCTGGCCAGGTTCGACGATTTGGAGTAAGGCCATCAGCTATCCAGTTGATCCAATGCGTTGTAGATTTCAGCGCGCAGCTTTTCGTAAAAACTCAGTTCATTCACGCGTTGCATGGCGGATTCCAGATTGCCGTGATCATCCAGGTCACTGGCCAGTTCCTGTTCGTGCGCAACGATCTTGTGGCGCAGGCGGCGCGATAAGGCCTCCAGTGCTGCAACATCGTTTGCCCTGCAGGCTTCTTCAATCGCTTCGCGCCATTCCATTTGCGACATCAGGAACGCAGGCGACATGGCGACCGAAACCTCGGGTTCGGATTTGCTCGCCAGCGCAATCAGGCATTGCGCGC
Organism: Methylophilaceae bacterium; assembly: GCA_905339275.1. Taxonomy (GTDB): domain Bacteria; phylum Pseudomonadota; class Gammaproteobacteria; order Burkholderiales; family Methylophilaceae; genus UBA6140. The sequence goes on from CAJPFK010000001.1 coordinate 179,925, forward strand.
GGGTGACCGGATGACGCAGCGCCTGATAGCCGTCATTGACCGTAGTGGAAAGCTGCAGCGCCATGCGGCGTTCGCTTTCGCCATGGCTGGCATGGCGGTCGGGATGCAGTTCGGCCTGCAGGCGACGGAATGACAGCTCCAGGCTGTCCAGGTCGATGGAAAACCGTGGCGGCAGGCCGAAAAGCTTGAAATAGTCGGTGCCGGCTAGCGATTCCATGGCTTGAGCATCCTGAAAACCTGCTGATCTGCGGCGGGATGGTTCATGAGCGAATCCGCGTCCCGGTCAGACGCTGAAGCTCTCGCCGCAGCCGCAGTTGGCTTTTGCATTGGGGTTGTTGAACTTGAAGCCTTCGTTCAACCCCTCTTTTGCGAAATCCAGCTCGGTGCCATCAAGATAGGCCAGGCTGGTCGGGTCGACCAGCACCTTGACGCCGTTGCTGTCGAAAATCACGTCCTCAGGCGCAGCCTCGTCGACAAACTCCAGCGTATACGCCATGCCGGAACAGCCGGAGGTTTTGACTCCCAGGCGTAGCCCTATGCCCTTGCCGCGGCTGGCAAGGAATTTCTGCACGCGTGCGGCGGCAGTTGCGGTCAATGTCACAGCCATCTTGCCTCCTATACCGAAAACGAGCTGCCGCAACCACAGGTGGAAGTGGCATTCGGGTTGGTAATCACGAAGCGGGCGCCTTCCAGGCCTTCCTGGTAATCAATGGTGGCCCCCACCAGGTACTGGTAACTCATGGCATCGACCAGCAGGGTGACGCCATCTTTTTCCATCGCCGTATCGTCTTCAGCTACCTGGTCGTCGAAAGCGAAGCTGTATTGGAAACCGGAGCAACCGCCTCCCGTCACATACACCCGCAACTTGAGGTTGGTGTCGCCTTCCTCGGCAATCATTTCGCCCACCTTGCTGGCGGCGCTGGCAGTGAAAATAATCGGGTCCAACATTGCAGTTTCTGGCATTTCTGACTCCTTGGCTGGGTTAGGCTGCGGGCTTGCAGGCTTCATAGCCTGTATCTTCAGTGGCATTCTTGCTGCGGTAGTCGTCGATGGCTGCCCGAATGGCGTCTTCAGCCAGAACCGAGCAATGGATTTTTACCGGCGGCAGCGCAAGCTCTTCCGCGATATGCGTGTTCTTGATATCCAGCGCCTGGTCCAGCGTCTTACCCTTGAGCATTTCGGTGACCAGCGAGGATGACGCGATTGCAGAGCCGCAGCCGTAAGTCTTGAATTTGGCATCTTCGATGACGCCCATTTCATTCACCTTGATTTGCAGTTTCATGATGTCGCCACAGGCCGGCGCGCCGACCATGCCCGTGCCGATATCGTGATTTTCCTGGTCGAAAGAGCCGACATTCCGCGGGTTTTCGTAGTGATCCAGTACCTTGTCGCTGTATGCCATGATGTGTTCTCCTTGTGCTGTGCTGATTTAGGCGGCTGCCGTTGCCGGGTCGCGATGCGATTCGGTGCCATGCACCCAACTGACCGAAGCGATATCGATACCAGCCTTGAACATGTCCCATAACGGAGATAATGCGCGTAGCTTGTCCACCTTCTCGCGCAGCAGGCGGATGGCATAATCAACATCCTGTTCCGTGGTGTAACGGCCGATGCTGAAACGTATGGAAGAATGCGCCAGCTCATCCTCGCGCCCGATCGCCCGCAGTACGTAGGAAGGCTCCAGGCTGGATGAGGTACAGGCCGAGCCGCTGGAGACCGCCAGATCCTTGACTGCCATCATCAGCGATTCCCCTTCGACATAGTTGAAACTGACATTCAGGTTATGCGGCACGCGCCGGTCCAGGTCGCCGTTGAGATACACCTCTTCAATGCCGGAAAGTCCTGCCCATAGCCTGTCCCGCAACATCCGGATACGCTCGTTCTCTGCATGCATTTCTTCCTGCGCGATACGGAATGCCTCGCCCATGCCGACAATCTGGTGTGTCGGCAGCGTGCCTGAACGAAAGCCGCGCTCATGACCGCCGCCATGCATCTGGGCCTCCAGGCGCATGCGGGGTTTGCGGCACACATACAGCGCGCCGATGCCTTTGGGCCCGTAAGTCTTGTGGGCCGAGAAACTCATCAAGTCCACCGGCAATGTTCGCAGGTCAATATCGACCTTGCCTGTCGCCTGAGCGGCATCGACATGGAACACGATGTTTTTCTCGCGGCAGATGGCGCCTATCGCCGCGATATCCTGGATCACGCCGATTTCGTTGTTGACCAGCATGACAGACACCAGAATCGTATCCGGCCGAATGGCGGCCTTGAATGCCTCCAGGTCAAGCAGGCCGTTTTCCTGCGGCGCAAGATATGTTGCGCTGAATCCCTGGCGCTCCAGCTCCCGCACCGTGTCCAGCACTGCCTTATGTTCGGTTTTGACTGTAATCAGGTGTTTGCCCCTGGCTGCGTAGAAATTCGCCGCGCCCTTGATCGCGAGGTTGTTCGACTCGGTTGCGCCGCTGGTCCAGACGATTTCCCTGGGGTCGCAACCTACCAGGGACGCAACCTGCTCGCGCGCGGTTTCCACGGCTTTTTCCGCTTCCCATCCAAAAGCATGGCTGCGTGAAGCGGGGTTGCCGAAGTACTCGCTCAGATAAGGGATCATTTTTTCTCCAACGCGAGCATCTACTGGTGTCGTGGCAGAGTAATCAAGGTATATGGGCAGTTGGTTCATGAGGAGCGTCTCGCGGGAAGAGTATTCAACCTTAATCTAGCAATCGCCATGCCATAAAAAAATAGTTATTCAACTACATGATTTATCTATGTAAATTAAAATATCCGCAGAACCCTCCCTTCACATTTTGTCGTGATTGTCAGGTTGGCTACAAAAAATTCGCTACAATTTTTCCCCGGTTGAGCCTCTTTCCTGTGATGTCCGTCAACATCCGATTCTGTCCTGGACTTCATCCCAATTCCGGCACGATTGCCCGCCAGATGGCAGGTGGCACAAGACATGAGATAAGTGCATCGGCCAACAGCCATGTCCTTGGGCACCGGATGCATATTTCCGGGTTGCGCAGCCTATCCCTTATAATCACGTATTCCCATTTTTTAGAGCATCGTATGTCGACTATTCCAGCTTGCCCCCAATGTGCCATGGAGAATACCTATCCTGATGGCGAAAACTATGTCTGTGCAGACTGCGGTTATGAATGGCCGATAAGCGCGACGGCAGACACGGATGCCGCAGAAGAGTCGGTCGTCAGGGATGCGAATGGCAATGTGCTGAACGATGGCGATTCCGTCGTGCTTATCAAGGACCTGAAAGTCAAAGGCTCATCCATCACCCTGAAAATGGGTACCAAGGTCAAAAGCATTCGCCTGGCCAGTGGCGATCATGAAGTTGACTGCAAGACGGATGCAGGCAGCTTTATGTTGAAAGCCTGCTTCCTGCGAAAGGCCTGAATACCGGCCTGGTCCCGGCGCTTGAGGCTCCATCCGAGTACGGAAAGCGCATGGTCTGAATGGACGAATGCAAGGCGATCGGTTTCATCCCGAATGCTGGTGCTCGATCTTGCTTCCTCGATAAAGCATTTGGGCATGGCAGGGTCCTACCGGTTGCCGGAATTGAACTTGGAAACTAAGGAGCGGGAGGCCAGTTTCCCAGTACCATTTGCACGACCTCCAGTAATTCATTTTTCGTTGCGCCGCTGGTTGCCTGCACAGACATGCCCTGGTGAACCGTAGCGACGAATCTGGCTAATACCGCGGCATTCGCGTTTTCAGGCAAATCCCGCTGCTCCTTTGCCTGCTCGAAGCGCTGGCGCAAAGCGTCTTCATAAGCCTTTCTATGAAAAGCCAGTTCCTGCTGGATGATTTCCGAACCCTGTCCGCAAGTCAGTGCGCCCTGAATCACCAGGCATCCGCGCGGATTATGCAGGCCGGTCAGTAAATTGGCCGATTCCGTCAGAAACTTCTCAACCACCTTGCGGGCCGTTGGTTCTTTCAATGACTCCGCAACATACGCCACAGGCCCGGCAAGATACCTTTGCAACGCCTTGCGAAAGAGCGCTTCCTTGCTTCCGAAGGCACCATAAAGGCTGGGCTTGTTGATGCCCATCGCTTCAGTCAATACCGCCATGGAAGCGCCTTCATAACCGTGCGACCAGAATACCTGCATCGCCTTTTCCAGCGCTTCCTCGTGATTGAAGGCAGGCGGGCGGCCACGCTGCTTGTGTGTTGTCGTCATGTCCATGATGTCTGGAAATTGATTAATGTATCAATATTATACCTATCGGTAAATAATTTGTTGACAATCCTTGATGTCGTAATTATTATTAATTTACCAATCGGTACATTAATAGACTTTTTATCATGCATGACATGATTCTGGAGAAAACAATGATTACGCAAGACAGCAAGGTAGCATTTATTACCGGAGCAAATCGCGGTATAGGATTCGAGACAGCCAAAGGACTCGGCGAACTGGGCATCACGGTCGTCATTGGTGCGCGGGATATCGCCAAAGGCGAGGATGCGGCAAAACGACTTCGCGGTCTGGGCATCAGGGCTGAAGCGATCCATTACGATGCGACCCAGGACCAGTCGGCGGATGCCGCTTTTGCCTACCTGGACCGGAATTTCGGCAAACTCGACATTCTGGTCAACAACGCAGGCATCCTGAAGGAGCAGCTTGTGGGCGGAAACAACAGCAGTTCGGTCAGCAAGGAAATCCTGCAAGATACGTTTCAAACCAATCTTTTCGCCGTGATTGAATTGACGCAGAAACTATTGCCACTTATCAAACTGGCCCCCGCCGGCCGTATCGTCAACCTGTCCAGCATCCTGGCTTCACTGACATTGCACAGCATGCCGGATTCGCCTATAGACCCGGCAAAAGGGTTTGCATATAACGCATCAAAATCGGCACTCAATGCCTATACGATTCATCTGGCCCATGAACTTCGGGAGACCAATATCAAGGTGAATTCTGCGCATCCCGGCTGGGTGAAGACCGAACTCGGCGGGGCCGATGCACCAATGGAAGTCGCCGATAGCGGAAAGACCAGCGTACGGCTGGCAACGCTGGATGAAACCGGTCCAAGCGGCGGGTTCTTTCATGAGGAAGATACCTTGCCCTGGTAGAAAGGTATTTTCTTTACCGGAAAGCCCTGCCGGCAGGTCGGGCTTCCCAAAAACCTTGTCGTTAAGCCAATTTATGAGAAAAATAATTTCAAATCGTTATCGCGGAATCCTGTTCGCTTTCATCATGTCCTGCAGTACCGCGATGATTGTATCCGCCATCATCATTTATCTGCATGGGGCAGCAGACAAGGCCTTCTTGAAGGTATGGCTTGAAGCGTTTCTGACGGCATGGCCAATCGTTTTTATATCAATACTGGTGATCGCGCCCCAGGTGCACAGGTTCCTGAATCTGTTCGTGGAAGACGAAACAGCATGACAAGCAACTGCTATCCGGCATGAATTGAAATCAGGATATCCCTGAAATTCCCGGTCTTGCCTTGCAGCAAAACGGCCCGGCACGTGGGGGATGTCGCGTTTCGTCAGGCTATGCGCGATAACGGCTGCGATCTGGCCCAGGTATTACAAACCCCTGCCGGATAAGGCATTCAGGCAAGTGCTTTAAATAAACCATAAACATGAGATACAAATTTAATGGTCAGCACTTACAAATACCCCCTGGTCGGCATCACTGAGCAGTTTAAGTAAATCAGCGCCTTTAAGTGACAAGGCAAACCCCAGAACGCCACTGCCGATGACTACCGTTTCATAGCCTTTCACACTGCTATCGACCAATATTTTGATGTCCTTTGGCAGCGCGATAGGCGGGACAGCACCCACAACATATCCTGTGGCTTCAAGTACTTCATCAAACTCTGCCATGCGACATTTACGCTCATTTAAATGTTTGCGCAATACTCCCCAGTCGGCACGACCGCCACCTGCAACAGCCAATAGAACAAACTTGTCCGAGGCTGTTTTAAACAACACGCTTCTTACGACCGATTGTGGATCTATTCCTTGCTTTAAAAGCAATTCCTCCAGATTCCTGACAGGTTTTTTATCCTCTGTTAATGGTATTTCCATCACATCATAAGGAATGCTTTCTTGCTGTAGCAGGTCAATGACAGGGGAATTAATGGATATACTCATAATCAATCACTTCAAGTTAATTCAACCATATTATTACGATTCGAGTTCTGGCATCTTAGCTCTGATTAAATTTTATAGTCCGCTCTGGGGCAATAAACGACGTTCATCCAAGAGCCTGCTTGCAATTCTTGATGCTTAATAAATAAAAAAGGCTGACTTCCCTATGGAATCAGCCTTTCTGCTTTTATGGCGCGCCCGACAGGAGTCGAACCTGTGACCTTTGGCTTCGGAAACCAACACTCTATCCAACTGAGCTACGGGCGCGTAACGGGGATCAACTGTGACGGATTATAGCAAAGGCCCTCAAGCTTGTCCTTTTGTCTGGATTACCTTCCCAGTATAATCATGTCTTCGAAAACGTTTAGGTATTGTCTATCATGAGTGATCAGCATCAGGATTTCCCGAAGACCAGCATATCGCAGGTACTGGCGGCGATTATAGGCAGTTTGATTGCGCCTGTTCTTGTGATCATACTTATTGTTAAATTATTCATGGGGGTTGATGCCAGTCATATCGAGGATGCTGATCCCGCTGTCAGTGCCGCTAAGGTTGAGGAACGGATCAAGCCCGTTGCCGTGGTGGATGTGGCGGAAGTCGCCGGTGCCAAAGTGGACATGACGGGTGATGTGGTTTACGAGAAAAACTGTCTGGCCTGTCACACCAGCGGTGCCTTGGGTGCGCCCATGCTGGGTAATAAGGCGGCGTGGGGGCCGCGTATTGCGCAAGGTTACGAGACATTGATCAAGCATGCGATCGAAGGTATCCGCCAGATGCCGGCGCGTGGTGGCAATCCTGATCTGACAGATGGCGAAATTGCCAATGCCGTGGCTTACATGGCGAATGAGGCAGGAGCCAGGTTTAATCCTCCGGCTGCCGCTGCGCCTGTTGAAGAAGAGGCGGTTGCAGCACCCATTGAAGAAACCGCTGTAGCCAAGGCCGCGCCAGCCCCTGCAGCGGAAGAAAAATCCAGCCCGGCTGCCGCTGTGGCGACGGAGCCTGTCGCCAGCATCGGCAAGGCCGGTGAGCAGACCTTCCAGGCGGTTTGCGCCATGTGCCACAATTCGGGCCTGATGGGCGCACCTAAAGTTGGCGATAAGGCCGGTTGGGCGCCGCGTATTGCCCAGGGTAAGGATACCCTGATTCAACATGGCATCAAGGGTATACGCATGATGCCGGCCAAAGGCGGCAATCCTGGCTTGAGCGATGATGAGGTTGCACAGGCCGTGATCTACATGGCCAATGAGAGTGGTGCAAGCTTCTAGGCAAATCCCAATTTCCGCAGACTTGCTTTCCAAAACGGCTGCGGAATTCCTCGACTGATCCTATGGCAACCTATGCAATCGGCGATATCCAGGGCTGCTTCCATTCCTTCCAGAACTTACTGAAGCGTTTCGGCTTCAATGCCGAACATGACCGGTTGTGGCTGGTCGGTGACATCATCAACCGCGGAGCGGGCTCCCTGGAAATGCTGCGCTGGGCATATGAGCACCAGCATGCCTTGGTCATGGTGCTGGGCAATCATGATCTGCATGCCCTGGCTGTCGCCGAGGGGCATGTGCCGCAGCACAGAAATGACACTTTGCAGCCAATACTCGATGCCGCGGATGCGGACCAACTGCTTGCCTGGTTGCGCCAGCAGCCGTTGCTGCATCGTGAGCATGGCTATTTAATGGTGCATGCCGGCCTGCTGCCCCAGTGGAGTGTCGAGCAGGCGGTCGAGTTGGCTGCCGAGGTTGCGGCAGTTTTGAGAGGCAGCCATTATCGCGACTTTTTGTCGCAAATGTATGGTAACCAACCCAACCAATGGCATGAGTTCCTGCAAGGTATCGACCGCTTGCGGTTGATTACCAATGCGATGACCCGGTTGCGGGTATGCACGCCGGATGGGCAGATGGAATTCAAATTCACGGGTGAATTGCAGGATGTGCCTGCTGGTTACCAGCCCTGGTTCGACCTGCCCGCCCGCCGGTCCAGGAATGCCGTCATCATATGCGGCCACTGGTCTGCGCTTGGCCTGCAGCAACGCCCCGACCTTTACGCATTGGACACCGGCTGCGTGTGGGGCGGCAAGCTCACTGCGATGCGGCTGGAAGACCGTGCGATTTTTCAGGAGCCATGCAGCCCTGAAGATTTACCGCGGAAAATTTAGCTTCGCTGCCACCGCCTGGCGTACAAGTGTCGACAGGTGCCTCCGCTCACGTGCTGTGGCGTCAATCGGGCTTGAAAAGTGCAGTTCGACGACGGGCGAGTGTTGTTGAATGATAAGGCGCATGGATTCAATCAGGTTCATCTCCCCCCAATAGGCCATATCGGTATTCGCTTCCCCGCCAGCCTCCGGATACCAGATGCTGACGGGCCAAACCTGTGAGTTCGCCTCGATTGCCGCCTGTAGCAGGCTGCCTTTGAACGGCTTGAGTTCGGTGCCGTCTGTTGTGGTTCCCTCCGGAAAAAAGCAGATGCAATCTCCTGCACGCAAGGCTTCGGTCGTGATATTGACTATCCTGGCCGCATCCTGCCGCTTTTCGCGGTCAATGAACAGGGTATTCGTTTTTTCTGCAAACCAGCCGAAGACAGGCCAGCGCCTGATCTCGGATTTTGCAACAAAGCGCGAAGTACGCACGCTATTCAGCGCATGGATGTCGATCCAGGAGATATGGTTGGCAACGAACATGGCGTTCGTGAGGTGGACAGGCGGAATCTCGCCATGTGTGACAATGCGAATGTTCAACAGATCAAGAAGTGCACGAGACCAGCGGCTGATGACGAGGTCGCGCCGCCGTGGGCCGAGCCCCGGCAGGATGATGCTCGCAATAAAAATACCGTACAGTGTGTGCAGCACCATACGGCATGTTCTCAGAAGCTGGGTGGGTCTGGAGGCGTATTTCTTCTGCAAGGCTATTTCATGAAATGTGCAGCATAACGTTTATTCATACGCGATAAAGGTAACATAATCAGCATGTCGGCGGTATTGAAATCAGGATCCCAGGCCGGCTCGCCGCAAATATATGCACCAAGGCGCAGATAGCCTTTAATCAGCGGCGGGCAGGCGACTTGCAATTCGGTATTCAGGCCATCCAGCGGCAGCGGGCAACGCGGGAAAACGCGATACTCCGGCGGCGACAGGTGATCGTCCTGCAGGCGATTGTAAAGACTGGCCGCCATGTGTCCGCCGTCAGCCATGCCAATGCTGCCGCAACCTATCATGTATTCATAACGGTGCATCTGCATGTATTTCGCCAAACCGGCCCAGAGCAGGGTAATGGTGCCGCCATGGCGGTAATCGGCATGTACGCAGGCCCTGCCGACTTCCACGGTTCTGTCGAACAGGTGTTCCAGCCGGCTCAGGTCAAATTCGCCGGCGGAGTAGTAGCCGCCGGCCTCGTTCGCCATTGCCGGGCTGAGGATGCGGTAGGTGCCGATCACTTCGTTTGTATTGCTTTCGCGAATCAGCAGGTGGTCGCAGAAGGCATCGAAGCCATCGCGGTCGAAACCGTCACGGCTGCTCAGGCGCGCGCCCATTTCTTCGGCAAACACCTTGTAACGTAAACGCTGTGCCTCGGCGACTTCGGAAGGATTACGGGCAAAGCTGAAAGTAAGATGGCTTGGCTCTTGGGCCAAGCCAGGAGATGAATGCCGATCTAGCATTTGGTCTTCCCTGACTGAATTATAGACAGGGAAGACTTTACGAACTTAAGGTGACAGAATCGTTACACTAAATTGAAGCTTCAGTGACTGACACGCGGCCTAGTGGCTGACGCGTGTCGTTCCGCCCGATTCGACCAGGCGGACACGCTCACCCGGCTGGAACTGCTCATCGGCCTCCTGCACAACGGCAACCATGCCGCCGCTATCAAGTTTGACCGTGATTTCGATGCCGTCTTTCCTGGTGAGCCCTTCCTCCGCCGCAGAGCCTGCCAGCCCGCCTACTACTGCGCCCAGCACTGCAGCAACCGCGGAGCCCCTGCCGCTGCCGATGGAACTGCCGGCTATACCGCCTACCGCGCCGCCGGCAACCGTGCCTACCGGCGACTTGGTGCCTTCGAGCTTGACCTGGCGAATGCTCTCGACCACGCCCATGCGGACGGTTTGTGTCTTGCGCGCTTCGTCACGGCTGTAGACGCTGCCCGAGTTGGAGCTGGCGCAGGCGGTCAGGAACAAAGAGAGAACGATGGCTGCAATTACTTGAACTTGTCGCATGATGTGCTCCTAAAATAATTCTACGATTATCCCAAATCAATAGTATGGCCGAAAGCCTGTTCGTACATACTCTCAATTTCCGGTTTCGTCGGCCGGTGGTTTTGTCCGCCGCGGCTTGCTATCTTGATAGCGCCCATGACGGCAGCCAGCCTGCCGCTGACCTGCCAATCCCAGCCTCGCGCAATCCCATGAAGCAATCCCGCGCGGTATGCGTCGCCGCAGCCTGTCGGATCAACCACTGCTTCAGCCTTAACGCTGGGGATCTCGATGCGTTGACCGTCGGCATAAATCACCGAACCCAGGCTGCCCATGGTGACGACCAGCGCCCGGACCCTGGCTGCAAGTGATTCGATGGTTTGATTGGTTTTTTCCTGTAATAGTTGCGCCTCATATTGATTTACTGCAAGAAAATCTGCCATTTCGATAAATTGCATCAATTCCTCGCCGCTGAACATCGGCAGCCCCTGGCCGGGATCGAACAGGTAGGGAATGCCGGCATCGAAGCATTCCTGCGCATGCAGGAACATACCTTCGCGTCCGTCCGGAGCAATGATGGCAAGCGACACGTTGCCGGCATCGGCGACGCTGTTCAGATGCGATTGCTGCATGGCCCCGGGATGGAATGCGGTGATCTGGTTGTCGTCGAGATCAGTCGTGATGAATGCCTGGGCGGTATAACTCTCGCTGATCGTCCTGATGTGGGCGGTGCTGAGGCGGTTCTGGCCCAGCCATTCGGTGTACGGGGTGAAGTCGTTGCCGACGGTCGCCATGATCAGCGGGTTGCCGTTCAGCAACTTGAGATTGTAGGCGATATTGCCTGCGGTGCCGCCATATTCACGGCGCATTTCCGGGACGAAGAAACAGACATTCAGTATCTGTAATTTTTCCGGGAGGATATGGTTTTTGAACTGGTCTTGAAACACCATGATGGTGTCGAAGGCTAGGGAGCCGCAAATAAGGGTATGCATTGAAAGGGTTTACGCGTTGAAAACGGCATTATCCGTATCAGCCCGAATTGAGGCAAGCGCGATTATCGGGGTGAACGCGCCTAGGGCGTCAGCGCACTGTCAATCAGGATCTTTGCCGCTTTCTTGGCATATTTGATGGCACCCGAACCGCGCTTGATCTGTTCAGCCTGCATCGCCCCCTCGATCAGGAGCGATAACTGCAAGGCCAGTCCTTCGCTGTCTTTTACTCCCGCGTCTTTCGCAAGTTCTTCGAGGTAGTGCCTGAATTGTTCGGACTGGCTCGCTGAAAGCCGATGAATGGCATTGTCCTCTTCGGGGAACTCGGCCGAAGCCTTGAGGAAAGCCATGCCGCGGTAATCGGGGGAAGTGACCCATTCCTCGATGAAATCAAACAGCTTCTTCAGCTTTTCGGAGGGTTTCTTTGAGTGGCTGGTCAGTTGATCACTTAACCAGCCCTGAAAGTCGAGATGCCCCTTTTTCAATACTTCAAGAATCAGGGTTTCTTTGGAGTTGAAGTATTTGTACAACGTCATTTTGGTCGTGCCGGCAACGGCGACGATAGTGTCGACGCCGGTCGAATTGATGCCGCGCGTCTGGAAAAGGTCGGACGCGACCAGCAGGATTTTATCTCGGAGCAATGACATGGCCTAAGTGTATCGGAACTTGACGGAAAAATATACTATTGGGTATATGGAGCGATGGCTGGGCCATGGCGATGTCAATGATTGACTGCCATAGACGCCAGAAGGGTTTTACATGGCGCAGGAATCATGTAAATTACAGCAGCCTGATTCTTCAGGGTTTTATAAACCAGGGCTTCAGCAGGCCCTAATAACCAAGAGGTGTTTCATGAGTAGATTTTTTGCAGCAATGCTGGTAGCAGCATTTGGCATGCCGATGATGGTTTCGGCAGCGATTGACGAAACTATCCGTCTGAAGGAATCCGTTGAAATCAATGCGCCGGCCGACAAGGTCTGGGCGACCGTAGGCAATTACGGTGACATGAGCTGGCATCCTGCCATTGGCAAGACCGAAGTGACCAGCGGCAAGGCTGATGAGGTCGGCGCCATGCGCACATTGACCTTCAAGGATGGCGGCGGCGTCAAGGAAGTGCTGACCGGGTATGAAGCCGAGCGCAAGCTCATGAAGTACGAGATCACTGAAGGCACGCTGCCTGTGCGCGAGTACGGCGCCAACATCCGTGTCGAATCTGCCGGCGAGGGCAAGAGCGTCGTGACCTGGCGCGCCATGTTCAAGCGCAAGGATCCGGCCAGCCCTGGCGCTCCCGGCCAGAATGACGCAACTGCCAAGACTGCGGTTGAAGGCGTGCTGAAGTCCGGTCTGGAAAATCTGAAGAAGATTTCCGAGTAATCGTGAAAAATCCGTGCAACAAAAAAGGCGCCTCGGCGCCTTTTTTGTTGGGAGATGTTCAAATCAGCTGACAGAGTTCTTCATCAGCATCGGCGTGTAATCGCAACGGACGAATTCCCTCAGGCGGTTGCTGATTTCCTGTTCCTGCAGGTCTGGCGTGATTTCGCCATGCACGACGTTTCTCAGGTAGATGCCGCGCTCGGTTTCAGAAAAAGCAATCGCTTCCGGAAACTGGCAGCGGCCTTCGCGCATTTTCTCGCGATATGCGATTGTTTCTGCCGTCCGTTTGGGGCTGAACAGTACCGCAGGCTGGATCATCGGCTCGGGCGCTGTCAGCATTGCCACTTTCGCGGCCGGGGCCGGTGTGGGGGCAGGCACGGAGGTTGCGCTGTCGAGCAGGATGCTGCCGGCCCCGGCTATCAGGAACAGGCTGGCCGCCATCGCGTAGTGAGATGGCCTGAGACGGAATCGGTATTCCGTCTGGGCCTTGATCAGGGCGCTTGCAGCAAGCTTTGCGTGTCTGGCGACACTGGGAGATTGCCGCTGTTTCTCGATGATGTCCTTTGCCATGAAACAAAGCTGGCTGGCCAGTGTTTCCGGGAGATGGGCATTGGCCAGCCTTGCTTGCTGGGCCAGGTATTGACGCAATGCGGCGCAGCTATCTTCATCAGCCTCTGCCAGGACATCTTGTGTCGGCAGGCGCTCGATCGCGTCGAAAAGATAATGCATGCGCTCAAGCGGCGACTTGTTCGATCGCTTGAGTTCATCAAGAAGCCATGTTGAATCGTGAGGGGTCATATGGATTTAAATGCAATCATGGCTGGCTAGAACGGCTTCAACACAACGAGCAAAACGATTGCGATCAGCGCTATCACGGGAATTTCATTGAACCACCGGTAGTAAACGTGGCTGTGTTTGTTCCTGTCATGCTTGAAATCAAACAGCAGTTTGCCGCAGTAGATATGGTAAACCACCAAAGCAAGCACCAGGGCCTGTTTTGCATGCAGCCAGCCGCCGGAATAGCCATAGCCCAGCCACAGCCAGGCGCCAAACCCGATAGTCAGAACCGCCCCCGGCGTCATGATGCCGAAAAACAGCTTGCGTTCCATGATCTTGAAGCGGGCAATGCTCGATGCATCGTCACGCGAATTGACATCGCACATGGCGTGGTAAACGAATAGCCGCGGCAGGTAAAACAACCCAGCGAACCAGGTCACCATGAAAATAATATGGAAAGATTCTATCCAGGCCATCCGTTTGTTCTCTAGGTTGCGCCGGGCAATGCCAGCTGGGTATCAAGCAGATTGCGCAGCGCGGCGAAATCGAGCTCGCCGGTGATGCGGCGAATCACGCGCCCCTGTTTATCCAGGATGAAGGCTGTCGGTGTCACGCGCACGTCGTTGAAACTTGCCGCAATGTTGCCATAACTGTCGTGCATGACAGGAAACGGCAGCGCATTTTTCTGGGTGTAATTCAGCACATGGCTCGGCGGGTCGTAAGACATGGCGACAGCAACCAGTTCAAAGCCTTTATCCTGGTATTCATTGTAGGTTCTGATCAGATCCGGCATTTCCTTGATGCACCCGGGGCAATCCGTTGCCCAGAAGTTCACCAGCACGATTTTTCCTTCGAGCTCGGCGAGTTTGATGGTTTTGCCTTCGATCGTGGTGAAGGTGACGTCGGGCGCCTGCTCCTTGTTATTGATGGAAAGCACCCAGAACCCGATCAGGGCAAGGATGATGACGGGAATCAGAAAACGGCGCGGATGGCTGAAAAATTGCTTCATAAGCTTTACATGCTCAGTGGATAACGATTTGTTGAATTGTGGTGTTTTTAATCGAGCTTGTCATCTTCATTTGTCATTATGGCGGTTGGCCTGCTTTGCAATAACCCTATAAGGAATGGCTAATTGGCTGTATCCCAGCATGATATAATTAACTTTTTGGTCGACCTGTCCAATCTATGACTGTCCGCTTGCGCGAAATCCCATATAACTATACCTCTTACTCTGACCGTGAAATCGTCATTCGATTCCTTGGCGATGAAATCTGGAACGTCCTGAACGAACTTCGCGACGAACGTAAAACCGGCCGTTCCGCACGCATGCTGTTTGAAGTCCTGGGCGATCTCTGGGTCGTCTCGCGAAATCCCTACCTGCAGGACGACCTGCTGCAAAACAAGAAGCGCCGTAAAGCGCTGATCGATGCCTTGCATCACCGCATCAAGGCCATTGATGAACGCAGCAACGGTAACGCCAAGGTTTTGAAACTGGTGATCGCCGCGCGCCAGGCGGTTACGGAGTTCGAAAACGATTTCCGCCAGACCGAGAATCTGCGCAAGAAAACACTGGCCAAACTCGGCAAGATCACGCGCAAGGATAACATCCAGTTTGACGGCCTGGCACGTGTTTCCCACGTCACGGATGCGACCGACTGGCGTGTCGAGTATCCGTTTGTCGTCATCAACCCCGATACCGAAGAAGAAATCGCCGCCATCGTCAAGGCCTGTATCGAGTTAGGGCTCACTATCATCCCGCGTGGCGGCGGGACCGGATATACCGGCGGTGCCGTACCGTTGACCAAGTTATCCGCTGTCATCAATACCGAAAAGCTGGATACGCTCGGCCGTGTCGAAATGGCGACCCTGCCGGGCGTTGGCCGTCAGGTGGCAACCATCCGTTGCGGTGCTGGCGTGGTGACCCGCCGTGCCATGGAAGCGGCGACTGATGCCGGTCTTGAATTCGCCTGCGACCCAACTTCCGCAGATGCGTCATGCATAGGCGGCAATGTCGCCATGAATGCAGGCGGTAAAAAAGCCGTGCTCTGGGGCACGGCGCTGGACAACCTCGCCTCGTGGCGCATGGTGACGCCGGACGCGACATGGCTGGAAGTCGAGCGCCTGGACCACAATCTGGGCAAGATTCACGACATTCCGGTGGCGCGGTTCAAAGTCAGCCGCTACGACATCGATGGCAAAACCTTGCAGTCCGAACCGGAGATTCTGGAAATTCCCGGCCCGAGCTTCCGTAAAACCGGACTGGGCAAGGATGTCACGGATAAATTCCTCGCCGGCTTGCCCGGAATCCAGAAAGAGGGCTGCGACGGCCTGATTACCTCCGCGACTTTCATTCTGCACCGCATGCCCAAGCATGTGCGCACGGTCTGCCTGGAATTCTTCGGCCATGTGGCTTTGGCAGTGCCCGCGATTGTCGAGATCAAGGATTACCTGGATGCACATCCGGATACCCTGCTGGCTGGCCTGGAGCACCTGGATGAGCGCTACCTGAAAGCGGTTGGCTATGCCACCAAGGCCACGCGTAACGAGCGGCCGAAGATGGTGTTGATTGCCGATATCGCCAGCGATGACGAAAACGGCGTCGGCGAGGCGGCTTCGCATATTGTGCGATTGGCCAATGCCCGTGGCGGCGAGGGGTTTATTGCGGTTTCTGCCGAAGCGCGCAAGAAATTCTGGCTGGACCGTGCGCGTACCGCCGCGATCGCCAAGCACACCAACGCCTTCAAGATCAACGAAGACGTCGTGATTCCATTGCCGCGACTGGGCGATTACTCCGACGGCATCGAGCGCATCAATATCGAGCTTTCCATCCAGAACAAGCTTCAGTTGGCCGTGGCCCTGGAAAACTTCCTGGAAGGCGATTTGCCGCTGCTGAAGGATGAAGACGGCGAATCCAATCCGGAGATGCTGGAAGCGAAGCGCAAGCAATCGCTGGAACATGTTGTCCAGGTGCGCACGCACTGGCGCAATGTCCTGGATAACCTCGATGCCCCTGTCTCCATCCTCGGGAAAGAGTTTGCCGACCTGGCTGTCGAGAATGTCTTCCGTGCCGTGCAGGAACATCAGGTGCGTATCTCCTGGAAGCGTGAACTGAAGAAGCCTCTGGAGATTATTTTTACCGGCCGCGAGTACCAGAAGATTCTTGAGCGTATGGATGAAATCCATAAGCAGGTGCTCAAGGGTCGTGTATTTGTTGCGCTGCATATGCATGCCGGCGACGGTAACGTGCACACCAACATCCCGGTCAATTCCGATGACTACGAGATGATGCAGACTGCGCACCACGCCGTCGCACGCATCATGAAGCTGGCCCAGGCCCTGGATGGCGTGATTTCAGGCGAGCACGGCATCGGCATCACCAAGATGGAATTCCTCGATGACAAGACCATAGAGACTTTCGCCAGGTACAAGCAGAAGGTTGATCCTGAAGGCCGTTTCAACAAGGGCAAGCTGATGGCAGGTTCCGGCCTGCATAATGCCTATACGCCATCGTTCGGCCTGCTGGAGCAGGAATCCATCATCATGGAGCAATCCGCGATTGGCGAGATTGCCGATTCCATCAGCGATTGCCTGCGTTGCGGAAAATGCAAGCCGGTATGCACCACGCACGTGCCGCGCGCGAATCTCTTGTACTCGCCGCGCAACAAGATTCTCGGCACTTCATTGCTGATCGAGGCTTTCCTGTATGAAGAACAGACGCGTCGAGGCATATCGCTCAAGCACTTCGACGAGTTCAACGATGTTGCCGACCATTGCACGGTCTGCCACAAGTGCCTGAATCCGTGCCCGGTCGATATCGACTTCGGCGATGTGTCGATCGCGATGCGTAACTTCCTGCGCGAGCAGGGCAAGAAGCATTTCAATCCCGGTACTACGCTGGCAATGAGCTACTTGAACATGAAAGACCCGGCGACCATCAAGTTGATGCGTGCCGCCATGATCGGTTTCGGCTATCGCGCGCAGAGACTCGGCCATGCCGTGTTCAAGAGGCTGGGCCTGCTGACTGCGTTCAAGAAACGCCCGCCTGCCACGCTGGGCAAACCCGAGATCAAGGCGCAGGTGATCCATTTCCTCAACCGGCCGATGCCGAAAGCCATGCCGACCAAGACCTCGCGTGCGCTGCTGGGCATTGAGGACGACACCATGGTGCCGGTGATCCGCAACCCGCAGAAAACCAATGAGGATTCCGATGCCGTGTTCTATTTCCCCGGTTGCGGGTCCGAGCGGCTGTTTTCGACCGTAGGGCTGGCTACGCAGGCCATGCTCTATGAAGTGGGCGCCGTTACCGTGCTGCCGCCGGGCTACCTGTGCTGCGGCTACCCGCAGACCGCTTCCGGCAACCATGACAAGGGCCAGCAGATCACGGCGGAGAACCGCGTGCAATTCCATCGCATCGCCAACACGCTGAACTATCTGGACATCAAGACCGTGATCGTTTCCTGCGGTACCTGCATGGATCAACTGCAAAAGTACGAATTCGAGAAGATATTCCCGGGTTGCCGCCTGCTCGACATCCACGAATACCTGATGGAAAAGGGCATGAAGATCGAGGGCGTGACGGGCACGCGCTATATGTACCACGACCCTTGCCACAGCCCGATGAAGACCTATGCGCCGATCAAGGTGACCAATGCCTTGATGGGGCAGGACGTCGCGCTGAACGACCGTTGCTGCGGTGAGTCAGGCTCCTTCGCGGTGGCTCGTCCGGATATTGCGACTCAAGTGAAGATGCGCAAGCAGGAAGAGCTTGAAAAGGGCATGACCAAGCTTGGCCTGACACCGGGTGCGCCTGAGCAGGAGGTGAAGATACTGACTTCCTGCCCATCATGTTTGCAGGGCTTGGCGCGTTATGGCGAGGATACAGGTGTGCAAGCGGATTACATCGTGGTTGAGATGGCCAAGCACCTGATCGGTGAAAACTGGATGCAGGAATATGTGCATAAGGCGAATAACGGCGGGATAGAAAAGGTGCTGCTGTAAAAAATAAGGCCATCCTGATGATGGCCTTATTTTTAGTAACGGAATTTCAGAGGGTAACGTTCTGGAGAAATACCAGTGCGGCCCAGATAAAACCGACAGTCGTCACTATAAAGCTTAAAAGCGTATAAATTTTTACCCAAAGCGCTTCCCAGAAATCCGTTTTGAATGCAGCAATCAGAAAAATGCTCGGATTGGTGAAACCTCCAATGACAATCAGCCAGCATGCTGTGGTCGGTATGGTGATGCCTGCGGTTTTGGCTGCTGCATATATTGCCAGGCAATATAATGACATCAGCACAAAATCAATATGCGCTTTAATCAATACGCCATAGTCCTTCACCAAGCCGCCATCGACTCCTTTGATAACAAACCATCTGGCAAACGTACCCAGCCACGCCATTGATAGCACCGCAAAAATCATGGCGGCGGCCCCTAAAAGTAAAATCTCCATTTCAATCTCCCTTGATTTTTTATGACGGACTGAATATATACTATACGGTATAGTATATCAATGGTTTATTTTCAGGAGTTTTTAATGAATTGGATAATCTCAGGGATGCTATCGGCGTCGACGTGACTCCAGAATTTTCCATCAGGATGCAACTTTACATTCGGCCCTTCATTGCACCTTGAAAAGCATTTTATTTCCCCAACCTCGCATGACACGTTTGCCGATGCGAAAGCATCGCGCAGCATATCCGGCAATAATCCCAAATGCTTGGCAGCGCAGTTACTTCCTGCAGACCTGAATTGTGTACAAACTAAAATTTTTTTCATAAGTATTTAGCGCCTCGATTTACCTCTCCATAAATGTTCCCAATCATCATCTGGCAAGTGGCGAGACTATTTGTGCATACCTTAATTCATGAAAATCCTGAGGTTGGATTAATGGATATAACCAGCGTTTTGATACGAACCTGGGGCATCATACTCCCATATATACAGAACGGTATGTCTTGCTCGTGTGCATAATGTATATATGTATATGAATCAGTCAGGTAGCCGAACCATATCTATTAAGCAAAAAATAAAAGGAGAAACTTCATGAGATTTTTTTTGATGGCCGCAATGATTCTTTCCTTTACAGGCTCTGCATTGGCGCAGGATAAAATCGAGCGAATGAGTGCAGAAACGATGCAGTCGTTTACAGCCGACAAGATTAGATGGAATGACGAGCCGATTCTTCCAAAGGGTGCCAAAAGCGCGCTTCTGGTGGGTGACCCAGCCAGGGCCGGCGTGTTTATCGCATGGCTGAAATTTCCACCTAACTATCCAATCCCGCCACATACACATCCGTTTACCGAAGTTGTCACCGTGCTGAAGGGCAAGTTGGGTAACGGAATGGGGGGAACATTTGACACCGCGAATGGTGAAGTGCTGAATGCAGGCGACAGCTTCGTATTGCCGACAGGTCATTCGCACTATGTATGGACAACTGATGAGGAAACGATCGTTGAGTTAATCGCCACAGGGCCGTGGGATATCACTTATATCAATCCCGAAGATGATCCGCGCAAGAAGGCAAAGTGATCTGAGCGATTAATCACACGGCTTAATTGCGCAAAAAAGATGACGTTCAGAATGGCAGGAATACTGCTGTCGCCAGGTTCTGTACCACTCTTGTAATGAACCTTTGCGATTTCTCCGCCAGCGCGATCGCATATAAATCCGTTCTGCCGACAATCTTGCCGAACTCGCGCTCAAAGCTGAGGTTGCGTTCCGTTTCGTTCATTTCGTTGGTGAGCAGGTAGAGCCGGCCGTTGGCGTCGCGGGCATTGGAGAGTTTCCAGGCGGCGATTTCGACATTGCGGGCGGCGTTGTAGATTTTCTGCGGATCGAGCTGGTCCATCAGGAAGAACTCGGTTTTATTGCCGTGGGCCTTGATCAGCATGGTTTGCAGGCCGACGATGAAAGGCAGTACGCGATCGCCCTGGTATTCCGGCTTGAAGGCGAGGAAGATGGCGTCAGTGTCCTGCTTGTTCTGGATCGCCGGGAATTTCCAGTGATGGCCGCCTTCAAACACCCATTCCACCATGCGGTCCATATTGTCCGATGTGCTTTTTTTCAGTTCCTGCGGGTTGCGTTTGTAGAGCTTGATCATCAGCGTGCGCAGGCTTTCGGTGTTCTCGCGCATTTCGACATCCGCCATGCGGTCGAAATCGGTTTTGCCCAGCTGGCTGAATGAACTGCGGTCGGATTGCTCCGGGATGGGTTTCTTTTCATTGCCAGGGCTTGCGCAGCCTGTGAAGCAGACGGCTAATGCGAAGCTGGTGATGGCAAGCTTGAGTTTCGGACTGACGGATAAGATCGGCATGTACCGTATCTTAGCGGATTATTGTTCGATTTTGCGCTCTTTGAGGACGATGCGGGAAGATGGGAATACGACGCTGAATGTACTGCCTTGTCCCAGCACGCTTTCAATCTCCAGTCGCGCCTGGTGTCGGCTCAGGATGTGTTTGACGATCGAGAGCCCGAGGCCGGTGCCGCCGGTTTCCCTGGAGCGGCTGCGATCCACCCGGTAGAAGCGCTCGGTCAGGCGGTCGATGTGTTTTTGCTCGATGCCGATGCCGTTGTCCTGTACGCTGAATACAGCTTCCCTGCCGCGTGTTTTCCAGGCCAGCTTGATCGAGCCTCCCGGCGGCGTGTAGCGCACGGCATTGCTGACCAGGTTGCCGAGCGCGCTGTGCAGTTCTTCGGCGGCACCCTTGATTGTGATGCCGGGTTCAGCCTCCATTGATAATTCATGATTGCCGTTACTCAGGCTCTGGGCCTCGTGCATCAGCATATCGAGCAGGGAGGACATGTCGATTTCCGTATCCTGCGGTACAGTGGCCCCGCTTTCCAGTTGCGAAAGTGTAAGCAGGTCTTCGATGAGGCGTCGCATGCGGCTGGTTTGTTCATGCATCATCGTGAAGTAACTGCGCGTGCTTTCCGGCACGGCGCCGTCCATGTCCATCAGGGTTTCAAGAAAGCCGCCAACCACGGTGAGCGGCGTGCGCAGTTCATGCGAGACGTTGGCGATGAAGTCGCGGCGCATGGTTTCCAGTTTTTCCATTTGCGTAATATCCCGGCAAATAAGGAGTTTCTGTTTTCCGCCGAAGGGGACGAGTTGAATTTCCAGCGTGGCTTCAGGGTTGCGCCATGACCTGAGCTTGATTGGTTCGGAGTAGTCCTGCTCCTGCAGGTACCGGAGGAAATCCGTATGGCGCACCAGATAGGTAATCGGTTGCCCAGTATCCTTGCCCAGCACCAGCCCAAGCTGGGCTTCCGCCGGCGGGTTGCACCATTCTATCTTGTCTTCACCGTTGAGCAGGACGACGCCGTCGGGCAGGGCGCTGGCCGCATGGCGGAATCGGTCGAGTGCGGAACTGATTTGCGCCTGGCTGCGGTTATGGCGGCGTTGCTGGTGGTAAATATCGGCAAAGATATCCTCCCAGATGCCGGAACCGTTGGGAATGGTGGAAAGGCTGGGTTTTTTATACCAGCGGTGCAGTTTGTGCAGCCAGTACAGATGGCTGTAGAGGTAAACGGAAACACCGATGCCGAAGACGGCCAATGCGGTCGTTGCGCCCCGGGAAGCCCACAGGATCAGACAGATGAAAACAAGGGTGAGGGCGAGCCAGAAAGCGCTCCATCGAATATCTTGCACGCGTAAACTTTACTGTACGAAACGCCGCATATTATGAGCTAGTGTGCCGAGAAACGGTAGCCAACACCTCGCACAGTTTGAATCAATTGTTCATGGCCGGTATCCGAAAGTGCGCGGCGAAGGCGGCGGATATGGACATCCACCGTACGGTCTTCCACGAATACACGGTCGCCCCAGACGCGATCCAGTACCTGGCTGCGAGAGTGAACACGTTCCGGATTGGACATCAGGTAGTGCAGCAGGCGGAATTCGGTCGGCCCCAGATCCAGCGTCGTGCCATTGCCTGATACGCGGTGCGTCATCGGGTCCAGGAGCAGGCCGCCGACCTCAATCGGGTCATCCGTCATCTGCGGGGCACGGCGGCGCAGTACCGCCTTGATGCGTGCATTGAGCTCACGCGGGCTGAAGGGCTTGGTGACGTAGTCATCCGCGCCGACTTCCAGGCCGCGCACCTTGTCCGCCTCTTCGCCGCGTGCCGTGAGCATGATGATGGGAATGGCCTTGGTTAATTCATCGGATTTCAGCTTGCGGGAAAAATCGATGCCGCTCATGCCGGGCAACATCCAATCGAGAATAATCAGGTCGGGCAGTGCTTCGCGGATCAATAATTGCGCCTGTTCGACGCTGAGTGCGCGCATGGCATTGTGCCCGGCCTGGGTCAGGTTGAGGGCGAGCAGTTCCTGTATCGCAGGTTCGTCTTCTACAACAAGTATATTGGCTGGCATAGTCAGATTCCTTTCTCACATGCTTTTAGTCGTTGTAGCCACTATATGACGCTAATGTGACATATTTATGACAATGAATAAACCTGTGCAAGTAATTGCCATTTTCTCTTTTTTATATAACTATCCATCTGGTGGGCTCTGTTGGCAGAAGCTCGGAATTGAAAAACACAAAAATAATCAGCATTCGATTGGAGAGGTCAATGTCGGGGTTTTTTTCCAAAGAGAGAATCATTGCAGGTCCGGGTTTTAATCGCTGGCTGGTGCCGCCGGCGGCACTGGCGATTCATCTGTCTATCGGTATGGCGTATGGGTTCAGCGTCTTCTGGCTGCCGTTATCCAAAGCGATCGGCATCGATGCGCCTTTGGCCTGCGGTGAAGATGTCGGTTTCCTGGCGCGTTTGTTCGTTACTGACTGCGATTGGAAAGTCAGCGACTTGGGCTGGATGTTTACCCTGTTTTTCGTTTTGCTCGGCACCTCTGCTGCAGTGTTCGGGCACTGGCTGGAACATGCCGGGCCGCGCAAGGCCGGTGCCGTTGCCGCGGTATGCTGGGGCGGCGGGCTGCTGCTGAGTGCATTTGGCGTTTACAGCCATCAACTCTGGCTGATGCTGCTCGGGTCGGGCATCATCGGCGGTATCGGTCTTGGTCTCGGTTATATCTCGCCGGTATCCACGCTCATCAAATGGTTCCCGGACCGTCGCGGCATGGCGACCGGCATGGCCATCATGGGCTTCGGCGGCGGGGCGATGATTGGTGCGCCGTTGGCCAATACCTTGATGAATTTCTATGCAACCCCAACCTCTGTCGGTGTCTGGCAGACTTTTGCCACCATGGGGGTGCTTTACTTCATCGCCATGATGATCGGGGCGCTGGGTTACCGCGTACCGCCGTCCGGCTGGAAGCCGGAGGGCTGGACGCCCCCTGCCGGCAACGGCAACGCAATGATTACGAATCGTCACGTGCATGTGAATGAGGCGCACAAAACCCCGCAGTTCTGGCTGTTATGGGCGGTGTTATGCCTGAACGTAAGCGCCGGTATCGGCGTGATCGGGATGGCATCCCCGATGTTGCAGGAGGTGTTCGGTGGTGTGCTGATTGGCGTGAGCGGGAGGCTGAGCGAGCTCTCCGGCGATCAATTGATCCAGGTGGCTGCGATTGGCGCAGGCTTTGCCGGCCTGTTGTCTTTCTTTAATATTCTCGGCCGGATCGGCTGGGCTTCTTCTTCCGATTATCTCGGGCGCAAGCTAACTTATATCATCTTCTTTGCGCTGGGCTTCCTGCTTTATGTCTCGTCGCCCTGGGCCGGCAGCATTGGCAATGTTGCCCTGTTTGCCGGTATTTTCTGCGTGATTCTGACCATGTACGGCGGCGGATTCGCGACCATTCCCGCTTATCTGGCGGATATCTTCGGCACGCAGCATGTGGGCGCGATTCATGGCCGGCTGCTCACCGCCTGGGCGACCGCCGGTATTCTCGGGCCTGTCATCGTCAATTACATGCGTGACTACCAGCTCGACCACGGCGTGCCCGCAAACGAGGCCTATAACGTGATTATGTATATGCTGGCCGCTTTATTGCTGGTGGGCCTGGTCTGCAACCTGCTCGTGCGCCCGGTGGCAGACAAGCACTACATGACCGATGCCGAACTGGAGGCCGAGCGCAAGGTTTCCCATGAGAAATCCGCCTCTGCCGAGGCCGCCAGACAGAACGGTAGCGGTAGCAGCCATCCGGTTCTGGCGACGATTGCCTGGATAGCAGTCGGCATCCCCATCAGCTACGGTATCTGGAGCACATTGCAGAAAGCCTGGATACTTTTCCACTAGCGCGGTGTGACCATATTCATGCATCGTTGCGCCTGGCCCAGGACCCCGCTGGATATCGATTACCACGATAACGAATGGGGTGTGCCGGTGCATGACGATCACAAACTGTTCGAGTTCCTGACCCTGGAAGGCGCGCAGGCCGGGCTGAGCTGGCACACCATCCTGCAGAAACGGCCTCGATACCGCGAAGTATTTGATGCATTCGACCCGGAAAAGGTCGCGCTTTATGACGATGCCAGGGTTGCCGAGTTGCTTGGCGACGCGGGCATCGTTCGCAATCGCTTGAAAATTGCGGCTGCCATTAACAATGCGCGTCGCTTTTTGCAGGTACAGTCCGAGTTCGGCAGTTTCGATGCCTATCTGTGGCGGTTTGTCGATGGCCGCCCGATCGTAAACCAGTGGCGTGCGCACACTGAAATTCCCGCAAAAACACCATGCTCGGATGCCCTGTCCAAAGACTTGGGCAAACGTGGCTTCAAGTTTGTCGGTTCTACCATTTGCTACGCCATGATGCAGGCCATCGGCATGGTCAACGACCATACCGTGGATTGCTATCGGCATGCAGAGCTTGTTCAGCGCTGGCCCGTCAATTAGCAAAGCAACAAGCGGTTGATTATTTTATAATCACGCTATTTCCAATTCGTGACCCGGCATCTGGTATGCCAGCACAATCAAAGCAGAAGAGGTTCGTGTGAAAGAGATAGAAATCAATCTGGATGGCAAGGGGATGCAAATCGGTATCGTCCTGTCGCGTTTCAACAGTGATATCGGGGATGGCTTGCTGTCCGCATGCAAGGCCGAACTCATCAAGCTGGGCGTGGCGGAAGATGCGATTACCGTCGCAACCGTACCCGGCGCGCTGGAAAGTCCCCTGGTGCTCCACTACATGGCGGATACGAAAAAATATGATGCCCTGATCGCACTTGGCGCGATTATTCGCGGCGAAACCTATCATTTCGAAATCGTTTCCAATGAATCGGCGAGGGGTATCACCGAAGTGCAGCTGAATACGGGCATTCCTGTTGCCAATGCAATATTGACGACGGAAGATGATGATCAGGCCCTTGCGCGCATGTCGATCAAAGGCGCAGAGGCGGCGGCGGTTGCAATTGAAATGGTGAACCTGTTGAAACAGCTATGAGCGCCCCAGAGAAAAAGCCAGCAGCCGTTAAAACGGCAAAAGCGGGCAGGAATCGCCGGAAATCGCGCGAACTGGCGTTGAAAGGTATCTATCAGGGCCTGATGAATCAATCGGAATTGCGCACGATCCTGCGCGACCTGGCAGATGATCCCGATTTTCATCGGGCTGATGAACCCTTCTTCCGTCAATTGATTGAAGGCGTAGCCGAGCATATGCCTGAGCTTGACCATCGTATTTCCAGCTTCCTGGATCGTACGGTTGCCGAGTTGAGCCCGATTGAACATGCAATTCTGTGCCTTTCGGCTTACGAGCTGATTCACGACCTGAGCGTTCCCTACCGTGTGGTCATCAACGAAGGCGTTGAACTGGCCAAGCTTTACGGCGGTACCGATGGCCACAAATACGTCAATGGCGTGCTGGACAAGCTCGCCGCAGAAGCCCGTCCGGGCGAAATCAAGTCACTCTCCAGGTGATTCCCTGAGGCGGATGTGCCGGGAAACTGGCGCATCTCGGCCTTTTCTTGTTTTTGACTTCTTTTTTTAAAAAAACACATGTAATATCAGGGTGGTAGGGGTTAATTGTAATAATTAACCGCAACTATAGGCTGTAACATTGGGATATCTTGTGAAAGATTCTCCAATCATTGCTGCGCCATTTTGATGGCTGGGTGAATTGTGAATCCAGGCGGGGTATTGAAACCATTTGCTGCTGGGCGCAGCGGACATGGCAGCTTTTTAGAGTGGCTCAGATAGCAGGATTGAACATGGCTAAGCTTATTTATACCCTGGAGGATACTGTCCTCGGCGAATATCCGCTCGATAAGGAGCGTGTGACCATTGGCCGTCGCCCAGGCAATGACATTCATGTAGACAATCTGGCTATCAGTGGCGAGCATGCCGTCATTACCAATATCGGCAAGGACTCCTTCTTTGAGGACCTGGGCAGCACCAACGGCACGCTGATCAACGGCAAACCGGTGCAAAGGTATGTATTGCAGCATGGGGATGTGATCGAGCTAGGGAAATGCAAGCTCAAATACATCAGCCAACCTGTCGGGCTTGCGGCATCAGGCGGCACCCAAACGGATTTCGGGACAACCTCTGCTGCTGCCGAGCCTTTGCCGGCGAGAGCCTCAAGCCAGGAAGCCGGCCGAGCTCCGTATCGGCCGGCCGTGACCAAGTTGCAGGTATTGAATGGTCCGGGTACCGGCAGGGAACTTGTGCTGACCAGGACATTGACCACGCTGGGCAGGCCGGGTGTCCAGGTGGCCGTCATTACCAGGCGTCCGCAAGGCTATTTCCTCACGCATGTCGAGGGCAAGGGTTTCCCCAGCATTAACGGTACTTCAATCGGTGCCCAGGCGCGGCTGCTAAAAGACCGCGACACGCTGGAACTGGCTGGAATCAGGATGCAGTTTTACTTTGCACCGGATTAGGCCCTGAATGCTGCAGAATTGATTGGAAAGGGTTTGGGAATTCGAAGAAATGTCTGAATATGAAAAATTGCTGCAACGTCTGGAACGCCTGAATGAGATCGGGGTTGCACTCTCGGCAGGGCGTGATAACCAGTGCTTGCTGGAAATGATTCTGCAAGGCGCACGCGAGATTACCAATGCCGATGGCGGCACCCTGTATAGCGTTAGCGATGATCACCGCCTGAAATTTGAAATCATGCAGAACCTCAGCCTGGATATATCCCTGGGCGGCAGCACCGGCAAGGAGGTGCCCTTTCCGCCGTTACCGCTCTACCTCGAGGATGGCTCGCCCAATGTGAACATGGTGGCGGCGTATACCGTGCTGAATGAATGCACGGTGAACATCAGGGATGCTTACGAGGAGGTCGGCTTCGATTTTTCCGGGACGCGAAAATTTGATGCGCAGACCGGTTACCGCTCGAAATCTTTTCTGACGATCCCGATGAAGAATCACCAGAACGAAATCATCGGTGTACTGCAACTGATCAATGCAATCAATCCTGACAACGGAGAGATCATTGCATTCTCCCAGGAAAACCAGCGCCTGGTTGAGTCGCTGGCATCCCAGGCCGCGGTTGCGTTGACCAACCACAGCCTGATTGACGGGTTGAAGAAGCTGTTTGAGTCCTTCATAGAGTTGATCGCGGACGCGATTGACGAAAAATCCCCTTATACCGGCGGGCATTGCAGGCGCGTTCCCGAGTTGACCATGATGCTGGCGGAAGAGGCCATCAGGACCCGGATCGGCCCGCTCAAGGATTTTTCACTCACGGAAAAGGAAGTTTACGAGCTGAAAATTGCCGCATGGCTGCATGATTGCGGCAAGGTCACGACGCCCGAGGCAGTAATGGATAAGCCGACCAAATTATCCACTATCTACGATCGTATCCATCTGATTGCACAACGTTTCGAGTTGCTGAAGAAGCAGGCGGAGTGCGACATGTTGCGCAAGCAGCTGAAAGCGGCAAAAGCCGGTAAAAGCCTGGACCCGGCCAAGCTGGAAATCCAGTTGCAGGCGCTTTGTCATGAATGGGATGAAGATCTTGAGTTTTTACGCACCACCAATCTCGGCAGCGAAACCATGGCGCCGGAAGACCAACGGCGGGTGAGGGCCATCGCTGGTTATTCCTTTCTGGATAAACACGGCAAGGCCATCCCTTTTCTTACCGCAGATGAAGTCTACAACCTCAATATCGAGCATGGCACGCTGACCCCGGAAGAGCGGACGGTCATCAATAATCATATCGTCGTCACCATCGGCATGCTCGAGTCGCTGCCTTATCCGAAAGACCTGAAGCGCGTGCCGGAGTATGCGGGCGGGCACCATGAGCGCATGGATGGCAAAGGCTATCCGCGTGGGCTGACGAGGGAGCAGATGTCGATCCCCGCGCGCGTGATGGGGATCGCCGATATCTTCGAGGCGCTGACTTCGCGCGACCGGCCATACAAGAAAGCCAAAACACTGAGCGAGTCCTTGCAGATTCTTGGCAGGATGAAGCTGGATAACCACATCGATCCCGATCTGTTCGACCTGTTTGTCAGGGAGAAAATCTATTTGCGCTATGCGGAGAAATTCCTCGAGCGGGAACAGATAGACGAAGTCGATGAATCGAAAATACCCGGGTACCAATCCCTGACTGCCCAATAACACCGGAAAAGGAAACGGCAATGAGCAAGGTACAGAAGATACTGCTGGCAATCACTGCATTCAACCTGGCGCTCGTCCAGCTTTTTCCGCCTTTCAGCGATTACACGGCTGCCAACCACGGCGCGGCGATATTTGCCGGATTCATTTTCGTATTTGCCGATACGGCATCCAGCGTGCAGGTAAACAGCAGTTTTCTCTTTCTTGAAGTTGCCGTGGTCCTGATCAATCTCAGTATTTTCTGGTTAATCACGACCATCAATCAAAGAAGTGAACCCGGGCGTGAAATCAGTCTTGCCAAAACGGCTGCATGGCTGGTCACGGTCAATCTGGCCGGCGTGTTCCTGTTCCCGCCGTATGAATATGTTTCGAATATGGCCCAATTCGCGATTCCGACTTTCGAAGGCTTTTATTTTCTGTTCGCGCAGCCGGACAATCGGGTGCTGGCTGCCAATATCCTATATATGGAAGTTTTTCTGGTGCTGATCAATGCCGGATTGATGCTGCTCGCTTTCAGAAACCTGCATGATGAAAAGACGGCAGATGCCGGGAGCCTGCATTTGATGCCCGCCACGGCCCGCTAGCAACGGCTATGCAATGCCCGGAAATCCGGGTTAGTCGAGCAGAACAGGGCGGCAGCCCGTCGCATCGAGCTGCAGGCAACTGCCCTGCTCGTACCAGTCCCCCAGTACCCAGCGCTGTATCCGGTGCCCGTCTACCTCGATGTCATGGACGTCAGGGCGATGGGTATGGCCGTGAATAAACAGTTCGGGATACGCATGTGCGCGCAACAAGCCGGCTACGGCATCCGGATTGACATCCATGATGCTTTCGGCCTTGTAGGATTTCTCCTGTTCGCTGCGCGTTCTCAATGCTTCAATCTGGGCTTTGCGGACCTGCAACGGCTGAGCGAGAAAGCTGCGCTGCCAGTTTTCGTTGCGTACCTGTTGGCGGAACGCCTGGTAGGCACGGTCATCCGTGCATAAGGCATCGCCGTGGCTGAGCAGTATGTGACGGCCATAAAGCGTCAGTTGGGCAGGGTCTGACAGCAGCGTAACCCGGGCTGCGCTGGAAAATCCCTGGCTAATCAGAAAGTCGCGGTTGCCATGTATGAAGAAGCACGGGATGCCTGCATCCGCAAGCGCCGCGAATGCCAGGACAACACGACGATGGTGCTCATCCCCGATTTCCTCATCGCCTGCCCAGTACTCGAACAGGTCGCCGAGCACGTACAGCGCATCGGCCCGGGTTGCCCGGTTCTCCATAAACCGGATGAACTGCTCCGTGATAGCCGGACGCGAACTGCAAAGATGCAAGTCGGAAATGAAGAGGGTATGGCCTGCTTCATTTCCTTTGGAGGACATCAGCGGCAAGCTGAATCAGACGACTTCAGCACGTTCGATGACGACATTTTCCACTGGCACGTCCTGATGGCCGTTGCGATTGCCGGTTTTGACCTGCCTGATCTTGTCCACGACATCCGTGCCTTCAACTACCTTGCCGAATACGCAGTAGCCCCAGCCCTGTGCGGTCGGTGAGGTGAAATTCAGGAAGTCGTTGTCATTGACGTTGATGAAGAACTGACTGCTGGCAGAGTCCGGATTGGGCGTGCGTGCCATGGCAATCGTATAGGTCTTGTTCTGCAGGCCGTTATCCGCTTCATTCTTGATGGGCGCGTTGGTTGGCTTCTGGCGCATGTCAGGCTCAAAACCGCCGCCCTGGATCATGAAGCCGTCAATTACACGATGAAAAATCGTGTTTGCATAAAAGCCGCTTTCAACATATTCGAGAAAGTTGGCGGTTGTCACCGGCGCTTTTTCGGCATCCAGTTCCAGGGTGATTGCACCAAAATTAGTGTGTAGTTTGACCACGATTTTTCCTTGATTGAGAATGGGTTTATTGGGTGTGACCGATCCGGAGTCGGCGCAATTTACGGATAATCAGGCCGGACCTTCGTACATGATCTTCCAGCGGTTGTTTTCCAGCACCCAGTACTGGCGCTTGCGCATCCGGTTGTCCAGGTGGTTGCTCTTGAAAGACTGTTCAAAATTGACGACGGCCATTTCCTGCTTGCTATTGGGGTAACGCAGCATGCTTACATTGGAGAGCCTGATTTCAACCTCGGGTTTGGCCGCCTGTACTTTGCGTTTGTGTTTTTCCCAGCCGTCGTAATCAGTGCTCTGGCTGAAAAAGTCCCTGGAGTAGTGCGAGAGATAGCGGTCGGTTGCCTGCGATTCCCAATCCCTACGCCAGGTTTCAAGCGCATTCGCCAGTGCTTCTTTCTGTTGCGACACCTGATTGGCTTCCAGCCATTTCAGGTTGTTGTCGATGACAAACAACGTTCTGCCGCTCTGCAGGATAGGCATGATCGATTTGAGTTCCGGATTGGCCATAACCAGGCAACCGTCGCTTGCCAGGGGCGGGCGGCTATAAGTGTCGCTTGGCGTGCCATGCAGCCAGATGCCGGAACCTTTTTTCCCCATGCGCCTGTCCCACTCATTCGGATAGTTGAGCGGATAGGCGATACCGCCGTAGAAATCGGGCAGTTCCTTGGTCAGCCTTGCCCCTGCGATATATATCCCGATCGGCGTGCGCTTGTCTCCTTCGACAAACTTGTCGCTGCCGTTTTTACCTACCGTCACATAATAATCGGCGACATAGACAGGCTTGCCATTGGCGTTGCGGTAAAGGTAAAGCCGGGATTTCCCGGTGTCGACCACCACCACATGCTGGTGATTTGCATCCAGTTGCCACAGGGGTTCCGGCAGGCCTCTCGGCTTCTGCTGGGCGATGTGATGCTCAAGGCGCAGCCTGGCTTCCTGTTGAAAGTCGCGTATGGTGTCAGTGGTTTTGGCCGATGCGTTACCGAACGACTGAATCTGCTGCGCGCGAGCCATCAGCAAATCGCCGCGCACAAGGTGTGCCAGCTTGAAGTTGGGGGCTTTTTGCAGCAGTTGTTCGGTCGTTTCCAACGCCTGCTGGATTTTTCCCTGGGTAACTTCAATCAGGCTCTTGATCAGCAAATCCTCGATGTTGTTGGGGCCGAATGCGCCTCCTGCAAAGAACTCACCTGCATCGCTTTTATTGAGTGCAGTCGCATTCCACGGCAGCAACGCGCATACCAGGAGCGAGATTTGGAATACATGCTTGAATTTTTGCATTGGATATTTGAGTTTCCTGCTACTCAGCGGTTGGCTATCTCCTGTTCGATCAGCCACTGGCCGCCGGAGTTGCTCATGACCAAAGTCTTGCCGGTACGCTGTGACAGATGGGATGCGCTATAGTTCTGCTTGAAGGTCGCGTGAGCCTGATTGGCGCCGTCCATCGTGATTCTGATGTCGCTGATGTCCACGCTGATGCTTTTGGGCTTGCTGATGCGATCGCGGCGCAGATTCTCCCATGCACTGCGGCTTTCACCCTTCGGGGTCTTGAAGCTGGGGCTGTAACTGGCCAGGTAAGCGTCTATATCCTTGCTGGACCATGCTTTCGCCCATTTCTGGATCGATGCCGTGATTTGTGCATTGACATCGTCGGCGACGGGCGCAGGTTCAGCCGGCTTGGCCGCTTGCTGTTTCACCTCTGCCGGTTTCGCCTGCTCAACAGGCTTTGCAGGTTCCGCCGGTTTGCTGGCCGGGCGGGCTGCAGTCATTACCGGTTTCTTTGTTGAAGAGAACAGGTCGCGGATCAGCGCCAGCTTGTTCTGCGCACGCGTATTGCCGCTATCGAGTTGCAATGCCTTGTCATAGGCTTCGGAGGCCATCCTGGCGTAAATGTCGCCCAGGTTCTCGTGCGCAGTTGCATAGCTGGGATGGGTTTTTATCGCATTTTCCAGCGCCTTGCGGGCTTTGTCGTATTGTCCCTGGTCTGCGTAGAGCACCGCGAGGTTATTGTGCGGTTCAGGCAGGTTGGGATTCTTTTCCGTGATGTCGGTAAATATCCTGATGGCTTCGTCACGCCGATTCTGTTCTGCCAGGATCACGCCCTTGATGAACTGTGCCTGCACGTCTTTCGGGTTGGCGGCAATGTATGTGTTGATGCGCTCAAGGGCAGCAGCCTGTTGCCCCTGATTGGCAAGCTGGGCGATCTCTTTCAGATCGTCAGCCTGTGCGATGCCGAACACGAAAACGGATACCAGCAGTAACAAGGCGTTAGGCAAAGCGCGAGATAATGGCATTGTGATATACTTTTCAAGTGAAATAAGTAGCAATTCTAACAATAAGCCTATTCAACATCCAATATCTCATGATATTTCTTACCGATAAATTCCGTGGCTGAATTTCAGGCTTTAATTCATATCGAAACCAGCATCCAACTTACCGTAATCAAACATGCTCAGAATCTATAATTCCATCGCTCGCGAAAAGCAGGATTTTATTCCGATTACCGCTGGCAAGGCCAGCATGTACGTGTGCGGGATGACGGTGTACGACTACTGCCATCTCGGCCATGCCCGCGTCATGGTGGTGTTCGATATGGTCAACCGCTGGCTGCGGGCATCCGGGTTCGATGTGACTTATGTACGCAACATTACCGATATCGACGACAAGATCATCAGCCGCGCCAATGAGCGTGAGATCAGCATCCAGGAACTGACCAATGAATTCATCCAGGCCATGGATGAGGATTCCGCGAAACTGGGTGTCATGCGCCCGGACATCGAGCCGCGCGCTACCGCCCATATCGCCGACATGCTCACCATGATTGGCCGGCTGATCGAAAAAGGCCATGCCTATCCTGCCGATAACGGCGACGTGTTCTATTCGGTAAACAGCTTTGAAGGTTACGGCAAGCTTTCCGGCAAATCGCTGGAAGACTTGCGCGCCGGCGAGCGCGTCGAAATCGATGCCTTCAAGCGCGACCCCATGGATTTCGTTCTGTGGAAAGCCGCCAAGCCCAATGAGCCGAGTTACGATTCCCCCTGGGGCAAGGGCCGCCCCGGCTGGCATATCGAATGCTCGGCCATGGGTGCGCATCACCTCGGTAAGCACTTCGATATCCACGGCGGCGGACAGGACCTGCAGTTCCCGCACCACGAGAACGAGATTGCCCAGTCGGAAGGCGCGCATGACTGCAAATTCGTCAATTACTGGATGCACAACGGCTTTGTTCGCGTCGATGATGAAAAAATGTCCAAGTCGCTGGGCAATTTTTTCACGATTCGCGAAGTCCTGAAAAAATACAAGGCCGAAGTCGTGCGTTTCTTTATTCTGCGTGCGCAATACCGCAGCCCGCTGAATTACTCGGACAAGCATCTGGACGATGCCAACCAGGCTTTAACGCGGCTTTACACGGCGCTGAAGAATGTGCCGCCGGCACAAGTCGCTATCGACTGGGCAGCGCCGTTTGCCGCCCGTTTCAAAGCGGCGATGGACGACGACTTCAATACGCCGGAAGCCATGGCCGTGCTGTTCGACCTGGCAAGCGAGGCGAACCGCAGCAAGTCGGCGGAGGTTGCCGGGCAATTGAAAGCGCTGGGGAATCTGATGGGCTTGCTTGAAGAAAGTCCCGAGGCGTTCTTGCAGGGCGATGTTTCGGATACTGGGCTTCCAGGACCAGCAACGCATGACACGGCAGGCGCATTGGTTGGTGACGGTGCAATTCCAGCCGGCACGGCCACGCATTTTTCCAAGGAAGATATCAATAATTTAATTGCCAGCAGGCTCGAAGCCAAAAAATCCAGAAACTTTGCCGAAGCCGATCGTATCCGCAAGGAACTGTCCGATCAAGGCATTATTCTGGAAGACAGCCCGCAAGGCACAACCTGGCGGCGTGCTTAGTACACTGACGCAGACATGGAATGAATAAAAGAGGGCTCCACGGAGCCCTCTTTTATTTGGGGGCTTGCATGACCGGTTGATTGGAATATACTGTTCTGTATACTTTTGACTGGTTCATTAAGCGGAGATTCGTATGTCCAGTCCGGCAAGCACTACCACTGCGACTGATATCGGCGATTACGATGCCATTGCTGCCGTCGTTCAGCACTATATTGACGGCGCCCGTTCCGGCAGAGGCGTCGATATGAAACCTGCCTTTCATGAGGATGCGACCATTTATGGCTATGTCGGGCCGGACCTCTTTGCCGGTCCGATTCAGGGCTTGTTCGACTGGAATGATCAGAACGGACCGGCAAGCGGAATCGTCTCCCGGATTGTCAGTATCGATGTGGCCGGCACGGTTGCCAGCGTGCGCCTGGAGTCGGACAACTGGACCGGGCACCGTTTCACTGATTTCTTCAATTTGTTAAAAGTGGATGATCAATGGAAAATCATGAACAAGGTTTTTCATTTGCACGCGGCATAATCTGATAAAAATGTTGAGCTAATAACAACTTTTGAGTGAGGAGAGCAGCATGAACACACCGGTTGATTCAGTCCAGACTTTTCACGGCGGTTGCCCGCATGATTGTCCGGATACCTGTTCCATGGAGTTCAAGGTCAGGGATGGCCGGCTGATCGAGGTCAAAGGCAATCCGGAACACCCCATGACGCGTGGTGGTCTCTGCGTCAAGCTCAAGGATTATGAAAAGCGTCACTACCATCCGGACAGGCTGCTTTATCCGATGAAACGGGTCGGCCCCAAGGGCAGCAAACAGTTTGAACGTATTACCTGGGATGAGGCGCTCGATACCATCGTCAATCGCTGGCAGGGACTGATTGCGGAATATGGGCCGCAGGCCATCATGCCTGCCAGTTATCTGGGTAATCAGGGACTGGTGCATGGGCTGAATGGTGGCGATGCCTTTTTCAACCGGCTGGGCGCCACGGTTTGCGAGCGTACCTTTTGTGGTGAAGGTTCCTGTACCGCATGGCTCCTGACGGTGGGACCGACTGCTGGCGTGGACCCCGAGAGTTTCATTCACGCCAAATATATTGTGATCTGGGCCTGCAACTCGGTTTCGACCAATCTGCATCACTGGCATATCGTCAAGGAGGCGCAGAAGAAAGGCGCCAGGGTGGTCGTGGTGGACAGCTATGCTTCCAGGACTGCCAAGGAAGCCGACTGGCATATTGCACCCAGGCCAGGCACCGACGGCGCCCTGGCCATGGCCATGATGCATGTCATCATCAATGAAGGCTTGGTCGATCAGGATTATGTCGATCATTACACGGTCGGTTACAGGGAACTGGCTGAACGTGCCAATACCTGCACGCCCGCGTGGGCCGAAAAGATTACCGGTATTCCTGCGGAAGACATTCGCCGGTTTGCGCGGGAGTATGCCACCACGCCGCCGGCCGCGATCCGGCTGGGCGTGGCA
The DNA here is from genome assembly GCA_905339275.1 of Methylophilaceae bacterium. Classification (GTDB taxonomy): domain Bacteria; phylum Pseudomonadota; class Gammaproteobacteria; order Burkholderiales; family Methylophilaceae; genus UBA6140. The sequence continues at coordinate 216,068 of CAJPFK010000001.1, forward strand.
CTGGAACGCAGTTATGGGGGCAGTCAGGCCATCCGTGCCGTGACCTGCCTGCCTGCATTGATCGGTGCCTGGCGTCATGTCGGCGGCGGCGTATTGCAGTTCCCGGTATGGGAGCATCCGTACCGGTTTGATGTCATCAGCCGGCCTGATCTGATTCCGGAAGGCACGCAAGTCGTCAATATTTTGCAGTTGGGACGCGCCCTCCTGGGCGAGATAGCGCTTAAAACGCCTATCAAATCACTGATGATCTGGAATACCAACCCGGTTACCCAGTCCCCCGAGACAGACAAGATCATTGCAGGGCTCCAGCGCGAGGATCTGTTTACCATTGTGGCTGACCACTTTATCTCCGATACCGCGGCTTATGCTGATCTCGTGTTGCCTGCCGCCATGGGGGCCGAGATGGAGGATATGATCCTGTCATGGGGCCATCTCTACCTGACCTATAACACCAAATGCATAGAACCGCCGGGGGAGGCGATTCCGAACAATGAAATCTTCCGCCGCCTTGCAAAACGCCTGGGTTTTGAGGAGGATAACTTCAAGTGGTCGGACAGCGAATGCCTGGAACATTACGTGGCTTGGGATGCGCCGGCCTGTGAGGGGATAGACCTGAATTATCTGCGTGAGCACGGTTTTGCCCGCCTCAAGGTCGGCACCAAGGATGACCGTGCACCGCACAAGGCGGGGAATTTCCCAACCCCTACCGGCAAATGCATGTTCTATGTCGAGGGTGCCAAAAACTTCGTGGCAGGCCCTTTCCGGCAAATGTATGAAGGCTTTCAACCAGGGGAAGACCTTGACCCCTTGCCCGGTTATGTACCGAATCGTGAGTCGGCAGATACCAACCCGGCGCTGGCAGCACAATATCCGCTGAACATCATTTCACCCAAAAGCCATGGTTTCCTGAACTCCTGCTACGCGAATGTGGCCGAAAAGATCAAGGGGCAGGGCGAACAGTTTGTCCTGATCAACCCGGCAGATGCCGATATGCGCGGCATACAGGAGAGTGCCAAGGTGCGCGTGTTCAATGGCCGTGGTGCCTTTGAGGGTGAAGCGCGTATCACGAGGGATGTCAATCCGGGCGTGGTGGTGGCAACACTCGGCTACTGGCGCCAACTCAATAATGGCACAGTGAACTGCATCAGTGCCGCTGAGTTTGGGGATATGGGGCATTCCACTACGTTTTCGGACAATCTGGTGCAGGTGGAGCTGGGGTAGCGTTTATTTACCATAACCGGCAGCAGAAAGTGGCACTCCTTGCTGCCTGGGTTCATGGCGTTGTTGATGGCCCGAAGCTCCCTCCGTAACCGCTTCGCGTAGTACAAGCAGTGCTGACTGAAGCAAACCGAATGCGTGTTTATGTCGTCGGCCCAATGTCCTTGCAGCGAGCGCACGCACGCTTATAGCGCCAATGGCCTGATCCTGGCGTCATCGGCACGACAACGGAGAATCAATGCCAGGCTACCCGAGGCTCTGTCATTCCGGATTCGGTCCGGAGTCTCTGTACGTATCAGGTGCCTGATCAAGCCAAGCATGACAGATTGCAGTTTCTATCGATTTTTCATAAATCCTTAATATCCTCCCTTGAAAATCCGGTTCATGAACATGCTTCATGAGCCTGCGGACATTGTGCCGAACACATCTTCACAATACCTGGTACTGGTGACGGAGACCTGGCCGCCGGAAATCAACGGCGTAGCAATGACCTTGAATCGTCTGATTCAGGGCATGCTGGCGAGGAACTGGCGGGTATCCGTTGTCAGGCCCAGGCAGCGGGACGACAACGCACCGGATAACCGGCAGCAGATTCAGCATATATTGGTGCCGGGTGTGCCGATTCCGGGGTATGCCGGATTGCGGTTCGGTTTGCCGATGTTTGAAAAACTGCGGGAAGCATGGAAAAGACAGCGGCCGGACGTGGTGCATATCGCAACCGAGGGGCCGCTTGGCTGGGCGGCACTGAAGGCTGCGCGGATGCTTGGCATCCCGGTGACGAGCAGCTTTCATACTAACTTCCACCGTTATTGCAAATATTACAAGGCAGGCTGGTTGCGTGGCCTCATTACGCGCCATTTGCGCGAGTTTCACAATCAAACCGCGCTGACCATGGCGCCTAACGTGCTGCTTCGCCAGACTTTGCAGGATGAGGATTACCGCAATGTCGTGGTGCTGGGGCGCGGCATTGATACCGGACTGTTTTCACCCAGGCGCCGCAGCCGGAATTTGCGCGAGACCTGGGGCCTGGGTGAAGACGGTCTGGCGGTGATTTATGTCGGCCGGATGGCGGCAGAAAAAAGCCTTGGTGTGGTGGTGAAGGCTTTTAATGCAATCCGCATGCAGAACCCGGATGCGAAAATGGTCTGGGTAGGCGATGGCCCGGAGCTGAGGAAGTTGCGGAAAAGGCACCCCGACCACGTGTTCTGCGGCGCGCAGATTGGCGGTGCCTTGGCCGATCATTACGCCTCCGCGGATATGTTCCTGTTTCCCAGCATGACAGAGACTTTTGGCAATGTGGTGACCGAGGCGATGGCAAGCGGGCTGGCGGTGGTGGCCTATGACTATGCTGCCGCTGAAATGTTTGTCCGGCCGGATGAAAACGGACTGTTGGTGACGTATGGCGACCAGAAGCAGTTTGTCGAACGTGCGGCGGCGCTGGCCGGTGACAGGGAACGATTGCGACAATTGGGCCATGGTGCCAGCAAGGCGGTAGACGGGCATTCCTGGGATCATGTGTGTGATCAGTTCGCGGCTTATCTCCATCAGGCGCGCAATCCATTGCCATCGATCCCGGTGCCGTGATTCAGCAAGCCGCGATGATGGGCGGTTTTCAAGTAAAATCCGCACATGGATATTTACTCGCTACTTAAACCTTTGTTATTCCTGCTCGAAGCCGAACGTGCGCATGACTTGACCCTGAAAACGCTCAGGCTGGCAGAAAAAACCGGCTTGCCGGTTTTGCCTGGCAGGGTGCCCACCTGCCAACCGCGCCAGGTCATGGGCCTGACCTTCCCCAATGCCGTCGGCCTGGCCGCAGGCCTGGACAAGAATGCCGCCTGTATCGACGGGCTGGCGGCGCTGGGTTTCGGCTTTATCGAGGTCGGTACCGTCACGCCGCGCCCGCAACCCGGCAACCCCAAACCAAGGCTGTTTCGCGTCAGGGAGGCGGAGGGCATCATCAACCGTTTCGGCTTCAATAACCTGGGCGTCGACACGCTGATTGAAAACGTCAAGGCTGCAAAATTCAAAGGCATACTTGGCATTAATATCGGCAAGAATTTCGATACCCCGAACGAACGAGCGGTAGAGGATTACCTGATCTGCCTGCGCAAGGTCTACGCGCATGCCAGCTATGTGACGGTGAATATTTCTTCGCCGAACACCAAAAACCTTCGCGCCTTGCAGGAAAAGGAGGTACTTTCGGCCCTGCTGGCAACGCTGAAGGCGGAGCAAACGAAACTCGCACGGGAACATGGCCGCTATGTACCGATTGCCCTGAAGATTGCCCCCGACCTTGAGCCCGGGCAGGTGAACGAAATCGCCGACCTGCTGATGGAACATGCATTCGATGGAGTGATCGCGACCAATACCACGCTTGCCCGCGATGCCGTTAATGGAATGCAGCATGCGGAGGAGGCCGGCGGCCTTTCAGGTACGCCTGTCCGTGACAAATCGACCCTGGTGATTCGCCAACTGGCGGAACGTTTGCAGGGGCGGATTCCGATCATCGGCGTCGGCGGCATATTCTCGGGCAAGGATGCCGCGGAGAAAATCGCGGCCGGTGCGAGCCTGGTGCAGGTGTATAGCGGACTGATCTATCGCGGTCCGCAACTGGTCAGGGATATCTGTCAAACCCTGCGGTAATGAAGCCCGTCCTCTACTCCTACCGCCGGTGCCCGTATGCGATGCGCGCGCGCATGGCGCTGCGATATGCGGGAATTGAAGTCGAAATTCGCGAAATCTCGCTTAAGGACAAGCCGCGGCACATACTGCAATGCTCGCCGAAAGGCACCGTGCCGGTATTGGTGCTGCATGACGGCACGGTTGTCGATGAAAGCCTGGATATCATGGAGTGGGCGCTGGCGCAGCACGATCCTGACGGCTGGCGCCGGGATATTGGGCTGGCGATGCCTTTGATTACGGAGAACGACGGCAGTTTCAAGCGCGCACTGGACAGGTACAAATACGCGGTTCGTTTTCCCGAACAACCGGCAGAAACCTATCGCAAGGAAGGGGAGCGGTTTCTGGCCACGCTGGAAGCACGTTTAAGCGGGCACCGTTATCTGCTTGGAGATGTTCTGCATCAGGCGGATGTGGCGATTTTCCCGTTTGTCCGGCAGTTTTCCATGGTCGATGCGGACTGGTTCGCAGCGTCGGCTTATCCGGCGTTGCGCTCCTGGCTGCACGGCCTTGTGGATTCCGAGCTGTTCACCGGCGCAATGCAGAAATACCCGGCCTGGGTGGAATCACCCGAGCCGGGTAATCAGCTCGCCTAGCTTGCAGCCGCTACCTCTTCCTTGGCTGGCTTTGCCGGTTCGCCGAATGTCAGCTTGATTTCTTCTGCATCGTCGATATCGACGCCGACCAGGCCGCCGTTGACCAGGCGGCCGAACAACAGCTCATCTGCCAGCGCGCGGCGTATGGTGTCCTGAATCAGGCGTGCCATCGGACGCGCACCCATCAGCGGATCAAAGCCCTTCTTGCCCAGGTAGGCTTTCAGTGCATCGCTGAACGTTACTTCAACCTTTTTCTCGTGCAGTTGATCTTCCAGTTGCATCAGGAACTTGTCGACCACGCGCATGATGACCTCGTGCGACAACGGCGTAAACGAGACGATGGCATCCAGGCGGTTGCGGAACTCCGGGCTGAACAGGCGCTTGATGTCGCCTATCTCGTCACCCACGCTACTGCCCTGGGTAAAGCCGATGCTGGTCTTGGAGATGGACTCGGCCCCCGCATTCGTGGTCATGATGATGGTGACGTTGCGGAAATCCGCCTTGCGGCCGTTGTTGTCCGTCAATGTGCCGTGATCCATGACTTGCAGCAGGATATTGAAAATGTCCGGGTGCGCTTTCTCGATCTCATCCAGCAACAGCACGCAATAAGGCTGTTTGCTGATGGCTTCGGTCAGCAGGCCGCCCTGGTCGAAACCGACATAACCGGGAGGCGCGCCGATCAGGCGTGATACCGCATGACGCTCCATGTATTCGGACATGTCGAAGCGAATCAGTTCGATGCCGAGGGTATAGGCCAACTGGCGGGCCACTTCGGTCTTGCCCACACCGGTCGGACCGGAGAAGAGGAAAGAACCGATCGGTTTTTGTGAGCTGCCCAGGCCGCTGCGCGCCATCTTGATGGCAGAAGCCAATGCTTCAATTGCCTTGTCCTGGCCGAATACCACGGCTTTCAGGTCGCGTTCCAGGGTCTTCAGTGCCGTGCGGTCATCGCTGCTGATGTTCTTCGGCGGAATCCGCGCGATCTTGGCAATGATGTCCTCGATTTCCTTGTTGCCGATCACCTTTTTCTGCCTGGATTTCGGCAGGATGCGCTGTGCAGCGCCGGCTTCATCGATGACGTCGATCGCCTTGTCAGGCAGGTGGCGGTCATTGATGTACTTGGCAGAGAGTTCGGCAGCCGTCGATAGCGCGCCAGCGGTGTATTTCACCTTGTGGTGATCTTCAAAGCGCGACTTCAGGCCCTTCAGTATTTCCACTGTCTCGATCACGCTGGGCTCGGTGACATCCACCTTCTGGAAACGGCGTGAAAGCGCATGGTCTTTTTCGAAGATGCCGCGATATTCCTGGTAGGTCGTCGCGCCTATGCATTTCAGCGTACCGTTCGAGAGCGCCGGCTTGAGCAGGTTCGAAGCATCCAGCGTGCCGCCGCTGGCTGAGCCGGCGCCGATCAGCGTATGGATTTCATCAATGAACAGAATGGCGTTCGGCTGTTCGGAAAGTTTCTTCATCACGGCCTTGAGCCTTTGCTCAAAGTCGCCTCTATACTTGGTGCCAGCCAGCAGGGCGCCCATATCCAGCGAGTAGATCACGGAATTTTCCAGTACCTCCGGCACGTTGCCCTCGACGATGCGGCGCGCCAATCCCTCGGCAATGGCGGTTTTGCCGACACCGGCTTCACCTACCAGTAACGGGTTGTTCTTGCGGCGGCGGCAAAGGGTCTGGATGACACGCTCGATCTCAAGGGCGCGGCCGATCAATGGATCGATCTTGCCTGCAGCCACCTGGGTGTTCAGGTTGAGTGTGTAGCTTTCCAGTGCGCCGGAAGGCGAGGCCTCCGGTTCAACCTCCTGCTCTGTTTCGGTGCGTTTTGTATTGCCATCGGTTACCTTGGCAACGCCATGCGAGATGTAGTTGACGACATCCAGGCGTGTAACGCCCTGCTGGTGCAGGAAAAACACGGCATGCGAGTCTTTTTCGCCGTAGATGGCAACCAGCACATTGGCGCCGGTGACTTCTTTCTTGCCTGACGATTGCACGTGCAGGATGGCGCGTTGAATGACGCGCTGGAAGCCGAGCGTAGGCTGTGTGTCGACTTCCTCTGTGCCATCGACGACCGGCGTATGTTCTTCGATGTAATTGTTGAGTTCGCTACGAAGATTGTCGAGATTGGCACCACAAGAGCGCAATACTTCCGCAGCTGTCGGATTGTCGATCATCGCCAGCAGCAGGTGTTCCACCGTAATGAGCTCGTGACGCTTCTGGCGAGCGTCCATAAAGGCCATGTGGAGGGATACTTCCAGTTCTTGCGCTATCATCTTGGGCACCTTGAAATTTCAATTCACAAGTCATACTTCAACTATGATTCAACCAACTATTCAACAACCTGATACTACAATTCATCCAGCCTGAAAATTAACTAGCATATTTAATGCCTATAACGTCATATGGCAGGAAATCATTAAGATCATTATCCAATCCGCATGATTCTCATGCGATTTCCATCACGCATTGCAGCGGGTGCTGGTGCTGCTGCGCATAATTCATTACCTGGTTCATCTTGGTTTCGGCAATCCCGTGCGGATAAACACCGCATACCCCGGCACCCTCGGTATGTACTTTGAGCATAATCTGCGTTGCTTGTTCACGGGTTTTGCCAAAAAAACGCTGTATTACCTCGACAACAAATTCCATCGGCGTGTAATCGTCATTCAGCAGAATGACTTTATACATCGATGGCGGCTTCGGCTTTGCCGTTCTTGTTTCTGATATTACGCTGTCCTGATGCTTGGTGTTAGCCATATGTTGACTCTATTTTGAGCTTAATCAAGAATTTTTCAAGCCTGAAATAAGTAGGGTTATAGGGCCTGTTTACAATAAGTCCGTAAATGCGGCGAATGGCCATTTGGAATGAATGCAACGCAGGGCACAAACCCTGCCGTTTGATGATTCCCGGCAAAATCGTAACGTATCCCGGTGTTTGCTGTAAACAGGCCAGTCCGGCCTCAGTTGGCTGATCAATCCGGCGTGGGGTCAGGGGTAGATCCGGACGCTTTTGACGATCCTGTCCTGGGTCTGGAGGATTTCCAGCCGATGCGTACCGATCTTGAAGCTGGTGTTCGATTCGGGAATGTCTTCAAAATGCTCCAGCACCAGGCCGTTCAGCGTACGCGGGCCGTCCAGCGGGAGGCTGAGCCCCAGTTTCTTGTTGAGGTCGCGCAAATGGCTGCTGCCGTCGACAATCCAGCTACCGTCGTCTTCCTGGTAATAAGTACTCATGCGCAAGGGAGATTGCGTGGTGAAATCGCCAATCACTTCCTCCAGGATGTCTTCGAGGCTGATCAGTCCTTTCAGCTCACCGTATTCATCGACAACCAGCGCGACGCGCTGCTTTTTTTCCTGGAATTGCTGCATCTGGGTGTAGAGCGGCGTCCCAGAGGGAATGAAATAGGGTTCGCTGATAATTTCCTGCAAAGCCTCCATGTCCAGTTCGCCGTCACGCAACTGGTTCATGGCCTTGCGTATATGCAGGATGCCGATAATTTCTTCGCTCGGCCCCTGCCGGACGGGCAGCCTGGTGTGGTGGCTGGTGGCAAGCTGTTGCAGGATGGTTTCCAGCGGAGCATCGAAATTGATGGATTCGATCTGCGTGTGGGCTGTCATCACATCATCGACCGTTGTTTTTTCCAGATCGAAAAGATTGAGCAGAATGGCACGGTGCTTTTTCGGGATATAGCTGCCGGCATCGAGCACGATGCTGCGCAACTCCTCCATCGAGATCGCATGCGTGGCTTCGGAAAAATTTACCCTGATGCCAAGAATGCGCAACAACCCTTGCACGAAGAGGTTGATGAACCAGACCGCCGGCGTGGTGATCCTGAGCAGCGGGTAGAGAATATAGCTGCAGAACAGCGCCAGCTTCTCCGGGTGAGCCGCAGCAATGACTTTTGGCGAGATTTCGCTGAAAACCAGAATGGCAAAGGTCACTATAAGCGTTGCAAACATCAGCACGAATTCACCCTCGCCGAATAAGTTGATGCTGATGACGGTGACCAGGGTGGCTGAGGCGGCATTTGCCAGGTTGTTGCCGAGCAGTATCATGCCCAATAGCTTATCGGTCTTGTTGAGCAGGGAAACGGCGAGGCGCGCGCCACGGTGCCCGTCTTTTGCCAGATGGCGCAATCGGTAGCGGTTTACCGACATCAGGCTGGTTTCTGAGATGGAGAAAAACGCGGAAATCAATAGCAGCATGGCGAGAGCGCCAAGCTGCACCGATAAGGGAATCTGGTCCAATGGGGTGTGGTTCGGTTAAGTGACGCTGCCAGTTTCAGGCCGAACGCGCCTGTTTGTCAAGGTGACGCCGGTTTTTAAGGCAGGCTTTCCTCGACCTGTTTCTTTTCCGAAGCGACAAAGGTCTCGCGCGACACGCCCAGGAACAGGACGATAGGGCTGGCAACGAGTACGGACGAATAGATACCGAACAGGATGCCGATGGTCAGGGCCAGTGCGAAATTGTGCAGCACTTCGCCGCCGAATATCAGCATGGATACCACCATCAGTTCCGTGGAAAAGTGGGTGATGATCGTGCGCGACATGGTGCGGGTAATCGCGTTGTCGATGACGTCTCTGGGCGCGGCTTTGCGCATTTTGCGGAAGTTCTCGCGGATACGGTCGAATACCACGACCGATTCATTGACCGAATAACCCAGCACCGCCAGCACCGCGGCAAGCACCGTCAAGTTGAATTCCCATTGGAAGAAGGCGAAGAATCCGAGGATGATGACGACGTCATGCGAGTTGGCGATGATGGCTGCAAGAGCAAACTGCCATTCAAAGCGGAAATACAGATAGACCATGATGCCGATACTGACCAGCAATAAGGCCAGTGCGCCGTTTTCATAGAGCTCCTGGCCAACCTGCGGGCCGACGAATTCGACACGGCTCATCACCACCGAGCTGTCTGCTGCCTTCAGGGCAGCCATCACCTGTTCGGAAAGTTGTGCGGTGGTCACGCCTTCCTTCACGGGGAGGCGGATCAGCACATCGCGGCTGGTGCCGAAGTTCTGCACGGTGACATCGCTCAGCCCCACACTTTGCACCGCGCTGCGGATTTCACCGATATTCGCGGCTTGCGGGTAGTTGACTTCCATCATGGTGCCACCCGTGAAATCCACCCCCAGATGCAACCCGCGCACTGCCAGGAAATACACCGCGAGAATGAAGGTGATCAGGGAGATGGCCGTCGTCAAACGACCATAGCTCATGAAGGGAATATCTTTTTTTATCTTGAAAAATTCCATAATCTTTTACTTTTTAAGTGTCCGTATGCATTCTTTGCGGGAAGGATCAGCCGATCGAGAGCTTTGTGACCTTGCGGCGATAGCCATGGATTGCATTCACAATGGCACGCGAGACGACCACGGCGCTGAACATCGAAGTCAGAATGCCAAGCACGTGTACGACTGCAAACCCCTTGACAGGCCCGGAGCCGAACATGAAGAGCGCCAGGCCGGCGATCATGGTGGTGACATTGGAGTCAAGAATCGTGTTCCAGGCACGATCGTAGCCTGCATGAATGGCGGCTTGCGGGCTCATGCCGCCGCGCAGTTCTTCGCGGATACGTTCGTTGACCAGCACGTTGGCATCAATCGCCATCCCCAGTGTCAGCGCAATCGCAGCCAGCCCCGGTAGCGTGAGGGTGGCCTGCAGCATGGAAAGCAGGGCGAGCAGCAGTACGAGGTTGATGCCCAGGGCGATGACGGAAACCGTACCGAACAGCACGTAGTAGACGATCATGAAGATTGCAATAGCGGCAAACCCCCATAATGTGGAGTGCATGCCGCGCTTGATGTTTTCCTCACCCATGCTGGGGCCGACCGTGCGTTCCTCGATGATGTCCATCGGCGCAGCCAGCGCGCCTGCGCGCAGTAACAGCGCAACATCGGTTGCCTCCTTGATATTGGACATGCCGGATATCTGTACGCGGCCGCCACCGATTTCTTCACGAATCACGGGGGCGGTGATGACTTCAGCTTCACCTTTCTCGATCAGCAGGATCGCCATGCGCTTACCGACGTTTTCACGGGTGGCCTGCTTGAAAATCCCGGCACCGCGGCCATCCAGAGTGACGTGGACGACCGATTCGCCGGTTTGCTGGTCCAGGCCGGGGCCGGCGTCCGTGATGTAGTCACCAGTCAGGATGACGCTTTTCTTGACCAGTAGGGGCTGGCCGTTTCTGTCGACAAAAAACTCGTCGCCGAACGGCACCTGGCCTTTGGCTGCACTGTCCAATGTCACGGCATCGCTTTTCTCTTCATCCACCATGCGGATTTCCAGGGTGGCGGTACGGCCAAGGATTTCCTTCGCCTTGGCAGTGTCCTGTACGCCTGGGAGCTGCACCACGACACGGTTGGCGCCTTGTTGCTGGATGATGGGTTCCGCTACCCCCAGTTCGTTGATGCGGTTGTGCAAGGTCTGGATGTTCTGCTTGATGGCAAAATCCTGAATGCGTTTTTGTGCGGGCGTGCTGAGCGTCGCAATCAGCACAGACTCATTGCCATTGCTGCTCTGTTTCAAGGCCAGGTCCGGATAGTCGCGCTTGATGATTCTTTCGGCCTTGTCGAGTTCGGCTGTCTGGCTGAAGCGGATGTGCACAGCCTGGCCTTGGCGGGTAATGCCCTGATGGCTGATTTTTTCCTTGCGGAAAGTACTGCGGAAATCGCCGACATAACGCTCGGCAGCCTGATCCATGGCGGCTTTCATGTCGACTTCGAGCAGAAAGTGCACGCCGCCGCGCAAATCCAGACCGAGGTACATCGGCAAGGCGCCAATGCTTGTCAGCCAGCGGGGGGATTGCGACAGCAGATTGAGCGCGACTACATATTCGTCACCGAGCAGGTTCTGTAACGTGTCCTTGGCCTTGATTTGCGTATCGGGGTTTGCAAAACGCAGCTTGATGCTGTTTGCGTCAATGAGGACTGCATCATAGGGAACGCCTTCCTGTTTCAACCCTTCTTCAACGCGCGCCAGCAGTTCGGAGTCAATTTTCAGATTGATTTTTGACGTCGTAATCTGCACAGCGGGCGATTCGCCGAATAAATTGGGCAATGAGTAGATGACTGCCAGCACAAGTACGACGACGACCAGCAGGTTTTTCCACAACGGGTAACGATTCATGATGCGACTCGCATAGATTCTATCGGTGAACTCGGGATAAGTTGTTACCGGTTAATTAAGGATGTTTCAACGGAACGAATGGTTAAAGCGACTTGATCGTGCCCTTGGGCAGCAGGGTTTGCACGGCTTGCTTTTGTACATGGATATTGATTTCCGGAGCAATCTCAACATCGATAAAGGCATCGCTCACCTTTGTAATTTTGCCGACGATGCCGCCGGCGACAGCGACTTCATCGCCTTTTTGCAACGCGGCGACCATTGCGCGGTGTTCTTTGGCCTGTTTCATTTGCGGGCGAATCAGCATGAACCAGAACAGCACGAAGATCACGATGAGGGGAAGGAAGCTGGTCCAGTCCGGTGAGGCGGCAGCTGCGGAGGCATTGGCATAAGCGGTACTAATCAACACGATAATAAACCTTTCTTGAAAATGCTGAACACTACCCCGGATACCTCATAACGACATGCGCCTTCGCTGGCCTTTTGACTGGCATGCAAGATTTTATCCGGCCGACCGTAATGCATCACGACGGCGCTTCCTTGCACAACTTTCCTGTCAGTCAGAACCTTGCGCGATCACCGCACGCTTTATGTAACATCCGGGCTTTAAAGAAAACAATCGCAAAATTCTAGCATAGACTGTTACGCTGCCGCTTGAATTCCTCGACAAAACCGGCGAACGTGCCCTGTTCGATCGCCTGGCGCATGCCGGCCATCAGTTCCTGGTAATAATGCAGGTTATGCAGGGTGTTCAGCCGGGCACCGAGAATTTCGCCCAGGCGATACAGATGGTGCAGGTAAGCGCGTGTGAAATGACTGCAGGTATAGCAGGTGCAGTCGGGATCCAGCGGCCCGGTATCGTTCTTGTAGCGCGCGTTCTTCAGCTTGATGTCGCCATGCCGGGTAAACAGCCAGCCGTTGCGGGCATTGCGCGTCGGCATCACGCAGTCGAACATGTCGATGCCTTGCGCTACTGCGGCGACCAGGTCTTCCGGCGTACCGACACCCATCAGGTAACGCGGTTTTTCAGCAGGCATCCTTGGCGCGGTATGGCTCAATATGCGCAACATGTCCTCTTTCGGTTCGCCTACCGACAGTCCGCCAATCGCGTAACCGTCGAAGCCGATTTCCACCAGCCCGCCGAGCGAGATATCGCGCAGATCTTCGTACATGCCGCCCTGGATGATGCCGAATAAGGCATTCGGATTTCCCTCATGCGCCTTTTTGCTGCGTTGCGCCCAGCGCAGGCTCAATTGCATCGAATCACAGGCCTGTTCGTGCGTGGCCGGGTATGGCGTGCATTCATCGAAAATCATGACGATGTCCGAATTCAGCACCTTCTGTATGCGCATGGATTCTTCAGGGGTGAGGAAACAGCTATCGCCATTGATCGGGGAGCGGAATTTCACGCCTTCCTCCGAAATCTTGCGCAAATCGCCCAGGCTCCATACCTGGAAGCCTCCCGAGTCTGTCAGGATGGGGCCATCCCAGCCCATGAACCGGTGCAGGCCGCCGTGAGCTGCGATGACATCCAGGCCTGGACGCAACCATAAATGAAAGGTGTTGCCGAGGATGATGTGGGCGCCGATATCGCGGATTTCGACCGGGGATAGCGATTTTACCGAACCGTAGGTGCCAACCGGCATGAAGGCGGGTGTCTGTACCTCGCCATGGGCCAGCTTGAGCGTGCCGCGTCTTGCGGCACCGTCTTGATTGATGAGGGAAAATTGCATAGGACAAACAAATATTTGAAGCCGCGATACTATCACAGACAACAAAAAAGGCATTAAGTCGGGTAGAACCCAGTGCGCATGACAGCTTGCCGTGATGGCAAGCTGTCATGCGGTCATGGCGGATTCAGGGCAGCTTAAGCCGCTTCCTCGGTGAGCCTCAGCACATTGATTTTCTGCCACAGGATATCGGCCGAGAGTATGGTCAGCATGTCGCTCTGGTTGTTGCCCGATGGCACGCGGGTGATGCCCACTGCCGGGCTATTGCTTTTGCTGAGGAAGATCTCGGAGAGGGATTTGATTTTCTCCGGTTCGATCGACGGTATTTCTCCCAGGGCGCTTACCAGAATACCGAATTGCGGAGAATTGGCTGTCGACTGGATGATGATGATCTGCCGGCTCTCGGGCGGGGAGTTGATTTCGGTTTTAAGCATCTCGGCCATGTTCATGATTGGGATGACATTGCCCTGATGTTGCAGAACACCCTGCAGGATGGGCGGTGTGTCGGGAATCGGCCTGATGTTCAATGGTTCTATGGCCTGCACTACCTGCGAAGCGGGTATGCCGAACCAGTCTTGCCCGATATAGAAAGTCGCATATTCACTGGCCTCCCTGCTGCCGCTGCCGGCCGAGCTGGGCCTGAACTGATTGTGCTGGAAGGCCTTGTCGGCTTCAATCAATGCATCGATTTCCCTGGCATTGCCGAGAGGAATGAAAATCAAGGCCGTGATCTGGTTTTTATAAGCGTCATTCTCGCCTTTGTATTCGCGGTAACCGGCCGAGGCGCATGCGCCAACGGCATAGTAACGGCCGTCATAAATCGCAATGTCGAAAGAATCCTCCCCGGCCGCCAGTTTGCAGAGATTGGGGTGTACCGCGAATTCGCCGCCTACTTCAAACGCTTTCAGCGTGGAGGAGATGATTTTCATATCGCCGTCTATATAAAGCGTGAAACTGCCCTTGATGGGATGCCCGTCGGCATCTCTGGGCAGCGAATCCTGCAGCATGGCGGCAAACTGCGGCTGGCTGTCGAATACGATGCCTATGCCGCCGACGATGCCCGTGTTGTCTTCGGCACGAATCGCAGCGGCATAAACATAAGTAGGCTTGTTCTTGTAGAGCGGCGTCGGTTCGAATTTTGAGACCACATACTCTTGGGTGGTGCGAATGCCCCTCACCTGGCTTGCCCAGTCGCTTTCGATGACCGTGCCGACGCAATCCCTGTAGCTGGGGTTGGAAACGGCAAGCACTTTACCCTGCCGATCGAAAATGACCAGGTTGTCGTATACGGTATAGAGGCCGTTGATGTAGCCCAGTATTTTTTCCAGGGTATGAACTTCAGCAGCACTTCTTTGCGATTTCGACAGTATTTTCCTGAAAGACGAGGTCAGTGCCCACCAGCGGCAGTCGTTGGCGCGCTCGTAGAGGTTCCGGTCCATGATGTCCACTGCCAGGAAGGCGAAAAACCTGGAATTTTCCAGCATGATGGAAACCACGGTCTGGTAGAGGTCCGAAACGGTTTTTTCGATGACGTTCTGGGTTTTGAAGCCGGTATTGCTGATTTCCCACAGCAGAACCTTGGAAAAGCTGTTTTGCTGCGAGCCGGTGTTCCGGGTCTGCCAGATATTGCCATTCCATACGGACTGGTTCAGTTTGCTCTGGATCATTGCCGCCTTTTTGGGGATGGTGAGCAAATTCTGCGAAAACAGCAGCGGGCTGCGCATGACTTTGGACAGCATGCCGGGATTAATGCCGTCGATAAGATCTGCGATACACTCGCCAAAGGCATGTTCCAGGGGAATCATGGCGTGGCCCATCCAGCCCGGCCCCATGTATCCTTGGTAACCTTTGGTGCGTTTGGTCACGGTCAGGTACTCGCGACCGGCAAAACGGGTCATCTTCCAGTCTTCATCGTCTGCGGTGATCTCCAGTTTTGCGCCGAGCGGAACCTGGTATTGATCGCTGGTTGCAATGACTCCGCCATCCTTGTCCAGCATGATGCCGATGGCCCAGTCGTTCCCGGTGATCAGGTCATTGAAGACGCCCTCCATTTCATTCTCGAAGCGAAAGCAGAGGCAGAGTACCCCGAGCGCGTTTTCATGATCGGGTGAAGTCACCCTGTAAGCATAGACCAGGCTTTTATCCTGATTCGGCAGCAAATCGGTTTTTCGATAAATTTCCACGTAGGCTTGCTGGGTGCTGAGTGCATCGCCTATCAATTCATCGGTTGAATGCATGACAGGGTTGTGTTCGTCGAGTTGGACCAGCACGCGCCCCTGAGGGTCCAGCAGGATGATATTGGAATAAACCGAATATTTTTTTACGTACTCGCGAAAACGCATCCTGAGATCGTTGATGTCGGTATGGGAAGACTCGCCTTTGATCTCCTTTGCCAGGAACAGGCGTATATCGTCGTCGGTTGCCAGGAATCCGATGTCGGCCGTTCTTTCGAAAAGATTGCGGATGACGATGTCGACAATGACCTGCGCCTTTGCAGTCAAGCCGGTCACGGTTTTGTTCAGAGTCTCTTTTGACAGGTTGGTCAACACGTCATTGGTTACCTGGCTGAATGCCGTCCGGGTTTCGGTCATATCGGTGCCGGTGCCCGATAGTTGTGCAAGCAGGGAAAGGTTGTCCCAGACGGATTGCAATTGATAAATCGACTCACGGTAACGGTTAAGCCCTGACATATGCTTATCCATGCGGTCTTGGGCATTGTTATTATTGGTTGACATGGTGGTAGGCCTCGCAAGCAAATTAAAATGGTCAGGCCAGGCTACGCAACAATCATGCCGGGGCGCGGAGCGGAGCGAAGACTTCGCCTCAACCGGGGAAACCTTGAGGCCCTGTCTCGAATACCTGCGATATGCGCCTGAGAGTGGATTGCCCAATAGTGGATTCGTCCGTCTTTGCTATACTATTGCCACTCATTCAGGAATCATTTCAATGGCTGAAGTCCCGCAACGTACACGTCGCAAAAAATCCTTGCTGGAACCCGGTTTGCGCGAGCGCGGCATCTATCTTTTACCCAACCTGTTTACAACAGGCGCGCTGTTTGCCGGTTTCTATGCCATCGTGCAGGCCATGAACGGCAATTATGAGCATTCCGCCGCGGCCATTTTCATTGCGATGGTGCTGGATGGCCTGGATGGCCGTGTCGCCCGCCTGACCAACACGCAAAGCGCCTTCGGCGCCGAATACGACAGCCTTTCCGATATGGTGTCTTTCGGCGTGGCACCGGCGCTGGTGCTCTATGTCTGGGCCTTGAAGCCGCTGGGCAAGCTGGGCTGGATCGCAGCCTTTATTTATTGCGCATGCGCTGCGTTGCGCCTGGCACGCTTCAACACCAAGCTGGACGACAGCGACAAGCGCTATTTCCAGGGATTGCCCAGCCCAGCCGCCGCCGCATTGCTTGCCGGCCTGGTATGGATATCGTTTGATAACAGGATTGCCGGAACCGGGCTGCTGTTCGACCTGATTCACATGAAATGGCTGGCCTGGAGCATTACCGTATTCGCCGGTTTGTCGATGGTCAGTGACCTGAAATTCTACAGTGGCAAGGATATCAATCTGCGCAGCAGCGTACCGTTCATGGTCATCCTGCTGATCGTGCTGGCGATTGTCCTGATCTCGTACAGCCCGCCCGTCATCTTGTTCATCGTGTCACTGGTTTATGCGCTTTCCGGTTATGCGATGTGGCTGAAAAGGAAGATGGCAAAACCCGGTGATGCCTCTCTATCGCCTTGATAGAGAAATACAAATTGCCGGATGGTTGCCATCCAGCGGCAAAACCATTATATTCACGTCATTATGTTCTATAACAGTCATATTTCTGCCATTCATACGCACGGTCTTTGCTCGATCGACCTGCCGTCACGCGCGCAATCCCTGCTGCGCGTTCTGCTGCTGCGCTAGCGCGCAGACGACCCCCCCACCCCATTCAGTTTTCCGCATATCGCTATTCCGACAGGAAGGCGATAGAATTTATTAATATGGCAAACATATGTTTGCCATGAGTTGATGGATAAAATTACCATGAAAAACAACAAGTTAATTATATTTGACACGACATTGCGCGATGGCGAACAAAGCCCCGGTGCTGCGATGACCAAAGAGGAGAAAGTCCGCATTGCGCGTCAACTGGAAAAACTCGGCGTCGATGTGATCGAAGCGGGCTTTGCCGCGGCCAGCCAGGGCGACTTTGAGGCGATCCGTTCCGTGGCCGAGGTGATCAAGACTTCGACTGTCTGCTCGCTCGCCCGCGCCAGCGAGAACGATGTGCGGCGCGCAGGCGAGGCGATCAAGCCTGCCGTCAAGGGCCGTATCCACACGTTTATCGCCACTTCCCCCATTCATATGGAAAACAAGTTGCGCATGACGCCGGACCAGGTCGTTGAGCGCGCGGTGCAGGCTGTCAAGTGGGCGCTGGAATATACCGATGATGTCGAATTCTCTGCCGAGGATGCCGTGCGTTCGGATATGGATTTCCTCGTGCGCGTGTTCGATGCCGTGATTCAGGCCGGTGCCAGGACCATCAATGTTCCCGATACGGTCGGTTACTCGATTCCTGCCCAGTGGGGTGAACGCATGCAGCAATTGATTGCCCGGGTTCCGAATTCCGACAAGGTGGTGTGGTCTACGCACTGCCATAACGATCTTGGCATGGCGGTAGCGAACTCATTGGCCGCAGTGCTGGGCGGCGCGCGTCAGGTCGAGTGTACGATCAACGGCCTGGGCGAGCGTGCCGGCAATGCCAGCCTGGAAGAGATCGTCATGGCGGTGCGCACGCGCAAGGATATCTTTGACCTGGAGACCGGCATTGACACCACGCAAATCGTGCCGACTTCCAGGCTGGTGTCCAGCATTACCGGTTATCCGGTGCAGCCGAACAAGGCGGTGGTGGGAGCGAATGCATTCGCGCATGAGTCCGGCATCCATCAGGATGGCGTGCTCAAGCATCGTGAAACCTATGAAATCATGCGTGCAGAAGATGTGGGTTGGGGTGCCAACAAGCTGACCTTGGGCAAGTTGTCCGGGCGCAACGCTTTCAGGTCGCGTTTGAAGGAATTGGGAATCGAGCTGGAGAGCGAGGAATTGCTTAATGGCGCGTTTGCCCGTTTCAAGGATCTTGCCGACAAGAAATCGGAAATTTTCGATGAAGACTTGCATGCGCTGGTCAGCGACGAGGCAATGGAAGAAGCGTCCGAGCATTTCAAGCTGGTGTATTTGCAGGCGAGTTCGCAGACCGGGGAAATCCCGCATGCCACGATCACCATGTCCGAGAACGGGCAGGAAAAAACTGCGGAGTCCAATGGCGGCGGGCCGGTCGATGCGACCTTCAAGGCGATTGAGACCATTGTCGATAGCGGTGCTGAATTGCAGCTTTACTCCGTCAATAACATCACCAGCGGCACGGATGCGCAAGGTGAGGTGACCGTGCGCTTGTCAAAAGGCGGCCGCATCGTCAATGGGCAGGGCGCCGATACCGACATTGTCGTGGCTTCGGCAAAAGCGTACCTGAACGGCCTGAACAAGTTGTATTCGAAATCCGAACGCGCGCATCCGCAGGTGTGATTAAAACAGAATATTGAAAGAGATTGAAATGATAAAAGACAGCATCCAGGTGACAAGTTTTGATATGAGCAGGCTGTTTGCAATGGCTGAACAGATTCGCAGGCAGGGGATGGCCGATAAGGTCGATCTCGACCAGCTTGAGGAAGAGCTGGCCCGGAGTGTAGAGGTTTCTTCGGATGAAGTGCCCAGTGACGTGGTCACAATGAATTCAAAGCTGACACTGAAGGATTTGACTTCCGGTAAGGAAATCACCTGCACGCTGGTATTTCCCCAGGATGCGGATCCGGCGCAACAGCGAGTTTCAGTGCTCGCGCCGTTAGGCATGGCGGTGCTCGGCTATCGGGTGGGAGACAGGATCAATTGGTCGATGCCGCATGGCATGCGCCAGCTCAGGATTGAAACCATCCACTACCAGCCTGAGGCTGCCGGCGACTATCACTTATAAGGTTGCCCGGGCATATGAAGTGCTCGTGAATCCGACGTCATGATCCGCTAGTGTGCCGGCCTGATGCCTTGGCTTAAATCAGATTCGCGCCAGAAACTGCTGGTGCCGCTGGCGCTGTGCGCCCTGTATATCATCTGGGGCTCGACTTACATCGCGATGTATTTCGCGATCGACAGTTTTCCGCCCTTCATGATGGCGGCGATACGCTTCAGCATTGCCGGTATGCTGCTATATGTGTTTTTGCGGCTGCGAGGGTACCCGGCGCCGTTGCCTGGAGAGTGGCTGGGCGCTGCGGCAGTTGGCGTGTTGCTGCTCTCCATCGGCAATGCTGCCGTTGCGATTGCGCAACAGACGGTATCCACCAGTGCGGCAGCAATGGCAATTGCGACGGTGCCTTTGTGGATTGCCGTGTTTTCGAGCTTGTGGGGGCACTCCCCCAACCGGCGCGAGTGGCTGGGTATCGGCTTCGGCATGGTCGGGGTCGTTGTGCTCAATATGGGCAATACCCTGCAGGCCAGTCCCTTCGGTGCCTTTTTGCTCATCGTGGCTGCGGCCAGTTGGGCATTCGGCTCGGTCTGGGCCAGGCACCTGCCCATGCCGCAAGGCGCCATGGCAAGTGCTGCGCAGATGCTGATGGGAGGAGCGGTGCTGATCCTGCTCAGTTTTCTGACGGGCGAGACCTGGCCTGGAACGATCAGCCGGAAGTCGCTGTTTTCGATGGTGTTCCTGGTGATCTTCGGTTCGCTGGTTGCTTATAGTGCCTATCTTTACCTGTTGAAGACCGTGCGCCCGGTGCTGGCGACCAGCCACACTTTCGTTAACCCGGTGGTGGCGATGTTTCTTGGTGTCTGGCTGGCCAGCGAAGTGATCGATGTGGAGGAAATGGTGGCATTGGCGATTATCATCATCGGCGTGCTTCTGGTACTGCCGTTCAAGGCCAGGCCAGAGATTTGAGTATGTAAATTGATTGGGGAAGTGATTTGAATTTAGCGTTATTTGATCTCGATAACACCCTGCTGGCGGGAGACAGTGATTTTCAGTGGGGACAGTTCCTGATAGAAGAAGGGCTTCTGGAGCGCGATAAGCACGAAACCAAAAATATCCAGTTTTACGAGGATTACAAGGCCGGCAATCTCGATATTTACGCCTTCCTGGAATTTCAGCTCAAGCCCTTGTCTGCGCATCGCAGGGCCGAGCTGGACAAGCTGCACGAACGTTACATGGAGCGCAAGGTGCGCCCGATGATGACGGAAAAGGGCAAGGCACTGGTCAATCAGCATAAGGCCAACGGCGACCTGCTGATGATCATCACCGCGACCAACAGCTACGTGACAGGCCCGATTGCCAGGGCATTCGGTGTCGAGAACCTGATCGGCACGGTGCCTGAGCAGATTGACGGCGAATTTACCGGCAGGGTAAGCGGTACTCCCAGCTTCAAGGAAGGCAAGGTGACGCGCCTGAAAGAATGGCTGGCACAACGCGGTCAGTCGTTTGCCGACTTTGAAACAACCTGGTTCTACAGCGACTCACACAATGACCTGCCTTTGATGAAGCTGGTAGACAAGCCGGTTGCGGTCGACCCGGATGAAATTCTGAAGGATTACGCAGAACGGAACAGCTGGCCGATCATCACGCTGCGGTAAGGCAACCTGATGCCGTTGACTGGCGGGAAGCGGTGAGCCGGGGGATCAGCCATGCACCAGAAACTGGAAAACGAACTTACTGCCTGCATAGGCCAGCAACAGCAGCACGAATCCGGCGAGCGTCCAGCGTATGGCCTTGCGGCCTCGCCACCCGTAACCGAATCGCCCGATCAGCAGCCCGGCATACACCAGCCATGAAAGTACGGTGAACAGGTTCTTGTGGTTGAAGGTCAGCGGCTTGTTGAAAATATGCTCGGAAAACATCATGCCGCTGACCAACGTCAAGGTCAGCAGCACAAAACCCAGTGTAATGACCCGGAACAGCAGGGTTTCCATGCCGATCAGCGGCGGGAATTCGGGCAGTTTGATGAATGCCGGTTTCTTGTGCATGCTGCTTTCAGCCGCTGCCATCAACAATGCATGCAGCGCGGCAAACGTGAACAGGCTGTAGGCTACTAGTGCGATGATCAGGTGCGCCAGAAACAGCGGCTGGTCGGTATAGGGCAGCACATTGAATTCACGTATGCTGCCATGCAGCAGCACAAAGAACGCTGCGGGCGGCAGCACAAAGGCTTGCAGGCTGTTGAAGGTTTGCTTGATGTCGGTAATCCAGTAGATCAATACCGTCAGCCAGAAAACCAGGGATAATGCCTTGCCGAAATCCAGGTTTACCCCGACCAGTGTCTGGTCGCCGATGAATATGCCCTTGTAGAGCAGCCAGCCGTGGATCACCAGGCCCAGCGCAATGGCGGCGGAATGCCAGTGCATGCTTTTGCCCTCAGCAGGATTTCTGGCATGGCGCCAGAAGTCAATGGCGACAAGGGCATAGATCAGGGCAACGATTAAGTAGGGTAAAAACTCGCTCATGGAATCATTAGCTTGGGTGACTTGAGTTAAAATCAGGGTTGACGTAACACTATAGCATGCGGCATCCGCCTAAGTTAATGCCGCTGCTTCGCAGAATCGGCAGATCATAATATGTTAGAGAATTTATGTTAGAAAATCTCAGCGGTAGATTACAAGGTGTTATCAAGAACCTGCGAGGCCAGGCACGGCTGACCGAGGAAAACATCGCAGATGCCATGCGTGAAGTCCGTATGGCGCTATTGGAGGCAGACGTTGCCTTGCCTGTGGTGAAAGACTTCATCGCGCGTGTCAAGGAACGTGCGCAGGGCCGTGAAGTCATGCAGAGCCTGACACCGGGGCAGGCCGTGATCCAGGTCGTACATGAAGAGCTGACCGAGTTGATGGGCGCAAAAGGCGTCGGGCTTGACCTTGCTGCCGTTCCGCCGGCCATTATCCTCATGGCCGGTTTGCAGGGTTCGGGTAAAACCACGACTTCAGCCAAGCTTGCCCGCTTGCTGAAAGAGCAGAAAAAGAAGGTGCTGCTGGCAAGTGCCGACGTTTACCGTCCGGCAGCCATCCAGCAGTTGAAGACGCTGGCGCAAAGCCTGGAGGTGGATTGCTTCGACTCGAACGCAACACAGAAACCGGGCGATATTGCGAGTGCGACACTCGATTTCGCCAGGCGCCATTTCTACGATGTGGTGATCTTCGATACCGCGGGCCGTCTGGGTATCGATGAAGCCATGATGAACGAGATCCGTGAATTGCACGGCCTGCTCAAGCCGATTGAAACCCTGTTCGTGGTGGATGCGATGCAGGGGCAGGACGCGGTCAACACGGCGCGGGCCTTCGGCGAAACGTTGCCGCTGACGGGCGTGGTGCTGACCAAGCTCGATGGCGATGCACGTGGCGGTGCGGCTCTATCGGTGCGCCACGTGACCGGCAAGCCGATCAAGTTCATCGGCGTCAGCGAGAAAGTCGACGGGCTTGAGGCCTTCCACCCGGAACGCATGGCCTCGCGCGTGCTCGGTATGGGCGATGTGCTTTCCCTGATCGAACAGGCGCAGAAGAATGTCGATCTTGATGAGGCCAAAAAACTGGCTGACAAGGTCAAATCCGGCAAGAGCTTCGACCTGGACGATTTCAAGATGCAGATGCAGCAGATGCGGAATATGGGCGGCATGGGCGCCTTGATGGACAAGATGCCGGCACAGCTTGCCGGCATGGCAGGACAGATGAGCGGCGACGCCGGCGACAAGGCCATTCGCCGTATAGAAGGCATCATCAACTCCATGACGCCAGTGGAACGCCGCAAGCCGGAAATCATCAAAGCCACGCGCAAGCGCCGTATTGCGACGGGTGCCGGTGTTCAGGTGCAGGAAGTCAATCGCATGCTGAAGCAGTTTGAAGAAGCGCAAAAAATGATGAAGATGTTTTCCAAGGGCGGTATGAGCAAGATGATGCGCGCCATGCAAGGCCGGTTTCCGGGCTTAAGGTGATTCTTGCATTGACGAGGATAGCGCTTTTCTGGATAATTGCGCCCTTTCTCTAGTCCATGCCTTGCACAGACTATTGGGGTGTTAGCTCAGCTGGTAGAGCAGCGGACTTTTAATCCGTTTGTCGTGGGTTCGATCCCCGCACACCCTACCAAATAAATCAAAGGGTTAGCTTAAAGGCTAGCCCTTTGTCGTTTCTGGCTGTGACAAAAACGTGACATAACAACTACGCTGGATTTCTCTCTTGTCATGGAAGCACAGGCCCATAGCCTGAGTCGCTGCTTGCCATGTCGTATTGGTCAAACAATGCCGGATAGGCTTGCCTCGATACATAAAGCCATAACGCTGGTCTTTACCTCGCTGTTCCTCGGGCAATTGCATCACAATCAAGACACCTTCTGGTGTTCCATGTCTCGGCCTGACTCAACCAGGCAATTTTACGTTGTAAATCTGCAATGATGGTTTTAATGACCGGGAATTACTGTGCTTTCTTGAAAGTATTTTCATTATTGACCAGCCATGGTCTTTTATTTTGTAATGCTCATTATTAATATAAATGAAACATTCTGTATGTAGGAGGGTCATCTTCATCCCATTCGAACGCGTATCCTGATAGCCAATTAGATCTAATAAAAAATATTTGTAATCGATGTAAATAAAGCTTTACGCTGTAGTTCAGCCAAAGACAAAAAAAAACATCTGAACTATATTAAAAAATCTGGGGAGAGAAGGGGATGAAGTTTGATGCACGTGAGCTGGTACATGGCCAGATCATAGAGTCTGACGTGTGTGTCATTGGTGCAGGACCTGCCGGCACTACACTATCAAGAGAGTTTCTAGGGTCCGATTTCCGGGTTAATCTGTTGGAAAGTGGCGGTGAAAAATACGATCACCAAGTGCACCAGCTCAGTGAGGGAACATTAAGCGGCGAACTTTATGAACCGCTGGAGTCCACCTACTTGCGTCGTATCGGCGGAACAGCGAACAACTGGATTCTGCAGATGACGGACGACCAGTACGGTTACCGTTATACGCCAATGGAAGAAATCGATTTCGAACCACGCGAGGGTTTGCCGTACAGCGGCTGGCCGATTCGTAAGGCAGATATTGATCCTTACTATGCCAGAGTCCAGAGAATCTGTGATATCGGACCATATAAGTATTCGGCTGAATATTGGTTGAATGGCGGGTGTAAACTGATTCCCTTGCCTGCCGACAAGGCTTACAACAGCGTTTTCCTGTTTGGGCCTACACGTAAATTCACGAAAGACTTCCCCGGGCAAATCGCCGCTTCTTCAAACGTCCATATTTATTCACATGCGACCGTAGTTGAACTCATCTGCGGTGAAGATGGTACAACTGTCGAAAAGGCGCTCGTACGAACATTTGATGGCAAGGAAATTTTTTTCACGGCAAAGCAATTTATCATTTCTGCCAATGCGCTCCAGACCCCGCGTCTTCTCCTGAACTCCAGGCGTCATCATCCGAACGGAATCGGAAATCAGTTCGATAATGTTGGTCGCTATTACATGGACCATAATCTGGTCCCAAGCGGCAACTTCATTCCGCATGATCCTAAGCTTATTAATGAGCTGGGTTTTTATGACATGCAGGGTGTCGCCGGCAGTTCCGTACTCGGCAAGGTGGTGCTCTCGCCACACGCCATGCGTACAGAGGGTTTGCGAAATTTTGCCGTTATGTTGTTCCCCATGCCATGGAGTCAGGCTGATCTTGATGCCATGAACAGCGTTGCAGCGCTCAAGTTTCATTTCACTTTCAATTACAAGCATTTGCCTAAAAACCTCGGTACGCATCTCTTCAATATTTACCGAGGCAAACATCGACTATTCCGGGCAGTTTATGAGTGGATGCGCTATGGGGTCCCCGTGTTGATCGGGTTGGGCCGAGGCGGGTGGTCTCGACTCACGAATAATGAGAAAAAGTATGGCCGGTTGGAACTCCTGGCCTTGATTGAACAATCGCCGCACCCGGATAACCGGGTGACCTTGACCGACGAACTCGATGCATTGGGCTGCCCACGTATCAAGGTTCACTACACATGGTCTGAAGATGATTTGAAAAGTATTTCACGTGCCCAGGAAATCATGGGGGAGGCTTTTTGCGCTTCAGGATTAGGAAGCTACGAGCCACCAGCATTACCTATCGATTCCATCAGGAAGTTGACGGGTACGCACCACATGATGGGAACCGCCAGAATGAGCGATGATCCCCGCTACGGTGTTGTTGACCGTGATTGCAGGGTGCATGGTATGCAGAACCTCTATATTGCCGGTAGCGCAACTTTTAGCACCGGGAGTTATGCGAATCCGACACTGACTAACCTCGCATTGTCGGTGCGTGTAGCGGATAAGGTGAAAGAGGTGCTTCGGCCGCGTTTTAATAATGATGACGAAGCAATTAAGGATTCGGCTATTACGGCAGCTATTTAGGCTCCAAAAAAGAGGTGGATCAAACTATCTTTGTTATTGCTTTACTGTTGTTTCAACGTAACCCGTTCCACTTCCACGCTGTTCTCGCCGTCGCTTAACCAGACTTGGCCATCCTGAATGGTGCATTGCAGGGTCATTGTGCGCTGGGCCAGTCTGGCCAGCGCTTGCGTAGTTTCCAGCGGCAGGCTGACAATGGTCAGGTTCTTCTGCCGCTGGAACTGCGCGTTATGTTGCGCGAACCACATTTCGGCGGCGCGTCCGCCATAGCAATACACCACGACGCTGCTCGCGCGGCCGCATGCCTTGCGTATCAGTTTCTCATCGGGAATGCCGACATCGATCCATAGCTCAATCGATCCGGTGAGATCTTTCTGCCACAAATCGGCTTCGTCATCGTCTGTCATGCCCTGGGCGAATTCCAGGTGCTCGTGCGCGTGCAGGGCAAACGCCAGCAAGCGCACCATCATGCGTTCATCGGTTTCAGATGGATGCTGTGCCAGGGTGAGCGAGTGGTCCTGATAGTAATGGCGCTCCATATCCGCGATTTGCAGATTGGCCTTGAATACGGTTGCTTTAATTGCCATGGGTTTCCTTAGTCATGGCGGGATTGTACGCGAATGCCTGAGTCAGGGCTTATCTGGCAGTGGTGCGAGTGCTTGTCTTTATTTTCGGATAATCTATATGGGCAGGGCGGGCCTTGCACGCTAAATCGGCTGCCGATGGGAATCCGGGCTGGTTCTCATCAACTAAAAAGGGCCGGCATGATGCCGGCCCTTTGCAATGATGGATTGATTTGAAGGGAGTCTCAGCCTGCTTTTGTAGCGGTCTTGAGCAGTTTCAGTTTCCTTGATTCGCGCCATTCCGCGATTCTGTGACGACGTACCAGTACCGAGATGATCATCATGGCCCAGGCAAGGGCCACAAGATGGGCAAGGCCTGCATAGATGCTCACAATCATGAGTTGTGGCAGGGCCGTGGTCAGCATCAATGGCAAAAGCGCCAGTAATAATCCAAGCAGTATGAGTAGCATAGTGTTCCTTTCAATTCGCCATTATAGCAAAATCGATATAGCTGATTAAGCATATATCGTGCCATAAATTTGTTTCGCAGGAATGACAACGCTCCATGTGGCAAGGTTCCCGCAACAGCACGCTTAGCATGAAGCAGTACAGAGCCTTGTGTTTTGTTCCAGTGCATTTGCCGCTTCGCTGTCCAGCCTGCTGAGCAGCATGCGTATGCGTTCGGTTTCCGCCTGATTCCCCTGCTCTGCGGCAATGACGCCCAACTGGTAGTAGGCGCCTGCATGGTCCTGGTTGAGCTGAGTTGCTTTCTTCAGGTCTTTGACTGCTTCGGATACATTTTTACGGTGATATTCAGTCACGCCAAGGTAATACCACGCTTCAGAGTTCAGCGGTTCATGCTCGACCCAGGCCATTGCTATCGGTGCAAGTTCTTCCCATTTTTCAGCCTGGTAGGGCAGTACAACCCGCATGAAGAACGGACGTTTCTCTTCAGGAGCATCCCAGAAAGGCAGCGCTGTCTGCCTGGTGCTCGATATGTCTTCCTGGGCGAGCAATTGTTTTACCCACTCAACCGGCAGGTTGTAGAAGTAAGCATTGCGCCCCGGGCTCTTGAAGGTCGTGATACCGATCAGTTTGCCGCTTTCGTTGAATAATGCGCCGCCGCTGGCGCCCATCCTGAAATCGGCGGTCGTGCGGATAATCAGGCTGTCATCGAGCGGGTACAGGGCTTTCACATTGCCGTAAGTTGTCAGCGGCTTTCTCGCATTATTCGGGAAGCTGATGGAAAAGACCGGCTCTTCATACTTCAATCTCCTTGCCTCGCCCAGCGCGACGGCCTTGAGCGGCAGGTCGACAAATTTCAGTATGCATAGATCATGCTGCCAGTCGGCCTTGAAGGCTACCGGCGAAAAGCTCTGCCCGAGTTTGGTGACATGGACGCCGCGTGCGTTGGCGAGAACATGGCAATTGGTTGCAACATGGTTCTCGCTGACCACGACGCCAGACCCGATGCCATGATTGCCGTTTTGATCGGCGACATGCACCTTCAAGACGGAATTATTGAGTTCGAATGCTTTTTCATCACCGAAGGCTGTCGGCAACGTCGTATTGCAAAGGCCGATCAATAGAAACAAAGAAATTCTGCGCATGAAAAACTCCCCCGGTTTAACTGCTCAGTTCATTAAATTCTAAGATGATATGGCTGGAATAAAGTTCTCGGAAGCGATGCCTGAAAAAAAGGCCAACTTGTGTTGGCCTTGTGCTTGCACCATGCTGCCGGGTAAACGGCAGCAGGTAATTAAGACTATTTAATGTCTTCTGCCGGTGCTTCTTCAGTTGCTGGAGGTACCAGTTCATCGGGCGCCGGAACGTAGCCGCCAGGCTCTTGTGCTGCAGGTGCTTCTGGCGCGGCTTCAACAGCAGGTGCTTCATCCGTGCTGGATTCAACAGCAGGCGCTTCGTCTGCAGGAGCAGCTTCCTCTTTCTGACCGCAGCCGCTGATTAAGGTTAACGCAAATAATGCTGCAAGTGTAGTTGACCAAAGTTTCATTGAATTCTCCCAGTTGTTGTAGTCGCGGGCGAGCGCCCAACTGTTTAATTCTACTGCAAACTTTTATGTTGTGCGAGGGTATGCACTAATATGGTACATAAACCATGACATCAAAAACGCTTATCAGTGGATTAATCGATCACAATAAGGTCAACTTATTAATCGCAGGATGGTCATGAGTGTATACATGAGCACTCAAACATTACCTTTATTTCCGCTGAATGTCGTTGTTTTCCCGCAGGGGGTGCTGCCTTTACATATTTTCGAGGCGCGCTACCTGGATATGGTGAAGCAGTGCTACAGAACTGGCACGCCGTTTGGCGTGGTGGCCGTTCTTGAGGGAGCGGCATCGAGCGGCCTGCCCTTCGCCAGGATTGGTACCGCCGTGAGTATTGTGGAGTTTGACGTTCCCGACATCGGATTAATCAATATCCGTTGTCTTGGGCAGCAGCGTTTTCGCATCAATGCCGCCAGCCAGCAAAAAGACGGCCTTTGGGTCGGGCAAGTGGACATGATGGAAAACGATATTGCAATAGCTTTACCCGATGACCTGGCCAGAACCAGCGAGAACCTGCGGCAGGTCATCAATGCATTGTTGAAGCAGGGTATTTCGGAGCAGGCGCTGCCTGTCGCTAAACCCTACCAGTTCGATGATTGCGCCTGGGTGGCCAATCGCTGGTGCGAGTTGCTTAATTTACCGCTCGAAGAAAAGCAGAGGTTGCTGGAACTGGATAGTGCCTTGCTGAGGCTGGAACTCATCCAGGACATGTTCATTGCAAATGAAGGCCGCTGACCGGGCCTGGCCGAGGGGCAGGTTTATTTTGGGCGGTCGAACGGATTAGCATTTTCGTCGTTATCGCGCTCATGGAAATCCGGTGAATAGTAGGGGTCGGCAATATATGCCGGACCTTTCATGACCATGACGATAAACGCGCCGATGCCGGCCAGGACTATCATGGTCCAGAAGAAGACCACAAAACCGATGACCATCAGCGTCAGTTTGTCCTGCCAGAAGTTGACAATGATGCCTGCCCACCATAATAGTGCCAGAAAAGCGGCGGGAATCAGTGTTCCCAGCAGTGCGATAAGCGGCAGCTTCTTGAGCAGCAGCCACTCCAGCCCGCTAGGCGAGCGTCTGAAGCCGGGGAGTTTTCTGAAATAATCCATTATCCAATAGAATAGGCGCTAATAATCATTAAGATCAGGTCCCGGTTCCGGAGTTCTGTATCCGGCAGAGAATTTAAAGGTGAATATGGCATGAGTTCCATTCCGCAGCAAGCACGAGATCAGGCGCAACGCCTGCTGGATTTCGTGGATAACAGCCCCAGCCCGTGGCATGCGGTCGCAAGTATCGAATCCACCCTGCTGGCGCATGGGTTTGCCAGGCTTGAGGAAGATGAGCCCTGGCGCCTTTCGCCGGGCAATGCCTATTATGTCTGCAGGGATGCATCGTCGATCATTGCGTTCAGGGTAGGAGCTGAGGCTCAGGCTGGAATGGGTTTCACGATAGTGGGTGCTCACACAGATTCACCCGGCTTGCGCCTTAAGCCCAACACGGCTTTCTCGAGCGACGGCTTGGCGAGACTGGGGGTGGAGGTTTATGGCGGGCCGATTCTGGCGACGTTCGCCGATCGTGATCTCAGTCTGGCAGGCCGTGTCAATCTGCGCACGGACGAGGGTTTCGAGTCGCGTCTTGTCCGCTTCGATCAAGCACTCGCCAGATTGCCCAACCTTGCCATCCACATGAATCGTGAGGTGAATGAGCAAGGCCTGAAGCTGCACAAACAGAATGAGTTGCCGTTGATATTGACGTTTGCCGACAATGCCGGGGATGCGGTTGCAGCGTTCAAAGGGCTGCTGGCAGACAGGCTGGGCGTGGATGCCGGCCGGATTCTGAATTGGGAATTGAATGCCTATGACACCCAGAAAGGCACATTCTGGGGAGCGCATCAGGAATTCATTGCAGACAGCCAGTTGGACAATCTCGCCTCATGCCATGCGGCAATTACGGCACTGGTGGAAACGCACGAACCGCGTTTGACGGCCATGTGCGCACTTTTCGATCATGAGGAGGTCGGCAGCGAGAGCACCGCAGGTGCCGGCGGCAGCTTTATTGCGGATGTCATTGCGCGGATTGCGCTCAGCCTTGGTTGGGGCCAGGAGTCGCAGCTAACGGCATTGGCCAGGAGCTTTTTCATCAGCGCCGATATGGCGCATGCCTACCACCCGAATTTCCCGAATGCTTATGAGCCTGCGCATAAAGTCATGGTCAATGCGGGGCCGGTCATCAAGATCAACGCCAACCAACGTTACAGTTCCAATGCGGATACCGCAGCCCGCTTCATGATGCTCTGCGAGAAGGCCGGGGTGCCGTATCAGCAATATGCGCATCGTACCGATCTCGGGTGCGGCAGTACCATCGGGCCGATCATCGCTTCCAGTCTCGGTATTTCCAGCGTCGACGTCGGTTGTCCGATGTGGGCCATGCACAGCATCCGCGAGAGTGCCGGCGTGCTCGATCATCAGGCGATGATTGCAGTCCTCAGGCAGGCTTTTGCCGGGTAGTGGATATGCGCGCTGTCTATGAAGCGGAACATTCGCTGGATGCCAACCTGATTGCCAATATTCTCAGGCAGGCCGGGATAAGGGCGCATATTGCCGGGGAGTATCTGCAAGGCGCCGCCGGTGAGTTGCCAGCCTTCGGTTTGATCAGGGTGCTGGTGGATAACCAGGATGTAGAGCATGCCCGATTACTGATCGATGAGTGGAATAGTGCAACGCCTTTAGCGGAGTAAGTGCCACGCAACCCTGTTATGCCGGCAGTAGCGGCTTCATTGCTATTTCGCCTGCAAAGCACGCCATCCCTTTTCACGCATGCAAATCAGGAAACCGCGGGTTGTTCTCAGTGTGGCGCTGTCCGGCCGGTGCTGTTCGCCCAATCGTGAGACGCATTCATTGGTGTCCGTTTTCAGGGCATCCGGCCCCTTGCCGATCTTCCACCAGGAGCTGACCAGGAAGATGTCCATCGGGTCTTTCGGTGGTGCAGGTGGTTTTTCCGGTGGAGCAGACGGTGTGACGGTCCGGGTTGCCGGGCCAGGCTGGGGGGCATCCGGTGTTGCAAGCACTGCCACGGCAGAGCTTGCAGCCGGCAAAGCCGTATCCTGCGCCACGGGTGTTGCCGTGCTGACAGCCGCTTGCGCAGGATTCTCCAGGCTGCGGTTGTTATCGACAAAAGCGACAGCAATCAGCGGGTCCTCCTTGTCAAAATCCCTGACGATCCAGCCGCTGTCTTCCAGGCATTTTTCTATCAGTACGGCATCCTCATACCTCGCCTGACAATCCTTTTTGGCCAGTTGCAAATCAGCAACACCCGCTCCCCGTTTGTATGAAAACTCTCCGCAGCCGCTCAGTTGCAGGCTCATGAGGCTGATGGCGATAAAAATACAAGTTTTTGTTTTTGAATGAACTTCAATTGATTTCATGCGCATTTTCTGTAGGCCTCTCCAATTTGAATGCATCTGAAAATTAACACAGATTGCCTGGAAGTTTTGCGCCGCCTTCTACGCAATTTGACGTATTTAAGCCCCACTCCCCACTCGCTAATCTAGCAACACGAAAACAGTCGTGATGGTGTTTTTTGCAGTGCCTGCCAATTCCGGATTTTTGACATTGACGAGACTAAAAAGGGGTGTGGATATGAAATTTGAATTGAAAAAATCGGCGTTAACAGCCGTGGTTGCAGCGTTGGCAGCCATGTCGTCCTTATCGGCACAGGCTGCCGGAACCATTACCTTCGGTGACGATAAATATATCAGCGTGGGTTTTGGCATGCGCGGCAGTTACAGCTCGGTAGAGGATGCAGCAGCCAATGGCAGCCGTTCGAACGATTTCACGCTGGATAGCGCGCGTCTGTATGTTGCCGGTTCCCTCAACAAGTACATCAAGGGCATGTTCAACTCGGAAAAGTCCGGCGGTAACGATAGTTTCCAGATCATTGATGCTGTTGGTATTTTCGAGCTCTCGCCCGAATTCAGTATCTGGGCAGGCCGGTTCCTGTCCCCGAGCGATCGCGCCAATATGGCGGGCCCCTATTACTCCCTGGGCGGCGGCTACTGGGCGAATATCGCCTCGCGTTACGGCTGGAACGGTGGAACCATAGGCCGCGATGATGGCGTGGCGATTGTGGGCAATGCATTCGACGGCAAGTTTGCCTATTCCTTCGGTGCGTTCGAAGGCAACAAGATTTTCGAATTCAGCGGTGTGGGTGACCAGTCGCAATCCAGCGCAGCAGCACAGGCGCTGGGCGCCGATGACAAGCTCATGTATGCAGGCCGCCTGCAGTATGACTTCTGGGATGCGGAGCCCGGTTATTACGGTACCGGTAACTATCTGGGCGCCAAGGATATCCTGGCCATCGGCATTGCGGCAAGACATAAAGGCGATGGCGCTATCTCCCTGACAGAAAAAGGTGACTACACCTCATACAGCATTGATTTCCTGCTGGAGAAAAAAGGTGTGGGCCCCGGTGCGGTCTCGTTTGAAGCTGCTTATTACGACTATGACACCGATGGCGTGTTCCTCAGCGAGGAAGGTAAAGCTTATTCCCTGGGTGCAGGTTATATCTTCAACGACAAAATGGGTTGGGGCCAGATCCAGCCGTTTGTCCGCTATCAGAAATTTGATGCCGATTCGGATATTGAAACCAAACGGTTCGATCTGGGCGTGAGCTACATCATGGATGGCTACAACGCCCAAGTCAGCGGTACCTATTCAAAGCTTGATGTTACCAGCCAGTCGGATGTGGACAGCTTCATCGTGGCATTGCAGCTTCAATTCTAAGATTGATGTGCAAGCTCAATATTTCATTGATTCAAATGCAGGAGGTATGTGAATGAAAACATTAGTTAAATTGGATTTGGATAAAAAACCCTGGGAGCAGGACGGTCAGATACACAATCGCTGGCATCCTGATCTGCCGATGATTGCCATGGTCAAGCCGGGCGATGAGTTCCGCGTCGAGTGCATGGACTGGACCGGCGGGCAGATCGGCAACAATGACAGTGCCAACGACGTGCGCGATGTCGATCTGACACAGGTGCATTACCTGAGCGGCCCGATCGGTGTCGAAGGCGCCGAGCCGGGCGACCTGATGGTGGTGGATATTCTGGATGTCGGTACTTTTGACGACAGCCAATGGGGTTTCAACGGCCTGTTTTCCAAAGAAAACGGTGGCGGCTTTCTTACCGATCACTTCCCCGAGGCACGTAAATCGATCTGGGATTTTCACGGGATTTATGCGACTTCGCGCCATGTGCCCAATGTGAAGTTTGCCGGCATCATGCATCCAGGTTTGATCGGATGCCTGCCTTCAAAGGAGTTGCTGGCTACATGGAACAAGCGTGAGGCCGAGCTGATCGCGACCGAACCTGATCGCGTGCCGCCGCTGGCCTTGCCGCCGAATCCGCAATCCGCCGTCATGGGGAAGCTTACCGGCGATGCGGCCAAGGCGGCGGCAGCCGAAGGTGCGCGTACCGTGCCGCCGCGCGACCACGGCGGTAACTGCGATATCAAGAACCTGACCAAGGGCTCAAAAGTATATTTCCCGGTTTACGTGAAAGACGGCGGCCTCTCCATGGGCGACCTCCATTTTTCGCAAGGCGACGGTGAGATCACGTTCTGCGGCGCGATTGAAATGGCTGGTTACCTCGATATCAAGGTCAGCCTGATCAAGGATGGCGTCAAGAAATACGGCATCAAGAATCCGCTGTTCCAGCCCAGCCCGTTGACGCCCAGCTACCGCGATTACCTGATCTTCGAGGGCATTTCGGTGGATGAACAGGGCAAGCAGCATTACCTCGACGTGCATATTGCCTATCGCCAGGCCTGCCTGAATGCCATCGAGTACCTGAAGAAATTCGGTTACAGCGGTGCACAGGCGCTCTCCATCCTTGGCACTGCTCCGGTGGAGGGACATATCAGCGGCGTGGTGGATATTCCGAATGCCTGCGCCACGCTCTGGTTGCCGACCGAGATTTTCGATTTCGACCTGAAACCGAATGCCGATGGGCCGTTGAAGCTGGTGACGCCTGGCACCGATATGGCTTCCGCTTCCTGATCGAAGGAGAGACCTGTCATGCCACTTTATGAGTACGAATGCGAGACCTGCGGCACCTTCACGGCGCTGCGCAAGATGAGCGAGTCGCAATCGCCGGCTGAGTGCGCTATCTGCGGCGAGTTGGGTTCACGCATCATCTCGGCGCCGCACCTGGCCGTGATGGACAAGGCCAGCCGTGTCGCACATGAGCGTAACGAGAAGTCCGCGCATGAACCGGGAACCTCCAGGCGCTCAAGCTGCGGCTGTACGGGCGGGCATACCTGCAAACCATCCAATGAAAACACAAGCGCAAATTCAAAAGAGAAAGGAAGCCTATTGAAGATGCAGACCAAGAAAACCGCAAGGCCATGGATGCTTGGGCACTAAGTATGCCATTAAGTATTCATGGGGTTCAGATAGACAGGGTTTTTCGCAATTTTTTACGTTAGGAGAAATTTGATGAGTCATTTTAATCGACGTCGATTTATGAGCAGTACCGGAGCCCTTGTCGGCGCTTTGTTCGCGGCGGGTTTGTTTACCAGCAATGCCATGGCGGCGGATTTCCCGACTGCCAAGGTCAATACCACCAAACTGGCGGTGACGGATAAAACGGTGAAGGTGGGTATCCTGCACTCCGCCACCGGCACCATGGCGATCAGCGAAACCGGCTCGATCCAGGCAGAAAAGCTGGCGATTGCCCAGATCAATGCCCTCGGTGGCGTGCTTGGCCGCAAGATTGAAATCATCCAGGAAGACGGCGCCAGTGATTGGCCGACTTTTGCGGAAAAGTCGAAGAAGCTGCTGGTGAACGACAAGGTCGCGACTGTTTTCGGTTGCTGGACTTCCGCTTCACGCAAGGCTGCGCTGCCGGTGTTCGAAAAGGAAAACGGCCTGTTGTTCTACCCGACTTTCTATGAAGGCCTGGAACAATCCAAGAACGTGTTCTACACCGGGCAGGAAGCGACGCAACAGATTCTTGCGGGCCTGGACTGGATAGCGAAAGAGAAGAAGGCCAAGACTTTCTACCTGATCGGTTCCGATTACATCTGGCCGCGCACTTCCATGAAAATCGCACGCAAGCACATCGAGCAGAAACTGGGCGGCAAGGTCGTGGGCGAGGAGTATATCGCGCTGGGCGATACCCAGTTCGGTTCCGTCATCAACAAGATCAAGCTGAGAAAGCCTGACGTCATCTATGCAGCGGTTGTGGGCGGCAGTAACGTGGCCTGGTTCAAGCAGTTGAATGCAGCCGGCCTCAATTCCAGCAAGCAAACCATGCTGACCATTTCCGTGACCGAGGATGAAGTGCTGGGTATCGGCGGCGAGAACTTGGCCGGCTTCTACTCTGCGATGAAGTATTTCCAGACCTTGAAGAACCCGAACAACGAGAAGTTCGTGGCTGAATTCAAGAAGATGTGGGGGCCCAAATCGGTGATCGGTGACGTGACGCAAGCCGCTTATCTCGGCCCATGGCTATGGAAGGCAGCGGTTGAGCGTGCGGGCAGCTTCGATGTGGACAAGGTGGCTGCTGCGCTACCGGGTTATGAGATGACGACGGCGCCTGAAGGCTATGTGAAGGTTGATCCCAACCATCACCTGTTGAGCAAGCTGCGCATCGGCAAATGGCGTGCAGACGGCCAGGCAGATGTGGTGTACGAATCCGACCTGATTCAGCCTGATCCATTCCCCAAGGGTTATCAATAAAGCAGCAAGCCTCGCGGCAACTCCCGGCAAGGGGGTTGCCGCGACGGTGCAGCAGGAAATTTCATCGGTAAGTAGATAGCAGGAGGCCGGATTATGTTCGATTATACAATGGCGGAAATGGGCAATATCCTTGTCATGCAGGCGTTTTCAGGGATCAGCCTGTTCAGTGTTCTGCTTCTCATGGCGCTTGGCCTCGCGGTAATTTTCGGTCAGATGGGCGTGATCAACATGGCACATGGCGAGTTCATGGCCTTGGGCGCCTACACCACAGTGTTTCTCTCCAAATTCGCAGTCAGTTACGATATTGTCAGCTACTACTTCGTCTTCGCGATTCTCGCTGCCTTCATCGTGGCTTTTATTGTCGGCTACCTGGTCGAATACGGCCTGATCCGGCATCTTTACAAACGGCCGCTGGATACCCTGTTGGCGACCTGGGGCCTGAGCCTCATCATGCAGCAGATTTTCCGTTCCGGTTTCGGCGCCAAGGAAGTCAGCGCCGTGCTGCCGGATTGGCTGCTGGGCTCTTTCCAGCCCACGCCTGATATCGATATTCCGATCAATGGCGTTTTCGTCCTCGGCCTTGCGCTGATCGTCACGGTCGGCGTCTACATCTTCATGTTCCGCTCCCGCTGGGGCCTGCGCATGCGGGCGACGGTGCAGAACCGGGTGATGGCAGGCGCTGTCGGCATCAACACGAAAAAGGTGGATCGCGTGACCTTCGCCCTCGGTTGCGGTATCGCAGGCGTGGCTGGCGCGGCATTCACGACGATTGCTTCAACCGGGCCGACGACAGGCTCGCTCTATATTGTCGACAGTTTCATGGTGGTCGTGTTCGGCGGTGCGGCCAGCCTGATGGGCACCATCGCTTCTGCCTTCGGTATCGCGCAGGCGCAATCCATTCTCCAGTTCTTCATGACCAGTTCCATGGGCAAGGTCGCGACATTGATGGTGATTGTCGGCATCCTGATGATGCGCCCTGAAGGTCTGTTTGCATCCAAGCTTCGTAAATAAGGGGAATATCGATGAATGAAACGATGAATAAATTTCTGGGCGGCAGGCAGGGGGCCATCGGCCTGGCTGTCCTTGCTGCCCTGATACTGGTCGTTCTGCCGCTCGGGCTGGACTTGTTCCGGCTCGGCCTGGTCGGTAAATACATCACGTATGCCTTTGTTGCCGTCAGCCTGGTGTTGTTGTGGGGCAACGGCGGCATCCTCAGCCTGGGCCAGGGTATTTTCTTCGGCCTGGGCGGCTACTGCATGGCGATGTTCCTCAAGCTGGAGGCTTCCGATCCGGTCAGTACGGCGATCCAGAGTACGCCGGGCATCCCGGACTTCATGGACTGGAACCAGTTGACCGCCCTGCCATGGTTCTGGGAGCCGTTCAAGAGCCTGCCGTTTACGATACTGGCTATCCTGGTGATTCCCACCATCTTTGCCTTCATCATCGGTTTTGCGATGTTCAAGCGGCGCGTCGGCGGGGTGTATTTCGCCATCATCACCCAGGCAATTGCGCTGATCCTGAGCATCCTGATTGTCGGGCAGCAGGGTTACACCGGCGGCGTCAACGGCATCACCGATCTCAAGACCATGCTGGGCTGGGATATCCGTACCGATAACGCCAAGTACGTCCTGTATTACGTCAATGCCGGTTTGCTGATTGCCTGCATCCTGCTCTCGCGCTACATCCTGAGCAGTAAATTCGGCATGCTGCTGCTTGCCATGCGCGACAAGGAGGAGCGTGTGCGTTTCTCGGGCTATGACGTATCCAACTACAAGATATTCATCTTCTGCGTCTCTGCCATGATCTCGTCCATCGGCGGTGCGATGTTCACCTTGCAGGTCGGTTTCATGTCGCCCTCGTTCGTCGGTATCGTGCCTTCCATCGAAATGGTGATTTTCGCGGCTGTCGGCGGGCGCATGTCGCTGATCGGCGCAGTCTACGGCACGCTGCTGGTCAACTTCGGCAAGACCATGTTTTCCGAAACCTATCCGGAGTTGTGGCTGTTCCTGATGGGCGGCCTGTTTATCGCAGTGGTCATGTTCTTCCCCAACGGCCTGGCCGGGGTTTACGAGAAATACTCGAAGAAGATCGGTTTCCTGCGACGCTTGACGGAGCCGAAACCGAAGCCTGAAAAGAGTGCCTCTATGGTGAGTCCGCCGGATGTCAAAGAACTGGGAGCAAAAGCATGAGCAATACAGACTTTGTGCTGGCTGTCGAAGACCTCACGGTTTCTTTCGACGGCTTCAAGGCGGTCGATAACCTGACCATGTATATCGACAAGAACGAACTGCGCGTGGTGATCGGGCCGAACGGGGCGGGCAAGACCACGGTGCTGGATCTGATCTGCGGCAAGACCAGATCCACTTCGGGGTCGATCAAGTTCAAGAACCATGAGCTGACCAAACTCTCCGAGCACGAGATCGTGCGGGCCGGTGTGGGCCGCAAGTTCCAGACGCCTTCCATCTACGAGAACCTCACGGTGTACCAGAACCTGGAAGTTTCCTACCCCAAGGGGCGGGGCGTGTTCGGTAGCCTGTTCTTCAAGAAAACCAGAGAGGTGGAAGATCGCGTCAGGCATATTGCAGAAGAAATCCTGCTGCAGGATGCGCTCGACATGGAAGCGGCCCTGCTCAGCCACGGCCAGAAACAATGGCTGGAGATCGGCATGCTGCTGATGCAGGACCCCGAACTGCTGATGCTGGATGAACCCGTGGCCGGCATGAGCGCCAAGGAGCGCGACCAGACCGCTGACCTGCTCAACCGCATCTGCAAGAACCGTTCGGTGATCGTGATCGAGCATGACATGGAGTTCGTCAAGAAAATTGCGCATAAGGTGACGGTGCTGCACCAGGGCAAGATTCTGGCCGAAGGCGCCATGGACAAGGTGCAGGCGAATGAGAAGGTCATTGAAGTCTATCTTGGTCATTGATGGAAAGATAAAGGGATCACAACATGTTTGAGATAGAAAACCTGAATGTCAGTTATGGTCAGAGCCGGGTGATTCACGGTATCAGCTTCAAGGCGCAGAAGAACGAGACGCTCGCCATCATGGGGCGTAACGGCATGGGCAAGACCACGCTGTTCAAGTCGCTGATGGGTATCCTGCCGAGCACGGCCAGCAAGGCCATGGTCGATGACGAGGACCTCAACGGCACGGACAGTTACCAGCGCGTCACCAAGGGCCTGGCCTATGTGCCGCAGGGCCGGATGATTTTCCCCAACATGACGGTGCAGGAGAATATCGAAACCGGGCTGGAGAAATCCAGGACCCGTGATATACCGGAGGACATCTTTGCGCTGTTCCCGGTGCTTTTCGAGATGCGTCACCGCAAGGGGGGCAATTTGTCCGGCGGCCAGCAGCAGCAACTGGCGATTGCCCGCGCGCTGGTGACCAATCCCAAGGTGCTGCTGCTGGATGAGCCGACCGAAGGCATTCAGCCTTCCATCATCAAGGATATCGCCAAGGTGTTGAACGAGATTCGCCGGATGCGCGAGATCACCATCATCGTTTCTGAGCAGGTGCTGAGTTTCACCATGGACATCGCCGATCGCATCATCGTCATCGATAAGGGTAATTTCATTCACGAAGATACGCGCGACAATGTCGATGCCGCCAAGATCAAAGGCTATCTCTCTGTCTGATGCCGAGGTTACCGGTGTGCCGGATTGCACTGCCCCGGGCTTGCGGCCTCATCACGCGCCATGAATCAGATAGCAAGCAGCGACTTATTGGCTGAAGGCAGGATTCAGGGTCGCCTGGCGGGATGGCAGGCCGAACTGAAACTGGAATTTGCCTCCCGGCATGATCGCACGGTGCTGGCGCGGCGAATGCATCATGGCCCGCTGGTCATACAGAAAGTGCTGTACCCGGAGGGCGATGCGGTTTGTCATGGCGTAATCGTGCATCCGCCCGGAGGGGTTGCCGGTGGCGACCATCTGGCCTTGCAGGTGGATATGGCCGCTGGCGCACATGTGCTGCTGACCGCGCCGGGAGCCGGCAAGTGGTACAAGTCCGGCGGGCGTAATGCCAGCCAGCGGCTTGGCTTCTCGCTGTCTGGCGATGCCCGCCTTGAGTGGCTGCCGCAGGAGAATATCCTGTTCGACGGGGCTGATGTGAGCTTTGCCGGGGACGTTGCCCTGGACGCAACTGCCGCTTTTGCCGGCTGGGAGATTCTCTGTTTCGGGCGCCAGGCCAGCGGCGAACGCTGGCAAACAGGACGTTTGCGGCAGCGGCTGTCGATACGCCGTGAAGGCCGGCTGATCTGGCAGGAGCAAGCGCACCTGGTGCCGCAAAGCCGCCAGATGGCATCGGTTGCCGGGCTGCGTGGACAAGCCGTCAGCGGCAGCTTCGTTATCGCGGCAGGCAGCGTGCCCAGGGAGATACTGGATGAATGCCGGCAACTTGCCTTGCATGGCGATGCCATTTACGGCGTGACGGCATTGCCGCAGGTGTTTTCCGCACGTTATCTGGGGCAGGCGGCGCAGGAGGCCAGGCATTACTTCGAGTCATTATGGCAATTGCTGCGGCCATGGTATGGGGCGCGTCCCGCCGTGCGCCCGCGTATCTGGGCTACCTGAGTAACGGCATCGGTTTAATCAATACTCCAGAAAGGCGAAACGTATGGAACTCACTCCCCGCGAGAAGGATAAGCTCCTGATTTTCACCGCTGCATTACTGGCAGAGCGGCGCAAGGCCCGTGGCGTGAAGCTGAACTACCCGGAAGCGATTGCCTGCATCTCCGCTGCCATCATGGAAGGTGCGCGTGACGGCAGAACGGTCGCCGAACTGATGGGCTACGGCGCTACCTTGCTTACGCGCGATGAGGTCATGGAAGGCGTGCCGGAGATGATTCCGGAAATCCAGATTGAAGCGACGTTTCCCGACGGCACCAAGCTGGTCACAGTGCACAACCCGATTGTTTGAGGGGCTGGGATGATTCCGGGGGAAATGAAAATCGAAGCAGGCGATATCGTGCTTAACGAGGGACGCGCCACAGTGACGCTGGACGTTGCCAATGCCGGCGACCGGCCCATCCAGGTCGGTTCCCATTACCACTTTTTTGAAACCAATGACGCACTCCTGTTCGATCGTGACATGGCTTACGGCTACCGCCTGGATATTGCGGCCGGCACCGCCGTGCGTTTCGAACCGGGGCAGATGCGCACCGTACGTCTGGTTGCGCTGGCGGGCGACCGCAAAGTCTACGGGTTTGCCGGCAGGGTCATGGGGGCATTGAAATGAGCGTGAAGCTTTCAAGGCAGGCGTATGCCGAGATGTTCGGCCCCACGGTGGGCGACAGGGTGCGGCTCGCCGATACGGCGTTGTGGATAGAGGTGGAAAAGGATTACACCATCTACGGCGAGGAAGTGAAATTCGGCGGCGGCAAGGTGATTCGTGATGGCATGGGCCAGGGGCAGAAGCCTGCTGCAGAAGTTGCCGACACGTTAGTCACCAATGCACTGATTATCGATGCTGTACTTGGCATTATCAAGGCGGATGTCGGCATCAAGGATGGAAAGATATGGCGAATCGGCAAGGGCGGCAACCCGGATATCCAGCCCGGCGTTTCCATTCCCGTGGGTGCCGGCACCGAAGTCATTGCGGGTGAGGGCATGATACTGACCGCAGGCGGCATCGACAGCCATATCCACTGGATTTGCCCGCAGCAGATCGAGGAGGCGCTGATGTCCGGGGTCACTACCATGCTGGGCGGCGGCACCGGGCCTGCTACCGGCACCTACGCCACCACCTGCACGCCGGGTCCCTGGCACATCCACCGCATGCTGGAGGCGGCGGATGCTTTTCCCATGAACCTCGGATTTTTCGGCAAGGGCAATGCCAGCCTGCCGCAACCGCTGAAAGAACAGGTCGA
Source organism: Methylophilaceae bacterium (assembly GCA_905339275.1). Classification (GTDB taxonomy): domain Bacteria; phylum Pseudomonadota; class Gammaproteobacteria; order Burkholderiales; family Methylophilaceae; genus UBA6140. The sequence goes on from CAJPFK010000001.1 coordinate 258,121, forward strand.
AGCAGGCGTGATTGGCTTGAAGTTGCATGAAGACTGGGGCACCACGCCTGCCGCCATCGATAACTGCCTGTCGGTAGCGGACGAGATGGATATCCAGGTCGCGATTCATACCGATACGCTGAACGAGTCCGGTTTTGTCGAAACCACGCTGGCAGCATTCAAGGGTCGTACCATCCATACCTTTCATACCGAGGGTGCCGGTGGCGGCCATGCCCCGGATATCATCAAGGCCGTGGGTTCGCCCAATGTGCTGCCTTCATCGACCAATCCGACACGGCCGTTTACCGTCAACACCATAGACGAGCACCTCGACATGCTGATGGTGTGCCACCACCTCGACCCCGCGATTGCCGAGGATATCGCCTTTGCGGAAAGCAGGATACGGCGCGAAACCATCGCGGCGGAAGATATCCTGCACGATCTCGGCGCATTTTCCATGATGTCATCAGACTCGCAGGCCATGGGACGGGTCGGCGAGGTCATCATCCGTACCTGGCAGACCGCACACAAGATGAAAACCCAGCGCGGCGCGCTGGCCGAGGACAGTGCGCGCAACGACAATTTCCGCATCAAGCGCTACATCGCCAAGTACACGATCAACCCCGCCATCACGCACGGTATTTCGCATGTGGTCGGTTCGATAGAGCCGGGAAAACTAGCGGACCTGGTGCTATGGCGCCCGGCATTTTTTGGGGTGAAGCCCAGCCTGATACTGAAGGGCGGCATGATCGCCGCAGCGGCGATGGGCGACCCGAACGCATCCATCCCTACGCCGCAGCCGGTGCATTACAGGCCGATGTTCGGCAGTTTCGGCAAGGCGTTGAAAACATCGGTGACCTTTGTTTCGCAGGCGGCGCTTGCCAATCCGGCCATAGCTGCATTGCAGTTGGAGAAGCCGCTGGAGGCGGTCAAAGCCTGCCGTCACGTGAAAAAGAGCGACATGCTGCATAACGGCGCCATGCCCGTCATAGACGTTGACCCGGAAACTTACCTTGTGCGTGCCGATGGCGAATTATTGTCCTGCGAACCGGCAGAAGAACTGCCGATGGCACAGCGCTATTTCCTGTTTTAGGGGGCGATAACCATGCTGAATATCGTTGAACGCATCGATAACCCGTCCCGGATTGATGATTATGTGGCACTGCCTTTCGATCTCAGGAAAAAAAGCCGGTTGCGCGTGACCCTGCAGTCCGGCGAAGAGGCTGCCTTGCTGCTGGAACGCGGCAGTATTCTGCGCGGGGGCGATTGCCTGCGCGCGGAGGACGGCCGCATCGTGCAGGTGCAGGCTGCCGGGCAGCCGGTGACGGATGTCACCGCATCCAGCCCGCAGGCGCTGACGCGTGCTGCCTACCATCTCGGCAACCGCCATGTGCCGCTGCAGGTTGGCGATGGCTGGCTCAGGCTGGAGCAGGATCATGTGCTGAAAGACATGCTGATCGGCCTGGGCGTCTGCGTGGCTGACTTGCATGCGCCCTTCGAGCCGGAAGCGGGTGCTTATGGCGGCGGTCACCGTCATCATCATGACGACGATATCGTAAACCTGCGCCAGCCACCCGGAATGCGGCGCCATGGCTGAGCCGGGCAGTACATTGGCGCTTTCCCGCTTGCTGCAGTTGGCAAGCCCCATGCTGCCGGTGGGTGCCTACAGTTATTCCCAAGGGCTGGAATGGGCCATCGAGTGCGGCGACGTGCGGGACATGGAAAGCGCGCAGGCCTGGATGTGCGATGTGCTGGAACATTACCAGGCCGGCTTCGAACTGCCCGTGCTGCATCGGCTTTACCAGGCCTGGCAGAACACTGACACGGCATCCGTGCAGGCCTGGGACGATTTTTACCAGGCCGGGCGCGATACGGCTGAAGCCTGTGCCGAAACGCGGCAGATGGGCTACTCGCTGGTGCGCCTGCTGCATGGCTTGCAAACCTTGCCGCCGGATATGCTGAAAGCAGTCGAAGCCCTGCCGGCCCCGGCTTTTCCGACCATCTACGCAGGGGCCGCCGTGCATTGGCGGATTCCCCTCCCGGATACCCTGCATGCCTATGCCTGGTCCTGGCTGGAAAACCAGGCCAGTGTTGCCATGAAAACGGTACCGCTGGGGCAGGTGGCGGGGCAGCGCATCCTGCTTGAACTGGGTGTGCGCTTGCCTGCCTTGATAGCCCGGGCCATGGCCTTGCCGGAAGAGGACATCAGTAACTTCTGCCCGGCACTCAGTATTGCGGGGTGCAGGCATGAAACGCAGTACACACGATTATTCCGGTCATGAAGCCGTTGCCGCAAACTTTGCCCGGGTGTGATCCGCAAGATTTATGGAATGAAGGAAAATGAATGAATCCGAGTAGTGAACCATTACGCATAGGCATCGGCGGTCCGGTCGGTTCCGGCAAGACTGCACTGACCCTGGCTCTGTGCAAGCGGCTGCGCGATGTCTACAACATCGCTGTCGTCACCAACGATATTTACACCAGGGAAGACGCCGAATTCCTTACCCGCAACGAGGCGCTGGCGCCGGACCGCATCATCGGCGTCGAAACCGGCGGCTGTCCGCATACCGCCATCCGCGAGGATGCCTCGATGAACCTGGAGGCAGTGGCGCAACTGAGCAGGCGCTTCGAACCGCTGGACATCGTGTTTGTGGAAAGCGGCGGCGATAACCTGGCCGCCACTTTCAGTCCCGAATTGTCGGACCTCACGATTTACGTCATCGATGTGGCGGCCGGCGAAAAAATTCCGCGCAAGGGCGGGCCGGGAATTACCAAGTCCGACCTGCTGGTGATCAATAAAATTGACCTTGCCCCCATGGTCGGCGCCTCGCTGGAGGTAATGGAGCATGATGCAAAACGCATGCGTAGCGAACGTCCCTTTCTGTTCAGTAACCTTAAAACCGGGCAGGGGCTGGAAGAGATTGTCGGTTTTATTGAAAAGCAAGGCTTGATGCAGGATTAATCTTGAGTCGTATAAAAGGAAGAATCATGAAGAAACGGCCCTTTCCGGTTTTATTGGCTTTAACCTTATCGCTTTCCCCTGCGGTCGCGCTGGCACATCCCGGCCATGATATGGCGAATGCCTATGCCGGGTTCATGCACCCGCTTACTGGCTGGGACCATCTGCTGGTGATGCTCGCGGTCGGTTTGTGGGCCGGCAGGCTGGGCGGCAAGGCACGCTGGCAACTGCCGCTTACGTTTATGCTGGTGATGGTTGCCGGCACATTGGCCGGTATCGGCGGCCTGATGCTGCCGGGCCTTGAAACCGGGATTGCCGCGAGCGTGCTGGCGGCCGGATTATTGGTTGCACTGCATGCACCCCTGGCCATGCCGTGGCAGATCGGGCTTACTGCATTATTTGCATGGATGCACGGCATGGCCCATGGTGCCGAACTTGCCGTGCATAACGGATATGCCGTCATGCTGGGCATGCTGTTGGCGACCGGGCTGCTGCATGCCGCCGGGCTGTTGCTTGCATCCCGGCAGATGCGGCTGGCATCGTACGGCCAGCGCAGCCTCGGCGGATTGATCGCGCTGGCGGGCACTTACATGTTGCTGGCTTGATTTTTCAATATGCCAATGTCATGGTCAGACTGGCCATGCGCGGCTCGGCGGGGTGGGTGTGGATATCCTCTACGCCGTCAGCCGGCTCTCCGGGCAAACGCGAAGCGTAGTAATAATCGATATCCGCCACCTTGCGGTTGAACAGATTGAAGATGTCGAGCGCAAGCCCTACTTTCCTGCTGAACTGGTAGCCGATGCGGCTGTTGACGATTACCGAACTGCCGGAGCGTACGCTGTTGTCTTCGATCAATGCACGTGGACCGAGATAGCGCAGCCTGCTCGAAACCGACCATGGGCCGCGCTGTGCGGCATAGCCGATCGATGCGGTTTTTTCTGCGGCACCGGGAATATGGTTGCCGGCAGCGTCACTGTCGCGCAAACGCGCACGGGTGACGGCGAAATCCGCATCGATATAGCTCCAGTCATTGATCGGCAGGTAGTTGGACCATTCCACGCCTGCACGCCGGCTTGGGCGGCTGGCTTCAGTGGCGCCTGCATCGCCGACGAATAACAATTCAGAGTCGATATCGAGTTTGAACAGCGCCAGCGTCGTCTGCCAGCGGCCAAGCCAAAGGCCGCGCAGCCCGACTTCCTGGCCTGTTGCTTTGACGAGCGGATCTACCCGGTCAGCCGGGTCGCCACTTGCCGGGTCCGTGCGTATGGTCGAACCGCGGCCGTCATTGCTATGGAAACCGCGGCCCCAATTGGCATAGAAGTCCGTGGTATCGAGAGCTTTCCACACAAGGCCGAGTTTAGGGCTGGCGATGCTGCTGTTGCTCCTGCCGGAGTTGAGCGGGTTATTGCTATCGACATCGAAGCGATACTTGTCGGCGCGCAGGCCCGTCGTCAGGCGCCAGCTTGGCGCGAGCTCCCATCCGGCCTGCCACCAGATTCCCAGGCTGCCTTGTTTTACATTGTCCTCGCGGATGACGGATAAGCGCTGCCTGGCACGGGTCTTGTAGAGGCCTGCGTTGCCTATGTCGTCATGGCGTGTTTGCAGCCCGATTTCCTGGCTGCTGCCGAGCCCGAACAGCGATTGCTCCCACGCATACTTCAGGGCCCCGCCGAAGATGTGCCGCCGGTCCGATTGCTCGAATTGATCGCCGTTTATCGGATCGTCGAGGAAGTAAGTGAAGTTGGAAAACAGATTCAGGCGGTAATCAACTGCGTAGGCATTTGCCTGCCAGGGGCCGTTGCGCCAGTCTGCCGACAGGCTGTAGCGGTGGGTCTTGCCGCCATCCGTATCATCGATCGTGCCGAAGCGGTCAATCAGGCCGTTGCTCACCGCCCTGCGCGGAACCTGATCGGAAGCATCCCATTCGGATTGGTAGGCCATGGCCAGGATATCCAGGCCGTGGCTTTGATCGCCGCTGCTGTAGCGAAGCAGGCCGTTGAATTTTCGCAGATTCTGGTTCTGTTCCCATGGCCCGTCGTAGCGCTGCGCCTCGATGGCATAAAGCAACCTGTCATCGCCCCAATCCAGGGAATCTGCATGGAGCAGTCTTTGATAGCCTTCATTGCCTGCTGTGATTTTGGCAATCGCCTGCGGTAGCGTGCGGAAATAGCGCAAGCTGGCTGAGCCTGCCGCCGAGAAATCACCGGTTTCCGCGTAATAGGGCCCTTTGCGGTAGTGCAGGGTTTCGATTAGTTCCGGAATCAGAAAGTTGGCGTCGGTGTAACCTTGCCCATGTGCGTGGGTAGGCATGTTGAGCGGGATGCCTTCCAGCCAGACTGCAAAGTCGGTGCCGTGATCGAGATTGAAACCGCGCAGGTAATACTGGTTGGCCTTGCCGTCGCCCGAGTGCTGGCTGGCTACCATGCCCGGCGTCTGCTCCAGCACCTCTCCTGGCCGGGATAACGGTGAATTGGCGATACGCGCATGGCCGATGATTCCTTCGCTGGCGCTTTCAGCCAGGCCGAGCAGGTTTTCTCGCTGGCTGACGACGCTGACGGTTTCCGTAATGGTTTCTGCATGCAGGGGAATGCCAAAGAGCAATGAAAGCAGGGCGAAGCGCTTCTTCATGGAGCACGGGCGTTTTTATTTTAAGACTTTTTAATAATATAGGCCTGAACATGGCGGGCAATACGTCAAATTGCGTACAGGAAAACATTTCGAACTGGATTAGGATAACGTTGGGTAATTTTGCAATTAATTAGCACGGTTCTTGCTCGTCATTTACTGATTGGGCAAAGAGTGGGATGGATGATTGAATACTGTCAACGAAGCACTGGATGTGGATGACCTGAATGCGCCGCAGCGCATCGTCAAGATACGGCGCGATTACAACACCTGGGTTGCCAACGAGACCCTGGAGGATTACGCCCTGCGCTTTACCCCCAGGGCATTCAGGAAATGGTCGATTTTCCGTGTATCGAATACAGCTTTCGGCGCGATTTCATTTCTGGTTTTGGAGGCCATTGGCGGCACGATTGCCGTTAATTACGGTTTTATCAATGCGTTCTGGGCGATTCTCGCTGTCAGCCTGATTATTTTCATGACCGGCCTGCCGATCAGTTATTACGCGGCAAAATACGGGCTGGATATGGATCTCCTGACCCGGGGCGCCGGTTTCGGCTATATCGGCTCGACGATTTCATCCTTTGTCTATGCCTCGTTCACATTCATCCTGTTCGCGCTTGAGGCGGCCATCATGGCCTATGCGCTTGAGCTCTATTTCCATATGCCGCTCTATATCGGTTATCTCGTCTGCGCCCTGGTCATCGTGCCCCTGGTGACCCATGGCGTGACGCTGATCAGCCGCATCCACATGATTACGCAGCCGCTTTGGCTCACGCTGATGGCTCTGCCTTATATTTTCATCATTTACAAGCAGCCGGAAGTCATCAGTGGATTGATCGGATTTGCAGGCAAATCCGGATATGACAGCGGATTCAACCTCTATATGTTCGGTACCGCGCTGGCAATCGGCATGGCGCTCATCCCGCAAATCGGCGAACAAGTCGACTTCCTGCGATTCATGCCGGAGAAAACCAGGCAAAACAGATTGCGCTGGCACCTGGGCGTGCTGATCTCGGGGCCGGGCTGGATATTCCTGGGCATGGCGAAAATGCTGGGCGGTGCCTTGCTTGCCTATATGGCGCTGATGGCGGCAAAGTCGGTGGAAGAAGCGGTTAACCCGAACCAGATGTATCTCATCGGTTTCGGGCAGGTGTTTTCCAATCCTGAAGTGGTACTGGCAGTCACGGTATTTTTTGTGGTGCTCTCACAAATCAAGATCAATATGACCAATGCCTATGCGGGGTCGCTGGCCTGGTCCAATTTCTTTGCGCGGCTGACGCATAGCCATCCCGGACGAGTCGTCTGGGTTGTTTTTAATGCCCTGATTGCAGTGATGCTGATGGAACTGGATGTATTCCAGGCTCTGGAACAGGTGCTCGGCTTGTATTCCAATATTGCCATTTCATGGATTACGGCGGTGGTCGCCGACCTTGTGATCAACAAACCGCTGGGATTAAGCCCGAAAGGCATCGAATTCAGACGCGCCTATCTGTTCGATATCAATCCGGTCGGTGTGGGCGCCATGACGATCGCGTCGCTGTTTTCCGTGCTGGCCTTCATTGGCGCATTTGGCCTCGAAGCACAGGCGTTCTCGGCGTTCATTGCCTTGATTACAGCCTTGATCGCCTCCCCGATGATTGCCTGGTGGACCAGGGGGCGCTATTACATCGCGCGTCAACCGGTCAAATACAGTGCCGCCAAGCGCACGGAAAAGTGCAGCGTCTGTGAACGGGAGTACGAGATCGATGACATCGCGCACTGCCCTGCGTACCAGGGCGCGATCTGTTCATTGTGCTGCTGCCTGGATGCGCGTTGCAACGATGCCTGCAAACCGCATGCGCGCATCAGCAACCAGTGGGAATATGCCATGAAAAAGGTGCTGCCCAAGTCGCTTTGGGGTTACCTCAATAGCGGCATGGGGCATTACCTGTTACTGATGGCGGTTACCTTGTCCTTGCTGGGGGCCATTTTCGGACTGATCTATCTGCATGAATCGCTGACGCTGACCGAGAATGCGGCGCAGATCCTGCCCCGGCTCAAGCTTGGTTACATGAAAGCCTTTGCAGGACTGGTGCTGGTGAGCGGGATTATTGCCTGGTGGCTGGTGCTGACCTCACAGAGCCGCAGCGTCGCGCAGGAGGAATCGAACCGGCAGACCAGCCTGCTGCAACGGGAGATCATGTTGCATAGGCAGACCGATGCCGAACTGCAACAGGCACGATTGGTCGCGGAGCAGGCCAACCAGGCCAAAAGCCGCTATATTACCGGCATCAGCCATGAATTACGTACGCCTCTGAACAGCATTCTTGGCTATGCGCAACTGCTGGATAACGATGCGTCGATCCCCAACAGCAAGCAACAGGCCATACGTGTTATCCGCCGCAGCGGCGAACATTTGTTGTCGCTGATTGAAGGTACGCTGGATATCGCGCGCATCGAAGGCGGCAAGCTGACTTTCGATACCAGGCCGCTCAAGTTTCCTGAGTTCATTCACCAGATTGTCAGCATGTTCGAATTGCAGGCGCGAAATAAAGGGCTGAGTTTCCATTACGAACTGACGGGCGAATTGCCCAAAGTCGTTCGCGCGGACCACAAGCGCCTGAGTCAGATCCTGATCAATATTCTGGGCAACGCGGTCAAGTTTACCCGTAAAGGCGGCGTGATTTTTCGGGTGCACTATGCGCGTGAAATGATGGCGATAGAAGTGGAAGATACCGGCCCGGGGATCAAGGCGGAAGAAATTGAGCAGGTTTTCGAGCCTTTCCTGCGCGGCAGCGCTGCCAATGGCATAGGCGGAACAGGGCTGGGGCTTACCATCAGCAAGATGCTGGCCGAGTTGATGGGGGGCGAACTTAACGTCAGGAGCAGGCCGGACCATGGCACGATATTCCAGATACGGCTGTTTCTGCCGCAGGTGCGCGTGGAACACGATATCGAATCGGTTTCCATGCAGCGGCCGATCGGCTATAAAGGCCCCAGGCGCAGGGTGCTCGTGGTGGACAACGAGCCTGTGGACAGGGAGCTGCTGATCAACATACTTCAGCCATTGGGCTTTGATGTGGCTGAAGCCGCAACCGGGCGCGAGTGCCTGCAAATCTACCCGGAATTCAGGCCGGACGTCATTCTCATGGATCTTGCCATGCCGGTTATGGACGGCTGGGAGGCCAGCTATGTTATCCGCAAGATGCATGAATCGGATGTGCATATCGGCATTGTTTCCGCCAATGCTTTCGACAAGGGGATGGAAAATACTGCCGATATCACTGCTGCGGATTTCATCGTCAAGCCGGTCAATGTGCAGGAAATGTTGCGATGGATAGGCGAGCGCTTGAGTATTGAGTGGATTACCGAAGAGGAAATGCCGCAGTCTGTATTTGAACACAAGACCGGGAACGAGGATTTTGCGCTGCCTCCCAAAGTGCAGGTGAATGAACTGCTTGCGGTGGTCCATCTTGGCTATATGCGGGGCATTACCAGGAAGCTGGACGAGATATTGGCGATGGATAGTCGCTATGAGAATTTTGTAACAGTGCTTAAAAAAATGGCGCAGCAATTTCAGCTGGAAGCCATGAGAAATTTCATCGAGGAAACCCAGGGCCATGACTGAACTAACGGCTGAAAGAAAAAGTGCAACCGTTGTACTGATTGTCGATGATGTGCCGGATAACCTCGCCGTATTGCATGATGCGCTGGATGAATCCGGCTTTGTCGTCCTCGTGGCCGACAATGGCGAGAGTGCGTTGAAAAGTGCGGCTGAAGCCAACCCCGACATCATTCTTCTCGATGCCATCATGCCGGAAATGAGCGGTTTTGAAGTCTGCAAGCGCCTGAAAGCGGATATCAATACCCGCCATATTCCGGTGATTTTCATGACGGGCCTTACCGAATCGGAGCACGTGGTTGCCGGATTCTCGGCAGGCGGTACAGATTATGTGACCAAGCCGATACGTACCGCAGAGGTACTCGCACGCATATCCACCCACCTGCAGACATCGCGGCTGATGCACCAGACGCGTGGCGCGCTCGACGCATTTGGCCAGGCTGCCATCGCAGTATTGCCGCAATCGGGTAAAGTCGTCTGGCAAACGCCGCTGGCAAGGCGGCTGATGCGTAAATACTTTGCCGAAACCGCCGTCGATGCACTTACCAATACGCCAGAGCCTTTGCTGGCGTGGCTGAAAAAATTACTGGCGGATATCGAGAACCGGTTGTCGCCATTGACCATTTTCCAGGCCGGCGGGCGGCTGATATGCACCCCGGCTGACCTCGGCGGCGAAGAGCAGTGGATCATCCTGCTGCGTGAAGAGTCGGATATTGCCCAGATTGAAGCGCTGATGGCTAATTTCAATCTGACCAGGCGCGAGGCCGAAGTGCTTTACTGGGCGATCAAAGGCAAAACCAATCGTGATATCGGCGATATTTTGGGGACCAGCCCAAGAACGGTGAATAAGCATATGGAACATGTATTTGTAAAACTGGGCGTAGAAACGCGTACGGCCGCGGCCTCTATTGCCGTCAGCAAGTTGCGCAGCCTGGGAGGGTAGTGTCACTGGTTATGCGCATACCGACACAATCAATTCCTGCCGCTTGTTTCGCTTCGTCAATGGCAAGCGTATTTTGAGGCTACATGCCGGAGTATGTCGGTCCGCTGCCCCCCTCCGGCGGCGTCCAGACGATATTCTGCGTTGGGTCCTTGATATCGCAGGTTTTGCAATGAATGCAGTTCTGCGCATTGATCTGTAAATGTGCGGCCCCTTCCCGGTCTTTGACAATTTCGTATACACCGGCCGGGCAATAACGTTGCTCCGGCGCGTCGTACAGGGGCAGGTTTATCCTGGTGGGCGTGCCGTCATCAAGAAGCTGAAGATGGCAGGGCTGGTTTGCGTCATGGGCGATATTGCTCAGGCTGATTGAACTCAGCCTGTCAAAAGTAAGCACACCATCCGGTTTCGGGTAATGAATTCCTGGCATCGATGAAGCGGCTCCAATGCATTCGTGGTCCGCCTTGCCATGGCGGAGCGTCCAGGGCATTCTCAGGCCGAACGCGGCCAGCCACATTTCCATCCCGCCGAACAATGTTCCGGCCCAATTGCCGAACCGCGACACCAGAGGTTTTATGTTGCGTACCGTATCCAGGTCGCGCCATATCCAGGATGAACGTAATGCCCGGGGGTATGCCGTCAGCAACCGGTCATTCTGCTGCGACGGCTCGGCGAATATCGCATCAAATGCGGCTTCAGCCGCGAGCATCCCCGACTTCATCGCATTATGGGTGCCTTTGATCCGGGGCACGTTCACCATGCCGGCGCTGCAACCTATCAATGCCCCGCCTGGAAATATGAGCTCGGGCCATGATTGCAGGCCGCCTTCGGTAATCGCACGTGCGCCATAGCTAAGACGCTCGCCTCCCTCCAGTAGCGGGCGAATGGCGGGATGAGTCTTGAACCGCTGGAATTCATCAAAAGGGGATAAATGGGGGTTGGCATAATCCAGGTGCACGACAAACCCGACCGACACCAGTTGTTCGCCATGGTGGTAGATGAATGCCCCCCCGCCCGTACCCGAAGCAAGCGGCCAGCCGATGCTGTGCTGTACCAGGCCGGGCTGGTGCCGGGCGGCCGGTATGCGCCAGATTTCCTTGAGCCCCATACCGTATTTCTGCGGTGATGATTGATTACGCAAACCGAACTGGCGTTCCAGTTTGCGTGTCAAGGAGCCGCGGGCACCTTCGGCAATCAATGTGTATTTGGCATGAATCTCTATGCCGGGTGCGAACTGTGCTGTCGGCTGGCCTTGTGAATCGCGGCCCATGTCGCCGGTGATTACGCCTTTCACCTGCTGGCGTTCATCATAGAGCGGTTCCTGGGCAGAAAACCCTGCATAAATTTCCACTCCCAGGTTTTCTGCCTCTCCCGCGAGCCAGCGGCAGACTTCGCCCAGGCTCACGATATAGTTGCCCGCGTTGTTCATCAGGGGAGGCATCAGCCAGTGCGGCACGGGCACGGCTTTTTTACTGCCCATCAGCAGGAATTCATCTTTTTTGACAGGGGTGTTCAGGGGTGCGCCTTTTTCCCTCCAGTCGGGAATCAACTCATTCAGCGCAATCGGGTCCATGACAGCGCCCGAGACTATATGTGCGCCCACTTCCGCCCCTTTTTCCAGCACGCATACACTCAGTTCGCGGCCGGATTCATGGGCAAGCTGTTTGAGCCGGATCGCCGCAGCAAGCCCGGCCGGGCCTGCGCCTACAATCAGAATATCGTAATTCATTACATCGCGTTGCATGACGGTACCTTAAGCAATATGGGGTAAATCGACTTCATCGCTGCGCCTGATTCCATCCGTCATGCGCCTGCATGAGGCCAGGAATTCACGCATGCCCGTGGTCTGGTATTTCTGCTTATGCCATAAAAAATAGAAATAGCGGCCCAGATCAAGGCTAGGCGTATTAAGCGGTACCAGACTGCCGCGGCGGAAAGCATCCTTCAGTGCCAGATGTGAAATGCAGCCGATGCCGAGCCCCGACTCAACAGCACGCTTGATGGCTTCCGTATGTTCGAGTTCGAGCCGGATATTGAGCCTGGCATGGTGATTGTGGAAAGCGCGGTCGAAGGTCTCGCGGGTTCCGGAGCCTTTTTCCCGCAGAATCCAGGGCTCCTGCAGGAGTTGGTCCATGGTGACTTTTCCTTTCCCGCTCAGTGGGTGTCCAGGGGCGCTGAATATAACCAGTTCGTCTGCTATCCAGGTTTCAACCTCGATATCGGGATGGTAGCAATCGCCTTCGATCAGGCCCAGGTCAAGTTCGTGGTTGGCAATCTGCTGGATGATCGTCCTGGTGTTGTGAACCTGGAGCTGAATACGGCTCTCAGGATGCGCCTGCAAGAATCTCGCGACAAGGATGGTAGTCAGATAATTACCCACAGTCAGGGTAGCCCCTATCTTCATATAGCCAAAGCCGGCATGGCCTTCAAGCAGGTTCTCGATTTCTTTTGCCCGGTCCAGAACTTCCACGGCACGCGGCAATAGCTGCCGTCCTGCCTCATTGATCCGCAAGGATTTCCCGACACGGTCGAAAAGCTGCAGGCTGAACTGGCGCTCGAACTCGCCTAGCGCAGTGCTGGTCGCCGATTGCGACAGAGCAAGCTCATCTGCCGCTCGCGATACGCTTTCCGTACGGCTGACGGCTACAAAAATCTCGAGCTGCCTCAGGCTGTATTTCATATCTATTTAATAGATAAACATTATCTTAATAATCAACTTAACAAATATTATATCCTTCTATAAAATATCAATCAACGTAAGAGGAGTGCATATGAAAATTCTGGTCGCTGTAAAACGCGTGGTGGATTACAACATCAAGGTACGCATTAAACCTGATGGGTCGGATGTGGATATCAATGGCGTGAAAATGGGTGTTAATCCGTTTGACGAGAATGGTATCGAGGAAGCCTTGCGCCTGAAAGAGCAGGGCAAGGCCAGCGAGATTGTTGCTGTCACCCTGGGTGCTGCGACCAATCAGGATGTGCTTAGGCACGCGCTGGCCATGGGGGTGGACCGGGCCGTGCTTGTCGAAAGCACGGTTGACCTGCAGCCGCTGGGCGTCGCCAAACTGCTCAAGGCTGTGGTTGAGCGTGAGCAGCCTGATCTCATCATTCTTGGTAAGCAGGCGATAGACGATGATGCCGGGCAAACGGGGCAAATGCTTGCCGCACTTCTGGGCTATGCGCAGGGTACCTTTGCATCTGCCCTTAAAATAGAAGGGGATGAAGCCATCGTCACGCGTGAAGTCGATGGCGGCAGTGAAGAATTGGCACTGGCGATGCCTGCGGTGGTTACGGCAGACCTGCGGTTGAACGAACCGCGTTTTGTGAAACTACCCAATCTTATGCTGGCCAGAAAAAAGCCCATAGAAACGCTCAGCGCATCCGAGCTCAACGTCGATTTTAAGCCGCGCCTCAAACTATTGAAGGTATCTGAACCTCCTGCAAGAAAACCTGGTATCAAAGTCGGTAGCGTTGAAGAGCTGCTGAACAAATTGCGTGCACACGAAGGAATAGAACTATGAGTATCCTGATACTGGCAGAACACGATGGCCAGCAATTGAATCCGGCATTGCGCCGGGCGGTGACTGCCGCGCAGTTCTGGAATGAACCGGTTGATGTGCTGGTCACGGGCAGTGGTAATAACGGCATTGCGCAACAAGCCGCAGCGATTGCCGGCGTGACGCGGGTGCTTCAGGCTGATGCCCCGCACCTGGCGCATCCATTGGCGGAAGATGTGAGCCATCTGATTGCCGCCATTGGCCGGGAATATCGGGTGATCCTGGCTGCACACTCATCCTTCAGCCGTAATATCCTGCCACGTGCGGCAGCACAGCTCGATGTTGCGATGATTTCCGACGTCCTGGAGATCAAAGCTGACAATACCTATATACGATCGATCTATGCCGGAAATATCCATACTAGTATCCAGAGCACGGACACCCTGCAGGTATTGACCATACACGGCAGCAATTTTGATGCGGCAGCCTCGGGCGGCCATGCCGAAGTCGTCGTGATTGAAACTCCGGCCGCGGTGGGCAAATCCCGTTGGCTGGCTGAAACTCGTGCTCAATCTGACAGGCCTGCCTTGAGTTCAGCCAGGGTCGTGGTTTCAGGCGGCAGGTCTTTGGGGAGTGCAGAGAAGTTCGACGAAGTGCTGTCACCACTAGCAGCAAAACTCGGCGCAGCGCTGGGCGCTACCCGTGCGGCCGTGGATGCGGGTTATGCCCCCAATGAAATCCAGGTTGGGCAGACCGGGATCGCGGTAGCGCCGGAGCTTTATATCGCTATTGGAGTTTCGGGAGCGGTACAGCATACTGCCGGCATGAAAGACAGCAAAATCGTGGTCGCCATCAACCAGGATCCTGATGCACCCATCTTCCAGGTGGCTGATTACGGTCTGGTGGCGGACTTGTTTGAGGCTGTACCAGCTCTTGCCGCAGCGATCCAATAAACTAACTAATCATACTTAACCTGAAGAAAACCTGGAAATGAGTAAATTTGCCACTGAGCGCGTGTTGAGCGTTCATCACTGGAACGACACCCTGTTCAGTTTCAAGACTACGCGCGACCCCGGCCTGCGCTTCGAAAATGGCCAGTTCGTTATGATTGGCCTGGAAGTCGACGGCCGTCCGCTGGTACGCGCCTACAGTATTGCCAGCCCCAACTATGCAGAGCATCTGGAATTTTTCAGTATCAAGGTGCCGAATGGCCCGCTGACTTCGCGCCTGCAACATTTGAAAGTGGGTGATGAAGTTCTGGTCAGCCGCAAGCCGACCGGTACGCTGGTCATTCATGACCTCAAACCCGCGAAGCATCTCTATTTCCTGTCTACAGGCACCGGTCTGGCACCGTTCATGAGCCTGATCCAGGATATCGAAGTCTATGATCGCTTTGAAAAAGTCGTGCTGATACACGGCGTACGTTACGTGAATGAACTGGCCTATGCAGATTTCATTGAAAAAGAGTTGCCAAACAATGAATTCTTTGGTGAAGAAATACGCAATAAGCTGATTTACTATCCGACCGTTACCAGAGAGCCATTCCGCAATCAGGGCCGCCTGACTCATCTCATCAACTCTGGCAAGTTGTTCGACGATATCGGCCTGCCGCCACTCAACCCGGAAAATGATCGCGCCATGATCTGCGGCAGCCCACATATGCTGGTCGACACGTCCGCCTTGCTTGATGAAAGAGGGTTCGTTGTCTCTCCGCGTATCGGCGACCCGGGTGACTACGTGATTGAACGTGCCTTTGCAGAAAAATAATTGTGGCTTCAACAACTGTTGTTGATGCTGCCTGATAACTGAATAAGTCAGTCTTTGTTTTTTGAGTTGACGATATGCTGGATACATACCAACGATCTTAAGTAATTATTGAGTGGAGCTTGGTAAGCCTAATCCGAAATATACAAATACCCAAAAATTGCAATAGAACAATTGATTTTTAAACGGATTTTACGAACTGAAAAGCGCTCTCCTAAAGGGACTGGCTACCTTGGAACTACGTCTTGAAGCGTGATTTTTGTTTTGTGTAGATAGGCAACCATTACGGGTGATTTGTAAAATAGGGCTGGACTCAAGCATTTGGGGTGTGCTCGGGTTATTTTAGTCTTAAGGTCGCAAATTATGTGGGAACAGAATATGTGCGCAAAGACCACCGTTGTTGCAGTTGCTTAAGGAAATGGAGCCATGGTGTTTTTCTATAGCACGTCTGGCAATGGCCAAGCCTAAGCCGTAGCCGGTGTTTTTGGTGTTTTCAGTACTACCTAGCCGGTAAAAGGGTTGGAATACTTTGTCCAGTTCATTTTCAGGTAATCCTGGGCCGTGGTCGCGTACTTCAACAAGAATTTGATGAGAATCTTGTTGTTGAATAGAGACTTCGACTGTTTCACCGGCCTTGTTGTATTTCAATGCATTGCGGATGATATTTTCAAAGGCGCGTCGCAGCAGCTCGTAATGACCATTTATAAGTATCTCTGAATCACTCTTGAGGCTGATTGTGCTGCCTACTGCTTGTGCCTCGAAGTTAACGTCCTGAACGATTTCTGCCAGAAGGTCATTGAGGTTGAGCTCTTCATTGGCTTCTCCGCTGATGCCAGCCTCTAGGCGAGATAATGTGAGCATTTGCCCCAATAGCTCGTCTAGCCGCTCGGTTTCACGCTCAATGCGCGTGAGGGCAGAAGATAGTTTTTCCGGTTGCTGTTGTGCCAAGCCGATCGCCAAGCGCATGCGTGCCACAGGCGACCTGAGTTCATGAGAAACATCATGTAACAATAAGCGCTGAGCATCGACGAGAGTTTGCAGGCGTGCTGCCATGTAGTCGAAGTCTTGAGCTAGTTCAATCATTTCATCATTACGTTTGCCAAGTTGCGGACTGACACGGGTATCGAGGTTACCTTCGGCAAGGTGACGGCTTGCTTGTCGTAATAACTGAATTGGGTGACTTAGATAAATGGCGAAGCCTGCACTAAAAAGCAGGCTGGCAAACAAGGCAATGAATAACTGTAGTGGCAGGCTGAACTTAAGTTGGCTAGCGATATCTGCATTGGCAGAGGGAACGAACAGTATGTACTCTCGTCCCTCTGTGGTTTTAACCTGACGCACACTAGATGGTTTAGCCTCGCTTGCTAACGCATCAAGTGCCTTGCCAAAAGAGTTTTGAGACACAGTGCGATGCAATATGTCTTTGCCATCGGTACCAATGACCATGACTGTTGGTGATGGCTTATGTCCCGGCCAGTTTTTAAATAAGGCTTTGGCTCCATCTACACCACCATATTGTAAAGTATGTGCAGTAATTCCAACGACAAACTCTGCTCGACGATCATGAGAAAAGCCTTCTTCTCCGCTGAGCCGATTATCGTTGAGATAAATGGCACCACCGATGAACGCGCCCGTGATGATCAGGGTCAGCGAAAAACCGATGAAAGTTTTCCAGAATAAACGTCCCATATGTGATATCTGATGTCTATCCTGCAATGAACTGATAACCGATACCGCGCACGGTTTGTATTGGCGAGCGGCCATCATCCAGTATTCCCAGTTTTTGGCGTAAATTGCTGACATGGACATCAACGCTACGGTCGTAACGGTTTTCAGACCGGCCAAGCGCTTGCGAGAACAAATCCGCCTTACTGACCACGCGGCCGGCATTGCGCACTAGCACTTCAAGCAAGGCATATTCGCTGGTGGTGATGTCCAGCGCCAGCCCACGCCACTCAATTACTCGTTCAGATGGATAAATGGCTATCTTACCGATGCGTGCGACATCGTGCGTAGACTTGCTTCGATTTTCATCACGGACAGCAACACGGCGCTGTATGGCGCGTAAACGGGCAACCAGTTCACGTGGATTGAATGGTTTTGAGAGGTAATCATCGGCGCCGAGCTCAAGGCCGACAATCCGATCTATTTCGTCGCCCTTGGCTGTGAGCATGATGACGGGAACTTGGCTGCTTGCGCGTATGAGGCGTAATGTATCGAAACCGTTGAAGCGCGGCATCATTACATCCAGTACTATCAAGTCGTAACTACTGGAAAGAGCTCGTCTGGCACCTTGTTCACCATCATTGGCAATATCCAGGGTAAAGTCTTCTGCTCCCAGATATTCGGCCATCATCTGACATAGCTCGATGTCGTCGTCAATTAGCAGTACATGTAGCAACTGAATATCTACCTTGTAAGTGTTCGAGTCTGGATTCTGCCAAAGTTTTCCCGCTTTTGGGTGGCGACATTACAAACTTTTACCAAGTATTACATCAGCCAAACCTATCCATACAAATAATTATGGAGAATTGGAATCCAACAGATAGCTATCAGCATATAGCGCTCTTGTTTTCAATCCATGATACAAGGATTTTAAATGAACAGGTCTTATCGATATCTGTTCTCTGCCTTGTTTCTTGAAGCGTCATTGCTGGCTGGCATTGAATGCGGCAGCCATGCTGAGTCCAGCGAGCGCTCAGGCGAGCATTATGGTCACAAGGCATTGCCAAAATTCGGCAGATATCATGGCGTGATGCTGAGGAGTTTGATTTTTACCATAAATTGTGCCGACTTAATTTCAGTAGGGCAGCAAGCAAAAATATAAAGTGATCCTAGATAAATAAAAATTACATTGGAAAAGAAAGACATTACATGCCTCATTCAAGGCACTGAAGGCGGCATCCAGGGCCGCGATCTATAACATTTAGTGATGTGCGATATTGTGAATCAGCAAGTCGGTACCACATCGATCATACAGAACTGTGTATCGAATCTTTGCTTTAGGTGCTGCGCACTGCTTAGCCTGAGCAGAAGCACAAATGAGAGCAATATGAACAAGGAAAACTCAAAAGAGCTAAATACTTGTGGCTGGGGTAATGCTAGGTCTCTTGAGTTGATTAGTAAGGTATGTTTTTCAGTTTCATCTTAATGACATGTTGTAGATATTTTAAAGAATGTTCAAAACCCGAGGGATACATGAGTAAGCACCAGCCCACCACACAGTCAGCGATCATTCTGGCGTTATTTGCTTTAAGTATATTAATCAATGGTTGTGGGAAATCATCTGCCAAAGAACGTCAGCCTGGCAAGACCGAAGAAGTTGGGATTATCGTGATTGAAACCAAACCGCAATTGCTCACAGCTAATCTGCCAGGGCGTACCAATGCACATATGATTGCTGAAATCCGCCCACAGGTTGGCGGAATTATTCAAAAACGTGAATTTATCGAAGGCGCTTATGTCAAGTCTGGTAACGTACTTTACCAGATAGATCCAGCACCTTACCGTGCAGTGTATGCTAGTGCTGAAGCCGCCGTAGAAAAAGCAGAAGCAAATCTGGCTTCGCTCAAACTGAAAGCGCAGCGTTATGCTGAACTGGTGAAAATCAATGCAGTCAGCAAGCAGGATGATGATGATATTCAGGCTGCACTAAGGCAGGCCCAAGCCGAGCTTTCTCTCTCGAAAGCAGCACTGGATGCTGCTCGCATCAACCTTAATTACACCCGAATTCTGTCGCCTATCTCCGGACGCGTGGCCACTTCCACTGTGACCCCAGGAGCATTAGTGACCGCCAATCAAGAAACCGCGCTGACGACGGTACAGCAGCTTGATCCCATTTATGTCGACGTTATGCAATCCAGTAATGAGTTGCTCAGGCTCAAGCGCGAACTGGCGCGTGGCACATTGAAGCACTCCGGTGCAGACGAGGCACGTATCAGGATCGTGCTCGAGGATGGCAGTGCCTATGCTCACGAAGGAAAGTTGAAATTTAGCGGTGTCAGTGTCAATGCTACTTCTGGTGCTGTGACTTTGCGTGCAATAGTGCCCAATCCGGAAGGATTGCTGATGCCGGGCATGTATGTGCATGCCTTGCTGGACGAAGCTGTCGATGAACGGGCTATTTTAGTGCCACAACAAAGTGTCAGTCGCAACAGCCGTGGTGAACCAACTGTTTTATTAGTTGGAGAGGGCGACAAGGTAGAAATACGCCAAATCAGTGTTGATCGGGCGGTTGGTGCTCATTGGCTGGTCACTGGTGGACTGAGTGTTGGTGAAAAGGTGATTGTTGACGGAGTGCAGAAAATAAAAGTAGGCGATGTCGTGAAGGCTGTTTTGGTACAGCAAATACAGCCAATTGCTAATGAGAGTTCTGAGAGCGAAGAACATACTGGTCACTATCAACCGGTCTCAGTTAATACTGCGGCTAATGTTGTCGGGCGCTAAGGAGTAACCAATCATGGCGCATTTCTTTATTGATCGTCCTATTTTTGCGTGGGTGATTGCAATAGTCATCATGCTTGCTGGCGCAGGTTCAATCAGTATGTTGGCGTTGGAGCAATATCCTGACATCGCACCCCCAAGAGTGACAATCAGCGCAACTTATACAGGAGCTTCCGCCAAGACCATTGAAGATTCCGTGACCCAAGTGATCGAACAGTATATGAAAGGAATTGATAACCTCACTTATATTTCATCCAGTAGTACTTCTTCTGGTAATGCCAGAATTACGCTGACCTTTGATGCTGGCACTGACCCTGATGTAGCTCAGATGCAGGTGCAGAATAAATTGCAGCAGGCTATGCCGCGCCTGCCTCAAGTGGTACAAAACCTGGGCGTGACTGTTGCCAAGACCGGTATCGATTTTCTGATGGTGATATCGCTGATTTCGGATGATGAGAAAGTTACTTCGATTGATATCGGCGATTATATATCCGGTACGTTGCTGGACCAGATTAGCCGTATCGATGGCGTGGGTGATGTACAACCCTTGGGTGCTGGTTATGCCATGCGTATATGGTTAGATCCCGCCAAATTGCAAAAATACAGTCTGATACCGTCGGATATCAGTACCGCGATCCGTGCACAGAATACTGAAGTATCTGCCGGCCAGCTTGGCGCCTTACCAGCGGCTAGTAATCAACAGCTTAATGCGACTATTACGGCCCGCAGCAAATTGCAGACGGTTGAGGAGTTTAGTGACATTGTTGTCAAGTCATCCACAGACGGTGCCATTGTAAAATTAAGTGATGTAGCACGTCTGGAACTGGGTGCAGAAAGCTATACACCAGTCGCCAGTTTCAAAGGACGGACTTCGGCTGCTATGGGAGTGAAACTTTCAGCTGGTGCCAATGCCTTGAAGACGGCACAAGCCGTGCTTGCCAAACTGGATGAATTGAAACCTTATTTTCCGGCCGACCTACATCTGCACACGGCTGTACCGAACGACACTACACCATTTGTACGTGTTTCCATCAAAGAGGTCGTAAAGTCGCTGATTGAGGCCATCATTTTGGTGGTACTTATCATGTATCTGTTCCTGCAGAATATACGTGCCACTATTATTCCTGCCATTGCTGTGCCGGTAGTGCTGTTAGGTACTTTTGGAGTATTGGCTGCATTCGGTTATTCCATCAATACCCTGACTATGTTTGGGCTAGTACTGGCTATCGGTCTGCTAGTCGATGATGCGATCGTTGTCGTAGAGAATGTCGAGCGGGTAATGAGCGAAGAAGGGCTTTCGCCTAAACAGGCCACACGTAAATCCATGCGGGAAATTACTGGTGCATTGATCGGTATTACGTTGGTTTTGTCTGCTGTATTTGTTCCGATGGCCTTTTTTGGCGGATCAACGGGCGTTATTTATCGGCAGTTCTCCATCACGATCGTCTCGGCTATGCTGCTATCTGTACTAGTTGCCTTAACGTTGACTCCAGCTTTGTGCGCTACTGTACTGAAGCCAATAGACCGTACCTGCCACAAAACTCAACGAGGGGTCGGTTACCGCTTTTTTACATGGTTTAATCGAGCATTCGATAGAACCTCGAAAAACTATGAATCCATAGTTGATGGCATTCTTTGCCACAAAGGCAGAGGTTTGTTGATATATGGAGTGATTGCCGGATTGATGGTGGTCTTGTTTATGCGATTGCCCACTTCGTTTTTGCCGGATGAAGATCAAGGCATTCTGATGACACAGGTGCAGTTACCAGTGGGCGCGACCGACCAGCGCATGCAAAAGGTAATGAGTGAGGTTGAGCAATACCTGTTATCTAGAACAGATGTAATAAACGAATTTATCACCATTACAGGCATGGGACAGGGCGGCGGCGGTAGCCAGAATTCTGGGCGTGCATTTATCAAACTAAAGGACTGGAGTGAACGCAAAGGCAAGGGTCAAAGTGCTGCTGACATAGCTCAACAGGCGACGAAAGCGTTGTCCGGGATTCGTGATGCCAAGGTTTTTGTTATGCAGCCGCCAGTAGTGCGCGGCCTTGGGCAAAGCTCAGGTTTTACCTTGCAATTAAAAGATCTCGGCGGGTTGGGACATGAAGCATTACTTCAGGCACGTGACCACTTTATCTCATTGGCGACAGAGGACACGAGGCTGTCCAAGGTCAGAGCCAATGGTCTCGACGATACGCCGCTATTCCGGATTAATATAGACGATAAGAAAGCGGGTGCCTTTAATCTTGCAACTGAAGATATCAATAGCACGCTATCGATAGCTATGGGCGGCAGTTATGTGAATGACTTCCTGAACAAGGGGCGTGTCAAGAAAGTTTATCTGCAGGGCGATGCGCCATATCGCATGCTGCCGGAAAATATCAGCAGTTGGTACGTGCGGAATTCCAACGGTCAGATGGTACCGTTTTCCTCGTTTTCCAGTAATCATTGGTCTTATGGGTCGCCTTTGCTTGAACGGTATAACGGCACATCTTCTGTTGAGATTGTCGGCGAAGCGGCTGGCGGCGTCAGCTCAGGTGTTGCCATGAATATTGCTGAAGAGATTGTGAAAAAGCTGCCGGAAGGTATCGGTTTTGAGTGGAGTGGTCAGTCTTATCAGGAGCGCTTGTCAGGTTCGCAAGCGCCTTTGCTTTATACTATCTCCATAATCTTCGTATTCTTGTGCCTGGCTGCCTTGTATGAAAGTTGGGCCGTACCTTTTTCCGTAATCCTGATTGTGCCGTTGGGGATTGTCGGTGCATTACTTGCCACGACATTGCGTGGTATGTCTGGTGATGTTTATTTTCAAGTTGGTTTGCTGACCACGGTCGGTCTAGCTTCTAAAAATGCGATTCTGATTGTTGAGTTTGCCAAACATCTGCAAGAGCAAGGCTACGACCTGATGGAAGCGACATTACGTGCGGTACGGTTGCGTTTACGGCCGATTTTGATGACGTCGCTAGCGTTTGTCTTTGGTGTTTTACCCTTGGCGTTAAGTAATGGTGCTGGTGCTGCCAGCCGTCAGGCCATTGGTACCGGTGTTTTGGGTGGCATGCTGACAGCCACCTTTCTGGGTATATTCTTCGTCCCTTTGTTTTTCGTGCTAATCCGCAGTTGGTTCCCTTATACAAAACTGGATGATGAGCCGCGAGTATCAATCAACGAGGTAGAGCCGGCGGGGATTTAAGATGCATATCATAAAGACTAATTTATTCCTTGCTACGGCCTTGATTGCAATACTCCCGGGGTGCGCAAGTATGGCGCCTGACTACAAAGTACCGGAAGCACCGGTGTCTGAATTCTGGCCCAGTAAAACAACAACGGCTTCATTTAATGCTGCGGATATTGGCTGGCGTGAATTTTTCGTTGACGAGAAATTACGACAGGTGATTGATCTCGCCCTGAAAAACAACCGTGATTTGCGTGTTGCGGCTTTGAATATAGAAAAAGCCCGTGCACAGTATCAGATACAACGTGCGGATTTGTTTCCCAGTATCAATGCCATTGGCACCAGTACCGCTGAGCGAACTGCTACTGCGCAAAGCAATGTTTCTCATAGTTATCGTGCTACCGTAGGTTTTAGTGCCTATGAATTAGATTTTTTCGGGCGTATTCGCAGTCTCAATGATCAAGCTTTACAGTTGTTCCTGGCGACTGAGGAAGCCAGACGTAGTACGCATATCGCCTTGGTGGCCGAGGTCGCAATCGCGTGGTTGACGCTCGGAGCTGACCGAGAGCGTTTGAAACTGGCTGAGGATACCTTGCAAAATCAGCGGGAAAGCTATGATCTCACTAAGCGTAGTTTTGAACTTGGCGTATCTTCTGCGCTTGATCTAAGACAAGTACAAATCAGTGTCGATACTGCCAGAGCAGATATCGCCCGTTACAAGAATCTTGTCAAGCAAGATGAGAATGCGCTGATCCTGCTTGTCGGTTTGCCGTTGCCAGCAAGTCTGTATGGGGAATTGCTTGTGAGCAAGGGTGCCATATTGGCTGACTTGCCCGTAGGTATTCCATCAGAAGTGCTACGGAAGCGGCCGGATGTGCTGCAAGCCGAACGTACTTTACGTGCTGCCAATGCCAATATCGGCGCTGCACGCGCGGCATTCTTTCCCAGCATAACCCTGACTGCGGCGGCCGGTATCGCCAGTAGCGAGCTTTCCGGATTGTTCGGCTCGGGTTCCGGTGTCTGGTCATTTACGCCTTCAATTAACTTGCCTATTTTTAATGCCGGGCGTAACCGGGCAAATTTGGACGTCGCACAAGTAGAGCGTGACATTACAGTAGCCCAGTATGAGAAAGCTATTCAGCGTGCATTCCGTGAAGTTGCGGATGCGCTTGGGCAGCGTGAAAATCTGGATGACCAGATAAAGGCACAACGTTCGCTGGTAGAAGCTTCAAGCGAGAGTTACCGCTTATCCGATGCCAGATTTAAAAGCGGAATAGACAGTTATCTAGCAGTGTTGGATTCACAACGGACGCTTTACACCTCGCAGCAAAACCTGATCACAGTCAGGTTGTCGGAGCTAGCCAGCCAAGTTACCCTTTACAAAACACTTGGGGGTGGTTGGAATGAAGAAAATATTGTCGCGACAGGCTATTCGGTGCAATAAATCGATCATTTCTTGTTTTATGGGATTAATAAGCTTCGCTGTAAGGTGATCCAACTTGAATCTGAAGTGCTTTACTGGGCCACCAAGGGAAAAACTAACCGCGACATTAGCGACTCAGCCCGAGAGCGGTGAGCAAACATATGGCATGTGTTTATAAATTGGGTGTGGAAACGCGCACGACAGTGATCTTCATCACGGTCACGTACTTTGGGGTGCTAGCACAGGCAGTTCGGTCGCAGTCGGCAGTGAAACGATATACGGTCGATTCCTGTCAAATTATTGGGGTCAGCGTCAACTGATCTTCTGGGCAGGCTTAATATTGATAAGCAGATTCAGCGTCATCGTCCATAGGGCCTGGTAAGCCGATAGCAACATCGACAACATGCTCGCCCCTGTCATTGACCAGTGAGAGGCAGGAGCCGTCCTGCTTGATTCCATCGACGCTGACGGTCAGGTAATCGCGGTTAGCCTGCCGCTGCATGACGGTGATCTGGTAGAAGGTATCCAGATGGCGGTAGCGAAGTTTGAACTGATGCCAATCGGCAGGCAGACAGGGGGCGAAATGCAGCGTTTCGTTTTCTAGCGTCAACCCCAGCAGGGATTCGATGATGAGCCGGTACATCCAGCCGGATGAGCCTGTATACCAGGTCCAGCCGCCTCGTCCGATGTGCGGAGACACGGCATAGATGTCGGCGGCGATGACATAGGGTTCTACCTTGTAGATGGCGATGGCTTCAGGCGTGCGGCCATGGTTGAGCGGATTGATCATGTCCAGCAGTTCCCAGGCGCGTGCATTGTCGCCCAGCTTGGCGAAGGCCATGGCAGCCCAGATCGCGGCATGGGTGTATTGGCCGCCATTTTCACGGACGCCGGGTACGTAGCCTTTGATGTAGCCTGGATTTCTGTCGGATTTATCGAACGGCGGATCGAGCAATTGCACCAGCCCATGCTCGCGCCGCACCAGCCGTCGGTCGACTGCCTCCATGCCGGCGCGCGAACGCTCGGGATCGCCTGCGCCGGACAATACTGACCAGCTCTGCGAGATGGAATCGATCTGGCATTCTTCATTGCCTGCCGAACCCAATGGGGTGCCGTCGTCGAAATAGGCGCGTCTGTACCAGTTGCCATCCCAGCCGTGCTTTTCGATGTTGGCTTGCAATTTAACGGCTTCCTGTTGGCAGCGTTCGACGAAGGCCAGGTCTCCGCGAAGCCTGGCCACAGGCGTGAAGCGCATCAATACTTCATAGAGGAAGAATCCCAGCCAGACGCTTTCCCCTTTGCCTTCGCTGCCTACTTTGTCCATGCCGTCGTTCCAGTCGCAGGAGCCGATCAGCGGCAAGCCGTGCACGCCGAAGTTGAAGCCGCGCATGATGGCGCGTTTGCAGTGCTCGTAAAGCGTGGCGGATTCGTTAGAGCAGGCTGGCAGGTCATAGTAGGAGTCTTCTTCGGGATTGACCTGGCGGCCGCTCAGGAAAACGATGGTTTCATCGAGCACGCCGCTGTCGCCCGAGCCAAGCACGTATCTGCTGGTGGCCAACGCCAGCCACAGATAGTCATCGGAGCAGTGGGTGCGCACGCCGCGATTGGAGGGCGGATGCCACCAGTGCTGCGCATCGCCTTCGACGAACTGGTGCGCTGCGCAAAGCAGCAGATGCTCGCGCGCCATGTGCGGCTGCGCGTATATCAGGGCCATGACATCCTGCAACTGGTCGCGGAAGCCGAAGGCGCCGCCGGATTGGTAAAAACCGCTGCGCGCCCATAGACGGCAGGCGATGGTCTGGTAGAGCAGCCAGCCGTTGGTCAGTATGTTGAGCGATACATCCGGCGTTTCGATCTGCACCGCGCCCAGCGTATGCGTCCAATGGCCGGTCACCGCTGCCAGCGCTTCGCGTGCCGCTGCTGTTCCTTTGAAGCGCTGCACTAGGCTGCTGACATCCACGCTGCGCCGTCCGGCCACACCCAGCATGAAGACGGTTTCCCGTTGTTCGCCGTCAGCCAGGTCGAATGGGATCTGGATCGCCGCGCAGGGGTCCAGGCCCGCACCCAGCTTGCCTGACAGGCGCGCGCGCAGCATGGCCGCAGGCTTCTGCAGATTGCCATTGCGGCCGATGAATTCGGTGCGGTCACCACTGATGGAGATGTTGCCGGTGTTATGTGCGATGGCATCGACATAGAAGAAAGCGGTGTGATCGGGAAAATCCGCGTTGTAGGCGTTTCTGGCGAATAATGCGCCGGTGAGCGGGTCCGCTTCGGTGACGATGTGCATGGCCGATTTCTGGCGCAGATCGCCCAGTACCCATTCGACGTATCCGGTTGCCGACAACCGGCGCGCCCGGCCTGAGTCATTGCGCACTTTCAGCACTGAGAACTTGATGGATGCATCAAGCGCCACATAGACCGTGAGTGCGGAGTGGATGCCGTCTTCGATATGCTCGAACACGCTATAGCCGAAACCGTGCCGGGTGACATAGTCGCCCGTGCCTCGACACGGTAGCGGTGTCGGCGACCAGAAGTGCCCTGTCTCTTCATCGCGCAGATAGAATGCCTCGCCGCCGCCATCCGAGACCGGGTCGTTCGACCATGGCGTCAGGCGGAATTCGTGCGCATTCTCGCCCCAGGTATAAGCTTGCCCGCTTTCCGAGATCACGCTGCCGAAGTGCGCGTTGGCGATGACGTTCACCCAGGGGGCAGGCGTACGGCTGGCTTCGTTCGTCGTGATGACATATTCGCGGCCGTCCGGCGTGAATCCGCCCAGGCCGTTGAACAGCAGCAGGTCCTGCGGCTGGAGCGAAGCCGCCGCTGGCTGGCTGGTCGCTTGCCTGCTTGGAACAAGTTGCGGCACGCGGACTTCGATCGGCCCGCGGCGGTTGATCTGCTCTGCCAATGTGCCACGGCTGTCGGACACGATCGCACGTGCGACGGATTGCAGCAGGATGCGGTCGTCATTGGGGATCTGGTCCGCGAGGCGCACGAAGATGCCGCCGGGCCGTTCCATGGCATGCGGTTCGATGCCGGAGGCGACCAGGCCCATGATCTGGTCCTGCAGTCCCTGGCGGTATCCGGCATGGTCTTCGTTCCAGATGACGAGATCGACCGCGAGGCCTTTCATGCGCCAATAGGCATGGGCCTGGACCAGCTGACGCACCAGTTCGATGTTTTTGGCGCTGCTGATCTGCAGCAGCACGATGGGCAGATCGCCCGAGATCGCATAACTCCAGAGCCCGGACTGGCCGCGATGGTTCATGGTCAGTATGCTGGCATCGGCACGCAGTAATGCATTGGAATAGATGATCGAATTCGCCAGGCGGCCATACAGTTGTGCATCGGTCTCGCTGGCGTTGAGCTGGCGCAACACCACATGGCTGTGGGTCCATGCCAACTCGAACACCCGGTCGGCCAGGTGCAGGTCCTGGTACTTGTTGATCAGCCCCAGCGCGCTGTCCCTTGATTCCGCGATGCCGGTGACCATGTCGATGATGATGCTCTGCTCGGGTGCGATGGTGATCTTGTGACGGATGGCCACGATGGGGTCCAGTACCGAACCCTGGCTGCCGGAGAGCGTCGCGCGGGTCATGGCTAGCGGCGACTTGACCGTGTTGCCGCGCCCGATGAACGCCATGCGGTCGGTCTCGAACGACACCTCTTCGCTGCGGGTGCCGTGTACGGCAAGCAGATGGAACATCAGCGGCACCACCTCATGCTCGGACCGTGGCCGGCGCGTGCAGAGGATGGCGCACTGTCCGGGCAGGTATTCGGTCTGTACGAACAGATTGCTGAACGCGGGATGGATGGCATCGGCGGCAGCGGGCGCCAGCACCACTTCCGCATAGCTGGTGACATCGATGGTGCGCGAGATGCGGGAGCGGTTGGTGATGCGTGTGCGGCGCAATTCGATATCGTCTTCCGGCGATACCACGATCTCGGTATGCATATCGAAGCCGTTGTCGTGGCGGCGGAATTCAGCCCGTCCTTCGGAGAATATCACCTCGAAATCCTGCGATGGTTTCTGGGTGGGCTGGTAACTGGTGGACCAGAAACTGCCATCCGTTACATTCCTTACATAACAGAAGGTTCCCCACTGGTCGCAGGTACTGTCTTCGCGCCAGCGGGTCACTGCCAGATCGCGCCAGCGGCTGTAGCTGCCGCCGGCATTGGTCATCATCACGTTGTAACGGCCGTTCGAAAGCAGTTGCACTTCGGGGATGCGTGTATCGACACGGGTGATGACGCGCATGGGCATTTCCTGCCCGTCTTCGGCCGAACGGATATCGGAGAGTTCGCTTGTGTTGGAATAAGAGGCGGTCGCTTTCGGGATGCGTTCTTTCAGCAACAGCAGGGTGGCCTGGAACAGCGGATCTGATTCGAAACGCCTTTGCATGGGGCGATCCAGCAGCATCGAGGATAGCGACAGCAGGCTCATGCCCTGATGGTGCGCCATATAGGAGCGGATCAGGACATGCGACTGTCCGCGCGGTATGCGCGACGGCGTGAAGTCGATGGCTTCATGCATGCCGAACCTGCCTTCGGCGCCTTCGATGCTCAGCCGTTGCAGGTTGGTGCATGCCTCCTCGGGCGCGACCATCAATGCCAGCATGGTGGCGTAGGGGGCGATTACCAGGTCATCACCGAGGCCGCGCTTGAGGCCTAGCCCCGGCACGCCGAAGGCGCGGTACTGATAGTTCAGGCTGGAGTCGAAGGCGTGATAGCCGGATTCGGAAACGCCCCAGGGTACCGTCCGTTGCAGGCCGTATTCGATCTGCCGGGTGACGACCGATTTACAGGTTTGATCGAGCAGGGTGTTTTCATAGTTGGGCATGATCAGCAGCGGCATCAGGTACTCGAACATCGAGCCGCTCCAGGACAGCAGTATCGGCTCGCCGCCGGCGATGGTCAGCTGGCGCCCCAGTGCGAACCAGGCTTCCTGCGGCAATTGGCCTTGCGCGATGGCCACAAAACTGCAAAGACGTGCTTCGGATGCCAGCAAGTCATAGCAGCCGGCATCCAGCCTGTATTCGCTGACGTTGTAGCCGATTGCCAGCAGGTGCGTGGCTTCATTGTAGAGAAAGCCGTATTCCATGCGGGCGAATTCAGCCGCCTGCAATGCCAGGCGGTTGATGTCCAGGATGCGGTCGACGGCGCGCTGGCTGCCTTCGGCGATCATGCCATGCAGGCGCGCCAGAGTGCCAGGGGCCAAGGATGGCATGGAACCCGATGCGTCGATGTGTTCGATGCGCTGTCCTGCATCCGCGTTCAGCCTTGCTAGGCTGCGCAAATCAGGTATCAGGTCCAACTCGGGGAAATGGGCGCTGATCTCAGCGAGGCCGGGCAATACCAGCCATGGCGCGAGATGCAGCAGATCCTGCTGCGTATCCCGGCATTGGCGGGCAAGCGCCTCTGCCCACCATGCAAGCTGCGCTTCCGCCTCGACCTCGTTCTCATTGCTGCTGCCGGCAAGGTTATGCGCCAGCTCCTGCGCGCTCAGGGTCAGAATGTCCAATGTTTGCAGCGTCGCCGTCAGTGTGACGGGCGGCGACACTCGGGCGGTCTGCAGCAGCTTCCTGAAATCATCGGCCCGGGACAATGTATCGTCCTCTGCCGTCAGGAATTGGGCCGCATGGCTCTCGAGCAGTTCGGCCAGTACCAGGAAGGTCTCATCGATACTGCTGAACAGGCGCGGCGACAGAATGGGCTGCTCCGGCAGCATCAATAAGCCCGCGCGCAAGGTCAGCAGGTAGCCCGCCAGGTTGCCGCTGTCCACGCTGGAGATATACATGGGGTGTAAGGGCATCAGGGTCTGGGTGTCGTACCAGTTGTAGAAATGGCCCTGGTGCCGCTCCATGGCGCCCATGGTGCGCAGCGTGTTGCCGGTGCGGCGCAGCAATTGGCCGGTGGGGATGTAGCCGAAATCATAGGCCGTCAGATTGGCCAGCAAGGCCAGGCCGATATTCGTCGGTGATGTACGGTGTGCGACCACTGCCACCGGATGCTGCTGCATATTATCGGGCGGCAGCCAGTTGTCGTCAGGCCCGACATAGGTTTCGAAGAAAGCCCAGGTCTTGCGCGCAAGGCGATGCAGGAACAGGGTCTGATCCGCGTGCAACTCGGTTCTGCGGGCAGGCTGCGGGCGGCTGATCCACCAGGCGATGCCCGGGGAGACATACCAGAGCAGTAGAAACGGCAGCGCGACCGCAAGCGCGCCGGGCCGGAAAACGACGAGCGCAAGCGTGACCGCGACGGCCAGCATGGGGACGAACCACATGGCGCGTAGCGATGCCGACAGGCCGGTCCCGGTCTCGCATTTTGATCCGCTTGAAGGGTTCCACTCCAGCAGGCCTTTGCGCGTGACCCATTGCCGCCAGAGGGTCTGCAATATCGCATGCATGCTGTAGAAGGCTTCGTAAGGCGTAAATGCCAGGTTCAGTAGCGCCTCGGCCAGATGCCGTCTGGTCGAACGCACCGTGGCCACTACATGCTGGCGTATCAGCACTTCAGATGGTTTGCGCAGCATATCCAGTATCGACGCGGCAAGCGAAGGGATGAACAGGATGCTGAGCACGGCCGCGCTCCATAGCCACGGGGAAGGCAGAACGATCCAGCCCATCAGCAGCAACAGCGTCAATGCGGGCGACACCAGGCTGCGGCGCAGGTTGTCCAGAATCTTCCAGCGTGAAAGCGTGGACAGGGGATTGGTGAGCGGGGCGGTGCCAGGTATCGCGGCCGGCACTTTCGGCAGCAGCCAGGACAACAGTTGCCAGTCGCCGCGTATCCAGCGATGCCGGCGGCTGACATCGGCACTGTAACGGCGGGGATATTCCTCGTGCAATTGAATATCGCTGACCAGCCCGGCGCGGGCGTAGCAACCTTCCAGCAGGTCGTGGCTGAGGATGCGGTTTTCCGGAAACCTGCCTCGCATGGCCTGTTCAAAGGCGTCGATGTCGTAGATTCCCTTGCCTATGAAGGCACCCTCATGGAACAGATCCTGGTAGACATCTGAAACCGTGCGCGTGTAGGGGTCGATGCCGGCTTCACCGCCGCATAGTCTTTCGAACAGCGAGGCATCCCGGCTCGGCAGGCTGGCAACCACGCGCGGCTGCAAGATCCCGTAGCCTTCGCATACACGCTGCCTGGTTTCATCGTAGCGCGCCCGGTTGAGCGGGTGGGCGATGGTGGCGATCAGCAGGCGTGCCGCGTCGCGAGGTAATTGCGTGTCGGTATCCAGCGTGATCACGAACTGGATGCCGGATAATGCCTGCGTGTCGCCGACGATCCGTGTGAATAAGGCCTGTTGGTCATCCGGCTGTGTTCGGCGCAGATAGGCGTTCAGGTCGGACAGCTTTCCGCGTTTTCGCTCGTGGCCCATCCATATCTGTTCCTGTGCATTCCAGCGTCGCGGCCGGTGCAGCAGCAGAAAGGGGCCGGTCATGGCCGTTGTGCCGGTGCCTGCGTAAGTCTCGTTCAGTTGCGTGATCCTGCGTTCCGCCTGCTGGAGCAGCATCTCATCGGCAGGCAGCGTCTCCGAGTGCGCATCCGCCAGGTCGGTCAGCAGGCAGAAACGCAGATTGGCATCGCGGTTGGCGAGGAAATGCACTTCAAGGGATTCGCATAATTCAGCGATGTTCTGCGCATTCAATAACATGGTCGGCACCACCACCAATGTGCGGGCGGAAACCGGGATGCCTTTGGAAAAATCCATGCGCGGCAACGGCTGCGGTGTCATCAACAGCGTGACTAGCCAGTTCACCAGGGCCAGGGCCAATTGACTGCTGGCGAGTACTGCAATCAATCCTGTCAGTACCAGCATGGCACCATGCAATCCCTGGTCATACGAGGTTTCAAGCAGCATTGCAGAGATGATCAATGTGAGCGACGCGATGGAGCCCAGGTAGAGCCCAAGCGG
This sequence comes from Methylophilaceae bacterium, assembly GCA_905339275.1. Lineage (GTDB taxonomy): Bacteria > Pseudomonadota > Gammaproteobacteria > Burkholderiales > Methylophilaceae > UBA6140. The sequence continues at coordinate 290,445 of CAJPFK010000001.1, forward strand.
AGATTGCCGGAACTTTCTTGCCGGCCAATCAATGAAGCGATGCTGCGCTTGGATGGATTTTTCCAGGGCAGGCAGGCCGTTGCCGACCAGGTAGAAGCCGATATGTGCCGTCTTTTCATCGGGCTGGCCGTGAGCGCTGGCGGCGGCTGCCGACAAGGCTAGTGCATGTTCCGCGACTTCTGATTCAGTCAGCAGGCATTTTTTGGCAAGACTTTCTATGACGTGCCGGTAGCGGTCACGCGTTGCAAAATCCATTTTGCCGTAGATACTGGCATGGTCGCGCCGCAAGGCCTGCTCGACGTGGCTCATGGATTCGACGAAATCGCGCCAGTCTATCGTCGCCAGCGCGCGCAAGCTGCAAATGCTGTTGCTGATCGACACCTGCTCTGCCGCTTGTAATTGAGCCTCGGTCTGGATCAGCTGTTCAATGGTGGTGCCTGATTCAGCCAGTCTTTGCGTGAGCCATGTCAGCGGTAGTGTCAAAGCCGGGCTTTGGCCCCGCAATCGTCGCACCAGTTTTGCGACAAACGAACCATCCAGTAGCGGGTCTGATCGCGCCATATCCGCGACCAGTAAAATCAGGGTGTTGGGGTCTTTCTCAGCGGCTTCTATCATCTGGTCCGCCCAGGTATCCGCTGCGTCGCAATGCAGGCGGCTGGTTGCGATGCGTACTGCAACCCTGCGCAGATTCTCGATCAGGGCCAGGCGCAGCATGATGGGAATCGCCCAGAGTTCCCCCAGCTTCAGCACCGTAATCTGTTGATAGGCCGCGACAAACTGGCTCAGGCTTTCGGGGTCGACCCTGCCGTCGCCGTGCGCGATGGTTTCCAGCGCAATGTCATATACCCGCGGACGACCGGCTGATGGGCCTTTCATCAGGCGAGGCAGTTCTTTGCTGTAACCTTTGGGAAGATGCTGCTTGGCTGTACGTATCTGCTCTTCAATCAGGTAGAAATTGTCGAGCAGCCACTCTGCGGCGGGCATGATCTGCCGATTCTCTTTCACTGCGTCGGTCAGCGTTGCACAAGCCGTCACCAGCGCATTTTCGTTATCCGCTAATCGAGGCAAAAGACGGTCTGGCGTCTGGTCCGGGTGCACCTTGTGCAAACCGGCCAACACTTGCCCATGATGTTGCATCTGGGCAGCACTGAACAGTTCCGATCTTAATGGTGGCTCGTCATCTTGATAAGACAGGAGGGAGTTGGATTTTTTAAGCACTCTGATGCTGATTCAACAGGTCTCGAATATACCGGGTTTTAGCCGTTTTCATTTTATTTTCCAGTTTGATTATGTTGAGAGGCCATTCATTTTGCGAAGCCTGCAAGGCATATCAATAGCTGGCAGGATGCAAATTCAGAAGTCTTTCCAAGGTACTTGAAATGCGGCCTGGAGTATGTGCGCTACCGCACAGTAAAGGGTGGGGGACAAGAACAGAATTGTTGAACAAAGTCAGCAAAAATCAATAAGGAGCATATGTATGTTATACACCATTGCAGTGGTACTGCTTATTTTATGGGCACTTGGTCTTGTCACTACTTACACCATCGGGGGCTTCATTCATATCCTGTTGGTGGTTGCTATCGTCATGGTCTTGCTCAGAGTGATTAGCGGTCGTAAGGCTATGTGAAGAATCAAAGAGAGCGGCGCACTGTGTAGTACCCAGTTTATTTAATCGAAGCCGCGACTTAACGGATATCCCGTCTGGTTGGCGAGCCGGTTCATATATCAACGACAGGACATAAAGATGGGTCGGCCCTTGAGGGCCGACCCACGGTTAATATGTTATAAGGCCGGTGCTAATCTTTATCCTTGCCGACCTGATTGCCGATCACACCGCCTACGGCAGCGCCACCAACTGTTCCGATTGCACTGCCGCCCGTGAGGACGGCACCACCAATCGCACCTACGCCAGCACCTATTGCAGTGCTCTTGTCTCGCGTCGACATGCCGCCGCAAGCAGCCAGACTCAGCAACACTGCCAATGTTGCCGTACTGGCTGTAAATCGTTTCATCATATTCATTTGAATGCCTCTTGGATTAAGTTTGGGTTAGCTATACGTCCTGCCGTTGTTTCATGTTTCAACAATTGAGCGGCATCCGGAAAATTACCCATACCTCCTCCGGACATTCTGACTGCGGTGAGCAAGTGCATTCCTTGAGCACTTTGGCTATCGCCCACCGTTGGGTTAATGTGGAGATGCTGCAACGGGACAGCTTACAAGCGGCCCATTAATACCAGCACCAGTAGAATGACTAATATCAGTCCCAAGCCGCCACTCGGACCATAACCCCAGTTTCGACTATGCGACCAGGTTGGAATGACGCCGATTAGTAACAGCACAAGAATGATGACCAGTATGGTTCCTAAACTCATCGCATTTCTCCTCAGTTTTTAATTGCTTGATTATTATGGGGCGGTCTTTAGCCCGGTGCTTTGACGACGATCTGGTTTTTTACCTGCTTGACGCCTGAAATGTTGCTGGCGACCTGCTGGGCTTTATCGCTGTTTTCCTGCGAATCTGCCGTGCCTGAAAGCGTAACTTCCCCGCCTGTGGTTTCTACACTGATTTGCAGGCTATTGATTCCAGGTTCGGCCAGAATTGCCGATTTGATTTTTGTCGTGATCGTCGCATCATCTAAAACGGCGCTGGTTTCTGCTGCCTGCTCGCTCATCTTTTTGCCGGCTTCATCCATTTTTTCGCTGGCTTTTTCTGCGGCATCATCCAATTTTTCGCCTGCATTTTCAGCCGAGCCATATTTGTCGCATGCCGCCAGACCAAAGGCCAGGGACATTGCCAATGCCAGCAACTTCATTTTTTGAATATTCATTCTGCATTCCTTATCTTTGAGTAAATCAGGTACTGATGCACCCGATGAATGCCAGGGATGGTTACCGGAAAATCACCTGCGTGCTCTTCCGGTTCGCATTTACTTGAGTCGCATATCATTCTTTACCGAAGAAACACCCTTGATGCTTTTCGTTATGCTGACTGCTTTATCGATGTCTGGCTGGGAGCTGACGAAGCCGCTCAACTGGACTTCACCCTTGAAGGTCTCAACATTGATTTCTGCTGATTTCAAGGTGGGTTCGTTGAATATCGCTGCTTTCACCTTGGTGGTGATCGCGCTGTCATCAATATATTCGCCGGTGCTTGACTGCTTAGCCGTGGATGCGCAACCTACCATCAACACCATGGCGCAGGCTGCAAAAAATACGGAAATACGGAAAGGTTTTTTCATGATTGGATCCTCATATCTGGATTAAATTTAAGAATCAGCGGTTACCCGCTGGTCTCTGGAACACTGGACGCCCGTGGACATTGCTCATCGCAAGCCATTGATGGTTTTTGAGTTATTCATTTCTGCATTGATGCAACTGCCGATAGGAATTCACCCTGATACCTTTGCCCTTGCAATTTCGCTATGGTATTTTTCACGGATATCTTTCGCGTCAAGAGTCCCAGAATACGTACCCACACCCTGGCTGTCTGTTCGGTAGCGTACCTATGGCTTGTAATGGTCAAAGCACTCTTCGGCGGATGGATTAAAGCAAGCGGCTCCAGAGACGGATTAGCTGTTCTTTCCCCCTGAGCAAAAGTGATCTTCGCTTCCAGTCTTCGAACTCGATGGCATCAGAAGCCGTAATATCCTTGTCGAATGCCGCTTGCATCTGCTGAGCGAACCCGCGTCCAAGAATCACTGCGTTGATTTCATCGTTATCCAGCGCGCTACGCCAATCCAGATTGCTTGATCCAACACAGGACCAGACGCCGTCGATGATTGCAGTCTTTAATATGGAGCATGGGCTTCTTCTGGAATGTTGTAGATGGACCTCATCGGTTTTTCTTGTGCGTTACATGGGTATTGCATAGACGTTATCCGTTTCCTGGAAAGCATCGGCTGTTCATTGCTATTTCCGTAGTGGGGCAGCAGTCGGTTTCTTTAAAAACAGCCACCATTTTGCCGCCGTCATCATGGCTACGCTGATTCTGGCAACAGGCAGGTATTTGCGCATAACGATGAATGTCATGATCGCTGCTCCTAATGCCAGTTTGGGATGTAGCTTGATTAAGCGCGCAACGGCATAAGCGCTGTCCAATATTTTGGCTGCAGGCTCCAGGGATTGCGACCATAAGCCAAGTTCAGCCCGTTGCTGCGCTATGCGTTGCAACAGGAGCGCCCGGCGAGCGCTGACTTTCCCCATATTCATTCTGCAGGCTCCAGCGCAGCACGGTCTTTTACCAGCTCCGCAAGACTGGAGGAGAACAGCCTGGGTTTGTGTTTTACCAGGTGTATCACATAGGTGGTCAGCCATGCCGCAATACCCAGATAAATTGCCGTGAAAATGCCGATAGCTAGGAGACGATTGGTATCCCAGAACATCGTCACCACCAGCAGTGTCAGCAACGCAATGCCCAGGAAGAAAAAGAACAACATCAGCAGGCTATAGATGAGCAGTTTGATCAGCTGCAGCCTGTCCTCTTCAAGCTCGTTTGCCATGAGCTCCAGTCGTGTCTGCGCCATGCCCAGCAAAGTGCCGAGCAAAGTTCTGACTGAAGTAAGAAGTCCTCTTGCTTCCGGCATGGTCAATCGCGGCGGGACGAGACTAAGTAACCGACCAGGAAACCAACGCCACCTGCGATGACAATCGATTGCCAGGGGTTTTCATGCACATATTCGTCTGTGGCCTTGGCCGCAATTTTGGCTTTATCCACCATGGCTGTCTCTGCTTCCATCAAGCGATTTTTTGCCTCAGCCAACCTGGCTGTCATGGTTGAGCGCAATTGCGCAATCTCTCCGCCAGCCTGTCCCGCGGTCGCATGTAAAATGGCTTCGGCATCGGATACGACAGCCTTGATATCCTGAACCAATTTCTCATTGTTTGTTGTTTCTGGGGTTTTCATAGCAATATTCCTTATAGGTTCATCTGTGGGATGCAGTCAGAATACTGGCCGGTGCCCGCTTCGTCTGTTCGCTAGCGTACAAAGCGATTGAATCACGTTCGATTTGTATTGCACCGATACAGGCATGGTATGCCTCAGGCCAGTGCCGAAAAGGCGCGTGAAGGAAATTCGGCAGATGATTGATGCGCTCAATTTGCAGAGCTGGTTATGAGATGTTGCATTGCCTTGCTCGGCTAAACCTGGATTGTGTCTGGACTAGCCGAGGTGATGAGTTGGGGGAGTGGGAACGTTACTTGCACTGCAATTCATATAGAACTGCTGCCAGAGTCTGGCATTTACATTTCCAGTAAGCTGGAATGAAAAGTGAAATTTGTACCTGATCTTAAATTAAGAATTTGTTAGCCAGTTTTTTATATGGTGAACGTTCAGGCCGCTGATTATTTAATATGTTCTGTATCGAACATATCGTTATACTCATTTTATATTATTATGAGCTTATGCAATATTTCAGACTCTTTTGAGGGGTTTTGCAACTTTATACATTGAGGAACTTAGTATGTCTCTGTCTCATATTCCTCAGCAAAACCATCTGCTTGATGCACTTCCCGCATCAGAATACGACCGCCTTGGACCCAATCTTGAACAGGTAGATATGCGACTTGGTGAGGTACTTTACGAATCAGGCGGCCGTTTGCAGCATGTGTATTTCCCCACGACTTCCATCGTCTCTCTGCTCTATGTCATGGAAGACGGTGCGTCGGCTGAAATTGCAGTGGTCGGTAACGAGGGCATACTGGGCGTTTCCCTGTTCATGGGTGGTGAAACCACGCCCAGTCGTGCCGTAGTACAAAGCGCGGGTCAAGGCTATCGGCTGAAAGCCCATCTACTAAAAGATGAGTTCAATCGTGCCGGACCATTAATGCGCCTTTTATTGCGCTATACCCAGGCATTGCTTACCCAGATGGCGCAGACCGCCGTTTGCAACCGGCATCATTCCATAGAGCAGCAGCTATGTCGCTGGCTGCTTTTGAGCCTTGATCGTTTGCCCACCAATGAGCTATTAATGACGCAGGAACTGATTGCCAACATGCTGGGCGTCCGCCGTGAGGGTGTTACCGAAGCGGCCGGAAAACTACAGCGTGCCGGGTTGATCGATTACAGCCGTGGCCATATCACGGTACTTAACCGTCCGGGATTAGAGTCAAGGGTCTGTGAATGCTACCAGGTAGTAAAAACGGAATTCGATCGCCTGTTGCCCGCTTTGCATGGCATGGCGAAATAGGCTGAATAAACTTCATACAGGAATTGCATCAATGAATGCCGCCCGGCAGTTGCTATTCTCTGCGGTCCTGGTTCCGCCATATCCTGAAGCGTATTTTGCTTACTCTGTCAGAGAGCGGGAATGCATTATTTGTATTCCCGCACGGATTTTCTGCCATTTTACGTTACATCAAACGTGAATTTCTGGAATCCAACTCAGGCTCTTTGCCAATGTGATTTGCATCAGGATCGGAAATTTTCTTATTTGTAATGCCTTGGGACATCGAAGCCTTTGACTGTGTTCTGGCATTAGCGATCTCGCTGGCTTTGGCTGCTTTAGCATCCAGCACGCAAGCGCCCCGGTTTTTGTCAGACTTATCATCACATCGTTCCATGGCGACCGAATAATCGGCTTCGGCCAAAGCGACGCGTGCGTCATAGCGAGTTACGGTGCTGGGTTTGTAATCGACCTTCAACTGGGATTTGGCGATACGCATATTTGCTTTAGCTTCTACAATACAAATGTCCTTCTCATTTCCTGCCAATGAAGCACATTCCGCTTTGGCATTCCTGTATTCAAATTCGATGTTTTTCTCCAGCGTGTTGTATTGTGTTTTCGACATATTTTCTGCCATGGCACCCACACTAAAGGAAAGCCCCAAAACAATCGCAATCAATGGGGCAGTGAATTTTTTCATGACTTTTTCTCCTTAACTGATGAAGCTGCATTGCTATGCGGTGCACGCAATTTACTGATTGACAGGGAGTTCCGTCAGATCGGGGAGCTACTTCACTGTTTTCCCCTGGATACCCAATATCTCTCCTGAATCTACGCCTGTAGGCTGGTCATTCTTGCCGGCAACCACGTCCAGCAGATGGTCTGTGAACATGCCAAATTGCAGTCTCACATTGCCAAGATTACGGGGGCTGAAACTAATCTTCTGTCTGCTAGGACACATAGTTGATGTACTGGTAATTTTTGTCATCAACACATGTTGTTGGAGGGAACTTGGGCCGGTTTCAGTAAATTACAGGCTAAATTGAACGGTTGAAAAGGTGTGGCATAACCCATCATCCGAAAGCGGCATGAACATTCCGGGTGATTCACAATAGACGCACATAAAATATTTTATGTGCGTTAGAGTACAGATTAGCCTCATTAAATCAGCCATGCTTATTTACTAATATGTGTATGCTGGCACACAGACAGTAAAAGACCACCCGTAGTAGGCTGACCCTGAGAGTAGAAAAGTATTTTTCTTTTAACTTGCAATGCAGCTCCCGGCATCTGGATTGTCGTATGACTACATCCTTGTACCGCCTGTTGGATTATTCCAAACATTACGGGATCACGAATGCCAAAGACTTCATCCATCTCCACCCTAAATCTTCTGTTAGCACGCATCTCCCAGAAAGAATATCAACGCTTTCTGGAAAATTGTGACCTGGTCGAACTCAAGGTTGCCAATGTTCTAAGCACCCACGGCGATGACATTCAATACGTATACTTTCCCTCCAGCAGTGTCATTTCCTTGTTCATGCCAATCAATGGAGCATCGGATTTGGAAGTAGGGCTGATTGGTAATGAAGGGATGCTCGGCATTACGCTCATGCTGGGCATCAGTGCTGCGCCTTTTAATGCAGTTGTTCAGCGTGCTGGCACAGCCCTGCGAATTGCAGCACCTCACTTTCTGCGCGAAATAGAGCAGTACCGCGCCTTACATGTCGAATTGAAACGATATCTTTATGTTTTGATTAGCCAGCTCGTGCAAACCGCGAGTTGTTATCGCTTCCATGTGGTGGAAGCGCGTCTTGCCCGTCTGCTTCTGATGCTCAGGGATAGAACGCATTCAGGTGAAATCCATATCACTCAGGAACTGCTCGCACAAATGCTGGGTGTCCGCCGCGTTGGTGTCACCAAGGCGGCAGGTTCGTTACAGAAGAAAAGGCTTATAAGCTATAGCCGTGGGCATGTGCTCATCCTTGATGCCCAAGGACTGGAAGCAGAGTCCTGTTATTGCTACCAGGCGGATAAGGAAATCTATCGCAGGATTTTGACGGCCTGATACCAGATGGCTGACGACACTTAATGATTTTTATCGTGCACTGGTAGTGCTTACGGGAATTTATATTGTCTACAGAATCATATCAATGGCAGCATGTTGCCATAGGCGACAGTAAATAGACAAAATAAAAGTGGGTTCCTTGAAACAAGGAACCCACTTTTATATTTTATTGGCGCGCCCGAAGAGATTCGAACTCCTGACCCCTTGGTTCGTAGCCAAGTACTCTATCCAGCTGAGCTACGGGCGCTTAAGAGAGCCGCATTATACGCTAAAACGGCAAACTCGTGAATGAAACATGGCGGAGAGCGAGGGATTCGAACCCTCGATACAGGTTTAAGCCCGTATGCTTCCTTAGCAGGGAAGTGCCTTCGACCACTCGGCCAGCTCTCCGCACGAGGGCGTAACAATACTTGAATACGCCTTAAAAATCAAACCAAATCGGCCCTGGTTCAGGCTTCTTCCAGCTCGAATGCTTTATGCAGAACGCGGACTGCAAGTTCCATGTATTTTTCTTCGATCACCACCGCAATCTTGATCTCCGAAGTGGAGATCATCTGGATGTTGATGCCTTCTTCCGCCAGCGTGCGGAACATCTGGCTGGCGACACCGACGTGCGAGCGCATGCCGACGCCGACGATGGAGACCTTGGCGATCTTGTCGTCGCCGGAGATCTCGCGTGCGCCGATATGCCCCTGGACCTTGTTCTTCAGGATGTCCAGCGCCTTGTTCAGCTCATTCTTGTGAACGGTAAAGGTGAAGTCGGTGGTGCCGTCGGCACCGGTGTTCTGGATGATGATGTCCACATCGATATTGGCATCGGCGATCGGGCCGAGAATCTGGTAGGCGATACCGGGACGGTCGGGTACGCCGAGCACGGTGACTTTGGCTTCGTCGCGGTTGAATGCGATGCCGGAGATGATAGGTTGTTCCATGTTGTTTTCTTCCTCAAACGTGATCAGCGTGCCGTCGCCTTCTTCTTCAAAGCTGGAGAGCACGCGCAACTTGACTTGATACTTGCCGGCGAATTCGACCGAGCGGATCTGCAATACCTTGGAGCCCTGGCTGGCGAGTTCCAGCATCTCCTCGAAGGTGATGGATTTCAGCCTGCGCGCTTCGGGCACGATGCGCGGGTCAGTGGTGTAAACGCCGTCCACGTCGGTATAGATCTGGCATTCATCCGCCTTCAGTGCGGCGGCCAGCGCCACGCCTGTCGTGTCGGAGCCGCCACGCCCCAGCGTGGTGATGTTGCCGTGTTCATCGACGCCCTGGAATCCGGCGACGACGACGACGTAGCCCGCATCGAGGTCAGCCCGGATTTTGGCATCGTCGATATTCAATATCCGTGCCTTGGTGTGCGCGCTGTCCGTGACGATGCGCACTTGCGAGCCAGTGTAGCTTTTTGCCTTGATGCCGAGATCCATCAGCGCCATGGAGGTCAGGCCGATAGTGACCTGCTCGCCGGTGGAAACCATGACATCCAATTCACGCGGGTCCGGGTCCGGCATGATCTCCTTGGCCAGCGCGATCAGGCGGTTGGTCTCACCCGACATGGCGGAGACGACGACGACAACCTGGTGGCCGAGGGCCTTGTAGCGTGCAACCCGGCTTGCCAGGTTTTTGATGCGCTCAGGGTTGGCGACTGAAGTGCCGCCGTATTTCTGTACGATAAGTGCCATATATAAAGGTTTTAAGTAATCCAGGGTTAAGCGAGTTTTTCTTTTACCCAGCCGGCTACGCTATTGATTGCGGCTGGTAATTTGCTGGCATCGCTGCCGCCAGCCATGGCCATGTCAGGACGACCACCGCCCTTGCCGCCGACTTGCGTGGCAACATGGTTGACGAGGTCGCCGGCCTTGATTCTGCCAGTCATATCCTGGCTGACGGATGCGACCAGGCTGACCTTGTCGCCTTCGGTGACTGCCAGCAGGAGGGCGCAACTGCCCAGCTTGTCTTTCAGCTTGTCGGCCACTTCGCGCAGGCCTTTGGCATCTACGCCATCCAGCTTGGCCGCCAGCACTTTTATGCCGCCGATCTCCACGGCCTGATTCACCAGGTCGTCACCCTGGCTGGAAGCCATTTTCGATTTCAGGCGCTCCAGTTCTTTTTCCAGGGATCTGACGTTGTCCATGATCTGGCCGATTTTGGCGGGAACCTCCTGTACTGGTACGCGGAATGCTGCTGCGGTTTCATTCAGGATATTCTGCTGTTGCTGGACATAGGCGAATGCGACATCGCCCGTGGTGGCTTCCACACGGCGCACGCCAGCCGCAACACCGGATTCGCCGATGATCTTGAACAGGCCGATATCGCCGGTACGCTGCACGTGCGTGCCGCCGCAAAGTTCACGGGAGCTGCCGATATCCAGCACGCGCACCTCGTCACCGTATTTCTCGCCGAACAGCATCACAGCGCCGGTCTTCTGCGCTGCATCGATCGGCATGATGCGCGCCAGTGTGGCGGCGTTTGCCAATATCTCTGCATTCACGCGACGCTCGACCTCGGCGATCTGCGCATCGGTCATCGGTGCATTGTGCACGAAGTCGAAACGGGTCTTTTCGGTATCGACCAGTGAGCCTTTCTGCTGCACATGGTCGCCCAGCACTTCACGCAGGGCTTTGTGCATCAGGTGCGTGGCGGAATGGTTGCGCATGGTGCGGCTACGTGCGAGCAGGTCCACCTTGGCAGTAATTTCATCGCCGACATTCATCACACCTGTTTTCAATATGCCATGGTGGCCGAATACGCTGGCCTGGATTTTCTGCGTGTCTTCTACTGCGAAAATACCGTCACTGCCGCGTAGCTCGCCGCTATCGCCAATCTGGCCGCCGGATTCAGCATAGAAGGGCGTGTTGTCGAGTACAACGACACCCAGTTCGCCTTCGCCGATCTGGCCGACGCTGACGCCATCCTTATAAAGCGCCTGCACGACGGCCTGGGCTTCCAGGGTATCGTAGCCCTGGAATGTCGTCGGCTTGCCGTCGTATTCCAGATTGGCAGCCATCTTGAACTTGCCCGCCGCGCGCGCCTGTTCACGCTGAGCGGCCATGGCGGCGTCAAAGGCCGTGGAATCGACGGTGACATTGCGCTCGCGGCAGATGTCGGCAGTGAGGTCGAGCGGGAAGCCGTAGGTGTCATGCAGCTTGAAGGCGGTTTCGCCATTGAAAATGCTGCCGGCGTTCTGCTTCATCCCGGCAAGCTCCGCTTCCAGAATGGCCATGCCGTGTTCTATGGTTTCGAAGAAGCGCACTTCTTCCTGGCGCAATATATCCATGACGCGCTGCTGGTTGGCGGCGAGATCGGGATAGGCCTCGCCCATTTCGGCAACCAGATCCGGCACTATCTTGTGGAAGAAGGCAGCACGCACGCCCAGTTTGTAACCGTGTCGGATTGCGCGGCGGATGATGCGGCGCAGCACATAGCCACGGCCTTCGTTGCCGGGGATGACGCCGTCGCTGATGAGGAAGCTGCAGGCGCGGATATGGTCTGCCAGCACTTTGAGCGACGGGCTATTGAGGTCGCTGCTGTTGGTTTCGCGTGCTGCAGCCGCAATCAGCTTCTGGAACAGGTCTATTTCGTAATTGGCGTGTACGCCCTGCAATACGGCGGCGATGCGCTCCAAGCCCATGCCGGTATCCACGGAAGGCTTGGGTAGCGGATGCATGACGCCTGCTTCGTCGCGGTTGAACTGCATGAAGACATTGTTCCAGATTTCGATGAAACGGTCGCCGTCTTCATCGGGAGATCCTGGCGGCCCACCTGGAATATGCGCGCCATGGTCGTAGAAAATCTCGGTACAGGGGCCGCAAGGGCCGGTATCGCCCATCATCCAGAAGTTGTCCGAGGCATAGCGCGCGCCCTTGTTGTCGCCGATGCGGATGACACGTTCGGCAGGCACGCCGATCTCTCTGGTCCAGATATCGTAGGCTTCATCGTCTTCTGAATAGACGGTGATGGTCAGTTTGTCTTTCGGCAGCTTGAAGACTTCGGTCAGCAGTTCCCATGCATAGTGGATGGCATCTTTCTTGAAATAATCGCCGAAGCTGAAGTTGCCCAGCATCTCGAAGAAAGTATGGTGACGCGCGGTGTAGCCGACGTTTTCCAGGTCGTTATGCTTGCCGCCGGCACGCACGCACTTCTGGCTGGAGGCTGCACGGGTGTAGGGGCGCTTGTCGAAGCCGAGGAAGACATCCTTGAACTGGTTCATGCCGGCGTTGGTAAAGAGCAGGGTAGGGTCGCCGGCAGGCACCAGTGAGCTGGACGCAACGATCTGATGGCCTTTGGAGGCGAAAAAATCCAGGAAAGCCTGGCGTATCTCTTTACTGCTTGGATTGCTCTTCATTCGCTACTTTCACACTATGCTTCTGGTTGCTTTACATAACTTCGCTATATCGGGCCGGGTTAATCGCTCTCTGGGTCGTCATCCGGGTTTTCGTGCCCTGCGCTTAATACTTTTTTAATCACATCAAAACCAAAGCCCCGGCTTTGCAGAAATCTTGCCTGCTTCGCCCATTCCTCACGATTCGCCGGGCCTGCATGAAATTTTTTGCGCCAGATAGCCAAGGCATTGACGTAATCGTTTTCTTTCACGGCCTCGATGGCATTTTCCACCAACTGCTCATCAATACCTTTTTCACGCAGTTCATGCGCGATTTTCATACTGCCGAACTTACGCTGTCTGGCATGTACCAGCTGTTCGGTGAAACGGGCTTCCGATAGCCATCCGCGTTTTTTAAAGTCTTCCAGCAAGGCATCGACCGCTTCGTAATGCGATTCCATATCCGGTTCGACGCCCTCGTCCGTAACCGGAACATGCGCACGCAGTTTGCGCCTGAGCTCCTGATAAGAGTGTTCGCGCCGGGCCAGGTAGCCCAGCGCTTTTTCCCGTAAGCTGGCTTGTTGCTTGCCGGGCTTTTTCAGACCTGATTTCGGAGAATTAGTCTGCTGCGTCATCCGGGCCGATGGTCTTCACGATCGCGTCCAGATTGCCCTTGGCATTGGCGCGTATCTTGGCATCAATCTCGTTTGCGATTTCCGGGTGTTCACGCAGGTATTCGCGCGCATTGTCCTTGCCCTGGCCGATCTTTTCGCCCTTGTAGCTGTACCATGCGCCGGCTTTTTCAACCAGCTTGAGGTTGGCGCCCATCTCGATGATTTCGCCTTCGCGGGAAATGCCCTCGCCATAGAGGATATCGAACTCAGCTTGTTTGAATGGCGGTGCGACCTTGTTCTTGACGATCTTGACACGGGTTTCGGAACCGATGACTTCGTCACCTTTCTTGATGGCGCCGGTACGGCGGATGTCCAGACGAACGGATGCGTAGAATTTCAGTGCGTTGCCGCCGGTCGTAGTTTCCGGGTTGCCGAACATGACGCCGATCTTCATGCGGATCTGGTTGATGAAGATGACCATGGTGTTGGTGCGCTTGATGTTGCCGGTCAGCTTGCGCAGTGCCTGAGACATCAGGCGGGCTTGCAGGCCCATGTGCGAGTCGCCCATTTCGCCTTCGATTTCGGCTTTTGGTACCAGCGCGGCGACAGAATCGACCACCACGATATCCACCGAGCCGGAACGTACCAGCATGTCGGCGATTTCCAGCGCCTGTTCGCCGGTATCGGGCTGCGAGATCAGCAAGTCGGAGACATTGACGCCGAGTTTCTGTGCGTATTGCGGATCAAGTGCATGTTCCGCATCGATAAATGCCGCAGTGCCGCCCAGTTTCTGCATCTGGGCGATGACGGACAATGTGAGCGTCGTCTTGCCAGAGGATTCAGGGCCATAAATTTCAATCACGCGGCCGCGCGGCAAACCGCCGATGCCAAGTGCAATATCCAGGCCGAGCGAGCCAGTAGAAACTGCCTGAATGTCACCTGCTACATCGGTGTCGCCCATACGCATGATGGAACCTTTGCCGAATTGCTTCTCGATCTGCGAGAGTGCGGCTGCCAGCGCTTTGCTTTTGTTCTCATCCATCTAGTTAATCCTTTGTTTTTATGCACTTGATAAAGCGCAACATTATTTCATAAATCAGGGGGTAAAGTAAGGCTCAGCAGGCGTTCAAACACGGTTTTTACGGACTGCCTGCGTACCGCCTCGCGGTTGCCGGAAAAGTGCCCAGTGGTCGATGCAATGCCGCCGTCGGCGGTAGCCCAGGCGAAACAGACGGTACCCACGGGTTTTTCAGCGGAACCGCCATCCGGTCCGGCAATGCCGGTGATGGCGGCAGCAATATGCGCGTTGCTATGGGCCAAGGCGCCACGCGCCATCTGGATGGCGGTTTGCTCACTGACGGCACCGGCGGTTTTAATGATGTCGGCCTCAATGCCCAGCATGCGCGTCTTTGCCTGGTTGCTGTATGTGACAAAGCCGGCATCGAACCAGGCCGAGCTGCCGGCAATCGCGGTGATGTACTGCGCCGCCATGCCGCCGGTGCAGGATTCCGCCAGCGCGAGCATCCAGCCGCGTTGCTTGAGCGCAACGCCCAGCTCCGCACTGAGTTTCAGTAGTTCGTCATCAGCCATTGCAGTGCTTTCAGCGCAGCGATCGCATAGACGGCCGCCAGAAGGTCGTCGAACATGACGCCGAAACCGCCCTTGAGCCTGGCGTCGAACTGGCGGATCGGAAACGGTTTCCAGATATCGAACAAACGAAACAGCAGGAATGCGGCTACCCACCATTGCCATGCGAGCGGTGTGAATTCGAGTACCAGCAGCATGGCGACGATTTCATCCCAGACGATGCTGCCGTGGTCCGGTACGCCCAGGCTCGCCCCGGCGATTCCGCATAGCGGAATGCCAAGCACGAAGAGAACGGCGATGGTGGTGTAATGCACGAGTTCCGGCGCCTGCATCAACAGGGCGAACAAAGGCAAGGCGACCAGGGTGCCGAGCGTGCCGGGAGCTATCCAGCTCAAGCCTGCACCGAATCCCAGCGCGAAAAAATGGGCGGGATTGCGCAAGAGAAATTTCCAGTCGGGCCAGGCCCTCGTGCTTATGTTAGCGGTTGAAGTGGTCAAAGCCGGTTTTCCCTATGTTCATGATGTTACCCCTGTGTCTGACAATCAAACCGGCTTGCCCGGTGATTGAGCCGATGCGGCTTAACTGCAAGCCCAGGCCACGCGCCATCTTTTGTATTTGATCATGCTCGTTCACCGGTGCGGTAAAACACAGCTCGTAATCATCGCCGCCTGCCAGCAGCATATTTTGCACCGATACCTGATCGAGGTGTTGTTGCACAATGCCGGAGCATGGAACCTGAGCCAGGTTGATCTCGGCTCCGACATTCGATTGCTCCAGTATATGCCCCAGATCCGCCAGCAGGCCGTCGGAAATGTCAATGGCGCTGTGTGCAGTGCCCCGCAGTGCCAGGCCCAGTTCAACCCGGGGTTGCGGCTTGAGCAGGGCGGGTAGCGCCTGCTTCAACTCATGATCGGCCAGGCTGTATTCCCCCAGTAAATGATTGAGCGCCAATGCGGCGTTGCCCAACTGCCCGGAGACCCAGACGTCGTCGCCGGCTTTTGCGCCGTCGCGCCTGATGGCCTTGCCGATGGGCACTTGCCCCATGATCTGCACGCTGATGCAGAGCGGGCCGCGCGTAGTATCGCCGCCGATGAGATCGACCTGGAAGCGTTCCGCACAGGCAAAAAAGCCGTTGGCAAATGCCGCAACCCAGTGTTCGTTCGCTTCCGGGATTGCGAGTGCAAGTGTCGCCCATCGGGGTTCCGCGCCCATCGCCGCCATGTCCGAGATATTGACTGCCAGCGATTTCCAGCCCAGTTGATAAGGGTCGGTATCGGCAAGAAAGTGAGTGCCCGCTACCAGCATGTCGGCCGATATGGCAAGCTCATGCCCTGAAGCTGGCTGGATCAGCGCCGCATCGTCGCCAACTCCCAGGCTGGTGTGGTTTGTGGGGCGAGTGAAGTATTGCCGGATCAGTTCAAACTCCGAGGGCATCAGGCCCCCGGCTTTATCGCGGATTTCGGGCGGAAGGCTTTGACGATTGCCTCATTCGTTTCCATGTAAGGGGCACCGATCAAATCGAGGCAGTAAGGCACGGCGGCGAAGATACCGTGCACCTTGATGCTGCCGTTTTCATCCTTGAGGCCTTCCAGTGTCTGGGCGATGGATTTCGGCTGCCCCGGCAGGTTGATGACCAGGCTTTGCTTGCGGATGACCGCCACCTGTCTTGATAGAATCGCGGTCGGCACGAAATTGAGGCTGATCTGGCGCATTTGTTCGCCAAAACCGGGCATTTCCCTGTCGGCAATCGCGAGGGTTGCTTCAGGCGTTACGTCGCGCAGCGCCGGGCCGGTGCCGCCGGTCGTCAGCACCAGGCTGCATCCTTCGCGGTCAACGAGGTCGGTCAATGTGGATTCGATTTCCGGCTGTTCGTCGGGAATGATGCGTGCCACCGCCTCCCAGGGAGTGGTGAGCACCTTGTCCAGCCATGCTTTCAGCACCGGGATGCCCTGGTCTTCATAAACACCTGTAGAGGCCCGGTCGCTGATGGATACGAGACCGATGCGTATGATTTGTCGTGTCATATGGATACTTTGCGAATATATCTTGTCTGAAAAGTGCATCAACCGAAAGTGAGCACTAATCATATCATTAGCAGGTCAGGATAATCATTGGCCTGATAGTTGCATTCAATACCGTGGATATTGTCCATGAAATCAGAATTGATGAGGAAATGATGCGTAGACTGCCTGTAGTATTGATGATGTTCGCGCTGCTTGTGCAAACGCATGCGCATCTGAATGCTGCCGAAACCGAAAACCCTTATGCTGTTGCCTACAAGGCCAAGGATGTGAAGGCCGGAATTTTACCGCCAGACGATCCTGAACCGAGGATTTACAAGGGCTCGGATAACAAGGATGCGGATTATCAGCGCATGCTGGAAAAGGGCTTCGACATGCTGGGCTACTCCAGCTTCGAAGCGGGCGATGTGCCGCCGGAAAAGCTCGTTGAGCACGCCAGATCCATCAAGGCGCATCTGGTTCTCGTTTCTACCAAGCGTAGCGGTGATGTGCCTGCCAGTGTCAAGATCGACCAGCTTCGCAAGAAAGCCAGGGAGAACAATACGGATACCGTCGATCTGGATTCGCTTGATAAGTCTTCGGTGCGTTACACTTACTATGCTTCCTACTGGGTCAAGCTGGTTCCGCCCCTGATCGGCCTGCACGTTCGCGGCCCGGCCAAGGATGAAAAGGAAAAAGGATTGACTGTGCTTGCCGTCATCGCTGACTCTCCGGCTGAAAGAGCTTCGCTGCAGGAGCTTGACGTGATCAAGCGCATAGGCGATGTCACGCTGGAAAACCCGGAAGCCCTGTCACAGGCCGCGCAACGTTATGCGGGCCAGACCGTGGATGTGGTGTTTATGCGTCATGGCGACCTTAACAAGGCGACCATGACACTGAATTCCGCCAACTGATAGTAGAATCCGGTTCGAGAGGCCATCCGGGCGAATGGCCGCGTTGCAGCCCGCATTCCCCGGTACTGCCAGGCAATCAGGAACATCAGGCGAATAAAACAATAATGACGATAGAACATACCCTGCAAAAATATGCGCATGAAGAAGGACGGGAGGCGCAATTCCTGGCCGATCTCATTGCCGAGATTCGTCCGCCCAGGATCAGCCAGGCCGACCATGCCACGCATGCGGTGCAAGCGCTTTGTTATGTGCTGAACAGCGACCCGGCCAAAGTCCGTGTTCTGCGCGATGCCATCCTGCGTTTGCTGGCGAGGCATAAGCCGGTATCCTTGTTTGTCGATTCCGGCATTCAGCCGAGTACAGGCTTTTTTACAGAGTTATGGCGGCGTGTCGGTCATAAATTACTGCCGGCGGCGATTGATAGCCGCTATCTGAAGGATCTGTTTGCAAAGATTTTTCCCAAGGCCAGAGATGAACAATGGGTCTGCGCCGTACCGACCCCGGCCTGGGAGCAGTTGATCGTAGCGCTGCGTTTTCATGAGGCCGACCCGAAGCTGCTGGCGACCTGCAAGGAAAACCTGCTGGATGCCGTGGAAGTATTATCCTACCGCATTTCCGCACTCGGCCTTGAGCCTGAGCTCCTGCGCAATCATCCTGAGCTCGAAGACCATGATTCGCCTTTCATTATCCAGAACATCGAACTCCGGCAATTCCTGGCCAACACCGCCGGGCAGGATGCAGATGCCCGGCAGATCCTGGTCATGCTGGACCAGTGCCGCAAGGTGGTTTCCAAGATTCGCCGCAATAGCTCGCAAACCGGCACCAGCATCAATCTCACTTTCCTGCTGCAGCGCATCTCGCAGCAGATACGTCGCCTGGAGTCCCTGCTTGGTATTGTCGTGAGCCTGCGTGCGGGAGAAACCCCCGGCACGGCGTATGCCGAGCTGTTCAAAACGATGGTGCAGGGCGAATGCCATAAGAACGATGTCAGCCAGCACTGGCGGGAGAACATGGAGCTGCTGGCCTTGCGCGTCACGGAGAATGCCAGCCGCACCGGTGAGCATTACATTACCGAAACGCGCAGCGAATATTTCGCCCTGATGCGGTCGGCGATGGGCGCAGGGTTGATTGTCGGCGTGATGGCGATGATCAAGATCATCACCGCGGGCCAGCACCATGCGCCGCTGACCGAAGCCATCCTGTTCAGCCTGAATTACGGGTTGGGCTTCGTCCTTATCCATATCCTGCATTTCACTGTGGCGACCAAGCAGCCGGCCATGACCGCCGCCGCGATTGCCGCCAGTATCGATGCCAGCGACGGCAAGAGCAGGGAAATGGATAACCTGGTCACGATCATCGCACAGACCGTCCGCAGCCAGACGATTGCCATTATCGGCAACGTCCTGCTGGCCGTGCCGACCGCCATGCTGATTGCCGGTCTTTTTTATTATGTCGGCGGCACACATTTCGTCTCGCCTGAAAAAGCGCATCATTTGCTCGAAGAGCTTGATCCGGTTCGCAGCGGCGCCTTGTTCTATGCGGGTATTGCCGGGGTCTGCCTGTTTCTGTCGGGATTGATCGCAGGCTACCACGACAATATGGCGATTTATAACAAGATTCCCCAGCGCTTGCGCGCCTTGGGATGGCTGCAGAAAATCCTGGGGGAGGCCAGGCTGGACAAGGTGACGCGATATGTTGAGAACAATCTGGGGGCGCTTGCCGGTAACTTCTATTTCGGCTGCCTGCTTGGCGGCATGGCTGCAGTCGGCGTGCTGCTCGGCTTGCCGGTGGATATCCGCCATATCACTTTTTCATCCGCCTTCGTCGGTTTTTCCTTTGTCGGCCTGGAGTTCGATGTGACCATTAAGATGGCCTTGTATGCAGGCCTTGCGGTTCTGTTGATCGGCACTGTGAACCTGCTGGTGAGCTTCGGCCTGGCGCTCTATGTTGCGATGAAGTCCCGCAAAGTGAGCTTTGTCCAGTGGCGTCGCCTGATTGTCGCCCTGGCAAAACGTCTTTACCGCCATCCAAGGGAATTTTTCATGCCGCCCAAGCCCGAATCGGCGGCGCTTGAGCAGAAGCCGGGCTAATCCTGCTCTGGCAATTCGACTTGCGCGGCCTTGGGCTCGGTGATTTCGCGCAGCAGCCTGAATAGCTCGCGACTGCTCTTGGGCGGTTTGTTTGCAGCCATTTCGCGATGGTGGTTACGAATCAGTGTGCGCAACTGCTGACTGTCCGCCTGCGGGTAGTCCTGCAGAAATGCGGAGAGGCTGTGTTCATCCTCAAGCAATCTGGTGCGCAGGCGCTCGAGCTGATGGAAATACGCGTTTTCCTCGGTATGTTTACCTTCCCAGCGTTTGATCTGGTCGATGATCGGTGCAGTTTCCACCTCGCGCATGAGGCTGCCCAGATACTGGCGCTGGCGGCGCAGTGCGCCGTTCGAGGTAATGCGCTTTGTTTCCTTGACGGCTTCCAGCAGCCTTTCCGGCAGATCCAGCTTGGCCAGTTTGTCATGAGGCAACTCGGTGAGCTTGACGCCCAGATCCTGCAGGGCATCCATTTCTGCCTTGCGTCTGGTTTTACTGATGGGTTCTGGAGATTCTTCTGACATACGGGCAGTGCGGTATCGAGTGGTAAGGTATGATAACAGCTTTTTTCGCCATCCTTTTTAGTAAGCGTTCTTAATGGCTTTTTTCAACGGTTTTTGCCTTTTTACGGCATTTTGAGCATGAGTTTATGAGCGAATCGCGTTTTACCTATTCTTTGGATCAATTGCAGGAGATGAGTGCGCGCGTGCTTGGTCTGGCCAAAGCGGCCGGTGCAAGCGCCGCCGAGACCGACATCAGTCTTGGTGTCGGACAGAACGTATCTGTCCGCATGGGGGAAACGGAGACGATTGAATACAACCGTGACAAAGGTGCATCGGTCACGGTCTATTTCGGCCAGCAGCGGGGCCATGCCAGCACGTCCGACCTGTCGGAGCAGGCCTTGGCCGATACCGTGGCTGCCGCATGCAATATTGCACGCTATACTGCCCGGGACCCATTTTGCGGGCTGGCTGATGCAGGCCTGATGGCAACGGAGTTTCCCGACCTGGATTTGTATCATCCATGGCCGATTGCCGTGGAAGAGGCCATCGAAATTGCCAGGCGTTGCGAGGCTGCTGCGCGTGATGTCGACCCGCGCATTACCAACTCCGAGGGCGCCAGCGTCTCCGCTTCCGAGGGGCTGTCGGTCTATGCGAACAGTCATGGATTTTCCGCAGGCTATCCCACATCGAGGCACGCTATCAGCGCTTCCGTGATCGCCGAAGACGGCGAGAATATGCAGCGTGATTACTGGTATACGACAGCCCGCGCGGCAGATGACCTTGATACGCCTGAGCGTGTCGGCCAGGTGGCCGGCCAGCGCACGGTCAGGCGTCTGGGTTGCCGACGGGTGAAAACGGTTCAGGCCCCGGTGCTATTCGAGGCGCCTTTGGCCTCCGGCCTTATTTCCAGCCTTGTCAGCGCTGTCTCCGGCGGAAGCCTTTATCGGAAATCCTCATTCCTGCTGGATAGTCTCGGCCAGCAGGTCATTTCGCCGATCATTGATATTGAAGAGCAGCCGCATCTGCCCAGAGGGTTGGCCAGTTCGGCTTTCGATGCTGAAGGCGTGGCAACGAGACCGCGCATGCTGGTGGAAAAGGGTGTCCTGCAGGGCTACATGCTTTCCAGCTACTCGGCGCGCAAACTGGGCATGACGACGACAGGCAATGCAGGCGGCAACCATAACCTGATTGTGCGGCATGTGCAGGGAAATGCTCATCAACTGGGCTTCGAACAACTGCTGAAGGAGATGGGAACTGGGCTGCTAGTTACCGAATTGCTCGGGCATGGGCTCAACATGGTCACCGGGAATTATTCACGCGGCGCTGCCGGTTTCTGGGTGGAAAATGGCGTGATTGCCTACCCGGTGGAAGAGATCACCATTGCCGGCAATATGAAAGAGATGCTGCTGCAGATTGTTGCGCTTGGCAATGATGTGCTGGTGCAGGGGTCCAGGCAGGTCGGGTCGATACTGGTTGAGCGAATGACCGTTGCCGGTGAATGATGCGCCGGGAAAATAAAAAAAGCCCCGATTGAACTCGGGGCTTTTTATTGCTCAGCGATTCCCTAGTTGTAGCTGTCTTCTTCCAGCTCCGGCACATTGCCGTCATGAATCTGGTTCTCACGACGCTGGGAATAGGCATCCCGCATGAAGGCGTATGGATCGAGTGCGGCCTCATCAAGCAGATCGCTGCCTGGCAGGAGTTGCGCACGCTTGTCCAGGTACTTCAGCGCGCGGGCGCTGTTTCTTGTAGCCGGGTCATCTACGTAAGTAATCGGGTCGAACGCCAGGGTATCTACGACAAAGCCGGTCGTGTCACGCAGATTGCTTGGGCCAAGGAACGGCAGAACGATGTAAGGGCCGCTACCGACACCCCAGTAACCCAGGGTCTGGCCGAAATCCTCGTTGCGTTTTTCGATGCCGTCCATGGAGGCAACATCAATCAGGCCGGCGATACCGAACGTGCTGTTGATCACGAAGCGGCCCGCGCCTTCAACGGCTTTGCCGAACTTGAATTGCAGAATATCGTTGATGACGGAAACAAAAGTATTCAGATTGCCGAAAAAGTTGCCTACACCGCTACGTACCGGGCTGGGTACAACGGCTTTATAAGCACCGGCAACGGGCTTGAGGACTGCCTTGTCGGCGACGTCATTGAATTTGTAGACGCCACGGTTGAAGCCTTCAAGCGGGTCCTTGTCGGCAGTTGTTGCACAGCCGCTGGCGAGAAATGCGAGAAGTATGCCGAATAACAGGCCTTTTGATCGAGTAAGCATTGGGGTTTCCTGTGGACCTTATTATTTGTAGGTTAGTCAATCCATTATACGGCTCAATTAGACCGAACTTTAACTGACGTATACCGGCTTGTCCACTGTTTTGGCCGCCTGGTGGGCGGCATCATGGTAATCGGGTTGCATAAATGTAACATGCCTCCGGTGCCGGAAAAACGTCGGGAAGCGGGCGGATTGTTTCCAGGGCAGGTAAGTCCGCGGCGGTGATTTTGGCGGGATTGTGGATGTATTTTCCGGCTGGGCAGGGCCACAGGCAGAAGTCGTTGAGTTTCCTGAATCGAGGCGTTTTTGTAAGGAGTGAAAAATGCCGAACGGTTCACCAGCCCGCGTCAAGACCTCATCGTTTTCAAAAATTACCTGATTTCTGAAGCCTTCGATTGCCGGCTACGTAAATCCGCATCCAGCGGCTATTCTAGCCTCTTGCGCCGAACATGTATTTTTCGGCCTGGGCAGGGGCGGCGGTTATCTCCTCAGGCTCAAGCAACCCCAGTTGATTGCGTAACTCCAGGCCGAGCAGGATCAGGTCTGCATTGTCCGAGGCGTCGATCTTCTGGAATATGGCGTCACTATAGTCCCTGTCCTTGATCAGTCTGGCAGGATTGATGGCACCGATTGATTTTCTCGCCTCTATAGTGAATTTCGATAATGTAATAAAGCTTTGATTATCCATATCGCGTCCTGGGTTGGTGCAGTTTTCAAGCTTGAATGCAACCAAGCCGCCAATTGGTGCGCAAACTGCCACAGTTAGGGTATTGCGAGAGGATAAGCACTTACTGTGCCAAATTGCTATTGCCGGTAATCTGGCTATTCGCGATGGTAAGGGTGATTCCGGATGACCGACCAGGCCCGATACAGTTGCTCGGCCAGCACGACGCGCACCATGCCGTGGGGAAGGGTCAGCCTGGACAGGCTCCAGAGCCAGTCGGCTTTCTGTTTCAGCGACGCATGCAGGCCATCAGCTCCGCCAATCACGAGAGCAATGTCGCGTCCGCCGGAGAGCCAGGTTTCCATGCGCTGCGCAAGCTGGATGGTGGTGACTTCCTGGCCTCGCTCATCGAGGGCGATCAATAAATCCTTGCCTGCCGCATCGAGTATTCTGGCCGCTTCGGCTTCCTGAACCGCTTCGGAGTTTTTGCCGGAGGCGCGCTTGTCCGGCCTGATTTCGATGATTTCCACGCTGGCTTCGCGCGGCATGCGCTTCAGATATTCTGCGCAGGCATTTTCCACCCAATCAGGCATCTTGTGACCGACCGAGAGTATGCGTAATTTCAAGGCGTGGCGTTATGCCGCTGCGGTCCTGGGCGATGCCCGGCGATTCTCGGTTTCACCCCAGAGCTGCTCGAGATTGTAGTAGGCGCGGGCGCTCGGGATCATGATGTGGACGACGATATCGCCCAGATCGACCAATACCCATTCACCATCCTTGTCGCCTTCGGTGCCACGCAGTTCGGCGCCTTTCTCCTTCAGCTTTTCGCGTACATTGTCTGCGACGGCTTTGGCCTGGCGGGTGGAGTTGGCGCTGGCGACGATCATGTATGACGTCATGGAAGTCAGTTTCTGCACGTCCATGACGGTGATGTCGAAAGCTTTGATGTCTTCCAGCGCGTCGACGACGGCCAGCTTCATTTCTTCAAGATTGAGCATTAAGGTGGAGTTTGCTTTCAGGCCGCTTGATTGGATACTTGCACAGGGATAGCGTTACGCTGGTCTTTGATGCGGTTATTTGTGTCGACATAGACCAACTGCGGCTTGAATTTCTCGAGCTCGATTTCGTTATAGCTGGCGTAGGTGGCGATAATCAGCAAGTCGTTCGGGCTCGCCTTGCGAGCGGCAGCGCCGTTTACCGAGATGGTGCCGGAATTGCGCTCGGCACGGATCGCGTATGTGGTGAATCGTTCGCCGTTATTGATGTTGTAAATGTCGATCTGCTGATATTCGCGAATGTCAGCAGCTTCCATCAACGCTTCATCAATGGCGCAGGAGCCCTCATAGTCCAGCTCCGAATGCGTGACACGCACACGGTGCAACTTGGATTTGAGCATGGTTCTTTGCATGGACTACCTTGTTGATTCAAAAGGACAGACATTATATTCACTTAGCGCCGCGGGTGCAAAAATTAGGCGCTATTAATCGTGTAAAAGTGTAGCGATTCCTCGATCCAGGCTACTCATAAAGGCATCTACAGCACGCGTGTAAAACGCATCCGCGCCCAGATCGTCATTGATTTCTCCATGAGACTTGGCCTGTTCCAATACCTCAACGCGCAACCCCATACTTTCGGCTACAGACTTGAAAGCCATATTTTCATTACAGGGCCGGTCCGGCCTGTTCAGTGAGCATACGCTGAGCAAAGGCGATGCAGTCTTGCCCAGGTTATGCGCAGGAGAAACCTGCTGCCAGTATTCCGGGTCATTGCCAAAAGCATCGTCATACAGGCGCGGGTGCTCTCTTTGCATCAGTGCAGGAACATCCATCGCAGCGCTATCCAGTGAGATGGCGCCCAGCCAGGGTCGCGCGCCGGCAGATAAGGCGACGTCCGGCGAGGTGTTGAGCAGGCTGACCAGGTGGGCACCGGAGGAATGCCCCATCAAAATGAATCTTGAGGCATCGCCGCCCCAATATGCGGCTATTTTTTGTGCCTTGGCGACGGCGCGTGCCACATCTCCCATCTGAACGAGCGGATCGGCATCCGGTAGCAACCGATAGTTTACGGAAATGAAGACGAAACCTTTGCCAACCCAGTACCTTGCCTTGTTTTTCACCACATGCCGGTTGGCTTTATCGCCATACCGCCAGTCACCACCATGTACCATGAGTATGACGGGCGCCTTGAGTGCATGGGCAGGCAGGTAGGCGTCCATGCGGTGTTTTTCGTGCGGGCCGTAGATGACATTCCTGATGGTTTTTACGGGTTCGGCATATGCGCCAGGAGCACCAAGCGAACATAGCAACGTACATACTACCCAGAATTTTTTACTCAACCTTACCTCCTTGCTTTGATGATGATAGAGTACATTTCCGTTTGAATAAATAAATTTGGACAGCTCTTGCCATGATAAAAAACGAACGCGCCTGGTTAATTGCCTGGGGAACCCTGCAAGGCTTCTGCCTGCTGATGCTGCATAACTTGGTCGAGTCCATTGCAAAGCCCGGGGAGTGGTTCCCGGTTTTATGGCCTTTGTACGCATTGGCTCTGGCATTCCCGCTCTCCATGCAAATGCTTTCTGCCTACCGCGAGCGACGGGCATTGTGGCTATTGAATATAGCCTATTCTGCGATGATTGCTATTTGTGCAGCCTATGCCGGCAAGGTCAGCTGGGTAGACGGCCTGCCGAACTCATATCTCTGGGATGCTACTTTCCTGGTCGGCGGCATCGTATTTACCAGCTGGTTCGTTTTAATTCCCTTTGCCGAGCATCGCCTCAAGCTGGCTACCTGGAGTAACGATTATGCGATGTTGTGCATGGCTGCCTGGCGCAATGTCATCAAGCTCGGCTCGGCTGCTTTGTTCGTCGGTATTTTCTGGATATTGCTGGGCTTGTGGGCAGGCTTGTTCAAAGTGCTGGGCGTGAGTTTTTTTCTTGATTTATTTACCAGCCGGACTTTTGTCTACCCCATTACCGCGATTGCTTTCGGTCTGGGTTTGTCGCTTTACTCAGCAAAGGAAGAAGCTTTGCTCGGACTCTACCGGGCTACATTGAACCTGCTTGGCTGGTTGCTGCCGCTTGTGTCCGGCATCATTCTGTTGTTCCTGCTGGTATTGCCCATGCAGGGCGTCGGGCTGCTATGGAAGACTGGTTATGCCACAGCACTTGTGCTCAGCCTGCTGGCTTTGATGGTGTTCCTTTTCAATGCAGCGTGGCAGGATGGTGTCCACGGTATCAAATTCCCCAACTGGATACGCCGGATGGTCACGCTGACCTTAATCGTCCTGCCGATACTGTCGGGTATTTGTGCTTATGCATTATGGCTGCGCGTCGGTCAATACGGCTGGACAGCAGACCGTGTCTGGGCTGCGATACTTATCGGGCTGCTGGCGTTTTATGCCGTTGGCTATGCCCTGTCTGCACTCGCGCGTAAAGGCGAATGGATGCAAACGGTCAGCAAGGTGAACGTCTACGCAGCCTGGGCTATTGCCCTTGTCTTGCTGCTCACCGCAACGCCTGTGTTAGACCCGGTGAGAATCAGCGTCAGCAGCCAGGTGCACAAATTGCTGAAAGAGAAAGTGGATGTCAACTCTTTTGATTTTCAATACTTGCGATTTGACGGCGGTTATTACGGCCACCGCGCATTAACGCGTCTGTCCGTGCTGGAAAGCCATCCGGAATCAGCGGCTATCCAGCTCAAGGCAAAGAAGGCTCTTGAGTCTACCTATAGAAATCATTACCGCAACCGAACCGCACATGAGCGCGACCGTGAAAGCTGGCAAAAGAAGCTGGAGCTGTTTCCAAAAGAATCATCGCTAACCCCGGAGTTCCTGGATTACCTCTGGCAAGCCACCGAGGACGATAAAATGTGGATAGACTGCCTGAAGAACAAGGACAGATGCACTGTTCTTCAGTTGGACTTAAACCGCGACGGCCAGCAGGAAGTGCTGATCTTCAGCGAATACAACGCGCATGTGTTTACTCAGGATGCAAGGCAATGGCAATTGGGTGGTGTGCTGCGATTCAGCGGACCAGCAAAGCTGAGTGCGGCGAAGATTCGCAAGATGATTGAGGATGGGGAGTTTTCCGTTGTCGAAAGCCGCTGGCAGGAGCTGCAGCTGGGCGAGCAGCGCTACAGTGTCCAGCCCAATTAGGCATGTCGGGTTCAGCTATCCAGGCTGAATTCAATATTGTCTATGAGCCTGGTCTTGCCTAGCCTGGCTGCGGCGAGTGCAACCAGTTTCCGGTCCGGCTTTTCGGCGGGGTGCAGTGTTTCTGCCGAGCGAATCGAGATGTAATCGACGATCCAGCCCAGCTGGGTCAGGAATTGCGTCGTTTGCGCCTCGATCGCGGTGTAATCCTGATTGCCCTTTTGTACCGCTTCAACGACCAGTTTCAGAGCACGCTGCAACCTCGGCGCTTCCAGCCTTTGTGCATCGGAGAGGTAGCCATTGCGTGAGCTCATCGCCAAGCCGTCCTCCTCTCGCCTAGTGTCGCCCGCCACAATTTCAATCGGTAGATTCAGCTGTTTGACCAGTTCACGAATCAGGAACAGCTGCTGAAAATCCTTCTTGCCGAATACCGCAACATCGGGCCGGACCATATTGAACAGTTTGAGGACAACGGTGGCTACCCCGCTGAAATGCCCGGGTCTGCTGGCGCCGCAGAGTTCGTCTGCAATCGGCGGCAGGGTGATGCTTATGGTTTGCGGTGCCGGGTAGACTTCCTTTTCCGCGGGTGCGAAGACGATGTCTACCCCTGCAGCTTCGAGCTTTTCGCAGTCCGCCTGCAATGTGCGGGGGTAGCTGGCTAGGTCTTCGTTAGCGCCGAATTGCAGCGGATTGACGAAAATACTGACGACAACGCATTGGCCATGCTGCTTTGCCAGCTCCACCAGATGCAGATGGCCGGCATGCAGGTTGCCCATGGTTGGCACAAAGGCGACGGAAGCCTGCTGGTCGAGCCGTTGCCTTAATTCAGCAACGGTGGAAATCACCTGCATCGTTATATCCTAGAAACTGTGTTCCATCGCCGGGAATGCCCGGGATTTGACGGCTTGTACATAAGCCTCGACGGCCGCCTGAATGCTGTCGGCACCTTGCATGAAATTACGCGTGAACCTGGGGGATTTGCCCGGGTAGATTCCCAGCATGTCCTGCAGAACCAATACCTGTCCATCGCAATCGACTCCGGCCCCTATGCCTATGGTCGGAATCCTGATGGCTTCGGTGACCTGCCTTGCCAGCGCTGCCGGTATCATTTCCAGTACCAGCATGCCGGCCCCGGCTTCGGCTAGCGCCTGCGCATCCTGCAATAGCCTCGCGGCTTCGGCATCATCACGACCTTGTACACGATAACCGCCGAGCTGGTGCACGGATTGCGGTGTCAGGCCAAGATGGCCGCAGACCGGGATGCCGCGTTGCACCAGGAATCGCACGGTTTCCGCCATGACTGCGCCGCCTTCCAGTTTCACCATATGCGCGCCAGAAGCCATCAGGCGGGCGGCATTGCGCAGGGCTTGCTCCGGGCTTTGCTGGTAACTGCCGAAAGGCATGTCCGTCACGATATAGGCGTTCCTGCTGCCTCTGGCAACGCAGCGGGTGTGATACTGCATGTCGTGCAGGGTTACCGACAGGGTGCTGTTGGCGCCTTGCAATACCATGCCGAGCGAGTCGCCGACTAGGAGCACTTCGACCCCGGCGTTTTCCAGCAGCGTGGCAAAACTGGCGTCGTAGCAGGTCAGCACGGCGATTTTTTCGCCTTGTGCTTTCATCTGCTGCAGAGTGACTAGATTCATGGCGGATTACTCGTAATTCGGATTGAAGAATTCGCGGCGGCTGCGAATCTGCAGGATACGGTTGATCAGCACGTCCAGCGCGGCGTCATTGGCGGCAATGTTGAGTTTCTCGTTGTTGACGATGAGCAATGGCGAAGCATCGTACTGGTGGAAGAATTCGCTGTAGGCATCGGCCAGCCTCGCCAAGTACTCCCGCGGAATCTCCTGTTCGTAACTGATGTTGCGTTGCCCGATGCGGTCAACCAGCGCATCTACCGGTGTTTGCAGGTAGATCACCAGGTCCGGGGGGGAGGCCTTCAACTGCAGGTGCTGGTAAATCTGGCGGTAAAGCGCAAATTCCTCGTCGTCCAGGTTCAGCCTGGCGAAAATCGGGTCTTTTTCCAGAAAAAAGTCGGCGATGGTGGCTTTGGCAAACATATCGCGCTGGGTCAGGTCGCCCAGCTGGCCGGCACGCTGGAACAGGAAGAATAGCTGGGTCGGCAGTGCATAACGCTGAACGTCCTGATAAAAACGCGGCAGGAAAGGGTTGGATTCTGCGTTCTCCAGCAACAGGCTTGCCGAGTATTTGTCTGCGAGTTTGCGTGCCAGCGTCGTTTTGCCGCTGCCGATCGGGCCCTCGATGACGATATAAGGGTATCTGTCGATGAGATCTGTCTTGATGATAGTCATAAGCTGATAGCGTTACCTCAAGGGCTTATTTTTGTTACACCCTGGTCTTTGCAGGTCTCGGCTAGCGCAGCGATGGTCTGTTGCGATAACGTCGGGCCGGGGATATGCAAGTCCGGTGCGATTTCCGCTAATGGTAACAGTACAAAGCCGCGCGCGTGCATCCTGGGATGGGGAATGACCAGATCAGCGGTTTGCAATTGCAGGTTATCGTACAACAGTAAATCCAGATCCAGCGCTCTCGGTGCGTTCGGGAACGGGCGCTGCCTGCCGTGCAGGTTTTCAATTGCCAGCAGGTAACTTAACAGTTCCTCCGGGCTGAGCGTCGTTTCCAGCGCCACAACTGCATTGATGAACTCCGGCTGATTGTCATAACCCACGGGTGCAGTGCGGTACAGCGAGGATTTCCTGAGGGTTTTTGTCCGCGGCATTGCATCCAGTTCATCGAATGCCTTGAGCACCTGATGCGTCGGGTGATGCAGGTTGCTGCCTAGCGCTACATAAGCTTTGCTCATGCCGCTTGGCCGGGTCCTGTATCCGGGCCACCGGACGACCTGCTGCGTCTGCGGCGGCGGCGTTTTTTCGGTTCGGTGTCCGGCAGCAGCATGGCGGCTCGCATTTCGCCGTCGGCATGGGCGAAATCGGACCACCATTGGCCGATTTCTGCGGGCAATTCGCCAGATTCGCAACGCAGCAGCAGAAAGTCGTAAGCCGCGCGGAAACGTGGATGCTCGATCAGTGCATAAGGGCGTTTACCTGCCCGTTGCTCGAATCTGGGCTGCAATCCCCAGATTTCGCGCATGGTGGTGCTGTAACGTTTATGGATGGCGAGCTTCTCGGCCTGAATGTCCGATACTTCAGTCATGGCCATGTGCAAGGCAGGAATCGGCCGGTGTCCTTCCTCCTGGTATTTCTTCCAGGCTGCCAGTACCTCGTGCCAGAGCAGGGTGGCGAAGAGAAAGCCGGGCGAGACTGGCTTGTCTGCCAGTACGCGATCATCCGTATTCTGCAGGGCGAGATTAACGAAACGTTCACCCATCGGTTGTTCCAGCACGACGTCGAGCAACGGCAGCAGGCCGTGATGCAGGCCATGCCTGCGTAATTCCCTGGCGCTTTCCATGGCATGGCCGGAG
The DNA here is from genome assembly GCA_905339275.1 of Methylophilaceae bacterium. Taxonomy (GTDB): domain Bacteria; phylum Pseudomonadota; class Gammaproteobacteria; order Burkholderiales; family Methylophilaceae; genus UBA6140. The sequence continues at coordinate 321,228 of CAJPFK010000001.1, forward strand.
AGGAAGAGCTTGAGCATTTCGTCGAACAGGCGCGATTCCGGTACGTCTTTCAGCAGGTCGGCCATTTTCGGGATAGGCGTTTCGGTTGCCGCATCGAGCTTGAGGCCGAGTTTGGCCGAGAGCCGGATGGCGCGCAGCATGCGCACGGGGTCTTCGCGGTAGCGTGTTGCCGGGTCGCCGATCATGCGCAGCACCCCGGCCTTGATATCGGCAACACCATTGTGAAAGTCGAGGACTTCTTCGGTTGCCGGGTCGTAATACAGGGCATTGGCCGTGAAATCACGCCTGACGGCATCTTCTTCCTGGTTGCCGAAGACGTTGTCGCGCAGGATGCGTCCGCTTTCAGCGGTTCTGGCATTGTCGTCATCCGCCAGATGGCTACCGCGGAAGGTGGAGACCTCTACCGTTTCATCGCCGAATATCACGTGGACGAGCCGGAAACGGCGGCCGATGATACGGGAGCGGCGGAAAACGCGGTTGACCTGTTCCGGTGTTGCATTGGTGGCGACATCGAAATCCTTCGGACGTCTTTTCAACAGCAGATCGCGTACCGCGCCACCGACGACATAGGCCTCGAATCCTGCCTTTTGCAGGCCTTCCGTGGTTTTCAGGGCGGCGGTGCTTAAAAGCTTGCGGTCTATACCATGCGTACTGCGGGGGATGACTTTGGCATTCTGTTGGGATATACCCTTCGGTTTTTTTCCGGATTTTTGTTTGCCCGGGTTAAAGACCCGTTGCAGCAATTTTTTGATCATCAGAGGTACGGCCTGAATCCATTCGGCTAAGTCACCGGATTATAACGTAAAGCCTGATATTGCGCTTAGCCTCAAGCGGCCTGCAGGCCGGGAAAGGATTCTCAAGGATTATCGGGCTTTAGATGAACGTTTTTTGATCTGGACAGGGATGATGGTGCCGATCACCATGCCAAGTGTAAATATCAGCGGTTCGATCCCTCCCGTGAGCAGGGAGGCAAGCGCCGGGCCCGGGCAATAGCCTGACAGCCCCCAGCCAATCCCGAAAGTCATGGCGCCCAGAATCAACCGGCGGTCAATCTTGCGCTCTGCCGGTAATTGAACGGGTTCTCCCAACAGGCTTTTGGGATGGTTTTTTGCATGGTTGAAGGCAGGGAATGCCACAAGAATAGCACCCCCCATGACAAGGCCGAGTGAAGGGTTCCAGCGTCCGCTCACATCCAGGAACCCGATCACCTTGGCCGGATCGGTCATGCCGGAAAGGATTAACCCAACGCCGAATATCAGCCCGGCAATCAGTGCGCTGAAGAGCCTCAATGGCCTATTCCCAACCGGTCACGTATCTGACGAGCCAGACCGTCGCAATACCGGCTGTCATAAAAGTCAGCGTAGCTGCCAATGAGCGTAATGACAAGCGCGACAGGCCGCAGACGCCATGCCCGCTGGTGCAGCCGGAACCATAGTATGTCCCCAGCCCGACCAATAATCCTGCGGCAAACAGCAGGCCTGGGCCCGTTTCCTGCACCACTGCCGGCAGGGCCGATACCAGCCCATAAACCAGGGGAGCCGCAACCAAGCCGGCCAGGAACATGAGCCGCCATGCGGTATTTCCCTTTTCTCTTATGAAAATCCCACCCAGTATGCCGCTCACGCCAGCAATTCTGCCGTTGAAGATAATCAATATGGCGGCTGCCAGGCCGATCAGCAGTCCGCCGCCGAAGGACGGCAAGGGCGAGAAATTGGCCCAGTCAATCATATCAATTGCTTTCCCGATTGGCTATTTTCAAGCTTTCAAAGCACCCAGCTATAAGCGATACCGAGTGAATCCTGATACATCTTGAGGTTGACGTCTCCGCCGCCGAAGGCACCCGGGATGGAGTTAGTGCCTTTGACCTCATGCTCAAAGGCATGCAGGTAGCTGAATGAGAGCGCACTCTTGTTGGCGAATGTCCATGTGGCGCCGAGGGTGACATGGTTTTCCACGACGGCCGGTGCGAGCGTGTTGAATAATGTCTGGCTGCCTGGAATCGGCTGGTCCACATGGTTATAGCCGGCGCGAAGCGTGAGTTGCTCGTTATGTGCATACAGCACACCGAGTTTGTAGACGGTTGCGTCTTCCCAGCCGAACCCCGCGCCCTTGCTGTTACCCAATTGCGCGGTAAGAAGCTTGGACAGGGAGTTGCCGACCGAATCGACGCTGCTGTAGCGGATACGCTGCACATCGCCTGCCAGGGTGAGCGCAGGGGTGGCCTTGAACGCAAAACCTGCGCCGTAAGTCGCCGGAATGTCGAAATCGCCTTGTTCCGCAAACAGGCCCTTGTACCTGTCGAATTCAGACATGTAAGTCCTGGTCTGGTAGTGGGCGCCAAGCGACAGTGCCTCCGTGACCTGGCCGAACCAGCCGATATGCAGCCCAGCACCGTAAGATGAATCCTTCCCCTTGTTGGTGACATGGTCGGGAGACTGGGAAAATACCGGGTTTGCAAAGTTTTGCAGCCCCTTGGCTTCGAATCGCTGGTAAGCCAGATTCAAGCTGATGCCGATCGACTGATCGGGCGTAATTTTCCAGGCGATGGTCGGTGTGACGAACAACTGGATCAAATCGACCCCGGCGCGCGTATTGCCGAACAGCGGGAAGCCGTCCTTGTAGTCGGTATTCATGCCGCCGTTGCCATAGGCCGCGATACCGATGGTGACGTCTGGATTGAGCTCTCGGCTATAGCCTAATTCGGGAATTAGGAAATTTTTGGTATCGCTGCCGTCGTATTTTCCATTGACCGGAGCAGGGCTTCCTTCAATTTCTGCACTGCGGATCGGCCTGAACAAAGTGGCGCCGATATCCAGGCGATCGCCAACCCAGGCAAGACCGGCGGGGTTGGCTGCGATGACAAGGGCGTCCTGTGGAAGGGCAATGCCCACGCCACCGGCGCCCTGTGATTTGACGCCGTATCCGTGAGCAAAATAGCCGTCTGTGGCATGTGCATTTGTCATGGCAAAAAGCCCCATCAACGCGAGACTTCTGTAAATCAATTTCATATGGATTCCTTCGTTCTGGCAGGACATCAAATAAAAAAGGCTAGTGCTTTTACGCACTAGCCTCCGGTTGTCAGGTCGGCTTTTCGGAATTTGCCGGATCAGGTCGCCTGATCCAGGAACACCCGTACATTCCGCGGGTGGACGAATACGCGGTCGCCTTCCGCGATCTCCAGTTCCCTGAAGCGCTCGCGTGTCAGTTCGGCTTCAACGATTTCGGTCTGGTCGGCGCGTTGCAGCTCCAGCCTGACCAGCGGCCCAAGCGAGTGGATATAGCTGATGACGGCTTCGAATGCAGGCGTATTGCCCCGGGTTTTCTGGATGTCGATGTCGTGCGGACGGACATAGGCCGAGGCCGGACTGTCCTGTGTGTCCTGGTGATCCTGCAACTCGATCTCGATATCGCCGATATGGGCCCGGCCGGCATGTACGCGGCTGTGGAACAGGTTGACGTTGCCGAGGAATTTGTAGACGAACGGCGATGCCGGATGATCGTACACGTCCTGCGGCGTGCCGATCTGCTCGACATTGCCTTGGTTCATGACGACGATGCGGTCGGCGACTTCCAGCGCCTCTTCCTGGTCGTGGGTGACGAATACGCTGGTGATGTGCAGTTCGTCATGCAGGCGGCGCAGCCAGCGGCGCAGGTCCTTGCGCACCTTGGCATCCAGCGCGCCGAATGGCTCATCCAGCAGCAGGACCTTGGGCTCGACTGCCAACGCGCGTGCCAGCGCGATACGCTGGCGCTGGCCGCCGGAAAGTTGCGGCGGATAGCGGTCTGCCAGCCAATCCAGTTGCACCAGGTTCAGGAGTTCATGCACGCGGCGATGAATTTCCCCATCGGAAGGCCGCGTCTTTTTCGGCCTGACGCGCAAACCGAATGCGACATTCTCGAACACGGTCATGTGGCGGAACAGCGCGTAATGCTGGAAGACAAAGCCCACCTGGCGCTCGCGCACGTCGCGGTTGGTGGCTTCCTCGCCATGGAACAGGATGCTGCCGCTATCGGCGCTTTCCAGCCCGGCGATGATGCGCAGCAGCGTGGTCTTGCCGCAACCGGAAGGTCCCAGCAGTGCGACCAGTTCGCCGCTCGGCACGTCCACGCTGACATTGTTGAGCGCGTTGAAGCTGCCGAATTGTTTGGTGATGTTCTTGATGTCGATGCTCATGTTATATAAACCCCGTTATTCTTCCGATGTTTTTTCTTCAGTGCTGGCGCTGCGTGCGACCTGCCACTCAACATAGCTTTTCAATGCGACCGTAATCAACGCAAGAAACGCCAGTAGCGATGCCACTGCAAATGCTGCCGCGTAGTTGTATTCGTTATAGAGAATTTCCACATGCAGCGGCATGGTATTGGTCAGGCCGCGAATGTGTCCCGATACCACCGAGACCGCGCCGAATTCCCCCATGGCGCGCGCATTGGTAAGAATCACGCCGTAAAGCAACCCCCACTTCACATTGGGCAGGGTGATGCGCCAGAGAATCTGCCAGCCGGAAGCGCCAAGTACCAGGCCTGCCTCCTCCTCCTCCTTGCCCTGGGCTTGCATCAGCGGAATCAGCTCGCGTGCGACAAAGGGCACGGTAACGAAAATGGTGGCGAGCACGATACCGGGCAGGGCAAAGATGATCTTGTAATCGTTTTCGATCAGCCAGGCACCGAACCAGCCTTGCAGGCCGAATATCAGCACATAGATCAGGCCTGCGATGACAGGCGAAACCGCAAACGGCAAGTCGATCAGCGTAATCAGTATGCTTTTGCCCTTGAATTCGAACTTGGCGATGGACCAGGCCGCAGCGATACCGAAAACCAGGTTGAGCGGAACGGCAATACCGGCGGCAAGCAGGGTCAGCTTGATGGCAGAAAGCGCATCCGGTTCGGTAAGCGCGGAAAAATAGGTCTCGACACCTTTGCGCAAGGCTTCGGTGAACACCGCGGCCAGTGGAATGAATAGAAAAACACTTAAAAATACTAGTGTGATGGTAATCAGCAGCCAGCGTATCCACGCCGGCTCAGAGGTGGCCCGGCTGTGAGCCACTTTGCTTTTATAATTGGTGTATTGCGAAATTGCGATAGTTGCCATGTTGGATCCCTGGATTAGCGTACTTGACCGTTACGGCGACTGTTCCACCACTGCAGGCCGTTGATGGCCAGCAGTAAAATGAAGGAGATGATCAGCATCACCACCGCGACGGCAGTGGCGCCCGCATAATCGTATTGCTCAAGTTTGGTGATGATGATGAGCGGCGTGATTTCCGACACCATGGGCATGTTGCCTGCGATGAAAATCACCGAACCGTATTCACCGACAGCCCGCGCGAACGCCAGTGCAAAACCCGTCAACAAGGCCGGCAACAAGGCGGGGAAGATAATCCGGCTAAAAGTCTGCCAGCGATTGGCGCCAAGGCTGGCGGCTGCCTCTTCCGCCTCGGCTTCCAGATCTTCCAGCACAGGCTGCACCGTTCGCACAACGAAGGGCAGGCCAATGAAAGTCAGCGCCACCACTACACCCAAAGGCGTGAATGCGACCTTGATGCCGAGCGGTTCCAGCAGGCTGCCGATCCAGCCATTACCGGCAAAAATTGCAGTCAATGCAATCCCCGCCACTGCAGTAGGCAAGGCAAACGGCAAATCTACCAGCGCATCGACGATGCGCTTGCCGGGAAAGGTGTAACGCACCAGTACCCAGGCCGTGAGCAAGCCAAATACGGCATTGATGGAGGCACCGATCAGCGAAGCGCCGAACGTCAGCTTGTAGGAAGCAACGACGCGAGGCGTGGTGACCACATCCCAGAACTCGGCGAAGCTCAGTTCCGTGGTTTTGATAAATGCTGCCGAAAGTGGAATCAGTACGATCAGACTAAGATACAGGATGGTGTAACCCAGTGAAAGGTTGAAACCGGGAAGTACGTTTTTGCGGGTTGCCATGATGCGCCATAAGTGTTGAAGCCGGACGCCAATGTAGCAAAGCTTTAAAAGTATTTAAAAGAATAAGTTTTTATATGTTTATAACTAATGATTGTTTTGTTCCCGGCGCGGGTTCAAGGAGGCATACCAGATCAGCGTTTGAATCAGCTTTGTCGAAAGTGGTGAGGTCGGCATTGGCCGTCAGTTCCCTAGTTTATTCCTTGCTTGGGTGTACCGCTAGCGGAAAAGTTCTCCTTGCGGGCTTTTCTGTCGAGCGCCGGACGTATTATCGGGTATGAACAGACGACTTTTGCGAACCGGCTCGCATATTTCTTCGGGCTGATCCTGCCGGCCTTTAATACTTGACTAATTTATATGGGTATGGTATGTAAATCAATTGTGCTTTTTTCAATTTCAAGTGAAGGAGAGCATGATGAGACGCAGACTGGAATTCATTTTCCCGGATGTCAGAACCGCACGGCATGCCTGGAAAGAGATGCTGCTTGCCTGTATCGATAACAGGCATATCCATTTCATAGCAAAGCCCGGCATCAATCTTGGCAAAATGCTGCATCGTGCAAATGTGCTGGAGACAACGGATGCGATCCATGAGGGTGAGCGAGGCATTCTGTACGGCAGCGGTTTGGGGTTGCTGGCCGGCCTGATGGCATTGGCCTTCCCGCCATGGTATACGGATTTGCATTGGGTCGGCATCCTGGCGATCACCACTTTTTCCGGTGCTGTTGCCGGTGCTTTCTGGCTGGCGATGCTCGGGGTGAACTTTATCAATTCCGACCTTGATGCCGTGAAAGCGAGAATAGAGCAGGGCGAGATCATGATGATCGTCTCGGTGCCCCTGAAAAGGGTGGAAGAGATATGCCAGCTTGTCGACAGGTTGCATCTGCACGGTCAGTACCATGATGCCTGGCCCGCCAGGCACCAGATATTCCCCTGACGGGTGGCGCTTCTGTAAAACCTGCTCCTGCAACCTGCCCGGTTTGCATTGCTCCTTGTTTATTCAAAGCCAGTAGACAAAGACAAACAAAATCAGCCAAACCACATCGACAAAGTGCCAGTACCAGGTCACTGCCTCGAATCCGAAGTGGCTGGTGGGCGTGAAATGCCCGGCAAGGGTACGGACCAGAATCACGGAAAGCATGATGGCGCCCAGCGTGACATGGGCCCCGTGAAACCCTGTCAGCATAAAGAAGGTGGCGCCGTAGATTCCGGTCTTGAGGCTGAAATCGGCTATGAAGTACTCATATACCTGTAATGCGAGGAAGACCAGCCCGAGCACGATGGTGAGCAGCAATCCCAGGTTAAGCTGCGACCGGTTGTTCTTCTTCAGCCCCCAATGCGCCCAGGTCACCGTTGCGCCAGAGCTGAGCAGTATCAAGGTGTTGACGGCGGGAATGCCCCATGCCGCCATCGGCGTAAACTGGTCTTTCAGCCCCGGCCCGGCGGTCGGCCATGTATCCGAATAACCAGGCCAGAGCATGGGGGTTTCTGCCAGCCCCGGAACAGCAAAAAACCGCGCATAGAACAAAGCCCCGAAAAATGCCGCGAAAAACATGACCTCTGAAAAAATGAACCAGCACATGCCCCAGCGGAAGGAAAGATCGACTTGTTCATTGAACAATCCTTGCCGGCTTTCGCGGATGACCGTGCCGAACCAGCCGAATAGCATATAAACCAGCACCAGTATTCCGGCTGCCATGATGTAAGGGCCTGATTCGGCCTGGTGCAGCAGCAGGACAAAACCGGCAAATGTGATCAGCAGCGCAAACGAGCCGATAATCGGCCAGTAGGAAGGGGCCGGAATGTAATAGTGCGGTTGCCGGGAGATATGCTTGTTCATGCCAGACAGTCCTTTCCGTTTATTTGACTACCGGTGCAACGTCGAAGCTGTGATACGGCGGCGGGGAGGATAGAGTCCATTCGAGCGTATCCGCACCCTCCCACGGACTTGCCCCCGCGACCTTGCCGCCGGCTATGCATTTGATGACGGTGTAGAGGAACAGCAACTGGCTTGCCCCGAGCACGAATGCGCCGATGGAGGACATCATGTTGAAGTCGGCGAATTGCAGTGCATAATCCGGAATGCGGCGCGGCATGCCTGCCAGGCCGACAAAATGCATGGGGAAAAACGTGACGTTAAATGCAATGGTCGTGAGCCAGAAATGCCATTTGCCCAAACACTCGTTGTACATATGGCCGGTCCATTTCGGCAGCCAGTAGTAAACACCGGCCATGATGCTCATGGCTGCACCTGAAAACAGGACATAGTGGAAATGCGCCACTACATAATAAGTATCCTGCAACTGGATATCCACCGGCACAATCGCAAGCACCAGTCCGCTGAAGCCGCCTATGGTAAACAGGCAGACCACTGCGATTGAAAACAGCATGGGGGTTTCAAAAGTAATCGAGCCGCGCCACATGGTGGCTACCCAGTTGAAGACCTTCACGCCCGTAGGGATGGCAATCAGCATGGTGGTGTACATGAAGAACAGCAACCCTGCCGCTGGAAGCCCGACCGTGAACATGTGATGCGCCCAGACGGCGAAAGACAGAATGGCGATGGAAGCTGTTGCGTAGACCATGGAATGGTAGCCGAACAAGGGCTTCCTGGAAAAAGTGGGGATGATGGTGGAGATAATGCCAAATGCAGGCAGTATCATGATGTATACCTCAGGATGCCCGAAGAACCAGAAGATGTGCTGGAACATCACCGGATCGCCGCCGCCGGCAGGATCGAAGAAATGCGTGCCGAAATGGCGATCCGTAAGCAGCATGGTGATTGCGGATGCCAGCACCGGCATCACGGCGATCAACAGGTAGGCTGTGATGAGCCATGTCCATACGAACAAGGGCATTTTCATCAGCGACATGCCGGGCGCGCGCATGTTGAGTATGGTCGTGATGATATTGATGGAACCGATGATGGACGATATGCCCATGATATGCAGGGAGAATATCGTCATGTCGTAAGCGATGCCGCCTTGAATGTAGAGCGGCGGATACAGCGTCCAGCCGCCTGCAATGGCGCCGCCCGGTACGAAAAAGGAAAACAACAGCAGCGAGGCCGCTGCCGGCAATAGCCAGAAACTCCAGTTGTTCAGGCGCGGGAACGCCATGTCGGGAGCGCCTATCATCATGGGAATCTGCCAGTTGGCGAAACCGACGAATGCCGGCATGATGGCGCCGAAAATCATCAGCAAGCCATGCATGGTCGTCAGTTGATTGAAGAGGTCCGGCTGTATGAACTGCAGGCCAGGCTGGAACAATTCGGTACGAATCAGCATGGCCATCGAGCCCGCGAGCAGGAACATGATGAAGCTGAACCATAAATACAGCGTGCCGATGTCTTTGTGATTGGTCGTCGTTACCCAGCGCAGTATGCCGCCGGGATGCGCATGGGCATGATGCTCATCTGCGATCGTTGTCATTGTCGTCTCCCTGAGTTTCCGGGTTGCGAAGCGAGGTGACTTCTGCCGGCTGGATTATGTCGCCGGTCTGGTTACCCCAACTGTTGCGTTCATAAGTGATTACCGCAGCAATATCCAGATCCGATAACTGACTGCCGAACGGCATCATGGTGGATCCCGCTATGCCGTGCATGACAATATCCAGATGTTTTTTAACGGGCCCCAGCACGATTTTTCCGTCTTTCCAGAAACCGCGTGCGGAAAGCCTGGCCGCTGAATCAGCGCTCGCCTTGAACGGTGCGCCATCAATCAGCGGCGGGAACACACCGGCCATGCCCTGGCCGCTGGCCTGGTGGCAGACGGCGCAATTGGTATTGAATACCTTTTCCCCATGGGTTTTTAATTCTTCCAGCGTGTAGGTCCTGCCTGCTGCTTCAGCGACCGCGGCCAGCATCGACTTCTGCCCGGTCAGCCAGGCCTCGTATTCCGGCTCGGTCATGGCTTGCACCACGATCGGCATGAAGCCGTGCCCAACTCCGCACAACTCGGCACATTGCCCGCGATAAAACCCGGGCTCATCCACCTGGAACCAGGTCTCGTTGATAAAACCGGGAATGGCATCCTGCTTGACGCCGAATTCCGGTATCCACCAGGAATGGATGACGTCTGTTGCCGTCAGCAGCAGCCTGACTTTCTTGCCGATGGGCACCACCATGGGATTGTCCACTTCCAGCAAGTAGTGGGCACCTTTGGCCGCCCTGTTCTCAATCTGGTCCCGCGGCGTTGCGAGATTGCTGGTGAAACGCAGGTTTTCGTCCATGTAGTCGTACTCCCAGCGCCATTGGTGGCCGGTGACCTTGATACTCATGTCATGCGATTCGGTATCTTTCATGGACAGGATGGTTTTGGTGGTTGGATACGCCATCCCCATCAGGATCAGCATCGGGATGATGGTCCAGGCATATTCCAGCCGGGTGTTGTCGCTAAACCGGGAGGCTTTGTGACCAACGGATTTACGGTGTTTATATAAAGCGTAGAACATGAATCCGAACACCACGATGAATATGAACAGGCATACCAGCAGAATCAGGGTATGCAGGTCATAAATTTCCCGGGCGATGACCGTTGCCGGCGGAGGCAGGTTGAAGGCAAGTTCAGCGACGGCGAAGCCGGGGAATAAAAGCAGGGATATAAGGATGGATGCTGTGAATATTTTTCCTGGCGTATCGGACATGTTTGCCATCTCCCATCAGCTTGATGTTGATGTCATGAAACCGTTGAATCGCGGTATGAGCTGTTTGCCCAGAATCATGCGTTCATCACCGCTCATATGCCGGCCGAACTCGATTTCGCGGCCATGTGAAACCAGGGACAATCGCCGACAGGAACCGTCTGCATCGCATTCCATGACCACATTTGCCAGACGGCTATTGAGCTCCACCTGCATCTCATGCCCAAGCGCATGCTGCACGACCTTGACTTTGTCGCCGTCTATGGTGAGTTGCTCGTAATCCCAGGCGTGGCGCAGATATTGATTGAAGCAGCAATAGACGGCATACAGTTCGATAAAGGCGAAAACCAGCACCGGCCATGCGCCGATCAGGGTAAATGCAGTAGCCAGTACGAGAGTGAGCAGGGAAATGATGGCGACGACACAAAGAGCCCCGGCCGGGGTCAATGAGCTATTGGGCCTGGCAGTAATTGAATAATGCTCCGAGGATGCGGTACCGCTAACATCGACCATGAACCTCGCTCCTATGGCATAAAGCCACAGTAACAAGCATCAATTAATGCATCTGATAAAGTGTATGCCGCTTTTTACTAAAGTCAAGCATTGCTGATGGATGATGTGCGCGAAGGTAGAAAGATATAAAAAATGGGCTGGCACCTCTGTGTGAAGTAGCAAGCCCGAAGGGAGGAGAATGATAACAACGATGCTACAAAATCAAGCCGCCACGCGTATGGTGGGTTTGAAAACCTTTGATGGCCGGAGCTCCTTTGCCGTGACGGGTTTACCCAGGAAATAACCTTGCAGCAGGGTACTTCCTGATTCGATCGCAATGTCGAATTGCGTTTGCGTTTCAATGCCCTGAATCACGGGCTGTGCCCCAAGGTCGCGAATGACATCGACCAGCTTTGGCAATGCCTTACGCAGTTTCGGGTTGAGCTCTGCCTCCTGGACGATGCCTGAATCCAGTTTTACAAAATCCGGTGCAAGTTTCCACAAGCGGGTGAGATTCGTGTGATTGCGGCCGAAACCGTCTATTGCAATCCTGTAGTGGCGCTCGCGATAATTATCGACTGCCCCGGCAAGTTGATTGTCGTTATCGATGATGCTCTCTTTAATCTCGATCACCACGCGGTTGGTCGGCACCGAGTTGGCATGCAGGATGCGCTCGAAGACCTTGCCGTGCGCATTCACGTTCAATAGCAGTTGCGGATGCACATTGAGAAACAGCAAGCCTTCTTCTGCATATATCTGGCGGAAGTTGAGCAGGTGCAGCGTCCTGCATATACGGTCGAATTTCACCAGCCGGCCGGACTGGTCGGAAAAGCTGAAGGCGAATTCCGGGCTGATCTGTTGTGCATTGCCCAATGACGCGCGCAGCAGCGCCTCGTGACCGAACAATTCTCCAGCCTCACTATCGTAGATGGGCTGGAAGGCGCTATTCAATTCAATGCCGAGAAAACTGCTGGTGAATTCACCATCCTCAGGCTCTTCCAGCCCATACTCGTCAAGGTCGAGATAGAGCGCTTCATGCAACTGCTCTCTGAGCTCCCTGACATGTGTTTTCTCGATTTTCTGGTTTGGCATGATGATTTCCCGATTCTTCTACTTCACGTAAATCTGGTCGAACAATGCGCCATCGGCGAAATGGGTTTTCTGTGCATTTGCCCAGCTACCGAAAATCTCATCAATCGTGAACAGGTCGAGAGACTTGAACTTGCTCTTGTGTTTTTCGGCGGCCGCTGCATCGCGAGGGCGCAGTGAGTGCTTGACGGCAATATCCTGTGCTTTTTCGGAGTAATGGAAATCGAGATAGGCCTGCGCGACTTTTCTGGTTTTGCGCTTGTCCACCACCTTGTCTACCAGGGAAATCGGGTTTTCCGCCAGCACGCTGACGCTGGGGTAGACCACCTCGAACTGGTCACCGCCCAGTTCGTTCGTAATGAGCGAGACTTCATTTTCAAACGTCAGCAGCACGTCACCGATCCCGCGCTGGACAAAAGTGGTTGTGGCCCCGCGGCCTCCTGCATCGAGGATGGGAACGTTCTTGAAGAACTTGTTCACGAATTCCTTGGCCTGGACTTCGTTGCCGCCTTTTTTGATGACGCTGCCCCATGCCGCGAGATAGCTGTAACGCCCGTTTCCTGAAGTTTTGGGGTTGGGCAGGATGATACCCACACCCGGTTTTACGAGGTCATCCCAATCCTTGATGTTTTTCGGGTTGCCCTTGCGCACCAGGAATACGGTTGTGGATGCGGTAGGGGCGCTATTCGATGCCAGGCGCTTCTGCCAATCCTTGGGAATCAGCTTGCCGCGCTCGTACAGGATGTCGATATCCAGTGACTGGTTCATGGTGATGATGTCGGCCTGCAATCCGTCCGCCACGGACCGTGCCTGCTTGCTGGAGCCGCCATGCGACTGGTTCACGGTGATGGTCTCGCCGGTTTTTTCTTTCCAGTCCTGGATGAATGCCTGGTTGAAGTCTTTGTAGAACTCCCTGCTGACGTCATAGGAAACATTCAGAAGACTGGTGTCTGCCAGTGCGCTGGAAGAGAAAAATAGTGCTGCGAGTGTTAGCTTTCTTAACATGAGTGCTCCTGAAATGATGGCAAATAGCGGGATTTCCGCAATATAGAAGATCCATGAAATAATGTAAAAGAATAATATTAAATATAAATATAATATAAATGAATATGGATGCGGCCCGCGCAAAGGCAGCCCGCCTAATTTATCGTGAGCACTTTTTTTGTGAATCCGAGTGGTGTATATTCGTCCCAACAGGGTTCATTCCCGCCAATGACAATGTGAAAGTACCAAAAGTTAGCCGAAGCTGACCGGACTACCGGAAGCCAGTGCGTCGAGAGACCGCTGGCTTTTTTGTTTTTACGGCCTTGATAAAGTTGGATGAGACTCAATGGAAGACCAGACAGTGTCACATACGGATCACCAGGATGATCTTGGTGTCAGCGAGATTGTCGCGGAACTGAAACGGTTGCGGTTATCCGCGCTGGCCAATCGGAATCGCAGTCACAAGCCGCCCAAGCTGCCTTCGCGCAAGATATTGTCCGCGATTGTCGATGGCCTGGGTGCCGTGCTGTTTCCCAACCGGCTGGGTTTGCCGGACCTGAAGGATGAGGGGCTGGATTATTTTGTCGGCCACACGCTGGATACGGCGTTGCGGGAGTTGCTGACGCAAGTCAGGCTGGAACTGAAATTCACGGCCGACGACAACGCGGAGCATGCGCCGGAACGTGACGCGGCTGCCATCGTGCGCCAATTCGCAAAAAGCCTGCCGAGGGTAAGGGAACTGCTGGATACCGATATCGGTGCCGCCTATGAAGGCGATCCGGCCGCGAGAAGCGTGGATGAGGTGCTGGTCTGCTATCCGGGCATCCATGCCATTTTGCACTATCGCCTCGCGCACCAATTGCATCAACTCGGGCTGCCGTTGATTGCGCGCATCGTTTCCGAAATTGCGCATTCTGCTACCGGTATCGATATCCATCCGGGCGCCAGCATCGGCGAAGCCTTCTTCATCGACCACGGGACCGGGGTGGTGATCGGCGAGACAGCCATCATCGGCCACCATGTCCGTATCTACCAGGCGGTCACCTTGGGCGCCAAACGCTTTCCTACCGATGAAAACGGAGCGCTGATCAAGGGTAATGCGCGTCACCCGATTGTCGAGGATGATGTGGTGATCTATGCCGGCGCCACCATCCTGGGCCGCATCACCATCGGTCGCGGCTCGGCCATCGGCGGCAACGTCTGGTTGACCCATAGCGTTCCCGCCGGCAGCAACGTGACCCAGGCCAAGATGGATGCCGCGCCGCTGGATGCGGTGTCCGCTGCCCAGTCGATCACCCCGGAAGCATTACGCCGAAACCGGCAGCAGGATGCCACGCGATACAGCTGAATAAATATTGAATGTAACCCACCTAAACTTAAATTATCAGGAGACTTTTGAATGGCCGAATCTAATCATGGGCATACCGCATTAGGCGATGTTGCCGCAAGGACGCTGGCGAATGCAACCAAAACGGTGCCGATGCTCAGTACCATCAGCCCGCGCTGGCTCGTGCATCTGCTGCAATGGGTGCCGGTCGAGGCAGGTATTTATCGTGTCAACAAGGCCAAGGACCCGAGCAAAATCGAGGTGGATTGTTCCAACAAGGATGAGCGTGAACTGCCGGCTACCTTTGTCGATTATGAAGAGTGGGGCCGTGAGTATGTGCTGAATGCGGTGAATACCGTGGTGGATGTGCATACGCGCGTTTCCGACCTCTACAGCAGCCCGCACAACCAGATCAAGGAACAGTTGCGCCTGACCATCGAGACGGTGAAGGAGCGGCAGGAAAGCGAGCTTATCAATAATAAGGAATACGGCCTGCTGCACAATATCGCCAGTACGCAGAAAGTGAAGCCGCGTACCGGTTCGCCCACGCCGGATGATCTGGATGAACTGCTGGCAAAGGTCTGGAAAGAGCCGGCTTTCTTCCTTGCGCATCCGCAGGCGATTGCCGCCTTTGGTCGCGAGTGCACCCGCCGCGGCGTGCCGCCGCCGACTGTCAGCCTGTTTGGCTCGCAGTTCATCACCTGGCGCGGTATTCCGCTGATTCCAACCGATAAACTGCACGTGACGAAAGGCAAGACCAATATCCTGCTGCTGCGCACGGGTGAAAGCCGTCAAGGCGTCGTCGGGCTGTATCAGCCGAACCTGCCCGGCCAGCAAAGCATGGGGCTTTCCGTGCGTTTCATGGGCATCAACCACAAGGCGATTGCCTCTTACCTGGTATCTCTTTATTGCTCGCTTGCCGTGTTGACGGACGATTCGATTGCCGTGCTGGAGAATGTCGACGTAGGCAACTACTATGAGTACAAGTAATTTCAGCGATTTGTCCTCTTTCGAGCCGGAGGCGATTCTGGCTTCATTGCCGGGCGAGCACCCGCGCATGGCGGCGGGGTTGGCGATCGCACGCGAGGCATCCGAAACGGGGCAACTGGATGTCGCGGAATTGTCCAGGCTGGCCAATGCGCTCTATGCGGAGGGTTTTCCTGCAGGGTCGCCTTTTGCTGCCGGGACTGACATTCCTTCGACAGCTTCCCTGTCGGATGCGCGGGAGCCGGTTGCGCCAGGGCATCAGTCCCATGTCCCGGATATCGCTGCATTGGCGGTGTTGCCGGATGTCAACACCTTGCCGTTCCCCGCTTCCGGTATTTCGCCCGATGGCGCGGTAAAAGCAGTGGAGCCTTCATCCGCGGCCAGGGCCGGTATCCTGCAGTATGTGCCAGCGCTGGAAAACCAGCTGGAAATCAACCAGTTGACCGGCGGTATCGATATTCCATATCAAGCCGAGCTGCATGGGCTGCTCGCAGACTCCGGGGTCAGATCCGCAACGGCCGCCCATTCTGCGCCTGGCAGCTATTATTTTTTGCAGGATTCACCTTTTCATTTTTCTGAAACGGCTTTTGCGCCATCCTCGCATCCGCCATTCGATGCCAATCTCGTGCGCCAGGATTTCCCGATCCTGGGCGAGCTGGTGAACGGGCGCCCGCTCATCTGGTTCGATAATGCGGCGACTACGCAAAAGCCGCAGGCGGTGATCGATCGGATTTCCTATTTCTACTTGCATGAGAACTCCAACATCCATCGTGCCGCGCATGAGCTTGCCGCGCGTGCGACAGATGCTTATGAAGATGCGCGCGAGTCGGTCAGGCGTTTTATCAACGCACCTTCAACCGACAATATCATTTTTGTCCGGGGTACCACCGAAGCGATCAATCTGGTTGCCAAGAGCTGGGGTAAAAAACACTTGGCCGAAGGCGATGAAATCGTGATTTCGCATTTGGAGCATCACGCGAACATCGTCCCTTGGCAACAATTGTGCCTTGAGACCGGCGCCAGGCTCAAAGTGGCGCCGGTGGATGATAGCGGCCAGGTATTGCTGGATGAATATCAAAAGCTGGTGACTGCGCGAACCAAACTGGTTTCCTTTACCCAGGTATCCAATGCCCTGGGCACGGTGACGCCCGCTGCGGAGATGATCCGGATTGCGCATAACGCAGGCGCAAAAGTGCTGCTGGATGGTGCGCAGTCGGTGTCGCATATGCGCGTCGATATGCAGGCGCTGGACCCCGACTTTTTTGTCTTTTCCGGGCACAAGGTATTCGGCCCGACCGGCATCGGTGCGCTTTACGGCAAGGCAGACGTGTTGAAAGACATGCCTGCATGGCAGGGCGGCGGCAACATGATTCAGGATGTGACCTTCGAGAGGACCGTCTACCACGAAGCGCCCAGCAAGTTTGAAGCCGGCACGGGCAATATTGCCGATGCCGTCGGGCTTGGCGCAGCGCTGGAATATGTGGAACGGATCGGGATTGATAATATCGCGCGTTATGAGCATGAATTGCTGGTCTATGCCACCAATGCCTTGCAGCAAATTCCGGGCTTGCATCTGGTCGGCACCGCGAAGGAAAAAGCCAGCGTGCTGTCGTTTAATCTTGATGGGTACAAGAGCGAGGAAGTTGGTGCCGCCTTGAATGAAGAGGGTATCGCCGTTCGCTCAGGACACCATTGCGCGCAGCCGATCCTGCGCCGTTTCGGTCTTGAAACAACGGTACGGCCATCATTGGCGTTCTATAATACCTATGCTGAAGTTGACGTGTTGTGCAATGCCTTGCGCAGGTTAAGCTCCGCTAAATCATTCTCCTGATCTGTCTATCTTAATCGTAAAAAAATCCGGCAACCTTTCCAGGTTTGCCGGATATCGAGGAGGAGATCGGGTCAGGCTTCTGCTTGATATCAAGCGTTCCTGAATAGGTTGCTGGCAGGTAAGGCAGACAGCGCTTTTTTGCTGAAATGCCGATCGGCCGTTTCATCGCTTATTTCTGCAATCAATAATTGGGCATCTGCGGAAGAGGCTTCCACGGCATGCGACTCCGTTGCCAGCAGTAAAAATGCCACGCCTACTGCAAAAAAGTAGGCAGAACTCAAAATCCATAAAATAGTTCTGATCATGATGTTCTCCATTCGAGAGTCAAGGGATGTGCATTGCTTGTTGCGACTGGCAATAACACATGCTTCCTGGTGTTCGAAGACAAAACGATATCAATCCGTGGAAGTTGATGACGAGGGCAGCCATTTTCAGCTTTTGCTGCTGACCGTCGATTAAACCTTGGCGATAGAGACTTCGGTGGATTTGACGAGTGCCAGTACCTCGGTGCCAACCTGTAAACCCAGTTCATTGACAGAGCGTGTGGTGATGACTGAGGTGACGATGCCGAGGGCCGTTTCCACATCGACTTCTGAAACGACCGGGCCGGTGATGATTTCCTTGATTCTGCCGCGAAACTGGTTCCGGACATTGATTGCATGAATTGCCATGATGAATCTCCTATGTTGGGTGTTGTATGAATCTGTAAACGGCTGTTTTCAAGAGCGCGAGCCAGCGCATCAAACATGAGCGGGATATGAATGTGAATGTCTTGCGACAGGCAGCCTCCGCGGATTTTTCAGGGTGCATACGTCCCATGCGTTCCAGCCGGCTTTGTAATGCTGCCGGGCCATTGGGGGTATACACAATGCGAACCTTGTTTTTGGCCGCACTCTGCTTGATCTTCTGCATGAAGTTATGGCTGATCCAGTCTGTGACCAGCACGATGAGCTGGGTGTCGTGCGGAATGACTTTCTTGCCGTCGCCGACCTTGCGCCCGGACCAATGGTTGATCCTGGTAATGCCGTAATTGCCTAGCACCTGCTTGATGCCGTCAATCTGGTCGCCGCCTACAATCAATGCTGTTGCCATGTCATGTTCCTTTGCTTGAATCGGGCTGCGGTTTATGCCGCAGCCCGTGTTTCATGCCCGATACTTATTTCTTGGTATAGATCTGGTCGAACGTGCCGCCATCAGAGAAATGCTCTTTTTGCGCTTTCTGCCAACCACCGAATACATCGCCAATCGTAATCAGCTTGACCGGAGGGAACTGGCTTGCGTATTTCTTGGCTGCGGATTCCAGTGTTGGACGGTAGTAGTGCTTACCGGCAATGTCCTGGCCTTCTTCGCTATACAAATACTCAAGATATGCCTGGGAGACTGCGCGAGTCTTGTGCTTATCCACGTTCTTGTCCACGATGGTCACGGGCGGTTCTGCGAGGATGGAAACGGAAGGCACGATAATTTCGAATTTATCGGGACCGAGTTCCTTCAATGCCAGGAACGCTTCGTTTTCCCATGAGATGAATACATCGCCAATGCCACGTTCAACGAAAGTGGTGGTGGAGCCGCGCGCACCGGAATCCAGCACAGGCACGTTGTTGAAGATCTTCTTGACGAATTCCTGCGCTTTTTTCTGGTCGCCGCCGTTACGTTGCAAGTCGTAAGCCCAGGCTGCCAGATAGTTCCAACGTGCACCGCCAGAGGTCTTGGGGTTAGGGGTGATTACAGAAACACCTGGCTTGGCAAGATCATCCCAGTCCTTGATTTTCTTTGGGTTGCCCTTACGCACCAATAATACGATGGTGGAAGTGTAAGGCGCGCTATTGTTCGGCAGGCGTGCCTGCCAATCCTTGGGAATCAGATTGGCTTTTGAGTGAATCTCGTCAATGTCGTAAGCCAATGCCAAGGTCACCACGTCAGCCTGCAGGCCATCGATCACGGCACGTGCCTGCTTTGCGGCACCACCGTGCGATTGCTGGATAGTGACGTTATCGCCCGTCTTGGCTTTCCAGTGCGCGGCAAAAGCCTTGTTGAAGTCCGTATAAAGCTCGCGGGTCGGGTCATAAGAGACATTGAGCAACTTTACGTCAGCCGCTGAAGCGCTGAGTGGCACTGCCAAGGCAAATGCCCCGGCGAGCAACAGTTTTGAGAATGAGTGTTTCATGTAAATTCCTTTTTAAGTGATGATTAATAGGCAATCTGGAAGCGTGAGAACAGAATCTTTTCATCTTCACGGTCGCTAGCTGTTGAGAGTGCGCTGTCAAAATTGGTTTGCTCATAGGTGGTTTGCAGCTTCACGTTTTTGTTCAGGTACCAATTCAAGCTTGCTGCCCATGATTGTGCTTTCTCTGTAGTGTTGGAACCATTCGCATTCGCGCCAGGGTCGCCTGCGTAACGAACACCGGGCGCACCTTCAAAAGTCTTGCTGTCGATATTCAGCTCGGAGTAGCGCAGACCGATTTCCCAAGCGCCCCAGGTGCCTTTGGATAAGTCAAAGTTGCTCTTAGGCGTGATGCTGCGGAAGGAGTTGTCCTCGCCTGTCAGTACATAAGTACCAGCGAGTTGCCATGCATCGTGGCTCAATTTGTCGGAGCGTGCACCACGTGCAACGTCATGGGATACACGTGCATATTCACCAATCAGCCCGAATGGACCGGCATAGTAATAGAATTGTGGCGAAATACGGTTCTGCCTGCCGTCACCCTGAACACCGGCGGCATAGGTGAAAATCGTAGATTGACCAGGTGTTTTGTAAGCATGTGCCAGCAATGCGGAGCTATAGTCGGATGTTGTGCCGGCAATACCGATGCCTAGGCCGGAAAGGAAGTTATCCTGCCCTTTGAATGGATGCGCAAAAATACGGCCTGCCCACTCCCGGTCAACGTTATTGTCCGTGTTGCTGCTGCTGCCGCCATCCTGTACGCCGTTGAAGTTGCCGAATGCATAGCTTAACTTGTCGCCGAATACGTTACCGTGAATCTGTACGCCGATATCACGGTTAGGTAGCAGGGAGTTAGCGACATAAGCACGTTCGGTAAAACGCAGGTCTGAGCCAGATTGCAAGCGTTCCAAGCTCACAGGCGTCTTGAACTTACCTGCCTGCACTGCGAACCAAGGCTGGAAGCGGGCGTTGATGAATGCATCCTGTACGTTGGCTGCGCTAGGTGCAAAATCCGGTGTGAAGCGGAAATCATACTTGCCGAATAGCGTGCCTTGGAACGTTGGTCTGACGCGGCGCAACAGATAACCATCGTTTGACTGCAAGTCATTATCGTCAATTGCCCAACGATGATCGACGTGTAACAAGCCGCTCAACCTGAATTTGAATTGACCGTCAGGTGATTCAATGCCGAATCCTTTGTCGCTGGCGATAACCTTGGGCGCTGCTTTCTTTTCGGCTGCCGCTGCTTCAGATGCAACCTCATTTTTACGATCGATAACACGGATCTTTTGATCCAGTTCTTGCACGAGTGCGCGCAGTTCTTCCAGTTCGCTACTGTCATTGGCAACTGCTGAGCCTGAAAATGCCAATGCTCCGCTGCTAAGCAACGCGGTGGCAACGAGTGTGTTGATGTGTTTTCTCTTCAAATTCATGATGAACCCCTTAAAGTTGTGCTCCTCCGGTGGTCCGGTCGGTTCATCGATTAGTACTATTAGTGTTTTGCCGCTGTATTTGCAGTAGGCTTAATTTTTTGTGGCGCTTGCTCGGGGGTCTGGTTGAACCTGACTTTTTCGCGGCGCTCGATCTGTGTCACGCGGCCTTCATGCACGGTGATTTCCACAGAGCCGTAACGTAATTGCTCGATGGCACGCACCAACTCCTGGATGACCTCGTCGGTGACTTGGGGTGCGCTAATCAGTGACATGACGTTGCCTTTCTGGATATTTCATAATTAACGTTGCGCACTTTAGCAAGGCTAATTAATAATTAAAAATAATTTGTTTTAATATAAAAATAACTAAAAAGAATATAAGGGGTGGCGTGGGGAATAAAAAAGGCGCCATGAGTAGCGCCTTATCGAGGGGAGGGTAATGTCAGGAGTCAGGTTTCATTCTTCCATAGCACATCCGGGCGGTTTGCATCCTGGTTGAGGACGCGGCACATGACGAACAGCAGGTCGGAAAGGCGGTTGAGGTATTGCAGGGAAATGGACGTAACGGCTTCTTCACGGCTGAGCCTGGTGAGCTGGCGTTCTGCCCGCCGGCAGACCGTTCTGGCCAGGTGGCAGTAGGCGGCAGCGCGCGTGCCGCCGGGCAGGATGAATTCCTTGAGCGGTTCAAGCCGGTCATTCAACCGGTCAAGAATATTCTCCAGGGCGGTGATGCGCTCGGCCTTGACCATGGCATGGCCGGGAATGCAGATCTCGCCGCCGAGGTCGAACAGGTCGTGCTGTATGCGCGTCAGGGTGGCGGCGATGATTTCGGAAAGCGGTTCGGTGAGCAGGATGCCGATGACTGCGTTCAGTTCGTCGACATCGCCCATGGCATCAACACGCAAACTGTCCTTGTTTACCCTGCTGCCGTCACCCAGCCCCGTGGTGCCGTCGTCGCCTGTGCGTGTGTAGATTCTGCTTAGCCGGTTGCCCATGTTGATCCTTTGCTCAATTCATATATTGTAGCCCATGTAGGTTCATGGCCATGACATGCAGCCTCCGGTTCGGCTAAACTCACAACCATTTCGTTTTAGCCGGAATCAAGTGACTGACGTGACCACAAAACCACAAACTGACGCAACGCCCATCGGCGTGTTTGATTCGGGCGTCGGCGGCCTCTCGGTACTCAAGCATATCCGGCAATTGCTGCCGCATGAAGATTTGCTTTTCTGCGCAGATTGCGACCATGCGCCCTATGGCAATAAATCCCCTGAATTCATCCGCGAACGTGCATTGCATCTCTCCGGCTTTCTGATCGCCGAGGGTGCCAAGGCGCTGGTAGTTGCCTGCAACACGGCGACCGCTGCGGCGATCGAGGCCTTGCGCCAGCATTATCCGCTGCCGATCATCGGGATGGAACCTGCGGTAAAACCGGCGGCCGCGGCGACCAGGACCGGCGTGATCGGCGTGCTGGCAACCAGCGGCACCTTGCAGAGCGCGCAGTTTGCCGGGCTGCTGGAAAGCTACGGCCAAAACGTCAGGGTGGTGACGCAGGCCTGTATCGGTTTGGTGGAATGCATCGAACGCGGCGAACTGGAGGCGGATTCAACCAGGCAATTGGTCTCGCAATACCTGCAGCCGCTGCTGGATGCGGGCGCTGACACTATTGTGCTGGGCTGTACGCATTACCCTTTCGTGCGGCACCTGATCGCGGCGCAAGCCGGCGCTGGCGTGACGCTGATTGATACAGGCGAGGCTGTTGCGCGGCAGGTTCAGAAGCGGCTGGCGGAAAGCGGGCTGCTGAACGCGACAAATGCCGCGCCGAGAAATACGTTCTGGGTGAATCGCCAGTCCGGCGATGCCTTTCTTGAAACTGCGGAAGTCATCACCGGGCTGTGGGGCGGAAAAGCCGATTTGCAGCCGCTGCCAAACCCGGTGAAATACAGGGCCAGGCTGCTCAGCCAGTAAGGCGGCTAGTGGTGGCCGACCACTTCGCCGGCTTTTAATTTGTACTTCGTGCCGCAATAAGGGCACATGGCATGGCCGCTTTCTGCGATATCCAGAAAGACGCGCGGATGCGAACACCACAGGGCAACCTCTTTGGTAGGGCAGTGCAGCGGTAGATCCTTCGCTGTTACTTCGATTTCTTTTGCCTTGTCAGCCATGCCTTGGGTTCCTTAAACGAGCGTCAGCCAGTCCTGATGCTTGGCAGAACGGCCTTTGACCACGTCGAAATACAAAGCCTGCAGCTTCTCCGTGATTGGACCGCGGCTGCCGGCGCCAATGGCGCGGTTATCCAGTTCGCGGATCGGCGTGACTTCCGCTGCCGTGCCGGTAAAGAAAGCTTCATCCGCGGAATAAACCTCATCACGCGTGATGCGTTTTTCAACAACGGTCAGGCCGAGTTCGCCGGCCAGTTGAACGATGGTGTCGCGGGTGATGCCTTCAAGCGCGCTTGTCAGGTCGGGGGTGATGAGCTTGCCGTTGCGGACGATAAAGATGTTTTCGCCGGAGCCTTCTGCGACAAAACCGTCCACATCCAGCAGCAAGGCCTCATCGTAGCCATCCTGCGCGGCTTCCTGGTGGGCCAGGATGGAATTCATGTAGTTGCCGTTGGCCTTGGCCTTGCACATGGTGACGTTGACATGATGCCGCGAGAAAGAGGAGGTTTTTACGCGGATGCCTTTTTCCAGCGCTTCGTCTCCCATGTAGGCGCCCCAGCTCCAGGCTGCCACGATGACATGCGTGGAAAGGGTTTTTGCCGAAATGCCCATGGCCTCGGCGCCATAGAATGCCATTGGGCGCAGGTAGGCGGATTCCAGCTTGTTTTCGCGAACCGCGGCTTTCTGGGCTTCCATCAAGGTTGCCTTGTCGAAAGGCATCTTCATGCCCAGGATATGTGCGGAGCGAAACAGGCGGTCGGTATGCTCTTGCAAACGGAAGATGGCGGTGCCCTTGTCGGTCTTGTAGGCGCGTACGCCCTCGAACACGCCCATGCCGTAGTGCAGGGTATGGGTCAGTACGTGGGTGGTGGCATCGCGCCACGCTACCATCTTACCGTCGTACCAGATCAGACCATCGCGGTCAGCCATGGATTTGGCTACAGCCATCTTGAAATTCTCCAGCAAGCAAAACTCTCATTGTAAACGGAAGCGTGGGGGCTTGAATAGCCGGGAAACAGGACTTTCAGGCAATCTGCATATAATGGGAATACATCATCAATTGCATAATTAATATGGGTTTGGCGTGATAAAATCAGCGGGATGAATATTGAATCCTGCGGGACCGACAATGCGTAAACTCATTTACTCTCTGCAAATTATCCTGATTGCGTGTTTTCTGTCGGCGTGCAGCCAGCCTGCGGATGAGTCTGCCATTTTCGGTACGGACATTACCGGTGCCGATTTTGCGACAGGATTCAATTTAACCGATCATACCGGACAGCCCAGGCAACTTTCTGATTTCAATGGGAAAGTGGTTGCGCTGTTTTTCGGGTTCACGCATTGCCCGGATATCTGCCCGACCACCATGGCGGATCTTGCTGCGGCGATGAAAATCATGGGAAACCGGAGCGAGGAAGTGCAGGTCCTGTTCGTGACCATCGACCCAGAACGGGACACTCCCGAAGTGCTGGCGAAGTTTGTTCCCCATTTCGATCCGCGCTTCATCGGGCTGACGGGAACGCCGGAAGAGATCGATGCGACAGCGAAGACTTTCAAGATTTTTTATGCCAGGCAGGAAGATGCCGGCAAGGGCGGCTATAGCATGGATCATAGTGCCGGAATCTATGTTTTTGATAAAACAGGGAAAATCCGTATTTATCTGAAATATGGGCAGAAACCGGCCGAGATTGCACACGATCTGAGCCGCCTGATTTAAGCAATTCCGGGTTTTCAGCATAGTGGATGAAGTCTATAATGCTGGGTTTTCTGCATGGTTTTTTGGTCAGTTTTGAATTTCAGGAGTCGTAAGTAATGGCAGCGACCGGTATGGCGGCAGCGGTGAATCCCAACGAGCAGTACAATTACGATATTGTTCGAAAATTCACGATCATGACATTGATATGGGGTGCGATCGGCATGTTCGTGGGCGTTTATATCGCCTCGGAACTGGCTTTCCCCGTACTTAATTTTGATAATCCCTATATCACGTTCGGGCGTTTGCGTCCGGTGCATACCGGGGCGGTGATTTTCGGGTTCGGCGGCAGCGCGCTGTTCGCGACTTCCTATTACGTCGTCCAGCGTACCTGTCAGGCACGGCTTTTCAGCGACGGTTTGGCAAATTTCACATTCTGGGGCTGGCAGGCGGCGATTGTCTTTGCCGCACTCGGCAATGTCTTCGGTCACAGCCAGGGCCGTGAATATGCTGAAATGGAATGGCCGATCGACCTGCTGATTCTTTTTGTATGGGTGGCTTACCTGACCGTATTTGTCGGTACGCTGATGAAGCGCAAGCAGCCGCATATTTATGTCGCCAACTGGTTCTACCTGGCTTTTATCCTGGCAACCGCACTTCTGCATGTATTCAACAATCTCGCCATTCCGGTCGAACTGTTCTCCCTCAAGTCCTACAGCCTGTTCTCCGGTGCGCAGGATGCGATGACGCAATGGTGGTACGGCCATAATGCGGTCGGGTTCTTCCTGACGGCTGCTTTCCTCGGCATGATGTATTACTTCGTGCCCAAGCAGGCAGGGCGTCCGGTTTATTCCTATCGCCTGTCCGTCATTCATTTCTGGGCGATTATCTTCCTCTACATGTGGGCCGGTTCGCATCACCTGCACTGGACTGCCATTCCCGACTGGACTTCGACCCTGGCCGCTACTTTCTCCATCATGCTGCTGCTGCCTTCCTGGGGCGGCATGATCAACGGTATCCTGACCTTGTCCGGTGCATGGGACAAGCTGCGCACCGACCCGGTGATGCGCTTCCTGATCGTTGCATTATCCTTCTATGGCATGTCCACGTTTGAAGGCCCCATGATGTCGCTCAAGGATGTCAATGCGCTTTCCCACTACACTGACTGGACCGTGGGCCATGTCCATTCCGGCGCGTTGGGCTGGGTCGCCATGATTACCTTCGGTAGCCTGTACCATCTTGTGCCCCGGCTCTGGAACACGCCGATGTTCAGTCACAGGCTGATCAACGTCCACTTCTGGCTGGCGACTATCGGTATCCTGCTGTATATCACTGCGATGTGGATCTCCGGCATCATGCAGGGTTTGATGTGGCGCGCTTTTGACGACTTCGGCAACCTGCAGTATTCCTTCGTGGAGTCGGTCGCTGCTGCGCATCCCTTCTATATCATGCGCGCCGTCGGCGGAGCTTTCTTCCTCGCCGGCATGATTCTCATGTGCTACAACATGTATAAGACAATACGCAAAGGCAGTGTCGGCCTCAAGGGAGCCGAGCTTGAAGGCGGCCTGAGCACCAGCGTGGCCTGAGCGGTTGCGCGCATAGAAAAGTAAGGAATCTGGAGTCACCATGAATCACGATAAGATTGAACGTAACCTCGGCATATTGATGGTCCTGACCATGCTGGCAATCAGTGTGGGCGGCCTGGTTGAAATTGTGCCCTTGTTCTTCATCAAGGAAACGGTAGAAAAGGTCGATGGCGTGCGTCCATACAAGCCGCTCGAGCTGCGCGGCCGTGACATCTATGTCCGCGAGGGTTGCTATCTGTGTCATTCGCAGATGATTCGTCCGTTCCGCGACGAGGCTTTGCGTTATGGTCATTATTCGCTGGCTGCCGAATCCAAGTACGACCATCCTTTCCAGTGGGGTTCCAAGCGCACAGGCCCTGATCTTGCGCGTGTCGGCGGCAAGTATTCCAATGACTGGCAGACCCAGCATTTGATTGCACCCAGATCGCTGGTGCCGCAATCCGTGATGCCCAACTATCCATGGCTGGCAAAGAATGCGCTGGATTTTTCAGATATCGGTTTGCGCATGAAGGCGTTGCGTAAGACAGGCGTGCCTTATTCCATGAGCCAGGCTGAATATGATCGCAATGTCGAAGAATTTGGCGAGGACGTTGCCGGATACCTGCATATTCCCGATGCCGAGAAGAATCTGGTCGGGCAGGCGCAGCAGGGCAACTATGATACCAACCCGGACAATCTGACCGAGATGGATGCGCTGGTGGCTTATCTGCAAATGCTCGGCACTCTGGTCGACTTCAGGAAATATGACGACGACTACTTTGTGAAATTCCGCTAGGACGAGCCGAATATGGAATGGCTGCACTGGTTTACCAGCTTTGAAAATACCAAGCCGTTGGCACTGGTGATTTTTTTCACCTTGTTTTGCGGCATCCTCTTTTATGTTTACGGTAGCCGTAAGCGTAGCGAGAGATTGGAAAGTTACAAGAATATCCCGCTGCAGGATGACGAGATAGAGTTCAAGGGTTAGTGATATGAGTCAGGACAAAGCAACAGCAAAAAGTACCAACGAAACCAGGCCCAAGGGCGTGCAAACCACGGGCCATGTCTGGGATAGCGATCTTCAGGAGTTGAAGAATCCGTTGCCCAGATGGTGGGTATGGGCATTTTACATCACTGCCATTTTCACGGTGGTCTACTGGCTGTTCTATCCGGCCTGGCCGATCGGCAATACCTACACCAAGGGTATCCCCGGGCTGAACAGCATTACCTATACCGCGACCCAGGTGGATGGCACGCAGGTCGAAAAGACGACGCATTGGAACATGCGTGCGAAATACATGGTGGAGATGAATGAGCTGCACGCTGCCCAGAGACAGTGGTTTGACAAGGTTGCGGCAACACCTTATGAGCAGATTTCCCAGGATGCCGAGTTGATGCAATTCGTCACGTCTGCCGGCAAGACCCTGTTTTCCGATAACTGCGCTCCCTGCCACCAGGCGGGCGGTCAGGGTGTGATCGGGTTCTCGCCCAACCTGACCGACGACCACTGGCAGTATGGTGGTACCTATGAGCAGATTCACGAGACCATCGTCCAGGGGCGTCAAGGCTACATGCCGCCTTTCAAGGATGTGATTTCGGATGAAGAGATTACGCAACTGGCAAATTATGTGCTGAGCTTGTCTGGTGAACCCCATGAGGCGGAAGCTGCGAGTGTTGGCGCCAAGTTGTTCAAGAGTGATACCACAGCCTGCTATTACTGCCATGGCGTCGATGCAAAAGGCAAGGAAGGCCTCGGCTCAGCGAACCTGACCGACAAGATCTGGCTGTGGGCGAACGTTCCTGCCATCAAAACGCAGGAAGACAAGGTCAAGGAAATCAAAAATATTATTTCCGCCGGGTTGAACCGCGGCGTGATGCCAGCCTGGGATGCCCGGCTCAAGCCCGACCAGATCAAGCTGTTGACGGTTTACGTCCATGAAAGCCTGGGCGGCGGCAAGTAACCAGGTATATGAATCTACAGACAAGGGCTCGGCTTGGAGCCTGTTCCAATCGGAATAGGTTCCTGGCCTGAGCCTTTATGCTTTCTATCAAGGGTAGCGTCAACCGTAATTTCAGGTAAATCGGATCGTATGGAAGCAAGCAGCACCAAGTCATCTCCTCTGTTGAACAAGCACATCCCGATCGTCACGCGTTCGGTCAAGGGCAAGTTTCGTAACTTCAAGACGGCGGTCATGCTGGTGGCATATTCGGTATATTTCCTTTTGCCGTGGCTGCCCTGGACGCGCAACAGTGCGGCAGACCAGGCCGTGATGTTTGACCTGGGTACGCGCAGGTTCTTCATCTTCGATCTGATTGTCTATCCGCAGGATATTTTCTGGCTGGCCATGCTGCTGTTCATTGCCGCTGCGCTCCTGTTCTTCACGACGGGGCTGATAGGCCGGGCCTGGTGCGGGTATTTCTGCTTCCAGACGCTGTGGTCTGATCTCTTTATCTGGATCGAGCACAGGCTTCAAGGCGAACGGCCTGCGAGACTGAGATTGCAGAAACAGCCGTGGAATGCCGAGAAAATAGCCAAGGTCGGCGGTTCGCATGCCCTGATGGTACTTATCTCTTTCTGGACAGCCGTTACCTTTGCGGCTTATTTCAGTTACGCTCCCGATTTCGTGCGGGCGCTGTTCATGGGTGAGGCGGCCTCTGCCGGCTACATTACAGTGCTGGTACTGACCATCACAACCTATTTTGCCGGGGGTGTGGCAAGAGAGCATATATGCACGATGGCATGCCCTTATGCACGCTTCCAGGGGGTGATGTACGAGGCGGATACCCTGGCGGTGAGCTATGACAAGCGGCGCGGCGAGGGCACCGCCGGGCGTGCACTGCCGGTTGCCGGGCTGAAAACGCGCGATGAGCGGCAGGCCAGTGGGCATGGCGACTGCATTGACTGCGGTTTTTGCGTGCAGGTGTGCCCGACCGGGATCGATATCCGCGATGGTCTGCAATACCAGTGTATTTCCTGCGGCCTGTGCATCGATGCATGCAACAACATCATGGATTCCGTCGGGTATCCGCGCGGCCTGATTCGTTACGACTCCGAGCGCAATCTTGCCAGCGATGCGCCACATAAACCCCGGCTGGAGTGGCGGCGTTTCAAGGTATGGGGTTATGCGCTGGCGCTGATTGTCGCCAGCGGTTTGCTGTTCTATAACATCGGCACCCGTAGCGATACCGAGGTCAGTGTGCAGCAGGTTCGCCAGCCGCTTTTTGTCATGTTGTCGGATGGCAGTTTCCGCAATCGTTACCAGATTCATATCGTCAACAAGACCGAGCATGATGAGGTCTACACAATACTCGTGCGCGGCATTTCGCCGGAATCGCTGGATCTGGGCAATATTCCGGAGATCCGCGTGCGTGCCGGCAAGAGTCTGACGATCAATGCCAAAGTCGACCTGAGTCAGGAAGTGGCGGCCAGGACGAGCAATTTCGAGTTCGTGATTCAGCCAAGCGGACAAAATACCGAACCGTTGCTGCTTGAGGCGAATTTCAACAGCAAGCGTGATTTCTAGGCATTAGCCGGTGACGATGCCAGCCATCCCGGAAATCTCCATGACCGAGACCCTGTTCGGCGGCCTGATTCTGGCCGCCGCACTGTTCTTCATCGGCCGCCGCCTGGGGCTTGCAAATTTCTGGGCAGGGGTGCTCAGCGGCCTGCTGCCGTTTCTGATTTATCTTGTATATAGCAGCCGCCATTGGTCCGGCGGCGATGTGCTGGCGATTCATTTCGCAGTCTACCTGGCGAATGCCGGTGTACTGACCGTATTCGGCGGCATGCAGCAAAAGAAGCAGTCGATGCACTGGGCGCCCAAAGCCATCATCGCCTTTTTTATCTTCCTGGTTATCCTTAATGCGGTTCTGCTTTCCATTGCAAGCCGCGGGCTGCCGGACCGCATAGCCGGTTTCATTCTGCCTGACAAGGCTGACAATGATGCGCAAAAAGTGCATACGGCTTTCCCGGGCACGGTTCCGCATGACAAGAACAAAAGCTACCAGGACCATCTGGCACAGGTCGAGCAGCAGCGCAATCTGGGATGGCAGGTCAGGCTGTCGGGGCTGGATGGCTTGGAGAGCCGGCAGGGCGGGAAGCTCACCATCACGTTGACCGACCGGCAGGGGCAGCCGATCCGGGCTGCCGACATCACGGTCGGGCTGTGGCGAATGGCTAACAGCCGCGACGACCAGCAGCTCAGGCTTGAGGAAATCGAGCCCGGTGTTTACCAGGCCGGTATCCTGTTGCCGGATGCCGGGCGCTGGCTCGCCAAACTGGAAATCCGGAAGGATGAGTTCAGTTATCGGCAGCAACAGCAGTTCTTCCTGGACAATTAGGCGCTGTGCGTAATGGATGCAGATACCCGCGCTGACACCCTCTGTTATCACTGCGGTTTGCCGGTTCCACCGGGCACCAGATTTTCAGCACTTATCCTCAATCAATCACACCCCATGTGCTGCCATGGTTGCCAGGCGGTGGCAGAAGCCATTGTGGAGAACGGTCTCGAGGACTATTACCGGTATCGCACGGAATTGCCTAAAAACGTGGAAGACCTGGTACCGGAAGAACTCAGGCAACTGGCGCTCTACGATCATCCTGAAGTGCAGAAAAGTTTTGTCTCTGCCGGCGAAGGGCAAATCAAGCAGGCTTCATTGATTCTTGAAGGTATCACTTGCGCTGCCTGCATCTGGCTGAATGAGCGGCATCTCAAGCAATTGCCCGGGATTCAGCAGGTTTCCATCAATTATGCTTCCAACCGTGCGCGTATCACCTGGAACGATGCGCAGATCAGGCTCAGCGAGATACTGGGCGAGATTCGCAGGCTCGGTTATCACGCCCATCCGTTCAGTGCGCAGCAACAGGAGGCGTTGAGGCAAAGACAGCGTAAAGCGGATTTTCGCCGGCTGGCAGTAGCCGGTTTGTCGGCCGGGCAGGTGATGATGATTGCCGTTGCGCTTTACGCCGGCCCGGCCCAGGGGCTGGAATTTGCCACTGCCCAGGTCTTACGCTGGTTCAGCTTGGTGTTGAGCATCCCGGCCATGTTGTACGCTGCATGGCCGTTCTACCAGGCTGCATGGCGCGGCGTAAGTACCGGGCGCCTGGGAATGGATGTCCCGATCAGCCTTGGGCTGGTCACCGGCTTTGCCGGCAGCATATGGGCGACTTTCCAGGGCACGGGTGAGGTTTATTACGATACGCTGACCATGCTGATTTTCTTTTTGCTGGCGACCCGTTTCCTGGAGCGCAATGCGCGTGAAAAGTCGGTCGAATCTGCCGAGAATCTCCTGCGCCTGGTGCCGGCAGTCGCCTCCCGCCTGAATGCAGAACAGCAACTGGAACTCGTGCCTTTGATGGAGCTGAAGGCCGGGGACCTGATCCTTGCCAAGCCGGGCGAAACCATTGCGGCTGACGGGGTTGTGCAACAAGGCGAAAGCAGCACGGACGAATCATTGCTGACGGGTGAAAGCCGGCCCTTGATTAAAACCGCCGGCAGCGAGGTGTATGCAGGCAGCATCAATTACGAGAGCCCGCTGACGATCAAGGTCACCGCAGCCGGCGAACAGACGGTGATTGCCGGCATCAGCCGGCTGCTGGATCGTGCACAGGCCGAAAAACCGAGGCTGACCGAACTGGCAGATAAAATTGCCGCCTGTTTTACCTATGCGCTTTTGTTCTTCGTCGTGCTGACCGGCTGGGTCTGGGTGCAGGTCGATGCATCAAGAGTGCTGGAAATCGTACTGACCGTGCTGGTCGTCAGTTGCCCGTGTGCCTTGTCGCTGGCAGCGCCTGCCGCTTTTGCGGCGGCCGGGTCGCATCTGGTCAGGCGCGGCATTCTGCTTACGCGCGGCCATGCGCTGGAAGCCTTATCCAAAGCCACGCATATCGTCTTTGACAAGACCGGCACGCTGACGGAAGGCTGCCCCGCGCTGCAGAAAACTATCGCCTTGACGGCATTAAGTGAAGCCGAATGTTTGAAAATTGCAGCCAGCCTTGAGCAACATTCCGAACATCCCTATGCAAAGAGTTTTATCGAAGCACACAAGGGAAGCGCGGAGCCGCTTTATGCCCTGGATGAAGCCGTCAACCAGCCGGGGCAAGGGGTCGCCGGGAAAGTGAACGGCAAACGCTATTACCTGGGAAACCGGGAACTCAATGCTGCATTGGCGCCTTTACCGCAAATCCCGGCAATCGACGAGGCTGCGACTACTGTCTGGCTAAGCGATGAAAAGCAGTATCTTGCAGGGTTTGTCATGGCAGATAGCTTGCGGCCGCATGCCCAGGCGCTGGTCTGGGCATTGCAGGATAAAAACCTGATGGTCTCGATCCTGAGCGGTGACAGCGAGCCGACGGTGGCGGATTATGCCAGGCGGCTCGGCATCTCAAGCTGGCAGGCGTCATCTTCGCCGCAGCAAAAGCTCGAAGCCATCGAACAATTGCAGCGCCAGGGCGAAGTGGTTGCCATGGTCGGCGACGGCATCAATGATGCGCCGGTATTGGCAAAAGCACAGGTATCCATCGCAATGGGCAGCGGCACGCAAATGGCGCGTGCGTCAGGCGATATCGTCTTGCTGAGCGAGCATCTGCTGGAGATCGACCATGCGATTGAAACCAGCCGCTTTACGCGCAACGTCATCCGGCAGAACTTTGCCTGGGCGCTGGGATATAACGCCATTGCACTGCCATTTGCCGCGACCGGGCTGATTTCGCCGTGGATGGCGGCCATCGGCATGTCGGTGAGCTCCCTGATCGTCGTGCTGAATGCGTTGCGGCTGAGGTAATTGCGTGCGCAGGCAGCCCTGATCCTGCGCCTCAAGGTTTGCGCCGGGCATCAATCCCCGGTCGGAGAGATACGGAAAGTGCGGACGCTCCCCATCTGGCGCAAGGCGTAGGCGAGCCTGGACATATTGTCGGCGTTGATGGTCCGGATGATCATGCGATACTCGAATGAAAGGCCATCGTCCGATACGCGATAGCTCATATTGGCGATGGTGAAGCCGTGATCTTTCAGCAGCGCCCGGACCTGTTCTTCCGCCATGGTATTGTTTCTGTCGAAACGGACGAAATGATGCGCATAGAAATGGGAGGGCAGCGTTACTTCGATCCAGCGGAATAGCGACAGGATCCCAAGCGTAAGCAGGGTAGCGAGAATGGCCGGGAAATAAAAACCTACACCGATCAGAATGCCGATGGCCGCCGTGATCCAGATTGAAGCGGCAGTGGTCAGGCCGCGGACGCTGAGGCCTTCCTTGAAAATGACGCCGGCGCCGAGAAAGCCTATGCCTGTCATGATGCCCTGGGCTATCCGCGTCGGGTCGGTCTGGATCGTATCAAGCGGCACGCCCGGCAGCCACTTTTCCTGATAAAGCATTAGCAGCATCAGCAAGCTGGATGCCAGGCATACCAGCGTATGCGTGCGGAAGCCGGCAGGACGCCCGTGATAGCTCCGCTCCAGCCCGATGATGCCGCCTGCTGCCAGTGCCCCGATGAGATGGATGGTAATGGCGATGTAGTCAGTATCCATTGCAGCCCTTCGCACTTAAAAGCGGGAGTTTGCGTACTGCATGCAGGCCGGGAGCGCGTAAGCCATAGCTAGGGCGCGCTGTTTGATTGACCGGGCTAGCCATGGTCGTTTGCCGGTTTATAACTCCATCTGGGAATAAGCAGCAGCGCAACAAATGAAAAGATGGCAACTGCCGCGGTGATCCATATGGCCAGCGGATTTTCGGCCATGCGATCCGGATAGATTTTAATCACGGCCCCAAGCCCGATGGCATTGCCACCGGCCACCAGCACGGCTGCGGCAAAATCATGGAACCGGCGAGCCTTGTTGGCGCCCATGGCCCATCGAGGGTCGGTGTTGTAGCTTGGCAATGACTCATGCGCACTGCCCAGACGCTCCAGTGTTGAAAGGAAATGGCGCAGGTTGGTAATGGCACGCTCAGCTTTGTAGTTGAGAAAAGCGAGGCAGGTCGAAGCCACAGGGAAACCAAGCACCAGCCATTCGATAGGAAGCTGGCCGCTGCCTTCGCCCGGCTTCAATGCCACAAGCGCGGCCAGCAGGCTGACCGTCAGCGTGATATACAGTGCCAGGGCGTGTTGTCTTTGGGCAATTCGCGCATTGACTTCCTGGTATGCCGCGATGAAGCGGTAATTCGCATCCACGATGGATTTAATAGGCATTGCCGTATGTTCCTGCCGGTGAGTTAACGTACTCCTGCGCATAGGCGTGGAGCCTGTGCCTGCATTCGTCGGGAAGTTAGCATTTTATCCGCCCGCAATCAATCAGGTAAGTTCGCGCGGTTTGCTTTTTCGACGCAGCCAGGGTTATCGATACGGCCCGCGGCTCTTCACCCGGCTGGTCTAGAACTGGTGCAGTCTGGGCGACAAGTGGCGCAACTCTTTTTCGATACGCCTGTATTCGGGGCAGAGACTTTCCACGATTGCCCAGAATTTCGCCGAGTGGTTCATCTCTTTCAGGTGCGCCAATTCGTGGCAGATGACGTAGTTGATGATATGCGGCGGCGCTTGCAGCAATCGCCAGTTGATGCGGATTTCTTTTTTGCTGTTGCAGCTCCCCCAGCGGGATTGGGCATTGGAGAGGTACAGTTTCGGCAAGGCAACGCCAAGCCTGGCGGAGAGCAATTCCAGCCGGCGGGCGAAATCGAGAAGCGCCTGCTTGCGGTACCATTGGATGACCTTTTTTTCGACCGCACCGGCATCCGTGACATCGACCAGCCTGAGATGCAGCATGCCCAGCCCGAATTCGGGCTGCCGGTTGCGGTCGCTACTGCTCAGGCGCAAGATGACCGGGTTGCCCAGCAGGTGGAGCGTGGCATTATCTTCCCATGCCATGGGCGCGGGCAGCAGGTCTCCTATCTGTAGAAGTTTCTTACGTATCCAGTCGGCCTTGCTGCGGAGTGCGTTTTCCAGCATGGATTGGCTGACGCGTTTCGGTGCATGGACTACCAGGCCTGACGCACTGATCTTGAGGCCAATGGTGCTGCGTGACCTGCGTTCCAACTGGTAGGGAATCTGCTCGCCATCAGGCAGGGCCAAGGTATGCGTCGCGCTCATGCCGGGCCTGGTCCGGCATCTGGCGGCTGGCTAAGGGATTTTGATCTCAGCCGGAGTGTCGAGCTGCTCAGTTGCTGCATTTCATGCTCGATCCAGGATTCCACCTGATGATTGATCTCGTCCGGCTTGAACCCATCAGTAACGATTGGCGCGCCGATACTGACGGTAATGGTGCCGGGTTTTTTCAGGAACCCGTTTTTAGGCCAGTGTTCACCCGCATTGTGCGCAACCGGCACAACGACCGAGCCGGTATGAACGGCAAGCCATGCGCCGCCTATGTGGTATTTCCCTCTTTTACCGGGGGGCATGCGCGTGCCTTCAGGGAAGATCACCACGCAGAAGCCTTTTTTCAACCGGTCCTTGCCTTGGGCGACCATCTGCTTCAATGCCTCGCGCCCCGCACTGCGGTTGATGGCGATGGGGGAAGTCATCGCCAGCCCCCAGCCAAAAAACGGGATTCGCAGCAATTCCCGTTTAAGCACCCAGACCTGCGGCGGGAAAATCTGCTGGAAAGCCAGCGTTTCCCAGGCGGATTGATGCTTGGACAGGATGATGCCCGGCGTTTCGGGAATATTTTCCTTGCCGATGATGCGATAGCGTATCCCGCAGGTGAAACGCAGCCACCATAGCATTGAACGCGCCCATAGCGAGATGATGCGGTAACGGGTGATGGGTTTGAAAGGAAAGGTCAGCAGGGCAACAAAGGTGAAGACCAGGGTGAATAGCCACTGGCCAAGCATGAAGAGCAGGGAGCGCAGGAATATCAGCATATCCGGCAGCCGGGTATCAGGGGTTATCGTGCGCGATGATACGCTGTGCGGCTTCGGCGAGGTCGGCACAAACCCAGGTGTTTTCAGGCAAGTCACCCTCAATCAGGGTTTTCTCGCCTTTGCCCGTGAGGACGAGAATGCACTGTGCGCCATGTGCCGCACTGGCCTGCAGGTCGCGCAGGGAATCGCCGACGCTGTAGACGGTCCTGATATCTATGCCGAAACGCCGGCCGATTTCCTCGATCATGCCGGATTTCGGTTTGCGGCAGTCGCAATTCGCCCCTGCTGCGTGCGGGCAGTAAAACAGTGCGTCGACCCGTCCGCCAAGCTGTCCCAGTGCCCGGTGCATTTTGTCGTGGATTGCATTCAAGGTTGCCATGTCGAACAGGCCGCGGCCAATACCGGATTGATTGGTCGCGAGTGCGACGCGAAAGCCGGACTGGTTCAACAGCGCAATGGCTTCCAGGCTGCCCGGGATCGGTTTCCACTCATCCGGGTTCTTGATGAAATGGGGGCTGTCGTAATTGATGACGCCGTCGCGGTCAAGGATAACGAGTTTCATATGCCTAGCTTACGCCGCAAGTTTGGATAAGTCAGCAACACGGTTCATGGCCTGGTGCAGCGTCGCCAGCAAACCCAGGCGATTGGTTTTCAGCGCCGGGTCATCTGCATTGACCATGACGTTGTCGAAGAAATCGTCGACCGGAGCCTTGAGCGCTGCCAATGCCTGCAGTGAGGCGGTGTAGTCGCCACTCTCAAAAGCTCTGTCTGCCTGGGGTTTTACCTGGTCCAGCGCTCGGGCAAGCGCGGATTCGGCAGATTCCTTCAGCAGGCTGTTATCGATTTTTGCCTCGACTGCACTTTCGGATTTCTTCAGGATATTGCCGACACGCTTATTGGCAGCGGCCAGCGTAGGCGCTTCGGGCAACAAGGCGAATGAGCGAACGGCTGCAAGCAGCTTGGGAACCAGGCTCAAGTCCTGTGGGCGCAATGCGAGCACAGCCTCAACTTCCTGGGCGCTGAAATCCAGTTCGCGTAATGCACCTGCCAATCGGTCGTAGATGAACTCGATGAGCTTGCCGGATGAGTCCACATCCAGTGCAGTGAAACTGTCTTCCGCTTCCTTGATTAATGCAGCCAGTGATAGGCTAATGCCGCTATCGGAGAGCATGCGCACGACACCCAGCGCATGGCGTCTCAGTGCGAACGGGTCCTTGTCGCCGGTCGGAATATTGCCGATTCCGAACATGCCTACCAGGGTTTCCAGCTTGTCTGCCAATGCAACGCAAATACCTACCTGGTTGCGCGGCAATGCATCGCCGGCAAAACGCGGTTTGTAGTGATCTTCAATGGCGTAGGCAATGTCGCTATCCAGGCCTTCATGCTCTGCATAATAGCGCCCCATGATGCCTTGCAGCTCAGGGAACTCACCCACCATGTCCGTCAGCAAGTCAGCCTTGGCAAGCATGGCCGCCTTGTCTGCCTGCGCTGCAAGTCTTTCGCCCCCCAGTTTTTGCCC
The DNA here is from genome assembly GCA_905339275.1 of Methylophilaceae bacterium. Classification (GTDB taxonomy): domain Bacteria; phylum Pseudomonadota; class Gammaproteobacteria; order Burkholderiales; family Methylophilaceae; genus UBA6140. Next base: position 358,894 of record CAJPFK010000001.1, read on the forward strand.
AATGCCTTTGGCAATGGCGCGTACGCGAAGTATGCGCTCACCTTGCGAGCCGAGCCTGTTGTGGTAAACCACCTTGTCCAACCCCGGCACGCGCGATTCCAGCGTTTTTTTCCGGTCCTGGTCGAAGAAGAACTTGGCATCGGCCAGCCGCGGGCGCACCACACGCTCGTTACCGCCGATTACTTTTGATGGGTCGGCCGGGCTGATGTTGGAAACGATCAGGAATTGGCTGGTAAGCCTGCCGTCGCTGTCGAGCAATGGGAAATATTTCTGGTTGGCTTTCATGGTGAGAATCAGGCATTCCTGCGGCACTTCCAGGTATTCCTGTTCGAACCGGCCAAGCAGTACGTTGGGGCGCTCGACCAATGCAGTCACTTCATCCAGCAAGGCTTCGTCCTCGATCGGTTGCAGGCCTTGCTTGCTGGCGGCTTCGTCGAGCTGGCGCTTGATTTCGCTGCGGCGTTCGTCAAAGCCGGCAATCACTGCGCCTTCTTCTTTCAACTGTTGCGCGTAGCTGTCGGCCGAGGTGAGGACGATGGGGCTGCTTTTGGCCTCGAAGCGGTGGCCTTGCGTGGCGTTGCCGGCCTGCAGGCCGAGCACGCTGACCGGAACGACATCACTCCCATGCAGGGCAACCAGGCCATGGGCAGGGCGGACGAAATTGACGCTTTCCCATCCGTTTGCCAGTTGGTAGGTCATGACTTTAGGGATAGGCAGTTTGCCCAGGGCTTCTTCAATGGCTTTTTGCAGGCCTTCGGCCAGGCTGGCGCCGGCTTGCAAGGCATCCAGGAACAACACATCGGTTTTTCCGTCGTTTTCTTTCCTGAGTCGGGATACGGCTGATTCATCCGCACCCAATGCACCCAGTTTCTTCAGTAGCGCGGGGGTGGCGTTGCCATCGGTATCCAGACCCACGCTGGCCGGCATGAGTTTTTGTGCAACCTGCCTGTCTGCGGCTTTGGCCGCGACGTTGGAGATGCGGGCGGCCAGGCGGCGTGGCGAGGCAAAGCCGGTGACCGCGGAATCTCCGCTGGTCAGGCCCTGTGCCTTGAGCGATTCGAATAATGCGCCGGAGAAGGATTCGCCCAGTTTTTTTAATGCTTTTGGCGGCAGTTCTTCCACAAACAATTCAATAAGCAAGTTTTTAGCTGACATACATTATTCCCGTCATGCGGCCTTCTTTTCTTTTTCCAGTTTTTCCAGTATTTCATCCGCCCATGCTTTCGGCGCCATCGGGAAACCCAGCCTGGCACGGCTGTCGAGGTAGCTGGCAGCCACGCTGCGCGCCAGGTTGCGGATGCGGCCGATGTAGGCGGCGCGTTCGGTGACGGAGATTGCGCCGCGCGCATCGAGCAGGTTGAAGGTGTGCGCTGCCTTCAGGACCTGTTCATAGGCCGGCAGGGCAAGCTGGTTTTCCATCAGGTGCCTGGCCTGTTTCTCGTGTGCATTGAATGCTGTCAGCAGGAAATCGACATCGCTATGCTCGAAGTTGTAAGCCGATTGCTCCTTTTCGTTCTGCAGGAATACGTCGCCATAGCTGACACCGGGTGAATAGGTCAGGTCGTAGACATTCTCCACGCCCTGCAAGTACATCGCCAGCCGCTCCAGGCCGTAAGTGATCTCGCCGGTAATCGGCTTGCAGTCGATGCCGCCGACCTGCTGGAAATAGGTGAATTGGGTGACTTCCATGCCGTTGAGCCAGACTTCCCAGCCCAGTCCCCAGGCGCCAAGTGTCGGATTTTCCCAGTCGTCTTCGACAAAGCGGATATCGTTCTGTTTCAGGTCGAACCCCAATGCTTCCAGCGAGCCCAGGTACAGTTCCAGGATATTGGCTGGAGCGGGCTTCAACACGACCTGGTACTGGTAGTAATGTTGCAGGCGGTTCGGGTTTTCGCCGTAGCGGCCGTCCTTCGGGCGGCGGCTCGGTTGCACGTACGCGGCTTTCCATGGTTCCGGGCCGAGCGCGCGGAGAAATGTCGCGGTGTGCGAAGTGCCCGCACCCACTTCCATGTCGTAGGGCTGCAGCAGGGTACAGCCCTGCTTATCCCAGTATTGCTGGAGCGTGAGGATGATTTCCTGAAATGTTGATGCCATCTGTATTCAAGCCGTTGAGAGTTGGGCGAAAGGGTTTGATTTTACTTCTTTTTACGGTACCACAAAAGGCAAACCAGGCCTGCGGCCGAGATTAGCAGGAATATCCAGTTGCCGAACCGGATATAGGGCGTGGCGCCTTCATAACCTTGCGCTTCGCCTTCCAGAATACCGGTACGGAAATGCGGCAGGTGTGACAGCACTTCCCCGTTGCGGTCAATGATGGCGGTAGCGCCCGTGTTGGTGGCGCGCAGCATCATGCGACCGGTTTCCAGCGCGCGGGCCTGGGAGATTTGCAGGTGCTGGTAGGCAGCGGGCGATTCCCCGTACCAGGCGTCGTTGCTGGTGTTGACCAGCAGGCTGGCTTCAGGCAGTTGATGGATGATTTCCTCGCCGAACACGTCCTCATAACAGATATTCACCGCGACCTTTTGCCCGGCAATCGCCAGTGGTCTTTGTTCGAAGCCGCCCCGGGCCATGTCGGTGAGCGGAATGTTGAGCCAGTCGCGGTAGATCCAGCCGAAGACCTGCTTGAGCGGGATGAACTCGCCGAAAGGTACGAGATGGGTTTTGCGGTAGGTCTGGCTGGGCGCGCTGCCTATGCTCAGCATGCTGTTGTAGAAGGATTCCTGCTCATACTCGACGACGCCGAACAGGATGTCGCCCTGCTGCCTGACGGCATGCGCCTTGAGCGCGCCAAGGTAATCGGGCGGCACATACTGCAGCAGCATGGGCAGTGCCGTTTCCGGCATGACGATGAATTTTGCATTGGTATCCGTGGCGAGCTGCAGGTATTTGTCGAGCGTGCGCTGTGCCTCGTCTTCCTGCCATTTGAGATCCTGCGAGATATTGCCTTGCAGCAGCGCGACAGAGACCGGCTCGCCTGCGGGCAGCGTCCACGGAACCTGTTTCAATAATGCGCCTGATATCCACAGGGCGGCAATCGCAATGACGGCGGCTTTGCGGTATGCCTTTTGCATTGCAAATACGAGTGCTGTTGCGGTGAAGGCGGTTAGCAGCGAGACGCCATAAACGCCGACCAAAGGCATGAATCCGGCCAGCGGGCTGCTGGGAACCTGCGAGTAGCCTATTGCCAGCCATGGGAATCCGGTGAATATCCAGCTACGAACCCATTCCGACAAGGCCCAGAGCAGCGGGGCGCTTAACAGCGCAAGTGAGCTGCGCTTGCTGAGCCAGCCGACCAGGGCGGGAAACAGCGCCAGAAACGCGCAGAGGCCGAATGTCGAGAATGCTGCCATCCACCAGGGCATGCCGCCGAAGTCGTGCAGGCTGATGTAGATCCAGTAGATACCTGCGATAAAGAGGCCCAGGCCGTAGAAAAATCCCAGCCAGGCCGCCTGCCTCCCGTTTTCTGCCTGCTGCCACAGGTAAAAAATACCAGCAATGCTGATGATGGTGGCAGGGTAGATGTAGAAAGGGGCGAAGCCCGATACGGCGGAACTTCCGAGAACTACGGCATATAAAGTGTAAAGTCTTGTTGAGGAGAGAATCGCTGGCAATTGAAGTCCTAGACGGTGAATGAATCTTTTTGCATTATAGCGGTGTTGAATGATTCCATTAATCAAAGGGAGATGACATGTTTAAAGAGTTCAAGGCTTTTGCCGTGCGCGGCAATGTGGTGGATATGGCCGTTGGTATCATTATAGGCGCAGCATTCGGCGCAATCGTGAAATCGCTGGTGGATGACGTCATCATGCCGCCGATCGGCCTGCTGCTGGGGAATGTCGATTTCAGCGAATTGTTTCTCGTATTGAAGGAAGGGGCGACGGCAGCACCTTATGCGACCGTCGCTGCAGCCAAGGAGGCCGGCGCGGTCACGCTAAACTACGGTTTGTTCGTGAATGCGGTTGTCAGTTTCACGATCGTTGCGTTTGCCGTATTCCTGCTGATTCGTGCAATCAACCGGCTCAAAACAGCAGAGCCGGAAGCACCTGCGGTAACGCCGGAGGATATTGTACTGTTGCGTGAAATTCGTGACTCCCTGAAAAAATAGGCAGGTGCCGGAATTAAAAAAGGGCGATTGAATCGCCCTTTCCATCCGCCAGGACGGGGTGTTACATCCTGGGCAATGCTTCAGGCGCAGGCGTGGCTGCTGGCGGCTCGACCCTGATCTTGTCCGAGCCGTCATGATTCATGAAGACGACCATGACGACTTTCTCGCCAACGAAATCGAGTTCAGTCGTCTCGTAGTAGGCGCCTTCCGCATCGGTATTGATAAAGTGGTATTGCCAGATTGAGGCAATCACTTCTCCTGTCTGGCCGACTTTCATGTCATCCTTTTTGTCCGGTTCGCCAAACTGCTCGATGATTCTGGCCTTGTCGTACTGGTTGATGACCGAGACAAACTCCTTTTCAGAAATCGGAATTTCGCCGGCGGGCGGCACTTCCGCGGTATTGCCGGCAAATGCTGCGCCGGAAAAGGCTAAACACAGGGTTATAAATAAAGCGCGCATGCCGGTACTCCCGAGAAGTGGTTGAGTAACTTCAAATTTGAACATATGCGTTCGGGATAAGTTCCCAATTCCGGTTTCCGGATTATCAGGGCCGCTGCCGGCAGGCGTCAGCCCTGCTCGCCCCTGATCGACTCCGGTTTTTCCAGAATTTCCACGCTGATCGAATGCAAGCGTCTGCTGTCCGCGCGTAATGCAGTAAAGCTGACGTTGCCGAAAATGATCTGCTCGCCGCGCTTGGGCAGGTGCCCGAATTTGCTCACGACCAGGCCGCCGATCGTGGAATATTCTTCATCGCTGAAATCGGTGCCGAGCGCTTCATTGAAATCGGCGATTTCGGTCAGTGCCTTGACGCGATAACGTCCGTTCACATCGCGGATGATGTTGTCCTCTGTTTCGTCGAAGTCGTACTCATCCTCGATATCGCCGACAATTTGTTCCAGTACATCCTCAATGGTCACCATGCCTGCAACGCCGCCATATTCATCGACGACGATGGCAATATGGTTGCGATTGCTGCGGAACTCCTTGAGCAATACATTGAGCCGCTTGGACTCGGGAATGAACACTGCAGGGCGCAGCATGTCGCGCACTTCGAAGTCTTCTCCCGCATAGTAGCGGAGCAAGTCCTTCGCCAGCAGGATGCCGACAATGTCATCCTTGTTGTCCTCGATGACGGGAAAGCGCGAGTGGGCGGTTTCTATGACGAAAGGGATGAATTTTTCCGGTGGGTCGGTGATGTCGATGACATCCATTTGCGAGCGGGGAATCATCACATCGCGCACCTGCATTTCGGAAACCTGCAACACGCCTTCGATCATCGACAGCGCATCGGCATCCAGCAGGCTGTTTTCATAAGCGGAATGCAGCAGCTCGATCAACTGCTCGCGGTCCTCGGGTTCACGCAGCAAAAAATTGCTCAGTCGCTCCAGCCATCGCGGTTTTTCATTGGCGCCTTGTCTATCGGCTTCACTCATGGTGTACGTTTTCCTTATATGGATCAGGATATCCAAGTTTCATGACAATTTCAGTTTCCAGCATTTCCATCAACTCCGCTTCAGCCTCGGTTTCATGGTCATAGCCATGCATATGCAGCACGCCATGCACGGTCAGGTGCGCAAAATGTGCATCCAGCGTTTTACCCTGGTCCCTGGCTTCCCTGGCGACGACTGGCGCGCACAACACGATGTCGCCGAGTAATTGCGGCTCTTCGTCCAGCGGGAAGGTCAGTACATTGGTAGCATAATCCTTGCCACGATAATCGCGGTTCAGCATGCGGCCCTCGGCTTCATCGACGATGCGCAGCGCGATTTCGGCATCGACGCGCAGCGCCTTTCTGGCCCAGCGGCGGAAAAGACCGGCGCTGGGCAAGCCCTCGAGTTCCGTTGCATATTGCACATCCATCGACAGGCTAGGCATTTTTCTGCTCTTGTTCATCGCGTGCCAGGTCGAATTTCTCGTAGGCGTTGATGATTTTCTGCACCAGGGGATGGCGCACGACGTCTTCGGAAAGGAAGTGCGTCATGGCAATGCCGCGTACCTCCCTGAGCACCTGCTGGGCTTCAACCAGGCCGCTCTTCTGGTGCCGGGCGAGGTCGATCTGGGTGACGTCCCCGGTGATGACGGCCCTGGTGCCAAAGCCGATACGGGTGAGGAACATCTTCATCTGTTCCGGCGTGGTGTTCTGCGCCTCGTCGAGAATGATGAAACTCTGGTTCAGGGTGCGGCCGCGCATATAGGCGAGCGGCGCGACTTCAATGGCGCCGCGTTCGAACATCTTGTTGACCGTGTCGTAACCGGCCAGGTCATATAAGGCATCGTAGAGCGGGCGCAGGTAAGGGTCGACTTTCTGCGCCAGGTCGCCCGGCAGAAAGCCCAGGCGTTCGCCTGCTTCGACGGCAGGGCGCACCAAAACGATGCGCTTTACCCGGTCGCGGCTCAACGCATCGACTGCACTGGCGACGGCGAGATAGGTTTTTCCGGTCCCGGCCGGGCCGATGCCGAAAGTGATGTCGAAATCCTGGATCTGCTGCAGATAGGCGACCTGGCGCGGGGTGCGGCCGTGCAGGTCTGCACGGCGCGTCATCAGTACCGGCATGGCGGAGGAGACGATCGCCTCCGGGCTGAACTTGTCGAGCTCAACCAGACCGAGCTGGATCTCTTCGAGCTCGATCGGCTTTTTTGCACGTTCGTAGAAATTCTCCAGCAACTGTGCCGCGAGTTCCATGTTCTGTTTTTCGCCGCTGAGCCTGAAATGTGCGCCGCGGCGGGCAATGCTCACATCCAGTGCATCTTCGATCTGCTTGATGTTTTCGTCGAGGGTGCCGCACAGGTTGGCGAGGCGGATGTTGTCTTCAGGACTGAGGGTGATTTCCAAGATTGTTCTCTATATCAGCTCGCCGCGCAGGGTATGCGTGACGGCCTGGGTGATCCTGACATTGACGAACTGGTTGATGAGTTCGCTATTGCCCGGAAAGTTGACGATGCGGTTGTTGTCGGTGCGGCCGGCAAGCTCGTTCCGGTCTTTCTTGGAGGAGGATTCGACCAGCACGCGCTGGATACTGCCAACCATGGATTCACTGATGGCCTTGCCCTGCGCTTCGTTGAACAGTTGAAACCTGGCAAGTCGGGCCAGTTTCTCCGATTCCGGGGTGTCATCCGCCAGATAAGTCGCCGGTGTACCTGGTCGCGGGCTGTAGACGAAACTGAAGCAGTAGTCGAAGCCGACTTCATCCAGCAGTTTCATGGTCGCTTCGAAATCCGCTTCAGTCTCGCCGGGAAAGCCGATGATGAAGTCGGAGCTGATGCAGATGCCGGGCCTGGCGGCACGCAGTTTGCGGATGGTGGATTTATATTGCAGCACGGTATGGTTGCGCTTCATGGCCATCAGCACCTTGTCAGACCCGGCCTGCACCGGCAGGTGGATGTGTGAGACCAGCTTGGGAATCCTGGCGAAGCAGTCGATCAGCGCCGGGCTCATTTCGTTCGGATGCGAGGTGGTAAAGCGTATGCGTTCAATCTGCGGAATTTCGGCGATGTATTCGATCAGCATGGCCAGGTCGGCGGGTTCACCCTTGTTTTCACTGCGGTAGGCATTGACGTTCTGCCCCAGCAGGGTGATTTCCCTGACGCCCTGCTCGGCAAGCAGCGCGGCCTCCAGCAGAATGTCCTCGAATGGGCGGGAAACTTCCTCGCCGCGGGTGTAGGGCACTACGCAGAAACTGCAATATTTACTGCAGCCTTCCATGATGGAGAGGAACGCAGCGCCGCCATTGACGCGAGGCGGCGGCAAGTGGTCGAATTTTTCGACTTCCGGAAAGCTGATATCCACCTGGGAGATGCCGCTCTGCTGCTTTGCCTCTATCATTTCCGGCAGGCGGTGCAGCGTTTGCGGGCCGAAGACGATGTCCACGTAAGGCGCCCGCTTGACGATGTTGTCACCCTCCTGGCTGGCGACGCAACCGCCTACGCCTATGACCAGGTTCGGGTTTTTCTGCTTCATCGGGATGAATCGCCCCAGATGGCTGAAAACTTTTTCCTCGGCCTTTTCCCGTACCGAACAGGTATTGAGCAGGATGACATCGGCTTCTTCAGGGTTCTCTGTCTGCTGCATGCCTTCCGAGGCGTGCAGCATGTCTGCCATGCGAGAGGAGTCGTACTCGTTCATCTGGCAGCCAAAGGTCTTGATGAATACTTTTTTCGGCTGGGTTTCTTTTAGCAGGGCTGTGTCTGCCAGCGGTTTTTTGTCTGGCATCATAGCGGGGATTTAACTGCAGGCGAGGGGTGCAAATTAGTCAGGTAAAACAATTAGTAAGCCCAAATTCTACTCCAACGACAGGCTAAAAGCGAATCAGCGAGTAAAATGTGCGTTATGGAAGCATTACCAATCTTCATCAAACTTCAAGGACGTCGTTGCGTGGTGATCGGCGGCGGCGAGGTTGCTGTGCGCAAAGTCACCACGCTGCTCAAGGCCGGCGCGCAGGTGGAAGTCATTGCGCCCGAGGTGCATCACGGGCTGGCCGACCTGCTGGCAGAGGGAAGCATCCGTTTCACGCAGGCGGCATTCTCTCCCTCGCAACTCGATGGCGCTTGCCTTGTGATTGCCGCAACGGATGACGGGGCAGTTAACCGGGCAGTCTCAACCGAGGCGAAATCCCGGAATATCCCGGTCAACGTGGTGGATGCTCCAGGGCTCTGCACATTTACCATGCCCTCGATTGTCGACCGTTCGCCTGTCGTGATTGCGATCAGCAGCAGCGGTTCAGCGCCGGTACTGGCGCGCATGATACGCAGCAGGCTGGAAACCCTGGTTCCCGCTGCATACGGCCGCCTGGCGAATCTGGCTGCCGAATTCCGCGAAGCGGTAAAACAGCGCTTCGACAGCACGCAGAAACGCCGCATCTTCTGGGAAAACGTCTTCTCGGGACCCATCGCGGAACTGGTGTTCTCGGGGCAGGAGGAGTCTGCCAGGACAGCGCTTGAATCGTTGCTGGATGGACAAGTCGAAGCGATTGGCCATGGAGAAGTCTATCTGGTCGGCGGCGGCCCGGGCGACCCGGATCTGCTGACTTTCCGCGCCCTGCGATTGATGCAGCAGGCGGACGTCTGCGTCTACGACAAGCTGGTGAGCAAGGAGGTCATGGAACTGGTGCGACGCGACGCCGAACTGATCTATGTCGGCAAGGCGCGTGACCGGCATACCTTGCCGCAGGAAGAAATCAACCAGTTGCTGGTGCGTCTTGCCAGGTCAGGCAAGCGCGTGCTGCGGCTGAAAGGCGGCGATCCCTTTATTTTCGGGCGCGGTGGCGAAGAAATCGAAACCCTGATGGAAAACGGCGTGCCATTCCAGGTGGTGCCAGGCATCACGGCGGCGAACGGCGTTTCCACCTATGCCGGTATTCCGCTGACGCATCGCGACCATGCGCAATCCTGCATTTTTACCACCGGTCATTTGAAGGCCGGATCGAATGGCGAGGTCAATGCGGTCGAGCTCGACTGGCCTGCGCTGACCAGGCCCAACCAGACCGTGGTGATCTACATGGGGCTGGTAGGCCTGGCGGAAATCTGCCGGCAGCTCGTGGCGCATGGTTTGCCGGAACATACTCCTGCTGCCGTTGTGCAACAGGGTACAACACCGCAGCAGCGGGTTGTAGCAGCCGATCTGGCGACACTCGCAGCGAAAGTCGCTGAGGCGGAACTGAAGCCGCCGTGCCTGATTGTCGTCGGCGGCGTGGTATCTCTGCGTGAAAAACTTGCCTGGTTCAAGCCGGGCATTTCCTGAGGGAGCTGGTACGCTCATCCATCAAGCTGCGTACTAGAGCGGTAGCGTCAGCCTGGCCTCAAGACCGCCTTGCGGCCGGTTGAAAAGCTCCAGTTTGCCCTTGTGCAGCCGCGCAATGCGGTCGGCGATGGCAAGGCCCAATCCGCTACCGCCCTCGTTGCCCCGAGCGCTATCCATGCGCTCAAACGGGCGGAGCAGTCTTTCCATGTGCGATGCCGGGATGCCCGGGCCATTGTCCATAATGCTGACAACCATGTTGCCTGCGGTGATTTTGGTGATGATGGCGACTTTGCCATTGCCATAGGCAAACGCATTGTCGATCAGGTTGCCTATCAGCCGGTGCATCGCCAGCGGCCGCAGCGAAACCAGGTAGGTGGGCGAGAGATTGAGCTGGATGCTGCGGCCCGAACGCGTATGGCGATCGGCCAGCGACCGGATCAGGGCGTTGAGATCGACCATCTGTGCAGGCTCGCCTTCCACGCCGCGGACGAAATCGAGAAACTGGTTGATGATGTTGTCCATGTCGGCGATATCCTGGATCATGCCGTTGCGCAGGCTCTCGCCGAGTTCGGCCGGCAGCATTTCGACCGACAGGCGCAATCGTGCCAATGGCGTGCGCAAATCATGCGAGACCCCGGCCAGAAGCAGCGTGCGTTCACTGTCCAGGCGTGTCAGGGCCTCGGACATCTCGTTAAATGTGCGCAGCACTTCACGCATTTCTTCGGCACCTTCTTCCGGCAGCCTCGGGGGTTGCTCTCCCTGCCTGATACGATCGGCGGCATTGACCAGGAACCGCAGCGGCAGGTTGATTCTGGCTGCAATCACATAAGCGCCAAGCAGCGAGAGCATGGCGACCAGCGCCACCCAGCCCAGCCATTGCCATGGAAATGGCCGTTCGACCTGGAACCGCGGGATGACGACCCAGTAATCATCCTGCCCGATATTGAAACTGATCCAGAGCCCCGGTACGCCCAGATGGTTGATGGTGACCAGGGTTTCTGCGCCAAGGTTCTCCGTTATTTTTTCTGCAACCAGCCGAATGAAAGGGTCGTCAGGTAGCGGTTCCACTACTTCCAGGAGATCGGCAGCATAGATGCGCACGCCCTCGCGCCCCGATAATTCGGAAAGCAATGCGATACGCCTGTCCTCGTGCGAGGCAAGCAGTGATGCGCGGGTGTAGTTGACAACGGTGACTGCTTGCAGCGCTGCGGCCTTGGCGCGAGGTTCGCGTTCGAAGTAGTCGAAAATCTTGAGCGCGCTAAACTGGCCTATCGCCAGAAGCAGGGCGATAAGCACCATGATGCGGGCTATCAGTGTGCGCGGAAAGGCCATCGGTTATCGTAAGCGGCTAAATGTGCGCCCCGCGCCTCATCCCGCTCGCCGACTTGACCGCAGGGCGCCTGCCGGATGGTTTTGAATCAGTTTTTCTGGACTTCGCCATCGGGAACAAATACATAACCGAATCCCCACATGGTCTGTAAATAGCGCGGATGTGACGGGTCAGGTTCGATCAGCCTGCGCAAACGCGAAACCTGGACATCGATGCTTCGATCGAAGACGTCCAGTTCGCGGCCTCGCGCAAGCTGCATGAGCCTGTCGCGCGAGAGCGGCTGGCGCGGGTGGTCGACAAATACCTTAAGCAGGGCAAACTCGCCGCTGGTGATGGTGATGGCTTCGCCGTTGCGTGTCAGGCTGCGGGTGGACGGGTCGAAAACAAACTCGCCGAAACTGATGGTTTCCGCATCATGGACAGGGGCGCTCGGCATGCGCTGCTCCTGGCGGCGCATCACGGCATTGATGCGCGCCAGCAATTCGCGCGGGTTGAAGGGTTTCGGCAGGTAATCATCGGCGCCCATTTCAAGCCCGATGATCCTGTCGACTTCATCGCCGCGCGCGGTTAGCATGATGATCGGCATCGTGCTGCCGTTGCCGCGCAGGCGCCGGCATATCGCCAGGCCGTCCTCGCCGGGCAGCATGAGGTCAAGCACCAGCAAATCCGCATGCTCGTGTGCCAGGGCGGCATCCATTTCGGTGGAGTCGGACACGGCCTTGACGTTGAAGCCCTGTTCACCAAGGTAGCGTTGCAGCAGCTCGCGCATGCGCAAATCATCGTCTACCAGCAATACTTTTTTTATATTTGCCTGCATGGCGTTATTTTGGCTGTAATCGGCGTTGATGGGAAGAGTTATCTGGCCTGGAATCAGGCAGATAAGTGAAGCCGGCGATTGTTACAATTTTTTACAATCATCTCTATTTGCGAAACATTCGATTTACATTCTTACGTCATCATAGCCATCTCAAATAGGCGAGACAGCCATAATGCTGGCCCTTCACCGGATGTTCGGGCAATGACGGAGCGCTGCTGATTCATGAAATGTAACAGCAGTAAACTTTTAGTCTTTTGTTCAATCCTACGGTTAGGCCCGCAATAAAATAAACAGTGGTAATGGTGTACCAATTGAGGGGGGTTGACGATGCAATATCGATGTTTTCAATCTGAACGTTCTGTAGAAGTCTCCCGGTAGGAGAGGCGGCTAAATGCTGATTACTCAGGATTTCATTGGGTTCAGGAAACATGCACTGGTTGCAATGTGTGTGCTGTTTGGCCTCTCGGATGCCGGAATCGCCGGCCCTCGCGATTCGCTCGATAATTCTCAGGCTCCTGAAGAGTCCATAACGCAGTCAGCCGACGACGCGGCAGTGGATGCCATCCAGCAAAGGCTGGACGGCGTTTCGGCAGAAGAACGCATGCGGCTCCGGATGGATTTGAATCACTATTCCCGCACGGCAGACCCTGCGCATGTGCAAATCGAGGATAGGCGCCGCGTGATGCACAGGCGCATACAGGAACGTTTTTTTTCAGTGGACAAGGATAACGACGGCCAGCTCTCACGGGAAGAGACGGCGGAAAACCTTCCCCAGGTAGCGCGTCATTTCAACCAGGTGGACCTGAATGGCGATGGATACATCAGCATCACGGAACTGGTTGCCTTCCAGGCACAACTCATCGAGCGGCAGCGTGCCGCTGAAGCCAGACTGCAAGAGGCCAGGGAAGCCGAACTGAGGGAAATCAGGAAGGTGGAAGAAGCCGAGCTTGCCAGCAAGCAGGCCGTTCCGCCGAAATCCAAAAGCAAACAGGCCGAGGCCAATCGCAAGTCAGCACTGTAAAACAGCGGCCTTTCCCTGCCGCATCTTCGTACACTGCCTGATTCACAGCGCTTAATCGCTTGTCACGCCGTTTTGCCCATGCATAATGCACGGCATGGCCCTCAAGATAGAAATCATCGGTAGTATCAGTGAGCTGGATGCATCCTCGTGGAATGCGCTGACAGATGGCAGCCCGGTATTGAGCCACGCGTTCCTGAGCGCGCTCGAACAAACCGGTTGCGTCGGTCCCGGAACCGGCTGGCAGCCTTATCCGCTGGTCGTATATGAGGATGGCCGGCTGGTCGGTACCGTGCCGCAATATGCCAAAAGCCACTCGTATGGCGAATATGTCTTCGATTGGGCGTGGGCCGATGCTTTCGAGCGGAACGGGCTCGCCTACTATCCCAAGCTGCTCTCCGCCGTGCCGTTTACGCCAGTCACCGGCGCACGATTGCTCAGCCGTGATTCCGGAATCCGGCAACTGATGGCGCAGGTAATCGCTGATCAGTTGCAGCGCCTGCACCTGTCATCGGCCCATGTCCTTTTTCCCGATCCGGTTTCCTCTGCCGTGCTCGAGCAAGCCGGCTGGTTCAAGCGGCATGGCGTGCAATTTCGCTGGGAGAATGAAGGGTTCGCCGGCTTTGAGCATTTCCTGGGCAGACTGAAGCACGATAAGCGCAAAAAAATCCACCAGGAGCGGAACAGGGTCCGGTTGGCGGGAGTGTCCTGCAAAAGGCTCACCGGCCTGGAAATCAGCGCGGAGGACTGGGACTTTTTCTACCGGTGTTACGAGAACACCTATCTCCAGCACCGTTCAACTCCTTACCTGACATCGGATTTCTTTCATGGGATAGGCAGGGATATGCCGGAAAACATCCTGCTTATCATGGCCGAGCGCGACAACAAGCCGATAGCCGCCGCGCTGAATCTGTTCGGAACGGATACGGAAGGCACCGGTACGCTCTACGGGCGTTACTGGGGCGCGCAGGAATATGTGCCCGGCTTGCACTTCGAGCTTTGCTATTATCAGGCGCAAGAGTTTTGCATCGAGCGTGGCATACGGTACTTCGAAGGCGGGGCGCAGGGCGAGCATAAGCTTGCGCGCGGCTTCAAGCCCCGTCCTACTTGTTCATTCCATAAAATTGCCCATCCGGATTTTGCCGAAGCCATAGAACAGGCGGTTCTGCGCGAGGCGAGGGAGATCGGCATTTATCATGATGAGCTTGAGGAACGGGAGCCGTTCAGGCGTTGCTGAATGAATAACGGAATTGCCTGATTTTTCGGCATTCCGGAACCCCGGTTACTTCAAATGAAACGCGCCATTCCGGGCCTTGCCTGCAACAGCCCCGGAATGGCGTCATTATTGCTGTTTCACTTCAATCGCCGGGCTAGGCCGGAATGGCATTGAATATGTTGGGCGGCGGGTTGCCGATCAGTTTTTCAAACATGTCGACGGGCAGCGGTGCCGAGAAAAGATAGCCCTGTGCGTAATCGCAACCGGCTTCCATCAGCAGGTCGCGCTGCAGTACGCTTTCTACGCCCTCTGCGATGACCTTGAGGCCAAGCTTGTGGGCCATGACGATGATGGCTTCGCATAGCGCAAGGTCGTTGGAATTGGGGACCAGGTTGCTGATGTACATGCGATCGATCTTCAGGTAATCGATATCGAACTTCTTGAGGTAGGAGAGGGATGAATAGCCGGTGCCGAAATCGTCGATGGCCACCTGAATGCCTGCATCCCGGAATGCATACAGTTGATCGGTGACGGTGGCGTCTATATCCAGCAACAGGTTCTCCGTGATTTCTACCGCAATACTTTGGCCGGGTAAGCCAAGCGTATCGAGGACATCCACCCAGCTCACGTGGTTTCTGCTGTTCGTGTTCTGGAACTGCACAGGCGACTTGTTCACGCTGATCTGGAATAACGGGTGGTAGGATTTGCGCAGTTTTGCCGCCTCGATGGCTGCCTGCTGGAAAACCCAGTCGCCGATCTCGATAATCAATCCGGTATCTTCCGCGATGGGGATGAAATCCTCCGGGCTGATGAGTCCCTGGCGTGGATGCTGCCAGCGAATCAATGCCTCGGCCTTGTATACCTTGCCCGTTTTCAGTTCGACGATGGGCTGGTAATGCAGCATGAACTCGTTGTTGCCGAGCGCATGCCTGAGGTCGCTGGCAAGGCGCATCCTGGTTTGCGCGGCTCGCTGCATCGAGGGCGTGAAGTAGTGGTAGCGGTTGCGTCCATGGTCTTTCGCTGCATACATGGCCTGGTCTGCATTTCTCAGCAATTCATCGATATCGCTGGCGTCATCCGGATACAGGGTGATACCGATACTTGCAGAGACGTAGGTGACATCTTCTCCGAGCATGAAAGGCTCGGCCAGCTTATGCAGTATGTTCTGCGTGATGCGTTCCACATTGCCGTGATCTTCGAGCTCATTCAGGATGATGGTGAACTCATCGCCGCCGAGGCGGGCTACCGTGTCAGATTCACGCACGCATTCCCTGATGCGCTCTGCGGCCTCGATCAGCAGAATGTCGCCCATGTCATGCCCCATGGTGTCGTTCACTTCCTTGAAGCGATCCAGGTCGATAAACAGGATTGCCATCATCAAGCCGTCGCGTTTGCACTTCTTGATTTCATGTTCCATCCTGTCGCGGAACATGCGCCGGTTGGGCAGGCTGGTGAGCGGGTCGAAGTTGGCCTGTTGCCAGATCAGTTCTTCCGATTTCTTTTTCTGTGTGATATCGGAGAACAGCGCGACATAGCGATATACGGAATGATCCGGCTTGTAGATGGTATTGATGCTGAGCCATTCCAGATAAGCCTCGCCATTCTTGCGGTTGTTCCATTTTTCGCCTTGCCATTTCCCTGTGCTGTCTATTTCCTGCCACATGGATTGGAAAAGCGCGCTGGACCGTAAATTCGTATCCAGGGTGGTGGATAAGCGGCCTTTTATTTCGTCTGCCGTATACCCGGTAATCTGGGTAAATGCCGGGTTTGTGGTCACGATGACGCCGCGTTCATCGGTGACCATCATGGCTTCCGTGCTGTTCTGGTAAACGAGGGAGAAAAGCTCCAGCTCGTCCTTGGCCAGGCTTTTTTCAATCGCGATGCCTGCAAGTTTTGCCGCCTGCTCGATCAGTTCGATATCCGGGTCCGTGGGGGAACAGGCTTGCCGATGGTAAATGGCGAAACTTCCCAATACCTTGCCCGATATATCCTTGATCGGTTCCGACCAGCATGCGGCCAGGCCTGCTTCGGCAGCCAGTGCCTTGTAATCATGCCAGTAAGGGTGGGTCTGGATATCTTCGACAACGACGCGCTCGCCGGTGAATGAAGCTGTTCCGCACGAACCGATGCCCATGCCGATCGCAATGCCATGAATGGCCTCGTTGTAGAAACCGGGGAGGTTGGGAGCTGCCCCGTGCAGCAGACGCTTGCCCTCCTTGTCCATCAGCAGGATGCTGCAAACGATGGCAGGGTTTTGCGCTTCGATTCCCAGAACCAGTTTTTCCAGAATTTCCATCAGCGGCGCATCGTGGGCGAGCAGTTCCAGGATGTGATTGCGCATCTGGTCATAAAGCTGGATCAGCTTGTATTCGGTGATATCCTGTATGGCGCCCCTGAGCTTGATGCGGTTTCTTTTGTCCTTTTCCGGCACGCAGACGGTGCGTACCCATTTTCTGCGTCCTTTTGCCGTTGTCATTTCCAGTTCGAGGTCATATGGCGTGCCGTATGCAACCGCATCGTTGACGGCGGATTCGATTTTCCTGAGCGACTCGCCCTTGAAGAAGCTGAGGCCGAACTCCGCGCTGGGCTGCTCGATGCTATCCAGTTCATGTATTCTCATGACTTCTTCCGTCCAATAGCCTGCGCCGGTGGCAATATCGAATTCCCAGCCGCCGACTTTGGCGATGGCGCTCATTTCCTGCAGCAATTGCTCGTTTGCAATCAGCGCGCGTTCCGCCTGTTTGCGCTCGGTAATATCGCCGACGACAACCCGGCAGGTATCGCTGTCTGCCAGCGACAGCGCAAGCACCCGGATCTGGCGCAACTCATTGGCGCCGCGCCAGACCGAGACCTCGCACTCCTGCGCTTCCATGCTTTTGAACACGTTGTCCAGGCAACTGGCAAAAGCGGCACGGTCGGCCTCGGTGACAAACATGCTCAGGTGCCCGCCTATCAGTTGATCGCGTTCCATGCCGAGCAACTGGGCCGCGGCAAGATTGGCCTGGACGATGGTGGTGTTTTTCTTGAGGATGAAATAACCGACCGGCGCGGAATCAAAAAGGTCGGTATAGCGTTTCAGGCTTTCTTCCGCCTCGTGCCGAGAGCGAACCAGTTCTTCGTTCATGGTCCGCAACTCTTCGGTGGAAGTCGTCAGCTCCTCATTTGTGGATTGCAGTTCCTCGTTGGTCGACATCAGCTCTTCATGCGAGGTTTGCATCTCTTCGCGCAAATTCTGCAGCGCTGCGCGAGAAGCCTGCAACTCGGTCCTGGCCGCTTGCAGTTTCTGTTCTATGGTCCTGATGCGGGAGTTCTCCAGCACTTTCTGCGCCGGCGGTTTGGATGACTCGATGACTGAGGGGGCAACCGTTTCGGAGAATATGACGACCAGGGTTTCCAGTGGCTCCGAAGCGTTGAGCAGGGGCTGGACGATGATGTCCACATAGGCCATTTCGCCGTGGGTGCGTTCCTGCCTGGCGAGAACCCTGGTTGTCTGCTGTTTCAGCAGCGCATCATGGAATGCCTCATTAAGGCCGCTGTTCAGCCCGTCTCTGGCCATCGCCAGGATATTCAGGCTGGCCCTGCCTACGGTGGGTTCGAGGTAGTTGCCGGTTTTGCCGCTAATATAGAGAATATCTCCTATCGTATTAACCAGTACGGCCGCGCGAGCATAGTGCTGTGTTAGAAGCTGCTCCAACAGCGACTGATAATTTGAGGGTTTCTTGGATTTCATCGGGTGTTTCAGCTCCGATCGCGGCATCTGGTTTGGCAAGTTTAAGGATATAGTCGACAACAGTTCAACCTGCTTTTTATGCAGGGTTTTCTGGCGCAAATAAATTTGCAAA
Source organism: Methylophilaceae bacterium (assembly GCA_905339275.1). GTDB lineage: Bacteria > Pseudomonadota > Gammaproteobacteria > Burkholderiales > Methylophilaceae > UBA6140. Next base: position 376,960 of record CAJPFK010000001.1, read on the forward strand.
GGCGCTGCCGCCGGTTCAAACAGATCGGTCGAACTGCCGATCGATTCTGAACTGCCCAGGATCAACAGGCCATTGGTATTCAGGCTGTGATGAAAGCGCGAAAGCAGCACTTCGTGCATGTCGGGCGACAGGTAGATGAGCAGGTTGCGGCAGGACAGGATGTCGATTTTGCTGAAGGGCGGGTCGGTGATGAGATTGTGCGGGGCGAAGACAATCATCTCCCGGATATCTTTCCTGATCTGATAACCTTGTTCGTGAACCGTGAAAAATTCCGCCAGGCGCTTGGCGGAAACATCCGCAGCAATGCCTGATGGGTAGATACCCTTGCGTGCACGGGTAATTGAAGCCGTGTTCAGGTCTGTGGCGAAAATCTGTAAACTGAATTTCTTTTCGGGTGAAATGGCCGGGTTTTCTGCCAGGAAGGCGGCAAGCGCCTCCTTGAATATCATCGCCAGCGTGTAGGCCTCCTCTCCGGTTGAACAGGCCGCGCACCATGCGCGTAGTGCCAGGCCGGACTCGGGAGAAGACATCAGGCGTTGCCTGATTTCCCTGCCTAGCTGTTCCCACACCTCCGGTTCGCGGAAAAACCTGGTCACCCCGATCAGCAGTTCGCTGAACAATATATTGACCTCTGTCGGAGATTCCTCGAGTATCCGCAAATACTGGGAAATGCTGTTCGCATGGCAAATGCCGATACGACGCCCGATGCGGCGGTAAAAGGTGCTTTTCTTGTAGGATGAGAAATCCTGCCCGGTTTTTTCCTGCAATAACCTGAATACGCGGGAAAGTTCGACATGGTTGTGGTCGGCCTTTTCAAGGCTGCTGCCGTAATAACGCGGGAAAGCCTTGAGCGCTGCCAGAATCTTGGCTGGCAGTTTTTTGGCTTCATCGACAATATCCGCATGCCCGGAATCGATGATGTTATGCGGTGCTTCATGCGCAGTCGTGGAATTCGGGTCCTGCACCGCCACCAGCCCGGCCTGCTCATTGATTATCCTTAACCCGAGCACGCCATCGGTGCCGTTGCCGGAGAGTAATACGCCTACGGCCCGTTCGTGCAGATCCTTGGCCAGCACATTGAAAAACGCATCGATAGGCTGCATGCCGCCGGGCAGGGGCTCGGGCTCCAGCCGGAACACGTCATTGATGATGCGTAAGTGGTGCCCCGTTTGCGTAATGAATATCTGGTTCGGGCGGATGCCGAGACCGTCGCTGATCTCGATGACATCGTCTTTCAGGCCCCGCAAAGCGGCAGGCCATGGCAAGTCCTGCTTGAGGGCGATAACGATTGCCATGCCGCTTGCCTTGGGCAGATGGCGCAAAAATTGATGAAGCGACCCCTGGTCGTCCTCGGTAGCTCCGATGCCGACGACAGGGAAAGAACTAGGATTTGTACTCATCATGAGGCTCAATCATTCATCAGGGAAGCAAGCGAATCATCCGGCTGCTGTCATGGCAATAAACGACTGGCCCAGTGTGAGTTTCTTATATGAACTCATTACATCTGGCTTTCTTGTTTTTTCTTCATTATGCCGCAGTTTTTCAGGCTGCGCTTGAAATGTCGGTGCTGTAAAACGGCATCGATCCATCGCTTCATCACATAGGGAATAATGGGAGATGGCTGTTTATAGCCACCATGTTGGCTGTTTTCAGCCAGTATGCAATTTCCTGGTAAATGTTTAATGCATAACCTGTTGATTCTAGTCGGCTAAATCAATCTGGCACATAACGTGCACGATAAATGCCGGGAACAAGGTTTCATTGTTCATCTCCTGGCGCCTGTCTCCCCAGTTCTCGTGTAAACGAGCATTTGCGTCCTCTGTGCAGAGGACGTTTTTTTATATGCAGACTCGAATGAATAGACCCCAACCGCTATGCTGAACAGGATCTCCCGCTTTTTCCTCTCTCCCCAAACCAGCCTGATAATGCTGGGGCTGATGGTTTCCCTGCCTTTCATCAGCTATTACCATCGATTGCCGATTCCTTCTTTCCGTGGCGAATGGCTGGCCGGAGTGCTCGGCATCGTCGCGCTTCTGCCCATGCTCAGGCGCGCGAGCTGGCAGCCGCTCGAGATTCCGCAGATCGCGCTAGTCTTCCCCGGCTTTCTGGCAATACTGTTCATGCAGTGGATGCTGGGCATGCTGCATTCGACGCAATATGCCTTGCTGGTGGCCTCCTATCTTGCCTGGGCATTCTGGCTGGTGATACTCGGTAACTATCTGCGCAGGGAGCTGGGCTGGGAAAAGGTCGTGACCGTACTCGCCTGGTTCCTGCTGGCCGGCGGTTTTGTCAATGTCGTGTTCGTTTTGCTGCAATATGCCGCCAAGGTTGGCGTGGCGATGCCGTTCATGCCCGGGTTCCAGGGTTATGGCGCGGTAGGGCAGGTCAACCACTTTGCCGATTACATGGCGCTGGCAATCGCTTCGCTGATCTACCTTTTTGCCGGCAGGCGCCTGCACGGGGCAATTTTCGTCATCGGCGCATTGGCATTTCTTGCAATGCTGGCGTTCTCCGGCTCGCGCAGCACCTGGCTCTACCTGGTGGCCTTCGTCATATTGGGATTCCTGCTCAGGAGCATGGCCATCAGGCAGCAGACCTCCTCCTCGCAATTGCAGGTGCAGCAGAGCCGCACGGTTTTCCGGCTGCTGCTGTTGGCGATTCCGGCTTTTGCGCTGGTGCAGGGCTTGATGTATCTGTTGCCGGACAGCCTGGTGACATTGCCCGCAGAGCGGCTGATGAACGAATCGGTGGCGGTCAGCGGCTTCGCGATTCGCTGGCATGTCTGGCAGGAGAGTTTGCAACTCTTCCTGCAATCCCCTTGGCTGGGCATCGGTGCCGGCCAGATGCGCTGGTCCTCGTTTGCCTTTGTCAACCCGGAGGCCGTACAGGGAATGCCGGGCATGTTCGAGCATGCGCACAACCTGTTTATCCACGTGCTGACGGAATTCGGCATGGGCGGGGCCTTGTTGCTGCTCGCCGGGATAGTGGCCTGGCTGCGCGGCTTCCAGTGGCGGCATATCACACTGGAAACCTGGTGGCTGCTGGCATTGCTGGCGGTCATCTTCATTCATGGCATGCTGGAGTACCCGCTCTGGTACGCCTATTTCCTCGGGATTGCCGCCGTATTGCTCGGTGCGGGTGAAGAAAAAACGACGCAGGTCCGCTTGCCGTTCGTCGGCCGTGCCGCTGTCGTTGCCGTATTCATCTTCGGCTTTGCCGTCCTGGGTTCCATGGCGATTGCCAATGGGAAACTGGAGTATTGGATACAGCGTGCCCGTGCGGGCAAAATCCCCGCCGCGGAAAAACCCGCCATGTACAGCGCGCTGGAATGGGTGGATGAAAAATCCCTGCTCTCGCCCTATGCGATACTGCTGTTTGCCACCACGCTGAAGCCCGATGGCCAGCGGCTGGATGACAAGATACATCTCAGCCGGTCCGCCATGCGTTTCATCGTCATGCGCAACACCGCCTACAAGCATGTGTTGCTGCTCAAGCTCAATGGCGACCATGACGGGGCCGTGCTGCAGCTCAGGCGTGCATTGAACGCCTATCCGGCGCATTTCACCGGGGAGCTGCAGAAAATGCCGTTCGAACACTGGCCGCTCTATCTGGAAGTGCTCTCGGAAGCTGCGCCTGAAAAGAGCAGGTAGCCGTTTATTCAAGGGATGCCGGATCACCGTCCGGCATGACAGGGCAGGGGCGTTTTCCTGCCTTTATTTTGTCATTCCGGGCATGGCTCCGGAATCTCAAGTTCCCGGTCATGCATGGTCATTTTTCCTCAAATCCTCATGTATTTTTCCTGAAAGTGGTGGTTATAAACATCCAGCGTGGTTGTTTGCAGCCACCACTTTTACAACCATCTGCAGCCACCCATGAAGCGTGATTTTGTATAAATATAAATTAAAACATCATGTTATGAATTTACGGGAAAAGTTGGCACAAGTGTTGCGATTTGTTCCCTGCACACATCGGGTGAGCGCTATCAGCAAAAAAGTAGTCGTGTGCCGGGAATGCCTGGATCCTCCCAAAGCTGCCATGCCACAGGCATGGTTCAGGTGAAGTACCTCGGACAATCCGGTGGTTTCCCAGCACCGGATTGCTCCAAATCATTTTGATAAGGCTTTGAACAACAATAGGAGAAAGACATGATTCGCTCAAAACAAAAGGGTTTTACCCTGCTTGAACTGCTGGTGGTCATCACGCTGCTGGCAGTGCTGTCCGTCGGTGCGCTGATTGCATACGATGGCATTGGTGAAAACGCATCCAACGTCGCTGCTGCCAACAATATCAAGGCTGCCGACAGTGCTATTCGCGCATTCCGCGTGGTTGAAAATAAATATCCAAATCAATGGGACAATATCGCAAATATCGGGGGCGAAAGTGTTGGAGGTGCTGCTGCTTTCCGCTCTGATGCGACAAACGCATTCTTCGGTCAATGGAACTTCGGCGCTACTGCTGCGGCTTTCCAGCAAACTGTTGCACTTGCACTGGATAGCGTAGGCATCAATGAATTTCAGTCCCTGACGACAGGTGCGACATTTGCGAAAACAACTGCACCAAATCTGGCATTTAACGAAAGCGCGCCAGGTCTTTTGGGTGGTGACCCATCGGATGAGCTGGAATTTGTCGTTGAAGATGGTGCCTTGTCCGCAGTGGTATACGACGGTGTGGCTGTAGCTCCATACTTTGCCATTGTGCCATCCAGTTCAGGCGGGGTCACAGGTGATTGTCAGGCTGGTGGCCAATCGCTTACTCAAACCTTTTCTGGCTCAACTGCCGATGAAAACAGGGCGCTGAACCTGATCAACGACAATCTGGATGATGACGGTTGTAATCTGGTTCTTGCCCTTGGTTTTGGCAAGGATGCAGCGGGCAGCACCACTGGCAGCTCGGTAGCTATCAGCACGGCGCCTACCTACACAAACGGCGCAATTGTAAATCCATCTCAGCACTATGCTCGTTACATGGCTCTGTTCCTGCTGGGTAGCGATGACAACGAAGATGGCAATATTACCGCTGATGAAATTAACTCCAAACCAACCTTGCTTGCAGTGGTAGATACCGAAGGTCGTATCATCGACCAGGCAATTGCGGCTGGTTACACATCAAACAATAACAACTAATTGAGCTTGCTAATGCAACCGGAAATTGGTTGATGCAGGTTTAAATGTCGGGATGGAGTCTGCAAAGGCTCCGTCCCTTTTCTGGTTTGAACAATAAGAAAAAACGACAAGAAAAACTTGAGGGGAAGTCCTTCGTTATGGGGAAGAAATTTCAGGCAAGTCTTGGCACGTCAAGGGCGGTGCTCGGCCATCGCCAGGGCCTTGCCTTGCCTGAGCATTCTTCGCCTTTTTTGCGTTGTGCCGAGCAAGTGCGTGCGTTGCCGGCCAGGCAGCGCGGGTTTACGCTGATGGAGCTGATCGTGGTGATGACGCTGGTCGGCTTGCTGGCGGTCGGGGTCGTGCTTTCACTGGATGGCGTGGGCGATGATGCCCAGGTCAGGCTGACGAGGGTGGAAATGACCGAGTTGCGCAAGGCGTTGCAGTTGTTCAGGCGCGATGTGGGACATTTCCCCGATGCGCTGGATGACCACCATGCGGAAGACCTGAAGCTGGACCTGCTGTTCGGCTGCCAGGATTTGAGCCCGGCGCAAGCCGATTACGATGCGGGCTGCAAGGCTTACAACCTGGATACTGCGCGCGGCTGGAACGGCCCTTACGTGCTGGCGGAAAAGCAGAAGAATTCAGTCACGAACCTGGATGAGAAGGGGTTGTTCGATGCCTGGGGCAATCGCTACCGGCTGTTCGATGAAGACAGCGCTGCGCCAGGTGCCGGTGCTGCACGAATAGTCAGTTACGGCGCCAACAGGGCTTATGAGGGCGACGGCACGGATATCTGTTCTCCGAATGGCGCAAGCAGCGACGATCTCGTGCTGTGCCTGGTGCAGTAGCCATGATGAACGCCAGATACATTTCCCCGGTTTCTTCGCGCGGTTTCACGCTGGTGGAGCTGCTGCTGGTGATTTTCCTGCTCGGCAGCCTGGCGCTGGTGGCGACGGTGTTTGTCGATGGCGTCAATGAGCAGTCGCGATTCGACGAAACCAGGGCGCGCCTGGAGCAAATCCGCCGTGCCATCGTTGGTGACACTTCGCGCACGCTCAACGGCGAACCGGAGATACGCGGCTTTGTCGCAGACATGGGGCGCCTGCCGAAATGCCTGCGTGAATTGACCGAGGGCAAGTGCGACGACACCGACCCTGATCCGGCGCTTTGGGATTTCGGTGAAATTTCAATTTCCGGCGTATCGGGCGTGGTTGCGGTTGGCGAGCTGTATGGCGGATGGCGGGGGCCTTATCTCGATACGCTGCCCGAAAGCGGGAGCGGAAACCGCCTGCTGCGGGATGGCTGGGCCAATGTGGACGAGACGGATGACGCCCGCAATTTCGGTTGGCAGTATTCCGATTTATCCGGTGTTGCCGTCATGGTGCAAAGCCTGGGCTCGGATTCGGCTGTTGGCCAGGCCGATGCGGAAAACCCCTATCAGAAGGATTTTCCCGCAGACGGTAAGAACCTGGTCGAAGAAACCGATTGGCGTCTGAATCTGAAAGACAAGGCATTGCGGGTGAGGATTGCCGGCAGCGCCGCTGCCGATATTGCCAACCTGAGGCTGCAAGTCTATTCCATGAAGGATGGCGCCGTCTCCGCGCCCTTGACCAGCGATGAGTTCGGAACATTGTCCGGCGTAAGCGCGCAATTCTCGGATGCAGTTTTCAGCGCGGATGCGGAACTGCCTTTCGGCATGCATGCCGCGCTGGTGACCTGTGCGGACGGCAGCGTATTCGACGGTTCGTGCCCCGGCGCCAGTCCGCCCCTGCTTTCCCCTTATTACTTCGTGTTCCTGCCGCGTGCGCAGCTTCCCACCATTCAGTGGAATATCCAATGAACCTGAAATCCCTTTCCAAGCTGATTCCGTTTCCCAGCCGTAAAGCCTCCATCCTGGTGTGTGAGACGGATGGTTTTCATCTGCGCGGCGCGGTCATCAACCGCGATGGCGAACAACTCACGGTGGCGTTCTCCGCGCGGTCGGAGGCAACTGACTACAAGGTGGCCGTGGCTGAAGTGGTAGCCGCTTTGCGCGACCAGGACTGGGGCGGTCATGATGCCATCCTGCTGACGCCCGGCGCGTTTTCGACCCTGATCGAATTGCCGGTTTCACCCGCGCACCCGCGCCCACCCATCCAGATGCAGGAAATGATCCGCTGGGAGCTTGAGCCGCTGCTGATGCAGCACAACATGCTGTGGTCGGTGGGGCAGATTCTGCTGGGCCTGGGCTACCTGACCGAAGCGCAGATTGCCGATGTGCTGGACCGGCAGCAGGGCAAGCAGAAAGGCGGCAGCCTTGGCGAGAATGCAGCACAGGTTTATTCGCTCAAGCGTTACGGCGAGCTGGCGATAGAAATGGGCTATATCACGCCTGAGCAAATGGATGAGTGCCTGGCCAAGCAGGCCTGGCTCCGCTCCGATGGCGACGAATTCGGCTGCGGCTGGGCAGCCCAGGTATCCGGGGGGTATGACAAGGATGCGGCAGGCGAAGCCGGTACATATAGCTGGCTGGTAAGCGGCGCCAATCTCGGCATGATGCGGCAGTGGGAGCTTGCCTTTGCTGCCGCCAAGGTCGAGCTTAAAGAGGTTTATCCGCTGGTGGGCTGTGCTGCCGCCCTGCTCGATGAGATGGATGACGCGGTGTTGCTCGAGGCGCATGCAGGCCTTGTCAGCGGCGTGCGGATTCAGTCGGATGCCGTGAGCATGGTCCGGCTGCAGCAGAGCACCTTGAGCAGTGTGCTGGATGCCTGCCTTGAAACCTATCACGGGCTTGTGCCGCCGGAAACGAAGAAAGTCTGGCTGACAACGGCTTTTGGCGAGTCCGATGGGCTGGATGACGGCTTGAGCGGCATGATCGGGCGCGCGATTGACTGGCTGCCGTTGCAGAGCAGGGAGGCAACGCCGGGCATGCTGGGCGCGGCGCTCGATTTCCTGAAGCCGAAGGGCAGCAGGCGTTGCTGCAGCGTATCGGTGCGCGGGCCGCGACCGCCGATATGGCAGCGCGTGGAGGCGCGGGCGGTAGCGGCGTGCCTGCTTTTGCTGCTGGTGATCGGCGTGCTGGAATTGACGTTGCTTGTCCGCAGCGATCTGGCGCAGGGCGAGCATGCGCGGGTTGCGGATGCGAAAAAGGACTTCGATGCCGCCGTTGCAAGGGCGCAGGCGCAAATCGATGCGGTGAACAAGGTGAAGGCCGATATCGGGGCGAAAGAAGCGGAGCTGTCGAAACTGGCGGACCGTTTCGATTTCTTTGCGATCGAACTGCCGGCGCGTGCTTCCTTCATACAGAGCCTGCTGGAGGATATGGCGGCAACGATGACGGAGGACGTCGTCGTCAATGTCATCGAGGAAACGCCCAATTACGGCTTCCGCGTCGCAGGCTGGGCGCTGAGTGATGTTGCCGCCCAGCAGTTCATCCAGTCGTTCAAGGCAGCAATGGCAACATGGGGCATGGATATTGCCGACCCGATTGTGAGGGCGCAAGCCGGGCGTCTGGGATTGATGGGGTATGACATGCATTTCCGTCTGGTGCAGATCAAGGACGAGCCTGAGGCAGTTCCGGCGGCGGCAACGCCGGCTGCCCAGCCTGGCACACGAAAGAGGGCGAGAAGATGAACCTGAATAAAGTAACCCTGCGCGAACAGCTGCTGGTGCTGGTGACCGTAGTGGTCATTATCGGCGGCATCTATGGCGGCCTGCGTTTTTATCCGGCCAACAAGGCGATTGGCGAAATACGCGCAAATACCGAGATGATGGATAAGGCGATCAGGACCGGAAAAATCCCGGATGAGCCGCTGGATGATATCGATACGCTGAAAAGGGAGCTGGCTGAACTGGAGCAGGAACTGTTGAGCAGCCGCAACATGGTGACGGGTGTTGAACGGCGGCTTGCGCCTGCGGATACGACAGAGATTCGCCTGATGATTTCGGAGGTTGCGCGCAAGGCGCTGGTGCGGATTACCGCCAACGAGGAATATCGCGTCATGCTGCCCGCCCCTGCCCAGGCAACTGGAACAGCGCCCGCAACAAAGGCGGCGGCGGGAAATGCCCCCAGAAAGCGGCTGGGAGATGCCGCGAAACGCAGATTGCGCAATGCGCAGCGGGCAGGCGCTGCCGGCCTTGGCGGAAGCGGTATGGGCGTGGCGACCGTCAATCCGGACCAGACGACGGACCTGGTGCGGAAACTGGCCATCAACGGAACGATGGAACGCCCGATGCAGCGCTATACCATGGAAGGGACCTATGCCGGCATGATGCGCTTCATACAGGGGCTGGAACAGATGGAGAAAATGGCGACCATTGTCCAGTTCCAGCTCGGCACCTTGCCGCAGTCTCCGCCGCCCGGTCACAACCAGCGGCTCTCTGCCAGCATGGTTCTGGCGTTTTGAGGAGGCGGATGATGTCTTGCCGTCACATCCCGGTTTTGTCTTGCGTCACGGTAGCTGGAGCATATTGAAGTGGCGATATCCTCGGACCACCTGATCGATGCCGCTGTCCGGCTGAATCTCATCGAACCGGAAATACTTGCGCAGTTGCGGATTGATGCCAGGCGCAAGCGCGTGGATCTGGTCGATACCGTCACAGCGCACTATCGGTTGCCGATTTCGGCCCTGTACCAGGCTGCTGCGGAATTGCGCGGATTGTCTTTCATCAACCCGATTGCAGTGAGCGCGCCTTCTGCCAGCCTGCTTAAGAAAGTGCCGCAGGCGCTGGCGAGAAGAAAACTGGTGCTGCCCTTGTTTGAAGATGAGCAAGGAGTGCTGGTGGCGACTTCCGACCCCGATGACCGGGCAACGCTCGAAACATTGCAGCGCCTTCTCGGCCAGCGCATTCGTGTCGCCATGGCAGAGCCGGATGCGATGCATGCGGCGATTGGGCGTTATCTGAATGACCCGGCGCAGAATCTGGCAAGCGTCGAAACGCTTGCCGAAACCGACCTGATTGCAATGTTGAACGACATCCTGAAAGAGGCCTACCTGAGACGCGCCTCCGATGTGCACATGGCGCAGGAGGAGAGCGGTTTGCGCGTGCGCCTGCGCGTGGACGGCAAATTGCAGGACTACTTCACCAACGCGGATGGCGCCGTGGCGAACGGCCTGATCTCGCGGGTGAAAGTGCTGGCAGACCTGGATATTGCCGAGCAGCGCGAACCGCAGGACGGCGGGATGACGTATTACCTGGCGCCGCCGATCGATACCGAGTTCAATATTCGTGTGGCGACGGCGCCGACCAGGCTGGGCGAACGCGTCACCATGCGTTTGCTGGGGCAGGAGGCGCAAAGCCTGACATTGCCCAGGCTCGGCATGTCGGAGCATGACATGCTGGAGTTTCGCAAGGCGATTCGCAAGCCTTTCGGCATGATATTGCTGACCGGCCCCACGGGTAGCGGTAAATCCACCACCCTGTTTGCCGCCTTGCAGGAAATCAATCACCCCGAGCTTAACATCATGACGGTGGAAAACCCGATCGAGTATGTGATGGATGGCATCTCGCAGATACAGACCGGCCCCAAGATCAGTTTTGCCAGCGCACTGCGTTCGCTTTTGCGGCATGACCCGGATGTATTGATGGTGGGTGAAATCCGCGACGAAGAAACCGCCGATGTGGCGCTTAAGGCGGCGATGACCGGTCACCTGGTGTTTTCCACGTTGCATACCAATACTGCCGCCGGTACGGTGGGACGGCTGGTCGATATCGGATGTGAGCCTTATCTGATCGGTTCGACGATGAATGCCGTGATTGCGCAGCGCCTGGTGCGGCGTCTTTGCCCGCACTGCCGCAAACCCCGTGCGGCAACAAAAGATGAAAGCGAACTGCTGGGGCAGGGTGGCAGCGATGTGGTTGTTTTCGAGCCGGTTGGCTGTGCGGCTTGCCAGGGCAGAGGCTACCGCGGCCGCCTGGGGCTGTTTGAAACGCTCTGGTTCGACGAAGCGTTGAGCAAGCTGGTTTCCAGCGGTTGCAGCGAGGATGAGCTGGAGAGGCATGCGCTGGCCGATGGAAAATTGAACCTCATGTGGGCGGATGGCAGCGTGAAAGTCCTTGCCGGCGATACCTCGCTTTCCGAACTGCAAACCGTTGCAGTAAAACGGCATTAGTCAGCAAGAGTATAAGAGACCACCATGCCGACCTTCAGATACACCGCTGTCGATAATGCCGGAAAAGAGATCAAAGGAAGCATCCAGGCCGCAGACTCGCGGGCAGCGACAGCAGGTTTGCGGCAGCAGGCCCTTTACGTGGTGGCGATCGATCAGGGCAATGCCGATGCGGACAGCGGCAGCGGCCAGGGATTGAGCAAGGAGGTTGATCTCTCTTTCCTTACCGAATGGCGCTCGGTTCCGACGCAGCAGATGATTTTCTTCTTCAAGCAGCTCAGTTTCATGCTGAGAGCAGGCCTGCCGGTGCTGCAGGCGTTGCAGCTTTCCCGCACCCAGGTTTCCGGAGGGCGTTTGGGGCGGGTGATCGACAGGATGATTGCCGATATCGAGAACGGTTACCCGCTCTCGCAGGCGATGGCGCATCATCCCAAGGTTTTCGAGCCGCTGACGGTCAATTTGATTGTCGCAGGCGAAAGTACCGGCGAGCTGGATATCGTCATGGACAGGCTGGCGGATCACCTTGAGAAAAAGGCGACGCTCAGGATGCAGACCATCAACACCATGATTTATCCCAGCATCGTGATCGTGGCAGCCATTGGCGTGTTTATTTTCCTGGTAATCAAGATCATCCCGACCTTTGCCAAGTTTTTTGCGGGTAAGGGCCGGGCGTTGCCTCCCTCGACGCAATTCCTTATCGATCTATCGGCATTTGCCGTCGATTACGGCCTGTACATTATCGGCGCGCTGCTTTTTATCGTGATATGCCTCGTGCTCGCATACCAGACAAAGGAAGGCCGTTTGAAGATTCACCATGGCCTCCTGCGATTGCCGGTCCTGGGCAAGCTGCTCACCGTGGCGGCAATGGCGCAACTCAACTGGTCGCTTGCGATGATGCTGCGAAGCGGCCTGACGGTGCTCGATGCGCTGAAAATCTCCGCGAACGTGATCCGGAACCGGGTGTTTTCCGACAAGCTCGGGGCGGCAACCGAATCGATTCTGGCGGGTAAGGATTTATCCGGCAGCCTGCAGCATCCGCGAATTCCCACAATCGTGACCCAGATGATTGCCGTGGGCGAACGCACCGGTACGCTGGATCATGTGCTGCAGGAGCTCGGGAATTACTACGAGGAACGGCTGCAGCTTGGCATCCGCCGCCTCAGCGCAATGATGGAACCGGCGCTGATCCTGGTGATAGGCGGCATGGTCGGTTTTGTGTATTACGCATTTTTCCAGGCGTTGTTTCAACTTGCAAAGGTATAGACATGAATTCGATCAGCTCGAAAGCGGCATGGATTTTGGTACTGATGCTGATACTGCCGTGCGCGGTTGAGGCAGGCGGCGTTGTTGGCATGACCGGGCCGATAGATGCGGCAGCCATGCAGGATTATCCGGTAGCCGAGTTTTATGAACCGCCCTCGGAGCGCGACCCGTTCACCACCAGCGACAAGATGTTCAGGGTGGCCGGACAACAGGGCGCGACCCGTTCGGGCGGGCAGGGATTCCTGCCATTCGCGACAGGCAATATTCCGAAAATGCATGTGCGCGGGTTTGTGCATAACGGGCCTGATGAAGCGATGGCGCTGCTGCAGATCGAGGGGGATGAAACGGTGCACCTGGTCCGTAAAGGCGATGAGATCGGTCTCCAGCCGCGGGGCAACCAGATGAACACGGTGCTGAAGATACTGAATGTCGACCTGAAAAAGGTTGAGGTGCAGTCGGGCAGCCTGAGGCAAGTCATCATTGTGCAATAGGTATGTTGTTAACCAGCTTTAATAGAAAGTCAGGTATTTGATATGTTGTTGGAAACTGCTTCAGTATTGATGATGCTCGCGCGGCTTCTGCCGCCGGCCTCAGCGGCCGAGCAAACACAACTGCCGGCCTTGAATAATGCGGCCCTGGTGCAGCAGAAACCCGTGCCCATGGCCCATAAGGTGGCATTGCAGGATGCGCCGCCCGAGCCTGCGCATAAGAATATCGATGAACCGCGGAAGCTGGTTGCGGAAGAAGCCCGGAATGCGCCTGAGGAACAGAAGCCGCCCGTTGTGGCGATTCCGCAGAGAGCCACGCAGGACAAAACTGTCCCCGCAAGCCATAAGATCAGGATTCAAAAGCTGGAATTCAAGAAAGCCAAGTTGATCGATGTCATGCGCACCATTTCAGAGATATCGGATATCAATATCGTGCCCACCAAATCCGCCGGCGAGGTGGAAGTCACCATCTACCTGCGCAATATCAGCGTGCATGACGCGATAGATACAATCAGCAAAAGCAATGGGCTCTGGTACCGGCAGGACAAGGTCACGGAGGCCTACCGTGTGATGACCACGCAGGAGTTCCAGAATGACATCGTGGTGTTCCGCGACGACATTACGCAGGTATTCAATCTCCTGCATCCCAACCCCGTGATCGTGGCGCAGGCGATCAAGGATATTTACGGCACGCGGGTCATACTCTCGCTCGGCATCGAGGCGGATGATTTTTCCAGAGGGTCGACTGCCGGCGGTGCCCGCAGCGGCCAGAGCTCCCTGCGCAGGCAAACCGGACGGAATGCAAATGCGAGCCGCACTTCATCCGCCGGGGGTGGCGGGGGCGGCCAGAACCGGGTTTCCGACCAGGTGGTGACAGAGAAGCTTACACCGGAGCAATTGGCCAGGATCGGCGAGGCATTGACCGCGGCGGCGGATGGAGAATCCGTCTCTTCCGATCTGTTGAAAGGCGTTTCGCGTACCGAGCAGCCGATTTACATTACGGTGAACCGTGAGCACAACCTGATTATCGCGCGTAGCAGCGATGCGGCGGTGTTAAGGGATATCGACCGCCTGATCAAGGATATGGACAGGCCGACGCCGCAAGTGCTGCTGGAGATGAAAATCCTCGAGGTGACGATCGGCGACTCTTTCAGCCAGCTCTTCAATTTCCAGTATCTTTCCAGCAGTGGTAAGGGATTCGTGGGTCTGGGGAATGTCGCGGCCGGAACCGGCAGCACCTTTATTTATGATTTCCTGGACTCCAGAATCTCTGCAAGGATAGAACTTCTGGAGAAGAATAACCAGGTCAATACCTTGAGCTCGCCGATTTTGCTGGCATCCAACAATCGGCCCGCGCGCGTATTCGTCGGTGAAGAACGCATATTGGTAACAGGCGTGACCGTGACCGATCCCGTTATCAGCGCTGTCGGTACCGTGATTACGCCCGGACGGATTACTTACGAGACAGAGTTGCGGGACATCGGCAACACGCTGAACATCGTGCCCAAGATCAATGCCGACGGCACGGTGACCTTGTCCATCCAGCAGGATGTGTCGGTAGTCCTTGAAGGGGCGATAAGCCTTCCTCCCATTACTGTGGGCAATACAACCCAGTCATTCAATATTGATTCCGTCAAGGTTGCAAATATCGAAGGCATCGTGGTTGCCAAGGACGGCCTGACGGTGGCAATCGGCGGCTTGATCAGCGCAAACAAGGTCTACAACGAGAGCAAGGTGCCTCTCCTCGGCGATGTGCCGATTGTAGGCGAGCTGTTCAAGCAGAAACAGGAATCGCAAACCAAGACAGAGCTTTTGCTGCTGATCAAGCCGCATATTATCAAGAGCCCCGGCCAGGCCGAGGGCGTCACCATGGATCGAATGGATGAGATTTCGATGCAGGATACGGAGGCCGTACGTTATGACAATCAATAAGGTGATCCCCATGAAATACCTGGCTTATGTTACCGGCCTGCTGACCTTTATCCTGGCTGGATGCGCCAATCAGCCAACCCCGCAGTGGTATCCCGATTCGCCGCAGAAGCAGGTCAATGCGGCACAGCACTGGGGGCTGATTGCGGCCGATGCCGTTGAGCAGACAAGGCAGATCGTCAACGCGCAATCCTTTGCACGGGATAGGCCGCTGTATGTCACCGAAAATTCAGCCACGCAGTTCGACAGCGCGTTCCGCAATTACATGATTTCAGCGTTGGTAAAAGCGGGCATGCCGGTATCGACCGTCAGGGAAGGGGCGATTGAAATCACCTACGAAACCCAGGTGATACGTCACGGCGCCTCGTTCGACCCGCGCCAGCTCGGCTATAAGCCGGGCATGGCGACCGCAGGCGCGGCAGCTTTCTGGGTGCTGAGGGAAGCGACATCGACGGCGCTGGTGGCCGGTACGGTAGCAGGCGCCGCAGGCTACGATGTCTACAAGGCCAGGGAATCTACCGGTGTCGAGCTGCTGCTGACGACCTCCATCGTGCATGCGAACCACTACATCATGCATAACACGGATTCCTACTATATCGAGAAAGCGGACGCCTATCTGTTTGAACCGTGCAGAAGCAAATCGGCCAGAGGGTGCCGGCCCAAGCCTGTTTATTGAAGCGCGGTGCAATGAAGCGGCGTATGTTGCAAACCAGGGCTACGCAGTCTGGCAAGGTGGTCTGGCTGGTGCTTGTTCTGGTCTGGGCGGGGCTGTTTTATGTGAGCTATCACTGGAAGCTCTTCCATCGGGTTGAGATCATGATGGCTGGCGCGGAGAACCCTGCCCCGGAACTTCCGCAGCCAGGTTTCAAGGATGTTTGTGATGCGCAGGCACCGCCTCATGGCATGAGATTCAAGGCCGATGCCGAATCCATGCGCCGCCATAATGCCAAACCGGCGTGGCTTGATATCGAAAATCGGCATTATTTCCCGGTCATGGCTTTGCTGACCAGCCCTGAAGGCGATGTGGAATACCTGGGGGTTTATCTGCAACAGGGCGCGGGAACGCGGCTGAAAGTGCCGGTCGGCGATTACGGCCTGGCGATACTGACGGGCAGGGACTGGTGCAACTTTGAGACCGGTTTCAAGGATGGCCAGGTGGTTTATTACGAGGGGAGTATCGGCGCGCGCGAAGGCGCGGTTTCTTCAATGCGGCTCATGCCGGTCGGCTATCAGGAAAAGGATGTGATGTTCTCGTTCAATCCCGGAGGGTTGGACCAGGCGCGTAGTAGTGGCGGCACGCTTGAATTGTCGCGTCAGCATAATGGACATTTCCATGTCGCCGGCACGGTGAACGGCTATCCGGTTACTTTCATGATCGATACCGGCGCAACCATCGTCTCGATTCCGTATAGCGTGGCCCGGAATCTTGGGCTGGATAAAAACTGCACGCCGGGAAAATTCAGCACTGCAGCCGGACTGGTCCAGGGTTGCACGTCAATTGCCGCCGAGCTCAGTTTTGGCGGATTCCATCTGCGGCAACTGGAAGTGTCTTTCAATCAGGGAGGAGAGCAGGCGCTGATGGGGATGAATGTACTGAGCCAGTTCCGTATCCAGCAGGATGCCGAGACGATGCTTATATCGCTGGAATAACGGTGTCGGTCGCTGAAGGCCATTCTAGGAAAGAACCTGCCGGCAATTTACCGGGTAAATGGTATTGCCTGCCGGGAAACATGCACTTGACTTTGTTGAAGGTATTATTGATTATACCCGTAAATTTTTTGTGGTTATTGACGATAGATAACACATGGCCCGGGCTGATGGAACATTCGGGCTATATAAAATAACAGGGATTTCAATGCGCAATATCAAATTGTTCGATACGAACAGCCACAAATTCATCCTCCTGAACGAAAGCGAACCCGGCGAAGAAGACGGCATTCGCTCCAACCAGTACCTTGTGATGCACGATGACGCGGGCGTGCTGCTTGATCCCGGCGGGTTCGGGGTGATGCCGCGGGTTTTGTCGGAAATGTTGCACTACCTTGCCCCGAGCCAGATCAAGGGTATCTTTCTTTCCCACCAGGACCCCGATATCGTCGGCGGTCTTTCCACCTGGCTGGAAGTCAGTTCATGCCCGGTTTATGTTTCGCGGATATGGATGCGTTTCCTGCCCCATTACGGCCTGAAGGACATGTCGCGCTTTATCGGCGTACCGGACCAGGGCATGGATTGGACGCCTGCGCCCGGCCTCGATCTCAGGATTCTGCCGGCGCATTTCCTGCACTCCGAAGGGCAGATCAATGTCTACGACCCGGTATCCAGAATTATTTTCACCGGCGACATCGGCGCGGCGATGATGCCGATGGACAAGGACGATGCATTCGTGGATGACTTCGCAAGTCATTTGCCGTTCATCGAGGGATTCCATCGCCGTTACATGTGTTCGAACAAGGCGATCCGCTGCTGGCTGGACACCATTGCCGGACTGGATATCGACATGATCGCGCCGCAGCACGGGCCGGTCTATCGCGGCGCGGCTGTGCGCGATTTTCTCGACTGGCTGCGAGACCTGCAATGCGGCATCGACCTGATGCAAAGCGGCGGGCGTTTCCCCCAGCAGTTCCTATGAGCGCGTCCATCCCGAGCCACCTGGAAGAGGTGCGCCTGCGCGTTATCGATCGCCTGGCGGTATTGCTGGAAAGCCAGACGCGGACAAAGATTTTTGGCAACAACGTGGCCGAACTCATCCGCACCACGCATGGCGAAATCGTTGAAGAACTCAGGCAGACGCTTGGCAATGCCCAGCATGCAGCGCTTGTTCCTGCGCTTGAGGAAACCCTGCGCGCCTGTGACCGCCTCGATCAATGCCTGGATTTGCTATTCAGTGAACGTAATCGCCAATGGCACAGAAATGGCGATTACGTTCAGGCGCTGCTGAACGAGTTCAACGAAACGTTTGCCGATCTCTCCACGACCCTGATCGAAAAAGATCTGCTTGAGCGTCAGAGCCGGGTGCTGGAGCAGGTCATCCTCTCGCACGAGCATGTGACGCAGTGGAAAGACTTCGTGCAGGAAATCCTGCTCGATTTCCATGCCATTTTTCCGTTCAATTTCTTTTATATTGCCTTTGCCGAGGAGCACGGCCTGTCCCTCTATCTGTATTACCTGGGCAATTATGCGGAAGAGGTCAAGGACAGCGCGCGGCACATGCTGGCCCAGCAGATGATAGGCAGCCTGAACCTGCCGGGCGACACCCCGCTCGACATGGAAGAGTTCGTCGTCAAGCAGAATGGCCTGATCAACCACGTGGATGATATCCGCATGATTACCGTGGCCGTGCCGGAACATACGCCCAAGCTGGCGGGGTTGCTCGGCGTTGCCTATGCCTCGATGAACGACCTGAGCACCCAGGAAGAGAGCATCATCCGCTCCATCCTGGCGGTCATGGTCATGGTGGTCGGCTCCAGCAAGGCGCTGTCGCGGACGCTGGCGGAACTCGAATACTATTCCATGCACGATCCGCTTACCGGTCTTTATAACCGGCGCCAATTCACCAATATGCTGGATTACGAAATCGGGCGATCAGAGCGGCATAACCATGAATTTTCCATCCTGCTGCTGGACCTGGATAATTTCAAGGACATCAACGATTCCTACGGACACCCCACCGGCGATGAAGCGCTCTGCGGCGTCGCCGAAGTGCTGCGTGAGCATGTCCGCAAGGGGGACCTCGCGAGCCGTATCGGCGGCGACGAGTTTGCCGTTATCCTGATGGAGACCGGCCGCAGCGGCGCGGCCACGGTTGCCGAGAACATCGGAATGGCTTTGCGCAATAAGGTTTTCACTGCACCGGATGGCAAGCGTTTCCATCTGACCGTTTCCATCGGTATTGTGACTTATCCGCACGATGCGCAAAACGTGACCGACCTGATGGCAGGCGTGGATCTTGCCATGTACCGTGCGAAAGAGCTGGGTAAGAATGGCGCGTGCACGGTGGAAGCGCTGGGTGACGAGCAGATCATGGCGAACCGCTCCACCCGCGATTATGCCGAAAAGCTTCGCGAAGCCTTGCAGGACGAGCGCATCGTTCCTTACTTCCAGTCCATCATTGATTGCAGGAGCGGCGCAGTATTCGCGTATGAGACGCTGGCACGCATGAAGGAGCTTAACGGCGAAACGGTTTCCGCAGGCCTGTTTGTCGAGACGATTGAGAAATATGGCTTGGGACGCGACCTGGACAAGGCGATTATCGACAAGGCCCTGTTGGCCAAGAGCAAGAGAATGCAGGACAACCAGGCAACGACGAAAATCTTCATCAATCTATCCGCGCAGGAAATTCAGGGCCGGGGGATTCTCGGTTATGCGGAAGAGTTGTGCAGCCGCCTGGAGATTCCCCCCGGCTGCATCGTTTTCGAGATACTCGAGCGCGATGCCATCGGCGATATGACCAACATGCGCAAGTTCCTGACCAGCCTGCGCAACAAGGGTTTTGCTTTCGCGCTCGATGATTTCGGCAGCGGCTACAATTCCTTCCATTATCTGCGCGAACTGCATTTCGAATACGTCAAGATCGACGGCGCATTCGTGCGCAATATCCTGAACTCCAAGGTAGACTTCGCGCTGGTGCAGAACCTGTCCAATCTCTGCCAGGATATCGGCATCCTGACCGTTGCCGAGTTCGTCGAAAGCGAGGAGATATTCGACGCCATCAAGGGCATGGGCATCAATTATGCGCAGGGTTTCCATATAAGCATGCCGGTGCGCGAAATGTAGGAGCGCTTCGCCTCCACCCGGCCATCAACACCGGGCTTCATGGGTGAACGCCGGGCAGGGATGCCGAAAACGGGATTCCGGACCAGGACCGATTTCCTGGCGAACCTCCCAGCCTGTTTACCGGGATGACTTTTCCCAGTGGATTTCAAGACCCTTTCGGGGCATGCTTGGTCAATTTCCGTTGCAGGGTCCGGCGGTGCATATTGAGCGCCCGCGCCGTGGCGGAGACGTTGCCGTCATGCTCGACGAGGACGCGCTGGATGTGCTCCCATTCCAGCCTGCTTATGGATAAGGGGCTGCTCGTAATGAATATGCTGTCGTCGCCTTTGTCCTTGCGGAAGGCGGCGACGACTTCATCTGCATCGACAGGTTTCGCCAGGTAATGCGTTGCGCCCAGCTTGATGGCTTCGACTGCCGTGGAAATACTGGCATAGCCGGTAAGCACGACGATGCGGGTTGCGGGTTCGATGGCATTGAGCCGCCGCACCAGAACGAGCCCGGAGTCGCCGGGCATCTTGAGATCCACCACGGCAAATTCAGGCGCTTCGGCTTCCGCCATGCGGATGGCTGTTTCCGCTTCGTGCGCGATGGAGACATCAAAGCCGCGCCGCCGCATGGCCCTGGACATGACTTCGCAGAAGGTAATGTCGTCATCGACCAGTAACAGGCTGGGAGCGAGGTCTGATTCCGGATGCCGGGTGGCATCGTCTGGTGGATAGTTTTGCAATTCCTCAGCCTTTCCCGTCATTGAATTGATAACCGGCCTGCAGGCAGCTTCATTGCGTTTTTGATGCAGGAGGCCACTGCGGTGACGATGCCGGGCAGCCGGGAGAAATGCCGCATGATGGAAATCATTCGGCAACCTTTACGAGCAACGCCTCCAGAGGCAGGCGGATCGAGGTCACAGTACCGTTACCCGGATGATTGTCGAGTTTTACGCTGCCGCCGAAGCGGCCCATGATCATCCGCGCCAGATACAAGCCCAGCCCCATGCCTTCATTCCGCTTGGTTGTGAAAAATGGCGTGCCTGCCTGCGCCTCTGCTTCTGGCGTCAGCCCTGCGCCGTAGTCGCGTATGTTGATGATCAGCAGGGTGTTGTTCCACTCCCCATGCATCTCTACCCGGTCAGGCGATGCGTCTGCAGCGTTATCCAGCAGGTTGAGCAGGGCCATGCCCAGTGTGCGGTCGGCAACGATCAGCGGGGCCGGCACTGCGCCATGCACGGTGCTGGCGAACTGCACTGCCGGGCGGCTATCGCGCCAGCGCTGGATCGTGTTCTCCAGAAAATTGTCAAGGGCGACACCGTTGGAGTTCTCAGCCCGCGCATCACCTGCGGATGCGGTCAGCGAAGTCAGGATTTCCTTGCAGCGGGCTACCTGCTGCCGCAGCAGGGCCAGGTTTTTCTGCAACTGGGGCTGGCTGGAATTTTCCTCCGCCATTTCGTTTGCCAGTACAGCCATGGTGGCCAATGGCGTGCCGAGTTCATGCGCGGCGGCCGTTGCCAGCGTGCCAAGCGCCATCATGCGCTCGCTCTCCAGCGCCGTCTCGCGCGCCTGCGCGATCATGAGGTCGTGCTCGCGCAGGTTCTGCCCGATACGGGTGACAAAGAAGGCGATGATGCCGGCGCTGACGACGAAGCCAAGCCACATGCCGACCAGATGGATGTCGAGGTTGATGCCGGTCCGGGAATGCACATGCAGGTGCGAGAGCGGTATATGGAAAAAAACAAGACCGGAGTAGCAGGCTACCGCAAGGGCAGCGAGCAACCATACATAAATCGTGCGCAGGGCGACGGCTGCGATGGCAAGCGGCAGCAGATACATCCATACGAAAGGATTGCTGTAACCGCCTGTCAGGTAGAACAGCGTCGTGAGGGTAGCAATATCGCCCAGCAGTTGTACGACCAGTTCGGGTTCGGTGACATGCGCGTCTGACTGCAGGCGCCACCAGGTGAAAACGTTGAGCAGGAGCATGGTGCCGATGGTCGCCGCGATTGGCCGGAGCTGGAGCGGGATCTGGAGTTGCACCAGCAACAGCATGGTCAGCGTCAGGAACCCGATCATGACGAACCGCAGCCAGAACAGGCGGCGCAGGTTCTTGACGGCGGCAGTCAGCGGGTCGGTGTGTCGGGCGAACATGCATGCGATTTTATCCTGCTCTGTGCTGCCGGTGTTGCGGCAAATTGCCGCATCCCATGCCGGACTGCCGTCGTGCCGGGGGTGTCATCCGCTGTCAGGGCGGGTGCGGCAATATGCCACATTTTGCGCTGCACCGGCTGCCTCTAGAATCCAGCTTTCCCGAATAATGATCTGGAGGTTGCGAACGATGCGCATGAGAATGATGGCATGGGGACTGATGGGGTTGGGCGTAGTCGGCAGTACGGTGGTTTACGCTGCCGATGGGAATGATCCGGCCCGGGATGGCCGGGAGATCGTGCTGCCGGTGGTGGATGTAGAGGGAGCGCTGGACATGGCGGCAAGGTACGCGGCGGCGCAATCGACCGCCGCAACCCGCTTCGAGGCGGATAGCCTGGTCGTGCCGCAAAGCAGCCAGTCCATCAACTGGGCCATGATCCAGGACAGCGGCGCTGTCGATGTCGGCGACGTGCTGAAAAGCGTGCCTTCGGCATATACTGGCCATACCCGCCTCGCGCCGTTCACCAGTGCCTCGTGGAAGATTCGCGGCTTCGATGCTTCCGTCACCCGCAACGGTTTCCGGCAACTGTATTTCGAGGATGTCGACCAGTCTGCCTTCAGCAACGTCGAGCGGGTTGAAATCATCAAGGGGCCGGGTAGCGTCGCCCTCGGCATGGAAGGTCTGGGCGGCAGCATCCACATGGTGACCAGGCGGCCGGAGCATGATTTTGCCGGCAGCGCCCATGTCACCCTCGGCCAGTACGATATGAAGACCGGGGGCTTCGATTTGACCGGCGCGATCGGCGACACCGGCCTCGGCATCCGCCTCAACGGCGAAATCGAGCGTTCCGGCACTTTCATCGATCATCAGGACATCGATCGCGACAACATCGCGCTGACCGCGACCTGGGACCGGGGCGGCGCCGTGCGCGCCTTCTTCATGGCCGAATACCAGCGACGCGAGACCTCACCCAATCCCGGCCTGCCGGTGGATTTCCGCGGCAAGCGCAGCACCTATCTGGGCGAGCCGGCGTTCGATTATCTCGATACCTGGTCGCCGCTGATTCAGGCCTGGCTGGAGATCGATATTGCCGAGAACTGGACGCTGAGTCCGCGCTACCAGCGTTTCGAGTTCAACGTCAACCAGCAGCAGGTGCGCCTGTCGGCGCCAATTGCCGGCGGGCTGGTCAGTCGCACCGGTCGGCACAATTTCCACGAGCGTGACATGACCGACACTTATGAGCTGGAGCTGAAAGGCCGTTTCGACCTTGCCGCCATGGCGCACCAGGTGAGCCTGGGCTATACGGCCGAGCGGCATGAATGGAAGGGTGACTGGTTCAATTATGTCGGTGTGACGCCAATCAATCCGTACAACCCGGTCTATTCCAATGTGTTGCCGGCGACCGGGGCGCTCAGCACGTTCAGCGGCCAGGCGGATACCGACGAATTTTACCTGCAGGACCTCATCAAGCTGACCGACCGCCTCAATCTGCTGCTTGGCCTGCGCCATGTCGAGAGCCGCATTGATACGCCCGACAGCAGCGATCAGGACGACCGCACCAACACCTTCCAGATTGGCGCATCCTATCTGCTCGACCTGCAATGGTCGCTGTTTGCCGGCATGAGCACGGCGATGTCGGTGGAAGGCGTCGTCGGCGGTCTCTCTGCCGATAACAAGCCGTTCGAGCCGCAGCGCAGCCGCCAGCGCGAGATCGGCATCAAGCACCAGTCGGAAAAATGGAGCGGCAGCCTGTCGCTGTTTCACATCCTGTTCGAGAATGCCACCACGGCCGATCCGGCCAATCCGGGGTTCAACATCCAGAGCGGCGAACAGCGTGCCCGCGGCGTAGAGCTGGAAGGCGCATGGCAGGCGACGCCGGACTGGTATCTCAGCGGCGGCCTAGCCTATATCGATGCCGAGATCACCAAGAGCAACAACGGCGATGCCGGCAACCGCCTGGGCAACATCGCGCACCTGCAGGCCAATCTATGGAGCCGCTACCGCATCGCACCGAACGTGCACGTCGGCTTTGGCGCCAACCATGTCGGTGAGCGCTACGGCACCATTTCCAATACCTACAAGCTGCCGTCCTACACCACGGTGGATGCCTCGCTGGCTTGGCAGATCGACCCGCGCCTGAAGACGGAGCTGTTCGTGCAGAATCTGTTCGACAAGGCGTATTACACGGGCAGTAATAACTTTTCCGTGTACCGGGGCGATCCCCTCACCGCCTACCTGAGGATGATGGTGGATTTCTGATGCAGATGCGCAGATGAAGCCGGATTTACGTAACCGCAGGATCGGCCCGGCCGGTATTCTGCTGATCGTGCTGCTGATGCTGGCTGCGGCCTGGAACTGGTGGCCGGTCGGCGACCACGTGCGCCTGACGCCGCTGGCTACGCCCGCTGCGGCTGATGCGCGTCTGCCCCGGTTTGCTGCGATTCCCGGTGGAGGCGCCATCCTCAGTTGGGTCGAGCCGGACGGCGACGGCCATGTGCTGAAATTCGGCGTGTTGCGCGATGGCCAATGGCTGCGGCAGGGTACCGTCGCCAGCGGGCAGGGATGGTTCGTCAACTGGTCCGACTTTCCTTCCGTTGTCGCCGTCAAGGGCGATTTCTGGGTCGCGCACTGGCTGGTCAGCCAGCCCGGCGGGCAGGTCTACGATTACGATATCGCGCTGGCGGTCTCCAGCGATGCAGGCCGGAGCTGGCGCGAGATTGGCCCGCCGCACCGGGACGGGACAGCAGCGGAGCACGGTTTTGCTGTCATCTTTACCGACCGGGATGCGGCCGGTATCGTCTGGCTCGATGGTCGCGAGTATTTTGAGCCGGCGCAGCGCGCGTTCAACCCGGGCAAGTCCGGCAACTTCGCGCTGCGCTTTACCCGTATATTTGCCGACGGCAGCATGGCGCCGGAACAGGTGCTGGACGACAACACCTGCACCTGCTGCTGGCCCGCAGTGGCCAGCCTGCCGACAGGTTCGATCGTCGCCTGGCGCGGGCGCACCGATGGCGAGATACGGGATAACCGCATTGCTGTCCTGCACGACGGCGCCTGGTCAAAACCTGCAGGGCTGGGAGGGGAGCAATGGAAAATCGCCGGTTGCCCGGTCAACGGCCCGGCACTGGCGGCCCGTGAAAATCAGGTGCTGGCGGCCTGGTTCACCGCCGCAGATGATCGCCCGCGGGTACGTGCCGCGCTGTCGGCCGATGGCGGGCAATCGTTCGCCCCGGCCTTCGATCTCGACGACCGGCGGCCGCTGGGTCGTATTGCCGCGCTGTGGCTGGATGACAGCCATGCGCTGGTATCGTGGATGGCTGCGCCCCGGGATGAAAAAACATCCGCGCTGGTGGTGCGCAGCATCGACAGGGACGGCGGCACTGGCAGCAGTATTCGCCTGGAGGCATTGAGCGCCGGGCGCGATTCCGGCGTGCCTCAGATGCTGCGCGACGGCGCCAGGGTCTATTTTGCCTGGACGGATAAGGCGCCTCAGTTCGGCATTCGAGCCGGATATATCCCGGTTTCGGCACTGCTGCCGTAACCCGGCTTTACTGGTGCATCTTTGCGGGTGCGGCAATATGTCACATGTTCCCGGCGAGGCATACGCCCTACAATCCATCGCATATCGATTGATATGGAATACACCATGAATGCTGAAGAAATCGGCGGCTGCCAGCAGAGACGGGCTGCCCAGATTTTCAATCAGGCATCGATTATAGCGGTACTTGTTCCACCCTTGATATTGCTGTGGATTGCTGCCTCAATATTCGTTTATGCCTCCCTGATCCGGCACCCCAATCCGCGCGTGGCCGATTACCTGCGGCCTGCCGGATATCGCTTTTACGGGCTTGTAGGCTCGCTGGCCGTTTTGTTGAATTTTACTGAGCTGATACGTCACTGGTTTCCCAATGTGCAGGCCATGTGGCTGTTCATCTGGGTCATGTCGATGCTGGTGGTGATTCCCTATGGTGTCCGGGATATTCTGCGGGCCGGGCGCGAAGCCTGGCCGGTACTGCGATGGGTCGAGGACTGATGGATGGTGTTTGACGTGCAGTACGACGATGCCCAGGATGTATTTCTCACCATTTCCCGGCCCAATGCTTCGCTGACAGTGCAGGAAACCGCCTGCCTGTGTTCGATGGGAGCGATATACCTTGTTTTTATTTCGGTGATCTTTGCATGGGCGGGTGCGTGGCCTGTCCCGGTATTCGGCCTGTTGGTCCTGGCGGCGCTGGCAGGCGACCTTGAGCGGCTGAGCATTTGCGGAGACCGCGTGCTGGTGGAAATCGTCGAAGCGGATCTTTGGCGACGATATGAATGTAGCGCATATTGGACGCGTGTGGTCGCGGATATGATGCCGAACGGTGATTGCCGGGCGCTTGCCTTGTGCTCTCGAGGGGTAAGGATCGTGCTGGGACGCCATCTTTGCGGCGATGAGAAGCGTGAACTGGCCCATGCCTTGCAAAAACGGCTTGGGGGTGGGTTCAGGTCATAGCTACCTGCGACAACATGTCGCATTCCGGCATTGAAGCAGGTTACCTATAATCCGGGCTCTTGCCATTTGTCGCGGAGCATTGATTGTGAAGTTGAAACGTATCGCCCTTTTCGTCGCCGGTTATTTTTCCATGGTTCCTGCTGCTTATGCCGAACATGCCATTCTTGCTCCGGAGGTCGTCGTGCTGGAGTCGGAGTTGCAGCCTCTGCCGTCACTGACGGATTCGACCCTCTCGCAGCCTGAACTGGAACGGCTGCGCAACAACAGCAGCGACACAGCGTCGCTGCTCGACGGCCAGCCCGGCATCAGCCTCTACCGCGCCGGCGGCGTATCCAGCCTGCCTTCCATCCACGGCCTGGCGGATGACCGCATCCGCATCAAGGTCGATGGCATGGATCTGATCTCGGCCTGTGCCAACCACATGAACCCGCCGCTTTCCTACATCGATCCGGCCAATGTCGAGAAAATCAGGGTGTTCGCCGGCATCACGCCGGTCAGCCTGGGCGGCGACAGCATTGGCGGCACCATCACGGTCGATTCGGCCGTGCCGGAATTCGCAGCCTCTGCCGGTGAGCTGTTGCTGAAAGGCCGCGCCTCCACGTTCTATCGCAGCAACAATGATGCGCGCGGCATCAATCTTTCCACGACGGTTGCAAGCGATGTGCTTTCTGTACGCTATACCGGTTCTATCGTGGAGGCCAACAATTACAGGGCGGGCGGCAATTTCAAGCCGGCCGGGCTGGCAGCCAATGGCCGTGGCTGGCTGGATGGCGATGAAGTCGGGTCATCACGATATAAATCGGAGAACCATGCGCTTGCCTTCGGTCTGCGGCATGAGAACCACCTGCTGGAACTGAAGCTCGGCGTGCAGAACATTCCTTACCAGGGGTTTCCCAACCAGCGCATGGATATGACCGACAACGACAGCGAGCAGGTCAATCTGCGTTATACCGGCCAGTACGACTGGGGTAAGCTGAAGGCCGGCATCTATCGCGAGCAAACACGGCACAGCATGAATTTCGGTAAGGACAAGCAGTTCTGGTATGGCAATGCGCCTGGCATGCCCATGGAGACGGAAGGTAGCAATACCGGTGTTACCGTCAGGGGCGATGTCGTACTGTCCGAACGTGACATATTGCGCATAGGAACCGAATACCAGCGCTACCGCCTGGATGACTGGTGGCCGGCATCGGGCACTGGCATGATGATGTCACCCGACACGTTTTATAACATCAACGACGGTGAGCGCGACCGCTATGCCGTGTTCGGCGAATGGGAAGCGCGCTGGAACCGGCAATGGGTCACGCAGCTTGGCGCGCGACACGAATCCGTGCGCATGGATACCGGCACGGTACAAGGCTATAACACGATGGGCGGGATGATGGGTTACGGCGACCCGGCCAATCCTGCCAGTATTCCGGGGCGCTTCAATGCGGCGGATCGCAGCGAAACCGATAGGAACCTCGACCTGACCGCGCTGGCGCGCTACACGCCGGATGCGCAACAGATCTATGAGGCCGGTTATGCAATGAAAACGCGCTCGCCCAACCTTTACGAGCGTTATACCTGGGCCAATAGCAACACCATGGTAATGAACATGAACAACTGGTACGGCGACGGCAACGGCTATGTCGGCAACCTGAATCTCGATCCTGAGGTTGCCCACACCCTGAGTGTTTCCGCCAATTGGCACGATGCGGCGCAGGAAAGCTGGGGCATGAAAATTACACCGTATTACACCTACATCAACGACTATATTGATGCAGTAGCCTGTAGCGAGGTCGGCAAGGCCTGTCCGGCGCGTACGGATGGCTTCGTCAACCTCAGCCTGGACAACCAGCGGGCTCGCATCTACGGTATCGACCTGTCCGGCCAGGTGTCGCTGGTGAGCGGCGGCAGCTACGGCAGCCTGGGATTAAAAGGCCTGGTAAGCTACACTAGGGGCAGGAACCTTTCCTCCGGCGGCGACCTGTATCGCATCATGCCGCTCAACATGAAGCTGGCGCTGGATCACCGTTTCGGTGCCTGGAGCAACACGCTGGAACTCAAACTGGTGGATGCCCGGACGCGCGTGCAGGATGTGCGTAAGGAACTGCCGGCATCCGGCTACGGGCTGCTCAATTTCTACAGCAGCTATGAATGGAAGCGGGTGCGTCTCGATGTCGGCATCGAAAACCTGCTGGACAAGGGTTACGACGACCCGCTGGGCGGTGCGTATATCGGCCAGGGGGCAACCATGGGGACAGGCGTGCTCCATGGAACTGCCGTGCCCGGCATGGGGCGGTCGATCAATACCAGCCTGACCGTTAAATTCTAGGCAAAGCCCGCTTCGGTCGGCAACAAAAAACCGCTGGAGATACTGGCGGTTTTTTGTTGCCCTCTGCGGTCAAGTGCGATTGGTTTTTGTGTTGCAGCAGCTTTTTTCCTGTAAGGTCAGCCTTCCAGCACTTCCAGGAACGCATCCCCATAGCGCATCAGCTTGGCCTGCCCGACGCCGCTGATCTGCGCCATCTCGTCCAGCGTCTGTGGGCGGCGGTTGAGGATTTCCAGCAGCGTGCTGTCGTGAAAAATCACGTAAGGCGGCACGCCCTGTTCGCGCGCAAGTGCCATGCGCTTATCCTTGAGTGCCTGCCATAACGGGTCATCGTTGGCGCCGGCATAGGCTTCCCGCGCCATGGCACCGCGTTCGGCTTTGCTGCTTTTGCGCCTGGCTGGCTCGACATCGCGCCGCAGCCAGACTTCCTGCTGTCCCTTGAGCACCGGACGCGCCGCTTCGGCGAGTTTCAGCCCGCCGTAGGCCGCCATGTCGGCTTCCAGAAAACCGCCTGCCACCAGCTGGCGGAACACGCTGCTCCATTGCGCCTGGTTCAGCGCCTCGCCGATACCGTAGGTGGACAGCGTGTGATGGTTGAATTGCGCGATCTTCTCGGTTTTCTTGCCGAGCAGCACGTCGATCAGGTGCACGACACCGAATCTCTGTCCTGTACGATAAACGCATGAGAGCGCCATCTGTGCCGCCTGCGTGGCATCCCAGGTATCGACAGGTTGCAGGCAGTTGTCGCACTGGCCGCAATCGCCGGGGTGCTCCTCGCCGAAGTAGCGCAGGATGGTCTGGTGGCGGCAGGCGGTGGATTCGCAGAAGCCGAGCAGCGCATCCAGCTTGCGCCGTTCCACCCGCTTTCTTTCCTCGGGGGCGTCGCCCGAATCCAGCATCTGCCGCATGCTCACCACATCGCCCAAGCCGTAGGCCATCCAAGCATTGGCGGGCAGGCCGTCGCGTCCGGCGCGCCCGGTTTCCTGGTAATAGCCTTCCATGCTCTTGGGCAGGTCGAGGTGGGCGACAAAGCGCACATTGGGTTTGTCTATGCCCATGCCAAAGGCCACGGTCGCCACCATGATGATGCCTTCCTCGCGCAGAAACCGTCGCTGGTTCGCATTGCGGGTCGCCGCATCCAGCCCGGCATGGTAAGGCAATGCATCCCATCCGCGCTCCTTGAGCCAGGCGGCGGTTTCCTCGACCTTCTTGCGCGAAAGGCAATAGACGATGCCCGCATCGTTCGGGTGCTCGGCTTCCAGAAAGGCTTCCAGTTGCTGTCGGGCATTGGCTTTCTGCGTCACGCGGTAACGGATGTTAGGCCGGTCGAAGCTGGAGACGAACTGCCGCGCATCCTCCAGCGCCAGCCGTTCGACGATCTCGGCACGCGTCGGCGCATCCGCCGTGGCCGTCAGCGCGATGCGCGGCACCTTCGGAAAGCGCTCGTGCAGCACGGTCAGCCCACGGTATTCCGGCCGGAAATCATGCCCCCATTGTGAAACGCAATGCGCTTCGTCAATGGCAAACAAGGCAAGCCCGGGCCCGGATTCGATCTGTTCCAGCGTCGAGAGAAAATTCGGCAGCAGCAACCTTTCGGGCGCAACGTACAGCATATCCAGCTCGCCGCGATGCATCCGGCTCAACACCGCACGCGCGGCATCGGCATCCAGGCTGGAATTCAGGAATGCCGCCCTGACGCCCAGTTGCTGCAGGGCATCAACCTGGTCCTGCATCAACGCAATCAACGGCGAAACAATGATCGCCACACCATCGCGCAGCAAGGCGGGAACCTGATAACACAACGACTTGCCGCCCCCGGTCGGCATCAGCACCAAAGCATCGCCCCCCGCGGCGACATGCTCGACAATGGCCTGCTGCGCGCCGCGAAAAGCGGAATAACCGAAGATTTCTTGCAGAATTTGATGGGGGTTTCTAGTGGACATTGATTATGTTGCGAGGATTACAGAGGTAATAAGATTAAATTAGAATGCAGAGAGACTGGGAAAAGATTTTTGTAAATTCTTTTCCCTTCGCTCAAGCTAGTAAAAGCGAGGCACACACGTTGCTACTTTGCGGATTTTGTGAAATTCCCTTTAAATTACTCCGACTTTATCGATTTCGTGCATTAATCTGTCAGTTTCTACCAATGCTTTGATAATCTTTTGATAGTGCAGAATGTCCTCAAAATCTAATGTGTGGCCTTTGCGGTCTTTCAACCATTTTTGTGCTGGCTGATAACCACCGACATAAAACTCCCAAGCTAATTGAGGTACACCCTCAAAATATTGCGTGGTATTGATAAACACCTTGTTATCATCAAAGCGTAGCTTGTCTACTTTGTTGTTGCCAGTCACGGGGTAGGTTGCAGTTGTAATATTAACTGCGGAAGTTTCCATGAGGTGTAAATGTCTGAGTTTGCTTCCTAATGTAACAAGCTGCCAGAATTGGGCTGCATTTTTGGGGTAAGGAACGCATGGGAAATCAACATTTAAGAACTCTTGGTAAGTTTTACGATAGCTCGGGCTATTTAAACATGCATAGATATAATCTAATAGGTCGATTGGAGCAAAGCAATCTGAATCCGTAATTTTTTCGGGTGTGAATTTTATTCCAAGTCTAGAGGAAATTTTTTCAACTAGCTCAATTCTTAGATTCGGCCTTCGGTTATTGCTAGAGGTAATATCAACATTCTCATCATAAATATATAGGGGATGATTAAATGCATTTGTGCTAGTAATTGACGATAAGAAAATTGCTTCTGATATTTTGTTTGTTATGAAGCAGTGCGCAAAAGGTAAACCTTTCGTCATTCTGCTAATTAGCAATCCAACATTTTCTCTGTGCACATAGTTTCTCATTACTTCATTTACAGGCCAGCCTACAAAGCCTCTTGACTGACCAGTGTAGACTAAATATCTTACGTCAAAAGGGCGATAATTAATTTCAACAATACTTTTGTTTTGATTGAAATTGTTCTTGATATCATTCTTAGCCCAGTCATATCGCCAGTCTCTTACATCTTCGGGCAATTGATATTTTGAATAAAATTCTGCTTTTTCTAGATTGATAATATCAAAAGCACTTTGGGCAGATTCTTTTGCAGAGTTTTGAATGCATAAGCTGTCACGCTTAGTCACAACCCCATTACCTTTAGTTATGAAAAGGTCACTAATCGAAATAAACTCTTTGTACTTAGTGAGTTGAGAAAAGTCTTTATTCGTAAAAAAATAAAAAGGTTCAAATGGATTTAGCTTTTTGAAAGCTATGTTCGAAATTTCCCGACTACTTAAAAACTCATACTTATAGTTACGACTCCCATACAGATCAAAGTGATGAACTACCGCAAGTTGATCTTTTTGTTTTCTGCCTGTTTTAATAAAAAAGTTTATTGATACACCTTGCTCAATATCGAAAACATTAATGTCGGGACTACCATCAGGACAGGTTTCCTTTTTATTCGAATTGCCATGCAAGTCAATTGTAAAAATTTCATCATATGTTTTTAGGAGGTTCCATCGCATACCACGGAAGGTGGGATTATCAAGATAACCATGCGGATTAATGAAAGCTACTAATCCAGATTCATTTTTTTCAACAAAGTGTTGCCCGTAACGTAAGAATTTTACATAGTCATCATTAATCCATTTAGTGGTTTTTTCTTTGAGTTTTTGATCTCCATTAGGCTCTTTTTTATAGTCCTCCATCAGGTTCATTATCCACTTGCCTTTATTATTACTTTCTCCGCTATATGGTGGATTTCCCATAACTACCATCACAGGTGCATCGCGCTTGATATGGTTCGCCTCGTTCGCTTCGCTACTTAACCAACTGGCAAACAAGGTACCTGTGTCGGGGTGATGTTCCTCTAGGCTATTAGTGAGGTAAACGTGCAGTCGCTCACTATCGCCGCTTGTTTTATAACCTGTTTCGGTCAGTAGCATATCCAGCTTTAGGTGCGCCATTGCATAGCTGGTCATGAGTAACTCAAAACCATTCAGGCGCGGGATTAAGTGTTCTTTAACATAGGCGGGCCATGCACCCTGCATATTGGCAAAATTATTCTGATAAATATGGCGTATGGTCTGGGCTAAGAATGTACCTGTACCTGTTGCGGGGTCTAGTATTTGTACGCGGTGTAATTCTTTTTCCTGTTTTACTGGTTTGCCTTTACTACCAGGAGCGATAGTTTCAATTTTTACTTTGGTTTTGCTGGTATCTGCCAAGCCTTGCGGTAAATTAAAATGCGTTTTGAGTATGTCATCCACGGCCCTGACAATAAAATTCACCACTGGCTCGGGCGTATACCATACGCCACGCGCTTTGCGTAACTTGGCATCGTAGGCAGCCAGAAAAGTCTCATAGAAATGCACAATCGGGTCTTGCTGCCGTGTGCTTTTGCCAAAGTTATGCATGATACTGGCGACATCGCTCGCCAGAAATATCTGCACCAGTTCATCAACCAGCCACACTAAACGGCTATCCAGTTCATAGCCTGCGATGTATTGAAATAGTCTGCGTAAAAACGGGTTGCTTTGGGGTATGAGGGTTGCTGCTTCCTGCCTTGAGAATGTGGCTAGGGTGGGGTCGTGATAGCGAGCTGCAAATAGGCCATAGGCAATTGTTTGCGCGTAAATATCGGCAAAGCTTTTATTGTCTATATCGTGTATTAATATATTCTTAAAGGCCGCCATTTGCCCCTGAAGATCGGTGGCGCTTTGCTTTTTGTCATCTTCATCTAATGCCGATTCGATGACCTGCGCCATCAGCTTTGCCTTAGAAGCCATCATCTGGGCAAGCTTGGCAGGGGATTTGATCGTTTGGGTGATCTGTAATGCAAAGTTTTCAATAAGCGCGGTAAATCGCTCGAAATTCTCGGGCCGTGCATGGATTTTGCCGTTATCAATTTCGGCAATTGAAACACTCTCCACCAATGTGCCATTTTTGAAAAAACGGAATTGCAGATAGTCCGTAATAATCAGGTTATCAAGTGCGGATTTATAACGGTCAAACTGCTCTTTATAGAGCTTGCTGCTTAGGTCTGCGCCTATATCCTTTGCTTCGATATAGCCTATCGGTACATCTTTGCGGGTCAAAATGTAATCAGGTGCGCCACACTCAATGCGTTTGGGTTCGTTTGTGACCAATACATCTTTTAACAGGTTGGAAAGTAGCTGCTGCAAATCGCCACGATAACTGTGCTCGCTACTATTGCCGGTCATAAAAAGTATGCTTACTTTAGTGATGTATTGTTGAATATTCATTTTTCGCTATCGGTAATTTTTGGTTTTTTTGATGATAGCACCCCCTTGACAGTAATTTGTATGAGCATCTTTAGTCTGATTGTGCAATTTCTGTGTAGCTCGATCAATGGAAGGCATGTTGCTCCAAAAAATTATTTCTTGATATTCCGGGTATGCCAAGTAGATTCCTGGACTTGGCAGTTTGGGCCCAGCGCGCAATGTATCTGACAGCGCCGGGCGGCTTCATGTCTCTTAGAGTAGAGGTAAGGGGCATTTAAGAACGTAAAGTTTAGAGGCGGTGCCACCCTCATATTAGTACCTTGTCGCATATATCGCGTCCATATCTAGTGTGTTACCTATTAATTATATCAACAGGTTGTGTTTTAGCACTCTATGTTGTAGAGTGCTAAAACTGTCGCGTTAATTTTTCAAAGATTATTCAATTAAGGATGCAAGCAGATAGTTCCAATTTTTAAGAAAGGAATTTACATGGATGTCCAGAAGAGAAGTGTGCTGCTAAGCAATGTTGCTCAAGAGTTGGAATTACCAGATTCTGCTTATGAGAAGGCGATAAGGCGCTATGAAGATCTAGGCGATTGGTTTGATCGTGAAAACTCTACTCTAAAATCCAACGCCCCCCATATTTCATCACAAGGGTCCTTCCGATTAGGTACTGCCATTAAGCCTATAAATCAGGGTGAAAGTTATGACCTTGATATAACTTGTAATCTTGAGTCTGGTATCAGCAAAGCTACATATTCACAAAAGGAACTGAAGGGAAGTGTTGGGGCTGAGCTTGAGCTTTATAGGAGAGCCAGGGGAATTCAAGCTGAAAAAGAAGAGAAACACCGTTGCTGGAGGCTGGAATACGCGGATGATGTGAGTTTTCATATGGATATTGTTCCATCTATCCCTGAAATTAATCACACACGCAAGTATCTTGAGGAGTCAATGCATAGCAATGGTATTGAACTGAATTTAGCAATCGATATTTCTCAACTTGCAGTATCAATAACCGACAACAGACATCCAAATTACTCCAATCTAACGTCCGAATGGCAAATAAGTAATCCTGAAGGTTACGCTAGATGGTTCGAGTCAAGAATGACACATGGGCAAACATTGAGCATGATGGAAAAAGCGCAAATTGATTCTGTTCCCACATTTAAGCGTAAAACAGTATTGCAAAGAACAATCCAACTCCTGAAAAGACATCGCGATAACATGTTCAGAGATCGGCCTCTTTCAAAGCCAATTTCAATAATCATCACAACCATTGCTGCCCTAAATTACTCAGGGGAGAATGATTTATATACGGCGGTAAGTCGAGCTTTATTGGCACTTAATCAATTCTCTGAATCAGGTTCGGATTTAGTATGCAATCCTGTTAATCCTGGAGAGAACTTTGCTGACAAATGGGCAAAACCTGAATATGCCGATTTACACCTTAAAGAGAACTTTCATGCTTGGACAATTCAAGCAGCTAGGGACTTTGAGTATCTGGCCTCGTCTGATGATGCCCAAAGACTTTCAGATGCTGTACAAAGAAGTCTCTTGGTGGAAATATCTGCATCTAAAGTGGCGGCGGTCTTGGGTTTTATTGAGAATCCGTATATTCATATCCCTACAAAAGACATTTCTAGTGTTCAAACTAGACCATGGTACTCTGAAAAATAAAAGTGCTTTTAAGTAAGCAGATTGCTGCTTTTTTGAAAGAGCAGCCTACGATGAATTTGGCCCCTGTAATTGGTGGAGTGACTGTTCTCACAGGGCTATTTGAATTTAGTAGAACATATAAGAATCGAGATTTGATTCACGATAGTTATAAATTAAAAATAACTATTAGCGAAAAGTATCCTAAAGTCGTTCCTGTATTTGAGGAATTGGAAGGAAAAATTCCACGCAATCCTGACTATCACGTAAACCCAGACGGGACTTTTTGTTTGGGTTCTGAATTGCGTCTCCTTAAACAATTGGCGGATACGCCTGATCTATCCTCATTTGTGGATAGTAGTTTAATTCCATATTTATACGCTCAGTCTCACAAGAGAATGTTCGGAAGTGATTTTGTCTTTGGGGAACTTCAGCATGGTGAGCTTGGTATTTTTGAGGATTGCGAAAACCTTTTTCGTTTGAACGGTAAGCATGCGGTTGTAAGCGCGTTAGAACTTCTCGGAAAGAGAAGGCGTGTAGCAAATAAATGTATATGCCCATGTGGGTGTCAGAGAAATCTAAGCCAGTGCTGTACACATAATCGGTTGAATGGATTCAGGCTTATCATGCCAAGGACTAGATATAAGGAGCTTGCGCTGAGCTTGAAATATAAGCTGAATATCTAGTTTTTGTCATATAACAAGGGGCGTGGGATGACAGGTCGATTGATGAATCTATTTGAGCAGATTGTCACTTGGTTCACTAGAAGAAGTATCGGTGTTCTCATTATTAGGGTTGGGGCTGCGCTTTTACTACCTAAAGTTTCCATTTTTGCTCTTGCCATATTGATAAATACCGAAAACCTTAAAATTACTGCGCTTCTAAATAGTCCCTATACTGATATTGCTGCAAATGTAGTGTTTCTGATTGGAGTGCTTCTGATATGTATAGGCGTATACATCGCTATACAGGATCACTCCGCAATTAAAAAAGCGAATTCCAAGAAAAGAGTTATCTGTGTTGAATTTATTGGAATGGTTGATACAACCGGTACTCCGTTAAAAGAATATGTACCAGGAGATAAATCTATTACTCGCATTCCAATAACCATTGATATTCGAAATGAAATCAAACAAAACACACATGAGGGGTTATCTAAAGCTTTAGAAAAGCTATCACGCATAAAGCTTCGATTAGATGATAATCATCAAGATGTGGATAGAGCGGATGTTTCAGTTGTCGTTGGTGGAATCATGCCAGTATCGATGCTTTTTTATGCTGGCGTAATAATAGATGATCAGTTTATTGTTAATTTAATGGACTGGAATCGCAGTTTAAGTAAATGGCAAGTGCTTGATGGTGATGATGATGGTGAGCGTTTTCTGGTTGATGGCTTGTCAAACAATCTAGGTAAAGAGATCGTTCTAAAAGTTTCTGTATCTTATGAAGTTAATCAAGACGCAATTCAGAATTCTTTTCCTGACCTAGAATATGTAGATTTGCATCTAGAAACACCTAGATCAAATAATTTATGGTCAGAAGCCAAGCAAGCTGCTTTGGCTCAGCAATTTTTGGATACGTTAAGTAAATTGACAAATCTCAATGTGCAGCATATTCATTTAGTGATGGCAGCACCGAGTAGCTTTTGTTTGCGACTAGGTAGGCATTACGATTCTAAAAACCATCCTCAACTCACGATATATGAATATATAAAAGGGGGTGCGCCTGTGTACCCTTGGGGTATCACTATGCCACGATATGGGGAGGTTTTACCTACCATTCGATTAATGAATGCTAATTAATTTATTGCTCGGTCTGCTAATAATCTACTTTTATATATGGCTCCCTGACTTGGACTCGAAACTAGGGGCGGATTAACAGCACTAGAAATTTTTGTGATTCGGGCTACTACTGAAAAAGAAAAGGCCTCCAGATTCTGGAGGCCTTTTTAATGGTGGTGATGGGGGGACTTGAACCCTCGACCCCAGGATTATGAATCCTGTGCTCTAACCAGCTGAGCTACATCACCGGGTAAAATCGATATTTCTACGAAGCCCGCTATTCTAGTTTTTCAGCGGGATTAAGTCAAAAGCTTGTTAGCTTTTGACTGTACTTTATCTCTTGCCAAACTAATTAAATTGGAATGACGGGATGAAGCGCAAGGCGCACGGCGCGCAGGAACCGGAGTTTACATTGGAGTAAATGAGGATTCCGAGCACCGCGCAACGCCGCGATTCGCCCGTGATTACAATTTAAACATTGAAGAGGAAGTGCATCACATCACCATCTTGGACTATATAGGTTTTGCCTTCCACGCGCATCTTGCCGGCTTCTTTCGATGCCTGTTCGCCCTTGTATTTGACGTAATCGTCGTAGGCAATGACTTCTGCGCGGATGAAGCCGCGTTCAAAGTCGGTGTGGATGACGCCTGCGGCTTGCGGGGCGGTTGAGCCTTTTTTGATGGTCCATGCCCGCACTTCTTTTACGCCCGCGGTGAAGTAGGTTTCCAAGCCAAGCAGTTTGTAGGCCGCGCGGATGACGCGGTCAAGGCCGGCTTCCGTCAGGCCCATCTCTTTAAGGAACAGGATTTTGTCTTCATCTTCCAGGTCCGCAATCTCGCTTTCGATCTTGGCGCAGATGGCGACCACTGGCGCGTTTTCCTTCTTGCCTAGCTCTTCCACCTTTGCTAATAGCGGGTTGTCGCCAAAGCCGTCTTCATTGACGTTGGCGAGGTACATCACGGGTTTGACGGTAATCAGGCACAGCGGTTTGATGAGGGCGAGCTGGTCTGTATCCAGGCCCAGTGTGCGCACGGGATTGCCCTGGTCCAGATGTTTCTGGATTTTTTCCAGCAGGGCGCAGAGGGCAATCGCATCCTTGTCGCCGGACTTGGCTTTCTTGCCTTCGCGCTGCAAGGTCTTTTCGACCGTTTCCATATCGGCCAGCGCCAATTCGGTATTGATGACTTCAATATCGGATATTGGATCGACCTTGCCGGCCACATGGACGACATTGCCGTCTTCAAAGCAGCGCACGACATGGGCAATCGCATCCGTTTCGCGGATGTTGGCGAGGAACTTGTTGCCCAGCCCTTCGCCTTTGGAAGCGCCTGCGACCAGGCCTGCGATATCGACGAACTCGACAATCGCGGGTTGTATCCTTTGCGGCTTGACGATATCGATCAGCGGTTGCATGCGCGGATCAGGCACTTCGACGATGCCGACATTGGGTTCGATAGTACAGAACGGGTAATTTTCAGCGGCGATACCGGCGCGCGTGATGGCATTGAACAAGGTGGATTTACCCACGTTTGGCAAGCCGACGATTCCACATTTCATAGTTCTTCCCGATTCATTGTTTTGTATGCAGTTTTAACATTGTGGCGTCAAACCGAGCTGCTTTCGCGTTAAGTTGAGCTGCTTTAGCAGCCATATTAACGGTGAAGACCTTTACGGTCTTAGCAGCCGTTTTGACGGACACACTCCCTGCGGGTGCATGTCGTTTAATTCAATGGGGCAAATACAAACTTCACTAGACTTTGGTATGTAATTTTAATATCGCATCTTTGGCGTCAAATCGAGCTGCTTTAGCAGCCGTTTTGACGGACACACTCCTTGCGGGTGCGTGTCGTTTGATTCAATGAGCCAAATACAAACTTCGCTAGACTTTCGTATGTAATTTTAACATCGCCTCTTCCATGCGCCCTTCAACCAGCGAAGACAGTATCGTGGTGCTTTTGCCGATAGCTTCGTCGATCAGCTTCTGTTCATCGCGCAAGGGCGGATTCAATACGTAGTTGACGACTGCATTGCGGTCGCCAGGATGGTCGATGCCGATACGCAGGCGCCAGAAATCATTGGTGCCAAGGCATGCCGCGATGTCTTTCAGGCCGTTGTGGCCGCCATGGCCGCCGCCTTTTTTCAGCTTGATGCTGCCGGCAGGCAGGTCCAGTTCATCATGAATGACCAGTATGGCTTCGGCTGGGATTTTGTAGAAATTAGCCAGTGCCGCGACAGCACGGCCGCTCTTGTTCATGAAGGTCGCCGGTTTCAGCAGCCAGGTTTCACGGTCTGCGGATTTGAATCTTCCTGTGTCGCCGAAAAACTTTGATTCATTGCTGAGCCGGCAGGCAGTTTCAGATGCAATCCGGTCTATCCACCAGAACCCGGCATTGTGGCGTGTAGAAACATATTGAGCGCCAGGGTTGCCCAATCCTACGAATAATTGAATGCCGGAATTATTGGCCATAAATGAATACGCGCGTTCTGGTCACCCAAAACGCGCGTTGATTGTCACCTGGCCGGCTTTACTCGGCTGCTGGTGCAGCTTCGTCAGAGGCGGCTTCGTCAGTAGCAGCGCTACCGCCGCGTGGCTTGGCAATGGAGACAACTGCAGAATCTTCGCCATGTGCCAATTGAACGAATTCAACGCCCTTGGGCAGTTTGATTTCAGACAGGTGAATGGAGTGGCCTGCTTCAAGATTCGCCAAATCCACTTCAATGAACTCAGGCAGGTCTTTTGCCAGGCAACTGACGTCAACTTCTGTCAGGATGTGTGCAACGATGCCGCCAGCCAGTTTGACGCCCGGAGCGATTTCCGCATTGATGAAGTGCAGCGGCACCTTCACGTGAATCTTCTCGGTTGCGCTGACGCGTTGGAAGTCGATGTGCTGGATAGTGTTGCGAACAGGGTGCAATTGGTAGTCACGCAACAATACGGATTCTTTCTTGCCTTCCAGGTCGAGCGTCAGGATGGATGCGTGAAAAGCTTCATGACGGAATTGCAGGAACAGGTTCTTATGGTCGAACTCAAGGCTGACTGCATCCTTGTCTCCACCATAAACGATACCTGGCACTGCGCCAGCGCGACGCAGACGGCGGCTCGCACCCGTACCTTTGCTCTCGCGTTTTTTTGCTTGGATGATGATTTCCATTTTACTACTCCTAATAAGCTGTTATCCGCGACCAGATAACAGGGTTTGTGACCGGCCTGCCTCGGGGCATCCCAGTCGAAACTTCTGTCATTACTCCATGAACAGGGAGCTGACTGAGTCCTCGTTGCTGATACGACGTATCGTTTCTGCCAGCAATTCTGCTGCGCTTAGCTGGCGAATCTTGCTGCATGCAGCGGCATCCGGGCGCAAGGGGATGGTGTTGGTGACAACCAACTCATCCAGTTCCGAATTGCTGATGCGTTCAACTGCCGCGCCGGACAATACCGGGTGCGTACAGTAAGCGAAGACCTTGACTGCGCCTTGTTCTTTCAGGGCGGATGCGGCCTCGCAAAGCGTGTTGGCGGTGTCGACCATGTCATCCATGATGACGCAGGTGCGCCCGGCGACATCGCCGATGATGTTCATGACTTTGGCGACATTCGGTTTTGGGCGGCGCTTGTCGATAATCGCCAGGTCGGAATTCAGTTGCTTGGCACAGGCGCGCGCGCGTACAACGCCGCCGACGTCCGGCGAAACGACGACCAGGTTGTCGTAATTGCGTTTCCACAGGTCGCTCAACAGCAGCGGGGTTGCGTAGATGTTGTCGACCGGAATATCGAAGAAACCCTGAATCTGGTCGGAATGCAGGTCCATGGTGAGAACGCGGTTCACGCCGACACTGGTCAGCATGTTGGCGATCACTTTTGCGGTAATGGCAACGCGGGCCGAGCGCGGACGCCTGTCCTGGCGTGAATAACCGAAATAGGGAATAGCGGCAGTGATGCGGCCGGCGGATGAGCGGCGCAGCGCATCGACCATGACCATGACTTCCATCAGGTTGTCGTTGGTCGGCATGCAGGTCGATTGCAGGACGAACACATCCTTGCCGCGAACGTTGTCGAGCAGTTCGACCATGACTTCGCCATCACTGAAGCGATCGACTGTTGCACGGCCGAGGCTTATACCAAGGTGGCTCACAACTTCTTCGGCAAGCTTGTGATTCGCGTTGCCAGTAAATACCATCATGTCGCCATTGGCCACAGTGGAATCCCTTTAGTCTAAAAAATAAAAGCGTGTAAGGCTACACGCTTGGGTTTTGGCTGGGGAGGAAGGATTCGAACCTTCGCATGCCGGAATCAAAATCCGGTGCCTTAACCAGCTTGGCGACTCCCCAATAAATCGTTTATTACTACATTTACGCTTTTCAGCAAATTTTTAGCCGGCGAAGCTGTACAACGGATGCTGCTCCAAACCTGATGCCATAAAACCTGAAACCTTGACCCCGGCTATCTCTGCCGGCCGGATGCCAAAAACAGACTTTGCTTCAGCTTGTGTCCCGAATTCAGCGAAAACCGAAGCACCAGATCCGCTCATCCGTGCCTTGCCGTGCTGGTTCAACCAGTCCATACACCGCACTACAGCAGGATACTGCTTGCCGACTACAGGTTCGAGATCGTTGTGAAACAAGCTACCAGAAGACTCGCCTCTGGAAAAGGCCGCTATTGTCGTGGGAATCGTGTTTCTTGTCAATTCATTACTTGCAAAAACCTGTGCGGTGGATACATGAACCGCAGGGGTCAGGACGACATAATGCCTTGGTTCCAGCCGGATAGCTTGCA
Source organism: Methylophilaceae bacterium (assembly GCA_905339275.1). Lineage (GTDB taxonomy): Bacteria > Pseudomonadota > Gammaproteobacteria > Burkholderiales > Methylophilaceae > UBA6140. The sequence continues at coordinate 418,994 of CAJPFK010000001.1, forward strand.
ATTTATCGCCGATGCCTTCCGCCCATGCGTTCTGCCCGAAAATGAATACCGGCACGTCCGCACCCAGCCTTACCCCAAGATTTTGCAATTCGATTCGTGACAGTCCCGTTTCCCACAAGCGGTTCAAGGCCAGCAGCACGGTGGCCGCATCCGAACTGCCGCCGCCCAGTCCGCCGCCCATCGGGATATGTTTTTCGATACCGATCTCCGCGCCCAGACTGCAACCCGTGGTCTGTTGCAAGAGCCTGGCAGCCTTGATGCAAAGGTCGTCTGCTTCGGGGATTTGATCGTTGCCATGGATGCGGCGGATGCTGCCATCGTCCGTGGGCCTGATGAATATGGTGTCGTTGAAGTCGAGCAGCCGGAACACGCTTTGCAGCAGGTGGTAGCCGTCAGGACGCCGTCCCGTGATATGCAGGAAGAGGTTGACCTTGGCTGGTGCAGGAAATGCGTGGAACCCGGGAAAGTCTTGCACGGTGCCTGTTATTCTGCCTGATTGGCGTGTCGGGTCTTTGTATCGGAAGCCGTTGCAGTGCCCAGCTCATCCCAACGTTCTATGATTAATTTCAAGGTGAGCTTGCTGCTGCGCAGGTTCACTTTCCTGGGCAGGTTGTAACCGCCGGCCTGCATGTATTCGGGGTATTCGATTTCCCATCCGTCCTGCTGCAGTTTAACGATCCTGCCCCACGCGTCCCATTCCATATATTCGGTAAGTTTTGCTGTCGGCCTGCCCAGCGCCCAGTCCGGCAATCCCTGGAGCGGAAGGCTCCAGCCGAGGTGCTGCTGGGTCAGTGACTGGGCATCGGAGGCCTGGAACATCTTGCCGTCATTGGTGGTGAGGGTGACCCCGTCGGCGCCGGAAATGATTTTTGCCAGCGTGCCGCCGACAGGCGACAGCATGGAGATATCGTCAACTTCGGGGCGATGGCGCCAGCGTGTCGCACCGGATGTGCCCTTGCCTTCCGTTTGTATTCCTATGCGCCCGTGCAGGTAGAAGGTCCGGATGTTTTTCAACTGCCCAAGGTGTATCTGGTGCAGTTCTGCGGGGGTGCCGGCAGGTGCGGGAAGCGGCTGGTCCGCAACCGGTCTGGGTTGCATCAGCGAGCAGCCGGCAAGCATGGCTAACCCTGCAACGCCAGACCAGCGATAAAACACATCTGATAACATCGATTACCGCTGAAACCTTTTAGTGGTATTGAGCAGAACCTCATTGTCGGGATGCGTCTGCAATGCTTCTTCCCAGGTCTTGATCGCTTCGTCGTGCTTGCCTTTTTGCCACAACACTTCTCCCAGGTGTGCGGCAATTTCCGGGTCGGTCTGCGTGTTGTAGGCCTTCTGCAGGTAATCAAGCGCCTTGTCCAGGCTGCCGAGGCGGTAATGCACCCAGCCCATGCTATCCATGATGTAGTGATCGTTCGGGCTCAGCAGCAGTGCCTTTTCTATCAGGCTGTGCGCTTCTGTCAGATTGACGTTGCGGTCCGCCATCGAGTAGCCCAGGGCATTGTAGGCGGCAGCATAATCGGGCTTGATTTTGATCAGCTTGCGCAATTCGTGTTCCATTACATCCAGTTTGAGCATGCGCTCCGCGGACATTGCGTAGTCGTAAATGATTTCAGGGGTGTTGGGCAGCGTGGAGACCGTCAATTCCAGCAGGTCGTAGGCTTCCTGGTGGCGTTTTGCCTGGTTCAGCAGGCTGGCCTGCGCCTGGTTGACCGTTGCCTGCTGTTCGCTATGCAGGCCATCCAGCTTGCGCAATGCGTCTATGCCGGCATCAGTTCCTTCAGCTCTTGCCAGCACGTAAGCAATGTTCAGCTTTGCATCCAGATAGCGTTCTCCCGGCTGTATCTTGTCGTACCACTCCAGCGCCAGCTTGTCCTTGCCCTGCTTTTCGGCGTTGTGCCCGAGATAGAGGTATACCTGGTCCATGTCCCTGTAGTCGGTTTTCAGCGCCTGCTGGAAGTAATTCTCCGCGTCTTCGTATGCGCCTGACTGGAAAGACAGAAGGCCGACCACAACCAGGATTTCCGGATTGTCGGTCGATGTAGTTGCCAGCTTGACGAATTCCGTCCTGGCTTCATCGAAATGCTTCTGGTTGACCAGCAGGCGTGCAAAGGAGAGGCGGGTTTCGTTCGCTGCCGGATATTTTTCAAGAAAATCACGGTAAAAAGCGATCGCGCTATCGGGGGATTGCAGGAATAGAATCTGGCCGTGCAATAAGGCGCCGACTTCCCAGCCGGGGCGCAGCTTTTCGGCCAGGGCCAGTTCGCTGAGCGCGAGTTCAGGCTGTTTTGCGTCCCAGGCAGCCTGCGCTACCGCAATGTGGGCTTCCGGCAGTTCAGGGTAGGGCTGCGCGAGATCGGCCACGATGGCCAGTATGGCGTCCTTGTCGCCTTGCCTTGCAAACAGGCTGTGCAGGTACAGGAAACCGTTGGCGCGCGTGTCTTCCTTCAGCAGCAGCTTTTGCAGGTAGGGATGGCTCTCTGCAAGCCGGCCGGTACTGATGAGCATTTGCACGGTGGTTTGTTGCGCATCGACCGATTCCGGGTCCAGTTCCGCCCAGAGTTCTACGGCCGGTACTGCGACTGCCGGGTTGTTGCCAAAGATGGCGGCCTTGGCGGCACGCTCGGCAAGCCTTGGGTCGCGGCTGGATTTTGCCAGATCAAGGAACAGATTGCTGGCCAGGCCAAGTTCACCGCGCTGGCCGGCAACTTCGCCGACCAGGTATTTATAGAGAAAGTCGGTGGAAAGCGTGCTTTCAGGAGCGTTCTCTACAACAGGATCGTTTTCCGCATGGGCAGCCAGGCTGGCGAGGCTCAGGCTCGCAGACAGAAGGGTGAGCCTGAGTAGATGGCGGATTGGCATGGATGGAATCATTTCGTCGCTTAAGTGGTTAAAACCCGGATCATCTGGATTGCTTGTTAGTCCGTGACAGAGGTTGCAAGTTCATCCATAATGAAGTCTGACTATAGCTTTTTGAGCAAAACTTTTCCAGCTAGAACTTTTTAATAATGACTAAACTCTAGCACTCAGAAATCGCTAAACGCTTGACACCCGTCAGGCGTTTTTTTAACTTAGCAGCCTCGAAAAATTGGCAAAATCAAAATTTCCAACTGGATGTATCTAAGCATATGAGTACAGTAACCGTTGAGGCAAGCAATCTGACCCGTATTTATGGCGGCCGTCAGGCAGTCAATGATGTCAGTTTCAATCTGAGCAAGGGTGAGGTGCTGGGGTTTCTGGGCCCCAATGGCGCGGGTAAATCGACCACCATGAAAATGATCACGGGCAATCTTGCGCCTAGTGCCGGCAGCGTCAAAATCTGCGGCATCGACATGATCGAAAATCCGAAGGAAGCGAAGGCGCTGATCGGCTATCTGCCGGAATCGCCGCCGCTTTACCGCGAACTGACCGTTGATGAATATCTCGCTGTTGCGGCGCGTTTGCATGGCGTCAAGGGCGCGCATGTGAAAAAGTCGGTCGAGCGTGCGAAAGAACGCTGCGGTCTGACCGAAATGAGCAAGCGCCTGATTGAAAACCTTTCCAAGGGTTACCAGCAACGTGTCGGCATCGCCCAGGCCATCATCCACAATCCTATGGTCGTCATCCTGGATGAACCCACTGTCGGCCTCGATCCGATCCAGATCCGCGACATTCGCGCACTGATCAAGGAACTGGGCGGCGAACACAGCGTGATTCTATCTACCCATATTCTTCCCGAAGTCGAGATCGTCTGTGACCATGTGCAGATCATCCATCTGGGGCAACTGGTGTTCAGTGGCGGTATTGAAGTGCTCAAGCAGCAACGGCGCGGCAACAAGCTGCTCATCGGGTTGACGAATCCACCACCGCATGAGGCACTGCAGGCAATAGAAGGCGTGGTTTCGGTCGAGCCGGTCAGGGAAGGTTTGCTGCGCATTCGTTATGAAGAAGGGCAGGCGCCGGCCGAGGCGATTGTCCAGGCTGCGGTCAGCAACGGCTGGGGGCTTTATCAAATCAATCCCGACCAGACCAGCCTGGAAGACGTTTTTGTACAACTGACCTATCAAGAAGCCGCCGAACAGGCGAGCTGATTACCCAGAGCTTCAGCAGAGGGCATTCTCCATGATTTTTAATATTATTCGAAAAGAGCTGAAAAGCCTGTTTTCCTCGCCGATGGGTTGGGTGATTCTGGCTTTGCTGCAATTTGTTTTTGGCACGTTTTTCCTGATTGGCGTCGATCAGTATTTCCTGACCATGTCCGGTGCGATGCGTCCCGAGCAGCGTGTCGGCGTGACTGCATTTGTCGGCCAGAACGTGTTCGGAATCGCTTCATTCGTCATGTTGTTCGCGGTGCCCCTGCTTTCCATGCGGCTCATCAGCGAGGAGCGGCGCCAGCAAACCCTGACTTTCCTGTTCAGCGCGCCGCTTTCCATCACGGAAATCGTTATCGGTAAATTCCTCGGCCTGGTGAGCTTCCTCACGATCGTCATCCTGCTGATGGCTGCCATGATCGCCTCCATGAACCTGTGGACCGATGTGGATTTCGGCTACATTCTTTCCAACGTGGCCGGTCTCTGGCTGCTGGTTGCGAGTTTTTCCGCGCTGGGGATTTATGTTTCCAGCCTGACCAACCAGCCGGTGGTCGCGGGCATCATCACTTTTGTCGCGCTGTTCGCGCTGCTGATTCTGGATCACTTTTTCGCAGGCGACCCTACCAGCACCATGGCTTACCTTTCCCTGATGCGCCACTTCGAGCCGTTTTCCAGGGGCCTGGTAGATACCAGGGACCTTGCCTATTTCGTGCTCTTTATCATCACTTTCCTGACATTGACCGTTCGTCGTCTCGATGCGGATCGCCTGCGCGGCTAACTGGACCAGATTGACATGAAAACAAACCGCAAATTACGCTTTCAACTGATGATGCAGAACAGTTTTTTTGTTTTGCTGTTCCTGATCCTGATTTTCCTGCTGGGCTTTTTGTCCCGTGAATATAACGTCTCCAGGGATATTACCCAGAGCACGCGCAACACCCTGACCGAGGGCAGCGTCAACGTGCTGAAGGCGATGGAGGGGCCGGTCAATATCCGGGTGTTCGTCTCGCAGGACGATCAGTATCGTAAAACCATCAACGATTTTATTTCGCGCTATCAACGTTCCAAGCCCGACATCAAGGTGGAGTTCATCAATCCTGCAGAACAGCCGAAGCTTGCGCAGGAGGCCGGCATCAAGGCCGAAGGCGAGCTGGTTGTCGAATACCGGCAGCGTGAAGACCGTCTTGTTCCGCCATATGTCGAACAGGATATGACCAATCTGCTGGTACGCCTCTCGCGCAGCAAGGAACGCGCGGTGATGTATCTGGACGGGCATGGCGAACGCAACCTGATCGGCCTCAAGAATCACGACATCGGCGAATTCGGCACCCAGCTTGAAAAGAAGGGCTTCAAGCTCGCCAATCCCGATCTGACGCTGGTGCAATCTGTTCCAAGCAACGGCGCCATGCTGGTGATTGCCAGCCCGCAGGTGGATATCAGTGAAATCGAGGTTGCCAAGATCAAGGATTACCTGGAAGGCGGCGGAAACCTTCTCTGGCTCCTGGATGATGAGAATCTGCGCGGGCTTGCACCGATTGCCGAGTATCTCGGTTTGCAAGTCACCCCGGGCGTGGTGATCGACCTCTCATCGTCCCAGTACGGCGCAGACCCCAAGGTCGCTTTCGCCCATCTCTATGGCGAGCATGCGATCACCAAGAACTTCATGCTGAGAACCCTGTTCCCCGAGGCGCGCATGGTGGATGCCAAGGATTCTTTCGAGTTCGGCTGGAAGGTCAGCCGCCTGGTCGAAGTTGCGCCAAACGGCTGGCTGGAAACCGGCAAGATCGATGACAAGACCAAGGTCAGTTTCGATGACAAGACCGACATTCGCGGCCCGATCAATATTGCCGTGGCACTGGAGCGGGAATATGGCAAGAAAGGCCAGCGCGTCGTTGTCGTCGGTAACGGCAATTTCCTGGCCAATACCTTCATCGGTAACGGCGGCAACCTCGATCTGGGTATCAATATCGTCAACTGGCTTGCCGGCGATGACGATCTGATTACCATATTGCCCAAGCCGCTGAAGGACGTGAATGTGGTGATTCCGAGCGATCCATGGAGCAGGTTCCTGACCATGCTGATCTTCTTCGGGTTCCGTCTGGTGCTGCCTATCGTACTGCTGGTAGCCGGTGTCTGGATCTGGTGGAGGCGACGCAAGGCATGATCAAGCGCTGGTTGGTAAATCTTGGTCTGCTGGTGCTGATCGGCGGCATAGTCGCGTTCCTGTATTGGCGTCCGCAACCCGAAAACGACGGGCCTGCCGTACATGAAATCTCAGCCCTGAAGCTGGCTGATTTTTCCAGGGTGAGCGTGGAGTTCCCGGCCAAGGCACCCGTGGTCTTTGAGAAAATCGATGGCTATTGGCACATCGCACAGCCATACAAAACCCGTGCTGACCAGATGTCGGTGCAGCGCATCCTGTCGATCGTCGCGGCAACCAGCCAGGAAAAGTTTCCGGCGGATGATCTTGCGAGATTCGGCCTGGATCAACCCAAGCTCAAGGTCAGGCTGGATGATGAGGAGTTCCTTTTCGGAACCTATAACCCGGTCAGCGGCGAGCAGTATGTCACGTACAAGGATGCCGTTTATCTTGTCGCAACCACCTACAGCGAATCCGCAGGGGTTCAGGTCGTCGAGATGATAGACAAGAACCCATTGAAGCCGACTGAGAAGATTGCCGGATTCGATTTCTCCAGGCTGGAGCAGTGGGAAGACATCCGGTTGAATGTCGATCTGGTGGAGGGCAACTGGAAAGCCTCGACCGACAAGGCCAAGCCGGTGCAGGATGAAATGAACGAATGGCTGGAAATAACCTGGACCCAGGGTGCAGCGAAATCGGTAGAACCTTACACGCCTGATCGCAATGCGACTTACCCGTCGTTCGAAGTCAAGCTGCAAGGCGGCGGCAAAGTGCATTTCGACAAGCTGCAGGAATCCCCTGAGTTGCTGCTGGGCCGTCCGGATGAAGGCCTGATTTATCATTTTGCGCCGGATATCGGTTTTGCGATGCTTAACCCGCCGCTGCATATTCCCAAAGAGGAATAGCCGGCCGTATGCCCGAATTACCCGAGGTTGAGACGACGCGGCGGGGCCTGGCTCCGCTGCTCAACCAGACCGTCAGTCAAGTCGTCATACGCAATCCTGCTCTACGCTGGCCGATTCCCGGCCATCTGCCGCAAACCCTCCTCAACCAGTCCTTGCTGGAACTCAGCCGTCGCGGCAAATACATTCTCGCCAGGTTTGATGCGGGCAGTTTGCTGCTCCACCTCGGCATGTCCGGACGTATCTGCCTGCTGGAAAAGGATGAAGCACCTGCCAGGCATGACCATTTTGATATTCATTTCCGGGATGGCCATGTCATGCGCCTGCGTGATCCGCGGCGCTTCGGCGCGGTACTCTGGGCAGGCCAGGAACCAGGTGAGCATGTTTTGCTCAAGGTGCTCGGCCCGGAGCCTCTGGATGACGGTTTCACCGGCGCCTGGCTATACAGACAGCTTCGCAACAAGACGGCACCCATCAAGAATGCCATCATGGATAGCCATCTGGTCGTCGGGGTGGGGAACATCTATGCCAGCGAGTCGCTGTTCCGCTCAGGCATTCATCCCGGCACGGCGGCGAACAAGGTCAGCAAGCTGCGTTGCGAAACACTGGTGCAGGAAATCAAGGCGACGCTGAACGACGCGTTGCTGGCTGGCGGCAGCAGTCTGCGCGACTTCTTCGGGGCAGATGGCAATCCGGGGTATTTCCAGCAGGAATATTTCGTCTATGGCCGCACCGGCCAGCCTTGCAAGGTGTGCGGAACACCGATAAAGACAGTGAGACTGGGGCAGCGGTCGACGTTCTTCTGCGCCCATTGCCAGCGCTGAAATCGCGCCGGCAATCCTGTTCTGAGCATTGAACTAATGCTGCGGCCCGTGCGGATGCGCGGCATGCGCATGCAGGTAGCTTGGCTGTTCCGGCGGCGTCCTGCCGACCTTCTGCGGCAGCAATGACCCGATAATCATCGCCAGCATGCTGACGGCAAGGCCGATCAGTTGGGGCGGGATGGGGCCTTCCTCGCCGATCAGCACCTCGACCAGCACCCATGTCCCGATGCCGCCGATGATGGCCGCGAGCGCGCCCTGGCTCGTCGCGCGTTTCCAGAATGCACCGAAAAACAGAGGCACGAAAGCACCGGCCAGCGTGACTTTGTAGGCGGATTCCACCATGCCGAAAATCGTGTTCTCCGAATTGAGCGCGTAGGTCAGCACGCAGGCAGCGAAGCCGACCAGGCAGATGCGCATGACTCTCAGGAAGCCCCTGTCGGTAAGGTGGGGCATGAAGCCGCGCACGATGTTTTCCGCAAAGGAGACGGAAGGGGCGAGCAGCGTGGCCGAAGAGCAACTCATGATGGCTGAGATCACCGCACCGAAAAAGATGACCTGGGCCAGCAGCGGCATATGGGTGATGACCAGCGTCGGCAATACACGTTGCGAATCTTCATCGATCAGCTTGTTGAAGAAGGCGGGGTCGATCAGGGTCGAGGAATAGGCGATGAACATCGGCACGAAAGTGAAGCAGAAATAAATCGAAGCGCCGAGAATGGAGCCCCACATGGCGATTTTGGCGCTCTTGGCCGAAGTGATGCGCTGAAAGACATCCTGTTGCGGGATCGAACCCAGCATCATGGTCATCCAGGCGCCGATGAAGGTCACCCACAGCCACGGGTCGGCCGGGGGGAAGAAGTCCAGCTTGCCGGCGGCACTGGCATGCGCAATCACCGGCGCGACACCGCCGGTCATGCCGGAGACGATATAGCCGATGTAAAGCAGGCCGCCGATAATGACGGTCATCTGCACGAAATCCAGTACGGCAACGGACAGCATGCCGCCGAACGTGGTGTAGGTCAGGACGATGACCGTGCCCAGTATCATCCCGGCTTCTTCACTGACCGCGCCGTTGCTCAGCATGTTGAAAATCAGGCCGAGCGCCTTGATTTGCGCGGCGACCCAGCCCAGATAGGAGACGACGATGGCGATCGTGGTGAGCACTTCGACCGTGCGGTTGTAACGCATGCGATAGAAGTCGCCGAGCGTGATGATGTTCAGTTTGTAGAGCTGGGTGGCAAAGAATACCCCTGCAATCACCAGGCACATGCTGGAACCGAACGGATCGGCGACCACGCCGGTGAGGCCGTCCTTGACGAAAGTGGCGGATACGCCGAAAACGGCTTCAGCGCCGAACCATGTGGCGAATACGGTAGCCATGACGACGGGAAGGGGCAGATGGCGGCCCGCTACCGCGAAATCCTTGGTGTTTTTGACGCGGGTGGCGGCAATCAGGCCAATGCTTATGGAGACGAGGATGTATCCGACTACAAACCAGATCAGCACTTTCTTATCCTTCTAAATTCGGGTTATCCGGAACAGGCTGGGCTAGATTCTAGCAAATACTATGCCCCGTACAATAGGCTATACGAGGTATCGGGTCACAAGCTGGAAAATCACCAGCCAGATCAGTGCGCCGCCGATGATACGCAGCCACCAGGTCTGCCTCTGCTGCTCCCTGATCAGCAGGCGGAGCTCTTCATTGACGGGGAAGTCATGGGTCTTTTGCAGTTGCTGGTGCAGCAGCCGCGGCATCTGCGGCAGGATCCTGCCCCAGTAGGGCAGTTCCGCCCGCACGTTCTGCACCACGCTGCGCCAGCCGAGCTGTTCGGACATCCAGCGCTCCAGATAGGGGCGTGCCGTTTTCCACAGGTCCAGGTCGGGATCGAGGTCGCGCCCCAGGCCTTCGATATTGAGCAGGGTCTTCTGCAGCATCACCAGCTGCGGCTGGATGATGACGCCGAAACGTCTCGCCATCTGGAACAGGCTGAGCAGCGTGCGGCCGAAGGAGATTTCCTTCAGCGGCTTGTCGAAAATCGGTTCACAGACGGCGCGAATCGCAGTCTCGAATTCGTCGATCGGCGTATCTTTCGGCACCCAGCCGGATTCCACGTGCGCCTTGGCGACTTCGCGGTAATCGCGCCGGAAGAAAGCGAGGAAGTTGCGTGCCAGGTATTCCTTATCCGTGTCGTTCAATGTGCCCATAATGCCGAAATCCAGCGCGATATAACGGCTATCGTCGGCGACAAGAATATTGCCGGGGTGCATGTCGGCATGAAAGAAGCCGTCGCGGAAAACCTGCGTGAAAAATATTTCCACGCCGTCGCTGGCCAGTTTGGGAATATCGACACCGATGCTGCGCAGGTGGTCTACCTGGCTGACCGGCGTGCCTTGCATGCGTTCCATCACCATTACTTGCTGGCGGCACCAGTCCCAATGGACTTCAGGTACCAGGAGCAATTTGCTCGTCGCAAAATTGCGCTTGAGCTGGCTGCAATTCGCGGCCTCCAGCATCAGGTCCAGTTCAGCGTGCGTATGGCGGGCGAATTCCGCGACGATTTCGCGCGGCTTCAGGCGCTTGCCCTCGTTCCAGAGCGTCTGCATGAGCCAGGCGGCGGTATCCAGCAGTACCAGGTCTTTCTCGATGACAGCCGCAATCCCGGGACGGAGGATTTTGACGGCAACCGGATGGCCGCCGGGCAGGTTGGCGAAATGCACCTGGGCGACCGAGGCGCTGGCGACGGGAGCCTGCTCGAATTGCTCGAAGATTGCATGCAAAGGTTTGCCGAAAGCTGCCTGGATGGTTTCTTCGACTTGCTGGTAAGGGAAGGGCGGGACCCTGTCCTGCAGCCTGGACAGTTCTTCGGCGATGTCAGGCGGAATCAGGTCGCGCCGGGTGGACAGCACCTGGCCGAATTTAACGAAAATCGGCCCGAGTGCCTCAAGCGCAAGCCGCAAGCGCTCGCCGCGCGTCCTGCTTAAATTGCGCCAGAAGAGCAAAATACGGAAAACACGTTGCAGCGGGCGCAATCTGGAATGACCGAGGATCAGTTCATCCAGGCCGAAGCGCAGCGTGACGAAAAAAATCCTGATCAGGCGAAAGAAGCGCATTTATCCCTGCTTTTCGCTGGAATTGTTGAGTTCGGCGGTTAGTTTCTCGATGCGCTTCGCCAGCCGCTCGGTATCCTCGCGCAGGATATCGACTTCCCGGATGAATTTATCGACAGGATATTTCTTTGCGATCACAGGTTGCTCTTCCTGCAAATACTCACTGAGCATCTGTGCCAGGTTCAAGCCCTGGGATTTGACTTCGGCGACTGCCTTGCGGCCGAATTCCGAGAGCTGGTGTGCGGGAATATCGCCAATCACCTTGCTCAGGTCCTCTTCATACTCCCATGACATGCCGCGCAATGCCCTGGCCAGGGCAGCGGCCAATTCCGTATCGCCTTCCAGTGTAACCAGTGCCGCTGCCGCATCGTCGTCGGCCAGCAACCTCAGCGCAACAGGCGGCGGAACGGTGACGGCAGCATCAGGCTCGGCGGTTTCGCCTGCCGCGGCCAGGCTGCCGTCTTCGAGCACCGTCAGCGTCGCGCTCACGGGCGGAATGCTGAAGCGGACGGTTTTGCCGCCGAACGGCTGCAATTGATCTTTTGCCCAGGTGTTCTGGTTGAACAGGTGGTTAAGTACGCGGGTCAGTAGTGGTTTCAGCATGACGGATCAGGTTTTCCAGCCCTTGTGCAATGCGACGGCGCCGGCCGCGAGATTGTAGTAATCAACCTTGCCGAAGCCGGCATCCAGCATCATCTGCTTCAGCGTTTCCTGGTCCGGGTGCATGCGTATGGATTCAGCCAGGTACTGGTAGCTATCCGCATCTTTTGCAAGGATTTTGCCCATCAGGGGCAGCAGCTTGAACGAATAGGCGTCGTAGACCGGCGCCAACGGTTTCCATATCTGCGAGAACTCCAGCACCAGCAAGCGGCCGCCAGTTTTCAGTACGCGTTGCATCTCTGCCAGGGCCCTATCCTTGTGCGTCATATTGCGCAGGCCAAAGGCGACGATCACGCAATCGAAATACCGGTCAGGGAAAGGCAGTTTTTCTGCATCGCATTGCAGGGTCGGCACCGACACGCCGTCATCGATCAGGCGGTCGCGGCCGACAGCCAGCATGGAGGCGTTGATGTCGGTCAGCAACACTTCGCCGCTGTCGCCGACCTTCTGCGCAAACAGGCGGGAGAGATCGCCGCTGCCGCCTGCAATATCCAGCACGCGGCTTCCCTCGGAAACGCCGCTGACCTCGACGGCGAACCGCTTCCAGCCGCGATGCATGCCGAAGGACATGACATCGTTCATCAGATCGTATTTACGTGCTACAGAATGGAAAACCGCACCGACCTTTTTTGCCTTTTCGGCCTCTTCGACGGTTTTGAATCCGAAATGCGTTGTTTTTTTGTTGTCGCTCATGCCCGTTCCTTACGCGCGATGCCTGCCATGGCCAGTCTCCCGAGGTATTCCAGCCACAGCGCTTCATAGTTTCCCGCTATTTCGTAGAGATAATCCCAGGAGTAGAGGCCTGTATCGTGACCATCCGAAAAGGTCAATTTTACTGCATAGTTGCCGACCGGCTCGATGCCGGTAATGTTGACATCTTCCTTGCCGATTTGCAGGGTTTCCTGGCCGATGCCGTGTCCGCGTACTTCGGCAGATGGTGAATATACGCGCAGGAACTCGCAGGATAGCTTGGCATGTTTGCCGTCGTCGAAACTGATTTCCAGCAAGCGTGAAGCCTGGTGAAGACGAATATCGGTGGGGCGGGGGGAATTCGGGGTCAGTCCGGTCATCTCTGGCAAAGATAAGCTTAAAGCAGGGATGATAGCAGAATGTGATATTCGGCTTCAAAATACCGTTCATCCGCACAGGCAATCCGCTTATCTGAAAAGTGCATGAAATAAGCCTATTAGCTTTCTGATTAATTTGACTAATTTAACTTTCGTGCTAGAGTTGCTACAACCATAAAAGTAATCAGGGAAAACCATGGTCGAAAACAAGCTGGCCCATCAGTTCGCAGCCTACAGCGAATGGCGCAAAGGACTCGTAGACACCATTTGCGACTACCGCAGCTGGCTCAATGAGCAGGAACTCAACGACGGTCAGATCGACCAGCGTATCCAGCAGTTGCTGGAAAGGCTGCGCGAAGACAAGCTGAATGTCGCTTTCGTCGCCGAGTTCTCGCGAGGCAAGTCGGAGCTGATCAACGCAGTGTTCTTCGCCGATTACGGGCAGCGCCTGCTTCCTTCGACCGCAGGCCGCACGACCATGTGCCCCACCGAGCTGCTTTATGATCCATCCAGGCCTACTTCGTTGCAGCTTCTGCCAATCGAAACCCGTACTTCGGACGTGACCACGACGGAATACAAGCGTTATCCCGATGAGTGGAAGGTTTTTGAATTCGATGTCGATTCCAGCGAGAGCATGGTCGAAGCCTTCAAGGAAGTCAGCCGGACCAAGCGGGTCACGGTTGAAGAAGCCGAGCGTTACGGGCTGCACGACCCGAATAACGCCGATGATACCTTGACCCTGAACAGCGACGGTTCCATCGATGTGCCCTGCTGGCGCTATGCGATGATCAATTTCCCGCATCCGTTGCTTGAGCAGGGCCTGGTGATTCTGGATACTCCGGGACTCAATGCCATCGGTACCGAGCCGGAACTGACCCTGAATATGTTGCCGAATGCGCATGCGGTTCTGTTTGTCCTGGCTGCCGACACCGGCGTGACCAAATCCGAAATCGATGTATGGCGCCAGTACATCAGCGGTACACGCTGGAAGCAGAAAGGCCGTCTTGCTGTTCTGAACAAGATCGACGGTTTGTGGGATGAATTGAAGGATGAAAATGAAATTGCCAGGGAACTGGCAAAGCAGGTCAGTACCAGTGCCGAGTTGCTGGGCCTCGAACCGAGCCAGATTTTCCCGATATCTGCCCAGAAGGGGTTGCTGGCAAAAGTAAGCGCAGATGAAGACCTGCTGATAAAGAGCCGCCTGCCCGAGCTGGAAAAAGCGCTTTCCGAAGAATTGATTCCTTCCAAGAAAGAAATCGTGCGCGATAATACGCAGCACGAGATCGAAGACCTGATTGCTAATTCGAACCTCATCCTTGAAGCGCGGTTGCAAGGCCTTGCCGAGCAACTGGAGGAACTCAAGGGCCTGCGCGGCAAGAATGAAGATGTGGTCGAGCACATGATGAGCAAGGTCAAGATCGACAAGGAGAATTTCGAGAAGGGGCTGCAACGCTTCCAGGCGTTAAGAAGCATCTTTTCGCAACAGACCAATCAGCTCTTCACCCTGCTTGGCATGCAGGCCCTGCGCGAGCAGGTCACCAAGACTCGCGAGAACATGATCGCCGCCAACTTTACCAAGAGCATACGCACTGCCATGGACGGCTTTTTCGAGGAGCTGAAAGGGCGCCTGGTTAAATCGGACAAGCAAATCGAAGAAATCAAGAAAATGATGGATGCGATGTACGAAAAATTCTCCAGGGAACACGGGTTGCGCAAGGCCGATGCGCCATCATTCTCGACCTTGCGCTACCAGAAGGAACTGGCCAAGCTTGAGCGTGCCTACAAGGAACAGTTCAATACCACGCTGAACATGATCGCCAACGAAAAAATGACGCTGACTTCCAAGTTCTTCGAAACGTTGGCGAGCCGCGTGATTCATGTTTACGAAGTGGCCAATAACGATGTCGAGAACTGGCTGAAGGCCGTGATTGCCCCGATGGAGTCACAGGTTCGTGAACATCAGTTGCAACTGCGCCGCCGGCTGGAAAGCATCAAGCGCATCTACAAGGCGACCGATACGCTGGAAGACCGTATCGGTGAGCTGGAAAGCATGGAAAACAGTATCCATGCCCAGGTTGCCGACCTGAGAGTGTTGCGCCAGCATATGAAGAATGCCTTGAATTTCGACAACGAATCCAACAACAAGGCTGTTGCAGCATGACCCTGTCGGCACTGCTTTTTCTTTTGGGCCTTACCGTGGTGTTTGTCGGTGTTGCCGCTACCGGGATACTCTGGGCGATCAGGAGCGGGCAGTACGATGACATGGACGGGCCGGCCCAGCGTATCCTGATGGATGACGATGACCCGATGATTCCATTCAATCGCTTGAAACAGGCACCCAATCGGAATAAAATCGATTCCATCGGCCGGGGTTGAGTATCCCCGGATTCAATTTGGCAACCGGGAAGTCGTCATATGAAGCAATACTTTACCTTTTACAATTTTCCTTTAACCATTGTGGTGGTTCTAATTGTCATGTCCTGGCTTAGTGCGCTATCCGTGATCTTCTTCGGATAAATATCGGATAGAGGCAATAAAAAAGGCTGCAATGCAGCCTTTTTTATTGCCTGGTGCGATCCGGTCAACCGACGTTGGCCAACAGGTTTTTCATCTTGAACATCGCCTTTTGCTCAATCTGGCGAATACGTTCGGCGGAGACGCCAAACTCGGCGGCGAGATCGTGCAATGTTGCGCTGCTGTTTTCCGTGAGCCACCTTGCCTGCACAATCCGGCGGCTACGCTCATCCAGGCTGTTCAATGCGTTGGAAAGCCCGGTCATCTTCAGCTCTTCGGCTTGCAGTTCGCCCAGGAACTCCGAAGGTTCGGAAGCTGTATCCTGCAGGTAATCAATGGGGTTGAATTGTTCTTCCCCATCTTCATCATGATTGCCTTCCAGCGATATTTCATGCCCGCCTAAACGCGATTCCATTTCCACGACTTCTTCCGGCTTCACGTTCAATTCGCGCGCAATGTGGTCCACCTGCCCGGGGTCCAGGCTTCCCGTACCTTGCTTCATGCTGCGCAGATTGAAAAACAGCTTGCGCTGGGCCTTGGTCGTCGCGATTTTGACAAGACGCCAGTTACGCACGATGTACTCATGGATCTCTGCTTTGATCCAGTGTATGGCAAAGGATACCAAACGAACCCCACGCTCGGGGTCAAAGCGGCGAACAGCCTTCATTAATCCGATGTTGCCTTCCTGGATCAGGTCGGATTGCGGCAGGCCATAGCCGGAATAGCCGCGGGCGATACTCGCGACCAGGCGCAGATGCGAGAGAATCAGGCTCTTGGCTGCATCGAGATCGTTATTCTTCTGCAGACGGGTCGCCAGCTCGAATTCATCTTCAGCGCTCAGTATGGGAAAAGACCTGACCGTACGCATGTAGTGGTCAAGGCTGTCCGTGCTGATGGCAGGTAAAGTCAGGGCATTTGTCATAGTCGGAATTATCTCCTTTGTCCGTATTTTAGCACTCACTATATGAGAGTGCTAGTGCCCAAAAAGTTTCCGAACCGAATAATTTGTTGATGGCATTAAAGCCGGATCCGTTTCCGGCAAGATGGTGCGCCGGGGCAATTTCTTTGCGCGTACTTTACAGGTTCACGAAGCGATTCCATGCGCAAAGTCGCAACTAAAACTAAACTTGAATAATGCTGACTAATAATAATAGCTCCAATAAATATGAAGAGCTGTTTATTGGCGGGAACGGGTCAGTATGATCATATCGTAATATACAATTGTATATAGCGAATTTATGGAATGGATTACTGTTATGTTCGTCCGGCAATTGACCTACCTTGTAGCTCTTGAAAAAGAAAAGCACTTTGCTAGAGCCGCAGAGGTTTGTCATGTCTCCCAGCCCGCACTGTCATCGGCAATTCAGCATTTGGAAGAGGAGTTAGGGGTTTCTATCGTACGTCGTGGACAGCGATTTGAAGGATTTACTCCCGAAGGCGAGAGATTGCTGGATTGGGCTCAGCGTGTTCTTTCCAATTGGGAAAGTCTTCGGCAGGAAGCCACGCTTACGTGCCATTATCTGACTGGAACACTGCGTATAGGTGCAATTCCTACTACGCTCTCAGTATCGCCCCTGCTTACCAAGCCATGCATGGATACGTATCCTGGTATTAAACATAATATTGTTTCACTTACAGCGGAGCACATCATTCGTGGCCTTGATCATTTTGAACTGGATATAGGACTTACCTATTTAGAGGATCAACGTTTGCAAGGTTTTCAGGTGTTGCCTTTATATCAGGAACGGTATGTACTTCTGACCCAGGATATGGCGAAGTTTCAAGGAAAGACATCCGTTGGATGGCCGGACATCGCTGAATTGCCACTTTGCTTGCTGACTTCCAATATGCAAAACAGGCAAATCATTGATGCTGCATTTCGGCAAGCCGGGGTTACTCCAAATCTGTGTGTGGAGACCGACTCGATTTTCGCCTTGTATTCGCATGTGCGTTACTCAGGCTTGTCCAGCGTGGTGCCCCATAGCATGCTGGGTTTGTTTGAGGTCCGCCCGGAAATCAGGGCTCTCCGGTTGACTCCGGAGCTTTCAAGGCCCATCGGACTGATTACGCACCGGCGCGAACCTCTACAGCCGTTGCTACGGGTTGTCTGGGAGATATTCAGTAACCTCGATCTTCAGCAGCGGTTCGATTCTTTCATAAGCAGAACTTATTAACCTATCGTCTCAAACGATTAGCTTCAAATTTTTCTTTGGCAGAGACTTACGGTCACCGGCGTCACAAGCTACTTCACCGAAATATTTGAAGTTGCCTGAACACCGGACCGATTTTTCAGCAACGAACGAATGAGGAGAATAAAATGGCTAAAATTGTCTGTGTGCTTTATGACGATCCCGTGGACGGTTATCCAGAATCCTATGCGCGGGATTCAATTCCAACAATTACAGCTTATCCCGATGGGCAAACAACGCCCTCGCCGAAGGCTCTGGACTTCAAGCCGGGTATCATGCTGGGCAGCGTTTCCGGCGAATTGGGGTTACGCAAATTCCTCGAATCGCAAGGCCATACCCTGGTGGTGACTTCCGACAAGGATGGCCCTGATTGCCGGCTGGAAAAAGAATTGCATGATGCGGAAATCGTGATTTCGCAACCATTCTGGCCAGCCTATCTGACGGCCGAGCGCATTGCCAGGGCTCCAAAACTCAGGCTTGCCCTGACGGCAGGGATCGGTTCCGATCATGTCGATCTGCAGGCCGCGATGGATCGTAACATTACAGTAGCCGAGATCACCTATTGCAACAGCATCAGCGTGGCCGAGCATGTGGTCATGATGATCCTTGGTTTGGTACGGAATTACATTCCATCCTATCAGTGGGTAGTCAAAGGCGGATGGAATATCGCAGACTGCGTGGCACGCTCGTACGATCTTGAGGGTATGGAAGTCGGCACGGTTGCGGCCGGCCGTATTGGGCTTGCGGTTCTCAGAAGACTCTATCCGTTTGATGTAAAGCTGCATTACACAGATCGTCACCGCCTGCCGCCGGGGATTGAAAAAGAGCTGAATCTGACATTCCACCCCAATGTGGAGTCCATGGTTAAGGTATGTGACGTGGTGACGATCAACTGTCCGCTGCATCCGGAAACGGAGCATATGTTTGATGATGCCATGCTCGGCAAAATGAAGCGTGGCGCTTACATCATCAACACTGCCCGCGGCAAGATCTGCGACCGTGATGCGATTGCGCGAGCGCTTGAAAGTGGGCAATTGGCCGGATATGCCGGCGATGTCTGGTTTCCGCAACCCGCTCCCAAGGACCATCCATGGCGCAGCATGCCGTATCATGGCATGACGCCCCATATATCGGGAACCAGCCTGTCGGCGCAATCGCGTTATGCGGCGGGGGTGCGTGAAGTGCTGGAATGCTGGTTTGAAAATCGCCCGATCCGTGATGAGTACCTGGTCGTCAACAACGGCAGGTTGGCCGGCGTTGGTGCACACTCTTACAGCGAGGGCAATGCCACGGGCGGTTCGGAAGAAGCCGCCAGGTTCAAAAAAGGCTAGATCAGCCAGGGTTCATGCAACAAGGGCATCCAAACAGGTTGCCCTTGTTATTTATCGATTGTTACAGGCCTGCCATTGAAAAATAAGACCATTGCCATTTTAGAGAGCAGATCCGGGGAGCAGCTTGCGGAGATCGTCAGAAAATACGGCGGAAAACCATTCCTGGCACCTGCGCTGGCGGAAGTTCCGGATATCGATCCTGCGCATATCGCGGATTTGATAAACGGCTGGGATGCAAACCTTCCCGATGTTTTTATCTTCCAGACGGGTGTTGGCGTCAAGGCATTATTTGCCACCACGGATCATCTGAATCTCACAAGCAGGTTATCAAGGATTCTTGAGCTTTCCACGGTCGTTGCGCGCGGACCTAAACCCATTGCAGCCTTGCGATCACGTCGTGTGCGCATCGATTTGCAGGCCGGCGCCCCATATACCACTAAGGAAATCATCGTTGCGCTTGATGCAGTCAAGGTCAAGGGCAGGAAAATCGTGGTGCAGCGTTATGGGAACACGAATCTTGAGCTTCAGCAGGCATTGGCGGATAAGGGCGCTGAAATCGAGGAGATTGCAACCTACCGCTGGAGCATGCCGGATGAGCAGCCGCTGATTGAACTCATGGATGCGCTCGATCGAAATGCGGTCGATATGGTTTGCTTCACCAGTGCTTCGCAGGCGGAGAATTTGTTTGCCTTGGCCCTGAGCCTCGGTAGAACGCGTCAACTTCATGAAAGCATCAATCGAAGCTTGATCGCGTCCATCGGCCCGGTGTGCAGCAATACACTGCGCAAATTGGGGGTCAGGGTCGATGTTGAGGCAAATCCGCCTAAACTTGGGCCATTCATTAGCGCGATCAACAACAGGTTTATAGCTGGATGATTCATAGATCAGTACACATCGCGTACATAACGTTTTTCGGCTGCCAGATTCTGTACATAGGCTTTGGCGGATTCCGTACTCATCCTGCCGTGGGTTTGCACCACTTCTCTTAGAGCCTCATCCACGTCTTTTGCCATACGGCTGGCATCGCCACATACATAAAAATGGGCACCCATTTGCAACCATTCCCATAAATCAGCGCCTCGTTCCCGCATGCGGTCCTGTACATAAATCTTGTTTGGCTGATCGCGGGAGAATGCGAGGTCAATCCGGGTCAAGAACCCGTCTTTGTGCCAGCTTTCTATTTCATCACGGTAATAGAAATCGGTGGCAGCATGCTGTTCGCCGAAGAACAGCCAGTTGGGGCCGTTGTGCCCGCGCGCGCGGCGTTCCTGCAGAAATGCCCGGAATGGCGCAATGCCGGTTCCCGGGCCTACCATGATCATGGGAGTATCTGCTTGCGCTGGTGGACGGAAATTTGCCGATTTTTGCACAAAAATGGGAATGGTCATTCCCCCGGAAAAGTCTGCAAGATAGGTTGAACAGACACCTTTACGCAGCCTGCCTTCGCAGGCATAGCGAACGGTGGATACAGTGATATGTACTTCTTCCGGTGTTGCCTTGGGGCTTGATGAAATCGAATAGAGTCTCGGTTGGAGCCGCTTCAACGCAGCAAGTAGCACGCTTGCTTCCACCTTGATCGGGAAATTGTACAATACATCAACAATTTTCCGGCCCCACAGCCATTCTTTCAGTTTGGCCTTGCTTTCATCTTTCAACAGTCTTGCCAGCTCCTTGTGTTTTGAAGCTTCAAACACGAATTTCATGAAATCCGGTGTTACCCGTGCAATCTCAAAATGTTTAAGCAAGGCAACCTGCAAGGCTATCTCGCCATATCCATCCACATGGACAGGCATATCCGGAGTCAATCCGGCAACAGATATCAATTCCGAAACCAAATGGGGGCAATTGCTTGGCCATATTCCGAGTGCATCACCTGCCTCATAGGTAAAGTCCTTGTCTGGCAGGGTAAACACGAACTGCCTGGTTTCCTTGCTTGCTCCCGGCTGGCTTAATAATACGTTACACGCAAGCTGCGCCTGCATGGGGTTACTCTTGCTGTACTTTGGTTTGATGTTATCTTTCGCTTCTTCAATAAAATCGTGATGGTCTTCAGTTATCGTGACCAGTTCCATTTGAGGTTGGGAGACTATTGCAGCTGCCAGGCAAGCCACCACCGCCTTCAACCAGGTTTCGCCTTGTTCCTGGTAGTCAGGTTCGCAGTCCACCCGGGCTATCATACGTTGCGCGCCTAATGCTTCCAGTCGTGAATCCAGTTTTTTGCCGTGGCCGCAGAATTGATCGTAGCTGGAGTCTCCGAACGCCAGAATGCTGAATTTTGTTTGCATCAGCCCTGGAGCATCATCGGCATTCAATGCCGACCAGAATCTGGCGCCATTGTCAGGTGGGTCGCCATCGCCAAAGGTGCTGCTTAGCAATAGCAGATGGCGAACTTTGGGCAGTTCATTTACTGGATAATTGTCCATGCATTCGATCTGTATGTTGTACCCTGCCGATGTCAGAACATCGCCGCAACGCTTCGAAAACTCTTCGGCATTTCCGGTCTGGGAAGCCCATAACACAAGGATTGGCGTATGTGCCGATTCACCTTGCGCGGTATTCTTCTCGGAATCCGGTAATAGCGGGAACGATTCTGCTTCGCTAACATATGTGCGGGCAAACAAGCCAGCCAGCAGACCGTCGATCCAGAGCCGTTTGGCTGGTTCCATGGGGGCGCTCGTTGGCAGGGTAGGGACTTCTCCCGCTTTGCGTAATTCGCTTGAACGTAGTCCTGTGATATAGCCGGACAAGTAGCTTTGTTCCTCGTGGCCGAGGTCGACAGCGGGAATCGTTTCTATGCCAAGCAGTTTGGCCAGCGCATCAATCTTTATCAACTCATGCTCCTCATTGATGGATACTGTAGCTGCGCCCGCGCTGGCGACTGCTCGGACTTCGTTGTCCGCATCAGTTACAGTGTATTTATCTGATGGTGCTGCGACGCGCGTCATTGCAACGGCACAGCATTTGAATTCCGGTTGGAATGAAATTGGATCAACGGCATCGTTAGTGACGGCATTGATAGCCAGATCGTCACCAAATACGTCGTTCCAGTGGAATGGGACAAAACAATTGCCGGGGCGGACACGGTCAGTGACTACAGCAGGCAGCACGGCGCGTCCACGCCGGGAACAAACCTCTACCTGGTCCTTGTCACGGATATCGAGCAGGGCTGCATCTTCCGGATTAACCTCGACAAAAGGGCCGGGATTGAGCTTGTTCAATGTCGGGATTTTCCCTGTCTTGGTCATCGTATGCCACTGATGCTGCAAACGCCCGGTATTCAGTATGAACGGGTAGTCATCATCCGGCATTTCCGCCGGGGGCATGTGCGGGCGCGCAAAAAATACCGCCTTGCCATGCTCCGTAGGGAAAACAAGGCGGGGCCGGCTACCGTCGGCATGTTGCTTGAGTTTCTGGCTGATACCGTCGTTAAGATAGCGTACCGGATGCCGGGGCTCCGTGCTGGCTGGCGGGCAAGGCCATTGCAACGGGGTTTCCCGCAATCGCTGATAGCTCGCTCCGCGCAGGTCGTAACCGGTCTTATCATTCCAGGCTAGCTTGATTTCGTCGAATACTTCGGCTGCCGAACCATAGCTAAAAGTATCTGCATAGCCCATTTCACAGGCGACACTGGCAATGATCTGCCAATCCGGCAATGCCTGCCCCGGAGGGTCTATCGCCTGTTGCATCAGCGTGAGATTGCGCTCGGAATTGATCATCACGCCTTCCGCTTCTGCCCATAAGGCCCCCGGCAGCAAAATATCCGCGTAGCGATTGGTTTCAGTATCGAGAAACGCATCCTGGGTGATGACGAGTTCAGCGGCTTCCAGCCCGGCAATGACGGTTTTGCGGTTGGGTACGGTTGCTACAGGGTTGGTGCAAATGATCCAGCAAGCCTTGATCTTTCCCTGTGCCATCTGGGAGAACATATCAACAGTGCCTTGGCCTACAGCGGTTTTCAGGGTGCCATGCGGTACTTTCCACATATCCTCGATAAATGCACGGTCAGCGTCCACGAGCACTGAACGCTGTCCTGGAAGCCCAGGCCCCATGTACCCCATCTCGCGGCCACCCATGGCATTGGGTTGCCCCGTCAACGAAAACGGCCCGCTTCCGGGACGACAGATTTTTCCCGTAGCAAGATGAAGATTGCAGATGGCGTTGGTATTCCAGGTGCCATGCGTACTCTGATTCAGCCCCATGGTCCAGCAACTCATCCATTCCGGTGCAGCGCCTATCCAGTCCGCAGCCTGCCGAATGTCAGCCTCGGCCAGACCTGTGATTTCAGATACATGGCCGGGGGTATAGTCTTCGAGAAAAGCGGGCATTGATTCCCATCCATCAGTGAATTCCGCGATGAATGCCTGATCGGTATGCTCATTCTTAACCAGTAAATGCAGCAGGCCGTTCAACAATGCCAGATCGGTCCCCGGCTTGATCTGCATGAAAAGGTCGGCTTTATCGGCCGTTGTGTTGCGGCGTGGGTCGACGACAATGAGCCTGGCCCCGGCTTTTACTCTATCCATCATGCGCAGGAACAGTATCGGATGGCAGTCTGCCATGTTGGCACCGATCACAAAGAAAAGATCGGCATGATCCATATCCTCATAAGAGCCCGGCGGACCGTCTGCGCCGAGGGAAAGCTTGTAGCCGCTTCCCGCGCTGGCCATGCATAAACGCGAATTGGATTCGATGTTGTTGGTGCCGATAAAGCCTTTGGCCAGCTTATTGGCCAGATATTGGGCTTCCAGGGACATCTGGCCGGAAACATAGAACGACAAGGCATCGGGTCCATGGTTGTCGAGAATGTGCCTTAACCGGCGAGCGGTTTCCCTGATTGCCGCATCCATCGGGACTTGTCCGGGATCGCTGTTACGCTTGTTGCGCATGAAGGCAGATTCCATCCGGCCGGAATCGCGCAATGCCTGTGCACTGGTGCTGCCTTTGGTGCATAGCCGGCCAAAGTTGGCCGGATGGGTTTTGTCGCCGGAGACCCTGATTACTTTTTTGCCGGCAACTTCAAGCACCATGCCGCAACCGACTCCGCAGTAAGGGCAGACAGTCCTGACGGATTTACTGGTTTGCATGCTCTAAATCAGTGCCTGACAGCACTGCAATGGTGCAAATATCAATTTCAGATTGCATCATAATCGCCATAGTTATATCTGAACGGGAATAACGATGTTATGGCTAGCAAAAATTGAGCCAGACGATCCGATCGCTGCCCTGTTGAAAATCAAGTGCGATATTCATGTGTAAAGTTAAGCTGTAATAGGAAGGGCCCTTTTGCAGCCAAGCCATGAATCAAGTCATTCAATCCAAGCAGGTCGTCGTGCTGATCAATATCTAGTTCCACCAGAATCTGGCTGACAAGGGGTGTTAATCGTCAATATGCCTGGCAACTCTCCATTGGGGAGGAAGAAGCGATTAGCGTCTTGCCAGCATTTTCTGGTGATGCATTGGCGATTGAGTACATAACAGCTTCAGAAGCTGGATATTTAATTTATGGCTTCTGGCACTCGATGGCGAGCAGGGGCGATTCACCAGAAAACTCCGGCCCAGGCCTTTATTTATATGCATCCGGCCATTTTGCATACTTCCAAGGTAGTACAACTTTGAGAGAATTTTGATTATTCCACTGATTGGATACAGTGGACTGCAGAATCATTTTGAGGTTTTAAAAGCATGCATCGAAATTCAATACTTAATGACAGGCATCGCGCGTTGGGTTCAACACTGGATGGAGATACATGGAATGGCATGCCTATTCCCTGGTGCTATTACACGGATCCCCATGACGAGGTGGTTGCGGTCAGAAGCTGTGCCGGGCTCTATGATATATCCGCGCTGAATATAGTCAATGTCACCGGGCCGGATGCGGAAAGCGTGCTCGACATGCTCGTCGCCAAGGATATCACCAGGCTCGCACCAGGAACCTCTGTGCTGGCGGCAGAGGTTGATGAGGACGGCGCGATCTGCGATGACATCATGATTATCCGCGATGCTGCCGACAGGTTCCGGGTGTCGCATGGCAGCGGCAAGACGCCGCAAAATCTCAGGTTGCTGTCCGCAGGGAGGAACGTGAGGGTCGAGCGTGATCTCGATGTGCATATCCTTTCCCTTCAGGGCCCCAAGTCTCTCGCTATCCTTGCGCCGCACGTCAGCTTTGATCTGGCCAGGCTTCCATACTTCAGGCACGAGAACATCACCCTGTTCGGCAAGGATGTGGTGATTGCCCGCGGCGGTTACTCAGGCGAACGCGGTTACGAGGTCTATTGCAAGTCTGGAGATGCTGTTGAGTTATGGGACCGGATACTGGGCGTCGGCAAGCCGTTCGGCGCTGTTGCTGCATCCTGGAATTCGCTGGATTTGACGCGTATAGAAGCCGCGCTTCTGTTCTTCCCGTTCGAAATGCCGGAGGGAGACACCACCCCGTGGGAAGTCAATATGGGCTGGGGCGTGGATGTCGATAAAGCCGGCGATTTTATCGGTAAGCAGGCGGTGCTCAAGTCGCGTGGCAAGGAGCGCTTCAAGCAGGCAGGCCTGGTTTGCCGGAGCGCTTCGGCGGTTGAGGCAGGCGCCAGGATTCTCAAGGACGGCAAAGATGTCGGTGTCGTGACCAGTGCCAGTTTCAGCCGTTACCTGATGCTTTCCCTGGCTATGGTGCATTTGAAGCCGGAGTACACCGCGATCGGCACTGCAGTGGAGGTCGTGGGCAGCAAGACCAGTTGCAAGGCGCACGTCTCTCAGACGCCGTTTTACGACCCCATGCGCCTGCGCACTCACCCACAAGATTAATCGGAAATTATCGGAATTAGGATATGGAACGCGGATATTGGATCAGAAGCAAGCCGGTCTATTCGGCGCTTAACTGGCAGCAAAAGGCCAGTGCGCATCTGGTGATCGTGGAGGGCAGCGCCGGTGGCATGGCTGCCATCAAGCTTTTCCAGCAGATGCAGCCCATGCAGCCGATCACGGTGATCTATGTAAAGGATAAGGTCTCGGACGCTGATTACAGCGTGGCGCTGGGAAAAATCGTGCTGGATGACTTGCTGGTGTTCGAAACCAATGATGAGGCCATGACGGCGTTGAGGAAGTTCCTGCCTAGCGCCTTCATGGGATTGCGCATCTATGTTGCCGGTTCGGAGAAGTTCATGTGGACCGTCGCTGAAATCGCTGCCGAGCATGGCGTGGACGATATCGATATCAACAAGGAGTTGACCGGAACGCTTGCAAGGTCGGTCTACTGCGTGCATTGCAAGGCGATTACCCATGATGCCCATACCAATATCAAGAAATGTGTCGGTTGCGGCAGGATGCTGTTCGTACGCGACCATTTTTCCCGCCTTATGGGGGCGTATATGGGGTTGATGGTAGATGCCGAGTCTCCCGGCGAAGTCCCGGAAATTGAGGAGATTTATCCATGAGTACGTTGAATGTAACGGTGGCAGGTGTGGAGCAGGTGACGCCGCTGGTGAAGCATTTCACGCTGGTCCGTGACGACGGCAGCCTGTTTCCCGCATTTTCGGGAGGCAGCCACATCGTCGTTGCCATGAACATCAATGGCCGTATCCATCGCAACCCGTATTCCCTGATGGGCTCCCCCGAGGAAACCGGCGCCTACCATATCTCTGTCCGGCGCCAGGAAAAATCCCGTGGCGGTTCGGTTCACATGCATGACCGGGTGAGAGTCGGTTCCAGGTTGCAAATTACCTATCCGGTGAATCTGTTCGCGCTGGAAAAAAGGGCGAAAAAACACGTGCTGATTGCCGGAGGCATCGGCATTACGCCATTCATGTCCCAGATCGAGGACTTGAACAGGACCGGTGGCGACTATGAGCTGCACTATGCCTTCCGTTCCCCCGAACATGGCGCTTTCCGTGCCGACCTGCAAGCCAGGTGCGGGAACCGGGCCAGGTTCTATGTGGAAAGCGAAGGCGCAATGCTCAACCTTCAGGAACTGCTGGGCAAGCAGCCCCTGGGTACCCATACCTACGTATGCGGGCCACATGCCATGGTGGTTGCCATGATTGAAACCGCGCGTGAGCTGGGTTGGCCGGAAGGGCATATTCATAGCGAACAGTTTTCCGCGCCTCCTTCCGGCGATGCATTCAGGCTGAAACTCAGCAAATCCGATATCGAAATCGTGGTTCCATCGGAGCTCAGCATGCTCGAGGCGATAGAGGCCGCGGGCGTGGATGCGCCTTATCTGTGCCGGGGCGGCGCTTGCGGCAGATGCGAACTTGAGGTGCTGAATGCCGACGGGCCGATCGTTCATAACGACCATTACCTGACGGATGCCGAAAAGGCTGCCGGCAAGAAGATCATGCCTTGCGTTTCACGCGCCAAATGCAATTTGTTAGAAGTGAACCTTTAATCAGAACCGAGTTTTTAAAAGGCACCGCGATGAGTTTAGCTTTCAAGAAAGAAACATTCCGGGACGATTACACCTACCGGAATTCTCCCGAGGCCATCAGGCGATTCCCTTTCCCGTTTGCCGAAGATACTTATATGTATTCGGTGAATATCGAGCCGCATGTAAAAGGCGCCAAGGGCTCCGTGAATGAGTTTGCCTTTGATATCGACGAGCACTATGTCTCTGAATGCGAAGACAAGCGCAAGACGATCGAGCTGGACCGCGGCCGTTACAAGGTATTGCCCCACATGATGGATGCGCAGTGGGACTTCCTGGAACTGACGATGGATTCCCTGGCTGCCGATTATCCCGAGCAGTTTTCGCTGGTAAAGGATGGCAGGAACTGGACATGGGAAAACAGGCCACTGGGCATCATGATTTCCTTTGTGTTCGGCGATGCTTCCACGCTGGAGATGGATCCGTTCGAATTCATGTCGCGCCAGGTGCAGGGCGATTTTGTGCTGCTCGACCAGCGCAACGGTACGCTTTATGCCGATGCGGGATTCATCACCAGCCAGGCGGACTGGTCTCTGGCCTTCGATGTCGGCATGGCCTGGCATGAGTGGCATGGGCCGGTGCCGCAGGTGACCAAGCTCGGCGTCATGGACCGGGCGCTGAAATACCTGATGAATATCCAGTTGGGCAGCCCGGTGCGCCGCCTCAACTGGACCATGACCATCAACCCGAGACTGGATACTTCTCCCGAGAATTATCCGCTCTGGGGCGGCGACCGCAACACGGTCACACCGGAAAATGTCGGTGATCTGGTGCATCTGCGCGTTGAGCTGCAGAGCCTTTTCAGGTTGCCTCGCAGCAATGCGCTTCTGTTCAGTATCCGCTGTTACCTGATCAGCATGGACGAGTTGTCCACCTATCCGCGCTGGGCCAAGCGCTTTCATCGCGTGCTGAAGTCATTGCATCCGGACCTGGTCGAATACAAGGGCTTGACCAAGTTCCGCGAGAAAACCATCCAATGGCTCTCCAGATTCGATGATGGAAAACCTTTGGATATCGGCACGCACCCTGAATGAGGGTGTGGCTTTTATGCAACATTAACTGCACCTCAATAAAAAAATGCAGAATAATGTTTAATAATTATTAATTAAATTTCATATAAGTATATATTTAACTGCAGGTAACTTTTTTAACTTTAGAGGGGTGTGGATGATGAACAAAACAAAATACTTACTGCTGGCCGGATTGCTGGGCACAGCGCTGACGGCGTCTGCTGAAGATGCCCAGGTCGCAGAGCCGGCATCGGCACATAGTTTCAGTTCGAATATCGGACTTTTTTCCGACTATGTATTCCGCGGTATTTCCTACGGAAGAGAGCGTGGTGCGGTGCAGGGCGGTTTCGACTATGCTCACGACAGCGGTATTTATCTTGGTTTGTGGGCCACCAGCGTTCATCAGGATACGCTGTACGGCAATACCGTAGAGCTGGATATTTATGGCGGGTATTTCCATCAGTTTACCGACGACCTCAGCCTGGATGTCGGCTTCCTGCAATTCTACTACCCCAACAATAAAAAACTTGTAGGGCAGTCGGCCAATACGACGGAGGTGAGTGCTGCACTTACCTATAAATACCTGACGCTGAAGCATTCGTATGCGCTGACCGATTTCTTCGGGATCAATACCAAATCTGCCGGTGACGGCGATTCAAAGGGCAGCGGTTATACCGAGCTGAACTTCAACTACCCGTTGCCGTTCCAGGGACTTAACCTGGCCCTGCACGCAGGGCATCAGACGGTGAAGCATTACTCGGTTGCCAATTACACTGATTTCCTGATCGGGGTCAGCAAGGATTTCTCCATTGCCAATAGCGATGGCTGGAATGCGGGGATCAACTACACCACGACTGATGCCGACGATGATTGGTACGTTACAGCGGACGGCTACGAGACCGGGGATGACAAGGTGATCGTTTACCTGAAGCGCACCTTCTAGGCTTGGCGATCAACAATCTCTGTGTTAATCGGGAAAGGGCATGTAAATGCCCTTTCTTATTTGCCGGCGGAAATGAATGCCATTGCTATTCTGCGGAATTTTCCATGAAAAGTTTCTGGAAGCCCTGGATGATGCCAGGCTGGCTCTGGTTCGATATGCCTGTAATAAAGCCTTCCAGCGCGAGCAATTCGCCTGCGCTGGAGAAAACGCCCTTGCCTTGTTCCCATACCCACTTGACGGTACCGGAGCGGGTGACGATGCGGTAGATGAGGTGGAAGTTTTGCTGCTCACTCACTTTCTTCTGCACGGCGTCCCAGGTGATGTTCCTGTCCTCCTGGTGGATGATTTGCATGTAGGAGAAGTTGGGGTTGTTGATCATTTCATAGGGCTCGTACCCGGTGACATCGACACAGCCGTCGCTGACGAACTCGAAACTCCAGTGTTTATCGTTCTTGCATCTGTAAATCATGCCGGGCGTATTATTGATAAGGGTGCTCAGCAGATGGCGGTTGTTGCGTAAACTGGCTTCGGTGATTTTCATGTGGCTGATGTCCGTCATGGTGCCGATCACGCTGGAACGCTCGCCCTTGTAGCTTGTGGTGTTCCTGGCACGCAACTCGACCCAGTGGGAATCGCCATTAAGCCCGATCAATCGCAGGTCCACCACGGACTGGCTGCGTTTGCCTTGAATCAGGGAATTGATGCGGGCTTCTGCGAGCGGCCTGTCTTCAGGATGTATGAACGACAGCAGGGATTTGTTCAGGCTGTCCTGCACGGTGTAATCAAGCATGGTTTCCCATGATGAATTGAGAAACATGAATTCCTGGTTGACGTTGAGATGAAAAACGATCTGTTCGATCTGGTTGATGAGCTGCTGGCAATTGGACTGGTCAACATAATCGATATCCTTGACCTTGTGCGAGGCCACGGAGGAGAACTGCAGGAGATTCAGATCGGAATTGCTGTCTTCCTGCAACGGCGACAGGGAGACATGCGCAGGCAATATGCTGCCATCCAGGCAAAGGACGCGCAGTTTCATCGTATCCTTGTTTTTCTGGTCCTGGGTGGTTTGTGCAAACAGCATGGCCAGATGCTGGTGATCGCCGGGGTGGATGATATTGGTGATCGGCATGCCGAGAATCTGGTCGTTCATGCCAAGCATGCCTAATTCGGTAAGAAAGGCCTTGTTGGCAAACATGACGTTATAGCCGTCAACGACGGCTGCAGGGGTGGATAAATTACTGGATACATCATTGGCCCAATTGGTCTTATCCAGGTTTGAGTGTTTGCGATTGGATGATGCGCGCCTGGTCAGGATGGGGTAGATTGCAATCATGAGGATAATAGACAGCACGGTGATGGCCGCGATCAGGAGTGCAGCCAGGTGCATCTTGAATGGTACGTTATCTACCCACCATGTATTGAAGACGAGCATGAAAATAATGCTGAGCACGACCGTGCTGAAAACATATAGGCTCATGAAGGAAAAACCTTATAACGATAGTTCGATGTACTGGAGTATTGGTTGAGCATTAGCCCTAAATTCGATCATATGATCATAAATATCAAACGCTTGATGAAGCATACGCTTTATATGAGGCTGGTGGTATTACTCTTTTGTATTACTTTCGCAGTAGTACTGATGCAGGCTGGCTCCTTGTTTTTGCTGGATTATATTCCCAGCAGCCACAGTGCGATTAAAATCATTCTCCAGCAGGAAATTCTCCTGGAACATCAACTGGATGTCGCTGAAGGAAATAAATCGGCAGCGTACCGGAAGGGGAGGCTGCAGTTGGAAAAGCATGACCTGGATGCCATAAACTCGGAGCTTTCCTGGCTGCAAAGCCAGGACGATGAGCAGCTTCTTCAGGCGTTCAGGCGATTGAAGGATGCGCAGGCCGATTTTGAGCGATCGCGTACAGGCCATGATTCGGTGGACGATCAACTGATGACCACCAACAGGCTGATTGATGCTTACGATAACCTCGCCCATGCATTGCAACGGGATATGGAAATCAAGCAATCCGTGATCTCCCTGCTGCAATTGACCAGCCTTTTTCTCATTATGGGCTGCCTTGGCGCGATTGCATTCGGGGCAAGAAGACTGCTGGTCGATCGCATCGATGCCCTGACATCGTTTGTTCCGGTCGAGTTCCTGAGCGACCGTACCCGCATGGAAGTGGACGAGTTTGCCGAACTGGAGCGCGTGGTCTATGAGATGTCCGCGCGCCTGGAAGGCTTTAAAGCGGAGACCGAATGGTTCAATCAAACCAGTAGCGAACGCCTGCGTCGCATGATTCGTTCGCAGGACTTTCTCTACAGGTTCGTGGAATCCGTCAACAACACCATGTTGAGCGAGACGGCGCTGCGCAAGGGCTTGTTCCTGCTTGAGAAGGCGCTCAACGTCAATAACGTTGCGCTTATATTCACTGAAAACGATTCTGATGTTTCTACCGAGCGTATACTGTTTTCCCACCACAAGCCGGCCAACCTGAAGGAAGGTTTGTACGATGAGCTTGTGACCGCCAGTCTCGTCAGGTTCTTCAGCTCGAATGTCGATGGATTGAAGACACAATGCCTGGCCGTGGGTTTTACCAGTCCTTCGGGCGCCCTGGGTGTCCTGAAGATCGAGGCGGATGAAGAGCGTTTGTTTGATGAAACAGAAACGCAACTGGTGGAAGTGACGGCACAACTGCTTTCCATGATCATGGGCTTCCAGGGCCGGGAGCAGGAGGGGCGAAGGGTCGCCCTGCTCGAAGAGCGTGCCGCCATCGCACGTGAATTGCACGACTCCCTGGCGCAATCGCTTTCCTTCATGAAAATACAGATATCCAGGTTGCAGTCGCAGTCTGCGAGCCATATGTCATCCGATGCATTGCAGGAGATCGTCAATGACTTGAGGGGAGGGCTTAATAATGCCTACCGGGAATTACGCGAATTGCTGGCGACTTTCCGCGTGCATATGGACGTGCGTGGACTCAACTTTGCCATCCAGGCCGCGATAAATGAATTCATGCAGCGTTCCAACCTGTCGATTACACTGGATAACCGTCTCGTAAACTGCCGCCTGACGGTAAATGAGGAATTCCATATCCTGCATGTCATCCGCGAAGCATTATCCAATATCGTCAGGCATTCCGGGGCGGTCACCGTCAACGTGGCGCTGGTATTCCAACCCAGCGGCAGCATGATGGTCACGATCGACGATGATGGCATCGGGTATACGGCAAAACCAGAAGAGCCGGACCATTACGGCCAGAAAATAATGAAAGAGCGGGCTTACAGCCTGGGTGGGGATATTGCAGTATTACGCCGTAGAAAAGGCGGTACTCGCGTACGATTGGTATTCACTCCCAAGCTGCCGCAATAATCAGATGAGGAGAACTTTCCATGGACGAAACTTATAAGGTTTTTTTGATCGACGATCATGCCTTGTTCCGCAAGGGCGTGGGCCAGATCATCAGCGACGATCCGAATTTCGAAGTGATAGGCGAGGCGTCATCGGGCCTTGAGGGTTTGTCGCTTGCGCAGTCGTTGGCGCCGGACCTGGTGCTGATCGATCTCAACATGAAGGGCCTGAACGGTATCGAGACGCTGAGGCGCTTCAAGGAGGGCGATCTCAACGCTAAATTCGTGGTGCTGACCGTATCCGATGCCGAGGATGATCTGCTCGAGGCGCTGCGCTCAGGCGCTGACGGTTATCTGCTCAAGGATATGGACCCTGAAGACTTGTGCGCCAACCTGAAAAAAGTGGCGACGGGGATGACGGTGATACAGGACAGCCTGACGGAAATTCTCAAGCAGGCCCTGATAGACCCCAAGCTCAGCAGGAAGGATGAGGAAATCTCGCTGACCGAACGCGAACACGAGATCCTGCAATGCCTGGCGAACGGCCTCAACAACAAAACCATTGCGCGCAACCTCGGTATCAGCGATACCACGGTCAAGGTGCATATCAAGCATTTGCTCAGCAAGCTGAAACTGACCAGCCGGCTTGAGGCGGCAGTCTGGGCGCACAGGAAGAAATAATGAGCCGCCTGCCCAGGCCACCCATGGGGTGGTCTTTTTATGTTTATTGGCTTGTAAATATATCCACAATGTATAATATAAATTACAATTGTTTCATAAAAGTTAAATTCAAGACGTTTTAATCATGGAGAAAGCAAAATGAGCGGCAATATCGTAATGCGCGTAGGTGAGGCACTGGTAGCTGGCGGCCCGGTCGGCACGGCGGCAGAACCGGAGGTGGCAATCGGTGAAATGAGCGGGCCCATGGGCGTGGCATTTGCCAATCTGCTGGGCGACCAGGTCAAAGGGCATTCACGGGTGCTGGCGATCCTGAATACCGACATCATGGTGCGGCCAGCGACCATCATGGTCAGCAAAGTGACCGTCAAGGACAGCAAATATACCAATATCCTCATGGGCACGGTACAGGCTGCGGTGGCCAACGGCGTGCTGGATGCCGTACGCAACGGCGATATTCCCAAGGAAAAAGCCCATGACCTGGGGATTATCGTATCAGTCTGGTTGAATCCGATTGTGACCGAGCAGGAAAACCTGGATCACCAGGTGTTGTTCAACATTCATCGCGAAGCGACAGCAAAAGCGATCAAGAAAGCCATGAGCAATGAGCCCAGTATCGATTGGCTGCTGGAAAACCAGGAAAAGATTGTGCATAAGTACTTCCAGATGGGATTGGACGGAAAGATTTAGCCTTTTCCGCAAAGCAACGTGTGCGAATCCGCCTGCAATAGATCGCCCGTGGCTGATGCCCGGCTGATCGGGTATGAATCATGCCGGCCGGTACCATGGAAAAATGGAGGCGGCCGCACGGTAAGCCTGGCCACCTGCCCTGATGCGGCCGGTATGGAAGATTTCGAGTGGCGGATCAGCATTGCCGAAATTGACCGGGCAACTTCGTATTCCGTTTTTTCCGGCATCGATCGCACACAAATACTGCTGACGGGCCAGGGGCTCGGATTGAGGGCGGCATCTTGGCGGTTTTGTCTGGCCGAACCTTATCAATCGGTTGATTTTTCCGGCGATACGGCGGTCGAATGTGAACTGATCAACGGTTTGTGTACTGTGTTGAATGTCATGGTTCGCCGTGAACTGATGACGGCAGAGGCGGAAATCATACGCGGCAGTTTCCACCGGGCGCTGGACGGTATGCATCATGTTTTCTTCGTTGCACAGGGCGCATATGAGATTTGCTGTCCGGATGTTCCGGTGACAAGGACGTTGACGGCAGGCAACGGCTTGCGCCTCGATGCGGGCGGGCACATGCTCCGGGCCCGGACCGTTGCCGCGACTGAGGCGGTAATGATTGCTGTTTCGTTCAGGGCCCTGCAGGGGAAATGATGCAAGCCGAGATTCCGGTATTCAAGTTGAGGCGAGGTAAAGGCGCGCTGGTGGTATCCATGCCGCATGTCGGCACTTACATACCGCGATGGCTGCTGCCCAGGCTTGCGCCTGAAGCGCATCTGCTGGCGGATACCGATTGGTATCTGGAGTCACTGTATGATTTTCTTGATGAACTGGATGCGACCGTTCTGGTCGCCACCCATTCCCGCTACGTGATAGACCTCAACCGGCCGCCGGACAATGCCAGCCTGTATCCGGGCCGGAGCACGACCGCCCTGTGCCCGCTTGACAGCTTCGGCGAGCGGCCGCTTTACCTGGCCGGCTGCGCGCCGGAAGCCCCGGAGGTCGAGGCAAGGATAGACCGATACTGGCGGCCGTATCATGATGCGCTGGCCGGTGAGCTGCATAGGGTGAGGGCGGCGAACGGCCAAGCGGTCCTGTGGGATGCGCACTCGATCCGCTCGGTCGTTCCGCGGTTTTTTGACGGCGAGTTGCCGCATCTCAATATCGGCAGCGCGGATAATCTGTCCTGCGATCCGGCACTGACAAGGGCGATAGCGGAAGCCGCGGCTGAAAGCCCGTACTCGGCAGTCGTCAATGGCCGATTCAAGGGCGGTTACATTACCCGGCAATATGGCAATCCCGGCTCGCATATTCATGCAATCCAGCTTGAGATTGCCATGCGCAGCTATATGCGGGAATCTCCGCCTTACCTGCCGGACGATGCGCTGGCGACGGCATTCCGGCCGACGTTGCGGCGCATGCTGCGGGCGGCCCGGGATTGGGCGAATCGCAGTGTCGATGAGTAATAAACAGCCCGGTGATGCCCGGCTCCGGAATGGCTGGCCAGCACAGTAGCCGCTAAAGAAAAATCCTGCGGGCTTGCAGTTGCGTGGTTTCCCAGCCCAGGTGCCGATAGTAGCCGATGGCCGGCTGGTTCTCCATATCCACCAGCAACTGGGCGCGGGTTGCACCTTTTCCCCTTGCCCATTCCAGTGCCGCCTCCAGCAAGGTTCTGCCCAGGCCTGTACCGCGATAATCCCCGCTGACGACCATATCTTCCACCCAAGCCGAGGCCGCGCCTTGCGCGGTTGAAATCACCAGTTGCGCGCTGACCATGCCGATGGCTTTGCCGCTATCATTCCGCGCAATCTTGATAACGGCTTGTTCAGGGTTTGCCATCAGTAATTCCAGGCCTCGAACCTGTTTTTCGGCATCAGGCTGGAAGTCCTTTTCTATGCCGAATAATTCTGTGAGCAAGCCGACAAGGGCCGGTATGTCCGAGTGCGTGGCATTATCGATGCGGTTGGCCGTCATGATTATTCACTGTCAGGCTGGCTGGCCGGCATGTCGTAATGAATGGTCGCGAGAAAACGGATAGGCAGGATGTTATGTTTCTCGGGGCGGTGCGGGATCTCGCCACGGAATGTCAGCGAATCGCCGGGTTGCAGTACAAACAGCTCGTCGCCTACGCGATACTCGACTTCGCCCTCCAGCATGTAGATGAACTCGGTGCCCGGGTGTTCAAAGCTTGGAAATTCTTCACTTGGGTCCTCCAGGCTGATCAGGAACGGTTCGAACAGCTTCTGCGGCCCCTGGTCGTATGCCAGCAAATGATAAGTATGGCCGCTGCGCGTGCCGCGCCGCACCACCTCCATGCCCTGGCCTTTCTTGACAAACTGTACTGTGCTGTTGGGCAGGTTGTAGCCCTGGAACAGGCGCGACAGCGTAACGCCAAGCGCATTGGCGAGCTGTTCCAGTGTTTCCAGGCTGGTGGATGAAAGTCCGTTTTCGATCTTGCTCAGCATGCCGCGGCTGATCCCTGCCCTTTTTGAGACTTCCGCAAGCGTGAGGCCATGCTGGATACGTAGTTGGTGGATAGTGTTCCCCAGGAATCTGTCCAGCGCCTTGCCCTGTGTTTCCTGTTGAGTATTGGCAATAGGAGCGCTGTTGTTGGTTGAACTCATCGGCCTCTGTATTCCTTATTTAAGTTGCTGGTTTATATGTGAATGAATTTTGCTTCAAAAATAGCACGGCTTAATCAATTATCCATCGTAAACATCAAAAAAAGCCAATTTATTTGTTTTGCTAACTCATTAAGTTTACTAGATAAATTGCAATCTCTCCAGGCAATGTTTCATTACAATAAAAAAAGTTTCACAATGTCCTTGACAAGGTTTTTTAGCTTTGATGTAATAGCTCCAATAAGTTTCATTATAGTAAAAAAAGTTAATAAAAGTTTGTGTTTCAGCATCGCTTGAATTGCTTATTTCCTTTAATTGCTGAGTAAACAAATTTATCTGTGGGGATTTTGAATGGCATATCAGCTGCTTAAGTTTGCTCTGGGTCGTGAATATAAAGAGCCGCGTTTTTTCAGGGACTGTCAGACGCCAGGGAAATCCTACGATGCCGTCATTATCGGTGGCGGCGGTCACGGCCTCGCAGCAGCCTATTATCTCGCCAGGGACCATGGCATCACCAACGTCGCCGTGCTGGAGCGCGGCTATATCGGCGGCGGCAACACCGGCCGCAATACGACTATCGTACGTTCCAATTACCTGACTCCCGATGGCGTCAATTTCTACGATGCCAGCGTCAAATTGTTTGAGGGCTTATCCACCGAGCTGGATATCAACCTGTTTTATTCCAACCGCGGGCACTTCACGCTGGCCCATAGTGAATCGGCCATGCGCACCATGCGCTGGCGTGCCGAGGTCAATAAGCATGTCGGCGTGAAAAGCCGTGTCGTCGGCACGGATGAAATCTCCCAGGCCTGTCCGCAGCTCGACATCACTTGCAGCGGCAAGTCTCCTATCCAGGGCGCGCTTTATCATGAGCCCGGTTCAATCGCGCGTCACGATGCCGTTGCCTGGGGCTATGCCCGCGGCGCGGATAGCATGGGTGTCGAG
The DNA here is from genome assembly GCA_905339275.1 of Methylophilaceae bacterium. Classification (GTDB taxonomy): domain Bacteria; phylum Pseudomonadota; class Gammaproteobacteria; order Burkholderiales; family Methylophilaceae; genus UBA6140. The sequence continues at coordinate 456,438 of CAJPFK010000001.1, forward strand.
ATATTCCAGAATACCGAAGTGCAGGGTGTCGATGTGCGGAACGGCAAGGTCCATGGCGTGCATACCAGCCGCGGGTACATTGCGACCGGGAAAGTATTGTCTGCAGTGGCCGGCTTTACGCCGCGTGTCTGCAAGATGGTGGGGCTGCAAACGCCGATTGTGATCCATCCGTTGCAGGCCTGTGTCAGCGAGCCGATGAAGCCCTGGCTCGACACGATCCTGGTGTCCGGCAGCCTGCATGTCTATGTCAGCCAGTCATCGCGTGGCGAGCTGGTGATGGGCTCGTCGCTGGACCCTTACGAGGTGCACTCCACCCGTTCCACCTTTGATTTTGTCGAGGGACTTACTTCGCACATCGTCGATATGTTCCCTTTTCTTTCCAACGTCAAGATCGTGCGGCAATGGGCGGGCATGGCGGACATCACGCCGGACTTTGCACCAATTATGGGCACCACGCCGGTCGAAGGCTTCTATCTTGATGCAGGTTGGGGCACCTGGGGGTTCAAGGCAACGCCCATCAGCGGCAAGACCATGGCTTACACGATGGCGAACGACAGGTCGCATGAGCTGATTCACTCGTTCCGCATGTCGCGGTTCGAAGAATACGAATTAACCGGTGAAAAGGGTGCCGCTTCGGTCGGCCATTGAGGCCGTGGGCGTATTTAAAGCAGAGGCAAAACGAAAAAATGAAACTACTTAACTGTCCGATGAATGGCGTAAGGCCATTAAGTGAATTCCTGTTTGGCGGTGAATATCGCGAGATGCCGGATCCGGATGTCAGTGATGACTACGAATGGGCCGGCTATGTGCATTACCGCGACAATGCGCCTGGCGTGAAGAAAGAATGGTGGTACCACGGGCCCAGCGGAACGTGGTTCATTGCGGAACGTAACACGCTGACGGATGAGGTCCTGAGAACCTATCTCTTCGGTAAAGGCCCTGCGCCGTCCGGCCAGGCCGATATGAGTCAAACAGCAGGCACGGAGCAATCAAAATGAGCATGAGATTGCCAAAACAGGCGGGTGAGTGGATCAGCCGCGACAAGCCGTTGCGTTTTACTTTCGAAGGCAGGGAGTACACCGGTTACGAAGGCGATACCATTACCAGCGCGCTGCTTGCGTCAGGGGTCAGGGTATTGGGCCGCAGTTTCAAATATCACCGGGCACGCGGCGTATTGAGCTTTGCCAACCATGATGTGAATGTGATGGTGACCGATGGCCGGGATACCAATATCCGCGGCGATGTGGTTGCGCTGCAGGCGGGCATGGCGATCAAGGCGGTCAATACGGACGGCGGCGTGCTCAAGGACAAGAACAAGTATATCGATTCCATCTCGCCATTATTGCCGGTCGGATTCTATTACAAGGCGTTCCATAAACCGGCAAGCCTGTTCCCGTTCTGGGAAAAAATAATACGCAAGGCCGCAGGGCTGGGCGTGGTGAACTTCAATTTCCCACGGATCACCAGGCGCAAGTTGAATCGCCATTGCGACCTGCTGGTCGTCGGTGCCGGCCCGTCCGGGTTGTCTGCTGCGCTGGCTGCTGCATCGAATGGTCTGGAAGTGGTGCTGGTCGACGAAAACCAGAACCTGGGCGGCAGTCTCACCTATGACTATGCCGGTAGCGATTCCTCAAAAAAAATACTGGACGAGTTGCTGGCCAAGGTGGCGGAAACCCCTAATATCAGCGTCTATCCTGGCGCTTACGCGGCTGGATACTACGCGGATCATATGGTGCCGGTGGTAACTGCCGACGGCATTGTCAGAGTCCGTGCCAGGGCCGTGATCGTCGCGACGGGCGTATTCGAGCAGCCGCCCGTATTCCACAACAACGACCTGCCCGGCGTGATGCTGGGTTCGGCAGCACAACGCATGATCTATCGCTATGGCGTGAAGCCGTTCAACAAGGGCGTGGTCGTCACTGCCAATGCCCATGGCTACCGCGTTGCGCTCGATCTGCTGAATGCCGGCAGCAAGGTGATTGCCCTGGTGGATATGCGCGCTGAAGGCCAGCGCGACCAGTTGGTGGCTGAGCTGGTGCGCAAAGGCGTGAAAATATATACGGGCAGTTGCGTTTATGAGGCATTGCCGACCAAAGACAAATTGGGCGTGCAGGGCGCTGTCATCTGCCCATTCGATGAGGTGGGCGGCGCGGTGAATGCCGATAAGGGCGTCACGGTCGACTGTGACGGCATTGCCATGAGCGCCGGCTGGGCGCCGGCTGCTGCCTTGCTCTACCAGTCGGGCATCGGCATGGGCTACGACAATGCGATCCAGCAGTTCGTGCCGGATCGTTTTCCCGCTGGCATTTTCGCAGCAGGCAAGGTGAACGGCGTGTATAGCCTGCAACAGCGTGCCAATGATGGCATGCGCGCGGCGGCTGAAGTCCTGCGATTCCTTGGCAAAACGGCTCCGGAAGTTTCCGTGGACAGGCATCAGGGCCCGTCGCCCAGCCATGCCTATCCTATCGTGCTGCATCCCAAAGGCAAGAATTTCGTCGATTTCGATGAAGATATCCAGGTCAAGGATTTCATCAATGCCGCGCAGGAAGGCTTCGACAATATTGAGCTGATGAAGCGCTTTACCACGGTGGGCATGGGGCCGAGCCAGGGCAAGCATTCCAATATGAATGCGATCCGGATTCTGGCGAAAATCCGCAACCTGCCGGTTGAGAAGATCGGCACGACGACTGCGAGACCGTTCTTTCATCCGACGCCGTTCGGCCATTTGGGCGGGCGCAGTTTCCACTCGCACCGGCTGACTTCTATCCATGGCTGGCATGAGGCGGCAGGCGCCTTCTTTGTTGACGTGGGCGCATGGTCGCGTCCGGCCTATTACCAGAAGCCGGGCATGAGCAAGCAGCAACTGGTGGAAGGCGAAGCGCAGGCGGTGCGGCAGTCCGCAGGCATGATCGATGGCGGCACGCTGGGCAAGATCGAAGTGTGCGGCCCCGATGCAGCCCTGTTCCTTGAGCGTTTCTATACCGGGAAGTTCGCAGACCAGAAGGTGGGGACCACCCGCTATGCCTTGCTGCTGGACGAATCCGGCGTCATCGTTGACGACGGCATTGCCAGCCGTTTGGCGGATGAGCTGTTCTATCTGACGATCAGCACGTCCAATGCGGCGGCTGTTTACCGTGAAATGCAACGCTGGCTGCAGATATGGCAATTGAATGTTGGATTGGTGAACGTGACTGGCGCATATGGCCTGATCAATGTCGCCGGTCCAGCGTCTCGCGATATCGTCAGCAAGCTGGTCAATATCGATCTGTCGGAAACCGCTTTTCCGATGGGTGCCGCGAAAGAAGCTGAAATCCTGGGGGTTCCGGTGCGTGTGGTGCGGGTCGGGTTTGTTGCCAGGCTGGCCTATGAAATCCATATGCCGAGCGCACAGGCACTCAACATCTGGAAGGCGATTCTCGATGCCGGCTTCAGTCACGGCATCCGCCCCTTCGGAACCGACACGCAACGCCTGTTGCGGCTGGAGCTGGGTCATCACATGCCCGGTTACGATACCGATGGCCTGACCAACCCTTACGAAGTGGGGGCGGAATCTGCGCTGGGCATGGATAAGCCATTCTTCATCGGTCAGCGCAGCCTGAAAATCATTTCCAGGAAGCCGCTCGGCAAGATACTGGTGCCTTTTGTACTCCCTCAGGGGTATTCCGGTGAAATGCCGCAAGACTGTAACCTCGTGATCGACGGGGCGGCCATCAAGGGCCGCGTCACCAGCATCGGTTATAGCCCGGCAGCGCAGCGCATCATCGGCCTGGCTTACGTTGACCCGGCCCGGAATAAACCTGGCTCGGTGTTTGATATCCGTACGGATAACGGCTCCATGGCAAAAGCAACGGTGGTGGAAACGCCATTCTTCAATGCGGATCAAGGGGACAGGGCATGACAACATCTGAGACGGAAATGATTAAAAGGACGCCGGTTGCCTATGCCCAGCGGGCTTCTAACCCAAAAATGGGGGAATTGCATGGCATGGAAGTGGCGCTGGCGTTTGAAGGGGCCAGTATCGAAACCGCCAGGAAGAGCGTGCTTGGCGTGACCGATGTGAGTTGCTTTCAGCGTTTTTCGGTCAAGGGGCCGCAGGCGGCAGCATGGCTGGAGAGCCAGGGATTGAAGCTGCCGGCTGAAATCAACTCATGGGTTGAGACCGCCCCGGGTACTTTGGCGCTCCGGCTCGGCGGTAGCGAATTCCTGATCGAAGACCAGTTCAGCAGCAAAACCTGCAGCCGGTTGCATGGCTTCAACCAGGCCGCGGTGCCCGGTGCCTATCAGGTTCAGCGCGCAGATGCGGCGTTCATCCTGAGCGGCCGCGAAGTGCTCAATCTTCTTTCCGAGTTGTGCATGCTGGATTTGCGCGACAGCGCGCTGGCAGGCAACGCGGTCGTGATGACGCAGGTAGCAGGCATCTCCGCGACCTTGTTGCGCCAGCAGTTGAATGGGCAGCAGGTTTACAGGGTTTGGTGTGATGGCACATATGGCCCCTACATGTGGGACATGCTGCTGGAAATAGCTAAAGAACTTGGGGGTGGTGCTGTCGGCCTCTCCTGCCATTTCAAGTAATACGACATTCTCAAGGGGAAAATGAATGAAATCGTTGGCAGAAGCAAAGAAGTTCTTGAAAGACAACAGCGTCAAGTACATATTGGCGCAGTTTGTCGACATTCATGGCGTAGCCAAGGTCAAGTCCGTACCGGCATCGCATCTTGAAGACATTCTCACCACCGGTGCCGGCTTTGCAGGCGGCGCTATCTGTGGGATGGGCATTGCGCCCAACGGTCCTGATTACATGGCGGTGGGCGAGCTGTCGACTTTGGCCCTGATTCCCTGGCAGCCGGGATATGCGCGCCTCATCTGCGATGGCCACGTCGAAGGCAAGCCCTATGGCTTTGACTCGCGCGTCGTGCTGAAACAGCAAATCGACCGTTTGAGTAAAAACGGCTGGACGCTTTACACCGGCCTGGAGCCGGAGTTTTCCCTGCTGAGAAAGGATGAGCAGGGAAACATTCATCCGGTAGACGCGACCGATACCCTGCAGAAGCCATGTTATGACTATAAGGGCATTACCCGCCAGGCGGCTTTTCTTGAAGCGCTGACCGAGGCGCTGATCTCTGCCGGCCTCGATGTCTATCAGATAGACCATGAAGATGCCAACGGCCAGTTTGAGATCAACTATACCTACGCGGACTGTCTGAAGAGCGCCGACGACTTCATCATGTTCAAGATGGCCGCGAGCGAAATCGCCAACCAGATGGGCATGATCTGCTCCCTGATGCCGAAGCCGTTCAGCAACCGCCCGGGTAACGGCATGCACATGCATATGTCCATCGGTGATGGCAAGAAGAGCCTGTTCCACGATGATAGCGACAAGACAGGCCACGGTTTGTCCAAGCTGGCTTATCACTTCATGGCGGGCATTCTGGCGCATGCGCCTGCACTGACTGCATTGGCTGCCCCAACCGTCAATTCGTACAAGCGCCTAGTCGTAGGCCGCTCCCTTACCGGCGCGACCTGGGCTCCAGCCTATATCTCATACGGCAACAACAACCGTTCGACCATGGTGCGCATTCCTTATGGCCGGCTCGAGTTGCGGCTGCCTGACGGCGGCTGTAACCCGTACCTCACCACGGCGGCAGTAATCGCTGCCGGGCTGGATGGCGTAGAGCGCGAGCTGGATCCCGGCAAGGGCAATGGAGACAATCTGTACGACTACTCTCCGGCCGAGCTGAAGCAGCACGGAATCGGCATTTTGCCGCAAAACCTCAATGAAGCCATTCGTGCCTTCGAGGAAGACCAGGTATTACGCGATGCGCTCGGAAACGGTCTTTCGGAAGAATTTATCAACCTTAAATCGATGGAGTGGGTGGAATATCAGCGCCATGTGTCGGATTGGGAAATCCAGCGTTACGTCGAGTTTTTCTAGAATTTAGCAGCACTTAATCAGGAGATCATTATGTGTGGAATTGTTGGACTGCTGGTGAAGAACCAGAAATTACGCGCCAATATCGGCGAGCTCATGTTGCCTATGTTGATCGGCATGACAGAAAGAGGTCCCGACTCCGCCGGGCTGGCGATGTTCGGTGCCCCTGTTGCGGACGACTCGAGAAAATTCAGCCTGTATTCCGGTGAAGAGGATTTCAACTGGGTCAAGCTGGGCCATGAGTTCGAAAAACACCTGAGCACCAAGGCCAGGGTCGAGCCCAAGGCCAACCATGCGGTGCTGACCACGACGCTGGAACCTGAAACCGTCAAGGTCTGGCTCAAGGATAACTACCCCAGGCTGCATCTCCTTTCGGTAGGCCAGCTCATGGATATTTACAAGGATATCGGCACGCCGGCCCAGGTCGCTGAACGTTACGATTTCAAAAGCTTCAGCGGCACCCACCTGGTAGGCCACACCCGCATGGCAACCGAGTCTGCGATCACGCCGGCGCATGCCCACCCGTTTACCGCAGGCGAAGACTGGTGCCTGGTACACAACGGCTCGCTTTCAAACGCGAACAGTATCCGCCGCAAATTGCAGTATGAAGGTATTGCCTTTGAAACGGATAACGACACCGAAGCGGCTTGCCGTTACCTGCAGTGGCGCATGCGCGAGGGTGACGACCTTGAAACAGCGCTGAATCACGGTTTCGAAGAACTGGACGGTTTTTATACCCTGCTGATGGGAACGCGCGACCAGTTGGCCCTGGTGCGCGATCCATTTGCCTGCAAGCCGGCCATCATTGCCGAGCATGATGATTATGTCGCAATCGCCTCGGAATTCCGCTCGCTTGCGCATCTGCCAGATATCAAAAACGCAAAGGTATTCGAGCCTTCCCCTAAGGAGATGTATGTATGGAAACTTTAAAATTCGATCTGGACGCCAAACCGCTGCGTGAAGTCAACCAGTTCCTGCATGGTGACGCCAGCACGCTGAACGGAAAATCGATCGTCATCGAGAATCCCAACGGCGCCCACAATATCGCGGTGGGTTTGAAGGCCGATGTCGAGGTCACGATCAAGGGGCACGCCGGTTATTACGCCGCGGGCATGAATCAGTTGGCAAAGGTCGTGGTGGAAGGCAGCGTCGGCAGCGGCGTGGCTGAAAACATGATGTCGGGCCATGTGCATGTGAAAGGCTTTGCCTCCAATGCCGCAGGCGCAACTGCCAACGGCGGGCTGCTTGTGATCGATGGCGATGCCGGGCTGCGCTGCGCCATTGCCCTCAAGGGAGCGGATGTCGTGGTCGGCGGCTCGGTCGGCAGCTTCTCCGCCTTCATGGCGCAAGCCGGTAATTTTGTGATTCTCGGCGATGCCGACGAAGGGCTGGGAGATTCCATCTATGAAGCCCGGATTTTCGTTCGCGGCAAGGTAAAGAGCCTGGGCGCGGATTGTGAAGAAAAAACCATGGGTCCGGAAGAACGCAAGATTCTGGTTGATCTGCTGGCCAGGTCCGGCCATCAGGATGCAGATCCTGACAGTTTCAGGCTTTATGGCTCTGCCCGTAATCTCTATCACTTCCATGTTGACAATGCAGGAGCCTACTAAAATGAGTGACCAGCCAAGCAAGTTACCACAGACGGAACCGCGTTTTTCCGCGACGTTTGATAAGCACACCCTGTCCGAAATCCGGCGTGCCGCCGCTACGGGTATCTACGATATCCGGGGCGCCGGCAGCAAGCGGAAATTGCCGCATTTTGACGACCTGTTGTTCCTGGGCGCATCGGTAAGCCGTTATCCGCTCGAAGGATATCGCGAAAAATGCGGTACCGATGTCGTGCTCGGCACGCGTTTTGCCAAAAAGCCGATTCACCTGAAAACCCCTGTCACCATTGCCGGCATGAGTTTCGGCTCACTGTCGGGCCCGGCCAAGGAATCACTCGGCCGCGGCGCAACGGCAGCCGGTACCAGCACTACCACCGGCGATGGCGGCATGACGCCGGAAGAGCGCGGTCATTCGACTACGCTGGTTTACCAATACCTGCCCTCACGCTACGGCATGAATCCTGACGACCTGCGCAAGGCCGATGCGATCGAAGTCGTGGTCGGCCAGGGTGCCAAGCCGGGCGGCGGTGGCATGCTGCTGGGCCAGAAGATCACCGCACGCGTCGCCAAGATGCGCTGCCTGCCTGAAGGTATCGATCAGCGCTCATCCTGCCGCCATCCTGACTGGACCGGGCCCGACGATCTTGAAATCAAGATTGCCGAATTGCGCGAAATCACGGATTGGGAAAAACCCATCTACGTCAAGATCGGTGCTACACGCCCTTATTTCGATGTGGCGCTGGCGGTCAAGGCCGGAGCCGATGTGGTCGTGCTGGACGGCATGCAGGGCGGCACGGCGGCAACACAGGAAGTGTTTATCGAGCACGTGGGCATTCCTATCCTGGCTGCGATCCGCCCGGCGGTTCAGGCCCTGCAGGACATGGGCATGCATCGCAAGGTGCAACTGATCGTATCCGGCGGCATCCGTAATGGGGCCGACGTAGCCAAGGCATTGGCCCTGGGCGCCGATGCGGTGGCGATCGGCACTGCGGCATTGGTTGCCCTGGGCGACAACGATCCGCATCTGGAAGAAGAGTACAACAAGCTGGGCACGACAGCGGGTGCCTACGACGATTGGCATGAAGGCCGCGACCCTGCCGGTATCACTACGCAGGATGCTGAGCTGATGAAGCGCGTGGACCCGATCAAGGCCGGCCACCGTCTGGCCAACTACATCTCCGTAATGACCATGGAAGCGCAAGTAATTGCACGTGCATGCGGTAAATCGCACCTGCATAACCTTGAGCCGGAAGACCTGGTTGCTTTGACGGTAGAAGCTTCAGCCATGGCCAAGGTGCCTCTGGCAGGCACCACCTGGATTCCGGGAGCCAGCCAGTATTGATCCTTGATTGAACCCTCCCGGCTCACAGCCGGGTTTTAAAAGGGAGTAACGTAATGAACGATTTTTTTTGCAAAGCAGATGAAGCCTCCACTTGCATATGCTTGCCAGAAGGGTTCATGTCAAAATGCGTTACTCCCTTTTCTTTTTTTCCTTTCCCGTTATACCGGGCCCCACTGGCCGGTACCGCGCAGTTTTCCAGTATCCACCCCCGGTTTTATCAGTTGCATACACCTTTCTCATGACTGCAGCCATGCGTTGCATGACCCCCATAAAAAAGTGAGAAGGAGAATGTAATGACTAAAGAACTCATCATCAGGATACACAACATGTATCTGCGCGACTGTTTCATGGCCTGGTTTGACGTGGGCCTGCTCTGGGCCATCGTGCTGTTCGTCCTGTATTCCATCCTCGGTATCGTGCAAGACCCTGATATTCGTTTCACCCTGTGTGTTGCCAGCGCTTTTCTGCTGCTGTTCAACTCTGCCTCGGTTTTTGCCATGACCCGGCATTTCGGCGAGGACAAGGACTTCATCTATGGCCTGGACATCAAGCATCTGGATGTCAATCGCGCCGCCAAAATCAAAAGCAGACCTTAGGAGATCAGCATGAAAAAACAATACTCTCCCCCAAGCCAGGGAATATTCGGGCAGATTTTCGACAGCCTGTTCATCCTGGTTCTGGTTTACGCCAGCCTGATGATTCCTTTGCTGATCAATGCCGAGGCGAAGGCCGAGTCGGTGGCTTCTGCCGCCAAGGCGGCTGCCCATGCAACATGGGAGTCGCTGGGGCAGAACGCGGTGCAGCAGGCGCAGTGGATCAAGCTGGGATACAACCCTGAACAAGCTGCCGTGCTGATCAACGATCGTTTCGATTACAGCATAGATCCATTCATGCTGGTCATCACCATTGCCGTCATTGCCGGCTACTTCGTCTTCATGCTGACCGTCTCCAAACGTCAGTACCGTGAAGTGATTGCAGAAAAATTCGATAAATAGCTGGACCGTTCTGAGGGGAACAACATGAGCTTTTGGGATATTTTGACCTATGTGGCATGGAGCCTGTCGGCGATCATGCTGATGTGGATGGTGGTGGATGCATTTATGATCTCGTCGCAGTATGACGAGGAGTTCCTGATGAGTTCGCGCGAAGGCGAGGACGACGTGATGCATGGCGTTGAGCTGGATGGGGAGATTGGATAATGGCTAGCGAAAAGATAGGAGTTGGCAGTGGCCAGCGCATTTCCATGCTCAAGGTGCTCAACCCGTTCCATATCTGGGCATTGGGCGTGGGCATCGTGCTGGTGGGCGAATTCATGGGCTGGAACTTCACCGTGGGCAAGGGCGGCGCTTATGCCTCGCTGATCGCCTGCTGGGTGATCGGCCTGTTATATACCTGTGTGGCCATGATAGATTCCGAAGTGACTTCGACAGTGGCTGCGGCAGGGGGGCAGTACACACAGGCCAAGCACATCATCGGGCCTTTGATGGCCTTCAACGTCGGGCTTTACCTGGTCATGGCCTACACCATGCTCTGCGCGGCCGATGCGCTGGTCGTGGGTGACCTGATGCATTCGGGGGCGGCGGTGATGGGTTATGCCGATCTCGATACGCGGCCCTTTGTGGTGCTGACCGTGGCTTTTCTCGCCTGGCTCAACTATCGCGGCGTGTTCATGACGCTGACCATCAATCTCGTCATCACCTTCCTCGCCTTCATGTCGCTGGTCGTGCTGTTCGTTGCGGTCAATCCGCTTAGCGAAGGTACCGTGCTGCAGCACCAGGGGCTGCTCACCGACCTGCCTTACGGCTGGATAGGCGTCGTCGCTGCCTTGCAGTTCGGGATGTGGTATTACCTGGGTATCGAAGGCACATGCCAGGCGGCGGAAGAAGTGCGCTCGGCCGGCCGTTCCATCCCGCTGGGCACCATGGGCGGCATGATGACATTGCTGGTGGCGGCGACCATTACCTGGTTCGTGGCTACGGGCCTGATGCCCTGGCAATACCTGGGGCAGGCGGTTACGCCGATGTACGATGCCGCCAGTTTGCTGGGCAGCAGCAACCTGCAGTTGATGCTGTTCATGGCGACTGCGTTTGCGGCGACCGCCTCGGCCAACGGCTGCATCAACGATGCTTCGCGCGCCTGGTTCTCGCTGGGCCGCGACCGCTACATGCCGGTATTCTTCGGCGCCATTCACCCGCGCTACCGTACGCCTTACCGCTCCATCATGTTCCTGGTGCCGATTGCGATTTCCTTCGCCTTTACCGGGCTCCTGGACCAGGTGATTACTTTCTCCATCCTGTCCGGCCTGCTTGGCTATACCTTCATGTCGTTCAATATGGTCAAGTTCCGCAAGATGTGGCCGTTGAACAGCATACACCGCGGCTATATCCACCCGTTCCACCCGTTGCCTGCGATTACGCTGTTCGTGCTTTGCTGCGCCACGTATTTTGCCACCTTCCTGGGCTACGGCGCCTCGCTGCTGTCCATTATGGCCTTCTATATCGTGGCTTCGCTCTGGTTCGTGTTCCGCCGTTACAAGTACGTCAGGCGCGCAGACCAGTTCACCATGCCATGGCCGCGGCCGAAAGGTTATTAGCATGCTTGCGGAAAGCAGGAGGGCGGCATGAACGAAATCGCGGTATTGCTGCTGCTGGTGATGGCGGTGTTGTTGTACCGTCGTTACCGCCAGGATGCCTGGCACCGGGCGCAGTCTCGCAGCAGGGTATTTGATGATTGCGAGGGGTTGCTGCAACATGCGCAGCCCGGCCAGGACCGGGGCGGCTTGCCCCTGTTGCGCGGGGAATATGCGGGTTACCGCGTCAGCCTCGGTATCGTCGAAGATACCGTGGCCTGGCGCAAGCTGCCCCCGATGTGGCTGCTGGTGACGGTGCATGGCAACAGCGCCAGCGAAGGGAGCCTGGACTTTGTCGCCAGGCCGTCCAACAACGAGTTCTACAGCCCTTCCTGGCAATGGGACGGCAATCTGCGCATTCCCGCCGGCTGGCCGCAGCATGCCATCCTCAAGTACTGCAGGCGGCCGGCCGGCCTGGAATTGCTCAATCCGCACGTGCCGCGCCTGTTTGCCGATAATCGTATGAAGGAACTGCTGCTGACACCGCAATTGCTGAGGCTGACCTATATGGCCAAGCAGGCGGATCGCGGTGAGTACCTGATCATGCGCAATGCCGTATATGACGCTGTACCCATAGCGCGCGCCATGGTTGAACCTTTGCTGCAGCAGGCCGTCGCCATGCGCCGGCTGGTCGAGGATGCTGTCGGCAACGAGAAGGGAGTCAAGCTTGAAAACAGTTACGCCTGAGCAATTGCAACCGCCGCTGGCGCCGAAATGGGTGCTGCTGACCGCCATTTTTCTGCCGGGGGTGGGCCAGGTGCTCAACAATACGCCTTTGCGCGGCTTCTTCATGGTGTGTTTCATGATCATGCTGGGGTTGATCACGTTCAATCTGGCACAACCGGATGTCTCCATGGTGGGCAAGCTTGCGGGCGGGGTTTTCATTTACGCGCTGTCGGTGATGGATGCCTATTACTGGGCCAGGTATCGCAGTGAGATATTCAGCCACAGCCGCCATGGGTAAGCGCATTACCTCTTTGGTAGTAAGTCTTAGTGACAATTGCGGGGGCGGCAAAGGCAGTCCATGATGTAATCGAGTGGAATTTGCACATGCCTTGAAACGGCAGACCTGAAGCCTCTCATCTCCTTCTGACCATGTTCAGGGTCTGGCGGGGCAGTGGCCGCAGTGAAGCGCACGCTGCCCCATTTTTTTAATATGGAATAGAAACAGAAACCGCATATGAACCTGATTCGTGATGCCTTTATGGAGGACGTACAGAACCTGCCCGACTTGCGCGAGCTCGCCATAGACCAGGTTGGCATACGTGATATCCGTCATCCGCTGCGCGTGGTGCAGCGCGATGGCGGCATACAGCATAGCGTGGCTACGGTCAGCATGGCGGTGGCGTTGTCCGCGCTGGTCAAGGGTACGCATATGTCCCGCTTTATCGAATTGCTCAACGATCAGGAAGATGCGATGACCGTGGCGAGTTTCCGCTGCCTGCTGCATACCATGGTTGAAAGACTGGAAGCCCGGAGCGGCAGCATCAGCATGCGTTTTCCCTACTTCATCAAGAAGGAGGCGCCGGTATCGGGCGTGCAAAGCCTGCTGGACTATGAATACACCTTGCTGGGCGAGATCAGGCCCAGCGGCGAAACCGCCATCAGCCTGCGCATCCTGGTACCGGTCACCAGCCTGTGCCCATGTTCCAAGAAAATCTCGCAGTATGGCGCGCACAACCAGCGTTCCCATGTGACCATCACCGCCCATATCGCGGAAACCATGTGGGTGGAAGACATCATCGACCTGGTTGAGGCGCAGGCATCCGCACAGTTGTATGGCCTGCTGAAAAGGCCCGACGAAAAATTCGTCACCGAGCAGGCCTACGACAATCCCAAATTCGTCGAAGACATGGTGCGTGATATTGCCGGTCAATTGAGCCGCGATACACGCATTGTCAACTACACGGTGGAGTGTGAAAACTTCGAGTCCATCCATAACCATTCGGCATTCGCTGTGATCTACGGAAAATGAACGACGTCAATCCATTATTTCTGGGCTGGAATACTGCGCTCAAGCCTGTGGCCATCAGCCCGATCGAAGAAATCATCCGGGATATCCGTGATGGCAGGATGGTCGTACTGGTCGATGAAGAGGATCGCGAGAATGAAGGCGACCTGATTGTAGCCGCCCAGTTCGTGACGCCCGAGCATATCAACTTCATGGCCAAGCATGGCCGCGGCCTGATTTGCCTGACACTGACCGGGCAGCGATGCAAGCAACTCAACCTCTTGCCGATGGTGGAGCGTAACGGCACCAGGATGGGCACCAACTTTACCGCCTCGATTGAGGCGGCACAGGGGGTCACTACCGGAATTTCCACTGCCGACAGGGCGCATACGATACAGACTGCTGTAGGCGTCAATGCGAGACCTTGCGACATTGTCAGTCCCGGCCATGTGTTCCCGCTTCTGGCGCAAAATGGCGGCGTGCTGGCAAGAGCAGGGCATACCGAAGCCGGTTGCGATATCGCGAAGCTGGCAGGCCTCGATCCGTCCGCCGTGATTTGCGAAATCCTCAAGGATGACGGCGAGATGGCCCGCCTGCCCGACCTGCTGCAATTTGCCGCGGAACACGGCCTGAAAGTCGGCACCATCGCGGACCTGATCAGCTATCGCAGCCAGACAGAGCGCCTTGTGAGCCGCGTCGCCGAGCGCATGGTGGAGACGGCTTACGGCAAATTCAACCTGATCGCTTTCCATGATACGACGGCCGACGAGACGCACCTGGCCCTGGTCAAAGGCGATATCAGCGCGCATGACGAAGTGCTGGTCAGGGTGCACGAACCCTTGTCGGTGTTCGATCTGCTTGATGCCGGCTCTGAAAGCCATAGCTGGAGCCTGCCTCGTGCCATGCAGCAGATTGACGAAGCGGGGGCGGGCGTCATTGTCATGCTCAGGCGCGATGAAAAAAGTGAGGATCTCATCCATGCAATCAAATCAGCAGACCAGAAGGTCAGCAGTAAGCATACGCTCAAGGATTACGGCATTGGTGCGCAGATATTACGCGATCTGGGAGTGGTGAAAATGCGCCTGTTGGCCGAGTCCCGCAAGATACCGAGCATGGCGGGTTTCGGCCTTGAGGTTACCGGGTTTATTGGCGGAGCCTGTTCAAAGGCATTGGGTTCAAAGATGCCGGCAGCATGACGTCGCGTCCCGGCGAACCAAACCCACGAGCCCGCCAGGGCCATGACGCGCCTCTCGTTTTCCGCAATACAGATTCGGGCTTTTGACGAAATTTCGTTGCATGTTGTCCATACTGGCGTGGTAAGTTCAGTATATTGCTTCTTATGAAAGTAAAAAGCCGTGAATAAGCCTGACCTCGGATTTTCCACACGCTGCATACATGCAGGAATCGGCAACGACCAGTTCGGTTCACCGCACACGCCGCTTTATGACACGACCACATTCAGATTTCCCGACACGGAAAAAATGGACAGGGCCATTGATGGCCGGGATCCCGGCTATTTCTATACAAGATACGGCTCAAATCCAAGTATAGCCAATATCGAGCAGAAACTTGCCAGTATCGAACAGGCGGAAGCGGCAATCGCCTTTTCTTCCGGTATGGCCGCCATTTCGGCAACGCTGGTATCGCATGGCCAGGCCGGGGTCATTTGCATCGGGGAAATATACGGCGGTACCTGGGAGCTCATGTCGTCACAACTGAAGGAACTGGGGCGCAAGGTAGCTTTCATCGCCGCGCATGAGACGGAACAGCTTCGCGATTATTTAAGCCAAGGTTTCGGCTTGGTCTATTTTGAAACGCCCTCGAATCCATTGCTGCACATTATCGATATCGGCGATGTCTGCGAAATCGCGCATGCGTATGGGGCGCTGGTTGCCGTCGATAGCACATTTGCCACGCCGGTGAACCAGCAGACGCTGTCATTGGGTGCGGATATTGTGATTCACAGCGCTACAAAATACCTGGGCGGCCATAGCGACCTGACAGGCGGCGTTGTAGCCGGCAAAACAGACGTTATGCTGCCGGTCAAATTCTGGAGAAAAAACCTGGGCCAGATCATGGCGCCGGAAGTTGCGCATTTGCTGGCAAGAAGCCTGGCGACCCTGGAACTGAGAGTTAAGCAGCAGAATTCAAGCGCATTGAGAATCGCCCTGTCGTTGCAAAAACACCCGGGTATTGAAAGGGTTTACTACCCCGGGCTGGAGGATCATCCCGGGCATGACATTGCAAGGAAGCAAATGCGCGGATTCGGCGGGATGCTGTCCATTGTATTGAAAGCACGTTCCCGGCCCCCGGCGAGCTTTGTCGATGCCCTGAATTTATTTTCCCTGGCAGCCAGCCTTGGCGGTATTGAAAGCCTGGTCTGCCAGCCGACCCTGACCTCGCACCGGGATCTGTCGCCGGAAATGCGGGCGAGCAAGGGCATTACGGATAATCTGGTACGGATATCGATCGGACTGGAAGATCCGGAAGATCTCGAAGGCGATCTGTTCCAGGCGCTAGAATCATTGGCAGGCAAGTAAAAATGCGCTGCCTTCGGTAAGTTACTGATCGGGGGCAGTCGCAGGCCGTAACTGAACATTCTTAATATTCTTGTAAGCAAGTCTCCACATGGCTCCCATATGGCAGCTATTCCTTAACCGATGCCTGCGCTGTTTTCGAATGCATGAAAATAAGGGCCAGAGGCTCGTTCTGCTGAAGAAGATCTGCAAGCGTATATTTGCCTAGCACAGCGTACATTGCGCTCTGGGTTTCCCGCAGGATGGCCTGCAATCTGCACGCTTGCTGTATACAGCAAGTGCTTTGGCCATCCAGGCATTCCAGCAGGCTGACATTGCCTTCAGTCTGGCGCACCAGGTCGCCAAGGTTGATGCTTGCAGCGTCACGCGCCAGCCTCAGGCCACCACCTTTACCGCGAACTGTTTCCACATAACCGCCTTGCCCGAGTTGATAAACCACTTTCATTACGTGGCTCTCGGATATTCCATAGGTTTTGGCAATGCTCGATATGGTCACGAGCTGCCCTTGCTGCAGGCCAAGATATATCAGCGTGCGCATGGTGTAGTCGGTAAAGGTTAACAGGTGCATATTTCCCCAAGTAAAGAACTATTTTTAATATTGCTTATAGGTTCCCGGCATGTTACATTAAAGAACTATTTTTAATAATTCTTTAATGGGCCGGGAAAAACAGCCGGCAAATTGAGAGCAAAAGTCAATGGACGCATACCGATTCCAGATTAGCACATTTATCCCGGGCGTTTCATTTTGAGCCGTATGAATGGCAAGCCGGGAGAATGCACGCGATGAGTGTCCAGATAATCAGCGCCGCGTCCCAGATGCGGGCTGCGCAACTGTTTAACATGCTGTCGATCGCAGCCATAACGCTTATGCCGGCTTTTCCGATTCTACTATTGTGGATTGCCGGGTCCATCCTGGTCTATTCCGCATCCGTCTGTCATCCCAATCCTGTCGTAAGGGAATACGTCAAGGTTGGCGGCTACCGTTTTTACGGGCTGGTGGGTTCGTTGCTCGTCGTGTTGGTTTATGCCAATGAGCTTAAAAAAATGTTTGGCGGGGCGGTCCAGATGTGGCTGGCGATCTGGCTCGTCAGTTTTCTGATTGTCGTGCCATTGGGCCTTCGGGATATATGGCGTGCAGCCAGGGAAGAGTGGCGCGATATGCGGGTGGAGTGACCGACACTGTTATCGGCGTGCGGGGACGTTTTCCCCTGATTCATAAATTGTATTGATAAGGAATCGCGATGCTTCAAAACCTTGCCTGGGCTGTCTCGCTCATATTGATCGCCATCCTGGCTGGCGTGTTTGTCCGGGTCATCAGGACCAGCCATTTAACGGATGCGGGGCCTGATGCCGGGAAATCATCCGCCAGATGGCGGAGCCGGATATTCTGGACGCTGGCAGTGCTTTTTGTACCGGTCATCGCCTACAGCTTTACCTACCTGCCCTATGTCCCGGCCAATGACGCCGGCAATGACGCCATCCTGGTTGAGGCTACCGGTTACCAGTGGCGATGGGAGTTATCGCGCGAGACGATTCCCGTCAACAGGGTGATCGAGTTTCGCGTGACGTCAGCGGATGTCAATCATGGATTCGGTATCTACGACGACAAGCTGCGATTGCATACGCAGACCCAGGCCATGCCCGGCGTAACAAACAGGTTGCGCCATACCTTCAACGTGCCGGGTACCTACAAAATCCTGTGCATGGAATATTGCGGGATGGTCCACCACAACATGATGACTGAAATACAGGTTGTCGCAGAACAGCATGATGACTAAGGGAAGAAACATGGAAGACTCAATAATCAAAGCCCGCGGCGTAGTAAAGATTTATGCAGGGCTGGCGGGGATAGTGCTTTTGCTGATGATGTCGCTTGGCGTATTGATGCGTCTGGCCCAGGGGCAATTGATAGGCATCGGGCCGGATATTTTCTACCAGATACTGACGGCCCATGGTATCGGAATGGTGGCGATCGCGAGCCTGGGCGGGGCTGCCGTCATGTGGCACTTTCTCGGAAAATATGTGAGGTTGCATGACGGCATGGCCATTGCCAATCTGGCCCTGTTCCTGCTCGGCGTGGTGTTCGTGCTGGGCAGCATATTCGTTGGAGGATTTGCTGCAGCCTGGACTTTCCTCTATCCGCTGCCATCGCATTCGATGGGGATGTGGAGCCATCATGCGGCGGCGGCCTACCTGGTTGGGGTACTGCTGGTGGGCGTGGGATTCCTGCTGTTTTACCTTGAGGCAGCACGGGCCATCATCAACGGCTACGGCAGCTTTTCGCATGCGCTCGGCTGGCGTTTCCTGCGCACAGGAAACGTGTCGGATGCCCCGCCGCCCGCCGTGATTGCCAGCAGCGTGGTGACCATTATCAATATCATCTCCATTCTTATCGGGGCATGCATCCTGGTCATGATGCTGGTCAATCTTTATGTGCCGGAGTTTCGCATCAACCCGTTGCTGGCCAAGAACCTGATTTACCTGTTCGGGCATGTCTTCATCAATGCCACCATCTACATGGCGGTCATTGCCGTTTACGAGATCCTGCCGCAATACACCGGCCGCCCATGGAAGGTGTATAAACCGTTTGTCTGGTCGTGGAGCGCAACCTGCCTGATGGTGCTTGCCGTTTACCCGCACCACCTCCTGATGGACTTTGCGCAGCCGCTCTGGGCGCACGTTCTCGGGCAAATCGTATCGTATACCAGCAGCTTGCCCGTTCTGGCGGTCACGCTGACGGGAACGCTCGCCGGCATCTACCGCAGTAAAATAAAATGGGACCTGACTTCCAGTTTGCTGGTGCTGTCCATTTTCGGCTGGAGCGCCGGGGTGATTCCGGCCGTCATTGACGGCACCATTGCCGTCAATACCGTGATGCACAATACGCTGTGGGTGCCGGGACACTTTCACCTGTATCTGCTCGTGGGTTGCGTGAGCATGATTTTTGCGTTTCTCAACTGGGTTTCAAGAAGCGGGCAGCCAGCACAGTTCGGCGGGTTTGAGAAAAACGTGCTGTGGCTGTTCATCGCAGGCTCGATGGGCTTTGTCATGATGTTTCTTGCATCAGGCCATGCCAGCATTCCGCGGCGCTGGGCTGTGCATTTCCAGGAGTGGGTAAGATATGACCAGGTTGCCGCCGTATTTGCCCTGATCGTCCTGATAAGTGCGGCCACGATCGTCTTGCGCGCGCTGGCCAGGCTGTCTGCGGCAGGGCGCCGTTGAAGACAGCGGTTGCATCTGCCCTGGTGCTGGTCCTGGCGTACCTCGCGGTTGCAGGCCTGACGGAAAATTTCCAGGCATTCACCAGGGAGCAGGCGCGGCGGCTGATCGTGTCGCAAACCACGCCCTTGCTGCCTGATACGATCATGCTGGACCAGCATGGGGTCGAGCATGCCCTGCGCGACTGGGTGATTGCAGGAAAACGGCTGCTGGTTATCGATTTTATTTACACCCGGTGCAATACCGTCTGCCTGAGCCTGGGAAACGAGTTCCAGCAGCTCCAGGAATTCATCGGCTCGCGCAACCTGCAGGCGCGTGTCGCCTTGCTTTCCATCAGTTTCGATCCCGCGCATGACACGCCGGAAGCCCTGGCAAGTTATGCCGCGCGATTAAAAGCCGATGAACGTATTTGGCGCTTTGCCACGGTCAAGAACAGGAACGACCTTGACGGGTTGTTGCGGTTTTTCATGGTTACCGCGATATCAGACGAATTGGGCGGATATCAGCATAATGCGGCGCTGCTTGGCGTCAGTCCCGAAGGCAGGCTGCAAGGTATCGAGGATAGCGGCTCCGGCCGCCAACAGGAAATATTGAATCTATGGCTGGCAGCCTCATTTCCCCCAGGTTACTGAGCGGCAAATATGCTGCCGTGCCGGGCGGAATCATTGTCGCGCTGCTTGCGCTGCCTCCCTTACGGCAGGTATTGGAAGCCAATATGCTGTTGCACATGCTGGTGCAGTTCCCGTTGCTGGCCGGCGCCGGTATTTTGATCGGCAGTGCTTTACCCGGCGGCTTCAGGAGCCGTCTGATGGCCTGGAATCATTCCGGCATATCGGGCCTGCTGCTGGCCGCATGCATTACGACTTTCTGGATGATTCCGCGTGCGCTGGATGAAGCGCTGACCCAGCCCTGGATCGAGGCATTGAAATTTTTTTCCTTGACCCTGGGAGTGGGGACGGCGCTCGCCGTTTCCTGGCGAGCCGCAGGGTTCCTGATTCAAGGGTTTTTCATAGGGAACCTTTTGCCCATGATGGCCGTGGCGGGCTGGCTATATGTCGAATCCCCCGTGCGGCTATGCAATTCCTATTTGGTCAGCCAGCAGGAAATGACCGGAACGGCGCTGATCCTGATATCCATAGGCGCAGCCATTGTATGGCTGGCAAGCTTTTTCATGCAATCCGGTCCTGGCGATAAATGCCTGTTGGCGGATTGCAGCATCAAAAACATTTAACTGGATAGTTGTTATGAAGATCAATAAGTTTCTCAGTTCAATTACCGCCAGCTACCGGCAGACGCATGTGCCCGTCAGGGAAAAAATAGCTTCATCCGCCACGGCATTTTTCGGGATTCTGCTGCTGGTCGTTGCGGCACATTTCGTTTCCAGTGAATTGACATTATCCCTGCCGGTGCTGGCCTCCATGGGCGCATCCGCATTCCTGCTTTTTGTCGTTCCGCATAGCCCCATGGCACAGCCATGGCCCATGGTCGGCGGGCATCTTCTGGCATCTGTCGTCGGAATATTTTGTGCGCAAACCATTCCTGAACCGTCCATCGCCACTGCATCAGCCGTGGCGATTTCAATCTTCAGCATGTATTGGCTGCACTGCCTGCATCCCCCAAGCGCAGCAACGGCGATGATTGCAGTTCTGGGCGGGCCGGAAGTGCATGAGATGGGTTGGCGCTTCTGTTATGAAGTGGTGGCAATCAATGCGGGGGTCATACTGTTGCTGGCTTTTGTGCTGAACAATCTGGTTGCGGGGCGGCGTTACCCGCTTTTCCACTCGCATCACCCTCATCATGCCCAGTTCATCAAGGAAGACCACAAGCCTTTCGCGGAATTGAATGAAGAGGATTTCGATTGGGCGCTTGGAAAAATGGACGGGGTCATCGATATCAGCCAGGAGGACCTGGTGGACCTTTACGAATTTGCGGTTGAACACGCACAGGCCCGGTTAAAGGCTTCTTGACGGATGCCGGGTTTCGGACAAGCAACTGTTTGTTGATGATTGGGTGATTTCTCAGGCGCGTTTTCCAAGTTCGGGTCAAGGGGATCGAATGATGAGTAAAGAGCAAATTTCCAGCATACTTTCCGGTTTTTATATATTCAGTGAATTGACCGATGACCGGCTGGAGCGGGTTGCGGAGAACTGCCAATTGCAGGAGGTTGCCAAGGGGGAAACCGTAATTGGGCGCGGCGACTTTTCCCGTGGTTTATACATACTGGTTCAAGGCCAGCTAAAGCTTGCGGTTACTTCCGCCTATGGTGGTGAAAAAGTAATAAGCATTATTTCGCCAGGAGACAGCTTTGGCGAGGCGGTATTGTTTCTGGAAAGAAAATTTCCGGTTTGCGCTGAGGCCACTGCCGATGCGCAGGTACTGGTCGTGCCGAAGGACGTAATCTTCAGCCTGCTTGAAAACGACGCATCAGTCGCGCGAAAGATGCTCACAGGATTGTCAGCGCTGAATCATCAATTGATCAGTAATATTGAAGTGCTCTCCTTGCAATCATGTACGCAGAGATTTATTGGATACCTGCTCCAGATCAGTGCGGATGCATCCGGCGCGGCAAATCTCAAGCTGCCTACAAGTAAACGCATACTGGCCTCATTGCTCAATTCGTCGCCTGAAACGCTTTCCCGGACGATCAGCAAATTGCGGATGGCAGGACTGATCAGGATCAAGGGAAAAAACGTCACGATCATGGATGCCGCCAGGCTTCGAAAGTTTGGCCATTCAGCCATTGCCAGCCGGTCTTGATAAAGATCGTTAACCATGGATCGGCAGCCATCACAGGGATGTTCAGTTCAGTTTTCGTAATTCCTGACGAATATCCGCGCGCTGATCAGGCAGGCCAGGCTGGCGCCGCCGATCACCAGAATTGCCAGTATATCCGCCCCGGCATAGCCCCAGAACTCACTCATTTCCTGCTCCCTCGCGGTAGTAATCCCGTGTCCAGCATTCTCGACCTGCCGAAATCGGATAACTGGTAGCGGAAGAAGAGCCTCGATTTGCCTTCGGAGGCTTCCAGCTTTTCTTCAATTCTTGTGATCAGTCCTGCGGCTGACAGTTCATCCAGCGCTACCCGCAAGTTGTTTTCCCAGTATTGGCCAGCCAGGCCGTATTCGGAAAGTGTCTTGGCGATCAGGTCCTGGTCCCAGATACTCGTTACCCTGCTTAGTTCAACCAGCAGGAACCCTTTCTGATGCAGTTTCATGGATGCTCTCCGGATGCATAGGTCTCGCGCAACTGCGCCACCGACTCCGCCGGTTCGCTGAACATGACAAAACTGCCCAGGACCGTGATGACCAGGCCTGCCACGAAATACCACGCCGGCAATTGCAGTGTGAATGCCGCGATGAAAATCAGCGCGAATACTGCATACAGGTTGCCGATCGCCTCGCCGCGGCCAACGCCGATCAGGCTGAAGCTCTTGTAAAATGCGGTGTAACAGTAGGCATGGCAGGCGGCGGCAAGCAGTATCCACAACATGGCTTTACCGTGCGTCAGCGTGCCGATAATCAGGTCCCTGATGGGGAGGTCGGTGAACAGGCTGAGCAAAGGCAATATCAGCAAACCCCAGAATAATACTTCGAAGCTGAACCGGCAGTGGATACCGACATCCGGGTCCGACACATCCATGGCGCGCGCTGCCACCGCGCCCTCGGTACCCCAGCCTATGGCCGACATGATGCCGCCCAGATAACCCAGCCATGCGTGGTTGCTGGAGATATCCATTTCGCCGAAGAGGCCGGGACCATAGATCACGATCCCTCCAAAGATGATGATGGACATGCCGACGGCCGCACGCCGGGAGATTTTTTCCTTGTACCAGAGCCGCGCGATCACGGCGCCTATCACCGGATAGAATAGCGAGGTGACGGCTGCGAATACCGGGCCGACAAAGCCCATGGCCATGTAGGAGCCGAATATCGCCATGGGCCCGCCGCAGAGGGAGGCCAGGGCATACCACTTGGAAATCCTGCGGAAGCGGACGATGGTACGGCCATAATCCCTGATCTTGCCCAGAACCCCGTTCCACAGCAGCAGGAACAGGAACACGGTGATGGCGTGTATCCATGTCATCACCGCGGTTGCGGCGAGTCTCAGGGATTGCTGGTCGGCAGGGATGTCTGCATAGGGATACTCAAACCATAGCGCGGTGCCCGGCACATACCATGCTCCCCAGAGAATGGCTGTCCATAATGCCCACATGAATCCCCAGCGCTGGTTCCGGGCGTAATGCCCGTGCAGCGCCTGCGACAGTGTGACGCTGCCTGCCTTGTTGCCAACCATGGAGCCTGCTTTCTTATTGTTTGAAGGGTTGCCGTTAATCGCTGCGGTTGACCAGCCGCTCGGCAATCACCGTGAAGTTGCTCATGAGATGGGTTTTGATGCCGGATTCCATGCCCATGGTATCGATGGCCATGGACATGCATTTAAGCCATATATCCTTTGCTTCGTTGTCGATCTCTACATGCTCATGCATGGTTCTTACATTGGAATGCCCGTGCTTCTCGATATAGAGCTTGGGCCCGCCCAGAAAGCCTGAAAGGAAATGAAACTGCTCCACGCGCGAGTGGGCGACGCCGTTGCCGCGCAGATGCAGAAGGTGCAGTTGATGGCCTTCCGGGTGGGTTTCGACAATATCGTAGAATATTTTAACCAGCTCCCGGACGCCATCCTCTCCACCGACCAGGTCGTAAAGCGATGTCCTGGGACGGTCTGTTTGGCCGTGATCCTGAATCTGATGAATCGACATGACGGGCTCCGTGGGTATTACCGTAACTAGGTTGATGCCCGATGTTAGCCGCCGGCATGCCGATAAGAAATTCTCTTGAAGGGGTAATCCCAAGGTGGTAGTGCGAGGCCGGCAGCGCTGGCTCGAGAAGCAAGATAAAGAGCGGTATTTCCTCGCTCCCTTTGACATTGTATTCATCCAGGATTGGGCTGGAATCTTATAATTTCCACCCCGGTTCCGGGTTTTCGCCTGGATTGCAAGCTGTTCCCCACGCACGTTGTTCGCTGTGGATATTCATCTGCGATTTCCCGCGCCAGACGATGTCGCATTGAAAGTGACATCTACGACCAGCCCAATAAGAAAGCCGCATCTTGATGCGGCTTTGCATGACACGTCGGGATGGCTTATTCCCCGAACGGTGCTGCCACATCCTCACCAATTTTGATAGCGAAAATCTTTTGGACTTTTTCTATGGTTTTCCAGGTGCCCTTGAAGCCGGCTTTAACAACAAAGCTGTCGCCGCCTGAAAATGTTCTGGACTCGCCGCCATCTTCGGTGAGCGTGGCTTTACCCTTGAACATATGCACCATTTCATCCGCGTTGTAAGTAACTTTATAAGTGCCTGGCGTGGCTTCCCAGAAACCGGTCAGATACTTGCCGTCACCTGATGCGTGCTCAATCCAGGTTTTCATGCTTGGTGAACCTTCGACTGGTATCCAGCCGCCAAGGTCGTCAGTGATAGGGGTTGTGTTGGGGGCGTTAAACTTTCCAAATGAAACGATATTCATTAAGTATCTCCTGGGGTTAATTGGTGAAAAAGGTCCTTGTATAAATCAACTTGAAAACAGCTTGCTCTTCAAACTTGAAATCCGCGGAAGGCTTTGGCCCAGTCCACGGCATGGATATGCAATTACTCGAAATGGAATAGCTCATGGTAGTCGGCTGCAGGTGAATTAAGAATCATCTTGAAGGGGTAATCCCAAAGTGGTAGCGCGTGAATGTCAACACCGGGCGTGGGTTGAATGACGGATATTGCAGGGATGCAAAATGATTCTTGGCCGACGGACCGGATAATCGAACCGGCCGGAGACTATGGGTATGAGTTACTGCCTAATGTCGGCCATTGCGGTTTTCCGGCAGTGTCGAAGCGGCTCCGCAACACGCATGGCTGCGGTCTTTCAGCGCGTCATTACTCTTTTAGTAGTAGCCACTAGGGATGATAGACACGCATGTCGAGAAGCTTAGTATTGAAACCTAGGGAATATGCCTTCCCTATTTTTAGGATCATTACTTTTAACTTTAAATTTCTCGGAGAGTGACAATGATTAAAGACCGGAGGTTCAGGATTTTTTTTATCCCCACCAGTATTGGCTCCAAAACGATACGTAACAGGTTCTATTCTGCCGATGTGACAGTCGGTTTCGAAGGGGATTTCCTTTCTGTTGAAAGGAAAGGGGTTTATCCATGCTGACACTTACCCCTCAGTTTGCCGAGCAGGTCACATTAAGCCAGCTCGTGCAAAACCTCGTCTACGCCTCGGGTGCAGTCGGGGCAATCTTCGTCGTCATCGGCCTGATCCTGATTGATGTCGGGGGTGCCCGAAGACGCAACCAGTTCAACGCAACGATCGAAAAGCTGGTGGGTTTCTTTATCGGCTTCGCAACCTACTTCCTGATCGGCTTCGCTTTCTGGGCTTCTCAGTATTATATTATGGGCGGTGGCACACTGACCGACACGATCAAGGACTGGTGGGTCGGCGGAACGCTTGCCAACCAGCTCGCCCAGACCGTGGACCCTGCGGTTTTCCCCGGGATAAACAACTTCCAGATTTTCGTTTTCTTCCTGGCCTGCTTTGCCGGTATCGTCAACGTCCTGCTGCACTTCGCGGTCTCCGAGCGCATGAAGGCATCCGCCTTCTACATCACGGCGTTCGTTGCCACCATTGCCTCCTCAGTGCTTAGCTGGATCACCTGGGGGTCCGTCGGCCCGCTCACGAATCTGGGCTTCCACGACTTCTTCGGTGTCGGCTTCGTGTATCTGTTCCCGGCCGGTATGGCAATGGTATTCGTTCGTAAGCTGGGCGCGCGGCCCGGTATGTTTTCGCCGCACCCGAAGGTATCCGAGTACCGCTCTCCCAACCTCGGCCTTCTGACGACCGGCATCATGACAATTTTCGCAGGCTTGCCTATGGTCATTCTCTCGTGCCTTTTCTTTTTCGACCCCGAGGCACTCGCGGTGAGCGTAACCATGGCTAGTACCAGCGTCGGCATCGCACTCAATAACTACGGTGCTGCCTGGGCTGGCGGCGCGCTGATGGGCGCAGTGATTGCTTATTCGACCCGTAAGTTCAGCTATCTGCTGCTTGGCCCGTTGGCGGGTTATGTTTCGGGGGCTTCCGGCTTCGACGTGTATGTGCCCTGGCAGATGTTCCTTGTTTCACTGGGCGCACCGCTGGTGGCCTATGCGGTTTACGAGTTCATGCAAAAACGGCAAATCGACGAACACAAGCTGCTCCCGCTCTTCGTCGGTTCCGGTTCGTACGGGCTGATCATGGTCGGCCTTGTTGCGTCGGGAACACCACGGGGCGGCTATTTTGGCATCGAGGAAGGTTTATACGCTTTCCAGCATGGTGAGATCGGTGTGCTCATGCAGGTGATCGGGATCGCTGTGTGCCTTGGCTTTGGTATAGTGACGGCCACGGTGCTGTCTTTCATTCTCGAGCACACGACCGGGCTGCGGGTGTCGGATGAAGACCAGGCTGAAGGTCTTGACAAGGTCATCTGGGGCATCGAGCCGGACGTTGATCCGAAAACCGAAAGAATCCCGGCATCGTCCTGATCCGATTGATGCGGTTTCGTCCGTGGCCTCGTCAACGTCCAGGTAGCGATTTAACTGCCTGGCGCCGAGGCCGCGGGTCGTTAGGCCGCATGCGCCTTCATTGAGTATCGCTCAATACATGATGGCTTCACTCGAAAATTTCCGATAGAACGCGGCACAAGCCCGGCGGCCTCTTGAAGTGTATACAGGTTGACCCTGGCGATCATTACGCAGCAGCTACCTCTTTAGGAGTAATCCATAGTGAGAATTGTAAGTACCTGACGCAAGTCATCAGAATAGTCCTCAATGCGGAAAGGGTAACCATGACCGCATGTAAAATTTTTATAAGTATAAGCAGGCGGCGACGTCTGATTCTTTGGCTTCACCCAGGTTGGGCAGCCCCGAAGCGGGAGTCGGTGCTGCATTGGGTAATCTTAAAATAAAGGGGACTTAAATTGAGTGTAAATTCTTCAGTTGATGCGATTTCAGCTGATCTTTCCGAGAACGTCCTGGCGCAAAACGCGACGTTGCATCGGAAGATTGGCTGGCAAGGCGCATTCTGGGTGGCAAGCGGTGTTCCTGCACTTGTCCTTTTTTCAATGGGCGCGATTGCAGCCACGGTAGGCAAGCCGGCCTGGCTTGTCTGGATGCTCTCAATTGGGTTCGGTTTTATTCAGGCATTCACCTATGCCGAAATTGCAGGTCTATTCCCGCACAAGTCCGGGGGGGCTTCGGTTTACGGTGCAGTCGCATGGGTCAGGTACAGCAAGATTATCGCGCCGGTTTCGGTCTGGTGTAACTGGTTTGCCTGGTCGCCGGTGCTTGCCATCGGTTCAGGGCTGGCTGCCGGTTATATGCTGAGTGCGCTGTTCGCACCCGATGCAGTAGTCAATACCTGGCAGATTACCTTGATGAACCTGAGCATGATCGTGCCCGGCCTGGAGTTGAGGATCAATGCGACCTTTATTCTTGGGGCTGCCGTATTGCTGACCGTGTTCTCGATTCAGCACGGCGGTATCCTGCGGTCAGCCAGGGCAACCATGATTCTTGGCGTAACGGGGCTTATTCCACTGATGCTGATCGGTTTGATTCCACTCATCACGGGTGATGTGCCCCAGGCAAATCTCTTCCCGTTGGCGCCATTGTCCTATGACGAAGCCGGCCATGTGGTGGATGGGCTATGGGGGATCGAAGGCTGGAAGTTGATGGCGGGCGGTTTGTTCATCGCAGCCTGGTCTACCTACGGTTTTGAAACTGCCGTTTGCTATACCCGCGAGTTTAAAAATCCTAAAAGCGATACATTCAAGGCCATTTTTTATTCCGGCCTGCTTTGCATTGCTGTTTTCACCCTGGTGCCGCTTGCATTCCAGAGCCATCTGGGTCTTGGTACGTTGATCACCCCGGAAGTGGTCGATGCGGCCGGTGTAGTCGTAAGCCCGGCTGTATATGACGGTATGCTGGCCCCCGGTATCTACAGCGGCATGGGGGTTGCAGGCGCGCTTGCCGATATGGTGGGTGGCGGCAAGGTGATTGCGGCGGTGCTGATTATCATGCTCGTTCTTGCCTTGTTGCTCTCCATCATGACATCCATGGCAGGTTCATCCCGCACGCTCTACCAGGCATCGGTCGATGGCTGGTTTCCCAGGTACCTGTCCCATGTGAATGAACATGGCGCACCTACGAGAGCGATGTGGACCGATCTCTGCTTCAATCTGGTATTGCTCATGATGTCCGACTACGTATTCGTGCTGGCAGCTTCCAACGTCGGCTATATCATGTTCAATTTCCTCAATCTCAATGCAGGCTGGATCCACCGTATGGACCGGCCGAATTGGTCCCGCCCTTACAAGGCGCCTACAATTCTTCTGGCTTTGGGCGGGATGCTGAGTTTTGTGAATCTGGCTTTGATGGGTTTCGGTGCCGATATCTGGGGTGAAGGTACCTTGAAGGCCGGCCTGATTTTCGCCTCGCTGATTCTTCCCGTGTTCATTTTCAGACACTATATCCAGGATAAAGGCGTTTTCCCCAAGGCCATGCTGGAGGATATGCATCTCGACAAAACTGAGGCTGGCGTAGCTTCGCGTGCCGGTGTGCTGCCTTATGTTGCGCTTGCGGCGGGGGTGCTTGTGGTGGTGGTCACGAGCAACATCTGATCAACTATCAGGTTGATGATTGAAAGGGTGGGCGGCATTTGCCGCCCACCCTTTTTTGTTGGTTCCTGTTGGTGGTAGTGGCCTGCCGCGCCAATACCACCAAGGTGGTAAGTCGTAAGGAGAATTGTTGGCAGGGTTGCAGGCTAAGACAATGCTATTACAAAAAATAACTTCTATCACTGAATGAGGAACTATCATGGCACGCGATCCCAAGCACGACATATTGTTTGAACCGATTCAGATCGGCCCAAAGACCTTACGCAATCGTTTTTACCAGGTACCGCATTGTATCGGTGCCGGCTCGGATAAACCCGGCTTCCAGGCAGCGCACCGTTCCATGAAAGCTGAAGGCGGCTGGGCGGCAATGAATACCGAGTATTGTTCCATCCATCCCGAGTCTGACGATACCCACCGTCTCTCTGCGCGTATCTGGGATGAAGGCGATGTCCGCAACCTGCGCGCAATGACGGATGAAGTGCACAAATATGGCGCTCTCGCTGGCGTAGAGCTCTGGTACGGCGGCGCGCACGCGCCTTGCATGGAATCGCGTGCAACGCCGCGCGGCCCAAGCCAGTACGCTTCTGAATTCGAGACCCTGACCTATTGCAAGGAAATGGACCTGAGCGATATTGCCATGGTGCAGCAATACTATGTCGACGCTGCCAAGCGTTCCCGCGATGCGGGTTTCGACATTGTGTATGTCTATGGCGCCCACTCCTATCTGCCATTGCAGTTTCTTAACCCCTATTACAACAAACGCACCGACAAATACGGCGGTTCGCTGGAAAACCGCGCGCGCTTCTGGCTGGAAACGCTGGAAAAAGTGAAACATGCCGTGGGTTCCGAATGTGCCATTGCTACGCGTTTCGCGGTGGATACCGTTTATGGCCCGGGCCAGATCGAAGTCGAAGTGGACGGCATGAAGTTCATCGAACTGGCCGACCCGCTGGTTGACTTGTGGGACGTCGATGTCGGCGATATTGCCGAGTGGGGCGAAGACGCGGGCCCATCGCGTTTCTACCAGCAAGGACACCAGGTGCCATGGACCAAGTTCGTCAAGCAGGTTTCCAAGAAAGCGGTGCTGGGCGTAGGGCGTTATACCGATCCCGAGAAAATGACCGAAATCGTTACCAAGGGTTTCGCCGACATCATCGGCTGCGCCCGTCCTTCCATCGCCGACCCATTCCTGCCCAAGAAGATTGAGGAAGGCCGTTACGACGACATTCGCGTTTGTATCGGTTGTAACGTCTGCATCTCGCGTTGGGAAATCGGCGGCCCTCCCATGATCTGCACCCAGAACGCGACTGCCGGGGAAGAATACCGCCGTGGCTGGCATCCGGAGAAATTCTCCAAAACGGCTTCCAAGGATGCCGTGCTTGTGGTCGGCGCAGGCCCATCCGGTTCGGAAGCAGCGCGTGTCCTGATGGAAAGGGGATATACCGTTCACCTGTATGACAAGGCCGAGAAAATCGGCGGTCATTTGAATACGGTTTCCACCCTGCCCGGGTTGGGTGAGTGGAGTTATCACCGCGATTACCGCGAAACCCAGCTCAACAAGCTGGTCAAGAAGAGCAAGGAAAGCCAGATTGCGCTTGGCCAGAAGGCACTGACAGCGGATGACGTGCTGGAATACGGTGCCGAAAAAGTCATTATCGCGACCGGTTCATCATGGAATACCGACGGCAATAACTGCCTGACGCATGATGCCATCCCCGGCGCCGATGCTTCCCGGCCCGATCAGCTTACGCCCGAGCAGGTATTCGAAGGCAAGAAGAAGATAGGCAAGCGCGTGGTGATCCTGAACGCCGACACCTACTTCATGGCGCCCAGCCTGGCGGAGAAGCTGGCAGCGGACGGGCACGAGGTTACCATCGTCTCCGGCGTGCATCTTGCCAACTACATGCACTTCACGCT
Source organism: Methylophilaceae bacterium (assembly GCA_905339275.1). Lineage (GTDB taxonomy): Bacteria > Pseudomonadota > Gammaproteobacteria > Burkholderiales > Methylophilaceae > UBA6140. The sequence continues at coordinate 487,274 of CAJPFK010000001.1, forward strand.
CGAGTATCCGAACATGATGCGCCGTTTGCACGAACTGCACGTGGAAGAACTGGGCGACCACTTCTGCTCAAGGATAGAGCCGGGCCGCCTGGAAATCTACAACATCTGGGGTGATGGCTCCAAGCGCACCTATCGTGGCCCGGGCGTTTCCCCCCGCGATGCCAATACGACCCATCGCTGGCTTGAGTTCGATTCGCTGATCCTGGTCACCGGCCGCCGTTCGGAAAACAAGTTGTGGAACGAACTGAAAGCCCGCGAGGATGAGTGGGCCGAAAACGGCATCAAGGGTATTTACCTGATCGGCGATGCCGAGGCGCCTCGTCTCATTGCTGACGCAACGTTCACCGGCCATCGCGTGGCGCGTGAAATTGAGGAAGCGAATCCGCAGTTCCCTAAACCATACAAGCGTGAAGTTGCTGTCTGGGGCGCGCCGCACATGCCAGGTGGCGAGTTCAAGATCGAGTACAAGGTTTAGTCACCCTTGAAGATGGCCGCTGCAGGGTCTGGCGGCGGCTGTCTTCAACCTGCTGAGCGGACGAATTAAAGAGTTTATATACATGACAAATTCCACTGAAATTACCAGGGTGCTGTTTGAGAATTTTCAGCCGCAGGCCATCTATCTGTTTTATGTCTTTGGTTATGCAGCAATCGCCAGTTTTATCTACGGCACTTACACGCAGATAAGAAAATACCGTCGCGGCAAGCCCGATGGGTCCTGGGGGGAACTGCTGCACCGTTTTGTCGACATGGCGAAAACCATGCTGACGCACCGTACGCTGGTGCGGCGCGACAAGAAGGCGGGCAGGGCGCATGGCCTGATCTTTTTCGGTTTCGTGCTGCTGTTTATCGCCACTTCTACCATCACGCTTGAATACGATATCCTGGAGCCGCTGTTCGGCGTCCGCTTCTGGCATGGCCAGTTCTACCTCTGGTTCTCGCTGATCGTCGATCTTGCAGGCTTTGCGCTGGTAGTGGGGCTGTTGTACATGATGTACCGGCGCAAATGGCTGCACCTGCCCAAGCTGAATTACGCCCGCCCCGACCGCAAGCCCGAAGACCCGGATTACGATCGCAGCAACTATCGCCGTGAAGACTGGGCCTTCCTCTGGACGCTGATACTGATCGGCATTACCGGTTTCGTCCTCGAAGCGGCCCGCCTGGTCTGGCTGAGCGATACCCCGGCGGTCTGGGATCACCGCATGTGGTCGCCGGTTGGCGGCTTGCTGGCCCATTTCATGCAGGCTGCCGGCCTGACGCAAGAGGGCGCTGGCAGCCTGCGCGTCGGTTTATGGTGGTTCCATGGGCTGCTGGCGCTGACATTTATTGCGCTGATCCCTTATACCAAGGTCAAGCATATCTTTACCGCATCGGCTTCGCTGATGTTTCGTGACCCATTGGCCGGCCGACGTTTGCCGCGGGTGCCGGATGAGCAGGAGAGTGCCGGCTATAAAACCATCACGGACCTCACCTGGAAGAACCTGCTGCATCTCGATGCCTGTACCAAGTGCGGCCGTTGCCACGAGGCTTGCCCGGCCAATGCCGTCGGCGCTCCGCTTTCTCCGCGCGATGTGATTCTTTCGCTGCGCGAATTCGCCAATCACGCACTCAGTGCCAAGGAATTGCCGAAAGAGGCCGAGCTGGATATCCACGGCAAGGGCGTCGGCCAGGTGTTCATGGAAACCCTGTGGTCGTGCCGTACCTGCCTGGCATGCGTCGAAATCTGCCCGGTCGCGGTCGAGCATGTGCCCATCATCGTGCAGATGCGCCGCAACCTGGTGGAGCAAGGGGAGATGGAGCCATTGCTGGAAAAGACATTGCAGACCATACACAAGACCGGCAACTCATTCGGTGAGTCCAAGCGTAAACGTGCTTCCTGGGCCAAGGAACTGCCGTTCGAACTCAAGGATGCGCGCAAGGAGCCTGTCGATATCCTCTGGTTCGTTGGCGACTATGCCTCATTCGATCCGCGCAACCAGAAAGTCACGCGCGCTTTTGCCCGCCTGATGAATGCGGCCGGCGTGGATTTCGGCCTGCTGCTCGAAGGCGAACTGAATGCGGGCAATGATGTGCGCCGGGTTGGGGAAGAAGGCCTGTATGAATACCTGGCAACGTCCAATATCCAGTCGCTGAGCGATTGCGAGTTCAATTCGATCGTGACGACCGACCCGCATTCCTATAACACGATACGCAACGAGTATCCCGACTTCGGCGGCAGCTTCGAGATCCAGCACTACAGCACGGTCGTGAAGCAGTTGATCGAAGAGGGCAAGCTCAAGCTGAAGAAAAAGCTCGATTACCGCGTGACTTTCCATGACCCCTGCCATCTGGGCCGTTTCAACAAGGGCTACGATGCGCCTCGCGATATTCTCAGGATGCTGGGGTGCGAGCTGGTGGAGATGGGCCGCAACCGCGACAACTCGTTCTGCTGCGGTGCTGGCGGCGGGCGTATCTGGATACCCGACCCGGTCGGCAGTGAAAAGCCATCGCAGAATCGCATGAAGGAAGCCGCAGTCATCGAAGGCCTGCAAGTGTTTGTCGTGAGCTGCCCGAAAGACCTCACCATGTTTGAGGATGCGCTGAAGACTTCAGGCTATGAAGGAAAATTCGTGGTGCGCGAGCTGATTGAGCTGATCGATGAGTGCATGGAGTATGAGGAAGCCGCAGTCGCCGAAAACGAAGGTGCCTGATGCGAGGCTGCCGGATGTGAGCGTGCCGGAGTCGGCGGCATCGCTGGTCGATATCGCGCTTGCCAGCGGGGATATCCATTGCGCCGCTGCCGTTTACGGGCTTGCCGGCGAGCATCAGCGGCAGGCTTTGCAAGCAGTGATGTTCGGCAAAAGGCGTGACGTGCTCATGCTGGCGCGATGGGAGCACACGCCGCCGGCCGTGTTGCAGGCCTTGTGCGACAGCAGGGATATTTTCGTCCGGTTGCGGCTGGGAAGAAACCAGAATACCCCGGAACAGGCGCTGATCGGGCAAAACCGGTTTGAGAAAAATGCGGTACTGATAGACCTGCTGTTACAGCATCAGCATGCGCCGAAAGAGATGCTGCAAGGCATTGCCGAACAGGATGAGGATGCCGGGCACCTGCAGCTGGTTTGCCGGAACCGGGTTTCGGATGCGGCTGTGCTGCAGGCGCTGCTGAAACGCAAAAAGAATGCGTTCGACCGGGATGTAGTCGCCAATCCGCATGCCACGAGCGACATGTTGCAGGCCTTGTATCAGCGCGGTGACGCTTACGTTCGGGCTGCCGTGATCGGGCATGTGAATTGCCCGCAGGAACTGCTGCAGCGCGCATTGGCGGACAGTGAAGTCCTGGTGCAGCGGCAATTGGCGAAAGATGCCAGGGTGCCTGTGGTCGTGTTGACGCAACTGGCAACGCACGCTGATGCGGCAGTGAGGGCAGGGGTGGCGGCGAACAGCGCTTTCCCGTCGGATAGCCTCCGGCGTCTTGCCAGGGATGCGTCCGTTGCAGTCAGGCGTGCCCTGGCGGCCAGAAGTGACCTGGATGGGGGCACCATGCAGCAGCTAAGCACCGATACGGACGGCTGGGTGAGGCAATGGCTGGGGCGCAACCCGGCACTCAGCCCGGCGCTGATGCAGCGGCTGGCTGCAGATGAAGTCGATGAAGTCAGGCGTGCGGTAGCGAGAAATCCGGGTTGCCTGCCTGCGTTATTAAGGCAACTGGCAAGTGACCGCTGTGCCTGGGTGCGTGCCGCCGTGGCCTATCAGGTCAATGCCGATAGTGGCTTGTTACGTGAACTGGCGGCCGATACGGATGTTGATGTGCTGAGTGGCGTGGCCTCCAATGCGAATACGGAGGAATCGCTGCTTACGACACTCGCGCGGCATGAGGATGCAGACGTGCGGCGCGGCGTCATATTGAATCCGCGGGCGGAAAGGCAGGTGTTGTTGCCATTGCTGGAAGACCCGTATTACCTGCATAGGGTGTTGTTGGTGGGACGCAGGCAACTGACAGCGCAGGATAAGTGGCGTTTATGCGAAGACCCGGATTACCGGGTGCGGTTTTCAGTATTCAAGTGGTTTGCGGATAGTTTTAGCAAACCATCATCAAGTAACGACGAAAGTCATTAAAGCGGTAGTTTAGGAGAAGAAAGATGAAAATTCTGGTAGCAGTGAAACAGGTGGCAGCGCTGGATGAGGATTTTGAAATTCGCGCAGATGAAAAGGACGTGGATGAGGATTTCCTGATCTACGACCTCAACGAATGGGACGACTTCTCGCTGGAGGAGGCCATGAAAATCAAGGAGGCCAGCAGCAGTGAAGTCGAGGTGGTGGTGGTCTCGGTCGGCCCCGAGCGGGTCGACGAAAGCCTGCGCAAATGCCTGGCCAAGGGTGCCGACCGTGCCGTTCGCATCTGGGATGATGCGATTGAAGGCTCGGATGCGATTGCCATCGGCAAGGTGCTTGCGGCCGTTGTGAAAAAGGAGGCGCCGGACATGGTATTCGCCGGTGTGCAATCCTCCGATCAGGCCTATTCGTCAACCGGCATTTCTACCGCCGCCTACCTGGACTGGCCTCACGCGGCGGTCGTCGCAGACCTGCAATACAGCCCGGGCAGCGGCAGTGCCGTGATACGGCGCGAGCTGGAAGGCGGCATGCTGCAAGAGGTCGAGATCAACTGCCCGGCGGTGCTGACGATTCAATTGGGTATCAACAAGCCGCGTTACGCCTCGCTGCGCGGCATCAAGCAGGCAGCGGCCAAGCCGATCGAAGAGTGGAGCCTCGGCGACATCGGCCTGTCGGCAAGCGATGTCGGCGCCGACAGCTCGATGTCACGCGTGCGCCGGATGTATGTGCCTGCCAAGGGCCGTGCACAGATGATTGAAGGCACGGTTGCCGAGCAGGCTTCCAGGCTGATCCAGATCATCAAGGAATTTAAGGGAGAATGAGCATGAAAACGATTTTAGTTGTAGCAGAGCACCGTGGTGGCGAGTTGCGCCCAGTGACCTTTGAGTTGATTGCAGGCGCGCAAACGCTGAAACAGGCGGCGGATGACCAGGTCGTGGTCGCCGTGATCGGCACGCATGCCGACCAGTTCGTACCGGCCTTGTCGGTGGAAGGCGTGAATGAGCTTGTCGTTGTTAAAGCCGGTTCTGTCGATTTCGACCCCGATATTTTCGAATCTGCGGTATCCGGCCTGATTCAAAGCAGGAACCCGGCGGTAGTGCTCCTGCCGCATACCGTTGATTCGCTGGGTTATGCGGCGACACTGGCGAGCAAGGGCAATTTCGGTTTTGCAACCGATGTGTTCAAACTGGAATATGACGGTGCCGACCTGGTGGCAACGCGCGGCGGCTATAACCAGAAGGTCAACGTCGAGGTCGATTTCCCAGGCAAGTCCTGCGTGGTTGTTGCGGTCCGGGCCAATGTATACAAGCCGCAGGAAGGCGCATCCGCACCAGTCGTCAGCAGCTTCGAGGCTGCTGCCAAACCGTCGCGCAGCACCAACAAGGAATACATCGAGCTGGGTGGCGGCAACGACGTGGATATCACGACCGTTGATTTCATCGTCTCGATCGGCCGTGGCATCGGCGAAGAAACCAACGTGGAAGACTTTCGCGAACTGGCTGAGACTGCCGGCGCAACCCTGTGCTGCTCCAGGCCGATCGCTGATGCGGGCTGGCTGCCGAAATCGAGGCAGGTCGGCCAGTCAGGCAAGGTGGTCGGCAACTGCAAGCTCTATGTGGCGCTGGGCATTTCAGGCTCGATCCAGCATATGGCCGGCATGAAGCACGTGCCTACCATCGTGGCGGTCAATACGGATCCGGGCGCTTCCATATTCACGATCGCCAAGTACGGCATTGTTGGCGATATCTTTGAAGTGCACGAAGAGTTGATGAATCAATTGGCTTGACCTCCCTGCCCGCCTGATGCAGGCCATTGCGCCATGCAATAACATCAGGCGGGCTTTTTTTTGCTTAATCAATGGCGATCCGGATACCATGCCATCCGATGGGTAAAAGCTGCAGTCGCTGGTTTTTTTACGGAAATCAGCAGCAATTTGTATATCAATCATGCAAAGAGAAGCCATTCATGAAAAGCACAGACAGGCAGTCCAAACAGCTTGAATCCGGGCAGCAGAACCTGCTGGCTGAATTGGAGCAAATCAGGGAAAAACTATCCGATATCGAACTCGCAAACTCTGCCATTACCGAGGGTATGTGGATATTGCACATCGCCGATGGAGATATTGATCACAAGGATAGCAAAATCCAGTGGTCAGCCCAGTTCAGAAGGCTGCTTGGCCATGAGAAAACATACGATTTTCCGGACAACTGGGATAGCTGGGCAAATGCGGTGCACCCTGAAGACCTGGAAAAAGTCTCGGCTGCATTTTCCAGCCATCTCGCCGATGGCAGCGGGAACACGCCGTATAATGCGGAATACCGGCTTAAAACGGTAAATCGCGGCTATGTGTGGTTCAGGGAGCGCGCTACCACGATACGCGACAGTAACGGCATGGCACTACGCTCGGCTGGCGCGATCCGCGACATCAGCGATGAGCGCCGAACCGCGGAACTGCATCAACTCAATCAAAAACGCCACAGGGACAACCTGCAGCAGATTCTCAAGGTTGCAGATACGATCAACCAGATCACCATGCAGACGAATATTCTTGCTATCAACGCGGCTATAGAGGCTGCGCGGGCAGGGGAGGCGGGACGCGGATTTTCGATCGTCGCCAATGAAGTGCGTAAGCTTGCCGAGAGAACGGCCAGTGCCATGAGTGAAATACGGCAGATGGCGCAGCTAAAATCGGATGACTAGTGCTGAGTTCCGCAATAAAAAATAAGACCGCCGGTTCCGGCGGTCCTGACATGCATGATGCAATCAAATTTTAGAGCGGTTGACGCTGACCACAGAAGAACCCGATGGCAAAATCAGGCGTTTCAAAAGTGATGCGGCTACCTGCCGGGAAGTAAAACACGTCGCCCGCAGTTGCAGTCACTTTCTGGCCGGTTGTGTCGGAAATGATGAATGTGCCATCCACGATAATCTTCATTTCTTCGTAATCGTAGTCGTAAACCAGCGCTTCGCCTTTTTCCAGACGGAAGAAGCCGGCGCAGATGGTTTTGTCTTTATCTGCAGATACAAACGTATCTCCCAGCCAGGCAGGAACATTTGGCACGTTCATTGATGGTTGCTGGTCTTTGACCGCTTGTTTCTTGTATTTAAAGCCTAACTTCGACATGGATAATCTCCTGAGAATATTTAATTTGGAGATCAGATACTATGTCCTCGGGCAACCATCAACAATTACACTAAAGAGGTACTATCTAAGGCTATGTATGACCGGGTCATCCCGCAACAGGGTGGCGGCATCGGCTCAAAATGCCTGGCCGGCGAGCTCCTGAGGCCGAAAGATTCAACCCCGGATGGCACGGCTTTAATTACCCTTCAGTACTGCAGCATTCATTCCAGCATCCTTTCTTTATCTTTATCCGGAACTTCTTAATTTAATATAAATGAGAACTATTATCATGTAGTGAAATTTATGCTAAAGTGCGCAATTGGTGACCGCATCTGCTACCAGCGGATGCGGTCAGTCAATTGGTCAACGTATCAAGCAAGCCACTGATGGGTGAAACCCTAGGCAGCCAGCCAGATGCAATCTATTCTCTGGGAGTCTGTTTATGGATCACACACATGCCAAGTCGCGCGCCTATAAGCGACGTTATATTTCCACATTGCTTGCCCTGATGTATGCAGGCAGCATTTCTCAAGCCATGGCGGAATCCGAGCCCGTGGCGGAAGTCACTGAAAGTCAGCAACCGCGCATCCTGAATGAAGTCGTGGTTTCTGCTACCCGCACGGAACAGGACGTCAACGACATCGCGGCGACCGTCACCACGAAAACTGCAGACGACATTGAAAAAGAGATGCCGACCGACATCAAGGATTTGCTGCGCTATGAAACCGGCGTCTCAGTGCGTTCCACGCCTAATCGCGCATCGGCGGTTTTCCGCGCGACCGGCCGCGCAGGTAACGAAGGCATCAATATCCGCGGCCTGGAAGGCGACCAGGTGCTGTTGCAGACCGATGGCGTCAGATTGCCGATGATTTACGAAAGCGGCCCTTATGCCGCCGGCCGTGGCGATTACATCGATGTTGAAGCCTATAAGCGCGTTGAAATCCTGCGTGGTCCGGCATCCACCCAGTACGGCAGCGACGGTTTGTCCGGCGCTGTCAGCTTCCTGACAAAAGACCCTCAGGATTTGTTGACGCTTGGCAAACCCTGGCAAGCTGCTCTAAAAACAACTTATGCTTCCGTCGATAATAGCTGGACCACGGTTCCTTCCTTCGCCTATGCCAATGACGTGGTCGAAGCCATGCTGCTGGCCAGTATCCGCAACGGGCGCGAAACCGAGAACATGGGCGATATCGGCGTGCGCAACATCAACCGTACCGAGCCGAATCCTTCGGATATCGAGTCGCAGTACCTGCTGGCCAAGCTGGTGCTCAAGCCCAGTGAGAACCATCAGTTCAAGATCACGATCGAGGACCTCGACCGTGAGGTGAAGACCACACCATTCAGCTTCTTCGGCGATCCGTTCACAGTTGCCGCGCTGACCAATGTCCAGGTGAAGGAAGATATCACCCGGCGTCTCTACAAACTGGATTATGCCTACGATAATGGTAGCAACCGCTGGTTTCAGCGGCTAAATGCAAGCCTGTATCGCCAAGACTCCAAGAACGAACAGTTTGGCCTTGAAGAACGTTCTACCGCAGCTCTTGCCTTACGTACACGTACTACCGAATACGCTGAGGATGCGATTGGCGGTAGCCTCCAATTGGAAAGCAACTTCGGTAACGAAATTGCACACCGTGTGATCTACGGCCTGGATGCGAGCTTTAGCGACGTTACCTCGTTCAAGGATGGTTTTAATAGTTCTGGCGCCGCCTTTGTACCAAACAAAAGCTTTCCGGATACCGATTACGAACTGTTTGGAGCCTTCATTCAGGATGAAATCAACGTTGGCCAGTTCAGCGTCATCCCCGGCTTGCGCTATGACCGCTTTGAGCTGAAGCCGCATGTGGATAGCTTCTATCTGACACAGAATCAGGTACCGCCGAGCACGCTCAAGGATGATGAAATCTCGCCCAAGCTCGGTGTCATCTGGAAGGTGGATCCGCTGGCCAATATTTTTGCCCAATATGCCCACGGTTTCCGTGCGCCTAAACCCAGCCAAGTGAATGGCGGCGTGACCAACCTGGTTGTGGCTACCGGCTCAGGGCCGTACACATCAATCGGCAATCCTAACCTCAAGCCGGAAACCAGTGATTCGATCGAGCTGGGCATCCGCGGGCAGAATGATCGCTTGCGCTACAGCGCCAGCGCGTTCAAGGGCAAATACAAGGACTTTATCTCCAGTAACGTGCAGGTCGAAGAAAACGTGCCTTATAGCGGTGATAACAGCATACTTGTTGACGTCCTGCAGTCCATCAACATCGGCCGAGTGGATATCAGCGGTTACGAGCTGCGCGGCGAATGGGCTTTCCATGACAACTGGAGTATTTCAGCAGCTTATGCACATACCAAAGGCGAATCCAAGGAAGGGGGAGTCACAGAGCCACTCGACACCATAGACCCGGACAAGCTGGTGGTCGGGCTGCGCTATGACAAGAGCGGCAACTACGGTGCGCAGCTCATGATGACCGCGGTGGAGCGCAAGAGCCGCGCGCCTCTCCTGCCCACGGGTGGCGTTCGCTATAAGCCGGAAAACTTCGAGATATTCGATCTGGCTGGTTACTATAACTTCAACAAGAATTTCAGCGTGCACGGCGGCGTGTTCAACATCTTCGACCGCAAGCATTTCCTCTGGGCGGACGTGCGTAATCTGAGCATGACTGCTACGGATGTCGATGCCTACAGCCAGCCCGGCCGTAACGCCTCTGTAAGTTTCAAGTACCAGTTCTAAGGTTACAATGTCCCTTATCAATAAGTTGTTAAGTCGTGGACTGCTGGCTGCAGGCCTTCTGGTTTGCAGCCTCGCAGTCCAGGCTGCCACCGTACTTTTTGTTTCCACCAGCCCGGTTTCTCCGGGCAAATTCAATAATCTGGCAAATATCGCCAAGACTTACGATATCCAGGTGGAATCCCGTTTTGTTGAAAGACTCGCTGCCGATATCGGCAGCGAACTGTTTTCAGGCGCGGACCTTGTCGTATTCGATGCCCCGCGCGACCATATCGAGGCCTATATCCGCACGCGCCTTGCCGGTGCACTGCCGCCATTGGAGAAATCCGGCAAACCGTTCATCTGGATCAGCACCAAATCAGCCAATGCCGGCGCGCTTCCGGATGGCTTGCCGCAACGGTTGCATGACTATTATGTAAACGGCGGCCGCAGTAATTTCGAGAATTTCTTCCGTACCCTGCAGGCGCATTTCGACGGAAAACCGTGGGCAGAGGTGACAGACCCCATCATATTCCCGCCTTCGGCTGTTTATCATCCAGAGGCACCACAACTCGTATTCGACAATGCCGCTGCCTACTTCACCTGGCGCAAGATTGATCTCAGTCAACAGCCTCACCCGGCTGTTGTTGCGATTGCGATGCACCAGCAATACATCGCAGCGGAACAGACCGCTTTCATCGACCACCTGATCCGCGACATCGAAGCGGAAGGCGCCATCGCGCTGCCTTTTTACAGCCCCGTCATGGATGCCGATGCCATCACCAATATGGTGACGCTCGATGGAAAGCCGGTTGCCGATGTCATCATCAACACGCAGATCATGCTCAACCCGGAAGGCCGCCGCAAGGAATTCGAAGCATTGGGCATTCCGGTGATCCAGGCCATGCCCTACCGCAAGGGCGATGAGTCGGCATGGCGTGCCGACCCGCATGGCGTCGCGCTGATGGACGTGCCGTTCTACCTGGCGCAGGCCGAATATGCGGGTGTTACGGATATCCAGATTGCCGCCGCGACGCGCAAAAGCGACGAACAGATCGTCGCCATCGATGCGCAGGCGCTGGCAATCGTGAAAAAAGCGGTCAATCTCGCCAAGCTGCAACATACGGACAACCGGGACAAGCGCATCGTTGTCTTTTTCTGGAATTACCCGCCCGGCGAGAAGAACCTGTCGGCATCCTTCATGAACCTGCCGCGCAGCCTGGATGCCACGCTGGCCGCCATGCGCGAGGCGGGCTACCAGGTGCCGGTCACCGATGAAAACCGGCTGATCATGACATTGCAGCGCCTGCTCGCGCCGTATTACCGCCCACCGGAAGACCAGGCCGAGCTGCGTACATTGCTGAACGAGGGCCTGGCCGAGCGCCTGCCGGTCAAGACCTATAGCGCATGGTTGAAAACGCTGCCTGCCGATGTACAGAACGCACTGAACGAACGCTGGGGCGCACCGGAAAAATCATCCATGGTGCTCAGGCTGAACGGCGAGGCATTCTTCATTGTGCCGCGCCTGAAAATGGGCAACGTCAGCCTGCTTCCGCAGGCGCCACGCGGCGAACGTGGGGAAGACAAGGAAAAGTCGCTGTATCACTCGACCAGCGCAATCCCTTCCCACTTCTATCTGGCAAGCTATCTCTGGGCCAAGGAGCAGGCGAAGGCGCACGCACTGGTGCACTACGGCACCCACGGCAACCAGGAATGGCTGCCGGGCAAGGAGCGCGGCCTTTCCGTCCATGATTATCCGATGCTGGCAATCGGCGACGTGCCGGTCGTTTATCCTTACATCGTTGATAACATCGGCGAAGCAACGCAGGCCAAACGCCGCGGCCGCGCCGTCATCATCAGCCACCAGACTCCGCCGTTCGCCCCGGCTGGCCTGCATGCCAGCCTGACGCATATCCACGACCAGCTGCATGCTTGGATAGCCCAGGATGAAGGCGCGGTAAAAGAAAAGATCAAGGCTGATTTCCTGCAACTGGTCAGGAAAGAGCGTATCGACAAGGATATGGGCTGGAGTGCGGAACGCATCGCCAATGAGTTTCCTGCTTTCGTTACCGAAGTTCACGATCACCTGCACGAGCTGGCGCGCACGGCCCAACCCATGGGGCTGCATACTTTCGGACGGGGTGCCGACGAGCAATGGCGCATGACCACGGTGCTGATGATGATGGGCAAGGATTTCTGGGAAGCGGTTGCCGGTCCCGGCGAAGAAGCCGATGAGATGCTGGTGGGCGATTACACCAGATTGACAGAATCTACAGCTTACAAGCGCCTGCAACAGGTTATTCACGGCAATGCGGCAGATGACGCAACATTGCCGGAAAAAGTACAACCTCTCGTGGCAAAAGCCAGGGGCTGGTACCGCGACCTGGGTGCACGTAACGAAATCACCGCCTTCCTGAGTGCGCTGGATGGCCGCTACATTCCTACATCCTATGGCGGCGACCCGATCAAGAACCCGGACGCATTGCCGACGGGACGTAACCTGTACGCATTCGATCCTTCGCGCGTGCCGACCAAGGCAGCCTGGGAAGCCGGCAAGGAAGCGCTGGAAAACCTGCTGGCGACGCATCGCACGCAAACCGGCAAGATTCCGAAAAAACTCACGTTTACGCTGTGGTCGGTGGAAACCATGCGCCATTTCGGCATGCTGGAAGCGCAGGCATTGTGGGCAATGGGTGTGGAACCGGTCTGGGATGCAGGCGGCCGTGTCACCGATGTGCAACTGGTGCCGCGCGAGAAGCTGGGCCGTCCGCGCGTGGATGTCGTTTTATCTGCCACCGGCCTCTATCGTGACCATTTTCCCAACGTCATGAAACAACTGGCGAAAGCAGCCAAGCTTGCCGCAGAAGCGGATGAAGTCGATAACCCGGTGGCAGAGAACAGCCGCCGCATCGCCAGCCAGTTGCAGAAACAGGGCGTGAGCGCGGAAGCCGCATTACGTGCCGGGCAAACCCGCATCTTCTCTTCTGAATCCGGCCGCTACGGCACCGGGCTGGACGACGCGGCACCGGCCACCGACACCTGGAAAGGCAAGGAAGAAGGCGACCGCAAACTGGCGCAGCTCTATCTCTCTCGCATGCAGTTCGCCTACGGGCCGGATGAAGCCGAATGGGGCCAGCCCGGCGACAAGGGAGTCAATCTCTATGCCGAACACCTGAAAGGCACCGAAGGCGCCGTGCTGGCACGCACCTCCAATCTTTACGGCATGCTGACCACAGACGACCCGTTCCAGTACCTGGGCGGTATCGGGCTGGCAGTCCGCCATCTCGACGGCAAGGCGCCTGAGCTTTACATCTCCAACCTGCGCGGCTCCGGTTCCGGCAAGGTGGAAGGCGCTGCGCAATTCCTCGCCAAGGAACTGGCAACCCGTAATTTCCACCCCGGCTATATCGAAGGCCTGAAACGTGAAGGCTATGCCGGTACGCTGCAAGTACTGGACGGCATCAACAATTTCTGGGGCTGGCAGGCCACGTCGCGCGAAATCGTGCGTGATGACCAGTGGGAAGAGTTTGTAGACGTCTATGTGCGAGACAAGCATAAGCTCGGGCTCAAGCAATGGTTCGAGAGCAAGAACCCGCACGCATTGGCGCAATCCATAGAACGCATGCTGGAAGCCGCGCGCCAGGGCTACTGGCAAGCCGACCCCGCGACTGTGAAAGAATTGAAAAACCGTTACCAGGATCTGGCTAACCGCTACGATGTACGTACAGACAATGCTGCATTCAATGCTTATGTCGCCACCGGCTTTGGCCTGCAAAGCGCGCAGCAGCCCGCTGCCCAGCAGGCTCCGGAATCAGCCCAGGAACAAGCCGAGGCGCAACCTCAGACACCAGCACCTCCACCGCCCATTCAAGGTATCAAACTGGAACGTGTAGAAGAGCCGCAGCCATCTAAACAGGCGCCATTGCTGTCGTTTGCGCTCGCTCTTCTGGCGTTATCCATCGCCGGTGGTGCTGGCCGCGCCTGGCGTACCTGATTTTTCATTTTGATGATTTACCCATTCGGAGCTTTACCATGCAAAACCAAATAGAATCTTCCATGTACCTGGTCGGCCAGCTGTTCCTGATACCCACACTGGCCTTGATTTCCCTGCTGTTTCTTTATGCGTTCTGGGTGCTGGGCGAATTCGTCGTACTGTCTTTGCGCCGCAAGAAAGGCCAAGGCAAGGCCCTGCTGGCAGCCTACCGCCAGCAACCCGATCTAAGCGATGACGCGCTCGATGTGCTGGCGCACAAAATGCTGGAAACGCAACGTATCGCCAGCCGCGTTGCGCCCATGCTGGGTCTGGTCGCTACCATGATTCCGATGGGCCCTGCCCTCAAATCGCTTTCTGACGGCAATCTGGCCGATGTTTCAGGCAATTTGACTGTCGCGTTCTCCGCCGTCATCCTGGCGCTGATTGCTGCCTCCATCACCTATTGGGTAGTGAACGTACGCCGCCGCTGGCTGGCTGAAGAATTGCTCGAAATCGCAGCGATCAAACAAGGAAACGCAAAATGAGCATGAAGCTACTGCATGAGCCCGAAACGGAAGATCCCATATTATCCGTGGTCAATATCATCGATATTTTCCTCGTCATCATTGCTGCCCTGCTGATTACCGTTGCAAAGAACCCCATGCTGAATGCATTCAGCAACCAGGACGTCACTGTGATTACCGATGCCGGTAAGCCCAATATGGAAATGGTTGTGAAAAAAGGCGAGAAAATCGAGCGCTATAAGGCCAATGGAAATATTGGCGGCGGCGATGGCGAAAAGGCAGGGGTAGCGTACCGTATGAAAGACGGTTCCATGATTTACGTACCGGAGGCCAAAGAGTGAATTGCCGTATCCTGATCCTGTTGTGCGGGCTGATCTCCGCTTGGGGCGCGCAGGCGGAGGAACGTATCCTCGATATGCGGGATGGCACTGTCATCAGTCGTGAACAGCTTGTGCAGGCGATCGCCGGGAGCGACTTCATCCTGCTTGGTGAATTGCACGATAGTCGTCATCACCATCAGCGACGGGGCGAGTTGCTGGATTCCCTCAATCAGTTCGCACCAACCCTGGTGGCTGAACATCTTGAGATAGGCCGAACGTTTGTTTCCAGCGGTAATCTGCAAGGCGACCTTGAACAGGCGGGGTTCGACGCCAAGGGCTGGCGCTGGCCGTTGCACCAGCCCCTGTTTGCCGCCGCGGTTGCTGCTGACATGCCGCTGCTCGGCGGCAACATTCCGCGCGCGACAGCGAAGAATGCCGTGCGCGAAGGCGTGGCGGCCTTGCCTGCGGACCTGGCCGAACTGATTGCACAGGCGCCGCTCGATCCTGCTGCGCAGGATAAGCTGGATGCAGACCTGCTGCGCGGGCATTGCGGCTATCTGGACAATACCATGTTGTCAGGGCTGCGCCTGGCGCAACGTGCCAGGGATGCTGCCATGTTTTCCGCGCTGCGTGGCGCAACTACGCGTCCTGCCGTACTTGTTGCAGGCAATGGCCATGTGCGCCGGGATTACGGTGTGCCCAGCCTGATCCGCCGGCACCTGCCGGACAGCCGCTATACCAGCATCGGCTTTTTAGAGGATACGCCAAAGCTGCAGGGCGACCTGGCCGAGCTAGCCGCCCAATACGATTATCTCTGGATTACGGCGCCGATAGAGCGGAACGACCCATGCGAGAGTTTCAAGTCGAGGAAGTGAGCCGGAGAGATGGCAGGCATTGCATTGCCATTGACATGAACAACGCCCTAATTCAAATTGAGCTGCGAGAGTGAGCGGTTCACCGCAATGTAGGAACCCAGCAGGCTGACGCCGACTGCGCATGCAATCATGGTCACGCCGGTTTCAAGGGAAGGAAGGTCGAGGCGGAAACCACTGGCATAGAGTTCGGCCAGTTCGGCGACGGAGAGATTGAACAGGCTGATTACCGACGCCAGCATCAGCCAGGCGGTCAGTCCCCCGCCAAGTCCGTAAATCACGCCGGAATAGAGAAAGGGGCGGCGGATGAAGCTGTCCGTGGCGCCGATCAGTTTGCTGACCTCGATTTCTTCACGCTGGGTGACGATCTGCAGGCGTATGGTATTGCCGATAATGGCGACCAGCGCGAATCCGAGCAGTACAACCAATACCAGGATGGCTTTCTTGCCAAGCTCCAATATGGCGTGCAGGCGCTTGATCCAGCCAGCGTCCAGTTGCGCAAGCTCGACGCCTTCCCATTGCTGCAGCTCGCTTTGCAGGCTTTCAATCAGGACAGGGTCCTTGCTTCCGGGCTTGATGAAATAGGCATCGGGCAGCGGGTTTTTTTCGAGGCTGGCTGCGACGGGAGCGCTTTCAGCACTCCTTTTGATCTGCTCCCAGGCAGTCTCCTTGCCGACGAACAAATGGCTTTCTATCCCAGGGTGCGCTTCAAGTTTTTTCTTGAGATCGTCCAGGGTTTCCGCCTCGATATCCAGTTTCAGGAAAAGGCTGATTTGCGGCTCGCTCTGCATGCTGCCAGCCAGCCGGTTGAGATTATCGACAATCACATACAGCGTACCGGGCAGGCATAGCGTAACGCCCATGACGGCAAACATGATGCTTGTGGCAAGCAGGTTGTTTCGCATGCGGCCCAGCACGAGCTGCAGCGCCTGCCTGTGCTGGTTGATCCAGTGCTTCATGCGGGTGCTCCGTTCATTTCGGTCGCACTGAGCAGGCCTTCATGCAGCCTGAGGATTTTGGCTTGCGGCCCGAGTTCTCGCGCATGGGTGGCGATAATGACGGTGACGCCCACTTGCTGGAACGCAAAGAAAAGATTCATGATTTCATTGGCATAGCTGTCATCCAGATTGCCCGTGGGTTCATCGGCGATGAGGATGGCCGGACGGCTGACCACGGCGCGGGCTATTGCCAGGCGCTGCTGCTCGCCGCCGGACAGCGTGATCGGCATGGCTTTTTCCTTGCCCAGCAATCCGACTTTATCCAGCGCCGCACGGATGCGCTTGCCTGCTTCGCTGCCGGTAATGCCGTTGATATGCAGTGGCAGGGCGACATTGTCGAAACAGTTGCGGTCGTACAGCAGTTTGTGGTCCTGGAAGACCAGGCCGAATTTGCGGCGCAGGTAGGGTACTGCGGCATTGCGCAGCTTGCTGATATTCTGGTTGTTGATCAGGACGGTGCCGCTGGTCGGGCGTTCGAGCGCGGCAATCAGTTTGAGCAGCGTGCTCTTGCCTGCACCCGAGTGCCCGGTGACGTAAACCAGTTCACCCTGGTTGATCTCGAAAGACACATTCTGCAGCGCCTGGTTGCTGCCGGGATAGCGCTTGCCGACCTGATCGAACCTGATCACGAGAACAGGGCCTCCACGAACTCTTCCGCATTGAATGGCCGCAGGTCGTCGATGCTCTCGCCAACGCCGATGTAGCGGATGGGAATCGGCCTGGCCTGCGCGATGGCCGCAATGACGCCGCCCTTGGCAGTGCCGTCCAGCTTGCTCAGGACCAGCCCGCTGACCTTGAGCGCATCGTCGAATGCCTTGACCTGGGTCACGGCATTCTGGCCGGTGTTGGCATCCAGTACCAGTAATATTTCATGCGGCGCTTCCGGTATCGCCTTGCCGATGACACGCTGCACCTTGCGGATTTCTTCCATCAGGTTGAGTTGCGTCGGCAGGCGTCCGGCAGTATCAGCCAGCACGATATCGATGTTTTTTGCCCTGGCCGAATTGACCGCGTCATAAATCACCGCAGCGGCGTCGCCGCTCTGGTTGGTGACGACGTGCACCTGGTTGCGCTCGCCCCAGGCCTGCAACTGCTCGCGCGCAGCGGCCCGGAAGGTGTCGCCTGCCGCGATCAGTACCGATTTGCCCTGTGCCTGGAAAAAATTGGCCAGCTTGCCTATGGTCGTGGTTTTGCCTGCGCCGTTGACCCCGACCAGCATGATGACGAATGGCTGGTGAGTGGTGGTATCCAATGGTTTCTGCAGCGGGGACAACAATTCCAGCAAGGCTTGCTTGAGCGCTTCGCGTAGCTGGCTGGTGTCATCCAGGTGCTGGCGCTTGACCCGGTTGCGGATATCTTCCAGCAGGGCCTGCGTTGCCGAGACGCCGACATCGGAAGTGAGCAGGATGGTTTCAAGCTCCTCATAGACGTCTTCGTCGATCCTGCCGCCGCCGAACAGGCCGGCCAACTGATTGCCAAGCTGGCTTCTTGTCCTCGTCAGGCTTTGTTTCAGCCTTTCCGTCCAGCTTAATGCGGGTGCTTCCGGGGGCGCTGCAAGCTCTGCCTGGGCGGTAACGTCAGTGGGGGATTTGTCTTTTTTGAACAGATTGAACATATAACCATATTCTAGTCGTAATCAGCCATCGGTTAAATGGCTATAATGCAGCGATTCGTTGAATCGCGTTCATGCTGCGCAGCAGCATGATGCCATGCCGTGCATGGCGTTGCATGCATTCACCTGCATGAACTAAGTAGCCGGCATGCCTGTCAGAACGAAGTCTTTTCGCCCATCCGCTTGTCGCATGCCGGGTCTGCGACAGCGGTCGACATTGAATCCAAGGAGAACAACAAGGTGATATTCAGAAGTCTGATCGTGCTGCTAGCCATGCTGCCAGCCGTTTCGTTTGCCGAGATACATGAATTCAGGCTGGATAACGGCATGCGTGTCATCGTGCAGGAAGACCACCGCTCGCCGGTCGTCGTGTCGCAGGTCTGGTACCGTGCCGGGAGCATCGATGAGGTCAACGGCAAAACCGGTGTTGCTCACGTATTGGAGCATATGATGTTCAAGGGCACGAGGAACATCAAGCCCGGGCAGTTTTCGCGCATCATCGCGGCAGCAGGCGGTCGCGATAATGCCTTCACCGGGCGCGACTATACCGCCTATTACCAGCAACTGGAAAAATCCCGGCTTCCGCTTTCCATCAAGATGGAAGCAGACCGCATGAATAATCTTGTGCTTACCGACGAGGAATTTGCAAAGGAAATCAAGGTCGTGATGGAAGAGCGCCGCTGGCGTACCGAAGACCAGGCGCAATCCAAGGTCTATGAGCAGTTCAATGCCGCTGTTTATAACGCACATCCTTATGGCCGCCCGATTGTCGGATGGATGAACGACCTGGAAAACATGACCGCAGCCGATGCGCGGGAGTGGTACAGAACCTGGTACGCACCGAATAACGCGATTCTGGTCGTGGTCGGCGACGTGAATCCACAGGACGTCCTGAAACATGCCAGGAAACATTTCGGCCCATTAAAATCAAGGGCATTGCCGGCAAGAAAACCGCAGGTTGAGCCTGAGCAGAAAGGCGAGCGTCGTATCATCGTCAAGGCGCAGGCTGAGCTGCCTTACGTGCTGATGGGCTTCCGCACGCCCGCGCTCAACGACCCGGAAACCGAATGGGAGCCCTACGCGCTGGAGATACTGGCCGGAGTCCTGGATGGCAATGCTTCTGCCCGGCTGAATCAAAGCCTGGTGCGTGAGAGCCAGATTGCGGTCGATGTCGGTGCAGGGTATGACATGACGCAGCGCGGCCGCCAGAGCCTGTTCCTGCTGGAAGGCACGCCAAGCCAGGGCAGGACGGTTGCCGAGCTGGAAGCCGCCTTGCTGCAACAGGTGGAGAAGATCAAGGAATCCGGCGTGACGGCCGATGAACTGCAGCGCGTGAAAGCGCAAGTGATTGCAGCGGATGTCTACAAACGCGATTCAATGTTCTACCAGGCGATGCAGATCGGCCAACTGGAGACCACCGGCTATTCATGGAAGATGCTCAAGGACTACCCGGCCAGACTTGAGGCAGTCACACCGGAGCAGGTGCAGGAAGTCGCCAGGAAATACCTCGTCAGGGATGTGCTGACCGTCGCGACGCTCGACCCGCAACCGATCGAACCCAACAATAACAAGCCACAGGTGAATCCGCATGCACGCTAAACCGACTCATATGAACATGATGGCCTGCCTCAAGCGCTTTGCGCTGCTGGCCGCAGGGCTGGTCATCAGTTTGCAGGCCCATGCCGGCGTCAAGATCGAAAACTGGCAAACCAGCACGGGGGCCGAAGTCTATTTCGTCGAAAACCATGACCTGCCGATTATTGATATCAGCATCGATTTTGCAGCAGGCAGCGCGCGCGATGAGCCTGCCAAGGCCGGGTTGGCGGGGGTTACGCGCCACATGATGACGACAGGCGCTGCCGGCATGAGTGAGGAGGATATCTCCAGACGCATGGCGGACATCGGCGCTATCCTTGGAGGCGAACTCGATCTGGACCGTGCCGCCTTCAAGTTGCGTACACTCAGCAATCAACGCGAGCGCGACCAGGCGCTGGATATTTTTACCGGGATTATTCAGCAGCCGGACTTTCCGGAAGCAATATTGCAACGCGAAAAAACGAGAATCATTGCCGGATTGAAGGAAGCTGCGACCAAGCCGGACACGATTTCCAGCAAGACTTTCATGAAGGCTTTGTACGGCAGCCATCCTTACGGGCTGGACAGCGAGCCGGAAACCGTCAATGCCATTCAACGCGATGATCTGCTGAAGTTTTACCAGACCCACTATGGCGCCGGAAATGCCGTTATTGCCTTGATCGGCGATATGAGCCGCGAGCAGGCGAATGAGATTGCCGAGCGGCTTTCTTCCGGCCTGCCGAAAGCGGAAAGTCCAGGCGCCTTACCTGCGGTTCCGCTGCCAACGCAGCCCAGCGAGCAGCGCATCGAGCATCCGGCAACGCAGTCGCATATCGTTCTGGGTTATCCCGGCGTGCGGCGCGGTGATCCCGACTATTTTGCGCTTTATGTCGGCAACTACATTCTGGGCGGTGGTGGTTTTGTCTCGCGCCTGACGGAAGAAGTGCGCGAGAAACGCGGCCTAGTCTACAGCGTTAACAGCTATTTCATGCCGATGGCGGTGGAGGGCCCATTCCAGATCGGTTTGCAGACCAAAAAGGAGCAGGGCGCAGAAGCGCTCAAGGTTGTGCGCGATACGCTGGATAAATTCATCCGGCAAGGGGTAACCGAGACTGAACTCAAGGCCGCCAAGCAGAATATCATTGGTAGTTTTCCATTACGCATAGATAGCAATGCCAAGATTCTTGATTATCTGGCAGTGATCGGTTTCTACAAGCTACCATTGACCTATCTTGACGATTTCAACAAGGAAATCGACAGGGTGACGACGGCGCAGATCAAGGATGCATTCAATCGGCGCCTGAAGACGGACAATATGGTGACAGTCATCGTTGGCACAGCGCAGTAACAAAACAACCAACCAGGTACGTATCAGCGGTGGCGAGTGGCGCAGCCGCCTGCTGCGTTTTCCGGACGCCCCCGGTTTGCGTCCCACACCGGACCGCGTGCGGCAGACCTTGTTCAACTGGCTGGGGCAGGACTTGCACGGGCTGAACTGTCTCGACCTGTTTGCCGGCACCGGCGCGATGGGTTTTGAGGCTTTATCGCGCGGGGCGAGGTCCGTGGTGATGGTGGAAAAGTCTCCCGCAGCCTATAAAGCGCTGGTCGAGAACCGGAAGCAACTGAAAGCGGAACGCGCAGAGATTGTGCAGCGGGATGCGTTACAGTTTCTTGCACAAAACCGGCAGCCGTTTGATATCGTCTTCCTCGACCCGCCTTACAATCAGGGATGGATGGATAAACTCCTGCCGGTGCTCGGCCGGCATCTGGCAGCAGGTGCAATGGTCTATGCCGAGGCGGAGTTCGCGCTGGCCGATGCGCATGATTTGCAGGTCGCCAAACACGGCAAAGCAGGCAATGTTTTCTATCACCTGCTAAAATTCGGTCATGACCAAGACAGCCATCTACCCGGGAACGTTTGACCCGATTACCTTAGGCCACGAAGACGTGGTGCGCCGTGCCGCGCGTTTGTTCGATGAAGTGATCGTTGCGGTTGCGCAAAGCCAGAACAAAAAGCCGCTGTTCGGCCTGGATGAGCGCGTCGCGCTGGCCGCCAGGGTGCTGGCCGATTGCCCGAACGTCCGAGTGGTCGGGTTTTCCGGCCTGCTCATGCAGTTCGCCCGCGAAGAAGGCGCCCAGGTTGTGATTCGCGGCCTGCGCGCGGTATCGGATTTCGAATATGAGTTTCAATTGGCCGGAATGAACCGCCATCTTTATCCCGAAGTCGAAACCCTGTTCCTGACGCCGTCAGAACAGTATATGTTCATCTCGGCCAGCCTGGTCAGGGAGATCGCGCTTCTGGGCGGCGATATCAGGAAATTCGTTCCCGCGGTCGTAGAGGCGGCGATTCAAGAGAAACTGAAGGTTTAGTCATGGCGTTGATGATTACTGATGAATGCATCAACTGTGACGTTTGTGAGCCCGAGTGCCCGAACGGCGCCATTTATCAGGGGCAGGAAATCTATGAAATAGATTCCAGCCTCTGCACGGAATGCGTCGGCCATTTCAGCAAACCGCAATGCCAGCAGGTTTGTCCTATTGATTGCATCCCGTTTGATCCGGACATGCGTGAGACCAAGGAGCAGTTGCACGAAAAGTATCTGCGAATCACTGCCGCAAAATAATCGGTAATCAGGAGAAACAACATGCGTATGCTGCACACTATGCTGAGAGTCGGCAACCTGGAGCGCTCCATCAGGTTTTACACTGAGGTGCTCAATATGAAAGTACTGCGCAAACAGGATTATCCGGAGGGCAGGTTTTCGCTGGCTTTTGTCGGCTATGGCGAAGAGAAAGATCACACGGTTCTCGAGCTCACGCACAACTGGGATACCGAAAGCTACGACAAAGGCAACGCCTACGGTCATGTGGCGATTGAAGTGGATGATGCCTACAAAGCCTGCGAACAGGTAAAACAGTCAGGCGGCAAGGTGGTGCGCGAAGCAGGTCCGATGATGCACGGTACAACCGTGATTGCTTTTATCGAAGACCCCGATGGCTACAAGGTCGAGTTCATTCAGAAAGGCACCTACTGATCAAAAAAAATCCCGCACTAGGATGGCGCGGGATTTCTTGAGCGTCATTCAAAAAAACCTTTTACTTTATCCAGCCAGCCTTTGGCGCGTGGGCTGTGTTTATCCGAATCCTGCTGGTTGATTTCTTCCAGTTCACGCAATATTTCTTTCTGGCGATCAGTCAGTTTTACCGGGGTTTCAACCACGACATGGCACATCAGGTCGCCATGATCGTTGCTGCGCAAAGGCTTGATGCCTTTGCCGCGCAAGCGGAACACGGCGCCGGTTTGTGTTTCTGCCGGGATTTTCATCTTGGCGTGGCCATCCAGCGTCGGAATCTCGATCTCACCACCCAATGCTGCGGTACTGAAACTGATCGGCATCTCGCAATGCAGGTTGGCGCCGTCGCGTTCGAAAATATCGTGCTTTTTCAGGTGAACCACAACATACAGGTCTCCCGGCGGTCCGCCGTTGACACCGGCTTCGCCTTCGCCCGAGAGGCGGATGCGATCGCCTTCATCCACACCGGCAGGAATCTTGACGGAAAGCGTCTTGTGCTGCTTGACGCGGCCGCCGCCGTGGCAGGTCGGGCAGGGTTCCTTTATCATCTTGCCGGTACCATGACACTTGGGGCAGGTTTGCTGGACGGAGAAGAATCCCTGCTGCATGCGCACCTGTCCGTGGCCGTTACAGGTCGTGCAAGTGACGGGCGATGTGCCCGGGCGGGCGCCGGAGCCATGGCAAGTTTCGCATTCGGCCATGACCGGGATACGAATCTTGGTTTCGGTGCCGCGTGCGGCATCTTCCAGTGAGATTTCCATGTTGTAGCGCAGGTCTGCGCCACGGTAGACGTTGGAGCGGCGTCCGCCACCACCTCCGCCGAAGATGTCACCGAAGATATCGCCAAATGCATCGGCGAAATTGCCGAATCCCTGACCACCAGCGCCACCGCCCATGCTGGGATCGACACCGGCGTGACCATATTGGTCGTAGGCGGCGCGTTTCTGTTCGTCCGAGAGTATCTCGTAGGCTTCCTTGGCTTCTTTGAAGCTTTCTTCAGCTTTCGGGTTGTCCGGATTCCGGTCCGGGTGATACTTCATTGCCAGCTTTCGATACGATTTCTTGATATCTTCATCTGACGCATCACGGTTTACGCCCAGGACTTCGTAGTAATCTTTTTTTGCCATGTTTTGTGTGAAATGCTCAATATGAAAAGTGAGATGTAAAAATCACTCCAGCTTTTGCCGGAGTGATTTTAGTAAATGCCAACGTCAAAGCCGAGACTTCATCGAGCTTGCCTTGCAACACCTCTGTGCCTTTACGGCCGGCACCCTCTGAAATGTCCGAAGGTGTCGATCCGGCCGCGTGTCGTAACTGTGAAGCAAGTCCCAACCGCTCATCTTTGGGAAAGATAGATGTGAAACCGCACACGTCTTCGGCCAACTGCATGGCAGCTTGCCAATGTTTAAGCTGCTTGTGCTCGTGTTTCACATTCTACCTTTCACTTTTCATGAATTACTTCTTGTCGTCTTTGACTTCCTCAAATTCGGCATCGACGACTTCTGCATCCACGGTTTTCTCGCCCTGGGGCTGCGCTTCCTCGCCTTGCTGCGCCTGCTGTTCGGCATAGACCTTTTCGCCAAGTTTTTGCGAAGCTTCCATCAGGGCATTGGTCTTGGCCTCGATTTCGGCCTTGTCATCGCTCTTCATGGCGTCTTCGACATCCTTGATCGCCGCTTCAATCTTTTCTTTTTCGGATGCATCCAGTTTGTCGCCGTGCTCGGTCAGTGACTTCTTCACGCTATGCACCATGCCATCGGCGCTGTTGCGCGCATCGACCAGTTCACGCAGTTTGCGGTCTTCGTCTGCGTATTGCGCAGCTTCCTCTTCCATGCGCTTGATTTCTTCTTCGCTCAAGCCGGAATTCGCCTGGATCTTGATCTTGTTTTCCTTGCCGGTGGCCTTGTCCTTGGCGGATACGTGCAGGATACCGTTGGCATCGATGTCGAAAGTCACTTCGATCTGCGGCATGCCGCGTGGTGCAGGCGGAATGTCGCTCAGGTTGAACTGGCCGAGGCTCTTGTTGCCGCTCGCCATTTCACGCTCGCCCTGCAATACATGGATGGTCACGGCGGACTGGTTGTCATCGGCAGTCGAGAATACCTGCGATGCCTTGGTGGGGATCGTGGTGTTTTTCTTGATCAGCTTGGTCATGACGCCGCCCAGGGTTTCGATACCCAGTGACAGTGGGGTTACATCAAGCAGCAGCACGTCCTTGACATCGCCTTGCAGCACGCCACCCTGGATTGCTGCGCCGACGGCAACGGCTTCATCCGGGTTGACGTCCTTGCGTGGCTCGCGGCCGAAGAATTCCTTCACTTTCTCCTGTACCTTGGGCATGCGGGTCTGACCGCCAACCAGAATGACGTCGGTGATGTCTTCAACTTTTACGCCCGCATCTTTCAATGCCGTGCGGCAAGGTGCGATGGTACGTTCGATCAGGTCTTCCACCAGTGATTCGAACTTGGTGCGCGTAATCTTGACCACCAGGTGCTTGGGCCCGGATGCATCTGCCGTGATGTAGGGCAGGTTGACTTCGGTCTGCTGGGCGGAGGAAAGCTCGATCTTGGCTTTTTCTGCCGCTTCCTTCAGGCGTTGCTTGGCCAGCAGGTCGTTGCGCAGGTCAAGGCCGTTTTCCTTCTTGAATTCATCAGCCAGGAAATCAATCAGGCGGTTGTCGAAGTCTTCACCGCCCAGAAAGGTATCCCCGTTGGTGGAAAGCACTTCGAACTGGTGTTCGCCGTCGATTTCGGCAATTTCGATGATGGAGACGTCGAAAGTACCGCCGCCCAGGTCGTAGACGGCAATCTTGCGATCGCCTTCCTGTTTGTCCATGCCGAATGCCAGCGCAGCGGCAGTCGGTTCATTGATGATGCGCTTGACATCGAGGCCGGCGATACGGCCGGCGTCCTTGGTGGCCTGGCGCTGGCTGTCGTTGAAGTAGGCAGGCACGGTGATGACGGCTTCGGTCACTTCTTCGCCGAGATAGTCTTCTGCGGTTTTCTTCATCTTGCGCAGGACTTCAGCGGAGATTTGCGGCGGCGCCATTTTTTCGTTGCGAACTTCCACCCATGCATCGCCATTGTCAGCCTTGACGATGGAATAGGGCATGAGGCCGATGTCCTTCTGCACTTCCTTTTCTTCAAACCTGCGGCCGATAAGACGCTTTACCGCATACAGGGTGTTCTTCGGGTTGGTCACTGCCTGGCGTTTTGCCGGGGCGCCGGCGAGAATTTCGCCATCATCCTGGTAGGCGATGATGGATGGCGTGGTACGGGTACCTTCCGCGTTTTCAATCACGCGCGGCTTGCCGCCTTCCATGACTGCGACGCAGGAGTTGGTGGTTCCCAAGTCAATACCGATAATTTTTCCCATGATGTTTTCCTTAACAAATTCTCAAAATAAATAGCGATGCTTTAAAAATGGAGATAAATCTGTAGTTTTCAAGACCTTGTTCGAATCCAGGTCTTTACCTGATTAAGCCTTTGCCTTGGCGACGGTCACCAGCGCAGGGCGTAAAACGCGGTCATTCAGCGTGTAGCCTTTTTGCAGCACACTGATGACGGTATTGGGCTCGGCATCCGATTCCAGTGCGCTGATCGCCTGGTGTTTGTTCGGGTCGAACTTTTCTCCGGCAGGGCTGATTTCTGCAATATTGAATTTTTCGAATACGCTGAGCAGTTGCTTGGCGGTGAGTTCAACGCCGTTTTTATAGCTTTCGACGGTCGCATTCTCGACGTCAAGGGCAGCATCCATGCTGTCCTTGACGGCAAGCAATTCGCCGGCAAATTTCTCCAGCGCAAATTTCCTGGCTTTATCGATATCTTCCGTTGCGCGGCGGCGGATATTTTCCCCCTCGGCCTTGGCGTATAACACCATCGCTTGCTGTTCTGCGAGTTGCGCTTCCAGCTCTGCGATTTTTTCCTCGGGTGTTTTTTCAACCGCTATCGGTTGATGTTCGTCTGCAGTAGTCTCTTGTTCCGGACTCTGATTTTCCTCTTGCATGGGTTTCCCTCTGATAAATGAACGCAATAATCTGCCAAATGGGGATGAAAATCGGGATTTCAAGTCCATGCCGGAAGGTTTTTGCCTAGATGACGCGATGGGCGGCAAGACAGTCGCAGACATCAGCCACTGCCGGTAGCTGGTTTTTACCTCCCATATTGATGGCGATGGTATTTTCACCCGGATATATGCCGGTCAGCGCAGGGTCGGTATCCGTGTAAATCGCAACACTGGGCTTTTTCAATGCGACGGCAAGATGCATCAGGCCCGTATCCACGCCGATGGCCGCTTGTGCAGAAGCAATGACGGATGTGAGGGCATGCAGGCCCATTCTGGGCAACACGATGGTCTGCGGGGTATGGACGGCAATCCGGGTTGCCCGCTCGTATTCGCTTTGAGAGCCCCAGGGCAATACCATGGCCAGGCCTCTGCCGTGCAGGTGTTGCGCAAGCGCAATCCAGTGTTCCTCCGACCACAGTTTCGAATCACGGCTGGTGCCGTGCATGCCGACGACATAGGCGCCGGGGAGTTCGATTCCGATGCCGTTCGTACCTGTCTGGATTCCGTAGTCCGGCGGCGAATCCGGCAAGGCGTAACCGAGCGCCTGTGCGGCGAGTTGCCGGATTCGCACGACAGCATGCTGGTCTTTCG
Source organism: Methylophilaceae bacterium (assembly GCA_905339275.1). Classification (GTDB taxonomy): domain Bacteria; phylum Pseudomonadota; class Gammaproteobacteria; order Burkholderiales; family Methylophilaceae; genus UBA6140. The sequence goes on from CAJPFK010000001.1 coordinate 514,798, forward strand.
CAACATCGTGCGTGACGTCATAGAGGCTGGCAGCCAGCGGCTCACGCGCGGATTTCATGCCATAACCGTGCCGTGTCCCATTGGCCATGCGGCAAATCAGCGCGCTCTTCAGCAGGCCTTGCGTGTCGAGTATGAAGTCGTATTCATGCAATTTTATCTGATGCCTGACGGCGGAAATTTCCCGCCAGGTGGCGGCGGACAATGCATGCTTGCGCCAACGCCGCATCGCGACTGTCAAAACCTTGTCAATGCCAGGGTGCAATCGCGGAATGTCGGCAAAACTTTCTTCCACGACCCAGTCTATTCTTGTTTCCGGGAGATGGGCGCGAATGTCGTTGATAACGGGCAGATTGTGGATGACATCACCCAGCGAGGTGGTCTTGACGATGAGCAATCGAGGCATAGGCGGCATTTTCGCATACAATGAATGCTTTAATTCAGCGAGTTGGCAGATTGAAGTTTGCATTTCTGATTTTTAAGTATTTCCCTTTCGGCGGTATGCAGCGCGACATGCTGCGCATTGCCAGGGAGCTGATTAAAAAAGGGCATGAAGTCGAGATATTCACGATTTCCTGGGATGGCGACTTGCCGGAGGATGCCATCGATGTTCACCTGGTGCCGACCAGGGGATTCTTCAACTATAGGCGCTATCAAAACTTTATTGCCGCAGTTCAACAGAAGATCAGGGATCGTCGATCGGGTGATGATAAATTTGATGTGGTCGTCGGCTTCAATCGCATGACGGGTCTTGACGTTTATTTTGCAGCTGATCCGTGCTTCATCGAGCGTGCTCACGCCCAACGCGGATTTTTCTACCGGCTTACTCCAAGATATCGCTGGTTTGCCGGATGGGAGCAAGCCATTTTCTCGACGCATGCAAGCACCCAGATATTGCTGCTGTCTGATATTGAGAAGAGCTATTTTCAAAAGTGGTATCACACGCAAGATGAAAGATTTCATTTTATTCCGCCATTTTTATCTGCTTCACGATTTATCCTGAAAGACAAAATGGAAATGAGAAGTTATCTGCGCAAGAGTTTTGGTTTTGGCGCGGATGACTTCGTATATCTGCTGGTCGGCTCGGGGTTCTCCATGAAAGGCCTTGATCGGGCAATCAGTGCACTCGCCAGCCTGCCGAAAGACAAGCTGTCTACGACCCGCCTGGTTGCAGTAGGGCAGGATAATCCCAAGCCGTTCATGAAAATGGCAAAGAGGCTTGGCGTGGCGCATCGAGTAACGATTTCCAGCGGCCGGCCGGATATCCCTGATCTGATGCAAGGGGCCGATGTATATGTGCATCCGGCATATCGTGAGAATACCGGGCTGGTAATTCTTGAAGCCTTGGCGTGTGGATTGCCGGTGCTCGTTACAGCGACATGCGGATATGCTTTCCATGTGGAAAATGCGCAAGCAGGATATGTGGCTGCTGCTCCATTCGATCAGGACAGTTTCAATGCTTTATTTTATGGCATGATGACCTCGCAGGAGCGAGATGCCTGGAGTAAAAATGGGCTGGATTACGCGCGAAATATCATGAGTGCAAACGACGGCAGTGCTGAAGCCGCCGTGCTGGTCGACATTGCTGCCAACAAAGGCAGGCCTTGATCGTGAGGCCTGGTCATACGTCACTGGATGCGCCTGATTGGCTGATCGCCCTATATGGTGAAGACAGGCTTTTCGACTCGGTAATGCGCCAGCAGGGGCAAGTCTTTCGGGATGTGCCCGGCAGGAAAACCATCAAGATCAATCTGGATGGGCGCATGTATTTCATCAAACAGCACTTCGGCGTGGGCTGGCGGGAAATATTCAAGAACCTGCTGAGCTTCAAATGGCCGATTCTTTCTGCTGAGACCGAGTGGAAGGCGATCCACAAACTCAACGAGATCGGTATCCCGACGACGCCGGCAGTGGCCTGCGGCGTTCGCGGGTCCAATCCGGCCAGTCTTCAATCTTTTCTCATTACTGAAGACCTGGGCGACATCATTTCCCTGGAAACGCTTTGCGCGAACTGGAAAACCAATCCGCCGGCGCCGGCATTCAAGCGTAAATTGCTGATCGAAGTGGCGGAGCTTGCGCGTAAGCTGCACGAAGGCGGGATGAATCATAGGGACTTCTATATTTGCCACATTTGCCTGGATAACAGCAAGCTGGCGGCAGGCGAGCTGTATCTCTATCTGATCGATTTGCACCGTGTCGGCATACGCTCGACCATCCGCCCGGTTGATCGTATGAAAGACATGGCTGCCCTGTATTTTTCCGCCATGGATGCCGGCTTGACCAAGCGCGACTATTTGAGGTTTCTCAAGCATTATCGTCGGCAACGCCTGCATGAAACCATAAGCGAAGAACAGGGTTTCTGGCGCCAGGTCTCAGAACGCGCTGCTAAACTCTATCTGAAATTTCATGGCAAAATGCCTGTCACAATTCTTGTATAAGGGGGGAGTTTTGCAATCATATGTTTCATCCATGGGCAAAGGCCTGCTCGATGCCAATCAGCTTGGAGATTTCGACCGTCTCTGGGATTACCGGAGTGAATGGTTCGAGACCCCGAATGATGACCGTAACGGCTGGAGTGGCGTGAACCGGCTCTTGCTGGCATTACCGGATGGCGAGCAGTTAGGGTTTTTTCTCAAGCGCCAGCAGAATTATGTGAGGCGAACTTTTTTTCATCCTTTTACGGGCGAGTCGACCTTTGCCTGCGAGTTCAGGACAATCAGCTACTTGCTGAATCGGGGCGTTCCTGTACCCAGGCCGGTTTTTTTTGATGAAAAGTCCTCCAGTGAAGGACTGAAGGCGATCCTGGTCACCGAAGAACTTGTCGGCTACCGGCCTCTGGATGCGGTGCTGGATGCGTGGTTCACACAGCCCGGAAGTCCGATCAAGGCGAAAAGAGCGTTGATCGGCAGTGTGGCGCAAGCAGTAAAGAAGCTGCATTACGCCCGTATCCAGCACCGTGCGCTTTATCCCAAGCATCTCTTCGTTAATGTGACTCGGCCGGAGAGTCCCGACGTTGTCATCATCGACCTTGAGAAGGCGCGGATAAAACTCATGCCCATTATGCGGACATTGCAGGACCTGTCCACGCTTAATCGACGGATGGATGGTTTGAGCAAAGTCAACCGGCTTTATTTTTTCAAGCAATATTACGGGGTGGCCAGGCTGGGTTTCTGGACAAAACTGGTATGTAAACTGATTCTGTGGCGTAGCCGGAAATGCACGAAGGTTCCTCACGCTTCAGCTTTTGAACCGACAAAGTAAGTCGCAGCAATTGTTGTTCATTCATTTTTACCGCACTGACCAATCATGACTGACCTCGTATCGCTTTCCTGTCAGCCGTCGGAGACGCGATTCGATCTCGCGCTGGATGAAGCGGCTGTGCTGCGCAATCTTGATGTCGTCAGGCGCGTACCGAACAAGCGGCTGGTCTGCCGGGGCCAATGGAATGGCCAGCCTGTCTATGCCAAGATATTTATCGGCCCGCAGGCCCGGCGTTATGCCGCACGTGATGCCGCGGGTGTCGAACGGCTGGTCAATGCAGGTATTGCTACCCCCGCACTGCTTCATTCCGGGTTGCTGGCAGACAAGGGTGGCACGAATTCCGGCAGCGTATTGATATTTGCCGCGATCGCCGATGGCATGAATGCAGAAGAGTCATGGCAGCAGGCTGCCGGCCCTGAAAGGCTGGAACTGGCAACAAGGCTGGTTGAGGCGATCGCACAGCACCATAATGCGGGTCTGATGCAGACGGACTTGTACCTGAAAAACTTTCTGGTGGCAGGCGATCGTATCTATACGCTTGATGGAGATGCCATCAAGCCTTTTCCGCGTTTTTCCCCCAATCAGGCTGCACTCGGTAATCTTGCGATACTGCTTTCAAAATTCGACGTGCTGGAGATTCAGGCCTGGCTGGAGCCGCTGTTGCAGGCATACGCTGCTGGCCGGGGCTGGCGCGAGCAGATGGATGTGCCGCAGATGCAAACGCGGATAACGCAACACAGGCGCCGTGTTGTGCAGGGTTATGCCGAAAAGAAAGTGTTGCGGCAATGTACGGATGTCGCGGTTTCCCGCTCGTGGCATCACTTTCTCGCACTGTCGCGTAAAGGCCACAGCGCGGAGCTTGAGCAGGTGCTGCTCAATACGCCAGATGCATTGCTGGACGGGGTCGGGCAGAAAAGGCTGAAAAGCGGCAATACCTGTACGGTCGGCCTGACTGAAATCAATGACCGGAAAATGGTCGTAAAACGTTACAATATCAAAAGTTTCTGGCACGGGGTCGGTCGTTCCTGGCGACCATCCCGCGCGGCGCTTTCATGGAAAAACGCGCACCGGTTGATGATGTACGGAATCGGCACGGCCAATCCGCTTGCGCTGCTGGAGTCCCGGTTCGGCCCTTTGCGCGGCAGGGCGTATTTTCTGGCCGAGTACATACAGGCGCCGAATATAGCACAACTGATGGAGGATGCTTCTGTAACGCAGGAGCGAAAACAGCAGGTTGCCGAAAACCTGGCCTGGCTCATGTACAAACTGATGCTGTTGCAGATCGCGCATGGCGACCTTAAAGCCAGCAACATTCATATTGAAGGTGCCAGGCCCTTGCTGATCGATCTCGACAGCCTGCGTGAATACCGCTACCGCCTGTGTTTTGCCTCGCGGCACGTCAGCGATCTTAGACGATTGCTGAAGAACTGGCAGGATCAGCCGCAGATTTACCGGCTGCTGGTTGAGGCGTTGCAGCGGGTGTATGGCAGGCATCGGTTGCTTGCGAAAGCATTGGGCCGGTGAACGGTCAGGCAATTTTTGATTTTAATTGAAGATGTAAGTGAGTTTTGAAGCATGATTATTTTGGGTTTATCCGGTGCTGTCGGGCACGATGCCTCAGCCGCCATCGTCGTTGACGGCAAGATCATCGCCGCGGCGGAAGAAGAGCGTTTTATTCGCGATAAGCATGCCAAGAACAAGTTTCCCTATGAAGCGGCCAAATACTGCATGAAAGAAGCGGGCATACGGCCGGATCAGGTCGATGTGGTGGCTTTCCCCTATGCCGAGATCCCGCTGAATACGGCAGCACGCTGGCATTATGCCAAACGCCACTGGTATGCGCCCGACCGTGCGCTGGATGCGATTTTCAACGGTAATCGCCGCTTCCGCCGTAACCGGGATAAAGCCCTGGCGCTGATGGCCGAACTGGGGTTGAGCAAGGCGAAGTACGTGCCGGTGGAGCACCATCTTGCGCATGCGAGCAGCGCCTATCACCTGAGCGGTTTCAAGGAAAAAACAGCGATTGTCGGTATCGACGGCAAGGGTGAGTATGCGACCACCTTCTTCGGTTACGGTGAAAACGGCAAAATCCACAAAATCAAGGAATTCTATGATCCCGATTCGCTGGGAGGCATGTACGGCGCGATTACCGAATATCTCGGTTTTGAAATGCTGGATGGCGAATTCAAGGTCATGGGCATGGCGCCTTATGGCGACCCGGGCAAGTACGACCTTTCCCGCCTGGTGACTTTCGACGGCAATGACCTGCGCGTCAATACCCGGCTGGTCAATGTGGTCGGCCTGCGCCGCTACAAGGAAGGCGGCAAGGGCTATTATTTCACGCCCGAGCTCGTCGAATGGCTGGGCCCCAAGCGCAGCGGCGACGAAATCGACGATCCTTACATTCATTATGCCGCCTCGGTGCAGCAACTGCTGGAAGATGTCGCGCTGAAGATGATCGACCACTATGTCGGCGATATCATCCGCGAGACTGGCCGCATTGCGATGGCGGGCGGTGTGGCGCTTAATGTGAAGCTTAACCAGCGCATCATCAATATGCCAGGTGTGAAAGAACTGTTCGTTCAACCGGCTTCCGGTGATGCGGGTACCTCGCTGGGCGCCGCCACCTACGTTGCGGCCCAGCTCGGTGAAAAGGTTGAGCCCATGCAGCATGCCTATCTCGGCCCCTCCTATACGACCGAGGAATGCCTGGCTGCATGCGAAGCGCATCCGGCCAAGCCCAAATTCACCCGCGTCGAAAATGCGCCACAGAAAGCGGCTGAATTACTGGCCAACGGCAATCCCCTGGCATGGTTCCAGGGGCGCATGGAATTCGGCCCGCGTGCATTGGGTTGCCGCAGCATTCTCGGCGACCCCAGCCATCCCGGCGTGGCGGATCGCATCAATGCGCAGATCAAATACCGCGAGCGCTGGCGTCCGTTCTGCCCCAGCATGCTGGATCGTGTCGCCTCCGATATTCTGCAGACAGACCATCCCGCACCCTACATGACGTTTACGTTCGATGTGGCCGAGCACTGGAAGTCGCGGATTCCCGAGGTGGTGCATGAGGACGGTACGGCGCGGGCGCAGGTGGTGACCCGGGAGACCAATCCTCGCTACTACGCATTGATCGAAGAACTGGAAAGGTTACGCAATGTGCCTGTCGTGCTGAATACCTCGCTCAATCGCAGAGGCGAGCCGATGATATGCAGCCCGGCCGACGCGCTGAACATGTTCTATGGCTGCGACCTGGAGTATTTGATGATGGAAGACGTGCTGGTGACCAAAGCTTGAATGCAATTCCCTGCATCATAAATATTGCTTGACAATCAAGGGCATTTTTGCGGTGCTGCCCTGATTTGACCGCATTCATGCATATCTGCATAATCGAATCCTAATTATAAGTTTATATTCGGCGGTTCTTATGAAACAGTCCTTAATTGAAATCACCCAGCGCATCAGAGAGCGCAGCGCGCCGACCAGGCAGGCTTACCTGCAACGCATGGAGCAGGCCATTGCGCGCCCGCGCGGTGCTGACCGCATGGGCTGTGCCAATGTCGCGCACGCTTTTGCAGCGTTGCCATCCAATGACAAGCTGCGTGTCGTGGCAGAACGCGCACCGCATATCGGCGTGGTCACGGCCTACAACGACATGCTGTCGGCACATCAGCCGTATGAAGTATTCCCTTCCATCATTCGTGACGAGGCGGCCAAACACGGCGCTACCGTTCAGGTTGCCGGCGGCGTGCCGGCCATGTGCGATGGCGTGACGCAGGGCGAGCCGGGCATGGAGCTCAGCCTGTTCTCGCGCGACAACATTGCAATGGGTACGGCGATTGCGCTTTCGCATGACGTATTCGATGCCGCGTTGCTGCTCGGCGTTTGCGACAAGATTGTACCGGGGTTGTTGATCGGCGCCCTGCATTTCGGCCATTTGCCCTGCGTATTCGTTCCGGCAGGCCCGATGGCGAGCAGTAACATGAGCCACGGCGAAAAATCGACCGTGCGTGAGCATTTCGCGCGCGGCATCGTGGGACGCGGCGAGCTTCTGGCGGCGGAATCCGCTGCCTACCATGGCATCGGCACCTGTACCTTCTATGGTACCGCCAACAGCAACCAGATGCTGCTGGAAGCCATGGGCCTGCATGTCCCCGGTGCTGCATTCGTACATCCGGCTTCCGGGTTGCGCGAAGAACTGACGCGCGAAGCCGTACGCACTGTGCTTTCAATCACCCCCGGACAACATCGGTTTACCCCGATCGGCCGCATGGTGGATCCGCGCGTGATCGTCAATGCCATGGTGGCATTGATTGCAACAGGCGGCTCAACCAACCACCTGATCCACTGGGTTGCCGTAGCGCGTGCGGCAGGCATCATCATCGACTGGACAGACTGTTCCGAATTGTCCCAGACAACGCCCTTGCTGTCCCGTGTCTATCCGAACGGTTCCGCTGACGTGAACCAGTTCCAGGCGGTTGGCGGTACTTCGTTCATCATTCGCGAACTCATCGAGGGCGGTTACATGCACGATACTGTGACCACCGTTTCGGAAGAGGGGTTGCGTCAATACGGCAAGGTGCCGGAGATGGTGCGCGACCGCCTGGTCTGGAAAGACCTGCCGAAGAAATCGCAGGATGAGAAAATCGTGCGCAATGCGGATTCCCCATTCAGTGAAACCGGCGGGTTGAAACTGCTGACAGGGAATCTCGGCCGCTCGGTGATCAAGGTTTCTGCCGTACCTATCGATCGTCACATCATCGAAGCGCCTGCGATTGTGTTTACGACGCAAGAAGAACTGCTCAATGCGTTCAAGGCCGGCAAATTGGAGCGCGATTTTATTGCCGTTGTCCGGTTCCAGGGACCGGCATCGAACGGCATGCCTGAACTGCACAAACTGACCCCGCCGCTGGCCGTGCTGCAAGGCAAGGGCTTCAAGGTGGCGATTGTGACAGATGGCCGTATGAGCGGCGCATCCGGCAAGGTGCCCGCGGCTATCCATCTCAGCCCCGAAGCATTGACCGGCGGCCCGATCGCCAAGGTGAAAACCGGCGATATGATTCGCCTGGATGCCATTGAAGGTACCCTGAATGTGTTGCTCGACGAAGCAACCTGGTCGGCACGTGCCTGTGCCACGCTTACCGAAGAGCAGGAAATCGTGAACTCCCATGGCATGGGACGGGAACTGTTCGGCGGCATGCGCAAGAACGTGAAGACAGCCGAAGAAGGCGCGGTCACCTGGCTTTAAGCCATTTTAAACCAGTTGATGCTGCGTTACTTTCGCTTGCCGTACTAAATCGTACCGCCTGTGCTCAAGTGCCTTGCCTGAATTGGTTTCGGAATGCCTGGTCCATGGAAAGCTGTTGCCAAAGAAATAACGATTCAATTTTAGAGAGACTAGTATGAACACATTAGATTTAGCCAACCACGGCCCTGTCATCCCCGTCATCGTCATCAACAAGGTCGAGGATGCCGTCCCGATGGCTGAAGCCTTGCTCGAAGGCGGTATCAAGGTGCTGGAAGTCACCCTGAGAACTTCCTGTGCCTTGCAGGCGATGGAAGCCATCGCCAAGGCTGTTCCCGATGCGATTCTTGGTTCCGGCACTGTACGTAACATCAAGGATGCGCAGGCATCGAAGGATGCTGGCTGTAAGTTTGCTGTAAGTCCGGGCTACACCAGTGAACTGGGCCGGGCTGCACGTGAAATTGGTTTGCCTTTGCTGCCAGGTGTTTCTACCGGCAGTGAAATCATGACTGCCAATGCCGATGATTATTACTTCCTGAAATTGTTCCCGGCGGTTGCTGTTGGCGGCATCAACCTGTTGAAAGGTTTTTCCGGCCCGTTCGGTGATGTGAAATTCTGCCCGACAGGCGGCGTCACGGTCGAATCCGCCCCGCAATTCCTTGCGTTGCCGAACGTGGTGGTTTGCGGCGGCACCTGGTTGACGCCCGGTGACGCGGTTGCAGCCAAAAACTGGAAGCACATTACCCAGTTGGCCAAAGAGGCCAGCAGCATCAAGGCGGCATAAATACCATGCAGTGGGGCGCAATGCCCCATTCTGTTCGAGAGACAATGTGGATCTGAGCCAATACAAGACCCTGGTTTTCGATTGCGACGGGGTCATTCTCGATTCAAACCGGCTCAAAACCCAGGCTTACTTTGATACGGCGATTGCCTTTGGTGCCAATGAGCAGCAGGCAAAAGCCATCATGGATTATCACATCAGGCTGGGCGGCATTTCACGCTATCCGAAATTCCAGTACTTTCTGACCGACATCCTTGGTCAGCATGCTACGGAAGCCGATATTCAGTTCCTGCTGGAACGTTTCGCCAGTGAAATTCACCATGGCCTGTTGAATTGCAAGGTGGCCGAGGGCTTGTACGAGTTGCGTGACAAATATCCTGATGCGCGGTGGATGGTGTTGTCCGGAGGCGACCAGCAGGAGTTACGGCAATTGTTCAGGGTGCGTAAGTTGGATGTCTTGTTCAATGCCGGCATCTTCGGCAGCCCGGACAATAAGGACGAGGTTCTGGCCCGGGAGTCAGGCAATGGTAATCTGCAGAAGCCAGCCCTGTATCTCGGTGACAGCAAATACGATCATCAGGCAGCGGTTGCGGCAGGCTTGGATTTCATCTTTGTAAGCGAACTGACTGAGTTTGCAGGCTGGCCGGATTATTGCAGGCTCCACGGTATCCCGGTAACCGAACGTATTTCGACTTTGTTGTCAGAATAGATGATGCGCAAAAGCCATTTGATCAGCAAGGGGGAGTTTGAACGATTATCTGCAGGTGCCCGAATCCTGGAACAGGATGAGCGCGGTATCAAGGTACTCAAGCTGGAAAATGGCGATATCCTGAAAATATTCAGGGTCAGGAACAAACTCAGCGCAGCACGATTCTATTCTTATGCACGGCGTTTTTGCAGAAATGCAGAGCGTTTACAGCGGCTCAATATTCCTACCGTCCGCATAAAAGAGCTTTTTCACCTAGAGAACTCTGCCGAAACGGCTGTCCTCTATGCCCCGCTCGACGGGAAAACATTGCGCGAACTTCTGGATACGAGAGCATTGACCGCCGGTGAAGCAAAAGGGCTGGGGGAATTTTTTGCCGTATTGCATCATGACGGGGTGCATTTCCGCTCACTGCATCCGGGGAATATCGTGCTGGACCCACAAGCGGCTTTCGGGCTGATTGACATTGCGGATATGAGTATCTATCCATGGCCTTTGTGGTGTGGCACGAGAGCCAGGAGCTTTTCCCACATATATCGGTATCCTGAATATATTCGCAAACTGGGTTCCGGGACATGGCAGCATATTGAAGCAGCCTATTTCAGTAAGGCAGCGCTGGGCAGTGCCTGTGAGAATTTCTTGCGGCGGCATCTGAAATTAATTTCTGTATTTACTTCCTGATCTCCCTATATCATCCCGGGTAACTATGTCAGGGAAGAATTTGTTGTCTGGATCAATTCGACAAGGATGGGAAAGAACATGCATTATCTGGTAATCGGCGGAGCGGGCTATATCGGTTCGCACATGGTCAAGCTGCTTATAGGGGAGGGCCATGGCGTTACTATCGTTGACGATCTGTCATCCGGTCATGCAGATGCGCTATTGGGCGGCGAACTGATTGTGCATGATTTTTCGGACCGTGCATTTCTGGATCGGTTGTTTTCGTCCGTAAAATTTGATGGCGTCTTTCATTTTGCCTCGCAGATTCTGGTCGGTGAGTCGGTCACCAATCCGGCCAAATACTACCGTGCCAACACCTTTGCAACCCTGACCTTGCTCGAGGCGATGCGCGATCACAAAATTGATTATTTCGTATTTTCCTCGACGGCAGCTGTTTATGGTGAGCCGGAATACACGCCGATCGACGAGAACCATCGCAAGGTTCCGGTCAATCCTTACGGTGCTTCCAAATACATGGTGGAAATGATGCTGGCCGATTTTCATCGTGCCCATGGGTTGAAATATGTTGCACTGCGCTACTTCAACGCTGCTGGTGCCGACCCGCAATCACGCCTCGGGGAACGACACGAGCCGGAAACCCATCTGATACCGCTGGCACTCAAGGCAGTGCTGGGGAAGAAGCCGCCATTGAAGCTTTTCGGCCGCGATTACGATACGCCGGACGGTACCTGCATACGCGACTATATCCATGTGGATGATTTGAGCAGTGCGCATTTACTTGCCATGCAGTATTTATATGCGGGCGGCGAATCGACTGCATTCAACCTCGGCAATGGAGCCGGTTACAGTGTGCAGCAGGTGATTGATGTGGTCGGCAAGGTGACCGGCAGGCCGGTGCCGGTAGAATACGCGCCGCGGCGTGAAGGCGACCCGGCAAGGCTGGTGGCGGATGCATCCAAGGCAAAAAAGGTACTGGGATGGCAGCCGGTACTAACCGGCCTGGAAACGATTGTGCAGCATGCCTGGAACTGGGAAGCGGCAAGCCAGTAACTACGCAGCTACACTATCTTCAGCGGTTCAATCAGCGACGTGCATATCTATTCAAAGTGTTCAGCGTAGAAGGTTTCTGCGCGTGAATATGCAGCCAGGAACTGGCTTTTAATCATGTTTTTTTCTTCCTCGATATTCAAAGGAGCTGGCGCCCAGTTTATTTTGTTTGCGTAATGCCTGGCCGCCAATTTCGAAAAAAGCAACGACTCGTTAACGTAGTTGATCCCGATAAGATCGTCTATGATGTGCACTCTGTAATCGGACTTTTTGCGGGTACTATAAAGAAATACCACCGGGATGCCCATTGCAATGCAAGGCATGGCGCAATGGATTCTGGATGTGATTACCAGGGAAGCATTGTCCTTGTAATATTCCAGTAACTGGGTCGCGAGTGTACGCCTCATTTGACCAGGGACGTGGGGCAACTCAATTTTTGATTGATTGACGTACACCGAGTTTTTCAAAATGGAATCCGGGATTACCTTTTGTAATGAATCGGTCACACCAACAACGTGTACTTTCCCGTTAATGGGAGGCTTTTCCCGGCGGTCCAGGGTCAGCGTCAGGCATTTGCTGTAGTAAGCCTCTACGCCGTATTTCTCGAGTATTTTCACTGTGCCCTTGTCTCTGCAACCAATCGGGGCATGACGTTTCAGGTATTCCAGCCCTTCAGCAGAGCATATGTTTTTTTCATATTTCCTGGAAATATGAAATGCGAATGGTATAGGAACGACATAATCTGACGGAGGCCAGTTAGGAGAATCCATAAAAAAACCATTCAGGGAGACGATGCAAGGTTCCGTAACCTTGTTGAGCGCTTCCCTGGAAACGTAACCATCCAGGCTGGGTAATAGTCTGGATGCAGCTATGGTTTGGATTTCGTCGCCCAGATTGATGCGATAGTCCAGTTTATAGCCAGTATATTCAAGCGCAAGCGTCTTCATTTTGGAGTGATTCCACAAAAGTTAAGAATTCTTTTTGAATTGATATTCAGCATGATTGCTCGATCATGCTGACGAACTGTCAATTACGGGGCATGACAATCCCTAGTCATGCGTCTGCTTTTTATAGATGGCAACCGACTTTTTGCCGTTCGGGTTTCTTGTGCGATGAACCTCTTTATATTCAGGCAAGCGCTCTTTCATGGCGATTTCAATTTCCGGTTTTTCTTTTTCATGGCTGATAACCAGAAGTTGGTATTGATGGATACTTTTGTCGTCAATGGCCCTGGCAACATACTTCCAATTATCCGACCATCGGCCGATATATTCGGAATTGGCGTAGTAACGCAGTCTGGCATCATCAAAAAAAACAGGTAGATGCTGAGGGTTGTTCTGTGTCAGCCATGCGACCGCATCCTGCTCATAGTTATAACCGTCTTTTTTTGGCAGGACATTCTTTATTAAACCCAGTGCCATTACAATCATCACAAATATCAACAGCCGTTTTTTTGTTTTCTCCCTACCGGATTGGGAGTTAAAGTATTTGAAGGCTTCCGCAAGAAAAAATGATGCCAGGATCATTACCAGAAAGGCCAATGCAATCACATATCTTCCCGACAGGACGAATACTTTGGTGATAATCAGGAACATGTTCAGGGCTGCGATACATAGCGCGGCGCCTAACACCCGCCATGAGTCCTGATGAACCAGTTTTTCCTTGCGCCTGATTGTAAAGAAGGCCAGTGCCACATTAATCAGGCCGGTCGTACTGACCATTTTGCTTATCATGATGAACAGGAAGGTAAGCAACAGGCCTTCCAGTGCGAATTCATCAAGGTAGCCGCCCAGTACCTGGAAGGCCATGATTTCCGATTTCTCAAACAGATTCCTGGTGAGTTCAGTGTATAAGTTGAGCGTGAAGACCTCGCGAAGCCGCCCGAAGCTATCGATCGAGAGATCGTTCGATACCAGCAACACGGCCCCGATGGCCAGCGTACCGGCAACATTCAGTACATTACACTTGATCAACGCTATCACCCGATTGCCGATGGTTTCATCCGGCTTCAATAGCAATATGAGCGGTAGCAGAACGAGATAGCTGATAGCTTCAATTCTGAAAAACATTGCGACCAGGATGGACATTTGCCAAAGCAATGCATCGCTCAATTTATTATGTCTGTAGAAACGGATAAGAAATATCAGGCTGATTAGAAAAAAAGCCCAGAATCCCTGATCCCGCATCAACATCTGGAGCACGTCGCCGACGACATACTGCGAACTGAACAGAATCAGGCTGCCGGCCAGTATGGTTTTATTGTTGCCGCCAGAGAGTTGAATGATTTTAAGGAAACTGGCAGTGGTGATGCCAAAAAATAAAACGTTGAGCAGTTGTGCTGACAGATGGATGCTGAAACCCGTGATCTTGTGTGTCAACGCGACGAGTGCAGAATACAACGGCCACGGAAAGAGGCGGTAGCCTTCACTCCATTCCCCGCTTGCAAACAGCCTTGCGGCTTCGAAGTAGAGAACGGAGTCGTTGTTGATCCAGCCATGCTGAATGTAGTTGATCTGAGCTGCCAACAGCACGGCTGCAAAGGAAACCAGAAGAATCAGCCTGTTCGTCGATATCTCCGGGATTTTCTTGAAAAATGCGTTCAAGTCGGTATCGCCTTAAGTCAATTTATAAGTTTAACTGGAGCATGATTTTTTGGGGAGCCAACTGCCGGAGGCAATTCAGATGTCCGAGCGGGCATTCCCGTTCAAAACAAGGACTGCATTCCAGGCCTAAATACGCTATGACGGCCTGATTGCTCATGGGAGGCGTGTGGTGCGGGTCGGATGAGCCGTAAACGGCGACGACTTTTCTGCCGAGTGCCGCTGCGACGTGCATCAGGCCGGAATCGTTGCTGACCACGCTCGTTGTCAGCGACATGAGGTCGACCGCTTCTCCGAGCTTGGTTCTGCCGCCCAGGTCCAGGCATCTGTTTTGCGTTAACGCATTGATGGTTCCGGTAACAGGCACGTCTTTCTCGGAGCCGAACAGCCAGACCTCCCAGCCTTTATCCAGCGCATACCGTGCAACCTCGGCATAGTATTTCGTCGGCCAGCGTTTGGCTTCACCGTATTCGGCACCCGGACATAAGCCCAGAACCGGGGATCGTGGTAAATCCCTGTTCAGCCTTTTCAGCGCGGCGTGTGCATTTGCTGTGTCGGCTATCAGGCGCGGATTGGGGATATCCGCAGGGAGTGCCTGATGCCTGCCGATGCCTAGCGCAACGAATCTATCCACCGTGCGAGGCAGCAAGGATTTGTCCAGCGGGCGGATATCATTCAGCAAGCCATAGCGCATTTCGCCGAGAAAACCTGTGCGCCTGGGGATTTTTGCCGCAAAAGGTAGAATGGCTGACTTTAATGAATTCGTTAACAGAATTGCCTGTGTGTAGCCTGAGTTTCTCAGTGACTTGCCGAATTTTATGCGCCCGCCAAGGTCGAGCTGCCCATGCCTGAATGGCAGTGGAATTCTGCCGCTGACTTCGGGCATGCGTTCCAGCAAGGGCAGAGTCCATGCTGGCGCTGCAACATCGATCATTGCAGCCGGCTGTTGTTGCCTGATGGTCTGGAAAAGGCTGTGTGCAAGCACCATGTCACCCACCCAGGCGGGTCCCAGTACCAATATACGTGGAGCAGCCATTGGCTCAGGAAGCGAGCTTTTCAATAATGCCGCTGGTGCTGCGGCCGGGGACAATGTCGATCAGTGCGACTGTGCCGCCCCAGGATTTGACTTCCTTGCCGCCGATAACCTGGTCTTCCGTATAATCGCTGCCTTTGACGATGATATCCGGCCGGATGGCATCGATCAGTTTCAGCGGCGTATCTTCATCGAACAGAATGACCGCATCGACCGCTTCAAGGGCGGCGAGAACGCGGGCGCGGTCTGCTTCATGAATTACCGGGCGGGTCGGCCCTTTCAGCGCGCTGACCGAGCGATCGGTGTTCAGCCCCAGAATCAGTTTGTCGCCGGTCTTTTTCGCGGCTTCAAGATAGGTGACATGGCCGGTATGCAGAAGATCGAAACAGCCGTTGGTAAATACAATGCGCTGCTTGTCATGCTTCCACTGTTTGACGCGGGATATCAGGGTATCCAGCTCGCAGATCTTATCTGCTTGCCCTGATGCCCCCTTGGATACCAGTTCGGCAAGCAGCTCCTCGCGGGTGACTGGCACGGTGCCGACCTTGCCGACGACGATGCCTGCAGCAAGATTCGCCAGTTCGAATGCCTGGCGGTGGCTGAGCCCGTGAACTAGCCCTGCGGCGAGGGTCGCGATCACCGTATCGCCCGCACCCGATACGTCAAAAACCTGTTTTGCCGCTGCCGGAATATGGATGGTTTCGTCTTTCTCTAGTAGCGATATGCCCTCTTCGCCGCGCGTCACTGCGAGGAACTGCAGGCCGAGCCGATCCCGCAGTTCCGCTGCTGCTTCCAGCAGTTTTTCATTGTCTGATACCGCGACGCCGCAGGCTTCCGCAGTTTCCTTCTTGTTCGGCGTCAGCGCAGTTGCACCCTGATATTTGGAATAGTCGCGGCCTTTCGGGTCCACCAGGATGGGGATACCCAATTTGTTGGCCTGCCCGATGACGGCGCGGCAGAGCTGTTCGCTCAATACGCCTTTGGCGTAATCCGAGAGAATGACGATAGCAGGCTTCTGTTCAAGCGCTCGCGTAATACGGTCGATCAGTTCGCCGGTTTCATTTTCGGTAAATGCCTGGCGGCTCTCCTGATCCAGTCGCATCATCTGCTGATGGCCGCCGAGAATCCGTGTCTTGGTCACGGTCGGGCGCTCGCCGGAATTGACGATGGCATCGCTGCCGATATTCAACTGCCTGAGCATCAGAAGCAGGCTGCGGCCTTCGGCATCATTGCCGATAACACCCGCCATTACGGTCTTGATGCCGAGATGGGCAAGGTTAGCCGCGACATTGGCTGCGCCGCCGGCGCGCTCATTCTGTTGCTTGACCAGCACGACCGGCACCGGGGCTTCCGGGGAAATACGCTCAACCTCGCCAACCAGGTAGCGGTCCAGCATGAGGTCGCCGATCACCAATGCGGATTTACTCCCAGTCGGGAATTGATGCCTGACAGCTTCGATTAACTGTTCGTACATCAGTCAGCTTCGAGCAAATCACACAGACTGTGGCCGATAAAAATATGGGCTTCCTGTATGCGCGGCGTATCATTTGAAGGCATTACCAGATTATAGTCGCAAAGGGCGATCAGCTTGCCGCCCGTGCCTCCGGTCATGCCCACGGTAGTTGCCCCGATTTCCCTGGCGGTCTCGATGCCGCGTACCACATTGGCACTGTTGCCCGACGTGGTAAGGCCGATGACCACATCCAGCGGGCCGCAGAGCGCTTCTACCTGCCGTGAGAAAATGTATTCGTAGCCGTAGTCGTTGCCAACCGAGGTGAGAATCGATGTGTCGGTGGTCAGGGCAATGGCCGGCAGGCCTCGGCGTTCCTTTTTATAGCGGCCGACGATTTCGGCAGCGATGTGCTGGCTGTCGGCAGCGCTGCCGCCGTTGCCCATCAGTAATATTTTGCCGCCGCGGGCGATACAGGCACGCATCTCATTGGCGACTTCGCTGATTTGGGGCAACATCCCTTCAAGCTGGCTCATCACACTCTGGTGCTGGGCGAGGGCAGCACGTAAATTTTCAATAGCGTTCAATTCTCGATCCTTTTAGGCGTAACGGTCGGCCTGCATCAAATAATTCCGTACATAATCGGCTACACCTTCCTCCAGCGTATGGAAGGGTTGGGTATAGCCGGCAGCGTGCAATTTTGCCATCCTGGCTTCGGTAAAGTACTGATACTTGCCATGCAGGTCCTCGGGCATATCGATGTAGGTGATATGCGGATCATGGCCCATGCTGGTCATCACCGCCGTCGCCAGGTCCCTGAATGCGCGTGCCTGGCCCGTACCGATGTTGTAGATGCCGGAGTGTTGCGGGTTCGCCAGAAAGTGGGCGACAACCGCTGCAGCATCCTTGACATAGACAAAGTCGCGCAGTTGCATGCCATCCCGATATTCAGGCAAATGGCTCTTGAACAGTTTTACTGTACCGTGTTCACGGAACTGGTTGAAGCTGTGGAAAGCCACGCTCGCCATGCGTTCCTTGTGGTATTCGTTCGGGCCATATACATTGAAGAACTTGAACCCGCACCATTGCGGCGGCGTGGGCAGGTTTTCCCTGGCCTGGCGCAAGGCCCACTGGTCGAAAAACTGTTTGGAATAGCCGTAGCCATTCAATGGACGCAACGTATCGGTCTGCGCTTCATCGTCGTCATAGCCATGTTCGCCGCTGCCATAGGTTGCCGCCGAGCTGGCGTAGAGAAAAGGCACGTCGCGTTCGGCGCACCATGACCACAATGCCTGTGAGTATTGAATATTGTCCTGCACCAGCCTGTTGAAATCGCGTTCTGTGGTGGCGCTGATTGCGCCCATATGAATCACGGCATCGACATGCTTGGCGCCTTTCAGCCAGTTGAGCAGTTCATCCTTGTCGAGGTAGTGCGCATAGCGTCTGTGCACCAGATTCTGCCATTGGTCCGCATGGTGCATGCGGTCGGCAATGACGATGTCATCCCGGCCCAGTTGGTTGAGGTGCCAGGCAATCATGCTGCCTATCATGCCTGCGCCACCAGTAATTACGATCATCTAAAATTGTTCCAGTCGATTTCAGGCTATCAGTATAGCAAAGCCCTTCAGTTTTTCGCGCCAAGCGCTTTCGCACGCAACAGGGTGAGCTCGGATTCCTGCCGGTCCTTTGCGCTGTCCCAATCCGTGCTGACCCAGCCTTGCAAGTTCTCCAGCGCGATGCTGCACAGCGCGTGTATCCATTCATTGCGCTCGTTCAGCGCCGGGATGTAATGGTATTCGCCGCCGCCATGGTGCTGGAATGTTTCCTTGCCTTCCATGGCGATTTCTTCCAGCGTTTCCAGGCAATCGCTGGAAAATCCCGGGCAAATCACATCCACCCGCTTGAGTTTTTGTTTGCCCAGCTCCTCCAGTGTCGAAGCCAGATAGGGTTTCAACCATTCAGCCCGGCCGAAACGGGACTGGAAACAGACCATGTAGCGGGACTCCTCCAACTCCAGCGCTTCTGCCAGCAGGCGCCCGGTTTTGTGGCACTCGCAATGGTAGGGGTCGCCCTTATCCAGCGTATAACGCGGCACGCCGTGAAAGCTCATCAGGAGTTTTTCAGGTTTGCCGTTGACCATCCAATGCTGTCGTACGCTTTCTGCAAGCGCTGCGATATAAGCCGGGTGGTCATGGTAATTGCGAATCGTTCGGATGGCTGGCACGTCGCGCGAGCGCAGCAAGGTACGCCAGACATCATCCAGGGCCGAAGCGCTGCTGCTGGCAGCGTATTGCGGATAAAGCGGAATCACCAGAATGCGGTTGCAGTGCTGTGCTTTGAGCTTCTGTATGGCCGACTCGACTGAGGGATTGCCGTAGCGCATGGCAAACTCAACCGTATAAGGGCTGTTGATTTTTGTGCCAAGGTAGCCTTGCAGCAGCTTTGCCTGCCGCTTCGTGTGAACGAACAGCGGCGAACCTTCGTCGGTCCATATTTGCGCATATTTTTCGGCAGATTTTCTAGGGCGGACATTGAGAATGATGCCGTTCAGTATCAGCCACCAGACGGCACGCGGAATCTCGACGACGCGCCGGTCGCTGAGAAATTGTTTGAGATATGGCCTCAGCGCCTTGCCGGTAGGCGCTTCCGGCGTTCCGAGGTTGACCAGCAGAATGCCAACGCGGGGCTGGTCGCCGTGCGTATGTGGCGGTTCATTCAGGTAATAGCTCATTGTTCTAGTTATTGGACAGCGCGCTGGATAAAAGTTTTGCCGTGACGTCGACGATAGGGATGATGCGTTCATAAGCCATGCGGGTCGGCCCGATGACGCCCAATGTGCCGATCACCTGGCCTTGCGCTTCATACGGCGCGGTGACCATGCTGCATTCATCCAGCGGCAGATAGCCGGATTCGCCGCCTATGAATATCTGTATGCCTTCTGCGCGCTGGCTGTTATCCATGAGCTGCATGAGCTGGGTGCGGCGTTCGAAGACTTCGAACAGCTTGCGCAGGGAGCCGACGTTGGTGGAAAGGTCGTCAACCTGCAACAGGTTGTGCTCGCCCGAGATAACGACGCCGTCCTTGTCTTCATGCAGCGCCCTGTTGCTGGCTTCGAGCGCTGCCGACATCAGGCGCGTCATGTCGGACTGCATCTGCTTCAGTTCTTCGTGCAGCCTGGCTTGAACCTGCTCAAATGTGAAGCCGGCATAGTGCTGGTTGAAGAAGTTGCTTGCCTGCGTCAGCTCCGATGCGGAGTAGGGCTTGTCGGCCATGATGATGCGATTCTGCACGTTGCCGTCTGTCGTGACGATAATGACCAGGATCCGCCGCTCGGATAGGGGCATGAACTCAAGATGGCGAAAAGCGATGCTTTTACGCTTGGGTATCATGACCACACCGGCGAACTGGGTCAGGTTGGACAGCATGCTTGCTGTCACGGAGATCAGCTCCTGCGGATCAGGCGATGAAAGTTCAGATGCCAGCCGCTTGATTTCCTTGCTTTGCAGCGGCTGAATCGTCAGCAGGCTGTCGACGAAGAACCGGTAACCGCGCTGGGTCGGAATGCGTCCGGCAGAAGTATGCGGGCTCGCTATAAAGCCCATTTCCTCCAGATCCGACATCACATTGCGAATGGTGGCCGGGCTGAGATCCAGCCCCGAGCATTTGGATAGCGTGCGCGAACCCACCGGCTGACCATCACTGATGTAATGTTCAACCAGCGTTTTCAAAAGAATTTGTGCACGTTTGTCTAGCATAGAGGGGCGCCAATCAGCGCATATCTGACCGTTTTCAATGATGAAGTTTCATCTCAAAACCAAAGCAAATTATCTGCCACAATCGTGCTTACCGCAAGCCATGAAAGCCGGAGAGCCTCTGGTTGGGTCGGCCATGGAAGAATTGATCGGAGGTTCCGGGCTACGGGCATATTCACGATCTGCCACCTATGCCGTCATGCGCTTCTATGATTTAATGCCAGCCATGAAAAGTGTATTCAGCAATGTTGCCCTGATCGGCAAATACATGAACCCGGAAATCGGTGAGCAGATCGAGATTCTGGCGCGCTACCTGGCCGAAAGACAGGTTGCCGTCATTATCGAAGAGAATACCGCCAGGCACTGCAATCTCAATACTTATACCACGGCACCCATCAGCCGTATCGGCCAGGTCGCCGATCTCGCAATCGTGCTGGGTGGCGATGGCACGATGCTGGCTGCCGCACGCGATCTGGTCGATGGCGGCATCCCGCTGATCGGCGTTAATCGCGGGCGTTTCGGATTCCTGACCGACCTGACTGCCGAATCGATGATAGAAGGCATCGGCCAGATACTCGCCGGCGAATTCAATACCGAGGAGCGTATGCTGCTGACCGCCTCCGTCCTGCGCGGAGACGATTGCATCGGCACGGGATACGCGCTGAATGATGTGGTGGTCAACAAGAGCGCGATTGCCCGGCTGATCGAGCTGGAGGTGCACATCGACGGCCTGTTCGTTTACAGGCAGAGGTCCGATGGCCTCATCGTCTCGACGCCGACGGGCACGACCGCCTACTCCCTTTCTGCCGGCGGCCCCATTCTTTATCCGACGCTGGATGCCTTTGCCCTGGTGCCGATTTGCCCGCACACGCTGAGCAACCGGCCGATTGCCATCAGCAGCGCGAGCAAGGTGGAAGTGACACTGGTCCAGGCTGAGGATGCGCGCGTGCACTACGATGGCCAACTGCATACCGAACTGCTGCAAGGCGACAAGCTGGTTGTGCAGCGTGCGGACAGCACGGTCACGCTCCTGCATCCGCTCGGGCATAGCCATTTCGACGTCTTGCGTGCGAAGCTGCGCTGGGGGTAATGCGCGCCATGCTGCAGACTCTGTCCATTCGTGATTTTGTCATTGTCGATAAGCTTGATCTTGAGTTCAGCAATGGCTTTACCGTACTGACCGGGGAAACCGGCGCAGGCAAGTCGATATTGGTGGATGCGCTCTCGCTGGCGCTGGGCGCCAGGGGCGAGGGCGGCATAACGCGTGCCGGTTGCGAGCGGGCCGAAATCATCGCCGGTTTCGCAATCGGCGCGTTGCCCGAATTGCGGCACTGGCTTGAGGAGAGCGAGCTCCAGGCGGATGATGACGGCCTGATCCTCAGGCGCATTATTTATGCAGATGGCCGTTCACGCGCCTTCATCAACGGCGTAGCCGCCACCATTCAGCAATTGCGCGAAGCCGGCGATTTCCTGGTTGATATCTACAGCCAGCATGCCCATCATTCCCTGCTCAAACAAAGCTATCAAAGACAGATTCTCGATAGTTATGCCGGACAAACCGGTCTTGCAACTGAAGTCGCCAACCGTTACCGGATCTGGCACGACTTGCATCAGCGCCGCACGCAGATGGAGCAAAATGCGCAGGCTTATGCGGACGAATTGGCCGATTTGCGCGACCAGGTGCGGGAACTGGCTCAACTGGCACCTTCCCCGGAAGAATGGGATGCCTTGCAGCAGGAGCATCATCGCTTGTCCCATGCGGCCAGCCTGCTCGAAGGCGGCGAGCAATGCCGCGATCTGCTGAGCGAGGCGGAATTTTCCGCACTGCGGCAGTTGTCGACGATACAGCACAAACTGCAGGGATTGCTCGAATATGATGCGGGCTTGCAGGAGGCGATGGATACCCTTGATTCCGCAATGATTCAACTGGAAGAAACCGATCGTTTCCTGAATCGTTACCTGCAGCGTGCAGAGCTTGACCCGGAGCGGCTCAACGAAGTCGAGTCGCGTATCCAGGCGATATATGCCGTGGCACGCAAGCACCGGGTCAGGCCGGAAGAATTGCCTGCGCTGTTGCTGGGCTGGCAATTGCGCATGGCCGAGCTGGAAAGCTTCGCCGATGACGGGAAACTGGCGGGGCAGGAAAATTCTGCCAGGCAGCTTTACGATCAATCCGCGCAGGAGCTCAGTGCCGCACGCAAGCAGGCGGCAACGGCGCTGGGCAGGGAAATCAGTGCGAGAATGCAGGAGCTGGCGCTGGCCGGCGGCAGTTTCAGCGTATTGCTCGAACCGCAGGCGGCTTCCGCCAACGGCCTGGAACAAGTCGAATTCCTTGTGGCCGGCCATGCGGGCGTAACGCCGAGGCCGTTGGCGAAAGTCGCTTCCGGCGGCGAGCTGTCGAGAATCAGCCTGGCAATCCGGGTCGTCACTGCACAACAGGGCGATATTCCAACCATGATCTTTGACGAAGTCGATGTCGGCATAGGCGGTGGTGTTGCCGAAATCGTCGGCCAGTTGCTGAAAGAACTCGGCGTAACCCGGCAGGTGCTGGTGATTACC
Organism: Methylophilaceae bacterium; assembly: GCA_905339275.1. GTDB lineage: Bacteria > Pseudomonadota > Gammaproteobacteria > Burkholderiales > Methylophilaceae > UBA6140. The sequence goes on from CAJPFK010000001.1 coordinate 537,907, forward strand.
CACCTGCCGCAAGTCGCCGCGCAGGGCTCCGGGCATCTGCGCGTGAGCAAATCCATCGTTGCCGGCCAAACCCTCAGTAAAATCGAGATACTCGATCAGGCAGCCCGCATTGAGGAAATAGCGCGCATGCTGGGTGGGGTGGAAATCACCGAAACCACTCGCCAGCATGCTACCGAGATGCTGGGAGTGTAGTGCTCAGACGCTCAGGTTTTATGTGGGCAGGGTTGTTTGGTGCAGTCTGCGTAGATGTAGAGCGAATGCTCATGAATCTTGAATCCGCGGGATTCAGCCGCTATCTTCTGACGTTTTTCAATTTCCTCGTCGCAGAATTCCTCTACACGGCCGCATTGCAAACAGACGATGTGGTCGTGATGCCCGCCCTGGTTCAGTTCGAATACGGCCTTGCCACTCTCGAAATGGTGGCGCATCAGTAAGCCGGCCTGTTCAAACTGGGTCAGCACGCGATATACCGTCGCCAGGCCGACGTCTTCTCCGGAAGTCAGCAGGATTTTGTAAACATCTTCAGCGGACAAATGGCGCTCCTTGCTGTTCTCAAACAGGCTGAGCACCTTCAATCGGGGCAGGGTGGCCTTGAGGCCGGCATTCTTTAATTCGTCAGGTTCACGCATGGTCGTCACCATTCACTTTCCGGGTGGCTGTTTAGGGTAAGTCAGTGTCGTGGTATATTAGCGCCATTTCCTGCCAAAGTCATGGTAATGCGCCACATCATCATTTTATTCGCGCTCTTGTGCGCCTCATGCAGTTCTGCTCTTCCTTCATTCAAGCCTTATCGCATGGATATCCAGCAGGGCAACGTCGTCACGTCAAAAATGATGCTGCAGCTTCGGCCCGGCATGACCAGGTCGCAGGTGCGGTTCATCATGGGCACCCCATTGATCCAGGACAGTTTTCACAGCAATCGCTGGGATTATTTTTACCAGATGCGCAAGGATGGCAGGATTATCGAGCAGCGCCGCGTGATCCTCGAATTCGAGAATGAAGGGCTTGTCCGGGTCCGCGGCGATGTCATTCCTGCCGGATCCGGCCAGCAGGATCTGGCAACGCCGGCGACAACGCCGGAATCCGCAAGCAAGGGTGCTGCCGCAAAGCCGAAAAAGGAAGATAAGGGACTGGTGGACAAGCTGAAGTTCTGGAAATCTGACGAGGAAAAGAAAAAAGCGGATGAGCAGCCCGTCATTCCAGTGATACCCGTCGTGCCGGAAACCGGCCCGGTGCCTGCGCCTGAGGCAGCTGTGCCGGCGGTCACCGCGCCTGCGGAAGCCGCTGCAACGCTGACGCCTGCTACGGCAGATGCGGAGTCCGAGAAACCGGTGCCTGCTGAAAAACCGCCTGCTGCAGAGCCGATAGCGGATACAGCCCCCGATTCGGTAAAGGTTGAGCCTGTCGTCATTCCCGAGGCGGTAACTGCTCCTGCTGAGCTTCCGGCCGAAGATGCAGGTGCGGCCCCATCGGCGGTGCCTGCAGGCGTTGTCGAGCCATCAGGCGATTCAGTGCAGCTCATTATGGATCACAGCATCAATCTGCCGGCGGATGCAGCTAATCCGGGCAATGTATCAAATCCGTCCCATGCGCCGGTTACCGATTTGCCGCCGGAAGCTTCTCCCGACTTCTTCGAGCGCATGCTGGAAAAAATCGGGTTTTAATTATTCGGCAGTGGTCAAAATCCGGCGGGAGCAGCGCCGGAAGCGGCAAAGCCCGTTATTCCGCAACTGAGAGATAAGTTTTAAGGAAACAAGGGAAATGATTAAAGTTGTTATCGCAGGATGTTCCGGCCGCATGGGGCACGCCCTGCTGGAGGGCGTGTTTGCCGATAGCGAATTGGAGCTGCACGGCGCACTCGACCGCCCGGACAGCCCCAGTATAGGACGTGACGCAGGAGAGCAGTTTGGCCGCGCCAGTGGCGTAAAAATCAGCGCGGATATCGATGCCGTACTGGAAGGGGCCGATGTTCTGATCGATTTTACGCGCCCGGAACCGAGCCTGGAGTACCTGGCGGCATGCCGGCAGGCCGGCGTCCGGATCGTTATCGGCACAACCGGATTCAGCGCGGAGCAGAAGAAACAGATTGAGGGCGCAGCCGGCAGTATTGGTGTTGTCTTTGCCCCCAATATGAGCGTGGGCGTGACCTTGTTGATCAATCTGGTGCAGGCTGCAGCAAAGGTGCTGGCGGAAGGTTACGATGTCGAGATCATTGAAGCGCATCATCGCCATAAAGTCGATGCCCCGTCCGGCACCGCACTGCGACTGGGTGAAGCCGCCGCCAGCGCATTGGGGCGCAAGCTGTCGGATTGCGCGGTCTACGGCCGGGAAGGCGTCACCGGGGAGCGCGATGCCAGCACCATCGGTTTTGCCACAGTACGCGGCGGCGATGTGGTCGGGGACCATACTGTCCTGTTCGCCGGTGTCGGGGAGCGTGTCGAGCTGACGCACAAGGCCAGCAGCCGTGCCACTTTTGCGCTGGGGGCCCTGCGTGCAGCCAAATTCCTGAAGGACAAACGCACCGGTTTATACGATATGCAGAATGTGCTCGGTTTTGACAAATGACGAGTCAAAACAATTAGCGATTAATCAGGGCATTAATCAAACCACGTTGAAGCATGGGTCTGTTTAAGCTATAATTCGCATAATCTTGAAGCGGGAAGAGTGCACACTCCTCCCGCTTTGCACATCCGCTTCCGGGCTTGGTAGTTTGGCCAGAAGTCAAATTGTTACAAGGAGTTATGAATTGCCACTAGCCCTGCCAGCCATGCAGCCTGCAATCCTGGTTCTCGCAGATGGGACGGTATTCAAAGGCATTTCAATCGGTGCTGCTGGTCATACTGTAGGTGAGGTGGTTTTCAATACCTCGATGACCGGTTATCAGGAAATCCTCACTGATCCCTCATATACAAAACAGATCGTTACCCTGACTTACCCGCATATCGGCAATACCGGCGTCAATGCCGAGGATGTCGAGTCGGGCAGGCTTTACGCCAGCGGCCTGGTCATTCGCGACTTGCCGCTGACGCATAGTAACTGGCGTACAGAGCAAAGCCTGTCCGATTATCTCGTTGCCAATAATGTCGTCGGCATCGCCGATATCGATACACGCAAACTGACGCGTATCCTGCGCGAAAAGGGTGCGCAGGCCGGTTGCGTGATGGCGGGAGAGGTCGATGAGGCTAGGGCGCTGGAGCTGGCAAAAGGTTTTCCCGGCTTGTCAGGCATGGACCTTGCGAAAGTGGTCAGTGTCGGCAAGCCCTATGTTTTTGAAGATGGCGAGTGGCAATTGGGCCAGGGCTATGTCAAGCCCGACCAGGCAAAATTCAACGTGGTTGCATTCGATTACGGCGTCAAGCGCAATATCCTGCGCATGCTGGTGGAACGCGGCTGCAATGTTACCGTGCTGCCGGCGGAAGCAAAGGCTGAAGACGTGCTGGCATTGAATCCTGACGGTGTTTTTCTCTCCAACGGCCCCGGTGACCCCGAGCCGTGCGATTACGCCATCAATGCCATCAGGACGCTGGTCGATACCGGCATTCCTGTGTTCGGTATCTGCCTCGGGCACCAGTTGCTGGGTCTGGCGAGCGGCGCCAAGACCATGAAGATGAAATTCGGCCACCATGGCGCCAATCACCCCGTGCAGGACCTGGATGACCGGCGCGTATTCATTACGAGCCAGAACCATGGTTTCGCCATCGATCCATCCACATTGCCGGATAGCGTGCGGGCAACGCACGTTTCGCTGTTTGACGGCAGCTTGCAGGGGATCGCGCGCACCGATAAACCTGCGTTCAGCTTCCAGGGGCATCCGGAAGCCAGCCCCGGCCCGAATGAAATGAGTTATTTGTTCGATCGATTCATCGATCTCATGCAACAGCACAAGCAGTAAATCGCGGAAATCATGGCAAAACGTACAGACATCAAAAGCATTCTGATTATCGGCGCTGGCCCAATCGTCATCGGGCAAGCCTGCGAGTTCGACTATTCAGGCGCGCAAGCCTGCAAGGCGTTGCGCGAAGAGGGGTACCGCGTCATTCTGGTGAACTCCAATCCCGCGACCATCATGACGGATCCCGAGATGGCGGATGCCACCTACATCGAGCCGGTTACCTGGCAGATCGTGGAAAAAATCATTGCCGTGGAACGCCCCGATGCCCTGCTGCCTACCATGGGCGGCCAGACTGCGCTGAATTGCGCCCTGGATCTGGCCAGGCATGGGGTGCTGGAAAAATACAATGTCGAGCTGATCGGCGCCAGCAAGGAGGCGATCGACAAGGCTGAGGACCGGGAAAAATTCAAGCAGGCCATGACCAAAATCGGCCTCGGCTCCGCCCGCTCGGCTGTCGCGCACAGCATGGAGGAAGCCTTGCAGGTGCAAGCCACCATCGGTTATCCGGCCATTATCCGGCCTTCATTCACGATGGGCGGCAGCGGCGGCGGCATTGCCTACAACCGGGAAGAATTCGTCGCGATCTGCGAGCGCGGCCTCGAAGCTTCGCCTACGCACGAGCTGCTGATCGAGGAATCCCTGCTCGGCTGGAAAGAGTATGAGATGGAGGTGGTGCGGGACAGCCAGGATAATTGCATCATCATCTGTTCGATCGAAAATCTCGACCCGATGGGCGTGCATACCGGCGACTCGATTACCGTTGCGCCGGCCCAGACGCTTACCGACAAGGAATACCAGATCATGCGCAACGCCTCGCTGGCGGTATTGCGCGAGATCGGCGTCGATACCGGCGGTTCCAACGTGCAGTTCGCCATCAATCCGGATGACGGCCGCATGATCGTCATCGAGATGAATCCGCGTGTATCGCGTTCATCCGCCCTGGCTTCCAAGGCAACCGGTTTCCCGATTGCCAAGGTGGCGGCCAAGCTGGCGGTTGGCTATACGCTCAATGAGCTGAAAAATGAAATCACCGGCGGTGCGACCCCCGCGTCTTTCGAACCTTCCATCGATTATGTCGTTACCAAGATTCCGCGTTTTGCCTTCGAGAAATTCCCGCAGGCCGATTCACGGCTGACAACACAAATGAAGTCGGTCGGCGAGGTGATGGCGATCGGCCGCACCTTCCAGGAATCGTTCCAGAAAGCCCTGCGTGGCCTGGAAGTCGGCGTCGACGGCCTCGATGAAATCACGACGGACATCGACCGGATCCAGAAGGAACTGGGCGAACCCGGCCCTGAGCGTATCTGGTACGTGGGCGATGCCTTCCGTGCGGGGTTGAGCGTGGAAGACGTCCATAACCTGTCCAAGATCGATCCATGGTTCCTGGTGCAGATTGCGGACATCATCAAGCGCGAACAGGCGCTGAAGGGCCGGAACCTGGCCGACCTGGACCGCGATATGCTGTATCAGCTCAAACGCCGCGGTTTTTCCGACCGGCGTCTGGCCAGGCTGCTGGCGACAGACCAGCATGCGGTACGCGCCTATCGCCAGGCCCTGAATGTCCGTCCGGTCTACAAGCGCGTGGACACCTGTGCCGCCGAATTTTCGACCGATACTGCCTACATGTATTCGACCTATGAGGAAGAGTGCGAAGCCAAGCCTACCGACCGCAAGAAGATCATGGTGTTGGGCGGCGGCCCGAACCGGATCGGCCAGGGCATTGAATTCGACTACTGCTGTGTGCATGCTGCTTTCGCCATGCGTGAAGACGGTTATGAAACCATCATGGTCAACTGCAACCCGGAAACCGTATCCACCGATTACGATACCTCCGACCGCCTGTATTTCGAGCCGGTGACGCTGGAGGATGTGCTTGAGATCGTTGCCATTGAGAAACCGGTTGGCGTTATCGTGCAGTACGGCGGCCAGACGCCGCTGAAGCTGGCTCGCGACCTGGAAAAGGCGGGTGTGCCAATTATTGGTACTACGCCTGATGCCATCGACCGTGCCGAAGATCGTGAGCGCTTCCAGATCATGCTGCAGGAATTGGGCCTGAAGCAACCGCCCAACCGTACCGCGCGCACGCCGGAAGAAGCCCTGCGCCTGGCGCAGGAGATCGGCTATCCGCTGGTTGTGCGCCCATCCTACGTGCTGGGTGGCCGTGCGATGGAAATCGTGCAGGAACAGGCGCAGCTGGAGCGCTATATGCGCGAGGCCGTCAAGGTTTCCAACGAGTCCCCCGTGCTGCTGGACCGCTTCCTCAATGATGCGAAAGAAGTCGATGTCGATGCCTTGTGTGACGGTGAAGAGGTCATCATCGGCGGCATCATGGAACACGTGGAACAGGCTGGCGTGCATTCGGGTGATTCCGCATGTTCATTGCCGCCGTACAGTTTGTCCGAGGATTTGCAGAATGAGCTGCGCGAGCAGACCGTCAAGATGGCAAAGGCCCTGGGTGTGGTCGGCCTGATGAATGTGCAGTTCGCGATTCAGGGCGATACCGTTTACGTGCTCGAAGTGAACCCGCGCGCTTCCCGTACCGTACCGTTTGTTTCCAAGGCCTGCGGCCTGCAACTGGCGAAAGTGGCTGCGCGTTGCATGATCGGTACCAAGCTCAAAGACCAGGGTGTTACCAGGGAAATCGTGCCGCCTTATTACTCGGTGAAGGAGGCGGTGTTCCCGTTCATCAAGTTCCCCGGCGTGGATACGATACTGGGCCCGGAGATGAAATCGACCGGCGAAGTCATGGGCGTCGGCAGAACCTTTGCCGAAGCCTTTGTTAAATCCCAGCTCGGCTCCGGCGACAAGCTGCCCAAGGGCGGCAAGGCTTTCGTCAGTGTGCGCCGGGAGGACAGGGAGCGTGTCGTGGAAATTGCCCAGGCGCTGTCCGACCTTGGTTTCCAGCTAGTTGCGACCAAAGGGTCTGCCTCGGCGCTGGCTGCTGCCGGATTGGCCGTCACACCGGTCAATAAGGTAGCGGAAGGCCGTCCGCATATTGTCGATATGATCAAGAACGGCGACATCAGTTTCATTGTCAATGTTACCGAAGACAAGCGCGCCGTAGCCGATTCTTACGAGATTCGCCGCAGTGCATTGCAGCAGAAAGTGACTTATTACACCACGCTGGCTGGAGCCAAGGCTGCCTGCATCGGGATGGCGCATATGCAGGAACTGGAAGTGCAATCGCTGCAAAGCTTGCATCAGCAGCTCGCTAAGTAATAATATAGATACTAAATCCGAACCACGCCTGATTGCCAGGTGTGGTTTTTGTTTTATGTAACAAGACCGAGGTTATAGAAGAAATGAATCAGATTCCAGTCACCATCAGGGGCGCGGAGCTTCTCAAGGAAGAGTTGCAGCGCCTGCGGAGCGTGGACCGCCCGAATGTCATTCAGGCCATCGCAGAGGCACGTGCACAGGGCGATCTGTCGGAGAATGCAGAGTATGAAGCGGCCAAAGAGCGCCAGAGTTTCATTGAGGGGCGTATTGCCGAGATCGAGGCCAAGCTCTCCAACGCGCAAATTATCGACCCGCTGACATTGAATGCCGACGGCCGCTGCGTGTTCGGCTCGACTGTCGAAGTGGAAGACCTCGACAATGGCGGTACCAGTACTTATCAAATCGTCGGCGATGACGAGGCGGACATCAAGTCCGGCAAGATTTCAGTGAGCTCGCCCATTGCACGCGCGCTGATCGGGAAAACTGCCGGCGATGTGGCGGAAGTCATGGCGCCAAGCGGCTTGCGCTCCTATGAAGTGCTGGACGTGCAATACATCTGATGCTGCAATGGTCGGACAAGCTAGCCCTTGTCGTCATTACCGCATGGGTGGGCGCGCTATGGACAGTTGGCTACCTGGTTGCTCCCACGCTGTTTCATGCCTTGAATGACCGGCAACTGGCAGGGATGCTGGCGGGCAAGCTGTTTGCACTGGTGGCTTATGTCGGCGTCGCTTCCGCTTTTTACCTGTTGATTCATCGCCTGGTCAGGTTTGGCACCGGCGCACTGAAACAAGGTCTTTTCTGGCTGGTACTGGTGATGCTGTTGCTGGTGCTGGCCGGGCACTTCGGTATCCAGCCGCTATTGGCCGGTCTGAAGGCGCAGGCCATGCCGGCCGATGTGATGCAGAGCATTTTTGCCGACCGTTTCAGGACTTGGCATGGCATCGCCAGCATTGCCTATCTGATTGAAAGCCTGCTGGGGCTGGTGCTTGTGATCAAGGCAAGGTGATCTTGGCCTTTTCTGACGGGCGATAGATGACCAGTTGCTTGCCTATATGATGGACGGCGGTTGCGCCCGACTTCTCGCAAATTTCTTCCAGCATCCTGATGCGCAAAGCACGATCATCCCCGGATATCTTGATCTTGATGAGTTCGTGGGCCTTCAGGGCGGTTTCAATCTCTTTCAGCACCTGTTCGGTAAGGCCGTGATTGCCGATACTGACCACGGCATTAAGATGATGGCCAAGGCCGCGCAGGTAAGTAATTTGTTTGGAGTTCAAAGACTGTATCTCGTTGATTCAAAAAGGCTCGCATTCTATCACATGCCACCTCTCTCATGAAAAGAACTCGAACAAGTAAAGGCTGGATGCAGGAACACGTCAATGACGAATACGTCAAACGTGCACAGCGGGAAGGCTATCGTGCGCGTGCTGCCTACAAATTGATCGAGATTGACGATAAGGACCACCTGATCAAACCGGGCATGACGATTGTTGACCTGGGCTCGACGCCGGGAAGCTGGTCGCAGGTGGCGGCCCAGCGGCTTAAGGGCCAGGGCAGGATCATTGCCCTGGATCTGCTGGAGATGCAGCCGATTCCCGGCGTGCAGTTCATCCAGGGCGATTTTCGTGAACAGGCCGTATTGGAGCAACTGGAAGCGTTGCTGGAAAATTCCCGGGTCGACCTTGTAATTGCCGATATGGCCCCCAATATAAGTGGTATTAGCGACGTTGATCAGGCAAATGCAACTTACCTTACCGAGTTAGCATTGGATTTCAGTTTCAAATGGTTGAAACCAGGGGGTAGTTTTCTGGTCAAAGTTTTCGTCGGTAGCGGATTTGATGAGATCGTGCGTAACATGAGGCAAGGATTTGGCAAAGTAGCAACACGCAAACCAAAGGCATCACGCGATAGAAGCAGTGAAGTTTATCTTTTGGGTTCGGATATGAGAAAAGAAGTTTGACTCCCTTATGACGAATAGAGTGTTCGAATAAAAGATTTTCAGTAAAAATAGGTTTAGAATTAAAGAAATAGATTCCCATTAATTTAAGGATCGGGATTTTGAACAACATCGTTAAGAACATCGCTATCTGGCTCATCGTTGCACTGGTACTGATGACCGTATTCAACCAGTTCGGGGCAAAGAATGCCGCCGAAGGCCAGGTGGTTTATTCCCAATTCATCGATCAGGTGAAGCAGGGCCAGATCGCCAAAGTGACGATCGATGGCCGGGTCCTGCGCGGCGAAACCAGTGACGGGCGCAAATTCAATACTTATGCGCCATCCGATCCATGGCTGGTCTCGGACCTGTTGAAGAATAACGTCATCGTCGAGGCCAAGCCGGATGAAGAGCAGTCCCTGCTCATGAGCATTTTCGTCTCATGGTTCCCCATGTTGCTGCTGATCGGCGTCTGGATATTTTTCATGCGCCAGATGCAGGGCGGCGGCAAGGGCGGCGCATTCTCGTTCGGCAAGAGCCGTGCGCGTCAGCTGGATGAAAATACCAACCAGATTACTTTTGCCGACGTGGCCGGTTGTGACGAATCCAAGGAGCAGGTCTCCGAACTGGTCGAATTCCTGCGCGATCCCGGCAAGTTCCAGAAACTGGGCGCACGCATTCCTCGCGGTGTTTTGATGGTAGGCCCGCCGGGCACCGGTAAAACCCTGCTTGCCAAAGCGATTGCCGGCGAAGCCAAGGTGCCGTTCTTCACCATTTCCGGTTCCGATTTCGTTGAAATGTTCGTCGGTGTCGGCGCGGCACGCGTGCGCGACATGTTCGAGCAGGCCAAGAAGAGTGCGCCTTGCATTATCTTCATTGATGAAATCGATGCAGTCGGCCGTCATCGTGGTGGTGGCATGGGCGGCGGCAACGACGAGCGCGAACAGACCCTGAACCAGTTGCTGGTGGAACTCGACGGCTTCGAAGCCAATTCCGGCGTGATCGTGATTGCCGCGACCAACCGTGCCGATGTGCTGGATAAGGCCTTGTTGCGTCCTGGCCGCTTCGACCGCCAGGTCATGGTCGGTTTGCCTGATATCCGTGGCCGTGAGCAGATTCTGCTGGTGCACATGCGCAAGGTGCCGATCGATCCGGACGTGAAGGCCGATATCCTGGCCCGCGGCACACCCGGTTTCTCCGGCGCCGACCTGGCCAACCTGGTGAACGAGGCTGCCCTGATTGCGGCCAACCGCAATAAGCGCACTGTCGATATGGAAGATTTTGAAGATGCCAAGGACAAGATTTTCATGGGCCCTGAGCGTCGTTCCATGGTCATGCGTGAAGAAGAGCGCCGCAATACGGCTTACCATGAGTCCGGTCATGCGGTTGTTGCCAAGCTGCTGCCCAAGGCCGACCCCGTGCACAAGGTGACCATCATGCCGCGCGGTTGGGCATTGGGCCTGACCTGGCAGTTGCCTGAGTTTGACCGTATCAGCAACTACCGCGACAAGATGCTGGAGGAGATTTCCATTCTGTTCGGGGGCCGTATCGCTGAAGAAATCTTCATGAACCAGATGTCGACCGGCGCTTCGAACGACTTCGAGCGCGCCACGAAAATGGCGCGTGACATGGTGACCCGCTATGGCATGTCGGAAACACTCGGCACCATGGTTTATGTCGATAACGACCAGGATTCGTTCTTCGGTCGCATGTCTTCAAGAACCGTTTCCGAAGCGACACAGCAAAAGGTCGATGCCGAGGTCAGGCGCATTCTTGACGACCAGTACAATGTTGCACGCAAGCTGCTGGAAGATAACCGCGACAAGGTTGAAGCGATGGCAGCGGCATTGCTGGAATGGGAGACGATTGATGCCGACCAGATCAATGACATCATGGCTGGCCTGCCGCCTCGTGCGCCCAAGCCAACGCAATCAACCAGCAAGCCCAGGCGCGATGCCGGTTCTCCCGGCCCGACTGCAGAACCGGCACCCCAGCCTGCCGCGAAGGCCTGATCGTTCGAGGCCTGATGGGTCCGGGTATTTTCGATTAGACTAAATTCAAAGCCACATCAAGTTCGGAGTGCTGGCAACTCCGGGTTTGCTGTGGCTTAATTCTTTTATGAATCCATCCAATATATTTCTCTGCGGTAAATACCGGCTCGATCTCTCTCGCCCCCATGTCATGGGCATCGTCAATGTCACGCCAGACTCCTTTTCGGATGGCGGAAAATACGAATCCGCGGAAAAGGCCGTGGAACACGCCTTGCAACTGGTGGCCGAAGGTGCCGATATTCTCGATATCGGTGGTGAATCCACCCGGCCGGGCGCAATGCCGGTGAGCCTGGAAGACGAGCTGGAACGCGTTGTGCCGGTGATCGAGCGGCTTTCGAAGGTAGCCGGCGTGCCTCTTTCCATTGATACCTACAAGCCGGAAGTGATGCGCGCCGCGATTGCTGCGGGGGCGGATATTGTCAATGATGTGCGTGCCTTACAAGAGCCGGGGGCGCTGGAAATTGTCGCTGGCAGTAATGCCGGCGCATGCCTGATGCATATGCAAGGCACGCCGCAGACCATGCAGGTCGACCCGCAATATGATGATGTGGTCGCGACAGTGAATACATTCCTCGCACAACGCCTTGCTGCTGCAGAAGCGGCAGGGATCGTGCGTGAGCGTATCGTGCTTGATCCGGGGTTCGGTTTCGGCAAGAAGACTGAGCATAATCTGCAACTGCTGCAACAGCTCGATAAAACACTGCAAATCGGCCGCCCTTTGCTGGTTGGCCTGTCGCGTAAATCCGTGCTGGGCCAGATTACCGGCGGCGATGTTGATGTGCGCTTACATGCCAGCCTCGCCGCTTCGGTGATATCGACGATGAAAGGCGCTAGAATTGTGCGCGTGCACGATGTGAAGGCAACGGTGGATGCGTTGAAAGTCGTGGCAGCCGTTATATAAGAATCAGGGTTGATGAAAATGAGCAGAAAATATTTTGGAACGGATGGCGTTCGCGGGCGTGTAGGCGAGGCGCCGATCACGCCGGATTTCGTCATGCGGCTTGGTTATGCAGCGGGGCGCGTGCTTACCGGGATGGATAGCCACCTTGCCAAGGGCGCGCATCCTACTGTCCTGATTGGCAAGGATACCCGTATCTCGGGCTATATGCTGGAAGCGGCGCTGGAAGCCGGACTGGCTGCCGCTGGTGTGGATGTCATGCTGACCGGACCGATGCCGACGCCGGCAGTGGCGTATCTCACTCGCGCATTACGCGCGCAGGTGGGCATTGTCATCACCGCCTCTCATAATCCGTTTGAAGACAATGGGATTAAATTCTTCTCTGCCGAGGGTGCCAAGCTGCCCGACGAGATCGAGCTGGCGATAGAGGCCGAGCTGGATAAGCCTATGCAGGTCGTGCCTTCCGTGCAATTGGGCAAAGCCAGGCGGATCAATGACGCAGCCGGTCGTTATATCGAATTCTGCAAGAGCACTTTCCCCAATGCGCTTGACCTGCGCGGCCTGAAGATCGTGCTTGATTGCGCGCATGGCGCAACTTACCATGTTGCGCCGCCGGTGTTCCATGAACTCGGCGCTGAAGTCATCTCCATCGGCAATCAGCCGGATGGTCTGAACATCAACCTGGATTGCGGGTCGACTCATACGCAGGCACTCTGCAAGGCCGTAGTTGAGCATCAGGCAGACCTGGGCATTGCCTTCGACGGCGATGGTGATCGTGTGATGATGGCTGACAGTGCGGGTCGCCTGCTCGATGGCGACCAGCTTCTCTACATCATCGCCAGGCACCGGCAGCAGCGCGGAAAACTGGGCGGCGGTGTCGTCGGCACCCTGATGACCAACCTTGCGTTGGAACATGCGCTTGCCAGGCTGGATATCCCTTTCGCCAGGGCCAGGGTGGGTGATCGCTATGTGCTGGAATTGCTCAATCAGAACGATTGGCAGCTCGGCGGCGAAAATTCCGGACATATCCTCGCGCTGGATAAACACAGCAGCGGCGACGGTATCATCGCTGCGCTGCAGGTGCTGCATGCAATGAAGGCGGGCGGCAGGACGCTGGCGGATCTGGGTGCCGAGCTTCAGCTTTATCCGCAGGTGTTGATCAACGTCACCGTCAAGCAGCGTATCGACCTGGATGCCAGCACGATTTTGCAGGGAGCGGTGAAAACAGCGGAATCCGAACTCAACGGCACCGGCCGCGTGCTGCTCAGGGCATCGGGTACGGAACCGAAAATCCGGGTAATGGTAGAGGGGCAGTCAGCCGGGCAGGTGCAGCAACTGGCTGAACAGATTGCGGAAGTTGTCAGGCAGGCAGCCGTCTAGGGCCGGCCGCTAATAACGGATGACGATGGTTGACGGCTCTACCAGGCCATCCCGGTAGGGGTGTGAGCGGCTTCTGTATAGCTTGGTGATTTTCTTCACGTAATTCCGGGTTTCAGGATAAGGCGGTATGCCCTTGTGCCGTTCCACCGCCCGTTCTCCTGCATTGTAAGCGGCCGCCACCAGTTCGATGTCGCCCTGGAAGAACGCCAGCAACCATTGCAAATAAGCCAGGCCGCCCTTGATGTTGTCTTCAGGGTTGTAGGCATTCTTGACGCGGAAACGCGCTGCGGTTTCCGGTATCAGTTGCATCAGGCCTTGTGCGTTTTTAGGTGAAGTTGCCTGCGAGTTGAAGCCCGATTCCACCGCAATGAAAGCCATTGCCAGATTGGCATCGATTTCATATTTTTCCGCCAGTTTTTCAACGATGGCGTAGATGCGGCGTTGGGAGTTGAAGAGGGCGGCCGTTTCCTCCGAGATGATCGGCTCTACTTCATCTGCCACTGCCACAACAGGCGGAGGGTCCGGCAGAAGGCAGGAAGGCATTTCCGATACGCTGGCAGGTTCACCTATTTCGGCCAGCAAGGCTTTCGCATCCTGGTGTCCCTGATCGGCTGCCTTTGCCAGCATCGTGCTGGCGATATAATCGTCTTGTTCGACGCCGCGGCCTTTGGCATAAAGCCAGCCCATGGCATATTGGGCGTTTGCATCCCCGGATCTGGATGCACGGCAATAGAACGTGACTGCTTCGGCATAAGTCGCCGGGCCGCCCTCGATCTTTTTGCCGAATGCCAGTGCTACCAGGATCGAATAGGGATTCTTGAGCGGGTTGGTCCTGCTGCCTGTGGTGGGGCCGCTGTCTGCCACGCCGGCTGTCGGGCATAGTAACGCGAGCATCGTCAATGAGACGATAGAGGCGATCTTTTTGTAATGACTGATGGTCGGTTTTGAAGTCACAGGTTGGCTGTGTTTTATGGAATTTATGATGATGCGATTCTTGATGGATTTCCCATGCCGTGCAATGGTCCGAATGGGTCACCATTCTGCATGAACAAACGAATGTTTCGTTCATATCTAATTGATTATTAAAGTAATCGATGTCAGTTCCGGAGGGGGTTTGCGCAATTCATTCCATGGATAAATATCGTCTGATAGCCTTGGTATAGTGCATGGCGATGAGAACACCCGATCAGGATTGGAAAACGCCGGCTTGCCAGTACTGCCCAGGCGGCGGATTTTTCGAGGCTGCCGGCCTGACATGGGCGTATCCTGAACCGGTATTGCAGCATAATATTGTCTGGAACAGAGCTTTCTGAATCGAGATGACACAGGCTGAGTAAATGATTTTGAATCGTAGCCAAACCCTGAAGATTGCATCGGCGGTCATGATCGTGTTCCTTGTCGTCTCTGGAATACGCCCTTATGACCGCCTCATCTGGCTGATGGAGGTGATGCCGGTGATGATCGCATTGCCGGTCATGTGGCTGACTTATCGCGGTTTTCCGTTGACTACCCTGCTTTACTGCAGCATCTTCCTGCATGCCTGCGTGCTTATTCTGGGCGGTATCCATACCTACTCGCATGTACCGCTGGGCTTTTATCTGCAGGATATGCTGGCGCTCGACCGCAATCCCTACGACAAGATCGGCCATTTCTTCCAGGGTTTCGTTCCAGCCCTTGTTGCTCGCGAGATTCTGATCCGGGGCGAATTTGTCCGGGGCAGCAGGATGCTGGTGTTTCTCGTGGTCTGCATCGTGCTGGCAGTCAGCGCGAGCTATGAGTTGATCGAGTGGGCCGCTGCACTGACAGTAGGGCAAGGCGCCTATGAGTTTCTCGGTACGCAGGGCGATCCCTGGGATACGCAGTCCGATATGTTTTTCGCGCTTATCGGTGCAGTCACGGCCCTGGTATTCTTTTCGCGCCTGCAGGATCGTCAAATCAACGATCTTGAGGCAGTTGGGCAGTAACCTGGTTTTTCCGCCGGATGTATTGAAAGGTTTTATGTGAACCTGGTTTTGATTCACGGCATGGGCAGAACGCCGATGTCGATGCTCCTGCTACGCCATCGCCTGCAAAAAGCCGGGCACAGGGTCTATCTCTTCGGATATTCAGCTACTTTTGAATCACTTGAACACGCGAGCATTCGACTATTGCGTTTGATTGATAAAAAGTCCGGTACACAGGATTATGCATTAGTGGGCCATTCGCTGGGTGCCGTCATCATTCGGCATTCCCTGCCAAGGCTTGAACAGCATCCGCCTTCCTCGTGTTTCTTGCTTGCGCCGCCCATGGTGGCTTGCCGGGCCGCCAGATTCTTCTCGCGCTACTGGATTTATCGGCTGCTTTTCGGGGAGATGGGCCAATTATTGGCAAAGGATGATTTTATGCGCAATCTGCCGCTGATGAAGAACATGAAGCTATATGCAGGTACTTCGGGGCCGAGAGTTGCCTGGCTGCCTTTTGGAAGTGAAGCCAATGATGGCCTGCTTTCAGTATCGGAGGCGAGCGGCACGGCAGGCGTCAGTGTCATGGAAGTGCCGTCAACGCATACATTCATCATGAACTCAGGGCTGGTATGTGCAGATATTGCCAGCACCCTGAAAAGCCTGGCTTGAGCATATAACGCTATTTGTAATTTCTTCATTGTTTTGTCACATCTGCGTGTCATTCTGCATGCATGAAAAACCATTCATGCCTTAAAACAAGTTCTTACCAAGGACTTCCATTCAGCGGAGGGTGCCATGCCGCATAAAATGCGTTTGTATCTCAACCGTTTCAATCGATTCGATAGCTTTCTGTGCATACGTGTCAACCGTACCAGCCAGTATCTCTGGGTGCGCTTGTGGTTCCGCCTGGTCAGCCGGCTGGGTGATGGTGTATTCTGGTATGCCATCATGCTTGGCATTTGGCTTACACAGGGTGATGCAGGCGTTGTGCCTGCCGTTCACATGGCGCTGGCAGGCTTGATGGGCACGCTGCTCTACAAGTGGCTCAAGGGCAAGACCCTGCGCCCGCGTCCTTATGAAGTGCATCAGGATATATGGCTCACCGGCCGGCCGCTGGACAGATTCAGCTTCCCGTCGGGCCATACGCTGCACGCTGTGGCATTCAGCCTGGTGGCGGTCGGGTACTATCCCGAGCTCGCATGGCTGGTGTTGCCATTCACTGTGATGGTGGCCATGTCCCGCGTGGTGCTGGGGCTGCATTACCCGAGCGACGTGCTGGCGGGTGCGGCCATCGGCGCACTGATCGCGCTGCTCTCCTTCGGTTTCTGATTTTTCACTACCGGCTTATTAGCCGGATTCCTTGTTTGGCATGGCATTCGGTGAGTTCGTCTCATCGCTTCAATGCATCTAACAGCTTCTGATATTGATGGTTTCTGCGAAGTATTCAATGGGGGAAGGATGCAGAGCATCGAGATGATCGACACACTGGCGACGCCACGCGGCAAGATCTTCGTCTGATAAATGCTTGAGCTCAGCTTCCCATGCGGGACGATTGCCTTCCAGAACCACGCCGATGTTCGCGATGGCACTCTGGGTCCTGGCGATGTAATAAATGAAATGCTTGTGCACGCGACGATCGGCCAGGCGCATGCCGTTATAGATCCATGCAGGTACCCTGAAAAACCTGAGCACCTTATCCCAGAAGGCCAGTTTGCTCAGGGCCTGTCTTGCGCGCTGTTCGCAACAGCGAAAGCGCGGCGCAATAAATGCCGCAAGCAGTTCGTGGTGCCGGGTCAGCAATTCGCCGGGATGGTGTTGCATCAGCGGCGCCAGATGCGCATCCATCGCCCATTCCGATGCGATATGCGTGATCATGCTGTTTTCGATCCACATGGCTTCGTGTGCCGGAACGAAGTGGTTATGTGCGATGACATCGACATACAAGTGGCTGGCGTAACCGATGGCGATCGCTGTTTCTTCGTCCGTGCGTGCCGATATGAGCAGGTGATGGGCGTTTTCCCATTGGTGCGTATGGCGGAATGCAGGGGATACAATCGCCAGGTCGGGCAGGCAGGCCCCGGCCATCACCAGTTCGGGAAATTGCCTGATGGCCCGCTGCAAGCGCGGGTCCAGCAACGGCATGGCCCAGAGCAGAGACTGCGCGAAATAGAGGTGGGTGACCAGGCCCCAGGCGTTGGCGTCAGCCGAGAAGACCAGGAACGGCGCCAACCAGCAGAGCTTATGCAAGCGTCTGGGGGCTATCGTCTGAACGGATGTCCGGTTTGCCATGCCGCGCACTTTGCCGGGCGGCAGTGAACAGCATGTGACAGTTTCATGATTTTATTGTGACAGCGCCATGGCCGCATTCGGCTTTGCTATACTTGCGCGCAATTCGCCATATTGATTAGGAATTTCATGGAAAGCCCATATAAAGGTAAAACCGGATTACGCCGCCTGTTGAATGCATTTGGCTACTCGATGGCAGGCATCAAGGCCGCCTACCAGAACGAAGATGCATTCCGGCAGGAAGTGCTGATGGCGATCGTGCTGATCCCCCTCGCGATCTACCTGGGTGATAACGGGCTGGAACGTGCGGTGATGATTGCCAGTGTGATGCTGGTCATTATTGTCGAACTGCTGAATTCCTCGATCGAAGCGACGGTAGACAGAATCTCGCTGGAAAACCACAACCTGGCAAAGCGTGCCAAGGATATCGGCAGCGCGGCTGTGCTGATGAGCCTGGTGAATCTGGCGGTCGTCTGGATTCTGGTATTGCTGGGCTAGTTCTGGACGCGAACGGTTGATTGGTCAGATTGGTTGTATACAGCCAACTTTTAAGGATATGGTGGCTGTATGCAACCATATTTTGTAACCAATAACCACCATCACTGAATTTTTATCAATAGGAACAAAGTATTAACAATATTCCCGTTCAGGCATGGATATTGCGGGAGATTTGGAAGGCTAATAGCTTTAATAGCCAGCCCAGGATACAAACAGAAGCGAATAAACACCATGCAAGATAGTCTGGCTCAGGATTTGTACATTCAGCATAAGCCATGGTTATACCAATGGGTATGCAAGAAAGTAGGCTCAAGTTTTGATGCGGCGGACCTGACACAGGATACCTTTACCCGCCTGTTATCAAAGAACGATGCGGAACAGATACTCGAACCGCGCGCCTACCTCACCCGAATCGCTCACGGTCTGATGGTCAACTTCCTGCGGCGGCGCGATCTCGAAAATGCCTATCTCTCTGCCTTGGCGGCGATGGGCGGGAGTCAGGCGGGTCATGAAAACCTGACGCCGGAAACCTATCTGCTGACGCTGGAAAAAATCGTGGCATTGGATAGCATGCTGAACGGCCTGCCCGCCAGGGCGCGCGCTGCTTTCCTGCTTCACCGTATCGAAGGCATGGCCTATGCCGAGATTGCGCAGGAACTGGGCGTCACTGTCAGTTCGGTCAAAAAATACATCGCCAGGGCTTTGCTGCATTGCGCTGCTGCGGAATAGGCAAGGGCATGGCAATGCGGCAGGGGTAATGGCATGATGGCATCTTTTCATTCGCAACTTCCTGTTTATGTCTGATGCCCTGAAAGCTGCCACGCAATGGTATGCAAGACTCAATGCCGATGATGTCAGTGAAGCAGAGTACTGCGCCTTTGAAGAGTGGAAGCAGGCTTCCACGGATAACAGCGCTGCCTGGCACCGCATAGAATCCGTTGCACAACAGTTCGATGGCATCGCACCCGCCATCGGCAAAGCCACGCTGCTGCGTCCGGGCGAAAAACCGATGTCGCCGGAACGTCGCCGTGCGCTCAAACAGCTCGGCGTGCTGGCAGCAGCCAGCAGCATAGGCTGGCTGGGTTATCGTCACCAGCCGTGGCAGACCATGCTGGCCGATTACACTACCGGCACGGGAGAGCAACGCGATATTCTGCTGGCGGATGCCACCCGCGTCATCCTCAATACAGATTCCGCCATTGATGTTGTCTACAGTGAGCAAAGCCGCACCGTGGTCTTGCTTAAAGGCGAGATACTGATCGAAACCGGTCATGGCGCACGCAGTGATATGCCGTTCATTTTACAAACGCGGCAAGGCGAAGTGCGGGCGCTGGGCACGCGTTTCGGCGTGCGAGACTACGGCGATTTCAGCACGGTCAATGTATTTGAAGGTGCTGTCGCCATTACGCCAGCCTCGCAGGATACCGAACAGCGCAGATTACACGCGGGCGAAACTGCCAGCTTCGGTAAAGACCATGTATCCGGAGCCTGGCCCCTGCCGCCGGGCTCGGATGTCTGGATCAAACGCATCATCAGTGCAACCAACATGCCACTGAAAGACTTTATCGCCGAGCTTGGCCGTTATCATCGCGGCATTCTGCGTTGCGATCCGGCAATCGCAGAACTCGCGGTCTCCGGCGCCTTCCCGGTTCAGGATACGCAAGCCGTGCTTGCCAGCTTGGTGCGTACCTATCCTGTGCGTATTGAAGCACGGACACGCTATTGGATTACGTTAAAACCAGCCTGACGTTGGTCTGTGCCGGTTTTATCCCAATCCGAATCATCTCTCTCTGAATTTGCCGTTCTGTGTGTAGCACCAGACACGCCCAGACGAATCGCACCGGCGATATTTTCCGTTTCGACTTACTTGGGATTTTTCTTTGGCTCATCCAGAGATTTCCGGCATCACTATCAATATCAAAAAAATATTTGAAAAAATATTGTCCCTTTTCGGTTTTCGATTGGCATAGGAGGCAGAAACCAAATTTCGAGGGGAAACACCAATGCGGAAACTCTGCCAGCCTTTTCAACTTCAGCCTTCTTTATTACGCGTACCTGAAAATGGAACCAAGCCGGAGAAAAGCATCAAGTTTAGCCGCAGCCTGATATTAAAAGCCGCTGTCATTGCAGCGCTGGCCCAGATGCCGGCGCTCCATGCCGAGCCATTGGTGACCAGCCTCCCAACCCAGACATACGATATTCCTGCAGGAGATTTGACCTCCGCATTATCGCTCTACGCTGCCAATGCCGGTGTGCTGCTACCTTTTGATTCTACCCTGACAAAAGGCAAAACCACGCAGGGCCTCAAAGGACGGTATACCGTTGATGAAGGTTTTTCCCTCCTGTTAAGGGGCAGTGGCCTTGAAATCATTAATAACGACAAAGGCTCACTGGAACTAAGAAAGTCTCCTAAATCTGCTAATACCAGTAATCTGCCATTGGATATTGAGCTTGAAGCAGTCAACGTCCGAGCCAAACGTTTTTATGAGATCGGCCCGTTGCCAGGATTAGGTTTAACCAAAGATCAGATACCGGGCAACGTGCAAAGTATCACTGCGCAAGAGATCAAAGATAGCCATTCATTAAGCTTGACGGATTTGATGAACCGCAAACTGCAATCTGTCACCGTCAACGACTATCAGGGCAACCCCTTCCAGATGGATGTGCAATACCGTGGGTTCAGTGCTGGCCCGCAGATCGGCACACCGCAAGGCTTGAGTGTCTTTTTTGATGGTATCCGTGTCAACGAACCGTTCGGCGATGTGGTGAACTGGGACATGATCCCCATGAATGCCTTGTCCAGCGTCGATGTATTCCCCGGTTCCAATCCCATCTTTGGTTTAAACACCCTAGGCGGTGCTTTTACCATGAAGACCAAGGATGGCTTTAACGATGTAGGTCTCGATGCAGAAATCTTGACTGGCTCCTATGGCCGTAAATACCTCCAGGCCGAGGCCGGCTGGAACAATGGCGTTATTGGCTTGTTCGGTGCAGGCAACTTCTTTATGGAAGATGGCTGGCGCGACAACTCCCCGAGCAAGGTCAATCAGTTTTTCGGTAAAGCCAGTTATCGTGGCGATAGGCTGGATATCAATCTCAGCGCACTCCTTGTCGGTACGGACCTTGTGGGTAACGGCGTGGTGCCTACCAACTTTTATGAACAGGATCGTAATAGTGTGTTTACCAGCCCGGATACCACTAGGAACCGCCTTTCGCAGTTTCAGTTGTCAGGCAATTATTTTGTGAACGACAATTTCAGTGTTACAGGCCAGATATACCGCAGAAACAGCCGCAGAAATCAGAGGAACGCGGATGTCTATACTGATTACGATGCTCAGCCAGTGAGCAAGAATTTTGCCAGTGGAGACCAGTACACCTGCCTGTTCAATAGCACTAACCAATACGGGATTCCCGATTATGTGGTGATCGAGATTCCCGACCCTAACGATTTCAGCTCCAGCCCGTTTCTGAATGAGCTATTCAGTACAGGTAATGCTGATCTCTCATTGCTGGCTCCAGACGCATTTAATCAGGCATTGCCGGATTATTTTGCTGCCACAGCTAAATCCCTGCTTGATTACAGGGCCAACCCAACAAAGTATGTTTATCAGAATAAATACCCGGAAATCTCAACACATTATGGCCTTGAAACTCCTTATTCAAATGGCGAAGCCTCTTACATAATCAACGCTGTTACATTTGCCAACGACTTTGCTGTCTCGAGTATGGCGCCGTTTGGGGTGGATTTCGAGATATTCGGCGCGTTGGCCGGATCATTTTATTACACGCCGGATGGCGCCAAACATCTGGTCGCTTTCAAGCAGGCGATCAACGGAGAGAATTGCCTGAATACACAGCTAAACAGTAATGGCGAGGTTGGAATAGCTTATAACGCAATATGGGACTATGGAGCACCCGCCAAGACAATTGATGGGCTTTACGATGGAAGAGACGGCTATGTTGAAGGCATCCCCACTGCGGTCATTACAGATAACCGTATCAACCAGAAGGTCGATGGGGCTTCTTTTCAACTGAACTGGAATCTTGAAAAACACAAGCTGATGGTGGGGGCTTCGATAGACAGCAGTTATGCCGAATATAATAACTCGCAACGGCTGGGCTTTTTTGATGCCATGCGCAATGGCACACTGGATCCAGACCGTGCGCTGGATGTATTCGCCGCAGCGGATGCCGGTATCAGCAACAATGATTTCGATGGTACCTCTGTTACCAAGAGCATTTATGCCAGCGAAACCTGGACGCCGATTGAAACAGTACATGTGACAGGTGCATTGCGTTATAACGAGACGCAAGTGCGCAACATCTTGGCGGCGCGCGATTATGGGCAGTCAGAAATTAGCCTGTCAAAGTTCCTGAACACGCCTAGTCTTTATGGTTTATGTTTGAACGGAATTTCAGCAGAAGAGTGCCTCGCCAATACCGAGACCGGCTATCTTTTGTCAATTGTTGACATGGTTACCTCTCCCGAGACTGAGAAGTTTTCCTATTATTCCTTGAACCCATCGCTGGGCGCAACCTGGCAAGCCAAGGAGAATTTGAATCTATATGCCAACTGGTCACAAGGCACACGCACCCCGAGCGTGATCGAGCTAGGCTGTGCATTGGATAAAACACCTTACAACACCAGCGGTGGAACTGTGTACAGAAGCCTGGCGCTTGGGCGTTCATGCCAACTACCTAGCGGTTTATCTGGTGACCCGTATTTGCCGCAAGTAAAGACGGAAACCTTTGATCTTGGCGCACGCGGCCGCTGGGGCGATGTCCTGGAATGGAACATGGGCTATTACAGAACCGAGCTTAAAGACGACATCTATCTGGTGACATTCAATACCAACCAGAACTTCTTTGACAGTATCGGTAAAACACGGCGCCAAGGCGTGGAAATGGGGCTGAAAGGTGACCTGGGCCGCACCCGCTTCAGTCTGAACTATGCGCTTACGGATGCCAAATTCCGTAGCACATTTGTGACAGGGGGCGCCGCCAACAGCAGTGCGACACCACCATTTGTTTCAGCAGGGGAGGTTTTTGGAAGATTGATTACGGTGGAGCCGGGCGACCGTATGCCCGGCGTGCCATTGCATAACCTGAATGCGAGCGTAAGTTATGACATTACCCCGAGTTGGACGGTGGGTTTAAACGCAGTGATGCATTCCTGGTCTTTCCTCAGGGGCAACGAGAACAATGACCACCGTGCAGGCGTTGCCAGGCCTGTGCTTATACCGAAATTTAACCCGAATGGTAGCGCAGCCGGATGGGATACCGTCTACCGCCAGCCCTCGACCAATCCCGGGAAGATTCCAGGCTATGCAGTATTTAATTTCCAGACCAGTTACAAAATCAATAAGGAGTGGACAGCCAGCATGCTGGTGAACAACCTGTTTGATAAGGAATATTTCAGCGCCGGACGTTTAGGGGTGAATCCCTTCTCGCCCAGCATCAACGGTGCAGTCGGGCCGGACGGCTACAACCATAACTCGGGAGACTGGCTGACAACCAACTTTGTAGCGCCGGGTGCGCCAAGGGGTGCCTGGTTCAGTCTGCGTTATACCTTTAATCCTAAGAAGTAAACTGGCAGGACATCATGCACGCCTTATTGGACTGGGTACTCTCTGGTTTCCGGTCGCAGAATTGTCAAAAGCCCGATGCAGTATCAAAGCAGGCTGGCTCGAATGGCGAGGTGAGCAGTACCGGGGATAACTGGCATCCGACATTCCCGGGTATTGCGGAGGAAGACCTACAATATATTATCGGGCAGGTTCATGAGGAAGGTTTTCATGTCGAAAAGCTCAGGCTATTCACTGCGGGCAATGCAACGGGGGAAAGCATCCTTGCGCTCCATCGCTGGGCGGCTTTATCGCACCTTGAAGTCACTATCAACCATGAGCTTGGGATTTGCTTCTTTGAGCAGCTCAGGGCGAGCTGAAGATATTCCACTTAATGCTTACCGATTAAGGTGAGAGTCGCAGGCAGGAAAAGCAGGCCAAATTTGTTTGTGACAAAAAGGTTGCAGTTCATAGAACTGTCATAGAGTTTCTGTATCTTGCGCATATCCAATATACCCGCGAGGGTGTTTATACTGCTGGATAGAGAGGCTCTGATTGAAAATACTTTTTATCTCCGATGTTTATTTTCCCCGTGTGAATGGCGTTTCCACGTCCATCCGCACCTTTGTTGAGCAGTTGCAAGCGCTGGGCCATGAGGTGCATCTGATCGCGCCGGATTACGGAGTGGCGACAGAAGACGAAGCCTGGATCAAACGCATACCATCGCGCAAAATCTATTTCGATCCGGAAGACCGCCTGATGAAATACGGCGTGGCACTCGATAAGCTGCTCGAACTGCGCCGCGAGAAATATGACCTGATACACATTCACACACCCTTTGTCGCGCATTACCTGGGCCAAAAGCTCGCGCACCTGCTGGATGTACCATGTGTCGAGACTTACCACACTTTCTTTGAAGATTACCTGCATCACTACCTGCCATGGATACCGCGCGGCATGGCACGTGGTATTGCGCGTTTCGTTTCACGCCGACAATGCAACGGCGTCGATGCCATTGTCGCGCCTTCGCAGCCGATGCTGGATGTATTGCGTCGCTATGGCGTGAAAGCAAAGGCAGAAGTGATACCTACCGGTCTGCAAGCGCAAAGTTTTGCGCCAGCAGACGGCAATGCATTCCGTGAAAAACATGGGATTCCTTTGGATCGCCCGATGATACTCTATGTCGGTCGCGTGGCTTTCGAGAAGAACATCGCATTCCTGTTGCGCATGGCAGTCGAGTTGCGCGAGATGCAACCTGAAGTGCTATTGGTCATTGCAGGCGAAGGCCCGGCAGAAAACAGTCTGCATCAACTGAGCAAGGAACTGAACCTGCATCACAATATCCAGTTTATCGGTTACCTGGACCGCAATACCGAACTCAATAGCTGCTATAAGGCGGCAGATGTATTCGTCTTCTCTTCAAAATCCGAAACGCAAGGCCTGGTGATTATCGAAGCTATGGCACAAGGTACGCCGGTTGTCGCGATTGCTGAGCTGGGGACAAAATCGATATTGATCGAAGGTGAAGGCGCATTGATCGCGCCAGAGGATGAAGCCATTTTTGCAGAGAGGGTGAACACTCTATTACAGGATAAAAAAGTGCGAAACCAGCTAGGCGCAAAAGCAAGAACCTATGTCGAAGAGAAATGGACTTCACATGCACAGGCTGAGCGAATGGTGGTTTTCTATCAGGGCATGCTGGCAAAAAAATAAACCAAGATACTGGCAGCTGAGAATCAGTTCGGCCGCT
This sequence comes from Methylophilaceae bacterium, assembly GCA_905339275.1. Taxonomy (GTDB): domain Bacteria; phylum Pseudomonadota; class Gammaproteobacteria; order Burkholderiales; family Methylophilaceae; genus UBA6140. The sequence continues at coordinate 563,327 of CAJPFK010000001.1, forward strand.
CTTTCGCTTCCGCCAACCGTTCCTGTTTCTTGGCTTCTTCCTTACGCACATCGTCAATCACGCGAATCACGCTTTTCAGGTCTACCGGCTTGCTGTCTTGCTTGAAACGGCCGGTCAGCTCTACCTCCGGATGCAGGTCGCCATGCGCATATAAAGCCCAGATTTCCTTGCCGTACTGGGTGGCAAGCAGCTCAGGTGCGAAACGTCCGAAATAGCTTGTCAGGTTTTCTACATCGCGTTCCAGCATGCTGCTTGCATGATTGTTGCCCGCGGCATCCACCGCTTGCGGTAAATCGATAATCACCGGGCCTTCGTTGCCGAGCAGGATATTGAATTCCGAAAGATCGCCGTGGACGATACCGGCAGACAGCATGCGGACGACTTCGCGTATTAGTGTTTGGTGGTGCTTCAAGGCTTCTGCCTCGGTGAATTCCACATCGTTCAATCTCGGCGCGGCACTGCCATTGGCGTCGGTCACCAGTTCCATCAGCAATACGCCTTCATGGAAATTGTATGGCTTGGGTACGCGCACGCCGGCAGCGTCAAGGCGGAACAGGGCATCGACTTCAGCGCTTTGCCAGGCTTCTTCCTGTGCTTTGCGGCCGTATTTTGAGCCTTTTTGCATCGCGCGTGCCTGGCGGCTGTTCTTGACCCGGCGTCCCTCGGTGTAATCCACACTCTGGCGGAAACTGCGTTTGTCTGCCTCTTTATAAACTTTTGCGCAACGCACATCGTCGCCGCAGCGCACGACATAGACCGTGGCTTCCTTGCCGCTCATGAGCTGGCGGATGACTTCGTCGACCAGACCGTCTTCAATCAGTGGTTCGAGTCTTTTAGGAGGTTTCATAGGAGTGGATGATACGGCCTGGGGTGAATAAAGGGAAAACTAAGTTGTTTGATAATGAGCAATAAAAAAGCCGGATTGTTTTTAATCCGGCTTTTTGCATTTCTGAAGCTGCTTGCTTTTAGAGAAATTACTTGACGCGGTTCTTATATTCCAGCGTGCGGGTGTCGATTTCGATCTTGTCACCGATATCACAGAACAAAGGCACTGGCAGTTCAAAACCGGTGTTGATCTTGGCTGGCTTCATGACCTTGCCTGAGGTGTCGCCCTTGACGGCTGGTTCGGTGTAAACGATTTCGCGTACGACGGAGTTCGGCAGTTCAACGGAGATCGGCTTGCCGTTGTAGAACACGACTTCGCATTCCATGCCGTCTTCCAGGAACTTCAGTGCATCTTCCATGGTTTCGGCTTCGACTTCGTACTGGTTGTATTCGCTGTCCATGAACACATACATGGGGTCGCCGAAGTAGGAGTAGGTGACTTCCTTTTTTTCCAGCACGACGACATCAAACTTGTCATCGGCTTTGTACACGGCTTCGCTCGGGGATTCGGTGAGCAGATTCTTGAATTTCATCTTGACCACGGAAGAGTTGCGGCCGGATTTGCTGTATTCGGCTTTCAGCACGACCATTGGGTCGTTGCCCACCATAAATACGTTGCCTACGCGGAGTTCCTGAGCTGTTTTCATGTGTTGTCCTGCGACTTAAAAAGTTTGAAGTGTAAAAAGCGGCGAATTATACCTGAGATTTATGAAAAATTCTCGCAAAAAATCACCAGCTTAGCTGCAAGATCGGCTTGCTGGCCGAGTGCATTCGCCTGATGGGCGGCATGGTCTTGCAGTCCGGGAAGTTTCGCCGTCAGTTTTTTCCACATGTCAGGATCAAAGCGCTCCGCTGCCCAGGTCATATGGAATGTTCTCAGCGGTTCTGCAACTGCGTCATCCAGGCCTTCGAGATAGCGCTCCAGGAAAGCGGCAAGCTTGACCAGGTGCGTATCCTCAGCCTGATGATAAGGTAGCCAGACGAAAGGCCTGGCTGCCCAGATGGCGCGTATCCAGCTATCTTCGCCGCGCACGAAGTTGAGATCGCACGACCAGAGCAGCTCGTCATAGCCGGATTGGCTGAGAAAGGGCAGGATATTAACGGTCAGGTTGCCCCTGGTTCGGGTGTCGCCGACGGCCAGCGGCTGGTCGCCGAAGAATGCGCTGACAATGCCGAGTATCGAGCTCTCGGGGATGAAGCACTGCACAGGCGAGAGAGAGGCGGCCATGGCGGCCAGCAGGTCATGAATCGGCGCATGCGGGTAGCAGAAGAGCGAGACTTTGAGCGTGTTGCTGACGATATTGGAATTCTGCCGGAATTCATTTGGCAAGGGCTGCTGCTTTTGAAACTCGTCACGTGCGGCAAACAGACCGCGTTCGCGCAACAGGCCGCCCGTATGTTCGGTAAAACCGGGGAAAAAGAACGTCTTGTTCAATGCCAGCCTGGGGTGGGGTGAGGGTTTGAGATGATATTCTTCCACCCAGTTTTCCGCGCTCAGGTATTCCAGGTTCAGCCATACGGGTTGCTTTGCCACCATCGCAAGCACGTAGTTTTCAGGCAATTCACAGGCAAAGGCTTCGATGACCACATCGGCCACCGCATCGAAACGGAACTCGCTTTGCCAGTGGTGAATATCCACGCCGCGAATCTGTTGCCGCAACAGTGTCATGTCGAACTCGGGCAGCAGCCGTTTGGTGCTGATCAAATCGTCCACCCACAGGCGGACATCCAGCCCGTGTTCATCTACAAGCTGTTTTGCCAGGCGCCAGCAAATGCCGATATCGCCGAAGTTATCGACGACGCGGCAGAAGATATCCCAGCGTTGGCGGCTGGGCCGCCGAGCTGTTTTCTGTCCGGTCATCTGCGCGTCAGTCATCCGGCTGATAACTTACATCGACAATCTCGTAGCTTTCCTCGCCCGCAGGCGTTTCTACCCGCACCGTATCGCCGACCTGCTTGCCGAGCATGACTTTGGCCAGCGGCGAAATCCAGCTGATGTAACCTTTTGAAGGTTCCAGTTCATCCTGGCCGACGATGCGGTAGCGATGCTCGATGTCCCGCGTCAGGGAATAGAGCGTGACCCAGGCACCGAAATAGACTTTTTCCAGCCCCTGCTGCAATGCCGGGTCAACCACCTCGGCAATATCCATGCGCTTCATCAGGAAGCGCATGCGCGAATCGATTTGCCGCAGACGTTTTTTGCCGTAGATATAATCACCGTTTTCCGAGCGGTCGCCGTTGCTCGCGGCCCATGCTACCGTGCGCACGACCTCAGGCCGCTCCACCTTGCGCAGATGCTGGAATTCTTCTTCCAGCGCGGCAAAGCCTTCGGGCGTGATGTAGTTTTTGTGAACAGCGGCTTTCTTTTCTTCCATGGTGCCTATGGTATCTCACTGCCATGCACAGTTAAAATGGCCGGGTGAATTCTTTTCCGCTCATCCTCTGCTCCACCGCCCGACTCGCACGCAGCCTCAAGCAGTTGCACGCACGCAAGCTGGCTGCGAAGCAGCAGCAATGGCAGCCTTTAGCAGCGTTCACCCTCAATACCTGGCTGGATGAATGGGTAGAACAGGCGCTGCTTTGCGGCGATATTCCGCCGGATGACATGCCACGCGGCATGTTGAATGGCGCGCAGGAACGCCTGCTGTGGGAGCAGGCGATCGAGAGCACGCTGAAAGACCTCGATACCGAGCCGCTGTTCGATAAATCTGGCCTGGCGAGCGCGGCGCAGGAGGCGAACCGCCTGCTCATCGAGTGGAATCTCAGCCTGCCGGCAGATGATCTGGCCGAGGAAACGCGGCAGTTTCTGCTCTGGCGCCAGCGTTTCCAGGCGCTCTGCAAACAGGGCGGCTGGCTGGAGCCGGTGCGTTATTTCAGTTGGCAGGTGCAATATATGGAAAGCGGTACCGGCGATTTGCCGCCCGATATCGCGCTGGCCGGTTTCGACAGGATCAGCCCGTTGCAGCAGCGGTTGTTTGCTGCCATGCGCGCGCGCGGTGCAAACGTTATCACTTATGCTTTGGTGTATGACCAGTCGCAAGCGGCCAGCCGCGTCGAGCTGAACGAGCAGGATGCCGAATGCCGTACCGCCATCGGCTGGGCCAGAGCGCAATTCGAACAGAACCCGGCAGCAAAGCTGGCGATTGTCGTGCCCGAACTCAGCACCTTGCGCGATAAACTGGCATCACTGCTGGATGAGGCTTTTCATCCCACGTATGTCACGCCGCAGCTTGCGCAGTCGCCGCGTACTTACGATTTTTCCCTGGGCGTGCCACTCAGCACGCAGCCCATCATTGCCGCTGCCTTGAATCTGCTTCGATTCGGTTTTCAGCGGCAAGCCGTTCCCCAGTCCGATATCTCCGAATTGCTGCACAGCCCTTACTGGTCGGAGTGTTTCAAGGAGGCGGATGCACGCGCGCAACTGGATGCCAGCATGCGCGAGTGGCTGCCGCTGTCACTCACACCGCAGCGCTTCCAGCATTTTGTGCAGAAAGCGCTCTCTGGTGAAAAACCTCTGTTGGCCGCCCGGCTTAGCCAGGATCTGCAGACCTTGCTCAAACTTTGCCAGTTGCAACCTGCCAGACAGTTGCCTTCTGCGTGGGCAGCAGTGTTCAGGACGATTCTGGATGAGGCACGGTGGCGTGGGGAACGTAGCCTGTCCAGTCATGAATACCAGGCGGTTCAGTCGTTTGATAAGGCATTGAAAGCGCTGGCCGATCTCGATCAGCTATCTGGGCCGGTCAATGCGGCGGAAGCAATCAAACGACTCGCCCTGTTGGCGAAAGAGCAGATATTCCAGCCCGAGGCGCAGGATGTGCCGCAATTGCAGGTGCTTGGCATGCTGGAAGCCGCCGCCGAACCGCTGGATGCCATGTGGGTAATGGGCATGAACGACCACGCCTGGCCACCTGCGCCAAATCCGAACCCTCTGCTGCCTGCGCTGCTGCAAAGGTCGGCAGGCACGCCGAATGCCGATAGCCGCGTGCAGATGGTGTTTGCCGAGGCGATTCATCGCAGGCTGCTCGCCAGCGCAAGCAATATCGTATTTTCCAGCGCCTTGAAAGACGGTGAACGCATGCTGCGCCTCAGTCCTTTGCTGCAAAGCGTGCCGCTTGCCACGACCAGCTATCCATTGCTTTCCACACTGGCCGAGACGCTGTCGGCAGATGCGCCCAGGCACCTGCACTTTCTTGATGATGCACAGGCACCGGCGATACTGGAAGGCGAGCATGTCTCCGGCGGTACGGGATTGCTGAAGGCGCAGGCGATCTGCCCAGCCTGGGCGTTTTATCAATACCGTTTGCATGCGCGCGCATTGAAATCACCGGTCAACGGGCTGGATGCCATGGAGCGCGGTACGCTGGTGCATGGCGTACTCGAACGCTTCTGGGTAGACCGCACGCTGCACGACCTGTTGACCATGTCGGTAGATGCTTTGGAAGCCGCTGTCTCAGAGGCGGCAACCCAGGCATTGGCCGCATTCAATGACGAGCGCGACGCGACGCTGTCTCCGGCCTTCATCGCGCTTGAGCGCGGACGCCTGACCAAATTGACGCTGGCATGGCTGCGCGAGGTGGAAATGCTGCGCCCGATGGATTTTGCCGTGACTGCGCGCGAGCGGGAAGAAAAGATTTCGATTGAAGGTATTTCGATACGGCTTGTAGTTGACCGCATCGATACGCTGGAAGACGGCAGGCTGGTGTTGCTGGATTACAAGACCGGCCGCCAGAACGATTATAAAAACTGGGCCGAGTCGCGCATCACCGAACCGCAGTTGCCGATATACGCCGCTTTCGTGCTCAGCGACAGCGAGGTGGCCGCGGTCTGTTACGCTCAGGTCGGCATCGACAGGAACGGTTTTGCCGGCATTGCCCACGATACGGATCGAGTGCAGGGCGCGGTGGTATTGGACGACGCCAGAGGCCGCAGGATATTTCCTGAGGCGGAATTTCCCGATTGGCAATCGGTGCTGCTTCACTGGAAAACCAGCATCGAAAGCATCGCCCGCGAGCTGAAATCCGGTGAGGCCGCCATTCGTTTTGCCGATGAAAAGCAGCTGGCTTACTGCGAAGTGCTGCCATTACTGCGCTTGCCTGAGCGGCAATTGCAATTCGAGCGCCCGGAACTGACCGGCAGGATGAATGGCGGGATAAAGGCATGAGTATCAGCACTCAGCAACATCTGCTGGAAGAAGACGAGCAAAGCCGCATCCGTGCGCTGGATGCCAGCGAGTCGTTTATTGTTGAAGCGCCAGCCGGTGCGGGCAAGACCGAACTCCTGACACAGCGTTTCCTGCGCCTTTTGCAAACGGTGAACGAGCCGGAAGAGATCGTCGCCATCACCTTCACCAATAAGGCGGCATCCGAGATGCGCGCGCGTATTCTGGACAGTTTGCAGGATGCCGCGGACGAGGTGCCGATAGACAAGGCGCACAAGCAGCAGACGCGCGCGCTGGCCTTATCGGCATTGCAACATGCGTCGGAACGCAACTGGTATTTGCTGGAAAATCCTTCGCGATTACGCATCTACACCATCGATTCCTTCAGCAGCCACCTGGCGCGGCAAATGCCGTTGATGAGCCGCTTCGGCGCGCAGCCTGGTGTACGCGAGGATGCGATGCCGTATTACGAAGAGGCCGCCACGCGCACGCTGGAGTTGCTGGAGACCGAGGGCGTCGGCGAAGTCGTCCGGCAGGCTTTGCATTATTTTGATAATGATGCCTATCGCCTGAACCAGCTGCTGGCCGAGATGCTGGCAAAGCGCGACCAGTGGTTGGATTACACGCAGAACAACGCTACGCCGGAAATCGCGGAGCAGGCGCTTGGCCGCATGATCATGCAGGATATCCACGCTGCCGCTGCCTGCCTTTCCCCTACCATGCAAAATACCTTGATGCCGGTTGCGCGTTACGCGGCTTCTAATCTGCCGTGCGAAGCATCGATTGCACTATTGCGCGACTGGGAGACGCCCATCCCGGCGAAACCTGAGGCGCTTGCCATGTGGCGCGCGGTCTGCGACCTGCTGCTGACAGGCAGCGACCATCGCGGTACTTTGCGCAAAGTCGTGAACAAGAATCAAGGCTTGCCTGCCACGCCTGAAGCCAAGCCCTACAAGGAACAACTGACGGCTTTCATTGATGCTTTGAGAATGCAGTCCGGCGCCGAAGCTGCCTTGGCGAACATCCGCTTGCTGCCGGATGCCAGGCATGAAGATGAAACCTGGCAGGTCATCGCCACCCTGGGCCGCTTGCTGAAAGTTGCCGTGGCGCAACTCTGGCTGGTGTTCCAGTCGCGCGGCGAGGTGGATTTTGTCGAAATCGCCCAGCGCGCACTCAAGGCGCTGGAGGATGAATCCGGCAATCCGACCGATCTGGCGCTCAAGCTCGATTACCGCATCCAGCACCTGCTGGTGGATGAGTTTCAGGATACCAGCCCGACACAGGTCAAGCTGCTGCAACGGCTGACGCGCGGCTGGGAACCGGGCGATGGGCGCACGCTGTTCGCGGTGGGCGACCCCATGCAATCCATCTACCGCTTCCGCAAGGCGAATGTCGGGCTGTTCCTGCGCGTGGCGGAGGAGGGCATAGGCGACCTGAGCCTGGTGAAACTCAGGCTGTGGCGCAACAACCGCTCGTGTGCGCCGGTGATCGACTGGATCAACAATGCTTTCGATAACGTCTTTCCAGGCCGGGATAGCGTGCTGCAAGGCGCCATCAGCTATCGTCCTTTTGCCGCGACCAAGCCGGATGAAGCCGGTGCAGCCGTGCATGTGCATCCGCTGGTCATGAGTCAGCAAGGCGCCGGCAATCAGGAGCCGGAGTCGGATGAATCCGAAGATGAGGCAACGCTCACGGAAAGCGTTGACGCCATCCGGCAGCGCGAGGCGGACAAGATCATCGAGATCATTCAACAAACGCGGGCGGAGAACCCTGAACGCAAGATCGCCGTGCTGGTCAGGGCAAGAGCGCATTTGCATGCGCTGGTGAGCCAGATTCGCCGGCATCATCCGGGCTTGAGTTTTCAGGCGGTGGAGATCGAAGAACTCGCCAATCGCCAGATCGTGCAGGACCTGCTCTCGCTCACCAATGCCTTGCACCACCGCGCCGACCGGGTGCACTGGCTCGCTATCCTGCGCGCACCCTGGTGCGGGCTGACACTCGCGGATTTGCACGCGCTGGCAGGTGCCGACAGAAACAGAACCATCCACAGTTTGATGCATGATGAAACGCGGCTCAATGCCATGAGCGCCGACGGCCGGGCAAGATTGCTGCACGTGCGCAACGTGCTGGACGAAGCCCTGGCACAACGCGGACGGCAGAGCACGGCACGCTGGGTGCATGGCGTCTGGCTGATGCTGGGCGGTGCCGATTGCCTGTGGGAGCCGGGCGACGTGCGCGACGTGCAGGCGTTTTTCGAGCGTATCGCCAAACTCGAGGCAAGCGGACAGTTCTCCACCGAGCAACTGGCGATAGAGGTCAAGAAGCTCTACGCCGCACCGGATGCGGAAGCCGACGACAAACTGCAGTTCATGACCATCCACAAATCCAAAGGTCTGGAATTCGATACCGTCATTCTGCCTGGCTTGGATCGCAAAACTGGCGGCAACGACCAACCGCTGCTGCTGTGGGAAGAAGTGCCGCGCGAGAACACCATGCACGATGCCGCGCAGACCGATCTGATCGCTGCTCCTCTGCCGGCCAAAGGTGCGAGCAAAGGGGCAGCACCCACACCCTATGACTACCTCAAAAATTTAGAACGCACCCGTGCCGCCAATGAAGATGCACGCGTACTATACGTCGCTGCCACGCGCGCCGAACGCTGCCTGCATCTGATAGGCGCGGCCAAGCGTAACGACAAGGGCGAGCTGAAAGCCCCCAGAAATACCTTTCTGGATTTGCTCTGGCCGCACGTCTACGCAGATTTTGCGGCTGCCTCTGAAAATGCGGTCTCTGAAAATATAAGCGAAGTGCAGAGAACCGATGCGCAGGAAGATACCGGTAAACCGCTGGCCGATTTCATCCCGAAACTTGTACGGCTTGCCGAACCCAGATTGCCGGAGATATTCAGCCATCGAGAGCAAAAGGCCGCCGGTTCAAGGCGTATCAGTGAGCATGGTGAAAAACAGGATGAGGCTTTCGCCACGCTTTCCGCAGACAATCTCGACAACATCGTCGGCATCCTTGCCCATCGCTACCTGGAGTTCGTGGCAAAGCAGGGCATGGCGTCATGGCCGCCGTCACGTATCGCAACCCTGAAACCCGCCATGCTCAAATGGCTGCAAAGGCAGAGTGTTAAAACCGAAGTGCTGGAACCCTCTGCCGACCGCACGATTGCCATGCTGCAAACCACGCTGCAAAGCGAAGATGGCCGCTGGTTATTGCAGCCAAGAGAGAGTGCAAGTGCTGAGTTGCCGATTGCCAGTTTGGATGAAGATGAAGCCAGAACGCAACGCCTTGATATCACGTTCGTCGAAGATGGTGTGCGCTGGATTATTGACTACAAGTCCACGCGTTTAGCGTCAAATATAAGTAATGAAGAACTACAAAGGCAGGCTGAAGTGCATCGGGAGCAGTTGCAAGGCTACGCCAAGCTGTTCGCGCATGAAGGCTTGCCAATCAAAGCAGCGATACTTTTCCTTAGTATGGGGCGATTGGTTAATCTGGGCTATCTTTTCGACGGAAGCAACTTTCATGTGGAATAAAACGTCAATCAGGAGATCAATGTATGTTAGTCCACTCACATACACGCGGTTTGAATAATATGACTTACCGTATCTTCACAAACAAAGAAATTTCTGCGCTGGAGTACTCTTCTCTCATGCAGTCTGTTGGCTGGGGCTCTGATTACTCAGAGGAGTTAGTTCATCGATCAATAGCTGCATATCCTTTTGTCGCTCATGCGCGTTCGGTCACCGGTGATTTGTGGGGTTACGTCAGCGCATTCAGTGATCAAGCTTTTTGCACTATGCTTGGTGAATTGGTAGTACATCCAGCTGCGCAAAGAAGAGGGATTGGTCAAGCTTTGATGTCAGCTGTTGAGAAAGAGTTTTCAGGTGTACCTATCTATGTGAAGCCGCTTGGTGATGCTAAATATTTCTTTGAAGCCTGTGGTTATCGCGCTCCCGCTACCGAAATACAGGTTTTATTCAAGTTAAATGGTGCCTAGCGGCACGATTTAACTGATATCACTTACCAGAAAGGATATCCATGGCTATCGGATGGTTCTCAGTACTACAAGCTGTCCCCTGGGGGCAGGTTATCGACAATGCGCCCAAGGTGGTGGATGGCGCGAAGAAGTTGTGGAGTACGGTTTCAAAAAAATCCGGTCTGGAGGAAGTTGAGATTGTTGATGTGCAATCGGCTTATTCCGACGATGCAGAAGCGTTAAGTGCCATAAGGAATCGGTTGACTGCATTGGAGAAATCGGCAGCGGATTTGCATAAGCAGATGCTGGCGTCGTCGGAACTCATCAAGACGCTGGCAGACCAGAACGCTCAGTTGATCAAGCGCATAGAAGCGAATCGTAAGCGCATGGTTTGGCTGACGGTTGTTTGCGTTGTCATGTCAGCCGCTGCCATTGCCGGATTGGCGTTTGTGCTTTCTAATCACACTATCTAAAGTTTCTTAAAGCCATCGGCGTTTGATGCGCCAGCTCTACCTATGCCATTCGTCATTCCCGCATAGGCGGGAATCCAGTTAATTCTCAATATGAGAAATGGTGTGCAAAAAAGTGATAATGGCTCCAATTCAACCCTGCCTGGATTCCCGCCTATGCGGGAATGACGGTTAAGCGAGTTCTGAAGCCGATCAGGACAGCTCTTTCAGCAGCACCTTGATAAAATCCGAGCGGTGGCCGATGTCATGCAGTGAAACGCTGATACGTAGCTTGTCCGGCCCGTTCATGCGGCAGCGTTTATCGCGTTGCAGCATGTTGATGAGCTTGGTCGGGTCGAGGTCTGCCCTGGGGTTGAATTGCAGCTGGATGGCGCTGTCGCTGGCGTCGATCTTCAGGATATCCATCGGCTTGGCGGCCACGCGCAGGCGGTGACAGGCCATCAAGGCTTCTCCCTGTTCCGGCAGCAGGCCGAAGCGGTCGATCAGTTCTTCCTGCATGGTGTCCAGCTCGTCATCATTGGTGCAGTTGGCGAGGCGTTTATACAGCACCAGCCGCTCATGCACATCCGGGCAGTATTCGGTGGGTAGCAGGGCGGGAGTGTGCAGGTTGATTTCCGTGGTGACGCCTAGTGGTGCGGAGATGTCGGGTTCCTTGCCGGCCTTGAGTTGTTTGACGGCGTGATTGAGCATGTCGGAATAGAGTGAAAAGCCGATCTCCTGCATCTCGCCGCTCTGGCTGTCGCCGAGCAATTCGCCCGCGCCGCGGATTTCCAGGTCGTGCATTGCCAGGTGGAAACCGGCGCCGAGGTCTTCCAGCAGTTGAATCGCATCCAATCGTTTCTGTGCCTGTGGCGTGATTTTCCTGTCGGCCTCTGTCAGCAGGTAGGCGTAGGCCTGATGGTGCGAGCGCCCGACGCGGCCGCGCAACTGATGCAGCTGTGCCAGGCCGAACATATCGGCCTTGTTCATGATGATGGTGTTGGCAGTCGGCACGTCGATGCCGGTTTCGATGATGGTGGTGCATAGCAGCAGGTTGAAGCGCTGGTGGTAGAAATCGCGCATCACGTGTTCCAGCTCGCGCTCGCGCAGTTGCCCGTGGGCGATGCCTATACGCGCTTCCGGGATGATCTTTTCCAGTTTTTCGCGCATGCTCTGGATGGTGTTGACCTCGTTGTGCAGGAAATAGACTTGACCGCCACGCTTGAATTCGCGCATGACGGCTTCGCGGATGATGCCTTCGGAATAGTCGGTGTGGAAGGTCTTGATGGCCAGGCGTTTCTGCGGCGGCGTGGTGATGACGGAAAACTCGCGCAGGCCCTCCATCGCCATCGATAGCGTGCGCGGGATAGGCGTGGCGGTGAGCGTCAGTACATCCACCTCGGCACGCAGGGCTTTCATCTGCTCTTTCTGGCGCACGCCGAAACGATGCTCTTCATCGAGGATGGCGAGGCCGAGGTTCTTGAATTTGACGTCTTTCTGGATCAATCGGTGAGTGCCGATGATGATGTCGATTTTGCCTTCCGCCAGGCCTTCCAGCGCTTCCTTTTGTTCCTTGGCGGTTCGGAAGCGTGAGATTTCAGCGATCTTGATCGGCCATTCGGCAAAGCGGTCGGTGAAATTGTTATAGTGCTGCTCGGCCAATAGCGTCGTCGGCACCAGCACGGCGACCTGCCTGCCGCCCATTACCGCAACGAAGGCGGCGCGCAGCGCGACTTCCGTCTTGCCGAAGCCGACATCCCCACAGACCAGCCTGTCCATCGGCCTGCCGGATTGCATGTCATCAATCACCGCTTCAATTGCGGATAACTGGTCCGGCGTTTCTTCAAACGGGAAAGCATCGGCAAAGGCTTCGTAATCCTGTAAAGACAGCTTGAAAGCATGGCCCTGGCGCGCGGCGCGTTGTGCGTAAAGGTTGAGCAGTTCTGCCGCGGTATCGCGAATCTGCTTCAGCGCTTTCTTCTTGGCTTTTTCCCAATGACCGCTGCCTAATCTATGGAGCGGAGCAGATTCCGGCGGGCCGCCGGAATACCGCGAAATCATGAATAGCTGCGAAACGGGAACGTAGAGCTTGTCGTCGCCGGCGTATTCCAGCAGCAGGAATTCGGTTTCGCCTTCGCCAAAATCCAGGTTGACCAGGCCGCGATAACGGCCGACGCCATGTTGCTCATGCACGACCGGGTCGTTCTCGCGCAGCTCGGAGAGATCCTTGAGCATGCCTTCGGTGCTGCGGGCTCTATCCTTATCGCGGCGGCGTTGCTGGCGCACGGTGGCGGCGTAAAGCTCCGCTTCAGTGATGACGGCAAAGTCCGGCGTGATGCACCCGCTATGCAGCGTAGTAATGCCCAGCATCAACGGTTCGCTGCTGGCCTCGAACTCCTGCCACGATTCGCAAAGTACAGGGTTCAAACCGTGGTCGGCAAACAGCTGCGCAATGGTTTCGCGGCGGCCGAGACTTTCCGCGCCGATCAGGATGCGTTTTTTTGTCTTTTTGAGAAATGCCTGCAGTTTGTGCAAAGGGTTTTCTGCCCGGCGTTCGATATCCAGCTCGGCCAGCCCGGTCTCCTGCTTGAGCTGGAGGATGATGCGCGGATATTGGTGGGTAGCGCCGAAGAATTCCTCGGCCTTGATCAGCAGCATTTCCGGTTTCAGGATGGGCCGCTCGGCATCGTGCGCCAGCAGGCGGTAGCGCGATTGCGCCTCGGCCCAGAAAGTCTTTGCGGCAGCATCCAGGTCGCCATGCAGGCAAAGCACGGTGTGTTCGGTCAGGTAATCAAGCAGGGTGGCTGTCTGCTCGAAGAACAGCGGCAGATACCATTCGATACCGCCGCTGGCGATACCCTTGCTGACATCCTTGTAGATGCGGCTGCGCGAAGGATCGCCCTCGAACGTCTCACGGAAATTCTGCCTGAAGCGGCTGATGCCGCTTTCATCCAGCGGGAATTCACGCGCAGGCAGCAAGCGTATTTCACCGACCGGGTAGAGGCTGCGCTGGGTATCGACATCGAATGTGCGTATGGTTTCTATCTCGTCATCGAACAGGTCGAGACGGTATGGCAGCACGCTGCCCATCGGGAACAGGTCGACCAGCCCGCCGCGCACACTGAATTCGCCCGGACTCATGACCTGGCTTACATGGTGGTAGCCCGCTTCCGCACATTGCTTGCGCAGCGCTTCCAGGTCGAGTTTCTGGCCTTTCTTCAGCATGAAGGTATTGGCGGCAAGGTAAGCCTGCGCAGGCAGTCGCAGCAGCGCGGTACCTGCCGGCACGATAATGACATCGCAGGCGTTCTGGCTGATCTGGTAGAGCGTTGCCAGCCGCTCGGAAATCAGGTCCGGGTGCGGCGAGAAATGATCGTAAGGCAGCGTTTCCCAATCCGGCAGCAGGTGCACCTTGAGCTCCGCCGCGAACCAGGGGATTTCTTCCAGCAGGCGCTGGGCCTCGAAGGCGCTGGCCGTCACAACCGCCAGTGGTGTCTTTGTGGATTTCTGTTTGAGTTCAACGGCAAGCCGTGCAAGCGCCAAGCTGTCGGTGCCGGTTGTCAGGTGCTGGATGCGCTCGGTCTGGCCTGTGGCCGGGACGGGTAAGGAAAACTGCATGAAGGGGTACTAACGGGAAAGTGAGTAAAAAAACAGATTATAACCGCTGCCATATGGCAGCGGCTGTTGAATGCAAGATGGCAGGTGGCGCATGCTGCGCCGGGTCATGCCGCTACTTGGAAAGCAGGACGTCGATCTGGGCTTCGGCAGTTGTCCAGTACTCGACCGGGCTCCCTTTGAAGTTGTTGCGTTCGGCAAGGAAGTAAGCCGCGACTTCCACCATGCGGTAACGCTCTTCAGCCCCGATTTTCTTGGGTTTTGCTGTTTTTGCGGCCGCTTTTTTCACTGCCGGCGCTTTCTCGGCTGCCGGTTTCTTTGCCGCAACCGGTTTTTTCACAGGCGCAGCTTTGGCGGTTGCAGTTTTAACAGCCGGTGCTTTTTTCGGGGCTGCAGGTTTTTTCTCTGCAGGAGTTGCTTTTGGTGTAGCCATCTAGGTTCCTTTCGTTAATAGGACTTCAATGCTGCTGAACACGAGAGTGATAACTCCCAGTCATGATATTAACTCGAATTCCCTAAATTGTTCCACCTACAGTGAGGCCGTCGATACGTAAGGTCGGTTGGCCTACACCAACCGGGACGCTCTGGCCTTCCTTGCCGCAGGTGCCGACACCTGAATCCAGCGCCATGTCGTTGCCGATCATGGAGACGCGTTTCAGCACATCGGGACCGTTGCCGATCAGGGTTGCGCCTTTGACAGGGTAGGTGAGTTTGCCATCTTCGATCATCCAGGCTTCAGCGGCGGAGAAGACAAACTTGCCGCTGGTGATATCGACCTGGCCACCACCGAAGTTTGCTGCATAAAGGCCTTTTTTCACGGATTTGATGATTTCTTCCGGCGCCATGGTGCCGTTCAGCATGTAAGTATTGGTCATGCGCGGCATCGGGATGTGCGCGTAGGATTCGCGGCGCGCATTACCTGTCAGGGGCATGCCCATCAGCCTTGCATTGAGGCTGTCCTGGATATAGCCGCGCAGGATGCCATCTTCGATCAGCACGGTACGCTGGGTCGGGTTGCCTTCGTCATCAACCGTGAGCGAGCCGCGGCGGTTGGTAATCGTACCGTCATCGACCACGGTAACGCCTTTTGCTGCGACTTGCTGGCCGATGGCATTACTGAACGCGGAGCTGCCCTTGCGGTTGAAGTCGCCTTCCAGGCCATGCCCGATGGCTTCGTGCAAAAGAATACCGGGCCAGCCTGCGCCGAGTACAACCGTCATGCTGCCGGCGGGCGCAGGACGGGCTTCGAGATTCACCAGTGCCTGATGCACGGCTTTTTGCGCGTAATCCTGTAGCACTTCGTCGGTGAAGTAGCTGTAATCAAAACGTCCGCCGCCGCCGGCAGAGCCTTGCTCGCGCCTGCCATCCTGTTCGGCGATTACCTGGATCGAGATGCGCACCAACGGCCTGATATCGGCCGCCATAACACCGTCGTGGCGTGCCACCATGATCACTTCATACTCGCCTGCAACGGAAGCCATCACCTGGCTGATGCGCGGGTCGGCTTTACGGGCGAACGTTTCAAGCCGTTCCAGCAGTTTGACCTTGGCTTCGGCACTGAGCGAGGCAATCGGGTCTTGCGGAATATAAAGTTGCGGCGCACTGATCCGCTGTATGGTGTTGCCTGACGCTTCGTTGCCCAACGCGGCAATCGCACGCGTTGCCTGGGCAGCCTGCTGCAGCGCGGGCAAATGTATGTCGTCCGAGTAGGCAAACGCGGTTTTTTCGCCGCTTACTGCACGCACGCCGACGCCCTGATCGATACTGAAATTGCCGGATTTGACCTGGCCTTCTTCCAGGCCCCAGCTTTCCGAGCGGCTGTACTGGAAATAGAGGTCGGCATAATCCACCTTGTGCGACATGATGCTGCCGAGCACGCTTTGCAATGCCGGGATATCCAGCCCGGAGGGTGCCAGCAGCGTCTCGGTCGCAGTGGAGAAATGCGAGCCGGTTTCCGGGCTGGAACTGGTTGGAATTGATTCAGGTTTCATTAGTACTCTTTAATGTTGATATATAAAAACTATAACAAATTATTAATTAATAGTTATAGGTAAAATCATGATTTACGCATCATCCGTGACTGAATGTCACTTCACAAAAGGCTGCGGTGCTTCAATGCAGGCAGACTCTTGCGCAGGCTGGCAAGATAACCCGGGTTGATCGAGGCAACGACAACGCCGGAGCCGCGCGGCAGGCGGTCCAATACCACGCCCCATGGATCGACGATCATGCTGTTGCCGTGCGTTTCGCGGCCGGATGTGTGATAGCCGCCCTGTGCCGGCGCCAGCACATAGGCGAGGTTTTCAATGGCGCGCGCGCGTATCAGGGTTTCCCAGTGGGCCTTGCCGGTGGTTTCGGTAAACGCTGCGGGCACCACGATGATGTCGACCGTTCCCATGGCCCTGTACAGCTCAGGGAAGCGCAGGTCGTAACAGATGGAAAGGCCGATCTTGCCGAAAGGCGTATCAAGGGTGACGACTTCGCCCCCCGGTTCAATTGTCGTTTCCTCGTGGTAGTGTTCATTCCCGAGATCAAGGCCGAACAAATGGATTTTGTCGTATCTTGCCACCTGCCTGCCTTTGTCGTCGTAGACCAGGCAACTGTTGCGCACCTTATCCTTTGAAGCGGATTCCAGCGGGACAGACCCTGCAATGATCCAGATTTGATGTTTCTTCGCCGTTTTGGACAGGAAGCGCTGAATAGGGCCGCTGCCTTCCTTTTCGCGGGCGGCGACCTTATCGGTATCCTTCATGCCCATGATGGCGAAATATTCAGGCAGGGCAACCAGCTTTGCGCCCTGGTTCACGGCAATCTCGATCAGCCGTTCCGCTTCGCTCAGGTTGGCGGATACATTAGGCCCCGACGCCATCTGTATGCCGGCTATCTTGGTCATGCCTGGAGTGGCTTTGCTTTTAGAGGTTTTGGTTAATTTTCCGCGTGATTTAATCGCCATCTTTCAACTTTCGTACGGATGTTGCAATAGATATTAAAAGTAACACAGTTTATTGCCCGGGAATGTTTTTCACAGGCTCTTCATTTGCCTTGTCGGGTTTTACTTCCACCGGTTTATCCCAGGTGCCGACAATTTCATATTCTTCCGCAGCAAATTTGTTCAAGGGGTCTTTCAGTAGCTTCTGCGCCACAAAAGCTGCTGCTGCCACAGCCGGACCGCCTGCCAGCGCAGCCAGTGAAACGCTGTCGCTGATAAAAGGCGTTACTTTGACATGAAGGTGCTGGGTTTCCTTTTTCAGGTCGGTCTGGCCCTTGATCTCGACTTTCGCCGTCGGACCTTCCATCAGGAAGTCATTGCTGCTCAGCACTCCCTGGTTGATCGTGGCGTTTGAGCTGATCTTGTCGAAAGTGAAACCGCTGCTCAGCACATCCCTGAAGTCGAATGTGAGGCGTCTCGGCAGGTTTTGCAAGGTCAGCACGCTGAACAGGCGGCCGACACCGGGCTGGATTTTAAGAATCTGCCCGTTACGGGCATCCAGGCTGAAGTTGCCCGACAAGTTCTCGATGTTGAATTCGTGCGGGCTGCCAGGCCATTGCAATTTCCCGCTGAGAATGGCGTTGCCGCCCTTCACCATCTGCGGGTGGCCGTAGCGCTCGAGCGTGTTGCCAACCTCATTGATATCCCAACGCACATTCATCTGGGTATTGGGATTGCGTTTCCAGTTGTGCCACTCGCCGTTGGCAGTCATGATGCTGTCCGGGTTGAAAATCTTCATTTTTTCAATCCGCCAGTTGCCGCTTCTTTCGCTTGCCAGCAATTCCAGGCTTCCCAGTTTTCTCTGGCCCAGCTCAAAGTTTTCGGCCGTGATATCGAGGTCAGGGTAATCCAGCGGCTTTTCTTCAGGCGTTACATCCTTCGACAGGTCGACGTTATCCGGCGTTTTTGAAGGCGCTATCAGGCTCTTGAGCCGGGCCTGGATTTTACCGTTGCCGGTGCTGATCCAGTTGGCGTCGCCGTTGACTTCCCGGCTCTGTATCTGCATCTGCCAGCCATCTGCGGCCTCTTTGGCATTGAGCTTGAGATTGTTGATGCGGCGCTCAAAAATATCCAGCGCATTGACGGTCAGGTTGACTCTCTGGACCGGAAGTTTGCCGGATGTGCTGGCAGCTCCGCCGCTTCTGGTGCTTTTCAGCACTTCCAGCCATTTATCGACATTCAGCTCCTCAAACGTGCCGCGCACTGCGATACCGCTCTCTGCCGGGATTTCAGGCAGCAGGTTAATGCCGATTTCACCGCGATCCACTTCCAGGCGGCCGTTTTTTTCGGTTCGCAGTATCCTGGCGGAAATCTGGTTGGCGAGACTGATCGTAATCGTGTCCGATCCGGCGGATTGCTGCTTTTTCTCAATACGTAGCGGCATGCGTTCGGCCGCAGGCTTGCCAAGCGGCGGCGGGAAGTCCAGTGCCATCCCGGTAAGGCTGGAGCGTATGGTGACGTCGAGAAGTTGCTGTTGTATGCTGATATCGCCATACCAGTCTGCGCTGCCGCTCACATGATCCAGCAGGTTGTTCCGGAAAGCCTGTTTGAGTCCGCTGTCGGCGACAGACCCCCTTGCTGCGATCCTGACCAGGCGATTCTTGCCGGTGCTGATGTCGAGCCTGGCCGGGCCGTCATAGACCATGGTCGTGATGTTCTTGCCGCTCATTCCCGACTCGGTGAAAGCCAGCGTGCCGTTGATGCGCGTCAAATCAGGAATGGAAGGGCCGGACATGGCGCCTTCGACGATCTGGTATGCGCCTTTTACCTTGCTTGCATCAACGTCGTGAAGGGGTATCTGCAACTGCAGATTCAGCTTGCCGTTGCCACTGGTCTTTAATGTTTCCGTGAAACCCTCCGTTACATGCAACACGGGGCTGTTGTTGATGAATCTCACGCCATCGCTGACGCTGCCCTGGGTTTCGCCATCGACACTGAGTATCGGGTAGTCGGCATCCAGTACCGGGATCACCGCTTTCGCTTTCCTGATCTGGTTGCCGAGAATTTCGCCGCTGCTGGAATTCAGCTCCATGCGCGAACCCTGGAACAGCATGTCCACATTCAGTTTTTCTATCCTGGGCCAGCCGGTACCATAGTCGAGTATCCCGTCCTTCAGTTTTGCCGTGACCTTGAACAGGCCCTGTTTGGGGTCGGTATATGGGAATTGATCCATCCGGCCTTTGACGATCAGGCTGACATCGGAGACGTCTCCGGCATGAATCGACGTGTCCAGCCAGTGCAAGGTATGCTCGCCTAGGATTTTCGGGTAATAGAACAGCGCGTATTTTGCGTTGGCGCGATCGAATCTTCCTGTCAGGTCGAGCACGCCGGGTTTGCCGTTGCTGTGAAGGTAGCTGGCGTTGATCAGGCCCGAAATATGCGGGCTGTTTACAGCAAGATTGGTCACCCTGACGTCAGTGATGTTTTCATTGTTGGTCCATTTGACCTGGCCGCTTAACTTGCCTGCGGGAATCGGCCAGCGCATGACTTTCTTGAAATCCAGTACGGCCTGTTGCGAATTGATGGTCAGGCTTCCGCGCTTCTCATTGGCGGTAAGGCTGCCATTCAAATGGCTGAAGCCGGGAACTTGCCCGTATGCATTGATGCCGAGCCCGCTGAACTGGGAACGCACATCATATTCGCTGGGTAGCTTGCCATCGCCTTTCCAGCTCAGTTTTAACTGGCGCAAAGAGCCCACCGGGGAAATCTCGGCGAGTTGCTCCAGTGTTTCTTTCGGCAGGGGCAAATAGCTTGCGTAGTGGTTGAGTGCGACCAGGTCGAATTCATCCAGGCTGACCTTGCCTTCGACGATATCCTTACCCTGAACCGAGCGTTCGCGTATGGTCATGGTGCCGTTTTCCAGGCCCATGCCGTCGGCTTTTGCCACTTTCAGCCGTTCAACGCCCAGTTCCTGCCCGTCCGTGAGCCTTGTCCAGTGCAGGCGGCCTCCCAGGTGCTGCAGCCTGGCTTCTGCGCTGCTTTTTGATAATCTGGCCCTGACATTTTGCAGCAGCACATCGGTTGTGAGTTTCCTGGCTTCGCCGGCAGCGAAATCCAGCCAGAAACGGGCGGCGCCATTGCCTTCCTGAATATGGAAAGGGTAATCGACCCATTGCCGCCAGGCAGCAATGTCGGTGCCGTCCATACGTCCGTATACCGTGCCATGCCAGGTTTCAGGCTGGCTGACATCCTTGCCGTACAGGTTGCCGCGCAGGTCGATCGGTTGAGACGACCCGGCCGATGGCGTGGCCTGCAAGCCGAAGCGATGACGCCCGAGCAAGCTCTCCCACACCGGGTTTTCGATGGAGAGATTCAGGTTGTTCAGCGTCAGCGGAGGGGCGCCGCGCAGTTCATCCTGCCAAAGCACGGTTGCGTCCAGAATATCAATGCGTGTCTGCCGCAGAATCCAGTTGGCCAGTTCCGGCCTGGATGTTCCTCCCATTTCAATGCCGGCAACGACAAGCGTTCCATCCGCCAGCCTGCGCGCGCTGACGACGGGGCCCTGAATTTGCAGTTCGGAGAGTTTGGGTTCCAGCAGGGGAATGCTGAGCCATGAGAGGCTGGTTTCGATCTCGTGCAGCGTCAGCGCCATGCGCCCCTGCGCATCATAGAGCGCCACCTGGCGCAGGCCCAGGTGCGGGTTCATTCCGTTCCAGCTTGCCTGGATATTGCCGATGGTGATTTTCTGGCCGGTGGATTGCCCGATTTTCTCGGCGATCTGGTCCTTATATTGATCGATATTGGGAAGTACCAGATAGCGCAACAGAAGGATGGCCGTGGCCAGAATAAAAATGGTCAGCCAGAGCGCGGCAAGTGCAGAGCGATATATCCATATCAGAGACTTTTTGACCATTGCTGTATGTTGTGAGCGCTAACTTGTTCAATATTCAGGGAATCTATAATTTTACTGCATTATTGCATCTCAAACCTGTTAAAACTTGTTAAATCGCGGCAAGTTTTATGATGGGCTTCAGGGTATGGCATTTTAAAACTCAGGAAAGTTGCAGGTATCTGAGCAGGTTTACATTAGAATAACGGCCCAACCCGAGACGGGGATGACGTATTTATCGTTTATCTGTTAATAGGCCCTGATGATTCAATTTAAAAACCTCAATCTTGCTCGTGGCGTTAAAGTCCTGGTCCAGGGAGCTACGTTCCAGTTACATCCCGGCCATAAGGTCGGCCTGACAGGGGCGAACGGTGCGGGAAAGTCCAGCGTGTTTGCCATGCTTCGCGGCGAATTGCATCCTGAATCGGGCGATCTCGATATTCCGCCGCACTGGGTCATCGCCCATGTCGCGCAGGAAACGCCGGCATTGTCCGAAGCGGCCATTGAGTTCGTGCTTGATGGGGATGAGGAGTTGCGCAATGTTGAGCTTGCGCTGCAAGCAGCCGAACAAGGACATGAGGGCGAAAAACTGGGCGAACTGCATGCGCGTTTAGCCGATATTGGCGGCTATTCGGCGCGGGCAAGGGCGGCTGCGCTTCTGCACGGCCTTGGCTTCAGCGATACCGAAATGGCCAGGCCCGTTTCGGATTTCTCCGGCGGCTGGCGTGTCAGGCTCAATCTGGCGCGTGCGCTGATGTGCCGCTCCGACCTGCTGTTGCTGGACGAGCCGACCAACCACCTCGACCTCGATGCGGTTATCTGGCTGGAAGACTGGCTGAAGGACTATCGCGGCACCTTGTTGCTGATTTCGCACGACCGCGATTTCCTCGATGCCGTGGTCAACCACATTGCGCACATTGAGCAACAGCGCCTGACGCTCTATCGCGGCGGCTACTCCGATTTCGAACGGCAGCGCGCCGAGAAGCTTGCGCAGCAGCAATCCATGTATGAACGCCAGCAGCGCGAAGTGGCGCATTTGCAAAGCTATATTGACAGATTCCGCGCCAAGGCGACCAAGGCGCGCCAGGCACAGAGCCGCATCAAGGCACTGGAACGCATGGAACGCATTTCAGCCGCGCATGTCGATTCGCCTTTTTCCTTCGGGTTCAGGCCGCTGCTCGCAACGCCTGATCCCTTGCTGGTCCTGGACGAGGTGGATGCAGGTTACCAGCACCAGGTCGTGCTCGGTAACATCAAGCTGACGATACGTCCCGGCGAGCGGATCGGCTTGCTGGGCCGGAATGGCGCAGGCAAATCGACGCTGATCAAACTGCTGGCTGCAGAACTGGACCCGATGTGCGGCAGGCGTGTCGAAGGCAAGGAGCTCAAGATCGGCTATTTCGCCCAGCATCAGCTCGAGCAGTTGCGCCCGGACGAATCGCCTTTGCAACACATGCTGCGGCTCGACCCGCAAACCCGCGAGCAGGAGCATCGCAACTATCTCGGCGGCTTTGATTTCCGCGGCGACATGGCAACGGCCGCGTGCGGTGCGTTCTCCGGCGGCGAGAAATCCCGCCTTGCGCTGGCCTTGTTGATCTGGCACCAGCCCAACCTGTTGCTGCTTGATGAACCGACCAATCATCTCGACCTCGAAATGCGCCATGCCTTGACCATGGCTTTGCAGGATTATGAAGGCGGCATGGTGCTGGTGTCGCATGACCGGGCTTTGCTGCGCTCGACCTGTGATCGCTTTATCCTGGTTTCGGATGGTAAAGCCGAGGCCTTTGATGGCGACATCGACGATTACAAGGATTGGCTGGCTCAACATCAGGCTGCCGGGAAGGCTGCTGAAGAAAAGCCTGTTGCCAGGAACGATAGAGCCCAGAGCAAGGCGGAGCGGCAGGCTCGGCTTGCCGAGCGTAGGCCTTTGATCAAGGAATCGGAAAAACTGGAAGCGGACATGGCAAGCTGGCAAAAGGAGAAAATGCAGATGGATGAGCAACTTTCCGACCCTGCGATTTACGAGTCGGCCGACAAGTCGCGCCTGCAGGACCTGCTGAAGCTCCAGGCCGAGCTTGCGCAGCGTATTGAGCAGGCGGAGGAACGCTGGCTGGAAATCCATGAACTGCTCGAAGCAATACCTGTCATCAATTAAAGGGATATGCGATGAATTTTTCAGAACGACTCAGTTTTCTTTATGCGCTTTGCCTGAATGAGACGAGCAACGACAAATCCAGTATCAGTACCGATCTGCAGGATTACGATCCGCTGGAAGCGGCGAATTACCTTGCCTGCTATATCACTTTCAAGGCGATACGGGAGGCGGAACGTTCACCTGCCGATGAACGCCTGGAGAATTTCGACATGCTCAGCGTCTACCATGCCTATGCCATGCTGGTGTATGCATTCCTGATGTTGCCGCTGGGTGAGGAAGGCGTCGTACCGGATACGGAGGCTGCCGCGGTCATTATTGCCAAGACCTTGTTCGCGGGACTGTCCGGGGAGGAATGGGCGGAAATTATTGAATCCGGCAGCAACAAATTCCGGTTGATTGCCGAGGCCCGGCAGGAACATTGGGTCGATTACCGGCAGGATCTGGATAAGGCGACCGTCGCTTTTGTTATTGCCGGTACGGATGAGGAAACGCCTTTCGACAAGGATGACGTCATCCCGATGTTTGGTGCTTTGCTGAGCATGCTGTGCGAGGCGTTTGCCAGCGACTAGCTTTTACGCCGGAAAGTTACCGTCCAGGTAATACCAGTATCCATCAAGATGCATGAAGCGGCTTTTTTCGTGCATTCTGCCTGCCTTGCCGGCATGTTTGTATCGCGCCACAAACTCGACAATTGCGGTGTCTGCGCCTGTCGTCTCATGGCGCTTTACTTCAAGCCCCAGCCATTTGATCCGGGCGTCGTTTTTCAGGTCGAGCGCAACTGGACGCGTATCCGGATGCCAGGTCCGCAGCAGGTAATCTTCCAGCATGAATACGTAAGCGGTATAGCGTGAACGCATCAGCGTCTCGGCAGTTGGCGCAACTGCGCCCTGATGAAAGGGTTGGCAACATGCGGAGTAGGTTTTACCGCTGCCGCAAGGGCAGGGGTTTGCAGGTAGCGTGGATATTTTAGTCATCAGCTATTTTAAGGCCTTCGGGTTCCGGTGACACCTTAATTCCAACGGGATATTCCCGGCCTGGGCTGGCCCGGGCACGCGATGGGTCGAGCGGTCATGCCGGGAGATTGCGTCATGGCGCGTTGAGCGCGGTTTGCACCTGTTTCATCAGGTCGTTGGCCAGGCTGTGCCCGTTCCTTGATTCGCGCAAGGCCATGTGCCAGCGTGAGATGCAGCTTCTCAACTGCTCATGGCTTTCTACTCCCTTGATTTGCTCAACCAGGGGTCTTCCCATCAGCCCCAGATGTTCTGCCGTGCTGTCGAGCATGAGGGATTTGACGGCTGTGAATTGCCTTGGCGTGATTTCGGGCAATTCAACCCTGTCTTGCGATGGCACAAAGGCGGCTTTGGGTTTTGCCGGGTCATGGATGAATCCCAGCCGCTCCAGGTCGCTGACGATTTCGGCGACATTGAGCCGGTTAAGGGATTTTTCCAGCTCATCCTGCGAGCGCTTACCGTCGATCAGGATCAGAACCTGACGTTGCCTGGCATTCAGCACGCGCTGGGGATGCGTGATTTCCTGAATGCCTGCCAATGATTTTTCATAAGCCATGCTATACCTGTCACACACTTCAGACGGCGCAAGGCTATATCCGGATTATTGCCTGATGATGTCAGTTTGGTGACGCCAGGCAATAAAAACCGGTTGAAACTGCAATAACTAGAAGATTTCCCGTGTTTCCAGGAACTGGATATCGGGGTAGCGCTCCTGCGCCATCTGCAGGTTGACCCGGTTCGGCGCCAGGTAGACGTAGTCTCCGGCGCCATCGAGCGCGACGTTGAAGCCGTACTTGTCGGCGATGGCCTTGAGGTCTGCATCCGGGCCGCGCAGCCAGCGCGCGGTCGAGCAGTCGTAGCTTTCGAATACGACATCGACCCCATATTCATGTTCCAGGCGGTGAACGACCACATCGAACTGCAGGGTGCCGACTGCCCCCAGAATCATATCGTTACTCATGAGCGGGCGGAAAAGCTGCGTGGCGCCTTCTTCCGCCAGTTGCTGCAAGCCTTTCTGCAGTTGCTTCATTTTCAGCGGATTCTTCAGGCGCGCACGGCGGAAATATTCCGGCGCAAAGGAGGGAATGCCGATGAACTTGAGGTCTTCGCCTTCCGAGAAGGTGTCGCCGAGCTTGACCGTGCCGTGATTGGGGATGCCGATGATGTCGCCGGCAAAGGCTTCATCCATGGTCGTGCGGTCCTGCGCCATGAAGGTGATGGCGTTGTTGACGGCCAGTTGCTTGCCGGTGGCGACCTGCTTGATCTTCATGCCGCGTTCGAAACGGCCGGAACATACCCGCAGGAAGGCGATACGGTCGCGGTGCTTGGGATCCATGTTGGCCTGGATCTTGAACACGAAGCCGGAGAACTTGGCTTCATCGGGTGCGACAGGGCGAGAGGCGGTATTGCGTGCCAGCGGCGCGGGTGAGAGGTCGACGACGGCATCCAGCAGCGATTGCACGCCGAAATTGTTGATGGCCGAGCCGAAATACACCGGCGTCTGTTTGCCGCCGAGGTAGGCTTCGCGGTCGAAGGTGTGGGAGGCGCCGCGTACCAGTTCGACATCGATGCGCAAGTCTTCAGCTTGCCTGCCTATCAGTTCATCCAGCCGCGGGTTATCCAGCCCCTTGATGGTTTCCGAGGTACCTTTTTCGGCATGCGGATCGAAAAATGAAATGGTGTCGGTATAGAGGTTGTAAACGCCGCGGAAGCTCTTGCCCATGCCTATCGGCCAGGTCATCGGCGCGCATTGCATGCCGAGTACGGATTCGATTTCGTCCAGCAGCTCGATCGGCGCGCGCGATTCGCGGTCCAGCTTGTTAATGAAAGTGAGGATGGGGGTATCGCGCATGCGGCAGACGTTGAGCAGCTTGATGGTCTGCGCCTCGACGCCGTTGACCGAGTCGATCACCATGACGGCGGAATCGACGGCAGTCAGTGTCCGGTACGTATCTTCCGAGAAGTCGTCGTGGCCGGGCGTATCCAGCAGGTTGATCATGTGCCCGCGATAAGGGAATTGCATGACGGATGAAGTGACCGAAATGCCGCGCTGCTTTTCCAGCTCCATCCAGTCCGAGGTCGCATGGCGCGCCGCCTTGCGTCCGCGCACTTCGCCTGCTACCTGGATCGCACCGCCGAACCACAGCAATTTTTCGGTCAGGGTGGTTTTCCCGGCATCCGGGTGGGAGATGATGGCAAAAGTGCGGCGGCGCTTGATTTCTTCTTGCAAGGTGCTCATGAGGACCGGTTAAACTGGAAAAAGGCGCCATTTTACGCGATAGCGCAATTGATACCTAATCGATTGGCTATCTGGCGAAACTGCTCACCCTGCGGTCCTTGCGTTGCGCGAGTTTGCGAATGAAGGCCTTGCCTTCCGCGCCCAGTTTATTCCTACCCGAGTATTGCAGGTAAAATCGCAGTCTTTGCGTGTTGCTGAGCTTGTACCTGGCTACCCGGTCCAGCGTGGCGAATTCCTTCATCCTGCGGTACTCGAACAGCTTGCCGCGCCAGAACGCGCCCAGCGGGCAATCGATCAGGAACAGGCGGTCATGGTTATCCACCAGCAGGTTGCGCCATTTGAAATCGTTATGGATGAACCCGTGCGCATGCATGATGCGCATGGCATCCGCCACCTGCCGGCTGACGTGCCTGACCCAGCGGCGGTCTTGCAGGCGCGGATCATGGTTTCTGGCGGCTTCAGCCAGATCGATGGTGTCCGGTATTTCCTGCGTAATCAGCGCGCCGCATTGAAACAGGCCGAATCTGCGCTGCATGCCATAGCCGACCACCGGTGCGGTGGGGATGCCCTGACGCGCAAACCACAGCAGGTTTTCCCATTCGCTGCGGATTCGCGGCTTGCCGAAGAACCTGCGCAAGCCTTTACCGGCAATGTAGTAACGTTTGACGTAATAGCGGATGCCCTGATGTTCGATGCGAATCACGTCGGAAATACGATCGCCGGTGACAGGCTCTCCCTTGAGGGTGAAGATGGCGTCCAGTTCGCCGAATAGATGCGAAAGGTGGGTGTATTCAGGCGTCAGGCGCCAATCACAACTCCCTGTCATGGCCTGTATTCCGGGTTATCCATCAGGCGGCGCAAAGTGTTTTCATGCGCCATGGCAGCGGTTTGGGGGCCATGCTGGTTGCCTGCCTGTCGCCCATGTGGGCTGTGTTTTTTCCCCGGGCAAGCAGGCTGCCTCGCAAATCGTCTCGCCATGTTCTCGTTTCCTAATGGATAATCCGGGATAATTCTAAGCCAAAGCGAACAATAACTCAGCCCGAATCCAATATGCGAACACTCAGCGAGATTCTCGAAGACGAAACCACCGACGACCCGGACGAATCCGGATTGCGCCATGCGATGCAGTGCAGCCCGTTTATCAAGCGTCTGCTGACCCGTGACGAGATGCTGTTATCGGAAATTCTGCAAAACCTGCATGTGCCGATGTCGGAGCAGGACATGCGCGACTGGCTGGCAGCCCAGCCGGTCACGGATGAAGCCGGCTTGAAGCGTGTGTTGCGCAAATTGCGGCAACGCGCGATGTTGCGTGTCATCACGCGTGATCTGAACGGCCTGGCCGATTTGAACGAGGTGATGCGGACGGTGAGCCATCTGGCCGAAGTGACGGTACAAGTCGCCTTGCAATACCACAGTGGCTGGCTGGAAGCGCTTTATGGCAAACCACTCTCGGAAAACGGCGAGCCGCAGGCGCTGATCGTGGTGGGCATGGGCAAGCTCGGCGGCCGTGAGTTGAATGTGTCGTCCGACATCGACCTGATTTTCGCTTTCGAGGAAGACGGCGCTACCGACGGCGACCGCCAGTTAAGCAATCTGGATTTTTTCACCCGGCTTGGCAAAAAGCTGATCGCGGCCATCGACGAAGTGACGGAAGACGGGTTCGTCTTCCGCGTTGATATGCGTCTTCGCCCATACGGCTCCGAGGGGCCGCTAGCCTGCAGTTTTGCCATGCTGGAAGAGTATTACCAGAACCAGGGGCGGGAGTGGGAGCGCTATGCCTGGATCAAGGGCCGCGTCATTGCCGGGCCCGGGCGCGAGTTGAGCGCGATGCTGCGTCCATTCGTCTTCCGCAAATACCTGGATTTCGGCGCGTTTGCCTCCATGCGCGACTTGAAAATACAGATACAGCGCGATGTGAACCGGCGCGACATGCATGACAACATCAAACTCGGCCGCGGCGGTATCCGCGAGATCGAATTCATTGCCCAGGTTTTCCAGCTCATTCGCGGCGGCCAGGATGCCAGCCTGCAAATCAAGCCGACCATGGACGTGCTCGGTTTGCTCAGGAACAAAGGCCTGTTGCCTGGCGAAGCCGTGCTGGAACTGACAGAAGCCTATGTTTTCCTGCGTAACCTGGAACACCGTCTGCAGTATGTGGAAGACGCGCAAACCCAGGAGCTGCCGACCTCGCCTGAAGCCAGGGCGCGCATTGCGCTCGCCATGGGGTTTGACGGCTGGGATGCCTTGCATGCCGTGCTGGAAACGCATCGCGGCAGGGTGGAGCGTCATTTCCGCGAAGTCTTCAGCGAACCGGAAAGCGAGGAAAACGAACCGGGCCGCAACCAGGCGGCGGATATATGGCAAGGTGCGGTTGATGAGCAGGGGGCGGTGCAATATCTCCGGCAACTCGGGTTTGCGGAAGCCGCGGAAACCCTGCGCCGCCTGAACAGCCTGCATCAGAGTTCGCGTTACAAACAATTGCCGGAGTTAAGCCGGCAACGTTTTGACGCACTGATGCCGGCGGCCATCCTGCAATCGGCTTCGCAGGATAATCCGGAAGCCACCCTGATGCGCGTCGGCGACCTGCTTGACGGCATCTGCCGCCGCGCCAGCTATCTGGCCCTGCTGGCGGAATATCCCGACGCCTTGAGCTTGCTCATCAAGCTTGCCAGCGCCAGCCCCTGGCTCATTCAATACCTTTCCCAACATCCCGTCCTGCTCGATGAACTGCTCGATACCCGCAACCTGTACGCGGAACCGGACTTTGCTGAAATGCGCACCGAACTTTACCGCCGCCTTGCCGATGTGCCGGGCGATATCGAGCGGCAGATGGATATCATGCGCGATTTCAAGCACGCCTCGATTTTCAGGTTCGCTGTCAAGGACGTGATCGGTGAACTGACACTGGAAAAGCTCTCCGACTATCTCAGCGAGTTGGCCGACCTGATTCTGCAAGCGACCATCGATACGGTCTGGCCCAATCTGAAAGTCAAACACCGGGACCAGCCGAAATTTGCCGTGATCGGTTATGGAAAGCTGGGCGGCAAGGAACTGGGTTATGCCTCTGACCTGGACATTATTTTCCTCTACGATGACGATGCGCCGGAAGCCGGCGATGTTTATGCGCGCCTGGGGCAGCGCATCAATAACTGGTTGAGCAGCCTCACGTCTGCCGGCATTCTTTATGAAACCGATCTCGCCCTGCGGCCGGACGGCGCCAGCGGGCTGCTGGTGAGCGAAATCGGGGTTTTCAGGGATTACCAGGAGAACAAGGCCTGGTTATGGGAACACCAGGCCCTGACCAGGGCGAGGTTTTGCGCGGGAGATAAAACAATAGGCAAAACCTTCGAACAGATACGCGACAGCGTCATCCGTCAATCAAGAGACGTCGAACAATTACGCCATGAAGTTGTCGCCATGCGCGAGAAAATGCTCAGCAGCCACCCGAATAAAAGCGGCCAGTTCGATTTGAAGCATGATAGAGGCGGTATCATCGATGTCGAATTCATGGTGCAATACCTGATCCTCGCACATGCCCATGAACACCCGGCACTCACGGCCAATATCGGTAATATTGCCTTGCTGGAAAAACTCGGCGGGCTTGGCCTGATCGATGCAGGCCAGGCAACGGAGGTAGCGGCGGCCTACCGTCAATACCGCACTCTGCAGCATGCCTTGAAGTTACAGGGAGAGAACAAGGCAAGAGTCCATCCTGATGAAGTCATGCAACAGGCGAGTGCGGTAGCCCGGCTCTGGCACGACCTGTTCGGATAAGCCCGGGGTTTATTGGCAGGATGGCAGAAATCAAGACAGGCGCTGGTTCGTACTTCAATCAATACGACTGATTTCAGCCTCTGCTTTTCCTTCAGAAAAACGGATTTGCACCATATCTCCCGGTTTGATTTGATTGCTTGAACGTATGATTTCTCCGGAGACATTCTGCACAAGTGAGTAGCCGCGGTTCAGAACCGCATTGGGATTGAGGTGCTGCAGGTTCAGCGAGAGTCTCAGCAGGCGCTCCTGCTGCCGGGTCAACACTTGTTTGATGCCGGTTTGCAGGCGTAATCCAAGCTGTTCCAGATGCTCTGCCTTGTGCGCCAATTGCTGGGCAGGCGAGAGCAGGCGGCGTGCGATGAAATCGAGCTGTTGCGCATAGCGGTTCAACCGGTAACTCATGTGGCGCTGCATGGCTTGCTGCTGCTGTCCCAGCATGTTCAGCAGCGCATCGCGGTCGGGTGTTGCCATCTCGGCCGCAGCGGTGGGCGTCGGTGCGCGCCGGTCGGCAGCAAAATCGGCAATCGTGAAGTCCGTTTCATGGCCGACGCCGCTGATTACCGGAATCCTGCAATCGGCGATTGCCCTGGCAACGATTTCCTCGTTGAATTGCCAGAGGTCCTCGATGCTGCCGCCACCGCGGCAGACGAGCAGCACATCGCATTCCGCACGCTGGCTGGCCTTGCGGATGGCTTCGGCAATCAGGCCGGCCGCGCCTTTGCCTTGCACCGGCGTCGGGTAGATGATGACCGGGATGCCGGGCATGCGGCGCCTCAGTGTTGTGAGTACATCGCGTAAAGCTGCCGCATCGGCGGAGGTGACAATACCGATCTGGCGAGGAAATGCCGGCACGGGTTTCTTGCGGTCATTGTCGAACAGGCCCTCTGCTTCGAGCTGTTTTTTCAGGCGCTCATAGGCTTCGAACAATGCGCCCAGGCCGGCACGCTGCAGGAACTCGATAGTAAGCTGGAAGTCGCCGCGTGCTTCATACAGCGTGACCAGCGCGCGGGCTTCAACCTTGTCGCCTTCTTTCGGTGCCCAGTCCAGATAGCTGTTCCTGTTGCGGAACATGACGCAGCGCACCTGTGCGCCGCTGTCTTTCAGTGAAAAATACCAGTGCCCGGAAGCGGCGCGGGTCATGTTGGAAATTTCGCCGCTTACCCAGAAAAGCGGAAAACTGCGTTCCAGCACATCGCGCGCCATACGGTTAAGTTCGCTGACTGTCAGAACTTGCGAGGGTTGAGGGGTGTCTGCCATTTCTGCGCTTCGCGTAATCCGTTACAATTGATGAATTATAAGAGAGTTGGGCAAATACGATGTTATCTAAATGCTTGAACGGAAGAATCGGCTACTTCCTGGGATTTATCGCCAGTTTCGGTTTTGTCGTCTACAGTTTATACATCCAGCAGAAGTTCAGCCTGGAACCCTGTCCGCTCTGCATCTTCCAGCGTATCGCCTTCATGGTCATGGGCGTGCTGTTCCTGGTCGCTGCGCTGCACAACCCTCAAACCCTGGGCAGGCGGCTTTATGGCGTGCTGCATTTTGCGGCGGCGGCGGCCGGTATCGGCATCGCGATCCGCCATATCTGGATACAGGCGAACCCCGAGAAAGTGATGGCGGAATGCGGTGCGGGTTTCGATTACATTTTCGAAACGTTTCCGCTCAAGAAAGCACTGGATCTGGTGTTCAAGGGGACGGGCGAGTGTTCTTCCATCGACTGGACCATGTTCGGGCTGACCATTCCGCAACTGTCGCTGATTGCATTTACAGGTTTGGCGATATACGCAGTCTGGCTCGCATTTTTGAAAAAATAATTATAAAGAATCAATAACATGTATAAAACCCTGGAAGATTTTGTCGGTAATACCCCTCTGGTCAAATTGCAACGCATTCCCGGCAAAACCAGCAATACGATTCTGTTGAAACTGGAAGGCAACAATCCTGCGGGCTCGGTGAAAGACCGGCCCGCGCTCTCCATGATCAAACGTGCCGAAGAGCGGGGCGAAATCAGGCCGGGCGATACCCTGATCGAGGCGACTTCCGGCAATACCGGCATCGCATTGGCGATGGCCGCTGCCATGCGCGGTTACAAGATGGTGCTGGTCATGCCGGAAAACCAGAGCATAGAGCGCCGCCAGACCATGAAAGCCTTCGGCGCGGAGCTGGTGCTGACGCCGAAAGACGGCAGCATGGAACTGGCGCGCGATGTGGCGCTGAAGATGCAGGCCGAGGGGGAAGGCATCGTGCTCGACCAGTTCGGCAACATGGATAACCCGCAGGCGCATTATGAAGGCACCGGCCCGGAGATCTGGCGTGATACCGGGGGCAAGGTCACGCATTTCATCTCCAGCATGGGGACGACAGGCACCATCATGGGGACTTCACGTTACCTAAAGGAACAGAATCCTGACATCCAGGTCATCGGCGTGCAGCCGGAAGAAGGCGCGCAGATTCCGGGTATTCGTAAATGGCCGGAAGAGTACCTGCCCAAAATCTATGACCGCAGTCGCGTCGATCAGTTGTTGTATGTCAGCCAGGCCGACGCCGAGAAGATGACGCGGCGGCTGGCAAGCGAGGAGGGTATTTTCGCCGGGATTTCCTCAGGCGGCGCACTGTGCACTGCGTTGCAGGTTTCAAGGCAGGTGGAAAACGCGGTCATTGTCTCCATTGTCTGCGACCGCGGCGACCGCTATCTGTCAACGGGTGTGTTTCCTTCCTGATGTGCGGAAAAGGATAACATCAGGTTTTTTATGCAAACCAGCCCTTGTTCTGGGGCTGGTTCTGTTCTGTCACCATGCGCAGGCCATCAGCAACATCAGTATCCAGATCGGACAGGTCGAAGCGCCGCAAGGCCAGGCCAGGAATGTAAGGCTGGATTACGGCCTGCAACAATCAAAAATTGCGCTGCAAGGCCAGTACAAATTATCCGCCGACCAGGATTGGGCGCAGGCAAGCTTGACATGCGGCAAGCTGCTTAACCCGGTAAAAGGCGCATGGCAATGCGACCAGGGCAGGCTCTCTGCCGGTCAGATTGATCTGCCGTTCTCCCTCAAGTTCGATACGCAGCGATCCAAAGGCATGCGGCAGGTCAATGCTGAACTCGGCCTGGTGGCGGCAAGTTTCAGCGATGCGGCAGGCTTGCATGCGGGTGAAAAGGTCACGGGAAAAATAAGCCTGCATGCCCGGCAGGAAAAACAGGGGTGGCGCTGGCAGGCCGATACCGGCTGGGCGTCGGGCGAGGTGTTCTGGCAACCCTTCTATTTCGCTTCCGGCGGCCATCGCCTGCAGGCCACAGGCGTATGGAGCGACGACAGCATCAAGGTCGATGAGGCCAGGATTTCCATCGATCAGGTCGGTTCGGCCAGTTTGAAGGCCGAACTGATACGCAAAACCAACAGCCTGAAGAGCCTTGAGCTGGCGACGGACAGCCTCGATCTGGCAGCGCTTTATCCCTTGCTGCTGAAACCGCTGCTGGAGAAAACCGCATTGAATAACCTGGAAATGGCCGGGAAAGGGGTGCTCCGGCTGACGATGCGGGAAGGCGAACTGAAAACGGCGCAGCTTGACCTGGCGCAGGCGGATATTGATGACAAGAACGGCCGTTTCGGGCTCTACAAGATCGATGCGAACCTGCCCTGGGATTACGATCAGGCGAAAACGCTCAAGCTGGCCTATGAAGGCGGACATTTGCTGCATATCCCGCTGGGCAGGACGGATATCGCGGCGGGATTGAACCGTTACTCGCTGACGGCGCCACTGATACAGCTTCCCATTCTCGATGGCGCGCTGAACCTGAAAGACGTCTCGGCAGTCTGGCTGGACAAGGAATGGCACTGGCACTTGCGTGCCAATATTGCGCCCATCAGCATGGCCGAGCTGAGCCGGGCCCTTGGCTGGCCGACCATGCAGGGCAAGGTCGCAGCAACCATTCCGCTGGTGACTTATAGCGGGGGCTTGCTGGTGACTGATGGCGACATGCAATTCAACCTGTTCGATGGCGTCGTTTCCGTCAATAACCTGGCCATGCAGACGCCATTAGGCGTTGCGCCCAGGTTGACGGCAAATTTGCAGATGCGCAATCTCGACCTCGGCACGCTGACGCGTACTTTTTCCTTCGGTGCCATCGAAGGCAAGCTGGATGGCGATGTCCGCGATCTGCGGCTGGTGAACTGGAAGCCGGTGCATTTCGATGCCGCCGTCTACAGCAGCCCCGGCAGGCACCGGAAGAAAATCTCCCAGCGCGCGGTTGAAAATATTTCGGCCTTGGGCGGCGCTGGCGCAGCGGCAGCGATACAGCGCAGCGTGCTGCGCTTCTTCGACGAATTCAACTATGTAAAACTGGGGCTCAGCTGCAAATTACGCAACGATCATTGCGAAATGGATGGCGTCGAGTCAACGAGAGAAGGGTATGTCATCGTTAAAGGAAGTGGCATCCCGGCGATTACCGTCCTGGGGTACAATCGAAACGTGAGCTGGAGTGAGTTGCTGGAGCGCATCAAACGCGTCACGGCAGGCAATAGCAAGCCGATTATTGAATAATGTCCGCGAACAGGGAAAACACGATGAAACAACATTTAACGACAGGATTGCTGGTTTTATCCTTGGCATCGGCCTTGAGTGCCTGCGTCACGATTAACATCTATTTTCCTGCGGCAGCGGCCGAAAAAGCCGCGGACAGATTGATTGACGAAGTCTGGCAGGTAAAGGAGAAGGCGAATAACGGCGCTTCCGAACCTGCAACCGAACCCGCGGCTAAATAAGGAATGACCATGAACAAGTTAATTTTGTCTGTATTCTTTGCGTTAATGACGCTCATCATCCATCCGGTTGCGACGGCTGCCGACCTTGAGGTCAATACGCCCGCAATCGCCGCCATCAAGGGCAGCATGCAAGGCCGCCATGCACAACTGGCCCCGCACTATGCCAGCGGGGCCGTTGGCCTGACGCGGGATGGCCTGGTCGCAGTACGCGATGCAAATGCGGTACCGCTGGCGCAACGCCAGGGCGTCAATGCGCTGGTTGCCGCCGAGAACAAGGACCGCAACGCGTTATACAAGGAAATTGCGATTGCCAACCAGCATCCCGAATGGGAATCCGACATCCGCAACACCTTTGCGCAGAAATGGGTAGAAAAAGCGCAACGCGGCTGGTGGTACCAGGGGGCCGGTGGCTGGGCCCAGAAGTGAGGCTTTTGAATCAACGATAGCTACGTTCGATGTCTGAGCCATACAGGGTCGTTGCCAGCGGGGCATCTCCGGATAGAATGCCCTCATGGACGCTGGATGCAGACAACCCGGCATAATGTCATCCCGGCGAAAGCCGGAATCTGGTGCAATATTAATTCCCTCTCCCGGCTTTCGCCGGGATGACATTCCCGGTTTTGTGTATGATTTGCCTAATTCGCACACATAAAACCTGACAATGATCCCAACCCTCGTCTTTGACATCGAAACCGTTCCCGATACCGACGGCCTGAAAACCTTGCTGGACCTGCCGCCGGAAACCCCGGCGGAAGAGGTCGCCAATATCGCTTTCCACAAACGCCGCCAGCAGAATGGCAGCGACTTCCTGCCGCTGCATCAGCATCGTGTGGTCGCCATCTCCTGCGCGCTGCGCGAAGGCGATCAATTCAAGGTCTGGACGCTAGGCAACGCGGATGCATCGGAGCAGGAGATCATCCAGCGCTTCTTCGACGGCATTGAGAAATACACTCCCAACCTGGTATCGTGGAACGGCAGCGGTTTCGACCTGCCCGTGCTGCATTACCGCGCCATGATCCACGGCATACAGGCGCCGCGCTACTGGGATATGGGCGATGACGACCGCGAATTCAAATGGAACAACTACATCAGCCGCTACCACATGCGGCACCTGGATCTGATGGATGTGCTGGCGATGTACAGCGGCCGCGCCAATGCCCCGCTGGACCAGATGGCTCAACTGTGCGGCTTTCCCGGTAAACTGGGGATGGATGGCAGCAAGGTGTGGGATGCCTATAAGAACGGCGAGATCGAGGCGATTCGGAATTACTGCGAGACGGATGTTGCGAATACCTATCTGGTATTTTTAAGGTTTCAGTTGATGCGCGGGCAGCTAAATCAGGAATCGTATACGTCAGAGGTCGAACTGGTGAGAAAAACACTGGAAAGTGATGGTGTGCCACATTGGCAGGAGTTTTTACAAGCCTGGAATTAATCAAATGGCGTTTAAACCGGATATTATTATGGCGCCCTTTGGTTGGCATGGCCACGATTTAAGGCGTTAGACAGTCGAAAGGAAGTGGGGACGACCTCACCGCTCCAGTATAAATCGGGGACGACCCCGGCATTTGTGAAAGGAAAACACATGTCTTGGGTCATACTCACTATTGCGGGGTTATTTGAGATCGGCTGGGCAATCGGGCTGAAATACACCGAGGGTTTCACCCGATTGTGGCCTACCGTTGGCACGGTCTTGTCAATGATCGTCAGCCTTTGGCTGCTGGGCATTGCCATGAAGTCGCTACCGGTCGGTACCGCATACGCTGTTTGGGTTGGCGTTGGCGCTGTTGGTACCGTAGTGCTGGGCATCGTGCTGCTCGGAGAGCCTGCAAATACTGCCCGGCTCATCAGTGTTGCACTAATTGTTGCCGGTATTGTTGGACTTAAGCTGGCATCGGCCTGACATTGTGGTCGAGAGGGGCATGCTGCTTGCAGAGCGCCCCTCACCTTTGACGTTAGATACTAGGGGAAATCATGGCAGGTGCCGTATCTGGTGGGGTAAGAAGCATTCTTCGGATTGAAGGCTTGTGCGTCCTTCTTGCCAGCTTGTTTGCTTACTCAAAGTTCGGGGCTGGCTGGGGCGTGTTCGCCTTGTTCTTTCTCGCGCCGGACTTGTCGCTTTTTGGATACCTTGCCAGGCCCGGGATTGGCGCCCTGTTGTACAACGTCGCTCATTCATATGCCTGGCCCATCCTGATACTGGGCGTTGGCATTTTCATACACGAACCTCTTGCAACAGCCGCTGGCATCATTTGGGTGGCACACATCGGCTTTGATCGCGCACTTGGCTATGGCCTCAAATATTCGTCCGGCTTCCGGTTCACCCATCTGGGCGTTATTGGGCGCGGCCCTGATGGCGCCTAGTAATTCATTGTAACCGCTATGCGGCCTGATGATGCGTTCGGCTATTCATTGCATCACATGGCAATCCAAAAAACTGAATTTCCATTTTTGATCAGGAAATTATTCCACTTCCTCATCCCGTTGCCGCCTGGCCCGGACCCCTTCTGCCAGCGTATCCAGTAATTTCACCGTATCTTCCCAACCCAGGCAGGGGTCGGTAATGGATTTGCCGTATTCCAGCGTGCAGCCGGGTGTGTGGTCCTGCCTGCCTTCATTGAGGTGGGATTCGACCATGACGCCCATGATGCGGTTATCGCCATTGGCGAGTTGTCGGGCGACGTCGGCAGCGACTTCCATTTGCAGCTTGTATTGCTTGCGGCTGTTGGCATGCGAGCAGTCGATCATCACCTTGGCGTTGAGGCCGCTGCTGGCGAGTTCCTTGGCGGCCTTATCTACATTCGCGGCATCGTAGTTGGGCGCTTTGCCGCCGCGCAGGATCACGTGGCAATCTTCATTGCCGCTGGTGGAGATGATGGCGGAGTGCCCGGCCTTGGTTACCGAGAGAAAATGGTGCGGGCTGGAGGCTGCCTTGATGGCATCGACCGCGATGCGGATGTTGCCGTCCGTGCCGTTCTTGAAGCCGACCGGGCAGGAGAGTCCTGAGGCCAGTTCTCGGTGGACTTGCGATTCGGTGGTGCGTGCGCCGATGGCGCCCCAGCTCACGAGGTCGGCGGTGTATTGCGGCGTGATGGTATCCAGAAATTCCGTGCCGGCAGGCATGCCGAGCTCGTTGACTTCCAGCAGGAACTTGCGTGCCAGTTCCAGGCCGGTATTGATGTCGAAGCTGCCGTCCAGGTGCGGGTCGTTGATCAGGCCTTTCCAGCCTACCGTGGTACGCGGTTTCTCGAAATAGACGCGCATGACGATCAGCAGGTCGTGCGACAGGCGTTCATGTTCACCCAGCAGACGCCTGGCGTATTCGACACCTGCCTTGTAGTCGTGGATGGAGCAGGGGCCGATGATGACCAGCAGGCGGTCGTCCGCGCTATGCAGAATGCCGTGGATAGCCGCGCGCGTCGCCAGGATATTCTCGGTGGCGGACGTGCTGGCCTGCAGGTTTTCGAGCAGCTCGGAAGGGGGCCGGAGCTCCTTGATTTCCTTGATGCGGACGTCGTCGGTACTGAATTTCTGTAACTGGTTCATTGCAAATGGCTGCCTGGCTTCTAGCTTTTGGATCAAGTCCATGATTTTACTGCAAGATGACTCAAGTCATGAGATTAAACCGTTCAGATTCGCATATTGGGGGCAAAATACCAGGCTGGAAGCGTTTGAGATTGGAGTGCCAGCATTAATCTGCTGTAAAATCCCGGCCATGCAAAATTACCCTATCGCACTCCCAACGGCAGTCGTCGAGTCGCTGGACCAGGAAGCTCGTGGCGTAGCCCATGCTGAAGGTAAAGCCATCTTTATTGATGGCGCATTGCCCGGCGAGAACGTGACCTATAAAACCCTCAGGCGCAAACCGAGCTATGAATTTGCCGAAGTCGGCGAGATCATCAAGGCCTCCAATTCGCGCACAGAGCCCAAATGCCGGTATTTCGGCATCTGTGGCGGCTGTGCCATGCAGCATCTGGAGTTTTCTGCCCAGGTGGCAGCCAAGCAGCGCATGCTGGAATCCAATCTCTGGCATATCAGCAAGATTAAACCCGAGCGGATTCTACCGCCGATCTATGGGCCCGCATGGGGCTATCGTCACAAAGCGAGGTTACGCGCGCGTTATGTGCCGGGCAAGGGCGGCGTGCTGGTCGGGTTTAACGAGAAGGCCAGCAGTTTTGTGGCGAACATGCAGAGCTGCGAGGTTCTGCCGCCGCATGTTTCCGGCCTTATCGTGCCTTTGCAGGCGCTGATCGGCCAACTGAGCATCCGCGACCGCCTGCCGCAGATCGAGGTAGCCGTGGGCGAAGAGGCGACCGTTCTCCTGCTGCGTATCCTCGAACCGCTGCAACCGCAGGATGAGCCGTTGCTGCGGGAATTCGCCGACCGGCATCAGGTGCAGATATGGACGCAAACAAAAGGCCCGGATACGGCGGCTCCTTTCCATCCATTGAACGGTGCGCCGTTGCAATACCGCTTGCCGGAATACAATTTAACCTTTCCTTTCAAGCCTACCGAATTTACCCAGGTTAATCCGCACATCAACCGCGTGATGATCCGCCGCGCGATGCAATTGCTTGAGCCCGGTTCGCATGAGCGCATCGCCGATTTCTTTTGCGGTCTTGGCAATTTCACGTTGCCGATAGCGCGCAGCGGGGCAAAAGTCTTCGGTTTTGAAGGGTCTGCTGCGCTGGTGGAGCGGGCAGTAGAAAGCGCGGCTTTGAACGGTTTAAGCCTGCTGACTGAATTCAGCGAAGCGGATTTGTTCCTGATGACACCGGAAAAGCTCAGCGCGCTGGGTCATTTCGACAAATGGCTGATCGACCCGCCGCGCGATGGCGCGCTCGACCTGCTGAAATCGCTGCCTAATGCCGATCAGGCAGGGCTGCGCCCCGGGCGGATTGTCTATGTCTCATGCAACCCGGCGACTCTGGCGCGCGATGCCGGCCTGCTGGTGCTGCAAAAGGGTTATCGCCTGAAAGCCTGCGGTATTATCAACATGTTTCCGCATACCACGCATGTCGAGTCGATTGCAGTATTCGAATCGATGGAGTAAGTTTTTGCAGTGGTCGTCAACTGCATAAAACCTCTTTGATCAGGAATTATTTGCGCAGCTTCATTTTTCTTGCGGTGTTTGGCCTGCTTGCCGCATGCGGCAGGCCCGATGCGCATCATGAAATCCGCATGGCGCTGGCACAGGCGCCCATCAACCTCGACCCGCGTTATGCTTCCGATGCCGCTTCGGAGCGCGTCAATCGCCTGATATACCGCGCACTGGTCGATTTTGACGAGGCATCGAGACCGCGCCCCGATCTGGCGGATTGGCAGGTCATTGCTCCTGATCACTATCGCTTCAGGCTTTCGCATGCGGACAGCCGGTTCCATGACGGCACATCGCTCGATGCTGCCGATGTGGCAGCGACCTACCATTCCCTGCTGGCCTTGAAGGATTCCCCGCATACGGCGGAGTTTGCCAATATCTCCAGCATCAGCGTTGTCAACGACGATACGGTCGATTTTTTCCTGCACCAGCCGGATGACATGTTTCCTTCACGGTTAATCATGGGCATTCTGCCTGCCGAAAAAGTCGGGGCAAAACATGACTTCAGCCGGCAACCGGTCGGCAACGGCCCGTTGCGCTTCGTCTCGTGGAAAGGCGTGCTGCAGCTTGAGCGTATCGCAGATGGCCAGGCATTCCTGTTGCAGGAGGTCAAAGACCCGACGGTGCGCGTGCTCAAGCTGTTACGCGGCGAGATTGACATGCTGCAAGGCGATTTGCCGCCGGAACTGGTGAAATACCTGAAACGGCAAGCCGGCATCCGGCTGGACGAAGTGAGCGGTTCCAACTATTCCTATCTCGGTTTCAACCTGCGGGATGCGCAAACCGGTAACCTGCTGGTCAGGCGGGCGATCGCCCATGCCATCGATCGCCGGGCGATTCTCAGGGACGTGCTGGTGGGCGGCAGCCGCGCGGCAGGCGCGATTCTGCCGCCCGAACATTGGGCAGGCAACCGGAACCTGCCGGCCTATGATTACGATCCGCAGCTTGCACGCAAACTGCTGCAGGAGGCGGGCGTCCAGTTGCCGCTCAAGCTGGTCTACAAGACATCCACGGATGCGCAGCGGGTGCGCCTGGCGACCGTCATGCAGGCGCAGATGCGCGATGCGGGGATAGAACTGGAAATCCTCAGCCTGGATTGGGGTACGTTCTTCGATGACGTAAAGCATGGTAAATTCCAGCTCTACGGCCTGACCTGGGTCGGCATCAGGACGCCGGAAATCTACAGGCTGGCTTTCCATAGTCAGTCAGTGCCGCCCAGGGGGGCGAATCGGGGCCGTTTTGGCGACAGCGTGACCGACGACCTGATCGCGCGCGCCGACTGGCATGCGGTCAGCGCGCGCGTGAATGAACTGCTGCCTTATGTGCCGCTCTGGTATGAAGGGCAGTTTGTTGCCATGCGGAAGAATCTGAGCGATTACGCCATCAAGCCGGATGGCAACTGGGACGGATTGGCAACCGTCAGGAAAACAGCAATGAGCCAGCATCAATGGGCAGAATCAGCGAGGGCACATGCGGATTGAAGTTTCGATAGCCGGTCAGCAATTGCGTCTGCTGAATGAACATGGCGAGGTCGAGGCCAGCTATCCCGTATCGACTGCGATCAATGGCCCCGGCGAGGCCAGGAACAGTTGCTGCACGCCACGCGGCCGGCATATCGTCCGCGCTAAAATCGGTGCAGGCGCGCCGCTCAACAGCGTCTTTGTCGGGCGGCGCCCGACCGGTGAAATCTGGACGCAGGCGCTCGCGTTGCAACAGCCCGATCGCGACTGGATATTGACGCGCATTCTCTGGCTTTCCGGTACGGAGCCCGGATTCAACAGGCTGGCCAATGTCGATAGCATGCAGCGCTATATCTATATTCACGGCACGCCGGATGACCAGCCGAT
Organism: Methylophilaceae bacterium; assembly: GCA_905339275.1. Lineage (GTDB taxonomy): Bacteria > Pseudomonadota > Gammaproteobacteria > Burkholderiales > Methylophilaceae > UBA6140. Next base: position 605,120 of record CAJPFK010000001.1, read on the forward strand.
GGGCGTGCCGCATTCCCACGGCTGCATCCGCATGCGCAACCGGGATGTCATCGCCTTGTTCGACAAGGTGCCGGTGGGTACCGCGGTGCATATCCTCGAAACCGGTTTCACGGAAACCGCCAGTGCTTAAGCGTTTGCTGGGCGTGGTGCCGGTGGTCTTCGGCGTGCTTCTGCTGACTTTCCTGCTGGTGCACCTAGTGCCGGGCGACCCGGTAGAAGTCATGCTCGGCGAGTCCGCAAGCAGCGCGGACCGCGGCCGGCTGAGGGCGGAACTGGGGCTGGATCAGCCTGTCGTCGTGCAATTCGGCAATTACCTGGGCCGGCTGGCGCAGGGCGATTTCGGAAACTCTATCCACAGCCGTTTGCCGGTTTCCGCCATGCTGGCAGAACGGCTGCCGGCAACAATCCGGCTGGCGCTGCTGGCCCTGGGTATTGCGATCGTCATCGGCTTGCCGCTAGGCATCATCGCCGCACTCAAGGCGAACCGCTGGCCGGACAAAATCGCCACACTGAGCAGCCTGACCTTTTCGGCGATGCCGCATTTCTGGCTGGGGCCTGTGCTGATGATGGTATTTGCGCTCTGGCTCGGCTGGTTGCCGGTGAGCGGCATGGATTCATCGGCATCCATCGTGCTGCCTGCGCTGACCCTGGGCTTCGGCCTGAGCGCAATCCTGACGCGCATGACACGCGCAAGCCTGCTCGAAGTGCTCAACGAGGATTTCGTCCGTACCGCACGCGCCAAAGGCTTGCAGGAACGCGATGTCATCCTGCAGCACGCCCTGCGTGCCGCCTTGTTGCCGGTGGTCACCATCGTCGGCCTGCAACTCGGCGGGCTGCTGGCAGGAACGGTCATCACCGAAACGGTATTCGGCTGGGACGGTATCGGCCGCTTGCTGGTGGAATCCATCGAAAAACGCGATTACCCGGTCACGCAAGCCTGCGTGCTGGTCATTGCGCTGATCTACGTGCTGGTCAACCTGCTGACGGATTTGACCTATGCCAGGCTGGACCCGCGTGTCCGGTATGCTAGTTAGGCAGCTGCCATGAAAAACTGGCCCGGCTATGTGCTTGTCTTCTGGCTGCTCGCGGTCTTCTTCGCCCATGCATTCGACCTCGCGCCGAACCGGATTGGTCTCGACCATATCTTGCAGCCGCCGGGTGCGCTTGCGTGGCTTGGCCATGATGATCTCGGCCGCAATATCCTCAGCCGGATATTGGCCGGCGCGCAGGTTTCAGTCACGGTTGCCCTGGTCGTGACTGCCATCACCCTGAGTTTCGGCGTCACGGTCGGGCTTGTCGCCGGCTATTTCGGCGGCTGGGTCGACAGGGTGCTGATGCATGTCACGGACGTGTTTCTCGCTTTCCCCGGCATCCTGCTCGCAATCGCTTTTGCCGCGGTGCTCGGGCCGGGCCTCAACAACCTGGTGCTGGCGCTCTGCCTGACATCCTGGGTCGGCTATGCCAGGCTGACCCGCGCGCAAGCGCTGTCCCTGCGCGGACGGCAGCATGTGCAGGCCGCCGAATCGCTGGGGGCGACAACGCCTCGCATCATGCTCAGGCACATGCTGCCGCTGCTCGCTGCACCGCTGGTGGTCGAGGCAACCTACAGCATCGCCGGGCTGGTAATTGCGGAAGCCAGCCTTTCCTTCCTCGGTCTGGGCATCCAGGCGCCGCAAGCCTCATGGGGTTCCATGCTGCGCGACGGCGTGCGTTACATGCTGGTCGCTCCCCATTATGTGCTGGCAGTCGGCTTGAGCCTGATGTCGCTGGTGTTGGCAGTCAACGTGTTGGGCGATACACTGCGCGACAAACTCGACGTAAAAAACGTCAATTAAGCATTCAAGAATCAAAGCACTCAAGCAAAGGTCAATAGCATGTCTCTAGGTCCTGTGATGCTGGATGTTGTCGGCACCGAACTGACGGATGACGATATCCGCCGCCTGCGGCATCCGCTGGTCGGCGGTGTCATTCTGTTCGCCCGTAATTTCACTTCCTGCGCCCAGTTGAAAGCGCTGACTGCGGCCATCCATGAAGTCAGGCAGCCGCCCTTGCTGATTGCGGTAGACCACGAGGGCGGGCGGGTACAGCGCTTCCGCGAAGGGTTCACCAGAATCCCGCCCATGCGCGAATTCGGCAAACTTTGGGACCATCACCCGAAAAAGGCCAGGCAGTTGGCGGAAGAAGCGGGCTGGATACTCGCGGCGGAACTGCGTGCGCATGGCGTGGATTTCAGTTTTACCCCCGTACTCGACATGGATTACGGTGAAAGCCAGGTGATAGGCGACCGCGCATTCCACGGCGATGCGCAAGCCATCAAGGAGCTGGCGTTCTCGCTCATGCAAGGCCTCAAGCGCGGCGGCATGGCGGCAGTCGGCAAGCATTTTCCCGGCCATGGTTTTGTCGCGGCGGATTCCCATGTGGCGATTCCGGTCGATGAGCGCAGTTTCGACGAGATTGCGCAGACCGACATGCAAACGTTCAAGCAACTGATCGATGACGGCATTGCCGCCATCATGCCGGCCCATGTGATTTACCCCAAAGTTGATGACAAACCTGCCGGTTTTTCCACGCGCTGGCTGCAAAAGGTGCTGCGCCAGCGGCTGGAATTCAACGGCGTCATTTTTAGCGACGACCTCTCCATGGAGGGCGCCGTGGTCGCGGGCGATGTCACGCAGCGCGCACTGGCTGCGCTGGAGGCCGGGTGCGACATGGTATTGCTCTGCAACAAGCCCGATCTCGCCGATGAACTGCTGGCGAATCTGAAATGGGAAATTTCCGCGCAAAGCCTGGCGCGGCTGGCCCGCATGCACGGCAAGCGGCAGCCGCCCGACATGGTTGCCTTGCATGAAGATGCCGCTTTTATGCAGGCCGTACATGCGGTAGGCAATGTCGGCAAGGCGGAAGGGGATCTTTTCAGCGCCTGATGCAAGGCGGGCAGGCTTGCCGGCACAATATGTTACAAAGATAAGGTTGAAACTTATTCCGGTTTTCGCTAGTCTTATCCGTTAGTTTTAACCATAAAGGAAACTGCAACAATGCAAACTGAATATCAAGTCGCAAGTAATTCACAGTCGCTGCCGCTTGGCGCCCACAAGGTTCTGCGCAACACCTATATGATGCTGGGCCTCACCATGGTGCCTACCGTCATTGGTGCGATGATAGGCATGAGCATCAATTTTGCATTCGCAGCCTCCAGCCCCATCCTGTTCGCCCTGGGCTCGCTGGCCGTGATCTACGGTTTGTTCTTTGCTGTTTCGGCTAACCGTAATAGCAGCATGGGCGTGGTTTTCCTGCTTCTGCTGACGTTCATCATGGGCATGCTGTTGGGCCCTATCCTGCAAGTCGCACTGAATCTGCGTAATGGCGGCCAACTGGTTGGTCTTGCAGCTGGCGGTACCGGTATCATCTTCCTGACATTGGCTGGTATTGCCAGCACGACCAAGCGTGACTTCAGCTTCATGGGCAACTTCCTGCTGGTGGGTATCATCCTGCTGATCGTTGCTTCGCTGGCTAACCTGTTCTTCCAGATTCCGGCTTTCTCGCTGGCACTTTCCGGCGTGGCCGTGCTGCTGTTCTCCGGTTTCATTTTGTATGACGTGAATCGTATCGTACGTGGCGGTGAAACCAACTACGTAATGGCAACGCTGTCGCTCTACATCAGTGTGTACCAGTTGTTTACCAATCTGCTGCACCTGCTGATGGCTTTTGCCGGTGACCGTGAATAAACCCGGTTGATTGCAAAAACCCCGCCTCGGCGGGGTTTTTTATTGCTTCATTTTCCTGCGTCCTGCAAAAAATTCACTGAGCATGGCGCCACATTCTGCAGCCAGGATGCCGCCGTCAACCTCGGTGTGATGGTTCAGTTTCTCTTCCGCCATCAGGTTGACCACGCTGCCGCAAGCCCCGGTCTTGGGGTCGCTCGCACCGTAGACCAGGCGGGCGATACGGGCATGCTGGATGGCGCCTGCGCACATGGCGCAAGGTTCCAGCGTGACATACAGGGTGCAGCCGACGAGCCGGTAGTTGCCCAGGGTTTTTGCGGCGTTGCGCATCGCCTGTATTTCGGCATGCGCGCTCGGGTCATGTTGCGAAATGGGCGCATTGCTGCCGCGGCCAATGATGTCGCCGTCCTTGACAACGATGGCGCCAACAGGCACTTCGCCATTGGCCGCAGCTTCGCCGGCCAGCGCCAGTGCAATCTGCATGAATTCAGTATCGGTCATTGATTGGTGGATTCAAAATGTGTTGACCAGCCGCTTGAGGGTTTTCAGCGACTCGGTGTCTCCGGCGTTCCTGTAGCGCAATCTTGTATATATCGTGGTAATCCTGGTGATTTCCGATGCTTTTTCCGGTATCAGTGCAATGGCGCGCTTGCTGAAATCTACCGGCCCTTCGTGATGATGGCGCGTGATTCCCATGCGCCGTATTTTACGCAGAAATTTTACATAGAGCCGCTGCAACGGTTCCTGCTCCGGTTTTTTCTCACGCAATATGCAGTAGGTGAGAATCAGGCCGATGCTTCCCACCGCAATAATCATTGCAGCGGCCAGGTCTTGCCAGGAAAGCTTGCTTCCCGCCAGCCGCGATAAAAACTCCATTTGTCTTTTCTGGTTGTATTCCAGCACCCAGTGATTCCAGGCGTTGTCTATGGCATCCAGGTTCAGGTAGAGCTTTCTCAGTAAGGGAAAATCCTTTCTGGCCATCAAGGGCAGGAAGCTGGCATTGGGGATGGCGGTCTCGATACCCGACTCAATGCGTGACGGTGAAACGGCACCGGTGGGGTCGATGCGTGTCCAGCCCTTGCCGGATAGCCACACTTCTGCCCATGCGTGGGCATCGGACTGGCGGACTATCATGTAGTTGCCGACAGGATTGAGTTCACCGCCCTGATAGCCTGTCACCACGCGCGCAGGCACGCCCGCGGCACGCATCAGGTAAACAAAGCTGCTGGCGTAGTGTTCGCAGAAGCCGCGCCGGGTGTTGAACAGGAAATCATCGATCGGCTCCTTGCCAAGCAGCGGCGGTTGCAAGGTGTAGACGAAAGGCTGTTCACGGAACATGGCCAATGTTCCCTGGATGATTTCTTCCGGGCTTTTTCCGGCATCCAGCCACTGCCGGGCAAGCGCCCTGGTTTTCGGGTTCCCGACATCCGGTATCTGCAGGGCAAGCTGCAACTCGCGCGCGCCGATGTCTGCAGCCAGGCGGTAACTGGAATGGGAACTGGCCTGATAGCGGATGCGCGATCTGACGGGCTCTTTTGCCAATGCCTGGAAGTCATGGCTGATGATGCTGTCCGGCGGCAGGCTGGTGGGCATGTCGAGCAGCAGCAGCGAGCGCCGATGGCTTGGCTCCAGGGTGATGCTGTACCTGGTCGGCTGGCCTTGTACTGCCAATGACTCCGTGGGCAGGGACAGGTTCTGGCCGGCCATGGTCCAACTGCGGCCATCGTAATGCCACAGCACCGGTCCGCGCCAATACAACTGCTGTGCAGGCGGCACGTTGCCTTCGAATTCGACCCGGAAGGCAATTTTCCCTGATAAGGTAAGATCGCTGATATTGCCCGGCTCCATACTGTCCGAAAGCCCGCTTATCCCCTGGGCGCTATGTTGCGGCAGCCCCCACAACGGCCCCGGGATGCGCGGGAAAAGCAGGAATAATGCGAGCATGACCGGTGTTGCCTGCGCCAGCAAAGTGCCGGCAATTCCTGATTGCAGGCGCCAGTCGAGATTGCCGTTCGGGTGGCTGATGCCGACCAGGGTGGCGGTGAGTACAAATGTCGGCAACAGCATGGCAGCGCCATAGGCCATGGATTGCGAAAAGAGGAAGGTCGTGATGGTCAGGAAATAGCCGCAGAAGACCAGCAGTATGTAATCGCGCGGTGTTCTGGCTTCCATCAGTTTCAGCATCAGCATCAATGCCAGCAGTTCGACACTGGCATCGCGTCCGAACAAGCCCCTGTAACTGAACAATATGCCCAGTGCAGACAGCACTGTGAGCGGCATCAGAATGATGATTCCGGGCATCGGCCAGCGATAATGGGCAATCAGGTAGCGCCATATGCCCAATATCACGACAATGAGGCTGACCCAGGCGGCAAAATGCGAGACATGCAGTGCCATCACCAGGCCGAGTCCAAGCAATAACCAGCGCAGGTCGGCGATATTGGGCTTTTGCATGATCGTGTTCACATCAACGCCAGCGCCTGCAGGCACTGGTGATAATGGGCCTTGCCGGTATCCGGTGCAAGTTCCAGCCCGGGAAGGCGCAATCCGTAAGGCCGGTTGTCGGCATCCGCATCCAGCACCCAGCGCGTCAGTTGGCGTATGCGTTGTTCGCTGTCCTGTCCCGGCGTGGTTGACCAGTCCAGCCACAAGGCGCTTTCCGCGGTTCCCTGAAACTGTTTTGTAAACATGCCCTGCTCGCGTGATGAGGCTTTCCAGTCGATGCGCCGAGGAGAGTCGCCGAGCTGATAGGCGCGGTGGCCGAAAAAATCATCGTCGCCGCTGACGTCCGCCAGGCTGCCTGCAGCATCCTCATCTGGCGAGTTGGGGATGGGCAGGTGATGGACGGTTGGGCGTGGATAGACCAGGCAGCGGCAGTCCAGGTCGACATAGGCCCAGACATGAAAAAGCGCGAGCGGGAATTCCGTGTGGAGTTTGATGCGCCCGGAAGGCAGCCATCCGCGCTTTCTGCTCTTTAGCGTGAGTTTCGCAGTAGCCTGCCCCGAGGCCGGGATGTCCACATGAACGGGATTGCCTTGCTCGAAATGAGCGGCAACGGCATAACGGGCACGATGCCTGGTATCGGCGATGTTGATCTCGAACGTTGCGTCATCACCCGCAAACACCGGGTCGATACGTCCTGCCGAGACATTCAGGTACGCCAGGTTGCGCCACGCATGGAGCATGGCCATATTGCCCATGCCGGCCAGCAGGAAGACCAGTACGAAGCCCAGGCTCAGCGTGTAATTGATGGCACCGACGAGCATGATGAGCAGCACGAAGGCAAAAAACCAGCCGTAACGGGTAGGCAGGATATAGATATGGCGCCGGCTGAGCATTGCAGGGGCATTTCCCGCGCGGGCGATACGCAGCCACTTGGTCCAGTCAGGAAGCTTGAGCACAGTGGCCATCAGGCAATTTGGAACCTAGGAGACGGCGACGCTGTTCAGCAGGTGGTTGACGATGTCCGCGCTGCTTTCTGCATTGCTCGATGCCTGCAGGCGATGCCCTGCAACGCCGGGCAGTACTGCTTGCACATCTTCAGGTATTGCAAAATCCCGCCCTTCCATCATTGCCCATGCCTGGGCGCACTGCTTGAGCGCAAGGCCTGCGCGCGGTGAGAGGCCGGCTGCATAGCGTGATGAAGTACGGGTGAAGTGCAGCAGCGCCTGTAAATAATCGAGCAGCGCATCTGAAATATGAATCTCTTGCACGGCTTTTTGCAGAGCCAGTAATTCCGTGCTGTCGATGGAGGGTTTGATATTGGCGACATGGCCGCGCCCGCCATTACTCCTGAGCAGGTTGCGTTCCGCGTCCTGCCCCGGGTAGCCGAGTTCTATCCGCATCAGGAAACGATCCAGTTGCGACTCCGGCAACGGAAAGGTGCCGATGTGGTGCGTGGGATTCTGCGTCGCGATGACAAAGAAAGGCTGGGGCAGGACGCGGGTCTCACCCTCTATCGTCACCTGTCCTTCTTCCATCACTTCCAGCAGCGCGCTTTGGGTCTTGGGTGTGGCCCGGTTCACTTCATCCGCAAGCAGCACATTGGTAAAAACCGGCCCGGGGTGGAACTTGAATACCGCATTGTTGCGGTCGTAGACCGAGACGCCGAGAATATCGGCCGGCAGCAGATCGCTGGTGAATTGCACGCGGCTGAACTTCAGGCCGAGTACTTGCGCCAGCGTATGGGCGAGGGTGGTCTTGCCCATGCCGGGCAGGTCTTCAATCAGCAGATGCCCGCGCGCGAGAATACAGGCCAGCGCCATGCGGATCTGCCTGTCCTTGCCGAGAATGACCTGATTGGTTGCATCGATGATATTCTGGATGACGTTTTGCATGATTGTTATTGTTCGCTATGACCGGGTTGCTATTCGGAGAATTGCCGTCTTCCCCACTTGACGAGCACAAATAAAATACCAAGTATCAGCGAGGCGCCTACCCACATGACCAGTTCTTCCGTGGTGGGCGTGATTTCCTGAACCGGCATGACGATGAGCTTGCGCAATACCACCACCATCGCAACTTCGACAAAGGTTTCCACTTCCAGTTTCCCTTCCTGCAGATAGCGGATTTCGGCAGTGATCAATGCTGAAATCGACCATAGCAGCATCAATGTGCCAAGCGCATGGAGGAAACCGTGTACCAGGTTGTGCGCATGCACTGCTTCCCTGACCTCGGAAAAAAACAGCCAGGTGAACATGATGACGGCAATCGCCAGCGACAGGCCGATGATGATGTGGGCAAAGCCGTCCAGCCAGCGCATGGCTTTGATGATGTAGTAACTTATTTTGGTCATTTCTTCCGGCAGGCGGTTGGTCATGTCGAACGTTCCTTGTGATTGGGGGTATCAATGTTTATCGTGAATTCTGGCATCAGGGCAGCAGTTCTTCCAGTGTTAGTTGTTCCAGCCGCTTGAGAAGCCATTGCTGGGCCTTGCCGCCGTTGCTGCGCCAGGCCAGGAAACTGGTGGCTTCGGGTTTCGTCTCCGTTACCTGTTTGATGACGAGCTTGCCATGACGCGCATAGGTTTCGGCAAGCGCTTTTGGCAGGTAGCCAACGCCAAGCCCTTCAATCTGGGCCTGCAGTTTACTCTGCATGTCCGGCACCGTCAGCACATCCTGTCCGCTCAGGATGCCGGAGGTACGCGGCGGCAGATTGCGCGAGGTATCGGCAGCCGAGACGGAACGATGCTGGCGGATATCGTCGTTCTGCAGGGGTTCCGCCATGGCCGCCAGGGGATGGTGCGGCGCCACGGCAAACAGGAACTCCAGCGTGCCTATGGGTTTCGTCGTATAGCCGCCGCCTGGCGGGCCGTCTCCCGGCGCGCCGACCGAGATGTCGGCCCGCCCGGTAATCAGGGCATCCCAGCTCCCGCCATAGACCTCCCGCAGCAGACGAATGCGCGTACCGAACCCCTGGGCATAGAACTGTTCCAACACGGGGTAGATCGCTTCCGGCCGGAACAGGTCGCTGACGGCAATGCTCAGTTCGGTTTCAACGCCTGTGGCGACACGCTTGACCCGCAACTCAAGCTCGCTTGCCGCTCGCAGCAGATGGCGGCCCTCGCGCAGCAGTTCCGCGCCTGCCTCGGTCAGTGTAGCGCGATGGCCGGTGCGGTTGAAAAGCGATACGCCCAGATCCTCTTCCAGGTTGCGCACGACGTATGTGATTGCGGAAGGCACGCGGTAAAGCGACTCGGCGGCAGCGGCAAAGCTTCCCTTGCGGGCGATGGCATCGATCACTTCAAGCGCATCCAGTGAAATTTTAGAGTTCATGTTTTTTGAACAATATCTGCAAAATAATTCGCTATCAAGTATTTAAGTCAAATATTAGTATGATCCATATCATTCAATTAAATTGAATGGATTAAGGAGCAAGCCATGATCAAGTTAAGAAAATCAGAAGAGCGCGGCCATGCCAACCATGGCTGGCTGGATAGCTACCACTCATTTTCATTCAGCCGCTATTATGATCCCGAACACATGCAGTATTCCGTATTGCGTGTCATCAACGAAGACGTCATTGCCCCGGCGATGGGCTTCGGCATGCATCCGCATCGCGATATGGAGATCATTACCTACATGCTGGGCGGAGAGTTGCGCCATACGGATAACCTCGGCAATGGTTCGGTCATCCGCGCAGGCGATGTGCAGCGGATGTCGGCCGGCACAGGTATCGTCCACAGCGAATTCAATGCATCCTCGACCGAAGCTGCCCATCTTCTGCAGATATGGATTCTGCCGGCACAGGAGGGTATCGACCCCGGCTATGAGGAAGAACATTTTCCCCTTGAGGAGAAAAGAAACCGCTGGCGCCTGATCGCATCGCAGGATGCCAGGGATGCTTCTTTGCTGATTCACCAGGATGTTGCCTTGTATGCGACCGTACTGGAAAAAGGCCGCACCCTGGCGTATGACATAGCAGCCGGCCGCAGCGCCTATCTGCAGGTGGCACGCGGGCAAGTGGATATGGATGGCGGGATTCTGCTTGCCGGGGATGCGGCGAAAATCGATGCGCAGCAGGCAATCGATCTTGAGGCGCTGGAAACGGCTGAATTATTGCTATTCGATTTACCGTCCGTGAATGATTTCGATGATTGAACATTTGCGTGTAACGCGTGGTCATTAAGATGCATTTAATAAACAACAAGGAGCAGCAATGAAAAATTTACTTGGTCACACCAGCGTTTTGGCTACGCTGTTGATTGCAAATCTGGCATTTGCGGGGCAGGAAACTTATGCGATTGATAGCGAACACAGTTTTGCCAACTGGAGCCTACGCCACGTTGTGGCAAAAACCAGCGGGACTTTTAACGAGATCAAGGGCAATGTCGTCATAGACCGCGAAAACCTTGCGAATTCCAGTGTCGAAGCCAGAATCAACATATTGAGCGTCAGCAGCAACCATGCAAAGCGTGACGCGCATATCGTCAAGGAAGATTACCTGAATGCCGCCAAATTCGGCGAGATGACCTTTGTCAGCACCAAGGTTGTTGCCAAAAGCGCAACCGAAGGTGAAATCACGGGCAAGTTCACCCTGCATGGCGTGACCAGGGAATTGACATTTCCTTTCCAGGTCCTGGGTTTCGGTAGCGACCCCTGGGGCGGTTATCGCGTCGGCCTGGAAGCCCGCACGGCAATCAAGGCCTCCGATTTCGGCTACAAATGGGGCCTTAAACCCAACGGCCCGGTCGGTGATGACATTGAAATCACGCTGCTGATCGAAGGTAAAAAGATTTAAGAACGCTTACATACAATTCAGCTACTTAACAGGAAATCAACATGGCATTGGATCTTTTCAGCCCTATCAAAGTGGGCAGCATCGCGCTTAAAAATCGTATCGTCATGGCACCGCTCACCCGTAACCGTGCGGGTGAAGGCAATGTGCCGCGTGAGATGAACGTGACGTATTACGAACAGCGCGCGTCGGCCGGCCTGATCATCACTGAGGCAACGCCCATATCGGCGATGGCGCATGGCTATCCGGCGACGCCGGGCATTCATACCGAGGCGCAGGTTGCCGGCTGGAGGAAAGTCGTCGATGCCGTGCATGCCAAAGGCGGCAAAATCGTCCTGCAACTCTGGCATGTCGGGCGTATTTCCCATCCGTCGCTGCTGCCTGATAATGCGTTGCCGGTGGCGCCATCCGCCATCAAGCCGGCAGGGCAGGCGTTTACCTACCAGGGCCTGCAGGACTTCGTGACGCCACGGGCATTGGCGGCTGAAGAAATTCCCGGCGTGGTGGCCGAGTACGTGCAGGCCACCAGGAACGCATTGGCTGCCGGGTTCGACGGTGTGGAAATTCATGCGGCGAATGGCTATCTGCTTGACCAGTTCCTGCGTGATAGTACGAACAAGCGCACCGATATATATGGCGGCGACAAGGTCAATCGCGCCCGCCTGCTGCTCGAAGTCACGCAGAATGTCGTTGCCGTTGCCGGCGCGGACAAGGTCGGCGTGCGTATCTCGCCGCTCAATCCATTCAACGACATCAGCGATTCAAATCCGCAGGACTTGTTCAATCATGTTGCACGCGTGCTGAGTCCTTTCGGTCTCGCTTATCTGCATGTCGTGGAAGGCGGCATGGGTGGTAGTGATTTGCCGCCATTCGATTTTGTCGAGTTGCGCAAGAACTTCAGCGGCCCTTATATCGCGAATCTTGCCTATGACAAAGCCAGGGCCAATGCCGCGATTGCCGCTGGCAATGTCGATCTGGTAGCCTTCGGTGTGCCGTTTATCGCCAATCCCGACCTGGTTGAGCGTTTTGCCAGGGATGCTGCACTCAACCAGGCCGACCAGAGCAGCTTCTATGGCGGTACCGAAAAAGGGTATATTGATTACCCGACTTTACAAGGATAAACCGAACCATGAAAAAGCCAGCTATTACCCAGGTACCCATCGACGGGACGATTTCCAATCGCTGGAGCGGTCGTGCCTACGATGCAGGCAAGGCCGTCTCCCGGGACCAGATTATTGCGCTGCTGGAAGCCGCGCGTTGGGCGCCTTCATGCTTTGGCGACCAGCCCTGGCGCTTTATCGTCTGGGACAGGGCGACGGATGCCGCAGCCTGGCAAAAGGCATTCGATTGCCTTGTCCCGGGTAACCAGGCCTGGGTGAAGGATGCGCCGTTGCTGTTCCTGGCGGCGGCAGACAGCTTGTTCAACCACAACGGCAAGGAGAATCGCTGGGGGCAATACGATACCGGCGCCGCTGCGGAAAACCTCTGCCTGCAGGCGACTGCAATGGGCCTGATGGCGCACCAGATGGGCGGGTTTGATGCGGAAAAGACCCGCGAAGTGTTTGGCATCCCGCAGCAATACAGCTTGATGGCGATGATTGCCGTCGGTTACCCGGCAGATATCGGCACATTGAACGGGGAGGCCCTGGAACGCGAAACGGCGCCGCGTAGTCGCCGACCGCTCGGCGAGCTGTTCTTTAATGGCACATGGGGCAAGCCTGCCGCCTGAATCCTGCTGTAGCGTTATTGAATGCGTTATTCCGGGCCCTGGCCCGGAACCCGGTTCTCTGGTTGTGCGGGCCCCCGGTATTCGTTGCAAAGCCCATGCGCAAACCCCTTGACCTGACCAGCTTCAAAGATTATGGCGATATGCCGGCATCTGCTAAAATGCCGCATCAACAGCTTATTAGAGAGATTTGTCATGGCGGTTTTGCAACTTACCAAGGAAAACTTCAAAGATACCATCGTCAATAACGCATTTGTCATTGTCGATTTCTGGGCGCCGTGGTGTGATCCCTGTGTTGCTTTCACCCCTGTGTTTGAAGCCGCTGCGGAGAAAAATCCCGACATCGTCTTCGGCATGGTCAATACCGAGGCTGATCCTGAAATCAGCGAATACTTCGAGATCGCCCAGATTCCAGGGATTCTTTTCATACGCGAGCAGGCTGCCATTCATGCGCAGGTTGGTGAAATTGGGGCGCCAGCCCTCGATAAGATCATCGAATGGGCGCGTGAGAAAGATCTGAGCGCCGTGCGTGAATATTACGCAGAGCAGGACGCGCAAGCAAAGAACTGAGTTGATGTGAGTTCATCCAAAAAGCCGCTTCAGCGGCTTTTTGTTTTCAGGCTTATGAAATGATACAAAGTGCAATCAACGGCACGAGATTCAGCAGGATGATTCCGATCTTGTAGGCTGCCATTCCAGCGTAATGAATGGTATCGAAGGCTTGCAGCGGGAGGCTGAACCAGCGGGTATGCATCCGGTATATAAAATCGTGCGCAAAGACGAAAACGCCGAACCAGATGAGCAGGATGGCGTAATTGATTACCAGGCTGTAAAGCAGAAAATCATGCAATCCGATCGTGTTCATGTGATCTTCCTTTGGTTGATGTGGTTATTGGAACCCGTGTCCAGGGTACCCGGCAGGCTGGCCCATACATTAAAACTGATAGTAACACTGGCTAGCGTGACCAACTGCGTGACTTTGCGATGAGACCAGTAATCAGCCGGGCCAATATCCAAGCCAGCAACAGCCAGAATGAAATCATCAATACCCAGCCAAACAAGGTAGGGCTGCACCAGCCCCAGCCGCAAGCACCGTTATTTTGAAGCAGGCCGGGTATGCCGGCGGCGTGGAACAAATAAATGGAGAGGTAAGGCATCGCAGCAATAAGGCCAAACGGCGAATCAAGATAATAATCCGGCCAGAAAATCGCGGGCAGCCATAGCAACAGGTAGCCAGTCACGATGACGATCATGACCCCAAGCGTTGACGGTCGTCGCATCTTAATGTTTCATGGTCATCGACAATGCCACAAAAACCTGCGGCATGAAGAAATGATACCGGCACAAAGAAAAAGGTTGAGCAGACACACTAAAAGAGTGTTGCAACATTGTTCATTACTTGTGCCGGACTGTCAGAACGACCCCGTGGTAATCAACCGGTAAAGAAAGAACCCCCCCACTCCCATCATCGCATACATCGGCAAATCCCCACGCCTGGTGGCTTTGCCGTCAGGCGAGGCGTTGAGCCAGCGGGCGAACAGGTAGATGGCCAGAATGCCGATGGGGATCATGATGAGCCCCGTCGGCGAATCGAAGAGACTTTTGAATGCCTGTTTGAGCAGGCCGTTTTCGCGGAAGATTTCCACCGCGATGCCGACGATGCCAAGCATCATAAGGCCGAGGCGGCCTACGGCGAGGAGGGTGTCTACCAGTGAATCCGCTTTTTTATCGTCAGCCATGACTTCTCCAGAAGATTGACCGTTACTCTAATTTAACCCGGGTTCGCTGGCAAATAGCTTGCAGGGTCTACAGATTTGCCTTGACGGCGGATTTCGAAATGCAGCTTGGTGCGGTCGGTGTCGGTGCTGCCCATTTCAGCGATCTGCTGGCCGCGGCTGACCTGCTCGCCTTCTTTCACCAGTATCTTGCTGTTGTGCGCATAAACCGATAAATAGGTCGCGTTGTGTTTGACGATGACCAGCTTGCCGTAGCCGCGCAGGTCCGAGCCGCTGTAGATGACCTTGCCCGGAGCCGCTGCCTTGATCGGCTGCCCGGTTGTGCCGCCGATATCGATGCCTTTGGCATTGCCGCCTTCATTGAAGCCGGCAATCACTTTGCCGGTGGCGGGCCAGGCCCAGGCGATGTCTCCGTTGGCGGCTGCGGGGGCTGCCTTGGGAGATTCGGCGGGTTGTGCCGCAGGGGCTGCTGTTTGCGCGGCTGCACTGCCCGTCGCCGCGGTTGCCGGCGGAGTGGCGGCAGGCATCGCCTTGGCTTGTACAATAGGCGCGTTGAGTGCCTGCTCGCTGTAAGGCTCGCGTAAAGCCTTGGGTTCGCTGATCAGTGGCGGGGCGGCCGCGGTCGCGGTGGTTGGCGCGCTTTGCACGTTTTCTGCTGTGCCGCTCCCCATGTCGAGCGGGGTAATGACAACGCCGGAGCTTTCCGCTTCTCCGGCAGCAGGGTCGGATGCGGCGGCCGTTACTGCTGCCCTGCTATCTTTCAATTTGAGCTGCTGGCCTATATAAATCGTATAAGGCGCCGGGATATTGTTGGTTTGGGCGATTTCCCTGTAGTCGTATCCATATTCCAGGCCGATGCTGTAGAGTGTGTCGCCTTTCTTGACCGTGTAGGTGTCTGGTCGCCAATCCTTTTCCGTCGCCTTGGCCGCTGGTTTCGGTGCCGATGGGGAACCTGGAGCGCGATCGATGACCGGTGCTCGCGGCGTACTGCTACAACTGATCAACAACAGGCTGGAAATGAATATGGCGATAAAGCGCATCAGGGCAACAGGTTCCTTGGTATCTTGTGTCTGTAAAAGCGGGTCTAGCTGGTGCCGCCCAGTAATGGGACAAATTTCACGGCTTCCAGTTTAGTCTGCCGGTATTCGGTTTCGGTTCGTTCGATCAGGTAAAGCGTCTGTTCATCCGTTCCGACCGGGATCACCATGCGGCCGCCTACGGCAAGCTGTTCCAGCAGGTCTTCCGGAATATGCCCGGAAGCAGCGGTGACCATGATGCCGTCATAGGGCGCCAGATCGGGTAGCCCCATGGTGCCATCGGCGTGTTTCAGTTTGATATTGCGCAGCCGCAATTCACGCAGGTGTCCGCGTGCCTTCATCAGTAACGGCCCGATGCGCTCGACGGAATACACCTCTTTTGCCACTTTCGACAGAACGGCCGTCTGATAGCCGCAACCGGTGCCGATCTCCAGCACCCTGTTCAGCGGCCCGTTGTTGCGCAGCACTTCCGTCATGCGTGCCACGATGTAAGGTTGCGAGATAGTCTGGCCGAAGCCGATGGGCAGTGCGACATCTTCATAGGCGCGCGAGGAGAGGGCTTCATCCACAAAGATGTGGCGTGGAATCGACCCCATGGCTGCCAGCGTGACTTCATCGCGTATGCCCTGCTCGCGCAAACGCGCCAGCATGCGCGCGCGCGTCCGTTGCGAGGTCATGCCTATACCGCTCATTGCTGCGCTCATGCCTTCATCCTGCTGAAAATCCTGCTTTTCTCATATTGTGAAACTTATTTTGTCAGCCAGTTTTCCAGCTGGTCCATCTGTCTGTGTTGAGTCAGGTCCACCTGCAGCGGTGTGATCGAGACCTGTTCCGAGGCAACTGCAAAGAAATCGGTGCCGGCGCCTGCGTCCTGCGCGCCACCGGCAGCGCCTACCCAGTAAACCGTTTCTCCCCTTGGGGTGTTGGTCTTGATCACGGGCTCGGCCTTGTGCCGCTTGCCCAGGCGCGTAATAGCCATGCCATGAAGCTCGTCGTAGGGGATGTCGGGGACATTGATGTTAAGCAGAACCGGCGGCGGGAGCCCCGTTTTCATGTAACGTATGACCAGATCAACCATGACGCGGGCCGCAGTCTCGAAATATTGCGCGCCGTGGCATGACATGGAAACGGCAAAGGAAGGGATGTCGAGCAGGTAGCCTTCCATTGCCGCAGCCACCGTGCCGGAGTAAATGGTGTCGTCGCCCATGTTGGCGCCGTCATTGATGCCCGAGATCACCATGTCAGGCAATTCGCTCAGCAGGCCGGTAACGGCCAGATGCACGCAATCGGTCGGTGTGCCATTGACGTAGTAGAAGCCGTTGCTGGTCTGGCGGACGGTCAGCGGCCTGTCGAGCGTGAGGGAGTTGCTGGCACCGCTGCGGTTGCGCTCAGGCGCGACCACCATGATGTCGGCGATTTCGGATAGGTGTTCGGCCAGTATGTTGAGGCCTGGGGCAAAATAGCCGTCATCGTTGGAAAGTAGTATGCGCATGGACAAATTATATATGACTGGAGGGTAAGTTATAACGGAAGGATTGAGAGTCTTTTAATGTCTTTTTGTCAACTTTGCGTAAAAAATGGCACAGGTGAAGAAAATAAGGGTCAGTAATACTTCAATCAGGGCAAGCCGGGCGGAAATGCCGGTATCCGACCACGCCCTGACGGCTCCTTCGGTAAAATAGATCAGGATGAACATTGAAGCCCACTGATAGGTGTAGCGCTTGCCCCTGAGGATGCCGAACAGGGGAAGCAGCAGCGGCACGGCTTTCAGGATGAGCATGGAGCCCCCCGGCCGTAGCGGAGCCAGCCAGCCTTCCCAGGCGAGACAGACGAGAATGAGGGCAATCAGGCTCGCTGCTGCGCCGACTCCCAGAAATCGAATCATGCGCGGCAGGCTTTTGCCATGGCAACCAGCGCAGTCCTGGCCGAGAGGGCATCTTCAATCGGCTGGTCAAAGTTGAAGCGCAGGATTCTGCCGTCGGCGCGTACATCAAACCCGTCGCTATCGATGCCAAGCATGGTGATGCTGCCCGGGCTGATTCCGTGAAAATGCCGGCAGTAGGCGATCATGTTTTCCGCATGGTCGGCATTCATATGCTCGAGGATTTCGGCTTCCTGCGCGGCAAGCGGCGTTCTCGGCGACTTGAATTCCTTGCCTTGCAGCCAGCCCATGTTGCCGAAGCCGGCGATATAGCGCGCATGGCGAATCTGGATGCGGTAAAAATAAAAATCATGCATCTCGAAGTATTGCCCGGATGAAGGAAAGTAACGCAGGTAACGCGCCTTCAGCAATTCGTCGTTCTTGTCGGTCTGCTCTGCGTCGCCAAGCAGGGTGAGACGTGCGTTGGCGTGCAGGTCTTCGGCGCCTGCAAACACCAGCAACGATACCTTGCAATTGGCAATGATGTTTCTGGTGTGCTCGGCAATCGTGCTGATCAGAATCAGCGGCTGGCCGTCGTGATCAAGCACGAATGGCGCGACTGAACCGAAAGGGTAGCCCTCGAATTTTACCGAGGCGGTCGAGAGTATGCCGTTTTGGGTGCTGCGCAGGAATTGCCGGGCTTCGCTGGTTAAACTCATATCACTTCTTTCACCAGGCTCATGCAGCCAGTTTCAGGGCGGTTTCTGCGAGTCGCTTCCCCAGTTTGATACAGAGCCTGCGTTCATCTTCCGTGATAGGCCTGTCGTCCGTTGCGCCGCCTATATGGCTTGCACCGTAGGGCGTACCGCCGGAACTGGTGGAACTCAGCTCAGGTTCGGAGTAGGGCAAGCCGACCATGACCATGCCATGGTGCATCAGCGGCAGCATCATCGTAATCAGCGTGGTTTCGTTGCCGCCGTGCATGGAGCCGGTTGAGGTGAAAACGGCAGCAGGTTTGCCGATGAGCGACCCTTTCAGCCATAGTCCGGCGGTGCCATCGAGGAAATATTTCATGGGGGCGGCCATGTTGCCGAAGCGGGTCGGGCTGCCGAGTGCAATGCCGCTGCATTCTTCCAGGTCTTTCAGCTCGGCGTAGGGTGCTCCGCTGGCAGGAATATCCGGCTCCGTGGCCTCGCAGTTGGCGGATACCTTTGGCACGGTGCGTATGCGCGCCTGGGCGCCTTGCACCGATTCCACCCCGCGCGCGACTAGTTTTGCCATCTCACGCACGGCGCCGCCTTGCGAGTAATAGAGAACCAGGATTTCGTTCATTTTTTCCTTTTATCCTTAATGCGTTGTTTCTGCGTGTCTATTTCGAACAGGCCAATGGTCTTGATGAGGTCGCTGAATTTTGCATAGCCGTAATTGCGGGAATCGAATGCCGAGAAATTCTTCACGATATGTTTTTTCACTTCTCCCATGTGGGCGAAGCCGTCTTCTTCGGAAAGCGCTTCGATTGCAGAGCGGATCAGGGAAACCAGCTTGGCATCCATTGCCAGTTCCTTGGAGCTTTTTTTGATGCCGGGAATGATTTGCGTCTCTGTCGGAGCGGTGGCTGGTTTTGATGCCTTGTTTTCCGTGCCCGGTTTTGGCTTGTTTGACGTTTCTTCAGTCTGTGCCGTGATACTGGTCGAAATATCGACAATCTTGTTCTGGGAGAGAATTTCGAAGTATTTGAACTCGTTGCATGCGGCTCTCAGGGACTCCGGCGTTTTTTCTTCACCAAAACCGTAGACCAGTTTGCCGGATTCGCGGAACCGGATGGCCAGCCTGGTGAAATCGCTGTCGCTGGAAACGATGCAGAAACCGTCCAGCGGCGCTGTGTAGAGCAGATCCATGGCATCAATGATCAGTGCGCTGTCCGTTGCGTTTTTGCCTTTGGTGTTGGCGTACTGCTGAATCGGCTGGATCGCGTGTTTGGGCAGGATTTCCTTCCAGCGGCTCAACTGGTTCTGCGTCCAGTCGCCATAAATGCGCCTGACGCTGGCGTCGCCGAATTTTGAAATTTCCTCGAACAGTTCATCGATGATGTCGATCACCTTGAAGGTGTTGTCCGCATCGATCAATACCGCCAGTCTCGGGTTGCTGCTATCGGTACTCATGATGTTGTCCTAGTGTAATCAATGGCTTGATGGATGGTAATCATACCCGGGCCGTTGAAGTTATCTGAAGCTGAAAGTATACAGGACATCCACTGCGCTTTCCGAGCCGGCCTGGGTCCGTATCGACCAGCGTTTCGTGAGGTCGTAGGTCAGCCGGGCGACATTGAGCAGGCCGGTGAACTCTTTTTCGTAGCTCAGGTATAGATTGGAGGACAGGCGCTTGCCCAGGCTTATCCTGGAGGTTTCCGCGTTGCTGCCGCTTACATTGAAGCTATCCAGCCCGGCGGCGCGGGCAAGGCGTGTTTGCAGGGGCACGGACTGGCCTTGCGAGAGGATGGCCCCGGCGGCAAGCGAGAGCATGGCGAACTGGTCTCTGCCTGCCTGGTCGATGCCGTGGCCGAGCACCAGCCAGGAGAGCTTGTCGCTATCCGGCACATCCGGGATGGAAACCAGCTTGACCGAGGGTGATTGTGCAGTGCCGGTGATCTCAACGCCGGCGAGCACGGGCAGGTATTGCCGCATGGCGCGGATGCTGAGCGACGGGTTATTGACCGGCCCGCTAAAATACAACTGGCCGCGCTCGATGTTCAGCACCTGCCCGTAGGCCAGGTAGGTGCCGCTGACGTTGATTATGCCGTCGGCCCTGAACACCTGGTTGGGCATACCGTCCAGCGTCAGGGTGCCTGCCAGTCTGGTATCCAGCCCGCGCCCGCGCAGCACGAACTCGCTGCCTGAGCGGTTGCCGGTGCCGATTTCCAGGCCGGTAACCTTGAGCAGCAGGGGTTTTTCGATTTCTTCTGCCGCCTGGCCGCTGACGACGACATCATCGCCCAGCGTGGGCTTGCCCTCCGGTTCGAGTTCGATCAGGCCGCGGATGATTTCAATCCGGCCCGAGACATCCAGCAGGTTGCTCGAGAGTGCCGTTTTCAGGTCGCCTTCAATGACCATGATACGGTCGGTGCGGGAAATCACAGTAAAGTTTTCCGCACGCCAGTCCATGACGAGGTTGGGCTGGCCCTTTTCCAGTTGCAGGTAGCCGCTGGCAGCGATGGAGCCCTCGCCGCCCTGGAATCTGGCCTGGGTGATTTGCAGTTTGTCGTCACTGAAGGTGGCATCCAGTTCGCCATTGCTCAGGCTGACTCCGGCGTCAGGCAGGGCCAGTGCGAGCGAGGAGCCCTTCATGTATCCGTTCAGGTTGGGGCGGCCTATGGTGCCATCCCCTTGCATGGAGAGGGTGACCTGGCCATCCATCGTGGCGCCCGGCATGTTGTGGGGCATGGGTACCCAGTACAGCGTTTTGAGCGCGGCATCGGCATTGACCTTGAGCGGCGCATCCGCATGGAGGGCGAATCCGGATGCGGTCGGGCTGAGCGCCGTATCGGCGCGGAAATTGAGCGTACCCAGCTCATTACCAGCGGCACCGCCCTGCAGGGCGATACGGTTTTTCAGGATTTCAAGCCGGGCGGTGACCGTCTTGAGTCCGAGCGGCTTGCTGCTGCCGTCGCCGGAGCCGGAGAGAATCAGGAGATCGCCCGATTCGTAATCCAGGCTGGCCTTGCCGTTGACTTCGTCAGCGGCCTGGATATCCCAACTGCCGGAGAACAGCGGGTTGCCCCCCAGGTGTGGCGGCAGGCTGTAAATGGCAGGTGGGATGGCTGCCAGCCCCAGGCGGCTGATGCGGCCGCGCGTGGCGAACTGCTTGCCGTCCGCCAGCAGTTGGTCGAGATAGATGTGCCCATCGCTGAAGCGCAGGGCGAGATTTTCCAGCAGGAAACCTTTTGCGCTGTCGTATTGCATGGCGGCCTTGCCTTCCATCTCCACGGGTTTCCTGCCTTGATAAGCCAGCTTGCCGATCTGTGCCAGCCATTGGCCAGTTTCGGTCAACTGTCCGCTGATCTGGCTGTGGAAATGGTCTTTCGCTCCGGCTGCCCTGATTTCGATCCGGTGTTCATCCAGCGTGCCGCGTAACGATACGTCCGTATTGAAAGGCGGGTTGTCTTCAACCTGAATTTTGCTGGCATTGATGTCGGCCTGCATCGGCTCGGTGCGTACATTGCTCAGCACTGCCTTGCCGGTGATCTGTGCGATACGGATATTGCTGCTGTGCGATAGTTGCTCACCCTGCCAGTCGATTTGCAAAGCCAGCTTATCCAGCGGGCCGCGCAAGCTGCCGCTGGCATTCAGGCGCCCGGCCATGCTGTTATCCAGCTGGGAAAGATTGCCCAGCGTGGCTTGCCAGTCGAGCGGCGTTTCAGCGTCGCCCAGCACGCCTTTTGCCAGCAGGTGGTTTTCCTGCAGGGAGGCTTCCAGCAGGATGTCGCGCAGGTGTTTCCCTGCCAGCCTGGCGCTGGCTTGCAGCTTCAGGGGTTCATCATGCCAATGGCTGTCAGTCGCTTGCAATGTGATCTGCAGGTCCGGGGCCGGTCCTAACGGGCCGGTCACTGCGAGATCGAGGTTCAATCGGCCGGATTGCGGAGGGTTCAGCAGCGGTTGGCCGAGTTCGCCCAGGTGCAGCTTCATGTCCAGCGGCAGGGTGCTTCCCAGCCCGACCTGGCCGGTCGCGCGGATTCTGGCGAGTGTGCCGCCTGCGGCCTGCGATTCCTCATCAACGACAAGCGCCATTGCCTTATCCTGCTGCTTTAGCAGCCCGGCCAGTTGGAATGTCAGCAGCTCAAGGTTGCCATCCAGGCCCACATCGATATCGTAGGGTGTTTCTGCATTGGCCTGCGTAAGCCGGAAATTGCCCTTCAGCGGATAGGGCCTGGCATTTTCGAGCGATAGCCGGCTGGCCGCTTCGCCCCACGGCGTGCTGGCGTGCAGCAGCTCCAGCCGCAATTGCCGGTCATCCGCTTCAAGGTTGAATGCCACATTGGAGAGGGTTCTGGTATCGCCCTTGCTGACGATGACGATTTCGCCGATGTTGGCAGTTTTTACCCGAATGGGGAACGGCAGTCTGATCTTGTCCGGTAATCCGCTGGCAGGTTTCGCGACAGCATCATCTTCCGCCATGGTGATGGTCAGCCTGCGCGCGTGTACATCTTCAATCAGCAGCCTGCCTTCACTGGTGGGCGAGATACGCATGCGCGAGTCGATGTTTTCCAGCGAGAGTTTCACCGTGCCCAGGTCATAACTGACATTCTCGATACTGGAACCGATGCTGATGGTCGTGGCATAGGCATTCACCATGGTGTGCAGCAGCGCACCCAGCATGCCGATGATGAACAGGCGAGCCAGCATCAGAAATTGACCCCCAGGTTGAAATGCAGGCGGTATTCACCGGTTTCCTCGCCATAGGCGATATCGGCGCCCAGCGGGCCCGCCGGGCTTTTCCAGCGTGCACCGAGGCCGTAGCCATAGACCGGGCTCATGTCATTGAAACGGTTGGCCGCATTGCCGAAGTCGGTGAACAGCGCCACTCCCCATTGGCTGGTCAGCCATTGCACAATCTCGACGCTGCCGGTCAGCAGATAGCGTCCGCCCACTGTTGCATCTCCCGTCGGAACGCCCAGGCTCTGGTATGCATAGCCGCGTACGGACTGGTCACCGCCTGCGCGGAAGAGGTAGGTTTCCGGCGTATTGCTGGCGCCGTTGACGGCACCTATTTCAAGCCGGGTCATGAGCTGGGTGTTCTTGCCGAGCGGATAATAGAGCTGTGTTTTGGCATAGCTGCGCAGGAAAGTGCCTTCGGACAGGCGATCAATCGGTGCCGTAGTGAACTGCGCATTGAACAGGTAGCCGCGGGTTGGCAGTAATTCGTGATCGGTACGCCGCAATGTGACGCCGTACGACATGGTCACCGCCTGCTTGCTGGAGGAAGGCTCCCCATCCGGATTGGAGTGTTCGATCAGGTAATTGGCGCTCAGGGATTGTTCAAACTTGTAAGGCCCCCAGCTACGCTTGACGCCGAGATTGGCCGTGGTCAGCACCAGCCCTTCGATATCCTGCCTGGCCACATTGCTGCTGACCTGGTCGCGGTAACCTTTTTCGGTGGTAGGCAGTGTAACGGCGGCGTTAAGTGACTGCGCGCGTTGTTCCAGGCGCAGGCTGCTGCCAAGGCGCCAGCCCCGGTCCAGGATATCGAGATCATCATACGTCAACTGGGCACGGGCGCCGGTATTGGTGCTCGCACCTACACCGATACCGAATCTGGCCGCCTGGTTCTCTGCAACCTTGATATTGACCGGGATGGGCTGCGACGGATCGATATTGGAATCGGCGCTGACACTGACGCTGCTGAAATAGCCGGTTGCCTGCAAATCCAACTGCAGTTTTACCAGCTTGGCCTGGTCGTAATCGTCGCCGTGGCGGATCGGGTTCAGGTTGTGGACGACATGCGCGGGATAGCGCTCGAGCCCGCTGACGACACTCTCGCCGAAGCGACGCATGTTGCCGCTGTCGATGGTGACCGAAAGCCTGACTTTGTGCTCGATCGTGTCAACTTCAGCCTTGCTGTATGCGATTGCTGCATTCGGATAACGATAACCCACCAGCGCGGAAAGCAATTTGTGTTTTTCCTGGTCCCACGCCTCCTGCGTGAAGGGCTTGCCGATCTCCAGCGCCCAACCGGCTTGCATGCTATCGATGCTGGGGTTTTCTTCGGGCGGCTGTTGCTGGATATCGCCGGTGAAACGCAGGTTGATTTCACTGATGACGGACTGCGGGCCGGGATCGATCGTGAATCTGACCTTGCCCAGGGCTGCCGACTGGTCGGCAGTGGCGCTGATGACCGGAGAAAAGTAGCCCTCGGTAGCCACCAGGTTGCGGATTTCCTTTGGCGCTGCCTGAATCAGGCGTTGCCATTCGCTGTCGTTCAGCCTGGGATTATCCAGAGACCGGCTGATTTCGAGATGCTGCCGAAGCAGTTGTGCGATCCCGAACGGAGCATCGATATCGACCTGATAGGTCTTCTCGGCAGCCTGCGCCGTGTAAACCAGCAGCAGTGGCAGCAGCAGGCAGGCCAGAAGTTTCTTGCAGATGGCGCTGATGCTGCCTGTCGGAATCACTGGGTTTGAAAACAATACCTCAATCCATTTAAAGCCGGTTAACGATCAGTTTACAGGATGCGCCATGCATGCAGATGACCATGCAAGATACAAGCCGGGAGGGCCTGCTGACGTATCCTGCAACGCACCTGAAAACAGGCTATCGAGCGTCAGCGCGGCAGGTTTCAGATGGACCTGGCGAGTTCTGCAGCCTTCCCGGTGTAGCTGGATGGCGTCATTTCCAGCAACGACTGTTTGGCTGAATCCGGTATCTTTAGTTCACGGATGAAGGCATGCAGGGATTCCCGGTTGATGCCGCCTTTGCCGCGCGTCAGTTCCTTCAATTGCTCGTAGGGGTTTTCTATGCCGTAACGGCGCATGACGGTCTGGATCGGCTCGGCCAGCACTTCCCAGTTATTGTTCAGATCGCCGGCGAGTTGCGCCGGATTGGCCTCCAGCTTGTTCAGCCCCTTGATGCAGGAGTCGTAGCCCAGCAGGGTGTAGCCAAGTGCAACGCCCATATTGCGCAACACGGTGGAGTCGGTCAGGTCGCGCTGCCAGCGGGAAATCGGCAGTTTTTCCGCCAGATGGCGCAAGAGCGCATTCGCCAGGCCCAGATTGCCCTCGGAATTTTCAAAATCGATCGGGTTGACCTTGTGCGGCATGGTCGATGAGCCGATTTCACCTTCCTTCACCTTCTGCTTGAAGTAGCCCATCGAGATGTAACCCCAGACGTCGCGGTTGATGTCGATGAGGATGGTGTTGATGCGTGCGAGCGCATCATAGAGTTCCGCCATGTAATCGTGCGGCTCGATCTGGATGGTGTACGGGTTGTAGACCAGCCCCAGTGACTCGACGAACTTTTTGGCAAATGCTTCCCAGTCGAATTCAGGGTAAGCGGAAAGGTGGGCATTGAAGTTACCGACGGCGCCATTGATCTTGCCCAGAATCTCGACCTTGACCAGTTGTTCGCGCTGACGGCGCAAGCGATAAACAACATTTGCCAGTTCCTTGCCCAGCGTGGTCGGCGATGCAGGCTGGCCGTGCGTGTGCGACAGCATGGGCATGCCGGCGAGCTCTTTTGCCAGGTCGGTCAGCCGCGCCATCAGCTTGTCCAGCATGGGCAGCATGACGTTATCGCGTGCCTGCTTGAGCATGAGGCCGTGCGAGAGGTTATTGATGTCTTCGGATGTGCAGGCGAAGTGGATGAATTCGCTGACGGTACGAATCTCCGGGTTACCGTCGAAACGTTCTTTCAGCCAGTATTCCAGGGCCTTGACGTCATGATTGGTGCGCACTTCAATCGCCTTGACCTGCCCGGCCTCGGTTTCACCAAAACTGTTGATGGCTTTGTCCAGATCCTCAACGGTGGCGGCGCTGAACGGCGCGATTTCCTTGAGGGCAGGCTCCTGTGCAAGTGCCTTGAGCCATTCGACTTCGACCAGGGCGCGATGGCGAATCAATGCGTATTCGCTGAAATAAGGTCGCAGTTCATCCAGTTTGGATTGATAGCGGCCATCAAGGGGAGAAAGGGCGTTGAGGGGGGATAGCTCCATGCTGAAACCTTTTTATGAAATGCAAATACTCATGAATCCGTAATTTTACCCCACATCGCGCATAGTCAAAAAACACTATCTTGCTTCGGGTGCTTAATACGTGCTTCAAAGCGGTGCAATCGCCACATAATAGGTGCATAATTATTGCGAACTTATGTCATGTCTTACGATTCAAAACGACTGAAGCAGTAACTCGGAATGCGGGATGGCGGCCATCGTGAAAATTTTTTCAATTCTGTTTTTGATCTTCAGCGTGCCCGTGATGGCCGAGCCAACCGTCAGTCCCAGTGTTGAAGACAATATCCGCGAAATGGATAAGGACCGCAATGGCCTGGTCACCGTATCCGAGGTGCGCGTTTATCTTGAGTCCATGCATGGCAAAGGCTATGAGAAAGACATTCTGGACAAAATGGAAGCTTCCAGCGGCGCAAGCTGCGGCACTACATTCGCAAAATCCTTTTACTAGGCCGTCTTCACTTCGATTCGGGCATGCTACTTGCCTGATGTCGCCCAAAGGTACCGTTTCGTGAGCACTGCCCACGCGGTATAATTGCTTAATTGTTTTTATAGATTGAATGCCATGCTGACCGCCTACCGAGAACATGTTGCCGAGCGCGCCGCGCAAGGCCTGCCGCCACTTCCGCTGAATGCGGAGCAGACAGCCGAGCTGGTTGCGCTGCTGAAAAACCCGCCAGCCGGTGAGGCCGGGTTCCTGCTGGAGTTGCTGGAACACCGGGTTCCCGCCGGTGTCGATCAGGCCGCTTACGTGAAGGCCGCCTTCCTGACGGATGTCGCCCACGCCAATACTGCTTGCGGCCTGCTCTCGCGTGAGAAAGCCGTAGAATTGCTCGGCACCATGCTGGGCGGCTACAACGTGCAATCGCTGGTCAGCCTGCTGGATGGCGAACTGGCGGAAGAGGCGGTAAAAGCGCTTTCCCATACCATCCTCATGTTCGATGCTTTCCACGATGTCGCGGAAAAAGTGAAGGCAGGCAATCCGCATGCGCAAAAACTCATGGCATCCTGGGCCAATGCCGAATGGTTCACCAACCGCCCGGCGATGCCCGCTGAAATCAGGGTCGTGGTGTTCAAGGTGCCGGGTGAGACCAATACCGACGATCTTTCCCCCGCGCAGGAAGCCTGGTCGCGCCCCGATATCCCGCTGCATGCCAATGCCATGCTGGTGAACAAGATGCCGGATGGCCTGGCAACGATTGCCAGGCTCAAGGAAAAGGGCCTGCCGCTCGCGTACGTCGGCGACGTGGTCGGCACGGGCTCTTCACGCAAATCCGCGATCAACTCAGTGCAATGGTGGATGGGGGAGGATATTCCGCGTATCCCGAACAAGCGCACGGGCGGCATCGTGCTCGGCGGCAAGATTGCGCCTATTTTCTTCAATACCGCGGAAGATTCAGGCGCATTGCCGATTCAGTGCGATGTCAGCAGGATGGAAACAGGGGATGTCATCACCATACGCCCGTTTGAAGGCAAGGTCTTCAGCGAGCAGGGCGACCTCATTTCAAGTTTCGAGCTGGCACCCCTGACCATGCCGGACGAAGTACGCGCCGGCGGACGCATCCCGCTCATCATCGGCCGCGGCCTGACGACGAATGCGCGCCAGATGCTGGGTTTGCCGCCTTCGGAGCTGTTCATCAAGCCGATAGCCCCGAAAGACAGCGGCAAGGGTTACACACTGGCGCAAAAAATGGTCGGGCGGGCCTGTGGGCTGCCTGAAAGCACGGGCGTGCGCCCCGGCACCTACTGCGAACCGAAGATCACGACGGTGGGCTCCCAGGATACGACCGGCGCCATGACGCGCGACGAACTGAAGGAACTCGCCTGCCTGGGCTTCAGCGCAGACCTCGTCATGCAGAGTTTCTGCCATACCGCGGCCTATCCCAAGCCGGTGGACATCAAGCTGCAACACTCGCTGCCCGAATTCATGTCCAGCCGTGGCGGCGTCAGCCTGCGCCCTGGCGATGGCGTGATCCATTCCTGGCTGAACCGCATGATCCTGCCGGATACCGTCGGCACCGGCGGTGATTCGCATACGCGATTCCCGATCGGCATTTCCTTCCCGGCCGGTTCCGGGCTGGTGGCTTTCGCCGCCGCCATGGGCGCGATGCCGCTCGATATGCCGGAATCCGTGCTGGTGCGCTTCAAGGGCGAGATGCAGCCCGGCATTACCCTGCGCGACCTGGTCAATGCGATTCCCTATGCGGCGATCCAGAAGGGAGAGCTGACCGTTGGCAAGCAGGGCAAAAAGAACGTGTTCAACGGCCGTATCCTGGAAATCGAGGGCCTGCCGGACCTCAAGGTGGAACAGGCCTTCGAATTTGCCGATGCCTCTGCCGAGCGT
This sequence comes from Methylophilaceae bacterium, assembly GCA_905339275.1. GTDB lineage: Bacteria > Pseudomonadota > Gammaproteobacteria > Burkholderiales > Methylophilaceae > UBA6140. Next base: position 633,497 of record CAJPFK010000001.1, read on the forward strand.
TCCGCCAATGGATGCACCGTGCGCCTGAACAAGGAACCGATCATCGAGTTCCTGAATTCCAATATCGTGCTCATGCAGAACATGATCGACAACGGCTATCAGGATGCACGTACCTTGCAGCGCCGTATCGAGGCGATGGAGGCATGGCTGGCCCAGCCCGAGTTGCTGCAACCCGATGCCGATGCCGAATACGCCTATGTGCTGGAAATCGACCTCAATGAAATCAGGGAGCCGCTGGTGGCCTGCCCCAACGATCCTGACGATATCAAGCCGCTTTCAGCGGTGGTCGGCGACAAGATCGATGAAGTGTTCATCGGTTCCTGCATGACCAATATCGGCCATTATCGCGCAGCGGCCAAAGTGCTTGAAGGCTCCGGCGGTATTCCGACCCGCCTCTGGATCGCGCCGCCCACCCGCATGGACGAGGCGCAACTGCGCGATGAAGGCGTCTATGCGGTATTCGGCGTGGCCGGCGCGCGTACCGAAGTGCCGGGCTGTTCCCTGTGCATGGGCAACCAGGCAAGGGTGGCGGACCGGGCGACCGTGTTTTCCACCAGCACGCGCAATTTCGACAACCGCATGGGCAAGGATGCCCGCGTGTATCTCGGCTCCGCGGAGCTGGCTGCGGTATGCGCCAAGCTTGGCAGAATGCCGACGCACGCCGAGTACCTGGCCACGGTTGGAGACAGGCTGAGCAGGAATCCGGGCGATATCTACCGCTACCTGAATTTTCATCAAATGGCAGAATATGCACCCAAAAAAGTCATCCCGATTGCCGAGGTGGTTTCTTGAGTATCAGCCTTCATTGCTTGCACAGCTAGATTATGTGGGCTTTGCGTATTACAATCTGAACAAAATGTAGTAGAAAAGGCGCGAAACAATAACCACAAATGCGCACCGGAATGCTGGCCCACTATTGGTTAAACATGAATCCTAATAATTCAAAGCGCACTATCTTTTATATCTCCGATAGCACGGGCATTACTGTTGAAGCTTTGGGGTTATGCCTTTTGTCGCACTTCGACGGCTTTACCTGCAAGCAGGTGCGCATGCCCTTTATCGACAGTGTGGAAAAAGCCAAGGAAGCCATTGAGATCATCAATGCGACCCAGGAGCAGGATAGCGCTCGCGCGATTCTTTGCATGACCATCGTCAGCCCGACGATTCGTGCATTGTTCCACCTGACCGGCGGCCTTTGCCTGGATATGTTCGGCACTTTCGTCAATCCGCTCTCCAGCGAGCTGGGCATGCCGGCCAACGAAACGATTGGCATGTCGCGTCGCGTCGTCGGTGCGGAATACCGCAACCGCATCGAGGCCATCAATTTTACGCTGGCCCACGACGACGGCATCACCGAAGCCGGGTTGAAGGATGCCGATGTCATCCTGGTAGGCGTGTCGCGCAGCGGCAAAACGCCGACCAGCCTGTATCTGGCGATGCAATACGGCATCCGTGCCGCCAATTACCCGATTATTCCGGAAGATCTGGAACGCAATGAGCTGCCCGGCACGCTGGTGGATCACAGGGACAAGATTTTCGGCCTGACGATTGACCCGGAACGGCTGCACAAGATACGCAACGAGCGCCGTCCGAACAGCCGCTATGCCGAACTTGCCAATTGCCGGCAGGAAATCAAGGATGCCGAGGCGCTGATGCAGCGGGAGGGCATCAACATGATGGACTCGACCTCGCGCTCGGTGGAGGAAATATCGTCATTGATTATGCAGCAGCTAAGTTTTCGAGCTGCCAAAAAAATGCTGGTGAGCTGATTATCAATCTTTAAGATCAGAACAGTATTCCCCAGGTTTTTTGTCAGTCAGAAAGCATCGGTTAATAAAACTGGGTAAGTGGTCAAAATATAACTATTTCATGAGGAAAATGGTATGCAAGCCTATGTAATCCCGTTAGAACAGCTCGGTATGCATGATGTCGACCGGGTGGGCGGAAAGAACGCGTCGCTCGGCGAAATGATCAGCAACCTTGCCGCAAGTGATGTGCGCGTTCCGGGAGGGTTTGCAACCACTGCCGAAGCCTATCGCGACTTTCTTGCCCATGAAGGCCTGGAAGCCAGAATCAAGGCCACGCTTGCCACGCTGAATGTGGATGATGTGGTTGCGCTGGCCAAAACCGGCGAGCAGATACGTAGCTGGATCGTCGATGCGCCGCTACCGGCCAGGCTGGAAACCGAGATTCGTGAACATTATGCCAGGCTTGCAACGGACAGCGATGCCAGTTTCGCCGTGCGCTCCTCGGCTACCGCGGAAGACATGCCCGATGCTTCGTTCGCCGGCCAGCAGGAAACCTTCCTCAATATCCATGGCATCGAAAACATCTTGCATGCGATCAAGGAAGTATTCGCTTCGCTGTATAACGACCGCGCGATTTCCTACCGCGTGCACTCAGGCTACAACAACATTGAAGTCGCGCTTTCCGCCGGTGTCCAGCGCATGGTGCGTTCCGACCTGGGGGCATCCGGCGTCATGTTCACGCTGGATACCGAATCCGGTTTCCGCGACGTGGTGTTCATCACCTCGTCCTACGGCCTGGGCGAGATGGTGGTGCAGGGTGCGGTGAACCCGGATGAGTTCTATGTGCACAAGCCGCAGCTTGAGGCTGGTTTCCCGGCCTTGATCCGCCGTGGCCTCGGCTCCAAGCAGCAACGCATGGTATTCAATACCGAGCGTTCCGCCGGCCGTTCCGTCAAGATCGAGGAAACGACCGCAACCGAGCGCAACCAGTTTTCCCTGACCGATGCGGAAGTGCTGGAACTTGCCCGCCATGCGATGGCGATCGAGAAGCACTATGGTTGCCCGATGGACATCGAGTGGGGCAAGGATGGCCTGGACGGCAAGCTCTACGTCGTGCAGGCACGCCCGGAGACCGTGAAATCCCGTGCTGAAGACAAGGCAATTGAAAAGTTTAACCTGAAAAAACGCGGTACCGTGCTGTCTGAAGGCCGTGCCATTGGACAGAAAATCGGCATCGGCCCGGTGCGTATCGTCGACAGTGCCAACGACATGCATCTGGTCAAGGCCGGCGATGTGCTGGTGACCGATATGACGGACCCGAACTGGGAACCTGTGATGAAAAAAGCCGCGGCGATTGTCACCAACCGCGGCGGCCGTACCTGTCATGCCGCGATCATCGCGCGCGAGCTCGGCATTCCTGCGATTGTCGGTTGCGGCGATGCGACCAGCGTACTGACTGAAGATGAAGTCGTCACTGCATCCTGTGCGGAAGGCGATACCGGTTATGTCTACCAGGGTGAACTGCCGTACGAGAAAACCGTGCAGGAGCGCCAGACATTGCCGCAAATCCCGGTGAAACTGATGCTGAACGTGGGTAATCCATCACTGGCGTTCGAGTTCGCCCAGTTGCCGTCTGCGGGTGTTGGCCTGGCCCGGCTGGAATTCATCATCAACAACCTGATCGGCATCCACCCCAAGGCCATTCTGCGTTTCGACCAGGTGCCGCACGAGCTGCATGATTCCGTGGCGGAACGTACGCGCGGCTATGCCGACCCCAAAACCTTTTATATCGAGAAAATTACCGAAGGCGTATCGACGCTGGCAGCTGCATTCTGGCCCAACAAGGTGATCGTTCGCTTGTCCGACTTCAAGTCCAATGAATACCGCAAACTGATCGGCGGCGACCTGTTCGAGCCGATCGAGGAAAACCCGATGCTTGGGTTCCGTGGCGCAGCGCGTTACATTGCCAAGGATTTCAGGGATTGCTTCGCGCTCGAATGCGTGGCGATGAAGAAAGCGCGCGATGAGCTGGGATATACCAATATCGAACTGATGGTGCCGTTCGTGCGCACCACGCAGGAAGCAGCGGAAGTCATCAAACTGCTGGAAGAGCATGGCCTCAAGCGCGGCGAAAACGGCCTGCGCCTGATCATGATGTGCGAGATTCCTTCCAATGCCCTGCTGGCGGAAGAGTTCCTCGAATATTTCGATGGCTTCTCCATCGGCTCTAACGACCTGACGCAACTGAGCCTTGGTCTGGACCGTGATTCCAGCCTGGTGGCAAACAGCTTCGACGAGCGCGACCCGGCCGTGAAGAAACTGCTGTCCATGGCGATCAAGACCTGCAACAGCAAGGGCAAGTATGTCGGCATTTGCGGCCAGGGGCCGTCCGATCACGTGGACTTTGCCGAGTGGCTGATGGCAGAGGGTATCCAGACCATGTCGCTGAACCCCGATACCCTGCTTGAAACCTGGAACACGCTGGCAAAGGTCGTCAAGTAACCTGACTTGAGTATTTGCAAAAAGCCCATTTCACCGGTCAAACAGGTAAATGGGCTTTTTGCTATTGCAGCCCGCAAATTTCATCACTGGCTGAATTCAAGATAATGATTGAATGTGGAGAGAGAGGGAAGTATCCGTCATGAGTTCTATCGAATCCGTACTGCATGAAACCCGTGTGTTTGAACCGAGCGACGCGCTGAAGGCCAAGGCGGCGATCTCCAGCATGGAAGCCTACCATGCCCTCTGCGCCGAAGCCGACCGGGATTATGAAGGCTTCTGGGCGAAGCTGGCACGTGAACTGCTGGAATGGAAAAAACCTTTCACGCAGGTACTTGATGAAGCCAATGCGCCTTTCTACCGCTGGTTTACCGATGGCGAGCTGAATGTTTCCTATAACTGCCTGGATCGTCACCTGGCTGCACGTGGCGACAAGACTGCCCTGATTTTCGAGGCGGATGACGGCAAGGTAAGCAACGTGAGCTATCGCGAGCTTTACCATCGCGTCTGCCGGCTGGCCAACGGCCTGAAAAAACTCAATCTGAACGTCGGCGACCGCGTCGTCATCTATATGCCGATGGGCGTTGAGGCCGTGACGGCGATGCAGGCCTGCGCAAGGCTGGGCCTGACGCACTCCGTGGTATTCGGCGGCTTCTCGGCCAAGAGCATCCAGGAGCGTATCCAGGATGCCGGTGCACGTGCAGTGATTACGGCAGACGGGCAGCTTCGTGGCGGCAGATCGTTGCCCTTGAAGGCAGCGGTGGATGAAGCCCTGCAAATGCCGGGCTGTGAAAGCATAGAGAAAGTCGTCGTTTTCCGTCGCACCGGTATCGATATTCAATGGAACGCTAACGACATCTGGTGGCACGACCTGATTGCCGATGTGGCGGACGAATGCGAGCCGGTCTGGGTCAATGCCGAGCATCCGCTGTTCCTGCTTTATACCTCCGGCTCCACCGGCAAACCCAAGGGCGTGCAGCATTCATCCGCCGGTTATCTGCTGCATGCGATGAATTCAACGCGCTGGGTGTTCGATGCCAGGGACGATGACGTGTTCTGGTGTACCGCCGACGTGGGCTGGATCACCGGGCACACTTACGTGGCATACGGGCCGCTGGCGCTCGGTATCACGCAGGTGGTGTTCGAGGGCATCCCGACCTATCCCGACGCCAGCCGTTTCTGGCAGATGATCCAGAACCACAAGGTCAGTATTTTCTATACCGCGCCTACCGCCATACGCTCGCTGATCAAGGCCTCCTCAACCAACCCTGCGACCCATCCCAAGGAGTTCGATTTGTCGAGCTTGCGCTTATTGGGGTCGGTGGGCGAGCCGATCAATCCTGAAGCATGGATGTGGTATCACGAACAGGTCGGCGGCGGCCGTTGCCCCATCATGGATACGTTCTGGCAGACCGAGACCGGCGGGCATGTGATTTCACCGCTGCCTGTCACCCCGCTGGTGCCGGGTTCCTGCACATTGCCGCTGCCGGGCATACAGGCTACCGTGGTGGACGAAACCGGCCAGGAGCTGCCTTGGGGCAGTGGCGGCCTGCTGGTGATCAAGCGCCCATGGCCTGCAATGATACGCACCATCTGGGGCGACCCCGAACGTTACCGGAAATCCTATTTCCCTGTCGATCTGGGCGGCAAGCTCTATCTGGCAGGCGACGGCGCGGTGCGCGATGCCAAAACCGGCTATTTCACCATCATGGGCCGTATCGATGACGTGCTGAACGTCTCCGGCCACCGCCTGGGGACGATGGAAATCGAGTCGGCGCTGGTGGCGAACCCGCTGGTAGCCGAAGCGGCTGTCGTCGGCAAGCCGCATGATGTCAAGGGCGAGGCCATTGTCGCCTATGTCGTGCTGAAAGGCGCGCGTCCCGAAGGCGAAGCGGCGAAAAAAGTCGTGGCCGAGCTGCGCGAATGGGTCGGCAAGGAAATCGGCCCGATTGCCAAACCGGACGATATCCGCTTCGGCGAAAACCTGCCGAAGACACGCTCAGGCAAGATCATGCGCCGTTTGTTGCGCTCCCTGGCCAAAGGCGAGGAAATCACTTCCGATATTTCCACGCTGGACAACCCTGCAATCCTTGAACAACTCAAGCAGGCGGTGGGGTAAGTTGTGACGCTGATCAAAAGCGAGGACCTGGTTGCGAGCATCGCGGATGCCCTGCAATTCATGTCCTACTATCACCCGGTCGATTTCATTCAGGCATTGGGTGAGGCTTATGAAAAGGAGCAGTCGCCCGCGGCAAAGGATGCGATTGCCCAGATTCTGACCAACTCGCGCATGTGCGCCGAAGGCAAACGGCCGATCTGCCAGGACACGGGCATCGTCGTTGTTTTCCTCGATGTGGGAACCGATGTCCGCTGGGAGCCGGGCGCCGATATCGAAGCGCTGGTCAACGAAGGCGTGCGCCGCGCCTACACGCTGCCGGAAAATCCTTTACGCGCATCTATCGTGGCCGACCCCGCAGGCCGCCGGAAAAACACCTTCGACAATACCCCGGCCGTGACGCATATACGGCTGGTGCCCGGCAACAAGGTCGAAGTCAAGCTGGCCGCCAAGGGTGGCGGTTCCGAGAACAAGGCGCAACTCGCCATGCTCAACCCCTCCGACGATATCGTCGATTGGGTGCTGGCGCAGGTCAGTGAAATGGGCGCGGGCTGGTGCCCGCCCGGCGTGCTCGGCATCGGCATCGGCGGCACGGCGGAAAAAGCCGTGCTGCTGGCAAAGGAATCCCTGATGCAGCCCATCGACATGGCCGCCCTCAAGTTGAAGGGTCCGGCTAACCGGCTGGAAGAACTGCGTCTGGAAATCCACGATAAGGTAAACCGGCTGGGAATAGGTGCCCAAGGCCTGGGTGGCCTGACAACAGTGCTGGATGTGAAAATTCTCGACTACCCCACTCACGCAGCATCGCTGCCGGTTGCTGTTATTCCCAATTGCGCCGCCACGCGGCATGCGCATTTCACACTCGATGGCAGCGGTGCGGCTTATCAGACGCCTCCCAGCCTTGCCGATTGGCCGCAGGTTTCATGGCAGCCAGACCCGCAATCCAGACATGTTGATCTCGATACCCTGATTGCTCAGGATATCGAAAACTGGCAACCGGGCGAAACCCTGCTGCTGAGCGGAAAACTGCTGACCGGCCGCGATGCAGCGCACAGGCGCATTGCAGAGCTACTGGCAAAAGGCGAGCCTCTGCCGGAAGGTGTCGATTTCACAAACCGCTTCATCTACTACGTTGGCCCGGTTGACCCCGTGCGTAACGAAGCGGTCGGCCCCGCAGGGCCAACTACAGCAACCAGAATGGACAAATTCACCGAAACCATGCTGGCCAATACCGGCCTGCTAGGCATGATAGGCAAGGCAGAACGCGGCGAAGCCACGATCGAATCCATACGCCGCCATCGTTCTGTGTACCTGATCGCAGTAGGCGGCGCAGCCTACCTCGTCGCTAGGTCGGTCAAATCCGCCCGCGTGGTGGCCTTTGCCGATCTCGGTATGGAAGCGATCTACGAGTTCGAGGTGAAGGAAATGCCGGTTACGGTGGCCGTAGATGTCAACGGCAGCTCAATTCATGAAACCGGGCCTACCGAGTGGCGCGGTATTTTGATACGCGCAGAATAATCGTTTAATCTGATTATATAAGCTTGCGCGGTGTGGATGCTGTAGTGCCTGTGAGGTGTTTTATCTGGCTGATTGAGCAGCAGCACCTGATGCATGCATCATTCTTAACTTCAGGCAGTATAAAAGAATTTATCATGAGGCATTGACCCTATAAATAACGCCCCATATTATTTTGCTAACCCAATGAGATACATGAGCAATGAAAATTTTTAGGCTCTATTTATTTCACTGCCGTTTTGGGACGGCTACTTATTAGTTAGGACTTTGAAGCATGGCTATCACTCTCATTACCTACGACAACCCGCCGACACGGTTTGCAGCAACTAAGATTGGCGTTACCGTACCGGACGGTCGCTTCTTCCTTGACTTCACACGCAGCCTTGAAGTCATCAGATGGTTCGGTATCAGGAATCGTTTTATCGGCCCGGCCATCGCCCTGTTCATCCCTGTAGTGCATGAGGGCGAAAAGTCGGGTGGCTATGTTGTCGGTGTAAGCGCGGGTGATCCTTACTTTCAAGACCTTCGCAAACTATGGAAGGTACGCTTCCCTTCGCCTCCATTTGAGGTTTCTCAAGAAGCAGATGGTCTCAAGATCATTGCTGATTTTGCGACCCAGTTTCCAGAGGACAGCCAAACGTCAAATGCGTAATAGGCCGTCAAGTCTTAACCCGCCGCTCCAGAGGGACGCTCCGCCGGCAGGCCGGCTCCGCATCCCTAAGCTAGCACGTTAGGCCTGAACACTATGAACCGGCTACTTGCTTTCTATTACGGTGGTTATCCTGACGACCGAGGTAGGTTTCTCGCCGAAATCACTCGGCAAGATGATCTGTGGTTGGAAGTCACGCATGACTATATTCAGTGGCTCTTCCCTCTCAGTGAGATCAGTAAAGTAATGCCCTCTGCTCCGCTCGTGAATAAGGAAGTACTGGAGGCCTTTCACCATGATGAGTTACTTCGAAGGCATTTACTGGCCAGTTTTATACGTATGCTGAGCTTCTATGGCCTAATTCTGCGCAATGGTGAAATAGAGAAAGGGCTGAACTGGGCAGAGAGAAAAGGCAATTGGTTCACTGAAGGAACTCACAATGATCTTCGGATTACCCGAATGCTGAAGTGTCTTTCTATCCTTGGGCTACGCCATGAGGCCAATCAATTTCTGGTGTGCCTGGAGAAACTGCGAACGTCTGAACCTGATTGCGGGGTTTCCGAAACTGCTTACCAGTATTGGCGCGATGCACTTCGTGATTAACCTGCCCAACAAATCATTCCAGCGGACCGTCAAAAAGCGCAGCTTTTTGACGGTCCGCTGAATTTCAACGTTAGGCGTCATCCATGACCTTCAATCTTCTGGCTGCTCTTCCAATCATTCTTCCTAAAGCCGTCGCATGGGCCGAGGAACAGTCAGCGTTGATTGCGCAGAATGGGCAGCCCCTCGACGTTTCACTCGTCGGCATCGCGCAACGAGTTGGTGTTTCCCGCCCTGATCAAATTCGAATACTTGAAGTTCCGCAGCTGCCTTTACCCGGCGACCCAGAGCTAAGGCAAGCAGCTCTTAGCACAGGCCTCCTCGGCCCAGGGATGGTTGGCCTCACACTTGGCTACAGCATCTACATCTGTCACGGCCACGGTACGGTCAGGCTCCTGTCCCATGAATTTAGGCATGTCTACCAATATGAATCTGCTGGGTCTATAGCTTCGTTTCTGCCCGTTTACCTTGGCCAGATTGCAACCGTTGGCTATCAAAGGGCGCCATTGGAGGTTGATGCTCGTGCTCACGAAATCCATCACGCCTAACATCTCAGTCGAGCGAACCGTCTGCAAGCTGTGCTTGCATCCCCACTCACTTCTACTACAAGGGCTTCCCCGTTCTTAGCAAGCTGGTATGGGTCTAAGTTTTCATATTTCCGCTCCAGCGTTAATGAGACGTTCATCAGGTTCTGCCATGGCGATGCTAGAAGGTGAAGGACTGCGGTACTACAACCGTCATGTTGGGCATCTGGCCCGGACCCTGATGAAAGACGCGCGCGGGGAGGGCTCATTCGTTAGCCGGGAGTCTGTTGCCTCCCCTTGAATTAGCCAGGCGCTCCCCGCGCGGGTCTAATCCGCTTTCCAGTCCGGCCCTGTCTCTCGACAGGCTGCGCATAGACTACGGTCATGGTGGTACAGTCATGGTTTCACCGCTGAATAAAGAGCAGTTTATCCGGGACATTGAGAAACTGGCTGGCCGGTCATTCGACATGGCAGCGCTGGAATGCTCCGGTTAATTCAGCCATCAGGTTGCCAAGCGAGGCATTTTGAATGAGTAGCTGTTGCGAAAACAATTGTGCGATAAATGCGCTTCGGGAAACTCAGCGGCGAACGCTGCAAATCGTGCTCGCCATCAATGGCGTTATGTTTCTGGTTATTGCTGTGGCCGCGCTCTATGGAGGCTCAACGGCACTTCTGGCCGACAGCCTCGATAACCTTGGGGACGCTGTGACGTATGGTCTCAGCCTGTATGTCATTTCGAGGAGTACGGCCGCCAAGGCCAGGGTTGCGCTGTTAAAGGGTGGCCTCATTTTCCTGGCAGCGTGCGTTGTGGCTGCGCAAATTGTTTACAGGCTTTTTGTCCCGGGCACCCCTTTGTTTGAGGTCATGGGGGCGTTCAGCCTTCTTGGCCTCGTAGCAAACTCAATCTGCCTGTTCCTGCTGTGGCGGCATCGCCATGAAGATATCAACATGCGCTCTGTGTGGGAGTGCTCGCGAAACGACATTGCATCGAACCTTTCCGTGTTTGTGGCGGCCAGGAGCAGTCTGGTTTACCGGTTCAGGCTGGCCTGATATCGTGGTTGCGCTTGGTCTCGTGTGGCTGTTAATGCGGTCCGCTATGCGTGTTGTATCGTCAGCCTTGGTGGAGCTTCGTGCGGCAACCTGACCAGGCCACCAACCTGACAGGCAAAAGTGCTATCCAGCGGATGGCGAAGGTTGAGCTTAATGACAGAAGGGGGTGTGATATGACGATCAACGGCAAAACACTCGGCTGGGCAGGCATGCTGGGTATGGTGATGGGATGTGGTTCTCATGCGCTGGCGGAATCTCCTGCGGCCATTGCCTTGACTGACGCGGAGCAGGCGGCCGTATTCAAGGCCGCCGGCTTCACGCTCAAGGGCAAGGAGTGGCGCGCCTGCGACACTGGCGATTCCGGCGCGCCCTATGAACCCGGTACAATTCAGGAAGTGCGCGACCTTAACGGCGATGGCCGCCCGGAGGCGGTCGTTACCGAGGGCGGCACATATTGCTACGGCTTTGCCGGCATGGGGTTTACTTTGCTCAGCAAGCAGGCCAACGGCAGTTGGCGCGTAATGACCAGCAATACCGGGATAGCGGAATTTCTGAAGACCCATGGCGTCGGCGGGTGGCCGGATATTTCGGTCGGCGGCCCAGGGTTCTGTTTTCCGGTGGAGCGTTGGAACGGTAAGGAATACAAATTGCATCGTTTTGAATATGAAGGTAAACGCTGCAAGCCAGCGCGCTGATAATTGAAGTGAGAAGTATGCTAAGTTAACGAAGTCAAGGGTGGCTATTTTCAATCTTAAAGGGGAATGTTATGAGCATGACAACCTATGAAGGGGAAATTTCAATGGTCGGTGCGGGCACCTGGCAGGATGGTGCCGCAAACGGTTCAGGCGGCGGCGGTCAAGGCAAAACCATATTATCCGTGCTTGAAATAGGTGACCATAGCCTGAGAAAAATTGTCTTGCCGGATTACATCAGCAATTATATCCACCCCGGCAAACATACCCAAATTCTTGTTGGGCAAGGCCTGTCACGCGGTCTTATTACCAGGCCGTTCATTGCTGCTGCCAAGGTAGACGGCAAAACTTATAAAGAGAGCAGCGGGATGGTGTTATTCGTGAGTTTGGCAAAGTCCATTCTTTATACTATTCCCGTTGGAATTGGATTAGGCGCCATCTGGGCGCCACTTGGCGTGCTTGGCGTTATTGGTGTCTTTGCTTACTACATCCGGGATTACCTGAGTTTTCTGCGGTTCTAGTTGTTGACGGCCTGATGCGCATGGACTGGAAACATGTGCAAGTATTGGCGTGCCGGAGCGTACAACGTTAAAGCCATTTTCCTGCCGGCACTGCGACCGGCTTGCCCGCTTGAATGTGCATCGGTCCTGGATAGCAAGCACTGACGTAAAGCGCCGGATGGTGAGTGTCAGGCCATCAGCCGGCAATTTGCGCAGCCTGCGGCTTCGACGTGGAGAATTCCTCGAAAGCTGCGACAGCATTGGCAGCATACATCGCTGATGGCCCGCCGCCCATGTAGATGGCGATGCCCAATGCCTCATGCACTTCTTCCGCCGTCGCGCCCAGGCGCACAAGTGCTTTGGTATGGAATCCGATGCAGCCATCGCAGCGTGCCGCGACCCCGAGCGCCAGCGCAATCAGTTCCTTGGTCTTCGCGTCGAGCGTGCCCGGCATCATCGCGGTTTTTCCCAGTGCAGCAAAGCTTTGCATCATGTCGGGCAGGCCTGAACGTAGCGATGCAAGGTTGGTGGAAATCTCGCGCGTCAAGGTTTGGTAGCTGGTCGTGGACACTGCTGATTACTCCTGTGCTGGTTCGTTAAACGGGACAAGGAAAGCGGGGTACAATGCCTGCGAATTCATGGGCATATCCGGCAAACCGGACCACGCATGCTTGCTCTTTATATTAGTATATACTAAATTAGATAAACATAATAAAAGAGGCAAAAATTGGCATCGAGTAAAAAAGACCGGCTGTTCTTGCAGGAAGGGGTGGCCAAGGCTGCTTCCCTGCTGCGTGCTGTAGGCAACGAGCATCGCCTGTTGGTGCTGTGCCTCTTGATAGAGCATGGCGAGTTGTCGGTCGGCATGATGCTGGAGCGCATCGAACTGAGTCAGTCCGCACTGTCGCAGCACCTGGCCAAAATGCGTGAGGAACGCCTGATTACGTTCCGGCGAGAATCGCAGACTTTGTACTACCGCATCGACAACCCTGATGTGGAAAAGCTCGTGGCGGCGCTCAAAATCATTTTCTGCCCTTGACGATGCGGTTCCGGTGAATATTCGTGCAGCGTGCACTTCCAACCGCCGTTCGGAAGGCACCAGCCTATGGTGGACTCCCCAAGGTGTTGATAACCCGCTGTATCAAGTCTTGGCGCAGTTCAGCTTAGCGTCATGATGAAATAAAAAAGCCGGCACGAGGCCGGCTTTTCAGGTGCGTCCGCTCAATGTTCTTTGGGCGTACCGTGCGCCATGATCCTGTCGATCCATGCAATCGACAGGGCGGAGATGACGAATGCCATGTGGATCAGGGTTTGCCACATCATGGTCTGCTGATCGAGATTCGGCGCGTTGATGAAGGTTTTCAGCAAATGAATGGACGAAATGCCGATGATGGCGGTTGCCAGCTTTACCTTCAGCAGATTGGCGTTTACATGGGAGAGCCAGTCCGGTTCGTCGGGATGGCCGCTCAGGTTGAGGCGGGAGACGAAGGTTTCGTAACCGCCGACGATGACCATGATCAGCAGGTTGGAGATCATGACGACATCGATCAGCCCAAGCACGATCAGCATGATATCGGCTTCTGCCAGGTGCGGCAGTTTTTCGACCAGGTGCGTCAACTCGATCATGAAATGATAGACGTAGACAGCCTGGGCAACGATCAGGCCGAGATAAAGCGGGACTTGCAGCCAGCGGCTGCCGAACAGGATGGCGCTCATCGGGCGCATGCGCGGGTTGGTACTTTGTTCCATGAAGGTTCCTAGATTAATAAATTGCAACAAAAACAACAGGTGCAGATGATAACAAAAGCCTGAGTCGTCATCTAAGATAAATTCAGGCGCATGCTTGCGACCGGAACAAGGCTCATTCGTTCATGGAAAACGTTACAATGCCGGGGCTATGCATGCCGCCCTGACCCGTTTGCGTACTTTCCTGCCCGTGATGGCCTTCTTTGCGGGCTTCATCTGGGATGCGCTCACCATCGGGCGTTACGTCAGCCACCTGGATCTGTGGATACTGACCGGCTACCTTGCCTGCGCAGGGGGCATTCTCTGGTGGCTGGGCTACCGGCACAGCTTGCAGCAGCCGGTTGGCAGGCTGGAGCAGTTGCCTTATCTTGCGATGCAATTCCTGTTCGGCGGCCTGTTTAGCGCATTATTCATTTTCTACCTGAAAAGTGCGAGCCATATTCTCGCGCTCTTGTGGTCGCTGGGCCTTGCCGTTTTGCTGGTCGCGAATGAGTTTATCAAGGATAAGTATCGCCGTTTCACGATTACATGGACCTTCTTCGGTCTTTGCGCCATCCTGCTTTTCAACTTTTTACTGCCTTTTATACTCGGCAGCATTCATTTCTTCTGGTTTTATGTCAGCACCCTGGCGGGCGCAGGCCTGGCCTATGGCTTGCGCTATATCACCCCCGGCCGTCCCGGGCGTATCGGCCCGGTCTGGCTGATTGCGGCGATTCTGGCTTGCGCCTATCCGCTGGACATCATTCCACCGGTGCCGCTGGTAAAGCGGGATATCCATATCGGCCTGCAGCTCGAAAAGGCAAGGGGCAATTATGAAATCACCGTGGACAAGGCGACGGTCTGGAATTTCTGGCAGGTATGGGATGACCGTATCCATGTGCCCGCAGGCGAGCGGCTATACTGCGTTTCTTCGGTCTTTGCGCCCAGCGGCATCAGTACCCGGCTTTATCATCGCTGGCAATACCATGATGCCGGGCAGGGCTGGGTCAGTACGGAACGTATCGGTTTTGATCTTGAGGGCGGCCGTGGCGGCGGTTTCAGGGGTTACACCTACAAGCAGAATATCCATTCCGGCGAGTGGCGCGTCAGCATCGAAACCGAGTATGGGCGTACTGTTGCAATACACAAATTCACGGTGTCGCCGGATGAGCCGGACCAGCCGAGGAAAAGGCTCAGGATACCCTGACGATTATTCAATCCGCGATTCCAGCGTGTAATCTGCACCGTCATCCAGCGCCAGTTTTTCCACCAGTACAGGCATGATCCCGGCCAGCATGCCCGGTAATGTCCAGGGCGGGTTGATGATGAAAAGGCCGCTGCCGTGCATGCCGAACCCGTCAATGGATGGGGTTTGTACGGTGAAGGTGACATTAAGCCAGTTCTTCAATTGCAGCCGCTTCAGCTTGTCGATCATTTGCTGCGGTTCCGGCCGCTGCAGCAATGGGTACCAGATGATGTAGGTGCCGGTTGCAAATCGCGCCAGGCTGTCCTTGACCATCTCGACCACGCGCGCGTAGTCCTGTTTCTCTTCGTAGGGCGGGTCTACGAGCACCACGGCGCGGCGCGGCGGCGGGGGCAATAATGCCTTGATCCCGGCAAACCCGTTTTGCGCCTCGGTCATGACCTTGCGGTTGTCCGGGCCGAGTCCCAGTCCCTTGAAGGACTGGTTCAGCAATTTATAGTCGTTGGGATGCAGTTCGAAAAGGCGCAGACGGTCATCCGCCCGCATGGCGGAAAATGCCAGTATCGGGGAACCCGGGTAGCATTTGAGCGTGCTTTCAGGGTTGAATTGCCTGATGGCATCGACATAATCGCGGATGGCTTGCGGCAGGTTTCCTGCGTCCCATAACCGGCTGACCCCGCCGGAAAATTCGGCATTCTGGGTAGCATAGCCTTTGTCCAGCGCGTACATGCCTGCTCCGGCATGCGTGTCGATATACCAGAAAGGTTTATCCTTTTGCGCGGCATATTTCAGCACCTGCAGGAGGACGATATGTTTGAGCACGTCGGCATGGTTGCCGGCGTGAAAGGCGTGACGATAACTGAGCATGCGGAGATTTCCGGGGTCGGATTCCTGGTTGCCGGGCCGGCAGGTTATTCAATGATGCCGCAGGCAATGCGTGCGCCACCGCCGCCCAGGGGGAGCGGGTTGTCGCTGTAATTATCGCTTCCTGCATGGATGACGATGGCGCGGTTGATGACATCCGCCAATTTCAGCCGCGATGCTACAACAGGTTGATCCGCACTACCGTCAGCGGCGACGGCCAGGGCCGGCAGGTCGCCGGAATGGCCTGCACCGGAGGGACCTTCATGCCTGCTGCTGCGTGCCGGGTCGTAATGGCCGCCAGCGCCCAGTCCCGCCACTTTCTTGCCGTCTTTCTCCAGAGCGTCGCAGTTCGGGTTTTCATGGATATGGAAGCCGCGCTGGCCGGGCGGGAGCTCCGCGAGGTCCGGTGCGATAACCAGCCCCTGCTCGCTATCGGATAGTTTAATGATGCCGATAATCTTGCCGCTGCCTGCTTCACTGATGGCGCGGACGGCAACGACTTTTTCGGCTGCCATCGCAGGCATGCTGGCCAGCATGAGCGCGGCAATCAATAAACGGCTGAATGTCATCGTATTGATCCTTTTAAATATGGGATGGAGACTGTCTGACAACGATATGCGTATTGTATTCCATCCGCCTGCATTGCATCTTCATTAAATCCCGGGTCAACGGATTGTTCGGCCCCTCGTTAACTTAGGGGTGACACTCGTAAACAACTGGAAAGGAATCAATGATGACATTCATTAAAATTGTCGGGGTTGTAGCAGCGGTCGCTGCAATTGGCTTGGGTAATGTCTATGCGAATGAAGACGGTGGCAAGGCAGAGCACAAGATGAGAGCGGACGTGAACCAGGATGGAAAAATCAGCTACGACGAATTCCGCACTGCACATGAAAAACGCATTGAACAGCATTTCAAGCGCATGGATGCCAATGCCGACGGCTTTATCGACCAGGCTGAGAAAAAGGCCGTGCATGAAAAGTGGGCTGAGAAGCGCAAGGTGAAATATGAGCGCTGCAATAAACCCCATGCAGAAAAAACATATTAACCGGCACTGATCTGCGGTTCACCACAGGCACCTGATACAGGTGCCTTTTTCATGCCCGCCTGTACTTGATGCCCCGTTCTATTTTGCGGAATTCTGCTCTCTGTGCATTGGATAGTCACCCGTAGGCTGCTAGCATTACGGTCTATGCAAAACGACCATATTTCTCACAAGCACCATGCGCATCATGCCCACGATCACAAGCCACGGGATCAGAACCTGCTGCTTTGGCCGCTGGTACTGATCTCCGGCTTTGCCGTCATCGAGGCAATCGGTGGCTGGATCACCGGCTCGCTGGCATTGCTGGGGGATGCCGGCCATATGTTCTCCGATGCGGCGGCGCTGGCGCTGGCATGGGTCGGCGCCTGGGTAGCACGCAAGCCCGCCAGCGCCAGGCACAGTTTTGGCCTGATGCGGGCGGAAGTCATTGTAGCCTTGCTGAATGGCCTTTTTATGCTGGCGGTGGTGGCTGCGATTATTTATGAGGCCATTGAACGCCTGCAATCGCCGCAGCCTGTCGCGGCGGGCGGTGTCATGCTGATCGCGTTTGTGGGCCTGGTGATCAATGTCGTCGTTGCCGTGCATCTGCATCGCGGCCAGCATACGATCAATCACCGTGCAGCGCTGCTGCATGTGATTGGCGATTTGCTCGGTTCCCTGGCGGCATTGGCGGCCGGAGTGGTGATCTATTTCACCGGCTGGTTTGCGATAGACCCGATCCTGTCCCTGTTCATTTCTATCCTGATCCTGCTTTCCACGCTCAAGCTTCTGCGGGAGGTCCTGCATATGCTGATGGAGGGGGTTCCGCATCATCTTGATATTGCCGAGGTCAGCGAACAGCTCATTCGTGTTCCGGCGGTGGAGGGCGTCCACCATGTCCGTATCTGGTCGCTATCTTCAGAGGAGGTTGCGCTATCCGCCCATGTCGTGCTCAAGGAGCATCATGCCTGGCCGCAGACTTTGGCCGAACTGCGCCGATTGCTGCACAGGCAGTTCAATATCCGCCACGTTACCCTGCAACCGGAGTTCAGCGGTTCAGGCAGTATAGACCCGCAAGGTTGCTGGCTCACGGAGCCGCACAATGAGACATGACACCCATGCAAACTTTCGATAGCGAGTGCCGGCGATGCCCGCGCCTGGCCGGTTTTCTCGATGAGGTCAGAATTCGGCATCCCGGCTATTATGCCAAGCCGGTGCCGCCGTTCGGCGATGAAGCCCCTCAATTGCTGATTGTCGGCCTGGCTCCCGGCATGCACGGGGCGAACAGGACGGGCAGGCCGTTCACCGGCGATTATGCCGGGGTGCTGCTTTATGAGACCCTGCACAAGTTCGGCTATGCGAACCTGCCGGTTTCCGTTGCCGCGGATGACGAGCTCAGGCTGACGGGCTGCCGTATCACCAATGCGGTCAAATGCCTGCCGCCGGAAAATAAGCCGACCGGGGATGAGATGAAAGTCTGCAATCGCTTCCTGGCCGATGAACTGGCCAGTCTGCCGAATGACCTCGTGATTCTTGCACTGGGAAATATTGCCCATCAGGCGGTATTGAAAGCGCAGCAGCTCAAGGTGGGCGCATACAAGTTCGGCCATGCCGCGCGCCATGTCTTGCCGGGGGGGCAGGTACTTTATGATAGCTATCACTGCAGCCGCTACAACACGCAAACCCGGCGCCTGACCGAGAGCATGTTCCATGCGGTATTCGAATCCATCAACGCTGAACTGAGGAGGTAAACATGCCTTATATCAATGTGAAACTGGCCGGCTCGCTCACCCGCGAGCAAAAGGACAAAATCGCCAAGGAGATCACGGACACCATGGAGCGTATCGCCCATAAGCCCAGGTCCTACACGTATATCGTATTTGACGAGGTGGCTGAGGAGAACTGGGCGGTTGCCGGTGAATTGCTGGATGAATGATGCCTGCAACAACCGATTGATCGTTATCGATGTTCGACCCTAAGCCTGTTTTAAAAAACCTGCCCAACCTGCCTGGCGTTTATCGCATGATGAACGCCAGGGATGAGGTTATTTATGTGGGCAAGGCCAAGGACCTGAAGAAACGGGTATCTTCCTATTTCCTGAAAAACCTGCCGAGTCCGCGCACGCGGATGATGGTTTCCAACATCGTGCGCATAGAAACCACGGTGACACGCTCCGAAGCCGAGGCGCTCCTGCTGGAAAACAATCTCATCAAGAGCTTCATGCCGCGTTACAACGTGCTGTTTCGCGATGATAAATCCTATCCCTACATCATGCTGAGCGGTGACGAGTTTCCGCGGCTGGCATTTCACCGGGGCACGCAACGCAAGGGCAATGAATACTTCGGCCCGTTCCCGAATGCGGTGGCGGTGCGGGAGAGCATCCAGCTTTTGCAGAAGGTATTCCGCCTGCGCACCTGTGAAAACACCGTGTTCGCCAATCGTTCGCGCCCCTGCCTCCTGTACCAGATCGAACGCTGCACGGCACCCTGCGTCGATTACATTTCCGCCGAGGATTACCGCCGCGACGTATCGCACGCCACGATGTTCCTGCAGGGGCGTGAGCAGCAGGTGCTGGATGAGCTGAGCGCAAAAATGATGGATGCCGCGGAGCAGCAGGAATATGAGCTGGCCGCTTTATATCGCGATCGCATGCAGAGCCTGAGGCAGGTGCAGGCCAGGCAGTTTGTCAGCGATTTCAATGTGAGCGATGCGGACATCATCGCCTGCGCAGAGCAGGCGGGCGAATATTGCGTGAACCTGGTCATGATTCGTGGCGGGCGGCATCTGGGCGACAAGAGCTTCTTTCCGAAAAATGCCGATGGATGCGATGCGGAATCGCTGATGGAGGCATTCCTGGAGCAGCATTACGTGGCGCAGAAAATGCCGCCGCTGATTATCGTCGATATCCCCATTGCAACGGCGACCCTGGAAGAGGTTTTCAGCGAGCAGGCGGGGCGGCGCGTCAGGATCAACACCAACCCGGTCGGCGACAAGAAGGCCTGGATGAAGATGGCGCAGACCAATGCCGAACTCGCCCTGCAGCAACGCTCTGCGCAACAGGCCAGCCAGCAGGGGAGGTTGCTGGCCTTGCGTGAAGCGCTGGATTTGAGCGACAGCACCGAGCGCATCGAGTGCTTCGACATCAGCCATACCATGGGCGAGGCGACGGTCGCTTCCTGCGTCGTATTCGACAAGGGCGCCATGCAGAATTCAGAATACCGGCGCTACAATATCACCGGCATCACGCCCGGCGACGATTACGCCGCGATGCGCGATGCGCTGACACGCCGCTACAAAAAAATTGCGGCGGGTGAAGGCAAAATTCCCGACCTGATCTTCATTGATGGGGGTAAAGGGCAGCTAGGGGTTGCCGTCGAGGTAATGCGCGAAGTCGGCTTAACTGATATCCTGCTGGTCGGTATCGCCAAGGGTGAAGAGCGCAAACCCGGCCTGGAACAGATGTTTTATGCCGACCGGGATACGCCGGTCACGCTGAAAAAGGATCACCCCGGCCTGCATCTGCTGCAACAGATTCGTGACGAGGCGCACCGTTTTGCGATTACCGGGCATCGCGCCAGGCGCGGCAAGGCCCGCATGCATTCGACGCTGGAGGATATCGGCGGCATAGGCGCAAAACGCAGGCAAAAGCTGCTGACCCGTTTCGGCGGACTGGACGGCGTGAAAAATGCCAGCGTGGATGAGCTGGTCCAGGTGGAGGGAATCAGCCGGATGCTTGCAGAAAAAATATATCAGGAGCTGCATTAAATGAAATGGAATATCCCCAATAGCCTCACATTTCTACGCATTCTGCTTATTCCCGTTTTCGTCGGCATCTTTTATATGCCTGCCGATGCCATCGATCCGCACTGGGTGAATTTCTCTGCGACGCTGGTATTCGCACTGGCTGCGATCACCGATTGGCTGGATGGCTATCTGGCACGCGTGCTGGACCAGACCTCGGCCTTCGGGGCTTTTCTTGACCCGGTGGCGGACAAGCTCATGGTGGCCGCGGCATTGATCGTCCTGGTGGAGCTGGAAAGAACCGGGGCGCTGATCGCGCTCATCATCATCGGCCGGGAGATCGCCATCAGCGCATTGCGCGAATGGATGGCGGGAATCGGCGAGCGGGGCAGTGTCGCTGTTGCCTACTTGGGCAAGATCAAAACGGCTGCGCAGATGATTGCCATACTTTTATTGCTGTATTACGACCCGGTCGGCCCCGTCGACATAAAATTTTTAGGGGAAATCCTGATTTACATCGCGGCGTTTTTAACATTGCTGTCAATGGCTTATTACCTCAAAGCGGCCTGGCCTCAGATGCGGGCCAGATAATAAGCGCAATTCAGCCTTGACACCTTTCCCAAAATCGCTAAAATGCTGCCTTCTTTACGCGGGAATAGCTCAGTTGGTAGAGCGCAACCTTGCCAAGGTTGAGGTCGCGAGTTCGAGACTCGTTTCCCGCTCCAAATATAAAAAAGGGAAAGCAAGCAATGGTTGCTTTCCCTTTTTCGTTAGTCACCGTTGTACGGGTATGGCGCGATAGCAAAGCGGTTATGCCGCGGCCTGCAAAGCCGTTTAGGCCGGTTCGACTCCGGCTCGCGCCTCCAGTTTTTACACAAAATTACCCTTATCCTTTGCACTAATTGATGGAAAAGCCGCATAATCCTTATGGTCTTTCGGCAATTGATCGATGTGCGTCCGAGCCATAATGCCATTCAACACGTATGGGCAGACGAATCTCTCTCTGTCGCCCGTTGAGTTGCAGGAACAGGTGAGCAGGATTTTGTATCTTGTGGCGCCATGACGCCGATCAGTCTGGTCCGGATTACTTAGGCGGAGTAGGATTCACTTGTTAAGCAATGTATCGAGGTCTGCTGCAATGATTTGTATAGAAGGCTAAATTTAAAAATGACAGATACGCAAATCACGGAAGAAACCAAAGAATTAAATCGTGATAAGCCGGATGCATTGCTCGAGTCCCTGCTCGTTATTTGCAAGATACATCATGTATCGACGACGCGTGATGCATTGACCGCCGGGTTGCCGCTCAATCATGGCGACCTGACGCCCGACCTTCTGCAACGCGCTGCCACCAGGGCCAAGCTTAGCTGCAAGCTCCTTAAAACCCCTCTCGCACAGATACCGCGCGAGTACCTGCCGGTGATTCTCCTGCTCAAAGGCGAGAGCGCATGTCTTTTCCTGGGATGGGACGAAAATCAGGAGAAGGCCAAGGTCATCCTGCCCGAGGTCGGGGATGCAGAGATTCTCATTCCTGCGGCGGATCTGGTCGAACGCTATGAAGGTCACCTTGCGGTCATAAAGCCGAAATTCCGTTTCGATCAGCGCGCGCCGGTGGTGGGCGATGTCAAGCTGCAGCACTGGTTCTGGGGCGTACTGTCGGAGAATAGCCGCATCTACCGCGATATCATGCTGGCGGCGCTGTTGATCAATCTGTTCGCGCTTGCCATGCCGTTGTTTACGATGAATGTCTATGACCGCATCGTGCCCAACCGCTCCGTGGAAACCCTGTGGATGCTGGGGTTCGGCGTGTCGTTGATTATTCTCGGTGATTTCGTCCTGCGCACCATGCGGGCCTATTTCCTGGATTGGGCCAGTCAGCGCGTTGACGTCAAGCTTTCATCGCGCATCATGGAACGCGTGCTGGGCGTCAGGCTGGAGAAACGCCCGATGTCCGTGGGGTCGTTTGCGTCCAACCTGCGTTCCTTCGAAACCGTCCGTGATTTCATCACCTCGGCGACGATTACGACGTTTATCGATATTCCCTTTGCCTTGATTTTTATTGCCGTCATGGCCTGGATCGCATGGCCGATGATTATTCCGGTGTCCCTCGGCGGCATTTTCATGCTGGTTTACGCGATGAGCGTACAAATCAAGATGCATGAGCTTTCCGAGACCATGTATCGGGCCGGCGCGATGCGCAACGCGACGCTGATTGAAAGCCTGGTTTCGCTGGATACCGTCAAGGCCCTGGGTATCGAGGGGGCGATGCAGTCGAAGTGGGAGCGCACTACGGCGTTCCTGGCGGAAGTCAGCGGCAAGCTGAAGTTGCTGTCTTCCACGATCAACAACGGTTCCATGGGGTTGCAGCAGTTCATCACGGTGGCAATGCTGTTGCTGGGCGTTTACCTCGTCATGGAAGGCGAGCTCACCATGGGCGGCCTCATCGCCTGCACCATGCTGGCATCGCGTGCGCTTAGCCCGATCTCGCAGGCGGCCGGGCTGATGACGCAATATCACAATGCGACGACGGCGTTGACCTCGCTGGAATCTATCATGGGCAACCCGGTGGAGCGGCCGGATGATGCTACATTCCTCTCAAGGAGCGGTTTCAGGGGCGACATCGAGTTTCGTGAAGTCGGGTTCAGTTACCCTGAATCCGAGCAGAATGCGCTGAAGAACGTCAGTTTTAAGATTCGCGCCGGGGAGCATGTGGCGATCCTGGGGCGCATGGGGTCGGGCAAGACCACCCTGAACAAGTTGATCCTGGGGCTCTATCAGCCGACCAGCGGCGCAGTGCTGGTGGATGGCATCGATATACGGCAGCTCGACCCTGCCGAACTCAGGCGCCATATCGGTTACGTCGAGCAGGATACCCATCTTTTCTTTGGCACCATGCGTGAGAATATTGCGCTCGCCGCGCTGCATGCAGATGATGCCGCGATCATTCATGCTGCGCATGTGGGCGGGATCGACGAGTTTATCAACACGCATCCCAAGGGTTACGACATGCCGGTGGGCGAGCGCGGCGAGACGCTCTCAGGCGGGCAGAAACAGGGCGTCGGCCTGGCGCGCGCCGTGATCAGCCATCCGGCGATATTGTTGCTGGACGAGCCTACCAGCGCGATGGATCACTCCGGTGAGGAGCTGGTCAGGCAAAGGCTCAAGGAGGAGTCGGCTGGCAAGACCCTGATTTTGATCAGCCATCGCTCATCGCTGTTCGATCTGGTTGACCGCATCATCGTGATCGATTCCGGCCGCATCATGGCCGATGGCCCGAAAAACGATATTATCGAAGCCTTGCGTGCCGGTAAGATCGGGAAGGCGCTATGAGCAAGAGCCTGTTTGATTTATTCAGCGCATTGAATGGTTTTTTCAGCAGAAATGCCTGGATCGTCAAACCCGTCCATTGGTTTATCGATCGGTGGGCACCAAAAAAAACAGCAGAAAATCCGTCATGGAATGAACAGGTTGAGATTGCCATGTTAGAACAGAGCCCGCTCAGAGCACGTAAATTACTTTACTGGGTTGCCGGTATCCTGATTGTCCTGATCGTCTGGGCAAATTATACCCAGATCGATGAGGTGACGCGCGGGGAAGGCCGCGTGATCCCTTCCGGTCAGGTTCAGGTCCTGCAGTCGCTCGATGGCGGTATCGTCTCGGAGATCCTGGTGCGTGAAGGCGATATTGTCCAGAAAGGGGATCCCCTGATTCATATCGATGAAACGCGCGCTGTTTCATCGTTACGTGAGAATCGCTCGCAGTACCTGTCCCTGCTGGGCAAGGAGTCGAGACTGAAGGCGCTGGCCGGCGGGCTGGCATTTGATCCTCCCGTTGAAGTAAAAACTGAAACCCCTGATATCTATCACCAGGAACAGGCCCTGTACTATGCAGCCAAAGACGAGCTGGCTTCGCAACTCGATATTGCGAGGCAGCAACTCAGGCAGAAAGAGCGCGAGTTGCAGGAAGTCAGGGCAAGTTTCGAGCAGGCGGAACGCGGCTATGAGCTGACCAGGCGAGAGCTTGCCGTTACCAAGCCCCTGGAAAGCAGTGGTGCCGTATCCGAAGTCGATATCCTGCGGCTTGAACGGGATGCCTCCAGGTTATTGGGGGAACGCGAGCAGGCGAGGGCGCAGATCGGCAGGGTGCAGTCGTCGATAGACGAAGCCAGGAGAAAGATCAGCGAGGTCCAGCAGACGCAGCTCAGCAAGGTCAGAACCGAGTTGAACGAAACCACGGCGAAGATCAATTCCCTGGTTGCGACAAGCCAGGGGCTGACAGACAAAGTGGAACAGGCAACCTTGCGGGCGCCGGTCAACGGCAAAATCAGCCGTCTTTTTATCAATACCGTTGGCGGCGTGATCCAGCCGGGCAAGGATGTGCTTGAAGTCGTCCCCTCGGATGATTCCCTCGTGCTGGAAACCAAGATACAGCCCAAGGATATTGCCTTCATCAACCACTTGCAGAAAGCAACCGTCAAGCTCACCGCCTATGACTACACCATCTATGGCACGCTGGATGCGTTGGTCGAGAGCATCTCCGCGGATTCGGTGATCGACGACAAGGGCAATGCTTTCTATATCGTCAAGGTCAGGACACTCGAATCCAGCCTGGGTAAGGGGTTGCCTATCATCCCGGGGATGATAGCCCAGGTGGATATCATTACCGGCAAGAAGTCGGTGCTGTCTTACCTGCTGAAACCTGTACTCAAGGCAAAATCCTACGCATTCACAGAACGATAATGCAGGACTTTTTCATCTCTCCCGACGGCATCGCGGTCGCCCACTGGAATGAGGCGTTCACCGGTATTCAGGTCTATGCGGATTTATCTGGAATCCCGGGCCGGCTTATCAAAAGCCGGGCGAATCCGGCGCATGTGTTCTGGCTGCATGCCAAGGTCGCCAGCCAGTCATGGGTGGCTGACAACATCCGGAAAATTCTTGATTCGGATGCCAATCACAGGATTGTCGTACTGACCGATATTCCCAGCCAGCAGGACGCGTTCAATGCGATGACTGCCGGAGCCGCAGGTTATTGCCATGCATACAGCGCGGCTAAAGTGCTTAAGGAAGTGAGGGAAGTAGTGTTGCATGGCGGCATCTGGCTGGGGCGTGATCTGTTGCAGCAATTGATCACGGTGACCACCGGGTTGGTCAGCAGCCAGCCGTCGCAGGTTGCTGCGGCGCTCGCACGTCTCACGCATCGAGAACGCGAAGTCGCGCAAGAGGCAGCAAAGGGCTTGAGCAATAAGGAAATTGCCCGGTTGCTCAATATTACCGAACGCACCGTGAAAGCCCACATCTCAGCCAGTTTTGAGCGATTGGGCGTGAAGGACAGGCTTCAGCTTGCCCTGATTCTCAACGATAAATCCGACCGTCAGTTGAACTAGGCGGACTGCCGCCAGGCTATCCGTCCCCTTGCGCCGGTTCGCGCGCATTGTCCTTCAGGACAATAGTTTTTTCTTTTCAGCCTGTATTTAATGGCAACATCTGCCGTAATAATCGGCGAACCTGAATAATTTGAACGAATTTCAAGGAGTATCAGATGGCAATTATTGGAACCGTAGTTGCAATTCTGGGTGATGGCACTGCTTCGGTCATCAATGAGCGTGGACAGCAGATTCTGCTCAAACTGAACGACACTGTGCAGCCTGGCGATAGTATCGTTACTCCAAGAGGCGTCGTCGTCGAATTGCAACTGGTCAATGGCCGGAAGGTACTGATCTCTGCAGAACAAACGGTCAAATTTACCGAAGAACTGGCCGAAGCCATCGTGCCGACTTCAGCAGAAAGCGCGATAGAGCAGGCAACCGTCGAGGCCGTCATCAAGGCCATCGAAGAAGGCCGGGATATCAATGAGGTGCTTGAGGAAACCGCTGCCGGGTTGAATGGTGGTGCTGCAGATGATGGTCACGGCTTCGTCAATCTCGGTAGAATCGAGCAGGTTATCGATGGCTTCAATTTCGAATTTTCACGTCTTTCCGATTCGGAAAGAGAGATCGCGGCTTTCCGTGATGGTGAAATTGAAGGATTGAACAGCGGCGGAATCGCTTCTGCCGGTGGCAGCGGTCATGGAGCGACGGGCCCGTCGAATAATGCTCCGGTTGCTGTTGCAGAAAGCATCGGTGGCCTGGAAGGCTCGCCAACGCTGTTCGGTAACCTGACGGCCACGGATCCCGATGGTGATGCGTTGACATTCACTAGTACGGGCCCTGCTGTTGCCGGTCTGACTATCAATCCCGATGGCAGTTTTGAATTCGATTACTCCGACCCCGCATACGATTACCTGAAAGATGGTGATAGTCATATCATCACCGTTCCATTCACGGTTGAGGATGGCAAGGGCGGTGTCTCGAACTCCACGCTGACTATTACTGTAACAGGTACGAATGATCTTCCAGTGGCTATCACTACCACGGCAACCGGGGATGAAGATACCAATATTCCAGTGACTCTTACGGGAACGGATGTAGACGGTACAGTTGATTTTGTTACGGTTACCACGCTGCCATTGCCAAGCGAAGGCGTGTTGTATCTGCCTGACGGTGTGACGCCTGTCGTTGCCGGAGTGCCCATTCCGGCTGCCGATACGAGCAATCTGGTCTTTGTTCCTGCTCCGGATTACAACGGAACCGTTGTTATTGAATTTACCGTGACTGACGATGACGGCGGCGTATCAAGCCCGTCAACGGCTACGAT
Source organism: Methylophilaceae bacterium (assembly GCA_905339275.1). GTDB lineage: Bacteria > Pseudomonadota > Gammaproteobacteria > Burkholderiales > Methylophilaceae > UBA6140. The sequence continues at coordinate 660,643 of CAJPFK010000001.1, forward strand.
TGTCATTAATAGCGTCATCGATGTCACCACGGTCACTTTGAGTTCTGCAACAGATGGCGCAAACGTCACCGAAGGCGTCGGCATTGTTTATACGGCAACAGTCGATCGGCCTGTGGCTGGTTCCGACCTCGTTGTCACTCTCTCCAACGGGCAAACCATCACGATCCCAGTCGGTGCGACCAGTGCTGACAGTGCACCTTATGTTCCGCGTCCGGATGATGCCTATGTTCAGGGTAGCCAGGCGCTTTCCGTCAGTATTGTTGGTACGCCGACAGGCGGTAATTACGAGTCCTTGGTTACGGCCGGTACTGTAACCAATGCCGTTGTTGATGATGTCGATAACACTACGGTCTCGATCAGCGGCAGTGCATTCGTTACCGAAGGTGGGGTGGCTTCCTATACTGTTTCCCTGGATAGCATTGCCGAGGCCGATGTCACGATTATCCTGGCCTATAGCGGTACTGCGGTGAATGGCAGCGATTTCAACGGTGTGGCCACGGTTACCATTCCATCCGGCAGCAATAGCGTGAATTTTGATATTTCGGCAATCGACAATATGCTGGCGGAAGGAACGAAAAATTTCACGGTCACCATTGGTAGTGCGACCGGGGGCAATTTCGAAAACCTTGTCGTGAGCGGCACCAACGGCAGCGTTACAACCAGCCTTCTGGACAATGATGTTGCCACGGTAAGCCTGAGCGCGACCTCCACGCTGACAGAAGCAGGCGGTGATATCGTTTACACCGCGACCATTACGGAAGCCCCGGTTTCCGATTTGACAGTCAATCTGTCCAATGGAACAAGCATCCTCATTTCTGCAGGAATGACCACGGGCAGTACGACCGTCACAATACCGCCGGACGAAGATGTGTATGTTGACCCTGTCACTATCAGCGCTACGATTACCGGTACAACAGGCGGCGGCATCCTTGTGGCAATCGACCCCGCTGCGGCAGAGACGGTAATTACTGATACGATTGATGTCACCACCGTCACCCTCAGTTCCGTCACGGATGGGCAACCTGTCACTGAAGGCGGCAGTATTACCTACACCGTTACCCTTGGTGCCCCGGTCACCGGCAGTCCGCTCACCGTCACCCTGACCAACGGCGACAGCGTCATCATTCCCGTCGGCGAAAGCACTGGCACCATTATCAGCACCGTGCGCCCCGACAACGAATATGTGGATGGCACGGAGACCCTGACCGTCAGCATTGCCAGCACCAGCGGCGGCAACTATGAGTCCCTGAGCCCGGTTGGCACCATCAACAACACCGTAGTGGATGACACCGACGCCACCACCGTCACCCTGAGCTCCGCCACGGACGGCGCTGCCATTACCGAAGGCGGCAGCATCACCTACACCGTCACCCTGGGCGCCCCGGTCACCGGCAGCCCGCTCACCGTCACCCTGACCAACGGCGACAGCGTCACCATTCCCGTCGGCGAAAGCACCGGCACCATCATCAGCACCATACGTGCAGACAACGAATACATTGACGGCACCGAAACCCTCACGGTCAGCATCGCTGGCACCAGTGGCGGCAACTACGAAACCCTGAGCCCGGTTGGCACCGTCAGCAACACCGTCGTCGATGACACCGACGCCACCACCGTCACCCTCAGCTCTGCCACAGCCGGCCAGACCATCACCGAAGGGGTTGGCATTATCTACACTGCCACGGTCGGTTCTCCGGTCACCGGCAGCGACCTCATCATCAGCTTGAGCAACGGCCAGACCATCACCATCCCGGTCGGCGCCAGCACGGCAGACAGTGATCCCTACATTCCTCGTACCGATGATGCCTACCTGCAAGGCGATGCCGCGCTCACGGTCAGCATAGACAGCACCTCCGGCGGCAACTACGAAGCGGTCACCACTGCGGGCACCATCAGCAATACCATTGTCGATGATACCGACGTCACCACGGTCACCCTGAGTTCCGCCACGGACGGCCAGAACGTCACCGAAGGTGCCGGTATTGTCTACACCGCGACGGTCGGCTCTCCCGTTACTGGCAGTGACCTTCTGGTTACCCTGAGCAATGGTGTCGTCATCACCATTCCGGTTGGCGCCACCACGGCAGACAGTGATCCTTATATCCCGCGTGCCGATGATGCCTATCTGCAAGGCGATGAGGCTCTTACGGTCAGCATTGACAGTATGGATGGCGGTAATTATGAGGCCCTGAATCCGGTCGGTGCGGTTAGCAACACTATTGTGGATGGTAATAGCGCGACTACCGTCATTCTGAGTTCCGCCACGGACGGCCAGAACATCACCGAAGGTGCTGGCATTGTTTATACCGCCACGGTTGGCAGCCCTGTCACTGGCAGTGATCTTCTGGTTACTCTAAGTAATGGTGTTGTTATTACTATTCCGGTCGGTGCCACCACGGCCGACAGCGATCCTTACATCCCGCGTGCCGATGACGAATACCTGCAAGGCGACGACGTTCTCACGGTCGGCATAGCCAGCACTTCTGGCGGCAATTACGAGGCCCTGACCCCGGTTGGCACCGTCAGCAACACCGTCGTCGATGACACCGACGCCACCACCGTCACCCTCAGTTCCACTACAGACGGACAATCTGTCACCGAAGGTGTCGGCATTGTTTATACCGCGACAGTTGGCAGTCCGGTGACCGGCAGCGATCTTGTTATCACCTTGAGCAACGGCCAGACCATCACCATCCCGGTCGGTGCCACCACGGCCGACAGCGATCCTTACGTCCTGCGTACGGACGATGCATACCTGCAAGGTGATGCCGCCCTCACGGTCAGCATTGCCAACACTTCCGGCGGCAACTACGAAGCGGTTACCACTGTTGGCGCGATCAGCAATACCATCGTAGATGATGCCGACGCCACCACGGTCACCCTCAGTTCCAGCACAGACGGCCAGAACATCACCGAAGGTGCTGGCATTGTTTATACCGCCACGGTCGGCAGTCCGGTCACCGGCAGCGATCTGGTTATCACCTTAAGCAACGGCCAGACCGTTACCATCCCGGTCGGTGCCACCACAGCCGACAGCGATCCTTACGTCCTGCGCCCCGACAATGAATATATCGACGGCACAGAGAATCTGACCGTCAGCATTGCCAGCACCAGCGGCGGCAACTATGAGTCCCTGAGCCCGGTTGGCACGGTCAACAACACCATCGTGGATGATGCGGATGCGACCACGGTCACCCTGAGTTCTGCTACCGCAGGCCAGAATATTACCGAGGGTGCTGGCATTGTTTACACTGCCACGGTCGGCAGTCCGGTCACCGGCAACGACCTCATCATCAGCTTGAGCAACGGCCAGACCATCACCATCCCGGTCGGCGCCACCACAGCCGACAGTGATCCTTACGTCCTGCGTACGGACGATGCATACCTGCAAGGCGATGCCGCCCTCACGGTCAGCATTGCCAACACCTCCGGCGGCAATTACGAAGCGGTTACCACCGTTGGCGCGATCAGCAACACCATCGTGGATGACGCCGATGCGACGACAGTTACCCTGAGCTCTGCTACCGCAGGCCAGAGTATTACCGAGGGTGTCGGCATTGTTTACACCGCTGCGGTCGGCAGTCCGGTCACCGGCAGCGATCTGGTCATTACCCTGACCAACGGCCAGACCATTACCATTCCGGTCGGCGCCACGACAGCCGACAGCGCTCCCTACATCCTGCGAGCCGATGATGAATACCTGCAAGGGGATGCTGCGCTTACGGTCAGTATCGCCAGTACCGATGGTGGTAACTATGAACAACTGACACCGATTGGTACGGTCAACCATACGGTAGTGGATGACACGGATGCGACGACGGTTACCCTGAGTTCCAGCACGGCTGGTCAATCCGTCACCGAAGGTGCCGGTATTATCTACACTGCGACGGTCGGTTCTCCTGTTACTGGCAGCGACCTTTTGGTTACCCTGAGCAATGGTGTCGTCATTACTATCCCGGTTGGTGCCAGTACGGCAGACAGTGATCCTTATGTGCTGCGTGCGGACGATGCATACCTGCAAGGCGACGCTGCGCTCACGGTCAGTATCGATACCATCTCCGGCGGTAACTTCGAAACCCTGAATCCGGTTGGTACCATCAGCAACATCATCGTGGATGATACGGATGCAACGACGGTCACCTTAAGCTCTGCCACGGATGGTCAATCCGTCACGGAAGGTACTGGCATTGTTTATACCGCGACAGTTGGCAGTCCGGTGACCGGCAGCGATCTGGTTATCACCTTAAGCAACGGCCAGACCATCACCATTCCGGTTGGCGCTACGACAGCCGACAGTGATCCTTACGTCCTGCGCCCAGACAACGAATACATTGACGGCACGGAGAATCTGTCGGTCAGTATTGATAACATCGATGGTGGCAACTACGAAGCCCTGAACGCAGTCGGCGCCGTCAACAATACGATAGTGGATGATAGCGACGCTACCACTGTCACGCTGAGCTCCGCTACGGACGGACAATCCGTCACCGAAGGTGTTGGTATTATCTACACCGCCACGGTTGGGTCCCCGGTCACCGGCAGCGACCTCCTCATCAGCTTGAGCAACGGCCAGACCATCACTATTCCGGTCGGCGCCACGACAGCCGATAGCGATCCTTATGTACATCGTGCCGATGATGCCTATCTGCAAGGCGATGCGGCCCTCACGGTCAGCATAGACAGTACTTCCGGTGGCAATTACGAAGCCGTGACGGCCGTCGGTACCGTCAACCACACCGTGGTGGACGACAACGACAGTACGACGGTCACCCTGAGCTCCGCCACGGACGGTGCTGCCATTGTCGAAGGTGGCAGCATCACCTACACCGTCACCCTGGGCGCCCCGGTCACCGGCAGCCCGCTCACCGTCACCCTGACCAACGGCGACAGCGTCACCATTCCCGTCGGCGAAAGCACTGGCACCATCATCAGCACCGTGCGCCCCGACAACGAATATGTGGATGGCACGGAGACCCTGACCGTCAGCATCGATAGTACCTCCGGCGGCAACTACGAAGCGGTCACTACCGTTGGTACTGTCAATAACACCGTAGTGGATGATGCGGATGCCACCACGGTTACCCTGAGTTCAACTACCGCAGGACAGAACGTTGCGGAAGGAACCGGCATTATCTACACTGCCACGGTCGGTTCTCCGGTCACTGGTAGCGACCTTCTGGTCAACCTGAGCAATGGTGTTGTCATCACCATTCCGGTTGGTGCCACAACAGCCGACAGTGATCCTTACGTTGCCCGCCCTGACGACATCTACCTGCAAGGCGATACCCATCTCACCGTCAGTATTGATAGTATTGATGGCGGTAACTTTGAGGCGACGACTGGCATTGGCAGCATCAGTAACACCATCGTGGATGATGCCGACGCTACCACGGTTATCCTGAGTTCCAGCACGGATGGTCAATCCGTCACGGAAGGTACTGGCGTTGTCTATACCGCGACGGTCGGCAGTCCGGTGACCGGCAGCGATTTGGTCATTACCCTGACTAACGGCCAGACTATCACTATCCCGGTTGGTGCCACCACGGCAGACAGCGATCCTTACATCCCGCGTGCCGATGATGTATACCTGCAAGGAGATGCCGCGCTCACGGTCAGCATAGCCAGTACCTCCGGTGGCAACTACGAAGCGGTCAATACCTTTGGCAGCATCAGCAACATCATCGTGGATGATGCAGACGTGACCACGGTCACACTGAGTTCCAGCACGAATGGCCAGAATATCACCGAAGGCGGCAGCATTGTCTATACGGCGAGCGTGACCAGCCCGGTTACCGGTAGCCCCTTGATCCTGACGCTCTCTAACGGTGCCATCATCACCATCCCGGTCGGTGCCTCCAGTGCCGACAGCGATCCGGTGCCGGTACGAGCCGACGATGCATACCTGCAAGGCGACCAGGCCCTGAGCGTCACCATTGCCTCAACTTCTGGCGGCGATTATGAAGCCGTGACGACCGTCGGTACCGTCAACAACACCGTGGTGGACGACAACGACAGTACGACGGTCACCCTCAGTTCCACTACAGATGGACAATCCGTCACCGAAGGTGTTGGCATTGTCTATACGGCCACGGTCGGCAGCCCGGTCACCGGCAGCGACCTCGTCATTACCTTAAGCAACGGCCAGACCATCACCATCCCGGTCGGTGCTACCACGGCCGACAGTGATCCTTACGTTCTGCGTGCAGATGATGCCTACCTGCAAGGGGATGAGGCTCTTACAGTCAGCATTGATAGTACTTCCGGTGGCAATTACGAAGCCCTGACCCCAACCGGCACGGTCAGCAACACGGTAGTCGATGGTAGCGACGTCACTACCGTCACGCTGAGTTCCGCCACGGACGGCCAGAATATCACCGAAGGCACAGGCATTGTTTACACTGCCACGGTTGGTTCCCCGGTGACTGGCAGCGATCTGGTTATCACCTTAAGTAACGGCCAGACCATCACCATCCCGGTCGGCGACACGACAGCCGACAGCGATCCTTACGTCCTGCGTGCGGACGATGCCTACCTGCAAGGGGATGAGGCTCTTACAGTCAGCATCGATAGTACCTCCGGCGGCAACTACGAAGCGGTCACCACCGTTGGCACCATCAACAACACCGTAGTGGATGACACGGATGCGACCACCGTCACCCTGAGCTCCACTACGGACGGCGCTGCCATTACTGAAGGCGGCAGCATCACTTACACCGTCACCCTTGGTGCCCCGGTCACCGGCAGTCCGCTCACCGTCACCCTGACCAACGGCGACAGCGTCACCATTCCCGTCGGCGAAAGCACCGGCACCATCATCAGCACCATACGTGCAGACAACGAATACATTGACGGCACCGAAACCCTCACGGTCAGCATCGCCAGCACCTCCGGCGGCAACTACGAAACCCTGGCCCCGGTTGGCACCGTCAGCAACACCGTCGTCGATGACACCGACGCCACCACCGTCACCCTCAGCTCTGCCACAGCCGGCCAGACCCTCACCGAAGGGGTTGGCATTATCTACACTGCCACGGTCGGTTCTCCGGTCACCGGCAGCGACCTCATCATCAGCTTGAGCAACGGCCAGACCATCACCATCCCGGTCGGCGCCAGCACGGCAGACAGTGATCCCTACATCCCGCGTGCCGATGATGCCTACCTGCAAGGCGATGAAGCCCTTACGGTCAGCATAGACAGCACCTCTGGCGGCAATTATGAAGCGGTCGCTACTGCTGGCAGCATCAGCAATACCATTGTCGATGATGCCGACGTTACCACGGTTTCAATATCCGGCAGTACATCAACGGATGAGGGCGATACAGCTTCATACACCGTTTCATTGACTGGTGAAGCACAGTTGACGGATGTTGTCGTCACGTTGAGCTATAGCGGTACTGCAATCGATGGCACCGATTACAACGGGGTTACCACGGTGACTATTCCGGCAGGCAGCAGCAGTGTCGATTTTGATATCACGACAGTTGACGACCTGATCGCGGAAGGAAACGAAAACTTTACCGTCACGATTGTTTCTGCAGTGGGCGGCAACTTTGAGAACCTGGTTGTCAGCGCTACCAATCAAAGTGTAACCACTACGATTGTGGATAACGAGCCTGTACCGGAGCTCAGGGTTGAAGTGAATGATGCCCTCAACAGCTACTATCTGAACGAAGCATCAGGATTCGCACATTTCACCGTTTCTCTATCGTATGCGAGCGGCGCAGATACAACCGTGTCGCTTGCGCTGACCGATGGAACGGCAACAGGCGGCGGTGTCGATTATGGATCTGCAGGTGCAAACAACCTGCAAGTGTCGTTCGATGGCGGCACAATCTGGACAAATGCTAGCAGCGCAACGATTCCTGCCGGCTCAACCGGCTTTGTTGTCCGCACGCCTGTCATTGATGATTTGCTCAATGAGTTCAATGAAACATTCTCATTGACCGCAACAACGACGGCCGGTGCAACGAGCAATCCGTCCGCAACGGCATCAACTACCATTTTTGATAACGACTTCACTGCGCCGAATATCACGATCAATAATGTGAACGTGAACGAGGCGGATGGCAGCATCACCTTCACAGTGTCTTTGTCAGCTGAAAGCGGCAAGCCGGTCAGTGTCGATTATGCCACCCGTAATGGAAGTGCGACTGCGGGATCTGATTACACGGCCGGAACGGGAACACTCAACTTCGCGCCCGGCGAAACAAGCCAGACAATAACGATTCCGATTACCGAGGACATGGTGTTTGAGGGCAACGAGAATTTCTTTGTTGACCTCTCAAACGCTGTCAATGCACAGATCACGGTTCCTACGGGTACCGGCACCATTATCGACAATGAAGTTGCGCCTGCCATCAGTGTGGACAACGTTTCTGTGGCCGAGGATGGCGGCTATGCAGTCTTCACGGTTACGCAATCGGGCCTTAGCAGTACCAACACTAATTTCTGGCTGGCATTGAATAACGGGACTGCCACATTGGGGCAGGATTACACCAGTGCTGTCCAGATATCTACTGATGGCGGCGCTAACTGGACTACAACGTCCAGTGGCAGCATTCCTGCGGGTAGCACCAGTGTTCTGGTTCGTGTGCCGGTCATCAACGATAATGTGAACGAGCTTGATGAAACCTTTACGCTGACCGCCAATGTGACTTCCGGCAACACAAGCAACACCTCGGCAACCGGCACCGCAACCATCATCGATAATGACGGATTGCCATCGTTGAGTATCAATGACATCTCGGTGAACGAAGCAGCAGGCACCGCTACCTTCACGGTGACATTGAGCGCTGCCAGCGGCCAGACTGTTTCCGTGAATTACAGCAGCAGCAATGGCACAGCAACCGCAGGTAGCGATTACACAGTGGTCACCGGTACCTTGACCTTTACGCCTGGCCAAACGACACAAACGATTACAGTACCGATCGCCAACGATACCATATTCGAAGGTAATGAAACCTTCAACGTCAATTTGAGCGGGGCTACCAACGCTACCATTGCTGACAATATCGGCGTTGGCACAATTGTTGATAATGACGCTGCGCCTACCATTGCTACAGTCAGTACCGCCAGTGTCACTGAAGGCGGCAATCTGGTCCACACGGTGACCTTGAGCAACGCTTCAAGCACATCGAGCACCTTTGCCTATAGCCTGACAGGTACAACTGCCACGGCTGGCAGTGACTTCAACACAAATGCAAGCTTCAGCAACGGTGTTACCTTGTCTGGCGGCATTCTCACCGTACCGGCGGGCGTCACCAGCTTCACGGTGACCTATGCCACGATAGACGACGCGCTGGATGAGCCGAATGAAACCACGGCACTGACCGTCGGCGGTATCACAGGTGTTGGTACCATCATCGACAACGATGCAACGCCATCACTGAGCATCAACGATATCTCGGTGAACGAAGCAGCAGGCACGGCTACCTTCACGGTGACATTGAGCGCTGCCAGTGGCCAGACTGTCAGTGTCAACTATGCTACCAGCAACGGTACTGCCACGGCTGGCAGCGACTACACCGCAACCAGCGGCACGCTCACGTTTACCCCCGGTCAGACCACACAGACCATCACGGTGCCGATCACCAATGACACCATCTTTGAAGGCAATGAAACCTTCAGTGTGAATCTGAGCGGCGCGACTAACGCCACTATCAGCGACAACACGGGCGTCGGCACCATCATCGACAACGATGCAGCACCGACGATCGCCAACGTATCTGCTGCAAGCGTGACCGAAGGCGGTAACCTGGTCCACACCGTGACCTTGAGCAATGCTTCAAGCACATCGAGCACCTTTGCCTATAGCCTCACAGGCACAACCGCCACCGCAGGCACGGATTTCAGCACGGCAGCCACTTTCAGTAACGGCGTCAGCCTGAGCGGTGGCATCCTCACCGTACCGGCAGGCGTTACCAGCTTCACCGTCACCTACGCCACGATTCAGGATACGCTGGATGAAACCAATGAAACCACGGCCTTGACCATCGGTGGCGTTACCGGTGTCGGTACCATCATTGACAACGACCCGACGCCATCCTTGAGCATCAACGATGTCTCGGTGAACGAAGCCGCAGGTACCGCTACTTTCACGGTGACCTTGAGCGCCGCCAGCGGCCAGACCGTCAGTGTCAACTACGCCACCAGCAACGGCACAGCCACGGCTGGCAGCGACTACACCGCTGCCAGCGGCACGCTCACGTTCAACCCAGGCCAGACCACGCAGACGATTACCGTGCCGATTACCAATGACACGTTGGCCGAGCCTAACGAAACGTTCAACATCAATCTTTCCGGAGCCGTGAATGCGACCATTGCGGATAGTCTCGGCGTTGGCACTATCCTGGATAACGACCAGCCGCCAAGTATCGATCTGGACGCCAACAACTCGACGGCAGCGGGCAACAACTACGTCACCACCTACACGGAAAATGGCGCGGGCGTTTCCATTGCGGATACCGATATCCTGATTACCGATGTCGATTCCACCAATCTTGCCAGTGCGACGATTACGCTGACGAATGCGCAGGCAGGCGATGTACTGTCTGTCGGCACGTTGCCTTCCGGCATTACAGCAAGCATCACGGGCAATGTCGTGACATTGAGCGGCAGCGCCAGCCTGGCGAATTACCAGACTGCGATTCGCGCCATTACTTTCAGCAGCACGAGCGAAGACCCGAGCACCACGCCAAGGACCATCAACGTGGTCGTCAGCGACGGTCAAACCAATAGCAACACTGCGGTTGCCACCATCAGCGTCATTGCCGTGAACGATGCGCCGGTGGGAGTGGCCGATGTATTCAATGGCGCCAACAGCGTGGTGGAAGGCACGACGGTCGTTCGCGGCAACGTGCTGGCGAACGATACCGATGTCGATTCGGCGAACCTGACGGTTGCGCAATTCGCAACCAACAGCGGCGCAACAGCGACCAATGCAAACGGCTCGAACTCGGTTACCACCGCGCTTGGCGGTACCGTGGTGGTGAACGCCGATGGCACCTTCACCTACACCGCACCGGTGCGCAACCATGCCGATGCGATTTCCGATGTCGATAGTTTTGTCTATCGCGCTTCTGATGGCAGTCTGGATTCGGCCTGGACGACGGTGACCATCAATGTGACGGATTCGGCTCCGGTGGCGAATCCTGATACCGACAGTGTCGGTATCGGTTTCCGTAATCCTACGACCAATAGTACTCCCACTATTACGGGCAACGTGATTACCGGCGACGGCGGAACCGGCGGCGCGGATACGCTGGGTGCGGATGCCGCGCGTGTTTCCAGCGTCGTGTTCAACGGCACGACCTATAACCTTGGGGCAGGCAATACGACCATTGCCACCACTAACGGTGCCCTGGTGATCAATGAGACTGGTAGCTACTCCTATACTTCTGCTTACCAGAACAAAGTCGTGTCGCCATCAACTGGGACTGGTAGTGGATCTGGCACGACTGCTGCCACGATAGCAAACTGGAACAGTGCTGGTATTACCATGTTCGGCTTTGATGGTTCTTCGCCTATGACAAGTGGTAACAGCGTGTTGAATCTGAATGCGCTGACGGCAGCGGCCTCGAATATTGTCCGCTACCGTAACAATAGCGGCAGCAATAACGACGGTATCGGTGTGGAAACGAATTCCGGCAGTAGCGACAACAACCGCATCGAGAACAACGAACACCTGGTACTCAACCTGAATATGCTGAGCCGCAGCACTAGTGTGACCCTGACTGATCTCGGTAGCGGTGAAAGCGCGCAATGGCGCGCCTATGATGCCAGCGGCGCACTCGTTGCCTCGGGTTCGATTTCCGGTGCATCGGGCAATATCGTGACCGGCACAGTCACCAGCACGACGGCATTCCAGTACCTCGTATTCTCTGGAAGCAGCAGTAGCAATTTCCGGGTCAACGGGCTGACTGCGACGCCGGACCTGAGCAATGTCACACCGGATCAGTTCACTTACACACTGACAGATGCTGACGGAAGCTCTTCGACCACCACGCTGACAATCAGTACCGATAGCAACCCGGTAGCAGTTTCCGATTCTGCCATCGTGTATGAATCAGGGCTTTCGACTGGGACACAAGCAGGGGTCTTGCCTACAGTTGCAACCGGCAACCTGCTTGCCAACGATGCAGGTATCAGCACGACAACGACAATCACGAGTGTCAACGGCGTTACAGGTGGAAGTGGCAGCACGATCACCATCAGTAATGCCATAGGTACATTGGTTGTTGATAAAGCTACAGGTGCCTATACCTATACCCTGAACGGTGCGACCACCGAGGGTGTGAACGACACGCCGACCTTCAACTACGTGCTGACTGATAGCGCAACCGGGCAGACGACGAATGCCAATCTGGTCATCAATATCGTCGATGATGTCCCCGTCGGCAACGATATCGTCCAGACATTGCAGGCAGCCTCTGCGGTATCGCTTACCTATAACCTGGTGATCATTCTGGACCGCTCCGGCAGTATGGCGTGGGATGCCAATGGCCTCCAGGCGCATCAGGCCGGCTATGATCCGACCACGGTGCGCATGGACATCGCCAAGGATGCGCTGGCCAAGCTGATCGACCGTTATGATGGGTTGGGCAACGTCAACGTCAAGATTATCGACTTTTCCAGCTCGGCAAGCGGCAGCGCGGCCGTGAATGAGACGAACTGGTACATCGACGATAAAAGTAATGCCGTGAGTTATATCGACTCCATTCAGTCTTCCGGAGGCACGGAATATTCAACGGCATTGACCGAAACGATCAATGGATTCACCCAGCCTGCTGCTGATAAGACCTTGTTCTACTTCATTACCGATGGCGAGCCTAGTGCAGGTTTTGAAGTGGGTTCAACGCTACAGACGCAGTGGCAGAATTTTGTCAGTGCCAACGGAGACATCGCTTTTGGCATCGGCATTGGCAGTGCTTCATTGAATGCGTTGCTGCCGATTGCCTACCCGAACGTGGATGCAGACGGCAATGGCGTGGAAGATTATGCCATCAAGGTAACCAATGCTTCCGACCTGGCCGATACGCTGCTGGCTACGGTCGATGGAGGCATCGTGGCAGGCAACCTTTCAGTTCTGTCGGGAAGTAGTGGCACAAGCGGCTTCCTGCTGGGCGCCGACGGCGGCATTTTACAAAGCATCGTGGTGGATGGCGTTGCTTATACCTATGACGGCAATGGCCCAAGTGAAATTGTTATTCACACCAACAAGGGTGGTCAGTTGACGGTGGATTTCCTGACAGGCAGTTACAGTTATGAGCTGGCAGTCAACAAGACAATCCAGAATCAGCAGGAAGTTTTCCAGGTAACGGCAGTCGACGGCGATGGCGATAGCAAAATCATTAATCTTACGGTGAACCTGGATTACGTGGCGATTCTGGATGCCAACCGCGACACCATTCTTACCAATGTGCAGGCCGGAACACCGATCACGGTATCCGCGGATGCGCTCATGCATAACGACACGATGGGTGGGAATGCATCTGTGACCAGTGCGCAGGGTGCCGTGAATGGCACTGTCGGCGGTACGACGAATGTGACCTACGTACCGAATGCCTCTGCAACGGCGGCAGCGCCGATCCGGGTTACGCAGGAGGCCTTGCTGGATACGCAAAATAACGGCCCGACGCCGATCAACGATGATCGCGCGAATGCCTTCCTACTGGCACGTGACGGTTTCGGTACCACGCTGCCGGGCGGCCAGGCATGGGCGGTTGATGTGGCTGGCTATTCCCAGGTCTTCCGTGGCCGTATCGACAATCGTTCTACCGGCAGTGTGCGTGATCTGGATTATGTGAAAGTGGCACTTTTCAGCGGTGAGCGCATCTTTATCGATGTCGATAACCAGTCGCGCGGTATCCGGGCGTTTGTCGAGTATTACGATGCTAACGGCGTGTTGCAGACCTTTACCGTGCCGGTCACAGGGACAGGAAACAATCTGGCACCCAACGGCTACTTTACCGCGCCTACCGATGGCGAGTTCTTTATTCGCTTGCAGTCGGATGGCACGGGCACGACGAACAACACCAATTACGACCTGATCGTGACGCTGGATCAGGTGAAAGGTCCGCTGTACGAGGCCGGCCAGTTCGATTACACCATCACGGAGAACGGGGTGACCTCCAGTGCCACGGCTGATGTGTTCCATGTCGCAGGTAATGCCATCAATGGCACGGATGCGGATGAAATCCTGCTCGGCGGCGGCACCAACGATATCCTGCGCGGCGGCGGCGGCGATGACGTCCTGATCGGCGGCAATGGTAACGATCAGTTGTTTGGCGGCTCGGGCAATGACCGCCTGGAAGGCGGGGCCGGTAACGATACCCTCGATGGCGGCGCAGGCAACGACATTCTGATCGGCGGCACAGGCAACGACACCCTGACAGGCGGCCTCGGGGCCGATGTATTCAAGTGGTCGCTGGCCGATGCCGGTACGGCAGGCGCACCGGCGCAAGATGTCATTACCGACTTCGATACCGTCGCCGGTGGCGACAAGCTTGATTTGCGTGATTTGCTGCAAGGTGAGATCAGCCAGGGCGTAGGCGCCAATCTGGAAAACTACCTGCACTTTGAGAAAGCCGGGGCCGATACCATTGTTCACGTCAGCAGTAATGGCGGCTTCAATAATGGCTATAATCCTTCGAATGAAGTGCAGACCATTACCTTGCAGAATGTCGATCTTGTCGGTTCCTATACCAATGACCAACAAATCATCCAGAACCTGCTGGATACCCAGAAACTGGTGACGGATTAATAGTGCTTAGCAACGAGAGGAGCCGGCAATGCCGTATGTTATGAGAAATACTGATGGCGCAATCTGCGCTGTCAGTACGGAGCCGCAGGAAGGCTGGGAATGGGTGGCGCAGAATGAAAAGGAATACATCCAGTTTCTTGAAGTTCGCCTGCCCGGACACGATCCTTTCCGCGAGAGCGATATCCAGCTTGCCCGGGTGCTGGAAGACCTGATTAACGTGCTGATCGACCAGGACGTCATCCGCTTTACAGACCTGCCGGAAGCAGCCCGCAAGCGCTTGCTGGAACGCCAGTCGATGCGCCAGAAGAACCAGCAGGGCTATATTCTGGACGAAACCTCGGAAAAACTGATCTAGGGTTTTGCCCTTGATTTGCGCATGAGGGCTTTCCGGCAATCGCTCAAGCGCCGGCAGGCCCAATGGGTATTCATTACCTCACTGCAGGTCCCGTCATTCCGTCCACGCCTAGCTCCGGCAGTTGCGCCAGCTCCTGCCGGGTCTGTACGCCTTCGGCAATCGTAATCAGGCCGATGGAGTGGGCGATCAGGCACAGTCCACGTAAAAATGCCTGGTTGCCGGTATTTTCATCAATGCCGCTGATAACCGAAACGTCGATCTTGATGTAATCCAGCCCAAGTTCATGCAGTTCACCCAGGCGCGAGACGTAAGCGCCGACGTGTTCTATGCCGATTTTGCAGCCAAGCGGCTTGAGTGCCGCACAGAAGCTGCGGAATTCTTCGAGGTGTTCAAATGCGCCGCGCTCCGGCACTTCCAGCCACAGGTGCTTGGCGCATTCCGGCTTGCTGGCAATACGATTCGCGACCTGCCTGATAAAGCCGCTGTCGCAAATCGCGCGTGTCGAGATGTTGAGGCCGATATCTTCACTGCCGTTATCCAGTTCTTCCAATGCTTTCTCGATCACAAGCATATCGACCCGGGAAACCAGGCCGAGGCGATTGGCCCATGAAATGAATTCACCGGCGGGCAGCCAGAAGTCATTTTCCCTTAGCTGCACTCGGGCAGGGCTTTCCTGGTGGATGACCTGGCCGGCAGTGCTTATTACCGGATAGTGGGCCAGTCTCACTCGGCCTGCGCGTAGCGCATCGCCCAATAAGTCCCTCCACTCCAGTTCGTCCTTATCCTGATGCTGGGAGACATCTTCTGCGCCGATGACATGCAATATGTCTGGGTTATCCTTGCTCAGCTCATCGAGGACATTCGTCATCAGGTTGTAATGCAATTCAATACTATCTGTTCTGCTGAATTTTCCGCAGATGGTCGGTAATCTGAAGTCGGCTCTTTCGGCTAAATGATGCCCTGCGGCTGTCTGTAATAACCCCTTGATTCTGGAGGCCAGGGCAAATGCATCGGTTTCATTTCCGGCAAACAGGGCAAAGTCCGCTCCAGCCAGCCTGGCTGCCATCAGGTTGCTGTCCTGCTCCGTCAGTTTTTGCAGTGCGTCGCCGAGGCGGCGAATCAATGCATTGGTTTCCGTATGCCCCAGTGAGTTGTCTATCTCTGCGAGATCGCCGAGGTGGGTAATGACCAGCACGCCATCCGAAAAGTCTTCTTCATTATTGATATATGCATCGACTCGGCTGAAAAAATACTCACGGCTCATCAATCTGGATATCTGGTCGTAATTTGCATCCAGGCGAAGTTTTTCCAGGCGCTGCGCTTCTTCATCCAGCATGCCGCGGATACGTTTTGAGAGATGGTTCATTGTACTTGCAACCAGTTTGAATTCAGCCGTTTTGGGCTCCTCGATACTGATGAAGCGTCTCTGGCTGATCGCTTCTGCCTGTTTCACGATATCCTGCAGCGGATTCAGCAGCTTACGCAGAATCACGCTGCCGAGCAGGGCGCTTGCCAGCCCGATGATGACGCTGATTAGCATCATCATCATGCTGCCGCGCCACAAGTCCTCGTATGCATAGCGGACATCGCTTTCAACGCTCAACTTGCCATACTGGTTCCAGCCATCCTGGATCAACGCAGACCCTGGCTGTATGTCCATATTCACCAATTGGATAAACCATTCAGGCGCATCAATCCGATTGTCGTCCTTTGTGCGCTCCAATATGACATTGTCATGTGGGTCGGTCAGGCGAATAAGCTGGTAGTGGCCAGCATCAAATTGGGCTGATAGCAGCAACTCCATGTTTACCGGGTCCTTCTCCATTTGCGACATGGTCAAGGCAAGCGAAGTCGCATTGTCATGATTTTTTTCATGCAATTGTTCCTTCAGGTAATTGCGGCTGGAAGCGATGCTGGAAACCAGGCTGCCGCTGAAGACGACCGCCACCAATACAATTGTTGCAATCCATAATTGTTTTATTAAAGACATATCATTGCCCCTTTGACATTATTCTATACCCTCATTCCTGGCACGGTTAATTACATCGCGCCAGCGCGATAAATGCGCTGAGGAATCTCCCTTTGAGGTACTGGACCCGCCGACCCATAACCCATCGTTGTTGAAGCTGAATATCGGCCTGAGGTCCGGCCTGCGGGAGGCCGGCCGGATTTCACTGATCAGGTTATCCAGGATAAGCGGCTCGGCATTCGGCTCCGCATAATAGCTGAGCACCATGTGAGCCTGGAAAATTCTGCTGTGCGGGCCGCCGATTTGCGCACGAACATAAGTCAGGCGGAGTTTCTGAATGGGAATCCCGGATTCTTTCAGGAACAGGTACTTGGCTATGCTGAAATCCTCGCAGTCGCCGGCGCCTTTTCCTATCGATTCCAGTGGGGTTGCCCAATAGTCCGATTTTCCCCAGATATTGATGTCTTCCCCGAAAATCCGGATTTTCTGGTTAACAAAGGTATTGATTTTATTTAGCTTCTCGACTTCTTCTTCGCGGTTGAGATTTGCCAGCAGTGTTCTGAGTTCTGCCATGGACAGGTACGCGCTTTCCCCATACTGCTGCCGGGCAAGTCCGAGCAACCGGTCAAAGTCAATCGCCGCAATGCTGTTAGCAGGGATGGTCCACAGCCATGCCAGCGCCATGAAGGCAATGAGCCTGCCGTATCTGGTTTTAGCCGCCGGATTCGACGGGTATTGGCACGGCGAATTCATTGGAATTTTGAAGGAATCTTTATCCAAAATGGCATAGGAATTGCCCTATCTGCATGTAGGTTCTGTAAACAATTGTAAACACGGGCTTGCCATAGGGGTATTAGTTGTTATAATGGCCCAAAATCAGAAAATTAATATTTAATAAATATAATGAGTTATAGCCTTAATCTCTTGAATAATATTAGATGACGCATATATTTAAACAAACGATGTCGAGGAGTCGAATTTTCAACATTGTTGCGGTAGCCGTAACATTATTCATGTCATCGACCGTTTATGCGGATAATTTAGCCACTTTACAGCAAATTATAGAGAAAACCGTTACGCGCAACCCTGAAGTGCAGGCACGCTACCACAACTTTACGGCGGCGCAGCAGGAACAGCTTGTAACCAGGGGCAATCTGTTGCCGCAGGTGGATTTGACCGCGAACTACAGAAAGCAGGAAGACGTCGGCCCAAACCTCGGCAATAGCGCCATTCCGGAGCGCCAAACGGCATTGGTCTTGCGCCAGATGCTGTTTGACGGGTTTGCAACCACCAGCGAAGTCAACCGGCTGGGGCATGCCTCGCGCGTGCGTTATTACGAACTGCAAAGCGCCATGCAAAATACGGCGCTCGAAGCGGTACGCGCCTATCTTGATATCCAGCGCTATCGTCAGCTCAAGGAACATGCGCAGGATAACTATATTTCACACAAACAGTTTTATGAGCGGATTCAGGAACGCGTCAGTGCCGGCGTCGGCCGGCGGGTCGACCTGGAACAGGCGAATGGTCGCCTGGCGCTGGCAGAAGCAAACCTGTTGACTGAAATCACCAATCTGCACGACGTAATGGCCAGGTACCAGAGGCTGGTTGGCGAATTGCCGCCGGACAACCTGCCGGAAGTGGATTTTACCAACACCGGCCTGTCTTCCTCCGCCACGGAAGCCTTGCAGCTTGCTTACAGGAAAAACCCCGAACTGCTCGGCGCTATTGAAAATATCGTTGCCACAGAACAGGAAGTCAGAAGCAAGCGCGGCAGTTATATGCCCAGGCTGGACCTGCAGGCCAGAAAGGTGCTGGATACCAGCTCTGATGGCAGAAACAGCACGCAAGCTGCCGATGTGATTGAACTCACCATGAACTTCAATCTGTTCAATGGCTTCTCCGACCGCGCATCCATCGACCAGGCTGCCGAAAAACTCATCAGTACGCAGGACCTGCGTGACAAGGCCTGTGTAGATACGCGCCAGACCATAGTGATCGCCTATAACGATATTTACCGGTTGAAAGAACAGTTGATTTATCGGGATCAGCACCAGCTTGCAATCGAGAAAGCCCGTGAAGCCTATCGCAAACAGTTTGATATCGGGCAACGCACGTTGCTGGATTTGCTGGATACCGAGAATGAATATTTCCAGGCCAGGCGTACCTATGCCAACACCAGTTTCGATATGAAAACAGCTTACGTGCGCACATACGCAGGCCAGGGCGAGTTGCTGAGCAAGCTTGGTGTGGTGCGCGCGGATCTGCCTGATTTCGACAGGGCTGAGTATTTCGACAGGCAGAATGTCTGTGAGGCTGTTGTTCCGGTCATGCTCAATGTAGACAAAGAGGCATTAATGGCAAATGCCCAGCCTCTCAGCGATACGCTGCTGTCATTGAAGACAGGCAGCGGTGCCGCCACGCAGAAGCCAGTTGAGTCATTGAGCAGGAAGATCATTCCGGATGTGCAGTTTGAGGCAGATAGCGCGAGGATCATCGAATCCAGTCTGCCCGCTCTGGATAACGCACGGAAAGTACTTGCTGAGTGGGGTAGCGCAAAAGTCGAAATAGGGGGGCATACGGATAAAAGAAATACCTCAAGTGCCGCCTATAACTACAAATTATCCGAAGATAGGGCCAAGGCAGTGCTTGATTACCTCATCAGCAAGGGTGAGGATGCCGGCAGGTTTACCGCTAAAGGCTACGGCTTCGACCAGCCGGTGGCCGAGAATGATCCGGTAAACGGAAGCCAGGAAAATCGCCGTGTCGAACTGATCCGTTTGGAATAAGCAGGTAATAAAGCAGGAAGAAACTGGTACGGGGGCCTCGGCTCCCGTTTTTTATTGTTCGCAGTTGATCTGTTTTATTCGGCATTGCCTGCGCATGGCGTAGGCGGCTTCAGGTCTTTAGCCATAAGCCTTTTTATATCCGGGCTGCCACGGGGATACTTGCTCCGGATGGTATGCAGCAACGACTTCAAGCAAAGTCCGATAAAAACGCTCACAAAGTGTTAGAATATGCGGCTTGTTTTTGCGCTGCCACTGCTTTAAAGATTCCCGCTTACCCGTTGCCCGGGTGGTGAAATTGGTAGACACAAGAGACTTAAAATCTCTCGCTCGAAAGGGCGTGCCGGTTCGATTCCGGCCCCGGGCACCAATCCAGTATTTCATGTAATATCAGACCCTTACATATCAGGAGCGCATCATGAGGCACTCTGGACTGGTTTTCCTCATCGTCATCATGCTGATATTTGAGGCCAGGGCTGAGCCTTCCCAGGCAGGTGAGCGGGTTGACCCCTATGCTTTCTTGGTTGGCGTTTATACCGACCATCAGGATCAGGGCATCGAGTTGCTCTCTTTCAATCCACGCAGCATGATGCTGACCTCGAAAGTGATTGCCGCCGGAGTAAACAACCCTTCATTCGTTATCGGCAATCGGGCACGAAATCTTGTTTTTTCAGTTGAAGATACTGCCGGAGAACGGGGCGGCAAGGTCAAGTCGTTTGCATTTGATCGGCAGGCTGAAAGTCTTGAATTGCTCAGCACTGCCGATACTTTCGGTGCTCATCCATGCTATCTCAGCCTGGATCCTTCTGAGCGTTTTCTGGTTGCCGGCAATTATGTCAGCGGCAATTTCAGCGTCTATGAAATATCGGATGGTATGTTGAAGCATGTGCAGACCATACAGCATAAGGGCCGCAGTGCCAATAAACAGCGGCAGGGCAGCGCCCATGTGCACAGTGCGGTATTCCATCCGGATGGCAAGCAGATGCTGGTCGCAGACTTGGGCACTGACAGGATTCATATTTACGATTTCCATCCGGAGCAACCGCAACCATTTTCCCCGGCCAATCCGGCCGATTTCCGGGTAAAACCGGGTTCCGGGCCCAGGCACATGGTGATTCATCCCGATGGCAGCCAGCTTTACCTGATTTATGAATTGACGGCCCAGCTGGGTGTGTATGCTTATGACAACGGGAAAATCAGCCAATCCCAGATTGTGTCTTTAACCGATAAGAGGTTTTTCGGAGATGTTCAGGCTGCAGAGGTAAGAATCTCGCCTGACGGGAAATTTCTCTACGCCTCGAATAGAGGAGATGCCAACCAGATCAGTGTTTTTGAAATCGGCATGGATGGTGTGGTGTCCCTGATTCAGACGATATCGAGCGGCGGCAGGACGCCCAGGAATTTCAATCTGACCTCGGACGGCCGTTTTTTATTGGCGGCAAATCAGGATTCCAACGATATTCATGTGTTTGAACGCGATGCACCGACCGGCCGGCTGCAACCTACCGCCTTGAAACTGGGCGTCAATAAACCTGTGTACCTGTTTCCCTTGAATTGATGGAAGGCGGGATGGATTCGGAACCGGATGAATAGCGTATTAAAAACCCACTGAACTATCGGGGAGGAGTAGCCCAGTGGGTAACAGGAGAGTCAAAGTTTGAAAGACAGAACTCTGATGACTGCATGTTAAATTGAATTGTGCAAATTTTCTGTAGGACAAACACTATTTATTCTGTGGGAGTTTATGAGACGTCACGGCGTCATGCATGACCTTTTTTCATGGCGGCAAGCGCATGGGAATGCGCGTAATTCGCCCTGCCAGCCTGTCAATGCCCGTGTGCTGCCTTGATTTGCAAGTCGGCAGTTTTGCTGAAAGCCGGCGCTAGAGCTTCTTGCCGCTGAGTTTTTTCAGGTCATCAATGATTTCCTGAGAGTGCCTGGAAGTATCCACGCTCAAATAGACCTTGGCAATCCTGCCCTGCGGATCGATCAGGTAAGTGTAGCGCTTGGCGATTTTGATCAGCCCCAGATTGGTCAAAGCTCCATAGCTGTCTGCCACTTTTCCATCCTTGTCAGCAAGCAGGGGGAAGGGCAGATTATATTTTTTTGCAAACCGTGCATGTGAGTCGGTATCATCCACGCTTACGCCAACGACCTTTGCGTCCAGTTTTTCTATCTGGAACAAATCATCGCGGAAAGCACAGGCTTCCTTTGTGCAACCGGGGGTATCGTTCTTTGGGTAGAAGTAGAGCACCAGCCATTTTCCGGAATAATCAGAAAGTTGATGCGTTCTTGAACCGGCGTCCGGCAGGTTGAAATCCGGTGCTGGTTCACCGGGTTTCGGTATGTTGCCGGCAAAACTCACGACGCGGAACAGCAACAAACCCAAGGCGAGGGCGGCCAGGATTGCAAAGTATTTCATCATTTTCCCCGGAAAATTGAGCATGGTTAACGGAATTCAGCAAAACATGATGACAGTTTTCATCAATCTAAATTCGTTTCGCGGATAAATATGAGAAAATAACACCCATGCCCTCGTAGCTCAGTGGATAGAGCATCCCCCTCCTAAGGGGAGGGTCGCACGTTCGATTCGTGCCGGGGGCACCAATAAAAACAGGTTTTTTTCTTCATAATTCAATATCTTACAAGACTTTTCTGGCAGCTCCATTTTATACCTATTTATACCCATTTATACCTGTTTTTCAGCCTTGAGTGTGTATTATTTGTGTATCGCTTTCGGTTATAAAATGGCTTGGTTTCAATGGTTTACGGGTGTTGCAATCATGAGATAAGCCTGTATAATTTATTCACCGCTTGGCGTTACGATTAAGAGCGCCAAACCGCCGCTGAAAGAGTGCGGCCATCGAGCAAATGGGTGTTCCATGCGTCTGCGCACTTGCCATGTGCAGACAATTCCAGCAGCGGAGCTGTTAGCAGCTATACCCCCGCCGCGCCGCATCATTCCAGATGCGGATCCTTTTGGGGGTTCAATGGCTTTTTCCTTGCGAGGGAAAAGTGTCTACATCTCAATCTTACGACGAGCAACGCCAGCGGCTCGAAAAAACGCTGGAATCATATCCGCCCGTTCTACGGAACGAGCACCTTTGCGAGATCTTCGGCATCAGTGCGGGCACGAGGAATCGCTGGCAATTCGAACGGAAATTGCCGCCGCGGCTGCCAGGCGTGGGCAGAATAGCGCTCTACAGTAAGCAGGAGCTGATCGATTGGTGGATAAAGCCAGCCAAAAAACGCGGGCGGCCAACCAATGCAGAACTTGTCAGGAGAATGGCTGAGCAAGGGGCACGGCCATGAAGACCTCTAGCAGCATCAAGCGTAATTATTTTCGCCGGCCAGCGATCAGGCAGCTGGTCCCAGATCTCAAACTTCTTCTTGCCGTTTTGCAGGTCGGCTGCGAGAGTCACGTCGGTTGCTGGGTGCCTTCTGGCCTCGCGGACGATGCTGGCCTTTCAGTCGAGGCATGCGAAGGAGGCCTGAGAGATCTCGCGAGAGCTGGTTTGGTCGAGGTTGACCAAGACACAGGGGAAATCTTCCTCACAGACTTTTTCCGGAACAACACATTCAAAGGTCCGCAACGAGGTCAGCAGGCGCTTGCCGATTTTCGCCAGGTCGAATCGGCAGCTTTACGGCAAAGCATTCTCTCGTCTGTTGCACAAAGTCAGGAATGCGGGCTTTCTGTCGAGTTTTTAACTGGTTTTGTTAAAAATCAACGAGTTAAGAACCAAGGGAAAGACCAAGTAGAAGTTAAAGAAAAAACCACCCCCCTACCCCCCACGGGGGGGGTGGATCTTCAGGAAGTTGTTGAAGCTGCAATCTGGTGGGAGAAGCAAGCTGGGAAGAAGGTTGGGCCAAAATTTAAACCACACATCATTAACAGGGTTAAAAGGGAGGGGTTAAACGATATGGACATTGAAACCATAGAGGCTTTCAAGAACCACAAACGCCAGCAGCAGGACAGATTTAAACTTCCCGAGCTGCCAGCTGTGCCAGCTGGTGAGAGATATGAACGGCAGCGGGCAGAGGTGAGAGCTGTCCTTGGACAAAGGCAGAAAATCGCCCCTGAACAAGGACAAGGTGCCTAAGAGCCTCAAGAACTTCCCCATGTACTTCCTGTACAGGCAAAACCGCGAGCGCAAGCGAGCGGTTTTTTTTTGCGGCCGCGCTAGCGGCCGCCGCCGCTTTTTTGCCTCCTATCACTTTTCAGATAACCCCCTGTTTGGGCTGTTATCTAAGTATTCATTTTTGGTTCAAGTTTTGTACCCTGACCTTGTCAGGTGAAGTTCTGGTTCCTCCCAAGCCTCCGGCTCGGGTCCCGTTTTGAATCAATACACACCCCACGCACCCTGCGGTGCATCAAGCGCGGCGCGTAACCGCGCCGGAAGCCTTGCCGGTGCAGGCTTTTCGTGTGGTTCAGAGTGTGATTCATAGGGCAGCGGCAACTTCACCGAAAGCAGCCAACATCAGCAAAAAAGGAATGATTCATGAATTACAAACAATTGAGCATCCGCATGGATGCCCGCGTCTATAACGTTCTACAGCGGAAGGCTTTGGTTCAAAAATGCTCCATGAACAAGATCGTCCTGGACATAATCGACCGCGACCTAGCAGAGGAAACGCGGGTAGCGTTGCACCTCAAAAGCGAAAGTGCGATGAAGCGCGAGGTCAGGTTCGTCGGTGAAAAAATCGCTGAACTCTTCCTGTCCGCGCTGCCAGCAGATCGCCGGCCAGCGGTCGAAGCAATTCGTGAACAGATCGCCAAGGGGGTGCAGGATGAAGTTTAAGTTCTACGCACTAGCGTTTGTCGTTGGGTTTGGTCTCGTTTCGTACTTTTGGGGCGGCTTACTTGTCAGCAAACAGGTGGACCCTGCCGCGACAAAAACCTATTTTCGCGCGAAGGCATTCAGCGTAGTCACACAGGGCGGCCCGCTTGGCGAGAAACTTCATGTGATGCACCAAGGAAGACCCGTCGCGGTCAACCATGTACTGAAAAACACAAATTCCGCCTGGCGGCACGAGCAGGACAAGTTATTTTTGGTCATCGTTTTTTTCAGCGCTGTTGCTGGAGGTCTTGCCGATGCTGCGCTCTGGGCTTGGGCTTCTGGCCGTCCGGTTAAGCAGGACGAGAAGCGCATCCGTGGCACGATGGTTTCAGACAGCAAGCCAGTCGCTAAAGCGCTGTCTAAAGTGGACTTCCATGCACGAATCGGCGGCGTGCCTTACCCAGTTTCTGCCGAGGTGCAAGGTATCACGATGGTTGGTGCCCCCGGCACAGGCAAGACCAGCGCCATCATTCAGCTCATGCAGTCTGCACTGGACCGCGGCCACCGCGCGATCGTTCTGGATCCGAATGGCGAGTTCTTGGAGCGGTTTTGGCGAGATGGCGATGCCATCTTAAATCCGTTTGACCTAAGAACTGAAGGTTGGAACCCGTTTGCCGAGGTGTTCAACAGCTGGGATGTGGAACGCATATCGAAACAGCTCATCCCAGATGGTCATGGAAATGAGCAAGAATGGATCAGCTACACACAGACGTTTTTCAGTAGCGTCATGGCGCGGCTGGCCGAAACCGGCCGGCAAAGCAACAAGGATTTAGTTTACTGGTTGTCGATCGCCGGCAAGGATGAGCTGAAGGAATTGTTGAAGGGTGAGCCAGCTGCCCAGATGCTGGAAGAGGGCGCGCATGGCATTTTTGGCAGCGTCAGATCGATTATGACGCGCTATGTGCGGGCCTTGCAGAAGCTTGATGTCGGTGCCGGCGCTGATAACTTTTCGATCCGCAAATGGGTGAGAGAGAGCGACGGCTGGCTTTTCCTGCCATACCAGGCAGATCAACTAGATGCGCTCAAGGATTTGCTTTCATGCTGGCTTTCCGTGGCTGGCAACCAGATCCTCGGCATGCCACCCGATCGCGACAGGCGGATCTGGCTGTTTGCAGATGAATTCGCCCGAATCGGCCGGATTCAGGGGATAACAGAAATTCTCACAAACGGCCGAAAACATGGCCTCGCCCCAGTTCTTGGGCTGCAAACCGTTGCCCAACTCCGCGACCTCTACGGCAGGGAACAGGCCAGCGTCATTCTTGCCTGCCTCTCCAGCATGCTCATTTTACGCGCGCCAGACGCAGAAACTGCTGATGCCATGTCTAGGACGATAGGGGAACAGGACGTCGAGCGCAAAACGGTGAGTGAGAACAACAAAGACCGCCGTAAGTCCACCTCAGTCAGCCGCACCACAGTCCGGGCAGTGCTGCCGTCTGAAATAGCCGGCTTGCCAAACAATCACGGTTTTCTGAAGCTGCCTGGCAACATTTCTGTTGCTCGGGTGCAGATCCCTCACCCGCCTTTGATCACTGGCGTGCGGCCGCAGCCGTTCGTGCCGGCGGAGAAACCAGCGGAACCGGCCGCACAGGCAGAATCCACCGCTGAATTCAATCTGTTTGGTGGAGGTGAGTGATGCTTTCGATTTCAGTTATAAAAAATAGTGAAGCGGCAGCGAGCTACTACGAACAGCAGGACGATTATTACTCTGAACAAGGCAAAGCGCAGACGGAATGGGTAGGCGAAGGCGCGACTGCGCTTGGTCTGGCCGGCGAAGTGAACCCTGCCCAATTCAAGACCTTGTTGGAAGGCCGGCTGCCGGACGGTACGGAGCTGGGGCGTGGTGGTAAAGACAGTGACCGTGAGCACAAGGCCGGCTGGGATCTGACTTTTAGTGCTCCTAAGTCTGTCAGCATCGTAGGCCTCGCTGGCGGCGATACACGGCTGATCGAGGCCCATGACGCCGCAGTGAAGGCGGCGCTGGCGACAATCGAGAAGGAGTTCGTTCAGACCCGAGTGAAGGTCAACGGCCAAGTCCACACCGAACGAACCGGAAAGATGGTGGCGGCTACTTTCCGACATGAAACCAACCGCAATCAGGACCCGCAGATGCACACCCACGCGGTCCTCATGAACATGACCCAACGGGCCGATGGTCAGTGGCGCAGCCTGGAAACGAAAGAGATCTTCCAAGTCCAGAAAAGACTAGGTGAGCTTTACCGCATTGAGCTTGCCCAGCGTGTAGTCGGGCTGGGCTATGACATCGAAAAGCAGGCGGGCAAGGCTGGCGCACTGTTTGAAATCGCCGGGGTGCCAAAGCATGCGATCGAGGTCTTCAGCTCTCGATCTGCTGAGGTCAATGAGGCACTTCAGGAAAAAGGCTTAAACCGCGATACCGCAACGGCTGCGCAGAAAGAAAAGGCAGCGCTGGCGACTCGCAACAAAAAGGAGTCGCTCGACCATGCCCAGCTCAAGGCAGAGTGGAAAAATCTCGCCAGTTCTCACGGATTGGATCTCAAGAAAATCGTTGAGAAATCGCGGCATCAATCAGGTCGACCAGGTGACGCCGGCAAGGCTGGCGATGCCGTTAATTTCGCGGTAGAGAAGCTGGCCGAACGGGAAAACTTTTTCTCCCGCGAAGCATTGATGGATGAGGCTTTGCGGTTCGGGTTGGGCTACGTCAGGAAGGAAGATGTCCAACGCGAAATCGAACGGCGGACTGTATCGGGTGAGCTACAGCAGCGCACCGGCAGGATCCATGACCACAGCGCAGATGCCACTGTCGAGGTGGCCGGGTACACCACAGCCGCAGCGCTCGAACGCGAAACCAGCATGCTGGCGCGGCTTGAGGCAGCGAAGAATTCTGTCCAACCGCTCCTGTCCGCGCGGGACACGGAAAATCTACTACGTGAGACCGTGCAGAAAAGCACGGCCAAGGGTTACATCTGGACCAGAGGGCAATTTCAAGCCACAGAGGGCCTGCTGCAAACAACAGACAGAATCGTGGCCGTGCAGGGTTACGCCGGCACAGCGAAAACCACCACGGTGCTGAAAACCATTTCGGACGAGCTGAGGCGGCAAGGCTATGCCATCACCGGCATGGCCCCGACGCATTCAGCGACTGGTACCCTCTCTGAAGCCCTGTCCATCGACGGCAAAACGGTTGCTAAGGCTTTGGTTGATTTTGCTAATGCGAATCAGCCGCGAGCCGCAGGAAAACAGGCTTGGCTTGTGGATGAAGCGTCAATGCTGAGCACAAAGCAAATGGCCGAATTGATAAGGCAAAGCGAGGTTGCCGGAGCGCGTCTTATCCTTGTTGGTGACACAAAGCAGCTGGCCAGCCAGGAAGCCGGCGCTGCCTTCCGGCAAGTCCAGGAAAAAACACAAACCTTCGTTCTTGATGAAATCGTGCGTCAGGTGAATCAGGATGCCAAGTCAGCAGTTGAGAAAAGCATTGAGAACGACTTGCAGCAGGCATTTGAGCATGTCGACCGCGTGGGTGGCGTGCGCGAACTGGATACCAGGCAGCAGCGGGTGGAGGCGATTGCAAATGACTACAGCAAGCTGAATGAGAAAGAGCGCGAGCGCACTATCGTGATTGCGCCGGGCCGCGATGACAGGGAAGAGCTGAACCGCGCGATTCGTGGCAAGTTGCAGGAGCAAGGCGAGGTGAAAAAAGCCGAGATTACGGCTGCTACTTTGGAGGGAAAGGCGGTGACACAAGCGGAACTGCGGGATGCGTCACTGTATACACGAGGGGATGTTCTGAAGTTTTCCCGTGATTACCGTAAACACGATATCGCAAAAAATTCATATTGGACCGTGAAGGAAATCGACCAAGCCAGCAATACGCTGACCCTGCAAAACAGAGAAGGCAAGGCTGTTCAGATTAATCCACGGCAGAACACCAAGTTTGAGGTGTATCAGCCGGTGCAGCGCCAGTTTGCAGCCGGCGATCGTTTAGTCTTTACCCAGAACGACAGGGACCGAGGCTTAACGAATGGCATGGAGGGCAGGGTTGAACGTATTAACGGACATGAACTGGAGATGAGGTTTGCCAATGGCCAGAAAATCAAACTCGACCTCACCCACGAAAAAAACCGGCATTTGAACTATGGCTACGCCCAGACCGCACACCGCGCCCAAGGCAAAACCAGCGACCGTGTCTTTGTTCACGCCGAATCCAACCGGCAGAACCTGATGAATCAGAAATCATTGTATGTCTCCCTGTCCAGGGCCAGATCCGAGATCAAAATTTATACCGACAACCGCCAGCAGCTCGTCCAGCGTGTCCAGACGAGACAGGCAGAAAAGCAGAATGCATTGGACTTAGCGCGTGGGCGGTAGCCAATAGGATGTAGATCTAGCTTGAGCTCCCCGATCTTCTAGTTGCGTGAAGTATTGAGTCAAGAACGTTTCCTGGCATTGATGGCGCGCTGTCTTTATTTAGAAGCCCACTATCCGAGCGGCTGAACAACGCTTGAAGAATAATCCTTCTGGATTCTGCATCAACCTCAGTTTCGTGCCCCAGGGATAAATATAAGTAGGTGAGTTGTTCTCTCTCTTCGGCATCACGTTGAAGGTGAAATGAGCTGAATATCAATCGTGATAGCGCTCTGACAAGGAAAGCGATGAGTGAAAGAATGGAGGCGAATAGAATTACGCCTTCAAGCGTACTAAGCTTAATTGGTAGGGACAGGCCGGTAAGCCAGGCAATGAAAAATAAACTGAGATAGGTCACTGAGCCAAGAGCAACAAATATTAATGCAAGCGTCCATAACATGCCCTGCGTTTTGAATTTGCTCGCAGCCTGATTCCAGTAGCTTGCAGGGCTGTCAAAGCGTAGTTTTTCTTTATACGTTTTTTCTAGCCTATCAATATTCTCATGCCAAGCTGCTAGGCGCTCGTGGAAGGTGTTTGACTGATAAATGGCGACCTCGTTTGCTCGATTAATATTGGATTCTTGCCAGTCGTTTATTTCCTTGTGCTTGCCTTCTTTCCAAATGCTGATGCTACTTTGAAGGTCACTGGCTTCTACTAAGAGGTCGTCTCGTTTTTTTCGAAGATCCGACCTCAGTGCGTTGAAGGTTTCTCTCTCTGCATTCCTTCTCTTATAGATCTTTGAGTCATCTTGCATCAAGAATTCGTATGCAAGGATATTGCCACTAAAAGTTTCAATGTCATGGCCAGTAACAGATAACTTTTTGGTCATGCAGTTTAGAAAGCTCTCTGCCATCTTTGAGCTTTTGCGTATGAGTTCGATCCATACTGTAAGGAAGGGGTGGCCGCTGTAGAGCCAGTTGGCTGAATTCCTTCTAAAGTAGCTGTTATAGAGGCTGTCTATTTGTGCATGAAAGCTGTTTACATCCCAGCTAGGTGCCTCAGCTTTCCATGTTGCTACAACGTTTAAGGCATTTTCAAACTGATTATAAATTTGGAAATAACTAGGTAGATCTAAGCCTTCTTCTGCCAACATTTCATATTTATTTTTCCAAAAGTCCCGTTCTGTTCTAAAGAAGTTTTGCATCACCTCGAGCTGGTTAAATTCAAAAATCTTCCCTGAGGCGTCTGTCAAAGTCATCGTTTTGCTGAGTTCCATGCTCAATCCCTTGCTTTCTTATTTTTGATTGTTAGTAGATCCAACCTAACTATCTTGTTTTTGAGGTCCAGGGTAAATCTCTGATCAGATAACCCCATAAAACCCGTGTTATTTGAGCATACATAAACCATTTTAATTTGTAAAAATTTAAGCATCCTCAAGAACTTATTTGAGGGTGCTTTTTTATTTTGAACCACATGAAAGGCAGGTTATGGATCTCGACAGGTATGACGTTTTCATCGATAAAACTGGGACTCAAGCACTCCTCGATCTGCGGACGGTGAATGCCTGGCTCAGCAAGAAACTCGAAACAGAGGCGGAGCGGGCACTGCACCAACGTGTTGAGCAGCTGCTTGAAGAATTGACCAGCCAAATGCAGCGGCTGATGACTGTGGTCACCAGGAAAATCCTGGAAGCTGAAAATGCTGCGGCCGCAGAGAAAGGCGGCACCAATGAAGCAGCCTAGTGTGGAAGCGATTAGGGAGCGCTATGGGTTCCTCGACGATGGTGCCGGGCAAGTCCATGACGCCATCCACAAAATCGACGCGGTTTTAACCGGCCCCATGATGGATGCCTTAGTTAAGAGTCCGATCTCAGAATACTACCAGCGGACCAGCTGGGAGCATCTGATGGACGCATATGGAAAGTTTCTGAATTCCGTCCACGTGGCGCTCGATTTGTGTCACGTGCAGTACCACCGAGAATTGCGTGAGGCCGAGGCGATAGAAGAGATTGAGATTGAAAAAGGAGAAAAAGCATGAAATTCACCACATTAATCATGGCTATTTTATTACTGGCTGGCTGCCAGGATGCGGATGCCGCCAAAGTGGTAAAGGATCCGTGGAATTTGGCCAAGAATGCCGCGACTGCCGCGCAGCAGGCGCGGCAGACAGCCTTGCAGACAAGCCAGCTTCAGACTCAAGTGAATCAATATTCGACGATGCTGAGAAACATCCAGCGGCTGCCTGATCCAGCGTTGAGCCATGCAGTTCTTGGCCGCGTGCCGACCAGCGTTGCTGACGCTCAGGGCGGCGCACTTGATTTGATCCAGCGTTACAGCCAGGCGAGTCGGGCGCTGATGACCCTTTCTAATGATTACACAAAGATTGACGACACCGTTAAAACGTTGATGCGTGTTTCTGCCAACTCAAATCTTGATTACGAAAAAATTCTGGAGAGCGAAGTCGCCATGCGGCAGCTCGGACGGCAGTCGGAAACGCGGTTCTTGGAGCTATTCGCCGGGATTGGGCAGGACATCGAACATAACAAAACTCGTGCAGACCTAATCATTAAGCAATTGCCAAAGAATGACGGGTTGATGCAAGCGGTTTCGACGATCAATGTCCAGAACGCTTTGCTCAGTGACCAGCTGGGGCAGCTGATCGCCACAACCAATGCCAGAAATGTGCGCGACACCCGGAAAGAAATCGAGCAGATGGATGCTGAGGAGCGCGACAGGCTGAAACGCGAACGCTGGGAGCGGGCCAAGGCCGAGCACCGCAAAATGATTGGACTTGACTGATGGCCGGCATTCAACAGTTCGACCAAGCCGCGAGCCAGATACTGGCCGAGGCCGGCCAGTATCTGGCTGAGAAGAGCGGGGTGATCCAGGGGTATGGGCACGACCTTTTTCTGGCCCTTGGGGCGCTGGCTTTTGCTTGGATGGGCATTAGGCTCATCCTTGAAGCCGGTGAGCTGACCAGCATCATGGGCGGCCTGATCAGGACGATTCTCCTGGCCGGGATCGTGTACTGGCTGGTCAGTGCTGGTTATAGCATCGTCTTTGTCGATGGCATAGCTGGCAGTCTCGATCAGATCGCCAATACTCTGCTGCCTGGCGGCTCGATGAGCGGAACGCTAAGCGAATCGCTTTCGGCGTTCTACCGGGCGGGAACGGCGACCATGGAATTGACGAATGATTTTGCCGCTGGCGAAAGCTGGAATCCGCTAAACATTATGGGAAAAATCTACTCCAGCTTGGCTCAAGTCGGGGCCTTGTTCTTGTCTGGGCTGCTGTTGCTGCTGGCCGGTGGCGTGTTTTTTATCGTTGCCATGGCCTCTCAGTTTATGGTCACCATTGCGATCATTTTGGGTCCGGTTTTCATTCCATGGTTATTGCTACCTGCGGCGACCTTCGTTTTTGACGGATGGCTCCGCTTCCTGATCAGCGCTGCCTTATGGAAAGTCTTGGCCGCGATCATCGTTGGCATTACCAGCGGTGTTTTTCAGAGCCTCGCCAGCAAGGCCGAGGCAGCCGCTAAGGCTGGGTCAAGCGCGAACTATGGCGAAGTCATGCTGGCGAGCTTTGTCGCCGGTCTGACCGCGCTACTTGCGGCGTATTTGCTACTGCAAATCCCATCAATTGCAGCTGCATTAGCCGGCGGCGGCACTGGCGTTTATAGCGCACGAATCCCTCGACGCGCCGGCAAGGTGGGCCAACAACCAACCAAACCAGAGCAACCCAAAAAATAACCAAACCAAACTTTTGAAAGGAAACATCATGACTTCACAAAAACCAAAAAATCTCGCTATCGCATACCTTCTACTAATGGTTTTGCCGGGCTTGAATCGGCTGTATCTCGGCGCACCCCAGTGGTGGATCTTCCTGGCCATTATCTTCGCCCAGTTCATTTTCATTCTAGCTGGCTGGACACCGCTGTTCTGGGCGGCAGCTGTGGCGTACATCTGCCTATTTTTCTTCGACACCCTGCGCATGCCGGAATGGCACCGGAATGCCAACAGCTAGCTCCAAAATGAATTCAGCCGCCACAAGGCGGCTGAATGCTTCGGGAACATTAGAGCTTCCCAGTGCCAGCTTCGCACGCACCGGGAAGGGAAATGCAATCGGTGATGCCACGGCAAAGCCATGGCATCGCTTTAACCCCATTTTGCGCGGGCATAGCCCCGCGGGTTGGTGTCGAAAGCCGTGCGTGTGGTCGTCCTTTCCGTCTGTATCTGCTCTTCAAAGCCGCCCAAGGCGTCCAGCCGGCACGGCGGGTTAAAGGCGCAAGTCATCGCGCCAGCCGGGGAATGAACGAGGAATCCGTCACCAGGCAAAAGCGGCCCGGTGCCACCTCATTAAGTCCCCGTCTGTCACGCTGCCTTGCAACCCGCCTAAAAGCGTGTGCCGTCTGGCCGCTCACGGGTGAGGCGGCTCCGAAGAGCAGAAATTCAACAGACGGAAAGGAACAATCATGACCACACACACAATCAACACCAACAAACCCGCAGGGAGTTCCCCCTGCACCCCCGAGGCTCACCAAAGAGCAGATTTTGCAGGGCTTTTGGAGCAGGCGTTGAATGTGCCGGGCATTGCAAACAAAGCCTACAGGGCATTTCACAACTTCAGCATCGGCAATCAAATGTTAGCAGCACAGCAGCTGATGGAGCGCGGTCTGGGTTTGTCACCGTTGGCAAGCTTCAGGGCATGGCAGGACAAGGGGCGCATGGTGAAGAAGGGTCAGAAGGCAATCAGCCTCTATATGCCGGTGACCATCAAGAAAGCTGTTATCGATGAGGAAACGGGCGAGATCACAGAAGCTGGATTCCGCAAGTTCATTATGCGGCCGCATTGGTTCAGCCTGGAGCAGACGAAAGGTGAAGATTATTCCGAGGAAATTGCAGCACCCCTCTGGAATTCTGAAAAAGCCATGCTAGAACTGAATGTAGGTGAGGAAGAGTTTTCGCATCTGAATGGGAACGTGCTGGGCTATGCAAAGGGCAGAACGATCGCCGTCAATAGCATGAACCCACTGAAACATAAAACGCGCTTCCATGAGCTTGCACACGTTGTTCTAGGCCACACCAATGACGTTGAAATGACAGATGCGCCAGAACTGAGCCGGAACCTGATGGAAGTTGAAGCTGAAAGCGTTGCCTACCTTCTGGTGTCCATTCTGGACATGCCAGGGCAGGCAGAAAGCCGGCACTACATTCAAGGCTGGCTCGATGGCGAAACGCTTCCAGAGCCGAGCGCGAAGCGGATTTTTAGCGCGGCTGACAAGATTTTGAAGGCTGGAATTGTTAATTAATTTTTCGATAAGAAGGAGAAATGAAATGAGCGGTTTTATTACAGGCTTTGTATTTGGGGTAGGGCACACCGAGCAGCACTATCTGATGAGTAAAAATGGACGTAAATATGCGACCACATTCACCCGCGACAGATCCAAGGCCTTGCGCTTCAACAATGAGGAAGAAGCGCGGGCAGTGATGGAGAGAAAGCTGGATGCCGCTGGACGTGGTGTCGCCGCCGGGTACTTTTACTTGTCGTTTGTCGAGTCAGTTGAGTGAGGCGAATGGAAATGAAAATTGACCTCATCAAAACCAGCGCAGGGATGGCTGTCTGGTCACATTGGGATAAGGCGCATTCAGTCCATTTCTTCACTGTGCCATTACACACCCCGCAAGAGGTGATCGCCCTGTGTCTGGATGCATATCATGAAGGCCAGGCTGTGCTGTTGGGCAAGCAGCGCGATCGGGTTGAGTATCAGTTCATTTATGTAGAAATATAAAAGGAGAAATGAAATGAACATTGCTGAAATTGCCAACCAAGCTCCGCTCGATGCGGATGAGATCCGCCGAGCAGCTGCTCGATCTCCACGCCTGGCCAGCATGATCAAGACAGCTCAAACGATGGGACTGGAGTTTGAGGTGGTCGAAGTGACTTATGAAATTGAGGAGGAAGAATAATGTGGCGAGCATTTACCAGGGCATTCACGTATGGCTTTGCCGGCCGGATCGGCTGGGATCTGGCCGGCTGGCTGGGCAAGTGGATAAAGCGGATTCTTGTCGCCGGCGCGATCATGGCCGGCGTCCAGTGTTCGGGCTACGTTCCTGATGATATCAAGCAGGAGCAGGTACGGAGCGAGTTGCGTGAGGCGTCTTGACAACCTAGCAGGCATCGGGCTTAATTGCGTGAATGTTCACGGAGAAATTCAGATGGATGCAACAGCACTAGAGAGACAAAATAGGCGCATTAAGAGGCTAAGAGCACAAGGCGTTACACGATCCACTGTGCTCGTGCATGAAGAGTGTCGCCCTGTTCTCGATAGCCTGCGACCACATTTTTTGAATCCTCAAAAGGTAGAAACTTTGACCGCGCTGGTTGAGAAACTGCACAGCAAGGTCAAGCCAACAAATGTGGCACAGGTTAGACATCTTAGCCCATTTCGTTATCCAGGCGGAAAAACTTGGCTTGTGCCTGAAGTTAGGCAATGGCTGAAATCTGCTTATCAGCGCCCTTCAGTTTTTGTTGAGCCTTTTGCTGGCGGGGCTATTGCAGGCCTAAGTGTAGCTGCTGAAGGCCTTGCGGATAAAGTTTTCTTGTGTGAGCTGGATGATGATGTAGCAGCTGTATGGGAGACCATTTTTCACGGAACTGAAGATGATGTTGAACAGTTGACGAAGAAAATCATTTCCTTTGAAGTGACGTTGGAGAATGTTCGGGCGGTGCTCGATGGGAACCCAAGAACAACAAGCAATAGGGCCTTCAGAACCATTATTAAGAACCGTATGCAGCGCGGCGGTATTATGGCTGCGGGTGCTGGGCTCGTAAAATCTGGTGAAGCTGGACGTGGGTTAAACTCACGTTGGTATCCGGAAACCCTGGCCACTCGAATTAAAGTGTTACGGCAGATCAAAGACGGAATCGTTTTTAAGCACGGCGATGCTCTGGATTCTGTGCGCTTGTATGCGAAAGATCCAAATGCCTTCTTTTTTGTAGATCCACCATATACGGCCGGCGGAAAAAAGGCGGGTTCAAGATTGTATACGTTCAACGAAGTTGATCATGAAGGCCTCTTTAAGTTAATGGCCAGTGTTCAGGGGTCAGTCATGATGACTTATGATGACTCCTCAGAAGTCAGAGAAATGGCGGGTCGTTATGGATTTCGTATCGAGCTGGTGCCAATGAAAAACACACATCATGCCATTATCAATGAGCTACTTATTTTGAAGCCTTAAATACCTTGTTTGATCGCGAGGCGTCTCCAATTACTTCTTTAAGGTTTTTGGTGAAATCGCTTTTACTCAGCGGCTCGGTTGCATTTAATGCGGACCTAGAGCTCTCAAGAGTGGTGAAAATTACTTTACTAGGCATGAGCTTCATGTCGTGGCCATAATCAACGACAAACCAGATAACATCTGCATTATCTCGTCGTTCTTGATCGTTTCGTGCCCTGGGATAGGCATCTGATAATGAGTTCATGTTTTCAAAGAAGAATCGATCAATTACAACGGCAACCTTTTTACCCCAATTTCTGAGCACGGGGACCTTTACGTCCAATTGCGGAGACAGGCGCTTGGGACCGCTGCTACGATAATCCGGTCGCCGCCGGCCGATAGGGAAGAGAAGTGGTGATGGGGCTGAGGCATACGCATCAAATTCATGGCGCATTTTATCGCCCGAGAAGTACAAAGCCTGGGTTTCAATCGCGCACCACTCAAGATCAATTGCATCCATTGATTTCGGATTTACGATGATCCAGTCTATGCGCCCGGCTTTCTTTCCTTCCCCATCATCTTCAGTGGTAGAAGATGGATGGTCTGACACAGTGCGTAAGAATGGAGTTTCCTTGACGATCGTTGGCGATCCTACATCAAGCATTATTTCAGATATCCAAGAGAACAGGCTTTTGCGGTCGGCTAAGTTTTGAAGGAACCTCGAAGGGCAGACGGTGACTATTTTGTCGTCAATAACCGGATTTGCCGAACCGTCAGGGTTTGCAGAGTAACGCCTTATGCTACAGACTCCACTTGCTTTATTGCACTGGGCGTCAGGCACCAAATTGGAAAGGAATGGGCAAAGCGGGGCGTTTGTAATGTCTCCATTCTGGTCCTGAGCGACAGCAATTTTACCGAATCTCTGCCGCTCAGATGGCGTCATATTGGTTATATCTTCACCAAACCATTCAGCAATACCGTATCTTTCGGTTGGGTTGCGAGCCATGAATCTTTTTCCAGAAAAATAAGTGTGATTCTATGTTAACAGCTCTTTTGCTGCCAAGGCTGGTCGAAGAGTAAAAGTCAATGGCTCAGAATTATGGTTCACCTCTTGGTTTACTGTTGGCATTCACCATGAGTGATCTCTTGGATGAATGATTTTCATTGGCCGCTAGCTCTTGCTAGCTTATCGGCAATGCTCTGTGACGTTGGGTGGAAGTAGCGGAGAGCCAATTACCAGGGTATTCACGTATGGCTTCTTGATGCTCAGCCAAGCTTCCGCACGAGCTCGCGTGTGCTGATCTGATAGTATCTGTCCAACATCTTCAAGTCGCGATGGCCGGTGATCCGCGAAAGCTCGATCACATTAGGCACACGCTGAGCCAGCCGGCTTATCGCCTCATGCCGAAGATCATGAAAATGCAGGTCGACCAAATACCTCTCATCTGGCTTGATGCCTTTGGCATTGCATTCCTTCTCGTATTCCTTGCGTGCGCGGTCTCTGGCGCGATCAAACGCCTGGCTAATACTTTCTCCCTTAAGACCGAATAAAAAACGGTCCACACGCGCAGGAAGACCCTCTATGATTTTGGCAGCCGCCGAGTTGATAGCCGCATTGAACGTGGTGCCGTTTTTCGTCTGGACAAGCCGGCAATAGCGATCGTCCGGCCGGATGAAGACATGCTCTCGCTTCAAATTCGAGATCTGGCTTCGCCGGAATCCGGTCTCCAATGCAAAGCGCACAATGATTGCCAGTTCCTGGCTTTCTGTATGCTCACAGATTGCCCGGATCTCTTCATCGCTCACACGCCGATCCCGCGCATCATCCACCGGCAGTTTCTTGACCTCCGGCACGCCGTGCGGCAGGTGTATTTTGCAGTCGTGGTAGGCGTAGCTTATTAGCCGAAGCAACGTTGTGATTTCGCGGTTTGCGCTGTTCGGTTTCAGCTTCTCCAGCCTGGTGTTCCTGTACTTCAACACAACGGCCGTGGTGATTGATGCCAGGCTTTTCTTGCCCAGGCCTTCGCGGATCTGGCGCAGCCGGCTCTTTTCCTGTGACTGCGCCCTGATTGTCGGCAGTACGTCCTTTTCGTAATCGTCGATCAGATCTCCCAGGGTCTTACGCTCAGCTTCATCGGTATTAATGAATGTGCCTCGGTCGATCTCACGCTCGACCTTACGCGCCCAGGCCTCGGCATCCTCCTTGTATAGGAAATTCTTGCTGACATTTACGCCTTTCCTGCGTACCTGTGCCTGCCACTGATATTCGCCACGTTTCGTGAAAGATGCCATAATGAACAGTGTGTATTATTTGTGTATGAAATTCTAATTAAACCCTGTTTGCTTATATAAATCAATTGCTAACGCTCTTTATTTTTACCCCTCCTAAGGGGAGGGTCACACGTTCGATTCGTGTCGGGGGCACCACTTAATTAAAGAAGCCTGTAAAAACAGGCTTCTTTAATTTTACCCTGGCCCCATATTCCTTCCAATGACTCAATCGGTTGTGGGTTTTGATATCCGGCACACGCAGCGATAGTATTCAAGCTGCAATTTAACGTAACGTAAATTGCAGCTTACCCGGATTTACTTGCCGGCTTTGAGCGACGTGTAACTGGTGATCAGGTTCCGGTAGTCGGGAATGTGATTGGAGAATAGTGCGCCCAGGCCTTCAATATCGTTGCGCCAATCCCTGTGCAATTCACAGGCCGCGCCAAACCAGGTCATTAACTGGGCGCCTGCGGAGGACATCCTGTCCCAGGCGGAATCCCTGGTCAAGGCATTGAAAGTGCCGGAAGCATCAGTCACGACAATTACCTCATAGCCTTCTTCCAGGGCAGACAAGGCGGGAAATGCCACGCAAACTTCAGTGACGACACCGGCAATAATCAGCTGCTTTTTGCCTGTTGCTTTGACAGCGTTCACAAAATCTTCGTTATCCCAGGCATTGATCTGGCCGGGACGGGCAATATAGGGCGCGTCCGGGAATAGCTCCTTCAGTTCAGGCACCAGCGGGCCGTTGGGGCCGTTTTCAAAACTCGTAGTGAGAATGGTGGGCAGGTTGAAGTATTTGGTCATGTCCGCCAGTGCCAATACATTGTTCTTGAACTTGTCAGGATCTATGTCACGAACAAGGGAAAGCAGCCCGGATTGGTGATCAACCAGTAGAACTGCGGCATCGTTTTTATCGAGACGAACGTAGGGCTTACTCATGGGGTTCTCCTTTAAATTAAGGTGATAAACACCGTTGGCAGAAACCTGCCGCTTCGCAGCGGCAGGTCATGAACTACTTGCAATAGTTCCGAAACGACCGTTATTTAAATCCTCAATGGCCTGGGTAATCTCATCCCAGGAATTCATGACAAAAGGGCCATACCCAATAATCGGTTCGTTAAGTGGCGTGCCATTCAACAACAACAGTATGGTACCCTCCGTTGCGTCAAAGGCAAGCCGGGTGCCGTGACGCTCCAGCACTGCCAGCTCGGAAGGGCGTATCATGTGGGTGTCGCCAATCCGGACCGCGCCTCGCAGGATAAACAGCGCAGTCGTATGGCCTTCCGGCAGTTCGACCGAGAACGAGCTTCCTGCTTTCAGGCGCATATCCCAGACGTTCATGGGACTAAAGGTGTGTGTAACTCCTTTTGCGCCCATATATTCCCCGGCGATGATGCGTGCAGTCCCGGCATTTCCGGGTAACTCCACACGGGGAATCTGCGCATCAGTGATGCCTTGATAGGACGGCGCAGCCATTTTGTCCCTGGCGGGCAAATTGACCCAGAGTTGTATCATTTCAAAAGGCCCGCCTCGTTGGGCATAATCGGCACTATGGTATTCCTCGTGCAGGATACCGGCGCCAGCCGTCATCCATTGCACATCGCCCGCGCCTATGGTTCCGCCACCGTTCGCTGAATCATGGTGCGTAACCTCGCCGTCATAGACGATGGTGACGGTCTCGAACCCCCGGTGAGGATGCTGGCCTACACCGCGCCGCTTGTCGGTGGGCTCAAAGCTTGTCGGGCCCGCATAATCCATCAGCAGGAATGGAGACATTTCCTCGTGGATATCCCGGTATGAAAATATGCTTTGAACGGGGAAACCATCGCCTACCCAGTGCCTGCCGTTGCTGCGCTTGATAAAAGCCAGCTTTTTCATGACGTTCTCCTTATTGATCGTTGATGGAGTCCACTATAGAGGCAAGACTTTTATTTAACTAGGTAGTTAAATGTGAAATAACTTTTCAATAAATGGAATAGTGATATGGATCTCAATGAAACGGCAACGTTCGTCAAAGTCGTCCAGGCAGGCAGTTTCAGTGATGCGGCGCGGCAGCTTCGATTACCTGTTTCTACAATCAGCACGCGGGTTTCCCGTCTTGAAAAAAGACTGGGCATCACCCTTCTGCAGAGAACCACCAGGCGTCTGAATTTGACCGATGCGGGCAATATCTATTATCAGCATGCCGTTACGGGATTGGGGTATATGCTTGAAGCCGAAGCGGCCATTACCAGCGAGCGCGACCAGCCGCAAGGGCATCTGAGGGTCACGGCTCCGGCGGACCTTGGCGATATCCTGCTCTCAGGCCTGGTGACGCGCGTTCAGCAGGCGTACCCCAAAATAGAGATGGAGCTGATTCTGACGGACCGCTATGTTGACCTGGTTGCAGAAGGGGTCGATGCAGCCATACGCACAGGCGCCTTGAGGGATTCCAGCATGATTGCCAGGCAGGTAGGAGCAATCCGCTGGGCGGCATTTGCCAGCAAAGGCTATCTCGATTCAGCCCCTGTATTGAAGATGCCCCAGGATTTGCGTAAACATAGTTGTTTGCAGTTCACGCCCCTAGGCAGGGATCAATGGACGTTTTTTAATAGCGACAGCAACATTACAACCATGTTGAATGGCCGTATGCTTGCCAACAGTATAGGGGTCATACGAGCCATGGTGCTCGCAAACCAGGGCGTTGGATTATTGCCGACCTATCTGTGCCGGCCGGAAGTAACCGGAGATGAACTGGTAAGGGTATTACCGGAATGGTATGCAAAAGACGATCCCATACACCTGGTTTATCCGGGGCAACGTTTTTTGCCTCTCAAATTGCGGTCATTTCTGGACCTGGCCGTGATTGAACTGCGGAACTGGTTTGGCCAAGGCTGAAACCATGCGGGTGACCTGAAGCATGTGCATGGTGCCGGGGTGGTTTCAACGGTAGCGGGCGTAACCTGCGATGACGGGGATTGGATTTGCTTCTTCTTTCCATCAACGACAGTTATCAGGAGCTGCCGCATTGTTCGACCGGGGCAAGCTGTGACCATTCTTCATCACTGTACAGCCTTGAGCGGATAATGAATCTTAGCCCGGTGGGCCTTTCCAGCGAGAACTGCCCGCCGTTGCCGGAAATGGCGTCCAGGGTCAGATGCGTATGCTCCCAATATTCGAACTGGCTTTTGCTCATGTAGAACGGCACGCCGGCAACTTCGCCCAGTTTGACGTCGGAGCTGCCCAGATAAAACTCGCCCTCTGGAAAACACATGGGAGCGCTGCCATCGCAGCAACCGCCGGACTGATGAAACATCAGTTTTCCATGCCTGGCTTCAAGCTCGGATATGAGTGCAATGGCTGCATCCGTTGCAGAGATTCTGCTCGATTGGGTCACGGTAATCGTCAGCGGAACCTGGCGGCCCCGCTGAATTCCCTCAAGAAAATGCCAGTTTAAAAGAAGCCCAGGGCATTGGGGTTATAACTGACCAGCAAGTTCTTGGTTTGCTGGTAATGCTCAAGCATCATTTTGTGATTTTCACGGCCGATACCGGATTGCTTGTAACCACCGAATGCTGCATGGGCAGGATACAGGTGGTAGCAGTTGGTCCAGACGCGGCCGGCTTGTATGCCCCGGCCCATGCGGAAAGCACGGCTGCCATCACGTGTCCACACACCTGCCCCCAGGCCGTAGAGCGTGTCGTTGGCAATCGCCAGCGCTTCTGCTTCATCCTTGAACGTGGTCACTGAAAGCACCGGCCCAAAAATCTCTTCCTGGAAAATACGCATCTTGTTGTGGCCTTTGAATACGGTCGGCTGGATGTAATAGCCATCGCCCAAATCGCCGTCCAGTTTGCTTGCGCTGCCACCGGTCAGTAGCTGTGCGCCTTCTTCCTGGCCAAGTTTGATGTAGGAAAGGATTTTTTCAACCTGCTCGCTGGAGGCCTGTGCGCCTATCATGGTGGACTTGTCCAGGGGATTGCCCTGTTTGATGGCCTGCACGCGTTTGATGGCCCGTTCGATGAATTTCTCGTAGATGGATTCCTGGATCAATGCGCGTGATG
Organism: Methylophilaceae bacterium; assembly: GCA_905339275.1. Taxonomy (GTDB): domain Bacteria; phylum Pseudomonadota; class Gammaproteobacteria; order Burkholderiales; family Methylophilaceae; genus UBA6140. The sequence continues at coordinate 703,202 of CAJPFK010000001.1, forward strand.
GACAGGTGCATACTTCGCCCTGGTTCAATGCGAACAATGCGAAACCTTCAAGGCATTTGTCGAAATAGGCATCATCGGCATCCATGATGTCCTCGAAGAACACGTTCGGCGATTTGCCGCCCAGTTCCAGCGTGACCGGAATGATATTTTGCGATGCGTATTGCATGATGAGCCGGCCGGTGGTGGTTTCGCCAGTGAATGCAATTTTTGAAATGCGGCTGGAACTTGCAAGAGGCTTGCCTGCTTCCAGGCCAAAACCGTTGACGATATTGAGCACACCGGCTGGCAACAAGTCTCCAATCAGCTCTATCAGTACCATGATCGAAGCAGGGGTCTGCTCAGCGGGTTTCATGACAATACAGTTGCCTGCTGCGAGTGCCGGCGCAAGTTTCCAGACCGCCATCAGGATCGGGAAGTTCCAGGGGATGATCTGGCCCACAACCCCTAGCGGCTCATGGAAATGATAGGCCACGGTGTCATGGTCGATCTCGCTGATGCTGCCCTCCTGCGCACGGATACAGCCGGCGAAGTAACGGAAATGATCGATTGCCAGCGGAATATCGGCCGCCATGGTTTCGCGCAGCGGTTTGCCGTTATCAATGGTTTCGGCAATTGCAATCTTTTCCAGATTGGCTTCCATGATGTCTGCAATTTTGTTCAGAATATTGGCGCGTGCCGTGGTCGAGGTTTTCCCCCAGGCATCCTTTGCTGCATGCGCCGCGTCCAGGGCCAGGTTTACATCTTTCTCGCTGGAGCGTGCAACCTGGCAGAAAGGCTTGCCAGTGACCGGGCTGATGTTATCGAAGTACTGGCCTTCAACAGGCGCAACCCATTTGCCTCCAATATAGTTCTCGTATTTTGCTTTGTATGGGATGGCTACTCCCAGATTCTTCAAGCTTTCAAGACTCATCACTTCACTCCTAGGAAATTATGTTAATGACACTTCGACCACTTGAATCAAGCGTGGTTTTAATTAGTGTGACGGTATACATAGCAGAATATATGCCTGAAATTTATTGATTGTTACTTACTGATTATTAGAAATAATTTCTCATCACGATTGTTTTTCGCATCCTGAACGTGCAAAATGAGACGGTCTGTCCAATCAAAATGAGACAATCGAGACATTGATGAACCGTTCCAATTACATCCACCGGATTCGTAATGCGCGCGAACAGCTTCTGGATCATGGTGAAGTGCCGGAAGGGATATTGCCAGACTCCATTCAGCGATCATGGGAGCGCTGTATCGAAACCGGTCTTGCCGTCAACTTGCGGCCGGAGACAGAGCCTGCCGCCGTCAACCTGTTAACCGAGCTGAGAGAGCGCAATTCGCAGTTACTGACGCAAGCCCAGCCGGAAATGGAGAGCCTCTATTCTCACATCGCGGGCACACAGAGCATGGTAATCCTCAGCGATGCCGATGGCACCATCCTCCACGCACTTGGCGACCAGGACTTCATGAGCAAGGCTCAGCGCGTGGCGTTGCAGCCGGGAGTGTCATGGCGCGAGGATGTGTCCGGCACAAATGCCATCGGTACTGCGTTAATAGAAAAGAATCCCATTTTTGTCATGGGAGGCGAGCATTACTTTGAAGAGAATGCTTTTCTCAATTGTTCCGCTTCGCCTATTCTCGACCCGCATGGCAGCGTGATCGGCGTGCTCGACCTTTCCGGCGACCATCGCCAGCCGCAGGAGCATACGATGGCCTTGGTGCGCATGTCTGCGCTGATGATTGAGAATCGGCTGTTCAATGCAAACTTTGCGACCGATGTCACTATTCGATTCCATACCCGCCCTGAATTCATTGGCACCTTGTGGGAAGGCATCGCCGTATTCTCACCCGATGGCAAACTGCTGGCGATCAATCGTACCGGCGCTTTCCAGCTTGGGCTCGATGAGCAGAAAGTGGCCGGTATCGAATTTGATGGCCTGTTTGATATCGGCCTGGTCAAATTCCTTGATATCGCCAGGCAATCGCTCTCCAACCACAGCAAGCTGGTATTGAAAAATGGGTTGCGGCTGCATGTGAAGGCAGACCCTGGCATGCATACCCTGGCGACTGCCATTTCGATGCCCGTTTCCTCGCGGGAAAAGAACCAAAGGCCGCGGGACATTGCGCCATCGGCAAGCAGCGCGCTCGATCACCTGGATACAGGGGACAGCATGTTGCGCAAAGCCATCGCGCGGGCACGCATGTCGCTTGGGCATGATATTCCCGTGCTGATCGAAGGCGAGACGGGTACGGGCAAGGAACTGCTTGCCAAGGCAATACACGAATCCGGCACGCGCAAGCACGGTGCTTTTGTCGCAATCAACTGCGCTTCGATCCCGGAAGGCTTGATCGAATCCGAACTGTTCGGGCACGAGGAAGGCGCATTTACCGGCGCACGTCGCCGAGGCGCGGTTGGCCGTATCCAACAGGCGCACGGCGGCACATTATTTCTGGATGAAGTGGGCGAGATGCCATTTGCCTTGCAGGCGAGATTGCTGCGGGTGATCCAGGAGCGTGAAATTGTCCCGCTGGGCAGTAATAAACGGATCAATGTCGATATCGCCATCATCGCGGCGACCAACCAGCGCTTGCGTGAGCGTGTGATTCAGGGAGAGTTCCGCGAGGATCTCTACTATCGCCTCAATGGCCTTCGCCTCACTTTGCCGCCGTTGCGGGAGAGAACCGACTTGATTGCATTGATTCAGCGCATCCTCGAAGAGAATCTTGGTAGAAAAGATATCATCGTGCAGCCGGAAGTCCTTAAGCTGATGCGGCAGCATCCCTGGCGCGGTAATGTGCGGCAACTGTTCAATGTGCTGCGGTCTGCCATGGTTTTCATGGAAGGCCATGAACTCGGCGTTCAGCATCTGCCGGAAGATTTCTTTGAAGAACTGGATCACCCGCAAGCATTGGGCGGGCAGGGTATCAAACTGGAAAATGCAAATATCCTGAATACCGAGGCCGCCCTCATCAAACACGCGCTTGCCGCTCACAATGGTAATATGACCGCCGCTGCCAGGCAGTTGGGGATCAGTCGCGCAACGATTTACCGAAAATCAAAACGGCTGCACCTCGTTTAATTCAGGGTAGGCAAATGTTCCCTGACAGCTTCCCCAACCATCAGGTGCAATCCTTCAGCCTGGTTGTTCAGCACATGCTTGATAAGCTGCTGGCGCATATTCAACGTCCAGAAACGTTTGATATGCGTAGCAATTCCTTCCTTTGCCTGCTCATGATCAGGGTAGGACTCAAAGAAATCCCCAATCTGGTTAGCCATCAAAATAAGCCGTTCAATGTTCATTGCTCTTCCTTGTGCACTATTCTTTCAGGGCGGCTGTACACGACATGTTGGTGGTCGCGGGCAAAGGCAACCAGGGTCACGCCGCAACGCTGCGCAGTTTTTATCGCCAGTCCTGTAGGCGCGGATACGGCCACCAGCACCGGAATGCCGGCACTCGCAACTTTTTGCACCAGTTCATAACTTGCACGGCTGGTAGTCAGCACGAAGCCATGCGCCGGGGCATTGGCTTTCATTTTCGCGCCAATCAATTTATCGAGTGCGTTATGCCTGCCTACGTCTTCCCGCAAGATGGATATGTTGCCATCCAGGTCTACCCATGCGCATGCATGCGTACCGCCGGTAATGGATTGAATCTGTTGCTGGCTCCTGATATTGGCATACGCCTTCTCGATGGCCCGGGTATGAATACGTTCCTGTACATTGATGACATTGCCCATGTCGCCCATGACTTGATCCAGGCTCTCCGCGCCGCATAATCCGCAACCGGTTCTGCCTGTCATGCTGCGCCGCCTTTGCTTGAGGGATTGAAAGCGCTCGGATGCCAGCTCAATATGAAGCTCTATTCCCTTGGGATGATGAACGATGTCTATACCGAATATTTCATCAGCTTTCGCAATAATGCCTTCAGTCAGGGAAAAGCCTAATGCAAAATCTTCCAGGTCCTGGGGAGTCGCGAGCATCACGGCATGTGAGATGCCATTGTAAACAAGGGCAACAGGGACTTCCTCAGCGACATCGTCATCCAATTGATAAACCCGGCCATCATCCCATTTCAATACGGGATAACGGCCGGAAGTCGCTTCAGCCATGATGATGACATCGCCGGGTGAGTTCACGAGTGCTACTCAGCCTGGACCTTACCGGCAAGGCTAATTTGTTCGTGGCTGAAGGAGCGGTATTGCTGTTGCCAATCCGACAGTTGGGAAACGCGATTTACCTGAACCGCAGTAACCTTGTATTCCGGGCAGTTCGTGGCCCAGTCAGAGTTGTCGGTAGTGATCACATTGGCGCCGGATTCCGGGTGGTGGAATGTGGTATAGACCACCCCTGGTTGCACACGCTCGCTGATGGTTGCCCGCAGCACGGTTTCACCGGCACGGCTGGCGATACCGACCCAGTCTCCATCTTTTATGCCTCGATCCTCCGCATCATGCGGATGAATCTCGATGCGATCCTCGGGATGCCAGGCAACATTATCTGTACGACGCGTTTGGGCGCCGACGTTGTACTGCGAAAGAATGCGCCCGGTCGTCAGAATCAGCGGGTATTTCTGGGTAACACGTTCGGTCGTGGGCACATATTTCGTGATATAGAACTTGCCTTTTCCTCTGACGAATTCATCGATATGCATGATAGGCGTGCCTTCGGGATGCTCCTCATTGCAAGGCCATTGTATGCTGCCCAGTCTGTCCAGTTTTTCAAAACTTACGCCGTGGAAAGTCGGCGTCAGCGCAGCAATCTCATCCATGATGTCAGAAGCGTGCTGGTAATGCATGGGGTAGCCGAGTGCATTGGAAAGCATGGCAGTCACTTCCCAGTCCTCATAGCCGTTCTGGGGCGACATGACGCGTCTTACCGGCGAAATGCGGCGTTCGGCATTGGTAAAGGTGCCGCTCTTTTCCAGGAAGGATGCGCCAGGGAAGAATACATGCGCATACATGGCCGTTTCGTTGAGGAACAGGTCCTGCACGATGACGCATTCCATGGATTCCAGGGCATGCGTCACATGCTGGGTATTCGGGTCTGACTGGACGATATCCTCGCCGTTGCAGTAAACAGCTTTGAAAGTGCCTTCGGCGGCCATGTCGAGCATGTTCGGGATGCGCAAGCCAGGCTCATTGCTGAGAGGCCTGCCCCAGGCAGTTTCGAACAGTGCGCGGGTTGCATCGTCCGATACATGGCGATAGCCGGTAAATTCATGCGGCATGGAGCCCATGTCACATGAGCCCTGCACATTATTCTGTCCGCGCAGCGGGTTGACGCCTACGCCTTCACGCCCGATGTTACCGGTTGCCATGGCAAGGTTGGCGATGCCCATGACCGTGGTCGAACCCTGGCTATGCTCGGTTACGCCCAAGCCATAATAAATGGAGGCATTGCCGCCGGTGGCGTACAGCCTGGCGGCAGCACGAATCTTGCCTGCATCGATTCCGATATCATTTGCCAGGGCTTCGGGGGAGTTCTCCGGACGGGCTACAAAATCACGCCATAATTCGAAGGAGTCCCACTCGCAGCGTTCCTTCACGAAGGCTTCATTGACCAGGCCCTCGGTGACGATGACATGCGCCAATGCGGAAATGAGCGCGACATTCGTTCCTGGACGCAGCTTCAGGTGATAGTCGGCTTTGACGTGCGGTGAAGAAACCAGGTCGATTTCGCGTGGGTCAGCAATAATCAGCTTCGCGCCCTGACGCAGCCTGCGCTTCATCTGCGACGCGAATACCGGGTGGCCGTCCGTCGGGTTGGCGCCAATGATCATGATGACGTCGGACTGCATGACGGAATCAAAAGTCTGTGTGCCCGCCGATTCGCCCAGTGTCTGTTTGAGGCCGTAACCCGTCGGCGAATGGCATACCCGCGCGCAGGTGTCGACGTTGTTATTGCCAAAGACTGCGCGTACAAGCTTCTGGACGACGTAGACTTCTTCGTTGGTGCAGCGTGACGACGTGATTGCGCCTATCGCATCCGTGCCGTATTGCGATTTGATTCTTGTGATTTCGCTCGCAGCGTAACTGATCGCCTCTTCCCATGATACTTTCTGCCATGGGTCCTTGATGCTTTTACGGATCATCGGTGTGGTGATGCGATCCTTGTGGGTGGCATAACCCCAGGCGAAACGGCCCTTGACGCAGGAATGCCCGTGATTGGCGCCGCCATCCTTGTTCGGCACCATGCGAATGACTTCCTCGCCCTTCATTTCGGCATTAAACGAGCAACCGACGCCGCAATAGGCGCATGTGGTGGTGACGCTGTGTTCGGGAACGCCATGCTGGATCACTGTTTTTTCCATCAGCGTCGCGGTAGGGCAGGCCTGTACGCAGGCGCCGCAGGACACGCATTCCGAATCAAGGAAATTCTCAACGCCCGAGGCTACCTTGGATTCAAACCCGCGGCCCTGTATGGTCAGCGCGAAAGTACCCTGTGTTTCTTCACACGCACGCACGCAGCGCGAGCAGACAATGCACTTGGAAGGATCAAATGTGAAATACGGGTTGGAGGTATCTTTTTCAGACTTGAGGTGATTAGCGCCGTCATAACCGTAACGCACTTCGCGCAAACCAACGGCACCTGCCATGTCCTGCAGTTCGCAGTCGCCGTTTGCCGCGCAGGTGAGGCAGTCCAGGGGGTGGTCCGAGATATACAGCTCCATCGTTCCGCGGCGTATATCTGCGAGTTTTTGCGTTTGCGTGTGTACTTTCATGCCTTCATCGACAGGCGTCGTGCAGGAGGCCGGATAACCCCTGCGCCCGTCGATTTCGACAAGGCATAACCGACATGAGCCAAATGGTTCGAGGCTGTCAGTAGCGCAAAGTTTTGGGATCGTGATGCCTGCATCCATCGCTGCACGCATGACTGATGTATCTGCGGGTACCGTGACCTTGCGACCGTCAATTTCCAGAGTGACCTGTCTTGTACTCTGTTTTTTTGGGGTACCGAAGTCTATTGGCTTGTTCATGATGTCTCCTCTTTGGCTCATGCAGCGGATTTGCTGACCTGATGGCCAAAATCTTCCGGGAAGTGGTTGAGAGCGCTCAGCACGGGGTAGGGCGTCATGCCGCCCAGTGCGCAAAGCGAACCGTTTAAAAGCGTGTCGCTTAAATCCCTTATCAGTTCGATATGTTTTGCGGGTTGGTTGCCGGCGATGATTTTATCCATGACTTCTACGCCACGTGTTGAACCAATTCTACAGGGTGTGCACTTTCCACAGGATTCAACCGCACAAAATTCAAAGGCATACCGCGCCATTTTGGACATATCGACCGTGTCGTCAAATGCGACGATACCGCCATGCCCCAGTACGGCCCAGATTTCGCTGAACTTTTCGTAATCCAGGGGCGTATCAAACTGCGATTCGGGCAGATATGCACCGAGCGGGCCGCCAACCTGCACGGCCCTGATCGGGCGGCCAGAGGCGGAGCCTCCGCCAAAATCGTAAAGAAGTTCGCGCAAGGTAATGCCGAACGCCTTCTCGACCAGGCCGCCATGCTTGATATTGCCGGCCAGTTGTATGGGCAAGGTGCCGCGCGAGCGCCCCATGCCGTAATCCTTGTAGTAGCCGGCGCCTTTGTCCAGGATAATCGGCACGCTTGCAAGGCTAATCACATTGTTGACGACGGTAGGCTTGCCGAAAAGGCCTTCGATGGCAGGCAATGGCGGCTTGAAGCGCACGAGGCCGCGTTTGCCTTCCAGGCTTTCCAGCAGGGACGTTTCCTCGCCGCAGACATAAGCGCCTGCCGCCCGCCTGACTTCCAGATCGAACCGGTGGCTGCTGCCCAGGATGTTGCTGCCCAGGTATCCTGCCTTGCGGGCGCGGTCAATGGCTTCGTTGAGCGTATTCAGCGCATCGGGGTATTCCGAGCGCAGGTAAATATAGCCTTGCGTCGCGCCAACTGCGATCCCTGCAATCGTCATGCCTTCGATCAGCACGAAGGGGTCGCCTTCCATGATCATGCGATCGGAAAATGTGCCGGAGTCGCCTTCATCGGCATTGCACACAATATATTTCTGGCCGGCTTCGCACCCGAGCACCGTTTTCCATTTGATGCCGGTTGGAAATGCCGCGCCGCCCCGGCCGCGCAGTCCCGAATCCGTCACTTCCTGCACAATGGCGGCAGGCGCCATGGCCAGGGCGCGGTGCAGGCCACGGTAGCCGTCATGCGCAATGTAATCTTCAATGGAAACAGGGTCGGTAATGCCGACCCGGGCAAAGGTCAGGCGCTCCTGGTTTCTGAGCCAGGGCAGTTCTTCCGTCAGCCCGAGGCGAAGAGGGTGCTGGCCGCCATTGAGGAAATGGCTGTCGAATAATCCGGAGACGTCTTCAGGCGATATCGGCCCATAAGCCACGCGACCGCCCTCTGTTGCAACTTCCACCAGCGGTTCGAGCCAGTGCATGCCGCGGGAACCGTTTCTGATGACTTCCACGGCAACGCCTCTATGCGCGGCTTCGAGCGTGATCTGCGTGGCAATCTCGTCTGCGCCTACGGATAGCGCGGCCGAATCACGCGGGACATAAACTTTAACGGTCATTTCGTACCTCTTGCTGCTTGTATCAGGCTATCCAGTCTTGCCTTGCTTACGCGTCCATGGACTTTTTCATCCACCATGACAGAGGGTGACAGCGAGCAGTTTCCAAGACAGTAAACCGGCTCCAGCGTAAAGGCCGAGTCCGCTGATGTTTCGTGATAGTCGATGCCCAGCAGGGATTTCGCATGCGCTTCCAGTTCAGTGGAACCCATCGCCTGGCAGGATTCTGCGCGGCAAATATGCACGACATGCTTGCCCGCGGGCTGAGTGCGGAAGTGGTGGTAAAAACTCACGACACCATGAACTTCAGCCACGGAAAGATTGAGCGCTTTACCTATCGGCGCATAACTTTCTTCCGGAATGTAGCCGATATCGTCCTGTATGGCGTGCAATAACGGCAGCAAGCCACCGGCCACCAGTTTGTACCGGTCGATATGTACCTGAAGTTTTGAAAAGTTTTCGGGTTCCAAAGCACTCTCTCAAATAGTTCTTAACATTACCGATTATTCTAGCAAAGATTACGGTGGTTATATCTTAATAAGTGTGGGCTTTTTACCATTTAGTTCTGTAAAAAGCTGTTATAAATAGGGAGTACTTCATTGAAAGTATCTGTCATTACTCTTAACATTCGTGAATATGCGGATTCTGCTGTAAGTAATTGAACCGGCGGGAGGTGTCATGCAAATCCCGGGCTGAACCTCAACCGCCGGGCAGGTATCAACTGGCATTGATTTCAATAATAAACCGGGTATGTGGATGATTGGCAGGCATGCATAAATTGAAGATTCGAATCGATATGGACAAGACTACTGCAATGGGCCCGGGCAAGGCGGACCTGTTGGAGCTCATTATTGAGACTGGGTCGATCTCCGCCGCGGCAAAGCGCATGCATATGTCTTACCGGCGCGCCTGGGAGCTCGTGGACGTGATGAACCATTGTTTCGATGAACCGCTGGTGATTACGAATGTGGGCGGCAAAAGCGGCGGCGGTGCGGAAGTGACGGCATTCGGCCTGTCGATGCTGCAAAGCTATCGGCAGTTGATACGTAAGACGAGCGAACTCGCTGCCAGCGAAATCAGCTCGATCACCAGGCATTTGCGTAAAGAAACTCACTGAATTCCTTTGACCATGCATCATTGATTGAAGTAACATCCATCGATATTCCTGTATGGGAATACCGATGGATGTTACTTGATGGGGAGTGGTGATGATCAGATTTATTTTTCTGCTGGTGGTATCGAGTCTGGGTCTTTTTCCGGTTTACGCGCATGCAGAGCAGAAAATCACGGTTTTTGCCGCTGCAAGCCTGACTAACGCTATTTCAGAAATAACTGCCGGTTATGAGGCAGGCAAACCCATCAAGCTGCAGAACTCATTTGCGGCTTCCTCCGCGCTTGCCAAGCAGATCGAGAATGGCGCACCCGCCCAGGTTTTTATTTCGGCCGACCAGAAATGGATGAATTACCTTGGCGATAAAAAGCTGATCGATGCCGCTTCGAGGTTCGATCTGCTGAACAACAAACTCGCGCTGATCGCGCCCAAGGGCAGGGCATTCCAGGTGCAATTCGACCCGGCATTCGACCTTGCCGGCGCATTTGACGGCAAATTATGCACAGGCGAAGTGGAATCGGTGCCGGTCGGTATTTATGCGAAACAGGCGCTTGGTTCCCTGGGCTGGTGGGATGGGCTGAAGCAGCGAATCGTCGGTGCCCAGGATGTGCGTGCCGCATTGACCTTCGTCGAGCGTGGCGAATGCGCTGCCGGTATCGTCTATGAGACGGATGCCAGGGTTTCCGACAAGGTTGAACTGATCGCCACGTTTCCTGCCGGTAGCCATGAGCCGGTTGTCTATCCGGCCGCATTGGTTGGCAATGCCACACCGGAAGCCAGGGCATTCCTGCAGTATCTGAAATCGGAGCAGGCCAGCCAGGTTTTCATCAAGTATGGGTTCACGCCTGTCGCCCGATAGCTTGTGCCGTTTTTGAGCCATTTGTACCTGAGCCCCGCAGAGCTTACCGCCTTATGGCTGTCGGCCAAGGTGGCGTTCTGGAGCACGCTGGCAACGCTGATACCGGGTATTTTCATTGCCTGGCTGCTGGCAAAGAAATCCTTTTTCGGTAAATCGCTGCTCGATAGCCTGGTGCATCTGCCGCTGGTGCTGCCGCCGGTTGTTCCGGGTTTTCTGCTGTTACTGCTTTTGGGTAACCAGGGCTTCATCGGCAAATGGCTGCACGAGGTATTCGGCATCACCATTGCCTTTACCTGGGTTGGCGCTGCCATCGCATCGGCGGTGATGGCTTTCCCGCTGATGGTGCGCGCCATCCGGCTGGCATTCACCCATGTCGATCGCGCGCTGGAGGAGACCGCGCAATCTCTCGGCGCGCATCCGCTGCTGGTCTTTCTGACCGTATCCCTGCCTCTCGCTTTGCCCGGCGTGTTGACGGGCATCGTGCTGGCATTCAGCCGCAGCCTGGGGGAGTTTGGCGCCACCATCACGTTTGTCGGCAATATCGAGGGCGAGACCCGTACCCTGCCGCTGGCGATCTTCACCTACACCCAGATTCCCGGCGGGGACGGGCCTGCAATGCGGCTGGTCATCCTGAGCATCATCATTGCCTTTGCCGCATTGCTGGTGAGCGAGTATCTGGAAAAAAGGGCGCTGCGTATGACGGGGCGCAATATCGATGATAGAAATTAGCGCATCGCTGCTTCGTCCGAAGTTCACGTTGCAGGCCGAGCTGAAGATAGACCAGCGCGTCACCGGGCTGTTCGGGCCTTCCGGCTCCGGTAAAAGCACGCTGCTGAATATCCTGGCCGGTCTGGTCAGGCCCGATCACGGGAGCATTCTGGTCGACCAGGTGCCCTTGTTCGATAGTGCTGCGGGCATCGATGTTGCCGTGCATAGGCGGCATGTCGGGCTGGTTTTCCAGGATAGCCGCCTGTTTCCGCATATGACGGTGAGGGGCAACCTGGAATACGGCTTGAAACGGTTGAAAAAATCGCAGCAAATGTTCAGCCTCCATTTGATCGTGGAACTGCTGGAACTGGAAAGACTGCTGGACCAGAAACCGCATCAGCTTTCCGGCGGCGAGAAACAGCGCGTGGCGCTGGGCCGGGCGTTGCTGAGTGCGCCGCGCCTGTTGCTGATGGACGAACCGCTGGCTTCGCTGGATAGCCGGCTCAAGAACCAGATCCTGCCTTTCCTCAAGCGGATCACCGACGAGATCCATATCCCGATGATTTACGTCAGCCACGCCATCAATGAAATCCTGCATCTGACCCCCAATATCGCATTCATCGAGGACGGGAAGATACTCGCGCATGGCAATTTTCATGAGATCCTGCATCAGAAGGAAGTATTGAAGCTGGCGCATTCGCTGGGGCTGGAAAACGTGGTCGAGGTGCATGCGATGGCGCACGAAGCGTCCGCCGGTTACACAGTGGCGGAGCATGCCGGCCGGGAGATGCTCATTCCTCTCAGTACCGCAACGATAGGCCGGCCGGTGACGATATGCATTCCCGCTTCAAGTATTGCGCTGTCAGCCGGGCCCATTGAGCGCGTGACTATCCAGAATCAAATCCCCGGTGTCATCGTTGCCATCGAGTCCATCGGGCACAGGGTGCTGGTATCGGTTGATATCGGCAGCGTGATTCTTGCCGAAGTCACGGTAAAGGCCATCCATGAATTAAAGCTCGAATGCGGGGCTGCCATTTATTGTCTTTTCAAGACGCAATCAATACGTGTGCTGGGGCTGTAAGGCATCAACCTCGATCTAGCCTGTCAGACAGGGGTTGATGCCGGATTTGCATTTTTATTGCCACTCGCTATTCCCAAATGAAAATAACGAGTGATATACTCGCTCGGGAATAACGATCGGGTGCCAAGAGGGATGGGAGGAGCGCCAAAAGCCCTGGCATCTTTTTGTTGTGCGTATGGGGCCGTTTATCAAGGTATGCGTTTAAAAGGGGAATAGAGTTCATGAAAGTGAAAATCATCTGCGCCGTTATAGGTGCCATGGGCGTTGCATTGCCGTGGATGGCCAATGCGGAAGACTCGAATGTCTTCCGGCTTGGGGAGATTCTGGTGACTGCACCGGCGCCTGATCCGGTTTCGGCAATATCTTCCACGTTGACGAATGAAGATATTCGCCAGTTCAACCGTGAAACCGTAGCCGATGCGCTGAACCTGTTGCCCGGCGTGACGCTTTCGAACAACTTGCGCAATGAGCAGATGGTGTCCGTGCGCGGCTATGATGTGCGGCAGGTGCCTTTGTTCATCGATGGCATCCCGGTTTATGTACCTTATGACGGCTATGTCGATTTCGGCCGTTTTGTGACTTCCGACCTGGCTGCCATCCAGGTCAGCAAAGGTTTCAGTTCCGTATCTTATGGCCCTAACACGCTGGGTGGGGCGATCAACCTGATTTCACGCAGACCCAGCAAGGAACTGGAAGGCGATGTGCGGATCGGGTACGGCGAGGGCAGTTCCCGTGAAGCACATGCCAATATCGGCACCAATCAGGGTAGCTGGTATTTCCAGGCAAGTGCAGGTTACCGCGAGAGTAACGGTTTCCGCATGTCGGATGATTTCAAGCCGACACCGCTGGAAAACGGCGGGCGGCGCAATAATTCCCAGTACAAGGATGACAAGGTGTCGCTCAAGTTCGGCCTGACGCCGAATGATACTGATGAATATGCGATTTCCTACTACAAGCAGAATGGCGAGAAGGGCCAGCCACCCTCGACAGAACCGGGTGCACGTTTCTGGAAATGGCCTTTCTGGGATAAGGAAAGTCTCTATTTCGTTTCGAATACTGCATTGGGTGCGCATGAGGCCTTAAAGGTGCGCCTGTATGTCGATGAATTCGACAATGAATTGAACAGTTATACGGATGGCAGCTATCGAGTTCTCAAAGTCGGGCCTCCAGGGCCGCCGGCCTTTGTGACAACCGGCCGCAGCATTTATCACGATAAAACCTATGGAGGTTCTATCGAACTGGAATCCAGGCGGTTTGACCAGCATACATTACGTTTTGTTACCCATTACAAGAACGACCGGCACAAGGAAGTGGATGCCAACGGTGTGATTGGCGCTAATCATGAAGATACGTTCCGCTCATTTGCCGTGGAAGACACCATCTCACTTGGCGACAAACTGGCATTATCGCTGGGCTTTGCGCATCATGAGTTGAGTCCTGACAAGGTGATGAAACCGGGGGAGGCCTACACCTTGCCGGATAAGCAGACGGCAAACGACCCGCAGGCTGCCCTGTTCTATGACCTGAATCCAGCCGTGCGTTTATATGCGAGCGTTGCGCAGAAAACACGGTTGCCGACGTTGAAGGATCGTTATTCTTCGCGTTTGGGCAATTTTATTGAAAACCCTAATCTGCAAGCTGAAGAGGCGGTCAATTATGAGATCGGCTATCAAGGCAGCCCATGGGCTGGTGCACGAGCTGAAGTTGCCGTGTTCTATAACGATATCGAAGACAAGATTCAGGAAGTCAGGCCTAACCCGGCAGCCAATTGCGGTCCAGCCAACCGGTGCCAGATGCAGAATGTGGGCGAAGTCCGGGTGCGAGGGCTGGAAGTGAGCCTGCAAACACCGTTGAACAGCTATCTGGATGTGGGTGGGAATTTTACCCGGATGGACCTGGATAACCGCAGCAATCCGAATGTCAGAATCATCGGCATTCCCGAAACCAAATTGATCCTGCATACAGTATGGCGTCCGGTCGAACAGGTGAAACTGATCGCGTTCATGGAGCAAAATGGCGGCCGCTGGGCCTCCAATACCGTGAAGCTGGACAGATTCACCATTTTTAATCTGAAGGGTGTCTGGGAACCGCGGGAAGGCTTGTTTGCCGAAGTCGGCGTCAACAATCTCAGCGACAGGAACTATGAACTGGACGATGGTTTCCCAAGCCCGGGACGCATGTGGTATACAAACCTGAGCTATGTATTTTAAGCAATAACGGAGAATTGCAGGGCGGCCGGGAATGATGATGGAGAGAATCGCCATGAGACTGGCCGCAAAACTGCCGGCCCTGCTAACCGCGATTGGGTTTTGCCTGTCGGCGCAGGGGTTTGCCGTCGAAAAAGTCGTGGTGATGACCAGCTATCCGCAGGAGGTCGTGACGCAATTCGAGGCGGCATTCGAAAAGCGCCATCCGGAGTATCGCCTGGAAATCCTCTGGCGGCAGTCGCGTGACGCCATGAGTTACCTGCAAAAACCGGATCATGGTGTCGATGTGTACTGGACGCCCTCGCGGCAGAATTTTGCCGAGTTGCGCAAGCAGGGCAGTCTGCGCAAACTTGATGTCGATGTCAGCATCGACGTCAGCGGCGTGGCCGAAAGCATAGGCGGCTACCAGCTTGCCGACCCGGAGCATTATTACTTCGCCACGGAGATCGCCGGGTTCGGCATGGCCTTTAATAAGGCCGTGCTGGAGAACCGCCAGCTTGCTGTGCCGCGCAACTGGGCCGACATCGCGGCGCCCGGCTTTGAAGGCCTGGTGGCGTTGCCTGTCCCTTCCAAGGTGGGCTTTGCCCCATCATTGGTCGATACCTTGCTGCAGGGCTACGGCTGGACAGAAGGATGGTCGCTTCTGACGCGGATTGCCGCCAATGCCCGGCTGGTCGATTCCGGCTCGACCTTCATTACCGATGAAGTCGCCAGCGGCCGGGTTGCAGTGGGGGTCACCATGGATTTTTTCGCGGCCTCGGCCATTGCCAAGGGGCTGGAGATCGAATTCACCTATCCTGAGCTGGTCGGCTACTCTCCGGCGCATGTCGCGATCTTGCAGGCATCCGGCAACCTTGAGGGAGCGCGGGCTTTTGCCGCGTTCACCCTGTCGGATGAGGGGCAGAAGCTGCTGTTCCATCCCGATATCCGCAAACTGCCAGTCAAACCGATGGTTTATCGAGAAAAACCGCAGGGTTATTTTGACCCGTTCGCTGCCGCAGAGCGCGTATCGTATGCTTACGATGGCGAGCTGGGCAGGGCGCGGCAAGAGCTCGTCTCGGCGCTGTTCGATGCGATGATCACCCGTCATCATGAGGCGCTCAAACGCATGTGGGGCACACTCCGCGATGCGGAACAGGCTGCTCCCGGCCACCCCGGCCTGAAAGAGGCTTTCAGGCTCGCCACCACACTTCCGCTCGATGAGCGGCAGGCCAATGATCCGGCGCTGCACGGGATCTTCAGCAGCCGCGATGCTGATGCCAAAACGCGTGCCGAGGCCCTGGAAAAACAATGGGATGCGCAGATCGGCGCGCAGTATGCGCAGGCAGAAGCACTGGCGCGCGGGATTCTGGACAACGTAGGGAAATCATCGCCTTGAATACCGGCCGGTCCCGATGGCGGCTCGCCGCATCGCTGACCTGGCTGCTATCCGCATCGGCAGCAGTAGCCCAGGATGGCCATGCTGTCAGTGTAGCCAACCAGACAGCCGAAGCCTATACGCAACCCATCCCGGCATTGACGGAGGCTCAGCGCCCCGCCTTCCTGAAAGGCCGCAGCCTGGTTCGCCAGATATGGGTGATTCCTCCCAGCGAGAATCGGGAAATCGCGGGGCTGGGGCCGCTTTATAACCGCATCTCCTGCATTGCCTGCCATGCCGGCAACGGCCGTGGTTTCGCGCCCGATAGGCCGGGGGAGACCATGCGCAGCATGCTGGTGCGTTTGAGTATCCCCGGTGCCGATGCGCACGGCGGCCCGCTGCCGCATCCGGTGTATGGCGACCAGCTCAATGAGAATGGCGTGCCGGGTGTACCGGGCGAAGGTCGTGCCGAGCTGTCCTACACGGAACGGCTCGTCCGCTTGAATGGCGGCGAGCAGGTCAGCCTGCGTGTCCCTGCCCTGCGTTTCGCCGATCTGGCATACGGCAATCTGCCGGATGATCTGATGGTGTCTCCCCGCATTGCCCCGGCGATATTCGGCCTGGGCCTGCTTGAAGCCGTACCTGAGCGGACCATTCTGCAAATGGCGGCGGCGAAAAAACCGGCGGGGATTGCCGGCCGTGTCAATCGCGTATGGGATGTCGCGCAGGGCAAGGCCGTGCTTGGAAGATTCGGGTGGAAAGCCAATATGCCGAACCTGCGGCAGCAGATTGCCGCGGCTTTTGTCGGCGACATGGGCATTACTTCTCCGCTGTTCCCCCGCGAAAACTGCTCGCCATCACAATCCGCCTGCCTGGCGGCGCCTTCTGGCGGCACGCCGGAATTAACAGAGCAACAGCTCGATGACACCGAGTTCTACCATCTGGCGCTCGCCGTGCCGCGCCAGATGAATGCGGATAATCCCGGTGTGCAACATGGGGCCAGATTGTTCCGGCAGGCCCGCTGCGCGGTCTGCCATGTCCCGGAACTGCGGACCGGCGATTTCCCCCGCTTACCCGCGCTGTCGAACCATGTCATACGGCCCTATACCGATCTGCTGCTGCATGACATGGGTGAAGGGCTGGCGGATCATCGCCCTGATTTTCATGCTTCGGGGCGGGAATGGCGCACACCTCCACTTTGGGGTATAGGGCTGGCAAAAAAGGTCGACCCCAATGCCGGATTCCTGCATGATGGCCGGGCTCGCACGCTGCTTGAAGCCATACTCTGGCATGATGGAGAAGGCAGGGCATCGGCACAGGCCGTAAAAAACATGCCGCCGCCGGACCGGCGCGCGTTGCTGGATTTTCTGGAGTCCCTGTGAATCCATCGATGCTGTGATTGTGAACGCCAATACTGGCTATTAGGTTCAAATAAGCGGGCTCCTGATGGCGGGATTCATCGGCTGGACAGAGGAATGCGTTCAGGACTTCTGCCCCGCAAGGCTATCCAGAATCGGGCAGTCAGGCCGATGGTCGCCTTGGCAGCTATGCGCCAGCCTTTCCAGTTCCGCCTTCATCAATTGCATCTGCCGTATTTTTTCTTCCAGTTCCACAATGTGCGATAACGCTACCGCCTTTACCTTGCTGCTGGATCGATGCTGATCCAGCCACAGGTTCAGCAGGTCTGCGATTTGTTTTATCGAGAACCCGAGGTCTCTGGCATGCCTGATGAAACGCAGCAAGTGGATGTCTTTTTCCTGGTAAAGCCTGTAGCCGGACAGGCTGCGTGAGGCTTTCGAGATGAGTCCGGTTTCCTCATAGTGCCGGATCATTTTTGCCGAGATGCCCGATGCGGCAGCGGCTTCGCCGATGTTGAAGGGTCCCGGCTTCACGATGCCTCCCTTTTTTCAGGCATTTCACTTGACGGCTTCCAGCGGCGCAAAGTCAGCGCGTTGGTTACCACGCTCACCGAACTCAGCGCCATTGCCGCGCCCGCAAGCACAGGGTTCAGAAAACCCATGGCTGCCAGCGGGATACCGACCAGGTTGTAGAGAAACGCCCAGAACAGGTTCTGCTTGATCTTACTGTATGTACGGCGCGAGATGTCGATGGTGTCGGCAACCAGCGTGGGGTCTGAGCGCATGAGGGTAGCGGCTGATGAATGCATGGCGACATCGGCGCCGGTGGACATGGCGAAACTGATGTCGGCAGTAGCAAGGGCGGGCGCATCGTTGATGCCATCGCCGACCATCGCCACGACATGCCCCTTCGCTTTGAGGCCGGCAATGGCATGCGCCTTGGTTTCCGGGGTCTGCTCGGCAAGGACTAGGTCAATGTCGGTCGCGGCGGCCACGCGTCCGGCGCTTTCCGTATTGTCTCCGGTCAGCAGCAGGGTTTTGATCCCAAGCTGATGCAGCCTGCGCACTGCACGTGCCGAGACCGGTTTTAATGCATCCGTAAATGCCAGAAGCCCCAGCAGGCGCTTATTGCTCCCATTATCCTGCACCAGCCATGAAACGGTTTTGCCCCCGGCTTCCAGTTCGTTGGCCATTTTGCCCAGAGGGCAGGTGTTGATGTCCAGCCCCAGTTTTCGTAGCAACTGCCGGTTGCCGAGATAAACTGCATTCCGGTCGTCACCTGCCTGCATGCCCATGCCCGGCAGCACTTTGGCGCCGATAGCCTGCGGGAATATGATCTGATGCAATTCGGCGTAATCCAGCACAGCCCTTGCCAATGGATGGCTGCTGGCCTGTTCGACCATGGCAGCCAGGCCAACAAGCTCCTGTTCGGCGATGCTGTCAGTCCGGATGTCGGTTAGCGAGGGTTTGCCTTCCGTCAGCGTGCCGGTCTTGTCGAAAGCGACATAATCGATGCGATGGGCCAGTTCCAGCGCATCTGCATCCTTGATCAGGATGCCATAGCGAGCGGCAATGCCGGTTCCGGCCATGATGGCCGTCGGTGTCGCCAGGCCCAGCGCGCAAGGGCAGGCAATTACCAGTACTGCCACCGCGTTCAGAACTGCCTGTTCCCAGTTGCTCGTCAATATCATCCAGGCAATCAAGGTGCCGAGCGCTATCAAAAGTACAATAGGGACGAAAATGGCACTGACCCGGTCAACCAGCCGCTGGATCTCGGGCTTGGCGATCTGTGCATCTTCCACCATGCGGATGATGCGCGAGAGAACCGTTTCCGTACCGATGGCCGTCGTTTCGACAGCGATCAGGCCATCCAGGTTGATGGCCCCGCCGGTCACCTGGTCGCCGGGGCCTTTTTTGACCGGGGCGCTTTCGCCCGTCAGCAGGGATTCGTCGATATGGCTCAATCCCTCCCTGATTATCCCATCGACCGCTACCCGGTCACCGGGGCGAATGATGACGAGATCATGCAGTTTTACGGCATTGAGCGGTATTTCCGCTTCCTGCCCATGCCGGCGCACGATGGCGGTTTCCGGTTTCAATGCCTGCAAGGCGCGTATGGCCTCGGTGGTCTGGTTCCTGGCGCGGCTTTCCAGCCATTTGCCGAGCAGCACCAACGTGATGATGGCGGCTGAAGCCTCGAAGTAGAGATGCCCGCTGCCCTGGTACAGAAGATAAACCGATAAACCGTAGGCGGCTGAAGTTCCGATCGCAACCAGCAGGTCCATATTGCCGGCAAGATGGATGGCTGCTTTCCAGCCGGCCTTGTAGAACCTGGCGCCCAGCCAGAACTGTATCGGTGTGGCCAGGGCCAGTTGCATCCAGCCGGGCAGCATCCAGTGCGCACCGAAAAGCCCTGCAATCATGGGCACGAATAAAGGGATGCTGAGCAAGGCTGCGGCAACGACAGGAAAGCCGTCAGGTGCCCTGGCGGCCATCGAGACCTGTTCCGGCTGGATGAATTCGGCACCATAGCCTGCATCCGTCACCGCCTGCTGCAGGCGGCTGTTTTCTACCTTGCCGGATAGAACGATATGCGCGCGTTCGGTGGCAAGATTTACCGTGGCAGAAGTTACGCCCGGTATTTTGGCCAATGCTTTCTCGACCCGTGCAACGCAGGATGCGCAACTCATGCCGGTGATGGCCAAATCGAGTTGCCCGCTGTCCTTGCTGATTCCTGGACTTGTCATTTTTAACCCTTGATAATATCCGGAATGGATAATGCACCTTCCCATTGTTGGAAGGTCAAGTATGGATTCTATGCTTGACCTTGCCATTATGGGAAGCTTCAGACTTATATATGAACTCATTTCAGGAGCATGAAATGCACATCTTTACAGTCGATGATATGACCTGCGGTCACTGTGCAGGCGTCATCAACAAGGCGATCAATGCGCTTGATGCGGCAGCCAGGACGGAAATCGACCTGGCCAGCAAGACGGTGAAGGTCGAAAGTAAAGCCTCACGGCAGGAAATCGGGAATGCGATAGCGGATGCCGGCTATACGCCAATAGCACAATAGGCGGGATATGCATGGCCATCAGAAGCACCGGCCCTGGGTATGGGTCAGGCAAGGGTGTGGATATCGATGCCGCGCTGATCGAATGCCTCCTTGATGCGCTTGAGGAATTCGCGCCGTACGTCCCATTGCTCCAAAGGCATGACCTTGAAGCGGCAGCGAATCACCACGGATGAAATGTCCAGTTGCTCTACCCCTGCCATTTCCATATTGTCGAGAATCCTGAACCGGAAAGCTTCATCCGTGCGCAGATTTGCGCCGACGGCTTGCATGACCCCGATTATCTCGTCGACGTTTTCCCTGTAGGTGACGCTGACATCGATCACCGACTGCGCGAAGCCCCTGCTCATATTGGTGACAGTGGTGATACTGCCATTGGGTACGTAGTGGACGTTGCCGCTGTAGTCGCGCATCCTGATGTGCCTGAGGGTGACTTCTTCCACCAGGCCGCCCTTGCCGCCGGCCTCGACCACATCACCCTGCCTGATCTGGTTCTCCAGCAGGATGAAAAAGCCGTTGAAATAGTCCTTGATCAGGCTTTGCGCGCCGAAACCGACAGCAACGCCGACAACGCCGGCTGCGGTAAGGATGGGCGCAATGGAGATACCGAGTTCGTGCAGGATTTCAACCGCGGCAATGATGCCGATGACAATGGTTGCTATGTAACGAAAGACGCGATCCACGGTATCGATACGTTTCATCTCTTCGGGATTGCCGGAAGCGCGATCTTTGAGCCTCCCCTTCAAGGCAATGATCATTCTGCTGCTCAGTTTCATCAGCACGACAGTGATGAGCAGTATCAGGACGATGCGCAGCGTTGTTTTTGAAAACAGCAGCAACTCCCCGGAGTCGCTTAATCCCAGCGTTGTAAGCAGTTCTTGCATAGGTTTTCCTGATCGGGTTGCCGGTACTTAAGTTTGAAGCCAGTAGAAGCCCAGTCCGGGTATCTCAAGGTGGTGATCGATGACATCGACGTTGTCGCCTGTGTACAGGTCCCTTACCAGGTTGTGCTGGCAGAAGCCTTTTCTGCGCAATCCCTCGACGTCCAGTATCTGCGGATTGATATCGAAGTTGGCGATTACCAGAACCCGCGAGTAGGTATTGATATTGTCGAACCTCGAGAATACGAAGAGATGCGGGTTATCCACTTCCAGCAGTTCGCGATTATTGTGATCGGCAAAGGCGGCGATCTCCTTGCGCACGGCAATCAGTTTCCTGAGCGTGCTGAAAATCCGGTATTCCACCGTGCCGTGGATGTTCCGGCGCTCGGCTTTCTCCCAGTTCAGCCTGGGCCTGTGTACCCAGCGGCTGTCGTGTTGCTTGTGCTCATCCTCAAGATACGAGGTGTCGTTCAGTGTGCCGATAGCGTCGCCATAATAGAGCAGGGGTATCCCGCCGAAAGCCATGATCAGGCTGTGCATCAGCAGGATGGTGTTGATGCCGATCTGGATCGCTTCCTGGTTGCCTTCTTCCAGCGCCGATTCGAGCCCGGCCAAGGAGGCCAGTGAGCCGGCAATTCTGGCATCCCCGTTTTTCTTGTTGATGCCGAAGGCAACTCCCCGGGCCGGGGAGACCTTGTGGCGTCCGGTAAAATATTCCACCAGGAATCTGCGGTGCAGTTTCGGGTCGTAGCCTGCAAGGCGGATGTCGTTATCGTCGAAGCCGAGGCCGATGTCGTCGTGGCAACGGATGTAGTTGAGCCAGGTGGCGCGTTCCAGTTTATCCGGGATGCTTTTGATACCGAGGTTCAGCAAGGTGGCGTTTTTGGTAGCGACGGCATCCCACATCAAGGCCATGAAGGTGGCGTTGTAGGCAATTTCGCATTCCTTGGCATTGATGGCATCCTCGCCGAAGTACTTGATGACCTCGACCGGCGCGACGATCGCTTCTGCAATGAACAGCACGCCCGGTGCCGTCACCTGGCAGCAATCCTTCATCAGTTGCAGGATGAGGTGCGCCTCGCGCTCGTTCTGGCAGGCGCTGCCGATTTTTTTCCAGAGGAATGCGACGGCATCGAGGCGAATGATGTCGGCACCATGATTTGCCCAGAACAGGATGATATCGACCATTTCGATCAGGACGGCGGGATTACGGTAATTGAGATCCCACTGGAAGTCATTGAATACCGTCATCACCCATTTACCCATGCCGTCATCCCAGGTGAAGTTGCCGGGCGATGTTTCCGGAAAAACCTCGGGCATGGACTCTTCGTACATGTCCGGGATTTCGCGGTCATCAAAGACATGATAATAATCCTGATAGGTTTTCTCGCCATTACGCGCTTTTTTTGCCCACTCATGCTCGTTCGATGTATGGTTGACGACAACGTCCAGCGCCAGCAGCATGCCGCGTTTCTTGAGATTCCTGACAAGGTCGTCAAGGTCCTTGATCGTGCCGACATCAGGGTTGATCTTCCTGAAATCGCGGATGGCATAACCGCCGTCGCTCTTGCCCCTGGGGCAATCCAGGATCGGCATGACATGCAGCATGTTGATACCCAGGTCCTGCAGGTAGTGCAGTCTTTTCTGCAGGCCTTTCAGGTCGCCTGCAAACTCCTTGCAGTAGAGCGCATAGCCGACCCATTTCTGGTGGAGGAACCAGTTGTGGTCTTTCTCCCGGGCCAGATCCAGCTTTCTCAGTTGTTGTGATCTGGCGATGTATGAGCGCGCCAGTGTTTTGACGAGCTGGTGCATTTGCTGTTTGAAATCCGGACGCTGTCCGTATAGCTGGTGGAAAAGAGAGTGGATCGCATAAAAATTCGCGCCCAGGCGAATATAGAAATGCTGCAGGTTCTTGTCCCTGATGTCGTGTTCCAGCTCGATGAGAATATCATTGAGCAGTGAATGGGATACCTGTTCATACATAGGCAAGCTCCTGCTGCGCCGTGTTATCCATGTGCCCCAGGCTGAGGCCGTAATGTTCCAGGCCTTCGATAATGCCCGCTGCATAATGCTGCTGCGCAAAGTAAATCTGTTCCTGTTCCTTCAGTGTTGCAAGTTCGGGACTGTGGTTGCCGACCACGACGGCCTGCGTGTCGCCGATCAGCATCTCGATATCGTTGCCGGAGTCGCCGGCGACCAGAAAGTTTTCCAGCGGCAAACCCCATTTATAGGCCAGATAACGGATGGCATGCCCCTTGGAGGCGCGTACCGGCAATACGTCCAGGAATTCATCATGCGAATATATGAGTTGTGCAGCCAGTTTCAGTTCCTGCAAGTAATCATAAAGCTTGCTGATAGACGGCATTTCGCCGGGTTTTGCCAGATAGCTTAATTTGAATTCGCGCTGATTCTCCTCGCTCTGCAGCCTTAGCCCGGGGATTTTCGCAAGGGCTTCGGCCAGGGCATCTCTGCGCCACATGTGGCGAATGTGTGCCGACCAGCCGGTATCCGGTACAAGTTTCTTGCCATAATGGATTTCAGATCCGACTGACGTAATCAGCACATCGGGGAGAGCGACCTGGTGTTTCTTCAGGATATCGACAGCGCTTTCTATCGTCCTGCCGGTAGCAACCCCGAACGCCAGCCTGCCCTTGTTGTTTTCGAGCCAGCCGGTGAGTTTTTTAAGCGCCGTGCGGTCACCAAGCAAGGTGTTATCGATATCGCTGATCAAGGCCATTTTGACCAGAGGCATATAGGATTTTTCGCCGTTGTTCAGGATGATCGCATGTTGCCGGCGCAGCCGTTTTTTGTCTCGACGCAGCAGCCGGCGCACTTCCTTCATGTATTTTTCGACATGCGCGGTCCAGCTGTAATGGCGGCATACGCCGGCCAAGCCGTTATTGGCCCATTGGCGCCAGCGCTTTCTATCTTCCAGCATATGCAGGAGCGCCCTGGCAATTTCCCCGCTTTCCAGCGTGTTCGCCAGCAGGCCATTGCGGCAGTTGCCCAATATATCCCTTGGTCCGCCATCATCCGGTGCAATGAAAGGCAGGCCGCTGGCAGCCGCTTCAATCAAAGTCAGGCCGAAGGGCTCGGTGAATGCCGGGTTGACGAACACCCCGCGACGCCTGGCGGCCAGGCGGTAAAGTTCGGGAATATCGTCCTGCGGGACATGTTTGGGGATGGCAACCTTACCCCAGAGGTCATAGCGGTCAATATCAAAGAGGAGGTCGCTCATGACTTTCTGTTGCGATTCCTCAAGTTCGCGGATGTCCTCCCGCGTTCCTGCCACGATCAGCAGGTTGGCGGCTTCCTGTAGTTCACTGTTTTTTCCGTATGCCTCGATCAGTCCCTTGATGTTTTTTCTGGCTTCCGGGCGGCAGATGGAAATGATCAGCGGTTTTTCAGGCTCGGAAAGGTGCCGGTCGATCAGATTCCGTGCGCTGGATTCAATTTTCCTGCGGAGCGGCGGCGAAAATCTGGAAGTATCGGTGCCCGGGGGAATCGCGATAAAACGCGAGTGGCTGAAGTTGGCATACATGCCGTATTGCAGTTCGATCTCCTGCCGCGTGCTGGTGACAATCAGCGAGGCGTGCTTGATGACTTCTTCTTCAGCCGCAATCCGGCGCTCGAAATTGAACTGCTTTTCCAGTGCCTGCGGTTTGCGGCCGCTGGCCAGCATTCTTTCACGTTTGGGCCGGCCCAGGGAGTGCCCGGTATGCGCCTGCGGGATGCCGAGTAGCAGGGAGAGTTGCTGTCCGACATAACCGGCATCTGCATAGTGGGTGTGGATCAGGTCGGGCAGCCGGCCCTGCTGGCGCAGGAAATGCAGGCACTTGTCCACGGCCTGGTCAAGATGCGGCCATAGGAGTTCTTTGCGCAGGTAGCGCCTGGGCCCACACGGCAGGCGTATGATCCTTGCGCCGTCGCCGAGGTCTTCCTCAGGCCGGGCATAATCCTGATCTACGCTGGGGTCTTCAATCAGGCGTGTGAGCAGATCGACTTTTTCGACTTCATGATGCTTGGCAAGCGACCGCGCGAGCTCCACTACGTAGGTGGTCTGGCCGCCTGTGTCCGCATCCCGCCCAAGCTCCATGTCATGGCCGCGAATCAGGCCGTGCATACTGATCATCAGGATATAGATGGGGTTCTCGGATTTTGCATGTGCAGGATTCATAGTTTCCACGCCTTTTTGAAAGGGATGTAGAAATCATGGCTTTGGGGTGCGCCACCCCTGATTTCGCACAATGCCGATGCGAAGTGATTGGCACGCTGCAGTGTGAGCGATGTTTCCCACCGATTCAACAGGCCGACGATGAAGACGGCTGCAAATGCATCTCCGGCGCCCACGGTGTCGATTATCGGCTGCCGGAGGCTGGCCGGGCCGGTATCGAATAACGCATCGTCCCGGTTCACCAGCCATGCGCCTTTTTCACCGCAGGTAACCAGCAGCTGGTCCAGTGCAAACTGCTTTAACAATCCGGATGCTTTTTCCTCCGGGGTTTGCCCATCGATTTTGAAATACTTCGAGACGATGCCCAGCTCATCTTCATTCATCTTGACGATATCCGCCCGCAGCAGGGAACGCCTGACCGTATGCTTGTTGTACCAGGGGCTTCTCAGGTTGATATCGAGGAACCGGGGGCATTTGCCGTCGCTGAGGAATTTGTCGAGCGCGAGGCGTGACGTCATGTTTCTTTGTGCCAGCGTGCCGAAATAGACCAGTTCGGGTTTCAATGCCAGGGTCATCATGTGGGTGACGCCTGCATGGATATGGTCGTAGGCCTGGTCAGGCAGTATTTCGAAGCGATGACTGCCATTTTCCAGATGGACTTGCACCTGCCCGGTGGGATAGACGGGATCGCACTGAACGCACGAATTATCCATCCCGAGGCGTTCCATCTCTCTCAGCAGATCATCGCGCAGGGCATCGTTGCCGGTCCTCGTGATCATCACCGGATAGAGGCCAAACGCCTGCAGGTGCCGGGCTACGTTAAAGGGCGCGCCGCCCAGTACGCTCTGGTCCGGAAATATGTCGGCGAGAACTTCACCGAACAGGGCAACGACTTTTCTTCCATGCCTTGGGGGCTGGATGTCATCCAGTGTCAATGTTTCTCCTTTTCGTTAGGCAGAACATGCAACCCCGGTCATGGCCGGAGCCTATTCAACCGGCGTGCTCTGGGGGCGAAAGCTGGATATCTGTCAGCGGCATCAATGCATCCGCCTCGTCTTTCAGCCTGATTTTCCCGATCAGGCACTCCAGGCTTTGCTGCAGCGACAAGAGGTCCTGAATCGAAAGATGGTCAAGCGCATCCCTCAAAACACCCCTGGGCGAACCGGGCGCCTTCAGAATGACTTCCATCCCGGCTTGCGTCAGGTAAAGCCTGACGACACGTTGATCCTGGTCTTCACGTTTTTTGCTGATCAGGGATTTTTTTACAAGCTTCTCGATCAGGTTGCTCGCGGTGGATTGATGTATCGAGAGTTTGCCGGCAAGTTCCGTCACCCTGAGGCCGGGCGATTTGTGCAGCTCCCATAACACCCATAATTGTGAGCTGCTGACGCCGCAGAGCGCCTCTATCTGGCTAAGATGCTTCCTGACCGAGTTGAAAATGATCCTGAAGTTTTTCAGGGTGGATGAAGCCAGTTCATCATGGTGCGCTTCATCATGCGTCAACATCCGCCTGGTTCCGCCAACGTTCATACTCATTCTGCCTAACGACGCTATTGAATTTGCATGAATGGGATTATTGCATCTATATTACATTTACACAAATATAGTTTGTGTAAATGTAATTGGCATGAAGACATGCCGACTAAATCAGATAGTCATTTCAGGTAGAGCAGTTCCTTTGAGGTGTTGCCATAGCCGGCCTGGGTCAGCAGGGCGCGTTCGATATAGCGGCTGACTTTGCTCCTTTGTTCCGGCAGGGCCTCTGCATCATGGAAGATATGCGGGAATTTACCGGCCAGCCAGGCATAGAGGCTGATGTCCTGGCTGAGGTTTTCTGCCTCTTCCAGATGCTTGGGACTGGTGGAGCCGAGCCAGTCATAATCCGAGGGTAATCGCCTCTTCCTGCCCAGCCTGAAACTTTGCAGGCAACTGAGGAAATAGTCCTTTTCGCGATCCTTGTCCAGGGAAACCGGTGCGCAGGAAAAAATGAATTTATGCTGCAATGAGAGATCGGGCGCATGCAGATCGATCAGTTGCCCAAGCGCGATGTGTGCTGTCATGTCAGCGGTCTGGAATAGTGAGCTCCTGACCGCGACGCGCTCAGCGAAAAAAGCCAGTAACTCCCCGAGCTTGCCGGTGTGCAGCATGCCGGAAAGCACGTCGATATGACCGAAAAACGGCGAAATGGGGAGTTTCTCTAGGTCAGAAATATCCGAAGCGTAGAGCGCGTGTTCAAGGTGCAGCAGGTCATCCTGTTCAAACGCATTGACGTAGCCGGTGGGATAAATGCCGTAACGGCCTGCGCGTCCCGCGATCTGCCGCGCTTCCGTCGTATTCAGGCGGCGCGTGGCAATGCCGTCGAACTTTTCCGTCGTGGAAAAAATGACGCGGCGGATCGGCAGGTTCAGGCCCATGCCGATGGCATCGGTGGCGACCAGAATATCGGCCTCACCTGAATTGAATCGTTTCGCCTCGGTCCGGCGTACTTCAGGCGAGAGGGCGCCATAGATGGTCGCCACGCCGAAGCCCCACTGACGGATACGCGCGCTCAGCGTCAGCACGTCCTTGCGCGAGAAAGCGATGACGGCATCGCCTTTCTGCAGTTTGCCTTTCAGGCGCCAGCGATTGTAGCGGTCGCCGCACAGCGCCAGTTCCTCCAGTATCAACGGCGTTTTTCGTTCCAGGTGGGTAATGGTATAGCGCTCATCGAGCGCATCAAGCAAGCGGGTGCAGGCCTCGGTGACCGCGTTCGAGCCGCACAGGTAAACTTCTTTTGCCGGTGCACCGACAATCGCGGCAGTCCAGGCATGGCCGCGATGTTCGTCCTGCAACATCTGGATTTCATCGATGACGGCTACATCGACCTCATGGTTCGGGTTAAGCATCTCGACGGTAGATGCGGTATGCCGGGCTCCCGGAATCAGCACGCGCTCCTCGCCGGTAACCAGGTTGCAAGGGATGCCGGCTTCTATCAGCCTGTCCCTGATTTCCATTGCCAGCAGCCTGAGCGGTGCGAGATAGACGCCGGAAGGCGCATTCTGCAATGCCATCAGGGCATCATGGGTCTTGCCGGAATTGGTCGGCCCGACCTTGAAATAAATCCGGCGCCGGAGACTGCGCGCCAGCGCATAGGTCGCAGGAAAGTGCTCCAGCGCCAGTGCATCGGCAGCCCGTTGAGACAGGGTTTTCATATTGGAAACCATGGCGCTCCGGCGTATGGCAAAGCCTCAGTCATCAAACAAACAGTCAGGCAGAAAGGCGTCATGAGGCGGATAAGGGTGGAATCGTCAGCAGGTGGATGGAGGAAATCAACAAGGAATGGGTCAATATCGGTAAAAATCTGCTATATGTATACATGGTGCATGTTTCGCGCTATCCGGCACATAAACCGCGTTTTCGTCCCTGTGGCGGTGTTGCAGAACCAGGTTGCATCCCGCTTCAGGCCCAGGTTTTATTAAACTGCCTGCATAGTGTAGAACACTGTGCCGGAGTGTAGCGGTATTTGCATGTTTCTGTTTCGGCTTGATGACTTGTCTACCCTTTATCAGATAAGCTAAACATAATAACCATCCCCAGAGGACACTATGACACAACCCACACTTTTGATTACCGGCGCCAATCGCGGCATCGGTCTGGAATTCGTCAGGCAATATGCTGAAGCAGGCTGGCAGGTGATCGCCTGCTGCCGCTGGCCGGACGATGCCAAGGCGCTGCATGCAATTGCGGATGGTACTGATGACCAGGTCGAAATCCATCCGCTGGACGTGAGCGATTTTGCGGAAATCGACGCGTTGGCGCTATTGCTTCAGGGCAGGCAGATCGATCTTCTGATCAATAATGCCGGGGTTTATCCGCATGGCGATTTCGGCGGGACCGATTATGAAGCCTGGGCGGAAGCCTTCCATATCAATACCATGGCGCCCATGAAAATGGCCGAGGCATTTGCCGGGCATGTGGCTTCCAGCGGGTTGAAGAAAATCGTCACGTTAAGCAGCAAGATGGGCCGCCTCGACGACAATACCAGCGGCGGCAGTTATATCTACCGCAGCACGAAGACGGCTGTGAACATGGTGATGAAAAGCCTGGCGATCGATCTCAAGCCGATGGGGATTGCTGTTGCTGCCTTGCATCCGGGCTGGGTGCAGACGGAGATGGGCGGACCGAATGCCTTGATCGATACGCAACAAAGCGTGGCGGGCCTGCGTCAGGTCATCGAGCAATTGACGCTGGAAAACAGCGGCAGGTTTGTCGCTTACGATGGCAAGGTCATTCCCTGGTAAGCGCCGGACAGCCTGTTATTCGGTAATCTGGGCTGAGGATTTCAGGGCGCGCAGATCTGCCAGGTAGTTACCCAGCTTTTCTGCGGCCTTTTGCCGCTGCTCCGTGCTGGTGGCGTTATGCAATCTTGCAAAGCTTTCGCAGGCGTCATGTGTCATTTTGTCCAGATAGATTTTGTAAGCTGTATCTTCGCCGCCATGGAATTGATCGAAGTAAGCCGCGATCTCGAGCTTTATGTCGGCATCTGCGAGGTTTTGCCGGACAATCCTGTTCAGCCTGAGTAACGCATCCTCCTGCAATTGCAGCCTGTGCGCATAGCTGGTTTCCGGGTTGAAGGCCGAATGCTGGATATTGTCCCTGATGATCTCGCGCTGTTGCGGACTGAGCCGTCCATAGAACTTCTCGGCGCGTTTGATCGTCTGTTTCACGCGCCTTTCATTGCGCTCTGCCTGTGCCCCGTCCAGCCATTCCTCGCGCCATTTCCGGTTGTTCTTCTCAAAGTGTTTTTTGATGTGGTCGATCTGTTCCGGTTCCAGGGTCGGCGCCAGCCTTTCGATGATGGGTTCGAACTGCATGCTCATTACCCGGTATCTATGGCGAATGTCTTCAATAACATTACAGGCTTGTTCGCTTTTGATATCGCTCCCGGCCATGCTCTGCATGAGTTCGAGCAACTGGATGTAGACCGGGATTTCCTGGAAACGGTGCCAGGTATGCAGTGTATGCAGTTCTTCCCTGATCGCCGGTTTCTGCGCTGCCGTGAAATGCACGTAACTATTCAGCCACCAGTACATGATTTCCTGGGCATTGTTATAGCTGAGCCTGACTGCACTGCAGGCCGATAAAGCCAGCAGCAGTAGCGCTACGCCCAACCACCGGCTTGCAGTTTTCAACGGGTATCGCATGGACACTCTCATCGCATATGTTGCATGTGTTTCATGAGGTTGCTTGCGCTTCATGACATCGCCCGCGCTTGTTGAATAGAAAGCGGTGCAGCCCCAAAAATTCAATCAGGCATGCGATCGACGGCTTTCCAGGTGTTCCCAGCGTTCGAGCGCCTGCATCAGCACATCTTCAATTTCGTCGAGGCGGGCCTGGCAGGTTTTTACCTGGCCGGGGTTATCGCGGTAGATGTCAGTGCCTGTCAGCAGGGCCTGGATTTCAGCCTGTTCACGTTCCAGCGTTTCAATTGTCTGCGGCAGCGCTTCCAGTTCCTTCAATTCCTTGAAGCCCAGTTTGCCTGAGCCGGATTTGGCTGCCGCTGGTTTTGCCGGAGGTTTTGCGGTTGTGTTTGCCTTGCTGGCAGCGGTTTTTTCCGCAGCCCGTTGTGTGCTGAAACGCTGCCAGTCGTCGTAACCGCCGCCGAACTCAGTGATGATGCCGTTGCCTTCGAAGGCGAACACCTGGGTGACGGTATTTTCCAGGAAAGCCCGGTCATGGCTCACCAGGAACAGCGTACCGGGGAAATCTTGCAGCAGGCTTTCCAGCAGTTCCAGTGTTTCGATGTCGAGATCATTGGTCGGTTCATCCAGCACCAGCACGTTGGCGGGGCGGGCGAACAGGCGCGCGAGCAGCAGGCGGTTACGTTCTCCGCCGGAGAGCGATTTCACCGGCGAGCGCGAGCGTTGCGGCGGAAACAGGAAATCTTCGAGATAGCTGATGACATGCTTGCGTTCGTTGCCGATTTCGACAAAATCGGAGCCGGGGCTGATGGTGTCCGCCAGCGTGGCTTCTTCATCCAGTTGCTCGCGCATCTGGTCGAAGTAGGCGATATTCAGGTTGGTGCCGCGCTGTATCGTGCCGCTGTCGGCTTCGAGTTCGCCCAGGATCAGTTTGAGCAGGGTGGTTTTGCCGATGCCGTTGGGGCCAAGCAGGCCGATGCGGTCGCCGCGCAGAATGCGCGTGCTGAAGCCGTCGATCAGTACTCTGCCGCCGTAGGATTTTTTCACATCGACCAGTTCGGCGACCAGTTTGCCGGAGCGTTCGCCGGCGTCCAGCGTGAGTTTGACGTTGCCCTGACGCTCACGCCGCGCCGCGCGTTCCAGCCGCAGTTTTTCCAGTTGCCGCACGCGGCCTTCGTTACGGGTGCGCCGCGCCTTGATGCCCTGGCGTATCCAGGCTTCTTCCTGCGCCAGCACCTTGTCGAATTTGGCGGCATGTGTCGCTTCGACTTCCAGCAGTTCGGCTTTCTTGACTTGGTAATTGGCATAGCTGCCGACAAAATCGGTGAGCTTGCCGCGGTCCAGTTCGACGATGCGCGTGGCAAGCCGGTCCAGGAAACGCCGGTCGTGGGTGATGAACAGTACGCCGCCATTGAAGCCCAGCAGCAGTTCTTCCAGCCATTCAATCGCTTCCAGGTCGAGGTGGTTGGTCGGTTCATCCAGCAGCAACACCTCGGGGTCGGCTACCAGCGCGCGTGCCAGTGCTACCCGTTTGCGCCAGCCGCCGGAGAGCGATGCCACGCTGGCATCCGCATCCAGGCTCAAGCGGCTCAGCACGGTTTCCACCTTTGCCTGCATGCCCCAGCCATTCTTGGCATCCAGCTCATGCTGCAGGGTTTCCATGCGCGCCATCAGGCTGTCGAAATCGGCATTGGCTTCGCTCATCTGATGGGTGACGGCGTGGTAATCGACCAGTATCTGCTGCATGTCGCCCAGGCCTTCGGCCACTGCTTCAAAAATGGTGTGCGCCGGGTCGAGGACGGGTTCCTGCGGCACATGGACGATACGCACGGATGGCGCGCGCCAGAGCGTGCCGTCATCCAGCTTCGATTCACCGGCGATGACTTTGAGCATGCTGGATTTCCCTGCGCCGTTGCGGCCGATCAGGCCGACACGTTCGCCGGGGTCCAACTGGAAACCGGCATGGTCGAGCAGGGGATGGTGGCCGTAGGCGAGAGAGGCGTTTTCTAATGTGATAAGTGGCATGGACCGTATTTTAACAGGCCGCTCCTGCCGGACTGCATAAAAATGCACGGTGTCGCCACGCGGCCCGGGCGTGAAACAGGTGAAAACATGGTGTCTTCAGGCAATAGCTTGATGAAAGTCAAATGTTTATCGGCCCGGAAGTAATAAAATCAACATCAGTTTATCTTTTTTCATTCATCTACTGATCAGGCTGCCATGAACTTTGATATTGCGATCGTCGGCGCCGGGCCGAGCGGGTTGTGCTTTGCGCAGGCGCTTGCCGAAAGCGGGCTGCGGATCGTCATTCTTGAGCGGCAGCCGGAAGCCGCGCTGGCAAACCCCGGCTTCGACGGGCGCGAGATTGCGCTCACGCATCATTCCGCCAGGCTGATGCGCGAGCTCGGGTTGTGGGAACGCATCGTGCCGGATGCCATTTCGCCCCTGCGCGATGCCCGCGTGTTGAATGGCCTCTCGCTTTATGCCATGAATATCGACCACAGTGACAGCAAGCAGGGCGAGCTGGGTTATCTCATTTCCAACTGCCTGATCAGGAAAGCCGCCTACGATGCGGTGAAATCCTCGCCCGCCATCACGCTGATGACGGAAGCCAGGATCGACGCTGTCCGTACGGATGACGAAGGCGCGCATATCACGCTTGCCAACGGCGAGACTATCAGCGCGCAGCTTCTGGTCGCCGCGGATAGCCGTTTCTCCGAGACGCGCCGTGCGATGGGAATTTCCGCCACTATGCACGATTTCGGCAAGGTCATGATGGTGTGCGTGATGGAACACGAGGTGCCGCACCGGCACGTTGCCTGGGAATGGTTCGATTACGGGCAGACGCTGGCGCTGCTGCCGATGAACGGTATGCGTTCGTCGGTGGTGGTTACCATGCCCGCGCGCCAGATCGGCGATCTGATGGAAATGGACGAAGACGATTTCAGCCGCGCAATGGAGAAACGTTTCCAGCATCGCCTGGGTGCCATGCAACTGGCTTCAACGCGGCATGGCTACCCGCTGGTGACGGTTTACCCCGACCGTTTCACGGCAAAACGCTTTGCCCTGATCGGCGATGCCGCGGTCGGCATGCACCCGGTCACCGCGCATGGGTTCAATTTCGGCCTGCGCGGCGCGGATGTGCTGGCAAGCGAGATCATGGCGGCCCATGCGCGCGGCGGCGATATCGCCGCTGCCGGTTTGCTGGCACGCTACGAGCGCAGGCATCGTTTTGCAACGCGCCCCTTGTTTCTTGCCACGCACGCCATTGCCAAGCTTTATAGCGATGACTCTCCCCCGGCCCGCCTGCTGCGGGCCGCAAGCCTGCGCATCGGCAATCGCATTGCGCCGTTCAAGCGTGCCGTGGCGCAGATGCTGACCGAAGCCAATTAATTGTCCTATCCCTCAATCTAGAAACGAGACAGCCAAAATGGATGCAAAGCAAACGATCAACATGGATAACACCGAAATAAAAGGCAGTTTTGAATTGAAAAGCGGTTTGGCGCAAATGCTCAAGGGCGGCGTCATCATGGACGTGGTGTCGGCCGAGCAGGCACGCATCGCCGAAGCGGCCGGTGCCTGCGCCGTCATGGCGCTGGAACGCGTCCCGGCTGACATCCGCCGGGATGGCGGCGTCGCCCGCATGAGCGACCCCGGCATGATCCGGGAAATCATCTCTGCCGTCACTATCCCCGTCATGGCCAAAGTCCGCATCGGACACTTTGTCGAAGCGCAGATTCTGCAAGTGCTCGGCGTCGACTGCATAGACGAAAGCGAAGTCCTCACTCCCGCCGATGAAACGCACCACATCAACAAAACCCGCTTCACCGTTCCTTTCGTCTGCGGTTGCCGCTGTCTCGGCGAGGCCCTGCGGCGCATTAGCGAAGGCGCTGCCATGCTGCGCACCAAAGGTGAAGCCGGCACCGGCAATATCATTGAAGCCGTACGCCATGCCCGCACCGTCAACAGCGCCATTCGCCAATTGCAGAACATGGACGAAGACGAACTGTTCGCCTTTGCCAAAACACACCAGGCCCCCCACGAGCTCGTGGTGCAAGTTGCCAGGCAAGGCCGCCTGCCGGTCGTCAATTTCGCCGCCGGCGGCATCGCCACGCCGGCCGATGCCGCCCTCATGATGCAACTGGGCATGGATGGCGTATTCGTCGGTTCCGGCATATTCAAGAGCGGCGACCCTGAACAACGCGCCCAGGCCATCGTGCAGGCCGTCACCCATTTCAACAACCCCGAAATCCTCGCCGAAATCAGCACCGGCCTGGGCGAACCCATGGTCGGCATCAACCTGGAGACCCTGTCCGAGCAGGACAGATTCTCCATACGGGGCTGGTAGGGAGCCCCTGATGAAATGGGCAGAGCCAACTTGAGCGCCCCCCTGAACATCGGCATTCTTGCCCTGCAAGGCGCCTTTATTGAACACGGCAACATGCTCAGGCAACTGGGCGCCCATGTCATCGAAGTACGCCGTCCCCAGCAACTGGCGCAAATTGACGGCCTCATCCTTCCCGGTGGCGAAAGTACTGCCATCAGCCTGATTGCCGAGCGCTGGGGCCTGATCGAACCGCTGCGCCACTGGGTAAAAACCGGAAAGCCGGTCTGGGGCACCTGCGCCGGCATGATCCTCCTTGCCGGGCATGTCGAAGGCCAGAAAGCCGGCGGCCAGTCACTGCTTGGCGGCCTCGACATCCGCGTCAACCGCAACTACTTCGGACGGCAGGCAGACAGTTTCCAGGCGAACCTGGAAACGACGCTACAGGATGATGGCATGCCGGCCTGTCGCGCCGTCTTCATTCGTGCCCCGGTCGTGACGGCGATCGGGCCCGGAGTGGAACCGCTCGCCAGTCTCGTTACCCCGGATGGCCGCAAGCATATCGTTGCGGTGCGCCAGGACTCGATGCTTGCAACCGCCTTTCACCCGGAGCTTACCCGGGATACCCGCTGGCATCGGTTGTTTCTTGAGATGGTGGAGCATGCACGCCAAGGAGAGGAGAGTCGAACTATGGATTTAAATCGATTATCCTGTTGACAGGTTTCGCAGATTTGCGTTTCCGATACTTTCCACCGGGAGGCCGTATGCAGTCCAAATCTCATTGGGAACAAGTCTATTCAACCAAGCCGCCGACTGCGGTCAGTTGGTTTCAAGAGCATGCGCAGCACTCGCTGAACCTGATTCGTGATACGGGGGTTCCGTTGTCTGCTTCGATCATCGACGCTGGCGGCGGTGCTTCGACTCTGGTTGACGACCTGTTGGCAAACGGATACTCGAATATCACCGTTCTCGATCTTTCAGCGGCAGCTCTTGCCGCCACGAAAGTGCGCCTTGGCGCTATCGGGAAGGCAGTACGATGGCTTGAGTCTGATATCACAAATGCAAGCCTTCCGACGGATGCATACGATGTGTGGCACGACAGGGCGGTCTTTCATTTCCTCACGTCGCCGGAAGAAAGGCAGGCCTATGTCCGGGCCGTGCTCCGTTCTGTCAAGCCGGGTGGTCACGTCATCGTCGCTACCTTTGCGGACGATGGCCCCACCCAGTGCAGCGGCCTGCCCGTCATATGCTACAGCGCTGGCGGGTTGCATGCGGAGTTCGGCGCACCGTTCACGCTTTTGCGGCATGAAAAAGAAGAGCACCTCACACCGTTTGGTACCGTTCAGCAGTTTGTCTATTGCTACTGCCGCAAGGCATCATCATGAACGGCAAGGCTAACCCACCCATCGGCATGGACGCGAGCGATAAAGCCACTTGTGCCGGTTATGCCAAATGTCGGATACATGCGCTATTGCATTGGACGGTACGTGACCATGAAGCAGATTAAATTTTCCTTTTTCGCATTATTACTGCTGCTTACGGCCTTATGGCTTCTTGCCGACACGCTGCTGCCCGAGCCTTTCACCTACTTTTCGTTTCGCGGCGTATTCATGCAATACAGCGGCGTTATCGGCATCGGTGTCATGAGCGCCGCCATGCTGCTGGCGCTACGCCCCAAATGGCTGGAACCGCATCTCGACGGACTGGACAAGATGTACCGCCTGCACAAGTGGCTGGGCATCACCGCCCTGGCCGTTGCCGTCATTCACTGGTGGTGGGCGCAGGGCAGCAGATGGATGGTGGGTTGGGGCTGGCTGGAGAGGCCGCAACGCAGACCTCCCGGCGGGGAAACCCTGGGCCTCGTCGAAGGCTGGCTGCGCAGCCAGCGGGATATCGCCGAAACCGTTGGTGAATGGGCGTTTTACGCAGCCGTCGTACTGCTTGTTCTCGCCTTGGTAAAGCGTTTCCCTTACCACCTGTTCATCAAGACCCACAAATGGCTGGCAGTGTCCTACCTGGTCCTGGTTTATCATTCGGTGGTACTCACCAGGGCGAATTACTGGGCGCAACCTATCGGCTGGCTGCTGGTCATCCTGCTGCTCGGCGGCAGCGTGGCCGCGCTGTGGGTGCTGGCAGGCCGGGTCGGTGCAGGCCGTAAAGTCCAGGGTACTATCGATGCCCTCACTTACTACCCCGATTTGCGCGTGCTGGAAACTGCCATTGTCCTGCAGGAAGGCTGGCGCGGCCATTCTGCCGGGCAGTTCGCCTTCGTCATGTCGGACAAGAAGGAAGGGGCGCACCCTTACACCATTGCCTCGGCCTGGAATCCCGGCGACCGGCGCATCGTCATTATCGCCAAGGCGCTGGGCGACCATACTAGCCGTTTGCGGGAGCGATTGAAAATCGGCATGACGGTAACGGTGGAGGGGCCATACGGCTGTTTTGATTTTCATGACGCACAGCCGCGGCAGATCTGGGTGGGCGCCGGTATCGGCATCACGCCTTTTGTCGCCCGTCTCAAACAGCTTGCAGGTACGCCGGGCGCGAAGGAAATCGACCTCTTTCATCCAACGGCGGATTTCGAGCAGGCAGCCATTGACAAGCTCACCGCCGATGCCAGGGCCGCCGGGGCTCGCTTGCACGTCCTGGTTGATCGAAAGGACGGGCTACTGGACGGCGAAACCATCCGCGCTGCCGTGCCGGATTGGCAGTCAGCCAGCCTCTGGTTCTGCGGCCCCCCCGGGTTCGGCAAGTCGCTGCGCGAAGACTTCATTGCCCATGGCCTGCCGTCGAAGCATTTTCATCAGGAATTGTTCCAGATGCGTTGAGTACAACCCAAATGCAAGCGCAACCCGGATGCCGCCTGATAGAATGAACATTGCAGGTGGCGCCTGCCACGCTGCCAGCCGTACCTGAACGCAGGCGTCGGGCCGCATAACCCTGGGGAACTTTTTACCTTGACACGTCAAACGCTTGAAAAGTACCAGGTTCTTGTCTACCTAGCGGCGATCGGCATCGGCTTGGCAGCCGGAATCCTGTTGCCGGGCTGGACCGGCTTCCTGGAAAGCATGCTTTGGCCTCTCCTTGCGCTGTTGCTGTACACGACCTTTACCCAGGTACCGCTGGCGCATTTGCGCCAGGCATTTACCGATCCACGCTTCGTCGTGGCGGCGGCGATCGGTAATTTCCTGTTGATACCCCTGGTTGTCTGGGGCCTGATGTCATTGGTTCCCGATGAGCCGGCCATTCGCCTGGGCGTGCTGCTGGTATTGCTGGTTCCCTGCACCGATTGGTTCATCACGTTTACCCATCTCGGCGGCGGCGATACGAAGCATGCGATTGCATTTTCTCCTGTCGCCCTGCTGCTGCAAGTAATATTGCTTCCGGTATATCTCTGGGCATTCCTTGGAGAGGACTTTATAGCCACCGTGGCGCAGCGGGAAATGCTTACGGCATTTTCCGGTTTGATCGTGCTGCCCCTGCTGGCGGCGTTCGTGACAGAAAAGCTGATCGAAAAACATGATGACAGGAGGCAGATGAGACTACTGGACCGGCTGGCCTGGTTTCCGGTGCCATTGCTCGCCGTCGTAGTGCTTATTATTGCCGCGACGCAGGTGGGCCTGGTCGCAAGCTCTATCGGATCGCTCGGGCGCTTGCTGCCGGTATTCGTTATTTTTCTGGCGGCAGCGGGAATCATCGCGCTCATCCTTGCGCAGATGTTCAAGCTGCCGCCTTCCCAGGGGCGTGTCCTGGCGTTCAGCCTGGGCACCCGCAACTCGTTCGTTGTATTGCCGCTTGCGCTCGCACTGCCGGCATCGTTCGAGCTGGCTGTGGTTGCTATCGTGTTTCAGTCCCTGGTAGAACTGCTGGGGATGGTTGCGTACCTGTGGTGGGTTCCCAATAAACTATTTCCAATGCACCCAGTCAACGGGAATCCAGGGTGAGGCGCTCAAGGGAATCGGGTACGGTATAACGGTGGATGAAGGCAGTGCGTGCTGCGCCATGAGGGGTGCTGTATTGCGATGAGATCGTCTGCAGGATGCGCCTGCCCTGACCTTGCGCTTGATGGCAATTAAAGTGTAAGCGGATTTCTCATGCTTTGCCGGGCTATCGAACATCGGCCCAGTACATGGGATGAGGCGGCGAAGGCGTGAGAATCAGCATTTCCGATCGCCTGAGATTCTCCAGCGCTTCATCGTAGGATATACCCGATTCGGTGGAATCCTGCCTTGCGAGCGGCTCTGCATATTTCAGCCATGCGGGGTTTTCCGAGAATCCATGATCCTTCATGCAGCTTGCAAAGACAGTCGCCCGCCGACTTTCAAGCTCCAGTTGCTGGAACTCGACGATAGGGACGATATTGGCGGTTGCTCTATCCCGGATGCTCATGCATTTCTCTCCAGTTTGTTCCAACTGGCTCAATACACGGGTGTCGTTTGAAGAGAAGTCCTTGGTTAAATCGAAGAGGTATAAAGCGTATCCCCCGGCTATAAGCAATATCAGCGCTAAATATTTCATCACCTTCCCGATTAAAGGCTTGTTTGACAACTCCTAGCGATAGAGTTTACTTCAATTGCCTGCGTTGGCACAGAGGCGTCAGGTTCATTTTCCTCCTAGCATCGCCCGTATCTGCGCCATGCGTTCCTTGCCATGTTCCTTGCTCGCAGAAGGGTCTGCGATTTCTGGGCGCGGGTGATCCCGACGTACATCAGCCTGCGTTCTTCCTCGATCTTGCCGTTATCCACGCTTTCACGATGCGGCAAAATGCCTTCTTCCACACCGACCAGGAACACATGGCCGAATTCCAGCTCATTTTTAGCATGCAGAGTGAAGTGTTTTCTTATGTAATAAGAAGTAATAAGTCGTATTTTAAAACTGACTTGTAAAGCACCTTTATAAATTAAGTAATTTTAAACCTTGTGGATAAGTGCGTTAGCTGGCGAGAGTTTCTGAATAACTCGTTACGATATATGCGGGCGAAGAGTTTTCTACACAGACAACGTTGATTTTGATTGTTGCTCATTTTATGTGGATTTCTCCGGCCCCACAGCATAGATACTTTGTCGCATTACTTTGACCAACTCCGTCTAAATAGAGCTTTATCTCTTATGGTATACTTTTTTATATAAGGTGCTGTTTGTTCAGTACAATATAGATTTTTATTTAATAATAAAATCAATATATTATGGTGTTTTGTCGAATGCAGAAGCCAGACATCTGGCTTTTTTATTGGCTTAAAATTGCCTGATATTTTTCAGATTTCTCTATATGGTTCAACTATGAATATCACTTCACCTTTCGTTAAAGAATCCTGTTTTGGTGATTGGTTTTTAAAGTCATACACATGGAAGGTTCGTGTGTTGGATAGGGCTCTTAACGATTTGCAACGCCTCCTGCCCCGGAAATCAGAAAGATATGCGCATATCCTGGATGTGGGCTGTGGTTTTGGTCATTCATTTGACGCATTATCCCAGCGTTTTTCACCAGATATGATCGTGGGCCTGGATGCTGATCCTGCTTTGTATGAGCGAGCTGGTAAGGCGGCAGAAAACTGCCCTTCAAATGTACGTTTGCATGCTGCCAACGCATCGCACATGATTGATGTGCCGGACAACGAGTTCGATCTGGTATTTTGCCATCAGACCTTCCATCATATAGTGGAGCAGGAGGCTGCTATGGCCGAGTTTTTCAGAGTGTTGAAACCAGGCGGTACATTGTTATTTGCTGAATCCACCAAGCGATATATTCATTCATTACAAATCAGATTACTTTTTCGCCATCCGATGGAAGTGCAGAAAACCGCAGAAGAATACATTGCGATCATTCGTAACGCGGGGTTTGATTTGCCTGATGCCCGTATCTCTTTGCCTTTTCTATGGTGGAGCAGGCCCGATTGCGGATTCCTGGAATGGATAGGTTTTCCCGTGCCTGATAAACGTGAAGAAACGCTGGTGAATGCTGTTGCAATCAAGCCTAAGTAATCTCGCACATATTCATTCAATAAAATGGCAGTGACTGGATCACTGCCATTTGCCTTGCAAGATTACTTCAGCTTAACGACCGTGCCTTTTAATGCGACACCGGACATCAGCGCACCACTCCCGCACATATATTCTGTTTCGCTGGAAGTTTCCTTGTTCTTGTAGTTGCTTTTTATATTGATGACAGCATTGCCTCCTTCTTTTCTTGCCCGTTCCTGTAGTTCAAGTACGGCGCTGAGAAATGTCCATTCACAGGCATCTTTATCCGATTTGTTAAAGGCATTGGTTTTTTTATTGGTTTTCCATTCGCCGATTTCCGTGGCGACTTTTGGGTGCTTGTTCTCGCCAAAATAGAGCTTGATTTCCGGGTCCAGTTTTTCTTTGGCGGCAGGGGTGTTCAACGCATCTTCCAGCGGGTGCATTTTCTGATCGTCTCTCGCCATTACATTCGTGCTGGCAAGTAATGCTGCGATGATGACGGTGGTGCTCAGGATATTATTCATTTTTTGTTAACCCTCTTGTTTTGAATAGTGGTGAAGAAAATAGGGGATATTACCCATATCTTTGGAAAACGAGACTGACATTGGTGCCGCCAAAACCGAAACTATTGGACATGACAGTGTCGATGCGTTGGTCTATATTGCTGGTCAAAATCGGCATTCCGGCAATGGCGGGGTCTGGCTCCTTCAGATTCGCGCAGCCTGCCAGGAATTCGCTATTCAGCATCAGCATGGAATAAATGGCCTCATGGACTCCAGCAGCGGCGATCGGGTGGCCGGAAAGCCCCTTTACCGAAGAGATGAGCGGTATTTCATCGCCGAACACTGCCCGTATGGCATTGAGTTCCGTGATATCGCCCGCCTGTGTTGAAGTAGCATGCGTGTTGATGTAATCAATAGAGGCATCTGCTTCTTCAAGCGCCAGACGCATTGCGCGAACTGCACCTTCCGCCGAGGGCGTGACCATGTCCTGTCCATCGGAAGATGCGCCGAAGCCGGTGATCTCAGCGTAAATATGCGCACCGCGATTTAGTGCGTGTTCCAGCTCTTCCAATACAAGGATGCCAGCTCCTCCGGCAATGACAAAACCATCGCGGTTCAGATCGTAAGGACGCGATGCCGTGGCATCGTTGTAGGCGCTGGAGAGAGCGCCCATCGCATCAAATGGCGTTGTCGTGGTCCAGCATACTTCTTCAGCTCCGCCGACAATGACAATATCCTGTTTGCCAAACTGGATCAGCTCTGTGCCGTAGCCGATGCAATGCGCTGAAGTTGCGCAAGCGGAAGTCATCGAGCAGCTAAAACCTTGTATACCGAAAGCAGTCGACAGGCAGGCTGAGGTGGTGCTGCCCATGATGCGCGGTACGGCGTATGGCAAAATCTTGCTCAAGCCATCTGAGCGCAGTGTATCCATTGCAATGGTATGTTCAAAGGGGGAACCAACACCTGAGCCGACGATGAGGCCTGTACGCGGGGATACGATGGATGCATTATCCAGTCTGCTGTCTGATAGTGCTTGTTGGGTGGCATAGTAAGCGTACACCGCGGCATCAGCCATGAAGCGGCGTATTTTGCGATTGATCGGAGGCAGCTTGCTGATATCCGGAATACCCGCAACGCAACTTCTTAAACCCAGAGCTGCATATTCCGGAATATAGCGCAGACCGGAGCGGTTTTCCCGGAGTGCGCTTTCAACTGAACTCAGATCATTGCCCAGGCAGGAGATGATTCCCATGCCCGTGACGACAACGCGGCGTGTCAATTTAGTCTGAACAGGTAAATTAGAGTCTGCTTAATTCTGAGTTGATGCTGTCTTTCAGGAAATCCACCCATTTGTTGTATGACGGATGAATCAGGGCTTGTCCGTTTTTGACTTCATACTTCATATTGACGCTATCCAGGTAATTGATGGAGTAATGGCTGGCGTCATAGCCGATTTCAACCATCACGGTATGTTTATTTCTTACAACAATCCTGGCTACCAGCTTGCCATTATCGAGATTGGAAACAGTCCAGTCTCTGGATCTCGCCGCTATTTCAATCGCTTGTTTTACCTGGCTTGCTTCTAGCGTTTTTCCTTCACTGGCAACAATGCTGATACTGTCGTGATTGATCAGCGGGACGGCGCTGCGGGCATGCGCGTGAATCGAAAAAATAATAAAAAAAGTG
Organism: Methylophilaceae bacterium; assembly: GCA_905339275.1. Taxonomy (GTDB): domain Bacteria; phylum Pseudomonadota; class Gammaproteobacteria; order Burkholderiales; family Methylophilaceae; genus UBA6140. The sequence goes on from CAJPFK010000001.1 coordinate 746,206, forward strand.
AAGATGGCAAGCTTTAAAGATTTCATATTAATTTCCTGTCTTGTTATGGATTATTAGTCGTCAGTCTCTGGAAGATTCAGGCTGGAGCCTGTGATCTAAATAATATTCTTGAAAATGATGGAAGTATTAATTCCGCCGAAGGCGAAATTGTTGTTCATTATATATTCCACATCCAGATTTCTGCCATTGCCAATCAAGTAGTCGAGTTCTGCACAGGCGGGGTCGGGATGGCTGAGGTTGATCGTTGGAGCAAACCATTTCTGGCGCATCATTTCAATGGCCCACCAGGATTCGATTGCGCCGCAGGCACCAAGGGTGTGTCCCAGATAACTTTTCATCGAACTGATGGCTACTCTATTGCCAAAAATACGGGCTGTTGCCAGGCTTTCTGCGATGTCACCCCGATCAGTCGCAGTGCCGTGGGCGCTGATATAGCCGATGCTGTCTGCTGGCAGCGCGGCATCATCAAGCGCCTGCTGCATGGCAATGGCCATGGTGTCAGTTTCTGGTTGTGTGATATGGCTGCCGTCCGAGTTGCTGCCAAAGCCGACGATTTCGGCATAGATTTTTGCACCGCGTGCCTTTGCATGTTCATATTCTTCCAATACGAGCGTACAGGCTCCTTCACCTACGACCAGTCCATCGCGGTCGCGGTCGAAAGGGCGAGGTGTGGTTTCCGGTGTGTCGTTGCGGTTGCTGGTGGCGAATAGCGTATCGAAAACGGCTGCGCCAGGTGCGGATATTTCCTCGGCTCCGCCAGCCAGCATCATGGTCTGGCGGCCGAACCGGATCGACTCATACGCGTAGCCAATGCCTTGGCTACCTGAAGTGCATGCGCTGGAGGTCGGTATGATGCGGCCTTTGAGGCCGAAGAAAAGGGCTATATTGACTGCCGTGGTGTGCGGCATCATTTGTATGTAACTGGTCGATGTGACGTTTTGCATGGAGCCGGTTTCCAGCATGTGTGCAAACACCCGCACTGGGTCGACACTGCCGGAGGATGACCCATAGGCAATCCCCATGCGTCCATCGCGAATCGAGGCATCGTTCTCCAGATTTGCATCTGCCAGTGCCAACTCGCTGGCACGTACTGATAACAGAGCGACACGACCCATGGAACGTATCATTTTGCGTGAATAGTGGGCAGGGGGTACGAAGTCATCGATAGGTGCGCCGATGCGTGTATTCATCGCCTCGATGAAATCCCATTCCGGCATTCTGCGGACTGCATTGCGGCCGGATGCAAGCTTGCCTGATATCTGCTGCCAGATATCACCCAGTGCGGTAATGCCGGCCATGCCGGTCACGACGACGCGCTTCATCAGATTATTCCGCCGTTAACGCCGAGCACTTGGCGTGTGATGTATGAGGCCTCATCCGACATCAGGAATGCTACTGCCGCAGCAACTTCCGCTGCTTCGCCGACCCGGTTCATCGGGATGATTTTCAAGGTTTCATCCATGCTTTCCAGTTCGCCTGTCATCTCGGTCGCGATCAGTCCTGGCGCGACGCAGTTGACTGTGATGCGCCGGCTTGCAAGTTCTACCGCAAGCGCTTTTGTCGCGCCGATCAAACCTGCTTTCGCAGCACTGTAATTGACCTGTCCGCGATTGCCCATGACACCGGAAACCGATGCCAGCGTCACAATGCGGCCACCTTGTTTCATGCGTACCATGGGCATGGTCAATGGATGCACGACGTTAAAGAAACCGTTAAGGCTGGTATCCAGCACGCTATCCCAATCCTCATCGGAAAGTGCGGGGAAGGCGGCATCGCGCGAGATGCCGGCGTTGCAGACCACGCCATAGTAGGCGCCATGTTCCGCAATATCTGCATCCAGGGTCTTGCGACTGGTTTCACGGTCACAAACATCGAACTGCAATACGCCGGCTTTTCCGCCTGCCGCCACTATTTCTGCAACGACAGCATCTGCTTCTGCCCGCCCGCTGCGGCAATGCACGGTAATAGTGAAATTTTCGCGTGCCAGACGGATAGCGATAGCGCGGCCTATACCACGGCTGGATCCGGTGACCAAGACGCGTCGGGTATTCATGTGGGACTTCCTTGTAAAAATGATTCAAAATTATCAGGCTCAAAAACTTTCAGTGTCGCATTAGCCAATATATTTTCACCGGACCTGATGACACAGTCATACGCCCCGAGTCCGCTATCGTCGCGATAAACGATAGTCGCTTGTATTTGTAATGGAGCGTGAGCAGAAAAACACGGAACGGATGCGCGGTAACTCCGTGTACCCAGCAGCATGCCGTGTTTCGGCGGTGCATGTTGGCTACGCTTGAGCAGGCCGACATGGGCAGCTACTGTTTGCGCCATCAGCTCTATGCCCATCCATGCCGGCATATCGCCCATGCTGTCTGAATACCAGGCATGGCTTTTCGGCGAATACTCGACAATGGTTGTTTCGCTATCGAATGCGAGGACGCGATCAAGCAGCAGCATGTCGCCAGTGTGTGATAGCAATTCTTCGATGGGTGGCAGCATCTGCTGTTCGTGTGCGTTATTCATCATGTCAGTGAGCGATTGTCGCCTATTATCAGGCTAGCGTTGCTGCCGCCGAAAGCAAAAGAATTGCTCATGCAGACGCGTGATTTTCCAGTGAATGAATGGTGGTGGCCCGTCAGTGCAATACTGGATAAAGCCGGATCCTGGACGCCATCCCAGATATGGGGCGGTAACTGGTTGTTATCCAATGCCAGCCAGCAGAATGCCAATTCCGTAGCACCTGCTGCGCCCAGCGTATGGCCAGTCATCGGCTTGGTTCCGCTACAAACGAGACCTGATCCAAATACCCGGGCTGTGGCGTGACTTTCCATTTCATCATTCTTGAGGGTGGCAGTTGCATGCAGGTTGACATAGTCAATGGCGTCAGCGGTCAGTCCGGCATCGGCCAGAGCTGCACGCATTGCTGATTCAGCGCCTGTTCCTTGAGGTTGAGGGGCGGACATATGGAAGGCATCGCTGGTTTCGCCTATGCCAAGCAATTCGACGGCGGACTCCTTCCGGGTCAGTAAAAACAAGGCGGCACCCTCACCGATATTGATGCCCTGGCGATTCAGGCTCATCGGGTTGGTCAGGGTTGCAGAAGTTGATTCCAGTGAAGTGAAACCGTTGATTGTCAGCTTGCAAAGGGAATCGACGCCACCGACCAATACAGCATCGCAGATTTTGTGGCGCAACAGGTTTCGTGCCGATTGAAAGGCCTTGGCACTCGATGTGCAGGCAGTAGAAATCGTATAGGCTGGCCCCAGAATACCAAGATATTGCGCCAGGAACATGGCTGGCATGCCCAACTGCTGCTGGACGTAACGGTAGTGGTCTGGCAATTTCCCGCTGGTTCGATATGCAGCTACCGCAGCTTCGCCTTCGGCCATGCCGGATGTACTGGTGCCAAGCACGATGCCGATACGCATGCGGCCGTAACGATGGAGAGCGGATTCGATGGCTGGTGCGATTTGAGTTGTTGCAGCCAATAATAACTGGTTATTGCGACAGGTGTAGTCGGCCAATCTGGAAGGTAGTGCCGGTAGCACGCCACGTGCACGGCCGACGCGGGCAGGCACATTGTTCAGCCACCCATCTTCAAGCACCATGCCACTGATGTCGCCAGTGAACAGGTTGTGTGAAACCTGTTCAGTGTCACATCCCAGTGCATTGATGATGCCAAGCGCAGGCAGGTAGCAGCGTTGGGTCATTCCATTTCCGTTTCTGCCAGGCTGACAATATCCAGTTCCATACCGACAGCGGGGATGGATATCTGCAATTGACGATAAGGCACTGAACTATCGGCGTAGCGGATATTCATCACCAACTTGCTACCGTCAAGAATAAGACGTTGTCTGTCGGATTCTTCCACTATCAGCCGTGAGCTCAATCCGGAACGAATGCTGTCGACCGGCCATAGTGCGAGTTGCAGCAGAGCGACCATCAGCGCCGGGTCCAGGCGCTTGTCTGGTAGGGCAATAGCCTTTGCCTGCTGGTTATTGTAGTTGACATGTACCAGTTTTTGGCCAAAGGGGGTCAAGCCGACAAAGTCCAGGTTCTGACTGTCGATTTCTATATAGGCAATCATGGTTTCACGATGATCTTTGTAGGCAATGTCGACTTTCTGCTGCACTTCAAACGGTGCAATCTGGTTGGTATCCTGCAGGCAATACTGACCTCCACCCGGCAAAATGGCGCAACGCGAATCATGTGGAATGCAGGCGGTAACCGTTGTGATGATCAATACTCCAGCGACGATATGGCGAAGAAGCCGGATCATGACAGTGCCTTTTTATCTAACTTCACATCAAAACTCAAGAGCATGGGTGCCAGCATCGCAGAAATACCGACGCCGATGAGCAGTGTCAGGCCGAAGCTGGAAAGCGCGGGCATGCTGCTGAAGGCCAGCATACCGAAAGAAAGCAGGGTTGTCCCCGCAGAGAGCAAAACTCCAGCCAGAGTCGCTGCTGCATGAACACCACCCTCACGCAGGAAAATCGCGTAGTTGATGCCAACGCCGAGTACCAGCATCAATCCCATCATATTAAAAAGGGTGAGCGCGATATGCAGGTAGCCGAAGAGGCTAAGCGCCAGTGTCATGGCCAATACGGTAGGTAGCAGGATAATGGCCGCCTGCTGCCAGCGATAACGGATGCATAGCACTGCATAAATCAGCACCATCGCACATAGCAACCATAGTGCGCTCCATTGGCGGTACTCATGGAAGAGTGCAGTGACACTGCCAACCTTGTCGACCAGGGTGACGGAATGGAGGTCAGCAGTTGCTGCCCGCAGTTGCTGCATGTCACGTATACCCTGGGGCAAGACTATAGCGGCATAGCCATGTGTTGTCCTGCCTAACCACAGATGGCGGAATGGCGTGGAAATAGGTGCTTGCAGCCATTCCTCGATAGTCAATCGATCGTTAGCGCTTGCCCTGAATGCAGCAATCTGCGCGGCGGCAACTTCGTCGCGTAGTCCTGCATCTGATAGCAGTGCTGTCAGCCCGGCTTCATCGGTAAAAACCCGTTCAGCCCACAAAGCGCGGTTCTCATCTTGCCGCTCACGCGAGGGAACAAAGGCGGATATGCCCTGATAGGTGCTGATCCCGCCTTTCAGGATCAAGCTATCCAGGCGTGCGCTCAGTTTTTCCTCGTTACGCAATACGTCATCCGGTGTCGCTCCTTCGATCAGGAAGAACTGGCTGGTATTGCCGAAACCTATGATGTCGCGTATTTGCTGTTCTTGCGCGACCAACCCCGGGGCACGCGCTACCAGTAAATGCACGTCATCATTGCTTTTAAGTTGCAGCCAGCCGGGAATGGCGAGTGCTACCAGGATGATTGCCAGGATCAGGCACATGCGTGGGGTGACATTATCTTGCCACTTGAGAAGTATCTTGCGCGGGAGGGCAACCGCAGTTTCGGGGTCGCGGGTATTCGGCCTGGTCAGCAATGCCGGCAGCAGCAGAAAGACCGAGAGCCAGGCCGAAGTCAGGCCTATCAGTGCAAACAAGGCAATCTGTGATAAAGCCGGGAACGGTGCCAGCGATAAGGCACCATATCCCAACAGACTGGTTACCAGCGCCACGGTCAATCCAGGGCTAATGCGGCGCAGACCGGCCATGGCATCCCATTTTTTACCGGCTCCCAGGTGTGCGGCGAAGTATTGAATCGCGTAATCGATGGCTTCACCGATCAGGCTGGCACCGAATACCAGCGTGATCAGATGAATTTCGCCATATACGGCGATAGTGACGGCGACGGCGGCACCAATGCCGAAACCTACGGATAACAAACCCAGTGCCAGCGGTCGTATCGAGCGGAAAACCAGGTATAACAGCAAGAGCATGCCCACCAGGGAAACCGTGGCTATTCGATCCACTTCATCTTCGGCGCTGGCTCTGGCCGCGTCCGCATAGAATACGGTGCCGGTGCGCAGCAATTCGGTATCCGGGTAACGCTGCCCAAGCCTGGTTTCAGCGGTTTTGACGATATCGGCAACCCGGCTTTGTATGTCGCCATTATAGGCGGAGCCGGGCAGTTCAGCTGTGACGAATACCCAGGTTTTATCCGCATGCCGGTTTACCAGCAAGCCATTTTCCGGCTCCAGATTCAGGTTTTTCAAGGGCAAGCTGGCGAGCCAGTTGTCGGTTAGTCCGAAGGGGTCGTCTGCTGGAGATAGCGTCAGTCCGAAACGGAAAGGCGCATAAAGCTTGTTTTGCAGGCGTTCTGCCAGATTGGTTTCATGCCCAATGAGTTGAGCACGGTCGGCGTCACTCAGGAGATTGAAGCGATGTTGCAGATAGAGACCGGTGATTTGTTGGGGCTCCAGTGCTGGAACATCGGCTAGCACATGGCGGAAGCCGCCGGATTCACGTAATTGCGCAGCGAACTCGCGTGCCGCGCTAAAAGCAGTTTCATCCGAGCTGTGACCTATCAGGAACACCGCGCGATTACCGGCAGCATCTGCCAGGTGGTTGACGGCTTCTTCAGCGACCGGATTACGCTCGGTTGACGGTAGCAAGGCCAGTAGATTGGTTTGTAGCGGGAAGTTGCCAATGAATTGTGAGGCGCAGGTCACCGCGATGCTGATCGCGAGTATCAGCCAGAGTAGCGCTCGCCAACGCAAGGCATCCATACCTATCGGGGACTTCATTGCTGTTTAGCCAAGCCTGTCAGTAGCTGTAGTTCCTCCAGGCTTAGGGTCGTTGCCGCCTGCGAGTCAGTAAAGCGGATTGTGGTCCTGTCGCCATTATTCTCGTCGATGTCGATGGTTTCCACAAAGCGGCTGCCCTGGAGTTTTAACTGTGTGAGGAACTGTTTGAGCTGGGCCTGTTTGGGCGTGAGCTGGATGGCCCACTGGCTGGTATCGCCTTGCACCGAAGCATCGAAATAACTCTTCAATGCTACCGTATTGGCGCCAAGCATCGCGCGAAACACGCGGCCGACCTGGGCCAATCCGGGGATGTCGCGCATGCCGCGTTCCTTACGTACGCCATGGGCACTGATTTCTACAATTTTCTCCTCGCCAAGCACGTAGCCGATGCGATATGGCTGCTCGATCTGCCAGAGTACGCCGTGGTCGCGCGAGTAAACCAGTTTCCCACGAGTGATCAGCGGGCGCTTGAGGTCAGCCATCTGCTTGGTCTGGGTGAATTCGGCACGTACCACATGATGCTGCTCGATCTGTTTGCCTATGTCGGTGAGAGTGTCGGACTCGACAGCAGCTACAGGGCTGATGGATAGCATTGCAGTGACCAGCAATATCAGGGTTGAACGGGAAAATCCAATCAGCTTTTGCATGCGGTTTCCAGGTTAGCTAGAACAACGGGGGGTGAGACGAATTGCAGTTCGAGGGTGTTGGCATCTATCGCCAACTGTACGGTATGACCCTTGGTCAAGCGTTCGCCGCTGGTGGCATCGGTAATCTCGTAGCCGATCTTGATACGGTTTTCATATTCCAGCAGTGTGGCGGCGATATTCAACTGCTGGGCATAGAGTGCCGGTCTTACATACTTCAGGTGGCACTCGACCACAGGCCATAGATAGCCGGAGGCTTTCATCTGCGGATAATCGTAGTTGAACATGCGCAGCAGGGCGCAGCGCGCTATTTCGAAATATTTGATGTAATGCCCATGCCAGGCGACATTCATGGCATCGACGTCGTGAAACGGAACTTCTACCGTTACCGTCGCGCTCAGCTTATGCATGATCGTACATTTTCCAGTGGCCGTTGCGGATGAGTCCTGCCATCGTGCGTAACTCCGCCTCCAGCGGGCGGTCTTCATCGAGAAATGGCGAATAGCTGCCGACGTCCTGCATGAAGTTGCTGACAGCTTCGGTCAATGCGGCGCTGCCATCGATATTACGGCGTAAGGTCACGCCTTGTACGGTTGCCAGTGTCAGTGCTGCCGCTACCTGTTCTGTGAGTTCAAGCACGCGCAGGCAATCACGTGCTGCAATCGTGCCCATGCTGACCTTATCCTGGTTGTGGCATTCGGTTGAGCGCGAAAATACGCTGGCTGGCATGGTGAGTTTAAGTGCTTCTGCGGTCCATGCGGAGGCGCCGATCTGCACTGCCTTGAATCCGTGGTTGATAGAGGCACGCTCGCCGCTACTGCCGGACAGGTTCAGCGGCAGGCCGTGGTTGTACTTGTTATCGACCAGTAATGCCAATTGCCTGTCCATCAGGTCGGCAAGGTTGGCGACTGCGGTTTTAAGTGCATCCATGGCAAAAGCGATATGACCGCCATAGAAATGACCGCCATGCATCAGCAACTCGGCATCTGGATCTATCAATGGGTTGTCGTTGGCACTGTTGAGCTCATTTTCAATATCGCGGCGCATCCAGCTCAGTGCATCGCGGGCCACGCCAATCACGTGCGGTGCGCAGCGGATGGAGTAGCGGTCCTGCAAGCGGATGACTTCTGTGGCTTCACCCTGGATGTCTTCGTAAATCCATGCTGCAGCTTCGTTTTGACCTGCATGGGGTTTTGCAGCAAACAGGCGCGGATCGAAGTGGCCGCGATTGCCGCACAGGGCAATGGAAGCCAATGCGGTCAGCCGGCAGCATAGCTGAGTCAAATAATTCGCACGTTGCCAGGCCAGGCAGGCCAGGCCTGTCATCACGGCTGTACCGTTCATGATGGCGAGACCTTCCTTGGGAGCGAGAGTCAATGGCAATAGATCAAGGTTTTTCAATACCTCAGCCGCGGGTTGCAGCTTACCTGCATGGCGCACTTCACGTTCACCGATCAGGGCGGCGGCCACGTATGAAAGCGGTGTCAAATCGCCGCTGGCCCCGACCGAACCTTCAGCCGGGATATTGGGCAGTATGCGATGATTGATCAGCGCAGCCAGTTGCTCAAGCAGCTCCCAGCGCACACCGGAATATCCCTGTGCGAGCGAATTTAGCCGGCAAACCAGTACAGCCAGAGTCGCTTCATCATCCAAATGCTCGCCCATGCCGCAGCCGTGGTAGCGCGTCAGGTGCAAGGGTAATTCGTTTATCAGGGCTGTTGGCACGCTGACCGTGCAAGAGTCTCCGTAGCCGGTATTGACGCCATAGACGGTGCCATTGTCTGCCAGCAGTCTTTCGAGGAATGCCGCACCTTTGTTGATGCGCTGCCTGAACTCCGTAGAAGCGGAGAGCGATATGCCCTGGTGGCCTGTGGCGACGCGCAATACGTCTTCAATGCTGATGCGGCCATTGCCGATGCTGACGCTTGCCTTTAGGGTCGAGATGGTTTCTTGCATGTTCATACTTTATTTATTGCCTTGGCTGGTAGTGTTGAGTGTGCTTTCTTTGCGCCAGAAATCATAGAAATTAAACCACTGGAGCGGTGCTTTTAAGCAATAGGCTTCAAGTCTGTCTGCATATTCCTGTATATAGGTCTTTAGCCTGGCTTGCCGCTCGCGTCTGGGTAATTCTACCTGGCTGGCAAAGTGCTCCAGATAAATGCGATATCTTTTGCCTTCTTTCAGGCAAAAGAAAAGATATACCGGGCATTCCAGTAAGTTGGCCAATATGAATGGCCCTTGTGCAAAAGAAGCCGTCTCGCCAAGGAACCGGACTTCGCTGATACGCCCATTCTCTGCCGGTGGCGTGCGGTCACCTACAATGACCAGCAATCCACCCTGGTCGATCTTGTCTTTCAGCATGATGGCGGTGTCGCTGCCAAAATGTGCAACCTGCAGCAGGTTGATGCCAAAGTCTATATTTGCCTGCGCCAGGATTCGGTTGAAGCGCTGTGCGTGGTCGGTGTAGACCACTGCGTGGAGCCTTGACCTGCAATCGGGCGCAAGGGCGCGTGCCATTTCGATATTTCCCAGATGAGAGCCGATGAGCAATGCGCCGCGCCCGGAAGCGATCAATTCGTCCAGCTCATGTTTATTTGCGAAATCAATGTCGCAGCTCTCAATGTCACCCGCCCATGCACTCAGTTTATCCAGACCGGATCGGGCGAATGCCAGCATGTGCTGAAAACTGCCCTTCCAGCCTGGTGGACGTCCTATGTCGCCGTTATGGCTGTATACCTTGCGCAGATAATCCGCTGAAGCGGCTCGTGCCTTGCCGCCGGTAATGAAAAAATAACTGACGACAGGGTATAGCAATAATCGTGCAGCACGTTTGCCCAGCAGCCGATAACAGGCGACCAAAATACGCAGGCCTGCGGCGCTGCCAAGCTCTGATAGCTGCGACCAATGACGATCCTCGCGTTCTGGGCGGGCCAGTTTGCGCCAGAGCAACACGGGCAGACGCGCAAGCATGCCGAAAAACAGCTTGGTGTGCATCCTGGTGATGCGCAGATTGTCTTGCCACATCTTGAAATGAGAAAGGCCATCCGGCGGGTAGATGACTTTGGTCGGTATGTTCTGGAACCGGATGTTGCGCCATGCCAGATGCACTGCGATAGCGATATCGAAATCCATGCGCGTGGGGATATGCTGGTCCTGGATCAGCGCGCAGGTGGCTGCCAATGGATACATCCTGAAGCCGCACATCGAATCGCCGATAGCAAACGAGAGCGTTTCAACCCATACCCAGAAATGGGTGATATAACGGCCATAGAGCCGTCCTTTCGGTACGGAGTCGTCATAAATGGGCTTCCCGCAGATGACATCATCAGGATGGGTTGCACTGCTTTCAAGAAAACGGGGAACATCGCTGATGTCATGCTGCCCATCCGCGTCAATCTGCAATGCATGGCTGAAGCCAGCCTGATAAGCCTCCAGCATGCCCTTCATGACAGCTGCACCTTTGCCGCCATTGACCGGCAAGCGATACAGGCGCACCAATGGGTAGACCGTTACAAGCTCGGCAAGGATCTGTTGCGTGGCTTCATTACTGCCGTCATCAATAATAAAAATAGGCAGTTGATAAACCGTCAACTGCATGACCGTTTTGCTGATGCTGTCTTTGTGGTTGTATATCGGGATGAGCAGGCAAGGTTTAAACGTCATGCGGTACCACCAAAAACGATACGTCCCGAAGAGTATTTTTTCTCGCCATCAGCAAAAATAAATTCAAGATGATTTTTTTCAGCCCGCCATTCCAATACCAATTCCATCCTGGTATCAGGTAAGGCGACGGACTGGAATTTAATGTTTTCCATCATGGTAAAACTGCCAGTCACAGGTAAATGTTCATGACCGTAATGGATGGCCCAGTTCAGCTGCACCACGCCAGGCAGGATAGGGAAATCCGCAAAGTGATTCGGGAAGTAATGCAGTCCGGCAGGCAAATGTAGCTGCAACGAAACCGAGAGCTCTCCCCGGTGTTGGACCGATAGCACTTCAGGCAATAACATGGCTATCTTCCTTGACGGCAAAGAGCGCAGCCATCGCTGCGTGTGTCAGTTTACCGCGTCCATCGGTTGGTAATTCCGCAGGAAAGCGCCAGTAACGTGGCAAGAGCACCGCCTCAAAATTCGACGCAAGGTGTTTGCGCAATTGCTGTGAGATCTCACGCCGGCCCCGTGTTTCCAGTGCTTCCTGTCCTGATGCATTCAGTACGATCGCCGCGCCTATGGATCGCCGCTGGCCCTGAAGGGCAATGATTGAGGCGTTTGATACCCAGGGATGGGCAAGCAGGCGGCTTTCCATATCAGGTAGCGAAAGACGCTTTTCCTCGATTTTGACAATACGGTCGAGACGGCCGAGCAGGCGGAAACGGTTATCAGGACGCAATTCAATGGCATCTTCCATTCTTAGCGGTGAAATGTCATCGAGGAATGGCGATTTCAATAACAGCGCATTGTCTTCATCACAATCGACGGCGATGCCAGGTAAGGTTGTCCACAAATCGTCCCTATCCTGTCGCCTCCAGGCGATTCCGCCAGTTTCCGTACTGCCAAACACTTCAGTGGGCGCTTCGCCCAGCGCCTGGTAAAACGCTTTCGCAGCATTCGCGGGCAGGGGCCCGCCAGATGAAAAGATAATGATTGGCCGTGGTTTGAGAGCTGTCAGCGACTCCAGTTCAGGCAGGCGTGCCAGTTGTGCCGGGCTGGAGATCAATGCGGCATTACCCAACAAGGTCAGCCGTTGGCGAAGGCTGTCCGGCATGGTGCAGGTGGTCGAATCGAAGATCCGTTCGGCGGATAATGGCCATAACAGCCGGAAAATCAGCCCGTAAATATGTTGATGCGGCACCGTGGCAATAATGGCTGCATTCCCTAACCTTTGCCCCCATAGGGTTTCCAGCGCATTGATTTCCATCTCGAGTTGCGCAAGTGATTTACGAATCAGTTTCGGCTCGCCCGTGCTGCCTGAGGTGTACAAATGGATGATGGCATCATGCGGATCAAATACCGGGAGTGTTGTCGATAAGGCGACATGTGTTCCGATATCGGCAACTTTTGCGTCATAAGCCTCGGCCAATCGCGCGAGCATTCCGGGTTGCGTATTCGGTGGAATTACTGCCTGTTTTCCGGCATGGAGCAGTGCCAGTAGCTCAACGAGGAAACCCAAAGGATCGGGGTTTGTGAGTAACCAGCGTAGTTCCTGCCGATTCTTTAGATGTGCCGCCAGATGGCTGATCTGAGCATAAAAGTCATGCCATTGCACGAACCCATTGCCGTCGTGGCAGACGTATTGATCATGGTCAGGGCCTTTGCTAAGCAGTGCATGAATCGGAGTCAGCATGGGCATCAGGCATTGGATGTATGACGAGCGATGAAACGGCGGCGGATCAGCCACTCGCTTGCAAATAGGACAGCCATGGCGATATAGGCAATCAGCCCGTTATAGAGCGCCCAGATGTCCCTGCTGGCATAGAGCGCAGTGTAGGTCGCAATGCCGCCATTGGCTATGAAGAACAGGCACCAGACCTGAGTGACCGTGCGGGTATATTGAACGCCCGCAACCGATAGATCGGGTGTCGTCAGACGGGCAATGACCTCGATCATGGAAGGCGGGTATTTCAGGGAAAGTCCGAACAGCAGCAGCATTCCAAAACTCATGGCAGCTGGGTAGATGCGCAGTATCGCTTCACTGTTGGATAACGTCGCGGCTATGGCCAATGTCAGCAATACTCCCATGACCGCAATGTGCACGCCTGGCATCCGACTGATCATGCGATGCACGCCCTGTCCCCAGCGTGCAATCAGAAGCAGTGCCAGCAGTCCTGCGACATAGCGTGGCTCCAGTATCTGCAGGCCAAAGAAAATAATCACCGGATAAGCGATCCATAACAACAATGGAAGCAATGTGCTTATTTTTTTGCGGACATTCACCAATTTAAGCCGCAAGCAGGGTGCGCACCGTACCGACGACGTCACCGACAGTGCGCACTGCCTTGAAGTCTTCTGGTTTGATTCGTTTGCCAGTCATGGTCTGCAGCTTGATCGCAAGGTCAACAGCATCAATGCTGTCCAGGTCAAGGTCTTGAAACAGGTGTGTCTCAAGGGTGATATTCTGGATGTCTATTTCAAATGTATCGCTAAAGATCGCTTTGAGTTTTTCGAGGATTTCTGATTCGGACATGTGTGCTTCCGTATTGTTTTTATGGTGATTAAAGGTTGAGTTTGTGATTGTGTTGAGTATCCCCGCAATCACGCCATAACAGTTCTAATTCATTTGTTCCTGTACAAAGCTTGCCAGGCTGCTGACAGAGCGAAAATGCTGGCGGTTATTGGCATTGTTGGCTTCAAGTGTCAGCTGATATTTTTTGCGTAAAGCCACACCAAGTTCCAGCGCATCGATTGAATCGAGGCCTAGACCACTTGTTTCGAATAAAGGTGCATCGTCATCAATATCTTCTGCGGTGACATCTTCAAGATCAAGCGCTTTGATAATGAGGTGCTTAATTTCAAGACGTAATGCTTTCATGAATTTTGAGTGCCTCGGTAAAGTATTGTTCTAATTTATGGGTAACCTGCCGTGCCGCGATTGCAGGGGATTCATCAGAATCAACCCATTGGTCTATCGTGATGGGGTCTAATACTTCAATTCGCAGATAAGCCGCTTCCGGAGGAATTTTATACCACTTTGCACCTTTGGTTAAAGTTGGCGGGCTGCACTTGATTAAAACTGGAATGATCGGCACTTTGCTATGCATCGCGATATAAGCTGCCCCGCGTTTAAAGCGCAAGGGTTCTCCTGGTGCGCCGCGAGTACCTTCAGGGAAGATGACCAGAGGATTACCGAGTTGCAGGTCTTCAGCACAATCCTGTATCAACATATCCGGCTCATCGTTACTGATATAGCTGGCAGCACGCATGACACCGCCCATAAATGGGCTGCTCCATAAAGCGCGTTTAACCACGCAATTGGCATGAGGCATGAATGAAATCAATGCGACCACGTCAATCAATGTCGGGTGATTCGCCAGCACGAGCGCATTTTTGCTGTCCTTAAGCTTTGCTCCACCTATGATTTGCAGGCGCAGAACGCCGACCAGCTGCATGAACTGGAGAAACAGGCCGAAGCTCTGGCAAATGACCCAACGCGCACGTAATGCCCTGTTCTTACTTGGCATCAGATGCATGATAGGGAAAATGACAGCGGAAAGTATCAAGGCCCCTATGCTGAAAACTGTAAAACAGACGCCAGTGGCAATCAATCGCCAAATATAGTTGAGTTTATCGAGCATGGCGGAACCACTTCCATGCTCTGCCTTCGCCATGCCAAATGCTGGCTTCGCCATTGTCCAGGCAATCCAGAAATGCTTGCGATTGTGATATCGGGCTGTTCCGGGTTTCAGAGATGCTCATGGTGCAACTTACCTCAATATCCGCATCAGAACTAAGTAAAAGCCCGATCGCATGTGGCATGTGTATGTCATCCTCAACGGCATAAAGGGCGGGCGCTAATTCATCGGCATAGATGAACAATACGGGGCTGGCTGGCTGGCTGGCCAATTGCATGCATGCTTCAAGTAAACCAAAGCCAAAACTTGATGCAACCGCAGAGACTGCCGTAGATGGGGATTGGTCATTCATGGCTATGGAGTAGACGCCAGCGGTAGCATTCAGTACAGACATGCTGAATGCGGTGGGTGAGGGTGCTTCTCCTTCAGCCAGATCAATCAACAGGTTCGTGGTTCGTGTGATATCGCCATGACGTGATGCGTATACAAGCCGTACATTGTGTAAATCGCCTGCGCAATCATGTGCGACTTTGAGTGCCATTTTTGCAAGAGGGCTGAGCTTGCGGCGCAGCGAACTATCTACAAACTGGACTACCGGTGTTTGTAGATTTGACGGGCTTTCCTGCCATATAGCCCAGTGGGTGACCGGAGCGACCCAGTTCACGCTGCCATCACGATTGGATGGAGCTACTATGTTTATTGAGCGGTGTGATGAGTGAGTGAGAGGCATAAGGATGAATCAGTTGTTGATGCTACAAGCCCTTCGGACGTAAACAAATATTGCAAATGGCAGTATTTAGCTTGCTGGGTAGATGGAAAAACTATCCGGCGAATAAATGTGCTCAGATACTAACTGAAGCCGCTCTGTTTTTGAAAGTCCAATTTAAGAGATTACTTTCCAGACTATAGCGGCTATGGCCTTGTTTTCTATCACTTCGCTATGTGTCTGCCAGCCATCAGATGACCCCAACCCAGCCGGCAAGGCTATCAAAGTGCCATCCGCAGAAAAGCCTATCTCAGCCAGCGGGACGGTGATGCCGATACCCAGTGCTTTCAGAATCGCTTCCTTTCGACACCAGCAGGTAAAGCCACGAATATCCTTTTCATGTCCAGCCGCCGCTGATACCCATTCCTTTTCAGCTGGATGAAAAACGTCGCGGTAATATGCGTCCCAATTCTTCGAGACGATGGCTTCGACGTCAACGCCGATATTGCTTGTTTTCGATGGAGCAGCAATGGCGCAGGCAACCCATTCATGGCTATGTGCAATGCTGACGAGAGGCACCTGAGTGCCAGTCAACATCGGTTGACCACTAGCCGTTTTAATCAGCGCATGTGTTGCTTGTTGGAGCTTGGGGTAGTGTTTGGCCAAGACCTGCATGAGCAATTCCCTTGCCGAGATGGATTGTTCTGCCCGGCGCATTTTCCGCTGAGTGGAAAAATGACCGAACTGGGCGATTGCTGCATTGATGCAGGCAGTTGCCTCTGCTTCATGCAATCGGTTACCGGCATGGTCAAGGCTGATATCTTGCTGGCTTATATTCATTGGGAATTTTAATTGCTCATTGTTTTGCCTATTTACTTCCCAGCATCGCCCGTATCTGCGCCATGCGCTCCTTGCCGTGTTCCTTGCTGGCGGCAGGGTCTGCGGTGGGGTTGCCGAAGTACCGCACGTCGTCCTGCGGCAGTTCTTCGATAAAACGGCTGGCTTCGCACACTTCGGATTCGCCGGCGCGTTTACGCTTTTTGCACCAGGAGATATGCAGCGATTTCTGGGCGCGGGTGATCCCGACGTACATCAGCCTGCGTTCTTCCTCGATCTTGCCGTTATCCACGCTTTCACGATGCGGCAAAATGCCTTCTTCCACGCCGACCAGGAACACATGGCCGAATTCCAGGCCCTTGGCGGCATGCAGGGTGGAGAGTTTTACCGCATCCGGTTCGCCGTTTTCGCGGCCTTCCAGCATGCTCATGAGCGAAACCATTTGCGTCAATTCGAGCAGGTTGCGTTCATCCTCCTCTCCTTTTTTACTGAGCCAGCCGACGAAGTCGAGAATGTTCTTCCATTTATTTTCGGCGGCACGCGGGTCTTCGGTATCGTATAGAAACGGCTCGTACTGGATTGCGGCGAGCATTTCGTTGAGCAGTTCACCCGCAGGTTCCTTGGCCGCGCGGGCTTGTATGCGATTGATGAACTGGCAGAAGTTGAGCAGGTCTTCCAGTTGCCTGTTGCCGATTTCACGCTGGAATTCGGCCTCAAAGGCTGCCGCAAACATGGACAGATGATGCTGCCGGGCGTATTCGCCCAGCCGTTCCAGCGTGGTGTTGCCTATGCCTTTTTTCGGGGTGGTAGCCGCGCGGATGAAGGCGGGGTCATCGTCCTCGTTGGCGACGAGACGCAGGTAGCTGACCAGGTCCTTGATCTCGGCCTTGTCGAAGAACGATTGGCCGCCAGAAACGGTGTAGGGGATTTTGTGTTCGCGCAGCTTTTCTTCCAGCAGCCGTGCCTGATGGTTGCCGCGGTAGAGAATGGCGTAATCCAGGTATTTGGTGCGGTGTTCGAATTTGTGCGCCATGAGTTTCATGACGACCGATTCCGCTTCATGCTCCTCGTCGCGGGCGGCGCTGACCTGGATGGTTTCGCCGGTGCCGTGCTCGCTCCAGAGTTTCTTGTCGAACAGCTTGGGATTGTTGGAAATGACCTGGTTTGCCGCGCGCAGGATGCGAACGGTGGAGCGGTAGTTCTGCTCCAGCTTGATGACTTTCAGCCGGGTAAAGTCTTCGGTGAGTTGCCGCAGGTTTTCCACATCGGCACCGCGCCAGCCGTAGATGGCCTGGTCGTCGTCGCCCACGGCAGTGAAGCGGCCTTCGACGCCGGTCAGCATCTTGACCAGTTTGTACTGGCAGGCGTTGGTGTCCTGGTATTCGTCGATCAGCAGGTATTTGAGCTTGCGTTGCCAGCGTTCCAGCGCTTCCGGGTGCTGCTCGAACAACTCGACCGGGAGCTTGATGAGATCGTCGAAATCCACTGCCTGGTAGGCCTTGAGCGTTTGCTGATAGAGCTGGTACACCTTGGCTGCGGCATGGGTGAGTTCTTCGTCGGCTGCCGCTTTGGCCTGGTCGGGGGTGATAAAGGCATTTTTCCAGCCGGAAATCTGCCATTGCGTCTTGCGCAGCAGCTGTTTATCCGTGGTGGCGAGGATGTCGGCCAGTATCTTGAAGCTGTCGGATGAATCCAGTATCGAGAACTGCGGCTTGTAGCCCAACAGCGTGGCTTCCTGCCGCAGCATTTGCAGCCCCAGCGAGTGAAAGGTGGCGATGGTCAGGCCTTTGCTGGATTTGCCTTCCATCAGATGGCCGACACGTTCCTGCATCTCGCGCGCAGCCTTGTTGGTGAAGGTGATGGCAGCGATTTCCCTCGGCGCGTAACCGCAATGTTCGATCAGGTAGGCGATTTTTTGCGTGATGACGCGCGTCTTGCCGCTACCTGCGCCTGCGAGAACGAGCAGGGGGCCGTCAAGGTATTTTACAGCTTCGCGCTGCGGGGAATTTAATGTTGAAAGCATGACGAACTAAAACCTGGTGAGCGCGCAAGTTTAGCTGGTCTGTTGTGCCTGTGTCACGTTGCATTTTTCGGAATTTGCAATTAACCGGCGGCTTGGGCGAATTGATGCGGGCGTTGGCTGCCGCTGCGCGAGTCTCGCCGGCTACGTTGCCACTTTTTGCCCGTCTGCCTGGCAGCCCCATACCTGCTTGCTTATGCCGGCGGCCTTTTTGATATCTTTTTATGTGCCATTGAGTGTAAATTATTGCAGAATCCTGATATTGGCCTGGTTGAATCAAACCTTTAGAGGTAAAGCGCATGGCTGCCTGGAACAACGGAACCGTCGTAGCACATAAACAGTGGAGCCCGACCCTGCATAGCCTTTACGTGGAGTCGGCAATCGAGCCGTACAAGGCCGGGCAGTTCGTCAAGATAGGCCTGGAAATCGATGGCAGGATTGTCGGGCGGCCTTACTCACTGTGTAACGCGCCCGAGGCCAGGCCCCTGGAGTTCTATTACATCGAGGTGCCTGATGGGGAATTGACCTCGCGGCTGGTCAAGTTGCAGCCGGGCGATTCCTTGCTGGTTGCACCGCATGCCAACGGCTTCATGATCCTCGACGAAGTGCCGCCCGCACGTCACTTGTGGTTGATGGCAACGGGTACGGGCGTCGGGCCGTTTCTCTCGATTCTGGATACTGCTGAACCATGGCAACGTTTCGAGCGTGTGGTGCTGGTGTATGCAGTACGCACGCTTTCCGAGTTGAGTTACCGGCAGAGGATTGCCGAAGTGCAGCAGAAGCATGGCGGCCAGTTCGTGTTTGTGCCGTTTACCAGCAGGGAGATGGTGGATTTCGCCATTCATGGGCGTATTCCACAGGCGATAGCCGACGGACGTCTTGAGCGTGCGGCGGAGATCAACATGACGGCAGACGATAGCCAGATCATGCTCTGCGGCAACCCGCAGATGATCGAGGACACCATGCAAACCCTGACCGAGCGCGGCCTCAGGAAGCACCGGCGCAAGGAACCGGGGCAGATCACGGTGGAGCATTACTGGTAGATGGATAGCGATATGGCAGTGGTGTGCCCGGACCAGGTGTTCCTGCGGCGACAGACACAGCTCATTTGCAATAGCTATCGGCAGTGGACGGGACGTACGCTGATCGATGGTGATCCCGCTTCGGACGAGGCCGCCAAGAGGCTGTTCGAGGCCGGGTTTGCAGTGCTTTCGCACGATACCCGGCCTGATCCTGTTTTCAATTATGCGAACCGTTTTGCCATGCGCTTGTTCGGTATGAGCTGGCAGGAAATCACGCAATCACCGTCACGCCATTCGGCAGAAGCCATGTTGCAGGAGGATCGCGACAGGTTGTTGAAACGCGTCTCGGCCGACGGTTATGTCGATGACTATTCCGGCGTGCGCATTGCAAAGGACGGCTCCAGATTCATGATCAGGAACGCCACGGTCTGGAACCTCATCGATGAAAACGGCGTTTTCCATGGTCAGGCAGCGCTGATTACCGAGTGGCAAAGCCTGCGGTGAGTGCCTTGCCGCAATAAAAGCAATTCAACGAATTAACTTAATAATATCAATTAGTTTCATGAATCTTTCAAAGATTTTTAGAGTATGCTGATTGATATGCTGCAGTGAGGGAGATAAGTGCCGATATAACATCAAGCGTGCTAAAAGCGTGCGCAAAGAAAGCATGAATGCAGATCAGCAAGCTTATTTTTAAGGGGAACAGGCTGACACCATTGAGTGTCGCGCTGCTTTATTTTGCCTTTGCAGTCATCTGGATTTTGGCTTCCGGGTACCTTGTCACTTTCTCGGTCCAGGATCCTGATATTCAAGGGCGATTAGAGCTTGCCAAAGGCATGCTTTTCGTTTTTGTAACAGCCGGCCTGCTTTATCTCCTGCTATCCATATGGCGAGTGCAGGAGAATATCGGCCCGGCCCCGGCCGACCACGCCGGCACTGCAAGAACCACCGGCATCATCCTGCTTTTCGTGGGCCTGGTCCTGATCGTGCCTTTGCTTGGCCTGGCAATTACCAGGCTGTATGGGCCTCAGATAGAAAGTGAAGCTTACGAGAATCTGGAGGCGATTGCCCGCCTCAAGTCCGAACAGATCGAGAACTGGCTCAACCAGCGACGGGCCGATACCAATGTGCTTGCTGCAAACAGTACGCAGTTCGTCCGCGCAATAGGTAACATCGCCAAGGGCGAAAACGCGTATGAAGACCGTGTTTATGCGCGTGACAAGCTGGAAAGCCTGCGGGTCAATTACGACTACAGCACTTTTCTCCTGCTCGATACCCAGGCCAGGCTGCTGCTGGCTGATGGGGTGCAGACCGGGATTGCCCCCGAGCTTGAGTTCGTTGTGGCGCGTGCGCTTGCCAGCGGCAAGGTCGAGCAAACCGATCTCTATCGCGGCCCGGACGGCGATATCCATATGGACTGGGTAGTGCCCATCTACAGCGTGGGCACGGAGGTTGAAGCGGTTATTGCTTTTGTGGTGCTCCGCACCGCGCCCGAGCAGTTTCTTTACCCTCTGGTACAGACATGGCCCACGGCCAGCGAAACCGCGGAAACCATGCTGGTGCGCCGCGAGGGGGAGTCGGTCCTTTATCTGAACGAGTTGAATCGCCGCAAGGGCACGGCATTATCGCTGAAGCTGCCTTTGTCGGATGCGGACCTGCCGGCCGCGGTTGCATTGCGCAAGAATCTTTCCGGTACCGTGCAAGGCGTGGATTATCAAGGGGATGAAGTCCTGGCAGCTTACCGTCCCATAGCCGGAACGGACTGGCACATCGTTGCCAAGATCAATCGGGATGAAATCCTCGCGCCACTGCGGGACATGACGCTGCTGGTCAGCAGCGTTGCGTTCATATTCGTTTCCGTCATCAGCCTTGCCCTCCTGATGCTGTGGAAACAGCAGCTTCGTCTGCAAAACCTGCAAACCCTTGCGCACAAGAACGAGTCCGACCGGTTGCTGCACCACTTCTTCAATATGCCGTTCGTCGGCATGGCTGTCATCTCGCCCCATAATAAAAAGTTTATCCGCTTCAACGATCATCTCTGCCAGATCACGGGATACAGCCGCGAGGAACTGATGGGTAAAAGCTGCCTGGATTTCACGCACCAGGACGATATCGAGGCAGACCTCAGGGAGTTCAACCGTATTATCGATGGCGAATCTTCAGGGTACACCATGGAAAAGCGTTACTTCCGTAAAGATGGCGCATTGATCCATGCCGCTGTTGATACCCAGTGTGTTCGCAAGGCTGACGGCACGGTGGATTACCTGTTGTGCACGGCCAAGGACATTACCCGGCAAAAGGCTGATGAAGCAAGAATCCACCGGCTGACGCAGCTTTATGCAGCCTTGTCCCAATGTAATCAGGCCATTGTGCGATACACCACGGAACAGGCGCTGTTCGAGAAAATATGCGAGACAGCCGTACATCATGGCGGCATGAAGATGGCATGGATCGGCATGGTCGATTTCGAACAGAATCTGATCAAACCTGTTACAAGCTACGGCGATGAGATCGGCTATCTGGACGACATCAGGATTTCCATTGATCCTGATACGCCATTTGGCGGCGGACCGGTCGGCACCGCAGTGCGGGAGAATACGCCTTACTGGTGCCAGGATTTCACCAATCAGCCGGAGACCCGGCCCTGGCTGGAACGCAGCCGCGGCGCATGGGCTTCCATTGCTGCGCTGCCGATATGCAGAGGCGGTGTAGCGGTCGGGGCGCTTTGCATGTATTCGGCAGAGACAAATGCCTTTGACCAGGATGCAAAAAACCTGCTGACCGAAATGGCAATCGATATCAGCTACGCGCTGGATAATTTCGATCGCGAAATCAGGCGCACCAATGCCGAAGCCATGGTGATTGAGAGCGAGACCAAGTTCCACCTGCTGTTCGATCGCAGCCTGGATGGCCTGCTGATCCTGGATGGAGACGAGCTGGTGGAGTGCAACCCGGCCGTGCTCGACATGATGAATTGCCGCCTGGAGCATATCCTGCACACGCCGCCATGGGCATTGTCGCCGCCTGAACAACCCGATGGGCAGGCCAGCGAAGAGAAGTTCAGGGAAATGATCGCTATCGCAAATGACAAGGGGCGGCACCGTTTTGAATGGGTATACCGCCGCCTGAATGGCGAGGATTTCCCTGCGGAAGTGAGCATGGTGGCCATCATGCTGAATGGCCGGCAGGTGTTTTATACGACATGGCGCGATATTTCCGAACACAAGAAGGCTGAAGCGCGCATCCGTCACCTGGCGCATTTCGATGTGTTGACCGGCTTGCCCAATCGTACATTGCTGACCGATCGCATCAACCAGGCGATCAGCCTGGCCCAGCGCAGCCAGCAGCCGCTGACCATCATGTTTTTCGACCTGGATCGTTTCAAGAATGTCAATGACACGCTGGGCCACGATATGGGAGACGAACTGCTGATTCAGGTTTCGAGGCGCCTGCAATCCGCGGTAAGAGAGGAAGACACGATCTCGCGCCTGGGCGGCGATGAGTTCGTCCTGTTATTGCAGGCGACCAACGCCGACGGTGCTTCCCGCGTTGCGGAAAAAGTGATCGGGCTGATTTCGCAGCCTTATCACATCAAGCATCATGAGCTGACCATTACGCCATCCATCGGTATTGCTGTCTATCCCGATGACGGCGAGGATTTTGAAAAGTTGCTCAAATCGGCGGATATCGCCATGTACCGGGCCAAACAGGCGGGGCGCAACAATTACCAGTTCTTCACGGCAAAAATGCAGGAAGACTCGGTACGCGCAATGCAACTGGAATCTGCATTGCAGCATGCCATTGAGTTTGACCAGTTCCTGCTCTACTACCAGCCCCAGCTTTCCCTTGAGACCGGCGAGGTGGTGGGGGTCGAGGCGCTGTTGCGCTGGCAGCACCCGGAATTTGGCTGGATATCGCCGGCAGAATTCATCCCTGTCGCAGAGGAAACGGGCGATATCCTCAAGATCGGCGAATGGGTAATCAAGCAGGCGACCCAGCAACTGAAAGCCTGGATCGACCAGGGCTTGCCGCCTATCAAGATGGCGGTCAATCTGTCCGCCGTGCAATTCAGGCATCCGCATCTGCCGGAAACGGTGAGCAAGTTGCTGGAAGATGTTGCGCTTTCGCCCGAGTACCTGGAGCTGGAGCTGACGGAGAGCGTGTCGATGGATGACCCCGTGGCGGCCATCGCCGTGATGGACAACCTGTTCGATCGCGGCATCAGGATGTCCATCGACGATTTCGGCACGGGATATTCCTCGCTGAGCCATCTCAAGCGCTTCAAGGTGTACAAGTTAAAAATCGACCAGTCTTTTGTCAGGGACATCATGACCGACCCCGAAGACAAGGCAATTGTTAATTCCATCGTCAGTCTTGCAAAAAGCCTGGGGATGAAGACCATCGCCGAAGGCGTGGAAACTGCGGGCCAGGTCGATTTCCTGCGTGAATGCATGTGCGACGAAGTTCAGGGGTATTATTTCAGCAAGCCGTTGCCTGCCGGGGAATTTGAGGTTTATTTCAAGTCCCGGATTTAATGCCTTGATAACTTCGGCCTCCTAACACTTCGAAAATTTCGCTATGATCGGGTTTTCATTCCAACAGCCTGTTTGAGGTCTGTCATGCAAACCGAATTCATCCTGCGTGCGGCAGAAGCCGTCAACACTGCCATTCTGGCCCATGAATCCGAGATCGAATCGCTGGACCGCGAAATCGGCGATGGCGACCATTTCATCAATATCAGGCGCGGCGCATCCGTGATTCTCGGCATGCGCGAAGAGCTTTCAGGCCTGCCGCCGGATGCCGTTCTGCAGCGCATGGGTATGAAGCTGCTTTCCACAATAGGCGGGGCTTCCGGCCCGTTGTTTGCCAGCTTCTTCATGGCCATGGCAAAAACAGTGAAGGAACAGGGCAGCGACGGCCCCGGCAAGATTGCCGCCGCATTTGCTGCCGGGGTCGAATCCATCAAGCAGCGCGGCAAAGCCGATGTTGGTGAGAAAACCATGCTGGATGTGCTGATTCCTGTTGCGCAGGTATTGATGCAGATGTCTGCGGAAGGCGCGGAGCGGCAGGTGATCTTTGCAGAAATCAAAAAGACCGCCGAGCAGGGCATGCTTTCCACCAGGAACATGGTTGCGACCAAGGGCAGGGCCGCGTTTCTCGGCGAGCGGGCCATAGGCCATATCGATGCCGGGGCCAAGAGTACGCAGGTCATGATTACAGCCGTGTGTGACCTTGCGGCGGAAACGCCGGCCTGAATGCTTGAGCCGGATTGCCAGTAATCCTGAATACATAACAAACAAGGAGCGGGAGAACATGAAAATATTCGTCAATGAAGTCGACAACCTGCTGGTGGAAAGCCTTTCCGGCTTTACTGCCGCGCACCATGAGCTGGTGACGCTGCATCTGGAGCCCAACTATGTGGCACGCGCGAAAAAACCGCAGAACAAGGTTGTCCTGATTTCCGGCGGCGGTTCCGGGCACGAGCCGCTGCACACCGGCTTCGTCGGCCATGGCATGCTGGATGCCGCCTGTCCCGGCTACGTGTTTACTTCGCCTACGCCGGACCAGATGATCGCCGCCGCTGAAGCGGTGGAATGTGGCAAGGGTGTGCTTTTCATCGTCAAGAATTATGCGGGCGATGTGATGAACTTCGAGATCGCTGCCGAAATGCTGCCTTTTGAGAATGCGACCGTGCTCACCAGCGACGACGTGGCCGTGGAGAATTCAACCTATACCACCGGCCGCAGGGGCGTTGCCGGTACGGTGATCGTCGAAAAGGTGGTGGGCAGCCTGGCGGAAACGGGTGCCGACCTGGCTGCCTGCAAGGCGCTCGGGGACAAGGTCAATGGCCGGACGGCTTCGATGGGCGTTGCTTTGACCAGTTGCACGGTGCCCGCGGCCGGCAGGCCGACGTTCGAGATCGGCGATAGCGAACTGGAAATGGGGGTCGGCATCCATGGCGAGCCGGGACGCCGCCGCGAGAAGATGCGTTCTGCGGATGAGATCGTTGCCGATCTGGTGAATGCCATTCTGGAAGACCTGAAACCGGCCGGCGGCAGCGAAATTTTGCTGATGATCAACGGCTTTGCCGCCACGCCATTGATGCAGCTTTACATGCTGTACAACAGTGCAGCCAGGATGCTGGAGGCCAGGGGGCTGGTCATCAGCCGTTCACTGGTGGGCAATTACACCACGGCGCTGGATATGGCGGGCGCATCCGTGACGGTGTGCCTGCTGGATGACGAAATCAGGCGGCACTGGGATAGTCCGGTGCATACGGCAGCTTTGCGCTGGGGCGTTTGAGCAGTCAATCCAGATAGTCCGAGGCGGCAGGTTCGGACTGTGCAGCTAACTGTTCCGCAGCTTTTTCCATCATACGCTGGCGCGATTCCGGCGTTTCCAGGCTGATGCGCCCGAGCGCGCCGCTGCGGTAATCCACCAGGAATGCCATCGCGGTCTTTTCCATATCGAACTCACCGCCCTTGACCAGGTACCCCCGGCGCCTGGCGATAGCCTCCAGCAGGTCGACCGCATCCATGCCTGCCACCTCGATTCTGTAGCGGGTATTCAGCAGCGCGGGATAGCGTTCGAGCAGGATACCGGCGAGAAACAGTGCGACATCTTCATCGATCACCGCGTTACGGCCGATCGCATGGCTGGCAGCCAGCATGTAGCCATCCGATTCATAAGCGATTTTAGGCCACATCATGCCGGGGGTGTCGGTGATGGTCATCAACTGGCTGAGTTCGAAGCGCTGCTGTGATTTGGTGACGGCAGGCTCATCGCCGACCTTGGCGATGCGGCGATTGAGCAGGGCGTTCATCAGGGTCGATTTGCCGACGTTGGGAATGCCCATGATCATCATGCGCAGGGGTTTCAGGTGCGTGCCGCGATGCGGCGCCAGCGCTTGGCAGAGCGCAGGGATTTTTTTCGCATCGCCCGGTTTCTTGCAGGACAGGGCGACCGCCTTGACGCCTTCCTGCTGGTTGAAATGATGCAGCCAGGCCTGGGTGGCATCCGGGTCGGCGAGATCGGCCTTGTTCAGTATCTTCAGGTTTGGGCGCTGGCGGAACAGGCGCAACTCCTCGATCATCGGGTTGTGGCTGGCCTCGGGCACGCGGGCATCCAGCACCTCGATGACGACATCGATGAATTCCATGGTTTCGGCGGCTTTTTTACGCGCCTGGGTCATATGGCCCGGATACCACTGAATCGCCATACTATTCCTCTTGAAAATCCAAAAATACTTTGTCGGCAAACCTCGCCGTACTAATCTGTACTGTCTTCGGCTGGTCTTCGTGTCTTTTTTGATTCTGAAACGGAGCCGGTGCCGAGAGGTACCGATTAACCGGCATTCTAACATCGTGCGAGGTATGCATGCCTCGGTTAAACTATAGGCATGTCGCTCATCCCGGAAATCAAACCCAATCAATCCATCGATCTGCTGAAAGCGCTGCATATTCTCACGCGCGACGGCAAGATCAACCAGGACAGCCGCCGCAAGCTCAAGCAGGTCTACCATCTGTACCATTTCATCGAGCCGCTGCTGGAAGAGGTGATGGCGGAAAACGAGCAGGCCGTGCTGGTCGACCACGGCGCGGGTAAATCCTACCTGGGTTTCATTCTTTACGACCTGTTCATGAAACAGCAGCAGGGCGGGCAGGTCATCGGCATAGAAACCCGCGCCGAACTGGTGGAAAAGTCGCGTGAACTGGCGGCGCAGCTCGGATTCTCGCGCATGCAGTTTCTGCATTTAAGCGTTGAAGAGTCGATTCGGGCGAGTGCCCTGCCGGAGCAGGTGGATATCGTCACTGCATTACACGCATGCAATACGGCGACTGACGATGCGATCAGGTTCGGCCTGGAAAAACGTGCGAAATTCATGGTGCTGGTGCCTTGCTGCCAGGCCGAAGTCGCCGAGGTGTTGCGCCGCCACAAGAACGAGTCCTTTGGCAAGACGCCGCTATCTGAAATCTGGCGACATCCTATCCATACCCGCGAATTCGGCAGCCAGGTCACCAATGTGCTGCGTTGCCTGCAGCTGGAAGCGCATGGCTACCAGGTGACGGTGACCGAACTGGTCGGCTGGGAGCATTCGATGAAGAACGAACTCATCATCGCGCGCTACAGGAACAGCCCGCGCAAGAACGCGCAGGCCAGGCTGGAGCAGATTCTGCAGGAACTCAATCTCGAGGACATGCGTCACAGATTCATCTATTGAGCCAACTTCCATGAAATTTCATCGCCCGCTTTATTTTGCTTCAGAGATTCGCGAACTGGAAAAAGCCCATGCTTCGGAGCCCTTGATGGAAAGGGCGGGCGCAGCCGTTGCCGAGTGCGTGCAGAACGTGCTGCCGCAGGTACAGTCGTTCGTCCTGGTTGTTGCCGGCCCTGGCAATAATGGTGGCGATGCGTTCGTAGCGGCAAGGCTGCTGCAGAATATCTACCAGGTTGCGCTGGTGTTTTGCGGCGATGTAGACAAGCTGCCGCCGGACGCAGCCAATGCTTACAGGTGCTGGATAAAGTCGGGCGGCGAAGTGCTGCATGAGATTCCCCAGGGGCAGGCGCACTGGGACCTGGTGATCGACGGACTGCTGGGCATCGGGCTCAATAAGCCGCTGGCCGGCAGGCCGGCGGAACTGGTGGCCCAGATCAACAGCCTTGACACCCAGGTGCTCGCCATCGATATCCCGAGCGGCCTTTGCGCGAATACCGGCAGGGTGTTGGGTAATGCCATCCGGGCGGACTGGACTGTCACGTTTCTCGGGTTGAAACCCGGGTTGTTCACACTAGACGGCCCCGACCATGCCGGTGAAGTTGTGATGGATAGCCTCGGTATCAAGGCTGGCCTGCGTAATCCGGGCCCGGCGGGCTATCTGGTCGAGCAGGAGGATGTCAGCAAGCTGCTGCCAAAGCGCCTGAAGAATTCCAATAAGGGGAATTTCGGCAATCTGGGGGTGGTGGGCGGTGCCGCGCAGATGACCGGGGCTGCGGTACTGGCGGCCCGAGCCGGCTTTCTGGCAGGCGCCGGTCGCGTTTATCTCGGTTTGCTTGACCCGGACGCGCCCGCGTTCGATGTGATAATGCCCGAACTGATGCTGCGGGCCGTGGATGACGTGCTCAATCTCGCAAAACTTGATTGCCTGGTGGTTGGGCCGGGCATGGGCCTGGATGACCGGGCCCGGGCGTACCTGGCTGCGGCGCTCCCGCTATCAATGCCGCTATTGCTGGATGCCGATGCGCTGACGCTTCTGGCACGGGATGAATCTTTACGTAAGCAGCTTGGCGCGAGGCGCGCCGTCAATGTCGTTACGCCTCATCCCGGTGAAGCTGCCCGCATGCTGGCTTGTCCGGTGGAGGAGGTCCAGGGCGACCGCATCGGGAGCGCACTGAAAATCGCCGGAGAGTATGGGGCCATTACCCTGCTCAAGGGTTGCGGCAGTATTATTGCGATGCCGGACGGCCGCTGGTTCATCAATCACAGCGGCAACCCTGGCCTGGCAAGCGCCGGCATGGGCGATACGCTGGCCGGCATTATCGGTGCCCTGATAGCGCAAGGGCTGGCAGCGGAACAAGCCGTGCTGCTTGCGGTTTTCCTGCATGGCGCCGCTGCCGACGGCCTGGTCGAGCGGGGCAGCGGGCCGGTGGGGTTGTCTGCCAGCGAAGTGATGACCGAAGCTCGCGGGCTGCTTAATCAATGGATTTACTTGTAGGGGATGAAATGCGATCAACGATGCTAGCCATGCTATTGGTTTTTTCGGCGATATTTCCGCGACTGTTGCATGCGGCTGACGAATTTACCGCGACGGATTACAGCGGTGTTTACGACTGCAAAGGTGTGGATGGGCACGAAGGCGAATACGCCGGTACTGTCACGCTCAGCATCAGGCCTGCCTATAGCAGCGGCAACTATGCCAGCTACGATTTCAAGCTGGAAGTGCCTGAATACGGCGCTTACCTGGGGCATGCCGCCGGTAACGGCAATCACCTGGCCATGCATTTCGCGCTGACTGACCCGGCGAGCCGGGATTTCGGTACCGGAATTGCCAAATTCAGGACCGATGCACAAGGCCGGCAAACTTTCCATAAATTCTATTTCCAGCCGGAATACAAGGGCGGCAATTCAGGTATCGAGGATTGCGTGAAGCGATGAAAAGCATTTTTACCCGGCGCAAGTTTCTGCAAATGGCCGCAGTCGCCAGCGGGTGGCTGGCAGCGGCCTGCAGCCGTGAGAAAGCATTGAATCCGGGCAATACTGCCGGCGCCATGTGCGTGGTCAAACCGGAGCAGACGGAAGGCCCGTTTTATGTCGATACCCAGCTTGACCGGGCCGATATCCGCGTTGAGCCTGCCAGCGGTGAAATCAAGCCTGGCATTCCACTGGTATTGAATATCAATGTCTCGGCTTTGCAGGATGGTGTCTGCACGCCGCTGCCGGAGGCTGTGGTCGATATCTGGCACTGCGATGCCGGTGGCGTGTACTCCGGCGTGAAAGCCGGCCGCATGCAGCCTGTGGATACTTCGGCATTGAAGTTCCTGCGCGGTTACCAGGTGACGGACGGCGCCGGAAAAGCCAGTTTTCTCACCATCGTTCCCGGCTGGTATCAGGGCAGAACGACCCACATCCATTTCAAGGTCCGATGCAAGGGGCTGAACCGGGAAGACTACGAGTTTACCTCGCAGCTCTATTTCGATGATGCGTTCAGCCAGCTCATATACACGCATGGTGTCTATATCAGGGACAGCGCGCAGGGGACGACCAACAGAAACGATGGCATTTTCCGTCATGGCGGCGAGCAATTGATGCTCAGGCCGGTGCCGCTCGATTCCGGTTCCGGCTACCTGGCCAGTTTCGATATCGCGTTGGACCTCGCGGATACGCAAACGGGCCGGCCAGACGATTTTTCCTTGCCGGGTTGACGGCCGTTACCCGCTGATGCGCGCGCGTCCAGGATAGGCCATGTTAAAATTGCGCCCAGTCTCCTCCTCTGCCAATCGACATTGACCACTACTCATCAGGAATCGCCAGCACGCATCATTGCCCAGTTGCAAGCCCGGTTGCCGGACTGCATGCTGGCAGACCGTTTTGTTCTGGGCCGAAGGTTGCAGCAGGCACGCAGCCTGCTGCAACAGCATAAGCCGGTTGAACGCAGCCTGGGCGAGATCGCCGCCAGGATACGCGATTCCTCCGCGCGCCTGGCCGGGAGGAAAGCCGCATTACCCGTGCCGGCTTATCCCGATGAACTGCCGGTCAGCGGCAAGCGGGGAGAGATCGCTGACGCTATCAGCAAACATCAGGTGGTGATCGTTTGCGGTGAAACCGGTTCCGGCAAGACCACGCAGTTGCCGAAGATCTGCCTGGAACTGGGGCGCGGCGTTGCGGGATTGATCGGCCATACGCAGCCGCGCCGCATTGCAGCACGCTCGGTTGCATCGCGTATTGCGCAGGAATTGCAGTCGCCGTTGGGGCAGGTGGTGGGCTACAAGGTGCGCTTTAACGACAAGCTCTCCGAGAGCAGTTACGTCAAACTGATGACGGACGGCATCCTGCTGGCGGAAACGCAGGGCGACCGCTTCCTCAATGCGTATGACACCATCATCATTGACGAGGCGCATGAGCGCAGCCTCAACATCGATTTCCTGCTTGGTTATCTCAAGCAGTTGTTACCGAAACGTCCCGATCTGAAAGTGATCGTGACATCTGCAACAATAGATGCGGAGCGGTTTTCAACGCACTTCAACAATGCGCCGGTGATTGAGGTTTCCGGCCGCACCTATCCGGTGGAAATCCGCTACCGTCCGCTCGGCAAGGCGGGATTCATGGCGAAAGAGCCTGATGCCGGTGACGACGATGAGGATTTGGAGCTGCTCGGCCAGGATATCATGGGCATCAAGCGCAAGGCCCGCATCGAGTCGCGCTGGTTGCAGGAAGATGAGGAAGAGGAGGCCATCGAAGAAGCGATTCTCGATGCGGCCGATGACCTGCTGCGGCTGGGGGATGGCGATATCCTGGTGTTCCTGCCGGGCGAGCGCGAGATTCGCGACACGGCTGAGCATTTGCGCAAATACCAGGGCCGCTCCGCCAAGCTGCGGCATATCGAAGTGCTGCCGCTGTTCGCCAGGCTTTCCATCGAAGACCAGCAAAAGATATTCCGCCGCTCCGGCACCACGCGTATCGTGCTTGCCACCAATGTCGCTGAAACCTCGCTCACCGTGCCGGGCATCAAGTACGTGATCGATGCGGGCCTGGCGCGGGTTAACCGCTATAGCCCACGCGCCAAGGTCGAGCAGTTGCAGATCGAGAAAATCTCGCAGGCTGCGGCCAGGCAGCGGGCCGGGCGGTGCGGGCGCGTCTCCAACGGCATCTGCGTCCGGCTCTATTCGGAGGAGGATTTCAATGCGCGCCCGGCCTTTACCGACCCCGAAATCCTGCGCTCGTCACTCGCTTCCGTCATCCTGCGCATGGCGGCGCTCAAACTGGGCGACGTCGGCGCATTTCCGTTTATCGAGGCGCCCAGCTCAAGACTGGTGAACGATGGTTACCAGTTGCTGCAGGAGCTGGGCGCGGTCGATGCCGATCGTGGTCTGACCGAAGTCGGCCGGCAACTGGCACGGCTGCCGCTGGACCCGCGCATGGCGCGGATGATACTCGCGGCGAAACGGGAAAACTGCCTGAAGGAAATCCTCATCATGGCCAGCGCGCTGGCCATACAGGACCCGCGTGAAAGGCCGATGGACAAGCGGGATGCGGCGGACCAGGCGCATAAAAAGTTCGCGGATGAGCGCTCGGATTTCATGAGTTTTCTCAAGCTCTGGGCGTTTTATGAAGACGCGCTGAAAAACAAAAAGTCGAACAAGGATCTGCTCAACCAGTGCCACCAGAACTTTCTCTCTTTCCTGCGCATGAAGGAGTGGCGTGAATTGTATGCACAACTTTGTGAAATCGTCGGCGAGATGGATTTCAGGCTCAATGCGGAAGAAGCCGGATACGAGCAGATCCACCGCGCGCTGCTGGCGGGATTGCTGGGCAATATCGGCTTCAAGGATGGCGAGGCGGAAAACTATCAGGGCGCGCGCGGTATCCGTTTCAACATTGCGCCCGGCTCGGTGCTGAGGAAAGCGCGGCCGAAGTGGGTGATGGCTGCGGAGCTGATGGATACGACGAAACTCTACGCCCGTTGCGTGGCGAGGATCGAACCGGACTGGATTGAACCGCTCGCGCGCGGATTGACCGAAAGCCACTATTCCGACCCGCGCTGGGATAGAAAAGCCGCCCAGGTCGTCGCCTGGGAGCGGGTCAGTTTGTATGGCCTGACGGTTATCCCGAAACGGCGCGTGCATTACGGCCCGGTCAACCCGGTCGAGTCGCGCGAGATTTTTATTCGCGAAGCGCTCGCTAATATGGAGTTCGATACCAGGGCGCCATTTTTTGCAGAAAATAAGCGCCTGATTGCAGAAATTGAAGAACTGGAACACAAGGCGAGAAGGCAGGACGTGCTGGTCGATGAGCATGTGCTGTTCAGTTTCTATGACAGGCTGGTGGGGCAGGAGGTCATCAACGGTGCAGGTTTCGAAAAATGGCGGGAGACGGCGGAAAAGGAGAATCCGCGACTGCTTTACCTGACGCGGAACGACTTGATGCGTCACGGTGCGAATGCGGTGACGGAACAGCAGTTTCCCGAGTCCCTGATGCTGGACGGTGCGGAGATCCAGCTCAAATACCGTTTTGAACCCGGCCATGCGCTGGACGGCGTGACGGCGACCATTCCGCTGGCGCAACTCAACCAGCTCGACCCCGTCGCTGCCGAATGGCTGGTGCCCGGCATGGTCCGGGAAAAAATCACCTGGCTGATCAAGGCCTTACCCAAGACCATACGCCGCGTCTGTGTGCCCGTGCCCGATTTTGTCACGGCATTCCTGGATTCCCCGGGTTTCGGCCAGGGCGCTCTGCTGCCTGCGCTCGCATTATTCATTCAGCAGCGCAGCGGCCTGAAGTTGAGCGCGGATGACTGGCGCGATGAAGTGCCCGGCCATCTATGCATGAACTTCCGTATTGTCGACGACAAGGGCCGCGAGCTGGGCATGGGGCGTAACTGGAATGCCTTGAAGCAGCAACTGGGGCAGGCTGCGCAACTGACTTTCCGCAGCGCTTCGCCCGATATTGAGAAAACCGGTCTCAGGCAATGGGATTTCGGCGATTTGCCCGAAACCCTGACATTCAATCGCCAGAAATCAAATGAGGAGCGCCGTCAACTTACCGGTTATCCGGCACTGGAGGATGATGGCGAAAGTGTTTCAATCAAGCTGTTCGATACCGCAGCTGCCGCAACGGTTTCCCACCGGTCAGGCGTCAGGCGCCTGATGCGCTTCGAATTGAAGGAGCAAATGAAACAACTGGAAAAAGGCCTGCCGGGTTTCAACCAGTACGCCTTGCTATTGCGTCACCTGGTTTCGCCCGATGCCTTGCGCGAGGATATGCTGACCGCGATTGCTGACAGGGCATTTATCGGTGAAGACGACCTGCCCAGGACCAATGCGGAATTCATGGCGCTCAAGCAGCGCGCCAGAACCCGGTTGCCTGCGGTGATAGAGGCTATCGGGCGGCTGGCGCAATCCATTGCCGCCGAGTACCAGGATCTGGCGCAGAAACTGTCAGGCCTGCCTCCTGCCATGGCGCGTGTCAGGAAGGAAGCAGAGACGCAACTGGCACAGTTGCTGCCGCCGCGATTTTTCACGCTGACCCCGTGGGAGCGCTTGCAGCACCTGCCGCGCTATATCAAGGCGCTGAGGATGCGGCTGGATAAATACCCCGGTGGCATAGAACGCGATACGCGCCATGCGCAGGCGGTCAATCAGCTCTGGCAACGCTGGCAGGAAAGCATCGATACCAGGCGGAAGACGGGGCAGGATATCGGACCCGCACTGGCGGATTTTCGCTGGCTGATCGAGGAACTGCGCGTTTCACTATTCGCGCAGGAGCTGAAAACGCCATTTCCCGTGTCCGTGAAGCGCCTGGAAAAAGCGTGGGAAGATGTGGCGCACTGAGCAGAAAGTTGTTTTTTTGGCTAAAGGTGTATGATATCTGCGCCGATAAAGGCACTACTCAGGGGAGAAAATATGAAAAAAATTATACTGATGCTGTTTATCCTGGCTGTTGCCATTCCGGCGCAAGCGGCGATCAAGCCTTGCGAGGAGCTGAAACAGGAAATCGCTGCCAAGATTGATGCCAAAGGCGTGCCAAGCTATACGCTGAAGATCGTTCCGATTGATGCGGAAGAGGATGGGCGCGTGGTTGGCACCTGCGACGGCGGCACCAACAAGATCATCTACATTCGCGGCTAACAGGCCGGCTGCGGCCTAGCCCTTGAAAATACTGTACCCGTTCCTGCCCCTGGCCTTGACTTCGTACAGGGCCAGGTCGGATTTTCTCATCAATTCGTCTGCCGAGTCCCCGGAAATAGGCTGGTAGATCGCAATCCCGATGCTGAGGCTGACGGATACTTTCTTGCCGGCTACCGTAATCGGCGCCTTGAAGGCCGACAGTATGTTCTCCGCAACGATCCGGGCCGAGTCCGGGCTATCGATTTCTTCAAGCAATATCACGAACTCATCGCCACCGACCCGGCTCAATGTGTCGACCTTGCGGATGCAGGAGACCAGCTTCTGCGCGACAATCTTGAGGAATTCGTCGCCAAAGGCATGGCCGTGACCGTCATTCAGTGATTTGAAATGGTCGAGGTCGATGAACATGATGGCAATGTAACGGTTGAAGCGTTTGGCCTGTATCAGGGCCTGGTTCATCCTGTCGTCCAGCAGGCGCCTGTTTGCAAGACCGGTAAGGCTGTCGTAGAGCGCGTGCTGCGTAAGTTTCGTACGCTCGCGAATGAAACGGTAAACAACCGCTCCCAGCAGGATGCTGATGCCTGCCGCCATCAGCCGCATGATCCAGATCAAGGGCATGGCCTTGTCTTCGGATTTTCTCAGCAGTGCCCATTCCCACTTGCCGTTGGGAATTTCATTTTCCAGTTTGAGCGTCTGTTTGTTGTCAAACAGCGCGGGGTCGCCATAAAATGCGTCGCCGCGCTTGCCCAGGCTGTCGATGGCGCGGATTGCAAATTCATAATGGGCATTGTGGACGTCCATGAAAGCGGCCTGCAGGAATGGCTCCACGTTGATTACCGTGGATATGATGCCCCAGTATTCGCCATCGATATACACCGGGTAGCGGTAAATAAGGCCTCTCCCTCCCTGGACCAGGTTTACCGGCCCGGCCAGCACGCCACTGCCGGTTTTGACGGCTTGCTCAACCTGCGGCCACTGGTCGGGAATTTCGCGGTAATCGAGCCCAAGCGCCTTCTGGTTACCTTGCAGGGGGTGTATATAAGTGATGCGATAGCCGACGGCGATGGCAAGGTTGCGTACATGCCTGCTTCTTGAATAAAGGTCGGCAAGTATCGCATTGACCTTCCCGGGGTCGATATTCTTGTGGTAAATCGTAAGGTAGCTGGCAAGGCCGTTGGAGATGAAAAGGAGCGAATTAAGCTCGCGGTCGATACGCGACCTCAGGTGATTGCCGAATTCGATGGCCTCCAGTTTGCTGCTGGATGTCAGTGTTTCGGCTTCGGCCTGGATCAATAATTCGGAGACAAGAAGAAACACCAGTGTAATAGATGCAGCCACCGCGATGGCTGCCATGCGATTCTTGCAGGCTTGGTAGTGTTTCCAGAGAAATTTGATCATGCTGATGTAACCGGGTAAAGGCCAGCAGGTAGCGGTTTTCCGTGTTCTCTCCATGGAATTGGCGGTTAATCATCACTTTTCAGTTCGAATCCAGTTTATCAGGTTGTAAGGCCTTTGGAATGCAATATTAGGTGAATGTTGGGCAGGTTGTTTCGGTAGCTGCGCCAGATTCACAGCAATCTGATATTACTGAGTTTCTCGGCACAGATATCGCGTATGGTCCTGATCAGGTCTTGCGTGTGGGGGCGATGCAATGTTTCCGCGTTGGCAGAGGCATGAAGCGTGCTCCACAGGCCTTTTTTGCCGATAGGCCGGGCAATCACATATTCATGTTCGACATAGCTCTGGATGCCCCAGCTCGGCAATGCTGCCAGGCCGCGCCTGCTCGCGACCAATTGCATGATGGCAACGGTAAGCTCCGCGGTGCGCCGCTGATATTCGATGTGCGCGGGCTGCAACACCTGGCGGATGATATCGATGCGTTGGTCCGGTACGGGGTAGGTGATCAGGGTTTCATCCTGGAAATCCCCGGCCAGCAGGTATCGTTTTTTGCGCAGCGCGTGGTCCGGCGGCAGCACGGCCATGATCTCGAACTCGAACAATGCAGCCTGTTCCAGTGTCGGTTTGGCTATGGGCGGGCCGCCGATGACCAGGTCCGCCTTGCCTTCATCGATCAGGTGCCAGGGGTCACTGTGAAATCCGGCAACCAGGTCGATTTCGACTTCCGGCCATGCACGGCGGAATGCATCCATTACCGGGGTCAGCCAGTCGAAACAGGTGTGGCATTCCAGGACAATTCTCAGTTCGCCGGACTGGTCACTTTTCAGGCGGGCGAGATCGCGTTCGGTTTTGTGCAATTCCCGAAGCACGATTCTCGCCAGTTCCAGGATGCGTTCTCCGGCAGGCGTGAAACGCAAGCCGTGTGCCGTGCGCTGGAACAGCGTGATTTCGTAGTGCTCTTCCAGCGCCCGTATCTGGTGGGAGAGCGCCGACTGGGTTAGATGGATGCGTTCGGCAGCATGGGCCAGCTTGCCGGTTTCGGCTATGGCAATCAGTGATTTCAGGTGGCGGATTTCCAGCATGGGACTTTTATGATATGAATTATATTCAAGTATATACAAAATAATTTCTCTTTTTTAATATTATTGAATGGCCGAGAATTCCGTATCTATATGAAACAGGTGAATCGGAATGGCAATCTCACACGTACTTGGTTATCCGCGCATAGGCGAAAAGCGCGCGCTTAAATTTGCACTTGAATCCTACTGGAAAGGCGATCTTGCTCCGGCTGCACTGCAGGCGGTAGGGCAGGCCTTGCGTGCAGATCACTGGAAGAAGCAGCAAGCCAGCGGCCTTGATTTTGTTACGGTTGGTGATTTTTCCTTTTACGACCATGTGCTGGATCACGCGGTTCTGTTTGGTGCCATCCCGAAACGTTTTGGCTTGCCGGCTATTTCCAGCGAGCAGGATTATTTCTCGCTGGCACGCGGCAATGCCAGCCAGCCGGCGATGGAAATGACCAAATGGTTCGATACCAATTACCACTACATCGTGCCCGAACTCGACAAGGAAACTGCCTTCTCGATCAATGCGCATGATTTTCTGACGCAGCTTGATGAAGCGCAAAAGCAGGGTTCCGCAGTAAAGCCCGTGCTGCTCGGCCCGGTCAGTTTCCTTTACTTGAGCAAGGCCAAAGGTTTCAACCGGCTGGACCTGCTCGATGCGCTGGCCGGGCAATATGCCAGCCTGCTGCAGGAATTGCATTACCGCAAAATAGAGTGGCTGCAGATCGATGAGCCTATCTTTGCACTTGATCTGGATGACGAATGGCTGAACGCCTTCGACCGTGCCTATGCGTGGTTCAGGACCGTGCGCCCCAAGCTGCTGCTCACTACCTATTTTGCTAATGTCTCTCGCTATCAGGCCAATATCACGCGGCTGCCGGTCGATGGCGTGCATATCGACCTTGTGCGTGCACCGGAACAACTGGCACCGTGGGTCAATGCATTGCCGGGGCATTGGGTGTTATCGGCTGGTATTGTCGACGGACGCAATATCTGGCGTAACGATCTGGATAAGAGCCTGGCCCTGCTGGAGCCATGGGTCAAGGTGCTGGGTGAACGCTTATGGATTGCGCCTAGCTGCTCTCTTTTGCATGTTCCGGTGACTTTGCTGCATGAAGAAAAACTGGATAGCGAAATCAAATCCTGGCTGGCGTTTGCCGATGAGAAATTGCAGGAGCTGGTCATCCTCACCAAGGCGTTGAATCTCGGTGTCGATGCGGTTGCCGATGAGCTGGCAGTTTCGCGTGCGGCGATTGCGGCACGTAACAACTCAGACCGTGTGCATGCCGAAAGCGTGAAGAAGCGGGTCGCTGCTCTTGCAGCGCAGAACGAAGAGCGCCCGGCAGTTTTTACCAAACGCCGGGCGGTGCAGCAAAGCACCCTCAAACTACCCTTATTGCCGACGACGACCATAGGCTCGTTCCCGCAGACTGTGGAAATCCGCGCCAGTCGCGCCGCTTTCAAGCAAGGGGCGATTGGAACGGCAGAGTACGAAACGCAAATGCAAAAGCAGATCGAATACGCGATCCGCGAGCAGGAAAAACTTGGCCTGGATGTACTGGTGCACGGCGAGGCCGAGCGTAACGACATGGTCGAGTATTTCGGCGAACAATTGGCAGGATATGCGTTCAGCCAGAATGGCTGGGTGCAGAGCTACGGTTCCCGCTGCGTCAAGCCGCCGGTGATCTTTGGTGATGTATACCGCCCGCAGCCGATGACGGTGGATACCGCACGTTATGCACAATCGCTGACGAAGAACTACGTTAAAGGCATGCTGACCGGCCCGGTCACGATGTTGCAATGGTCTTTCGTCAGGGACGACCAGCCGCGCGAGACGACTGCGCTGCAACTGGCGCTGGCGATTCGTGACGAGGTGGATGACTTGCAGAAAGCCGGTATTGCCATCATCCAGATCGACGAACCGGCTTTCCGCGAAGGCCTGCCTCTGCAAAAAGCCGCATGGGCGCATTACCTCAAATGGGCCGTGCGTGCGTTCAAGCTCTCCGCAGCCGTCGCCGAGAATTCCACGCAGATCCATACGCATATGTGCTACTCGGAATTCAACGACATTCTGCCGGCCATCGCTGCTATGGATGCTGACGTGATCACCATTGAAACATCGCGCTCGCATATGGAGCTGCTAGATGGTTTCGGCGAGTTCGCTTATCCCAACGAAATAGGCCCTGGCGTCTACGATATTCACTCTCCTCGCGTGCCTTCGGCTGATGAGATGGAAGCGCTGGTCCGGCGTGCGGTAGAGGTGATTCCAGTCGAAAGGCTGTGGATCAACCCGGACTGCGGTCTGAAAACGCGTGGCTGGGATGAAACCAGGCAGGCTTTGCAGCACATGGTGGATGTGGCGAAAAAATTGCGTGATGAACTGCAAGTCACTGCTTGAAAAAACATGCCTGATAAATCAGCATGATAGAAGTTTGTTTTGGTGATTTATCAATATATTGTGTTTTTGAGTTGACACAACCCCATCCCCTTGGGTTATATTAACTGCACACGGTTTCCGGCTTTTATCCAAAAGCCGGAATAAAAGGGAATCCGGTGAGCGCTTGACCACGCGAAGCCGGGGCTGCCCCCGCAACTGTAATCGGCGAGCAAATGCCATTCTTAGCCACTGGATGCTGAACATCCGGGAAGGCTGGTAGATTGTGAGCCCGGGTATTTCATACATTCGTGTGAGTGTGTGAAATACCCGGGCCGTACCCGAGAGCCAGGAGACCTGCCGTGGAATTTTTCTTAACGTTTGAGGCGGGGTGTCCTCGGCAGATGGAAGGTGTCGGCTTTTTTCTTTAATCCTTTAAAGTTTACAAGCGCGCTTTCCGCCATGCTGGTCTTTCGTGATTTGTGCATTGCATTTGCATGAGTCCACAAGGATGCCTCTAAAAATTTGAAGTTCTATACGAGACAAGGCGAGAGAAAGTTTTAATCGCGCGGCATACACGAGTATGTAAGCGAGGGAAATTTTTGAACAACGCAGTATCGTGACGAAATTCATGTTTTTAGAGGCGTCCTGAAGACATACCTGCCCTTTATAGGGAGCAATACCATGGATGATGTTGCGGTTTCCAACAGCAATACCTCTTCTTACACCAATCTACCCAATCTGCAGATAATCCGTCGTAACGGCGCAGTTGTTGCCTTCAATCCCGAAAAGATTTCGATTGCCCTGAGCAAGGCATTCCTGGCCGTCAAGGGCAACAGTTCGCTGACGGCGCGCATGCGCGAGCAGATCGCGGCACTGACGCAAACCGTGGTGGGTGCGCTGACACGACGTTTGCCGACCGGCGGCACGGTGCACATCGAGGATATCCAGGACCAGGTCGAACTGGCTCTGATGCGCTCCGGCGAGCAGGACGTGGCACGTGCTTATGTGCTTTATCGTGAGAAGCGTGCAGCGGAACGTGCGGCACCGCCAGCCGATGCACCGGCTATTCATATCAACATCGACGGTACGAAACGCCCGCTTGATATCGCCATGTTGATGGACATGGTGAACGAGGCCTGCCGCGGCCTCGGTGATCTGGTCAGCGCCAAAGTGGTGGTGGAGCAGGCGGTACGCGATCTTTACGACGGCATCTCGTTCGCGGAAGTACGTAAGGCGCTGATTCTTTCCGCACGCAGCCTGATCGAGTGCGAGCCTGCCTACAATTACGTGACTGCCCGTTTGCTGCTGGATCTGGTACGTGCCGAAGTGCTGGATGAAAACGTCAACCATGCCGCCATGCAGACGCGCTATGCCGAATATTTCCCGCAATTCATCAAGACCGGCATCGAGGCAGGCCTGCTTGATAAACGTCTGGCGCAATTCGACCTGGACAAGCTCGCGGCAGCCTTTGTTGCCGACCGTGACTTCCAGTTCGCCTATCTAGGCCTGCAGACCTTGTACGACCGTTATTTCCTGCATATCGAAGAGCGCCGGATAGAGCTGCCGCAGATATTCTTCATGCGCGTGGCCATGGGCCTGGCCATCAACGAGATCGACCGCGAAGACCGCGCCATCGAGTTCTACAACGTGCTTTCCAGCTTTGATTTCATGAGCTCGACGCCGACATTGTTCAACAGCGGTACCCTGCATTCCCAGCTTTCCTCCTGCTACCTGACTACGGTCAGCGATGATCTCGATGGTATCTACCAGGCCATCAAGGAAAACGCATTGCTGCAGAAATACGCCGGCGGCCTCGGTAACGACTGGACGCCGGTGCGTGCACTCGGTTCGCGCATCAAGGGCACCAACGGCAAGAGCCAGGGCGTGATTCCCTTCCTCAAGGTCGTCAACGATACCGCCGTGGCGGTGAACCAGGGCGGCAAACGCAAGGGCGCGGTTTGCGGCTACCTGGAAACCTGGCACCTGGATATCGAGGAATTCCTCGACCTGCGCAAGAACACCGGCGATGACCGCCGCCGTACCCATGATATGAATACCGCGCACTGGATTCCCGATCTCTTCATGCAGCGTGTCGCTGAAAATGGCGAGTGGACGCTGTTTTCGCCATCCGACGTGCCCGACCTGCATGACAAATACGGCAAGGCTTTTGCCGAAGCCTACAGCGAATACGAACGCAAGGCAGATAACGGCGAGATCAAGCTGTTCAAGCGCGTGCAGGCAGTGCCGATGTGGCGCAAGATGCTGTCCATGCTGTTCGAGACCGGCCATCCGTGGATCACCTTCAAGGACCCATGCAACATCCGCTCGCCGCAACAGCATGTGGGCGTGGTACATAGCTCCAATTTGTGTACCGAGATCACGCTGAACACTTCAGCGACGGAAATCGCCGTATGCAACCTCGGTTCGGTCAACCTGATGGCGCACCTGAAAGAGGTCGGCGGCGGCCTGGAGCTCGATCAGGACAAACTGAGAGCCACCATCAATGTCGCCATGCGCATGCTGGATAACGTTGTCGACATCAATTTCTATGCGGTCGGCCATGCGCGTAATTCCAACTACCGTCATCGTCCGGTCGGCCTGGGCATCATGGGTTTTCAGGATGCATTGCACGCATTGCGCATTCCCTATGCTTCGCAGGAAGCGGTCGAGTTCGCCGATGCGGCGATGGAGGCGGTCTGCTACAACGCCTACCTGGCTTCCACCAACCTGGCGGAAGAACGCGGCGCTTATTCCAGTTTCAAGGGCAGCCTGTGGGATCAGGGCATCCTGCCGCTGGATACGCTCGATCTGTTAAGCGAAGCCCGCGGCGGCCATGTCGAAGTCGATCGCAGCAGCAGACTGGATTGGGACAGCCTGCGTACCCGCATCAAAACGGTGGGCATGCGCAACTCCAACTGCGTGGCGATCGCGCCGACAGCGACGATCTCCAATATCGTCGGCGTCGCAGCCAGTATCGAGCCGGAGTACCAGAACCTCTACGTGAAATCCAATCTTTCCGGCGAATTCACCGTGGTCAACGAAGCGCTGGTGAATGAGCTGAAAGCATTGGGCCTGTGGGATGAAGTCATGATCGCCGACATCAAGTATTACGATGGCTCGGTGAAATCGATCGAACGCATTCCGGCGGAGATCAAGGCCTTGTATGCCACGGCTTTTGAAGTCGACCCAAGCTGGCTGGTAGAAGCCACCGCGCGCCGGCAGAAATGGATAGACCAGGCGCAATCGCTCAATCTGTACTTTGCCGCGCCTTCCGGCAAGAAGCTCAACGACACCTACATGCTGGCCTGGCAGCGCGGCCTCAAGACCACCTATTACCTGCGTTCGCTGGGCGCAACCGCCGCGGAGAAATCGACCGGTACAGGTGGGGAATTGAATGCAGTGTCATCGGTGATGCCGGAGGTGGCACCCAAGCAATGCCTGATTGACGACCCGGATTGCGAAGCCTGCCAATAACCGATAAGCCATTCCGGCAAGGGTTGGATGGCCAGTCAGGACTCGATACCTAATGACAAGGAAACACCCTGACCGTCATTCCCGCGCAGGCGGGAATCCAGTAGTGCGCGAAGCGCG
Organism: Methylophilaceae bacterium; assembly: GCA_905339275.1. GTDB lineage: Bacteria > Pseudomonadota > Gammaproteobacteria > Burkholderiales > Methylophilaceae > UBA6140. The sequence continues at coordinate 789,155 of CAJPFK010000001.1, forward strand.
CTGATTTATTCGCTGGATTCCGGGTCAAGCCCGGAATGACGAGGTTCAAGGATGCCTCAATTGGATATTACTGTAGATAAATTACAAGGAAAAAAACATGCTTTCATTTGAAGAAGAAATTATCACTGATACCCCGGCTGAAAAATCGCAACTACATGCCGTGCCACCAGCTGCCGCACCTCTAGTCGCCGCAAACCAACCCAGTGTCAGCGGCAGGATCAATGTCAGCGACAAACGCGTCATTAACGGCCAGACCGACGTTAACCAGCTTGTCCCATTCAAGTATCACTGGGCCTGGGATAAATACCTGGCTGGCTGTGCCAACCACTGGATGCCGCAGGAAGTCTCCATGAGCCGCGATATCGCGCAGTGGAAGGACAGTACCGCACTGACCGAGGATGAGCGCCTGATCGTCAAGCGCAACCTGGGGTTCTTTACGACGGCGGATTCGCTGGCTGCCAATAACATCGTGCTCGGCACCTATCGCCATATCACGGCGCCGGAATGCCGCCAGTACCTGCTGCGGCAGGGCTTTGAGGAAGCCATCCATACCCATGCCTATCAATATATCGTGGAAAGCCTGGGCCTGGACGAAAGCGAGATTTTCAATGCCTACCAGGAAGTCGCCAGCATCCGGGAAAAGGACGAATTCCTGATCCCGTTCATCAACACGCTGACCGACCCTGAATTCAAGACCGGCACGCTGGAAACCGACCAGCAGTTGCTGCGCTCGTTGATCGTGTTCGCCTGCATCATGGAAGGCCTGTTCTTCTATGTCGGTTTCGTGCAGATCCTGGCGCTTGGCCGCCAGAACAAGATGCAGGGCGCGGCGGAACAATACCAGTACATCCTGCGCGATGAATCGCTGCATTGCAATTTCGGCGTCGATCTCATCAACACCATCAAGCTGGAGAATCCGCATCTGTGGACGGCCGCGTTCCGCGATGAAATCAAGGGGCTGATGCAGAAGGGCGTCGAGCTGGAATACCGCTATGCGGAAGATACCATGCCGCGCGGCGTGCTGGGGCTGAACGCCGGCATGTTCAAGGAATATCTGCGCTTCATCGCCAACCGGCGCCTGCAGCAGATCGGCATTGATGCCTTATATCCCGGAGCGACCAATCCGTTCCCGTGGATGAGCGAGATGATGGACCTGAAAAAGGAGAAGAACTTCTTCGAGACGCGGGTGACCGAATACCAGACCGGCGGCGCGCTGAGCTGGGATTGATTGGTATCGTAGCGCCAGGCGCATGCCGGCAGTTTCTGATTGACGCTGCCTGGCTGCGCCCGGAACGCTGAACCGGGCGATGGAATGCTTGAATCCGCCAACAATGCAATAGCCGCCATAGCCCGTTTCCCGGCGTTGTGATAATCAGCGTTTCCAGTATGCGCGAAGCTGGTTTTCGCCAGGGCTATACTGTAATTCCAGGTGGCCCTGGTAAGCATGATGGATTGCCTCGCCAATGCCGCGCGCAAGGTGTATGTCTGTCGTGGTGATTGTGATGGCGCCTTCGTGCCGGTCGATGTTGATGATGCGCTTGAGCGGATGCTCGGCTTTTTCGTGCTTTTCATGGTTGGTGACCAAGCGCATGATCTCGTCACTGTGATCGATCAGGAACTGGCCTTCCAGCGAAACAAAGCCGGCAGGGAAGTTATCCTGCTGGCGCAGGCAGGCCGGGCAGGTTTCATGATTCGCGTCAGCAGGCGTTTCGGCCCATTGCCAGCGGCCCTTGTGAAAGACCGCGCTGCATTGCGGGCAGACCGTCGGGTCGGCCAATTTTCCCTTGCTTCTGTAGGCGTCGATATGCTGTTCTATCAGCGGCCTATCATGGCTGATCGGATGGAAACCGTGTGGAACCTTATTGGAGAGCATACGAAATTTCCTTTCATATGAATCAGAACATTCGGAAACCCGTATCGATCGGAACCGTGCCGGGCCTTGTCTCAGTGCATGGCGAATCTAGCGACGTTTCTTTGCCTCGCTTTTCTGTTCGCGTTCCACTAATTTGGTCAACGCCCCCAACTCTCTTGCCAGCAATAACAGGATATCGTCCAGGGTGATGATACCGGCCAGCTTGCCGGCTTTGTCAACGATGGGGAGCCGCCTGACGCCCTTGCCTGCCATCGTCTGGATGGCTTCGAACACTCCGGACTCCTTGCTTACAACGGTCAGGCTGGGCACCATGATGTCGCCGACCGTGATGACATTGGGATCAAGTTCTGTCGCAACCAGCTCAATCACCACATCCCGGTCAGTCACGATGCCAACCGGAGTATCCTTGCCGCCCTGTTTTTCAATGACAACCACAGCGCCCACATGGTGTTCCCTCATCAATTTCGAGGCTTGTGTGATTGTGCTGTTACGCTCGACGGTGACCACTCTGGGATTGCATATCTCATTAATCGGCATGATGATTTCCTTTGATGTTGAGTTCGAATGGTCGTTGTTCAGGTTGCCAGGCACGCAATCGTGTTAAGGATGTGCGGTGCTTTTCTTGAAGTAGGGGTTGTTTCTCCCCTGGGCCAGCCCAGGATGAGCGGAACGACTGCTTCAAACTGATCCGGTATGCCCAGTGCCGGTTTTACTTCGGGTATTTTCATGGCTGGCAATGCTGTCCCTATAACGCAGGTTCCCAAATTCATCGCACACGCAGCCAGCATGAGATTTTCCGCTGCCAGCCAGCAATCAGCTTCAACGAAAGGGCCGGTTGATTTTGCGCAAATGATGATCAGCGTGCCTGCATCGTAAAACAGATTGAAATCCGCATTGCTGATGTCTTCCACGTTGTGAGCGCTTCTCCTGGCCTGTTCGATAAACAGCGGCTTGGCCCGGTCCGACAGATTCCGCAACATCTCCCGGTTCTGGATGATGACAAATGCGCAAGGCTCTTCATGCATTGCCGTAGGCGCCCGGACGGCTGCTTCCAGTAAAGACAGGATGGTTTTTCTGGTCACTTCCTGCGGGAGATAGCTGCGTACGGATCTTCTGGCAAGAATTGTCTCGAATATATTCATTTCCACTTGCGGAAATTGCATGGAAAATCACCTCTTACTGACCGATTGCTTTTCGAAAGCCTGTTCAATAAAAGATATCAATATTTGCGCTCACGGATAATCCGTGCGAACACCTAGTGGAGGAGGAGCGGTCTACGGCGATGGGTCTAATCAGGAATTCGGGAGCAGGCCGGCATCGCTCGCAATTCTCGCCAATTCGAGCAGGTTCACTGCGCCAGTCTTCTGCATGATCTTGGATTTGTGGATTTCTATCGTGCGATGGCTGATGCCCAGCTTGCGCGCGATTTCCTTGTTTGTATGGCCGGCAATGGCCAGCGCGGTCACTTGCAACTCCCTCTCGGTCAATGTTGCAAGCAGGGATTTTGCATGGAGATGTCTTGCCGCCTGTATCCGTATCCTTTCACTTTCCTGAAGCGCAGCCTGCACGGCAGAGAGCAGATTGCTTCTGGTAACCGGCTTTGTCAGGAAATCCATCGCGCCTGCTTTTATTGTTTTTACGCTCTTGGGGATATCGCCGTGAGCGGTAAGAAAAATGATGGGCAGTAAAATCGCGCGTCGGCATAATTCCTCTTGAAACTGCATGCCATCCATTCCCGGCATGCGTATGTCAACGATTGCGCAACCATGAAATGCCGGCAGGTATTCCGAAAAAAAAGCTTCCCCGGAGTCGAAAGCTTTCACTGTGTAGCCGTCCTGCTCGATCATGAGGGTCAACGAGTCCCTGACCGCGGGGTCATCGTCTATGATGAAGACTGTCGCCCCAGGGCAGGTCATGCGGCAAGCGGCAGGCTGAAATGGAATGCGGTGCCGGGCTTTTTTTCAGGGTCTATCCATAGCTGCCCGCCCATGGCCTCGATGAGCGCCCGGCTGATCGTCAGCCCCATGCCCATGCCTTTTTTCCTGGTGCTGAAAAAAGGCTCGAATATGCGACTCATCATTGCAGGGTCGATTCCCGGGCCGCTATCCCGTATTGAAACCTGAGCAAATTTCCTGCTTTTCATGGTGCGGACCTGAATGGTAATCGAAGCGGCGGGTATTCCTGCTTCACGCATCGCTTCTACGCCGTTGTACAGCAGGTTGATCAATACCTTTCTGACCTGGGTGCGGCTTCCTGTCACCGGAGGTAAATGCTTTTCCAGTTCCAGTATCAAATGAAAGTCGGAATAACCATCGTTTTTTGCATTATTGAGAACTTCCTGCACAAGGTCATTCAGGTCTATCGATTCGACTTCGACCTCTTCTTTCTGCAGAAATGAAAGCAGTTCATGCAAACTTTTTCCTGCACGCTGTGCCTGCGTAAAGCAACCCTCAAGCGCGCGTACCAGTTTGTCCGGGTCCGCAAGATTTGAAGACATCGAGCGTAAGGCAACCTCACTGTAGGCGGATATTGCGGCAAGCGGCTGATTCAGTTCATGGGCAATCGCTGCGGCGGTCTGCGTTGCCACCTGGTGTTTGGCCAGATGGTCCATCTCGGCGCGTTGAACCCGCAATTCCCTTTCGAGCCGTTTCCGGTCGGTGATGTCCTGGACGATACCTGCCATCCTTACTGCAAGGCCTTCCGAGAAAAATACCTTGCCCGTTATGGAAACCCAATGTTCGCTGCTGTCGATTTCGTTGATTACACGATATTCCACCTGGTATTCGCCATCCCCACCGGGGTCCAAAGCGCGTTTGAAGGCATTGTTTCTTACGGGCAGGTCTTCAGGATGCAGGCGCGCCATCAATTTTTCATGAAAGACGGCTTCCTGCCGGGAAAGCCCCCATAACTCACGAATTCGCTCGTCACAAAGGACTTCCTGATTTAATAAATCATAGTCAAAAACTCCCAGGCCTGCTGCATTCTTGGCGAGCTGCAGGCGCTTTTCACTGTCCCATAGCGCTCTTTCCGCCTGATGACGCCGGTCGGCAACATGAAATGTAATCAGGACATAATGCTGGCCTTTGTCCTGGATCGGACTGAGGCCGATATCGACCAGCAATTCCTTGCCGTCGCGGGTAAGCACGACGAGGTTTTTACCATTACCCATGGAGCGCTTTTCGGGGTTTCCCGAAAAAGCCTTCCGGTTATGCCGATGACTCTCGCGGTAGCGGGCCGGCATGAGCGCCTCTACATGGGCACCGATCATGTTGGCGTCGTCCATGTAGCCCAGCATTTGCTGCACAGCAGGATTTGCCTGAATTACCCGGCCCTCATCATCGACCAGCAGCATTGCATCAGCCACTGCATCAAATAACGTTTTTGAGGTCAAGCGTTCCAGCGGATTGGTCAATTTGCCTTGCCCCTGACAAGCAATTCGAAACAGTACGACCCAGTCTAAGCCACATTGACGACATCAGGGTAAATATACTGAAAATTACAGTTATAAGGGCTGGCCCTTACGTGCTAGCACGAATTATTTTGCCCGCTATTTTTCTGTAATTTACGAAGCTTGCATCAGCTTTAGCCGTAGAAAATTTTAAATCCCTTGCCCGGCTTTTTGCCGAAACTTTTAAGTTGTTGACTCAGGAGGGTTCCATGTCAGCTACCGCCAAATCAATCTCCAGAAAAGAGCAGCCTGCCGGGAGTTCCGGCTTGTTACCTGTAATCGGGATCGAATCAAAACCTGCTGAAGATGAAGCGGGCCGCAATACGGCAATTGCCATGAGAGCATATTACCTGGCCCAGGAACGGGGATTCGAGCCAGGACATGATCTGGATGACTGGCTGGCGGCAGAGCAGGAAGAATGCAATGAGCACTGACGCGGGAACATATCGTGCAGTAAAAACGAATTCTTCCATCACAATAAAAATTAAGGATTTCCCCGGAATAAAGCCTACGCAGCCGGAAGCGCAGGTAGCGATACTGTGGCTTGACGATAACGGTTTCGTCCGCGATTGCAACATGACGGCCATCAAGCTGCTTGGATGCCATCCTGCGGATAAGACGTTGCGCCACATCTCCACTTTTCTGCCGCAATTGAGGAACATGGAGCTGCTGCAGGACAGTCACCTCAATCCTTATCTGCGCTATGTGGCCCATGTCGGTCACCAGTTTGAAGTGCTGACCGCCAGTGGCGCGCGGCTTTGCGGCGAGCTGTTCTTCAGCGAGGTCGAGAGGCCTGCGCCGCATGCGCTGCGGCTGATTATCAGCCTGCTCGATCAAAACCCTGCGGCAGGCTAAAAAAGATTCAACTGCAATCACATTTACAAGGAGAACATTATGGCTAAGGAAAAACCACAGACTGTGCCAGTCACCAACGGCAATGAAACAAAAAGCACGCCTTCGTTGCTGCATCCTTTCACGGAAATGGAAAGTGCATTTGAAAGGCTTTTCAGGCGTAACTGGCCTTCATTATGGGGCAGGCACGATTTTCCAACCTTTGACGCCCTTCTTGAGTTCGAGAGGCAGCGCATACCCAACCTGGATATCATCGACCGTGACAGCGAGATTGTGGTGAGAGCTGAAATTCCGGGGATAGACAAAAAAGATGTGAGTGTTGCAGTGACAGATAATCTGCTTACGGTAAAAGGGCAGACGCAAAGCGAAAAAAAGGATGAAAAGGGCGATTATCATCGCCATGAGATTTCCCGTTCCTCTTTTGCACGCTCGGTGACGCTGCCCGGCGCCGTGGATGCATCCCGGTCGGCTGCGACATTGAAAGATGGCATATTGGAAATAAAAATGCCGAAAGCGGAGTCCTCACAACGCAGAACCATCGCTGTTCAATAATTGATTGAAAGCCGGCCCCTGCGCTCGAAGCCAGGCTGCATCCTGTTGGCGATTGCGGTTAAATCTGCATCAACGCGCTGCGAATCTTCGGCTCGTCCAGATCCTTGCCGATCAGCACGACGCGGGTGATCGGCTCATCCTCGTCCCAGCCCTTGAGCAGGGTGGGCGGGTAGAGCGTGCGCTGCACTGCATGCACGGCCAGCGGCGCGGGCTGGTCTTCGGCATGGACGATGCCTTTCATGCGCAGCAGGTTCTCGCCGAAGGTTGCGCAAAGCCATTTCAGCACGGGTTCCAGTTGATCCCAGTTCAGCGGCTTGGGCAGGGTGACGGTGAAACTGCCGATTTCGTTGTCGTGCGCATGCCCGGGTAGTGTGCCCCGTTGGTTGATCGATGGTTTTTTGACCTCGCGCAGCCAGCGCTGCGGCTGGGCCTTCCTGGTTTCCGGGTCGAACAGGCCGACATTGATGACGGCTTGCGGGTCTATGTGGCCATGCGTGATGCGATGCAGCGTTGCGCCGGGGTTCAGCGCCAGCAGCTTGTCCGTCAGTGCTGCCATCTGTTCCCGGGATGCCAGGTCGACTTTGGTCAGTAGCAGCACGTCGGCCACGGCGGCCTGCTTGCGTGCCTCGATATGCAGCCCTATCTGCTCAAGCCCATAGACGCTGTCGATCGTCACGACTACCGCATCCAGCCGGTAGGTGGAATTGATTACCGGCTCGTTCAGCAGGTTGGCCATGATGGGGCCGGGGTCGGCCATGCCGGTGGTTTCAATCACCAGTCGCCTGAATTCCGGAATGGCGCCAAGCGCCCGCTTGAAGAACAGGTCGCGCAGCGTGTCGGCCATCTCGTTGGTCAGCGTGCAGCACAGGCAGCCGGATTCCAGCAGCACGGTATTGTCGGCAATGTGCTGGCTTTCGACCGTGCGGGCGAGAATGTGGTCAAGCCCGGCTTCGCCCAGTTCGTTGATGACCACCGCGGTGTCTTTCATGTCTGGGTGGTTGAGCAGCTTGCTCAACAGGGTGGTTTTCCCGCTGCCCAGGAAACCGGTGAGCAGGGTGACAGGTATTCTCTTATCCATGAGGCTATTCTACTTGAAGCCACCGGCAACGGCAGCACTGGTCAGGCAATGGCTTCTTCTGTTTCTTCAGCCCGGGCGTGCCAGGCGGGGAAGGGGTCCGGCAGGGACTTCCATCCGTCCATCCCCGTTGCCAGCTCTTCCTCGGTCAGCAGGCAGCTATCGAATGCGGCAACCAACTGCGTTTCGTCCATCTCCATGCCGATCAGCACCAATTCCTGCTGGCGGTCGCCGTAAGGCTCTTCGCAGCGTGCGCGGATTGTTTGCAGGTGCTCTTCATCCGCCGGCCAATATGCATCGGGCGTAGCCGCCCACCACATGCCTGCCAGTTCATTGCGCGAGATGGCGCCGGCCTGGGACCAGGACGCACAGAATTCGGGACGGGTGGCGATCCAGAAATGACCCTTGGAGCGGATCACGCCGGGCCATTCCTGCCCGAGCCAATCCCACAGGCGTTGCGGATGAAACGGCTTCCGTGCCCGGTAAACGAAGCTTGAGATGCCGTATTCCTCGCTTTCCGGTATGTGTTCGCCGCGCAGTTCCTTCAGCCAGCCGGGCGCATCCTGCGCCGCCTCAAAATCGAATTTCCCGGTATTCATGACACGATCCAGCGGTACTTTGCCGAAAATACTGTGCACGATATCGGCTCCTGGGTTCAGGCGCTTCAGAATGCCCTCAAGTCGTGCGATTTCCTCAGCGGACATCAGGTCGGTTTTATTCAGCACCAGCACATCACAGAACTCGATCTGATCAACCAGCAAATCGACTACGGTACGATTGTCATCTTCCCCCATGCTCTCGCCCCGGTCGGCGATGAAATCGCGCGAACTGTAATCGCGCAGGAAGTTGAAGGCATCGACAACCGTCACCATGGTATCGAGTCGGGATATGTCGGAAAGGCTTTGTTCATTTTCATCCCGGAACGTGAAGGTTTCCGCGACCGGCAAGGGTTCCGAGATGCCGGTAGACTCGATCAGGAGATAGTCGAAACGGTTCTCGGCAGCGAGCCGCCGTATCTCGACCAGCAGGTCTTCGCGTAGCGTGCAGCAGATGCAGCCGTTGCTCATTTCCACCAGTTTTTCCTCAGCACGCGACAAACCTGCGCCGCCTTCGCGGATCAACTGCGCGTCGACATTGATTTCGGACATGTCATTGACGATGACGGCAACGCGCCTGCCTTCGCGGTTGTTCAGAATATGGTTGAGGAGGGTGGTCTTGCCTGCCCCGAGAAAGCCGGATAAGACGGTGACGGGTAGTTTTTTCATGCTTTTTCCTGATTAATCGCTGAATTGACGTTCTCGCCGTTCATGGCGCTCCTGCGCTTCGATGCAGAGGGTTGCAATGGGCCGTGCGTAAAGCCTTGCGATGCCGATAGGCTCGCCGGTTTCCTCGCAATAGCCGAAAGTGCCTTGTTCAATACGTTGCAATGCCGCCTCGATTTTCTTCAGCAATTTGCGTTCACGGTCCCGTGCGCGCAGCTCCAGCGTGCGCTCTTCCTCCTGGGTGGCGCGGTCTGCAGGGTCGGCGCTTTCATCGCGTTCCCGCAGGCGTTCGCTGGTCCGGGTGGCATTGCGGGCCAGCTCTTCCCGCAACTTTTCCAGCCATTGCCTGAAAAATTCAAGCTGCGCCTCGTTCATATAATCCTTGTCCGGCATGGCCAGGAGATGATTGAGCGGCAAGGATTGATGCGGTATGGATGGCATGGATGGAACGCAAAATTTGCAACAAAGTTGCATAATAGGCGTATGGAATGATATATGCAACACTGTTGCAAAAATAAATGGGAATCAGTTTTTAGTCAGGCAAAGGGCGCAGCAGCCCTTGATGTTGAGCTCAATGGCATCGGCCCGGAAATTCTTCGGTAATTTTGGCGCGCGCGGTGAGACGTCATCCAGGCAGTATATTTTTCCGCATTGGCTGCATTGAAAGTGCGCATGGCGATGACTGGTACTCGTACTGTTCAACTGGAACCGCCAGGCGCGGTGATCTCCCGCAACCTTGTGCACGATGTCATTGGCGAGCAGCCAGTCCAGCACACGGTAGAGGGTGACGCGGTCGAAATCGTGGGTGGCTGACAGTTCGTTCAGCAATTCCTGGTGTGTCAGCGGATTATCCGATTTCAGAAGGACTTCCAGTACGGCCAGGCGGTTTGCCGTCGGTCTCAGCCCGGCGTCCTGTATAATTTGGGTTGCGGTCATCATGGACATGAAAATAAAGGGTAGGGCAGGCGGCGTCAACTGCTATCAATAAAAGAATGAATGTATTTTACGAAGAAGACGGGCACTTCAAGGTTGCCTCCATAATGTCCGAGAACCCCGGTTCGCTGCAAGTCGAATCGCAGAGCGGCAAGCGCTCGAAAATTAAAACGGCCCATGTGCTTCTGCGCTTCGAGCCGGCCATCAGCGGCTTCATGGAAGCGGCACAGGCCGAGTCGGAAACGCTGGATACGGAATTCCTCTGGGAGTGCTGCGGAGAACCGGAATTCGGCTTTGAAGATCTGGCCGCCGATTACTACGGCCGCAAATCGAGCCCGGTGGAAGCGGCTGCGGTGGCTTTAAGGCTGCACAGCGCGCCGGTTTATTTCTACCGCAAGGGCAAGGGCCGTTACAAGGCAGCCCCGGCAGAGACCCTGAAAGCGGCACTGGCCGCACTGGAGCGCAAGCGCCTGCTGGCGGAGAAAATGGCTGTCTGGGTTGAACAGCTCAAATCGAATGAACTGCCGTCCGGCTTCGGCGACAAGGTCGACATGCTGCTCTATTCGCCCGACAAGAACTCGCCGGAATGGAAGGCGCTGGAACAGGCTGCTGTCGAGTCCAATCTCAATTACATCAAACTGCTGGCTGATTGCGGTGCGATTCCATCCATCCACGACTATCATCTGGGCGCGTTCCTGCGTGAATATTTCCCGCAGGGGGATGATTTCCCGCCATTCGAAAGTCCTGCAGCCCCGGCAGATTTACCCAAAGCCGATGTCGCGGCCTTCAGTATCGACGACAGCACCACGACAGAGATCGATGATGCGTTTTCTCTGCAAACCCTGGATAACGGCAACACGCTGGTTGGCATACACATTGCCGCGCCTGCAACCGGCATTGCGCCGGGCAGCGTATTGGACCAGGTCGCCATGCACCGCCTGTCCACCGTCTACATGCCCGGCCACAAGATTACCATGCTGCCGGAACCGGCTATCGTGCCGTTCAGCCTGAATGCGGGCGAGTGGCGGCCGGCGCTGTCGCTTTATCTTGAAGTAGCCGCAGATTTGAGCATCGTTCAGCGAACAACCCGGCTGGAGCAGATTCATATCGCAGAAAACCTGCGCCATGACACGCTGGAACCGTATTTTAACGAAAACACGCTGGATAGCGACAGCGGCCATCCCTATTGGGCCAAACTTTCATTGCTCTTCCATTTGGCTGAATCGCTGGAAAAAGCCCGCGGCAAATACGATCCGGCCAGGGCGCCGCAAATCGATTACAACTTCTATGTGGAAGACGGTATCGTGCGTATCATCAATCGCCAGCGCGGCTCCCCGCTGGACAAACTGGTGGCGGAACTGATGATAGAAGCCAACAGCCATTGGGGCGGCATGCTGGCCGAGCGCCAGGTACCCGGTATTTACCGCGCGCAGAACGGCGGCAAGGTCTATATGACGGTAAAAGCCGAGCAGCATCAAGGCCTGGGTGTGGCGCAATATGCCTGGTGCACCTCACCATTGCGCCGTGCGGTCGACCTGGTCAACCAGCGCCAACTGATTGCCGTGCTGCAAACCCGGGAAGAGCCCGGTGTGCTGAATGCCAGCCTGCTGACCGATGTCATGCGCAAGTTCGATCTTACCTACAACGCCTACAATGAATTCCAGACGCGCATGGAGCGCTACTGGTGTCTGCAATACCTGCTTCAGGAAAAACTGGAGGAAATCAGCGCCACCGTCTGGCGCGAGAACCTGGTGCGTCTGGATACATTGCCATACATCACCAAGGTGCATAGCCTGCCCGAAATTCCTGCCGGTACGCGGGTTCGCTTGCAAATCAGGCGGGTAGACACCCTGCTGATGGAACTCGACACCAGGTTCCTGCAGGTTGAGGCGCAGCCCGGTGCTGTAGCCGCCACTGACCTTGCCGTTGAGGAGAGCTGACATGTTCCGCATCGGCCATAGAATCGCCCGCAGTATCCATCGTAAATTTTCCGATGAGCAGAGCGTCGACGTCAGCGAGAGTGACGGCGTGCGTTACCTGCATCTCGGCTCCGATACCGTACAGAGCGCAATGCGCATCAATAACCCGACCTCGCTGGAGCTGCGCTACACGCGCGGCGTCATGATGTTCCTGCTCTTCATGCCGGAAGCGAAGTCCATGCTCGGCATCGGCCTTGGCGGCGCTTCAATTGCACGGTATATCCACCATCACCTGCCGGCGCTGCATCAGCGCGTGGTGGAGATCAACCCGCAAGTGATCAATGTCGCCCGCAGCCATTTCGCGCTACCCGATGACGATGAGCGTTTGCAGGTCATCGAAGGCGACGGCGCCGAATACATCAGGAATCATCCGGATACTGCTGATGTGCTTTTTCTCGATGCCTACGGCAGCGATGGGTTGCCGCAGGAACTTAGCTCGCAGGGCTTTTTTGATGACTGCGCCGCAGCCTTGCACCATGATGGCGTGCTCATCTCAAACCTGTGGGGCAGCGATAAACGCTTCGATATCTACCTGCAGCGCATCGAGCAAAGTTTTGGCGGACGCGTTCTGGTGATGCCGACAGGCAAGCCGGGCAACATTCTCGTCTTCGGATTCCGGCGCGGCCCCAATGACTTGCGCTGGTCCACCTTGAGAGAACGTGCCAGGGCGCTGGAAAGCCGGCACCGGATCGAATTCCTCGAATTCGTCGAAGCCCTGCGCGACCGTAACCCGTCTACCAGTAACCGGTTGTTATTGGATGCCATGGAAAGAGAAACGACTTGAATCAATTTTTTGCAACCTGCCCGCGCGGCCTCGAGTCCCTGCTTGCAAGCGAGCTGACCGGATTCGGCGCCAGCAACGTCAAGGCCACTGACGGCGGCGTCGGCTTCAGCGGTGAGATGCCGGTCTGCTATCGCGCCAACCTCGAAAGCCGGATCGCCACCCGTATCCTCTGGCAGGTCGGGCGCGGCCGCTATGCCAATGAAGATGACCTCTATCAGGGGACTTTCAACCTGAACTGGCCAGAGTGGTTCAATGTCGGGCACGATTTCATGGTCAAGGTCACCGGCGTCAAATGCCCGCTCAAAAGCCTGGAATTCGCCACGCTCAGGATCAAGGATGCGATATGCGACCGCTTCCGGCAAGCCGTCGGCAGCCGCCCGTATATCGATACCAAGGAGCCGGATGTCCGCGTGCATGCCTACCTGGCTGCTGAAGATTACCAGCTCTATATCGACACCTCAGGCAATCCGCTCTATCAGCGCGGCCTGCGGCGGGCCAGTGTCGAAGCGCCGTTGCGCGAGAACCTGGCGGCGGGCATCATCAGGCTCTCAGGCTGGCAACCCGGCCAGCCATTGCTCGATCCCATGTGCGGCAGCGGCACTTTCCTGCTCGAAGCCGCCATGATGGCACTCGATATCGCACCTGGCAGCGGTCGCCATTTCGGTTTCGAGAAACTGAAAAACTTCGATGCAGCAACTTGGGAAAAACTGCGCAGTAAAGTCCTGCAGCGGGCCAAGCCAGCCAGCTTCCAGAAAATCTACGGCAGCGATGCGGATTTACGGGCCGTGCGTGTCAGCCGCGAGAACCTCAAACAGGCCGGCCTGTTGGATGCCGTTCAACTGAGCCATGTCGATATGACCGAAGTACCGGCACCGGCCGATAGCGGCGTGATGATCGCCAATCCGCCTTATGGCATCCGTATCGGTGAAGATGAAGAACTGGCAGCGCTTTACCCCAGGATGGCGGAAGCCCTCAAACGCCGGTTCTCGGGCTGGAACACCTATTTCCTGACCAACGACATGCGGCTGCCCAAGCTGATGCGGCTTGCACCATCCAAACGCACGCCGCTGTTCAACGGCCCGCTGGAATGCCGGCTGTTCGAGATCAAAATGGTGGCCGGCTCAAACCGGAGAGAGAAATCATGAGTGATTCGCTGGCGGAACTCCGCGCAAGAATCAACCAGTTCGTCAAAGAACGTGACTGGGAGCAGTTCCATTCCCCCAAGAATCTGGCGATGGCGATGATTGTCGAAGCGGCAGAACTGGTGGAGCATTTTCAGTGGGATACGCTGGAGGAAAGCCGGCAACTGACGGATGAGAAACGTGAGCAGGTAGGGCAGGAACTGGCGGATACCTTCGTCTATTTGTTACGAATTGCCGAAGTGACGGGGATTGATTTGATTGAAGCAGCCAATCGCAAGATTGATTTGAATGCGAAGAAGTATCCTGTGGAAAAGGCAAAAGGCAGTAATGCAAAATATACGGCGTATGAGGACTAATTAAGAAACCAATTGAGTCATCCCAGTGATTCTCCACCGTATGTTGAGATATTTCATTCGACGGACTGCTTTGCGAGTCCATCCTACATTGCTAGTGCAGCTAGACTGTTGGTAAATACCAATAATCACAGGAGTTTTAAGATGTTTAATATTTGTGCAGGTTGTAAGGTATCTACAACCTATATCTCAGCTTTGATAATTGTAATTTGTATTCTGACGTATACGAAATCAGCAATTGCTGATATTTCGATGAAGTTTGAGACCAGCTATGATATGGAATCGAGTCTAATCACAATTTCGGGAGATATTTCAAAAAGTGATTTGGAAAAATACAAATCAGTACGGTCTTTAATAATTCCCAATGAAAACAGGATTCCGCCAGTTGTTATGCTCAATTCTACAGGTGGCAATGTTGCTGTTGCTTTAGAACTAGGAAAGCTGTTACGAGAAGATTACGCTAGTGTTTATGTTTTTCCTGAACATGAGTGTTCTAGTTCTTGTGTATTTTTACTGGCTGCTGGAGTTGAAAGGTATGTTGCAATTAAAGCTAATGATGCAAGTAGAGTTGGCATTCATAGGCCATATCTCGCAGATGATAAAAATCTAACAATTCAATTGCAAAAGGCTCGACAAACTGAACTGGAAAGGAAAGTTAAAAATTATTTAATTAATGTAAACATCCTAACTTCACTGTATGACTACATGTGGAGGATTCCACCGCAAGAGATAAAGTACCTAAACAAAGATGATTTAACAAAGTTTGGTCTAAATCAAAACGATCCGTATTTTGATGACGCAGAGGTTGCAAAAAAAGCAGCGAATTTAGGAATTACGTCACTGGAGTACAGAAAAAGATATGCATATTATATAAAGCAAAGTTCAAAACACATGCTGCAGTTGCAGCAGTTAGAAGATTCAGGTGCGCTGCTGTATGATTTTTACGAAAAATATGTTGTTAGAGGAGAAAAGTAATTAGTTGCAATTAAATGTATGAAAAATTTTCTTTCTGAGAGCAAGTCGCTTGTTACAAAATTTTTTCACGCAACACAAGGTTTGTCTTTTAATGCAGATAACCGAACTAGGCTCAGTCTAGGTTGTTTGCAAATGTCTTTGTGTCATCACACTGCAATTGTAGTGCTGCTTGAAAATTCATGTGAAACAACTTCATTTTCAGTTCAACGCGTCCAGTTTGAATCTTTTATTCGCGGTTTATGGCTAAACAAAATTGCCACCGAAAACCAATTAATAAAATACGAAGAAGATGGTGATATAAAACTCAGGAATATACTATCTGAAACTATTGAATTACCAATTTACAACAATGAAATATTTAAAGAGTTTGTAGAAAAAAGAATTAATGAAATGCATAGTTTTGCTCATGCTGGATTTCAAGCAAACGTTTGCCACCAAACCTCAGAGTCTCTTGAGCCCAACTTTACTGAGGATGAAATAAGGGATTTGCTAAACTTTTCTAACCTCATAGCATATTTCGCGTGTTGTGAAACTGTTGAGGTGGCTATAAATGGTGAGGAAAGAATACCTCTGTTAGAAGAAGCATATAAATTTGTGGTTACCAACAGGCTTTCCTAGCTGTTTTGGCAATGAGCCAATGGGGTCTGAGCTACCCCACGTTTGATGAATTCTCTAAAAAAGAGGATGCTAGCCGCATAAATAACTCCGCCCTTATTGTTTCATTAAATCAGTCCATCATAAAAATATTCTCATTACATTTCTGAATGGAAAAATAAAAAAGGGCGCATTTGCGCCCTTTGTATTGCCCGGTAAATCTTATTTGAGTGCGGCCAGCGCAGCCTCATAGTTCGGCTCATCCGCAATCTCGCCGACCAGTTCGCTGTGCAGCACCTTGTTGTTTTCATCCAGTACGACCACGGCACGTGCAGTGAGGCCTGCCAGGCTGCTATCGACGATCTGTACGCCATAATCCTTTGAAAACTTCGCGGTATCACGGAAAGTAGAGAGCGTGACCACGTTTTCGATGCCTTCCGCCCCGCAGAAACGGCTTTGCGCAAACGGCAGGTCGGCGGAAATGCAGAGCACTACCGTGTTGTTCAGGCCGCTGGCCTGTTTGTTGAATGTACGCACGGAGGTGGCGCAGGTCGGGGTATCGATGCTTGGGAAAATGTTCAGTACCTTGCGCTTGCCGGCATAGTCGGCGAGAGATACCAGGTTGCGTTTGGCGTCAGCCAGTTGAAAATCAGGTACGGTCTGGCCGGCTACCGGGAGATTGCCGCCTATTGTTACGGGATTGCCCTTCAGAGTCACAGTCGCCATTTTAAATCTCCTTTATTCTACTATGGTTATTGAAAGTTCAAATGGAAAACGCCCTCGTTACGAGGGCGTTTCCGGCATAGAAATCTTGATGGGCTCAGTGTATCAACCCAGTAAATCCTCGGTCAAATAACCGATGGTCATGGTCTGGTTATGCAGGACGCTGTCTGTCGTATTCGGACGCGGCGCCAGTTCACCGTAGGAATAGAACCCGGTCAGCGCGGTCTGCGGCCCGAGAATCTGCTGCACCATCTTGATTTCATCGGAAACCTGCTCTGCCATCACGCCTTTGCGGCCGACACAGCTGACGCAAATCGCAAGGCCGGGCTGATTTGTCAATCCTGCTTTCAAACCGCTGGTTACCAGGTGTGCGGCACCGCCGGCACCTTCAACCAAGCGGTCATGGTTGGTCTGGCAAAGGCGGACAGTCTCGCCTTCTTCCACGTTGCCGGCAAAGGTGAGGCTGTTGTTCGCCGGATCGATTGCCAGCAATGTCCGAATCTTTTCCACATCGCGTTTGCCTTCCTCGATGATTGCCAGCGGAAATTTCAGGCCGCTGCCCGGCAACCCTTTGGCATACGCATCGCCAATATACATGCGGTACAGCGGAAGCGCTGGTTTCCCGTCCATTTCGAAGACCACGTTCTTGACCGAGCGCGTGATCTTGCGCGGCGGGCCATAGGGCTTCCAGCCGCCAAGCGCGCCGCTTGCCGTGACCAGGCTGTTACCGTACAAACCGACAGCAATGATCTGGTTGTCCGAGATGGTTTCATTGAATAGTTGCAGGGTTTTGACGAAAGCGCCGCCATCGCCGGCCAGGCCGCCGATAATCGGGATTTCGCCAAGAACACTCTGGAAGCCGAGCAGCAGTTCGGAGCCATTCACATTCAGGCCGTCGGAAAATACCAGCACGGTTTTCAGACTGTCTGCCTTGAGCTGTTTTGCCAGGGTTGCACCGGTCTCGAAAGAGCTTTGCATGTCATTGACCCTGACATTGCTGACGCGCTGCATGGTTTTTTCCCAGAGGATGGCCGTGATTTGCAGGCTGTCGTCGTATACGCCGGACGGGTTGATTTCGCCGGAGGTGGTACAGCCTACGATCTGGGCAGTCGGGTAACGGTCCTTGAGGAAAGCGGCCAGCCTGCCTTCCGAGAACCGTTTGACTGATCCAAACACAAGTACCAGATTGGCATTGGGCAAAGGTGAGGAGCTTGGTAAATCTTTCAATGAATTTTTGGCAGAAACAGACTCTTGGCGAATAAGCATGTGATTCTTCCCTGATGGTCACCCACCGGATGCGGTGACTCGTAATATCAATTTGGTTAATGGTTGGTTATTCTTAAAAAAACGCGATAGCCCAACTGATAATTTTATCGTTATCGCTATATTTAACCTCTTTGTTACAAGAATGACAACTTAATGCTATTATTTTTTCGATTGTTGCATGTAAATTAAATCTCTGGATAGAATAGAGCGAGAGAACAAGCGCTGTAAGGCAATTGAAAAAGCGGCGCCCTATAATAAATCAAGGGGATCAGGGTGGGGCAAACCAATCTAGCTGACTTGAAGGTGATGGTCATCGATGACAGTAACACCATCCGCCGGAGCGCAGAGATTTTCCTGAAACAGGCTGGCTGTGAAGTCCTCCTCGCCGAGGATGGTTTCGATGCACTGTCCAAAATAAGCCAGCACCATCCCGATATCATTTTTGTGGACATCATGATGCCCCGTCTCGACGGCTATCAGACATGTTCGCTGATCAAAAGAAATTCCAGGTTCAAATCCACGCCTGTCATCATGCTGTCCAGCAAGGATGGTATCTTTGATCGCGCACGCGGTCGCATGGTGGGTTCTGACCAGTACCTAACCAAACCTTTTACCCAGGAGTCGCTGATAGACACGGTGACTGCTTATGCTGCCAATGCGGCATCCAATTCTCAAGAGGCGGACTAAACCTATGGCGATAAAAACAATCATGGTGGTTGATGACTCGGAAACGGACCGGTACCTGCTCACGGAGATGCTAGAGGCTGCTGGCTACACCGTGACGACGGCGGAAAATGGCGAGGATTGCCTTGCCAAGGTTGAGGTGTCTCCGCCCGATATGGTGCTGATGGATGTGATCATGCCGGGTTTGAATGGGTTCCAGACCACCAGGGCGCTATCGAAGAACCCGGATACGGCGCATATTCCGGTGATCGTCTGTACCGGCAAGGAGCAGGCGACGGATCGCATGTGGGCGTTACGGCAAGGTGCCAGGGATTGCGTGATCAAGCCTGTTCAGGCTGAGGAATTGCTGGCCAAAATCAAGAGTCTCGACGAGTAATGGCAAAACGCAAGTTAAATCTCCACGCTTACCAGCAGGATATCCTTTCCAGGCTGAAGAGCCTGACGGACAGTTCCAGTTCGACAACAACATCCAGGCTTGGCGTCAATATCAATGGTTTTAACTGGCTGGTCTCGCTGGAGGACGTGAGCGAGGTGTTGCCGTTGCCGGATATCACACGGGTGCCGCAGACGCACTCATGGTTTCTGGGAATGGCGAATGTCCGCGGTAATCTTTATGCCCTGACCGATCTGGCCAATTTTTTCGGTTACCCGCCCACGAATATCAGTGCAGGCAGCCGTGTGCTGCTGGTGCATAACAAATTCGAAATCAATGCCGGCCTGCTGGTGGAAAGGCTGATAGGCCTGCGAGCAACGGAAGATATGGAAAAGCAGGATGATATTGGCGAACAGCCGTCCTGGTATTTGAATCAGTACAAAGATATGAATGGTGAAACCTGGCACGAAATGGATATAGGCGTACTTGTGAATCAGAGTGAATTTGCACAGGTGGCTGCCTGATAACCGGGTTGGTGAATTTATTTAAAATGCAAAAAACTGGAAACTGGGAGTGAATCAAATGGCCCTCGATACGGCAAAATTTAGCGCGACAATCGCACAAATCAAAGCCTGGTTCAAGCCAGCGGCCAAGCCTGCATCCGGAGAGGATGGCGGCAAGGGGCGCTTGCTTCCCGTTCTTATCCTGCTGGCGTTTGTCGTCAGCACGGTCACGGCCGTTCTGGGGTTTACCCAGACGCGGAAGGATGCGGCATTTTCTGCAGGCGTGGGTGACGTGCAGGTGTTCGTGCAGCAGATGGTGAGGGATGTCTTGTTGCTGGCCCAGGGCGATGAATATGCCCAGGGTCGTATCAAGGCTGCCGAGTCGCGGGTTTCGCAAGGTATCGAATCCATGAAACAGACTTTTGGCGATGCTTCCCTGGCTGGCATGAACGAACTGGGCAGCCGTTGGGACAAGTTGCGCGCTCAGGCTGCCCCGCTGATCAGCATGCAGAATGCCTCGGCCGATGCGATGAAGCAGATCGCGAATACGGGCGATGACATTCTCGCCATATCGCGCGATATCGTGGATCGCCACAATGCAGCCAGTATGGCGACCAACTGGCTGATTATCGCCTTCGTTGCCGGTTTGCTGGCGATTGCCCTGATTGTGCTGAGCGCCAGGAAACAAGGGGAGGCAGAGCGCTTGCGTTCGGAAGGGATCGAACGGGCGAATCTTGAAAACCAGGAGGCTGTTCTTAACCTGCTGGATGAAATGGGAGACCTGGCGGACGGCGACCTGACGGTCAAGGCGCAGGTTTCCGAGAATATTACCGGGGCCATTGCCGATTCCATCAACTACACGATCGACAGCCTGCGGGATCTGGTGACCGAGATTAACCGTGCGACCGAGCAGGTGAACCAGGCGACCGCACAGGCGCAGGATACTTCAACCTCGCTGCTTGCCGCTGCCGAAGAACAGTCCAAGCAGATCGCCGACACCGGTGAGGCGGTCAACAACATGACCCATTCGATTCTGCAGGTATCCAGCAACGCGGGGCAGGCCTCGCAGGTTGCGCAGCGCTCGTTGCAGGCTGCGACCCAGGGTGCGCAGGCGGTGCAGAACACGATTGCCGGCATGAACGAAATTCGCAGCCAGATCCAGGAAACGTCCAAACGTATTAAACGTCTCGGTGAAAGCTCGCAGGAAATTAGTGAAATTGTGGAACTGATTTCCGACATTACCGAGCAAACCAATATCCTGGCGTTGAATGCGGCGATTCAGGCGGCCTCTGCCGGTGAAGCGGGGCGCGGGTTTACGGTGGTTGCGGAAGAAGTTCAACGGCTTGCGGAACGCTCCTCTGAAGCGACCAAGCAGATTAGCGCGATCGTGAAGACGATTCAGACCGATACCAATAGCGCGGTGGCTGCGATGGAAAAGAGCACCGAGGGTGTGGTTGAAGGGGCGCGGCTCTCCGATGCGGCAGGCCAGGCCCTGAACGAGATTGAAACCGTTACCAACAACCTTGCGCAACTGATTGAAGCGATTTCGACCGCAACCGTGGCGCAGACCGAAGTGGCGGCAACGGTGAGCCGCAACATGCAGCAGATCCAGAACATTACGTCGCAGACAACTGAAGGCACCAAGTCGACTGCACAGTCGATCGGTCAGTTGACCGGCCTGGCGGAAGAGCTTCGTGAATCTGTTGCCGGTTTCAAGCTCTCCTGAAGACGGTGTCCGCTAATCATGAGCATATGGGGTAACTGTGGCTGAAGACTTTGACATAGGGCCGCTTACTTGGGTCAAAGACGAGATTGAACAGGCGCTGAATACCGTGCTCGAGAATCTCGAAAGCTTTGCAGCCAATCCTGGAGATACCTCGGTATTGCGTTTCTCGCAGACACACCTGTATCAGGTCAGCGGCGCGCTGGATATGGTAGGGCTGCTGGGTTGCAAGCGCTTCTGTCTGGAAATAGAGAAAATCGAGTCCAGGCTCGAGAAAAAGACGCTGGAATCGTCCCCCGAGATCATCGATGCGCTTCGCCGCGCTATCCATCTGCTGCAAACTTATCTCAACGATCTGCTTGAAGGCGCGCCGGATGTGCCATTGCGGCTGTTTCCGGCCTTGAGCCAGCTTGCTGCGTTTCAGGGCGAAACCGTAACAGAAACCGAGCTGTTCTTTCCTGATACCAGCATTCGCGCCCCCAGGGATATCCCCAGCGAACCGATTGAGGAGGCCAGCGTCCCGGGATATGTTGCAGAGCAGCGCATGAATTTCCAGAAATCGCTGCTGAAATGGCTGAAGACCTCGGCAGAGGACAGCCTGGATGCCATGCGCACCGCGCTGGATAATGTCCAGAAGATACAGCAGCAGGCGGCGCAGAAAACCCTTTGGTGGGTATCCGGGGCTTTCATAGAAACACTGTCGCAGAAAGAGGCCGCGGAGAATGCGGCAGTCAAGCGCCTCTGCCGGCAAATCGATCAGCAATTGCGCAATCTGGGCGATGCAGGCAATAAATCCACAGGGACTTTGCTCCGCGATCAGCTCTACTACATTGCGAGGAGCACGCTGGCTACAGATCGCATTTCCAGGATCCGGGAATTATTCGAACTGAAGTCCCTGCTGCCGGATACCGGTTCGGCAGCGGCGAGTGATGACGAGGTCAGCGCAGAGGATGCCGGTAGGCTCGCGCAAATTGCGGAGATCGCTCCCGACCTGAGAAGCCTCTGGTCCAGGATTTCAGAGGCGGGCAACGCGGATAATGCACAAGAATTATTGCCGGAATTCGCTGCAAGACTATCCGACATGATGAATCTGGCGGGCGGGTTAAGCAGGTCCGGGCTTGCAGAGTTGCTTGAAGCCATGCACGCAGTGGCAAACCGCATGAGCGAAGATGCCAGTGCATTGTCCGAAGCGGCTTTTGTTGAAGTCGCGGCAAGTTTTAACACGATCGGCGATTTGCTGGAGCAGGGTAAAGCACTTGATGGCCGGTCCGCGCAGGCAATGGCTAGCCATAAGCAGCGGTTGCAGGACATCCTGGAAGGCCGTGCAACGGCAGAGGCTGTTTCCGGCAAGCTGGACAGCACCGTTTTACTTGCCGTCGCCCAGCAGATCAAGGATGCGCTGCGTGAAGTCGAGCAGGCGCTCGATACCTATTTCAGGAATCCTGCCGAAGCCGCAGTGCTTGCGACAATCAAAAAACCTTTAGGGCAGGTTATCGCTGCTTTCGAGATGCTGGAAATGCCGGTACAGGCAAAAATCACGGCATTGTCCAGCGGCCTGGTCGAAAAATTCAATCGCGTGGCCGGCCAGGGTGCAGGGCAGGATGAGTTCGAGCTGGTGGCTGAGAGCCTGAGCATGCTCGGCTTCTTTGTCGATGAATTACCGCGTATCCGCCCGGAAACCACTGCTGCGCTTGATGCTGCATTGAGTCGGCTGGAGCAGCACGAAACCGGAAAGCCATCGCCGCAGCCGGTTGGCGCAACAGTTCCTGCAAAAGCTTCCGAGGCGCCTGTTGCCGATCAATCGATCGATCCGGAATTACTCGGCATATTCGTGACCGAAGCGGAGGAGGTGCTGGCGGCGGTTGCCCAGAGCATGCAGGCCTTGCATGTCAATCCTACGGATCATGAGGCTTTGGTGATCGTCCGCCGCGGATACCACACGCTCAAAGGCAGTGCGCGTACTGTAGGGTTGGCGGACCTGGGTGAAATTGCCTGGATTGTCGAGAAAATGCTCAACACCGTCATGGAAAACAAGGTGGTTCCGAGTCCTGCGCAACTGATGTTTGTCGACAAAGTCAGTGCAGCGCTGGCTTCCAGGGTCGCTGAGCTGAAGGATGCTGCATCAGGATATGTCGAAACAAGCTATTCGGAATGGCAGTTGGAGGCGGAAGAACTGGAAGGCGAGGTTGCCGGGCAGAAGCCGGCAGCCGCAGCAGAAGAGGTTTTGATCGGCGGTACCCGCAAGATGAGCAGGGCGCTGTTCAATATCTTCACGGGCGAGGCCGGGCAGCATCTGGAAACGCTGAAAGCCGAAGCCGCCAAGGTGACGAAAGAAAGCCTGGGCAAGCCCGCAGCCGCTTTGATAAGGTCCGCGCACACGTTGGCAAGCAATGCGGGTGCAACAGGCTTCAAGGCGATTTCGGATTTGGCAAGATCGCTGGAAAACTGGCTGGATGTTCATCCGGAAAAATGGGATGACAAATCCATCACCTTGCTGAATAACGTGATCAACAAGTTGGCCGAGATGCTGGAAAAAGTCCGCGAGAAGACTGAGCCGAAACGCGCAACGGGCCTGCTTGGCGCACTGAAAAAAGCAATGGAATCGGCTGGTACGGCTGCACCGAGTGCGGCTGAAGAAGCGGAAACGAAACCAGCCGCGCCTCTCGCCACGGTGGTCCCCATTACGCCGGAAATCGAGACGCCGGCAACAGGCTCCGATGCATTTGTGGTGACGACGCTGGTCGACCAGGAACTGCTGACCATCTTCATGGAAGAAGCGCGAGAACTGGTGCCGCAGATTGGCAACGAACTGCGTACCTGGCGCAAGAACCCGCAGGATACCGCTCATGCAGATACGCTTCAGCGTGCCTTGCATACGCTCAAGGGTAGTGCCCGGATGGCGGGGCAGGCAGCCATGGGCGATACCGTGCATGAAATGGAAGACCGCATCATCCATGCGTTGAAGAACAAGGTATCGGCGGCTGATTTCGATCAGATGTTTGAAGGCCTGGATCGCATCAGTGCGCTGCTGGAAGAACTGACAGGCGATACGTCCGGCGGCCGGAGCGGGGTCGCGAAAGACAAGGCCGCACCGGTCAGGGCAGCCAATCGCCGCGCCCACTTTTTGCGTTTGCGTGCGGATGTGCTCGACCGCTTGATCAACGAAGCCGGTGAAATCAGTATTGCGCGTTCGCGTATGGAGCGGGAAATGCAGGCATTCAAGCATTTCTCGCTGGATTTGACGGAAAGTGTGTTCCGCCTGCGTAATTATCTGCGTGAACTGGAAATTGAGACCGAAAGCCAGATGCAATCACGCATGACCTTGCTGCAGGAAGCACAGGAGGCCTTCGACCCGCTCGAGTTCGACCGTTTCACCCGTTTGCAGGAACTGACGCGGATGATGGCGGAAAGCGTCAACGACGTTTCAACCATCCAGCATGGGTTGTTGATGAACCTGGATGAGACGGAATCGGCCTTGCAACAGCAGAGCCGCATGAATCGTGAGCTGCAGTATGGTTTGATGGATGTGCGGATGGTGCCGTTTTCGCAGATATCCGAGCGTTTGCATCGGATCGTCCGCCAGACGGCGCGTGAATTGAAAAAATCGGTTGAACTCGTGATTGAAGGCGAGTCCCTGGAAATCGACCGCAGTGTGCTGGATAAAATCGGCGCGCCGCTTGAGCATCTTCTGCGTAACGCAGTCGGTCATGGCATGGAAACTCCGGCAGAGCGCAAGAAACGTGGAAAGCCCGAGATTGGCAGCATCAAGCTGCGGGTCAAGCGCGAGAATGAGGAAATTACGCTGACCGTCGAGGATGACGGAGCGGGGATCGATCTCGAGAAAGTACGCGAAAAGGCGATCAGGAATGGCCTGATTCTGCCCGATCAGGAGACCAGCGAGCAGGGCCTGCTCGCTGTCATTTTCGAGCCGGGATTTTCAACTGCCACCGATATTACCCAGATTTCCGGCCGCGGTGTCGGTCTGGATGCGGTACGCGGCGACATTACAGGTCTTGGCGGCCGTATCGAGGTTGTCAATGCGCCGGAACAGGGCGCAGTCTTCAGTATCTATCTGCCAGTCACCCTTTCTGTTGCCCAGGTGGTTCTGATACGGACCGGTACGCATCTTTATGCCTTGCCTTCCATCATGGTTGAGCAGCTTCAGAAACTGAAGCCGGATGCCTTGGCTGAAGTTTATGCCGCACAAGCGCTTACATGGGCTGGCAGGCAATATCCTGTGCACTTCTTCGCGAAACTGATCGGGGAGGCCGAACTGGAGCCGGAACAACAGGTTTATTCTCCGGTATTGCTGCTGAGAAGCGGCTCCAACCGTATTGCGCTGCATGTCGATGAAATTATCGGCAACCAGGAAATTGTCATGAAACCCATCGGCCCGCAGCTTGCGCGCGTGCCCGGTATCACCGGGGCGACGGTGCTGGGTGATGGCAAGATCATTCTGATCGTGAATCCGATACAGATGGCCTCTCGTGAAGTGATTGCAGTCAGCCAGGTCAAGATGGTCGCGATTGAGACTGCGCCGGTTGCCGTCAAGCCTGTGGTGATGGTGGTGGACGATTCGTTGACCATGCGTAAAGTGCTTGGCCGCACCCTGGAGCGGGAAGGCTATCATGTGATTACGGCCAAGGATGGCATGGATGCCTTGCAGGTACTGCAGGAAACCAGGCCGGATATCATGCTGCTCGATATCGAGATGCCGCGTATGGATGGATTCGAACTGGCGCGCAACGTCCGCGGCGATCCCGCCACCGCAGGCATTCCGATCATCATCATCAGTTCGCGTACTGCTGAAAAACACCGCAGCCATGCGCAGGAGCTGGGTGTCAATGCCTTCCTCGGCAAGCCGGTGCAGGACGACGAGTTGCTGATGGAGATTCAGATGCAGCTGGCCGGGTCAGCCATTTCAGCCTAGCCGGCTGATCGCATCGTTTTTTTTGCAAAATCATCACCTGATGGCGGGTACCCGATACCTGCTATTCGGGTAAAATTCCATTGTATGCAGCAACCCTCATTTATCCATTTGCGTTGCCACAGTGAATACTCAATTGTGGATGGTACCGTGCGCCTCGACGAGTATGTCGCCCGTGCGCACGCGGACCGGATGCCGGCGCTGGCGCTAACCGATCTCAGCAACCTGTTCGGTGTGGTCAAATTCTACAAGGCCGCACGCGGGCAGGGTATCAAGCCCGTAATTGGCTGCGATCTCTGGCTGGAAAACGAAGCGAATCGCGACCAGCCTTACCGGATACTGCTTTTGTGCCAGTCGCAGGCCGGTTACCTGCGGCTATGCCAGTTGCTGACCCAGGCCTACCTGCATAATCAGTACCGCGGCCGGGCCGAGGTCAAACGCGCATGGTTGCTGGAACTCGGCACCGAGGGCCTGATATTGCTGTCTGGCGCGATGGCAGGCAATATCGGCCAGGCCTTGCTGCAATCCAATCTTGAGCTGGCACGCCATCTCGCCAAAGAGTGGGCAGCACTGTTTCCCAACCGTTTTTATATCGAATTGCAACGCGCCGGGCACGCGCAACAGGAGATTTACGTCAGTCGCGCAATAGCACTGGCGGCCGAATTGCAGCTTCCCGTGGTCGCGACCCAGCCGATTCAATTCACCGAAGCCGACAGCTACAAGGCGCACGAAGCGCGGGTTTGCATCTCCGAAGGCTATGTGCTGGCTGACAAGCGCCGCCCGCAGCACTTTACGCCGGAGCAGTATTTCAAGACCCAGCAGGAAATGGCCGCGCTTTTTGCGGATATTCCTTCTGCATTGAGCAATAGCGTGGAGATTGCCAAACGCTGCAATCTTACGTTGACCCTGGGCAAGAATTACCTGCCGCAATTTCCTACGCCCAATGGCGAAAGCCTTGAAGATTACCTGGTTGCCGAGGCCAAGGCTGGCTTGTCGAAACGCCTCGATCTGCTCTACCCCGATGCCGGGAAACGTGCGGAGAAAGAGCCTGTATACCAGGCAAGGCTGGAGTTCGAGGTCGGCGTGATTATCCAGATGGGTTTTCCCGGCTACTTCCTGATCGTGGCCGACTTCATCAACTGGGCCAAGCGCAACGGCGTGCCGGTTGGGCCAGGGCGCGGCTCGGGCGCGGGTTCCGTTGTGGCTTACAGTTTGGGCATTACCGATCTCGACCCCCTGCAGTATGCCTTGCTGTTCGAGCGTTTTCTCAATCCTGAGCGCGTTTCCATGCCCGACTTCGATATCGATTTCTGCCAAGAGGGCCGGGACCGCGTCATCGATTACGTGAAAAACAAGTACGGACTGGAGGCGGTCTCGCAGATCGCCACCTTCGGGACCATGGCGGCAAAGGCTGTAATACGCGATGTCGGGCGTGTATTGGACCTGCCTTTCAATTTTGTCGACGGAATTGCCAAGCTGATCCCGAATGAGCTGGGCATTACCCTGCCAAAGGCCATGGAAAAGGAACCGCAACTCAGGGAACGCTTCGAGCAGGAAGAGGAAGTCAAGGAGTTGATGGAGCTGGCGCTGAGGCTGGAAGGGTTGACGCGCAATGTCGGTATGCATGCCGGCGGTGTATTGATCTCGCCCGGAAAAATCTCCGATTTTTCCCCGATTTACTGCCAGGCAGGCGGCGAGAGCCTGGTCAGCCAATACGACAAGGATGATGTCGAGGCAGTCGGGCTGGTCAAGTTCGACTTTCTTGGTTTGCGCACGCTGACGATACTCGACATGGCGCTGGACAACGCCAATCGCCAGAGAGCGGCAAAAGGCGAGGCGCCTTTGTCATTGGAGACCTTGCCGCTGAGGGACAGACCCACTTTCGACCTGCTGAAGGCGGCCAACACGACGGCCGTATTCCAGCTTGAATCCCGCGGAATGAAGGACATGCTGCGGCAGGCGAAGCCGGACTGTTTTGAAGATATCATCGCGCTGGTTGCGCTTTATCGCCCGGGTCCGATGGACCTGATTCCGGATTTCTGCCGCCGCAAGCACGGGCAGCAGCGCGTCGAATATCCTCACCCGGCGACGGAACCCATCCTGAAGGAGACCTACGGCATCATGGTCTACCAGGAACAGGTGATGCAGATCGCCCAGGTGGTTGCCGGATATAGCCTGGGCGGCGCGGATTTGCTGCGCCGCGCTATGGGCAAGAAGAAAAAGGAAGAGATGGATGCGCAGCGCTCCGTCTTCGTCGAGGGCGCGGTCAAAAACGGCACGGATGCCAAGCAGGCCGAGTTCCTGTTCGACTTGATGGAAAAATTCGCCAGCTACGGTTTCAACAAGTCACATGCGGCCGCTTATGCCTTGGTCGCCTACCAGACTGCCTACCTGAAGGCGCATTATCCGGCGGCATTCCTGGCGGCAACCATGTCAGCCGACATGAACAACACTGACAGCGTGCATATTTTTTACGACGATTGCGTGTCCAATGGCATCGAGGTCTTGCCGCCGGACATTAACCAGAGTGACTTCCGCTTCCTGCCGGTCAACGACAAGCAGATTCTGTACGGCCTCGGCGCGATCAAAGGCACAGGCTGGGCAGCGATCGAGCTCATTCTGGCGGCCCGTCGGCAGGATGGCCCTTTCAAGGACCTGTTCGATTTTTGTCACAGGCTGGATTTACGCAAGGTGAACCGGCGCGTGATCGAATCACTGATACGCGCCGGCGCTTTCGATCAACTGGAACCGAATCGGGCCGCCTTGCTGGCAGGCGTGAGCCTGGCAATCAGCGCTGCAGAGCAGAGCGGTGCCGCAAGTGGCCAGGATAGCCTGTTTGGTGCGATTTCAGACAGTGCCGCGCATGTGCTGCCCAATGTCACGGACTGGAGTGACTCGGAACGATTGCAGCAGGAAAAGGCCGCCCTGGGTTTCTATTTAAGCGGCCATCCCTATCTCGGTTATCAAAAGGAACTGGCGTTCTTCGTTCGTGGCAGTCTCGCCACATTGACTCCCCAGGATCAGTCCCAGCTTCTGGCCGGCGTCGTCACCGGCATTCGCATACGCATGACCAGCCGCGGCAAGATGGCGATCGTCACGCTGGATGACACTTCGGCCCGGATCGAGATCGTTGTCGGCAACGAATTGCTGAACCAGAACGCTCATCTCGTGAAAGAGGATATGTTGCTGATTGTCGAGGGGCGTGTCAGCAATGACGATTTCACTGGCGGCCTGCGCGTCAATGCACGCCGCCTCTACGACCTGCCGGCAGCGAGAAGTGCGCATGCCAGCCTGCTGAAGATATCCTGCAATGGACAGGCTGATGCGGCAAAACTGCGAGAACTGCTTGCGCCTTATTGTCGCCGGGAGCATTCTGACGAACGCAGGGGATGTGCGGTCAAGGTCGAATATCATAACTCGGGTGCCCGTGTAGAGCTGATGCTCGGCGACTCGTGGCGTGTCGACCTGCATGATGACCTGCTGACAGGGTTGCGTGGCTGGTTGAGCGAGGATAACGTCAGGGTTCTCTATAACTGACAGGAATCCTTTATAATTCGACGAAACGAATTAAAGGCGCAAGCATGAAAACAAGTTTTCTGGAATTTGAACAACCGATTGCGGAGCTGGAAGCGAAAATCGAAGAACTGCGCTATGTGCAGGAAGATTCAGCTGTGGATATTTCAGAGGAAATCAGCCGGTTGCAGGAAAAAAACCAGTCGATGACCAAGGAAATTTACAGCAAGCTGACAGCCTGGCAGATTTCCCAGGTCGCGCGTCATCCGCAGCGGCCGTACACGCTGGATTACATCCAGGCTTTATTTACCGATTTCGAGGAATTGCACGGCGACCGGGCATTTTCCGATGACCCGGCGATTGTCGGCGGCATGGCGCGTTTCGAGGGTAAGCCGGTCATGGTGATCGGCCACCAGAAAGGCCGCGACGTCAAGGAGCGCCAGTACCGGAATTTCGGCATGCCGCGCCCTGAGGGCTATCGCAAGGCACTCAGGCTGTATCGTCTCGCTGAAAAATTCGGCCTGCCGATTATTACCCTGATTGATACTCCCGGAGCCTACCCGGGCATTGGCGCAGAAGAGCGCGGCCAGTCCGAGGCGATTGCCCGCAATCTTTATGTGATGGCCGAGCTGAAGACCCCCATCATCGGGATCATTATCGGCGAAGGCGGTTCCGGCGGGGCGCTGGCCCTGGGTGTGGTTGATCACCTGATGATGTTGCAGTATGCGACCTATTCCGTCATCTCGCCGGAAGGATGTGCTTCAATCCTGTGGAAAAGCGCCGACCAGGCATCGGTAGCAGCCGAGACGCTGGCGATTACTTCCAATCGATTGAAAACTCTGGGGTTGATCGACCGGGTTGTTGCCGAGCCCATGGGCGGTGCGCACCGTGCGCCGGAAGTGATGATGCAGACCCTGCGTCGCGCCCTGACCGATGAACTCGGCAGGCTGCAGGCAAAATCGATTCCCAACCTGCTGGAAGCACGGATCGAAAAACTCATGAGTTACGGCAAGTTCAAAGAATCTGCAGTCAAGTAGTGCATCCGTGGGCTGAATCTTGGTTTGTCTAATCAACGCCACCCATCAAAGCGCCGGGCAGGACAGCTCGCGTTAGGCTCACCATCTGCCAGCCAGCTTTCCTTGAAGGTGGCGGCAATTCTCGGCAGTATCGTTCAACCCGGCCAGACGCTCATGCTGGCTTTCAGTGGCGGGCTCGATTCCCGCGTACTGCTTGAGCTCCTGGCCGAGCACAGGCAGTCGCTGGATATCCATTTGCATGCCATGCATGTCCATCATGGATTGAGTCCAAATGCGGATGATTGGGCGGCTTATTGTGAAACCACCTGTGAAAGCTTGCAGGTGCCGCTCAAAGTCGTGCAGGTCGATGTGCCCCTGGACAGCGCGATCGGTCTCGAAGCTGCCGCGCGGCAAGCCCGCTATCAGGCGCTGTTCTCGTTCCAGGCTGATTATGTGGTGCTGGCACATCATCAGGACGATCAGGCAGAAACACTGCTGCTTCAATTGCTGCGCGGGGCCGGTGTAAAGGGCCTGGCCGCCATGCCCATGTGCGATCCGAGGCGCCGCCTGCTGCGCCCGCTGCTCGATTTCTCACGGCAGGAGCTGATCCGGTTTGCTGCAAGCCGCAAACTGGCCTGGATAGAGGACGAGAGCAATCAAAATACGCGTTATGACCGGAACTTCCTGAGGCATGAGGTCATGCCCTTGATAGAAAGCCGATTCAAGGCAGCCGGGAAGTCGCTGGCCAGAACAGCCGGGCATATGGCCGAAACCTCAAGCCTGCTGGACGACCTGGCCGGGCTCGACGCAGCCTGCACCGGTCTTCAACTGCAGGAAATCAGGCAATGCCTGCCGCTGGATTGCCTGCAACGCTTGACCATGCCGCGTGCGCGGAACCTGCTGCGTTGGTGGCTGTCATTAAACCAGTTGGATATGCCCAGCGCCGCCCGCCTGGAAGAGATGCTGAATCAGTTGTTGAGCGCAAGGCCAGATGCCGTGATCAATGTCAGGATCAGCGCAAATGCCAGTTTGCGGCGCTACCGGAATGCCATTTATGTCGAGAATCGGCAGAATATGGATCCGATCGCAATGCTTTGGACCGGGCAGCCGGAATTGACGCTGCCGGACGGCAGCCGTTTAAGTTTCTGGAAGGAAAAAGGGCAAGGCCTGGCCTGTGGGCGTTTGCATGTCGACAAGCTCAGGGTGGCGAGCCGCATTGGCGGCGAGAGATTCAAACCGGATGCGCAGCGGCCGACGAGAACCTTGAAACATCTTTTGCAGGAAGCCTCCATGCCGCCATGGCTACGCCAGCGGTTGCCGCTGATCTATCTGGATGACGAACTGGCGGTCGTGCCCGGTATCGGTGTCGCTGCCGGATTGCAGGCGCAAGCGGATGAGGCGGGGCTGGTGATCACTTGGCATGCGGAATTGGAACACGAAGGTTCCGGCTCTATTGTCCAGCCGTCACCGACCTGAAGTGAGGGGCCAGTACCTTCCAGATATTGTCCAGCACAATGACCTGGGCGGCAGCGGTCGGGTGCAGCCCATCGTCTTGCATCAGTTCGCCCTTGCCGGCGACGCCCTCCAGCATGAAAGGTACCAGGGGCAATTTGTATTGCCGGGCGAGCATGCTGTAACTTTCCCTGAACTCCTGCGTGTAACGCGGTCCATAGTTGGGTGGAATCATGACGCCAAGCAGGGCGACTTTGGCGCCGGATTTCTGGCTTATTTCGATCATGGCAGCAAGATTGCGGCGCATGTCGGCCACCGGCAAGCCGCGCAGGCCATCGTTGGCGCCAAGCTGCAGTAACACAAGGTCTGGTTGGTATTGATCCAGTAGCTGTTTGAGCCTGGTCAGCCCGCCGCTCGTTGTCTCGCCGCTGATGCTGGCATTGATGACCTGGTGTTGCAGCGATTGCCGTTTGAGCTGGTGCTGCAACAGCGTAACCCAGCCTTGTTCACGCGGTATGCCATAAGCGGCGGAGAGGCTGTCGCCGTAAACCAGTATGGTCGGCGGTTCAGGCGTGGGCGATTTTGTGCCGGACGCTGCAAAGCTCTGGCTGGCGGCAAGAAACAGAAGCAGTGCCGAATATTTTAAGAACCTGAATTGGAAAAGACTGAGCATGCAAAAACCTTTGGCTGTTGAAGCAATATCGATTGATAAACATGTTAGCAGCAACGAGGGAAAGCTGACGATTCTGGAAAACCTGAATCTGACCGTGCCTCACGGCGAGCGCCTAGCAATCGTCGGGCGTTCCGGCTCGGGCAAATCGACCCTGCTCGGATTGCTTGCCGGATTGGACAGCCCCAGCAACGGAAAAGTGCTGGTCGACGGCATCGAAATCAGCAGCCTCGATGAAGATGGCCGCGCAGCCGTGCGCGGCCGCAAGATGGGCTTTGTATTCCAGTCGTTCCAGTTGCTGCCCTCGCTTACTGCGCTGGAGAATGTCATGCTGCCCTTGCAACTCGCTGGGCGGGAAGATGCGAAAGCCCTGGCGCAGGCCGCGCTGGCAAAAGTGGGGCTGGCGCAGCGCACGACGCATTACCCGAAACAGCTCTCCGGCGGTGAACAGCAACGTGTCGCCATTGCCCGCGCATTCGCTCCCGAGCCTGCCATCCTTTTTGCGGATGAGCCGACAGGCAATCTGGATGCGGCTACCGGGCAGCAAATTATCGAGCTGTTGTTCAGCCTGAACGCCGAAGCCGGCACCACGCTGATACTCGTTACCCATGACGACGCGCTCGCGGCGCGCTGCCAGCGTAAATTGACGCTTAGTCATGGCCGATTGGCGGAGAATGAGGCCGAACCGGAAAGCCTGGCGTCATGATGGCATTGAGCATGGCGTGGCGCCAGTTGAAGAGCCACTGGTCGGCCGGCGATCTGCGCGTCCTGTTCCTGGCTTTGGTGCTGGCCGTCACTGCAACCACGGCGGTGGGGTTTTTTACCGACCGTATCCAGAGCGGGCTGGCCAGGCAGGGAGGGTTGCTGCTGGGGGCCGACCTGATGGTCTCCTCG
Organism: Methylophilaceae bacterium; assembly: GCA_905339275.1. Lineage (GTDB taxonomy): Bacteria > Pseudomonadota > Gammaproteobacteria > Burkholderiales > Methylophilaceae > UBA6140. Next base: position 822,721 of record CAJPFK010000001.1, read on the forward strand.
GGGAAAGCGCTGCCGGAACGATACCAGCAGGAAGCGGATTTGAGAAAACTCAGATCGACGCAAACCCTGGAATTCCCCAGCATGGTCGTGCAGGGCGGGCGTAGCCAACTGGCGGAAATCAAGGCGGTTGGCGCAGGCTTTCCGCTACGCGGCGAGCTCGTAATCTCGGATCAGGTTGCGGTAGTCGGTGCGACTGAGAATGCGCATGCGGCCGAGGGCATCCCGCAGGCTGGAACGGTCTGGATAGAACCCAGGTTGGCAACGTTGCTGGAAGCCGGGTTGGGGGATACCCTTGAGGTTGGCGAGCGCAGGATGACGATCAGCGCGATTCTGGAACGCGAAGCCTCCCGCGGCGGTGACATGTTCAGTTTTGCGCCGCGCCTTATGATGAATATACAGGATGTACCTTCGACGGGACTGATCCAGTACGGCAGCCGGGTTAAATACCAGTTTCTGGTGGCAGGCGAGGCCAGAGAGACTGCCGATTATGCGCAATGGGCACAAGCCGTCGCAGGCAAAGGCGAGCGCGTGCAGGATGTGAGCGCTGCCCGCCCTGAAATCAGGAGTGCGCTGGAAAAAGCCCGGCAGTTCCTTGGCCTTTCTGCCATGGTCGGCGTGATTCTGGCTATCGTGGCCATGTTTCTCGCCAGCCTCCCTTATGTGCAGCGCAGTCTCGATACCTATGCCCTGATGCGCTGTTTCGGCGCATCGAAGCGGCTCATCATGCGTATATTATTGTGGCAGACTTTCATGATAGGGTTGTTGGGCAGCTTGATCGGTTGTTTTCTCGGGTATCTTGCACAAGCAGGCCTGGCAAATCTTGCGGGCGCGCTTTTTCTCGAAACCCTGCCCAGTCCGGGCTGGTGGCCAGTGGCAAGCGGCATAACGCTGGGGTTTCTGATCATGATGGCAGTCGTCTGGCCGCATCTCTCCAGATTGAGCGATGTACCCGCCTTGAGAATCCTGCGCAGGGATCTGGGCAATATCGACAAACGTGCCTGGCTGGCTTATTTCCCGGCCTGTGCCGTCATTGCCGGCATGATCTACTGGCATGCCGGAAGCATCAGGCTGGGTAGCGCTACGCTGCTGATATTTATCGGGCTGCTGTTATTGACGGGATTGCTGGCGATGGCAGGCAATCATCTGTTACAGCGGCTGCCGAATACCAGGATCAGTGCCTGGAAGCTCGGGCTTGCCGGCCTGAAACGCCGTCCTGTCATGGCCATTGCGCAGGTGGTTGGTTTCAGTCTCGGCCTCATGGCGCTCATACTGCTGGCACTGGTGCGTGGCGACCTGCTCAATAACTGGCAGGCTTCGTTGCCGCCCGATGCGCCCAATCGTTTCATCATCAACATTCAGCCGCACCAGATAGAAGGCGTAAAATCGTTTTTTGCCGATGCAGACATTCCGAATGCCGAGGTTTTCCCTATGGTGCGGGGCCGTCTGGTGGCCGTCAACGATGCGCCGCTCGATACGGCAAAGTACGAGGATGAGCGTGCCCGCCGTCTTGCCGAACGCGAATTCAATCTTTCCTGGGCAGCCAGCATGCAGGCAGACAACCAGATGCTGCAAGGCCGCTGGTGGACGGAGCAGGAATACGGAGAAGAGCAGGTATCGCTTGAGCAGGACCTTGCCGATACGCTGGGGCTCCGGCTCGGGGACCAACTAACCTATGATATCGCCGGAACGCCGCTCAAGGTCAAAGTAACCAGCATCCGCAAGGTCGAATGGGATACCATGCGCGCCAATTTCTTTGCCGTGATGCCGCCGGGCTTGCTGGAAAGTTATCCTGCAAGCTACATCACGAGCTTTCATCTGCCGTTGGGGCAGGACCAGGCATTGAATGCGCTGGTGAGGGAGTTCAGCAACCTCACGGTCATTGATGTCGCGGCACTGATGGAGCAGGTGCGCGGCATCATGAACAAAATGACCTATGCGGTCGAGTACGTATTCATGTTCAGTTTGATTGCCGGTCTGGCTGTGCTGTATGCCGCGCTGGTAGCGACCAGGGAAGAGCGGGTTCGTGAAGCCACCCTGCTCAGGGTGCTGGGTGCATCCAACCGGCAGGTGGTGTTGGCAGGCCTGGCCGAATTTGCCTGTATCGGCGTACTCTCTGCATTGGTGGCGACTTTCGCGGCAAGTGCGCTCGCTTATTACATGAGCGCATACATTCTCAATATCCCATACCAGTTCAATCTGCCACTCGCCATCCTTGCCTTGCTTGGCGCATCCCTGCTGGTGCCGTTTGCTGCTTGGCTTGGCATGCGCGGATTTCTCAATCAACCCCCACGCCAGTTGCTGCAAAGCGTGTAGTTTCTATCAATGAATTCCTTCTGGAATATTAAGATTGGTTGCAAAAATTGGTTGTATACAGCCACCACAACCAAAAAAATTGGTTGTATACAACCAATTTTTGCGATTAAATTCATGGTGAATGTAGTAGGTATCTGAGATTCTGTTTGATTTTATTGAGAAATTTAATTTCAATCGATTTTGGCATGGAACTTGATGCTATTTCTCCAGATTAACCACTAAATCAATAATCTGGGGAGATTACATGACACACTCAACCGCATTCCGTCTCAAGCTTGTTTCTGTGGTCGTTGCAGGTCTTTTTGCAACACCGCATGCATTTGCTGAAGAGCAAGCTGCAAAAACACAAAAAATTGAAGTGATCAGCACTACGCCGTTACAGGGTATAGGCTTGCCGTTGGAAAAAATACCGGCCAGCATCCAGGTGGTCGATGGTGAGGAAATGCACAATCAGCAAAGCCTGACGATTGCAGACTTCATGTCGCAAAATCTGGTGGGCGTTAATGTCAATGAGACACAGAACAATCCTTTTCAGCCTAACGTCAATTTTCGCGGATTCACTGCATCCCCGTTGCTGGGCACTCCGCAAGGCCTGTCTATTTTTTATGATGGCGTACGTATCAATGAGCCGTTCGGCGACGTGGTGAGCTGGGATCTCATCCCGATGAATGCCGTTTCAGGCATGACGCTGGTTCCCGGGTCCAACCCCGTATTCGGCTTGAATACACTGGGTGGTGCCATCTCTCTTCAAACCAAGAGTGGCCGCACGCATCAGGGCGGGGCTGTCGAGGCCTATGCAGGTTCGTGGGCGCGCAAGGGCGCTTCAGCCGAATATGGTGGCGTGGCCGATAATAATGTTGATTATTTCTTTGCCGTCAATGCCTTCGATGAAAATGGCTGGCGCGACTCTTCTCCGAGCGAGCTCTATCAGTTCTTCGGCAAAGTGGGCTGGCAGAACGAAACGACCGATATCAATCTCAGCCTGACTGCAGCGGATACCGACCTGATCGGTAACGGTTTTGTGCAAAGGGAGTTTATTGATGATTTTGGTTATGACTCAATCAATACCAAGCCGGACCAGACCGAAAACAAGATGGTGTTCCTCAACCTTAATGGCAGTCACTGGTTGAGCGAAAAAACCATGTTCAGCGGCAACACATACTACCGTCATGCACGTACCAGAACATTGAACGGTGATGTCAATGATGATGTGGATGATAGCGATTTTATGCCAGACTGTTCTGCCGCGGCAGGCGGTACCGATTTCGAAGAGGAATGTGGAGGCGCGCTGAATCGTAGCAAGTCCAACCGTAACGGATATGGTTTTACTGCGCAACTGACGTTTGATCACGATCTGTTCGGGCGCAAAAATCAGCTGATTACCGGTTTGGGTTATGACTATGGACGCACAACCTTCAGTCAGGGTACCGAGTTTGGCAATTTGACCGCAGACCGCGGCGTGGTCGGCGTTGGCGAGTTCAGTGATGAGAATGAAGTGAAACTCAGGGGTATCAGCAAAACCTGGAGCCTGTATGCGACCGACACCTTCTCCATCAATGACATCACGCACCTGACGCTGTCGGGTCGTTATAATTACACCAGAGTCAAAAACCGTGATGGTCTGATCGACCCGCCTGATCAAGAGTCCTTGACCGAGAACCATAGTTTCAATCGCTTCAATCCGGCAATCGGCCTGACCCTGACGCCGACTCCCGACCTGACGGTCTTCGGTAGCTATAATGAAGGGAGCCGTGCACCGACAGCCATTGAGCTCGGTTGCGCGTTCCAGGATCTGGACGGCAACGGCGAAGCCGATACTCCCTGTAAGTTGCCGAATGCGATGGCAGGTGATCCGCCATTGAAGAAGGTCGTCTCAAGGACTTATGAGTTGGGTGCCCGCGGTAAATTTGCCAACGATTGGGGTTGGACGGCCAATCTTTATCGTACCCAGAACACGGATGACATCCAGTTTATTGCCGACTCGATTGGTCAAGGCAATTTCCAGAACGTTGGTAAAACACGCCGGGTTGGCATGGACATGGGCCTTAACGGTACGATTTCCAATTTCCGCTGGTTTGCCGGATACAGCTATGTCAGGGCGACCTATGAATCCGCTTTCTTTGCTGTAAGCGAGGTTAATTCGTCAGCGGATGGCGATGACAGGATTCTCGTCACGCCCGGAGACCGGATACCTGGCATCCCGAATCATCAGTTCAAGTTCCGTGGTGAATGGCAGGCAACGCCTAACTGGTCGATTGGTTCCAATATCGTGGCTTTCTCTGATCAGTATTCTCACGGCAACGAGAATAACAAGCACCAGGGCGCAGGTGCCAAAACCGGCGGGTATACCATCGTAAACCTGGATTCCCGTTACAGATTCGGCGATAGCGGCTGGCAAGTGTTTGGCAAGATCAACAATATCTTCGATAAAGAGTACTACACCGGCGGTTTGCTAGGCGAAAATTTCTTTGATGAAAATGGCGTATTCCTTGCCGATGATGAAGCATCAGCGCTTGTTTCGCCCGGTGCGCCACGTGCTGGCTGGATTGGTGTTCGCTACGAATTCGGCGGCAGGAAGTCCACGCCGTCCTATGACTTCGATTAACTAACCGGGACCTTATGCAAGCATCCGTAGAATCCTTTGATCAACCAGCGAATCATCAGGTTTTCAAGCAGAAACTGCGGGTGCTTGTCATTGAAGACGAGGCACTTTTTGCGCGTGCTGTCATCAAGCGCCTGAAAAAAGCCGGGTACGACTGCGAGCATGCAGAAAACCTGCAGGATGGGCGGGCGATAGCGAAACAATTCCTGCCGGATATCGCGCTGCTGGATATGCGCCTGCCGGATGGTAACGGCCTGGATATGCTGTCTGAGCTTGTCATTAAAGGCATTTCCGTGATTGTCATGACGGCGTACGGCGAGCTGAATGATGCTGTCAGCGCCATGAAGCAGGGCGCTATCGACTATCTGAAGAAACCTGTAGACCTCGAAGAATTGCTGCTTGTCATTGAAAAGGCAGAGACTTCAACCAAGCTCCAGCATCACCTCGATTACTCGCGCCAGCGTAATACCCATGCGACAGAAGGCATCGAGCTGCTGGGTAACAGCCCGGTTATGCAGCAGGTGCGTAAACAGATCGAGCGTGTTGCACAACTGGCGACGATCAAGGATACCGTGCCGCCGACTATACTCATCAATGGTGAGACCGGCACAGGCAAGGATGTTGCGGCACGATTGCTGCATCTTTCCTGTATGAACAAGGACCGGCCATTCGTCCATGTCGATTGTGCTTCCTTGCCGGGCGAGCTTATCGAGAGCGAGTTGTTCGGTCACGAGCGCGGGGCATTCACCAGCGCACAGGCTTCGCGTTGCGGTTTGATAGAAGCTGCGGAAGACGGCACCTTGTTTCTGGATGAAATCGGCGAATTGCCGCTCAATCTGCAAGCCAAGCTGTTGAACGTGCTTGAGCGCCGGATGGTGCGGCGCGTCGGCTCCACCAAGGAGCGTTCGGTTGCGGCACGGTTTATTGCAGCAACCAACCGCGACCTGCAGCAGATGGTATTGGACGGGCGCTTTCGTTCGGACCTTTTTTATCGCCTGAATGTATTGAATATCATCATGCCGCCGCTCCGCGAGCGTGGCGATGACATGTTGCTACTGGCGCGTTATTTTGCAACGCAGACCGAGCGTCGCTATGGATTGCAGCAGCGCCAGTTCTCGGAAGATGCGATTGAAATCATTACGCAGTACCAATGGCCGGGAAATGTTCGCGAACTCAAGCATCAAATCAGCCGTGCAGTACTGCTTAGCCGCGATGACCGGATTAGCGGGCATGACCTGGCGATTGCTATCGAGCCGGGATTATCGAAAATCAATTTCGATTCCAGCGCCGCGAGTGTAACGCTTGATACGGCAGAAAAAATGCTGATCGAGAATGCCCTCATTCAAGCCAATTATAATGTCTCCGAGGCCGCGCGGCTTCTGGGAATCACCCGGATGGCCATCCGTTACAGGATGGAAAAACACGGTATCAAAGGTTAGCCGGATCAGGCTGCAATCCCTGACGCCTGTCCGCATGATAAAATTCTCCTGAATTCAATCAGGAGCAACACATGAGAATCGGTACCCCATTAAGCCCCAATGCCACGCGTGTCATGCTGTTGGGCAGCGGCGAGCTGGGCAAGGAGGTCATTATTGCCTTGCAGCGTCTGGGGGTGGAAGTCATTGCCGTGGATCGTTATGCCAATGCTCCCGGCCATCAGGTTGCGCATCGCGCCCACGTGATCGATATGACTGATGATGCCGCCTTGCGCCGGCTGATTTCCGAAGAAAAACCGCATCTCATCGTTCCCGAGATCGAAGCGCTGAATACCGCCACACTGGCAGATATCGAAGCGCAAAATCTGGCGCAGGTTATCCCGACGGTAAAAGCCGTTCAGCTCACCATGAACCGAGAAGGCATACGCCGGCTGGCGGCGGAAGAGCTCGGCTTGCCGACTTCGCCATATGCCTTTGCCAATAGCCTGGAAGCGTTGCGTAAAGCCATCGATGACGGCATTGGCTACCCATGTTTCATCAAACCGACGATGTCTTCATCCGGCAAAGGCCAGTCGCGCATCACCGATACCTCCGAGGTGGCGGCAGCGTGGGATTACGCGGCTACCGGCGGGCGCGTCAATCAGGGCGTGGTGATTGTCGAAGGGCAGATCGATTTTGATTACGAAATTACCTTGCTCACCGTCAGGGCCAGAAATGCCGATGGCGAGATTGAAACCCATTTCTGCGAGCCTATCGGCCATGTGCAGCAAAAGGGCGATTATGTCGAGAGCTGGCAGCCGCAGGCAATGGATCGTGTGGCGCTGGAACGGGCGCAGCGGATTGCGAAGGCCGTGACCGATAGCCTGGGAGGCTTGGGTTTGTTCGGGGTAGAGCTTTTCGTGAAGGGTGAGGATGTCTGGTTCTCTGAAGTGAGCCCCAGGCCGCACGATACCGGCATGGTGACCATGGCAAGCCAGCGTTTCAGCGAATTTGATCTGCATGCGCGCGCCATACTTGGCCTGCCGGTGAATGTCGGCCTGCAAAGACCTGCCGCGAGCGCCGTGATCTACGGTGGCGCTGATGGCTGCTACCTGGATTACAGCAATCTGGAACAAGCCCTGGCGGTGCCTGAGTCCGATCTGCGTTTGTTCGGTAAGCCAGAATCATTCAGCAGGCGGCGTATGGGCGTTGCCCTGGCTGCCGGCAAGGATGTCGGCGAGGCGCGTACCCGCGCCAGGCTGGTTGCCAGCCTGGTCAAGACGACAGCAGCGTCCTGAGGCTAGGCCATGTTGAATAAGCCGCAAGAACCCGGCACCAGCCGTGCCACATTTTTTGAATTGCTTGGTGGGGTAGAGAAAGTGCGCGAAGTGGTCGAGCGTTTCTACGATATCATGGACTCCGACCCGCGTGCCGCTGGCATACGTGCCATGCATGCCGCCGACCTGACCGAAGCGAGAGAAAAGTTATTCATGTTCCTGACCGGATGGACAGGCGGCCCGCAACTTTATATCGAACGTTACGGGCACCCGTTCCTGCGGGCAAAACACCTGCCTTTCCCCGTCGATGAATCCGCGCGCGACCAGTGGATGTATTGCATGATCAAGGCGATGCACGACACCGGCGTGAAAGAACCTGTGCTGACAGAACTTGCCGAAGCGCTTTACGGCGTTGCCGATTTCATGCGAAACCGGCAAGGTTAAGCGTCTGTCTTTTTTACGACTTCAGGAGTCCTGCCGCCTTAACCCGCCGAGCAGCGCTGCTACAGGAGTCTTTGATTTGTTGCCGGCCGGCCGGTTGGCGGGAATTGCACTAATGCTCTGTGCCGGCTCATAAGGCTTGTCGAACCATGGGTCGTTGCTCTTGCTTTTCGGCAGGCTGCGTACCGGCTGGCTCATGGACTCACCGCGGTCCTGGCGCTTCTCCCGATGGCTGCTGTCGCGGCTCTGACGAGGTGCAATCGAAACACTGCTCTGTTCCTTGTCGATTTCCCGCTTGATCAGCTTTTCGATTTCCTTGATGTATTTTTCCTCTTCAGGAGAAACCAGGGATATCGCCGTGCCCGATGCGCCGGCCCGGCCCGTACGGCCGATGCGGTGCACATAATCTTCAGGTGCTGACGGAATCTCGTAATTGATCACCATCGGCAACTGGTCGATATCAAGGCCACGCGCTGCTACGTCGGTTGCGATCAGCACGGCAATTTTGCCTTGCTTGAATGCTTCCAGGGCCTCCATGCGCTCTTTCTGGCTTTTGTCGCCATGGATGGCATCAGCAAGCAAGCCTTCGCGCTGTAGCTGGCGTGCGAGCCGGCTGGCAGTCAGTTTCGTCTTCGTGAACACAATCACCTGGGTGGCATCGCTGCCGCGGAGAATTTCGGCAAGCTGGGCATGCTTGTTCTCCTGGGAGACCAGGTAAATCTTCTGCGTGACATTTTCGGCCGTTGCATTGCTGCGCGCCACTTCGATCAGGGCCGGATTATTCAGGAATGCTTCAGACAGCTTCTTGATTTCGTTCGAGAATGTTGCCGAGAACATCAGGTTTTGCCGCTGTTTCGGCAGCAAAGCCAGGATGCGCTTGAGGTCTGGCATGAAGCCCATATCCAGCATGCGGTCGGCCTCGTCAAGCACCAGCATCTGGACCTGACCAAGCTGCAGGGTGCGCTGCTCGACATGATCCAGCAAGCGTCCGGGTGTCGCCACCAGTATTTCCACGCCGCGCATCAGGCTCGGTGTCTGGGTTTTGATGTCCACGCCGCCGAAGACAACCAGCGAGCGCAGGTTGGTGTGTTTGGCATAGACCTTTACACTTTCCTCGACCTGAATCGCCAACTCGCGGGTCGGCGTCAGAATCAGGGCGCGTATCGGGTGGCGTGCAGGTGATGCGCTGGAACTGGCGAGCGGCAGCAGCTTCTGCAGCAAAGGCAGCGCAAATGCCGCTGTTTTGCCGGTACCGGTTTGCGCGCCTGCCATCAGGTCTCTCCCTGCAAGCACAACCGGAATGGCTTGTGCCTGAATGGGGGTCGGCGTCGTGTAACCGAACTCGCTAAGCGCCTTCAGGATTTCCGGCGCCAGCTCCAGCGATTCAAATGAGGTCTGTTCTGGGTTCACTTCGTGCTCTGCGTTCACAGTCATCATTTATGCAAAATTGCGTGGGCGTCTTGCACTGTTGCCGCGCCCAGCATCCTGGCGATTGCCGCTACCGTTTCCAGATGGCCTGCGATCCCCGAAGCCCTGGCCTGGATTGGCAGAACGATTCTGGTTGCGGCTATCATCGCCACGATACCCTTGTGCGCCTTGCGTACGGCCTTTGTAACCAGCACTGTTGCCCGGCTTTTTGCCTGAGCGCGGACGGTCGTTCGGGCCGTCAGTCCTTGGCGCCGGGCGTCTCGGTTCGAAACCTTCAATCACGGTTGCCTCAATGCGTTGGCCGGTGAACTGTTCGATCTTGCGCACTTGATAGCGATCCGCATGGGATGCAAACGACACGGCCACGCCCATGTTGCCTGCACGGCCTGTGCGGCCGATGCGGTGCACGTAGTCTTCCGCGAACTTGGGTAAGTCATAGTTGATCACGTGGGTAATGCCGTGTACATCGATGCCGCGTGCTGCCACATCGGTGGCGACCAGTACCTTGACGTCGCCATGGCGCAGCTTGGTTAATGTGCGGTTACGTGCGCCCTGGGTCATATCACCGTGCAAGGCAGCGGTTTTGTGGCCGGCGGCATACAAATCTTCAGCCAGCAGGTCTGCGTGGCGCTTGGTTGAGGTGAATACAATCGCCTGGTTGACTTCAGCGCCGATCAACAGATGTTCAAGCAGCTTGTTCTTGTGGTTCATGTCATCGACGAAATGCAGGCGCTGTTCGATGTTGGCATGTTTTTCTTTTTGGGCTGCAACCTGGATAGTTTTCGGGGTGCGCAGAATCTGGCGTGCGATGTTGCCGATATTGCCATCCAGCGTTGCCGAGAACAGCAGGGTCTGGCGTTCGGCCGGCAATGCATTGCAGATGCGCTCTACATCAGGCATGAAGCCCATGTCCAGCATACGGTCGGCTTCGTCCAGAATCAGCATCTGCAAGCGGGACATATCGATGCGGCCGCGTTCCATGTGGTCCAGCAGGCGGCCTGGTGTTGCCACCAGGATATCAAGCGGCTGTGAGAGCAGCTTGTTCTGCAATGGGTAAGGCATGCCGCCGACGATGCTGACGGTGCGGGCGCGAATGAACTTGCCGTATTTGCGTGCAGCTTCGTTGACCTGGGCAGCCAATTCACGTGTTGGTGTCAGTACCAGGATGCGTGGGCCACGGCTCTTGGATGGATGCGGGGTTGCGAGCAAATTCAATGCAGGCAAAGTAAAAGCGGCTGTTTTGCCGGTGCCGGTCTGGGCAGAGGCCATCAAATCATGGCCGGCCAGGACTTCAGGAATGGCCTGGGCCTGGATAGGTGTTGGGGTCACATAGCCCGCTTCTTCCAAAGCGCGCAGGATGGATGGATGTAAATCAAGATTTTCAAAACTAACGGTTTCTGACGACACGAATTATTCCCTATAAATTAAAGTATTTAGCTGTAAAGGCTAAAAGGGCGCAAGCAAATGCATTCCCGCAGCTGGCTCAAACCAATGAGTCATGCAACGAAAGGCGCGAAACTAAATGTATGTATTCAGTATTCTTACCGGCGCACGGGCATAGCCACTAACCGGTAACAAATACAAGAGAGCCGCAAAATTACATCGGGCTTCGAGAGGCTAGGGCGATGAATCATCAATCAATGAAGATTGAATCTGCCGCGAAGTATACGCATTCGAACTGATTTGTCAAAGGATTTGTGTGCCAACCGGAAAATTGCGCCAGTACCGGGAGCACTTGCCCGTATCGATGGCTGCGCGGCAACGGGATAAAAGTTTCGTGCCCATTTGCCGTTAATAACGGACTTGATCCGGTTTTTTGATAACGGCCAAATGCGATTCCAGGTTCCCGTAGAAACCAGCCGCAACAGGTCATGACATGGTTTAGCCTATGAATGCTGCAGAGCGTACAGAGAAATCAAACAGAAAAATCGAACACACTCAGGAGATTGTGAAGATTCTCTATGCCAGCAGCACCGGGCCGCTGGTCATATCGATCATCGTGGCTGCCATCCTGATTTATATGCTGCGCGATGTGACAAGCCCCGCGAGCCTGGTGATCTGGAGCTCGCTTTTCCTTGTGGTCTACCTGCTGCGCAAGGCGCTGGCAATGGCCTATCACCGGAATCCTGAGAAAAATGCCTATCCTGAAAAGTGGCTCAACCGCTTTCGATGGATCACGGCATTCTGCGGTGCGGCATGGGGATTATCCGGCGTTCTGCTTTTTCCGCCCGATATTGCGAATCAGGCGTTCCTTACAATCGCGCTGGCCGGGGTATGCGGAGGTGCCATCATCGTCTACGCAATCGACAAGGTCACGGCTTATGCATTCACTGGCAGCGTCATGTTTTTGGCGTTGCCCGGCTATTTTCTTGATGGCGAGAATTTTTCGATGGCAATTGCCCTGATGCTGGTTCTTTTCGTCGATTATGTGCTGATTGCCGGCTTCAAAAGTGCGAAGAGCCTGCATGAGAGCATTCAATTGCGCCTTGATGCCAACAAAAGCAGGGAGGCCATTAACGCGCTGGCGCAACGGCAGAAGCTGCATATCGAGCATACGCCGTTGGCGGTTATCGAGTGGGATACCAATTTCCTGGTGACTTCATGGAATCATGCCGCCGAACAGATGTTCGGCTATCCGCTGGAGTATGTGATGAACCAACATATTTCCTTCATCGTGCCGCAATCGTCCCGGCATATCGTCGAAGAGGCTTGCAATAAACTGCTTGGCGGTTCGGGCGGCAATCATGTAAGGCATGAAAATATCACGCAGAGCGGCGTCATCATGTATTGCGAGTGGTTCAACACGGTGCTGAAGAATGCCGAAGGCAACATTGTAGGCATCGCATCCCTGATTCAGGATGAAACTGCTTATAAAAAGGCGCAGGATGAGATCCAGCGCCTGGCTTATTACGATGCACTGACCAATTTGCCCAACAGGCGGTTGCTGCTGGACCGGCTGGGCAGGACGCTGGCGGCGAGTGCGCGCAGCAAGAGCCATGGTTGCATCATGTTCATAGACCTCGATAATTTCAAAACGCTGAACGACACCAAGGGCCATGCGGTCGGCGACCTGCTCCTGAAAGAGGTGGCAAATCGCCTGCAGAAGCTGGTTCGTGGCAGCGATACCGTTGCCCGCATCGGGGGCGACGAGTTTGTGCTGGTGCTGGAAGACCTTGCTAAAAGCCATGATCAGGCTATCGATGCAAGCCAGGTTGTTGCAGACAAGGTCATTCAGGAGATCAACAAATCGTTTCGTCTGGGCCACTACGATCATCACTGCTCTCCCAGCATCGGCATTTGCCTGTTTACAGGCCAGAATACCAATGTGGACGAGATATTGAAGCGTGCGGATACCGCCATGTACCAGGCAAAGAAAGCGGGGAGAAATAAATACCGCTTTTTCGACGAGAGCATGCAGCCTCAACTGGATTTCCAGGCGCAGCTTAAAATCGAACTGCAGGCAGCCCTGGAGCGTTTGCAGTTCACCCTCAATTTCCAGCCACAGGTCAACCAGTTTTCCGAGGTGGTCGGCGCAGAAGTTCTGTTGCGCTGGGTTCATCCGGAATATGGCATGGTGTCTCCCGGGGAATTTATTCCATTGGCGGAAGAATCGGGATTGATCATCCCGATCGGCAACTGGGTGCTGCAGCAGGCGTGTCAAATATTAAAGCAGTGGGAGCTCCTGGGTCATACCCGTGACCTTAAATTGTCTGTGAACGTCAGCGCCTTGCAGTTAAGCCAGCCGGATTTCGTCAGCCAGGTCAGGCAGGCGCTGAGTCATAGCCAATGCCGCCCCGACCGGCTCAAACTGGAACTGACGGAGAGCCTGGTGATCCAGAATATTGACGACATCATTACCAAGATGTCGCAGCTCAAGGAAATCGGGGTATCTCTTTCGCTGGATGATTTCGGCATCGGTTATTCATCACTTTCCATTCTTACCCGGCTGCCACTGGATGAATTGAAGATTGACCAAAGCTTTGTACATAACTTGCTGTCCGACCAGTTGAATAGCGCGGTAATCATTCAGACAATTATTGCCATGGGCGAAAACCTCGGTTTGAAAATTATCGCGGAAGGCGTCGAAACGAAAGAGCAGGTGGAATTCCTGAAACAGGCCGGATGCACGAATTATCAAGGTTATCTTTTCGGCAGGCCGATGGATATGGATAACTTCGAAAGCATGCTACCCCGGCAGCAGGCATAACCGAACCGGTCGTGCTGCCCTGTGCAACAAAACCCCGTATCTCGAGTCAGAGCAAATATCATGGGTGCAAACAGGCCTTGATTCCTGAAATTCGAGAGTTTGTAATGACTTATGTGTTAGAATCGCGCCCTTTCAATCGAACGGCGTTCGCCGCCCCGCATTCCTATGTCCCGAAATTTAAGAAATATCGCCATTATCGCCCACGTTGACCATGGCAAAACTACCATGGTGGATAAGCTGTTGCAGCAAGCGGGCACTTTTGCTTCCCACCAGGCCGTGACCGAACGCGTGATGGATTCCAACGATCTGGAAAAAGAGCGTGGTATCACGATTCTTGCCAAGAACACGGCTGTTAACTTTGAAGGCACACATATCAACATCGTTGACACCCCCGGCCACGCCGACTTCGGTGGCGAGGTGGAGCGCGTACTGGGTATGGTGGATGGCGTGCTGCTATTGGTTGATGCCGTAGAAGGCCCGATGCCGCAGACCCGCTTCGTGACCAAGAAGGCGCTTGCCCTGGGTTTGAAGCCGATTGTCGTCATCAATAAGGTGGATCGCCCCGGTGCGCGTACCGATTGGGTCATCAACCAGACTTTCGATCTCTTTGCCAATCTCGGTGCAACGGACGACCAGCTGGATTTCCCGGTGGTCTATGCTTCCGCCTTGAATGGTTATGCCACGCTGGATTTGAACAAGCCGTCCGATACGATGCGTCCGTTGTTTGAAACCGTGCTCAAATACGTCGAACCGCCGGTAGGCGATAGCAAGGCACCCTTGCAATTGCAGATTTCCGCACTGGATTATTCCAGTTATACCGGCCGCCTTGGTGTCGGCCGCATTCGTAACGGCCGCATCAAGCCAGGCCAGGTGGTGGTTGTGATGAATGGCGATACGCAGACGGCGCAGGGCCGCATCAACCAGGTGTTGGGCTTCCGGGGTCTGGAGCGTGTGCCGGTGGAAGAGGCGGAAGCCGGCGATATCGTCATTATTTCCGGTATTGATGAAATCGGTATCGGCGTGACGATCGCGGACCGCGACAATCCGGTTGGCCTGCCGATCCTGGGCGTGGATGAACCGACATTGACCATGGATTTCATGGTCAATACCTCGCCGCTGGCAGGCACTGAGGGCAAGTTTGTCACCAGCCGCCAGATTCGCGATCGTTTGACCAAGGAACTGCTGGTCAACGTCGCATTGCGTGTTGAAGACACGCAGGATGCGGATGTATTCCGTGTTTCCGGCCGTGGTGAGTTGCATCTGACCATCCTGCTGGAAAACATGCGCCGTGAAGGTTTTGAAATCGCCGTCGGCAAGCCGCGCGTGGTTTACCGTGAGATCGATGGCGAAAAATGCGAGCCTTACGAAATCCTTACCGTTGACCTGGAGGATGATTGCCAGGGTGCCGTGATGGAAGAACTGGGCCGCCGCCGCGGCGAGTTGCAGAACATGGAATCCGACGGCAATGGCCGTACGCGTCTCGAATACAAGATTCCGGCTCGCGGCTTGATCGGCTTCCAGAGCGAATTCCTGACCATGACGCGCGGTACAGGCCTGATGGCGCATATTTTCGATGAATATGCGCCGGTCAAGGCCGACATGCCCGGTCGCCGTAACGGGGTGCTGATTTCTTCCGAGCAGGGTGAAGCGGTTGCTTATGCCTTATGGAAGCTGCAGGACCGTGGCCGCATGTTCTCGTCACCGGGTGATCGCCTCTATGAAGGCATGGTCATCGGTATCCACAGCCGTGACAACGACTTGGTGGTGAACCCGATCAAGGGCAAGCAACTGACCAACGTGCGCGCCTCCGGTACCGATGAAGCCGTGCGCCTGGTACCACCGGTTCAGTTGACGCTGGAATCTGCCGTCGAGTTTATTGACGACGACGAACTGGTCGAGATCACGCCGAAGAATATCCGTATCCGCAAGCGTTACTTGCTGGAGCACGAACGCAAGCGCGCTGCGAAAGACTGATAAACCTTAGCAATACAATTTAAAAAGCCCGGCAATGCCGGGCTTTTCTAATTTTTTAGCTTGTATAGCCGATTGGGCAAGGTTTTGCCTGCGGCTACGTTGTCCAGCCGATTGCCTATCGAGTCGCCCAGTTTCGCCAGGCGTTCATCAGGATGCGGGTGGGTCTTGTAGAGCAGGGTAAGGCTTCCCTCATCCTTGCTGGTTGCCGAAATAGCCTGCAATACTTCCGGCAGGCCATAAGGATCGTAGCCTGCCCTGGTGGCAAGGGTCACACCGTCACGGTCGGCCTCATACTCGGCATTTTTATCCAGGCCGCGGGCCATGATTTCCGCTCCGTTGCCGATCACCTTCTCTATGGCCTGGTTGCCTTTCCCGACCTTGTCCCCAAGCAAGCCGGCACCGATATTCAATAGCTGCTGTTTCTGAATGACCTTGAGGTGATGTTTCCTGACTACATGGCCGATCTCGTGTGCCAGTATGCCGGCCAGTTGCGCTTCATTCTCAAGCTTGCGATAAAGCCCCTTGGTCACCACGATATAGCCGCCGGGTGCAGCGAAGGCGTTGATGGCTTCACTTTCGATGACACCAAAGCGCCACGGCAGGTCGGCACGCTCGCTCTGGCTGGCGACCCAGCGCCCGACCTGGTTCACGTATTTCTGCAGGGCATCGTCCTTGACCAGCGGCGCTGCGCCGAGCAGATTGCCGGTAATTTCGCGCCCCAGTTGGACCTCTTCCTCTTTCGATGGGTTTTTCCAGTTGAAGGCGGGTCTGGTTTCGGTTGTCTGTGCAGTACTTTCAGGCGCTGCCGTTTCGGTTGCCTTGTCGGGCGATATGACGCTGGTGTCCACGCCGCTCTTTTGCGCAGCATCCTTGATGACACTTTTCAGATCCAGCGCCTGGGCGGGCAGGGATATGGCCAACAGTGCGCTGATGACGAGTGCATGGGTACGCATTACCGGGCTCCTTCCGTTGCGGCTGGCAGATAGCCGAATTTAGCGGCCTTCAATCCGCCATTGCTTGCAAACTGCTGCCCCTGGCTTGCGCTCAGGGTGTTGGATTCCAGTTTCCTGATCTCTTCTTCGTTGAATTTCGCGCTTTTCAATTCTTCTTCGCTCAGGCCGCGTACTCCCGTTGTTGCTACAACCTGGCCAGTGCCTGCGCGACCGCTGGCGACGCCGAGGACGCCGGCGGCCTGGTTGCCGGAGGCGGTGGTGCCGCGTTTGACCGACAGCAGGCGAACCCAGCCGGTGGTCTTTGCCGTTTTCACTTTAAGCCAGGCGCCTTGCCTGGTGAGAATCTCCACCTTGTCATTCCTGGCAAAGCTGCCCACGGTTCTGGCATCGGCATAGGGTTCTGCGCGCAGGCTGTCGGCTTTCAGTGCGGTGCCTGTTTCCGCCGAAAAGGCAAGGCCGGGTAGCAGCAGGATTAAAAAAAACAGCTTATTCATTCGGTTCTCCCGTGGGTGTTTCCATGTGTTCCAGCTTGATAATGGATTGGGCAAACAGGCTGCGCCACTGGTTTGCCATGGGTGCCGTCGCGACCAGCACGCCATCATGCAGGGTATAACGCACCGACGTCTCAATTGGTAAACCGAGGTTGTCGATTATTTCCGGCAATTGCGCAGCAAGCTGTTCGGCATCCTGGTGGGCCTGCTTTGCATATTCGGATTTTGTCTCGGCATAGGTCCAACTGACCATGACCATATCCCCGAACAGGCCCCATATCCCGCCCTGGGTACCCTTGAGCGTTTCGATATTGCTGGGTGTGCGGCTGGCCAGTTCAATCTTTCGCTTCAGTTTTTTGAGCAGGGCATCGCCCAAAGGTTCTTTGCTTTCCACCAGAACCGGCATGATCAGCACATGGGTGCCGGCTGCATCAGCCTTGACGCCGAATGCCAGCCAGCGCTGCAAGGCACGGTCGGTCGCCAGGGCGTAGATCTTGGCCACGCTGAAGTAGATGACGGCCCAGGTGATTGGGCCGGTGAAATCGAAATAGAAGTTGGTCAGGTTGATGGTGACGTAGGAAATGACCAGCAGCCCGATCTGGCTGAAGCTGAACAATCTGGTCAGCTTGTCGCGATCTACCCTGGTGTAGAATGCGGCCGTCGTCAGCCAGATCAGTGCCAGGCTCATCAGGATGTAGGACGTGGCGCCGCGCCACACTCCCATGTAATCGCCATGCTTGATGTTGTCGATGGCGGTGGCGAGGATTTCCACGCCGGGATGCGTCTTGGCCATCGCGGTAGCCTTGAGGTCGAACAGGCTGGGCGCGGTGGAGCCGATAATGACGATCTTGCCGGTAAATTCATCCTGGGGCCGTTTTTTGTCCTTGCTGCTCATGTCATGCATGACATCGCTGAAACTGGCGTATTGATAGCTGAAAGGCTTGCCGCGCCAGTTGAGCAGCACCCTTTCCGCGTCTGAAGGTGCAAAGCCCAATGTTTCGCCTATGGTGAGCGGTAGGGAAGGGATGCGCCAGCCGTAATCGTCGCGATACAAGCGATACTCGCGCACGATGCCGTCAGGGTCGGGGTAGATGTTATGCGTGCCCAGCCTGGCAGAGTTGATGGCCGCTTCGAAATGCGGCAGGACGACGGCAATGGTTGCACCGGCGTCTGACTGGCTGGCCGATATTTCCTTGATCCCCGGAATCATGGACGGCTTGACCTCGCTCAGCGCGTCATGCTCCTCCGGCAGGCGCAAAAACGGGAAAAATGTATTATCCGTGCCGGCAATCACTTCATTGAAATAGGCATCGCTGTCCGGGTTGTAGATGTCCGCATCGCTGAACAGGATGTCGAATACCACGGCTTTGGGATTCTGCGCCTCGATGTTTTCCAGAAATTCGCCGAACACCTGCCGCGGCCAAGGCCAGCGGCCGTACTCGGCAGCCATGGCGGACAGGCTGGCTTCGTTTACGTCGATAATGACAATATCCCTGTCCGGCGGCGGCACGATGACGCGGCTGCGCATCATGAAATCGAACGCTTTCTGCCGCATGTTCTCGCCGACGTGCAGCAGGCTGGCATCGAGCAGTACAAACACGGTCAGCAGGGCGGCGAGATAAAGATAGAAATTGTTCTGCAAGCGTCTGGTGACATTTGCCAGCCACTGGCCGATGAGAAATTTGAGTTTTGTCACAGCAGGCCTTTTTGAAGAGATGCCAGCCTGAAGTGTGGCACAAAATTGCCCGGATTTGAAACCATGAGCGGCTTGCCCAAAGTGCATGAGGTATAATTTGGCCGATATGCTAGAAATCATCACCGTTGCCCTTGCCGTTATCATTTTATTGCTGCTGATTTGGCAAACGCTGCGTGCTGTCCGTGCCAGGGATGCCAGTATCGACCTGATTGCACAGTTGGAAGGCAAGCACCGGGCAATGCTGCTGGATTTGAACGACGGCCTGAACAAGCTGGGCGACCGCCTGAACACGGCTTCCAGCGAAAGCGGCGACCGCTTGCGCACGGCGGTGGCGCATGAACTTACACAGACGCGGGAAGCCATGCAGAAACTGCAGGTGAGCCAGACCGAAAGCCTGGCGGCGACCCGGGAAAGCGTGCTGGAAAAGATTCATGTGACGCTGGCAGAGCAGGGCAAGGCTGAGCAGGCGATGATCCAGACGACCATGGGTAATGCCACCCAATTACTCGCCCAGCGTATCGAAAACCTGACCAAGACCGTCGAAGAGCGGCTGGAACAGATCAGCGGCAAGGTCTCCGAACGGCTGGATGAAGGTTTCAAAAAGACCAACGAGACCTTTACCAATGTCATGACGCACCTGACCAAGATCGACGAAGCACAGAAAAAAATCGATGGTCTGGCAACCAATGTGGTGAGCCTGCAGGAACTGCTGGGCGACAAGCGTTCACGCGGCGCGTTTGGCGAAGTCCAGCTCGAAGGACTGGTCCGCAACCTGCTGCCGGAAAATGCGTTCGAGTTTCAGTACACCTTTGACAATAAAACGCGGGTCGATTGCGTACTTAAACTACCCGAACCGACCGGCCTCATCGCAGTGGACTCCAAGTTCCCGCTGGAAAATTACGAAGGCATGTTTGCCGAAGGGGCGGAGCGCATCAGCCCTGCGGTGTTCAAGACCGGCGTAAGGAAACATATCGATGATATCGCCATCAAGTACATTATTCCCGGCGTTACCAGCGACGGTGCCGTGATGTTCATTCCGGCCGAGGCCGTGTTCGCCGAGATCCACGCGCATCATCGCGACCTGGTTGAGTATGCCCAGAAAAAGCGGGTCTGGATCGTTTCGCCGACCACGCTGATGGCAGTGCTGAATACCGCGCGCGCGGTGCTGAAAGATACCGAAACACGCAAGCAGGTGCACATCATCCAGGAAGAGTTGTCCAAGTTGAGCAAGGATTTCGTGTTGTTCGACGGGCGCATGAAAAAGCTGGCCGATCACATCCGCCAGGCACACGAGGATGCAGAGAAAGTGCAAGTCAGTAGCCGTAAAATTACCAGTCATTTCGCCCGAATCGAGCGTGTCGAGCTGGATGGCCCGGCGCAAACGCCTTTGCTGGATGAAGAATAAGGAGGATGCAAGCAATGAATATCGAACTTGAAGACGAAAACGAAGCTGGATTGATGATGTTGATTCAGCAATACGCCCTTAAATTCGGCATCACTTTCAGCTCAAAACTGATGGATGATCCCGAAACCAAGAAAAAGCTGGCGCAACTCATGGCCGAGGCCATTGCCGGCAGGCGCGGCCCGGTGACGGACGAAGACGTAGTTTAGGGCATGATCAAGGTACTTTACTTTGCCCGCCTGCGCGAATCGCTCGGCCTATCCGAGGAATCCATTGATTTCGGGGATGGCGGGGCGGTCTCGGATTTGATGGCCGAACTCGCCCATCGTGGCGGCAAGTGGCAAGAAGAATTCGACGGATGCCGGCCTCTGCGTGCGGCGGTGAACCAGACGCTGGTTCCCAACAGCGCGTCTATCCGTGCCGGTGACGAAGTGGCATTCTTTCCGCCGGTTACCGGTGGCTGAGGCAAAGCCGATGTCTGTCAGGGTTCAGACAGAAGATTTTGATGCGGGCGCTGAAATCGGCAGGATGCGGCTGGCGCGCAAGGATATCGGTGCGGTTGCCTGTTTTATCGGCCAGGTGCGAGACCTCAACGAGGGCGACAAGGTTGCCGGCATGACGCTGGAACACTATCCCGGCATGACGGAGAAAGCGCTGCAGGCGATTGTGGAGCAGGCAGGGCAGCGCTGGGATATCTACGATACGCTGGTGATACACCGTATCGGCGAACTGAAGCCAACGGACCAGATCGTGCTGGTGATTGTGGCAGGCGCGCACCGCGGGGAAGCTTTTGCGGCCTGTGAATTCATCATGGATTACCTGAAAACCGAAGCGCCGTTCTGGAAAAAAGAGCGGACCGATCAGGGCGAGCGCTGGGTGGAGGCTAAATCCACAGACGATGCAGCCCGCGACCGCTGGGTTAAACATTAGACAGGAAACAAAATGTTGTTATTCCAGGCTGATAGCCGCATGCTTCTCCGCTGTCATGCCGGACTCGATCCGGCATCTCGTTCAGGCATCCTGCATGGTCATCAGGTTCCGGGCCGAGTCCGGCATGACAGTCGATTGGAAGTGCCGATGCCGAATGGCAAAAGTTAAAACATTGCGTTTCTCATCTCATCAATAAGCAAATATTCCAAACATACCACTCATAAGATTCGTTCATGCCAGCAGCGCTTAAAGTACAACAGCTCACTTGTCATATTCCTGCAGATGCCATGGGGTGTCTGGACAGCTCGGAATTCATCGCTTACGCCGCCAAGCATCGCGAATGGATCGGCCAGGCTGACGCCGAAAAGGCGGCAAGGTTCGGGCTTGCCATGCAGCAGCCGGGATTCCATCTGCTGGTGATTGGCGAGCCGGGCTGCGGCCGCACGTCGCTGATGCTGGAGTTGATGCATGAGGTAGCATCGGGCATGCCGCCGCCGGCGGACCTGATCTATCTCTATCATTTCGAACAGCCCGAAAGGCCGCTGGCATTGCGCGTGGATGCGGGGTGCGGCATCAAGCTCAGGAATGCGCTGGATCAATTCATCCGGCATCTCTCCAGAAATGCGCCAGCGCTGCAACAGGATATCGCAGCGCTGGATGCCATGCTGAATGAACAGTTGGATTTGCTCATGTCGAACCTGTCGGCCGGTGAGCCGGACAGGAAGAATTTTGCGGAATATCTCGCATTTCTCAAGCTGGATGTGCTGGAAAATATCGAGATATTCCAGCAACCGCAGAATGCCGACAACGATGGCCTGCTCGATTCCTACCTCGCCCGTTTCCGTCTCAATCTGCTGGTGGACAATCACAAACTCAACGGCGCACCGGTGATTTATGACGATGATCCGACTTTGCAGAGCCTTTTTGGCGGCCTCGAGGGCGGGTCCGAGCACTCAGGCAGCCTGCCCGAGCAGATGCGCCTGCATGCCGGGAACCTGTTGCGCGCGGATGGCGGCATGCTGATGCTGCACCTGCGGGATCTGCACCACGATCAGCAGAGCGGCCAGCACATTCTCGAGAAACTGCATCGCTTCCTGCGCAATGGACGCGTGCAGATCGAAGAGCCGGTCAGTCAGCTTGCGCAGAACCCGACGCCGCATTTCACGCCGGAACCATTGCCGGTCAAGGTGAAAATGGTGTTGGTGGCAACGCGGGAAGAGTTTTATATGCTGCAGGATGAGGCGCCGGATTTCGCCAGGTTTTTCAGCATCAAGGTCGATTTTGCGGACGACTTTGCCGCAACACCGGAAATTTACCATGCAGTTGCGGCTTACGTTGCAAGGCGCTGCGAGCAGTTCGCCATTCCGCATTTCAGTGCCGGCGCATTATCCGCCTTGCTGACTGCCATGCATCGCAGCATTGAAGACCAGAAAAGGATCAGCAGCAATCTTGCCGAATTGCAGGGTCTGTTGCTGGAAAGCGCACAAATGGCAACGGCAAGAAAAGCCGGGGTGGTCCAGGCCGAGGATGTGCAGGCGGCCTTGGATGCAAGGTACCAGCGGCATGCCGGGCCAGAACAGCGATTGCTGCGAACCATTGTGGACGGCGAGTTGATGATACGTGTGCACGGCCGGGAAATCGGGCAGATCAACGGCCTGACGCATATCGACATGGGCGATGCAGGCTTCGGCTCGCCGGTCAGGATATCGGCCCGTTGCCATGCCGGTGACGATGGCGTGATCAATATCGACCGTGAAGTCGAGATGACGGGCCCCAATCATGACAAGGGCCTGTTCATACTGCATAACTGGGTATCCGCCACATTCGCGAAATTGACGCCGCTCTCGCTCAATGCCTCACTGGTTTTCGAGCAGGAATACCATGGCGTGGAGGGCGACTCCGCCTCATGCGCCGAGTTATACGCACTGCTGTCCGCCATTTCCGGTTTGCCCTTGCCGCAAGGCGTGGCCGTTACCGGGGCGATGAACCAGCATGGCGAGGTGATGGCCGTTGGCGGTATCAATGAAAAGATTGAAGGCCATTTTCGCGTCTGCAGGGCAATCGGCCTTGACGGTACCCAGGGTGTACTGATTCCCGCGCGTAATGCCGGGCATTTGGTCCTGAACAGCGAGGTGAGGGAGGCGGTCGAGTGCGGCCAGTTTCATATCCATACATTCAGCCATGTACTGGAAGGGCTGGAACATCTCACCGGCCTGGTGGCGGGTGAACTGGATGAAGACGGCAACTACCGCAGCGAGAGCGTGCTTGGACGGGTGCAGCGCGGATTGGAGAATTTCCGTAAAATCCATGAAACAAACAAGCCGGATGATTAGGCAGCATCCGGCAGAAACTTAACTGTCATACCGGTAAATATGTGTTTATAACCAAGTGATTATTTTGTTTGAACTTTTTCATTCATGGAATCGCCTTCTTCCTTCTATCATGCCGGACTTGATCCGGCATCTCGCCCATTCGCCCAGTTTATCGGATGCCGGATCGAGTCCGGTACGACGCCAAGGTAAGGTGTCTCTACATGGCTAATCAGAAAGATAAATCGAAAGAAAATCAGGGGGACCAGAAGGAAAAATGCCGCCTGGACAAATGGCTCTGGGCCGCACGCTTTTTCAAAACCAGGAATCTTGCTGCCGAAGCCATAGAATCCGGCAAGGTGCGAGTGGATAGCGACAGGGTCAAGCCGGCCAAGGAAGTCAGAATCGGTGCCTGCGTGCACATACGCAACAAGGATTTCGAGATTGAAGTGGCTGTGCGCGGGTTGTCCATGCAGCGTAAAGGTGCGCCCGAGGCCGTCCTGCTTTACGAAGAGACCGAATCCAGCCGCATAAGACGAGCCGAGATCGCATTAACGCGCGAAAACGAACATGCGCAGAGAGAGCGTGGCGCAGGACGGCCGACCAAGCGTCAGCGCCGCCAGATCAAGGGGTTTACCGACAGTTTCTGAAACGTAATGATTTGTTAAGTTGTCAATAGCCTGCACTGGGTATATCCCATGCCTTGATATGCTGTAATATTCAGGGAATCTTTGCATAAGGGATGGGCGAGATGAAGTGCGATGCGCCCGGAGCATGGGCATATCCGGCAGACGGGCGAGTGGTCGAGTACCTGTGACGCTGGATTCGCACGCATGGCTACTGTAGGTAGAGGCTCCTTTAATAACTTTTAATAACTTACATATATATTTAATATGATCCTTGTCACTGGCGGTGCAGGTTTTATCGGTTCAAATTTCGTGATCGACTGGGTTGCCGAGTCGAATGAACCGCTCATCAATCTGGATAAACTGACTTATGCAGGCAATCTGCAAAATCTGGCGGAGATTCAGGACGATTCCCGCCATATTTTTGTGCAGGGCGATATCGGCGATAAAAAGCTGATCGCTGAATTGCTTGAACAACACAAGCCGCGCGCGGTCGTCAATTTTGCTGCCGAGTCGCATGTCGATCGCTCGATTACGGGGCCTGATGACTTCATCCAGACGAATATCGTCGGCACTTTCAACCTGCTTGAAGCTGTACGTGCTTACTGGTCTGCCCTTGCGGACCGGGAAAAAGCCGATTTCCGTTTCCTGCATGTTTCCACCGACGAAGTCTACGGCTCGCTAAAGCCGGACGCCCCGGCCTTTACCGAAAATCACCCTTACGAGCCCAACAGCCCGTATTCCGCATCCAAGGCGGCTTCCGATCACCTCGTGCGTGCTTATCACCATACCTACGGTTTGCCGGTGCTCACCACCAACTGTTCCAATAACTACGGCCCCTATCATTTCCCTGAGAAGCTGATTCCGCTGATGATCGTCAATGCGCTGGCCGGTCGCCCGCTACCGGTGTATGGCGACGGCATGCAGATTCGCGACTGGCTGTTTGTGAAGGATCACTGCAGCGCCATCCGGCGCGTGCTACAGGCAGGCAAGCTGGGTGAAACCTACAACGTGGGCGGATGGAACGAAAAAGCCAATATCGACATCGTGCGTACCGTCTGCCGGTTGCTGGATGAGCAAAAACCGCGCGCAGATGGCAAGAGCTACAGTGAACAGATTACCTATGTGACGGACCGTCCTGGCCATGATCGCCGTTATGCGATTGACGCGAGCAAAATCGAGCGGGAACTGGGGTGGAAGCCGGCCGAGACTTTTGAAACCGGTATCCGGAAAACAATTGATTGGTACCTGACGCACGGCGACTGGGTTGCCAACGTGCAAAGCGGCTCCTATCGAGAGTGGGTGGAAACCAATTACGGCAATCGAAAGTAAGCGATTGAAAATTCTCCTGTTAGGAATGTACGGCCAGATCGGCTGGGAGTTGCAGCGCAGCCTTTCTCCGCTGGGAGACCTGGTTGCCTTGGGACGTGACAGCGGGGAATACTGCGGAGACCTGACCAACCTTGCCGGAATAGCCGATACGGTAAGAAGGGTAGCGCCGGATATCATCGTCAATGCTGCTGCCTATACTGCCGTGGACAGGGCCGAAAGCGAGCCGGAGCTGGCCAGGCTGGTGAATGCCTCAGCTCCTGCAGTGCTTGCCCAGGAAGCGCAAAAGCTCGGGGCATGGCTTGTCCACTACTCTACGGATTATGTATTCGATGGCAGCGGTGATCAGCCCCGTCTGGAAACGGACCCGACCGGGCCTTTAAGCGTCTATGGCAAAACCAAGCTGGAAGGCGAGGTACTGATTCAGCAGAATTGCGAGAAACACCTGATTTTCAGGACAAGCTGGGTCTATGCCTCGCGTGGCGCAAATTTTGCCCGCAGCATGCTGCATTTTGCCAAGGAGCGCGACAGGTTGAGAGTGGTCGATGACCAGATAGGCGCGCCAACAAGTGCCGAACTGCTGGCTGATGTGACGGCGCATGCGGTTCAGGATATCAAAACCCGCGATGACCATTCCGGTATTTACCACCTGACGGCAGCGGGCGAAACTTCCTGGTACGGCTACGCCAAATTCCTCATCGAGTCGGCAAAGGTTGCCTATCCCATATTGAAGCTCGACCCGCGCGCCATAGAGGCCATTCCTTCAGAAGCCTTTCCTACGGCAGCCAGACGACCTCTCAACTCCAGATTGAATACGAATAAACTGAAATCAACCTTCAATCTCCATTTGCCGGACTGGCATGATGGAGTTACCAGAGTATTAACCGAACTTTTGTGAGCCTGACATCATGACCAAACGTAAAGGTATTATCCTCGCAGGCGGTTCTGGAACACGCCTGCATCCGGCAACCCTGGCAATCAGCAAGCAGTTGCTGCCGGTCTATGACAAACCGATGATTTATTACCCGCTCAGCACGCTGATGCTGGCAGGCATGCAGGATATCCTGATCATCAGCACCCCGCGCGATATCCCGAATTTCCAGCATCTGCTGGGCGATGGCTCACAATGGGGCATCAACCTGCAATATGCCGTGCAGCCAAGCCCGGATGGCCTGGCGCAGGCATTCATCATTGGCGATGGGTTCATTGGCAATGATGCCAGCGCACTGGTACTGGGGGATAATATTTTCTACGGGCATGACCTGGCAGGGCTGCTTGCCGAAGCAGACCAGCAGGCCAGCGGCGCCAGCGTGTTTGCCTATCATGTGCAGGACCCGGAACGCTATGGTGTCGTGGATTTCGACAAGGACGGCACGGCGCTCAGCATTGAAGAGAAGCCCAAACAGCCGAAAAGCAACTATGCAGTGACCGGCCTGTATTTCTACGACAACCAGGTGGTCGATATCGCCAAGTCGGTCAAGCCGAGCGCACGCGGTGAACTGGAGATTACCACGGTCAACCAGACCTACCTCGACCAGGCGCAACTTAATGTAAAAATACTCAAGCGCGGCTACGCCTGGCTGGATACGGGAACGCATGAAAGCCTGCTGGACGCCGGGCAGTTCATTGCCACGCTGGAAAACCGGCAAGGCCTCAAGATTGCCTGTCCTGAAGAGATTTCATGGCGTAGCGGCTTTATCACCACCGAACAGTTTGAGAAGCTTGCGCAGCCCTTGCTCAAGAATGGCTACGGTCAATACATGTTACGTTTACTGAGGGATGATGCCTGATATGCAAGTTATCACAACCAGTATTCCCGATGTTCTCATACTCGAACCCAAGGTGTTTGGCGATAGCCGCGGATTCTTTTTCGAGAGCTTCAACCAGCAAACCTTTAACCAGGCGACAGGGTTGAGCGTGCAATTTGTGCAGGACAATCACTCCCGTTCCGCCAAAGGCGTGCTGCGCGGCATGCATTACCAGATCCAGCAGCCGCAAGGCAAGCTGGTAAGAGTCGCGCGCGGCAGGGTGTTTGATGTGGCAGTGGACTTGCGCAAGTCTTCCCCCACGTTCGGCAAATGGTGCGGGACGGAACTTTCAGAAGATAATTTCAGGCAGCTCTGGGTGCCGCCAGGCTTTGCTCACGGCTTTGTCGTACTGAGCGACTATGCAGATTTCCTTTATAAAACCACTGAATACTATGCTCCGGCCCATGATCGCGGCATTCTGTGGAACGACCCGGATATCGGTATTGAATGGCCTTACGAAGGTGAGCCGTCCCTCTCGGAGAAAGACAAAAACGCCAAGCGCTTCAAGGATGCAGAAGTGTTCGATTGATCTTGCAGCCCTGCCGGTCATGCCGGACGGTGATCCGGCATCTTTGGAATCATCCAGAGTAGATTCCGGGTCTACGCCCGGAATGACAGTCGTTCGATAGTCATGCCAGGACAAGGTTGTTAGATGATCTGTCATGCTGGACACTTCCCATGTCATGCCGTACTGCGATTCGGCATCCCACCCCAACAAGCTGAGCCATACCTTGCAAGAGTCTGCATCTTCCTGATAAACTGCGTTCAACTAATGAACGCAGTTTATCTAACTCATTCATGCTCACAGACGAATACCGCTACAAAATCCTCAAAATGGTGGAAAGCAACCCCGCCATCAGCCAGCGTGAGCTGGCAAAAGCACTGGGCATCAGTCTCGGCAAAGCCAATTTTTGCCTCAAGGCGTTGATTGATGTCGGTCTCGTCAAGGCAACCAATTTCCGCAACAGCAAAAACAAGCTTGCCTATATGTATCTACTGACGCCAAGTGGTATTGAGGCTAAGGCCAGCATTACTTTGCAATTCCTCAAGCATAAACTCAAAGAGTACGAAGCGCTTCAATTGGAAATCGATGAGCTACGCCAGGAGTCTGCATTTACGTTGCATTCAGAACACCAGAATTTAACACAGGGTCAAAACAATGAGTAAAGTTGCGTTAATCACCGGCATCACAGGGCAGGACGGTGCCTATCTCGCTGAGTTTCTACTGAATAAGGGGTATGTCGTCCATGGTATCAAACGGCGCGCCTCACTGTTTAATACGGACCGTATCGATCATCTATATCAAGACCCGCATGTCGATAACCAGAAATTCGTACTGCATTATGGTGATCTGACCGATTCCACCAACCTGATTCGTATCATTCAGCAGGTGCAACCAGATGAAATTTATAATCTGGCGGCTATGAGCCATGTGGCGGTAAGTTTCGAAATGCCAGAATACACCGCCAATGCAGATGGCATTGGTACGCTACGTATTCTGGAAGCGATTCGAATTTTAGGCCTGGAAAAGAAAACTAGGTTTTACCAGGCTTCTACATCGGAACTTTATGGGCTGGTACAAGAGATTCCACAAAAAGAAACCACGCCTTTCTATCCTCGCAGCCCATATGCCGTTGCCAAGCTCTATGGCTATTGGATCACAGTCAATTATCGTGAGGCCTATGGCATATATGCCTGCAACGGTATTCTGTTCAACCATGAAAGCCCGACCCGTGGCGAGACATTTGTAACACGTAAGATTACCCGTGCGCTGGCTCGTATCAAATTAGGCTTACAGGGCTGCCTCTATCTGGGCAATCTGGATGCGCTCAGAGACTGGGGCCATGCAAAGGATTATGTGGAAGCACAATGGCTGATGCTTCAGCAAGAGCAGCCGGAAGATTTTGTGATTGCCACTGGCGTGCAGTACAGCGTGCGTGATTTTGTCAATGCGGCAGCAAAAGAACTGAATATCAATATTGACTGGCAAGGGCAGGGGGTAGATGAAAAAGGCTATGACGATAAGGGTAACTGTATCGTACAGGTTGACCCCCGTTATTTCCGGCCAACAGAAGTTGAGACTTTGCTTGGAGACCCTACTAAGGCCAAACAGAAACTTGGCTGGGCGCCAAAAATCAGCTTCGATGAGTTGGTCTCGGAAATGGTACGTGAAGACTATAAATCAGCCCAACGCGATGAACTTGTGAAGAAGCACGGATTCAGTGCGTTTGATTATCACGAATAAATCCATGACAAAAGCAGAAATACTAGCGCCAGAGGTAGTTGCTCAAAAAATCCTCTTGATTCGTGGCCATAAAGTCATGATTGATGCCGATTTGGCAGGTCTATATGGTGTTCCTACCAAGGCATTGAATCAGGCTGTGCGACGTAACCTTGAACGCTTCCCTGCAGACTTTATGTTCCAGCTGACAGCAGAAGAAAAGCTGGAGGTGGTCACAAATTGTGACCACCTTGCCAAGCTCAGATTCTCTTCGTATTTGCCTCTTGTCTTTACCGAACACGGAGCCTTGATGCTTGGCAACGTGCTCAAGTCACCAAGAGCAGTAGAGATTAGCTTGTTGATAGTAAGAACATTCGTCCAACTGCGTGAGCTGCTTTCTAACCACAAGGAGCTTGCATTAAAGCTGGAAGAATTGGAGCGAAAAACATCAAGCCACGATCAGGCAATTGCCGGATTAATAGAGGCGATAAGACAACTTATGCATACGTCTACGACGTCCTCAAGACCAATAGGATTCACGGCGGATATCTAGTCAAAAACCAAAAAACAAATGAATAAATCAGCAAAAATCTATGTAGCAGGGCACCGCGGGCTTGTCGGATCGGCGCTCATGCGCCAACTGCAAACCAAAGGCTACAGCAATATTGTTACACGTACGCATGCCGAGCTGGATCTGACCAATCAGCAAGCCGTCAGGGCATTTTTTGAACTAGAAAAGCCGGAATACGTATTGCTGGCTGCAGCCAAAGTCGGTGGTATTCATGCCAACAACACATACCCTGCCGAGTTTATTCACGAGAATCTGGCGATTCAAACAAATGTCATTCACCAGTCATATTTATCCGGTGTGAAGCGATTGCTATTCCTCGGGTCCAGTTGTATTTATCCACGCGACTGTCCTCAACCGATCAAGGAAGAATACCTGCTGACCGGTCCGTTGGAACCTACCAACCGGCCTTATGCACTCGCCAAGATTGCTGGTATCGAGATGTGCTGGAGCTATAACCGTCAATATGGAACACAGTATCTGGCGGTCATGCCCACCAATCTATATGGCCCTGGTGATAACTATGATCTTGAAAATTCGCATGTAATTCCAGCATTGATACGTAAGTTTCATGATGCAAAGACTCATAAAGTACCTGTTGTGGCTATTTGGGGGACAGGTAATCCTTTGAGGGAGTTTTTGTTTAGTGAAGATATGGCAGAAGCTTGTATCTATTTAATGGAGTCTCAGCGAGCCAATGTTAAATTAATGTTTAATGACATATCTCCCCCACTAATCAATATTGGTTTTGGAAAAGATTTAAGTATTCGTGAATTAGCTGAGTTAGTTAAAAAAGTGATCGGATACGAAGGTGATCTGGTTTTCGACACCACAAAACCTGATGGAACAAAAAGAAAACTTACTGATATTAGTTTAATCAGGTCACTTGGCTGGCAACCAAAAACGATGCTCGAAGATGGGTTAAGTAAAGCATATAAAAACTTTCTTGAATTAAGGAGTGTTTAGTGAAAGCAGTCATTCTTGCCGGTGGCCTTGGTACCAGAATTTCAGAAGAAACACACTTAAAGCCAAAACCAATGATAGAAATTGGCGGTATGCCAATTTTATGGCATATCATGAAGCTTTATTCTGCCCATGGTATCAATGACTTTGTTGTGTGCTGTGGTTATAAGGGTTATGTCATCAAAGAGTATTTTGCTAACTATTTTCTGCACATGTCGGATGTGACTTTTGACATGGGCAACAATGAGATGCAGGTGCATCAGAAAAAAGCGGAACCATGGCGTGTGACGTTGGTGGATACCGGTGACGACACATTAACGGGGGGGCGCCTCAAGAGAGTACAGGATTACGTCAAAGATGAAGAAGCATTCTGCTTTACCTACGGCGATGGTGTCGCCGATGTCGATATCAGTGCGCAGGTAGCCTTTCATCATTCTCACGGCAAATTGGCAACGGTCACTGCTGTGCAACCGCCGGGTCGTTATGGTGCCCTCAGCATGCAACAAAATCAGGTTATGGGTTTTATCGAAAAACCCAAAGGAGATGGCGGCTGGATCAACGGCGGGTTTTTCGTGCTCTCACCGCAATGTCTGAATTACATTGATGGGGATCGATCCAGTTGGGAGAGTGCGCCGCTGGCGCAACTGGCAAAGGATGGACAGTTGATGGCCTATCAACACGCAGGCTTTTGGCAGCCGATGGATACTCTGCGTGAAAAAAACATGCTGGAAGATTTATGGCAAAGCGGCAAGGCTCCTTGGAAGGTGTGGAATGGACGCTGAGTTTTGGCAAGGCAAGAATGTATTTCTCACAGGTCATACCGGTTTTAAAGGTGGCTGGCTATCACTCTGGCTACATCAGTTGGGTGCTAAGGTGTACGGTTATTCACTTGCACCCAATACAATGCCAAATCTCTTTACCGAAGCGAATATAGACAAATGTCTGGCAAGTAGCACAATTGCCGATATTAGAGATTTGCAATTTCTGCACACCGCATTGGCGGAATCTCAAGCAGAAGTTGTTTTTCATTTGGCGGCGCAACCTCTTGTCAGGTATTCATATGAAGCACCAGTTGAAACATACTCAACTAATGTGATGGGCACTGTTAATCTATATGAAGCGATTCGACAAACGCCTTCAGTTAGGGCTGTGGTCAACGTGACTACAGATAAATGCTATGAGAACCGTGAATGGGTGTGGCCATACCGTGAAGATGAAGCGATGGGGGGCTATGATCCATACTCCAGTAGCAAGGCCTGTTCAGAGATAATCACATCTGCTTATCGCCGCTCTTTTATGGCAGACCAGGGTATTGCACTGGGCAGTGCCCGAGCGGGAAATGTCATCGGTGGTGGTGATTGGTCAGAGGACCGCTTGATTCCAGATTTTCTTCGGGCAATAGATGCAAAACAGCCTGTCGTCATTCGATCACCTAATGCGATACGTCCATGGCAGCATGTGCTGGAGCCTTTGTCTGGATATCTGAAACTAGCAGAGGCTCTTTATAACAAGAAAACCATGTTTGCTGAAGCTTGGAATTTTGGTCCTTCAGATGATAGTGCCCAAACTGTTGAGTGGATACTTGAACAGTTGGTCAGGCGAGTGGATGGTGCCTCTTGGCACTTGGATGACAGGCCTCAATTGCATGAGGCTAACTATCTAAAATTAGATAGCAGTAAGGCACGTGGAAAGCTGGGGTGGAAACCTAAGTGGAGTCTTTCAACTGCACTGGCAAAAACGGTCGATTGGCATAATGCATGGCGTAGTGGTCTTGATGTTTTTGAATTTAGTAAGAGGCAGATTCATGACTACCAAAACACAATTGATTTAAGTAAATAGAGGCTAGTAATGTCGCGTTTTGACTTTTTTGATACACCTATTAATGGCCTTAAACTGGTGCAAAGAAAACCGATTGAAGACCATCGTGGTTTTTTTAGCAGATTTTATTGCACGGAGACTTTTTCTCTTGCAGGGAATGAATGTCATGCTATACAAATTAATCATTCCTATTCAAGGAAAAAAGGTACTCTTCGCGGCATGCATTTTCAGTTACCGCCATTTGCTGAAATTAAATATGTTAGCTGCATTAAAGGGTCAATATTCGATGTGGCGGTGGATTTGAGAAAGAACTCCCCAACATTCCTTCATTGGCATGGTGAACTTTTATCAGATGAAAATCAAAAAGGTTTATTTATCCCACAAGGTTTTGCGCATGGTTTTCAAACTCTGAGTGATGATAGTGAGCTGCTGTATGTTGTTTCGAATTCATATGATTCTTTATCAGAGAGGGCTTTAAATCCAAATGATCCTAGATTAAATATTGAATGGCCTCTTACCATATCTGAAATATCTGAGAAGGATAGAAATTATCCTTTTTTACAAAGCGACTTTTATGGGGTCGATCTGTCGGATCAGACGTAAATTTTTATCTAATGAAATCCGTTGATTTAAGTGTTTAATTAATTATTTAAGGAAAAAGAATGGATCCAATTTCACAATTTAACGCAGAGCGTGCAGCAGATATCGCAGCAATGGCATCAGACAAAGAGTTGCATCAAAAATCCATTGACTGGATGCTGCATGCAGATAAATACAAATATACCTACAACTACACATGGATGGGCCGCCCAATCATCAAGTTTCCTAGTGACATAGTTGCTACTCAGCAAATCGTGTGGGATGTAAAACCTGATTTAATTATCGAAACCGGTATTGCGCATGGGGGCAGCTTAATTCTTTCTGCATCATTACTGGAAATGATTGGTGGTGATGGGAAAGTTTTAGGTATTGATATTGATATTCGTGAGCATAATCGCAAAGAAATTGAATCTCACCCAATGATAAAGCGCATCTCAATGATAGAGGGTTCATCAACAGCACCAGAAGTTATTGAGCAAGTGCAGGCTATAGCATCAAAGGCAAAGCGTGTCATGGTGTTTTTAGATTCTCTTCATTCCCATGAACATGTTTTTAATGAATTACAGTTGTATGCTCCTTTAGTGACAGTAGGGTCGTATCTAGTGTT
Organism: Methylophilaceae bacterium; assembly: GCA_905339275.1. GTDB lineage: Bacteria > Pseudomonadota > Gammaproteobacteria > Burkholderiales > Methylophilaceae > UBA6140. The sequence continues at coordinate 856,699 of CAJPFK010000001.1, forward strand.
GCCAGATACATTTATTGAATATTTCCCTAAAGGCTACTATTCGCATAACCGTCCCTGGGACGTAGGCAATAATCCAATGACTGCCATGCGTGCATTCCTTGAGAATAATGATGACTTTGAAATTGACAAAGATCTTTGCAATAAGCTGATGATCACAGAAGCATTTGATGGATACCTGCGCCGAGTCAAATAAACTAAAAATGAAAATTTTATTGACAGGAGCTACTGGGCTTATCGGAGCTAAAGTTACAAGAGTACTTGAAAAAGATCACTTGCTTTACACTTTGGGGCGAAGGAAAGAGCAAGCAGATCAATATTTTGATTTAACCGCTCCAGATGAACAGGCTGAATTAACTTTACCGCAGAGTGATTGGTTTGTGCATTGTGCGGGGATTGTTGATGAAGATTTTAGCCAAAACAACCCACTTTTGGCTTTCCAGAAGGCAGTTTTTGGTCTTGAAGCATTGCTAAAAAGGGTGGTATCCAGTGGAGTGAGAAATTTCATATACATCTCGAGCAGCCATGTTTACGGGACTCAAGCTGGATTAATTACGGAGTCATCCATACAAAATCCCATTTCCAATTATGCGATTGCGCATTATTGCTCTGAACAGATTTTTAAAAAGTATGCCAACAGCGTTAAGGGACGTTTAATTATTTTGCGACCGAACGCGGTTTATGGTCTCCCAAATTATATAGATTCATTTCAAAGATGGTCTTTGATTCCATTTAGCTTCCCTAAAGAGGCTAAACAGTATGGAAAAATTGTTCTGAAGACCATGGGGAACCAGAGAAGAAACTTTGTAAGTACAAAGTCGATTGCAACCTTAATAAATCGTATTATTTCTGGTGATCTCTTGGAATATCAAGGTGTACTTAATGTGTTGGGCGCACATACCGAGAGTGTGTATGAGTTTGCACTACGCTGTAAAAAAATTGCTGAAAATAACTTTCAGATTGAATGTGAGATTGTGAGGCCAGTTTTAAATGCAAACTATCCTGAGATAAATATTGGCAATGACTTCGAATTGAAAAGTGTTATTGCTCAGCATGAGCCATCCTCTGAGTTGGATGATTACCTTAAAAAGGCCTATGAGCTGCTATAAACAGTATGACAATTGACATTCATTCAACTGCGATTATCAGCAAAGATGCAAGAATTTATCCGTCTCAAAAAAAGACGATCATAAGAATAGGTGCGTATTCTGAAATTTATGATTTTGTAGTCATAAAGCCTGTTGGGGGCATGGGAGATATCACCATAGGGGAGCACTGCTATATCAATGCGCACTGCACCCTTTATTCAGGTCACGGTATTACCTTTGGAGACTACGTATTACTAGCACCAGGTGTGGTTGTGGCGGGATCGAATCATGCATATTCCAGTCTTGAATGTGAGATTAGAAAGCAAGGATTCGCTCCAAGCAAAGGTGGTGTGGTGATTGAGAATAATGTTTGGATAGGAGCAAATTCTGTCATTCTGGATGGCGCTTATATTGAGACAGGTGCAGTAATTGCTGCTGGATCTGTTGTTCGTGGTCGAGTCGGTGCGAATGAAGTTTGGGGCGGGGTTCCTGCAAAGCTCATCAAGCGAAGACTGAGCAATGATTGAATTCTCTTATTTAAGAAATTGTTTGGCGCAGTAGACGAGATGTCTATCTCAATTGTAATACCAACATACAACAGAGCCGACCTGTTAAAGCGGGCGTTAAAGTCAGTGTTTAATCAGACAATAAGGCCTGATGAAATAATAATTTCTGATAATGCATCTACGGATCATACGCAAGAGGTCGTTCGTGGTTTTTCCAACAATGGAGTAAATATAAAATATTTTAGGCATGATAAGAATGTTGGAATGCTTAAAAATTGGGAGCATGCAGTTAGTCTTGTCGACACAAGCTTTTTTTCTGTATTGGCAGATGACGATTATTTGCTACCAGGATTTGTAGAGAAGGGATTGGTGAATCTTCAGGGTAATTCAACTTTGGGAATGTGGAGTGGAATTACGATATGTGTAGACCATGATTTAAAGCCAATATTACTGGCGCCATCAAATATCAATGCAATCAAAAAATATAGCAACTTTGATCTTCTTACATTCATGCTGCAACATCCGGCTTCCACAGGAACTATATTTAATAAAAAAGTATTTCATAGGGCCGGTGGTTTCAGGACAGAGTCTGCCTACCTTGCAGACTTATCAATCATGCTTAGGGTGTCAGCAATTTCAGAGGTTATGATTTCCAATTATCCGGTGGCTATTTATTCTGCTTCTGCAACATATAGTCAAGGGCACCTTTTTAACACCTGGTATCCGGGATGTCTGGACATATTTGAACAGTTGCGACGGTTTGACGTGAGTAGACATTATGCTTATAAAAGATATGTTGGCAGGACCTTGTATAAGTCCTATGTCGATATCATAAAAACTCCCTTTAATGCGCCAAGTTTATTAAAACAAAAAATAGGGACATTTCGTATGCTATTTAGATACATAACACCTCTTGCTATATGCTTCTCTTTCACAGAAGGTTTTCGGGTTAAATATAGTGCGTTTCTAAACAAATACAATAAATCAAAGTTAATAAGATTTTGCAAGTCTCACAATGTAGAACAAAAAATCAAAGAGGCTAATTTGTAATGAGGGCTTATTTATATAAGGCTTTCTATACAAGACTGCTTGGAGGTTATAGAAAATTATTCAGCCAGATGCCTACAAAATTGAAATTAAACTATTCGCAAGATGGCTTGTACACAATCCATAACACATCTTTTATCGAGGATAGTAAATTTAAGCATGCATATGATATGGCTAAGGCCACAGGATCATGGGGCGGAGCTGATGTCGAGTGGAGAGTGCACATCTCCTTGTGGCTTAGTCTGCAAGCGGCAAGGTTGGAAGGCGATTTTGTAGAGTGTGGGACGAATCGTGGTGGCATTGCAACGGCCATACTCACATATTTGGCTGAAAGCGCAAATTTCCAAAGCAAAACGTTTTATTGTTTTGATACATTTGAAGGCTTATCCAAGAAGTATTCGTCAGTGTCCGAGTATGAAAATACACTAGGCCACTATAGTGATTGTTTTGCAGATGTTCAGAAACATTTCGCTAAATATCCTCAAGTTAAATTAATAAAGGGTGCAATTCCAGAGACTTTGGTTGATTTCAAGTGTAGCAAAGTCGCATTTATACATATTGATATGAATTGTGCGATCCCTGAAATCGCTGCTGCAGAGTTTTTTTGGCCATATCTTGTTTCAGGTGGCTATATGCTTTTAGATGATTTTGCTTGGGAAGCATGCGGTGAGCAAAGACAAGCGTTTGTTGAGTTTGCAAAAAAACATCAGATTGAAATTCTCTGGATACCGACTGGTCAAGGTTTAATTCAAAAGCCGTAAGTCAGATTAATGCCCTTGCTTAAAATCAATATTGGTAGCAATTTCCTTGGTGCTGCCTACCTTATATTTTTACAGTTTGCGTTATTGCCTATTATTTTGCGAGCTGTTGGCACTGAAGCATATGGATTAATCGGAGTATTTACGATACTCGTTACGCTTTTTGGGTTGCTGGATATGGGGATGTCACCCGCGTTATCTAGAGAGCTTTCAAGGCTCTCTGCTCAACCAGATGCTGGTCGTGCTATGCAACTCACTGTCTCAACCCTTGAAATCCTGGCAGGGACGATAGCAATTTTGATTGGGACAGTTCTTTTTTTTGCATCTGATTTTTTTTCAATGAACTGGTTGGGTAATTCAAAGATTCCTCAATCAATAGTCGCAAATTGCCTTGCCTGGATGGCACTTCAGTCTGCACTTCAGTTCATGAACAGTTTTTACAATAGTGGACTTCAGGGATTACAAAGAATTGTTTTATTAAATCTTCTTCAGGCCGTTGTTCAAACACTAAGAGCAATTGCTGTTATTGGTTTGATGTTCTTGGATCCCCCATTACTAAACTTGAGTTTGATAGAAAAGTTTTTTGCCTTAAACGTGCTAATGAGTTTGATTGGATTGTTTCTGACGGCATTATTTTTGTATCGGACGTTGGCAGCATTCAAACCAAATAATTTTGAAATAGATAGAAAAAGCCTTTTTCAGAGGTTTAGTATGGAGCGACTTCGTGCATGTTGGCGATATGCGGCAGGTATGACAGCTACAACGATGGTGGTTATGTTATTAACCCAACTGGATAAAGTTATTTTGAGCAATGTGTTGAGCTTGGAAGCGTTTGGAATTTACACGATTGCAGCGACTGTGGCTATGGCTATTACAAAGCCGGCACCTCTTGTATTTAGCGCAATTTTGCCAAGGTTTACACAACTGGTGGCATTAAATGATCTGGTGCAATTGAAAGCAACCTATTTAAAGGCTGTCCTCCTAATTGCATGGATTATCTTACCGATATCTGGGGTTGTTATTTTATTTTCCGAACAAATATTTAATCTTTATTTACATGGGCAGCAGGATTATAAAAAAGTAGCTGAATTAGCCGCGATACTCATTGTTGGCAATGCACTCCATAGTCTCACTTATATGCCCTATGCGCTTTCACTTGCCAATGGCTGGACGAGATATGGCTTAAATATCAGTATTGTTGCGAGTATATTTCTTGTACCTCTAATTTTTTTCAGTGCATTGAATTTCGGGGCGATCGGTGCAGCTTATGCTTGGCTTATTTTAAATATTGGTTATTTGATATTTTCTATAAGGTATCTGCATAAATCGTTACTTCCTGAAATGTATTCGGCTTTTTATAAAACTATAGCTTTACCAGGCGTGCTGTTCATGTTGTTTGTTGCAATATATTTCCTAAATAGAGGTACAAAGTTTTGAGTAAGGATTTATTTTTGGGCGTTGCTGAAGCTAAACCCAAAATAACAATAGGAATACCAGTCTACAATGGCGAGAAATATATTAGGGAAGCTATAGACTCAGTTCTTGCTCAATCTTTTACAGATTTTGAATTGATTATATCTGACAACGCATCTACGGATTCCACAGAGAGAATCTGTAGGGAATGTCAATTACAAGATAAGCGTATTAAGTATTTTCGCCAAATTACCAATATCGGCATAGTCGAAAATTTTGAATTTGTATTAAATCAATCATCTTCCGAATTTTTTATGTTCCTTGCCTGTGATGATTATTTAGAATCTGAAAACTATTTGAGTTTAATGGTACAAAAGATTGAAGATGGAAACGATTTTTGTTTTGCAAATGTTAAACATAGGGTAGAACAGGCGGACGGATATCATATTACTAGTAATATGATGGATGATTTTATTGGATGTAAATCTGCGTTTGAACTTTGCAAACAGACTGTGAAGATTTGCTCGTATCAACTTTATGGACTTTATAAGAGCGATATTTTAAAAGGGAATTTTCATCATTTAAATGAATGCAAGCATTTTAAACTTTTTGCTGAAGGTCTTTTTGTTCATGTCATGATGGCAAATTTTTCAGCTGGTTTTGTTAACAATGTAAATCTTATCTATCGCAGACATGGCAATAATGAATCATCAATACAGAATCAAAAGGATTTAATTTATTATTTTTATAAGTTTACAAAAAAACTTGTCAATTTTTATTGGCATTATGTAAATTTTTCTTGGACACAAAAACTTGTACTTTTGATGAAAATTTTAACAATTCATGGCTCATATTTTCTTAAATTAATAGCTCAGTATCTAATTCGCCGATCCTGAAATACCTTCAATGCAATCATGGAAGCTCATAAGTAGTATTCGTGGTAGATACGTAATCTGTGGAGTCAGGGAGATAAATGAGCTCTTCTGATAAGTTACGAAGCTAGCCGATTGCTTATATAGAAAATAATTTTCTGGTCCAATGTATATAGCGTGGTTATTTCCATAGTTTCAAAAAGAGATGGCTTGGTATGACCAATAGTATTAAGTAATTTCGTTTGTTGGTCAGAAAATAAATTCGAAGGGCTTTAGCATGAATCTTCCGAAAATTATTATTGAGATTGAGATCTGATGTTTCTGGATAATCTTTTACCCAGCAATCTAGGCGCATTGGCAGCCCCGGCATGTTTCCTGAAACGTCTCAGATATCCTTCCATGGTGTCTTTTGGACTGCTCGCGAATCTTTCAAGAATGCGCTCCAGGAACATCATTGATGGAGTAGATTCGATATGGGATATCGGAGCTAATCGAGGACAGTTTGCATTCATGGCTAATTCTATCTGGCCTGAGTTGCCGGTTTATAGCTTTGAGCCTGATCCTGAAAGTTATAAGGTGCTAAGACAGAACGTTAGCCGGTTTTCGATTCCGGGTAATACTTTTTGCTATGCTCTGAGTGATAAGGTGGAAGCAACAAAACTGAAGCGTTATGCAGAACACGTGAACAATTCTTTGCTTCAGAGAGACGTTCTCAATGAGCACCCGCTGGAAGAAGTCGTGGTTGAATGCACAACATTGGATGTTGTTTCAAGTCAGGTACCGGAATTTAATGCAGCATTTCTCAAGCTCGATGTTCAGGGATTCGAGCTTGCCGTTCTTGCCGGAGCCAGGGATTTTCTGGATAAATGTCTTTTCGTGCTGGTGGAAGTTTCTTTTGCGCCTGCCTATGCCAATGGCGCACATGCTGGAGAAATCATACTGGCAATGCGTGACTATGGTTTCGAGTGTATTGAAATTCTGGATTTGCTGAGAGACAAGCATGGGAAGAACAGGATTCTCGAAGCGGATATTTTATTTCAAAGAACGGCACTGGCACCATGAAGATTAGTATCGCAGTACCTTCCTATAATTACGCCAGATTCCTTGATGCGTGCCTCGGTAGTATCAGGTCGCAGGATTATTCAGATTATGAGGTTCTGATAGCCGATGGTGGCTCAAATGACGGCTCACTGGAAATAATCCGGCGATTTTGTGATGAGGATGCACGATTTCGCCTGGTCAGCACTGAAGACAATGGACAGGCAGACTCTATTTTCAAGGCATTTCAATATGCTACCGGAGACATACTTTGCTTCTTGAATGCCGATGACTGCTATCTTTGTAAAGATGCATTGAGTAGTGTGGTGAAAGAATTCCAGCATTATGATGCCATTCATCTGGTCAGTTTTGGCGGTTACTATCTCGACGCCAATGGGCATTGGTTGAAACCGGTCCGTTATCGTTATCATCCGTTTGACGGTTTCCATCTGATGCGCTACAGAACCGCCGTATTACAGCCAGGCACCTTCTGGCGGCGTGAAGTATATGAAGCGTCTGAATGGCCCAAGCATTTTAATTTTGTATTTGATGTCGTCTTTTTTTATAGAGCTTACCAGAAGTACTCATGGCTTGAGGTATCTAAGCCAGTGGCAGGCTATCGATTGCATGGCGATAACAAGTCGATGACGGTCAGAGCAGCAAGAGTGCTCGAGCTGGCGGATTTTGAGGAATTGAAATTCGGAAGGGGCTCATTGCGTGCAGTTTATCTTCGTTCAATAGGGCGTTTGATTAAATGGTTGGAAGGCTGCGGGGCTACAGGTGCGAAGATTTCCAGATTCGTATACCTTGCCGTGAACGGATTGGCTTACCTGACCTGTTATCGCATGCCTGGTATATAGTTCATGCCAAAAATCTCCATCATTACCGTCTGCTTCAACAGTGCTGCTACTATCGCCGATACGATCAGGTCGGTTGCCAACCAGACGCATACAGACAAAGAGCACATCATTGTCGATGGCGTATCAAAGGATGCGACGATGCAAATTGTTCAGAGCGCTTCGAGTGTAACCAGCTATATTTCTGAGCCAGACAAAGGTATTTATGATGCGATGAACAAAGGGCTGAAATTGGTATCTGGAGAGGTTGTTGGATTCCTCAATGCAGATGATTTTTATGCTGATGATACAGCTCTGGCCCAGGTTGCAGAGGTTTTTCAAGACCCCTTGGTCGATGCTTGCTACGCTGACTTGGTTTATGTAGACCAACAAGATACAAATCGAATAATACGATATTGGAAATCTCGAAGTTTTGAAGTTGGATTATTTAAGCGTGGCTGGATGCCCGCGCATCCCACCTTTTTTGTTAGAAAAAAGATATATGATGAATTGGGAGGCTTTGATCTTAATTTTAGTTTGCAAGCTGATTTTGAGTTAACCATGCGATTCTTGGAAATCTATCGAATTGAATCAAAATATATCCCTAAAGTGATTATTAAAATGCGGGTAGGTGGGGTCAGTAATAACTCCTTGGCTAATATAATAAAAGGTAATATCGAAGCTTATCAGGCATGCAAGAAAAATCATTTATCAATCACGCCCTTATTTAGTTTTATCAAAATCATCTCCAGATTACCTCAGTTTTTTATGCGACCAGGGAAGATTTAGATTAATAGATAAAAGAAAGAGAAATTTGCTGACTTTACTTTATCGATATGGAGTTTTTGGCCTCATCAAATTGATGATGAGTCTACTGGTGACATGGATATTCTTTCGTCCCGCAAGGCTGATTCGTTTACCAATTTATATACGTGGTCGTAATAATATTTCATGGGGACGTGGATTTACGACTGGAGTGGGGGCCAGATTAGATGCGTTTTCTGAAAAAAAAAGCAGCGTAGATATGATCAAGATAGGAAATAGAGTCCAAATTAACGATTATGTCCATATTGCTGCAATCAAACGTGTTGTTATTGGCGATGATGTTTTAATTGCTAGCAAGGTTTTCATTAGCGATCATAATCATGGCCGGTATGATGTAGTTGATCTCCAATCCTCACCTGATATTCCCCCTATTTTAAGGCCATTACATTCAGAGGAAATTGTTATAGGGGATAGAGTCTGGATTGGAGAGAGTGCATGTATATTGCCGGGTGTGACTATCGGAGCTGGTTCAATTATCGGGGCGGGAGCAATTGTTACTGAAAATGTGCCTGAAAACTCAATTGCTGCTGGGGTCCCTGCAAAAATAATCAAGCACTATGACACTCAAAAAAAACAATGGATAACTTTATCTGAACTTCGGAAATAATGCAGTTTTTTAAGGTATCCGAATGCAAAAAGTCAAATTGCCGAAAGTTGCTGTTTTAATTGCAACATATAATGGTATCAAGTGGATTGATGAACAACTCACCAGTATTTTGAATCAACGTGATGTAGACGTTACTGTTTTTGTTTCGGATGATAGTTCCATAGATGGGACAGTCGATTATCTTGAGAAATGTGCAAAAAAAGACTCAAGAATAATCATTCTGCCACCTCAAAAACAGGGATCTCCAGCTAAAAATTTTTATCGATTAATTCTTGATGTTGATGATTCCGGCTTCGATTATTATGCGCTTGCAGATCAGGATGACATTTGGCTTCTGGATAAATTGCATAAAATGGTCGTAGCGGCGGAGCAGCATAAAGCTGCTGGCGTTTCATCAAATAGCGTTGCTTTTTGGCAAGATGGTAGCCGGGCTCTTATAGACAAGGCCCAGCCATTAAAAAGACTTGATTTTTTGTTCGAGTCGGCAGGTCCTGGTTGCACTTTCCTTTTGACGCCCATGCTGTTATCGAAAGTCCGTACTGTGCTCAAAGAAAATTGGTCGATTGCCTCAACCGTAATTGCACATGATTGGTTAATTTATGCTACTTGCTGTGGTACAGGATGGACTTGGTATATATCACCAGTGCCAACTGTTAAATACCGGCAGCACCCTCATAATGCGTTAGGTGTTAATTTTGGCTACGAAGCAAGAGTCTTTAGATTAAAGCAGATTACCAATGGCTGGTATCGAAAAGAGGTACAAAAAATTGCTCAAATTGTAGTCAAGGTGACAACCAATGAATACGTTGCGAATGCATGTAAATTGCTACTCGAAAATCATGGATTCTCTAATTTCAGAATCCTGTCTTTGATATCTCAATCCAGAAGAAATAAATTAGACCGTTACTTTCTATTTTTTGCAGTACTTTTTTATCTTTATTAACAGTCAATTTAGAAGAACCTGAATATGTATGCGAGTAATACACTTTGGAGTATTGCAGGAGGTGGCATACCAGGGCTGGTTGCAATATTGAGTGTTCCGATAATGCTTGCAACTCTGGGGTTCGAGCTGTTTGCAGTTGTTTCCCTGATCATTTCAATCACGATTTTTTTCTATGTCTATGATGCCGGCATGTCGAGAACCATGACGTTCATGGTTGCAAGGTCTCAGGCAAGCCCGCATATGCAAAAGGAAGGCTTGTTAAGTTCAGCACTTTTAATTGCATTTATTATAGGTGCGATTTTGACATTGATTGTGTTAGCTGCAGCACCGTTTATTGCTCATGGTTGGCTTAATATTAGCGACAATTTAAGGCCGGATGCAGAAATGGCATTTAGTGTTTCTGCATTTGGAATATTGCCCTCGATACTGTCGCATATTTTTAAGGGAATATTAGAAGGCAATTCTGATTTTAAAAATGCCAACATCTGCAAGATGTTCTCTGGCTCCAGTATTTTCCTGGCACCACTGATACTTATTGCTTTTTGCAGTAAGGGGCTGACCGAGATTGCTTTTTCTATGGTCATAACTCGATATCTTGCCCTGATTCTGTATATTATTTTTACAAGAACGTTAAAACAAAAACCTGCTTTCTTAGGCTCTTCAAATAAAGTTTGGACAGTTTGGAAATATGCAAAATGGGCCGCAATATCCGGGTTTATCTCAACAACTTTTGTTTATGGGGATCGTTTCTTTGTTGCAGGGTATTTAAACCCTGAAGACTTATCAATCTATATTGGCTCCCAAGATATCCTGATTCGATATCTACTTATTCCTTGGTCAATGTCACAGGTACTAATGCCTGTATTTGCCGCAAATGCAATCGCGCAACCAGAATTAAAGACTCTGTATGATCGTCTTCAGAGAAGGATTGGCGTTATTTCTTTTCTGATTTTGTTAACTTTGCTGTTGATTGCGTATTGGGTATTACATCTCAATATAATCTCTGGCATGCCTGCTCAAGCTTTTGAGGTTGTGACGATCCAGATTGCAGGCATTTATTTTTGTGCGCTTTCTCAATTGCCATTGATATATCTTTATGCCAAGGAGCGCCCGGAATTAATCACTGCAATATACGTGTTTGAGCTAGTTGTATACATATTGGTAGCACCGGCAGTTTTCGAAAGGTTTGGATTAATTGGGGCTTGTGTTGTGTGGACATCCAGATTGACAATTGAATACTGCCTTCTTAATTTCTTTTCGGAAAGGCTAAGAAAATGCGTTTAAATATAAAAATAACTAATGTATTCGAACGCAAGTACGTTGAATTACTTATCTATATTCTTATTGGCTTGATGACTTTTTTAGTATCAACCCACTTTTCTAAAGACTGGAAACACTACAACTTTTTATTTGGAATAATATCGCAATTATCATGGGGGAGTCTCTGGGCTGAGTTTAGTTTGTTCAAGGAGCCATTGTATTTTTTTTCATCCAAAGCGATTGGCCAATGGGTCGGATTCCCGTCTTTTATAATGCTGGCAACAACAAGCCTGCTAGCAATAAAGCTTTATTATCTAAAAAAGATATCTCAAGATGAGTATTGGGGTATTTTCTTTTATATTTGCCTATATTTATTGCTTTTTGAAGGCACGGCTGTAAGGGTCGGATATGCAGTTGCGCTGGTAATACCGGCATTGTACCTAATACATGCTAGAAGTTATCTTTATGCGTTTCTGTTGATCCTGCTTGCAAGTCAAATACATTTCACAACAATTATTTATTTAATTGCATTTCCAATTTTTTTCTACAAATCTCTTTACCGGTTAATTTACGGATTAGTGCTGATTGCACCGATTATTGTTCTATTGGACATATCAATTCTGAACTTGCTTAAAGACCTGATAGTTTCAATCAACCCCAAGTACCTATACTATTTTAAAGAACAGCGCCTGATCAACCAGAACTCCACCGGACTCTACTATTATTTCATCGTCTTTTTTATGGTTTTATTAAGTGTCATATACCTTTACTTAAAGCATAAAATTAATAAAGACAGGTGGTTGTCGATGGTTTTCTGCATCAATTTGGTTGGCGTTATATTAATGTGTGTTTTTCATGACATTGTTTCTGTTGGGGCCAGGCTAGGTGAGCTGCTGTTGGTTCCAATCGTCATCATGCTTAGTCAACTTTATGTTCATTTTCGTGAGAATAAGCTAATTTTTCAGCAATATTCCCTTGTCTCTGTATTTGTTGCTTATTTTCTGGCCCGCCTCGTTTATTTGTACCCAACACTTTTTCAATCCTGATTAAGTCTGATTTTTATAAGGTGTATATGGAAAATGGGCGGCTAAGAATATTGATAACTGGAGCAAATGGTTTTGTTGGCTCTACGCTATCCGAAACCCTGGCCAGATTAAATCATCAGGTGATAGCCTGTTCCAGGCACAAACAGGTACAAGAGACCGGTTTTGAGCAGGTGCATATACCGTTTCTTAATCGTGAGACTGTTTGGCAGCCATTTCTCGGGTCTATTGATGCCGTGATTCACCTCGCTGCCCGTGTGCACGTCATGCATGACACATCAGTAAATCCACTTGCCGAATTTCAGGAAGTGAATCTTCACGGTACCATCAATCTCGTCCGCCAGGCGGCCGCAGCAGGTGTCAGGCGCTTTGTTTATGTGAGCTCGATCAAGGTGAATGGTGAGTCGACAACCGATGCGGCATTTACTGAATCAGATATAGCTGCTCCACAGGACCCTTACGCGATCTCAAAATGGCAGGCGGAGCAGGCATTGCATGAGATCAGCCGGGAAACCGGCATGGAGATCGTGATCGTGAGGCCGCCGCTGGTGTATGGTCCCGGCGTCAAGGCCAATTTCCTGAGTCTGCTGAAGCTGGTTGATAAGGCATTGCCATTGCCGCTGGGTAAGGTTGATAACCGGCGCAGCATGGTGTTCGTCGGCAACTTGGTCGATGCACTGATTACCTGTGCATTGCATCCTGCAGCAGCAGGTAAAACTTACCTCGTCAGTGATGGCGAGGATGTCTCGACCCCGGCATTGATCAGGCAGCTTGCCTATGCCCTCAACAGGCCATGCCGTTTATTGCCGGTTCCGTTGTCATGGCTGCGGTTCATGGCAGGAGTGGTTGGCAGAACTGCGGTGATTGAGCGGCTGACGGAATCGCTGATGATTGACAGCAGCAGGATTCGCCGCGATTTGCAATGGGTGCCGCCGTATAGCCTGAAGCAGGGCTTGCAGGCGACGGCAGATTGGTTTCGCTCGAACTAAGGCCGCAATTGAAATTTGCTGCCATTCCCGCGTTGCATCCGGGGTTTCCGGCTACAGGGATTCTGCTCAATAGGCAGATTAATGCTGCTGACAACTGTTCAGCCGCTATTAATCTCGAGATAATACGAGGATGAAAGTCTTCTCAGCGTTATACGAAAGAGCGATGGCCTGGTCACGGCATCGTCACGCGCCCTGGTACTTGGGAAGCTTGAGTTTTGCCGAGTCCTCCTTTTTCCCGATTCCGCCGGATGTGATGCTGGCGCCAATGTGCATGACAAACCCGGCGCGCGCATGGTGGTTCGCTTTGCTGACGACGGCTGCATCGGTTGCCGGCGGTATTTTCGGGTATGTTATCGGTTTGTTCGCGTTTGACATGATTCAGCCGCTAATTGCAGGCGGGCGTTATTGGGATGCCTACCAACAGGCGGTCCAGTGGTTTGGACATTGGGGTTTCTGGGCAATACTGATCGCAGGATTTTCACCCATTCCCTACAAGGTTTTTACGATAGCAGCCGGAGTTCTGGCCATGTCGCTATTTCCATTTGTGCTTGCATCCATTATCGGGCGAGGCGCACGGTTTTTTCTGGTGGCGGCGCTGATGTCCTGGGGTGGCGTGCGCATGGAGTCCATGCTCAAGCGATATGTTGACCGTATCGGCTGGGCGACGGTAGTCCTGCTTGCCGTTGCGCTGCTTATACATTACCTGTAAGGCAATCGGAAGAATGAATTATTGGCTTCTATCGGCTGAGTTCGTGTTCACAGCTATTCTGCTTTTATATCTGATCAATGGCCGCCTTGCGCATCTTGCCCTGGACAAGCCGAACGAGCGCTCGCTGCATACCACATTGACGCCTCGCACGGGCGGGCTGGCGTTGATGGCGGGCGTTCTTGCCGGCTGGGCATACCTTGGTGTTCAGGCATACTGGCTGGCTTTGCCTTTACTGCTCATTTTCGTGTCGCTGATCGATGATATCCGGGGATTGCCTGCGAGATGGCGTTTCCTGGCCCAGGCAGTCGTCTGCACGGCTTTTCTGGCTATCGGCGCCAACGGGTTGGGCTGGTGGTTTATCGCACCATTGCTGGTTGCCATGTTGTGGATGGTGAACCTGTACAATTTCATGGATGGTTCGGATGGCCTTGCCGGCGGCATGGCGTTCTTCGGGTTCTCGGCATATGGATTCGCTGCCTATTGGGGCCAGGATCTGCAACTGGCCATGATGAATGCCTGTATCGTTGCCGGCAGCTTGGCGTTTCTGGTGTTCAACTTCAACCCCGCAAGAATTTTCATGGGCGATGCGGGTTCCGTGCCGCTTGGTTTTCTTGCCGCGGCTATCGGCTTGCACGGCTGGCAGCAGGAACTGTGGCCGCTTTGGTTCCCTTTACTGGTGTTTTCGCCGTTTATCGTGGATGCCACGGTGACCCTGGTCCGCAGGCTGTTGCGGGGTGAGGTGATCTGGCAGGCGCATCGCTCGCATTACTACCAGCGATTGATCCAGATGGGCTGGGGGCATAAAAAAACGGCAATTGCCGAATATTGCCTGATGCTGCTGGTTGGCATGGCTGCCTGTTACGGTTTGGACCAATCGCTTGCTGTTGTGTCCATCATTTTTGCGTTCTGGCTGGCGGTCTATGTCGTACTGATGGCCATGATTGACGCAAGATGGGCTGAAAGGCTGCCTTGAAGCGGTTGCTTCAGGTAATTTCATAAATCGGCAGGCACAGCACCGCTCGCTGGCGGCAAGACTCCAGTCTTCGTTTTCAGAAGCCCTGGAGTGACGACATTTTCTTTTTCATTCAATAATCAAAATTCTGCGCGATCACCGCACGAATTTATGGGGCATCCGGGTTAAAATACAGGCAGAACCTATAAGGGAGCGTTATTTTTGCGTTCATCAATAAAAACAAGGCTGGGTAACCTGTACGGCTTGATCAATCTGGCTAGCTGGCGTTCCGTCAGCGCCTGGGGGCACGATATTGCCGTAGCGGCGTTCGCCTGGTGGTTCGCCTACCTGTTGCGTTTCAATTTCGATATTCCCCCCAATTATTTTTACGCCTTCTGGCACAACCTGCTCTGGGTGGTGCCGTTGCAGGCGCTGGTGTTTGTTGCATTTGGCCTTTATCGCGGTGTCTGGCGTTTTGCCAGCATGCCGGATCTGTATCGCATATTGAAAGCGGTTTTCTTCGCGGCGTTTGCGATCAGTACTGTGCTCGTGATGTTCCAGCCGCATGGGGTCGTTCCCAGAACGGTACTGGTGCTTGATCCCATACTGTTGTTGCTGTTGATGGGCGGCAGCCGGTTCCTTTATCGCGCCTGGAAGGAACACAGGCTGTACGGGCTGACTTTCAAACTGGGCGAGCCGGTGATTGTGCTGGGGGCAGGGGAGGCTACAGTCGCCCTGGTCAAGGATTTATCCCGCAGTACGGATTGGCGCGTAGTGGGTATTCTGGATGACGACAGGTCGATGCATGGCAGGCAACTGCATGGCATCAAGGTGCTGGGCTATATTGCACAACTGGATAAGGTGGCTGCAGACCTGTCGGTTGATCATGTGATCGTTGCGATGCCATCGGCCGCGCATCAGGCCAGGCGGTGTGCGATTCAGGTTGCCAACGCGGCCGGTCTTACCGTGATGACCGTACCCTCCTTTGATGACCTGATGAGCGGCAAGGTCAGCATTTCCCAGGTAAGGCGGGTAGAGGTCGAGGATCTGCTGGGGCGCGAACCCGTGAAGCTGGATAGTGCAGGGCTGCATGATTGGGTCGATCAGAAAGTGGTCCTGGTTACCGGGGCCGGTGGTTCGATCGGTTCTGAGTTATGCAGGCAGATCGTTCGCTACAAGCCAAGCCTGCTGATCTGTTTCGATGTGTCCGAATTCGCGCTTTACAGGCTGGAGCAGGAGTTTTCAGGGCTTTCCATGACGACTTCCGTGATGTATCTGGTGGGTGATGTCAGGAATGAGCGGCGACTGCAATCCGTTATGTCGCGCTACCGGCCTTCAATCGTTTTTCATGCTGCTGCCTATAAGCATGTGCCGTTGATGGAACATGTCAATGTTGCCGAGGCCTTATCCAATAATGTGGTCGGTACTTATACCGTGGCCAAGGCCTGCAAGGAAGCCGGTGTCGAAAAGTTTGTCATGGTTTCGACGGACAAGGCGGTGAACCCGACCAATGTCATGGGGGCGAGCAAACGCCTGGCAGAAATGGTTTGTCAAGGCCTGCAGGAGGGAAGTCCATCTACCAGAACGGGTACTAGATTTGTCATCGTTCGTTTTGGTAATGTGTTGGGCAGCAGCGGCAGTGTGATTCCGAAGTTCCGGGAGCAGATTGCCAGGGGCGGGCCGGTCACTGTCACGCATGAGGAAATCACGCGCTATTTCATGTCGATCCCGGAAGCTTCCCAGCTCGTCATGCAGGCGGGGCTGATGGGCACCGGGGCGGAGATATTCGTGCTCGACATGGGAGAACCGGTCAGAATTGCCGATATGGCGCGGGAGATGATCAAACTCTCCGGGTTTCAGGAAGATGAAATCAGGATTGAGTACACTGGATTGAGGCCGGGCGAGAAGCTCTACGAAGAGCTGTTGGCCGACGATGAGCATACGTTGCCGACACCGCATCCGAAATTGAGAATCGCCATTGCCAGGACCGCCAACAAGACCTGGGTCAGGGCGCTGCTCAAATGGATAGACCGTGCGGCCGGTCTCGATGAGGCAACGATAAAAGAAGAATTGAAAATGTGGGTTGAGGAATACACGGGAGATGTGAATGCAGGTGAGCAAGCCGCGTTGACGCAAATATCCCCACGTCCGACCATTCATTAAACCTGAATCTGGAGAACGCAATTACAATGAATAAAATCACCAAGGCAGTATTCCCGGTGGCCGGCCTGGGAACACGCTTCCTGCCCGCAACCAAGGCCAGCCCCAAGGAAATGCTGCCTATCGTCGACAAGCCGTTGATCCAGTATGCGGCAGAGGAGGCCATCGCCGCTGGCGCTACCGAACTGATCTTCATTACCGGCCGGAACAAGCGTTCCATTCCAGACCATTTCGATAAATCCTACGAGCTGGAATCCGAGCTTGAAGCCAATGGCAAGCAGATGATGCTGGAAGCGATACGCGGCATTCTGCCCAAGGGGGTGTCATGCATCTATATCCGTCAATCGCAGGCGCTGGGGTTGGGCCATGCGGTGCTTTGCGCCAAGCCTGTGGTCGGCAATGCACCGTTCTCCGTGATACTCGCCGATGACCTGATAGACGGCGATCCGCCAGCCATTCAGCAGATGACGGAGCTGTATGCCAGCAAAGGATGTTCGATTCTCGGCGTTGAAGACGTCTTGCCGGCAGAAACTGCCAGCTATGGGATTGTCGATGCAACGCCAATCGAGCCCAATGTATTGCAATTGAAAGGGATCGTTGAGAAACCGAGGCCCGAGGATGCACCTTCGACGCTCGCCGTAGTCGGGCGTTATATCCTGACCCCCAGAATTTTTGATTGCCTTGAGAAAGTAAAACCCGGCAAGGGCGGGGAGATACAGTTGACCGACGGTATTGCCGACCTCATGCAGCATGAAAAAATCCTCGCCTATCGATTCAAGGGCAAGCGCTACGATTGCGGCAGCAAACTGGGTTACATGAAAGCCAATATTGAATTCGCCATGAAGCACCCTGAAATTCGTGAGGATTTCATGGCATACCTGAAAACTTTGTAAATTAATGACCGATTCCATCGACCCGGAACAGATACTGGATCGCGCTGAAGAGATATACGGTGCGCATCAGGTGGACTCAGCGATTACAAGGCTGGCGGAAGAGGTCAATGCCGCACTGGGCGATACGGTGCCGCTGGTCATCTGTGTGATGGGTGGCGCTGTCTTTTTTGCCGGTCAATTGCTGCCGAAACTGCGGTTTCCGCTTGAGTTCGATTACGTGCAGGTAAGCCGTTACCACAACCGGACGGAAGGCCAATCCCTGGTCTGGAAAGTCGTGCCCGGGGAAAATGTGCGTAATCGCACCGTATTGGTGCTCGATGACATCCTGGATGAAGGCCACACGCTGGCTGCCATCAAGGCACGTTGCCTGGAGCTTGGTGCGGCACGCGTGCTGACCGGCGTGCTGGTAGAGAAAGAACTGGCTGTTGAAAAGCCCGTATCAGCCGATTTCATCGGCTTGAAAGTTCCGAACCGCTATGTTTTCGGATGTGGCATGGATGTATATGGCTGGTGGCGTAACCTGCCAGCAATATATGCACTTGTGTAATTTGCTTTTTCGCCCGATATGAAAACCTTCAGCAGCTTCTTGCGCATTTCTTGCTTTAAATAATTTGAAGCATTCTGTTGTCAAAATACCTTTTTTAATGTGTCATGGGTCTGTTCGCTGAACATTTTTAATATTTAGCGGGTAAGCTTCATTGTTAAGAATCATTCATTCAATGTTGAATTGGGTCTATCGTAATAAAATACGGAAAGATTAATGACACATCTGTCGAAATTACGACGCTTTCTCGGGATAATGTTTTCTGGCCAGTGCCTGGTAAACATATAACCTTATGATTTTAATATATAAATATCATATTTAAAGAATTGGCATCCGATTTGCACATGTACTGGTAACTAAATCGTAAGCACAGTGCATATTGGAGAATACGAGTGGACACATTAAACCTCATCAAGTCTGAGTCTTCCTTTAACCAGGATGATTGGGAAATGCTTGTCGAAACAATCCAGCAGTCTTACAAAATCAAGAGGCATGTGGATTTTTTCAGATGGCAGCAGGAATACGTCACCAGGATTCTTCCGCATGACATCATGATTGCCGTATGGGGAGACTTCAGCAAAAAGCATCTGAGCTATGATGTTTGCTCGAACATCCCCGGGTTTCATACTGGCGCCTTGCTTGAGGCGCCTGGTGAAGTGGGCAACTTGATGGCCGATCTTTATCAGCGCTGGTTGAACAACAATGAGCGCTGGTATGTAATCAATAACTTCAGTGTTGATGTCGATGCCGGCGATGAACTGTCGCCAAAGGTATTCAGCCAGAAGCTCTCGCAAATGCACTCGGTGCTGGTTTATGGGGTGCGCGATATTCGTGGCAGCAGCGACTCGATCTATGTCTTTTTCGACCAGGGCGAAGAGTTCCCGAACCGCCGTGCCATGCTTGGCATGCTGATGCCGCACGTGGATAGCGCGATGCGTCGTTTGGAGTGCGTGGTGCCGGGCTACGAACACCAGGATGAAGAAGACTTTGAATTTTCGATCAATGGATTGACCCAGCGCGAAATGGAAATTCTTCATTGGGTTAAAATGGGCAAGACCAATACCGAAATCAGCATGATTCTCGGTATCAGCCCCAATACGGTCAAGAACCACCTGAAACGCGTTTTCAGTAAACTGGATGTGACATCACGCGCGCAAGCCGTGGCTGCTTACATGCAACCAGCGGTCAATTGAAGTGCGGTCATGAGCCGGGCTGAAAAAATTGAATTCCATGGTACATAAAGCCGTTATTTCCAAAAGACTGCTGCAGCGCAGAGGTGGTCTTAGCAACTCCATCCAGCCGGCGCTGGATGGCGCCGCCGTGATTGGTATTACCTGGGGGCTGGTCGTCCACTATATTGGCGGGTTTACCCCGGATTACACGATTCTTTTGTTATTGTTGCTCGGCCTGTTGGCCATGGCATATGACAAATTCGGGATTTACAGAAGCAATTCCAACTTCACGGGAAAAACCTTCAATCTATTCAAATCCTGGTCGATCACTTTCCTTGCCCTGGTTGTGTTGGCGTTCCTGACCAAGACCAGCGAAATCTATTCCAGGCTGCTGGTGGGGCAGTTGTACCTGCTCGGCCTTTCTTCGCAAATCCTGCTCCATTACCTGGTCCGGCTGGCATACCAGAAAATCTCGGAGCACTCCCAGCAAGTCGAGAAAGTCATCATTGTGGGGCAGGGCAGCCTGTCCAACTACCTGAAATTCAGGATTTCCAATAATCCCTGGATGCGTGAGCAGATCGTCGGTACTGTCCTGCTGCCCGGGCAGACGGCTTCCCTGCTGACAGCCGAAGATACTGATGCCGAAAAACCGGCAGAAGAAGCGAATGCGATTCTTGGTGATATCGATGACCTGAGCATGCTGATCGAAAAGCATGATATTGCAAAAGTCTATATCGTGACGCCGCTGGAGTCTTCCGATGTCGTCGACAAGCTCTATCGCACATTGCTGGATAAATATGTCTCCATTCACTGGATACCGGACATCTTCTCGCTCAGGCTGGTAAACCACAGCGTCAAGGAAATTTCCGGGATTCCGGTACTTACGCTCTCCGAGACGCCGCTGATCGGTACAAAGCTCCTGACCAAATCCATCGTCGACCTGGCGATGACGGTGTTGATCCTTGCCGCGATTTCCCCGATCCTGCTGGCAGTTGCGATCGCAGTGAAGCTCGATAGCCCGGGCCCGGTCTTCTTCAGGCAAAAACGCGCCGGTTGGAACGGCAAGACCTTCAGGATATGGAAGTTCCGTAGCATGTATGTGCATCAGGAAGATGGCGGCAAGCTCAAGCAGGCCGAGAAAAACGACAGCCGGATTACCCGGGTTGGTGCCTTCATTCGCAAAACCAGCCTCGATGAGCTTCCTCAGCTATTCAATGTGTTGACTGGCGACATGTCCCTTGTCGGCCCAAGGCCGCATGCGGTGCAGCACGACCAGGAATACTCGCAGCGGATATTCGATTACTTTGCGCGCCACAACATCAAGCCCGGAATCACCGGCCTGGCCCAGGTCCGCGGCTTGAGAGGCGAAACCAAGGATATCAACCAGATGATCCAGCGGATAGAAGCGGATATCGAGTACATCAATAACTGGTCTGTCTGGCTTGACCTTACCGTGCTGGTGCGGACGACCCTGGTCTTCACCGGGAAAAATGCCTATTAGGGTGTACCCGCTTTCCCGGGCATTGCCTGGGTAACACGATCCTGCAGTGCTGCGAAACTTGCAAATGGCGCAATTATTCCGCAAGTTTCGCGCGTCGTATGCATCATGCCATCCCGGCAAATGCAAACATAAAATCAATGTAAACGAATCCTGGCAGTATTTTTTATAATTGATTGATTTTTAACTATAAATTCAATATAGCCCGAACGGGTCATTGTTAAATTCCATGCCTCAGATATGATTCTTTCAACGAATCAAAGGGGCAAGAAAATGTCGAAATTCATGAAAAAAGCAATACTCATCTGCGCGCTTGTGTTGCCTCTGGGCGCTATCAATGCAAACGCAGCCACACAAAATGAAGAAATATTCGCATCTCCCAGCCAAGGCGTTCAACTAGTGGCTGCGCTGGATACCGCCGGCAGAAATAATAGCGTCGTGTCGGCCGGTACGGCAGAAAGCAAGGCCTCGTTCGTAGATACGCAGGCCTCTGAATCCCACATGCTTTCATTCTCAAGCGCCATCTGGTTGTTCATCGTTGCCCTGTTTGCTTTCGTCAGCCTTTCCAATCGGGACAAAGTCTAGCCCCGACGCCTTTCAATGCGGGGGTTCAATTAATTTGGAGCCTCACATACAATCTGTATATAATCGGCTTTAATATAAAATATTATATAAGCTTGCCGTCAAAGTGGGCTTGGCTTATGCTCACATCGAATTTGTAATGCGCAATCTTCAATTAGGGGAATAGAAATGAGAACATTCATTCTGGCGGTTGTTTGTCAAATTTTGCTGCTTTCATCAGTAGTGGCTGAAGCCAATAATGCAGCTTACAAACTACGGGCAGGCGATACGATCCAGATATCCGTCTGGGGCGAAGACAAGTTGCCGAAAGATACAAAAGTCTTGCCGGATGGAAGTATTACTTATCCTCTTGCCGGACGCGTCGAGGTGGGTGGCTTGACGACTACGGAAGTAGAGACTAGAGTCGCTGAAAAATTGAAAGTTTACATTCCGGATCCGCAAGTCTCTGTTGTTATTACGAATATTGAAGGAAATCGGGCGTTTGTGCTGGGTAAGGTAGTTAAGCCCGGGCCCGTGCAGATGACGGGGCCTATGACAGTTCTGGAAGCCTTGAGTATCGCAGGCGGATTCGATAAATTTGCAAACCTTGCAGGAATCAAGGTCTTGCGTAATACTCCTCAAGGTCAGAGGGTGATATCCGTACCTTATGACAGGTTAATTCAGGGACAGGATCTGGATAAGAATATCGTTTTAAATGTCGGTGACACTATATTAGTGCCATGATAATAATAATTCAGGCGTTATGAATTTGTGTTATAAAAACACTGGTTTAGCCTGCATATACAATAAATAACTTTTCAGGGGCTCATTACATTGGCGATCTCTCTAAAAGACAAATCTCAAATGCCTGACCGATCATGGGTTGGGCTCAATTTTTTGTTTGTTTTGTTGATGAGTAACGGGTTGACAACTGCCGAGGCGGCAGTGATACAACAGAGCTTCAATGCTCCGATCATGATCGAATATGATACGAACCCAACCTTCCTTGATCAGGACAAAAAAGGCATATGGCGCTATCTGGTGGTGCCCCGTTATGGAATCAATCTTGTTGATGGGGTGAATACCTGGTATGCAGACGGCAGGCTGACAATCGAGCGTTCCTCCGATCATGATATTGTGATCGATCGTGAAGACCCGGCTTTTAATCTAGGATGGATTCGTGAGCTGCAGAATGGCAAGTTTAGCCTGAAGGCAGGTTATGAGGAATCTTCGTCACGTATTAATGAAATCCAGCGACTAGGCCGAGTGTTTGGCGACGATACTCGCCGGACCAGGATTGTTGAGGCTAATCTCGAAAAGTCTCTCAGCGAAAAACTGATGCTCCTGACGGATTTCATATACGAAAAAACAACTTACACCGGTATTGATGCCGTCAATTACTGGATACCTACCTTACGTGTGGCAATGAGTTACGCACTTAATGAGCGGGTCGAACCTTTTGCGGAAGTGAAGTTGTCGGAACTGAACCCTGATGGCTTGGGAGACAGCAGGTATGCAGGTGCCTTGGTCGGCGCAAGGTTTAATGTTTCTGAAGCCTTTGGCTGGAACATTCGCGGGGGATGGACCAGTATAGATGGCGACCAGACTGACGATGGATGGCAGGGAGGGGTTGGAGCAAAATATAAAACCGAGAAGACCTTGACCAACGTCGATCTTGTCAGACAAGTTGAACCCAGCGGGGTTGGCGAGTATGTCGAGGTTGATAGCCTGACGGCGGATTACAGCTATGAGCTATCTGCTCTCGATAATGTGGGTGTGAACGGGTATGTTTCCAAACATGAATCCAGATCACTGGATTTCAAATATAACCAGATAGCAGCTTTCTATTCCAGGGATTTGACAGATAACTGGAATGCTCGCTTGTCCCTGGCTCACAGGCAATTGAAAATCGATAGCGACGACAAAGTATATTCGAACGCCATCGGCGTTACGCTTACCTATAATATCCTGAATTTCTAATAATTAAGGCAGCACATATGGCTTTCGAGCATGAGTTGACGCTCAAGGATTATCTCGCGATTATTCGGCGTAGAATTTTTCAGATAATAGCAATCGCTATTGTTCTGTTTGTCGCTTCGATTGTATTTGCTTTTACAAAGCCTCATGTATACCAGTCAACCGGGACCGTCCTGATCGAAACGCAGCAGGTGCAAGCGGATTTGGTCAGCGCGGGCACGCAGACACAATTCACAGAGCGTATTGAAGTACTCAAGCAACTGGTGATGACAAGAGACAACCTCTTGAAAATCATTGAGAAGTATCGTCTATACAACTTCGATAATCCGGCAGCAAAACAATCTGAACTGGTGGCTAAATTCCGCCAGAACATCAAGATTGTATTGCTTGAGGCTAAGGCTGGGCAGTGGGATCCCAAAACCACGATTGCCTTCCAGGTTTCTTTCGAATACGGTGATCCGAAGATTACCCGTGATGTGACCAATGAGGTCATCAACCTCTTCCTGAGCACGAATGAAAAGAGTAATAAAGAGCGAGCTACCGTTACCGCTGAGTTCCTAAAGAAGGAAGTAGTAAAACAGCGCGAGGAACTCGAGAAGATTGAAAAAGATATTGCGAACTACAAACAGAAGAATGCCGGCTCCTTGCCTCAGGATATGCAGGTTCAATCGGCTAATCTATTACGTGTGGAAGCAGATTTAAGAGAAAACCGCAGGGAGTACAATGCTACGCGCGCGGAGTTGCGTACCCTGGAAGCCGATCTCGAGGCAGCAAAGGCTGGCGTTGGCGTCAATGGCAGTGTTATCGACCAGTCTCCAGTCTCGGAACTGGACAAGCTCAAATTAGAGCAATCCAAGCTTAGGGCTTTATATAGCGACAATCATCCTGAACTGCGTAATCTTCAACGGCAGATCGAGAATCTGGAGAAGAGTGGCCAGGCTGCGCCAGCAGAAAAAGAGACGAGAAACCGCACATTGATGGTAGGCAAGGTGCAATCCAGGATTGATGCTGCACAGTCTCGTATAGCGTCGTTGGACCGAGATGAAGCTTCCTTGCGTTCCAAACTCGCTCAATTGGAAAGCCAGATGTATAGAACATCACAAACAGAAGGTGCGTTAAACACCATGTTGCGTGATTATGAAAACGCCAAGAAGCGTTTTGAGGAAGTCTCTGCTAAAGAAGTCGAAGCTCAAATGTCGGAGAATCTGGAACTGGAAAATAAGGGTGACCGCTTTACCCTGCTCGAGACGCCTCTGTTACCAGAATATCCCACAAAACCCAATCGCTTGCTGATTATCGCAGTGGGGTTCTTCGGCTCAATTGCAGCATCAGTTGGTTTTGCATTATTCCTTGAAAGTATTGATAAACGAGTACGTGGTTTGGAAAATTTGACATCTGCATTGCAGATTCGTCCTCTTGCAGCAATACCTTATGTTTCAACTGTTGCAGAAGTTAGAAGGCAAAAATTCCTGACGAAATACTCCATTATTGGATTAATAGTCTTTTTGGCAGTCTTGCTGTTGTTGATTCATTTGTTTGTTATACCTCTGGATGAGCTCATTTCCAAGGTTATGAACAGAATATAGAGGTATCGTATGGAAAAGATTAAAAATGCCTTGGAAAAAGCAAAGCAGCAGCAAACCGGAACCCCGGCACCAGCCAAGGCGGTTGTTCGCAATCAACCTACCAAGTTTATTGAAGAGTCTGATGATCTTGAGTCGATCAAGTATGACACTTCTGCTGTCGTGGAACTGGATGCGGCTTATTTAGAGAGCAAGCGTATTGTTGCAGTGAATAAACATGATCCTGCAAGCTGGATTTTTGATTCTCTGCGTACCCAGGTTTTGCAAAAGATGGAAGAGAATAACTGGCGTACGCTGGCGATTGTTTCCCCTACACCTGAGTCAGGCAAGACATTCGTCGCAATCAACCTGGCCATCAGTATTGCGCAACAGCCATTAAAAACTGCCTTGCTGGTAGATTTTGACCTGCGCAGGCCCCGGATTGCGAATTATCTTGGGCTGAAGCTGAATAAATCCATTAATGAGTTGCTGGCAGGGAATGCCGAACTTGAGGAGATTATGGTCAACCCAGGCATCCCGCGCTTGACGATATTGCCGACCAAGACCCCTACGACCAAGACTTCCGAGACATTAGCGTCTAAAAATATTCAGAGGCTGGTGACTGAGTTGAGGGAAAGGTATGACTCCCGTATCGTCATATTCGATCTGCCGCCTATTCTGACTGCTGATGACGCAATGGTATTATTACCGCAAGTTGACTGCGCATTACTGGTGGTATGCGACGGGATGAATACCAAGGATGAACTGGATGAGACCATGCGCTTGCTGTCGAAAACCAATATCGTCGGTGTGGTTGCAAACAAGGCGGATGTAGAGCCAAGAGCTTACTATTACTGAAGTTATCAGTCTGGCTGATGAGAGGGGATAAAGGCTTATGTCTTTATCCCTTTTATTTTTCCAGTGACAGCCAATAGGTCTGGAGGTTTTGTTGGAGTTTTATCGAGTACCAGCCGTTTTTATAGGTCACGGGAATTAATTTCTTTTTCTTGCCGTTTTCGAGTAGATACAGTCTTAAATTTTGAGGCGCCTTGACTGACAGTTGACCTTCGACAGGTTCAGAAAGGAAAGGCATTTGCCACTCGGTCTCCGTGAGCGAGCGAGCCGCCAGGCTAATCAGTATGTTCGCAGACTCGGAAATTGGTAGATTATCCAAACTCTGCACAGAAACGCTGGCATTCGGTGTTGTGACGGCTATTTCAATATTGTCGAGCCTCACGGTTTCATTGCCTATCCAACCAGTTGCAGCCTGTGTTTTTCTACTATTGATGATGAGATAGCCCTTTTCCCAGTTGCGTTTGATTTCACCTGTATCTGAACTGATTTCCTTGGCATCGGCCGGGATCAATGATGCATTCGGGTCGGAAATGATTTTTGCATTCTTGGGAAGCATGCTCTTCTGTAACCAAGGCAATTCCCTGGTTTCCGGCATGGCAACAGTGAATTTCCCGAGTTCGGTTGCCGTACGGATCAATGCGGAGTTTTCCGGCGTAATTGCCTGGTTAAACAGTTTATCTTTTCCCGGATTAAACACGTAAGTGGTTCTGGCCGGCATTAAGTCACCACGCCTGTACATAAGCGCTGCTGCCGGCATGCTGGCGATCGATGCCGGGTCATTGTATGTGCCCCAGTTGGAAGGGGCGCCTTCCGATGTCAGCGGATTTTGCGCATACGCATATTGCATCATGGCATCCCAGCCCTGCAGGCTTGCCTGGCTCGCGATATAGAGCGGCAGCGTATGCCTGTCAGCCGTTGGAAACGGTTCTGCATTCCATTCTGTGACACTGATCGGTTTACCTGGTAATTGCGCTGCAGAAATCCAATGCGTGATATTCGATGCATAAAGAGGATTTTTTTCCAGCGCTCCATAATTCTGATAGCTATGGACGTCTATCATGTCGCCTGATGTCAGTGCTGGCAGTGAACTGAGCGGGTTGTTCCCCCAGGTGCTGGTTGTTACGATGGGGCTTTTCAGGCCTAATTCCCGTAATTGTCGAATCATCTCCGAATTGAATTGATGCTCGAGGTCGTTCAGAAAGAGTTTGCTCGGGCCATGCTCCCAGGTTCGCGTGACTGTATCTCGCGGCAGTTTGTGCTGCTTGGCAAATTGATCCGCCTTGGCCATGAATATCTTGGTGTGGTAGGGGACTCCCTTGTCTGCCAGCAAGCCATTGCCAAAATGATGGGTAATGTCATTCTCATTGGTAATCAGTACAGCCGCAACCGCAGGCTCATCCAAATACCTTGTTTTGGTGTACTGATTGGTGTGTTGCAAGTATGCTGCATTGAATTCCCGCATGGCTTTCTGAATCGACCCATTGACGTAATTGAAGCCTTTCAGCCCTGCGTATCCTTCGGCATTCTTGATTTCGTTGAATGCGGTGATGCCGTCTTCTGACGTAAAGTGGCGTTCGACATGCAGGTCCAGCCAAACGTAGATGCCTTCATCCTTCAGGCATTTTATCCACCAGTCCAGTTTTGCCATTGCGCTTTTGTCGATGGTTTTTGTGTTTTTCTTATATCGATTGCCAAATACGTTGTCATCGACCCACAGGGAATCATGGTGATGCAAGCGAACCAGATTGAACCCTAGTGCAGAAAGGCGTTTTGCTTGTTTTCTGACCATTTCCGGGGGCGTCTCGAACAGGGTGTAGGCGGACAGGTTGGTCCCCCAGAATTTTGCTACCGTGCCGTCTTCAAAAAGGAGTTGATCGTTGACGGCTTTTACGAAACCGCGTTTGCCCGCGGGTTTTTCTGGCGCATTCAGAAAAGACAGATCTACGGGAGATGTTTGCCAATCCAGTATGTTGGGCGTCCAATTCGATAAATCGCTTTTGCCAAAACGTTCTGCCGCTGATGTCGTGACCTTTATTTTTTCCGGCAAGGTAAGCGTTGCCGTATAGCGTGTAACACCTTTGGGGATTCTTCCGTTGTAGAGAAATGCTCGTATTTTATTGTTGGTTCCAGGTTCAAAAACAAGGTTGGCGGGCTTTGGATTGATGCGAAATTCGATCCGATTTTGTGCTTTCCCCCATTCCCAGCCACTTTTATCCGGGAGTATGCCTGGCGCACCAAGCAGCTCCTGGTCAATGCCGAGATCAAAATTGAATTCGATTCCTCCACCAACAACGTTCTTAACTTCTTCCTTGGCTTCTAGCTGAATATCCCAGGAGATCGCCTTGTCCGAGGTTTTGGCGATTTTTGTGAGCAACTCAAACCCCAATGGCTGGTTATAGCCTTTTGATTCATATTGACCGGGGGACACTATCGCGAATCTGGGTTCAAAATAGGCGTATTCCCAGTCTTTTCCCCAGAATTCGAAAGTGGAGGTCAGGCCCGCTGCACCGCCTTTTATGATGGTTGGCAAGCCGTTGTTATCCTGGATTTGCGCAGCCCACAGGTTATCGGCAGAAGTATGCTGCGAGTACAGCAGAACGGCCAGCACCAGGCCAGTGAGGAATTGACGGGGTTGGGATTGATTGGCTGACATGATTAATCATTTCCTCAATGAAATTTCAAATTGCAACCGGGCGACTTTGGGACATGAAATTACCCTGAACATGCCCGATGAGCCACCTGCAAGTTGGCCATTGGCAGTTCAGTTATCCCTGGGCCCGGTTGTCGGCAGCCTTATGGGTTGCTTCTGAGCCGGGAGGTCGGATAAATTCCCTTTTCTACGTTTTTCTGGGGCACGCTGCCGGGTATCGGGCCAGTTTTAGTGATTCGGGCGAAACTGAAGATGAGCCCTGCAAGTACCCAATAAATAGTTGGAATGATGCCGATGCCGCTGACTGTAAAAATCGTGACGAGAATCGCGGCAAATGTGGCTAGCATACTCCGGCCGCATAAATATTCATCGCTTTTCTTGTCTCTTATGCGTTTTAAACTGCGCATTACGCTCAGCAGTGCAAGCATGAGAATGCTTACGAAAAGCGATAATCCAACTAGGCCCTGACCAAGCACTACGCCAAGATAGGAGTTTACGATATCGATAATCCCTTCGCCCTGAACCATATCTTCCATTTCAGGGTCCTCCCTTACATCGTAGACGCCAAAAAGAGGATTCTTCTTAACCAGAATGTAAGACTTATCCAATAATTGTTGCCGATACTCAATGTTCTCGGTATCCGTATCGCCAACAAACGGCAGAAGACTGATGATTTTCTGGCCGAGAGGAATGCTTGGCAGTATTTGTAATGCAATGATGCCGGCGATTGCAAGGATCGCCAAATGCTTGATGGCGCGAGGCCCGGTTGCGATAAAAACCAGCAAGAGTACTGCTGTGCCAACCCATGGACCCCTAGAGAGCGAGGAATATAGCCCGGCTAGAATCAGCACAAAACCAAAGATGCGCAGGGCGTTACTTTTAATTGATTTCGAAATGAACAGGTAAAATCCAAGCGTCACCATCATGACAAAGCCAAAAATCAGGGAATGGTCGAATGAGGCCAGTGCACGGAGATTATCGCCCCGTCCAAGGTAGCTTCCCATGTTCCATTCAACACGCAGCGCATCTTGCAAGGCATTGTATAGCAGCCATGAGTTTGCGTACTCAAAGACGCCAATCAGCGCAGCGACCATGCTGGTAAGCACGAAAGCGGCCATCACCTTTTTCAACTGTTCGAAATTGTTGATGACGCGACTTGCAATGAAGTAAGGAAGGAACCCATCGAGGAATAGATAGAAGCCGCCGCGCAAGGCGTCAGTAAAGGTGGTGCCGCGCATCATCAGGATAGTGCTCAACACCAGAAATGCGATCAGAATCTTGTCGGCCAGTGTTTTACCCATGCCTGGTGCCTCTGGTGTCGGCTTCAGCATTAACAGCATCGGTAACAGGATGGTCAAGCTCAGAATACGTGCGTAATTGATGTCAAAAAGCATGGGTATTCTTGCTGCTATGGTCGGCACCAGGATAATCAGGCCGAAATACAAGGCAAATTTATTGTCTTCGGAACGTTTGGCGTAAAAGAGATAGGCTGTGGTGACTGCTATGAATATCCAGAAGTGATTCGAGAGAAATGCAATCAGTGTGATGGCGAACCACGCGTTTCGCCAGCGTTTGAATTCTTCGGGTAATAGCTGTGGCCCTATAGCTCGCTTGGTATAGAAGAATACGAATGTTGCTAGGACAAGGATAACGACTAGTGCCCGGAGATGTTCTGGCATGGTGTATTTATGGGTGCATGTTGGTTGATTTTATTGACTGCTGGCTTGTCAGCTTCCTGTACTGATTTTGCAATATCCAGAACCTTAAATCCAGCAGGGTCTATTCACTTTAACCGTTGGCTCTCTGCCATGCTATCAAAATTTGAATTGCCTGTCTGGATTAAAGCGCAATCAGGAAAGCCTGTCGAAAATGGAATGCACGACCAAACCAAGTCCGTAGCCTACAGGCAGGATGGGCAATACGAATAGCTCCTTGCGAATATCCAGGATGTTGTATCTGTTTTTGTAGAAAAATATCAAAGGTAACGCAGCAAAATTGCTCAGGACGATCATCCATAGCGCGCCATTTATGCCGTAATGACTATAACCTACCGGTAATAGGCCATAAAGTGCCAGTATGCCGACTACTGTGAGCGGAACGAGCAGTTTGGGCTTGCCTAGCGCAAGAAAGCACTGGTTAACCAGCTCGTAACGGACGGCAATAAATGTGACACAAAGGATCTGCAGCATGGTACCCGCATCAGCGTAGCGATCATCGTAGAGGATGAGGATGATCAGGTCGCCGGCCGCGAAGAGCATCCCCGCAGCAAATAATGAGAGGGCGTCGATTGGCAGTCGGAATTTGTAATAGGTTTTTTTGAGATCGGCCGGCCTGTTGCGCACCACTTCGCTAAATGCAGGAAACGCGACGTCGCCAGTGATTTTCTGGATGACTTCACGCATTGCGCTCCACATGAGGAATGCAATTGAGTAGAGGCCAAGGGTTGTCGCATCGGTTAATCCGCCCAGCACCAATCTATCTCCGCTGCTTGCCATAAACCCCAGGATTGATGCTACGAATACCCATTTCCCGAACTTGAAGATTTCATGAAAATCTTCTTGGTCCCAATGAATTCTGTTTCGGATTCCCGGTAATGAAGTGTGGGTCAGTATCGTTCTGATGATGTCGCTGAACAATGCGCCGATTACCAGCGCCCACACTGACCGGTCAAACCAGGCCCAGGCGACCATCATGGTGATGCCCGCCAGCTGGCTTGTAATTTCTATCAGGGTCAGGCGTTTGAGAAGCAGTTCCCTGCCTGCTGTATCGGCCTTTGTGGATTCGAAGCCATCAATAACGGCGGTGAATCCGAGGATGGCGATGATGTAGGGCAGTGCAGGATCGCTGTATACGCTCTCGGCAGACCACAAGTGGGCTAGATTCATCCAGTAGATCCCGAAGGCGATGACTAACGCAAAAGCCCAGATGACAATGCCCCTGGCGATTTTGACGGTCCAGACGGTATTTAAAAATGAGACGGCATGTCCGCGATTGCTCTGAATAAGGTTTTGTCGAAGCCCGAAATCCGATAGCATGTTGATACCGAAGATCAGGACATTGGCTATAGCGATCAGGCCGAACATCTCCGGTAGCAATAAACGCGTCATCAATAAATTGCTTGCCAGTCGTATGATTTGGCCTGTTGCGTGGCCTGCAAGCGTCCAGAGTCCCGCGTTGATGATTCTTTGCCGGAGTGTAAGTGCTTTGGAAATGATAATTCCTTGAATCGTTGAATTAAAAAGTGCTGAGGACGTTTTTCGAGCAAAAGAAAACCTGTCAAATTATAGCCGCTATTTGTGTAATGGTTATTTAATCCGATTATTAGCCGTAATTGCATTAGTGAAGCAGACGTCAGTTGGGAGCACGGTTGGCTGCCCAGATTCACTAATTAATGATTGTATGAAAAAAATACTCAAAAAACTTCTTACACCAGCCATGCGATTCAAGCTGGGGGAATTTAAAAATTACTTCAATGCTATTTCAAGCCTTGCCTGCCTCTGGCGGTGGGAATTGACAAAGCTGCCTCCGAAGCAGGGAAGCCGGTTAAGTTATTACTATCTTGGTCGGAAAGACCAGCGAGATATGGCGAAGGCCATACTCTCAATTGATGGCTATGACTTTGAACAGGCCGATTGGCACAAGGTGCTGGTGAGTGAGTTTCCCATTCCCGGCGCATTAAAACTACCTCAATACCTGAGTACCGTATTGCCATTAAGGGGGCGCACCCTGGATGAATTGCTCTCGAATTTCGAGAAGCAAAAACGGAAGTTTCTTCGGAATCACAGAGCGGATTACGATTATCGGCAAGTGCTGCAAGATGAAGAAATCCGCCGGCTGGATATGGAAATGATCACGCCGTTTGCATCGGCCAGATATGGAGATGGCGTGGTGCACCTGCAGTCCAATGATGTGGAACGGATGGCAAAGGAAGCAGGAAAGCTGCATCTGGTAAGTTGCGATAATGAAGAAGTCGCCTGCCATCTGGGATGCGAATTCATCAGGAATGGAGAGCGTTATTGGAGAGGGGTGCGCGCCGGTTACCCGGAAGCCGTGTATAGCGATAACAAGCGCTTTCGGGAAGCCAATCTGATGAACACCTATATTGAGATGGAGTGGGCGCTGGGAAATGGGTATGACCACTATGATGTGGGCATCAGCCTCGCAAATCCGGAAGATGGTGTCATTCAGTGGAAGCGCAGCTTGAGGGGGCGCCTGGATACTCTGGGTAATTACAGTTATTTCTACCTGAGACCGCCAAAGAGCGGTGTAGCAAGGTTTTACTGGGATACTCCGGTGTTTGCAGTAGAAAATGGCGGGCTGGTACTGCATCTTGGTATGCCGGATGCAATAGCTGAGCCGGATTTAATTGCCAGATATAAACAGATGAGCTTTGATGGGTTGCTCAAAGTTTACCTGCATTGCCAATCGCAGGCATCAGAGAATCTGGCCGGGCAGGTAAGAAGCCTGTACTCCAGCCATGAGAATTCTCCTCAAGTAATTGTAATGCAAGTATCTAATTAAAAAGTATTAATTAAATAAACCGGCACGGCCAAGGCAAGTTAATGGATATCCGTGGTTTGCCATAAGGTTGTCATTTCAGGCAATCGCCACTAAACTCCCTCAAGTAGTGCCTTCAATATGTCGATATCGACTTAATAAATATAAATAATTAAATTATTAATTAATTCCAAGGCAGATCATTGGCAATCAGACATCTTATACTGATTTTTGCGGTCTCCGCACTCGTGTACGCAACTCCGACACCGAGAAATTTTCTTCATCGACTCACTTTTGTAGCCAAGGCGTTCTCGGTCAGGAGTTCGCTGAACCCCTTTCTGGAGGCAGATAAAGAAAGCCCGCTTGGCAAGCTGATGCTGCAACGCCCTGAAATTATTGGTGCGGTTGTCTGGCCTTACCAATCCAATAGATGGGATGCAAGAACGCGCCTGAAAAGGATCGAAGAGCACTATAAAGTTATTGAGGAGAAGGGATACGATCTTGACTTCCCGATTAGCGGCGCGCTCAAGCTTTTCAGCCTCGACGATGTATATGACAAACTGCATGTGGTGCTTGACCAACCCAAGTGGTTTATGAGGGAGGGTCAGCTTGTCCTGAATCTTTTCCTGGACAAGACACGCATCTTCTCCGTTGCGTTTTCTTTAGCGTTTGAAAATGACAAGGTTGTGGCATATGTTGGGGCTATTCAAGGGCGAAATATCGACGGCCTGCTGGATGTCTATCGGGATATCACTAAAGCAACACATGGCGTACGCCCCAGGGACTTGCTCTTTGAATTGTTCAGGTTCTTTTCGCGCGGCCTGGGAATAAGCAGAATTTATGCAGTTTCCGATGACTCCAGGCATCAGAGGAGCAATTATTTTGGTAAAAACGTCAACAATATCGAACAATCCCTGAACTACAACGAAGTCTGGGAAGAACGTGGCGGGGTTAAGGTCTCCCGGAGTTTTTATTCGTTCGGCATGGAACCGCCCAGAAAGAGTATCGAAGAAGTCCCATCAAAAAAACGTGCACTGTATAGGCGCAGATATGAATTAATGGCTTCACTGGAATCGCGCGCGATGCAGTCCAGTGACCGAATCGGTAAAAAATCCATACTCGTCGATCCTTTCCACAGCGTATAGCATTTCCCCCAGGCTGTCCTGAATCGGGCATCAAGCAGGCCTATTTCTCATCCCGGCGTGCATGCATTCATCTGATTATTGATGCCCGGATGAATTTACTCCACAATCAAACCTGTAACAGGCGCATTAAACATAATTGTTTACATGGCGGGCATGGTTCTTGCCTGTAACATACACATTACTTGGTATCTTTGGGGAGAGTTTTTAGTGATTCCGTTTAACAGGCCCTACATGACGGGCAATGAGCACATGTACATCGATCAGGCGCATTCAAACAGAAAGCTGGCCGGCGATGGCATGTTTACGAATAATTGCCACAATTGGCTAGAAATTAACACTGACTCCAAAAAAGCATTGCTTACCCATTCATGTACTGCTGCGCTTGAGATGGCCGCAATCCTCGCAGATATACAGCCAGGCGATGAAGTCATCCTGCCGTCCTACACTTTCGTCTCAACTGCCAATGCATTTGTCCTGAGAGGTGCCGTGCCCGTATTTGTCGATATTCGCCCAGACACCTTGAATATTGATGAGAAACTGATCGAAGCGGCCATCACTCCCAGAACCAAAGCGATCGTACCGGTGCATTATGCGGGTGTTGGGTGTGAGATGGACACCATCATGGAAATTGCCGGCCGGCATGATTTACTTGTTATCGAAGACGCGGCCCAGGCGGTAATGTCGACATACAAAGGCAGGGCGCTAGGCTCTATCGGCCATATGGGCGCGTATTCCTTTCATGAAACCAAGAATGTGATTTCAGGTGAGGGCGGGGCCTTGTTGATTAATGATGAGAGGTTCATTGAACGTGCCGAAGTGATTCGGGAAAAGGGTACGAATCGCAGCCGTTTTTATCGAGGCGAAGTCGATAAATACACCTGGATAGACATTGGATCATCCTATTTGCCCAGCGAGATTATTGCGGCTTTCCTGTGGGCACAGTTGCAGGATGCGGAAAATATTACTGCAGAGCGTTTGAAGATATGGGATGAATACCACTATGCGCTTGCTGATTTCGAGGAGCAAGGCCGTTTACGCAGGCCTATTATTCCAGAGCATATCCAGCATAATGCACATATGTACTACGTATTGTTGAATTCGCTGGATGAGCGGACCGAGGTCATCGACCGGTTGAAGAAAAGAGGTATCAATGCTGTTTTTCATTACGTACCCTTGCATAGCGCTCCCGGCGGCATGAAGTTTGGACGCGCCCATGGCAGTATGAAACATACAGAGGATCTTTCGGATCGTTTGCTCAGGCTACCTTTGTGGGTTGGCATGCATGAGACGGAAACCATTTGTGCAGCAATGTTCAGTTGACCCTTCCTGTTTACCGTAACGATTGCGGTAATGCCGGATTGTATAAATCGTATTACCTGGTTGGAAACTCATCGTAAGGCTATCCATTAAATCTACCCAATGGATAGCCTTAAAATATTATAAAAGCGCATGCGACTCATCATATGAATAAAAACAGTTCCGCTTCTTCAGTACGTCGCCTCGTCATTCGCTCTAGTGTATGGGTTTTTGGTGGTCAGATCGGAGGTCAGGTGCTGCGCCTGGCAAGCAACCTCATTATGACCAGGCTGCTTGTACCGGAAATGTTCGGCGTCATGGCAGTTGCAAATACACTGATCGTCGGGCTGCAGTTATGCTCCTATCTGGGCGTTCATCATAATATCATTCAGAGTACCAGGGGCGATGAGCGTACGTTCCTCGACACTGCATGGGGCATACAGATCGTGCGGGGAGGGTTGCTCTGGTTGATCGCACTTCTGCTGAGTGCCGGATTTTATTTTGCCAATCAGATGGGATGGATCCCGCCGGAAAGCGCTTATGCGCATCCCGATCTTCCCGCCATTATTGCTGTGCTGTCATTTACGGCATTAATCTCGGGATTCGAATCGACCAAACTCGCTTCAGCAAGCCGTCATATGGCCTTGGGCAGGTTGACGATAGTCGAACTGGGTAGCCAGGTACTAGGTTTGGCGACCATGGTTACATTTGCCATGATTGAAAAGTCTATATGGGCTCTCGTTGTTGGCACGCTTGTTACCGCTGCTTCAAAGATGATTGTCAGTCATTTGTTCATGCCAGGCAGAAACAACCGCTTTGCCTGGGAAGCACGTGCTTTCTGGGAAGTTTTTGGTTTTGGAAAATGGATACTGCTGACGACGATCATGGGGTTTTTTGTCAGGAACAGCGACAAGCTCATTCTTGCCGGATTAATCACACCGCAAACTCTTGGTATCTACAGTATTGCCATTTTCATGACGAATGCACTACAGGATATTTTGTCCCGATGGGCATCGGCAGTGACGTTACCGGTTCTGAGCCAGGCCCATCGCGAGCGTCCTGAAGAATTGGCTCGGGTCTATTATAAGTTTCGGCTTCTATTCGACCTTCCCACGCTATTTATTTCCGGTTTTTTGTTAAATGCAGGGCATGTGATTATTGAACTGCTCTATGACAGTCGTTATGTCAGTGCCGGACCGATGATCGAAATATTGGCGCTGTGGTTTCTTGGCGCAAGAACGATTGTGGCTGAGCAATGCTACCTTGCGCTTGGTAAGCCAAAGTTGGCTGTTCCCATGAATATTCTCCAGTTAATAGCCCTGTTTGCCTTGATGATCCCTGCGTATCATTATTTTGGAATGGATGGGGCACTTTATGTCGTTGTGTTCAGTATCATTCTGACTCTGCCACTGACATGGTATTTTATGAAACAGTATGGCTTGCTCAATTGGAAACGGGAGCTGATGACATTACCGGCTTTTGCAATTGGCTATATCTGCTCGCTCATATTTGTGGCGGCATATGAAGCCATAAAGGCCGGCATCTGATTGCATATATTCTCATTGTGGGATTTTTAGGAAATATTTTTGATGAACGAACAAATTAAACCTTACCAATCTGTGGCTGCGATCGTTCTGGCTTTTTCGAGAGAAGAGGATCTCAAGAACGTCATCCACAACCTGAAAAATCAAACGAGAAAACCTGACGAAATCATCGTGATTTTTCAAGGAACAAGCCCAAGTATTATTTCCTGGCTGGAACAGCAAACCGATATTACGGTTCATATGCAGGATAATGTAGGTAGTGCAGGCGGGTTCACAACCGGCATCAAAATGGCAATTGCCAAAGGACATCAATGGTTCTGGTTGTTTGATGACGATGCTGTGCCTGAAATCAATGCCTTGGAAGAGATGACGCATTGTAAATACTTTGACTCGGATCAGACCGGGTTTCTCAGTACAGTGGTCGTAAAACCGGATATGCAGGTTTATATGTCCCCCGCTGCAGATGATGCAAACAAATGGTACGGTTCAGTGCTTGAAGATAAATGTGTGCCAGTGACATCATCCACCTGGATCGGGTGCATGGTGTCTGCCCGCGCGATCATCGATTTCGGCCTGCCTGTCGAGGAGTTCTTTTTATACGATGAAGATGTGGAATTTACCACCAGGGTGGCGAGTGCAAGAAATTGCTACTGCGTTATCAGTAGTGTGACCGTACATTACCAGAAAGGGTTTTTTGATCCCTTTGCCTCAAAAGTCGACATGTTGAAGCATGGCTATTATGTGAGGAATCATTTTGCCACGATCAGATTGTCCAATAAGTCATTCATCAAGAAAACAGCAAGGATATGGCTCTGGTTTCTGGAGAATGCCTGGGAGATCAGTACCCGAAAGGTACCGCTAAGAACCATTGTTCCTCTATTCAATGGCCTCTTTTTCTTCCGCCCGAAGATCAAGTTCATGAAAAATTGACGTGTACCAATCGCAGACGGAAAAGCTCAAAAAAAACAGGGCGCCTTGTGAGCGCCCTGTTTTAGTTGTGGATAGACTGACGATTAAAAATACATTCTTCCATCGCCCAGGAGATGCGCCTTGCAATCCTTGGCTGAATTGATGCAATTGTCGATCCATGTCTTATGAATGGTTTCATCCCAGCCCATGACAAAGTCAGCATGGGAGCTATAACCACCAGGACTTGAGGTCGGATAGCTGTCGCTCGACAAGCGCCACTTCGAAGTACCGGAATCGGATGTCACGTTGTAGTATGCAATGACATTGATTGTTGGAATCTTCACCGGATGGCTGGAAGGGCATTTGCCGTTATCGTCATAGGCCATGTGGGATTTATGGTTCGGGCTGTCCAGGTCCTTACCGTTCCAGCAGTTCGGGAAGGTGACGGACGACGACAACAAGCCGCCTTTTCCACACGAGCGTAAATGGGTTTGACGAGATGAATAGAGTTCGTTGCACTCAAACCATGCCATGTCTTGAGGCGAGCTTGAGGCCATGTTGCCTGCAATCATTTTGAGCCCGCGAGGAATGGCAGTTACCTTACCGTGCTTGTAGTAGACGAGCACATTTCTCGGACGAAGCGGCGCGCCGTTTGCGGTATCGATCATTGCCGGTACCCAGTACGCGGAACGATTCATGATGCCGCCGTTGCAAGTGCTGTTTCCCGAGGTCCGCAGGGATTCGGCAGTGCTGGCGTAATTGGCGTTGGTATTACCGAAGTAGGTGTGAAGGTGGGCCTTCCCTTGCTGGCCTGGATATACGATCGCATCGTCGTAATTCATGTGGCTGAAATCGCACCACACGCGGAAGGCGCCGTTGTCATCAGGACTGCTGCCTGGCTGCTCGCCATTCGCGCTCTGGAGGCGCAAGCTTGAAAAACCAGCGTTGGGGGCCGGTATCAACGCATTATTAACGACAGGCATATAGCCATGATCATGCGGTGTGGAAGTATCATTCGTTGAACCAGTTGAACCAGTTGAACCAGTCGAACCAGTTGAACCAGTCGAACCAGTCGAACCAGTCGAACCAGTCGAACCAGTCGAACCAGTCGAACCAGTCGAACCAGTCGAACCAGTCGAACCAGTCGAACCAGTCGAACCAGTCGAACCAGTCGGCGTTCCCGCTACAACCGTCTTTTTAGGCACGTTGAATACCTGGACATTCTTCCAGATTCCAGAAAGGCTGGATGTCAGTGGCGAGGAATTGAACCCGCTCTTTGCTGAAGTTGTCGTTGTTGTCTTGGTCGCTGTAGTAGTGGTCTTGGCAGCCGTAGTGGTTGTTTTTGCAACTGCCGTTGCCGTTGTCGTGCCGGTTTTTGCGACGACGACTGGACTAATTGCAGACTTGCCAATCAATGATGACAAGGGGCTGCTGGTATTGGACTTGCCCGGCACGATAATATTCGCCATTTCCGTTTGCGGAGCAGCATCATAGAGGGCAACTGTAGACGCGTTTTTTGGCAACTCCTTGGCGCTACATAGCACCTGGGCTTCAAGCAATGCCTTGAGCTGCTTGTTGTCGGGCTTTTGCGTGAGTTGCGGAGGCGGCTTGTCGGAGTACTGGGTAACGCCCCGGTCATCCTTCCACTTGTAAATTTCTGCTGCGATTGAGTTGCCGGCTAGCAAGACTCCGGCGACAGAGAGCACATACGTAGACCAACGTAGTTTATTCGAGGTAAGTTCCATAAGTAACCAATTTCCATAATAATTATCCCCGAATTACAAAGTTAAAATTACGTTATTGGTATTGAAATTTTTGTTATTTATTTAATTATACGGCACGAACTTAAAAAAGTTAAGCATTGATTAGATATATAAAAAGATGTCAGTTTTTTGAATTAAAAAGATAAAACCATGTGTTTCACACGAACTGACTGTAATTGAAGCTTGCTTTTCGGGGTGGTATTCAATGAATACGGCTTGTCTGCCTGATCATTCAGGAAAATAATTGCCGAGAAGCCCATAAATAAAAACTGGTCATCCTACTCCTGGGATGAGTGATACATTTAAAGTTTCAATGTAAAAAAGACCGTAGCATCCGAATTTTTGAAATCATAAGGAGCTAAGGTATGAAGCTTGCTTGCAAGGTTACGGGCTGGGGTGACTGTTGTCGGCCAGGGAGGTTCATGCCCGACTTGATATTGTGTTCTAAAGATAGCTATCGGAATTTGAATGTTCCGGGAGATTAAAGTGTTTTCCCTTAAGTTTCATTAGCTTCTTAAATTTAAATAAATAATAAGAGAGATTTCATGGATATTTCAGTCATTCTGGTCAGCTACAATACAGCGGAAATCACGAAAGTTTCACTGCAGCACTTGTTTGCCTCAAAACATGACCTGCAGATGGAAGTGTTCATCATCGATAATGCATCCAGGGATAACTCCGTTGAAGTGATCCGCAGTGCCTATCCTGAAATCCCGCTGATTGAGAACAAGGTGAATGTGGGATTCGGCCGCGCCAATAACCAGGCCCTCCCATTCATCACGGGGCGATATGTATTGTTGCTGAACACGGATGCTTTTGTTGAGCCGGATACCATAGCCAAGACCGTAGCCTATATGGACGAACATCCCAAGTGCGGCATTCTTGGCGTCAAGCTCATTGGTGAAAATGGGGAATTACAGCCTTCCTGTCGTTATTTCCCTACGCCATGGCGAATTTTTTTGCATACTACCGGGCTGAATCGGTATTTCAGGCAGGTCCAGATGGTCGATGATATGGACTGGGGGCATGATTCGGTCAGGCAATGTGACTGGGTACCTGGGTGTTACTACCTGATTCGCAGGGAGGTCATTGATCAGGTAGGTATGTTTGACCCGTTGTACTTCATGTACTGCGAGGAGGTGGATCACTGTTATGCAACGAAAAAAGCAGGATGGGATGTCACCTATTTTCCTGTGCCGGTAGTACATATCGGAGGGCAGAGTGCCAAGACTGACAGCCAGATATCCACTCATGGGCGGCAGATCAAGTCCCTGCAGATTGAGAGTGAATTGTTATATTTCCGTAAGAATCATGGGATGTCGGGCGTGCTTGCCCATCTTTTTCTGACCACGCTGGTCGATATTCTATTGGTCGTGAGGAATATCCTGCGGATGGAGCCCATGGAAAAACTCATGACGTACATTAAAAATTCGTTTTTTGTCTGGAAAACATTTTTCCGTACGAATCTGGCGAAAAAATCAACTCGATAGGGAAACCACATTCCATGTTTGATCATTTGCGCGAAGATTTAAAAGCGTACCGTGGAGACTGGGGAGCTCAAGGTTTCTGGGTCATGGCGGTTTACCGGTTCGGCCGCTGGCGTTATGGTGTGCGCCCGGCCATATTACGCAAGTTATGCTCGCTGATTTACAGGATATTGTACAAGTTCATCCAGATTGTCACAGGCATAGAATTGCCTTGCGAGGCGGAGGTTGGCAGGCATTTCGTGATTGATCATTTCGGCGGTATCGTCATCAGCGGTTATGCCAGGTTTGGCGATAATTGCCGGATCCGGAATGGCGTTGTGGTCGGGCTGAAGAATGTTGAGGAGGTTGCGGCGCCCGTCATTGGCAACAATGTGGATATCGGGGCGGGTGCAAAGGTGTTGGGCAACATCAGGATCGGCAATAATGTGCTGATCGGTGCCAATGCGGTAGTCATTACGGATGTCCCTGACAATGCAATTGCGGTTGGTGTTCCTGCCAGAATCAAACTGAACAATAACAATCATCATGATGAATGAACCTGAGTTGAATAACCGCGTGGGTGCGGTAGTGATCGGACGCAATGAGGGAGACCGCCTGGTTTGCTGTCTTCTGACAATGATAGAGCGGGTCAAGCTGATCGTTTATGTCGATTCCGGCTCCACCGACAATTCTCCCCAACGTGCGGCAGCCATGGGGGTCGAGGTGGTGGCACTGGACATGGGTATTCCGTTTACTGCCGCCCGGGCCAGAAATGAAGGGGTTGAGCACTTGCTGAAGCGTGCTCCCGATATTGGGTATATCCAGTTTGTGGATGGTGATTGCGAGATCGATGCAGGATGGATTTCCAAGGCATCGGCATTCCTGGATAGCCATCCGCAATATGCTGTGGTCTGCGGTCGGCGCAGGGAGCGCTACCCCGAGCATTCCATTTACAATATGATGTGTGATACCGAGTGGAATACTCCGGTTGGCGAAGCAAAATCCTGTGGCGGCGATGCCATGATGCGGGTCAGCGCATTTCGTGAGGTCGGCGGGTATCGTGCCGATTTGATTGCAGGCGAGGAGCCTGAGTTATGCATACGCTTGAGAAAAAAGCACTGGCGTATCTGGCGTCTCGATGCGGAAATGACATTGCATGATGCTGCAATCACAAGATTTGGCCAGTGGTGGAGGCGTTCAATGCGGGCAGGCCATGCTTATGCAGAAGGTGCATGCCTGCATGGGGCATCACCAGAGCGTCACTGGGTCAAGGAGTCCATACGGTCATGGCTATGGGGCTTGTGGATTCCGGTGGTTGCGCTGCTTGCATCCATATTCTACGGAGCTGGCGCTTTTTTGATATTAGCCGTGTATCCGCTGCATATCTTTCGCCTTGGATTGCGGAACAAGTGGTCGTCGCAGGCTTATCCGTGGGCCAGGGCATTTTTCAGCGTGGCCGGCAAATTTGCGGAAGTCTACGGCCAGTTGAAATTTCATCATAATCGATGGCTCGGTCGGGCTATAAAGCTTATCGAATATAAGTGACATAATCTGATAATGACTACGAAAATCTCAGCATTCTACCCAAACTATTTCTACGAATCAGGTATTGCGTACGCAGCACTATCTGTCGTTGAAGCAATGCAGTCCGAAAATATGAAATTGTCCTTGATGGGGATAGCCTCGAATCGTCACTATGGGAAACCCTTTTATCGAAATGCGTTACCGGATTGGTCAAAATCACTTTTTTATCGGTTTCTGAAAGACGCTCAAATCAAGCGTTTTTCTGAATTTCGCTTTTTGTACAGCTTGAAAGACCAGGACATTGCCTATTTATGGCCTGGGGTTTCTTTGGGGTTGTATAAAGAGATTCACAGGCGTGGGCACAAGATTATCAGGGAGGCCGTTAATACCCACCAGTCGAACAGCAAATCGATACTCGATGCAGAATATTCCAGGCTTGGTCTGAAGGCCACTCACGGAATTACTGCTGCAAATGTCGAGGAGGAGTCTGCAAAGCTGGAGCTGACTGATTATGTTTTTTCGTGCAGCCCGATGGTCACCCAATCACTATTGAATGCAGATGTGCCAAAGCAGAAAATATTGCAGACTTCATACGGATTGAAAGAAGCGGATATCCTGAAAATGGATAACGGCCGCAAGCCAGCCGTTGGGAATAACGTGACTGCA
Source organism: Methylophilaceae bacterium (assembly GCA_905339275.1). Taxonomy (GTDB): domain Bacteria; phylum Pseudomonadota; class Gammaproteobacteria; order Burkholderiales; family Methylophilaceae; genus UBA6140. The sequence goes on from CAJPFK010000001.1 coordinate 900,264, forward strand.
ATATTCGTAGGCACTATTGGTGTGCGGAAAGGGCCGCACCTGCTATTGGATTATTGGTGCCGTTCCGGGGTCCAGGGCAAGTTAAGGATTGTCGGAGACATACAACCCGAGGTGCGGCATATTATCGAGCCTTACCTGCGACGCCCGGATATTGAGCATGTTCCTTATGTCGATAATTTAAGCGACATATACGAACAAGCTGACATTTTTCTGCTGCCCAGCCTGGAAGAGGGCAGCCCGCTGGTTACTTACATGGCGCTTGGCGCGGGTCTTGCGTGTCTTGTAAGCCCGATGGGTGGCGGTGGAATTGTCGAGCACGGCAAACAAGGTTTGGTGATGGACCCGCATGATGCAGAGTCCTGGATAGATGCGCTGCAGCGTGTGGCCGGGGACGCAGGCCTGCGCGAAGAGTTTTCCAGAAACGCATATCAGAAAGCGCCGGATTACTTATGGTCCCAAGTGGGGAAAAAGCGGGCACATCTTTTGCTGGATAATTAACAACCGGATTAATCAGCATGTCCTGATCGGTAATAGTTAGTTGGAGGTCTGTACGTACTCGACGATAGGTAGCTCAATACGAGCATATTGAACATAAAGCGCGTAAATTATTGTTAATCGACACCTGGATTCCCAAACTTTGGTTTTGAGTTCTTTATGATATTGAATATAGGTATTAATGAGGTGAGCGCTGTGGATGACAGGAAAAGCCACGCAGGAAATATTTCCAAGCTGATTAGCAATAATCGATATGCGATAGCTGAAGTTTATGCAAATGCGCTTTACCAGGCGCCGAGGTGGGTCGAATCGCTTGAGAAGGCTAAAGGGCATTGGGATGCATTCCTGGCTGAGGAATTTGTTGCCTATGCGGATTATCTTTCAAAATACTTTGACGGGCAGGGTGATGCTTTTAAGCAACTGTTGATTGGCGAGAAAATCAAATCGCTTTATGACGTGTCGTTGAATGAGGAATCAAAGGTAAAGCAGGCGAATCTTGTATTTGACTCTGAGATTGCCGCATTTGAAAAGCTTTTGAGGCCCCAGTTAAACGAAGAGCAGTGGGATATTTTCTATAAGGAGCTTCTGGAAATCCATCATGTTTTGGTGGGAAAGCCGAAGCATAAGCAAAGAATCCTGTTTGTTGGCGATTGCCTGTTCCTGGATATCGTGCCTTTTATCGTAGGGCCGCTTCTCGAAGCTGGTATTTTCATCCAACCTGAATACCTGACATCCAAGAATCCTCACGAACTACGTGATGATTTACGCGCTTGCAGTTCAGAAAAATATGATTTGGTGTTTTTTAGTCCATTCACCTATGAATTCTCACTGCCACTTAACGAGCTTACGAGTTGGAGAAAGTCATTAATCAGTAAGCAGTATATTTCTGAAATTGCCCAAAAGGCGTGGAACGAAGCCGATGACACTATCAAGTTGATTGCTGATTTGTTTGATTGCCCGATACATGTTCACAGCGCATCATTCATTATTCGTGACGACAGTTATATTAAACGGTTTATTAAGAATAAATTAACTTCAAGAAACCGTAACATTGCAAAAAAAGAACTCTTTAAACGTCTGGGTGAATGTATTGATAAGATCAATCAGGAAACCTTCCGGCATGTATTCGTTTTTGATGAAACAGATTGTATAAAACCAGTGGGCGAGCAATACGCCGGCGCATATTTCTATACCAGCAACTTGCATCACCCCGCAGTGCTCGGGCGCATTTTCGCTCAGGCTTACCTGGATATCATCTTCACGAATGTGCACCTGTTCAAGAAAAAGCTGGTTATTTCCGATCTGGATAACACGTTATGGCATGGTGTTATTGGTGAAGGTGCTGTGACGCATCACCATGATCGCCAATTAATATTGAAACAGCTAAAAAACAAAGGCGTTGTATTAGCTATCAATTCAAAAAATGATCCTGTAAATGTCCATTGGCAGAATGCAACCCTTTCAGAGAGCGATTTTGTATTTTCTGCAATTAGCTGGGCACCAAAGGTGCAGGCAATGAAGACGATCGAACATGAATTCAATTTGAAAATGAAAAGCTTTGTATTTATCGATGATCGTAAAGATGAGCTGGAGTTGATGAGCCAGACATATCCGGAAATACTTTGTCTGGATGCGAACGATCCAAAAACCTGGCATCGGATCAGGCTCTGGCATGATCTATTGGAAGATGATTTGGAGATGGACCGGACTTTAATGTATAAGCAACGCGAGGAGAGAAAGGCTTATATCAAGGAAGATGTAACCTCCGAGGAGGATAGGGTTGCCATGTTTGCCTCGCTTGGGTTGCGGCTAAATATCAAGCGTCCGGAAGTTGCTGAATTGAAACGTGTTGCGGAATTGATAAACCGGACTAACCAATTCAACTTGCAAGTTACAAGAACTTCAGTGAAGGAAGTCACTGAATGGTATCAATCGAGTGATTACATTATTCTGACGGGACAAACCGCCGATCGTTTTGGGGATATGGGCGTGACATGCATAGCCATTGCTCGATATATCAATCATGATTTGAACATCATTGCATTCGTATTAAGTTGCCGGGTTTTTGGCTATCGTTTTGAGCATAGCGTCATGAATCATATCAAACGGCTTGCGGCTGAAAATGGCGCGAATCGTATTGTCGGCAATTATATTGCTTCGGCACAAAATGCCCCATGCAAGAATTTTCTGGCTGAGTGCGGTTTCCAGCAGGAGGGTGATAATTGGGTTTATGACTTGAATATTCACCCGGAGCAAGATGCGGCCTGGTTAAGTGTTACTTTCAACAATTGACAATCGGCTTCAAACTGCACGAGGCCATTGTTGCTTAAGCTGCAGCCAGCATTCTTAATCCAGATTTCAGATAAATAATTGAGCCCACTCATTGGCGGGGAGGCTCCTGGACCAGGATGCGCTAAATGCCTTGAGGCTTGTTTATCGAGTGGCAGCAATTGAATAGAGAGGATTTCCGATAATGATACAGCCGGTAATTATGGCGGGCGGTTACGGTACGCGCTTGTGGCCATTGTCCCGACAGTTGAACCCGAAGCAGTTCCTGAAGCTGAATGGCGATACGACCATGCTGCAGGCGACGATTCAGCGGCTGGAAGGCATCGAACATGCGCCGCCCTGTATTATTTGTAATGAGGAACATCGGTTCCTGGTGGCAGAGCAGTTGCGCCAGCTTGACCTTGCCGATGCTTCCATTTTGCTGGAGCCGGAAGGCCGCAATACGGCGCCGGCCATTGCATTGGCTGCATTGCAGGCGATACAGGGCGGAGAGGATCCTGTCCTGCTGGTGCTGGCTGCGGACCACTTGATCAGGAATGTTGCTGCTTTTCGTGACAGTATCCTGCGGGCTTTACCGATTGCAACTGCCGGGAAACTGGTTACCTTCGGCATTGTGCCGGATGCGCCCGAGACGGGTTATGGCTATATCCAGCGTGGGGACAGCCTCGAGCCGGGATTGTACGGATTCAGCGTGGCAAGGTTCGTCGAAAAGCCTGACATGGAAACCGCAAGCGGCTATATCGCATCAGGCGATTATTTCTGGAACAGCGGCATGTTCATGTTCCGCGCCAGTGCCTATTTGAAAGCCTTGGAAATCTTGCAGCCGAAGATGCTGGCCGCGTGTCGCGAAGCGATTGAAAAGGCAAAGCATGATCTGGATTTCATCCGGATCGATAAGGAATCCTTCGTTGCCTGCCCGAGCGAGTCCATCGACTACGCCATCATGGAAAAAACCGATAGTGCAGTGATGGTGCCCATGGATGCGGAGTGGAGCGATATCGGTTCCTGGTCCGCCTTGTGGGATGTCAGCGAGAAAAACCATGACGGCAATGCCATTCGCGGTGATGTGCTGACGGTTTCTACCGGCAACAGCCTGATTCATGCAGAACATCGCCTGGTGGCTACGGTGGGGATCGATCACCTTGTGATCGTGGAGACCAAGGATGCGGTTCTGGTCGCGCACAAGGACATGGTGCAGTCCGTGAAGGATGTGGTGGCCATGATCAAGGAGCAGGGGCGCAGCGAATACGTCAGCCACCGAGAGGTTTATCGGCCCTGGGGCATGTACGATTCGATCGACCATGGTGAACGCTATCAGGTGAAACGCATTACCGTGAAACCTGGAGGCAAGCTTTCGGTGCAGATGCATCATCACCGCGCGGAACACTGGGTGGTGGTCAGCGGCACCGCCAAGGTGTTCAACAACGACAAGACTTATTTCGTTACTGAAAACGAATCCACGTTCATTCCAATTGGCCAGATTCATTCACTGGAGAATCCGGGAAAGGTTCCGCTGGAGCTGATAGAAGTGCAATCCGGCGGCTACCTTGGTGAGGATGATATTGTCAGATTTGAAGACAAATACGGCCGCTGATACGGCCTTTTACAATTCTACCCTTAACTTACTAAAATGCCATGATTTGAGTGAGAATCAATGCGGATAGCCTACTTTATCAATCAGTATCCCAAGGTCAGCCATAGCTTCATCAGGCGTGAAATCCTTGCCCTCGAGCGCCAGGGTTTCAATATTCAGCGTATTGCATTGCGCGGATGGGAAGGAGACCTGGTTGATGAGGAGGATTTGCGGGAGCGGACAAAAACCCGGTTTGTATTGATGGATGGGATAAGGCTTTTTTTCTACCTGATCAAAACACTGGTCTTAAGGCCGTTACGCCTGTTTTCCGCACTCAGGCTGGCATGGAAACTTGGCTGCAAGGCAGAAAGACCGCTCCCTTACCATCTGATTTACCTGGTTGAAGCCTGCCAGGCATACTGGTGGATGAAGTCATTCGGTGCGCAGCACGTACATGCGCATTTCGGCAGCAATTCCACCGAGGTTGTCTTGCTGGCGCATGCGCTGGGTGGTCCGGGGTACAGTTTTACCGTGCATGGGCCGGAAGAGTTCGACAAACCGCAGTTGCTCAAGCTGTCGGAAAAAATCCGGTATGCATCCTTCGTGGTTGCCATCAGCTCGTATGGTCGCAGCCAGTTGTTCCGCTGGATCGCCCATGATCAATGGCACAAGATCAGGATTGTCCATTGCGGCATCGAGCAGGCTTTTTACGATGTGCTGCCCATTGATATGCCGGATACCGGGCGTTTGATCTGTGTCGGCAGATTATGCGAGCAGAAAGGGCAGTTGCTGCTGCTGGAAGCTTGCCGCGAGCTCAACGAGCGTGGTGTTTCCTTCGAGCTTGTACTGGCCGGCGATGGTGAAATGCGCGCTGAAATCGAACAGATGATTACGCAGTACGGACTGGCAGACCATGTCAACATTACCGGCTGGATCAGCAGCGACGAAGTGCGCGAACGGGTACTGGATGCGAGGGCGCTTGTCCTGCCGAGCTTCGCCGAGGGTTTGCCGGTGGTCATCATGGAAGCAATGGCGCTCAGAAGGCCCGTTATCAGTACCTACGTGGCCGGGATTCCTGAGTTGGTCATTCCCGGCCAGAACGGCTGGCTGGTGCCTGCAGGCGCAGTGACGGAATTGGCGGATGCGATGCAGGAGTTGCTGGCGACGCCCACGAGCGAGCTGCAGAACATGGGCGATGCCGCCTATGTGCGTGTCAGGCAGCGCCATGATGTCGATACGGAAGCCAGCAAGCTGGCCGCCTTGTTCCGCGAGCATGCCGGATGATATTCCTGGGAGTGCTTTTGGCTGTGCTTGCCTTCATGCTGCTGATTCCGACGCTGGTGCTCGGGTTGCAGGTATTGTTGGCATTGCTGCCGGGAAGAAAGGTCACGCCGGTTGCGGCAGCCGATTGCAGGGTGGCCGTGCTGATTCCGGCGCACAATGAGTCATCTGGTATTGTTGCCACGCTGGATTCCCTGCGTCCGCAGTTGAAATCCGGCGATCGCCTGCTGGTCGTTGCCGATAACTGTTCTGATGATACCGCCAGAATTGCGGCCGAAAATGGGGCTGAGGTCATTGAGCGTAACGACAGCACTAATAGAGGAAAGGGTTTTGCCCTGGATTTCGGCATTCGCCATCTGTCGGCGAATCCTCCTGATATCCTGGTTATCGTCGATGCCGACTGTCTCACCGGAGAACGCGCGCTGGAGAAACTCGTCGCCCATGCGCATTACCATGATAGGCCAACGCAGGCCCTGTACCTGATGCAGGCGCCGAATGCTGATCCCGGATTGAAAAGCAAGGTGGCCGAATTTGCCTGGATCGTGAAGAACCGGGTGCGGCCATCCGGTTTTGCCCGCCTGAACCTGCCGTGCCAGCTGATGGGCACCGGGATGGCCTTTCCATGGGATGCCATCACCGGCATCAACCTCGCCAACGGCAATATCGTCGAGGACATGAAACTTGGTATCGACCTGGCCAGGATCGGCAAGGCGCCGATGTTTTACGATGACGCACTGGTCACCAGTTATTTCCCCACGTCTGCGGATGTGCAGTCAGGCCAGCGTGCGCGCTGGGAACATGGGCATCTGGCAATGATACTGTCGGAATCCCCCAAGCTACTTATGCAAGGATTGATTGCCGGCAGAAAAGATCTGGTGGCGATGGCGCTTGACCTCGGCATTCCGCCTCTGGCGTTGCTGGTGGCAATGATCGTGAGCGGCCTGGCCGTCAGCGCGGCCGCAATGGGCTTCGGGGTATCGGCATTGCCATTGAAGATCATGCTGTGCGCAGCATTGATCCTCGGGATTTCGGTCGTGGCAGCCTGGTGGGGATGGGGAAGAAAAGTCATCTCACTGACTACCTTCCTGTTTATCCCGATTTATGTGTTTTCCAAGATTCCCCATTACTTCAGGTTCCTGTTCAAACGCCAGAAGACCTGGAACAGAACGGAAAGAGACTAGGCATCAAGATGGATGATTTCGACCGCGAAGTGTATTGCATTGCCGGATTGCCGTTCGATGCCGTCAATATGGAACAGACGATGGCCCATATGCGCAATGCGATATTGCAGGAGACCAAGTGTTTCCTCACTACGCCTAATCTTAATTTTCTTGCGCTGGCACAGCAGGATGCCGCATTCCGGCAATCGGTGGTTGCCAGCGACCTGGTAATCGCCGATGGCATGCCTATCGTCTGGCTGGCGAAATTTCTCGGGATACCAATCCGGGAGCGCGTGGCCGGGTCTTCGCTTTTTGAGGCGTTCCGCAAGGAACCGCGCAGAAAAATAACTGCCTATTTTTTTGGCGGCCCGGACGGCGTCGCTGAAGCGGCAAGCAAAAGAATCAACGAATCTTCTGGCGGTGTCGAATGTGTCGGCTACTATTCGCCTGGTTTTGGTACGCTGGACGAAATGAGCAGCCCCGCCATTATTGATGCGATCAATGCAAGCAAAGCGGATTTCCTGGTGGTTGCCCTAGGGGCAAAGAAAGGCCAGGCCTGGATCATGAAAAACCTGCCGCTGCTGAAACCGCCGCTGGTCAGCCATTTGGGGGCCGTCGTCAATTTCGAGGCCGACCGATTGAAGCGTGCGCCTGTATGGGTGCAGAACATCGGCCTGGAGTGGCTGTGGCGCATCAAGGAGGAGCCCAATCTCTGGAAGCGTTATTGGGGCGACGGCCTGTTTTTTCTGCAATTGATTCTTACGCGGATATTGCCCCACCGTTTGTGGCTGGCCGTCAATGCAAAACGCCTTAGTCATGCAGCTGGAGAAAGTGGATTGGTGCTGGATAATGAGCGCGATATTTGTACCCTGCAGGTTTCGGGGACAATCCTCGACCCTGTAGACGCAGGGATTCGGGACAAACTGAGGGCGGCAAGCCTTGCAGGCAAGCCTGTGGAGCTGGATCTTTCGCAGGCGGATTACCTTTCTCCGGGTTTTCTGGGTTTGATACTGGTGCTGAAAAAACAGTTGGACCAAAGAGGGGAGAGGATCAATGTTGTCAGATATAACCCTGTGGTTGAGAAATTACTTGCAACCTGCGGCATTGCGTATTTGATAAGATAAATCGAATGGAATACCAGGGCGGCTGGTAGTGCAATCGTACTGAGAAGAGCACATGGATCAGCAATTTTCGCAGAATATTGATATGCTAGCTTGCGATGTGCTGTTGTGAGAAAAACCCGGTAGCGCAGCCATATCTCAGTAAACGATAATTTCCTGTGGGAAGATAAAATCCACACAAATTCAAACAAGGTACTGTAAACATGTACGAAGCTTTTTACGGACTCAAAGAAAAACCGTTCTCGATTCAACCTGACCCCGATTTCCTGTTTTTCGGTTTTCGCCACAGCATGGCCTACGCCATGCTCGAATACGGTATCCAGAACAAGGCTGGTTTCTCCGTTATTTGCGGTGAGATCGGCTGTGGTAAAACGACACTTGTCCGTCACTTGCTTAATAATCTAGGCTCGGATATCAATGTCGGTATCGTCTACAACACACACCAGGATATCGACGACCTTTTGAGCTGGATCATGCTGGCTTTCGAGCAGCCTTACGAAGGGTTGTCCAATGTAGCGTTGTTTGATGCTTTTCAACGTTTCCTGATCGAGCGCTACAGCCAGGGAAAGCGCGTGGTTCTGATTGTAGACGAAGCACAGAACCTGAGTGCCGGCGCATTGGAATCTTTGCGCATGTTATCCAACATTAATGTCGACAAGGATCAATTGCTGCAAATTGTTCTGGTCGGGCAGCCCCAGTTGCGGGACTTGCTGAGGCGCCCGGAGTTGACGCAATTTTATCAGCGCGTGGCGGTGGATTTTTTCATTCCGCCGTTGCAGCCTTTCGAAGTCGTCAAATATATCAATCATCGCCTGCAGATCGCGGGCCGGGAAGACAAGCTGTTTTCTCCGGCGGCGGCGAAACTGATTGCCCAGGCTTCCGGCGGGGTTCCCAGAAGCATCAATATCCTGTGCGATATGGTGATGGTGTATGGCTTTTCGAGCGGCGCCAGCGTTATCGGGCTCAAGATAGTCAAGGAAGTGCTGAAGGACCGTGCCGAATACGGGGTTCTGGCTTGAATCGGCAATCCACTTTTTGAAAACGCGCAGATAGCCGATTTTCTAGAAATGCGGTTTTAGCCTACCTGTATCACCGTATTGGCTGTTTCCACAGTTTGACCTGCATGAATTTTTGCAGTTTTTCTGAGTTCGACAGCGCCATCAACCCGCACCAGTCCAGCCGCTACCATGGCTTTACCCTGACCTCCGCTATCGGCAATGCCTGTGAGCTTAAGCAAGTCGCAGAGTGCGATAAACGGTTTAGTCAGATGGAAAGTCTGGGTCTGCATTCAGTCAGTGTGTTGCATATGAGGTAAAATAACAATTAGAACAGCGAGAAATCTGGTGCCCAGAAGAGGACTCGAACCTCCACAGTGTTGCCACCACTAGGACCTGAACCTAGCGCGTCTACCAATTCCGCCATCTGGGCATTCGTGATGGGGTAAAACGAAGAGCGCAAATTCTATAGGAAACCCATACTTTGTCAATCAGAAAAAAAACTGTCAGTCGTAATAAGTCTCCTCGGGCTGCGGACCCGCACGCAAAACGCGAAGCGGAGAATTATGCCAACCCGCTACCCAGCAGGGAATTCATCCTGCAGACCATGACAGAGCAGGGCGTGCCGGTCACTGTCGAGCAGCTCTATGCGTTGGTAGGGATCAAGACTGAGGAACGTGAGATTTTCAATCGCCGCCTGGGCGCCATGGAGCGCGATGGGCAGATTATCCGCAATCGCAAGGGGGCGCTCTGTATTGCCGAGAAGTTGCATCTGATTGCAGGAACGGTGCAAGGCCATGCGGATGGGTTTGGATTCCTGATTCCGGATGACAAGGATAAATTGGGTGGTGTGGACCTATTTCTCTCTCCCAGGGAAATGGCTCAAGTGATGCATGGCGACAGGGTCATGGTCAGGCAGGCCGGTGTCGACAGGAAGGGCAGGCCTGAAGCAAAGATCGTGGAGGTGCTGGAACGCAGGAGCACGCGCCTGGTTGGGCGGATCATTCGGGGTAACGGTTTTTCCATTGTCGCTGCGGAGGACAAACGCGTGAATCAGGACATTCTGATTCCATACCATCTGGATATGAAGGCCAAGGACGGCCAGGTCGTGATGGTCGAGCTGACGGATCAGCCATCCCCCCATGCCAAACCCATGGGCAAGGTGATTGAAATTCTTGGCAATTATGCCGACCCAGGCATGGAAATCGAAATAGCCCTGCGCAAACATCAATTGCCCTATGAATTCTCGCCGGAGGCAGTCAGGCAAGCGGAAAGCTATCCCAGGCTGGTTCAAGCCAGTGACTGGAAGGGACGTATCGATCTGCGCGAGTTGCCGTTGATTACTATCGACGGTGAAACAGCCCGTGATTTCGACGATGCGGTTTATTGCGAACCGCAGGGAAAAGGCTGGCGGCTGGTGGTGGCGATCGCTGATGTCAGCTTTTACGTGAAACCCGGCGATGCCCTGGATAAGGATGCCTATGAACGCGGCAACTCGGTCTATTTCCCTCGCCGGGTGATTCCCATGTTGCCTGAAGCCCTTTCCAACGGTCTTTGCTCACTCAACCCGGATGTCGAGCGTCTTTGCATGGTCTGCGACATGCAGGTCGATGCCTTGGGTAATGTGAAACGCTACCAGTTCCATCCCTCCGTGATGCGTTCCAAGGCGCGTATGACCTACACCAAGGTCTACGACATGCTGACCAACCCCGAAGGTGATGCGGCTAAAGAGTACAACTGGCTGATGCCGCATGTGCAGCATCTGTATTCGCTTTACCTGGTCATGGTCAAGGCACGCGAGAAGCGCGGGGCAATCGAGTTCGACAGCAGTGAAACCATGATGGTGTTCAATGACAGCGGCAAGATCGAGCGCATCGAGGCGATGAGCCGCAACGAAGCGCATCGCCTGATCGAAGAGTGCATGCTGGCTGCCAATGTCTGCGCCTCTGATTTTCTCAAGGGTCATGAGCATCCTGCCCTGTATCGCATCCACGAAGGACCGACGCCTGAAAAACTTGAAGCGCTGCGCACTTTCATGGGGGAATTCGGTTTTGGTGTGGGCGGGGGCGATAGCCCGCATGCGAAGGATTACGGCAAGTTGCTTGCCCAATTCAAAGGACGGCCTGATGAGATGCTGTTGCAGACTGTGCTGTTAAGGTCCATGCAGCAGGCGGTCTACAGTCCGGATAACATTGGCCATTTCGGCCTCGCTTACGAGTCCTACACGCACTTTACCTCACCTATCAGGCGCTATCCCGACCTCTTGATTCATCGTGCGATCAAGGCTGTGCTCAATGGCGGTAAATACAAGGCAGGCGACTGGCAGGAACTGGGCAGGCACTGCTCGATCACCGAACGCCGCGCTGACGATGCGACGCGCGATGTGCAGGCATGGCTCAAGTGCTACTACATGCAGGATAAGATCGGCGAAGTATTTGATGGCACGGTTGCGGGCGTGACCAGTTTCGGCCTGTTTGTCGCACTCGATGGTATTTATGTGGAAGGCTTGCTGCATGTCACAGAACTGGGCAATGATTATTTCAATTTCGACAAGGCCCGGCACGAGATGGCAGGCGAGCGTACCGGCGTGCGCTATCGTCTGGGCGACCGGCTGCGCGTGAAAGTCAGCCGCGTTGATCTGGAAACCAGTAAAATAGACTTTGTACTTGCCGCCCCGGGTAGCGAAAGTGAAAAAGAAGCTCCGCTTGCGCCCGAAAAACCCGTAAAACCGCGTACGGTCAAGACAACTTCCCGCAACAAGGCTGATACAGCCAAACCGGCGGCGAAAACCATAGCCAGAAAGCCCCGCGCCGCCAGCGCAGGCAAAACGGGTAAAAAAAGCAAAGTAAAAGCGACTGGCAGTCCGGCGGGAAAATCCACAAGCAGAACCAGTAATCGAGGTACCAGGACCAAATGAGCGACACCCGTATTTTGTTCGGCTTCCATGCCGTATTGAGCCGACTGAGGCAGCATGCTGCCAGCGTGCAGGAAATATTGATAGACCGGGATCGCATCGATGCCCGCATGAAAGACCTGTTGAGCATGGCAGAGGGCGCAGGCGTGCGCCATATGCAGGTGGAGAGGTCCCGCCTGGATGGTCTGGCAGGGGTGAATGGGCGGCATCAGGGCGTGATTGCCCGCGTGGTCGATACGCCGATTCCCTACAAGGACATCCACGATATCCTGGAATCCGAACTTGAAGAGCCGCCATTTTTCCTGATTCTGGATGGCGTGGAAGACCCGCATAATCTGGGTGCCTGTCTGCGCGTGGCGGACGCCATGGGGGTGCATGCGGTGATCGCCCCCAAGGACAGGGCCGTCGGGCTCAATGCCACAGTGCGCAAGGTCGCCTGTGGTGCGGCCGAAACGGTGCCTTTCATTGCCGTGACCAATCTGGCGCGTACCATGCGCGAATTGAAGGATGCCGGCGTCATGCTGGTCGGTACGGCTGCGGAGGAAAAGCAGGATCTGTTCAATACCAGGCTTGACGGGCCGATTGCGCTGGTGCTGGGGGCGGAGGGTACCGGGCTGCGCCGCCTTACTGCGGAAACCTGCGACACTCTGGTAAGCATCCCGATGTTCGGCTCGGTGGAGAGCCTGAATGTTTCCGTGGCGAGCGGAATTTGCCTGTACGAGGCACGCCGTCAGCGGAACGCTGCAACATTGCCCCAAGAGGCCTGAATTCTGCGTTAAAGGTTTATTTTAGGCCGTTAAAATGGTATTTTATCGGTCTTTTCAACATCTTAATTTTATCTATCAATCGGAGTGAACATGGCTGTAGAACGTACTTTATCCATTATCAAACCAGACGCGGTGGCAAAAAACGTCATTGGCAAGATCTATACACGTTTCGAATCGAACGGTTTGAAAATCGTTGCAGCCAAAATGGCGCAGCTGACCCAGGCGGAAGCCGAAGGTTTTTACGCTGTGCATAAAGAGCGCCCTTTTTTCAAGGACCTGGTCAAGTTCATGATTTCCGGCCCGGTGATGATACAGGCGCTTGAAGGTGAAAATGCGGTTGCCAAGAACCGCGAGCTGATGGGTGCCACCAATCCCAAGGAAGCGGCTGCCGGTACGATTCGCGCCGATTTTGCCGAAAGCATCGATGCCAATGCGGTACACGGTAGCGATTCAGCAGAGAATGCCGCCATCGAAATTGCCTATTTCTTCGGCAAATAAGTCTTGATGCCAGTCAATCTGCTCGATTTCAACCAGGCGCAACTCGCAGAATATTTCAAGAATCTGGGCGAGAAGCCGTTTCGTGCCAGACAATTGATGCGCTGGATGCATCATTTTGGTGTGCATGATTTCGGGCAGATGACCGATATTGCGAAATCGCTGCGCGAAAAGCTTGCGCTGGAAGCGACAATCACGCCGCCAGCCGTTCAGCTTGAACAGGTTTCCGACGACGGAACGCGCAAGTGGCTGATCGCGGCAGGCACGGGCAATGGTGTCGAGACCGTATTCATTCCCGAAGACGACCGTGGAACCTTGTGCATTTCTTCACAGGTGGGCTGCGCGCTGGAATGCACCTTTTGTTCAACAGGGCGCCAGGGGTTCAATCGCAACCTGAGTGTGTCCGAAATCATCGGCCAGTTGTGGCTGGCCAATCAATCTCTGCGCCAGGCCGACGGCTATGACATGCTGCCGGCGGGCGAGCGCATTATCAGCAACGTGGTTATGATGGGCATGGGCGAGCCGCTGGCGAACTATGACAACGTGGTAACCGCCATGCAGATCATGCTGGATGACTCGGCTTACGGCCTGAGCCGCCGCCGTGTCACATTGTCGACCTCCGGCCTGGTGCCGGCAATGGACAGGCTCAGGGAAGATTGCCCGGTGGCGCTGGCGGTCTCGCTGCACGCCCCGAACGATGCGCTGCGCGACGAGATCGTGCCGATCAACAAAAAATACCCGTTGAAGGAACTCATGGCGGCCTGCCAGCGTTATCTGGAAAAGGCGCCGCGCGATTTCGTTACCTTTGAATACGTGATGCTGGATGGGGTCAATGACTCGGTCGAGCATGCCAGGCAGTTGCTGCAAACCGTCAGGGATGTCCCTTGCAAGTTCAATCTGATCCCGTTCAATCCGTTTCCAGATAGCGGATACCTCACTTCGAAAACAGAGAATATCCGGCGCTTCAGGGATATTCTGATGCAGGCCGGCCATGTCGTGACGACGCGCAAGACTCGTGGTGAGGACATTGATGCCGCTTGCGGCCAATTGGCTGGTAAAGTGCAGGATAAAACCAAACGCAGCGCACGCCGGATTCCCTTGGAGATTGTTGTATGAAGAAGTTGGTATTGATTGCGCTATTGCTGACGGGGTGCGCGACGCAGAATGCGGCAAAGACGGATGCGCAGAAACGGGATAGTGCCCGTATTCATACCGAGCTGGGCGCAGGTTACTATTCCCAGAACCAGCTCGCCATTGCATTGGAAGAATTTACCGAGGCATCCAAAACCGATCCGGGCTATGCCCCTGCGCATAATGGACTCGGCCTTGTTTATTCGGCACTTGGCGAAGATGCGAAGGCTGATGCCAGCTTCAAACGCTCAATCACCCTGGAACCGACCAACCCGGAATCCCGCAACAACTATGGTACCTTCCTGTGCACCCGCAACAGAATTGACGAATCCATCACGCAGTTCATGGCGGCAGTGAAGAATCCTTTATACACAACGCCGGATGTCGCCTATCTCAATGCGGGTATCTGCTCATTGAGAAAGCAGGACACGAAAAACGCCGAGATTTACCTGCAAAAGGCGTTGCAGCTCCAGCCTTTGCTGCATCGGGCTTCCTACGAACTGGCGCTGATTCAATTCAACCGGGAACAATACGGCCTGGCTCGCGAGTATCTGCAAACCTCACTGGTGGGCAACCCAAGCCCTGAAATCCTGTGGCTGGCAATCCAGGTCGAGCGCAAGCTTGGCGACAGGGACGCCGAGGCGAGTTATGCACTACAGCTCAGGCGGAATTATCCCGGCTCAGCACAAGCTAAGGCATTACAATCCGGGCAGTAATTATGGTTGATACAGTAAAAAACGAGCAAAACATGCATACCAGCACCTTAACGGCAGGCGAAGTGTTGAAACAATCGCGAGAAGGGCAGGGGCTCAGTATCGAGGACGTCAGTGCGCAGTTGAAATTGAGCACCAGGCAGATTGCGGCGCTTGAGAGCAGCGATTTTTCCGCATTGCCCGATCCGATGATTACCAGGGGGTTCATTCGAAATTACGCTCGCCTCCTGGGCATAAAGAGCGAACCGTTGATCGATGCCTATCAGGAGTATCTGCCTGCCAACAGCCCGAAGCCGATCAGCATCCAGTCTGCCAATATATTGATTCCCGGCCAGGATAAGCGTTACTGGCTGCTCTATACGGTAGCCAGCTCGCTGATAGTCTTGCTGGTGGTTGCCTGGGTTGTTTACATGGATTATATGCCCCGGCTTCCGGAAACATCCGATATTGCAACAGCCCAGACGGAGAACCTGGCGTTGCATCCCGAAGTGTCCACTGAAGCACATTCTGATGTGCAGGCGATTGCCGAAGCGGATGTTTTGCCGCCGGCCGCCGAGGCGGAGCCAGCGGCTGCTGAACCGGTTACAGCCTCCGGCCCGATTGCGGAAGCCATAACTGCAACGCCGGTTGAACCCACTGCCAGCCCGGTGCAGGAAACCGGGTCATTGGCTACATTGACACTGAGTGCGTCAGAAACCAGTTGGGTCAGCGTCGTTGACCGAAACGGCAAAAGCATTTTCGACAGGATACTGAGTGCGGGCGTAGAGGAAACTGTCAAGGGGCAGCCTCCTTTTCAGGTGGTTGTGGGTAATGCACCGAATACAACGCTGGTTTTTAACGGCCAGGCAGTAGACCTTGCCCCTGCAACCAAAGATAAAGTGGCAAGATTGAAGCTGGAGTAGTTTTGGAATACGAATTAAAAATCAAGCGCCGCCCCAGCCATCGCGTCATGATTGGCCATGTTGCCGTAGGTGGCGACGCCCCGGTCGTGGTGCAGTCCATGACCAATACTGATACCGCGGATGTCGAATCCACTGTCCAGCAGGTATTCGATCTGTGGCAAGCCGGCTCTGAAATCGTGCGCATTACCGTGAATTCGCCGGAAGCGGCTGCCCAGGTTGGCAATATACGCGAACGGCTCGATGCGATAGGTTGCAATGTGCCGCTCGTCGGCGACTTTCACTACAACGGCCACAAACTGCTCATGCAATACCCCGATTGCGCAAAAGCCCTGGCCAAATACCGTATCAATCCCGGTAATGTCGGTAAAGGCTCGAAACGGGATGAGCAGTTCGCAGCAATGATCGAAGCTGCGATTCAATACGACAAACCGGTACGCATTGGCGTCAACTGGGGCAGCCTGGACCAGGCCAAGATGGTACGCATGATGGATGAAAATGCCTTGCGTCCCGATCCAATGCCTTCCGATGCGCTGATGCGCGAAGCGCTGATTCAGTCTGCGCTGGAAAGCGCACAGCAGGCCGAGGCGCTGGGCCTGGCCAGTGACCGCATCATTATTTCCTGCAAGGTGAGTGCGGTCCAGGATTTGCTGACAGTTTACCGTGATCTGGCTGCACGTTGCGACTATGCATTGCATCTGGGCCTGACTGAAGCCGGCATGGGCTCCAAGGGTATCGTGGCTTCAACCGCGGCGCTTTCCCTGCTGTTGCAGGAAGGCATCGGCGATACCATACGTGTTTCCCTGACGCCCGAGCCCAATGAGCCCAGAACCAAGGAGGTCGTTGTCGCACAGGAAATCCTGCAGACCATGGGCATCCGCTCCTTTACACCGCTGGTCACCGCCTGTCCGGGATGCGGCAGGACGACATCCACCTTTTTCCAGGAACTGGCGCAGAAGATACAGCGTTACCTGCGCGAGCAGATGCCGGTGTGGCGCAAGCAATATCCCGGTGTCGAATCCATGAGTGTCGCTGTGATGGGTTGCGTGGTGAATGGGCCTGGCGAATCCAAACTGGCTAATATCGGCATCAGCCTTCCCGGCACCGGCGAAATTCCCGTTGCGCCGGTTTTCGTCGATGGTGAGAAAACCGTTACCCTGAAAGGGGATGCGATCGCTGAAGAGTTTCAGGCCATCGTTGAAGGCTATGTGCAGGAGAATTACGCGGAAGGCGGCAAACTGCGCCAGGAGTACACTGCGGTCAGCGAACCCAAGATTATTCCCATCCGCGCTATTTAAATCATACAGAACTAAAAAAAGAATCCGGCAGCATGGCTGAAAAACCTCAAACCTCCAGATCCCAGGGCACTAAATTCCAAAGCATCAAAGGCTTTTACGATATTCTTCCCGAACATACGCCGCTATGGCAGTTGCTGGAAGATACGGCAAAACGCGTACTGACCCAGTACGGATATCGCAATATCCGCATGCCGATCGTCGAGACGACCGATTTATTCGTGCGCAGCGTCGGCGAGCATACCGATATCGTCGAGAAGGAAATGTACTCATGGGTGGATACGCTCAATGATGACAAACTGACGCTGCGCCCGGAAGGTACCGCGGGCTGCGTACGTGCAGTGGTTGAGCACAGCCTGACCTACAATGGCCCGCAACGCTTGTGGTACATGGGGCCGATGTTCCGTCATGAAAATGTACAGAAGGGCCGTCAGCGCCAGTTTCACCAGATAGGCGCCGAGGCCTTCGGGTTCGCCGGGCCGGATGTCGATGCGGAGCAGATCATCATGTTGTCGCGTCTGTGGCGCGAACTCGGTATTGACGGCACCGAACTGCACATCAATACCATTGGCGATGCAACCGAACGCGCTGATTATCGCAATCTGCTCATTGCCTATTTTGAGCAGCATGCAGCATTACTGGATGAAGACGCTAGACGGCGCCTTCACACCAATCCTTTGCGCATCCTCGACAGCAAGAATCCGCGTATGCAGGAAATGATAGAGGCGGCTCCGCGCCTGCTGGATACTCTGGGAACTGAAAGCCGCGAGCATTATCATAGCTTGTGCCGGTTGCTTGACGATGCCGGTGTCGCTTACAGGATGAACAGCCGTCTCGTGCGCGGTCTGGATTACTATAACCGTACCGTCTTCGAGTGGGTAACGACCAGACTGGGCAGCCAGGGCACCATCGCCGGAGGCGGCCGTTATGACACGCTGGTTGAACGGCTTGGCGGAGAGCCCATGCCTGCCTGTGGTTTTGGCATAGGCCTGGAGCGCGTATTCCTGCTGATGCAGGAATACGGTATTGAAGCGAAACAGTCGCTGGATGTCTACTTGGTGAATGTCGGTGAACTGGCGGAAAAGCAGGCCCTGAGCGTTGCCGAGAAGTTGAGGGATGCAGGATTGACGGTTATCCAGCATAGCGGCGGAGGCAGCTTCAAGTCACAAATGAAAAAAGCGGACCGTTCCGTTGCAAGATATGCCCTGATTCTGGGCGATGACGAGGTGCAGGCCGGGCAGGTAACGCTCAAGCCCATGCAGCATGAGGCCGGGCAGTTGAGACTGCCGATCGAACAGGCTATCGGGCATCTGACAAAAGAGAAACTGCAATTATGACAGAGTTGCTCAGGATTGAAGGATTGACGGTTACGCCGGTAAATGAACCGGAAAAGCGGCTGGTAAGCAATGTCTCTTTCACGCTTGAGCCAGGCAAGACTACGTGCGTGGTCGGCGAGTCGGGTAGCGGTAAGAGCCTGACTGCGCTTTCCGTGATGGGCCTGCTTTCAACCCAGCTCAAACTCGCACAGGGCAAGGTTATTTTTCAGGGGCAGGATCTGGTCGGCCTCAGCAACGACCAGATGCGAAAGGTTCGTGGCGGACGCATCGGCATGATTTTTCAGGAGCCCATGACATCCCTCAACCCTGTGCTGACCGTCGGCAAGCAGATTGGCGAGACGTTGGTGGTGCACCAGGGTTTGAAGGGAGAAGCCCTTAAAAGCAAGGTGGCCGCCTTGTTGGAGCAGGTCGGTATACCGGCCAATCGCGCCAATAGCTATCCGGACGAGTTGTCCGGCGGTCAACGCCAGCGTGTCATGATCGCAATGAGTATTGCTTGCGAGCCGGCAATGCTGATTGCGGATGAACCGACTACTGCGCTGGATGTGACGGTACAGGCGCAAATCCTCAAGCTGCTGGATGAATTGAAGACGCGCATGAACATGGCGATGCTGTTCATTACCCATGATTTCGGCGTCGTGGCTGATATCGCTGACAACGTCGTGGTCATGTTCCGCGGCGAAATCGTCGAATCAGGCCCGGTTGCCGAGGTGCTGAGCAACCCGAAACATCCTTACACTCAGGCTTTGCTGGCATGCGTTCCCGATGCCGAAGGCAAAAAACCGTTGAAGCCCATCGATTATGCCTGGCTCAGGGAAGGGGCTGCCGCATGAGCGATATCATCCTGAGCGGCCGGAACCTCAGTAAATCCTATAAGCAGCGAACCGGCAAGCTGGGCCTGGGCTCAGCCCATGTGAAGGCCTTGGATGATGTCAGCGTCGATCTTCGCCAAGGCAGCACCCTGGCCATTGTCGGCGAGTCAGGCAGCGGGAAATCCACGCTGGCGCGTTGTCTGTTACAATTGCAGCCCTTGGATGGAGGTGAGGTGTTGTTCCAGGGCAGGGACCTGGCGAAATTGTCCCGTTCTGCCTTGCGGGCAGAGCGCCGCTATCTGCAGATGGTGTTTCAGGATCCGTTTGCTTCGCTTAATCCGCGCATGAGGGTGGGAGAGATAGTTGGCGAAGGGTTGCTGATTCATCAACTGGGAAATCAGCATGAACAGCGTGCAAAGGTCGTGAAAATGCTCAAGCGAGTCGGCTTGACCGAAGCTGACATGCAGAAGTATCCCCATGAGTTCTCGGGCGGCCAGCGGCAGCGTATCGGCATTGCCAGGGCGCTGGTGCTGGAACCCAGGGTCGTGGTTTGCGATGAGCCTGTTTCCGCACTGGATGTATCGATACAGGCGCAGATATTGTTGTTGTTGAAGGAATTGCAGCAGGAAATGGCGTTGAGCTATCTCTTTATCAGCCATGATTTACGTGTCGTCAGACATATCGCCGATGAAGTGGCGGTCATGCATCAAGGTAAATTGATTGAGCAGGGCGATGTGGCCAGTATCTATGATGCTCCCACCGAGGAATACACCCGTAATTTATTGCAATCAATCCCGGGCCGACGTGCGTTGGCTGCGTAGGATTGTGTTTTAGGAAAGCAGAATGGCATACGATTTGGAAGAACAGGAACAGCTGGACGCGTTCAGGACATGGTGGAAAGCGAACGGCAACAAGGTTTTGCTTGGCATAGGCCTGGTGGTTGCAGTGATCGTCGGTTTTCAGGGATGGAAACAGTATCAGGCACAGCAGTCTGCCGCTGCATCCGCAAAATTCATGCTGCTGGGCGACACCAGCCCGACAGATGTGAAGACAGTGCAGGCGATTTCAGGTGAGATTATCGAGAAGTATCCATCAACCCCTTATGCCGCGCGTGCAGCCTTGCTGGCGGCAAAGGTAAACTATAATGCCAAGGATGTGAAAAGCGCCAAGGCACAGTCAGAATGGGCATACAGGAACGCCAGGGAAGATGCCGTAAAGACCCTTGCCCAACTGCAACTGGCAGCCATTCTTTTTGAAGAGAAAGACCATGAAGCTGCACTTAAGCTTCTCACGGAAAAGCATGAGGCAAGTTTCGATGGCCTGTTTGCAGACCTCAAGGGCGATATACTTTTTGCTCAAGGAAAGAAGGCCGAAGCCAGGGTTGCCTATCAGGAAGCCTTGGAAAAATTTGAGCTTGGCAGCCGTTATTCGCGCTATACCCAGCATAAGCTGGAAGCGCTGGGAGAATAAGCTTGCGCTTGCAATCGTTACCTGGCCTGGCATTTGCTCTGGCCTGCGTTTTTCTGGCAGGCTGCAGTTCGATCAGCGATCTTAAAACCGATATCTCCGAGCGCATGTTCGGACGTGATGAGCTGAATCCGCCTGCTCCACTGGTCGAGTTCAAGCCGACTGCGGAACCCAGGGTTTTATGGAGCGCTCGTGTCGGTGCGGCGGATAATTTCGATTTCTCGCCAGCGACCGATGGCAATAGTGTCTATGCCGCCGGCGCCACTGGCGAACTGCTGAAACTGAACTCCATGACAGGCAAGGTGGAGTGGCAGGTGGATGCAGGCGAGAAGTTTTCTGCCGGAGTGGGCCTGGGAGCCAACCTGGTATTGGTTGGCACCCCAAGTGGCTATGTTCTGGCCTATGACCAGCAGGGTAAACTGCTCTGGAAGTCTCGCGTCAGCAGTGAAATACTCAGCCCGCCGCAGGTGCATGGCGATGTCGTCGTAGTGCGTGCGGGCGATAGTCGTATTTTTGGATTGAATGCAGTTGATGGTTCGCGCAAATGGGTTTTTGAGCGTTCAACCCCGCCCTTGAGCTTGCGCAGCAGTGCAGGTGTCGTGATCGATGGCGGTGTCGTCTATGCGGGTTTTGCCGGCGGAAAATTGATTGCCGTACGCGCGGATGACGGCAATACGCTCTGGGAAACCTCCGTTGCCCAACCCAAGGGCACGACAGAGATCGAGCGTATCGCGGATATCACCAGTCTTCCGCTTGTGGATGGGGCGATTGTTTTTGCGGTTGCCTATCAAGGCAAGGTTGCTGCTGTTGACCGCGCATCAGGCAAGGTTGGCTGGAGTCGCGATATTTCAAGCTACACCGGGCTGAATGGAGCCGCTGGCAGGCTTTATCTGAGTCATGCGCAAGGGGCGGTCTATTCGCTTGAATATGCATCGGGCAAGACATTCTGGCGCCAGGGCGACCTGCGCTATCGCCAGCTTACCGCACCATTGCCTTTAGGCGAAGTGGTTGCCGTAGGCGATTTGCAAGGATATGTGCATTTCCTGCAACGTGAAGATGGTGCATTTGCCGCCAGGCTCAAAACCGATGACAGCCCTGTCATGCCGCAGATGGTTGAACTCCCGTCAGGTGTCATGCTTGCCCAAACCCGTAATGGCGGTGTTTACGCCATTTCACTGAAGTAAGCATCCTGTAAAAATGTTACCGACCATTGTACTGGTAGGCCGGCCCAACGTCGGCAAGTCTACTCTATTCAATCGCATGACCAGGAGCCGGGATGCCCTTGTGGCAGATCTTCCTGGCCTGACGCGCGACCGGCATTATGGCCGTGGCGTAGGCGGCAGCAAGCCCTACCTGGTGGTGGATACCGGAGGGTTTGAGCCGCTGGCGGACACTGGCATCCTGCAGGAAATGGCACGCCAGACCCTACTCGCGATTGATGAAGCCGACGTAGTGATTTTCCTTGTCGATGGCCGAAGCGGGCTGGCCCCGCAAGATAAGGTCATTGCCGATAAATTGCGCAAGAGTCAGCGTCCGGTTCTGCTTGCGGTCAACAAGACGGAGGGTATGCAGCGCGCTGTTGTCTCGGCAGAATTCCATGAATTGGGCCTGGGCGACCCCTTGTCCATTTCTTCTGCCCATGGCGAGGGCGTGAGGGATCTGGTGGAACTGGCGCTGGAGCCTTTTCCCGAGCCTGAATCCGAAGATGCTGCTGATGGCGCCAAAACCCCGAAGATCGCGATTGTCGGGCGCCCGAATGTCGGTAAATCCACCCTGGTGAATGCCTTGCTTGGCGAAGAGCGTGTGATTGCTTTCGACCAGCCCGGTACCACGCGTGACTCCATTGAAATCGATTTGCAGCGCGGCAACAAGCATTACAAGATCATTGATACGGCAGGCGTACGCAAGCGTGGCAAGGTTTTCGAGGCGGTGGAGAAGTTTTCCGTAGTCAAGACCATGCAGGCAATTGAAGAGGCGAATGTTGCCATTCTGGTCGTCGATGCGAGGGACGGAATTACTGAACAGGATGCCCATGTGGCTGCTTACATTCTCGAGAGCGGCAGGGCGTTGGTGGTGGCCATCAACAAGTGGGATGGGCTGGAAGAAGATCAGCGCGACTGGATCAAACGTGAGATCGACCGCAGGCTCAAGTTTCTGGATTTCGCCAAATTCCACTATATTTCGGCGTTGAGAAAGAAGGGCCTGTCTGAACTTTTTATTTCAGTCGATGAAGCCTACAAGGCGGCGATGGCAAAGTTATCGACGCCGCAACTGACGCGTGTTCTTATTGATGCGACTAGCCAGCATCAGCCGCCGATCAGCAAGGGCATTCGCCCTAAACTGCGCTATGCGCACCAGGGCGGCAGTAATCCGCCTATTGTGGTGATACACGGCAACCATGTCGATGGCATCAAGGACAGTTACGTACGCTTTCTTGAAGGGACCTTCCGTAAGGTATTCCAGCTTTCGGGAACGCCGCTGCGAGTTCAGTTCAAGCAGGGAGATAATCCTTTCGCCGAGCCGGAGAAATTCAAACGTGGCGAAGGTATTGTCAGCATGCGCAGGCGCAAGGTTGCAGAGCGCGCGAGTTTGAAAGCTAAAAAAGATACGGAAGAAAAGAAGCGCAAGCAGGGGCGATGAAAAAATCGCCGACTGACAAGCCGGCAATTTTTACTTGGCGTAAAGGCTTTCCCAGAATTTCCACCAGGCGCGCTCTTCAGAGGGCACGCCTTTGCCGAGCATTCGGCTGTCAGGATAATTGGCTTGCAAAACGCGCATGCTGTCCTGTTTCAGGTCATCCATACTTAGCTCATCATAGGCACTGATCATGATAATCAGGGCTTCCTCTTTTGCCAGGGCATCTGGATAGGACTCGATGACGTATTTTGCGCGATTGAGCGCGGCAACATAGGCCTTGCGTTTCATGTAATAGCGGGCGACATGCAATTCGTGATCTGCGAGGGCATTGACCAGATAGGTCATGCGCAACGCGGCATCCTTGGCGTAACGGCTGTCCGGATAGCGTGTAATCAACTCCTTCAAGGCAAAGAAAGAGGCGCGCAATGACTTGGGGTCGCGGTCGCTGATTTCCTGGCGCGTGAGTTTTTCAACAATTCCGCGATCATTGAAATAGGCTATGCCCTTGATGTAGTAAGCGTAGTCGATATTGGGGTGATTGGGGTGCATCTTGATGAACCGGTCCGCAGCAGCGATACAAAGCACAGGGTCGTTCTTCTTGAAGTAGGCATAGGCAATTTCAAGTTGTGCCTGCATGGCATGGCGCCCGTGCGGGTAGCGCGACTCGAGTGTCTGGAAATAGCTGATGGCCTTGTCGTAATCGCGCTCGCGCATCTTGGTTTCCGCTTCTGCGTATAAGCGCTCTACGCCCCAACCCTTGGTTTCGTCCAGTACGGTAGGCGCACCGAAGATACTGCAACCATTGAGAAAGATTGTAAGGATAACCGCCGTAATTACCGCTAAACTATGCTTCATTTAACAACTTCCATATGCAAGTCCATGTTTGTCTGCCCAGATTATAACCGATGACACAAAGCGCACCTATCACTCTTACGATACCGCCAAATCTTGGCGGCTTGCGCCTGGATCAGGCATTGCAACGCATGATGCCCGATCAGTCACGTTCGCGTTTGCAGGCCTGGATCAAGGATGGCCTGGTCACGATCGATGCCAGGACGACCACTGCCAAGCTCAAGGTATGGGGCGGCGAATTGGTGCAAATAGTTCCGCAGGAGGCACCGCAGGCCAACGCCTTCAAGGCGGAGAATATTGCCCTGGACATTGTCTACGAGGACGATCATCTCCTTGTCATCAATAAACCTGCCGGCATGGTCGTGCATCCTGCCGCAGGTAATTGGAGCGGCACGCTGCTCAATGCGCTCCTGCATTATTTGCCACAGCTCAGTGAGTTGCCTCGTGCAGGCATTGTCCATAGGCTGGATAAGGATACCAGCGGCTTGCTGGTCATTGCCAAGACGGTAGGTGCGCAGAACAGCCTGGTCAGGCAATTGCAGGAGCGTACTGTCAAACGCGAGTATCGGGCCATCGTCTGGGGCAATATCTGGCGAAACGGCAAGGTTGACCAACCGATAGGCCGGCATCCGCATGCACGCACCAAAATGGCGGTGACCCGCATGGGCCGCCCTTCGGTGACGCATTACGAAGTGCTGGAACGTTTTGCGGTTCATACTTATTTGCGTTGCATGCTGGAGACGGGACGCACTCACCAGATTCGCGTGCACATGCAATACCTGAAAGCACCGATGGTGGGCGATCCCGTGTACGGGCTGCGGGGTATCGTCCCGCACCGGGCGATGACGCAAGCGCTTATCGAGGCAATCAATGGTTTCAAACGCCAGGCGCTGCATGCCATCAAATTGGGCCTGATCCATCCGGAGACGCAGGAGCCCATGCAATGGCAGATTGAGTTGCCCGCCGACATGAAGGCCTTGCTGGAAGCAATGAGGGCTGAAGACATGCCGGAATCCGAAGAGGACATCGGTTTCGATTTCGAGGATTACGATGATGACTTCGAAGAGGGCGAGTTCGAGGAAATCGAGGATGAAGACGATGTTGAGTGACAATGATCTGATCTTCCCGGACTGGCCGGCACCGGCCAATGTCCGGGCGCTACAGACGACCAGGAACGGCGGCGTCAGCGTTGCTCCTTATGACAGCCTGAACCTGGGGATGCATGTGGAAGACAATCCCATGCATGTCGTGAGAAACCGGCAGTTGCTCAATCGCTATGTGCCGACCGAACCCGTCTGGCTCAATCAGGTTCATGGCCTGGCTGTGGTGGATGCAGGTGCAACTTCGTGCGTACCTGATGCCGATGCATCCTATGCCAGGTTCAAGGGCGCGGTCTGCGTCGCCATGACGGCGGATTGCCTGCCGATCCTGTTCTGCAACCGCGAGGGGTCGATGGTGGCTGCCACGCACGCCGGATGGCGCGGTCTATGTGATGGCGTGATCGAGGCGACCATCGCTGCCATGCAAATTCCTCCCGATAGCCTGATGGCCTGGCTCGGTCCGGCAATCGGCCCGCAGGCATTCGAGGTCGGTAATGACGTACGTCAGGAATTCATGGCAAAACATGATGCCGCCGCCAGCGCCTTTCTTCCAGCCGGTAATGGTAAATGGCTGGGCAATATCTACCAGCTGGCCCAGCAGAGGCTCAGTCGGTTGGGTGTCACGCATATCCATGGCGGCGGTGTCGATCAGGATTTTTGCACTTATACCGACCGGGCCCGATTCTTTTCATTTCGCCGCGATGGCAGGACCGGCCGCATGGCTTCAATGATCTGGCTGGAATAAACCGTCCGATGCAGGCAGAACATCGTCACGTCTCGCTGGCGCCTCGTTTATAATGCTGATTTTTCTGCGGTTCATTTCATGACGATTTCCGGAATACCTACGCTGGTCTGGATAATAGGCGCCAGCGTGCTTGGCGGTGTACTGAGCGTGGTCAGCGCTGCTGCTTTTGCGCTGAATGCACGTACAGCCTGGATTCCGATGCTCATCAGCTATGCCATTGGCGCCATGCTTGGGGCGGTTTTCCTTGAGATACTGCCGCATGCTTTCAGCGAAGCCAGCAGCATTGAAGGCATGGCGGCTACAGTCCTGCTGGGCATCCTGCTGTTTTTCGTGCTGGAAAAACTCGTGCTCTGGCGCCATTGCCATGGGGATGAATGCGAAGCGCATGCGCCGCATGAGCACGAGGGTCATCACGGGCATCACCATGGCCACGATCAGGGCCGTAGCGGCATGATGATCATGGTCGGCGACACCTTTCATAACTTCGTTGACGGGATATTGATCGCTGCCGCATTCATGATCGATATCAAGCTGGGCGCAGTGACGGCGCTGGCCATCATTGCGCACGAGATACCGCAGGAAGTCGGCGATTTCCTGATTCTGTTGCACTCGGGCTATAGCAAAAAACAGGCGTTGCTGTTCAATTTGCTCTCCAGTTTTGCCACTGTGCTTGGCGGCCTGGCGGCCTATTTCGCACTGCAGGTAGTGGCTGACTGGATACCGACCATACTTGGCCTGGCGGCCGCAAGCATGATCTACGTAGCGGTTGCCGACCTGATCCCGGGATTGCACAAGCGTACGGAATTGAAAGCCACATTGCAGCAGGTGCTGTTAATCGCGCTGGGCATCAGCTCCATCTGGCTGGTCAAGTTTGTCCTGGAATGATTGGTCCGGCGCTTCTTTCAATCGGTTGCGCCTGCGCTGTGGCGTGCCGATGATCCAGATGAACAGGGCGCAAGGTAATAAACCGTAGAACAGGAATGTCAGCACTCCCGCCGTGATGCTGGCCTCAGTAAAGGCCATCAGCAGGGTGATGTAAATCCAGGCAATTGCAACAATATACATAGATTGAATAATATGAGCTTATCAACACCAAAAGTAGGCTTTGTCTCGCTTGGTTGTCCCAAGGCTTCGTCAGATGCCGAACGTATTCTTACGCAATTGCGTGCGGAAGGCTACGAGATTTCACGCAGTTACGAAGGCTCGGACCTTGTGGTCGTCAATACCTGCGGCTTTATCGACAGTGCCGTGGAGGAGTCGCTTGATGCCATTGGCGAGGCGCTGAACAGAAACGGCAAAGTCATCGTCACCGGTTGCCTCGGTGCAAAGGAAGGCGTCGTCCAGAGCGCACACCCAAGCGTACTGGCAGTCACCGGGCCGCATGCGCTGGACGAAGTCATGACTGCAGTGCATGCCAATCTGCCCAAGCCGCACGACCCTTACACCGACCTGGTGCCGCCTCAAGGCATCAGGCTGACGCCCAAACATTACGCTTATCTGAAGATTTCCGAAGGCTGTAACCATCGTTGCAGTTTCTGCATCATTCCATCCATGCGTGGTGACCTGGTCAGCCGCCCGATAGGCGAAGTCATGGATGAGGCGGAAAACCTGGTTAAGGCTGGCGTAAGCGAGCTGCTCGTGATTTCGCAGGATACCAGTGCTTACGGTGTCGATATGAAATATCGCAGCGGTTTCTGGAACGGTCGCCCGATCAAGACGCGCATGACCGAACTGGTCAAGGCGCTAAGCGAGCTCGGTGTCTGGGTCAGGCTGCATTATGTTTATCCGTATCCGCATGTCGATGAAGTGATTCCGCTGATGGCCGATGGACTGGTGCTGCCGTATCTGGATGTACCGTTCCAGCATGCCAGCCCGCGCATTCTTAAATCCATGAAGCGTCCGGCAAGCAGCGAGAATAATCTGGCGCGCATAAAGGCCTGGCGCGAAATATGCCCTGATATCGCGATTCGCAGCACCTTTATTACCGGTTTTCCGGGAGAGACGGAAGAAGATTTCCAGATGTTGCTGGACTTCCTGCATGAAGCGCAACTGGACCGCGTCGGCTGCTTTGCCTATTCTGCTGTGGATGGCGCAACCGCAAACAGCTTGCCGGATCCTGTGCCGGAAGAGCTCAAGCAGGAGCGCCTTGCCAGGTTCATGGCCGTGCAGGAAGCGATCAGCGCTGAAAAACTCAGCAAGAAGATCGGCCGGATCGAGATGGTCCTGGTGGATGAGTTGAATGGTGATGAAGCCATTGGCCGCACCAGCGCAGATGCGCCGGAAATCGATGGCGTGGTGTATCTGGCCGATGCGGACGGCCTGCAGCCCGGCGATCTGGTCGAGGTACAGATTACGGCTGCAGATGGGCACGATTTATGGGCTGCCCCGCCTGAATTCTAGCTACCCGTCCGGCCCCGCCGGAATTTATCGTCCACAGGTGCAGTTCTGCAGGAAGTGGCCGATATAGTTATCTGAAGGCGTATCAAGTAAACCGGGGCGGTGATTATGCATAGGCAGGAAACTATGGTCGCGGATAATTTAAGTCCGGAGCAATATCAGTTCCAATTTCAACCCAGGGAGCAGGAGGCCAGGCAAGCCTATTTTGCTTTTCTGCAAAGACACGGCGCTACGGCAAAGCAGTTGAACAGGCGAGAGCAGTTATTGAACGGCTTTTGCGTATGCCTGAGCGGGATTGATCATGGCGGGCATGCCTATCGCGAAGCCGTGGATGAATGGCTGAAGCTGGTCGATAAGTCGAAGTGGCCGACCTGTCTTTCATTGGTGCGTGAGTTTTTTCCTTTCTGGATGCAGAACGTCAAGGAAATTGCCATGCTTGCCGACCAGCATGACAGTTTTGACCTGGAACAGGCGCAATGGGCGAGCCTGCAGGGTGATTTTGCGTCAATCTGGCTGCAAATGGAGCAGGCATGCCTGACGGAAGAAGACCAGAGCTGCCTGGAAAGCTATCGCGATGCACTGAGCGTCGCATACGTCGATGAGAAAATTGTGGAAACACGGGTCAAGCTTGCCAAGTTGCTGCTGGTTCGCCTGAAAAGCACCTCGAACAGGATTCCAAGGATTTATCGAAAAGCGGTGGATGCGACCGTACCGGTTTTCGAACTGAAGGAAATGCGATGGCTGTTTATTGAAGTTGTTCGGGAATTCTTTTATTTTTGGAAGCAGCAGTAAACAACTCTGGATTCGGTTTCTCGCCGTCTGCGCGGTCCTCAATGAAATCCAGCGTATACGGGCAGCGTGCAGGTTTGCGGGCTGCTTTTCTTTTTTTAGGATTGCCGGCTTGCGTATCAATGTAAGGTGTCTGGCTGATGCGGATGTAGCCTGAACTTTCAAGCTTTTCTGCCGTGGTTTCAAACAGGCTGAGAGGGTTGTCTATATTCTGCAGGGTGACGATGCTTTTACTCACCTTCACCACGTTGTACATCACGAACCTGCTGGAGTTCTGCTTGCCGTAAATTTCACCAGTGAGAATATCCACGTGCACTCCTTTACTTAAAAACTATATTTATATCATAGCGATATCATTTGTTTTTAACAAGCTGTTTAAGTTGTTAAAGTAACGCCGGTTAAATTTTCTCTTTGGAGTTGCCGTAATTGTAATCAGATAAAAAATAAATTTGGCAACCGGGTAAATCTGATCAGGGGAAATAACGATGAGGAATTTGCGTGTAGGTATTGCTGGCTTGGGCAGGATAGGGCGTGGGATTTTAAGGGCGAATCATGCAAAATATGCCGGAGGCAGGTTCGATATCTGTGTTGTCTGCGACGTGATGCCTATTGATCAGGTGGCTTACCTGCTGGCGCACGACAGTACCTACGGCAAACCTTCTTTTTCCGTCGACTATATCGAAAATGACCTGGTTCTTGGCGGGAAGCGCGTGCGATATGCCAGGGTGGATCGCCGCCGCCGTCCTTCCGAAGATAACTTCAGCGTATTGCGAGAGTTCGATCTGGATGTGTTCATTGATGCTACCGGCACAGCCTCGATAGATGACCTGCGTGCGGTTATCGAGAAGAAGGTTGCCAGGAGAGTGCTGTGTACCGCCAATATTGCCGGCTGCGATCTCAGCGTGGTCTATGGCGTCAATGACCATCAGTACGATCCGCGCAAGCATTTCATCATGACATCCAATACCTGCACCGGTAATGCCATGGCCCCGGTTGCTTACGTGCTGGACAAGCATATCGGCATCGACTACGCACGTATCATCACGCTTCACCCGGCACTTTCCGACCAGCGGGCGCTGGACGGCTATCATGCGATTCCGCAGCTGGGCCGGGCGTGTGCAGCGTCCATCATCCCGACCAGCACCCAAGTTGCCAATTCCACCGTAATGGCATTGCCGGCCCTGGCCGGCAAGCTGGATTCCATTTCCTACAGGGTGCCAACGGAGATTGTTTCAACCATCGACATAACCGCAACCCTATCCAGGGATACGACGCTGGAGGAGTGCGTCGAATTGTTCGAGGAATATGCGCGCAATGAACTTGCCGGTATCATTCACTGCGATTTCGGCGCCTGGGGCTATGAGCGTACCAGTATCGATTATCTGGGCACGCAATATTCCTCAATCCTGCTGATGAAGCACCTGACCATCATGAATGGCCGTCAGCTAGGGCTTTCGCTGATGCATGACAATGAAGTTGCCTATTGCCATCGAGTCCTTGACGTGCTCGGGGTATTGAATGGCAAAAGGTCGCATAGAAAGGCAGGGCACAAGGCCGAGGTGCTGCACGCCCGCAACATGCAAAAACCCGCTATGGCCTTGCATTTATAAATTCCACCAGATCTTTCATGCTCATGGGCCGGCTCAACAGGTAGCCTTGTATCTGATCGCAGCCGATTGCAGCAAGGAAGTTCTTCTGGGATTCCGTTTCCACGCCCTCGGCGATCACTTTCAGGCCCAGGTTCTTCCCCAACGCGACGATGGCCCGGAGAATCGCCTGGTCGGCCGTATCCTCTTCCAGGTTTCTGACGAAACTTTGATCGATCTTCAGGTGGTCGATGGGAAAGCTTTTCAGATAGCTCATGCTGGAGTAGCCGGTGCCGAAATCATCAATCGCGAGTCTTATGCCCAATGATTTAAGCCGTTTCAGAATGTCGGTGAATTTCGACGGCTGGCTTACCAAAGTCCCTTCCGTGATTTCCAGTTCAAGGCAGGATGGGTGCAGATGTGATTGCGCCATCACCTGTTCTATCATCTCCGGCAGATGGGGATTATAGAACTGCCGGGGCGAGATGTTGATGGAAATCGGCAGAACATGGCCGGTCTGCTGGTGCAGGTATACGGATTGCCTGCAGGCTTCTTCCAGCACCCATTCGCCGATCTGCTCGATCAGTACGCTTTCTTCTGCGATGGGGATGAATTTTGCAGGCGAGACCATTCCCTGTAGCGGGCTGTGCCAGCGTATCAAAGCCTCCAGGCCAGTGATTCTGCCCGAATACAGGCACATCTTGGGCTGATAATACAGTTCGAATTCATCATTTTTGATGGCGCGCCGTAAATGATATTCAAGCTCGAGGCGTTCCAGCAGCATGGCATTCAGCTCCCTGGTGTAGAACTGAAAGTTGTTCTTGCCGGCCTGCTTGGCCTTATACATGGCATTGTCGGCATGCTTGAGCAGGGTATCGATATCCTTGCCGTCATCCGGGAACATGCTGATCCCCAGGCTGCAAGTCACGACGAACTCTCTTGGATCAATATGACAAGGCTGGGCGACGGTTACCAGGATTCGTTGGAGGGTATGGCTGAGGGCATCGATACTATGCAGGTTGGAAAGCAGCAGGACGAACTCGTCTCCTCCCGGTCGGGCGACCGTATCGCTGTCCCGGATGCAACTGGAGAGGCGTTCCGCCATGGTGACCAGCAGCTGGTCGCCGACATGATGCCCCATGCTGTCATTGATATCCTTGAACTGATCCAGATCGACGAAAACGACAGCGAGCTGGCTTTGCGAACGCTCGGCATTACGGATAGCCTGATGCAGGCGGTCCTTGAGCAGGGCGCGATTGGGCAAGCCGGTCAGGTCGTCGTGCGTCGCCTGGTATTCGATGATCGCCGTGTTTTCCTTGCGCTCGGTGATATCCTCGACGGTTCCTTCGTAATAGAGCAGGTTGCCGTTCTGGTCTTTCACTGAACGCGCATTTTCAGATATCCAGATAATGTTGCCGTCGCGACGATAGACCTGGGATTCGAAGTTGGTGACACGTCCTCTCAGTTGCATCAGTTCCGAGAACTCCTTGCGCTTGTTTTTGTCGACATAGAGTTGTTTTTCAATATCGTTGAGATTGCTGATCAATTCATCCGGGGAATTGAAACCGTAGATTTTGGCGAGCGCAGGGTTCGCGCTGAGGTAATGGCCATCCTGGGTGGTTTGGAAAATACCCTCCACGGTATTTTCAAAAATGCTGCGATAGCGTTGTTCTGCCTCCAGTATGGCCTGTTCGCTTTGTTTTTTCGAGGTGATGTCCTGGATAAAGCCTTCCAGTGCTTCGATACCGCCTTGCGGGTTCAGGATGCTTTTACCGCGTTCCGATACCCATCGGAGTTCTCCTGCACTGTTGATGATGCGGTACTCGATATCGAAAGGCCGGTGGGCATTGATGGCCGCCTGAACGGAGTCGCGGACATGTTTTCGGTCTTCCTTAAAAGTAATTTCCTCGAAGGTAATACGCCCGCCCTGCATCAGGTCTTCCGGTCGATAGCCGGTCAGGGGAAAGCACCCTTCGCTGATGTAAAGCATGGTCCAGTGCGCATCCAGCAGGCAACAATAGGCCATGCCATCCAGATTGCTCAGAAGCGAGTTGAGTATATGCTCACGATTGTTCAGCCAATCACGGATGAATGGGCTGCCGTCATCATTGTACTGGATCTGCTTTTTAGCGCTCAATGCCAATTATGTTTGCGTCCTTCATTATCGTTTTTCTATTGCCCCGGGACATGAAGCAATCATCAAGCCAAGTTCCTGTATGTAAATGAATCTATATAAAACAACTGGATAGATTGGTTTTTTTATACATGTTCCAGCTGAATTCTGCATGCAAAAAAATAGCGCCCGAATTTGGGGCGCCTGGGGTATTTAATTTGGTGCATCATTTTTTTCGTAAGCCGATATGAAATTGAATCAGCTCCCTTGCCTGATGGCGGAACCGGATGCCATGAATATCCTTGACCCACATGTGCAGCAGGCCGGTAAAGAACAAGTTGGTATCCTGCGCCAACTGGCTCGGGTCCAGGCCATCCCTCAGGTGGCCCTTGATTCTTGCACGTTCATATACCAGCTCAATTTTTTCGGTGATACCGGAGCAATTCGATACTATCTGCTGCAGCACATCTTCAAGTTCGCCGACATACTCACATTTGATCATCATGATTTCGTAAATCTGCCGTGTCTCAATACTTTCATCAAGCACGTGTATGGTGCCCAGCAGAAAGTTTTCGATACGGGTGAGCGGTGGTTCCGAACCTTCCACAAGAAGGGTGTCGTCCATGCGGTCAATCAGGGGCAGGAATACCTGCTCGCGCATCGCATGGAACAGCTCGGTTTTGTTCTTGAAATGCCAATAGACTGCGCCCCTGGTAACGTTTGCCTGTGCGGCAATATGCTCCATGGTGGTACGGCTGACGCCACGCACCAGAAATACCTCACGCGCGGCATGGATAATGCTTTGGCGTGTTAATTCAGCATCTTCTTTGGTTTTGCGAACCATGAGTTTTATCTCTAAAAAATAAACTGGATGGGGGGTTTACATACATCTTTGTTTGTATATAATATACATACATTCTAGAATGTAAGCAAGTAATATCTGTAACAATACTAATTAATGACACGGAGTTACATAATGTCCAGCCTTGATTTTTCCAGCCAATATTTCCATCAGTATCGATACGCGATGACAAGTTCTGCAGTATTGATCGTGATGCTGATCATGCTGACGGCCTGCGGTAAAGGCGAAACTCCTGCCGGGCAGGGCCCTGGTGCAATGATGGCAATGCCGGTGACGGTGGTCGAGGTGCAGCCCTCAACCGTTCCGATCAGTGCCGAGGCAGTCGCGCAGACCGAGGGAGCCAAGGAGGTTGAGATCAGGGCGCGTGTCGGCGGCATTCTCCTTAAAAGATTATATGAAGAGGGCGCTCCGGTAAAAGCCGGGCAGCCCATGTTCCTGATTGACCCTGTTCCATATGAAATCGCATTGTCGCAGTCGCGTGCGCAGCTGGCGCAACAACAGGCGCTGATTGACCAGGCAAAACGCGAGCAGGAGCGTCTTAAAGGCTTGCTTGAAACACAGTCAGTCAGTCAGCGCGAGTATGACAACGCAGTTTCTGATGAGGCTGTGGCGAAAGCAGCCATGCAGCAGGCACAGGCCAATCTGCGCGAGGCGGAGCTTAATCTTTCCTATACGACTGTCACGGCTCCCGTGAGCGGAATTTCAGGGCGTTTCCAGTTTTCCGAGGGCGCATTAATCACGGCAAATACCAGTCTGTTGACGACGGTGGTGCAACTTTCCCCTATCTGGGTGCGGTTCAGTTTTTCCGATAATGAGCTTGCCCAATTGGGCGGTCGCCTGACGGAACGGGATGTCAAACAAGTTACGCTGATTTTGCCGGATGGTTCTGAATATCAGCAAAAAGGTAAGCTGAATTTTGCCGCCAGCCAGATCGATCCGTTGCTGGGGACGCAGCAACTGCGAGCAACCTTCGACAACCATGACCAGGTGCTGCTGCCGGGCCAGTTCGTGCGTGCCAGGGTGACTACCGGTCAGCGTGACGGCGTATTCCTGTTGCCGCAGACAGCCATCAGCAGTTCGGATCAGGGCAAATTTGTCTATGTCGTCAATGAAAAGAACGAGGCGACCATCCGCCCGGTTGTTGTCGGTGACTGGGTAGGCAAGGATTGGGTCGTGCTTGAAGGATTGAATGCGGGTGACAAGGTGATTGTGGACAACATCATCAAGCTGCGCCCGGGTGCGCCTGTCACGCCAACGGTTGCAGGTGAGAAGCCTGCAGAGGCCGAGCCTGCACAGCCGGCGCCTGAGAAATCTTCCCAGCTGCTGTCCACTGAACAGGCGTAAGCCGGAGCTGTCATGACCAGATTCTTTATTACTCGTCCGATTTTTGCGTCGGTTCTTTCTATCGTGATTGTGCTGGCCGGTTTTGCAGCAGCGATGAAGCTTCCGATTGCGCAGTATCCGCAGATCGCTCCGCCGACTGTCATGATTACTGCAACCTATCCCGGCGCCAGTGCAGAAACCTTATCCAAAACCGTGGCCGCGCCTATCGAGGAACAGTTGAGCGGTGTCGAGGGACTGCTGTATTTCAACTCGAGCGCCGATTCCAGCGGTACCTTGACCATCACGGCCACTTTCGAGGTTGGCACGGATGCCGACCAGGCGACATTCAACGTCAGCAACCGGGTCAATATTGCGTTGCCCAGGCTGCCTGACGACGTTCGCCGTAACGGCCTGGTTGTCCAGAAACGCTCCAACGACCTGCTTCTGGTGGCGATGCTGACTTCGGAAGACGGCACGTTCGACCCGTTGTATCTCAGCAACTACGGCACCCTGAACGTATTGGATGAACTGAAGCGCATCAAGGGCGTGGGCGACGCAACCATCTTCGGCGCACAGGATTATTCCATGCGTATCTGGCTACGGCCCGACAGGATGGCGCAACTGGGTATAACGACCACGGATATTGCGACGGCCATACAGGCGCAAAATGCGCAGTACGCTGCCGGCAAGATCGGCCAGGACCCATCGCCCAGTGACCAGCAGATTGTTTACACCGTGACTGCAAAGGGCCGGCTGATCGATCCGGCTGAGTTCGGCAACATCATCCTGCGTGCTGACGGCCCACGCGGTGTGCTCTACCTGAAGGATGTGGCGCGTATCGAGCTGGGGTCCCAGAGCTACAATATCCGCACGACATTGAACGGCAAGCCCGGTGTGGCAATCGGCACTTTCCTGCAAACCGGCGCCAACGCGCTGGATACGGCAGAAGCGATCAAGGCCAAAATGGAGGAGCTGAAAAAACGTTTCCCCAAAGGCATGGATTACGCTGTTCCCTACGATACCAGTGACTTCGTGAAATCTTCCATTGGCGAGGTTCTCAAAACCCTGGGTGAAGCCATGATCCTCGTGATTCTGGTGGTTTTCCTCTTTCTTCAAAGCTGGCGTGCGACACTGATTCCGATTATTGCGGTGCCGATTTCGCTGATCGGGACTTTCGCCGGTTTGTGGATGTTCGGATTCTCCATCAATACATTGACGTTGTTTGCGATGGTGCTTTCCATCGGTATCGTGGTTGATGATGCGATCGTGGTGCTGGAAAACGTCGAGCGCCTGATGAAAGAGGAGAAGTTGTCTCCGCTGAATGCGGCAATCAAATCGATGCAGCAGGTTTCCAGTGCAGTGGTGGCTATTGTGCTGGTCTTGTGTGCGGTGTTCGTGCCGGTGGCTTTCCTCGGCGGCATTGCCGGTGAGCTTTATCGTCAGTTTGCGGTGACTGTTGCCGTTGCCGTGGTGCTGTCCGGTGTGGTGGCCCTGACACTGACGCCAGCCTTGTGCGCGCTGCTGCTGAAACATGTGCACGGTGAATCGAGGCTGTTTCGACCTTTCAACCGCTTCTTCGAGGGCCTGACCAGGTTTTATACGGGTATGGTTAGCCTGACCCTGCATCATATGATTATCGGCGCGATTGCTTTTATCGGAATCATCGGGCTGGTCATCTATTTGCTGAAGATCGTACCGGGGAGCTTCGTTCCGCCCGAGGACCAGGG
This sequence comes from Methylophilaceae bacterium, assembly GCA_905339275.1. Classification (GTDB taxonomy): domain Bacteria; phylum Pseudomonadota; class Gammaproteobacteria; order Burkholderiales; family Methylophilaceae; genus UBA6140. Next base: position 937,139 of record CAJPFK010000001.1, read on the forward strand.
CTATGTAATCACTGCATTCGTACTGCCTGATGGCGCTACGCTCAACCGCACCAGCAAGACTACCGAAGCGGTCCGGGCTCAGATCGCCAAAGATCCTGCGGTTGCAACGCAGTTCATCATCAACGGCATGGATCTGATCGGCGGGGGCAATAAAACCAGTGCCGGGACCATGTTCGTGAGAATGAAGGACTGGGACGAACGGACCGATACTGCGGATGATATCGTCAAGAAATTGTTCGGTCTGGGGATGAGCCAGCCGGACGGCCTGGCCTTTGCCTTCAATCCGCCGGCGATTCGCGGCCTGGGCAGCTCGGGCGGTTTCGAGCTTTACATTCAGGCACGCGGCGACTCCGACCCTGTGCGTCTGTCCAGTGTGGTGAACAATTTCGTCGAAGCTTTGCAGAAGGAGCCTGCGCTCACCGGTATCAATACCTTCTTCCGTCCGACGGTTCCGCAATTGTTTGTCGAGGTTGATGAAGCCAAGGCGTTATCGCAGGGCGTTCCTATTGCGGACATCTATGCGACCTTGCAGACCACGATGGGCTCGCTTTACGTTAACGACTTCAACCGGTCAGGGCGTACCTATCGCGTGCAGTTGCAGGCAGAGCCCGAATTCCGCATGAAGCCGGAGGACCTGGGCAAGGTTTATGTGCGTGCGAATACGGGCATGATGGTGCCATTATCTGCGCTGAGCAAGACGACCAACATTGTCGGCGCCGAGCAGCTTGAGCGGTATAACGGCTTGCTTGCAGCCAAGGTGCTTGGAGGCGGTGCTGAAGGCGTCAGTTCGGGCGAGGCCATCCAGCTGGTTGAGAAAATCGCCGCAGAGAATCTGCCTGGTGACTATCAGCTTGCCTGGACCGGACAGGCCTACCAGGAGAAACGTACAGGTTCCGCAGCCGTATTTGCGTTCTCGTTTGCCATCATCATGGTATTCCTGATCCTGGCAGCGCAGTTCGAAACATGGGCATTGCCGCTGGCCGTCATCATGGCTGTGCCTTTTGCGCTGACCGGGGCATTGCTTGCAGTGTTTTTCAGAGGCATGCCCAATGATATCTACTTCCAGATCGGCCTGATCACGCTGATCGGGCTGGCGGCCAAGAATGCCATCCTGATTGTGGAATTTGCCACCCAGAAACTGGAAGAGGGCATGAGCGTGGCCGAGGCTGCGATCGAGGCGGCGCGGCTGAGGTTCCGTCCGATCGTGATGACTTCGATGGCTTTCGTGCTCGGTATCGTACCGCTGGTAATCGCAACCGGGGCTGGTTCGGCAGCGCGTCGCTCCATGGGAACTGGCGTTTTCGGCGGCATGATCCTCGCGACTTTTATCGCAACGATTTTCATCCCGCTGTTTTTCGTCTGGCTGACGCGCAAGCAGGCTAAATCCGATACCAGAGCGCCTGCCCCGGAAAATATTGAAAAGGAAATGGCATGATGCCGCGTATCAAGTTATCAGGTTTTCTGTTGATTGCCACGTTAATGCCCGGCTGCATGTTGCTGGGACCTGATTACCAGCGTCCCGAGAGCCCGTTGCCGGCGCAATTCAGCGCCGATGGTCAGCCAGCAGCAGGGCAATCCGAGGCTGCAATAAGCAGCACCTGGTGGGAGCTTTACCAGGACCCGCTACTGAACGACCTCGTGAGCAAGGCGCTGGAGAATAACACCGATATTAAAGTCGCAGTCGCGCGCGTAGAGGAGGCCGATGCATTTATGCGGGAAGTCGGTGCTGCACTTTTTCCGCAAATTGATCTGGATGCGGGCGCAAATCGTTCCCGTATTTCACAACTGGGCTCAACGCCATTGTTTAATGGCGCAAAACCCATCCGGGAAAGTTATAACATCAAGCTTGGAACTTCATTCGAGCTGGATTTCTGGGGAAAATTGCGTCGAGCCAAGGAATCCGCCAGAGCACAGGCTTTGTCAACGCGCTATGCCAAGGATACGGTTGCCTTGTCTTTGGCCGGATTGGTCACTAGCAACTATCTGCAGCTACGCAGCCTCGAGGCACAAATTGATCTGTCCGAGGACAGCCTCAGAACCCGCAATGAAAGCCTGGTGCTGACCAGGCGACGCCTGGAAGGCGGAGTTTCATCCGCGCTTGACGTGCATCAGGCCGAGGTGGCCAGTTCCAATCTTGCCGCGCAAATCGTCGAGCTGAAAAGGCTGCGTGCGGTGAGCGAGCACCAGTTGGCAGTGCTGACCGGTATCTTGGATTTGAACGTTCCCGCGGGCGATATCACTCAGTTGCCATTGCCGCCGTTACCGCCATCCGGCATACCGTCCTCCCTCCTCGAGGCCCGGCCCGATGTCCGGCAGGCGGAAGAGCAACTGGTGGCGCTGAATGCCAATATCGGCGTTGCCAAGGCTGCCATGTTTCCAACCATTTCGCTGACCGCGAATTATGGCGGTGAAAGTGCAGAGCTAAGCGATGTACTGAAATCAGCAGCACGTATCTGGAGCGGTGGCTTGAGCCTGAATTTGCCGATTTTCGATTCCGGCCGGCTGTCTTCACGACTGGACCAGGCTACCGCACAGCAGAAGCAGGCGCTCGCCAGTTATGAAGGCGCCGTACGGACGGCATTCCAGGAAGTCAATGATGCCCTGGTGACCGTCAGGCAGAACGCCGAGCGCGAGGCGCTGCTGGATAACAGCAGGCAGGCCGCAAGGAAAGCCGTGACCATCTCTGAGAATCGCTATAAGTCAGGATATTCGGCTTATATAGACGTCCTCGATTCGCAACGGGTCTACAATGATGCCGCGCTGGCCCATATCCAAAGCCGTCAGGCAAGATTGATTGCCAGCGTGGATATGTTCAAGGCTCTGGGCGGTGGCTGGAAGGCTGAGCCGCAGGGAAAATGACGTTATTCCGGGTAGCTTACCCGGATCCAGTCGTCCTTGCCCTCAATCCCGGATTCCAGCCTGATGGTGGAGCGTTTACCGCCCTGATTGATCTGGTAGATGCTATGCTCAGTAAACTCGATTCTCGGCAGTATCAAGCTAGGCGTATCAGACAGGCCGGGTTCGCTCGGCAGATAGAGCGCCGGAAATGCCAGCAGCCTGCTCAGGATGGCCTGGGGACTTGCCGGCAGGTCATCACCCGGGGGCTGGTCGGGTGGGCCAAGTTTGACATGGCTTACCTGCAACCATGAAGGGTTCCTGCTCAGCAGCTTGATTCCGAGATGATGCCGGTCATTCGCCAGGTTCTTGATGCTCCGTACCGTGCCTATGCATAAGCCCTGCGCATTGTCCTTGATGCTTATGCCTACCAGCTTGCCCAGTTTGACTGCCGGATCAAGCGCGTTGTTGACAACCACGCCGTAGCCGCTTGCGCTTTCATCGCTGATCATCCAGCGTTCGTGTGCAAGGTCCTTGTACAGAACGGTAGGCTCTGCCCGGCCTATTCTGTGATTCTGCAGACGCTCTTCCAATGAAATGACACTGGGTTGTATATTTTGTGCCGTCATGGACCTGACGCGCTCAAAAATCTGCTGAAGGTCATAGATCACGGCGGCGGATTTGATTACTCTCTTTCTTGTTTCAGCCCGGCGTTCTCGACGGTACCCGGTTCTGGACCACTCCGAGCGCAATTGCAGCAGAAGCTCCAGCAAGCTGGTTTTATCTGCCAGGTTTTCAAGATCGTGCGGCAAGCCGTTGTCCATGGCTTCGATAGCGGCATCGATTTTGGCTGTGAGCTGATCAGTTTCCCAGTAACGACAGTCATTTGTCGGGCTGAATGAACGGATTCTTTTTGCCGGCTGGTCTTTGCTTAAGTCCACGTAAAACATGTGTTTCTTTTCATCGTAGTGCTTCGTGATACTTACCCAGGGCAGCCATTTCCGTAATATTTGTGTCGAAGCCTCGATCTGCTGCCTAGTCAGGCCGGATTGTCCGAGGCTGCCCTGCATGCATGACTGAACAAAGCTGGCTGCCAGATGCTCCTCGGCTTCTCCCTTATACAGCGGGATGTGCATATTCAGCATCGATTCCTGTTCAAGGATTCTGTACAGGCTGAATATTTCGGACCAGGCCATGTCAGCTACGGACTGACGGTTGTAGTACCGCCATATGGTCATCGAGTATGCGGCATGCAATGCCCGGCCAATGACGATATGCAGTTGTTTATAGTTGAATACCAGGTCATCGGGGTCATGGAAGAAATTCTGTATCAGGTTGCGATAGCAGACGAATATCTGGCGCAAGTAGTAGTAAACCGTGTCGGATATCCGCGCTTCGAGGTCGGGGCGGATATTCTGGAATCCGACAAAATGCTGGGTGGTTTTTTTCAGTCGGTAACGGTTCTGCTGGTCGATTGCAAGCAAGGCCCTGAGCTTTTCGGCTTCACCGGTTTTGTCGTCATTAAAATATCTCTTGAGCATCGAGGTGGAAGTCTCGAGTGCGGCCAGGTCATCCAGCTTATCCAGTTCTTCGACCCAGGCGAGATCCAGCTTTTGCGGTGCCGAGTCATTGATACCTATAAGTTTGCTGAGTATGGCTTTCATTTTTCACTTGATCGTTCATCAATGTATTTGCTTACTACTTAACGCGAAATTCGTACCAATCAATAAATTAATCATTAACTTATTGAATATTAATAATAATTATTAATTCTTTGATGTGGTTTCTTTAGCCTGTGCCGGTTGTCATGTCAATAGATGAACAATTGCAGGTGGTTGTGACGATATTTCGACGATTGGAAAATGGGGCCATGTCTGCACGGCATGCTAAAATCTCGCTTTCATATCAGTTTTGATTTTCATGACCGTTCGTACCCGCTTTGCCCCCAGCCCTACAGGTTTTCTTCATATTGGCGGTGCCAGAACTGCCTTGTTTGCATGGGCTTATGCCAGAAAGCACCATGGCAGTTTCGTGTTGAGGATCGAGGATACCGATCTGGCTCGTTCAACCCCCGAGGCTGTGCAGGCGATACTTGATGGCATGACCTGGCTTGGCTTGAACTGGGACGAGGGTCCCTACTACCAGATGCAACGCATGGATAAATACAGGCAGGTCATACAGCAGATGCTGGATGAAGGTAGCGCCTATTATTGTTATTGCACGAAAGACGAGCTTGATGTCATGCGTGAGCGGCAGATGCAGGCCGGGTTGAAGCCGCGCTACGATGGCCGCTGGCGGCCGGAGCCCGGGAAAATCCTGCCGGAAAAACCTGACGATATCCCGCCCGTGGTGCGGTTTAAAAACCCGGACTCAGGAACCGTGGCCTGGGATGATCTGGTGAAAGGCCGTATCGAGATATCCAATGAAGAGCTTGATGACCTGGTGATCGCCCGTGCTGACGGCACGCCTACCTACAACTTCTGTGTGGTGGTCGATGACTGGGAGATGAACATCACTCATGTGATTCGTGGCGATGACCACGTCAACAATACGCCAAGGCAGATCAATATGCTCAAGGCCTTGCGCGCAACCATTCCCCAGTATGCGCATCTTTCCATGATTCTCGGTGATGACGGGCAGAAGCTCTCCAAGCGCCATGGCGCAGTAAGCGTGATGCAGTACCACGAGGATGGTTATTTGCCTGAAGCAACGCTTAATTATCTGGCGCGTCTTGGCTGGTCCCATGGCGATGACGAGGTCTTCGACATGACGCAGTTCTGCCAGTGGTTTGACCTGGATCACATTACGCCGTCTGCGGCGCAGTTCAATACGGAAAAACTGAAATGGCTGAATGCGCATTACATCAAACAGGCCGACCTGGGAGCATTGGCGGACGATATACGCCAGCGCCTGATGAAAAGCGGCGTGACAGTCAACGACCAGCCTGATCTTGAAGCGGTAATCGGTCTCTATCGCGAGCGGGTGCACACGCTTAACGAACTGGCGGATTCGATCGCATATTTTTACCGGAAACCCGGGATGGATTCCGCTGCATGGGAAAAACACGTTACCCCGGAAATAGTGCCGGTTCTACAGGGCATGGCGGAGCAGTTGGCCAGTATCAGCTGGTCTGCCGAAGCAATCCATGCTGTTATCGATCATACGGTTCAGAGCCATGCGCTGAAATTCCCCAAGGTGGCAATGCCGTTGCGCGTGCTGATTACCGGCGGGGCACAGTCCCCCAGCATTGATGCGGTGATGGCATTGCTCGGGCAAAAAGAGGTCCTGGCACGAATTGCCGATGGCCTTGAAAAGTAATTCGATAAAATCAATCAGGGCATCCGAACGAAAATATGTCGGCCATAGTCCTAGATTTGTAGCTTTAATAGCTTGAAATTAATTTTATTCCACCTAATATGTAAGCTGTTAGGTAACCTATAAGACTCTAGAGAAAAGGGCATGAAAATGAACGTAAAAGGGCAGATGCTACAAGACCCCTTTCTGAACGCACTCCGTAAGGAGCACGTGCCGGTTTCCATCTACCTGGTTAACGGCATCAAGCTGCAAGGGCAAGTCGATTCTTTCGACCAATATGTGATCCTGTTGAAAAACACGGTAACGCAGATGGTATATAAACATGCGATTTCCACCATCGTGCCGGCACGCGCGGTATCGTTGTCCGCCGGCCATTCTGAGGATTAATCATCTTTGATGCTGGATAGCAATGTTTGACCGGCCGGGCGGCGGTGACGCAGCGGTTCTGGTCAGCCAGGATTTCGGCGAGCCGGATTATGCAGAGAGCTTGCAGGAGTTGCGTCAACTGGTTGCCAGCGCAGGGATGGAAATCAAGGCTACGGTAGAGGGGCGCAGGCCCAAACCGGATGCCAAGTATTTCATCGGCTCCGGCAAGGCGGAAGAGCTTGCGCGCAGCATCCAGGCTAGCGGAGCCAGGGTGGCCGTGTTCAATCACGATCTCAGCCCATCCCAGCAGCGTAACCTCGAGCAATTGTTGGACTGCCGCGTTGTCGACCGTACCGGGCTGATCCTGGACATATTCGCGCAGCGTGCGCAGAGCCACGAGGGTAAGCTGCAGGTTGAGCTGGCCCAGATGGAGCATCTGTCGACCAGGCTGGTCAAGGGTTGGACCCACCTGGAGCGCCAGAAAGGCGGTATCGGGATGCGTGGCGGGCCGGGTGAAACGCAGCTGGAACTCGACAGGCGCATGTTGCGTATCCGCATCAAGTCCTTGCGGGAGAAGCTGGACAAGCTTAAAAAGACACGGGGATTGCAGCGGCGTGCGCGTAAACGCTCCCAGGTCATGTCCGTATCGCTTGTGGGTTATACCAATGCAGGTAAATCCACATTGTTCAATCGCCTCACGCAGTCCGGGGTCTATGCCGCAGACCAGTTGTTCGCCACGCTGGATACGACCTCACGCAAGCTTTTCATCCCGGAGGGCGGTCCTGTCGTGCTGTCTGATACTGTCGGCTTTATAAAACACCTGCCGCATGCGCTGGTCGAAGCCTTTGGCGCGACGCTGGAAGAAGCGGTGCAGGCCGACCTGTTGCTGCATGTGGTCGACGCCGCAAGCCCGAACCGGGATGAGCAGATTGCACAGGTCAACCTGGTGCTCGAGGAAATCGGGGCAGCCGGGGTACGGCAAGTGCTGGTGCTCAACCAGATTGACCGTTTGGGCATGGAGCCGGGGCTTGAGCGGGATGAGTATGGTAGAATCCGGACGATACGTATTTCTGCCAGGACTGGGGCCGGCCTCGATTTGGTGCGGTTGGTCATGCAAGAACATCAACAATCGATGCTTGAAAAGATAATGGACTCTTTCGATGAGTCAACTGTGGCAGCCTAGTTTTACTGGCTTAAATTAATAGTTTTGGAGTGATTTATGGCAAATGATCCCGGTTGGGGTAACCGCAACAATAATAGCGGCCCGCCTGATTTGGACGAAGTTCTGCGCCAGTTCAGCCGCAAGCTGAATGGCCTGTTTGGCAAATCCGGGGATGGTGGCAACCAGGGCCCGGACGGCGACGTCAGAACCATTCCTGTTCTGCCGATAATCGGCTTGATTGCACTGATCTGGCTGGCGACAGGTTTCTACATCGTGGATCAGGGTTCTCGTGGTGTGGTGCTGCAATTTGGTAAGCACGTGGAAACCACCATGCCCGGTCCGCGCTGGCATATTCCATATCCAATCGAGACCGTCACTGTGGTCAATATGGAACAGGTTCGCACGATCGAAGTGGGTTATCGGACGGCGGAGGGTAGCTCCGCCCGCAGCAAGGAACTGCGCGAGTCTTTGATGCTGACGGATGATGAAAATATCATCGACCTGCAGTTTGCCGTGCAGTACAACCTGAAAAATGTCGAAGACACCTTGTTCAATAACCGCAACACCGAAAACTATGTACGCGGCGTCGCAGAGACAGCAATTCGCGAGATCGTCGGCAAAAGTAAAATGGACTTTGCCCTGTATGAAGGCCGCGAAGAGATTGCGGTTCGCGCCAGGGAGTTGATGCAGAGTATCCTCGACCGTTATAAATCAGGTATCAACGTTGCCAGTGTCACCATGCAGAACGCACAGCCGCCAGAGCAGGTGCAAGCCGCCTTTGACGATGCCGTGAAGGCTGGGCAGGATCTCGAACGCCAGAAAAATGAAGGTCAGGCATACGCGAATGACATCATCCCTAAAGCGCGCGGTACGGCTTCAAGACTGATGGAAGAAGCTGCCGGTTATAAAAACCGGGTCGAGAATGAGGCCGCCGGTAACGCGAGCCGTTTCGAACAGGTGCTGACTCAGTATCAACGTGCGCCTGAAGTTACCCGTCAGCGTCTGTATCTCGATGCCCAGGAGCAGATTCTTTCCAGCGTGAGCAAGGTGGTCGTGGACCAGAAGGGCGGCAATAGCCTGCTTTACCTGCCTCTGGATAAATTATTGTCGGCGGGAGGGGCTACAGCAGCGCAGCAGTTGAATGCGGCGCCTGCTGCCTCAAGTCAATCAGCGGCACAGATTGAGCTGGAAGCCCAGCGCACTCGCGATGCTTTCCGTAGCCGTGACAGAGAAACCCGATAAGGAATTGCGAGAGCAGATGATGAGTAATCCCATACTAAAGAATCTCGGTACAGTGCTTCTAGGGTTGATTGTGGCACTGGTATTGATCAGTTTTTCCGCCTTTACCGTAGACCAGCGTGAATATGGACTGGTATTCCGCCTCGGTAAGATCGTCGCGGTCAAAAAAGAGCCGGGGCTCTATTTCAAGGTGCCTCTTGTCGATAATGTGCGCTACTTCGACAACCGTATCCTGACATTGGATTCGGCCGATCCGGATCGATTTATTACCAGTGAAAAGAAAAACGTGCTGGTCGATTCTTTCGTTAAATGGCGCATCATCGATCCTGAGAAATACTATGTTTCCGTTCGTGGCGATGAATTGCAGGCCGAGCGCCGTTTGTCGCAGACCGTAAATGATGGTCTGCGCGCGGAGTTTGGCAAGCGCACGATCAATGACGTTGTTTCCGGCGAACGCGCCAAGATCATGGATATCCTTCGCGAGCGTGCAGACCGTGATTCACGCCAGATTGGCATCCAGGTTCTGGACGTGCGCCTGCGGCGCGTCGACCTGCCGCAAGAGGTGAGCGAGTCTGTTTACCAGCGCATGGAAGCGGAGCGTAAACGTGTGGCCAATGAACTTCGCTCCGAAGGTGCCGGCGCGGCTGAAAAAATACGTGCCGATGCCGATAAGCAGCGTGAAATCATCATTGCGGAAGCGTTCAGGGATGCCCAGCGCATCAAGGGTGCCGGCGATGCCAAGGCTGCGGAAATTTACTCGCAGGCGTATGGCAAGAGCCCCGAGTTCTATGCTTTCTATCGCAGCCTTGAGGCTTATCGCAATAGCTTCAAGAATAAGAGTGATGTACTGGTATTGGAGCCTACTTCCGACTTCTTCAAGTACATGCGCGATTCGAGCGGCCGTAAGTAGTCGTCGTACCCGGGGTCATTCACTTGGCAACGACGCTGTTGATGGCTTTTGGCCTGATGCTGGTTCTGGAAGGCATACTGCCTTTGGTGGCGCCCAGGGCATGGCGCGAGACCTTCCAGCGTATGATTGAACTGAAAGATGGCCAGTTGCGTTTCGTCGGGATGGCATCCATCCTGGCGGGATTGCTGCTGATCGTATTTCTGAAATAAGCAGTACCGAACAGACCCTGGTTTCATTAATAATTGATAACTCCTTTGTCCCCTATGCGTAATTGGCTGCTCCCGGAATACATAGAAGATGTGCTGCCTGCGGAGGCCGCACGCATGGAAGACTTGCGCCGCCGCCTTCTGGATTTGTTCAAGGTAAACGGTTATGAATTCGTGATTCCGCCCATGCTGGAGTATCTGGAGTCGCTGATTACCGGGGTGGGCCACGATCTTGATCTGGCAACCTTCAAGGTGGTTGATCAACTGAGCGGCCGCCTGATGGGCGTGCGTGCCGATACGACGCCGCAGGCAGCAAGAATTGATGCGCATATTCTTAATCGGCAGGGCGTCACCAGGCTTTGTTACGCAGGCAGCGTGTTGCGGACGAACCCGGACGGGCTGGCACAGACCCGCGAACCTCTGCAAATAGGCGCCGAGCTCTTCGGCCATGCAGGGGTTGAAAGCGATGTCGAGATTCAGCGCCTGATGATCAAATCGTTGCAGGCGGTTGGTGTGCAATCGCTGCATATCGATTTCAGCCATGTCGGTATTTTTGGCAGCTTGGTCAGCCAGAGCCGGCTTTCCGGCCCTCTTGAGCAGGCCGTGTATGCGGCATTGCAAAGCAAGGATCAGGCAACGGTAAGGGAATTGACAACGAATCTGGATGCCGGGACCAGGGCCGCATTATGCAGCCTGACCGAACTCAATGGCGGGGTGGAAATTCTGTCCGAGGCCGAAAGCAGGCTGCCGGATCACGCGGAAATCAGGCAGGCCATTCGTGACCTCAGGCATGTCAGCGAACAATTGGCGGATCTGGGCGTGGATGCCTGCTTCGACCTCTCCGAACTGCGCGGCTATCACTATCATAGCGGCATCGTGTTCGCTGCTTATGCGCAGGGCTATGCCGGCCCGTTGGCGCTGGGCGGGCGTTACGATGAAGTAGGCTCGGCTTTCGGTCGCGCCCGTCCTGCAACCGGGTTCAGCCTGGATTTACGCGGGGTTGTCACGGCGTTGCCGCCAGCGGAGCGGCAGAAAGCAATATTGGCGCCATATGTTGGGGATGCTGGATTGTTGCTCAAGATTGAAGCCTTGCGGGCCGATGGCGAGGTGGTCGTGCAGGAATTGCCCGGTCATGAAGCGCACCGGGCCGAGCTGGGATGCGATCGCCGGCTGGAAAAACAGGGGACGCAGTGGCTGGTGGTTTCAGCGCCAGAGCTGCTGAATTGAATTTAATACGTATCAGGTAGATCATGGTTAAGAATGTCGTAGTCATCGGAACCCAGTGGGGAGACGAAGGTAAAGGGAAAATCGTCGACTGGCTGACCGACCACGCTCAGGGTGTCGTGCGCTTTCAGGGCGGCCATAACGCGGGGCATACGCTGGTTATCGGGCAGGGTGCTGCGCAGCGTGAATACAAGCTGAACCTGGTGCCGTCAGGTATCGTGCGGGAAGGCATCAAATGCTACATCGGCAATGGTGTCGTACTCGATGTCAGCCATTTGCTGGAAGAAATATCCGGCCTGGAAAAGGCCGGGATAGAAGTTCGCAGCCGTCTTAAAGTCAGTCCGGGCTGCCCGTTGATACTGGATTGCCATGTCAGGCTGGACAAGGCGCGCGAGGCGGCCAGAGGCGTGGACAAGAAAATCGGGACGACAGGCAAGGGCATAGGCCCGACCTACGAGGATAAGGTGGCGCGCCGGGCATTGCGTGTGTACGACCTGTTCTATCCTGAACGATTCGCCGAAAAACTCAGGGAAGTTTTTGATTACCACAATTTTGTGCTGGTAAATTACCTCAAGTCCGAACCGGCAGACTATGAAAAGCAACTGGCGCTTTGCATGCAGCAGGTCGAGGAGTTGCGTCCCATGGTGTCCGACATTTCGGCCGCCCTGTATGCAGCCAACGAAGCCGGTGAGCGCCTGCTGTTTGAAGGTGCGCAGGGCACGCTGCTTGATATCGATCACGGCACCTATCCTTACGTGACTTCGTCCAATTGCGTTTCAGGCCAGGCGTCGGCGGGTTCCGGCGTGGGGCCGGGCATGCTGCATTATGTGCTCGGCATTACCAAGGCCTACACCACGCGCGTGGGTGGCGGCCCTTTTCCAAGTGAGCTCGATATCGAGACGGAAGACCTGCCTGGTTACCAGATGTCGAACAAGGGGCGTGAAATCGGTACGGTGACCAAGCGCAAACGCCGTTGCGGCTGGTTCGATGCGGCCGCCTTGCGCCGCTCTGCGAGAATCAATGGCTTGACGGGACTCTGCATTACCAAGCTGGACGTGCTGGACGGCATCGCTGAACTCGATATCTGTACGGGTTATGAGCTGGATGGCAAGGTTGTGGATATGTTGCCTGTCGGCGCGGACGATGTTGCAAGGTGCAAGCCGATCTACGAAACATTGCCCGGCTGGAGCGAGAGTACGTTCGGCATCAGCCGCTGGCAGGACTTGCCGGTCAATGCCCAGTCCTACCTGAAGCGCCTGGAGGTGTTGTGCGGCGTGCCGGTCGATATCGTATCGACCGGGCCGGAGCGCGATGAGACCATCGTCTTGCGCCACCCATTCGGAGCATAAGTGCGCCATACGGAAGAAAAGCGTCTTGCCTGGGCGTTGACCGGTTCCGGCCACTACCTGCGCGAATGCCTGGATATCATCAACCAATTACAGGATGTCGACCTGTTTCTGAGCAAGGCTGCCGCGGAAATCCTGCAGCAATACGGTTACAGGCACAGTGTCGGACGCGTATTCCAGGACAAGACGGCGAGCAGCGTACCGGTCGAGTTGTTCTATGCCGGGCGGTACCACACACTGGTGGTTGCGCCGGCAACCTCCAATACCGTGGCGAAGATGGTTGCCGGTATTTCCGATAATCTTGTGACCAATCTTTATGCACAGGCCGGCAAGACGCGTGTGGCAAGCATTGTGTTTGCCTGCGATACCGAGCCCGAACTTGAATCTGAAGCGCCGCGTGACAATATCGTGAAAGTTTACCCTCGCCGTATCGATCTCGAGAACATGGAAAAGCTCAAGACCTTCGAGGAGACCACGGTTGCAGGGGACATGTTGCAACTTCATAGCGCCATCCAAGACCGTTTGGCATGCCTGAAAATCTCCTCTTCCTGACCGGGAAGCTTGCCGAGAAAAGCCTGCATAAGGTATTGGCAAGCATACAGGCCAGCGGCAAGCAGCCGCAGGATTTCAAATACCGTATCGCGCAGATTGGCGTTTCAGTCGCCGCGCTGATGACACCGGAACTGATTTTGCGGCGCTTGCCAGATACCGGTGATGCTGACAAGATGGTGTTGCCCGGACTCTGCCGCGGTGACCTGACCAAGCTGGAAGAAAAGTACGGTATCCCTGTCGAGCGAGGCCCCGAGGACCTGAAGGATCTGCCGCAGTATTTCGGGCGAGGCGGGAAGGAGCCTGATTTGTCCAGATATGATGTCAGAATATTCGCTGAAATCGTCGAAGCCCCAGATTTGACTGTTGATGCCATCGTTCGCAAGGCAGAACGCTATCGGCAGCAAGGCGCTGACGTCATCGACCTCGGCTGCTTGCCCAATACCCCGTTCCCGCATCTCGCGGATGCCATACAGGCGCTGAAAGCGGCAGGTTTTGCCGTCAGTGTCGATTCGCTGAATCAGGATGATCTGCTGCTGGCCGGCCGGAGCGGTGCAGATTATCTGCTGAGCCTGACCGAGAAATCCCTGTGGATTGCGGATGAAGTTGCAGCAACGCCCATCCTGATTCCATCCTCCCCAGGTAATCTGCCTTCGCTGTACCGGGCGATTGAGGCCATGCAGAAAAAAGGCAAGGCATTCATTGCCGATGCGATCCTTGACCCTATCCCGTTCGGCTTGACCGAGTCGATCGTGCGTTATCAGCGGCTACGCAAACGCTACCCCGATATCCAGATCATGATGGGCGTGGGCAACCTGACCGAGTTGACGGATGCGGATACTACCGGCATCAATGCCATACTTTTCGGTATCATCTCCGAGCTCGGGCTTAATGCCGTGCTGGCGACATCGGTCAGCCCGCATGCGGTGAATGCCGTTGCCGAAGCGGATATTGCGAGAAGAGTGATGCATGCCGCACGCGAGGACAGGCGCCTGCCGCGCGATTACAGCAATGGTCTGCTTGGGCTGCATGACCGTCGCCCGTTCAATTACACGGAGCAGGAGATCGCAGAATTTGCCGCCGCCATCAAGGACCCGAGTTTCCGCATCCAGGTCAGCGAGTCGGGCGTGCACATCTATAATCGCGATGGACTTTTCCAGGACACCGACCCTTTCAGGCTGTATCCGCATCTCAAGGTGGATGATGATGCATCGCATGCGTTTTATCTCGGTGTGGAACTCGCACGCGCGCAGATCGCATGGCAGCTGAAGAAGCGCTACAAACAGGATGAAGAGCTGCAATGGGGCTGCAACGCGGTACCCGAAAAACCGGAAGGCCGCGTCGCTCATCGCAGCGCATCGCTCAAAGAAAAGCGGGCGAAAAAGGAATAAAGGCCCATGCCCATGATTTACGAAACCATTATCAGCAGCCTTGATGCAAGCAATCAGCCGCATATTGCGCCATTCGGCACAAGGGAGCGGGATGGCCTGATTCTGATTGCGCCGTTCCGGCCATCCAGCAGTCTGGATAATCTTTTGCATCATCGCTGCGCTGTCATGAATCTGACAGATGATGTACGCATATTCGCCGGCGCACTGACCGGCCGTCGCGATTGGCCCGTACGCCGGGCGGACAAAATCAACGGTGTCGTGCTTGAGTCGGCATTGGCGCATCGGGAACTGGAGCTGGTTGAAATACGAGAGGACGAAACGAGGCCTGAACTTTACTTCAAGGTCGTGCACGAGGCCCAGCATCGCCCATTCCGCGGTTTCAACCGTGCGCAGGCCGCCGTGATCGAGCTTGCCGTGCTGGTAAGCCGGCTGCATATGCTGCCGGTGGAGAAAATAGACGCGGAAATCGCCTACCTGCAGATTGCCGTTGAAAAAACCGCAGGCGAGCATGAGCTGCAGGCCTGGCAGTGGCTGATCGAGTGCGTGGACAATCATAAGTCGGCAATCCGCATGGAGAATCTTGCGTGAGCAAATTGCTGATCAGTGTCATGAACCTGCATGAAGCGCAGATTGCCATGGATGCCGGTGTCGATATCATCGACATGAAAAATCCGCTCGAAGGGGCGCTTGGCGCATTGCCTCCGGATGAAATTGCCCGCATAGTGAGGCATGTGGACGGACGGGTCACGACCAGTGCAACGATAGGTGATTTGCCGATGCTGCCCGAGCTGATCATCCCTGCTGTCGAAGCAGTTGCTTCTACAGGCGTCGATATTGTCAAAATCGGTTTTTACGGCGGCGGCGATCAGGAACGCTGCATTGCATGTATTGAGCCCTTGGCTTCCAGAGGCATTAACCTGGTTGCCGTGCTGATGGCGGATCAGGCGCCGGATTTCAATTTGCTGCCACGATTAAGGTCGGCCGGATTCCTGGGCGTGATGCTGGACACGGCGGAAAAGGCAGGAAAGCATCTGCTCGATCATCTGGATTTATCGGCACTGGAAAGGTTTGTCGGCATCGCGATGGAAAACCGTCTTGTCACGGGATTGGCGGGTTCCCTGAATTCGGAACAGATTGAAACATTATCAGGATTGGGTCCGCACTATATGGGTTTTCGCGGAGCCGTCTGCAACAGTTCAAATCGGGTTGACAGTTTGAACAGGAGTAAACTTTATGCATTGCGCGAGGTGTTGCGTAAAAGCAACACCTCGTCTGTAAATAAAGCTCAGCCTTGAGGAATTCCGCGGCCAGCTTGCGAACACAAATTTCTTTGCGTATAGTTTTGACATCAGTCAGCCCAATCAGGAGTAATCGAATGAAGAAGAATATAATCAGCCTTGCTGTTGCAAGTGTTCTCGGCTTTGGCGTAACCGCTGTATCAGCCGGTGACGCATATGAAGGATCATGGTATCTGGTGCCGGGCGTCAGCTACCTGAATACGGACAGTGACCTGGATGCCGATAACGATGTGGGCGGTTTCCTGCGTCTTGGTAAGGAATTGAGCGAACACTGGGATGTGCAGATCGGCGTTGGTCATGCGCGTGCCGACGAAGACCTGAATGTGGCGGGCGGCAGCGGTAAATATAAACAGACGCTGTTCGGTGTCGATGCGTTGTACATGTTCAGCCGCGACAGATTCCGTCCTTTCCTGCTGGCTGGTTTGGGCCTGGCACGCAACAACCTTGATTACGATGTCAACGGTGTTGATATCGGCGAGAAAAAGACGTCCTGGATGGCTAACGTAGGTGTCGGTGCGCAATTCATGTTCACCGAGGCTTTGGGCCTGCAGGCTGACCTCCGCCATGTATGGAGTCGTGCAGAAGCCGAATCCAACGCCAAGGCCGTGGGTGGACTGGGCTTTAATGGCAGCGAAACTGTCGGCAATACCTATTTCAATGTTGGCGGTATCTGGAAATTCGGCGCTCCCAAGCAGGTGGCTGCCGTTGAGCCTGAGCCAATTGCGGTTGCGCCAGAGCCAGCACCTGCTCCCGAGCCGGTGCCAGCACCAGCGCCTAAGGCATGCAAGCCAAAGGTTGAGCGCTTCCTGCTGTCTTCTGAAATTCTGTTCGGCTTTGATAAAGACAAACTCAAGCCGGAAGGCCTCCAGGTCCTGGATACTGAAGTTATTCCAAAACTGAAGAGCGAGCCGTTCGAAGTCGTATTCGTGACCGGCCATACCGACCTGCTTGGGTCTCATGAATACAATGATGCGCTGTCAAAACGCCGTGCTGAGCAGGTGAAAGCTTACCTGGCAAGCCAGGGTGTTGATGCAAACATCATCATTGCGCATGGTGCCGGCGAGTCTACGCCTGTCGTGATTTGCTCGGAAAAACTGCCGCGCAAGCAATTGATCGAGTGCTTGCAGCCAAATCGCCGTGTAGAGGTTGAAGCTAACCGCGACGATGTCAAGGCATGCGAATAACAGGTTCTGTTGACTTAAAAGCCCCGCAACGCGGGGCTTTTTTATGGCTAAAATGACTGAAGAAACCAGAAAAGTAGAACTGGCAATTACGGCCAGGTGGGTTGCAACCGTCTCGGGAGAGGTACTGGAGCACGCCAGTGTCGTCGTTGATGGCGGAAAAATCGTCGACATACTGCAGGCGGAACAGTTGCAGGAACATTATCTGGCCGATACCAGCATCTTCCTGCCTGAGCATGTGCTCATGCCGGGCCTGATCAACTTGCATACGCATGCGGCGATGACGCTGATGCGTGGTTTGGCAGACGACTTACCCCTGATGCTTTGGCTGCAGAATCATATCTGGCCGGCAGAAAAGCAAGCGTTGTCCGAACGGTTCGTGCGTGATGGTTCATTATTGGCGTGTGCGGAAATGCTGGCGGGCGGCGTTACCTGTTTCAGCGACATGTATTTTTACCCGCAGGCGGTGGCGGATGCGGTTCTGCAGTCGGGGATGCGTGCGAACCTGGGTCTGGTGGTATTGGAGTTTCCTACCGTTTATGCCAGCGATGCCGATGACTATTTGCTCAAGGGTCTGGATGCGCGTGATGCATGGCGCAGCCATCCTCTATTGACGGCAACCCTGGCACCACATGCGCCTTACACGGTTGAAGACCGCAGCTTCGAGAAAATTCTGACCTATGCAGAACAGCTCGGCCTGGGTATCCATACCCATTTGCATGAAACAACTGACGAAATTGCGCAAAGCCTGGATAAATACGGTACTCGCCCCCTGCAACGCCTGGCCGAGCTCGGTGTGCTGGGCCCCAACTTCATA
Source organism: Methylophilaceae bacterium (assembly GCA_905339275.1). Classification (GTDB taxonomy): domain Bacteria; phylum Pseudomonadota; class Gammaproteobacteria; order Burkholderiales; family Methylophilaceae; genus UBA6140. The sequence continues at coordinate 954,978 of CAJPFK010000001.1, forward strand.
GCAGCGCACTGCGTCCATCTGGAACCTCAGGAAATGAAAATGCTGGCGGAATTCGGCTGCCATGTGGCACATTGTCCGGCTTCCAATCTCAAGCTTGCAAGCGGTATCGCGCCGATTGTCGACCTGATGCAACATGGTGTGAATATCGGTATCGGCACTGATGGGGCCGCAAGTAATAATCGCCTGGATATGTTTGCGGAGATGCGGCTGGCAGCATTGCTTGCCAAGGGCTCCAGCGGTAATGCGGCAGCATTGCCGGCAAAGCAGGCACTTGAGATGGCAACAATGGCTGCAGCCAGGGCGCTGGGATTGGATAACGCAATCGGCTCCATAGAAATCGGTAAGTTTGCCGACCTGGCTGCAGTAAGAATTGCCGATCCTGAAACGCTGCCCTGTTTCGATCCTGTTTCCCATCTGGTGTATGCTGCAGGGCGTGAGCATGTTACTCATACTTGGGTGGCCGGAGCGTTACGTTATCAAAAACTTAAGGGGCAGGAGGGCGTCTATGCCAATATAGAGCCTTCCGAACTGAGGGAGATCACATCCTCATGGCAATCACGACTGGCACAATATAAATAAATGACTGTAATAGATACTGAAATGACAAAAGAAGCAAACGTTGACCCTGCTGAATTACAGAAATTCGCATCCCTCGCACATCGATGGTGGGATAAGAACAGCGAATTCCGGCCGCTACACGAGATTAATCCGTTACGGCTTGATTATATCGATGGGAAAACAGGTTTGCAGGGCAAGCGCGTGCTGGATGTAGGATGTGGCGGAGGCATATTGTCCGAGTCCATGGCGCTCAGGGGTGCTGAAGTCACCGCTATCGATCTGGGCGAAAAGGCACTGAAAGTAGCGCAACTGCATCGCCTGGAAAGCGGCGTCGAGGTGGATTACCGGTTGATTCCGGTGGAGTCGCTGGCTGCGGAAGCGCCGGAGAGTTTCGATGTCGTTACTTGCATGGAAATGCTGGAGCATGTGCCAGACCCATCCGCGGTTGTTGCAGCCTGTGCCCGGCTCGTGAAACCCGGCGGCAGCGTATTTTTTTCCACGATTAACCGCAACCCCAAAGCCTACCTGTTCGCGGTCATCGGGGCGGAGTATGTACTGAATATGCTGCCGAAAGGCACGCATGAGTATGAAAAATTCATCAAGCCTTCCGAACTTTCCGCATGGGCCCGCCACAGCGGGTTGTCGGTTTCCGGTTTGAAGGGCATGAGCTACAGCCCGCTGACCAGGCGCTACTGGCTGGGCGACGACGTATCCGTCAACTACATCGTGCACGCAATTAAATAACACCTGCAAAGCATGATACTTTTTGATCTGGATGGCACGCTGGTGGATACGGCGCCCGATTTGGGGTTCGCGCTGAACATACAACGCGAACGCCATGGTTTGCCGCCGCTGTCCCAGGACAGAATCAGGCCGTATGCATCACATGGTTCAAAAGGGCTGCTTTCCGTAGGGTTCGGCATTACACCGGAAGACCGGAGTTTCCAGGCGATGCGTGAGGAGTATCTCGATCTTTACGATCAGGTGTTCACCCGCTCTCCAGTGTTGTTTGACGGGATCGCGGCGCTTCTGGTCGAGATTGAAAACAGAAACATGCCCTGGGGGATCGTGACCAATAAGCCCAGGCGTTTTTCAGAACCCCTGATGCAGGCGCTTAATCTTCATCTGCGCATGAGTTGCCTAGTCTGCGGGGACGATGCCGCGCGCGCCAAACCATTTCCGGATACCTTGTTGATGGCATGCAGGATCACGGGCCGGAGCCCGGCCGAGTGCCTGTATGTGGGCGATGCGGAGCGCGATGTGCAGGCGGGCAGGGCTGCGGGCATGAAGACTGTGATTGCTTTGTTCGGCTATATCGATGCGGCGGACAAGCCGGAAGAGTGGGGCGCCGACGCCATGATCCGGCAGCCGGCTGAGCTTATGGCCTGTTTTCAGCAACTCGATTCCTGAGCCGATTCCTGTCATTCCAGATACTGGGTTTACCGCTTGCGGCGGTTACCGGACATTCCGGCGTTCCATCATGGCTTGCGCCAGTGTGCCGCTATCGACATGCTCAATTTCTCCGCCCATCGGCAGGCCCCTGGCGATTCGGCTGACTCTCAGGCCGCGTGCTTTCAGCAGTTCGCTGACATAGTGCGCGGTAGCTTCACCTTCAACCGTATAGTTGGTGGCGAGAATGACTTCCTGAATCAAGCCGTCCTGCGCACGCTTGATCAGTTTGTCCAGATGGATTTCCCTGGGGCCTATGCCATCGAGGGGCGATAACCGGCCCATCAATACAAAATACATTCCCTGATAGGCCTGTGTTTGTTCAAGCATCATCAGGTCGGTCGGCATCTCAACCACGCAGAGCAGGCTGGCATCGCGTTTTTCGGATGCGCATAAGGGGCATATGGGTTGCTCGCTGAAGTTGTTGCAAAGGCTGCAATGGCTGATGACGCCAAGCGCCTGATTGAGGGATGCTGCCAGGTTGGCAGCGCCCTGGCGGTCACGCTGGAGTAGATGATAAGCCATACGCAACGCGGATTTCGGCCCGACTCCGGGCAGGCAGCGCAGTGCTTCGATCAATTGTTCGAGCGCGGGGGGATTACGCATCGGTCAGGAACCAGTCGCGGGCTGCAATGGTAATAACGGTCAGAAAGGCAGCTTCATGCCGGCCGGCATCAGCCCGCTCATGCGTTGTTGCGAGGTCGCCTCAGCCTTGTTCACTGCATCGTTCAAGGCAATCACCAGCAAATCCTCAAGTATTTCCTTGTCATCCTGCATCAGGCTGTCATCAATGCTGATACGCTTTACTTCATTCCTGCAGGTCATGGTGACTTTAACCATGCCGGAGCCGGCCTGGCCTTCAACTTCTATATTCGCAAGCTCGGCTTGCGCGCGCTTAAGATTTTCCTGCATTTGCTGGGCCTGCTTCATGAGGTTGCCCATGCCGCCTTTCATCATCTGGTTTCTCCTGAATTATGGGTTACTGAATAGGTTTGATACTTGAAGGGATGATTTGCGCGCCGAAATCCCTGACCAGTGCCTGGACAAAGTCATCTTCACGGATCGCGGATTCTGCTGCGGATTGAAGTTCGGCTTTCTCCTTGCTGATCTGCGCTGCCGGTGTATTGCCGCTGCCTCCGACATCAAAGTGCAATTTGATGGCTTTGCCGAAATATTGGGCGAGGGCGGCTCGCAGTTTTTCCTGGTAGTTCAGGTCGAGCAGGTGCTTGTGGGCCTCCGGTACCGAGAGATGGAAATTCTGCTCGTCATGGCGCAGCAATTCGCAGTTTTGCGCCAATGCCCTGGCAAGACCCAGTTTGAGCTGATCAACCAGCTTGCGCCAGTCGCCGTCGAATGCCATGGCTGGTGAAACGGCTGGGCCGGGAGTTGCTTCAGGCTTCTGGTCGTCGGCAACGGTTTCCGTTTTTATGGATTCTGATTTTGATTCTGATTTTATGCTGTCCGGGCGTACTGTTTGCTCAAGGCTTGCTGCCGGTGGTCTGATCGGGGGGGTATTGGTAGTGGCGGGCGCAAGTGCGGCTTCGGGCCGGGCCCGTTTCTCAACGGCCGGGCCGGATGATTCGCCCGGCAGGAATGCCAGCATGCGCAACAGGCTCATGGCGAAGCCGGCAAACTCATCCGGTGCGAGGCCGATGTCGCGGCGACCAAGCAGGGCAATCTGGTAGAAAAGCTGCACCAGCTCAGGGGTGAGTTTTTCCGCAAGCCCGGCAAGTCGCGAATACTCTGGCACATCGCGAGAAAAGCTGTCCGGCACTGATTGAAAAACCGCAACCTGGTACAGCAGGGTGGCAAGGTCCGCCAGGGCGGCTTCAAATGAAAGGCTGCGCTGCTCCATCTGACGCGCGTATTCCATCAGCCTGGGTCCATCCTGGATGGCGAGGGCATCGAGCAGGTCGAACAGGTAGCCTTGATCAATCGCGCCCAGCATGGATCGTACTTCCTGCTCTTTTACGGCGCTACCGCCGTAGGCAATGGCCTGGTCGAGCAAGGAGAGGGCGTCGCGCATGCTGCCGTTGGCGGCCCGTGCGATCAGTTGTAATGCGACGCCGTCATAGGCAATGTCTTCCTGCGCGAGGATGGACTGCAGATGTTCGCTGATGGCGAGGCTGGACATCTGCCGCAGATTGAACTGCAGGCAGCGCGAGAGCACGGTGACGGGTACTTTTTGCGGGTCAGTGGTGGCCAGTATGAATTTGACGTGGGCAGGCGGCTCTTCCAGCGTTTTTAGCATGGCGTTGAACGCATGTCCGGTCAGTTGATGCACTTCGTCCAGCATGTAGACCTTGTAGCGGCCCTGGGTCGGCGCGTATACGGCTTTCTCCAGCAGCGCGGTCATGTCATCGACACCCCGGTTCGATGCGGCGTCCATTTCGACATAATCGATGAAACTGCCCTGGTCGATGGCAACGCATGCGGAGCATTGTCCGCATGGCTTTGATGTAACGCCGGTTTCGCAATTGAGCGATTTTGCCAGTATGCGCGACAGCGTGGTTTTGCCGACGCCACGGGTTCCCGTGAAGAGATAGGCATGATGCAGGCGTTGCTGATCCAGCGCATTACTCAGTGCACGGACGACATGTTCCTGGCCAACCAGCGTTTCAAACGATTTGGGACGCCATTTTCGGGCCAGAACCTGATAACTCATACTAAGGAACCTTTGATTAAGGCCTCAACTTTAGCTGAAATCATGCCTTAAGTCTAAGCTGCGTTAGGTGATAAATCCTGTGGAGTGGGGGGCGAGCCCAACCCCCGGCACTTGCTTCAATAGTTGTGGCTGCTTCCTTCCGGACCTGACCAGGTTGGCTACTTTGCAATGCGGGGAGGCCCGCCTTTTTTAATTCTACCTTAAAACCCTGGTCGGTAGCCATTTCCAGTCGGATCAATGCGCTCAGGGCTACCAGGCTATTTCCGGGATGATAGCCATGATATTAATATAAACATATGGTTACGTTGAGTTTCTGCGCTACCTGATGCCTTGTTTGCCAGCGGAATAATCATGCCGGGGATCAGGTCGCGGCAAGCTTCGACAAGGCTTGCCTGCATGGGGGCAACTGGATTAACTACCCGCCATGGGATATAGTTAAGCGTTTCCTTAATCCGCGGCACAGAACAATAATGAAAGCTTCTGTCTGATTGCAAATGAATGCGCTATTCAAATCATTTGCAGCGTTTCCCGGCATGGTCTGGGCCCGGTTAAACTATCCCTCGGCTGATGTCATCGGCAATGCCATTCTCACACTGCTGGTTTTTGCCGAGAGCCTGATCTGCATTTTCTGGATATTCACGCTTTCGGAACTGGGAGAGGGCTATGCCTTGATGGCGGCGATCCCTTATTTCTATATCGTGATTTCCTATACCAGCCTGCTGATTTTCTATCGGCTCAAGCGCTTTGATTATTTTATCTTCACGCAATTGGTCATGTTGCTGGTCATGCCGTTTTTCATGCAGTGGGTGATAGGCGGCTTTGAAGCATCCAGCGGTGTTGCAATCTGGGCTATTCTTTCCCCGGTCGGTGCATTGATGATCCTGGGCACAAGGCAATCCACTTCCTGGTTTGCTTTGTTTATTGCCCTTGCGGCGGTGTCCTGGCAACTGGATGCGCTGTTTGCCGGCAATGCCCTGCCTATCCCCAGCCATGTCAAAAATACCTTTTTTGTCATGAATATATTGGGTACGGCGACCATTCTTTACGTGGCGATGCGTTATTTCCAGTCGCAGAAAGAGCGTGTGCTGGTTGCGCTGGCTGCTGAGCAGGCGCGTTCCGAGAAACTGTTGCTCAACATTCTGCCTGAATCAATTGCAGAGCGCCTGAAGGCTGAGAGCAGCAATATCGCGGATAGATACGAATCGGTGACGATCCTGTTTGCCGACCTGGTCGATTTCACACGGATTTCATCGGGCATGCCGCCAGACGAACTGGTGAATTTGCTTAACCAGGTTTTTTCCCGATTCGACCGGTTGACCGAACAGTACCACCTGGAGAAGATCAAGACCATTGGCGATGCTTACATGGTGGTGGCAGGGGCGCCGGAGCCACGTGCCGATCATGCGCAGGCAATGGCGAGCCTTGCCATGGAGATGCAGTCGGCATTGCAGGAAGTTGCAGAAAGCAGCCGGAAAAGCCTGAATATGCGTATCGGGATTAATAGTGGCCCGGTTATTGCCGGGGTGATCGGCAGCAGCAAGTTCAGTTACGACTTGTGGGGCGATACCGTGAATGTTGCAAGCCGCATGGAGCATCATGCGAGGCCGGGTACCATACAGTTGACCGAATCGACCTATCAACTGGTCAGGGATGAATTCGATTGTGAAAGCCTTGGATGCATAGACGTCAAAGGTAAAGGTGAAATACAGGCTTATATTCTGCTGGAAAAAAAGAGTAAGGGAGCCTGCCTGGCAGTTTAACGATGCCGTGTTTGGACTGATGGGCTAGTTGATATATAATCCCGCCTCCGGTACGGAGAGGTGGATGAGTGGTTTAAGTCACCACCCTGGAAAGGTGGCACAGGGGCAACTCTGTCGAGGGTTCGAATCCCTCCCTCTCCGCCAGTAGTATTTCCCTCCATCATTGCAAACCTGGGCGACAAGTTGAATGTAATCGGCATTCTCCTCGCAGCAGGGCACTCGCGTCGTTTTGGTTCCGTGAACAAGCTGACGCAAGCCTTGCCCGATGGCATACCCGTTGCGGTCAAAGCTGCACAGCACCTGGTTGCGGCCATGCCCGATTCAATTGCCATCATCCGCCCGGAACATGCCGAGCTCGGGCGTTTATTGGCCGATCAGGGCCTGCAGGTCATCGTCTGTACCGAACAGGAGCAGGAGATGGCAGACAGCCTGTCGGCGGCCGTCAGTTTCGCTTCTGAAACATACCCGCAGGCACAGGGCTTTGTCATCGCCCTGGCAGACATGCCATTCATTCAGCCTGGTACGATTGCGCAAGTGGCGCGGCAAATTTCCGCAGGCGATGCTATCGTGATGCCGAGCTATCAAGGCAGGAGAGGGCATCCTGTAGGATTCGCCGTAAGGTTCGTCAAAGAACTGGCCTCGCTGCGAGGGGATAGCGGCGCACGCTCCATATTGGAACGATACCCGGCGGAGTTGACCGTATTCGAGTGCGGCGATGCCGGCATCCTGCGGGATATTGATATGCCGGCTGATTTGCCTAACCGCTGAAGCAGGATTGCTGCGTATACGATCTGGACTCGGTCGCGGCCAGACGTTGCCGGGTTCGTGTCTGGATGATTTCAGCCAGAATGGCGATGGCGATTTCCGATGGCGTGCGGCTGCCAATATTCAACCCGACCGGACCGTGCAAACGGCCGATCTCGGCTTCGCTCAGGTCGAACATGCGCATGCGCTCACGCCGGTTTTCCTGGTTTCTGCGGGAGCCCAGTGCGCCGACGTAGAACGCTTCGCATTTGAGTGCCTCCAGCAGGGCCATGTCATCGAGTTTGGGGTCGTGAGTTACCGCAACGATGGCCGTATGTGCATCCGGTGCCATGGCCTGTACCACGTCATCCGGCATGCCATGCATCCACTTTGTTCCTGCTACCCGCCATTCGGCACGGATATCTTCTCTGGGGTCGCAGATCATGACGTCAAACTCCAGTGTCTGCGCCATGCTGGCCAATACCGCACCGAGCTGGTTGGCGCCTATGATCAGCAGGCGCCACCTGGGGCCGAAATAACCGTGAAACCATTCTCCTTCGAGTGATGCGGTGCTTCCGGGGAGCGCTTCGGAGAATCGTGTTTCGCCGGATCCCAGCTTCACGGAACGCCTGATCAGGCGGCGTTGTTCCATGCCCTCGATCACCGGGGCCAGTTGGTCGCTGCTCTGCAATGGCTCAGCCAGGATCTGCAGCCTGCCGCCGCAAGGAATGCCGAAACGCTGTGCCTCGTCACGGCTGATTCCATATTCGATCAGTGAAACTTCGACCGGCAACCGATTGCCGCGTGCTTTATCTGCCAGGTCGTCTTCAATGCAACCGCCGGACACCGAGCCGATATAGTGTCCGTCATTGCGGACTGCCAGTACGGCGCCAGGCAATCGCGGGGCGGATCCCCAGGTCTGGACGAGGGTGAACAGGTGGACGCGGTACCCGGCATCAAGCCATTCGGTGGCGCGGGTCAGAACCTCCCAGTCCGGCGAGTTCATCGGGTTATGCCAATTGATTGCCGATGGGCAGGCTGCGTACACGTTTACCGGTAGCAGCGAAAACGGCATTGGTGACGGCCGGTGCAATAGGGGGAAGCCCCGGTTCGCCGGCGCCCCCCATTTTTTCGGTGCTGGCCACGATATGTACCTCAACCCTGGGCATCTGGTTTATGCGCAATACCTGATAATCGTTGAAGTTGGACTGCTGTACCCGGCCATCCTTGAAGGTAATCTGGCTGAACAGGGCGGCACCCAGCCCGAATGCGATACCGGACTCCATTTGCGCGACCAGAGATTCCGGGTTTACGACCAGGCCGCAATCAATGGCGCATACCACGCGATGCACCTTGATTACACCTTCAGTAACGGACACTTCGGCGACTTGGGCAACATAACTGCCAAATGATTCATGCACAGCAATACCGCGGAACACGGCATCAGGTAAAGGACTGCCCCAGTTTGCCTTTTCTGCGGCAAGATTCAGGACAGCCAGATGGCGCGGATGGTCTTTCAATAGGGCACGTCGGTATTCAAGCGGATCCTTGCCTGCCGCATGGGCAAGTTCGTCAACCAGGCTTTCCATCACGAAAGCATTTTGACTGTGGCCAACAGAGCGCCACCAGAGGACGGGAACATCCAGCCTGGGTGTGTGCAGGTCGACCTGATGATTGGGGATTTGTTTAAGGTAGGGGGAATCTGCCACACCCTCGACGGACGTGGCATCGACACCATCCTTTATCATCACCGATTCGAATGGCGTGCCCATCATGATGGACTGGCCGACACAGGTCTGCTGCCAGGCGACTGGCATGCCATCGGCATCCAGGCCGATTTTGGCTTTATGCAAAGCCATCGGGCGGTAGAAACCGCCTTTCACATCGTCTTCGCGTGTCCAGACCGTCTTGACGGCGACTCCTGCCGCTTTTGCGACATGGGTTGCTTCGCTGACGAAATCGGAAGCGGGGTTGGCACGCCTGCCGAAGCCGCCTCCGAGAAAGGTTGTGTGGACTTTGACCTGTTCCGGATTGATGCCAAGAATTTTCGCTGCCGCGGCCTGGTCGATGCCGGGCATTTGCGTGCCTGTCCAGATTTCGCAGCTATCGCCTTTGAAATGTACCGTGCAGTTCAAAGGTTCCATGGGGGAATGGGCAAGGTAGGGCGCCGTATATTCCGCTTCAATGGTATTTACCGCTTTTGCCAGGCCCGCCTGCACATCGCCTGCCTTTGCAGCAACGGCGCCTGTGCTTTCGGCCGATTGCCGATAAGTCTTGAGTAACGCCGTCGTGTCCAATGTTGCGCTCGGCCCCAGGTCCCAATCCACCTTGAGTGCGTCCCGCCCCTGTTTTGCTGCCCAATAATGGTCGGCAATGACGGCTACGCCTGTGGGTACCTGTACTACGTTGCGTACGCCAGCGATTTTTCTTGCCGCGCTGTCGTCGAAGGATTTCACCTTGCCGCCGAAGACCGGGGAGCGGGCTACCATCGCGGTCATCAGGCCTTCAAACTGCACGTCCTGTCCGAATACGGCGCTGCCGTCGATTTTTTCAGGCCCATCCAGGCGCCTGGTTGCCTTGCCGATGACCTTCCAGTCTTTCGGGTCCTTGAGCTGGACATTTTCGGGCGCTTCCAGCCTAGCGGCAGCATCCGCCAGTTCGCCATAGCTGAGCTTCCGGTTGCCGGCAATTACCATGCCGTTCTCGGTACGGCAGTCTGATGGCTGCACGCCTAGCCGTTGCGCAGCCGCATTGACCAGCAGGGTACGGGTCATCGCGCCTGCCTGCCGGTAACGGTCAAACTCCGACCAGGTAGTCGATGAACCACCGGTAATCTGGATACCGTAGGCCGTATGTGCGTAAGCAGGCGCGGCAGGCGCATGCTCGACCTTGATCTTGCTCCAGTCGGCATCCAGTTCTTCGGCGATCAGCATCGGCAGGGTAGTCCAGATACTTTGTCCCATCTCGCTGTGCGCCAGAAGTACGGTGATCGTGTCATCGGTGCCAACATGCAGGAACGCGTTGGGCGTGAATGATTGCCGGGCGTCGGCATCCGGGGTCTTCGACATGAAGCGCTTGGCCTGCGGGATGGCGAAGGCAATGACCAGCCCGCCTGCCACGAAGGCGGAGGCTTTGAGGAATGTGCGTCTTGATACGTTTCTCAGGGCTTCCATGGTCTGCTCCTTAAGCAAGCTTGCGAGCGGCTTGATGAATGGCGGCACGAATGCGCGGGTAGGTACCGCAGCGACAGATGTTGCCGCTCATGGCGGCATCGATATCGGCATCCGAGGGTGATTTATTGCTGCTTAACAACGCTGTGGCGGCCATGATCTGGCCCGATTGGCAGTAGCCGCATTGCACCACATCGACTTCAAGCCATGCGGCCTGCACTGCCTGCCCAACCGCATCGCCGGCGATATGTTCTATGGTGGTGATTTTCTTGCCGACAGCCACCGATACGGGGGTGACGCAGGAACGTATCGCCTGTCCGTCCAGATGCACCGTGCAGGCGCCGCATTGCGCCATGCCGCAGCCGAATTTTGTCCCGGTCAGGTGGGCAACATCGCGCAGTGCCCATAAAATCGGCATGTCATCAGTAACATCGAGTTGCCGTTCTTCGCCATTGATATTTAAAGTGAGCATGGGAACCTCTTCATAGTCGGAAAATGGTCGAATTCAGGATAATCTGCGTCAGTATGCGTAAATCATTGCATGCGATAAATGGAAATAATGTTATTTTAGAATTCCATAATGTGGAATAATTGGCCATGCTCAATCGACTGGAAATGATGCGAATTTTCTGCGTCGCCGCAGAATCTGCCAGCTTCAAGGATGCAGCCGTGCGGCTCGGCGTTTCACCCCAGGCGGTGACGCGCGCTATCAAGGAACTCGAGAACACCGTCGGCGAACCTTTGTTCTACCGCAACACACGGCACATGCGCATTACCGATTTCGGCGAGCAACTCGCCTTCCGCGCGAAAGACAGCATCGCCGGGATCGACGATTTGTTCCGGCGCAGCGATCAGCAGCCGGAGGCAGGCGTTACCGGCATTGTCAGGATTACCGCGCCGACTGTGATTGGCCGGCATTTCCTGCTGGATGTGCTCTCTGACATCAATTTGCAGTATCCGCACATTACACTGGATTTACGTTTATCCGACAGCATTACCGATGTCATCGAGCAGCAGATCGATATCGGCGTGCGCGTCGGGTTCTTGCGGGATAGCAGCTTTGTCGCACGCGCAGCAGCCAAAATCACCTTTCTGTCCGTGGCCGCGCCTTCCCTGATTGCGCGGGTGGGGCTGCCCGAGGATATTCAGGCATTGGCCGAGTTGCCGACAGTGGGGCTGGTGGATAATAGTTCAGGCCGCATCTGGCCATGGTATTTGGGGGAAGCGCAGCAGATCGTGCCGCGCAACCGGGTGTTTCTTACGGACGATCCTGAAACGGAGTTGCAGATGGTGCTCAAGGGAGCCGGTTTCGGGCAGATTGCGGATTGCCTGGTGTTGCCGTATATCCGCGAGGGGCGACTGGTCAGCCTTCTGCCCGAATATACGCCACCGCCCTGGGATATCTACGTATACAGGCCGCAGCGCGGGCCGGTGCCTGCACGCATCAGGGTCGTTTATGACCGGATACTGGAGAGATTGTTAAAGCTATGACGCCAACAGAACATCATGTACCGCGTCCTGATGTCAGTTTGCGCGAGGTGTTCTGGTATTGCCTGAAGCTCGGTTTCATCAGTTTTGGCGGTCCTGCCGGCCAGATCGCCATCATGCACCATGACCTGGTCGAGAAAAAGGGCTGGATATCGGAGAAACGATTTCTTCATGCGTTGAACTATTGCATGCTGCTGCCTGGCCCGGAAGCCCAGCAACTGGCAACTTATATCGGCTGGCTGATGCACAGGACCTGGGGCGGCGTGATTGCCGGCAGCCTGTTTGTGCTGCCTTCCCTGCTGATCCTGATTGTGCTTACCTGGATTTATCTGACCTATGGGCACTTGCAGCAGATCGCCGGGGCGCTCTACGGCATCAAGCCTGCCGTCGTTGCGATTGTCATGTTTGCTGCCTATAGAATCGGTTCGCGGGTGCTCAAGAACAGGTTTTTATGGCTTATCACCGCATCTGCCTTCATTGCCGTTGCCGTATTCAGTGTGCCGTTTCCCTATGTTGTGCTCTTTGCTGCCTTGATCGGCTATATTGGCAGCCGCCTCGCTCCTGCGGTGTTTCGCAATGAAAACACGCATTATGCCGGGGCACAATTACAAAATACAGCCATTATTGATGATCATACGCCGATTCCGGCACACGCCGCCTTCAGGCCGCGGCACATGATGCGGCTGTTGCTTGCCGGGCTGGGGGTATGGGCAGCCAGCCTGGGTGTCCTGGCCTTGCTGTTCGGCTGGGAGGGCATCCTGACGCAAATGGGCTGGTTTTTCACCAAGACTGCGTTGCTGACCTTTGGCGGTGCCTATGCAGCATTGCCTTATATCAATGAGGGCGCCGTACAGTTCTATGGCTGGCTGACGCCAACCCAGATGATTGACGGACTTGCCCTGGGTGAGACCACGCCCGGCCCATTGATCATGCTGGTGGCATTTGTCGGTTTTGTCGGCGGCTGGACGCACCAGATTCCCGGTGTTGACGGGCTTTTCCTGGCAGGCGCGATGGCGGCAATTGTGGCGACTTTTTTCACGTTCCTGCCGTCATTCCTGTTCGTATTCATCGGCGGGCCCATTATCGAGTCAACGCAGGGCGATCTCAAGTTTACGGCGCCGCTCACCGGCATTACGGCCGCTGTGGTCGGCGTGATTCTGAATCTCGCGCTGTTTTTTGCCTATCATGTGATATGGCCCAAAGGGTGGAACGAGACGCTGGATGTTTTTTCGCTTATCGCTTCATTGCTGGCATTGGTCGCGTTATTTCGTTTTAAAGTCGGCATCATGCAATTAATTGGCGTCTTCGCCCTGATCGGTATTGGGCATCATATGTTGCTGGCTTGATTGCGGCAGGCTTTTCGGGCTTGATTTTATTGTGATAGGCATTCAGGATAACGATGTAATGGATATGCAAGGAGTGGTTTCAAACAGGAGTAGTTTTTATAACAATAAGTATGTGGGGGAATGATTAGCATGAATCCAATAACGTTGTTTCGACTGTTTTTTACACCAACCAGGGGTTGGGAAGACCTGATGAGTAGCCATCCATCGATACACCGGCTATATCTGTTGCATGTCATCCCTTTTGCGCTGATCCCTCCCATCATGATTTACATCGCAGGCAATAACCACAGCCTGCTGTTCTTCGATCTGCTTCCCGGCAACAAGCTGATACTGGTTGCCGTGATGTTCTTTCTGATACAGCTGGTTGTGGTACCGGCGATGGCATCCATCATCCGGCAGCTCGCAGAAATCGCGGATGCGCATCCGAGTTACCGGGAAGCCTTCATTGTGGCGGCTGTCGCGCCGACCCCGTTGTGGATGGCACCTGTATTTTTGGTCGTACCCGATATCCTGGTGAACATTGCCGTCACCTCGCTTGCCATGATGGCTTCCGCCGGTTTCATCTATTACGGCATACCGACGGTATTCAAAATCAGGGAGCAGGGCCATGTTTACCTGTTGTTCGGCGCAATCCTGATGGCAGGCGCCACGGCCTGGGGGTTCCTGATGGTATGTACGCTGGTGATCTGGGGCAGTGTGCAGAATCTGCAGTTTGCAACAGGGCCGGTTACAGGGTAGGCAGCTTAAAAAGGCCACAGCGTGGCCTTTTTATTTAATGAGGCGATTAAGAACGATTGGCATCAGAACCAGTCTATGTTTAAGAGCCGGCAAAGTAACGAAATTCAGTTTTTCGGGGAAATGAAACAATGAAACGTCTGTTGTTCGGGTTTTTACTGTTATTGGGATCAAGCGTGGCACAAGCGAACTGCGAAGGTTTCTACAATCATCAATTCACAACCCTGCAGGGCGAGCAGATCGATCTCTGTGATTACCAGACCAAGCCTATACTGCTGGTCAATACTGCCAGTAAATGCGGGTTCACCCCCCAGTTTGAAAAACTTGAAGCCATGCACAAGCGCTACAAGGACAAGGGCCTTGTGATTCTGGGTTTTCCTTCGAACGATTTCAAGCAGGAGCCTGGGACCAACAAGGAGATTGGCGAGTTCTGTCAAAAAACCTATTCGGTCAATTTCCCGATGATGGCCAAGACGTCGGTCGTCGGGCCCAATGCCAATTCCTTGTACAAACAGCTGGCTGCCATCACAAAAGAGCCACCGATGTGGAATTTCTATAAATATCTTATCTTGCCCGGCGGAAAAGATATTTATACATTCGGCAGCGATGTCGAGCCGGAATCCAGGCGCATCATGGTAAAACTCAATCCATATCTAAAGTAAAATATAAATTAATTAGTTTAATTTATTGATTAAATTTATATTAATGTTTCCCGCACTTGCACTGTAAAATGCAGGGATGACAGAAGATAACACCCCGTTTTTCCGCCTCGATCCCGACTGCATTTTGACTGCACTGGAAAGTGTCGGTTTGCGCAGCGACGGTCGCCTGCTGGCGCTCAACAGTTACGAGAATCGTGTTTACCAGGTCGGCATGGAAGACGGTCCGCCCGTCGTTGTCAAATTCTACCGCCCCGGCCGCTGGAGCGACGGCGCCATTCTGGAAGAGCATGCCTTTGTGCAGGAACTGGCCGAGGCCGAAATTCCTGCAGTCGCACCTCTTTCACTGGGTGCTGATGGCACCTTGCTGCATTATGTCCAGCAAGGCGCTGAATTCCGGTTTTCTGTCTTTCCCAGGCAGGGCGGGCGTACCCCTGAGCTGGATAAGGAGGGCAGCCTGGAATGGATGGGCCGATTCATCGGCAGGATTCATGCAATCGGTGCGCTGAAGGCCTTCACGCAACGTCCTTCTGTGGATGTCGAAACCTTTGGGGTGGAACCCAGCACTTACCTGCTTGAACATGATTTCATCCCGCCTGATTTGCAGGAGGTCTATCGGGGTGTGGTTGAGCAGGCACTCGATGGCGTGCGGCGTTGTTATGGCCGGGCCGGTAGTGTGACAGCGATTCGATTGCATGGCGATTGCCATTTGGGCAATGTGTTGTGGACGGATGATGGGCCGCATTTCGTTGATTTTGACGATAGCCGGATGGGGCCCGCAATGCAGGATATCTGGATGCTGCTGTCGGGCGAACGTAATGAAATGATCGCGCAGCTTAACGATTTTCTTGCCGGCTATGAGAATTTCCACGATTTCAATATGCGTGAAATCTATTTGATCGAAGCCTTGCGCACATTACGGCTGATTCATTACTCGGCATGGATTGCGCGGCGCTGGCAAGACCCGGCGTTTCCAATAGCATTCCCGTGGTTCAATACGCAGCGCTACTGGCAAGACCGGATTCTGGAGTTGCGGGAACAGGTCGCGCTGATGGACGAACAGCCGCTGTTTTCCGGCAATTGCTGAGTCAATGGCTCAATTGGTCGGCAAACGCATGGTTCACATCACGATGATTGGCTTCGTCAGCACGTACTGCGACGATTACTTCGCGTAAACGCGCGTCAGGCGATAGTTTCCAGTAGTCGATGGCAATCTGCGGCGCAGGGATGTTTTCGTATTTTCCGCTATCCACACCGGCCAGGTATTCGGTGTAGCTGTATACGGCCTCTTCCTCAAAGTAGCCGACCACGCGATGCGCAGTCTTTGACGAGACCAGGTAGAGCAAAAAGAACATGTTGTAGAAAATGCCTTGAGCGCAAACGATCAGAAGCCGTTCGAAGGTCGAAGGCTGGGCGATCTCGATAAACGTCATCAGGTGCATACGCTCGTTCTCCGCTTCGTCAAGCAGGGTATGGATCCAGCCATTGTCGCTCTGCATGCGGCGCAGGGATCTTAAATGTTGCAAAGCGCCGCCAACCATGCCGGGAACGGCGGCTACCGTCTCCAGGACCACCGCACGATGACCATAGCGATTGGCGAAGAAGGTGTCCGCAAAAAAGCGCAGGAATTTCGTGAAGGCCAGCGCTACCTTGTCGGAGCAATTCTGTGGGGTGTAGTGGCGCTCCAGTGCAACCGGAAGCTGTGAGCCTGAGTCATGCATGATGCGAATCCTGAAAAGTTGTCCTGATATGACAATAGCTGGCTGATTTTATCCTCACCAGTCCGCGTTAATTTTATGAACAGACGTGTCAATCGCTATCGATTCATGAAAATAATGCGTTCCGGCTTTGAAGTGACGATGTACGTATGCAACCGCTGGATGGCAGATCAATCCGGAAGCGCAATCGCCAGTCCCTGACGCAACCGGACGCAGGAACGGGAGCCTAGCCTCCATCCGTCGCATTATCGTTAGTGTTTTATAAGATTACCGGAAAGCAACCACGTGATCGATTTCCAGCCGTATCCCGATTTTTTCACCAATTGCATGATTATGATGAGAAGGCACCAGCGATAAGGCCTGCTGGCCCGAAGCAAGCCTGAGCGTGTAAAGAATTTCCGCCCCCTGAAAAGCCTTGCTGACAATTTCAGCCTGCAGTGGGCTATTGTCGTCGTGGACAATATCGTCGGGCCTGAGCAGGATATCCACTTTTTCATCAATCCCGGTACCGGGCGGCAGAATGCACTTCATTATGCCCAGGTCGGTCGTGACTTCGTTTGCTGCCGACACTCTTGCTGCCAGCAATACGCCTTTGCCGACAAAGTCGGCGACGAAGCGGTTACCGGGACGGTGATAGAGATTGTAGGCGCTATCCCATTGCTGGATGCTGCCATTCTGCATCACGCCGATTTCATCCGCCATGGCAAATGCCTCGTGCTGGTCGTGCGTGACGATGATGGCGGTCGCATTCTGGCTTTTGAGTACGTCGCGAATCTCTCGCGAAAGGCGTTCGCGCAAATCGGTGTCCAAGTTGGAAAAAGGCTCATCGAGCAACAGCAGGTCAGGGGTCGGCGCAAGTGCGCGTGCCACTGCTACGCGCTGCTGCTGCCCGCCGGATAGTTCATGCGGGTACTTGCCGGCGGCATCAGCCAGGCCGACGACATCCAGCAGGGACATGGCCCGGGCGCGTCTTGCTTTCTTCTCCAGTTGATGCAGGCCGAAAGCAGTATTTTCCAGCACATTCAGATGCGGAAACAGGGCGTAGTCCTGGAATACCATGCCGATCCGGCGTTTTTCGGTCGGCAAGCTGAAGCCTGGGTTGGCGACAACGACCCCATTCAGCCTGATTTCGCCTTGCAGTAATTTCTCAAAGCCTGCAATCAGCCTGAGCACAGTGGTTTTTCCACAGCCAGAAGGGCCGAGCAGGCAGCCTATCTGGCCTTTGGCCAGTTGAATGGATAAGTCATCGACCACGATATTGTGGTCATAGGCTTGGGTGATGCGGTCCAGTTCCAGAAGCATGTTTCTCGGTCTATCCGTGTTTGATTTCAGTATGGCGATGCAGGAGAATAATCGGGATCAGCCCGGCCAGCACCAGGCTGATAGCCGGAAGTGCCGCTTTTTCCCATTCGCCCTCCGAAGTCATTTCAAAAATCCTGACTGCGAGGGTATCCCAGCCGAAAGGACGTGTCATCAGGGTAATCGGCATTTCCTTCATCACGTCGACGAACACCAGTATCAATGCCGTGACCAGGCCGCTACGCAGGATAGGGACATGCACCCGGCGCAGCATGGCCAGGCCATTCACGCCCATGGCGTGCGAAACTTCGTCCAGGCTGACCGGCAGGCGTTGCATTGCACTGTCGACCGTATTGAAGCCTACCGCCATGAACCGGATAACGTAGGCTACCAGCATGATAAGCACCGTGCCTTGCAGCAAAGCTCCCGCCTCGAGGTTGAGTGTCGCCTTAAGGTAGCCCAGGAGATGATGGTCGATCCAGGCGATCGCTACAAAAATACCGACTGCAAGTACGGGGCCGGGCAGGGCATAACCTATCGTGGCAATGCGCACGGCGATCATGGTGGCGCGATCCCGGTTCCTTCTCCTGACGTAGGCAAGCAGCAGGGCGGTCATGGTTGTGATGATCGCCGCGATAGCAGAGAGCATCAATGAATGCCAGAGCAATGCAAAATAGCGATTGTCGAAATCCTCTGCGAAAACTTCCGCTGCCCAAAGCAGCAATTGCACCGTCGGTACGACAAATGCGATGAGTACAACCATAAATGCTGCCCCGCTTGCGCACCATGCTGCGGCTCCATGAAGCCTGATCTGTTCGCCGGCCTGATTGCGTCCTGCCTGTATGTAGCGCATTCTCGCACGGGATAGCTGCTCAACCACCAGCAGGACAAACACCAGTATGACGAGAATCGAAGCGATCTGGGAGGCGGCATTCAGTGAAAACATGCCGAACCAGGTTTTGTAGATGGCGGTGGTGAATGTGTCGTAATTGAACACGGCAACGGTGCCGAAATCCGCCAGGGTTTCCATCAGGACCAGCATCAACCCGCCGATGATCCATGGCCGGGCCATGGGCAACGCCACCTTGAAAAATCCGCTCAACCTTGTATGGCCAAGCGTTTGCGCGGCTTCGAGCGCGCGCGTGCCTTGCGTGGAAAAGGCATTTTTCGCCAGAAGGTAGACATAAGGGTACAGCGCCAGCGACATGACAAGAATCACGCCGCCGGTTGAACGTATGCGGGGGAACCATGCGCTGCTGCCGAACAGCTCCCTGGCCAGGTTCTGTACAGGGCCCGTGAAATCAAACAGGCCTATGAAAACGAACGCGGAAACATACGCGGGTATTGCCATAGGCAGAAGCAATGCCCAACTCAGGATGCGGCTGCCGGGAAAACGGTAAACCGCCATCAGCCAGCCCAACCCAGCGCCCAGCAGTAATGTGCCAGTTGCAACGCCTGCCACCAGCCAAAACGTGTTGCGCAACAGTTCGCCCAGCACGTACTCGATCAAGTGTTGCCATATACCCTGCTCCGGACTGGCGAAAGAGGACATCACCACCAGCACGGGCAGGAGCACCAGCAGTGCAATAACGACAGGGAAGAGTCGCCAGCCGCTGGTCAGGAATAGGCGAAAACCAGAAACAAAAGCGCTTACTGGAAGCGCTTTTGCAATACGGGTCGATGAATCGGAATGCATCAAAGGCTTTTTATTTATATCTTGCCCTGTCCATCAATCTGACTGCAGCAGCCTGGAATTCACCGGCTTTGGCAATGTTGATCGGGTTGTGCTTGAAATCCCCCCAACTGGCGACGACCGGGTCGGGCTTGATTTTTGGGTTGGCGGGGTATTCCAGGTTGACGTCGGCAAACATTTTCTGCCCGGTTTCCGAGGATAACCATTCAATCAGGCGAATCGCATTTTTCTCATGTTTTGCATGCTTGACGACGCCGGCGCCCGATACATTCACATGTACGCCACTGCTTTCCTGGTTAGGCCAGAACAGTGCCAGTGGCAGCTTCGGGTTCTTTTCGATCAGACGGCCGTAATAGTAGGTGTTCGTGATGCCGACATCGCATTGCCCGGCAGCGATGGATTCCATCATTTTCGTATCATCGGGAAATACATCGGTAGCAAGATTGTTCACCCAGGATTTTACGGTGCGTTCAGTTTCGGCTTCGCCTTTTTCTGCAATCATCATGGCGACCAGTGACTGGTTATAGACCTTTTTCGAGGTGCGCAGGCAGAGACGGCCTTTCCACTTCGGCGAGGCGAGGTCTTCATAAGTGGAGAGATCGGCGGGTTTCACCTTTTGTGTGTTGTAGACGATCGTGCGTGCGCGGACGGACAGGCCAAACCATTGGCCGTTCGGGTCTTTCAGGTGCGGCGGAATATTCCCGTCGAGCACTTGGGAGGCGACCGGCTTGAGCAGCCCGGCATTGGCGGCTTGCCAGAGGTTTCCTGCATCTACGGTCAGCAGTATATCGGCAGGGGTGCTTGCACCTTCGGCCTTCAGGCGTTCCATCAAAGGGCCTTCCTTATCCGTAATGAACCTGACGGCGATGCCGGTGTCCTGGGTAAATGCGTCGAACATCGGCTTGATCAACTGCTCAATACGCGCGGAATAGACCACTACTTCTTCCGCCGCATGACTGACCGTGGCCATGAGGCTGGATAACAACATTGCTGCGAAGAAACGACAATACATTCAATACTCCCAAACTGGTTTCAAAACTGGCAGGCAACCATAAAGCATATAAGGATGCTAACAATAATAATTCCTATTCGCAACATAAGGTTGTGTAATTAAGCGGATTACCGGGCTTACCTGATCCAAATCTGCTATAAGCGCTGCTTTTTGGTGCTTAATCGCAGTCTTTCACATAAATGGCAGGCACTAGAATCCAGCATGTTTAAATGCTGCTATATACTTCGCAATCATCCATGAAATCCTCAGATCAATTCCAGAGCACCCTCGATGCGCTGTTGCGGTGTATGCGCAGCAAAGCCGATTTCCCTGCGCTTTCCCATAGCATCAGCGAAATCAACAAAATTGCAAGTTCGGAATATTCTTCGATCAATAGCCTGACCAAGGCCATCCTGCAGGATTTCTCGCTTACCAACAAACTGCTGAAACTGGTCAATACCGTCTCTTATGGCCAATTCGGCGGCAAGATCAACACGATCTCCAAGGCCGTTGTCATTCTGGGCTTCGACACGGTGCGCAATGTTGCCATGACCCTGATTCTGATTGAGTTTCTCCAGAATAAATCGCAGGCCGGCAAGCTGGCTGATGAAGTCATCGCTTCCTTTTTCGCCGGGCTGGTTGCCCGGCAATTGTCCGCCAACAACCATATCCATAATCTGGAAGAAGCCATGATCTGCGGCATTTTTCATCATCTGGGCAAACTGCTCGCCACGTTTTATTTTTTTGAGGAAAGCGAGGAGGTGGGCAAATTGGTGGAGCAGGGTATTCCGGAAACCAGGGCTTCGTACGAGGTCATGGGTATTTCATACGGCGATCTCGGTACCGGCATTGCGAAAAGCTGGAACTTCCCCAGCAGGTTGATTGCCGGCATGCAAACCCTGCCGGGCGGCAAGGTCAACAAACCGGCGAATGAGCTCGATCAGCTTAATGTGACTGTCAATCTGGCGAATGAACTGACCAATCTGGTCGGCTGTACCGATGAGAAAGACCGGACGCAGGCGATCAGGCAATTGGTGAAGCGTTATGAGAGTGCCGTGAAACTCGATGAGCGGCAGTTGACCCAGGCGCTGGAGCAGGGGCTGGAAGAAATTGCGCTTCGTGCATCCATACTGAATATCAATACCAAACGCAGCCAATTGCTGAGCAAAGTCAGCAATTGGACCGGCAGGCCGTCTACGGTGGAAAATGAGCCGGAAGAAGCGTTGTCCGATCAGGCAGACACTGCCGGTTCGGAAGCGCCTGATGCAATGACGGATCATGACAGCGAAGCGATATTGCAGGCAGGTATTCAGGATGTCACCAATACGCTGGTAAGCGAGTATCAGCTGAATGACATCCTGCATATGGTTCTGGAGACGGTGTATCGCGGCATGCAATTCAATCGTACGCTCATGTTGTTCCGGGACAATAAGTCCAATTCCATGCGCGCCGGTTTTGGCCTGGGTAACGGGGTAGAGCAGATGCTTCCGAAATTCGGTTTCCCATTAAAATTCGAAGCAGACGTCTTTCATCTGGCAATCGAGAAGGGCGCCGATATCGTGATTGATGATGTCGCAGCAGACAAGATTGCTTCAAAAATTCCAGAGTGGTATCGCAATATTTCGGAAGCCAAGAGCTTTCTGCTGTTGCCCGTCATGATCAACAACAAAGCCGTTGCCTGTCTTTATGCAGACATGCTGAGCACGAACCAACTGGAGGTTTCCGCAAAGCACCTTGGCATGCTGCGCACCTTGCGTAATCAGGCGGTGCTGGCAATCAGGCAGAAACAGTAACAGAGCCGGCAGTTGCCGGAAAAACTGATACGCAGGCAAGAGTTGTCAGGACAACTTGTCCGGTTTATGGTGCTGGCAGCGTCGCGCATGATACCCACAAAAAGCTGCGCGGAGAGAAAACAGCCGGGACTCAAGAAAAAGACCGGATGAAGTTGTATTTATCCGGTCTGTCGGCAAGCGCGAAATATGGACGCTACAGTAGCCCTATTTGCCGAAAGGTTGGGGACGTGGTGTCTTATCCGAGGATGGTGGCAATTGCGGCAACTTGAACGATGGCTGGTCTCCAGTCAGGGTTTTCAGGAAAGCCACGATTTTCGCATTTTCATCTGCCGTAAACTTCTTGCCGAGTTGCAACCTGCCCATGGTATCGACTGCATCGGTCAGCGTCGCGGCTTCCCCGTCATGGAAGTAGGGGTAGGTGAGTTCCACGTTGCGCAGGGTGGGCACTTTGAAATTAAAACGGTCGCTATCTTTCCCGGTCACTGCAGAACGTCCTTCTGCCGGGCTGTTAGCCTTGTACGGCTCGACCAGGCCCATCTTTTGGAATGAATTGCCGCCGACTGCCGGACCGTTATGGCAGGCAATGCAGCCGCTGCTTTTAAACAGGTTGTAGCCGGCCAGCTCGGTTGTGGTTAATGCCTTCTTGTCACCTTTCAGCCATTTATCGAAGCGGGAGTTCGGCGTCACCAGCGTTTCTTCAAATGCCGCAATGGCAAGGGTGACTTCTTCTATGGAAATCTTTTCCTTGCCGAAGGTTTTCCTGAATTCGGCCACATATCCGGGAATGGACTGCAAGACGTCCACCGCAAGTTCATGCGTAAAGGCCATTTCACCGGGGTTTGCAATCGGGCCGCCGGCCTGCGCCTTGAGATCGGCTGCACGCCCATCCCAGAACTGCGCCAGGTTCAGGCTGGAATTGAGCACGGTAGGCGCGTTGATCGGGCCTTGGGTCCAGTTATGGCCGATCGATGTCTTGATATTATCGGTGCCGCCCATTGAAAGATTATGGCAAGAGTTACAGGAGATAAACCCGGACTTTGACAGACGAGGGTCGAAATAAAGTTTCTTGCCCAGTTCAGCCAGTGCAGGATTGGCTGGTTTTGCGGCTTTGATCGGTTCAATGGGCTCCTTGTTTTCCGCTGCAATCGATAAGCCGGACAATGCCGCGAAAATAAAGGAAGAAATAACGACTGTTGCAAGCGGCTTTTTCATTTTGCTCTCCTAGTTAGAAACTGAACTTTAAGAAACTTTGATTTCATTATATGAAGAGGAAATTCAGGCAGATTGATATAAGTCAAACCCACAGCGCTTACCGGAAAATGGCTCGAAATAAATGTTTGCCATGGACGGTTCAGCGATGGTCAGGCCGGAAACGGGCGTATGAATTACCTTAAGGTGTCCCCGGCGATAGCGAGGGTTTCGAACCATGTGCGGATTATCCTTGCCATCAAACAGGATCAACCTTAAACTTGATTTTATGTTACATAATCAAAAAATCCAATGAACGATCCCATCAAGTCCCATGGTGGTAAACGCCCCGGCGCCGGCCGTAAACCGTGCCACGGGGTTAAGGAGCCGACCACAGTGATCCGGGTACCCGCCAGCACCGCAGGCACGGTGAAGGACTTCGTCTCCGTCTTCATGCAAAAGCGGACATTGGAAAACCTTGACCCTGTAAGCGGGTTTGAATACCCGGTACTCGATGCAACCAGGCTTGAACTGCCTCTATTTGGTTACAAGGTTCCTGCCGGTATTCCTTCCCCAGCCGATGATCATGTCGAAAAGCGGCTTGATCCCAACAATTTCCTGATAGACGATAACGACAACACCTTTTTCGTCACGATTCAGGGTTATTCCATGATCGATGTGGGATTGATGCCGGGCGACAAGGCCGTGGTCGACCGCTCCAAGGTTGCCAGCATAGGCGATATCGTATTGGCCGTGATTGACGGCGAATTCACCATCAAGACGCTGGGCAAAACCAGGAGCGGAGCACCGCGCCTGCTACCCGCAAACTCTGGCGGCAATTACGTCCCGATAGAAATTAATGAAGAAATGCGATTCGAGATATGGGGAGTCGTGACCGGCTCTTTCCGGCGTTTCAGGTAACAGCTAAACCGGGATCGGCGGCAAAAAATAGCCCGCCGAGAAATTGGAGGAAGCTCGACGGGCCAGGCTGAATTCCAACTCTAATTGGAGGAGAACCAATATACGGTTTCATACTACGCCCATGTTGCAAACTTTTATGTAAGACAAACACTGTATTTAATGTGGGAGTTTGGGAGACGTCATTGACTATTTTGTGAACCTTTAAGTGGCACGCACCATGTTACTCCTTGCTGCCGCCAAACAGGTTCTTTACCTTATCGACCGCCTGTATGCCAATGTTGGTGCCAACTCCCGGGCCGAGTATTGCGGTGCCTGCAGCCGCCCCGAGCAATGCGGCTTTCGTTGGCAGTACCATCGGGCTATCCAGTGTACCGCTGATATGCAAAGGGATAGCCGCAAGCACAGTACCCTTCTTCACAGCGACTTTTACCTCGCCATCCAGCGCATTACCGGGTTTGATTTTGACATTGCCATCGGCATTGAGCACACCGGAAACCACTTTCAAGTCGCGCAGGTGATATTGCTTGCCTGATATATTCAAAAGGCCGGACAAGGTATCGAACCTTGTCTCGCCGCCGGATTGCCCGGCTGTCAGCAGCAAAGTGGCCGCTTTCAACAGGTCCATGCCGTACAACACGCCATCCTCGACCTTGAACTGAAAATTGGCAGAAATATGATCTGCCAGTGCTCCAGGTTCTTTTGCTGTCGATTTGAAGCTGCCGCCGCCAAACAACCTGCCGCTCAACCGTGTGGATTTGCTCGCCATGCCAACCGGTTCGGCAAGCTCCATGCCGCTGACATTCAGCTTGCCGTTCAGCACCCAGTCTTTCTGCCAGTTCAATACGGCATTCGCACTCACTTTGCCGCCATAGAGATCGATATCCAATTGCTGGATATCCAGCCTGTTATCAAGCAGTACCATCTGCCCATGCATTTTATTGATGAGCAAAGGCATGCCGGCCGGCACTGTCCACTGACTTGCAACCAGCGTAATCGACTGCCTGCCCTCCTCCGGGACGAGATCAAGCTTGAGCTTTCCATCAGTCGTTGCAAGCCTCGCCGATTCCGGCTTGTTCTCTGCCGTCATTTCGATATCCACGTCAAACTCCGGCAGATTCATATCAGGCCAGAGCAGACGCGCCGCTTGAATACTGATTTCGCGGATTACGACAGCAGGGCCGGAATCTGTACCGCTCTCTTTAGAAAAAGCGGAAAGAATATCCAGCGCCGATTTTTTCATCACCGGCCTGGTAAGCTGCAGGCTCGATATGGTTTTGACTTCAGAAAACAGCGAACCGAGTGCAGGCACGACAGCCACGCCCTCCACGCTGAAGTCCTCATCGGCGCCTACCACCATATCGTTTATCTTCAATCTTGGCGTCGGCAGGAAGGCGATACGCATGGAACCGATCCTGACCGGCACACCGAGTCTGGATGAAGCCAATTGCTCGGCCTGCCCGATATATGCACTCATCGGAATCAGGAAAGGCACTACTGCCAGTACCACAAGAATGGCGGCGCCCGCAATGATAATCCACTTATACTTTTTCAACATTTATCCCAACTTGATTATTGACCAAAGGCCGCGTAGCCAGTATTATTGCGCCTTTGCCGATTCCCCGATAGCTCAGTCGGTAGAGCAACGGACTGTTAATCCGTGTGTCCCTGGTTCGAGCCCAGGTCGGGGAGCCAGATATTAAAAGGCCAGCGTGTTCACGCTGGCCTTTTTTGTTTTTGCTGAGACAACCCGGTATCGTTTCAGATATGCCGTACGCATAAAGCTTACAGTACCTGAAAAAGCCGGGGAAGGCTGGGTATTTTCCAGAATATCAGCCAGTGGGGAAACCGTCGTCAGAAACCCTCCCGGCATTGCCGGGGTGTGATGCCGAAATGGCGCTTGAAAGCGGTGGCGAAGTTGGCTGCGCTGGTGTAGCCGGCGAGGTACGCCGCTTCGCCGACCGTGCAGCCTTCCTGCGCCAGCGCCCGGCGGGCGTGCAACAGCCGGCGCTGGCGCAGGTAGTCGAAGAC
Source organism: Methylophilaceae bacterium (assembly GCA_905339275.1). GTDB lineage: Bacteria > Pseudomonadota > Gammaproteobacteria > Burkholderiales > Methylophilaceae > UBA6140. Next base: position 981,183 of record CAJPFK010000001.1, read on the forward strand.
GGTCATGCCGAAGGCTGCGCGAAATTGTTGTTGCAGCGTGCTGACGTTGGTGCCCATATGCCGCGCGATTTCGTCCAGCGCCAAGCCATCTGCCGCGCCGCTGTCCAGCAGATCGCGCACTTCGGTGATGCGCCGGCGCGCGCGCGGCTGCAGTGACGGCGAGGTCGGGGCGGTGCCGATGATATGCTGCAGCGATTCCGCCACCAGTTCGATGGCCCGACTTTCCAGCCAGAGCTTTTGTAGCAAGGGCGGATGGTCCGGTGGCCGGATCAGTTGTTCGGCGAGCGCGACAGCGCGCGGTGAAGGCACCCAGCGTTCGACGGCGAGGTGGCGATTCAACAGTGCGCGCAGCGTGTCGTCTTCCGGACAAGCCGTCGCCAGCCATTCGCGGCTGAAGGCGATACTGACCTTGCGCTCGCGTTTGCCGCGCCAGGCACGCCGCACGAAAAGTTCCGGCTCGGCGAGTACAACGAAGGCAGCCTGCGGCTGACGGCGATGTCCGCTACGGGCCGCCGAGAGCTCGATCTGGCGCGGGCCGAAAGAGACGTTCACCACACCATCGAGTACAAAGGTAAGGCGCAGGCTTTCGTGCTGCATCCCTCCCTGGATATTCAGGGCGTGGAGGTCGCACACGTCGGCGCAGTGAATAAACAGTCCCGGCCGCAAACGCTCGCCGTACGTCAGGCCATGGAACACGGGCGCTTCGGGAGGGAGATCGGGCTCGACGCGAAAACCCTCGTTCGCCGACGCCGGCGGATACAGATCGCCACACCGAATGATCTGCTGAGTCCCTTTTCCATATTCGGCCATCACGCCCCTTTCTTTTACGCGCTGATTTGCACAACACACAAACAACTTTCTTCGTCGCGCAAAGGCCAGCGCGAAACTCACGTGCTACATTAGCGCACCTTATTTGCAAATGCAAATCATTCTTATTTATGTATCATTTCCGCTTATAATCAAGGAGAAACCATGCAAAACCCAGTGCCTCGTTGCCCGTTCAAGCCCTTGGTTCTGGCCTTGGCCGCACTGACCGTTGCCGCACCGGCCTTCGCTCAGGAAAATACGCTCAGCGAGATCGTCGTGACGGCCGCCGGCCGTGAGCAGGACGTCAAGGACGCACCGGCCAGCATTTCGGTCATTACTCGCGAGGAACTGGACCGCAAGCCTTACACCAATCTGCGCGACGTGCTGTCGGGGCTGGATGGTGTATCCGTGGTTGGCTACGGCCCGACTGAGACGGACATCATGATTCGCGGCATGCCCGCCGAATACACGCTTTTTCTCGTGGACGGCAAGCGCCAGGGTACGCGCGAAACCATGAACCGCGGTACCAGCGGCGTGCAGTCCAACCTATTGCCGCCGCTGGCCGCTATCGAGCGCATCGAGGTCGTGCGCGGCCCCATGTCCTCGCTCTACGGCTCCGACGCGATCGGCGGTGTGATCAACATCATCACGCGTAAGGTGCCCAAAGAGTGGGGCGGTTCGCTGTCGGTCGGCCACGTCTGGCAGTCGCGCGCCTATCTGGGCGACACGCGGACGGCCGAGTTTTGGCTGGGTGGTCCGATCAAGAGCGACGTGCTGGGCATTTCGGTGCAGGGCAAGTCGCTCAAGCGCCACGAGGACGACTACTTCGTCCAGCCTCCCGGCGCGACGTCCGCCGCTGTCTATGGCGCCCTGGAACAGAAGGACGAGTCGTTGTCCGTGCGCCTGACGGCAAAACCGACGGACAATCATGATGTGAGCCTAGAAGTGGGGCGCGCGGAGCTGACGTTGAGCAGCTCGACCGATTATGCCCGCAACAACCCCGCCGCTCTGGCGCCGGAAGCCGAACATGCGCGCGACTGGTGGGCAGTCACGCACAACGGACTCTGGGGAAACGGCATCAGCTCGACGCTGGCTTTGCAACAGGAAGCCGGCACGCAAACCAAGTGGTATGCCAATGGCGCGAAAATTCCTGGAGCTCCGGAAATCGTCAACACGGTGCTGGACGGGATGGTCAGCCTGCCGCTGGGCAACAATCTGCTCAAGGTCGGCGCCCAATTCATCCGCAACGAACTGACGGGCATATCGCGCGAGGCCGTGATCGCTGGCTATCCGGTCAATACGGATAAAGTCAGTCTCGATTCGCGGGCCCTGTTCGTCGAAAACGAATTTTTCGCCACAGAGCGCCTGACGCTGACCGCGGGCCTGCGCATGGACGATGATGACCGCTATGGCCAGCACTGGACGCCACGTGCCTATGGCGTTTATCACCTTGATCCGCAATGGACCCTGCGCGGCGGCGTGGCCAAGGGTTTCAAGGCACCGACCATCCGCCAGAGCGCTGCGGGCTATTGCATGACCACCGGCGCTTCCACGGGGCGCGGTTCGTTGTGCGGTAATCCCGATCTCAAGCCGGAGACCAGCGTTTCGAGCGAGCTGGGGCTGCGCTTCGACGATGCCGGCCGCAGCTTCAGCGCGACGCTGTTCAACAGCGACTTCAAGAACAAGGTGGCCAGCTACGATACCGGTGTGATCGACCCGCTGCTGGGCAACCCGTGGCACATCTACATTTATGACAACATCGACGAAGTGACCTTGCGCGGTATCGAGCTGGGATTTGAAACAAAACTTGCGCGTGCGTGGAAGATCGCCAGCCACTATACCTACACCGATTCGCAACGCAAGGGCGGCGAACCGGCTTTTGATGGCAGTTCGCTCAAGGGCTACCCGCTCGACAAGACGCCCGAACACGTGTTCAACGCCCAACTGGACTGGACGCCTTTCACCGCACTGAGCCTCTACGCGCGTGCCAATTACACGGGCAAGCAGTATTGGGCAGCGTACCGTAACGGCGCGATGGGCGTGCGCGAGCGCCCGGCGATAACCACGCTGGACCTAGGCGGCAGCTATGCGATCAACAAGGCGTTGAGCATGAAGTTCGCGGTGCTCAACATCACCGACAAGGTGATCGACGTGGACGAGCGCGGCCGGACGCAAGGGCTGAACGGCAACTGGATGCTCGACGAAGGCCGCCGTCTGGCGCTGATGCTGGACGCGAGCTTCTGATGATCCATATGAGCGGAGTCTTTGCCCTTGGCCTGTTGCTAGCCGCTGCCGGTTGTGCCTGCATCTACCTTGCCTCGCCCAACCAGCGATGGCGCGGCGCGTCCTGGCCGGCATGGCCCGCCCGAGCAGCCGGCACCGTGCTGCTGGCCGCCGGCTTGGCTGCCTTGCTGCACGTCTTCCAGGCGCCCGTGGCGGCCTTCGTCTTCGTCCATTGGCTGATGCTGCTGTTCGCGCTGTTTCCTTACCTCGGCGCCTTGCGTGTTGCGTATCGGGGTGAGCAGCCATGACCGTTGCCCAATCCGTGGCCATCCGCCGCGACTGGCTTGCCAAGACGCTGGCTGGCATGCTGCTGGGGCTGACGTTGGCCTTCGCTTGCAGCGGCTTGCTCGCGCTTGCGCTCTCCGGTCTACCAATGGGCATTCGCGGTCAGCTTGTCATGTGGTTCGTGCCGCCGGTTTGGCTCGGTGTGTTCTCCGGCGTTTATTTTTTCTCAAGCGGCCTGCGCGCTTGGGGCTGGCTTGGCGCGTTCAATCTGCTCGCCTTCGGCTTATTGGCCGTGCCGTGTTTGTCCTGATATGCGTTCAGAATTCATCCGCATCTACAAGGCCGTCCACACCTGGACCGGTATCGTTGCCGGCATGGCGCTCTTCATCGCCTTCTACGCCGGTGCTATTACCATCTTCAAGGAACCGCTCGCGCGCTGGGTCACGCCGCCATCCGCGAGTGCTGCTGTTTCGCTGGACGAAGCGCAAACGCTCATCGTTCGTACGCTAACGGAACATTCAGTGGCAGCGAAAGATTTTCGTCTGCACTTGCACCAAGCCGAACATCTGCGAGCCGGAATTAATTGGCAGGTAAAACCCGACGGTGCGGACGAGCACGACACATCGGGCATCCGGCATTACGTCGCTACGCTCGACGCTGTGGGCATGGTGCGGGTCGAAGAGATGTACCCCTCGCAACTGGCCGAGTTCATCGACACGCTGCATCGCGTCGTCGGCCTGCCGGTCGACAGCGACCCGAACCGCTGGGTCATGGGCGTAATTGCCACGCTCTATGCGCTCGCGCTTGTGTCGGGTGTGGTCGTGCTGTTGCCCTCGATGGTAAAGGATTTTTTCGCACTGCGCGTGGGCAAAAATTTGAAACGCATGTGGCTGGATGCACATAATATTGTCGGCATCGTCAGCCTGCCGTTTCACGTCGTCATGGCGGTGACCGCCGTCGTCTTTGCCTATCACGACCAGATTTACGACACACAGGACGCGCTGATTCATGACGGCAAATGGGGCATGGCCTTCCAGCGACCCGGCGGCATGCACGACGCTGTGCCGCGCGACCCGGCGTCGCTGTTGCCGCCAGCCGAACTGCTCGCGCGGGTAAAAGCGTTTTCGCCAAGCTTTGAGCCGACGGCATTGCAATACCTGAACACGACTGCGCCACGCGCGGGTGTGCGCGTCTGGGGCCATGACCCCACGGCACACTCGCCCCGTTTTGTTGGCGGTTTCGTCGGCGTCGATCCCTACAGCGGCAAGATCATGAATACCGATTTCATGCCCGGCCGCCAAGACGCCGCCAATGCCACGGTCAGCAGCTTCTTCGCGCTGCATTTCGGCACCTATGGCGGCATGCCCGTGCAATGGATGTATTTCCTGCTTGGCTTGGCTGGCGCCTGGCTGTTCTACAGCGGCAATCTGCTGTGGATCGAATCACGCCGCAAGGTCCGGCGCAAGGATGGCGAATTACCCACGCAACGGCGCGACGTCCAGTGGCTGGCGGCCGGCACCGTGGGCGTATGCCTGGGCTGTGTTTGCGGGATTTCGCTGACCATCGTCGCCGGCAAGTGGCTGTATGGCCATGTCGCCGATCTCACGGTCTGGCATCAGCTTGTCTATTACATCGTGTTTTTTGCGAGTATCGGCTGGGCTTTTCTGCGCGGCGCCGCCAGAGCGGCCATCAATCTGTTATGGCTGGCGGCGGTTGGCACCTTTGCCATTCCGCTGACGACGTTATTGGCCTGGAGTTTCCCCGCGCTCGGCCTATGGGGACATACAAGTTCCGCCTCATTGGGCGTTGACATGACTGCGCTCGTCGGCACTTTGTGCTTTACGTGGATGGCGTACGTGACAGCGCGACGCGTGAAGCATGGGCCGGCGGATAGCGTGTGGTCGGCGCGCTTCGCATTCCCTGTCCGACATTAGGAAATAACGCCACCATTATGAGGCAACATCATGCAACACGACACGACCAGATAGAAATGGAAACACATAAACCGCCTGGAAGTTAAATAAAAAAGCCTTGCAGAGATGCAAGGCTTTTTTATTTAGTGGTGGTTGAGGAGGAGTTCCGGCAACTCCCTGATTGAATTGATGATGATATCAGGCTTGATGCCGGAGGCTTCGACATAGTGCTGCCGGTATTTCCCCGTGCGGACCAGTATGCCTTGCAGCCCGGCTTGCTGCGCACCGCCGATATCCGAGTCTATATCGTCGCCGATCATGGCCACCTCGGCAGCTTTCAGATGCATGTCGTTGAGTGCAATCTGGAAGAAGTCGGATGAAGGCTTGCCGATGATCATGGCCTGCGCGCCGCTGGCGTATTCGAGCCCATGGATGAAGCCGCCGATGTCCAGTTTCAGGCCTTGTTCGGTTTGCCAGAATTTGTTTTTATGAATGGCGATCAGCTTGGCTCCATTCACGAGGCTGTTAAATACCTCGTTCAGTATCTGGTAAGACCATTTTTCCCCCATGTCGCCCACCACGATATATTCCGCTTCGGTATCCGATTGGGTGAAAGCGCTGAAGTCCTGCTTGACGTCATCCGCCAGCAACAGGCGGCAGACCGGGTTCGGCTGTTTCTGCAGATAGCGCAAGGCGGCCTGGGGTGCGCTGATGATTTCATTGGCGGGGATCTGAAAGCCAAGCGCGTTGATTTTATGCTGCAATGAGGCGAGGGAGAGGGTGCTGGTGTTGGTGACGAAGCGGCACTTGATATGACTGCCGCGTATTCTGTTGACTGCCTCGATGGCGCCTTCTATCACAGTGGAGCCAGTGTAGAGCACGCCATCAAGATCAAACAGAACACCCTGGATGGATGAGAACTGCTTCATGCTTCTCTAATCCTTAATAAACAAATCAGCCTACTGAACCATGTGCCCCAACAATATTCTGAACAAATATTGGACAACGGATACTGCCGGGTATTCAGGCTTGTCTCTCACATCAAACTGGAGGTGGAAATCTCCTGCCTGATGTGAAAAATCAAGCAATAATTAAACCAGAAATCTCAGGCGAGTGCTTTTTCTATGCGCTCAAGGGCCTCTTTCAGGTTTTCCATTGAGGTGGCGAATGATATGCGGAAGTAGCCTTCTGCGCCGAATGCGGAACCGGGCACCACGGCAACGCCGACTTTTTCCAGCAGGTATTCGGAGAGTGCCATGTCGGTGGCTTCACTGATCTTGCCTGCCTTGTGCAGGCTGTCGATGGCGGCCCTGGCATCCGGGAAGGCATAAAACGCACCGCCGGCCTTGATGCATTTCAGTCCCGGTATCTGGTTGAAACGGTTAACCACGAATTCATGGCGCTGGATAAAGGCTTCCACCATCGGCTGAATGCATTCCTGCGGGCCCTCCAGCGCAGCCTGTGCCGCCACCTGCGAAATGGATGTGGGATTGGATGTCGATTGTGATTGCAGGATTTCCATGGCCTTGATGATGTAGGCAGGGCCGGCGGCATAGCCGATGCGCCAGCCGGTCATGGAGTAAGCCTTGGAAACGCCGTTGAGCACGATGCAGCGAGATTTCAGCTCCGGTGCCGCGTTGAGGATATTATAGAACTTCTCCCCGGTCAGGTTGACGTGTTCGTACATGTCGTCGGTGGCGACCAGTACGTGGGGATGGCGTTTCAGCACTTCGCCCAGCGCTTGCAGCTCCGCCAACGTGTAGACGGAGCCTGTAGGGTTGGAAGGCGAGTTGATCATGAATAGCTTGGTTTTCGGGGTGATCGCCGCTTCCAGTTGCGCGGGCAGCAGCTTGAACTCCTGCTCGATGCCGCATTCGATGATGACAGGCCTGGCGCCGGCGACCAGCGCGATATCGGCGTAGGAAACCCAGTAGGGCGCGGGCACGATGACTTCATCGCCCGGATTCAGCACGGCAAGCGCAAGATTGAAAATGCATTGCTTGCCGCCGACACCGACGATGACTTCCTTCTCCGTGTAGTCGAAATCGTTGTCGCGCTTGAATTTGGCGACAATGGCTTTTTTCAGGCCGGGAATGCCGGCGACCGGGGTGTACTTGGTGAAACCGCCGTCGATGGCTTTTTTTGCAGCATCCTTGATGTGTTGCGGCGTATCGAAATCGGGCTCGCCGGCGCCGAGGCCGATGATGTCGCGGCCTTCAGCCTTGAGCTTGGCGGCACGGGCGGTTACTGCCAGGGTAGGAGATTCTTTGATGGTTTGAACGCGCTCTGAGAGCACTAAATCCGGTGGCAGCAAGATCTGAATCCTTGAAAAAGGTTGAGTAAGTGAAAAAACGTAATTTTACTCACAAATTCAACCCTGCGTAACTTCTATTACGCTGGAAATCAACAGCTTGTGGGACATTTATAGCCTTGCCGGATTCTTCTGCAATACCCTGGATGACATTAGTCAATGCAAGCTGATGGCATGGATTCCCGTCTCGTCGCCTTTTTTAGATGTGATGACGCCAATATGTCCACGGCCAAACTTCGGCAGTGAATGGCGCAAGCCCTGTTAAAATAGAATTCCTGATTTGATGGCAGACAATGTGATCGTTACTTTTCCAAATAGCAGATACCAGTTGCACCAGCCTTTTCCGCCAGCCGGGGATCAACCGCAGGCCATAGAAAAGCTGGTGAGTGGCATTAATCAGGGAATGCGGTTTCAGACGCTGCTGGGCGTGACCGGCTCCGGCAAGACCTACACCATGGCGAATGTGATCGCGCAGACCGGGCGCCCGGCAATCGTCATGGCGCCGAACAAGACGCTGGCCGCACAGCTATATTCCGAGTTTCGCGAGTTTTTCCCGAACAATGCGGTGGAATATTTTGTTTCCTACTATGATTATTATCAGCCGGAAGCCTATGTGCCCTCGCGCGATCTGTTCATCGAGAAGGATTCGAGTATCAACGAGCACATCGAGCAGATGCGTCTCTCCGCAACCAAGGCGCTGCTGGAGCGCGAAGACAGCGTGATCGTGGCGACCGTCTCGGCAATCTACGGTATTGGCGATCCGGTCGATTACCACGGCATGGTGCTGCATCTGACGCAGGGAGAAAAAGTATCCCAGCGCGATGTGATCCTGCGTCTGACCGGCATGCAGTACGACCGCAACGAGTTCGATTTCGACCGCGGCACCTTTCGCGTGCGTGGCGATGTGATCGATGTGTTCCCGGCGGAAAACTCCGAAACCGCGATCCGCATTTCGCTGTTCGATGACGAGGTGGAATCGCTGACGCTGTTCGACCCGCTGACCGGCCAGATATTCAGCAAGATTCAACGCTACACGATTTATCCTTCCAGCCATTATGTGACGCCGCGCGAGACCACCCTGAAGGCAATGGAGAAGATCAAGCACGAATTGAAGGACAGGGTGGATTTCTACATCAAAAACCAGAAGCTGGTCGAAGCGCAGCGTATCGAGCAACGCACACGATTCGATCTGGAGATGCTGAATGAAATCGGCTTCTGCAAAGGCATCGAGAATTATTCGCGCCATCTTTCCGGCCGTAGCCCCGGCGATCCGCCGCCGACCCTGATCGATTACCTGCCCAAGAATGCGCTGATGATCATCGATGAAAGCCACGTTACGGTGCCGCAGATCGGCGGCATGTACAAGGGGGACCGCTCGCGCAAGGAAAACCTGGTCGATTACGGTTTCCGCCTGCCATCTGCATTGGATAACCGGCCGCTGAAGTTCGAGGAATTCGAAAGCGTCATGCGCCAGTGCGTTTTCGTTTCAGCGACACCGGCAGAATATGAACGCACACACCAGCAGCAAGTGGTCGAAATGCTCGCGCGGCCGACTGGCCTGATCGATCCGGAAATCATCGTCAAACCTGCCGACACGCAGGTCGATGACCTGCTGTCGGAGATCAAGCTAAGAGTAGCGGTCAAGGAAAGAGTGCTGGCGACCACGCTGACAAAGCGCATGGCAGAGGATTTGACGGATTATCTTGCCGAGCATGGCGTCAAGGTCCGCTATCTGCACTCCGATATCGATACGGTGGAACGCGTAGAGATCATCCGCGATTTGCGCCTTGGGGAATTCGATGTGCTGGTCGGCATCAATCTGTTGCGCGAAGGGCTGGATATTCCCGAAGTCTCGCTGGTCGCCGTTCTCGACGCCGACAAGGAAGGTTTCTTGCGTTCCGAGCGTTCCCTGATCCAGACATCCGGCCGCGCTGCGCGTAATCTGAACGGCAAGGTGATTTTTTATGCGAACAGCGTGACGCGATCGATGAAGCTGGCGATCGATGAAACCGAACGGCGGCGCAAACGGCAAATCGCATTCAATGAAGCAAACGGCATCGTCCCGAGGGGCATAACCAAGCGCATCAAGGATATCATTGATGGCGTCTACGATAAGGATGACGCCAAGCGGGAATTAAAAGCCGCCCAAGACCAGGCAAGCTACGAGTCCTTGAGCGAGAAGCAGATTCTGAAAGAAATGAAGCGCCTGGAAAAAGCCATGCACGATAGTGCGAAAAACCTGGAATTCGAAAAGGCCGCCGAATTCCGCGACCAGTTGAAGAAGCTGAAAGTAAAGTTTTATGGGGCGGAAATTCCAGATTAAGGCTATCAGGTAATCCCAATGACAGGCAGGAAGGCCGAATCAGGTATTCAATATGATAACCAGGAATAAAAAAGCCCCGGATCGGGGCTTTTTTATTCCTGAAGCAATTTATTTCTGGGTTTGGACAATCACTAATGGTTCTTCTTGTGACTGATCCTTACCTTTTTGCTGCCATGCAGCAGATTTACGGGGTTTGCGAGCCGCAGCAGGTTCTGCCGCAGTTACTTCAACCTTGATGGCTTCTCCCTTGGTTTCCACCAATTGCAAGCCGCTTGCGGCGAGGTCAACGGGCTTGGCTTCTGCATCCGGCTTGCGGCGGCGCGGCGCACGCGGTTTTTTCTCTGTTTTTTCAGCGGCTTCCGTTACGACTTCCTGAGCGTTGGCCGATTCGGCTGCTACCGTTTTTTCCTGTTTTGGAGCTTTCGCAGGTTTTCTATCAGCCGGTTCTGCCGATGGTGCGGCTGTCTGTATTTCAGAAACAGGCTCAACTTTAGCGGCAGTCTCCGGTTGTGTTGTCACGGTCGGCTCTATTATTGCCGTCGCAGGCTTTGCAACGACTTCTGCAGCAGGCGCGGGGGGCAGTGATGGTCTATTTTCACTGATCTCATTTACTACAGTGCTGCTTGCAGCAACCTGGCCTTGCTGAAGGTTATTCTCGCGTTGGGCATTTTCGGCACGTGGTCCACGATCACGGCGATTGTTTCTGCCACGGCGGCTACGAGGTTCACCCGTGCCATCAGGAGTGCTGGTTGCCAGCACAGGTTTCTGCTCCGCTTGGGGACGCTCAGCCCGCTCATTGCGATTCGGCTGCTGGTTCTGCTGGCGTTGCTGCTGTGGGCGGCTGCGCTCATTGGTTGCTGCAGTGCCAGCGCTACGCTCGGATGCCTGGTTGCCGGGGCGTTGTTCGCTGCCGGTACGCTCTGTATTGCGGCCACCGCGGGCGTTGCGATTGCGGCGATTGCCGCCACGGGCACTGTCGCGGCGCTGGGCAGTCTCAGATTTGCTCGTTTCCTTCCCGTCTCCTGACTTGCCGAACCAGCCAAGGATGCGGCTGATAATGCCGGGCGCCTTTTCCTTGACGGCAGGCCTGGAAGTCGGGGCAGGCGATGCTGGCGTGATGCCTTTGACTGCTGCCTCAACCCGGACAGGCTTGGGTTCGTTGGCGGCAGTCGTCGCTTCTTCTTCGGTCGGCAATTCCACCATTTCATAACTTGCACGGCTGGTTTCTTCGGTAACATCGTCGCTGCGAACGCGGACGATGCTGTAATTAGGGGTTTCCATGTGGATGTTGGGGATCAACACCACTTCCACGCCCATGCGTTGCTCGATCTTGTGGATATCTGCGCGCTTTTCGTTCAACAGGAAGGTAGCGGCTTCGACAGGCAGTTGTACCTGGATAATGGCGCTGTTTTCCTTCATGGCTTCTTCCTGCGTGATGCGCAGGATATGCAGTGCAGTGGATTCGATGCCGCGGATATGGCCGGTGCCATGGCAGCGCGGACAGGGGATATGATTCGATTCACCGAGGCTGGGGCGCAGGCGCTGGCGCGACAGTTCCAGCAGGCCGAAGCGGGAAATCTTGCCGGTCTGGACGCGAGCCCTGTCGTAGTGCAGGGCATCGCGCAAGCGATTTTCCACTTCACGCTGGTTGCGCTGGCTTTCCATGTCGATGAAGTCGATCACCACCAAACCGCCCAGATCGCGCAAACGTAACTGGCGCGCTACTTCTTCAGCAGCTTCAAGGTTGGTGTTGAAAGCAGTCTGCTCAATGTCCGCACCCTTGGTCGAGCGGCCGGAATTGACGTCGATGGAAACCAGCGCTTCAGTGTGGTCGATGACGATAGCGCCGCCCGAGGGCAGGCGCACTTCACGGGCAAACGCGGTTTCGATCTGGTGTTCGATCTGGAAGCGGGAGAAAAGCGGGATTTCATCCTGGTAAAGCTTCACGCGGGCCACGTTGCCTGGCATGACGTGATTCATGAACTGGACGGCTTGCTCATGAATGTCCGGCGTATCGATCAGTATTTCGCCGATATCAGGCTGGAAGTAATCGCGAATGGCGCGGATGACCAGGCTGCCTTCCTGATAGATCAGGAAAGCGCCGCTTTGTATCGTCGAGGCGCCTTCAATCGCAGTCCACAGTTGCAGCAGGTAGTTCAGGTCCCACTGCAGTTCTTCCAGGGTACGGCCGATGCCGGCGGTACGGGCAATGATGCTCATGCCGTTAGGCACTTCCAGTTGCGCCATGGTATCGCGCAATTCGTTGCGGTCTTCTCCTTCGATACGGCGTGAAACGCCACCGCCGCGAGGATTGTTGGGCATCAGGACCAGATAGCGGCCAGCCAGGGAAATAAATGTCGTCAGTGCGGCACCCTTGTTGCCGCGTTCGTCCTTGTCGACCTGGACAATGAGTTCCTGGCCTTCTTTCAGGACATCCTGGATTCGTGCGCGGCCGCCATCAGCATCGTTCAGGAAATAACTGCGGGCGACTTCCTTGAATGGCAGAAAACCATGACGGTCCGTGCCGTAATTGACGAAAGCGGCTTCGAGCGAAGGTTCGATGCGGGTAATGACGCCTTTGTAAATGTTGCTTTTACGTTGTTCCTTACCGGCGGTTTCGATATCGAGGTCGATGAGTTTTTGCCCATCGACAATGGCGACGCGCAATTCTTCCGATTGCGTCGCATTGAATAACATGCGTTTCATTCTGTGACTCCCGCGCTCCTGGCGGGCGAGTGAGGGTGCCTGACTTCGGCAAGTGAGAATTGCTGGGGCCCGATTGAGTGAATCAGGATTTAAATTTTAAGCGCTCAACCTGTTTGCAGGAGGAACGCAAGTTAGCACGAGCAGAGGCGTGTACAAACGGTACACGCGCAGAAGCGCTTTTTGACTAACACATGGCCATTTCAAGGCCGATTTCCGCGATTTCGGACACACTCACATAGTGAGGTCGCTGGAAAATATCTGATATCGATGTGCGCTATCAGATTGAATTAGTTAACGAAAAGTCTCGTAAACGATAAGTGGTTAATCTTTATGCGTTGGTTCTGTTTAAAACTGTAACTCGGCTAAGCCGACAATATCGGCTAAAATTCTATGTTTCCAGCTAACTCTTACCGCGCATTGCATCGGCAACATCATCTGCGGTGACTAGAGCGCAATAAATTTGTGACAAATTCGCTACTTGTTTTTAATTGGCGAGCGAGTTAACCAAGGTATTTGTTGTTGCAATTAAGGTATTCTCGAATAAGCGCTTAGCGCATTTAGTTCGAAATTTTTTCAAATGCAGACGTAGTATAGGCGAGATGACCAATTTAAGCAAAGCAAGTCAGCAACTTGCGGATAAGAATTACAGTGTAACGATGCAGACGGTCGGTGAAGACAGCGCCGGGCAACGCGTCGATAACTTCCTCGCAAAAACTCTCAAGGGTGTGCCTAAAAGCCATATATACCGCATATTGCGCAGCGGCGAAGTACGGGTTAACAGCAAGCGCATAGATGCCAGTTACAAATTGCTGTTGGATGACGTGGTGCGCATTCCGCCTGTTCGCATGGCCGACAGGCAGTCGGTCCCGGGTGCTCAGGCCGTTACGCCGCCGCGTTTCGGGAAACACATCATTTTTGAAGATGAGGCGCTGCTGGTCATCGACAAGCCTGCCGGATTTGCAGTGCATGGCGGCAGCGGCATCAGCCGCGGCGTGATCGAGCAACTGCGCCTGGAAAGACCGCAGGCCAAATTCCTGGAACTTGTGCATCGCCTGGACCGCGAAACATCGGGTGTGTTGATGCTGGCGAAAAAACGTGCCGCACTTGTGCAATTACATGATGCCATCAGGAACAACCAGACCGACAAGCGTTACCTCATGCTGGTACATGGCAACTGGACCGAAAAAAAGAAACGCGTCAACCTGCCGTTGCATAAGTATGTGCTGCCCAGCGGGGAACGCAGGGTCTCCGTACAGGAAGACGGGCAGGCGTCGGAAACCGTATTCTTTCTGCGTAAAAGCTATGGTGAATTCAGCCTGCTGGAAGCGCAACTGGTTACCGGGCGCACGCATCAACTGCGCGTGCAGCTTGCACATCTGGGCTTCCCGATTGCCGGGGATGACAAGTATGGTGATTTCAGCGTCAACAGGGCCATGCAAAAGCGCGGCCTGAAACGCATGTTCCTGCATTCCGCCGAGACGAGCCTGCGGCATCCGCTTTCCGGTGAAAAGCTGAAGCTGATTGCGCCTTTGCCTGCCGAGCTGGAAAAATTTCTACAGCAACTGGAATCAAAGATCCATGCCCAGACAGTTTGACCTGATCGTATTCGACTGGGACGGTACGCTTGCCAATTCCACGCAAATGATCGTGGACTGCATGCGGGAAGCCAGCGCCGACGCGGGACTGCCTGTGCCGGAACCTTCTGCGGCAAGCCACATCATAGGTTTGGGGCTGGTTGAGGCGGTCAACATGCTGTTCGGTGAATTGAACGACACGCAATTTCGGCAACTGGTCGCGCGCTATCGTTATCATTACCACGCCAGGGACGAGGATACCCCGTTATTCGAGGGCGTGGCCGAGGCAGTGGAGAGCCTGGAGCGATCCGGTTTTATGCTGGCCGTCGCAACCGGCAAAGGCAGGAATGGACTGAATAAATCGCTGCAACGCAGCGGCCTCGCCAAGTACATGCATGCAACCCGATGCGTCGATGAGTGTCATTCCAAACCGCATCCGCAAATGCTGCTGGAACTGATGGATGAACTGGGCACGGAACCGGAGCACACATTGATGGTAGGCGACACCAGCTTTGACCTGCAGATGGCAAGCAATGCGAAGGTGGCGAGCCTGGCGGTGACTTATGGCGCACATCCCGAAGCCGAGTTGAGAAAGCACGAACCGCTTGCCTGCTTCGACCGCTTCGAAGCGCTCAATCGGTGGCTGGTTGAACATGCCTGATCGCATGCGCGTCATCTGCCGCAGCGAGGATTTGCAAGAACGCGGCCCCGGTGTGCGTTTTGATTTGCCGGAACTGGGCGAACGTGTCACGGGCTTTGCCGTGCGCTACAATGGCTTGCCTCGGGCTTACGTCAATCGTTGCGCGCATGTGCCGGTGGAACTGGATTGGAATGAGGGTGATTTTTTTAACGTCGCTCGGGATTACCTGATCTGCGCAACGCATGGCGCGCATTACCAGCCGGAAACCGGCTATTGTGTAATGGGTCCATGCAAAGGCAAGGGATTGGTAAAAATCGCGGTGTTTGAATGCGATAATGAAATTATGATTCAACTGGACTCAATTAGTTAATAAGGTTTTCACCATGTCTGATTTATCACAGAACGACCCGAACTGGGAGCGCAAAACGATAGAGAAACTGGCTTTCTCTGCAATAAAAGAACAGCGCCGAGCCCGCTTGTGGGGCATATTTTTCAAGTCACTTACTTTTATCTACCTGTTCTTGCTGCTGTTTATCGCTATGGACTGGATAGGCAAGGGTGCCGGACCGGTATCCGACCATACCGCCCTGATCGATATTCAAGGCGTGATCGGCAGCGGCGATGAAGTCAATGCCGATGGCGTGATTTCCAGCCTGCAATCCGCGTTCGAGAACAAGCGCACCAAGGGCGTGATACTGCGCATCAACAGTCCGGGCGGCAGTCCGGTGCAATCGGGCCTGATTAACGATGAAATCAAGCGCTTGCGCAAACTTCACCCGCAAACGCCGGTTTATGCCGTGGTTGAGGATATCTGCGCTTCCGGCGGCTACTATATCGCTGCTGCTGCGGACAGGATTTATGTCGACAAGGCCAGCATTGTCGGTTCGATCGGCGTCCTGATGGATGGTTTCGGGTTTACCGGCACGATGGAAAAGCTGGGGGTCGAGCGCAGGTTGCTGACAGCGGGCGAGAACAAGGCGATTCTTGATCCGTTTTCCCCTCCCAATCCCAAGCATCAGGAGTTTGCGCAATCCATGCTGAATGAAGTACACCAGCAATTCATTGCCATCGTTCGCGAAGGCCGGGGTAAGCGGCTGAAAGAAACGCCGGAAACATTCAGCGGCCTGTTCTGGAGCGGTGAAGCCAGCATCAGGATGGGCCTGGCCGATGCGCTGGGCAGTTCGGAATATGTAGCACGCGAGGTAATCAAACAGGAAAAAATTGTTGATTTCACCACCCGTGAAGATTTCGCATCCCGTTTTGCCAAGCGCCTGGGCGCTACCATGGCGAATCACATTTCTTTCGGTGGTTTCCGCTTGCAGTAGAATAATGAACGCTGAATGAACAAAAGCCCCTGGTTGATTACTCAACCAGGGGCTTTTTTAATGGTGCTGCTTAGAATTGTCGCTCTAGTGCGATTTGACGTAATTAATCAAACCGTTTGTAGAGCAGTCGTGATCGTTTGCGCCATTGCCCGCGAGCAATTGCGGCAGGATGCCTTGCGCCAGCTGTTTGCCGAACTCCACTCCCCATTGGTCGAATGAGTTGATGTGCCAGATGATGCCTTGAACGAAAATCTTGTGCTCATACAATGCAATCAGCTTGCCCAGGGTTCTCGGCGTCAGTTTATCGAACAGGATGCTGTTGGTCGGGCGGTTGCCGCCAAACACGCGGTGCGGCAGCAGGGCGCGAATTTCTTCGTCGCTTACGCCGAGGGACTCCAGCTCGTGCTTGACCTCAAGCGCAGTCTTGCCCTGCATCAGGGCCTTGGTCTGGGCAAACATGTTGGCCAGCAGAATCTTGTGGTGCTCATTGCCATTCTTGCCGACAGCGTAGTGACTATGGATAGGCATCAGGAAGTCGCATGGAATCAGCTTGTTACCCTGGTGAATCAACTGGTAGAACGCATGCTGGCCATTGGTGCCGACTTCGCCCCAGATAATGGGACCGCTGCTGTAGTTGATCTTTTTGCCGTCGCGGTCGACAAACTTGCCGTTGCTTTCCATGTCCGCCTGCTGCAAATAGGCGGTAAAGCGCGACAGTCCCTGATCGTAAGGCAGGATGGCGTGCGTTTCGGTATTGAAGAAATTGTTGTACCAGACCCCGATCAACCCCATGATGACCGGCATATTCTGCTCCAGGGGCGTGCTGCGGAAATGCTGGTCCATTTCATGCCCGCCTGCGAGCATTTCCTCGAAATTATCCATGCCGATATGGAGCGCAATCGAGAGGCCTATGGCTGACCACAGCGAATAGCGGCCGCCGACCCAATCCCAGAACTCGAACATGTTGGCGGTATCGATACCGAACTCGCTGACCGCCTTGGCGTTGGTGGACAGGGCAACGAAATGCTTGGCGATATCGGCAGGATTGGTCGTGCTCTGCATGAACCAGTCGCGTGCGGAGCGCGCATTGGTCATGGTTTCCTGGGTAGTGAACGTCTTGGATGCCACGATGAACAGCGTGGTTTCAGGGTGGCAGTGTTCGAGCGCCTTGGCCAGGTGCGCGCCATCGATATTGGCGACGAAATGCGCATTCAGGTCCGCACTGGCGTAGGGTTTCAGGGCGGTGCAGGCCATCAATGGCCCGAGATCGGAGCCGCCGATGCCGATATTCACGATATCCGTGATTTTTTTGCCGGTGAATCCTTTCCAACGGCCGTCGCGCACGCGTTCGCTGAAGTCTCGCATTTGGGCCAGGACACGATTCACGTCGGGCATGACATCCTTGCCGTCAACGTAAACCGGCGTATTGCTGCGATTGCGCAAGGCGGTATGCAGCACGGCACGGTGCTCGGAAAAATTGATTTTCTCTCCGGTAAACATGCGTTCGCGCATGTCTTCCAGCTTCATCTGGCGAGCAAGCTGGAATAGCAGCGACATGGTCTTGTCGGTAATGCGGTTCTTGGAATAGTCGAGCAACAAGTCGCCATGCTGGATCGAGTATTTCTGGAAGCGGTCGGGCTCCTGGTTAAACAAATCCCGCATATGGAGCGGGAATACTTCTTTCTGATGTTCGGCGAGTTCTTGCCAGATGGGGAAATTTGTTGGATTTGTCATTGATGTGTCGGAATCTGGTTAGTTAGTCAACTGAGTATCAATTCTATTTTAGCTGAAGTATCACACCAGCTAAAGGCGGTAGTGTGACAATAATTGATTGCGGGTGGTGCATCCAGGGCGTCGGTTCGGTATAAACACCGGCTCCGTTGCCCTGGTTGCTGCCGCCGTAACAGGCTGCATCGCTGTTGAATATTTCCGCGTAATAACCTGCTGCGGGAACTCCGAGACGATAGCCTTCCCGCACGACCGGCGTGAAGTTGAGAATCACGAGTACAAAGCTGCCGTCGCTGCTGCGACGGCAGTAGCTGATCACGGATTGGTCTGCATCGTAACAGTCGACCCATTCAAAACCGTGCTGTTCAAAATCAAGCTCGTTGAGCGCGGGCGTATTTTTGTATAGATGATTCAGATCCTTGCTCGCAAGCTGGACGCCTTTGTGCCAGTCGGTATTGAGCAGGTGCCAGTCCAGGCTGGCATTGACGTTCCATTCGCGGCCCTGGCCGAATTCATTACCCATGAAATTGAGCTTTTTGCCTGGCGTCGTCATCTGGTAAGTCAGCAGCAGGCGCAGGTTGGCGAATTTTTGCCAGGTATCCCCAGGCATCTTGTCGAGCAGGGAGCGTTTGCCATGCACGACTTCGTCATGCGAGAAGGGCAGTACGAAATTCTCGCTGTAGGCATACAACTGGCCGAAGGTCAGTTTGTCGTGATGATAGCGGCGATGCACCGGGTTTTCTTCAATGTATGAAAGCGTGTCGTTCATCCAGCCCATGTTCCATTTCATGGAAAAGCCGAGGCCGCCCAGGTAGACCGGCCTGGAAATCATCGGCCAGGCCGTCGATTCTTCCGCAATCGTCAGCGCACCCGGAAAATCCTCATGTACCATGACATTGAGCTGCTTGAGGAATTCGATGGCGTCCAGGTTTTCGCGGCCGCCGTACTGATTCGGCAGCCATTCGCCATGCTTGCGGGCATAGTCGAGGTAAAGCATGGAGGCTACCGCATCGACGCGCAGGCCGTCGATGTGAAACTCTCCCAGCCAGTAATGCGCATTGGCCAGCAGGAAATTACGTACTTCATTACGTCCGTAGTTGAAGACATAGGTGCCCCATTCCTGGTGCTCGCCCAGTCTCGGGTCTTCGTGCTCATAAAGCGCGGTGCCGTCAAAGCGGGCCAGTGCCCAGTCATCTTTCGGGAAGTGCCCCGGTACCCAGTCCAGGATCACGCCGATGTCCGCCTGATGGCAGCTATCGACGAAAAAGCGCAGGTCGTCCGGTGTTCCGAAGCGGTTGGTGACCCCGAAGTAGCCGGTGGTCTGATAACCCCACGATTCGTTGAGCGGATGTTCCGAGACGGGCAGAAGCTCGATGTGCGTATAGCCCATTTCTTTGACGTACGGGATCAGTTCGGCCGCGAGTTCCCGGTAATTGAGGAAGTAACCCTGGCTGTTTCGTTTCCAGGAGCCGAGATGGACTTCATAGCAATTGAAAGGGGCGTGCAGCCAGTCGGCAGTAATGCGCTTTTCCAGCCAGCGGCGGTCCTGCCAGGTATGTTGCGTGCGGGAGGTTACCTTGGATGCTGTTCCCGGGCGCTGTTCAAAGCTGAAGCCGTACGGGTCGGTTTTAATGTGGATGTTGCCGGTGTGGCGATTGCGTATCTCGAACTTGTAGAGGTCGCCTATGCCCAGATTCGGGATGAATATGTCCCAGACGCCGCTGGAACCGTTGGCTCGCATGGGATGCACGCGGCCGTCCCACTGGTTGAAATTGCCGATCACGCTGACACGCTCCGCGTTCGGTGCCCAGACGGTAAAGCGCACGCCGTTGATGCCGAATTGCTCCGTCAGTTGCGCACCCATCGTCTTGTATGCTTCCAGCAACCGGCCTTGTCCGAAGAGATAGAGTTCATCGCTGGATAAACTCGGTGGGAAAGTGTAGGGGTCGTGCTGCTCGTAACCTGAATTGCCTGCTTCTATACGCAGCAGGCAAGGGCGGTCCAGTGTGCTGGTGCCGTGCCATTCGAAAATCCCATTGCCGTGGCGGCGGGTCAGCGGGTCCCAGCCTTGTGCGGTTTTCAGCCATACGCGATCGGCATAAGGCTGGAAAGTGCGAAACACCTGGTTGCCACTCTCCCCATGCAGGCCCAGGTAGGCAAAAGGGTCGTGGTGTCTGGCGTCCAGAATGAGTTGCTGTTGGATATCTTGTTCAGGCTTGGCCAAAGTTATTCTCGATAAAATATATTTGCATGACAGTCTGCAATTCTACTAGATTCCCGCCAATTATCGTGCCTATAATGGCTCCAGAGCAGTAGATGAAGGCGAAAACAGCTTATTCCTGCTGTTCTTTTGGCGTGGACGAATGCCAAACTATAAATCAGGAGAGCTCAAAATGCAGCAGGATTTAACATCTTCCCGTTTTATTAGTGCGTTAACAAAAAACACGGTCGCGCTGATTCTTGCAGGTGGCAGGGGAAGTCGCCTCAAAGACCTTACCAATTGGCGCGCCAAGCCTGCTGTGCCGTTCGGTGGCAAGTTCCGTATCATCGATTTTCCGCTTTCAAACTGCATCAACTCCGGTGTTCGTCGCATCGGTGTCGTGACGCAGTACAAATCCCATAGCCTGATCCAGCACATCCAGCGTGGCTGGGGATTTCTTCGCGGCGAATTCAATGAATTCGTCGAATTGCTGCCGGCGCAGCAGCGTATTGAAGAAGAGTGGTACAAGGGCACGGCTGATGCCGTGTTCCAGAATCTCGATATCCTGCGCATGATGAACCCGGAATATGTCCTGATTCTCGCGGGCGACCACATCTACAAGATGGATTATGGCCAGATGCTGGCCGACCATGTTCGGAATAAAGCGGATATGACGATTGCCTGCATCAATGTCCCTATCGAAGAAGCGAAGGCTTTTGGCGTCATCAAGGTGGATGAAAACAACCGGGTGGTCGATTTCAAGGAGAAGTCACCCACCCCTGACCCCCTGCCCGATGACCCGACCCAGGCATTCGCCAGCATGGGCATTTATGTTTTCAATGCTTCATTCCTGTACGAGCAGTTGATTCGTGATGCGGATGACCGTAGTTCCACGCACGATTTCGGGCATGACATCATTCCCTACATGATCAGTAAATACCGGGTTTATGCCCACCGCTTCACCGATAGTTGCGTGGGTGCAACCAATGGCAACTTCTACTGGCGCGATGTTGGTACGGTAGATGCTTATTGGGAAGCTAATATGGAACTCACCAAGGTGGTGCCGGAATTGAACCTCTATGATCACTCCTGGCCGATATGGACGCATCAGGAGCAGTTGCCGCCATGCAAATTCGTCTTCAACGATGAAGGCCGCTGCGGCGGGGCAACGGACTCCCTGGTATCGGGCGGCTGCCTGATCAGTGGTACCAAGGTGCATGATTCCGTGCTGTTTTCGGATGTGCGGGTGCACAGCTATAGTTCTATCCAGGGTGCGGTGTTATTGCCGAAGGTGGAAGTGGGGCGTAACGTTGTGCTGAAGAATGTGGTCGTCGACAAGGCTGCCAGGATTCCCGAGGGTATGCAGATAGGCGTCAATCCGGAAGAGGACAGGAAGCGCTTCCATGTCACTCCCAAGGGCATCACGCTGGTGACGCCGGAAATGCTGGGACAAGGATTGCACCACGCACGCTAATTTTGCCTATGCGGCCCGGCAACCGGCTGCATAGGCTTCAAGTATTGAAGATTTTAGGGTTTTATCACCATGCCATCTCGCCCCAAACTGTATCTCAACCTGTATTGGCACATGCATCAGCCTGACTACCGGGATATCACCAGTGGTGAATATGTGCTGCCGTGGACTTACTTGCACGCCATCAAGGATTACACCGACATGGCGTATCACCTTGAAGTCAATCCGGCGGCACGGGTAACGTTCAATTTCGTACCGGTATTGCTGGATCAACTGGAAGATTATGCCGAGCAGTTCAAAACCGGCCAGATCAGGGATCCGCTGCTTGCGCTGCTTGCCGAGAAGGATTTCAACAACCTTTCCCGCGAGCGCTGCGATTTCATCATCGACAGCTGCTTCAAAAGCCATCATGAAAAGATGCTGGCGCCCTTTGCGCATTACCAGCGGCTTTACAATATCTACAAAACACTGGAATCGGAATCGAGGGCGCCTTTTAACTACCTGTCATCACAGTACAAGGCGGATTTGCTTGTCTGGTATCACCTGGCATGGACTGGCGAAAGCGTAAGACGCAACAACAAGCTGGTGCAAAGCCTGATGGAGAAAGGTTGCCAGTTCACGCTGGATGACCGCCTGCAGCTCTTTAACCTGATCGGCGAATTGATTACGGACCTGATTCCCCGATATAAAAAACTGCAGAAAAAGGGGCAAATCGAATTATCCAGTACCCCGCATTACCACCCGATTCTGCCATTGCTGCTTGATTTCCGGTCAGCCCGGGATGCCATGCCGTATGCGCCATTACCGCACAATGGCCCATACCCGGGTGGCAGATACCGTGCGCAACGCCATGTTGAACAAGCCCAGATATCTCATCGCAAGCGTTTCGGCGTGGACCCGGAAGGCATGTGGCCGGCCGAGGGCGGCGTTTCCCATGCCAGCCTTTCCCTGATGGCAGAGCACGGCGTAAAGTGGGCGGCGACGGGCGAAGGCGTGCTGGCAAACAGTTTGTACAAATCCATCCAGGCTTCGGAGCTGCCTCCACGGCGCGATTATCTCTACAGGCCTTACCGGGTGACCGACGGCGTACATGATATCGTCTGCTTCTTCCGGGATGACCAGCTTTCCGACAAGATAGGCTTCGAGTATTCGAAATTGCATTCCAATGACGCTGTACGCGATTTCATGAGCGCGCTGGAGCATATACGGCAGGAAAACACCGAAGCCGAGAGCCGCGTTGTCAGCGTGATTCTGGATGGAGAGAACGCATGGGAGTACTACCCGTATAACGGTTATTACTTCCTTACAGAACTCTATGAGGCTCTGGCCAATCATCCACATATCAAGATGACGACTTTCAGTGACATTCTGAACATCTCGCACAAAACAAAATCCATCGGCATCGTGGACCTGCCACAGATCGCCGCCGGTAGCTGGGTGTATGGCAGTTTCAGTACGTGGATAGGCTCTCCCGATAAAAATCGGGGCTGGGAACTGCTGTGCAAGGCCAAGAACAGCTACGATGCGGTCATGCAATCGGGCAAACTGACGGAAGAGGAACGCGCTGAGTGCGAGCGACAGCTTGCAATCTGTGAAGGATCGGACTGGTTCTGGTGGTTCGGCGATTACAACTCTGCGATGAGTGTCGATAGTTTCGACAGGTTATACAGGCGCAACCTCAGTAACCTTTATTACTTGTTGAAACTGCCCGTCCCCGATACTCTCAAGAAGCCGATCAGCGTCGGTGCAGGTGACCCTGCTGTAGGCGGCACCATGCGGCGTGGACAGGAAGTAACACCTTAATCAATTTTTATTCTGCGGGGAGCAGAACTTGGCTAAAACTGTAGCGTTGTTGTTAGGTGTGCATGCGCACCAGCCGGTAGGTAACTTTGAATGTGTGCTGGATGATGCGCATGTCAGGTGTTATGGACCATTTCTCAGGGTTTTATATCAGTATCCGGATTTTCGTTTTGCCATCCATATCAGCGGCTGGCTGCTGGAGTACATGCTGAAAAAGTACCCGGAAGACATGGCGCTACTGAAGGAGATGGTTGCGCGCGAGCAGGCGGAGCTGTTTGGTGCCGGCTTTACCGAGCCGGTCCTGGCCGCGATTCCCTCCAGTGACCGCATCGGCCAGATCACGCAGTTGTCGAATTACCTGAAGCAGCATCTGGGCGAGGTGCCGCAGGGTGCATGGCTTACCGAACGTGTATGGGAATCCACCGTCGTGCCGGCATTGTCGGATGCCGGTATACGCTATGTGACGGTTGATGACTACCACTTCATGTGCACCGGCAAGGATAAGAATGCGCTCGGGGGCTACTTCACGACCGAGGAGGATGGCCGCCGGATCGATCTTTTCCCGATCTCGGAAGCCTTGCGCTACCGGCTACCTTTTTCGCCAGCGGAAGAGGTCGTCGCTCACCTGGAAAGCCTCGCGGATGAAAGCAAGCAGGCGGCCGCCATTTATTTCGATGATATCGAGAAGTTCGGTATCTGGCCGGAAACCTATGAGTGGGTTTATGAGCGCGGCTGGCTTCGCAGCTTTATTGAAGGGGTGCTGAATTCTTCCATCATCAAACCCATGCGCTACAGTGATTATCATGCCATGGCGAAAACACGCGGCGTGGTCTATCTGCCTACTGCCTCGTATATTGAGATGAACGAGTGGACACTGCCTGTACCGGCCGCTCACCATTATGCCGATCTCGTACAGCAGGAGAAGCATAATAGCCGCTACGAGTTGACCAAACCCTATGTTCGCGGCGGTATCTGGCGTAATTTTTTCATGCGGTATCCGGAATCGAACTGGATGCACAAGCGCATGCTGCAGCTTTCCGAACGTTATCATGCGCTTCCGGAAAACAAAAAAACGCCCGAGATGCTCAAGGCGCTTTACGAATGCCAGGCAAACGATGCCTATTGGCACGGATTGTTCGGCGGGCTCTATCTTCCACATTTGCGCCGTGCCATTTACAACGCATTGCTGACGCTCGAGGTGCTGCTGGATGAAGTGACGCAACGTCCGGCCAAAACCCTGGTCGATCTTGATCTGGATGGTTTTGAAGAAGCTTTTTTACAGAATGGCATCCTGCAGGCTGTAGCCCGGCTGGACGGGACAGCTTCGATTTGTGAACTGGATGCATACCGTTTACGCCATAACTTTGGCGATACGCTGACCAGGCAGGCGGAACATTATCATCGCAAGGTGCATGCAGAGCCCGACCATGCAAGCAGCAGTACAGGTATTTCGAATCCGCATGAGCGCATGAGCCTGAAGCATGAAATCACGCAAGCGGATCTTGCTGTCGATGAAAATCGCAAGACGCTCTTCATGGATTACTGGATGAGCGAGAGCGAAGCGCAGGAGCCGATCAGCTACCGGCGTCCGACTTCAAGCAAAAATTCCCTGGATTTCTGCGCTTCATTGAAGGGCTGCAAAGTCGCCAAGAAAATCACGCTGGACAAGAGCAGCCTTGTAGTGAACTACAAATTTACCAAGATTCCGCAAGGCATTTTCAAGGTTGAGATCAATCTGGCCATGCCCAGTTGCGATGGGCCGGCCGGCCGTTTCCGGATAGGCGAGAATATTCCGTGCGGTTTCGGTCAGCCGCTGAGCTTTTCCGGGCTAAAGGAGATAGCCTTGGAAGATGAGGTGCTTGGCGGTACGGTTTATCTCAACGCAAGCATTGCTGCGGCATTCTGCAGTTACCCGCACTTCAGCGTGTCGCAGTCGGAGGCCGGGTTCGAGAAAATCATGCAGGCGGTCACGCTGGAGTTGCAGTGGCCTGCAGATGCACTGAAAGATGGTCTTGAAATTAGATTAAAAATCATATAAATAATAGATATTTTTAATAAGTTGCTTTAATTATGGGCTTGCATATCGGCGTCGATATCGGTGGTACCAATCTGCGGGTGGGGGTGATCGATGGCCTTGCTGTCATCCATGAAACGCGGGTTCACGCTGACTTTTCATTGATATGCAAATCCAACCCTCCCCGGCTTGCCTGGCAGGAAATCCTGCGCATTACCTGCGAAGCCCTGATGCCTGCCTTGCAGGCTTATCCCGCTGCGGTTTCGATCGGCATAGGTTTCCCCGGCTTCATCGACCCGGAGAGCGGGATGATTGCTCAATCTCCCAACCTGCCCGGCCTGAGAAATGTTGACCTGGCCGGCGATCTTTCGCCGCTTATCGGCCGGCGGGTCGTTATCGAGAACGATGCGCTTGCAGCAGCCTATGGTGAATACAGGCTGCACCCGGATTCCGGCCGGCATCTGATTTACCTTGGGCTTGGCACCGGTGTGGGCGGTGGGCTGATACTGAATGGCAAACCGCATGCCGGCCAGCATGGCGTCGCCATGGAGGTGGGCCATCTTGTCGTGGAACCTGATGGCAGGTTATGCGGCTGCGGCAACCGCGGCTGCATGGAGCAGTATGCCTCTGCCAGTGGCGTCTCCATTACCTATCATGAGCGTGCCGGCCGCCAATGCGATGCGGATGTCATCGCCGGGTTGGCTGCATCGGGGGATGAGGATGCGATTTTTGCCTACGCGCTTGCCGCGAACACCCTGGCTCAGGCATTGGCGCATATCCTGAAAGTGGTGGATGTGCGGGAAGTGGTGATAGGCGGCGGCATGTGCAAGGCCTGGCCGTTGATGGAAGGCGCATTCAATCAGCGCCTGCAGAAAGACCTTATTCCCGTACTGCGCGGCCGGGTCAGGGTGGCGGTTTCCGGGACCGCTGACCATGCCGGCATCATTGGCGCCGCACTGCTGGCTGCCGGGCATTGATCGATCTTCGCGTTTTCAATTAATTGTAATCAAACTGTCATGCAGCATGATTAATCTTGCATGGGGAAAACCTATGCAAAACCAACAGACAGAGCGGTCAACGCTTAAAAATTCAACGAAAAGCCAGAACTGGGGCTTGCAACTGGATATGATGCCTTTTCATGAATTTCCGGCGCATGACCAGGTTCTAGGTCATCTCAACGAGATTATCGATAAGCGCGAACTCTCTGCCGTCTTTCAACCGATTGTGAACTTGAACGATGCCAGCGTGGTCGGGCATGAGGGTTTTATCCGGGGCCCGCAAGACAGCGTCCTGCATATGCCGCTCGCGCTGTTCGATGCTTCCAGGCAATACGGCATTCTCCCTGTAATTGAGCACCTGAGCCGGCAAGTTGTGCTCGAAACGTTTGCCGGGGTTGATAGCCCCTTGAAACTTTTTCTTAATGTCAGCCCCGAATCCCTGACGCAGTCCGACGGGCAGACAACGGCCACACTTTCATACATACGCCGGATAGGCCTGAATCCGCGGAATATCATTATCGAACTGACCGAAAGCTCGCCCAGTTTTGACTATAATTTGCTTCGAAACGCAACCGAGCATTACAGGGGCATGGGATTTGAAATTGCGATGGATGACTTGGGAGAGGGGTTCTCAAGCCTGCGCCTGTGGTCCGAGCTGCATCCGGATTACGTGAAGATCGACAAGCACTTTATCCAGAATATCGATAAGGATCCGGTAAAACTCGAATTTGTCCGCTCGATACAGCAGATCGCGCAAAGTTCGGGAGCCAAGGTGATTGCCGAGGGCATTGAGACAGAAGCCCAGTACAGCATCATCAAGGATCTCAAGATCGCTTACGGACAAGGTTATTTTTTCGCAAAACCCAGTCCCATGCCGGATTTTGCGCTTTCCGACCAGCTCAGGGAGATGATTCGAAAGAGCCGTGTCAGGGTGTTTCCCAACACCGCCCCGTTTTCACGCACAAAGAACAACCTCAACCGATTGCACGAATATATCGAGCCGGTCGCGCCGGATACCTCGAATGATGAGGTGTATACGATGTTCGAAGGCAACCCGAACCTGTATTCGATCCCGGTAGTGAAAGCGGGCGTCCCTGTCGGATTGATCAGCCGCTATTCAATGATCGATGGATTTGCCCGGCTATACAGGCGTGAGCTGTATGGCAGGAAATCCTGCGATTACTTCATGGACAGGCAGCCGCTGATTGTCGAGAATGAAATGAGGCTGCATGCGTTGAGCGACCTGATTACCAATATGGAGCCGCATCACCTCTCGAACGGCTTTATTGTGACCGATGCGGGCAAATATATCGGCGTGGGCAGCGGCCATGCCTTGCTGCGCGAGATCACCCGAATGCAGATAGATGCGGCGCGTTATTCCAACCCGCTTACCATGCTACCCGGCAATGTACCCATCAATGAGCATATTGATCGCCTGATCGAGGCCGGCACGAACTTCATTGCCTGTTATTTCGACCTGGATCATTTCAAGCCGTTTAACGATGTTTATGGTTTTCGTCGTGGCGACGAGGTTATTCAACTGACCGGCAAGCTGTTAAGCGAAGAAGTGGACAAGGATATCGATTTTGTCGGTCATGTGGGTGGTGATGATTTCATCGTCCTGTTCCAGAGCAAGGACTGGCAAGCACGCTGCAACAGGGTTCTGGAAAGAATACGCGAGGCTATCCCGCATTTCTATGATGCCAAGGATCAGGCCCAGGCCGGCATCGAGACGGAAGACCGCTTGAATAATCGCGTGTTCTATCCGTATATCAGCCTGTCGGTAGGCGCGGTGAAAGTGCTGCCTCTCATGTATGGCAGCCATCATGAAATTTCAGCCGCCATGGTATCGGCGAAGAAGCAGGCGAAACTGATTGCCGGCAACAGTATCTTTATCGAGCGCAGGACGCCGTCGTCTTCACCCTGAAGCTTGATCCTAGGTCCGGGCCGATTGTTGCAGTTGTTTTGGCCTGGAGTCCGGCATTTGCGCAATGATCTGGCATGCCACCGCGCTGATGTAGGGCAATGACTGCAGGCTCAGCATGGCGACCCATAGTTGTGCATCCAGATTGTCAAAACCGCGTGTCATCAGCATGGCAAGCGCCGACAGGATCAATGCCAGCAGCAAAAGTACCTCTTCACGAATCGGTTCGATTACCGACAGCTTGCCTCCCAGGCTTTTGCCTTTCGCTGTCGGTTTGAAAATGCCGCGTTTCTGCACCAGGCCCAGAATAATGCCTTTGGCAATCGAATGCGAGAGGCCGAGCCCGGCCAGCGATGCCCCGAAGATGTCTTTCCAGCTGCAATCCATGGTTCTGCGGTACAGGACAGGGCCAAGCGCTCCCTTGATGATCAGGAAGCAAAGAATAGGGGTCAGCATGATGGAAACCGGCAGGCTGAATGACTTGGGAAAGGCCAGCATGGCCAGAGTCCAGCCGATGGAACCCAGCGTGAAGAATAGCTGCAATGCGTCGCCCAGCCAGCCGAACCATCCGGTAAGGAAATGGTAGCGCTGGCCGAAAGTCAGCGTGGATTTGCCCAGCAGTTTCGGCAGGTGGTGTTTCAGTATCTGCATCGCACCGAAAGCCCAGCGGAAGCGCTGCGATTTGAGCGCATTGTAGTTGGATGGCGTCAGCCCTCTGCCGAAGGTTTCATCCACGTAGCGCAACTCATGCCCATCTTCCAGCAGCCGCAGGCCAAGCTCCGTATCTTCGCAGATGCACCATTCCGACCAGCCGCCGACATTGTCCAGTGCCTGTTTTCGCACCAGGGTCATGGTGCCGTGCTGTATCAATGCATTGCGTTCATGGCGGTGGTGCATGCCGATACGGAAGAAGCCCTCGAATTCCCAGTTGCTCATGCGGCGGAAGAAATTGTTCTCCCAGTCCCGATGCGCTTGCGGTGCCTGTACGACAGCCACCTGCGGTTCGGCAAAATGCGGAACCAGCGCCGCCAGCCAGTCTGCTGTAACGACATAATCCGCGTCGACGACGCCGATAACCTCAGCATTCGGGCTGGTCTGTTGCAGAGCGAAATTAAGTGCCCCGGCCTTGAAGCCCGGCCACTGCGGCAGGTGGAAAAAGTGGAAATTGCCCGGCAGCTTCGCCATGTAAGCCTCGACAGGTTTCCACAGCGCTTCGTCCCTGGTGTTGTTGTCGACAACGATCACCTCGAAATTGGCGTAGTAGAGCCTGCTCAGGCTTTCGATCGTTTTGATGACCATCTCCGGCGGCTCGTTGTAGCAGGCCAGATGCACAGAGACGAATTTTTGCTGCTCTGGCGGTAAGAATGTTGCCCGTTTATAGAATCTTCGCCAACCGCCCTTGAACATCACTTCGCTGAATTCGACGCCATAGATCATCAGCACGGCGGATGTCAGCATCATGGCGAATATCAGGCCTATCAGGACGATGAAGTCGCGCAGGGTGTAGTAATAATCGCCGGGCAGGCTCCAGGCAATGACCAGTGTCGTGATGCAGGCCTGCAGCAGCAACGCCATGGATAAACGCCCGCCCAGCCTCCAGTGCCGAAAACGGTAGGCGATGAACAGGATGGGCAGGAACGCGATCAGGGTCGACCAGGCGGCCTTGGTAATCCATCTGGTATCCTTGGGGATTGCGCCGGCCAGGGAATATTTCGGATTGCGTCCGCCGTCAAACATTCCCCAGTACGCGCCGGCCCAGCCTTCGAGATCCACTTTCCACGGCTGGTCGAAGGCTTCCATCAGATAGTAGTCATAATTCTGGTAAGCGGTTTTCGCCAGGAATTCGCGGACGAAACGCGCCTGGTTGACTTGCGATGCGACCGAGGCGCCAATGGTTGGGCCGCGGCTCGGCCAGCCTATTTCGGTAATGACGATCTTCTTGCGCGGATAGGCGGCCATGATCTCCTTGTAGCGTTCGATCGTATAATTGACAGCCTGCTCTACCGGCACGCCTTCATGGTATGGCAGCAGATGGACCGCGATGAAATCGACATGCTTGACCAGCTCCGGGTTCTTCAGCCAGACGTGCCATGGCTCCGCTGTGGAGATGGGCAGCTCCGTCTCATCATTGACATGGTCGAGATACTCGATCAGTTTCTCGACCGGGATATCATTGCGCAACAGTACTTCGTTGCCGATGATCAGGCGTTCGATGTTCGGATAAAGCTCGGCTTTGGCGAGCAAGGTCCGGATTTCCCTTTCGTTGTCGAATTCGTCCGGGCTTATCCATGCGCCTGCGGCGACTTTCAGCCCGACGACAGCCGCCAGCGCAACGACTTCCGGGTTTTCAATCGCGCCGTAGGTACGTATGTGATCCGTATAGGGCTCCAGTATGCGAAGATCTTTAACCAGTTCCGACGTGCTGGGATATTTTTTCTCAAGCGGGCTCTGATCGACCTGGAATCCGCTGTAGGCGAACCCATGCACGATGGGAGGCGCATCGATCAGGGGCAATGCGCGATTGATGACAAGCCATAATGAAGCGTGCACCAGTGCGACCGCCAGCGCGAAAAGAAGCGGATTTGAATATCGTTTGACAGCGGCAATCATGTATTTGAGGTTAAGGTGTTGTTTTTGTGGAACCCGGCTGACAGAAGCAGGAGCGTTAATCCCAGCCAGAGCAGGGCATGCTGATTCAATGGTTCCGGCCAAAGTGCCAGGGCCGCATAAATTGCGGCTAACAATGCAATCGCCCGGTAGTTTCGCGACATTGCGCCTATGGAGAGCCCGGCGGCGCCCAGTACAAGCCCGAATTGCACGGCTGGCAGCATGTAAAGGCTAAGCGGGAAGTCCCGATAACGGCCATCGAATACCACCAGCGCCCCACAAATCAGCGTAGTGATGGATAGTCCCCACAGGCTGGCCTGGATGAATTTCGGTGCATGTCGTTTACCGGCAATCAGGCCGGGGATCAGGATCACCCCAATCCAGCCGGCAACCGCGACGCCTCCGAGCCCGAGCCACTCCCAGATATCCCTGCATGCCGTCACAAGATAGCCGAACTGCAGGTAGGCCACCATGCCGCTCAGCGCCGCCAGTGGAGCGATCAGGCAATAACCGGCAAGATGATTCATGTCGTTGCCGAACCGCATGATCGCCGAAAATAACAGGATGGCACCCAAGCTCCAGATCAATGGATGCCAGCCATCATTCCGTTCGGCGACGGGCCCACTCAAGGCGAACTTTGGAGCCAGCTGGCTATCGTAAAGCCCCCAATGACCGCCAACGGATCCTTCAAGAATACGTTTCCAGGGCTGGTCTATGGCCTCGATCAGGTTGTAGTTCCAGCCTTTTTCGCTGGCGGCCTGAACAAATCCACGAATATAGCTGGCTTGATTCAATTGACTTGGCGCAGATGCATTTCGATGCCGGCCTATGCTGGGCCAGCCTGTTTCACCAATGAATAACGGCTTGCTGAAAGTTCCGGCAAGTTCATCCATTACCGTTGCGGCGTGCGGAATCGCATCGTCGATCGCTTGGGGATCATCCTCCCAGTAGGGCAGTACATGTACCGTCACATAATCGACGGCATTCTCCAGCGATTTGTTTTTAAGCCAGAACTCCCATACATCGGCATAGGTCACCGGTACATCGGTCGCATCGTTTGCCCGTTTGATATAAGCCAGCATTTTTGCCGGGGTCTGCTCCTTGCGCAACAGGACTTCATTGCCGACGATAAGTCCGCGAATGACCTCGGGATATTGATTGGCCAGCTTGATGCCCAGTGTCAGCTCCTTGTTGTTTTCAGCTTCGGTCCAACCTATCCATACGCCCAGCAGGACTTCCAGCCCCAGCTTTCCCGCTGCCTCCGGCACATAATCCAGACCTTGTGAGACAGAGTAGGTGCGAATACATTCAAAACGCTCCGAGAGAAGTTTAAGATCGCCTTCTATCTGTTCCCGGCTTATCTGCGTATTTTTGATAAACGGGCTTTGCCCCTTGCCGTAGTAGGGCGCGTAGGATGCGCACTGCAGCTTGCCGCCTTCGGCCAGTTCGGGAGAAACCAGGTCAACCGGCTGATTTTTCAGCCATAACCAGGTGGAAACAGAGATCAGCAGTATGAGGTTTAATGCAGAAAAAAGCCGGATTTTTGAGGATGGCATGAGTCATCAGTAAACAAGTTGGACGCCCGGGATGGACGCATAGGCGATATGATAAGGCACTTCAGAATCTTTAACAAAAAATCCTGAGAAAACAACTGCTTTGCATGGCAATCTCGCGATACAATCGCGCTTTAATGATTTTCAACTCCAACAAGAAGCATCAATGAAACAACTCGTTGCAATATTATTCTTACTGTCCATTCCATTCAGCGGATTCGCGCAGGTACAGACTCAACCTCAACCCCGTTTCAGCGGGCCGAACTACAGCGGCACCTACACATGCAAAGGTGAAAACTCGCAAGTCGGAAAGTATGCGGTGACAGTGACGCTCAGGCTGAATCTTGTCAGCAGCTATGCAAAATTTGGTGTCTATGAATACACGGCAGAGACGGAGAACTCGGTTAAATTCTACGGGAATGCCGTATCATCTGGAAACCAGCTGGCTACCAGTTTTTATATCGATAACCAGCGCCGTCGCGGCGAGCCTACAACCGGCCTGGCGACGGTAAAGCGCGAATCCGGCGGACGCTGGAGTTTCCGTAATCTTTACTTTGAACCGGACGATTTCGGCGGTAACTACGGGGTGGAAACCTGCACGATGAATAAACCCGACAAGACTGAAATCAGGAAACCGGAGTAGGCGCACCCGTGGCCTGGGTGAGGAGGCTTGGACGCGCCAGTTCTAATTGGTGCGCCTGGAGAAGTCGGGGCAAAAGGTCTGCGCTGGATAGCACCTTGAACTCAATCTCTCTTGCCTGGCGAATTGCATCGGCAGATTCTTTTTCGATTCCTGGCATTGCAGGATGGCACATCAGTGCCGCCAGGTTTCCTGCCGGCTGCCTTGCAGCCAGTTCCAGCCAGCTATCCAGAGACCGGCCATAACCCTCCGCATCCTGGTTGAATGCATAAATGCCCAGCAGGAAATTGGTGTAGGGCAGATTCGCGTTTTTCGCTATCCTTTCCAGCGCGCGTGCGCCCAGGCCGGTAATAATGGCTGCTTTAACCCCTCGATGATCGGGCGATCTGGCAATGCGTATCCAAGGTTTTACCCGTCCGAAGCGGCTGGCGATGATTTCGGCCAGAGCCCCTCGTATTTGCGGCAACTGGTGTACATGCTGATGGCCATCGATATAGTCCGGTAACCTACCGTATGCCGCCTCGAATAAATCCAGCTGCCGATGGATGGCCTGGCGTATTTCGGCTAAGGAGAATCGACGCAGCAAGGTGCCGGAGATAATGCAGCCCAGGCTGCTTTTCAGCGGCTGTGCATATTCAGTGAAATCCAGGTGCAAGCCGATATCTGCCTTTTGGCGCAAATCAGGCGTGATTGCCCGTGCGGCTTCCGGCCAGCGAGGGCTCAGTGACATGCAGGAAAAAGCAGAGAGATGCCCCTGGCGGACGAGATGCAAAATGCCGGTATCGATGGCCTTGTTCATGGCATAGTCGTCCGCACACAGGACAATATGCTTCATCTTGCCGTGAAAGCCCAGTAACGGCTGAGCAGGTATGTGCCGATGGCGACAATCAGCATGATGATCCCGAGCAAAAGCCAGAATGGTAAGGAAAAAACCTGCAAGCCCATGAGCAGGAGCAGATGATTTGCGGCGAAGCCGCCGACTGCGACTACAAAAAATCTTGGCATCGATTGACGATGGGAATTCGTGCGGCCGGGGAAGGATAGATGGCGATGCCCGAAATAGCTTACAGGGAAAGCCAGCAGGAAACCTGATGGATTGGCCCATGCTGCAGGGATGCCGACACTTTCCAGTCCAACGGCCGCCGTATAGTGAACCAATGCCGCAATGGCGCCGATCAGGGTAAACCATGAGACGGAACGTTGATGGGTATCAGCCGGGGGCATTTTCTTCCCGTTGCACGACTTCCGCCACAATGTAGGGAGGGCGGCCTTTTACCTCGTCATAGATGCGGGCAAGGTATTCCCCCAGTATGCCAATAAAGAGCAGTTGTACGCCCGAAAAAAACATGATGCTGACCACCACGGTTGGCCAACCCGGCACCGTTTCACGGAAAAACAGCTTCTCGATCACGATGACCAGCCCATAGAAAAAAGCCAGCAACGCCAGGATGCCGCCAACCGCGCTGGCAAGCCGCAAAGGCATGACAGAGAAGCTGGTAACGCCAGTCCAGGCCAGTTGTATGAGCTTGATCCTGGAAAAAGTGGATTCGCCATGAACTCTCGGCAGCGGCGTAAACGGAATGCCGATCGATTTGTAACCAACCCAGGCATAGATGCCTTTCATGAATCGGTTGCGTTCAGGCAGGGAGAGCAGGGCATTGACTACCTTGCGGTTCATCAGGCGGAAATCGCCTGCATCCCGGGGGATGGAAATTTGCCCGCCAAGGCTGATTGCGCGGTAGAACAGGCTTGAGCCCCAGCGCTTGAAACGGGATTCGACGGCCCGGTCCTGGCGGACGCCATAGACCATGTCGTAACCTTCTTGCCATTTGGCAAGCATTTCCGCGATCAGGGTGCTGGAGTGCTGCCCATCGGCATCCATGCAGATCACGGCTTCACCGGATGCATATTCGAGGCCGGCAGTAATGGCATATTCCTTGCCGAAGTTCCGGGAAAAGCGTACCAGCGTAACCGGCAGGCTTGTTGTCAGCCGCCTGACTGCTTCGGCTGTCTGGTCGCGGCTTCCATCGTCGACTACGACAATGTCCCACTTTGTCGTCAATCCCGCCAATTGCTGTGCAATGTTTTCAAGCGTGGCAACAATCGCTGCCTCCTCGTTATAAGCGGGCACGATGACAGTCAGGTGCCGGCTAATCGGAAATTTCAGGTTTTCCATTATGCAGACTCAATTCGGGGCAGGGTGAGGACGGCGTTGATGTGCCAGCAGGTCGCGTCTGTCCTTGATAACCGCCAGTACAACCCCCAGGCGCTCGACCTTGCCGATGATTTTCCCCTGCAGCACTTTGTCGCAATTCATATTGGTGCTGGATATGAAGAAATCCGCGCTTATCCAGTCCGAGGTGATTTGAAAGTCGTGATCCAGATAGGTATCCGCCTGGATCGACTCAGCGCAGACGGCAACGCGGTATGGCGTGTCATAAATCCCGTTGTCTGGATGTTTGCCGTCGCCTATTTTCTTATCCAGCATCAGCGCAGCCTCACGTATGCTGCTTGACCAGTAATCGCCTTCCCATTCCTTCTCCGCCTCCTTGATATTGCCGGCCAGATGATTGTAGTAGACATACTGATAAGGATGTAATTCCATGAAAATGAACAAGGTGTTGAGCAGCAGTGCAGCAGAAACCGCTCCGCCGGCAAGCCGTGATTTTGGATAGGCACGGAGTGCTTCCCAGGCTTTCGACAACCCGATCGCAGCAATTACCGCCAAGGGCGGAAGAACAAACGTGAAATGACGGATGCCGTTATATAAGGCCGGCTTGTCCCATAAGGCAAAGGCAAGGGGAAACAATGCCGCAAGCAGCAGGCCGATCCACGCCAAAAAGAATGTATCACAAGGATGAATCCTGTAAAAATACCTGATGCCAAGGAAAGCTGCAGCGAGCAGGCCGAGCAGGAAAATCTCCGGCAGGCGCACGGTCAGGTAAGCCAGGAGGTAGCTGCGCGGCACATCGCCGATATTCATGACATCGCCATCCATCACTGTCAGCATGTTGAACGTGAAGTGGGAGAATGACCTGACTGCTTCCAGCGGGTGTTCCGGAGACATCACGCCCCAGGGCCAGAATAGCGCCATCAATAACCAGGCAACCACCCCGGCTGGAATCAGGGCCAGGAAGGCCTTGACGAGGTATTGAAGTTTTTGCCGGATAGTTCCCGGCTGGCAAAGCATTGCGTAAAACACAACCAGTAACAGGTAAAGCACGGCAAACCCGGCGCCGACACGCAACCCGAGCGCGCATCCGACCGCAATGCCCAGTTTGATGCCGAGGGATAGCCGCGGTTTGGGCAATTCCTGCGATATAAGGATGATGTAGTAGCTGGCCCATGCCATGCATGCGGCAAAAGGGATATCTTTCGTGTGGGTGAACATCGCGCCGGCCCAAGTGCCGGTGACGGAAAGCAGCACGACTGCAAACAATCCGGCGCGCTCACCGCCGAATATGCGAGCCGTTTTATAAGCGGCCAGGATACCGCCCAGGCCGAACAAGGCAGAAAGCAGGTGGCGCATATCCCAGATCCAGACG
Source organism: Methylophilaceae bacterium (assembly GCA_905339275.1). Lineage (GTDB taxonomy): Bacteria > Pseudomonadota > Gammaproteobacteria > Burkholderiales > Methylophilaceae > UBA6140. The sequence goes on from CAJPFK010000001.1 coordinate 1,017,770, forward strand.
GAGTCCGCAGGAAGGGCCAGCAAGCGTTCAATCCCAGCCGCGATCAGGTCAAAAAAGCCGCCGTAAAGATACAGATTGCGATAATGAAAAGCGGACTGGTCGGCAAAGCCGGACGCATAGAAATCCAGCAGCCGGCGCCCGTAGACATGCTGCACTTCCTCATCATTACTGATGCCATACTGCCTGAACGTGAGCGCGACAAAGAGCGCGAGGGATGCGAAAACCAGATAATTGAATAGACGCAAGGTCTTTGATGTGAACAAGGTTTACGCTGCAATGGTAATGGATTGCGCGCGATTATATAGCAACCAATTTTAATTGCGAGATATGCCGTGCCGGTTCAATGCCCAAAGCACATGTTCCCTGACCAGCGGTGATGCATCATGCCTTCTCGCTTCCAGCGCTGCGGTCACTTCCGGGCTGCCGGGGGCATTGCCGAGGCCGACGGCAATATTGCGCAGCCATTGTGCATAGCCGATTCTGTAAATGGCGCTACCCGCCATCTTTTCCTTGAATGTCGCTTCGTCCCAGCCAAACAGTTCCACAAGGGAAATATCGTCCAGGCCATGCCGCACATGGAAATCATCAACGCCTGTGAGCTGCCCGAAGCGATTCCAGGGGCAGGCAAGCTGGCAGTCGTCGCAGCCATATACGCGGTTACCGATCAATGGCCGCAAGCCCTCGGGGATGCTGTCCTTTAGTTCTATGGTCAGATAGGAAATGCAGCGCCTGGCATCCACCTCGTAAGGCGCGATGATCGCCTGTGTCGGGCAGATTTCAATACAGGCCCTGCAGGTGCCGCAGTGATTCTGGCCTGCTGCATCAAGCGGCAGCGGCAGGTCCGTATAGATTTCACCGAGAAAGAACCAGGAGCCGGCCTCGCGCGACAGCAGCAGGGTATGTTTGCCGCGCCAGCCCAAACCGGCCTTCTCCGCCAGCGCGACTTCCAGCACGGGAGCACTGTCAGTGAACACGCGGTAGCCGAATGGGCCGACCCGGTTTCCTATCTTGTCACAGAGGCTTTGCAGGCGCTGGCGTAGCACCTTGTGATAATCACGCCCGAGGGCATAGCGCGAAATAAAGGCTTTCTCGCCGTTTTCCATCACGGCCATGCTGTCTTCCGCATCGGGCGGCAGGTAGTCCATGCGGACCGATATCACGCGTATCGTGCCGGGTACGAGTTCAGCAGGGCGGGTTCGTTTATCGCCATGTTTTGCCATATAATCCATGGCACCATGAAAGCCCTTAGCCAACCATTCGCGATGTGCCTGTTCGGCTTGAGACAAATCGGTATCCGCAATGCCTATTGCGCCAAAGCCCAGTTCGGCACCCCAGCGTTTGATGTCATCGGCAAGGCCGGATAAGTCGTTCGGGTTCATATGACCAAGGATTTTACACTGTACCTGCCGGATGAAGCAGCGACCCTGGAAGCAGGTGCAAGGCTGGCGCAAATGCTGACGCCGGGATTGACCATCTACCTGCATGGTGATCTTGGCGCGGGTAAAACCACGTTCGTCAGGGGCCTGCTGCACGGGCTGGGACATCTAGGCAAGGTGAAAAGCCCGACCTATACATTGGTTGAACCTTATGTAATTTCTAGGTTCAATATCTATCATTTTGACTTGTATCGATTTATGGGCGAAGATGAATGGGAGGCTGCTGGTTTTCGGGATTATTTCAATGCGCAAAGCATCTGCCTGGTTGAATGGCCCGAGAAGGCCGGTATATTGCTGCCGGTGGCAGATATCGACGTACAATTGGCACCGGAAGATGCTGGCAGGCGCTTGAAGGCTTCTGCCAATACCGCGGCTGGCGCGCAATGCCTGAAAGGTTTTGGTGGCTGAGTAAGTCCATGAATAAAACACTGATCAAAGCCCTGTTTTTTTGTGTCTTTATCCTCGGCAGCAGTCTTGCCCAGGCGGCACTGAGCATCAGTGCCGCCCGGGTCTGGCCTGCCGCCGATTACACCCGCATCACACTGGAGGCGGACCAGCCGCTTGACCATAGCATGATCACGCTCAAGGATCCTGAGCGTCTGGTCATCGACCTGCAGGATGCCGAACTTGGACCCGCGCTTCGCAGCCTGGGCGACAAGGTGCTCTCCAGTGATCCCTATATCAAGCAGGTACGCGTCGGGGTATTCAGGCCCGGTGTTGTGCGCGTGGTGGTCGATTTGAAGACGGAAGTGCGGCCGGAGCTATTTTTGCTGCCGCCGGCAGGCGAATACAGGCATCGTCTCGTCCTAGATGTCTATCCGCTGGTTGACCCATTGATGGCCATGCTGCAGCAGCGCGGCGTTACCGGCGCGGGTGCAGCCGACAAACCGGAACTGGAAATGAGCCCGGAAATCACGACGCCGGATGCAACGCAGACGCCAGCCCCTGCAATCGTCGTCGAACCCGTTCCGCAGGAAGATACGCCCCGGCTGCCTGCGCCTCAGGCACCGGCAGTCAAGGATAAAAAACCGGATAGCCGCATGATCACCATTGCCATTGATCCTGGGCATGGCGGCGAGGATCCCGGCGCAAGGGGCGCAAAAGGTTCCTATGAGAAACATATCACGCTGGCGATCTCGAAAAAGCTCAAGGTCCTGATTGATAAGGAGCCGAATATGCGCGGAGTTTTAACCCGTGACGGGGATTATTTCATTCCGCTCAATGGACGCGTCAGCAAGGCGCGAAAAATGCAGGCGGATCTTTTTGTGTCCATTCACGCCGATGCCTTTACCCGGCCCGAGGCGCGCGGTTCATCCGTTTTTGCGTTGTCTGAACGCGGTGCGACCAGCGCCTCTGCCCGTTACCTTGCGCAAAAGGAAAATGAATCCGACCTGATCGGCGGCGTCAGCCTGAATGTTCAGGATCCGCATCTTGCACGCACGTTGCTCGACCTTTCGCAAACCGCGACCATCAACGACAGCCTTAAACTCGGCAAGGCAGTGCTCGGGAACATAGGCGGCATCAACAAGCTGCATAAACCGCATGTCGAGCAGGCCGGTTTTGCGGTGCTTAAGTCGCCGGATATTCCTTCTATCCTGGTTGAAACGGCTTTTATCAGTAATCCGGAAGAGGAGAGAAAGCTGAACGATCCGGCTTACCAGGACCAAATGGCAGCTTCCATTTTTGCCGGGATCAAGAAATATTTCGCCAGCAATCCAGCGTTGTCAAAAACCAAAGTAGCAGCTGAATAGGTCGGAAGGGGAAAGCTCGATGAAGAAACAGAAAGGGCTCGTGCACTGGTTGCTGTTGCTGGCAGTTGTGATTGTCGCGTTATTTGCAGCCTACACCTGGTTAGTGTTGAGCTGGTCCTACTCCGACGGTGAGCGCGCCGGTTATGTACAGAAATTCTCCAAGAAAGGCTGGCTATGCAAAACCTGGGAAGGCGAACTGGCCATCATCAATATTCCCGGCACACTGACCGAAAAGTTTTACTTCACCGTACATGACGATGAGGTCGTCAGGAAAATCAATGATACCCTGGGCAAAAAAGTCAGTCTTGTCTACGATGAGCATGTCGGCATCCCCAGTACGTGTTTTGGCGATACCGGCTATTTCGTCAGCGACCTGAGAGTCGTCGAATAGCAATTGCACATGGGCCACGGTTGATTCCAAATATGTCTTGTCAGCGTCTTTGATTCTTGTATGTCTCGCGTTCGAATGTGATTTGTTGCGGTCCAATAAAATCGGGCAGCTAGCCGTATTGCCATTGCTTGGATGATGGCTTTGCCCATTCCGCAGGGACGCCGGCCACCAATCCTGGCCTGCCATCGGTTTTCATGAAACTCCCACGGCTTACAGCCAAAGCAGCACGCGCTTGAGTCAAGTCCAGCCTAAAGCAGGGTAAAATGGTCTTGTATGAGTCATGGGGCAATAAAAAAAAGCATGAAAATCACATTTCTCGGTGCCACCGGCACGGTTACCGGTTCCAAGTACCTGGTGACCAGTAACAACAGCCGCATTCTTGTCGATTGCGGGCTGTTTCAGGGCTTGAAGCAGCTACGCCTGAAGAACTGGGGCAAGTTCCCGGTCGATCCTGCCACCATTGATGCAGTGGTGCTGACCCATGCGCATATCGATCATACCGGCTACCTGCCGCTCTTGGTGAGAAACGGCTTCAGCGGCAAGGTCTTTTGCAGTAACGCGACACGCGATCTCTGCGAAATTCTCTTGCCGGACTCCGCCCATCTGCAGGAAGAGGAAGCGCGTTATGCCAATATGCGCGGTTTTTCCAAGCATCATCCTGCCTTGCCATTGTATACGATGGAGGATGCGGAACGTGCCCTTGAGCTGTTGACGCCTGTGGATTTCGAGCAGGAAACGCAGATTGCCGAGGGGGTCAGCATCAGGCTGTCCCTGTCCGGCCATATTCTCGGCGCCTCGCTGGTGCTGCTGAAGGATGCGGACACTTCCATCCTGTTTTCCGGGGATCTCGGGCGCCCCAATGACCCCTTGATGCTGCCGCCAGCCATCGTCAGGCAGGCTGACTACCTCGTACTGGAATCGACCTATGGCGATCGCCTGCATGATCCTGAAGACCCGGAAATCAAGCTGGCCGATATCATCAACCGCACATATCAGCGTGGCGGCTTGCTGGTGGTTCCGGTCTTCGCGGTGGGGCGGGCGCAGGAATTACTGTATTTCATCCAGCAACTGAAAGCCAAGCGCATGATTCCGGATTTGCCGGTTTACCTGAACAGCCCGATGGCGGTGGACGCTACCGAGATTTTCATGCGGCATGCGGACAAACATAAACTGAGCGGCGAGCAGTGCCGGGCGCTGGCGAATAGTGCCCGCATGGTCAACAGCGTCGAGGAATCGCGTTCGCTTAACGAAATCAGGCACCCTGTCATTATTCTTTCGGCAAGCGGCATGGCTTCGGGCGGAAGGGTCGTCCACCATATCAAGGCGTTCGGCCCTGACCCGCGTAATACCATCCTGTTTGCCGGATACCAGGCAGCGGGAACCAGGGGTGCGGCGATGCTGAACGGCGCCGACAGCGTCAAGATTCACGGCGAGTATGTGCCGATCAATGCCGAGGTCGATTTTATCTCCAATCTTTCCGCACACGCCGACTACAGCGAAATCATGGATTGGTTGAGTCACTTCACCCTCCCGCCCAGGCAGACGTTCCTGACCCATGGCGAACCGGTGGCAGCGGATGCATTAAGGCATCGCATCGAGGAACGGATGGGGTGGAATGTGAAGGTTCCGGAATATCTTGAAACCGTTGATTTGCAGGACCAATAACAGTATGGCATTGATCAGACTTTTACCGGATCAGCTTATCAGCCAGATTGCCGCCGGCGAGGTGGTTGAGCGCCCGGCCTCTGCCCTGAAGGAACTGCTGGAGAACAGCCTGGATGCAGGGAGCACTGAAATTCAGGTCATTTTGTCGCAAGGCGGTATAAAGCAACTGCGAGTGGCGGACAATGGCGGCGGCATCCTGCAGGAGGACCTGGCTTTGGCGTTGACCCGCCATGCGACGAGCAAGATTGCCACGCTGGAAGACCTGGAAGCGGTCAACAGCCTGGGATTCCGCGGGGAAGCCCTTGCAAGTATCGCTTCTGTCTCGCGTACGCAACTGGTCAGCCGTGCCAGGGAAGAGAAACATGCGTGGCGCATCAGCTCAGAGGGTAGTGCCGTTTCGGCGATTGAGCCTGCCGCACTGGATGCCGGGACGATCGTGGAAGTGGCCGACCTGTACTTCAATACGCCTGCGCGCCGTAAATTCCTTAAGACCGAAGCGACTGAATTCGGCCATTGCGAGGAGGCTTTCACCCGTGTTGTACTGTCGCGACCGGATGTGATGTTTACATTGCAGCACAACGGCCGCGTATTGAACCGTTACGCCGCCGGCGAAGCGGAGCGGCGCTTCGGCGAGGTGCTGGGCAAGGAGTTTTTTGCGGAGTCGCTCAGTGTGGATGAGTCGGCTGCGGGTTTACGCTTGTGGGGCATGGCGGCAAAACCCACGTTCAATCGCAACAGCCGCGATACGCAATATGTCTATGTCAATGGGCGTTTCGTGCGCGACAAGCTGATCGCGCATGCCATCCGCCAGGCTTATCAGGATGTGCTGCACCATGATCGCCATCCGGCATTCGTGCTGTTCCTGGAGCTTGACCCGGCGCTGGTCGATGTCAATGTGCACCCGAGCAAGACGGAAGTACGCTTCCGGGATGGCCAGGCGATCCATCGTTTCATTTTTCATGCCTTGCATAAAGTGCTGGCCGTACCGACAGGAACTTCGAACCTGGTCACGGCAACAAGCCAGGCGCCTTTTAACCCGTTCAGCCCGGGTGCGCAGGGCGCTGCCGTGCAATCAAGCTATCCGGCCTACCAATCGAACATGGACTTACGGGCGAGCGAAGCGCCCGGCTTCTATCAAAACCTGTATGGTGGGATACGGCAGGAAGCGGGCAGGGATCAGGCGCTGGATACTCGCCAGCCTCCCGCCATGGAGACGCAGGATTATCCGCTGGGATTTGCGGTGGGCCAGTTGCATGGCGTTTATATCCTTGCGCAGAACAGGCAGGGCATGGTGGTGGTGGATATGCATGCCGCCCATGAGCGCATCATGTACGAGAGGCTGAAAAATGCGCTGGATGTGGATACCGTTCCCATGCAGCCACTGCTGTTGCCGGTGAGCTTCAATGCAGACCGGCTGGAAGTGGCGACGGTGCAGGAGCAACTCTCGCAAAGCCGGAACAGCCTGCATCAACTCGGTTTCGAACTGGCTGTGCTTTCGCCGACGACGCTCGCCGTGCGCGCTATCCCCGCCATGTTGCAGGATGCCGATGCCGTTGCTCTGGCGCGCGACGTGCTGCGCGACCTGCGTGAATTCGGCGCTTCGCGTGCGTTGATAGAGCGCCGTAACGAACTGCTCGGCACCATGGCCTGCCATGCAGCGGTACGCGCCAACCGCATGCTGACCTTGCCGGAAATGAATGCCCTGCTGCGCGACATGGAGGCGACCGAACGTTCCGGACAATGCAACCATGGCCGTCCGACCTGGTTCCAGGTCACCATGGGTGAGCTGGACAAGATGTTCATGCGCGGCAAGTAGCAATGTCCTGGATGTTGACCAATGTGATTGCCGCATTCCTGCTGCCGCCACTGAGCATGCTGTTGCTGTTCCTGCTTGGGCTACTGGTTATGCGGCGCAGCCTGCGAATCGCAAGAATCCTGCTGATAATTTCCTTGGTTTCACTATGGCTTTGCTCCACGCCTTATGTCACTACCCATGCGATGCAATATCTTGAGCGCCAGACTTCGCCGCTGGCGGAAGGCGATGCCGATGCCATCGTGGTGCTCGGCTCCGGCCATTATTTTGGGGCTCCCGAGTACGGCGGGCAGGACACGGTAAGCGACGCCATGCTGGTGCGCTTGCGCTATGCTGCGGAGCTGCACAGAAAGACCGGAAAACCGGTCATGGTGGCTGGCGGAATGCCTGAGGGTAATGGCGTTTCCGAAGCCGGACAGGCAGCGCTTGTGCTTGAACAGGAATTCGGTGTGCCGGTGCGCTGGCAGGAGTCGGCATCAAGGAATACCTACGAAAACGCAAAACATGCATATGGCATGTTGCAGCAGGCAGGGGTAAGCAGAATCTATCTGGTGACGCATGCCTGGCATATGCCGCGCTCCAGCGCAGCTTTCCGCCAGGCCGGTTTCGAGGTGGTAGAGGCGCCGACGCGTTTTACAACACGCTACAGGACGTCCATCCTGAGTTTCCTGCCCAATGCCGATGCCATGACGGATGCCCGCTGGTTTTTTCACGAGCTGGTCGGCAGGTGCTGGTACCGCTTGCGGTATGGAGTTGCCTGATGACTTCGGCACATCCACCGGCGATATTCCTGATGGGGCCGACCGCCAGCGGCAAGACAGGCGCTGCAGTCGAGCTTTACCAGAGATTGCCCGTCGAGCTCATCAGCGTTGATTCTGCGCTGGTTTATCAGGACATGAATATCGGCACGGCCAAGCCGGATGCCGCAACATTGGAGCTGGCGCCGCATTCTCTTATCGACATTATCAGCCCGATGGCGACGTATTCTGCGGCACAATTCAGGAGCGATGCGCTGGCGCTGATGGCGGATATTACGGCCAGAGGCAAAATCCCATTGCTGGTTGGCGGCACCATGCTTTACTTCAATGCGTTGCAGGGCGGGCTGGGGGAGTTGCCACAGGCCGATCCCGAAGTGCGTGCCAGGCTTGATGCAGAAGCGCTGGCTATCGGCTGGCCGGGCATGCACGCCAAACTGGCTGTCATTGACCCGGAAACTGCGGCGAGGCTGAAACCAACGGACGCACAACGCATCCAGCGCGCGCTCGAAGTATATGAACTTTCCGGTAAGACCATGACCCGGCTGTTCGCCGGGCAAGGCGAGGCAGGCTTTCCATACCGCCTGTTGAAGCTGGCGTTGACGCCTTCCGATAGAGGCGTTCTGCATCAACGCATTGCCAGCAGGTTCGATCAGATGCTGGAAGCCGGACTGGTCAACGAAGTAAGGGGTTTACGCCAGAAATATCCTGCGTTGCATCCGGCGCTGCCCTCAATGCGGTGTGTCGGTTACCGGCAGGCCTGGCAGTATCTGGATGGCGCATTCGGCCTGGATGAGCTGCGGGAGAAAGGCATTGCCGCGACCCGGCAACTGGCAAAACGCCAACTGACCTGGTTGCGCGGCATGGATGATACGGTTGTGTTCGATTGTCTTGATTTCCAATTGGAAGATAAGTTATTTAATTATATAAATCAATTTATTAAATAATTATTCTAATAAACTAATTTAATATTTTTATATCCAGATACTGCTATCCGGACCCACCTGGAAGTATTTATGGGCAACTTTCTCCTGATTCTTCAATGGGTTCAGGCCCTGAGAATGCGGCTGGTCGCTTCCATGCACTCATCCAGAGAAGCGACCAGCGCGAGCCGGACAAAGTTCTTGCCCGGGTTTATCCCATGCGCTTTGCGTGCCAGATAGCTACCGGGTAGCACGGTCACATTGAAGTCCCGGTACAGCCTGAGCGCAAACTCGGTGTCCGGTATGCCGGTACGGCCCCACAGGTAAAATGCGGCATCTGGCATTCCTACTTCGATTTTATCTTGCAGCAAGGGGGTAACTGCCTTGAATTTCTCTGCGTACTGCCTGCGGTTCCCGGCCACATGGGCTTCGTCATTCCATGCAGCAATACTGGCTGCCTGCACGGCCGGGTTCATGGCGCATCCATGGTAGGTGCGGTAGAGCAGGAATTTTTCCAGCACCTTTGCATCACCGGCGACGAAACCGGAACGCATGCCGGGAACGTTCGAGCGTTTGGAAAGCGAACTGAAAATGACGAGGCGGGTGTAATCCCGGCCCAACCGATGCGCTGCCTGCAAAGCGCCCAGCGGCGGATTGCCCTCATCGAAATAGATTTCCGAGTAGCACTCGTCGGCAGCGATGACAAAGCCGTAACGATCAGACAGTTCGAATACCTGCCGCCATTGTTCCAGCGACATGATCTTGCCGGAGGGATTGCCGGGCGAGCAGAGATAGACCAACTGTGTGCGTTGCAGAACGGTCTCCGGTACGCCGTCGAAATCCATGGCGAAATCGTTTTCAGGCAAGGTGTTGAGGTAGTAAGGTTCCGCACCTGCAAGAAAAGCCGCTCCTTCGTAGATCTGGTAGAACGGATTGGGCGAGATGACGACCGGGGCAGGGCGGCTGTCGTTGATCACTGCCTGGGCGAAGGCGAATAGCGCTTCGCGGCTACCGTTGACCGGGATGATTTCCTTGTCGATATCCAGCGCAGGAATCTGATAACGGCGGCTGATCCACGCAGAAATTGCCTCACGCAATGCCGGAATGCCTGCCGTCGTGGGATAATTCGCCAGCCCGGCCAGGTTATGCGTCAACGCTTCCTGGATCAGGGCAGGCGTTGCGTGCTTGGGTTCTCCGATCGAAAGGTTGATCGGCTTGTATGCCGGGTTGGGCGTCACGCCTGCAAACAGATCGCGTAAACGCTGGAATGGGTAGGGTTGGAGTTTGTTCAGGTTAGGGTTCATGTGAGCATTATAAATTGAGCGTCAATACTTCCACAAAAAATCGTCTGGCTGTTTCCGGTTTGCTCTTCGGCGCAGCCTGCTGGGGCGTCATCTGGTACCCATACCGCATGATGGAGGAGGCCGGGATATCCGGTGTTGCGTCCAGCTTCTACACTTATTCCATTGCCGCTTTGATCGGGATGGTGATTTTCTCCAGGCACTGGCGTGGCTTTCTTGATTTACCGCAAAGCGCCTGGTGGCTGGCCCTGGCCGCGGGCTGGACCAATCTCAGCTATGTGCTGGCCGTGATTGACGGCGAAGTGATGCGGGTGATGCTGCTGTTCTATTTGTCACCCTTATGGACATTGATCCTGGCGCATTTCTGGCTCAAGGAGCATTCCGGCCTGAAAGGCTTCATGGTGATTGCCATCTCGCTGATCGGTGCCTTCATCATGCTCTGGCAGCCCGGCTCCTATCCATTGCCGAAAAACGATGCGGAATGGCTCGGGCTTTCCTCCGGCCTGGGGTTTGCGCTGACCAACGTGATTACCCGGAGATCGACGCATTTGAGCCTGCGCGTGAAATCCATGGCAGTCTGGCTCGGGGTGGTTACCATGGCTTTGCTGATGATGCCGTTCCAGAGCCTGCCGTTTCCGGCTCCCGAGGTCTTTACGATGAGCAACTGGTTGGTCATGAGCTTGATCGCCCTGTTGCTGATGGCTGCGACACTTTTTGTGCAGTACGGTATTACGCATATCCCGGTGACGCGCGCATCGGTACTATTTCTATTCGAACTGGTGGTGGTCGCCGCGGCTTCCTATTATCTTGCCAATGAGGCGATGTCGTTGAGGGAGTGGCTGGGTGGCAGCCTGATTATTGTGGCTGCCATATTCGCGGCGCGCGTGGAAGAAGGCATCGAGGCAGCTTCGAGCAGCCGACCCCGGTTTCCCGCCAAATAAAAAGCCGGCCCTGAGGCCGGCTTTGGCATGCAGACAACTCGTAGAATTAATGTGTGCCGGCTTCCGGTTCTGCAACAAAAATTTCCACGCGACGATTCTTGGCGCGATTGGCTGCTGTATCGTTTGCTGCAATCGGTTCACGTGAGCCGCGTCCATCAATGCCGATACGGCTGGCCTGCACGCCTCGCGCCGCCAGGTAATCACGCGTGCTGGCTGCGCGGTTAACGGATAGCGGGTTGTTGATGGCATCGGTCCCGGAGCTGTCGGTATGGCCGATAATGGTTACCTTGGTGCTTGGATTGTCCACCAGGGTGGATGCGAATTTATCCAGGATCGGGCGGAAGTTGGGTTTGATGTCGGCGCGGTTGGTATCGAATGATACGTCGCTTGGAATGTCCAGCTTCAGGCGATTATCTTCGGTTTGCGTCACCTCGACCCCGGTGCCGGCAGTTGCCTGTTCCATCTCCTGCTTTTGCGCTTCCATTTTCTTGGACCAGACATTGCCTGCGATGGCGCCGCCGACACCGCCTACGGCGGCACCGATGGCGGCGCCCTTGGACCCGCCGGCAACGGCACCTACCACGGCGCCTGCGCCTGCGCCGATGGCAGCGCCCTTGGCCGTGCCTTTCTGTGTCTCAGACATATTGGCGCATCCGCCCAGCGTTAATGCAACGGCGATAGCGATCACTTTTAATTTGTTGTTCATCATAAAACCTTTCCTGATGTAGTTGCTTGGTCGTTCATATCTGGCAGATATGGATTCATGTCATTCCCCGATAACCGATAGCCGGTCTGTAAATTTATTGGCATGTATGTGTTATTTTCTTGCCGGGTCAGAAAATTTTGATGTTTTGGGTTTGTCACCTGAATGTCCCGGTTTTCGGTGAGGATGATGTTGATGCGGACGATAGTAATCATTGTAACGATATCGGTAAGGATAACCGTAAAGAATTGTTGATTGGGGCTGCTGGTCGAGAATCACCGGTTCCACGACGCCGCATGCAGTATACATCAGGCTTTTCCTGGCGCTCAGCACATCGGGATTGCTGAAAGAGGCGTTGGCTTCAGCTTCAAGATTGCGTTTGGCTTTCTTACATTCGGCCGAAGATGACTTCTCCATCTTCAGTTGCGCTTCAGACTTGCCGGGCAGTTGCGCGTTCTCCTTGACGGCCGCAGCAACCCATTCCTTGTGCTCCGGCGTCGTGGCCAGCGCTTTTGCCCGCGTCAGGTCATTGGCTGCTATGGCGGATTTGACTGCGGCATCCAGTTGCTGCATGACAGGGGGCTTGCCGTCGGCATTGGCTGTGTGCGGATCATTGACCATGATGTCGGTAATGATCTGCACGCTCCCTGTGCCGCAGGGTGTGTCGGAATAGACAACCTGATGGTTCGCGTTTCTACATTTGAAGACCTGCGCATGGGCCGTGGTGCTGAAAATTACCAGAAGCGGCAGTAACAGAACTGGAGACATTCGAGGCTCCTCAATAATTTCTCTCTACTTGTTAAAGACCGCCATTCGCGTGAAAGATTCAGAACAGGGCCTGCCTAGCCCAGGATCGTGCCGAAACCGCTGTCGCTGCTGCTTTTGGTGGATTCGGCCGTAAACCGCATTTTCAGCGAGAGATCGTTACGTGAATCAGCATAATTCAGCGCATTCTCTTCATCGATTTTCCCCTCGCTGTAGAGCTTGAATAGCGATTGATCGAAAGTGCACATGCCGATATCGGTATTTTCCGCCATGATTTCCTTGATTTCCTCGATCTTTTGTTTCTGGATCAGTTCGGCGATGTAAGGCGTATTGATCATGACCTCCATCGCGGCCATGCGTTTGGTTTTTATCGCAGGAACCAGGCGCTGGGAAATAATGGAGACGATATTGAGCGATAGTCCCAGCAAGAGGCCGGCCTTGGCATCCTGGGGGAAGAACGAAATGATGCGCTCCAATGCCTGGTTTGCATTGTTGGCATGCAGCGTTGCCAGGCAGAGATGCCCTGTTTCGGCATATGCCATGGCTTGTTTCATGCCATCCATATCCCGTATTTCGCCGATCAGGATTACGTCCGGCGCCTGTCGCATGGCATTTTTCAGCGCGTTGTCGAAAGACAGCGTATCAATCCCGACTTCGCGCTGGTCCACCACGGATTTCTTATGGGGATGCACGAACTCGATCGGGTCTTCGATCGTGACGATATGCCCGGTTGCATTCGTGTTGCGATAATCGATCATGGAGGCGAGTGAAGTCGATTTGCCTGAGCCGGTCGCGCCAACGACGAGAATCAGCCCGCGTTTGCGCATGATCAGGTCTTTCAGCACCATCGGCAGGCCGAGCGTCTCAAATGAAGGAATTTCGGTCTTGATGTGGCGTATGACCATGCCGACTTCGCCGCGCTGGCGGAAAACATTAACGCGAAAACGTCCAATATCCTTGCGGCTGATGGCGAAGTTCATTTCGAGTGTGTTCTCGAATTCCCTGACCTGGTCTTCGCTCATCAGTGCGTAAGCAATTTCCTTGATCATGCCGGGCGCCATGATCTGGTTATTGATCGGCATGGTTTCACCCTCGATCTCCATATGGATCGGTGCGCCCGTGCTGAAGAAGAGGTCGGAGCCGCCTTTCTCAACCATGAATTTTATGACCGGTGTGATATCGACAGTTGCCATGATTTTCTCTTATGTCTTTGTTCTGTATGTCTTGTTGTTCGAAGGGCGCAGTTTGCGGATCACTTTAGCATATGGTGCCAGGTCTGTGTCATGTTCCGGCATTTGCCTCATGCTTAAGGAGTACCTCGATATACTTTTCTTCCAGGTCCCTGGTGAATTTTTGTGTGTCGAACAAGGTTGCATCCTGTTTTCGTAAGGCCAGTTTTTTTCTGATGCCGGACAGCAATGCTGCGTTGCCGGAGAGTTCCAATGCCTTGGCCTCGTAACTTTCCAGCGAATCTGCAATCAGTTCATCCATATCCAGCGCATGCAACAAGCTGCCTGCGACCCGGCCCGGAAAGGTGTTGCCGACGCAGGTGAGCAGAGGCAACCCCATCCACAATGCATCGCTGGCCGTGGTGTGCGCGTTATACGGCAGCGTGTCAAGAAACAGGTCGGCCAGCGCATGGCGTGCCAGATGCCCGGCAACCGGCACTCTGGGCGCAAAAACCAGCCGGTGCGATGCGATATTGCGTTTGGCAGCCTCGCGTATCAAGTTCTGTCTGGCGAGCGCATTGCATTCCAGCAGCCAGAGCACGCTCTCCGGCCTTGCCGCGAGCAGGCGCATCCAGATATCGAATACCTGCGGCAATATCTTGAATGTCTGGTTGAAACAGCAAAAGACAAATGCATCTGCGGGCAATCCGCATTGCGCCCGCGGCGGCGCATCAGCTATCGGCCGCTTCCTGTCGTTCGGCTGGTAACAGACGGATAGCGGCAGCAGTTTTTCAGCGTAATGTCCGGCCTGGTCCGGCGGCGTGATGAAATTATCGGTCAGCAGGTAATCGAACAGGGGCTTTTCTGGTTTGTCGCCAGCGAATGCGCCCATGGTGCCGGGGAAACCAAGCCAGCTGATATTGATCCTTGCCGGGCGCAATGCCGCGATTGCACTGCGGCTGCTTTGCGTGAAACCGGTAAGATCGACCAGAATGTCGATCTTGTCCTGATAGACTTTCTCCGCTGCAGCGGTGATCGAGTACGGGCGAATGTCGACAAAGCGATCAAAGGCCTTCTCCAGGCGTCGACGCTCGGCTGTTTTGTCATCTGCCGCATAAGAGTAGGCAATGATTTCGAATCGCTGGCGGTCATGCAACTCGATCAGTTCCGTGATGAGAAATGCCAGCGGATGCAGCCGGAAGTCGCTGGACAGGTAGCCGATTCGAATCCTGCCGTTTTGACGATGCGTCTGGGGGAACGGTGCATGCTGGCTGACGAGACCGGAAAAATGCTGGCGTACCCAGTTGTCGGCACACTGTTTTTGTTCGGCAGCGGATGTTGCGGGCATGGCGAGGAAGGCGAACGGCGATACCTGCGCTTCGGGCTCTTCGCGCACCCAGCGGCGAATTTTCTCGACACTCTGTTCCAGTCCGCTCCAATCGCATATGTGCTGTTTCTGGTGCACCTGGTGAACGAGCGCATGGAACAGCCGGGAATTGAGTTTTAATGCCGCCTGGTAGGCCGTAACCGCTTCATCCAGCTTTCCCAGCTCGCGCAGCACATTGCCAAGATTGTTGTAGATATCCGCATCATCGGGCAGCAGTTTCAGCGCTTGCCGGTAATGCTTGAGGGCTTCTGCCGGCTTGCCCAGTTCGCGCTGCGCATTCGCCAGGTTGTAATGAAGAGCGCCATCCCTGGCGTGCAGCCTTATCGCCTCTCCATAGGCGGCCTCGGCCTGTACGTAGCTGCCTTTTGCATGGCATTCAAAACCGTGGGACTGCAATGCATGACAGAGTGCCGCGCGTGCATCGCTGTTGGATGGTATTGAATTCAGCACCCGCCGGTAGCATCCGGCTGCTTTTTCAAAGCACCCGGCTTCCAGGTAGGCATTACCCAGGTTGTTTTGCAGATCGAGGTCGCCTGGCGTCAGTTTCAATGCCTTCAGATAAATATCGATTGCATCCTGCAACTGGCCTTTTGCCCTGAGCACGGCACCGTAATTATTCAGGTAGCCGGCATTGTCGGGCTTGAGCTCCAAGGCTTGCGCTATCAGCGTTGCAGCCTGTGCATGGCGGCCGGTCTGGTAGCAGATCAGGCCGAGATAATGCAAGGCGTCAGCGTGCCCGGGTTGCGTTGCCAGAAGCTGGCGATAATAGGTTTCTGCTTGCGCGAGTTGACCATTGCGGTGCAGGTCGAGCGCGGTTTGATAAAGCTGTTGAGTCGTCATATGGCGGGTTGTCGGTATCTTCCGGATAGACCTCAGGCTTCACTTGCGAGGCCCTTGACAAGGTGTTTCAGGCCTAACTTTCTCAGTAAAAATCGGTTGGGGTCAAGTGCCGATAGCAGTTTTGTATCTACCGGGAGCGGTTCCCCGCAGATCGCCGATGCCAATATCTCGGCACAAATGGGGGCCTGTGTCATGCCCTTGGAGCCATGGCCGGTGTTGATGTACAGCCCTTCCAGCCAGGGCAACGCGGGCTGTGTACTGTAATG
This sequence comes from Methylophilaceae bacterium, assembly GCA_905339275.1. Classification (GTDB taxonomy): domain Bacteria; phylum Pseudomonadota; class Gammaproteobacteria; order Burkholderiales; family Methylophilaceae; genus UBA6140. The sequence goes on from CAJPFK010000001.1 coordinate 1,033,876, forward strand.
CCTGGGCGGATGGCTGGCCAGTAGACTGGCGTCAAGCAATGCGCCGGCCAGTGGCAGGTAATCCGGCGTTGCGCATCTGAGGGCGGCGCGCCCCTGCAGGCTTTCACCATCGAGGCTTTGCTGCAGCTCGGGCGATATGCGTTTAAGCATGGCCATGTTGGCCAGATGGTCTTCCTGCCGGATATCCAGCGACGTGTCGTCAGGCGAAAACGTTGCTCCCAGGCAGTGATAGCCGCCGATGGCAGGGCTTACATAGCCATCGGTGCAGACCACGGTTTTGAGTTGCCGGCTGAATCCCGAGGCAGGTGCAGTCGAAATTTGCCCGCGCACGGCCTGTAACGGGAGATGCGCGGCCTGCTCGAATCGCAGCGTTTCATTGGCAGTTGCAATGATGATGACCGGCGCTTCATCCACCAGGTTTTCTCCATCCCGGACTTGCCACAAACCCTGGATCTTTTCGATGCGAATGGCTTGCGTTGCCAGCCTGGCATGAATGTTCGGATGCCGGGCAAGTCCCTGGCAAAAAGCCTGGGGTTTGACCCAACCCGCTTGCGGGAAATACAACGCGTCTTTCGACAAATGAATGCCGGACAGCATGTCGGCTTCGGCCCGATCAACCCAGCGGACCGTTTCCGCGGGTAGCCCCAGTGCTGATACGGCGAGACAGCGTTTGGCCTCCCTCGCATTGAATGCCAGTTGCAGCAAGCCGCAATTGGCAAAGTCATCAGGTGGCAAGTTCAGGCGCTGCAGCAGGCGCATGGTGTAAAGGAAACCGCTCAGTGCCAGCCTGCTCATCACCGTTTCCTGCATGGCAAGCCTGGGGTAAAGAACGCCGACCGGGTTGCCCGAAGCTTCGGCTGCTACGGATTGATGCCGCTCAATCAAAGTCACTGCCCAGCCGCGGGATGCCAGTGCATGGCTGCTGGAGCAGCCCGCTATGCCGCCGCCTATGACAATGGCTTTTTGCGCACGGGCTGGACGCGGCGTTTTCCCGGCAGCATACCGGCCGCACAGCATTTCACGCTTGCTGCCGAAGCCCGCGACTTTCTCGACGATGAAACCGGCATCCTGCAGCCCGCGCCTGACGGCCCCGGCGCTGGTGAAAGTGGAAAAGGTGCTTTGATCGCGGGATAGACGCGCCATTTGCCTGAACAGTGCCGGTTGCCACATATCAGGATTCTTCGCCGGAGCGAATCCGTCAAGAAACCAGGCATCGATTCCGGCATGCAATTGGCTCAGCATGGAGCATGCGTCGCCGATCAGCAAGGTGAGCGTGATGCGGTCACCATCAAAAGACAGCCTGTGCATGCCGTTTGACAGATGCTGATAGCAGGACAGCAGTTGCTGGCTGAGATGCGCTAGAGAAGGCCAGAGTGCAAGTGCAAGCCTGATGTCATGGTGATCCAGCGGGTGTTTTTCGACACTGACTACATGCAGCCTGGCGTTCTGTGGCGCTGTTTTTGTCCACAAATCCCACGCGCAGAGAAAATTCAGGCCGGTGCCAAACCCGGTCTCGGCAATGGTGAAACATCCGGAATCCAGGGATTTCCAGCGCTCGGCCAGATGGTTATGCTGAAGGAACACATGCTGGCTCTCGGCCAATCCACTTTCGGTGGAAAAGTAGATGTCACCAAACTGCTGAGAATAGGGCTGGCCATTTTGCCAGTCGAGCTCTGCGTGGCTAGTTTGCATCTTGTTTCGAACCAGGGACCGGAATAAAGTTTTCTGACATAAAATGCTGTTGGACCAACTCAATGGAGTATTGTAACCATGCACGCCTCTGGTGCACACCATCAATTCGCGGTTTGCCCTGGCGATAGAATATGCCCATATCATTCAGACCATCACGAGAGGCGGAACTGATGGCGCATTTAACGCTGTTGCGAACGGATCCTGCAGAAGCGCCTTCCGGCTGGCTGTCGGAACATGCACATCTCATCAAGCCATCCGGCCGTGTGCTGGATGTGGCCGCCGGGAGTGGCCGGAATGCACGCTGGCTTGCCAGGCAGGGCTTCAGGGTGGAAGCGGTTGACAGGGACCGGCAGGCGCTGGAAAGCATGAAAGGCGTGGAAAATATCAACTGCAGGCTGGCTGATATTGAAAATGGCGCCTGGCCTTACGCCGGGCAGCAATTCGATGCAATCGTGGTCTGCCGTTATTTACATCGTCCCTTGTTTTCCTCATTCAGCGACAATCTAACGCCTGGCGGCATATTGGTTTATGAGACTTTTATGCAGGGGCATGAAGCTTACGGCAGGCCGGCCAACCCGGATTTTCTGCTGAGGCCCGGCGAACTGCTGGAAGTTTTCCAGGGCCGGTTTGAAATTGTTGCATTCGAGCAAGGCTATCAGGAGACGCCCAAGCCTTCAATGATGCAGCGCATCTGCGCAGTAAAGGCCTGATCTTGATGAGATTGAAGCTCCTGGCCAGAGAACAGCCGGGAGCCTGGGCTTTGCAGGGATCGTCGTTCTCGTCAGGGCAGGGCTGAAAACATGATTGGTGCAAGTGCAGAATAAATACTGGCAACAGAAATATACTGGCCTGTATACTCATGCTAATGAATTCAATTGGGATTGATGTGATGGGCAGAATCAATAGCAAATACCTGAAAGTTTTCTCCGGCATCTGCCTGATTGCAATGCTTGCCGCCTGCGGGTTGATGTCCAGGCAGAAAAATACCGTCATACCGGGAGACGATATTCATTTCTCAAGTCTGGACTGGCCCAGTTACGGCAGGGATTACAGCAATCAGCGTTTTTCACCCTTGTCGCAGATCGATCGAACCAATGTGCAGAACCTCTCACTGGCCTGGCAGTACCAAAGCGGCGTTAAAGCGACATTCCAGGCGACGCCTATCGTCACCAACGGCGTCATGTATCTTTCCCTGCCTTTCAACCATGTGGTTGCCCTGGATGCCAGGAACGGCAAGGAACTATGGCGTTATCAGCATGCGCGCCGCCCGGACTGGAAATTATGTTGCGGCCCGGCCAACCGCGGGGTGGCCGTGAGTGGCGGCAAGGTCTTCATTGGCACCGTAGATGCCAGGCTGGTGGCATTGGACGCAAAATCCGGCAAGGTGCTGTGGGATATCAATGTTGTGGAGGCCAATGTCGTCACCGAAAAACAGGAGGCCCTTAACCGTAGCGACCCCAACAGCAGCGCCAAAGTCACAGGCGGCACCGGGATAGGCATGGCGATGGCGCCGGTGGTCTATAAAAACAAGGTTATGATCGGTGTTACCGGCGTAGGCTACGGCTTGCATATCGACAACCCGACCAGCGATGCGCCACTCGGCGCGGTGATCGGCGTTACGGGCAGGTACGGCCGCCCCGGCTTCCTGGCTGTCTATGATGTCAATACGGGCAGGAAGGTCTGGCAATTCGATAGCATTCCGCAAGAGGGATGGGAAGGCACATTCACTCAAACGACCCCGGATGGCGTGCCGCTCAACCGCGATATCGCAAATGAAAGGGCAACCTTGTCACAATATGCGGATGCCGCCCGTTTTGGCGGTGGTTCAGTCTGGAGTACGCCGGCAATCGATCCAAAACTGAACCTGCTGTATTTCGGCACCGGCAACCCTTCGCCGCAGATGAACGATATTTCGCGCCCGGGAGACAACCTTTATACGGTCTCGCTGGTTGCACTCGATGCGGATAGCGGAGAGCTGCGCTGGTATTACCAGCAGGTGCCGCACGACTTGTGGGGCTATGATGTCGCCAGCCCGCCGGCATTGTTCAATGTGAAAGTGGCGGGGGAAGATGTCCCTGCGGTCGGACAGGCCGGTAAAACCGGCTGGTTTTACGTGCATGATCGCCTGACAGGAAAGCTGTTATTCAAGTCTGAAGCCTTTGTCCCGCAGGAAAACCTGTTTGCCAAGGCCACGAAGGAGGGGACACGCATATTTCCCGGAATACTGGGCGGCTCAAACTGGTCGCCCGTCGCCGTGGACCAGGCAGGCCAGCAGGTGTTCGTTGCGGGCATACACGCGCCCATCAAATACACATTGCATGAAACACCGGGCAAGGATGGCCAGCCTCCGATTCGTTATGCTTCCTCAGAGCCCCTTGAAGAGGCGCGCTGGGGCTTGCTGAGCGCAATCAGCCTTACCGATGGCAGGATACGCTGGCAGCAGAAAACCGAACAGCCGCTGATCGGCGGTATTCTGGCAACAGCGGGCGGCCTGCTGTTCATGGGTGAGGGCAACGGCAATTTCAATGCCTACGATACCGGGTCCGGCAGCCTCTTGTGGCAAACCAGGGCGGATGCCGGCGTCAATGCACCGCCTGTCAGCTACGAAATTGACGGTGTGCAATACATCGCGGTTGCTGCCGGCGGCAACTCCATCTTCGGCTACAAACAGGGTGACAACCTATTGGTGTATTCGCTGTCGAAAAAATAGTATGCCAGGGGTGCCTGTGTGCCTGTCCATCAAGTGTTTCCCCGCCTGGCTTTGCGGGCGGCGGATTTCATTGATTGAAAGTAAAAAATAATGAATATTAGAGCCTCTGTCCGGGCTGCGTTTTTCGCGGCCATGATTTTCCCATTGTATGGCTTGGCCGCGGAAGACTGGCTTGTCATCAGTAAAGGCACGATCGTCAATGCAGGCCAGGAACTCAAGATCGACATCGTCAAACCGGCAACCGCCACTTGGCCGGACACACTGAAGCTGAAACTGAGCGGTGCAGGCATTAGTGAGGAAATCACGCTGACCGCAGGCAAGATGGTTGCCGGCAGCGAGGACGGCAGGCGTACCTATACAGCGACGCCCATGCGCAAGTATGCCGGCATTGTACGTGCCAGCCTGATGGAAGTTGAATCGAACCAGTTTCTATTGCTGGCATCCACCGATGACGACAGCGGCCCTGTTTCCATTGCGACTGAAAGCGGTGCCGCTCCATCTTCAAGAGCCGCTTCATCGCCAAAAGTTGTGATTGCCCAGCCTGGTGAAGAGCCTGCGCTGGCAGCGCATGAGCCGACCTACTTTGTCGTGGGAAATAGTTCTGATCGCGGCGGCGATGCCCGCTTCCAGCTCAGCTTCAAATACCGCCTGTTCGATCCGGACGGCCCGATCGCCAGGTTCTCGCCATTATTCAGCAATCTCTATTTCACCTACACGCAGACATCCTTGTGGGATCTGGGCGAAGATTCCAGCCCGTTTCGCGATACGAGCTATCGTCCTGGCATGATGTACAGATGGGCTGGCAGCGGTAGCTACTGGCTGCCGGACGAATGGCGCGCCGGGATGGAGCACGAATCGAACGGGCAGAGCGGGACGGACACCAGGTCAATCAATACCGCCTATCTGCGGCCGGCTTGGCATATCGATATGCCTGATGGCAAAAGACTGTCTTTCATGCCCAAGGTCTACCATTACCTGGACAAGGATGAGAACCGCGACATACAGCGTTATCGCGGTTATGTGGATTGGATGGCGCGTTATGGCCGTGAAGACGGCCTGATTCTGAACGGGCTGTACAGGCAGGGCACAGGCGGCTATGCCACAGGACAGATCGACCTGTCTTATCCGATCAGCGAGAAAATTTTTGCACGTACCGGCAGCTTCGTGCACCTGCAGTTGTTTTCCGGTTATGGTGAAACGCTGCTGGAATACGATCGAGACCGCGATACGCAGATCAGGCTTGGCATTTCCATCGCGCGTTAGGTTCAGAGCTTGCCGATTTCGGCAAGCGCATGGGCAAGCCTGCCCCTGTCCCGGCTTAACTCATCCAGCGGCAGTGCCAGGAAAGCCTCAATGCGGCGGCGCAGAATCGTGTAAGTCTCTGCGAACGCAGCATTGATTGCCTCATCGCTGCCTGTCGCTTTTGCCGGATCGTCAACGCCCCAGTGCCCGCGTACTGCGTTGCCCAGATAAGCCGGACAGGCTTCACCGGCAGCGCTGGCGCATACCGTGATCACGATGTCGGGCGTGACAGGCAGGTCATTCCATGATTTGCTGAAACAGCCTTCAGCAGCGATGCCTTCGCGTTCAAGCAGGGCAATCGAGCGAGGGTGCACATAACCCGCAGGGTAGCTGCCAGCACTCATCGCGCGCATGCCTGTAGGCGCCAGGGCATTGAAAACCGCCTCAGCCAATATCGAACGGCATGAGTTCCCGGTACATAGAAACAAGATATTCAAACGGCTTCCTTTCCATGCTCATACCATCGTTGCGAACGGTTAACGATAGAAACAACGGTCAGCATCACCGGCACTTCGATCAACACGCCGACAACTGTCGCCAATGCCGCGCCTGAATTAAAGCCGAAAAGGGCAATAGCAGTAGCCACGGCAAGCTCAAAGAAATTGGAAGCGCCGATCAACGCGGAAGGCCCCGCGACGCAATGCGCCACGCCCAGTCTTTTATTGAGCAGGTAGGCTAAACCCGAATTGAAATAGACCTGGATCAGGATGGGTACAGCGAGCAGCAGAATGATCAGCGGCTGGGCAAGTATCTGTTCCCCTTGAAACGCGAACAGCAATACCAGCGTAACCAGCAACGCACTGATGGAAATCGGCTGGATAGTGGCCAACGCGGCATTGAGCCGTACGGCATCGCCTTTGAGCAGTTTGCGCCATATCTGGCTGATGATGACCGGAATCACGATAAACAGCACCACGGAAAGCGTCAACGTGTCCCATGGCACGGTAATGCTGGAAATCCCGAGCAGCAGGGCAACGATGGGGGCGAAGGCGAACAGCATGATGACGTCATTGATTGCCACTTGCGACAAGGTGAATTGAGGATCGCCGTTACACAGATTACTCCAGATGAACACCATCGCCGTGCAGGGAGCCGCAGCCAACAGGATCAAGCCGGCAATGTAGCTGTCGATCTGCCCTGCCGGCAGGTGGGGCGCAAACAGGTGCCGGATGAATATCCACGCCAGCAGTGCCATGGAAAAGGGTTTTACCAGCCAGTTGACGGCCAGTGTCACCCCGATGCCCTTGCCATGTTGGGCTATTTCCCCCATGCGCGAAAAATCCACCTTCAGCAGCATGGGGACGATCATCAGCCAGATCAGCAGCGCGACAACCAGGTTGACTTCTGCAACCTGGATATGGCTGATTGCCTGGAACAAGCCAGGAATCAGCTTTCCCAGCCCGATGCCAACTACGATGCAGCCGATTACCCACCAGGTCAGGTTGCGCTCAAAGGCACTGATTCCCGCTATTCTTGCGCTCATTTGCAGCCGGAAATTTTGCGTGCGATAAGCTTGATCGCTTCCTGTGCAGGCGCGCAACAGGCGTTATCCGGGCGGTCATCTGCCGCCTCATTGAAAGTCGGCGCGTTGTCCAGCGTGTGGTAGCTTTCCCAGGCAATGCCGCAGGGATCCTGTACCCAGTGCTTGTCCGATTTTGCGTAGCAGCAGGTAGTGCCGGTCTGGGTCAGCATACTGAGGCCGGCTTTTTCCAGCCGGTCCCTGATTTCAAGCAACTCGCTATCGCTCTCTACCTGAATGCCGAGATGATCCAGACCGGGCTTGTTACCGCGCCGGCTGATCGCAAAATTGACCCGCGGATCATCCAGCATCCATTTTGCATAGTCGGTTTTCTCAATCGCAGGACTCGAGCCGAATAGATCGTTATAAAACCGGATGCTTTTTGCCAGATCATCAACGGAAATATGGACGTGCATGCGTTTCATCGTATTTTCCTTCGCCAAGTTCAAATAAGAGGGTTGCAACAACTTTTCTGTCCGCCGCAACAGTTTTCCATCAGGTAGGCAACAAGCTCGTTCATCGCCTTGAAATCCGTCGAGTAGTAAATGAAGCGACTGGATTGCTCGGCCTTGATGAGTCCGGCATGCGATAACTCTTTCAGGTGAAAGGAGAGGGTGCTCGCGGGCATGTCCAGCCGCTTGGCGATTTCCCCGGCAGCCAGTCCGGCCGGGCTGCACTGCACAAGCAACCGGAATATCTCCAGCCTGGCTTCCTGAGCGAGGCAGGAAAGGATGGCAACAGCGTCTTTGGTATTCATATTTTTATATTTCCATAAATATGGAAATATTGTCAAGTGTGATTTTCAAGAAAAGATTCAGACAGGCGAAGCTGAAAAAGAGAGCAAACATGAGCATACCGGGATGGCCGGTTAAGAGTGGTAAAAAAACCGCCGATCATCAATGGCTATTCGAGGCGGCCCGGATGTCACCTGCCGGGTTGCACTTCAAGCAACCGGATCAACGGCCAAGCTTGGCGATCGCCTTTTTAACTTCATCCATCCTTTTCAACCTCGATAGTTGAATCAATCGTTCTTCGGCGATAGCGAAAATGCCATTTTTCAATACATCGAAGTTTGCCAGGCATTCATCGTCAGTCAATTCATGCAAGGCCTTGCCAAAGAGACCATAGAGTTGCGGGGTTTGAACAACGAACTCAGGCAGATGCGGGGAAAGCAGTTGAATTCTATCTTTCATGCTCAATGCGTTGTATTGGCCTTCATTCCAGCCCTGATTCAACGATGCGGTCTGATGCGCCTGGTTGATCAGGCTTTCGAACACCCTGCGCAAGTAGACATAGGAACCGACACCTACGCCATGACTGGCGAGCTTGATGGCTGTATTGAGCTCGTTAAGCTGCGTTCTGGATAACGCTTGCGAGAGCTCCGTAGTTTCAGCCAACGCATGTTCGGCCAAGGGAGGGTGCTGCCCGATTTTTATCAGGGATGAATCATCTATGGTGAAGAAGTACCTGAGCTCATGGGGATCCCTCGTGCACTGGGCGGACTTCTGAATATTCCTGGTATCCCAGATGGAGAAGTTTTTGGATACGTCCCCGGGATTCGATAGCGGCATCAAGGCTGAATATTGCTTGTATTTCTTCATCACGTCTTCAGGCACGTGCGTTTTGAATGTCGAATCCAGCCTGCAAAACGGACAATAGGCGTCAAAGGTTTTTTCAAACAACAGTATCGATTCGGCAACCTTTTGATTTTCGCTCCCGATATCGATTTTTTCATAGAGAGGCAGCTTCAGAAGCCAATCCAAAACCGGATATTCATCTTTGACCGACAATCGTGCACTCCCCAGGCATGTTTGATTATTGATGCTCAGTCTATTATCACGCAGCTTATGAGTCGATACCCACCCGCATAAGCCAAGTAATACATACTAGCAGAAGAGCATAACAGGTATGCATTGGAATTGATGCGGGAAACGGCAGGTACATTTTGAAAGCCGGCTGGGTATTCCCTGCGCCAGCAGGGTGGCCCACACTGGATTTTGAAGAATTTCGTTGACAATTGCGGCGTGCCTCTTTAACATTGCGCCTCTTTTCGGGGGTATAGCTCAGCTGGGAGAGCGCTTGCATGGCATGCAAGAGGTCAGCGGTTCGATCCCGCTTACCTCCACCAAGAAATTTTAGCAGGTAAGAAAAGAGAGAATTTAAGCTTAATTTCTCGTTAAATTAAGCGCAGTTTGTAGTAAAATACTGTTCGTTAAAAGTTCATAGGTCCCCATCGTCTAGAGGCCTAGGACACCTCCCTTTCACGGAGGCGACCGGGGTTCGAATCCCCGTGGGGACGCCACCTTATCCCCGCTTTTTACCGGACGCAGGTGATTCAGCTGCCGGGTCGTTGGCAGCGGCGGGCTTAATCAGGCGCGGTGACATTTCCTCGGCTTTAATGGCCAGCAGTTCCGCCCAGCCGACCAGGAGGCTCGGGCAGGGTTGCCCGATGGTCTGGATGGTGAATTGCGGTTGCGGTTTTCTGGCCGTTGTCATTTTAGATCCCCAGCCAGTCCTGGCTATCGTCGGGTTGTTTGGCGCGGCGAAAGCGGGCGATGATGTTGCGGAGCCAGTTCATTGCTGGCGGTCCCTCATGTAGATATCGATCTGTGCTTTGGTGGCCAGCTCGGCCACGCGCTGGCGGTTGGCGGCGCGGAACACCTGGCGCAGGGTGAGGATGGTGGTGGCGACGTCTTGCAGGTCGGCTTCGGTGGCCGGCATGTTGGCGTGCAGTTTATTGTGCAGTTTGCCGATGGGTGCCAGGCAGAGGTTGAGGCCGAGGCCATCGCTGATGGCTTGCCAGACTTGCTGGAAGCTGCTGATGGCGAAGCAGACGTCGCACCATTCGCCGTCGTGCCAGTAGACCGGGGTGCCACGGATGTCTTCGATCTGGCCGTGGGTGATCTTGAGCAGGATCTGTTCTATGTCGTCGAAGACCATCATTTCATCCAGTGCCATCGGCACCGGATGGATGGCGGCGGTCTGTGGTTTTACTCTGGCCGCTGCACGGCGTTGGGCGCGGTTCATATATACAGTCTCATTTTTTTGAGTGTCGGTCACGGTGTATTTCATGGGTTTTCGGGTGCATAAGGTGCGTTAGCGGGCGGCTGACTCAACCGCTGGCCGTCTATCCACATATTGCATAATCGACCCGTCCGCGCACTTTGCATGTTGGCTGGGGAAGTCGTTGTAAATTTCAACCAGCCCGCCGTGCTGCTGGCATTTGGTTATGGCGTTGCGGGCCGTGTACCCCTCAACCGAACAGCCAGCTAACACGGCGGTCAAAATGGACGCGCCGATCAGCGCCGTTCGTTTGCTGATGCTGGTGTTCATGCCGTGATGCCTTTCATTTGCTCGGCGAGCACGGCGCGGCCTTTTTCGGTCAGCGCCCATCTGCCGCGCTTTGGATAGGTGCGCTCGTCGAAGCTCTCGATATAGGCGAGCCCGTTTTTCTGCATCTGCACGAGTTCTATGCTGAAATTCCGCGCGGTGTACCAGGTGCTTGTCATCTCGGCTAGTTCGATGTTGGTGAGCGGTTTTTCTGCGTTGGCTAGATTTTCGAGCAGCTCCTGCCGGATGCTTTTGGCTTTGATGCCGAGCTGGCTCATCATGATTTCATTGAACATCGCGCGCCTCATTAATTAATGACGCCCGAAGCCGTGGCAGGTATTCGCGCACCAGTTCGGCATTGGGGTCGTCGTCGAAGTCGAAGCCTTCGAGGAAGCCGATGACGGCTTCAAGGTCGTCGCGCAGGATGGTGACGGTGGCGCTCATGCTGAACCTCGTTTCTTCAGTTCCCGTTCGATATACCACTTGGCCTTTTTCAGGTCTTCGATGGCGTCTGCCTTGAGGTCGGCTCGCCAGATGTATTTAATGGCGTTGCCGAGGTTGAAGCTCATGTGCTCGGTGACCTGGATGCATTCGATGCCACTCGGATGGCTTGTGTAGTGTTTTGGGTGATTAACCACGTCATGCTTGATGCTCATGCCGCCTCCTCCATCGCTCTCCTGGTCATCTCGGCCAGATTTTTCATGCGGCCGTCGATCTCGGCGTTGCCGAGGCGAACGATGACGCGCAGGCATTCATCTGTTGACAGGTAGTCGGATGTGCCCAGTGCAGCCTGCATCAGGCGGATGTTGGCTTGCAGGTTGGCGGCTTCGGCTGCTGGCAGGGTGAAGATGAAGGCCTGGAGGTCGGAGCGCTTTGCGGTCGAGTCCACTGGTTGTGGCGTGGCTGTCGGCTTGGCGTTGGTTTCGTCCACGGCGGGATGGGTGGGCGCTGCGCTTTGTGGTTTGCCGGTACCGGCACTGAGCTTGCGGCGAATCTTGTAGAGTTCGTCGGCGGTGATGCCGGGCGCGAGGCGGATGCTGTTGGACGGCCGGCGGCCTTCGATTTTATTCTGGCTGGATACCACGTATCCGGCGGCGATGTAGGGTTTGAGGTAACCAACCGGGGCTGTGATCTTGAGCGCCTTTTGCACTTCGTATGTGCTGCAGCCAGGGTGCTGTTCGATATATCGCAGGATCTGCAGCGATCTCGGTTGGGGTTCATCACCGGCGCTGGCTCTGGCCGGCGCGGCTTTCATGGTGTCGTCCATTGCGGGTTCCTTCGGTTGATGGTGTGGGTTGGTTTCTACGCGCTTCGGTGGCGGTGTCTTGCTGCCGGCCACTTTAAAATCACGCCAGACGGGCGGCTGAATAGCGCCGGTCGGCCAGACGATGATCTTCGTGTGGCCGTGCTTGTCGATGACCTTGACCTTGTTGATGACGGCCGGCACGACGTTGTGCATCTGGTCGAGGATCATGCTGATGGTGTCCGGCAGCAGGCCGGTCTTTTCGACCAGTTGTTCAAGCGTGACCGGGTCTTGAGAGGTGGCGCCCTTGAGGTGCTGCAGGATGCGGTCGTGGGTCATTTCATCCACCTCCGATGCGCCCACATGCTGGCGACGATGCCGAACGGGCCACCCATCAGGAATGCTGCGATCTCGATGCCGCCGGCCTGCGGAACGGTCTTGAATAGCACGAGGTTGCTGAGGCCGATGCCGAAGCTGGTGAAGAAGGCGGCGATGTAGTGGCCGTTGTTGACGTTGAGGCTCTGGAAGCCCAGCGCGAAAACGAGGGCGAAGGTGCTGGCGAAGATGTAGAGGGTGGTCATGGCATCTCCATGTGAACGTGGTGGGCGAATGTCATGCCGCACCATCTGCAGTGATCGTGCATCTCGGTTTGCGGGTATGGCCAGTCGTGATGGCAGGGTCCGTCTTCCTGCGGGCGTGGCAATTCCGGCTTGAGTGTTCTGCCGGCTTGTTGTTCGGCGTTCCATTCCATTTCCATCTCGGCAACAGATGGTGCGTGCGATGTGCGGTCGCCACGGTCCCAGGCCTCGCAATGTTCAACACATTCGCTGCAGACGCCTTTACCATCCTGGTAATCTACGCGAAGCCAGTAGCATCCGAATGGGCAGGCGTGGTTGTCGTCGCAGCCACAGCCGATGCAGACGGCGATGCTCATGCTGCCACCTCCGTGCTTGCCTCGGCCGCTTCAGCGGCCGGGGCATTGGATTGAATGTCGGCGGCAGCCGACTCCTTTTGGGTTTGTGCCTTGGCTTTTTTGGCCAGCGCCTTGGCCTTGGCTTTCTGGAATCCGGCCGGCAGGCTGGCATCGTCCACCGCCGGCGCAGCCGGTTCCGCGCGGGATTGATCACTCGCTTGCGCAGCAGTAGGTGGGGTAGGGAAGCTGTTGCAGGTGGCGCGGATGGTGTTGAGTAGCGCTGGCTCGCTGCTCAAATTCCACCAGTAGCGCTCTATTTCGCCCTTGTATTTGATGATGGCCAGTAGACGCAGCAGCTCAGCTGTGGTCATGTCCTTGATGCTGTCCCTGAAGATGTCGAGCATGGCTTCGCCGTATTCGATATCGTCGTCCGGATTGCCTTTGTAGAGTCTGTGCACCAGGCGTTTGTCTGACAAATCGCTACCGAGGCCTTGCCATTCATGGCTGACCAGTGCGATCAGCAATTGCCGCGTGAACTTGCCGTTGGTGTCGGTCTGCAGGTGGTCGAACATTGCCTGGTTGACCTTGAAGGCCAGTTCTGTGCGGCGCTGGGTTTCTTTCTTGGCCTCAATGTCTCGGTCTTCCTGCTGTTCTTTATGGCTTGGCGGTTTTTCGTGGCCAAGGTTTTCCAGTGCTTTGAGCAGGGTGTCCTTTTTCATGGCTTCGACCGGCGGGGCATCGTCGCGGGCGATGATGGTGATGTTGCGGGCGTTGTCGCCCAGCAGTTCGCGCATGGTCTTGTTCTCGGGGTTGCTGACCAGCTGGCAGATGCTATCCAGTGCGATGTAGTCTTTATTTAGCTGCGTCTTATTGGTGCTGTAAGGCATGATCTCTTCGGCGGCTTTACCGCTGACCACGCGCTTGCCCGAGGATTCTTCCAGCCATTTGATGTGGTCCTGATATTTGCCCTGATAGCAGTCCGGATCTGTGCAGACGTCTGCACTTTCGATCTCCGGAAATTCATCGCGGCAGTTACCGCTGCGTTTCGGGCAGCACCCGCAGGACATAAATGCTGGCGCCAGTGTGGCGTCTGTGATATCGAACGCGGCCTTCTTGAGGTTGGTGGTGTATTTGCCCAGCACCAGGTCCTTGGCTTGCCGATAGCTCATCGGCTCCCAGATCGATTGGTAGTTGCCCTTGAGGATTTCCTTGAGCGCGGCGGCTTGCAGTTTATGGCCGGGGATGCGGGCGATCAGCACAGCGACCTCGCGCTGGATCACGCCGTCCAGGAACTTGTCTTGCGCTTCCTGACACAGCTCGGTGAGCTTGAGGCTGGCATACATGTAGGTGCGGCTTTTGCCGATCTTGGCGGCAAGGTCGTTGATGGTGAAGCCAGCGAGATCCTGGCTGTTCGCCAGCAGCTGCTTGAACCCCAGCGCTTCTTCGAGCGGGTGGAGGTCGGTGCGGTGCAGGTTCTCGATGACTTGCCGCTCCAATGCGTCGCGGTCGGAGAGGTTGCGGACGATGGCGGGGATAAAGCCGCGATCCGGATGTTGCTCGGCGACCTTGCAGCTGGCACGCCAGCGGCACTCGCCCGCGACGATCTCGTAACCCTTGCCAACCGGGCGGGCCAGAATGGGTTGCATGAGGCCTTGCTGCTCAATGCTGCTGGCCAGCTCGGCGATCATTTCATCCGGAAAGCGTTTTCGGGGGTTGCTCGGGCTGGGCTTGATGCTCTTGAGAGGTAGCTCTTGCAGCCCTTCAGTTGGTTTGCTCATGATGGCTCCTTGTGAATTAGTTGACGTGGTGCGCTGGAATGTCCGGCATGTTGCGTTCCCACGCTTCCAGCATCTCTTTCAGGGCGCGAATAACGTCCTCACGGCGGGCGTTGCTGATGTAATTGGCTCGCAGATCAGTCCAGACGATGATGGTGATGGCCTGCTTGCTGCCGGCAAGATGGGTGACTTGTTCTTCCACCATATCCAGCAGTGCTGGAAGTTGTTTGCTGACTTTGATGGAAGGGCTATCGCTGCTCATGCTGGCTCCTTGCTGTGTGTTGAGGTTCTGGCATCTGGTCGCATACGGCGTGGTGTGCGAGGAAGATGCCGAAGGCGAATGCAGCGGCGGCTAACCAGGGGTTCATGGCAGCAGCCTCAACTGGCCGGCGGCTTCGAGTTCGGCAGCGGACGGCGGCGGCGGCGGGGCGTCTGGGTCGCCGCTACAGCACTCGATGGCGTCTGCTTCTTCGTCGTGCAGCTCTCGGCACTCCGGGCATGCGTAGGCCTCTTTATAGCCGGGCGAGCAGCATTCAATGGCTTCTTCCGGTTCGGTGTGCAGGTAGTGGCATTCCCGGCATTCGTAATAGATGATGGCGCGGGCGTTCATGGTTTGATCCTCCGAAATTCGATCACCCAGACCCACGGGTTTGCGGCCCATGAGTCGGGGCCGTTGATGGATGACCAGAGTCGGCGAAACGCTTGACGGGAGTCTGCGTGCCAGTCGCACCAGTCCCATCCCGTGTTGTCGCTGCCGGGCAATCCGTCACTATCTGGTATTCCGTACTTGACCAGATTGCCATCCTTTGTAAGGCCTTTTAGGCCCTCTGCCCTGGCATCTGCCTCGCTGATGTCCTGCAACCGCTCAACACGAATGCCGGTGATTTCAAGCGTGATGCGGCTTGCAGCGCGTGGCATGTGGATTGATGGCGCCCATTTTTTCTTGATGCCGATAGAGTCACCTAAACGGTCGCCGTGCTTGTACGTTGCGGCATAGTCGTATTCGATTGGATTGCCGCCGTTGTAATTCGGGTTTTGAGGATAGATTGGGCAGAACGTCTCCCGCACCCAAAGCCTGTCTCCGGGCTGACCGAGTCGACATACAAGAAGATTCCCGACGCCATTGAGGGGGCCGATAACCCCATTCTGCACACCGCCATCTGGCTGCGGCTTTATCACTCGCCGCGTCTGCGTTTTCCTGCCATCGAGAATTGCGCGCACCATAGGAGTCGAAAACAAAATTGGGCGGGCGTTCATGCTGCCACCCGAGTCAGATCAACCACCATCTTCGCCATGCCTGCCAGCCAAGCGACGAGCAGGAAGGCGGCGAGGAAGCCGGCGAGGATCTTCAAGTTGCGCGTTTTGTTCATTTTCTGCCTCCGTTTTCGGTGGGTATTCGGCGGTGCATTTCCAGCAGACCGTGCGCCAGTGGTTGACGTGGCCGCATGTGCAGCGCCATTTCATCAGCTGATCAGTGCGAGGCGGCGGGATTCGATGCCGCCATGGCCGTTGTGGTGGTGCACGGCGATGTGGTTGCCGCCGCGATAGACGCCGTAACCCAGCTTGGTGATGCGCTCGCGGGCTTGGTCCAGCGCGTAGTGAAAGTCGCTGGTCTGCTGGTTGATCTCCTGCACGATGGCGGTAATGGCCTCGCCGATGATGCTGCCGCGCAGGGCTTCGTCTTCGATCTCGATGCGGATGGTGGTTTGCATGGCTTTCTCCTTCACGATGATGGGCTTGAAACCGGGGATATCGACGGGCGAGAGCACGCTGCGGCGCCCGTTGGTGAGCAGCTTGAGGTGCCGCGCCGCGGCGCTGCGTGCGACTTCGAGCAGCAGGGCTTCGTCCGGCACGAGGGTGGTTATGGTGTTCATTGCAGGACTCCATGACATAGTTTTAGCGCCTGCTCTTCAGTGAATCCTTCATTAATGAGCGCCAGAAATTTCTCGCGCATCATCTTTGCCTGGAGGCGTTGAAGTTCGAGCATGGCCGGAATGTTGTCTTTGAGGGTCTTGAGTTCCTGAGCGATCAGAACCTGCTTTTTTTCGTCTGCGTTCATGCTGCCACCTCGCTGCCGTCGCCCTGTTCGTACACGAGCGATACGTGCTCTCCCAGCATCTTGATGATGAGGCTGTGGCACTGGTCGATGTTTTCGAGTGTGGGCGGCTGGTAGCGGCGGTCTAGGTCGCTTATCAGGCCCGCCAAGGCTTCGAGGTCGCTCACTTGCACGGTGACGGTGAGGGCGTTCATGCTGCCTCCTCTTCTTGCGATTTTTCTGCGGCTTCTGCGGCTTTCAGCAGAGTGCTGGCAAGTTCGCGGGCATCCGCCGCCGACATCGTGATGTTGGTATCGAGCGGGTAGTAGTGAAATGCGACGTAAACAGTAGGCCGGCGTCGGTCTTGGTCGGCAGGCCAGCCGATGACCCGGATGTCGATGTCATCCTCGGTTCTGATGATTTTTGAGAAGGCGCTCATGCTGCCACCGCCTCTCTCGTTGCGTTGCGGGTGGCGACTGCGTTGAGGTCCAGCTTGATGTCGATCGGGAGATCGACGAAGCGCTGGTAGGCGTGGCCGCATGCCATGTGACCTGCCGCGTGCAGCATTGCGACGCGCTGCGCGGCGGTGGCTTTGTCCCAGGCGCGGTGGGCGCTGGTGATGGGTTCGGTTTCTGTGTGCATCGCAAAATCCTTTTTTTGAGGAAGTTTTGCGAACAATACAACTATTGGTTGTTGTATGTCAACAACCGAATGTTGTATTTTTGTGATTTATTTTTGATATGAGACTTTTGGGGCAATAAAAAACCCGCCGTAGCGGGTTTATGTGGGGCGTGTGATGGCCTAGAAAAGCTCTTTGATTTCCAGCGATACGCCGTAGCTCATCTTTTTGCCGTTGCGTTCATAGCCGCCACGGATCACGGCATCGCAAGTGGTGGGTTGTCCGGTTAGTTTCTTTGCTCCTAGCCGGCGGCGGAAGGTTCTGGCTTCGTCCCTGTCCAGGTAGCCGACAGTGTGGCCTTCGATGTCTACACGCACGGCTTTGTTGTCGTATGGGTTGTCATCTTCTGGCACGAGCCACGCTGTGCACTTGGTGCTGGCGCCGCGAGGGCCGTGCTCGCCAGCAAGTTTTTCCAGCGCTCGCTGATAGTGCGATTCTCCGACAACGTCGACGCCGGCACTATCTTCCGGGCATGGCCAGTGGAAGGCTGCCTGCTTAGGTTGTTTTGGTTTTGCCGCTGGGGGTGAACTGCCATTTTCCTGGGCTTTATCCTGGGAGGCGCCCTTGCCCTTTATGAGCGCGTAGAGGATAAAAGCTATTATTAGAAGGCTGAGGATATCAAGCAATGACATGGGGTTCCCCTTGTTATTTAGTGAAATCGACTTCTACAGGTGGTTCCGGATTTGGGTTGTAGAGGCAGCGTCCGCTGCCAATGGTCTTGTATTCTTTATCGACAACGAGGGCACGCCAGTCCAGGATCTGCACCGTGGCGTTGGCGGTAAATTTGAAATCCCGTAACACGGTGCAGATGTATTCTGCATAGCCATCATATCTACCGCCTTCGTTTTTGACGGCGATCTGCAGGCCGTAGTCGGTGATCCAGATGGCGTCTTTTGTGGTCGGCTCTGCGTCGCTTTTGAGGTGGGTGACGATGCCTTCGCGGATCGGGTCGAGGGCGCGGCTTTCAGCTTCTGCTTGTGCCTGGTCATGCTCCTGCTTTGCGATCTCTTCGGCGGATTTTTTGGGGACATCGCAGCCGGCCAAGCTGGAGAGGGTGAGCAAGAGAATGAGCAGGGTGTGTTTGTTCATCGGAATTTTAGCGGTAACTGGATATAAAGTTTTATCACATCATGACTGGGTAAACCAAATTGGTTGACCTAAAATATTTTTTTAAATGCTTCCTTGCCGTTGCTGCCGTTGTCTTATGGTTCAGCAAGCGTATTGGTGATTTTTACGACCTGATACTTAGTTACCTCATCCATCTTTTGCATTGCTTGGTATACCTGAGCCTCCGGGGTTTGCTCATAAGCTGCTACCCCTCGGCCTGTCATTAGCCAATCGAAGCTGACCCCGGCGCGTTTTGCTATCTCGATACACTTGGCAACCTGCGGGATGCTTTCGCCTGACAGCCACTTTCTTGCCGACTCCTGAGAGACGCCAAAAACGCGACCTAGCAACTCTTGTCGGTTACTGCCTTTTGGCGGGATGCCAAGCATATCCGCAACCTTGTTCATGCGTTCTGCAAAGTCGCGTTTTTCGTTGCTGTTCATAACGAAGATTTTACGCTGTCTAAAAACAACAATAGGTTGTTGACCGTTTACAACAATCGGTTGTAATATGCCTCCATGGAACATAAATCACACCTCCAGAAATTAGTTGACGACTTGGGTATGCGCCCACTTGCTGCCGCAATTGGTGTGTCGTATCAATCGGTGCAGAAATATCTGAAAACGCAGGTGCCAGCCGAGCAGGTCGTCCCGATCTGTAAGTTCTCTGAGTACAAGGTCACACCGCATGAGCTGCGCCCCGATCTTTATCCGCATCCGGATGATGGCTTGCCGGCCAGCATGCGAAAGTGCGTGGAAGCGGCATGAATAAACGGCGCCAGAGGTATTTCGAGCAGGCGCTTAGCGGCGGCCCTGGTTGGTTGACGCTCGACGAGCATCGCGCACGTGCACACAATAGACGCGCTGGCATGATTAGAAGTCGCCAGCGCTTAGTTTCAAGATTTCGACGCACTTCTCTACCTGTGCCTGATCGGCGGGGTTCGATAAACGGAGAGATGACAATCCGTTTTGAAGATCGGCCACAAAGTTTGCTCGGTCGAATCCTGGCTGTTTTGCAAGGGCTTGCACGAGGAGGCTGCTGATGACGGCAGCGGCGCCGAATTCACGGGAAAAGTCACTGATTTTGATGGTGGCTTCTTTGGTCATGGTGAGGCCTTTCGTAAAGAGGTTTGGGAGTGAGCCCTCAAATCTTAGCACGCTGGGTCTCACCACCTTTGCAACAGCCGCGCTGGCTCGGTTTAAAGCCAGATATGCCGGTGAACCGGTGCATTGCGATTCTCCTCCCTCATTACCCGCCATCGCCACGGTGGCGGGTATTTTTTCGGCGTCAGCAATAGGCGCTTTAGCGCCATCGATGGCGGGGACCACCCTTGTCGCACTGGTGTTGCCAGCTTGCTGGCTTACAGCAGTGGTGATGCCCTTTACGGGTGCGGGTATCGCGCCGAATGGGGTGACCCCTTTGGCTCTTGCATAGCTGTGCTGGATGCCGGCGATCTGCTGATGATCGACGTGCAGGCGTGTGTGGCAGCTGCTGCAGTTGCTGAGGTAGCTGAAGGGGTAGGGGTTGCGGGTGGGGTCGACAGGCTCTTCCCGGTTGATGCCGCAATGGGGGCATCGAAGAATAAATCGGCGCCCGCAAGGGCTAAGCGATAACAGTGGGGTTGGTCGTTGGTTCATGCGGCCATTGAAACAGGCTAGAGGGAGTTGCACATGCGAAAGAACTCGCAGACTCTGATTGCAGCATTACGGATTGCGGTGAACACGTGGCGCCGCCGTGAGGGCTGGAGCCGTGAATCGGTCGCCCAGCAGATCGCCGATATCTATCACCAGGGCAGCGGCCCTGTCGTTACCGGGTTGAAGTTCGACCCGCCCACGCATGACATCTATCAGCGCGCGCATGTGAATGCGGACCGGATCTTCCGCTGGCTGGATGATGAGACCAAGGATACGAATCTTTTACCGGCAAACGTGCTGCCTTACCTGTTGGCGGTGTTGCCGGATGACCTGCGCGTGCAGGTGGCCAACGCGCTGCTGGAGCCTGCGGGCCTCGGCGTGCGTGTGATGGCTTTGTCCAGTGACCATGACCTGGCCCACGCGCTGCAGCATGTGGCGCGCGAAGGCGGTGAGGCGGTGGCTGCGATGGCGAGCCTGCTCGATGGCACGACGCCGGATGAGCTGCAGGCGGCACGGCAGGAACTGACTGAATCGGCTGCGGCGGTTGAAGCCGCGCTGGGCATTGTTGAGGCGAAGTTGGTGGGGGCCGGTAGCTGATGGCGAAGCGCCCACCTTTACCGTTCGCGGAAATCGCCGACCAGGCGTTGCGCAGCAGTGACTCTCTGGTGGCACGCTGGTTGCCCGGTGGCGTCACCAAGGGCGGCGAATACAGCGTGACGAACCCGAACCGGCACGACAACAAGCCGGGGTCTTTCTCGATCAATCTGAACACCGGCGCATGGGGCGATTTTGCCACGGACGACAAGGGCGGCGATTTGATCAGCCTCTATGCGTATCTGCAGGGGATGGATCAGTATGAGGCGGCGCTGGAGGTGGCTGACCAGGTGGCGTTCAAGCTGCCGGCCAATGTCGAAAAGTGGCGAGGCCAGCAGGGCGCCGTGGAGCGTAAGGCTCCGGTGGTGGACCCTGCATCGGTGAAGGAAAAGAAGGTGCGGCCGGAAAGCCCGTGGGTGCCGGTGTTGCCGGTGCCGGATTATGCGCCGCCGCCGCATGCCGCGCACAAGTTCCGTGGCAAGCCCGAGCGCACCTGGTGTTACAAGGACGCCGACCGCAAGGTGTTGGGGTATATCTACCGCTTTGCCACATCCGATGGTGGAAAAGAGACTATTCCTCACATTCTGTGCCGCCATAAGACGGATGGCACGCTGGATTGGCAGTGGCTGCAGTTCCCAGAACCGCGCCCGCTTTACGGGCTGGACCGGCTGGATGCGAAGCCGGATGCGTGGGTGCTGCTGGTAGAGGGTGAGAAGTGCGCCGATGCGCCGGTGGAGTTGCTGAACAAGGCGGTAGTGGTGAGCTGGCCTGGCGGCAGCAAGGCGGTGGACAAGGTTGATTGGTCGCCGCTGGCGGGCCGCAATGTCTACGCGTGGGCGGATTGCGATGCGAAGCACGTGCCGCTGACGAAGGCGGAAAAAGAGGCGGGCGTTCTGCCAGAGAGCAAGCCGCTGCTGCCTGAACATGAGCAGCCGGGCGTGAAGGCGATGCTGAAGATCCGTGAGCATCTGCTGGCGCTCGATTCTGAGCTTGACACCGAGACTAAATTCAATTTTGTGGACATCCCCGCGCCTGCAGAAAAGCCGGATGGCTGGGACGTGGCTGATGCCATCGATGAGGGTATGGACGCGCAGGCGCTCCTGCGTTTTGTCATGCAGACGCGCGCGCAGCTGCCCGCGCCAGCCGATACGGCAGATGCTGGCGATTCAAAACAGCCTCATACCCCTAATTCCGCTACCGCGGGGGAACGGGGGAAATCGGCCACCTGGGTTGATTATATGCTGCGGAAGAGCGGCGATCTGGTGCCGTGTCTGGCCAATGCCTATGACATCCTGCTCAACGATGAAAAATGGCGCGGGGTGCTGGCTTATGACGAGTTCTCGCAGCGGGTGATGAAGCTGCGGCCGCCGCCGTTCTATGGCGGGGTGGGTGAGGCCGGGGAATGGAGCGGGCAGGATGATGCGCACGCGGCCATGTGGCTGACGCGGACTTACCGGATCAGCGTGTCGCCATCGCTGGCGGCTGAGGCGGTGGAGAACGTCGCCCGGCGCAATACGATCAACCCGCCGCGCGATTGGCTGAACGGGTTGGAGTGGGATGGCCAGCACCGGGTGGACAGCTGGTTGCTGGATTACCTGGGCGTGCCGTTGACCGATTACAGCAGGCGCGTGGCGCGATGGTTCTTGATGGGCATCGTCAAGCGGGTGATGCAGCCGGGCTGCAAGTTCGATTATTGCCTGGTGCTGGAGGGGCCACAGGGCCGCAAGAAGTCGACCGCGATGGCGGCTTTGGGGGGTGAGTGGTTCGGCGATACGGACCTCGATCTGCATAACAAGGATTCGATGAGCGCCTTGCGCGGCAAGATGCTCTACGAGTTTTCCGAGCTGGGTTCGCTGGCTCGATCAGAGGAAAAGCGGCAAAAGTCGTTCCTCTCTCGCACTATCGATGAATACCGGCCGGTTTATGGGCGCCGTGAGATCCGCCAGCCGCGTCAGCTGGTTTTTTGCGGCACGACCAACGAGTGGGAGTGGAACAAGGACCCAACGGGCGGCAGGCGATTCTGGCCGGTGCGCGTGGAGCAGGAGGCGGATATCGAGGGGCTGCTGGAGGCCCGAGATCAGCTTTTTGCCGAGGCGGTGCAGATGGTGCTCGATGGGCACCGATACTGGCCGACCACAGCGGAGCAGGCCAAGTTTTTCGACCCGGAGCAGTTGTCTCGAAGTATGCCGGATTCACTGGTGGATGCGCTGCATGACCATGTGATGGATTACGGCGGTTCTGAGTTCTCGCTGCATTACGCGGCTACCGAATGGCTCAAGCTGGACATTGCGAAGCTTACCCGCGATATGCAGACGCGGATCGGCATGGCGTTGCGTCAGCTGGGCTGCACGAAGCATGAAAAGAAGGGCAATGCAGTATCCCGCTTTTGGTACAAGGCTCCAGCGATAAAGGAGCCGACGTCGACAGGTGGTACGCAATTCGCCCAGGGAGATGACGATCATGTCCCGTTCTGAGGTATGGAAGGTATGGACAAGGTATGGAAGCCGGAAAGCCGCGCCAGTCGGGCGTTTTCCATACCTTCCATACCTTCCATACCTTTGCCACGCGCACACGCACACACGTGTGCACACGCGCGCGCGTACGCGTGTGTGTGTGTCTTTTTTAGGTATGGAAGGTATGGAAGGTATGGAAATACCGCATGGAATAAGGCTCGCAGGCTTCCATACCTTCAACCACAGGTATGGAAGGTATGGAAATGCCGCGATTTGATGCGCTTGAGTTGAAGGTGGTGAGCCGGGAACAGCAGCGTGACCGGATGCGGCAGGAGTTCCCGGCAGCGACTGCGATTGTGGATGAATTTCGTGAGGTGTTCGGTGATGTGCAGGTGCTGCGGATAGAGGAGGGCGGCAAGGTGGTGCAGAGCAAGCGTTACCGGCCTGATTCGGATTATGGCTGTCTGACGGCTGATCAGTACCTGGCGCTTGGCAAGCGGTACCGGGAGGATATGGCCCGGCGCATGGAATCGGAGCGTAAGCGCCATGGCAGATAGCAGGGCAATGCCTGCGCGGTTCTACCGCGATCCAGCCGATGTGCTGGAGGAGATGGAGATGCGGCGGCTGGGGTGCCGCGCATGTCAGAGCCAGCACCAGGTGCTTGGCAGGGTGTTTTGTACCGATGAGCGAAATGACCGGCAAAAGGGCGTGCCGCATATCGGTGATCGGTGTCGTTGGTTTTTGTTGAAGGGGTGATGTGATGTTGCAGCATATTGATGAGCGGTTGCGCCGGTGGGCGGAATGGAATGTGCGCCGGACTGAGGGCGGGCTTGGGTATCCACGACAGGCTAATTACACGCGCCTCGGCGGCAGTAGTAGCATGGGGTATTGTGAGATCCCGGACGAAGAGGCATGGGAGATCGAGCAGATCGTGACTTCGATGGGCGAAATCCTCAAGGTGTCGGTGCGCACCTGGTATTTCGATACCGCTACAATCGAACAAAAGGCGCGGCGGCTTGGTGTCTCACACATGGCGCTGAGAAAATATATTGACCTGGCTCACCAGTACATTGATGAACAACTTAAATTTAACAAGACGAACTATCACCGCGATTCGGTTGGCGCTGCTCCGGCGCGTGTTTGAGGATTCAAAAATCTGCTCTGGCTGCGGGGTCGATTGTGCCCCGGACTTGAGGCCAGGTGATTCTGAACTGCTCAAGATGAACCTGCTCAAAGCCAAGCCATTGCGCTGTGGAGAGTGTGTCAAGCAGCTCGGTAGGAGGGCTCATCATAAAAGACGTGCTGCAATTCAAGGGAATGGTGGATCGTACTCTGAGAGTGAGATTGCAAAGATGCTGATTGATCAGTCTGGTCAGTGCGTGTATTGCCAGTGCGATATTACTGGCGGGTTTCACATAGATCATATTCTGCCGGTCAGTCGCGGCGGCTCCAGCAACATAGAAAACCTGCAGCTGCTGTGCCCGTTCTGCAACTTGTCGAAGGGTGCGAAGACGCACGAGGAATTTTTAATTAAGCGAAACAGTTGACAAGGTGTTTATAAATAAATTAAAGTTCTTCCAAACTGTTTTTATTGCGTCTACAGAACCCGCTCAGCTTAGCTCGGCGGGTTTTTTGTTGCCCGAAACCTATGCCAAGCCTAGCGCGTCGCCCATGCAAGCACCCCGGATGCCGGGCCTTGGTAACAACTGGCGCATACTGCGAGGCGCATGCCAAGGCAAAGCGGCAGGAATCAGACGCGCAACGCGGAAGCTCGACCCAGCGTGGCTACGGATATCGCTGGCAAAAAACAAGCAAGGCATTCCTGCGGGCGCACCCGCTCTGTCAGTGCGATGACTGTAAAGAGGGCGAACTCAGGCTGCTGCCGTCTCAAGTTGTGGATCACACCATCCCGCATCGCGGCGATATGAAGCTGTTCTGGGATCCGAACAACTGGAAAGCAATGAACAAACGGTGCCATGACCGGAAGACTGCGCGTGAAGACGGCGGCTTCAGAGGCGCAACACCGGGGGGTGGTCAAAAGTCTGGGCCGATTTTGCTCTAGACCGCTTGCCAAATCGAATTTTTACGTGCGGGGGTTTCAGGGGAGGGGGGGGTGCCCCTCTTGGTAGTACAGACGTCTGCACACAATGTATACATCCCGAGCGGTAGTGCACTGTCGGGACGTGTGATGAAAAGCGCCGATCGGAGAGATCCTGTCGGCGCTTTTCATTTTCAGTCCCGTGCCTGTTGACCAGGAGTAAATCTCCCCGGCCGGGGAAAGGTAGATCATGGGACAACGCGGACCGAAGCCGTTGCCGAGCAATGTCGTTCGGCTCACCGGCAACCCGAGTAAAAAACCGACGCACCAGTTGATGGATTCGCTGCAGCCGGAGATCGACATCCCTGGCTGCCCGACTCACCTGCTGCCAGAGGCGCGAAAAGAGTGGCGGCGCATCGTGCCGGAGCTGAAACGCTACGGCCTGATTAGCAAGATCGACCGCGCCGCGCTGTGCTTGTATGTCTCCAGCTGGGCCGAACTGGTCCACGCGGAAAAGCTGTTGAATCGTGCGATCGCCCAGGCCGACAAGAAACGCAAGGAAGCCGAGGATCGCGGCGAAGAATATGCCGGCGGCGATGGTATCACCCTGGTGACGACCAACGGCAACGTGATCTATTCACCGTTGTGGGTCGTGGCCAACAAGGCCCGCCACCAGGTGGACAAGTTCTTGTCGAACTTCGGCATGTCGCCCAGCGCGCGTGCGCGCGTGACACTCAGCAATCACCTGCAATCCAGCCTGCCATTTGACGACGACGCCGGCAGCGCCGGTGATGACGACTTCGGCAGGATATGACAAAAGACTATGCAGCAATCGCCAACGAGTACGCGCATGACGTAGTAGAAGGCCGAATCGTCGCCTGCAAGTGGCACCGCCTCGCATGCAAGCGCCACCTGGATGATCTGGCCAAGGCCACCGCTGGCGACTGGGCGTATGAGTTCAACCCGGAGCTGGTTGACCAGCACGGCAAGACCTACCGCCCGGCTGACAGGATCTGCGCTTTCGCAGAGCGCATGCCGCACATCAAGGGCGACTGGGCCGCGCGCGGCGAAAAAATCAAGCTCGAGCGCTGGGAAGTTTTCGTCCTGGCCGTCGGCTTCGGGTGGATCGTCAAGGCGACCGGCCGGCGCCGGTTCCGCAAGATCGACCTGTTCATTCCGCGCAAGAATGCCAAGTCGACCATCGCTGCGGTGATCGGCCTGTACATGCTGGCAGCGGATGGCGAATTCGGCGCCGAGGTCTACAGCGGCGCCACCAGTAAGGATCAGGCGCTGGAAGTTTTCCGGCCGGCGCGATTGATGGCGCTCGCCACGCCTGGCTATCGCAGCCACTACGGCGTCGTTCCGAACAAGTCGAACCTGGCGATCATCGCCACCAATAGCAAGTTCGAGCCGGTCATCGGCAAGCCCGGTGACGGCGCATCGCCCAGCTGTTCCATTGTGGATGAGTACCACGAACACAGCACCGACGAACTGTACGAGACCATGCACACCGGCATGGGCGCGCGGTCGCAGCCGTTGATGCTGGTCATCACCACGGCTGGCGCGAATATCGGCGGCCCGTGCTACCAGCACCAGGTGCAGCTGCAGAAGATCCTCGAAGGCGTCGAGCACGACGACCAGCGCTTCGGCATCATCTTCACGATCGATGCCGGCGACGACTGGGCGACCGAGGAAGCCCTGCGCAAGGCCAACCCGAACTTCGATATATCGGTCAGCGCCGAGTTCCTGCTGAGCGCACTCAAAGAAGCGCTGGCGGATCCGCGCAAGCAGGCCACGTTCAAAACCAAACACCTGAATGTATGGGTGGCCAGCGCCTCGCCATGGGTTAACCTGGACAACCTGCAGAAAGCAGGTGACGCGCCGCCTATCGAGGACTTCAGGGGCGAGCCGTGCTATGCCGGCCTCGACCTGGCCAGTAAACAGGACATCGCCTCGCGCGTGCTGGAGTTCCAGCGCGAGATCGACGGCAAGACGCACTACTACGTCTACAGCCGGAGTTATGTGCCAAGCGTTGCAGTGGAGAAACCGGAAAACGCCCACTATCGCGGCTGGGTGGAACACGGCCACCTGATCCAGACCGACGGCAACATGATCGACCTGGAGATGATCCAGGAAGAACTGCTCGAAGATACCGAGCAGTTTGCGCTGCAGGAAGTGGCCAAGGACCCATGGGGCGGCCAGCAGTTGGGCGCCAACCTCGAGAGCGAAGGCCTCACCGTGGTTGATGTGCCGCAGCGGGTCGGCTACCTCAGCGACCCGATGAAAGACATCGCCGCGCTGATTGACGATGGCCGCTTTCACCACGACGGCAACCCAGCCTTCGTATGGATGATGAGCAACGTCGAAGTCAAGCCGGACCGCAACGAGAACATATTCCCGCGCAAGCAATCGCCCGAGAAAAAGATAGACGCCGCCGTGGCTCTGATCACGTCGCACAGCCGGGCGATGCTCGGCGAAGGCACTGATAGCAATACGCTCGGCATAGTCATCCTGTAAGGATATTTGATGAATCAACCCGCAAGCTGGTACAACGCTGAGCGCGTTGCCGTGAAAGGCAGCGTCATCCTGCAGGAATGGATGGCGGCCGGCGGTGCCCGCAAGAGCAGCGCCATGACTACGGGCGACATCTACAAGGAACTGCTCGCCCAGGCCAGCTCAGTCAGCGGCATTGCCGTCAACTGGAAGACCGCGCTGCAGGCATCGACTGCGCTGGCCTGCGGCAGAGTCATCGCGGAAGGCATCGCCCAGGTGCCGTTCAAGCTGTTCAAGGAACGGCAGGGCGGCGGCATGGATCCGGCCAAGGGCCATCATCTGTATGACCTGCTGGCCAACCAACCGAACGAATGGCAGACCTCGTTCGAGCTGCGTGAAATGATGGGCCTGCATCTGGCGTTCAAGGGCAACGCCTACCTGTACAAGGTGCGCGGACGTGGCGGCATCGTCGCCGAGCTGCTGCCATTCGAGCCACAGATGGTCACCGTCAAGCGTGACGGCTGGGAGCGCAAGTACGAAATCAACACCGGCAAGGGCGAGATCATCCCGGTTGCTGCCGAGGATATGTGGCACATCCGTGGCTTGTCGTGGGATGGCGTCAGCGGGATGGACGGCATCAAGCTCGCCAGCGAAGCCATCGGCCTCGCCATGGCGCTGGAAGATCACGGCAGCCGGATGTTCGCCAACGGCGCCAAGCCCTCCGGCGCGCTGATTGCCGACCACACGCCGAAAGAAGAACAGGTCGAGCTGCTGAAAAAGACCTGGCGAGAATCGTATGAAGGCGGCAACAACGCCTACAAGACCATGCTGCTGTTTGGCGGCTTCAAGTGGCACCAGTTCGGCCAGACCGGCGTGGACTCGCAACATCTGGAGCAGCGCCGCTTTCAGGTCGAAGAAGTCTGCCGCCACTTCCGCGTCATGCCGATCATGGTCGGCCATTACGACAAGGCCGCGAGCTACGCCGCTGCCGAGCAGAACTTCCTGGCGCACGTGGTGCACACGCTGATGCCATGGTATGGCCGCATCGAAAACTCGGCAGACGTCAACCTGTTGACCCGTGCCGAGCGCGCTGCAGGTTTTTACACGAAATTCATCGCTCAGGCGCTCATGCGCGGGGCCAGCAAGGACCGCGCCGAATACTACGCCAAGGCACTCGGTTCTGGCGGCAGCCCGGCCTGGATGACGCAGGATGAAGTGCGTGGGCTGGAAGAACTCAACCCCATGGGCGGCACGGCAGCAGACCTGCCGATTCCAACCAATGTCGGTGGCACACCACCAAAAGGAGAACCGGAAGATGGCAACTCAGCATCTTGAATGCAACCTGATCGAGGTCAAGCTGGCCTCCCCTGAAGAAGAGGGCGTCGAAGCCGGCGACATGGTCTTCAGCGGCTATGGCGCCGTGTTCGGCAACCTCGACAGCTACGGTGACGTGATTCAAAAGGGCGCCTTCAAGGAGACGCTCAAGAACGCCAAGAAAAACGACCGCTGGCCAGCGCTGCTGATGCAGCACGGCGGCTGGGCAGTCACGGCGGACGACATGACGCCGATCGGCATCTTCACCGAACTGGAAGAAGACGACGTCGGCCTCAAGTTCACGGCCAAGCTGGCAGACATTACCCGAGCCCGTGAAGCCTACAACTTGATGAAGATGAAGCCGCGCCCGGCCATCACCGGCATGAGCATCGGCTACATCGCCAAGAAATTCACCGTCGGCACCAAGCCAGACGAACCACGCCGCACACTGCACCAGGTCGAGCTGATGGAGATATCCCTGGTCACATTCCCGGCCAACGACAAGGCGCGGGTCCAGGCAGTGAAAAGCGGCTGGAGTGTAAGAGACATGGAGAGGGCCCTACGGGACGTGGGCCTGACCCAAGCCGAAGCCAAGCGGTTCATGGCTGAAGGCTACAAAGGGCTGGCGACACGGGACGTGCTCGATCCGGACCTCAAATCGATGATCGAACGGAACATCTCGATCCTGAAAGGCTGAAAGCGCAACATCAATTTTAGTATCACACCACCCCGGCCCGCGAAAGCGGGCTTTTTAATTTGAGGAAACCAATCATGAAGAAGATCCTGTTGTCCTGCCTGGCCATGGTCGCCATGGCATTCGCCCCGCTGGCCTCGGCTGCCGAGCATGGCGTGCAATTCGTTAAATCCACCGCCCATGTCGCGTTCGACGTGCTGACGCAGTATATGGCCTCGGTCGGCTTCATCCTGTTCGATTCCGATACGGAGATGAAAGAGCTGCTGACCAAGCAAGGCGAAGCCTTCGAAGAGTTCAAAAAGGCCAACGACGAGCGCCTGAAAGCGCTTGAAGAAAAGGGCTACGCGCCTGCAGACACGGTCGCCAAGGTCGAAACCATCAATGCCGAGCTGACCAAGCTGGGCAATGACCTGCAGGATCTGGCGAAAAAGCAAAACCGCCCGAAGGCGCCTGTTGCTGGCGAGCTGAATGAAGATCAGATCGAGCACCGCAACGCCTTCCTCAACTTCCTGCGCAAGGGCGATGTCAGCAACCTGTCGGCGCTGGAACGCAAGGCGCTGCAACGTGGCAGCGATGTAGACGGCGGCTACCTGGTGCCGGTTGACCTGGCTGCCGAGATCGACCGCGTCGCATCCACCGTCTCTGCTGTTCGCGCCCTGGCCGATGTTCGCGCTATCGGTAGCGCCAGCCACGCCTTCCGCGTCAAGACTCAAGGCATTGCTGCCCGCTGGGTCGGCGAAGGTGAAACCGGCGGCGAAAGCGACAACCCGAAATACGCCCGCATCGAGATCAATGCGGAAGAGATGGAAGCCGAACCATGGGTCTATAACGACACGCTGGAAGACGCTGACTACAACCTGGAAGCGGACGTCACCGAAGAAGCCGGTCTCGCATTCGGTGAAGCCGAGGGCGCGGCTTTCGTCAGCGGCAACGGCGTCAAGAAGCCACGCGGCTTCCTGACCTACGACACCGTGGCAAACGCCAACTATGCCTGGGGCAAGGTCGGCTATGTCGCATCCGGCGCATCCGGCGCCTTCGCCGGCAGCAACCCCGGCGACAACATCATCAACCTGCTGCACTCCCTGCGCAGCCAGTACCGCCAGGGCGCAACCCTGCTGATGGCAGATACCACGCTGGCAGCACTGCGCAAGATCAAGGATGGCACCGGCAACTTCTACCTGTTCAACCCGGACCCGACTGGCAACTTCGCCGGCCTGGTGCTCGGCGCTCCGGTGGAGATCGACGACAACATGCCGATCCTGGGCGCAGACAGCCTGTCGATTGCCTACGCCAACTGGAAGCGTGCATACCGCATCGTCGATCGCAAGGGCATCGCGCTGATCCGCGACAACATCACCAGCAAGGGGACGACCAAGTTCAACTTCCGCAAGCGTGTCGGCGGTGGCATCCGCAACTTCGAAGCCATCAAGCTGATGAAGTTCGCCAACAGCTGATTCCGGCTGACGACAAGCCGACTCAAACGAAGCCTGCCAACAAAGCCATCATGGCAGGCTTCGTTCAACATTCATTTGAAGGAGCATAAAAATGCGTGACCTACACAACAACATCAACGTGAAGCGGGTGATTTCCCCCGTCAGCGTTGCCGACAATACCGCTCAGGTCGGTCAGATTATCGACCGCCAGGGCTTCGACTCCCTGGAGTACATCATCGCCACCGGCTCGCTTGCCGATGCCGATGCCACCTTTGCCGTGCTGCTTGAAGAAAGCGACGCCGCCAACATGGACGGCGCTGCAGCGGTGGCCGATGCCGACCTGCTCGGCACCGAAGCGCAGGCCGGCTTCATTTTCAGTGATGACGACAAGGTCTTCAAGCTAGGCTACAAGGGCCACAAGCGCTACACCCGCCTGACCATCACGCCGTCCGGTAACTCCGGCGCGGCAGTGCTGAGCGCTGTTGCCGTGCTGGGTCATCCGGCCAACGCGCCCACCGCCAACCCACCGGCTTGATGCCTGACGGTCTTTTAACCTGAAACGGACGGCGCCGGCCTAATAAGCCCGCGCCGCAATGCCCATGTATAAAGTCGTGAAAACTTTCCTCGGCGCGCCTGAAGGCCACACCACCTTTGAATACAAGCAAGGCGAGGAATTCAAGGAGCGCGGCCCGTTGTTGAAGACTGCGCTGGAAGAAGGCTGGGTGGAGGAAGTTGAAGATGCCGCCGAAGCCGAAGCCAAGGCAGCCGCCGAAGCCGAAGCCAAGGCAGCCGCCGGGAAAAAGGCTGGCAAGTAAGCAGAGCGACAGGCAGTAAATCCAAAGGCCCTCCATCGAGGGCCTTTCAGTTTATGGCTTGAGCCAGGCAAGGCAAAACAATGGCACTGACACTTATTACACCGCCAGCGACGGAACCGATCACAGTCGATGAAGCCAAGCTCGCCGCGACTGCCGAAGGTACGGCGTATGACGCCCAGTTCACCGGCATCTGGATCCCGTCTGCGCGTGAGCAGGCCGAGCATCGTACCGGCCGTGCACTGATCACGCAGACCTGGAAGCTCACGCTGGAGTCGTTCCCGGCGCTGGCCATCATCCTGCCGCGCCCGCCGCTGCAGAGCGTCACCCACATCAAGTATGTGGATGTGAACGGCGACCTGCAGACGCTGGACGCCGCGGATTATCAGGTAGTGACCGAAGCCATCAAGGGCTACGTGCAGCCGGCCTACGGCAAGCAATGGCCAGCCTGCCGCCAAGGCCCCGGCGCCGTGCAGGTGACATTCGTGGCAGGCTACGGCGCTGCCTCGGCCGTCCCGCGCAGCATCAAGGTCTGGATGCAGATGGCAGTGTCCACCTGGTACCAGCAACGCGAAGGCATCGTCACCGGCACCATCGTCAACCAGCTGCCGCGCGACTTCTTCGCCGCGCTGCTGGATGCCTACCGCACGGACGAATTCATCTGATGCGCCCGGCTGCAGGAAGTCTGGATCGCCGCGTCCTGATCCGCAAACGCACCGACATCCCGACTATGGGCAACACGCTGTCGGAGACGTACACGCCCGGCGTGCAAGCATGGGCCAAGCTGACGCCGGTGGGTAACGCCACGTTTTTCGGCACGCAGCAAGTGGGCGAAAGCGTCACGCACAGCTTTGTCGTGCGCCGGCGCGATGAAGACGGCATCACGGCTTACGGCATCACTGCCGATTACGTCATCGATTGCGAGGGCTATCGCTACCGCGTCAAGCGCTGCGACGACCTCAAGGGCGAGCGCCACACGCTGCTGATCCAGTGCGAGCTGCTGGGCATCATCCCGGCGTGATGTGCCGACGTCTGCACGATAGGAGGGAACATGGCAACAGAGGGTAGCTGGGCGGAAGTCAATGTCAAGCTGGATGGCTTCAGCCGCATTGACTTTGACAAGAAGAAGATTCGCGCGGCGATGGTTGTCATCGGGCGGTCTGTCACGCAAGAAGCAAAATCGCTGGTTTCTCCAAGGGGCAGGTCGAGGCCGGGAGAGATGCCTGGTCGCCAGACCGGTGCACTGCGGCGTTCGATCAAATACGTGATATCGCGCCCCGGCTTCCTGGTGCGTGTTGCGCCATATAAAACGGACAAGATGGGCAAGGATTTTTACCCGGCCTTCCTGCACTACGGCAGCACAAAGAACAACCTACAACCGCGCGAAAATTACATGACAGACGCGCTTGAAAAGCGGGCTGAAGCCACGCGCAACGTATTACGCCGCGCACTTGAAGATGCGCTGGTGCCGCGCAAGTAAAGGCATGGCATGAATCTACTCACCATCATCGCAGCGCTGAAAGCGCGCTGCCCGAGTTTCGGCACTGCACCGAACCGCCGATTCGCGGGCGCTGCCGAGTTCGCTGCCTTGTCGGAAGCGGCCAAGCTGGAGCTGCCGGCGGGTTATGTCATCCCGCTGGACGATGAACCGCTGGACCAGCAATCGCAGAACGGCTACCGCCAAACGGTGCGGGATATGTTCGGCGTGGTCGTGGTGGTCTCCAATACGACAGACGAACGCGGCCAGACCTCGATCAACAGCATCGACGCGCTGCGCACCGAACTGTTCAAGGCGCTGCTGGCCTGGCAGCCTACGGCGGATTATCACGCCATCGAATATCGCGGCGGCTCACTGCTGCATGTGGACCGCGCGCGGTTGTATTACCAGTTCGAGTTCAGCGCCGATTTCGAGATCGGCGAGGAAGACACCTACCAGGCGATCTTCAACGCCGCGCTGCCAGCGTTCGAAGAACTCGGCATCCAGGGTGATGCCATCGAACCATACGACCCGAACAAGGTGACCATCGGGCCGGATGGCCGCATCGAGGTCGCCGCTGACATTGAATTGCCTCAGTAACGGAGAACCCCATGCGTATCAAACCCGCATCCGGTCGGCAAGTGCCCGATCCGGACAAGGGCGGCTATTTGCCGCCGGAAGGCCGCAACGTCGAGCCTAACCTGTACTGGCTGCGACGCATCGCTGATGGCGATGTCGTCAAGGTTTCCACCAAAACCGCAAAAATCAAAGGAGCGGATAAATGACAGTCTCTTTCAACACCATCCCACAGAATGTCCGCGTTCCGTTGTTTTTCGCGGAGGTGGACAATTCGCAAGCCGGCTATTTCGCGCAAAACGTGCGCACGCTTATCATCGGGCAAAAGCTCGCCGCCGGCGTAGCTGCTGCCGATGTGCCGATCCTGGTCAGCCGTAGCGACGAAGCCAAGACGCAGTTCGGCATCGGTTCCATGCTGGCACGCATGCACGAGGTCGTCCGCCTGAATGATTCCATGGGCGAGGTCTGGTGCCTGCCGGTTGCTGACCCGAGCGGCGGCGCGGCTGCCACCGGCACCATCACCATCACCGGCCCGGCGACCGCCGCCGGCACGCTCAGCCTCTACATCGGCGCCCAGCGTCTGCAGATCGCCGTAGCTGCCGCCGATTCCGCCACCGATGTGGCTGATGCCATCACCGCTGCGGTCAATGCCGACACCACGCTGCCGGTCACTGCCGCGAATGTCGCGGGCGTCGTTACGCTGACGGCACGTCACAAGGGCCTGCTGGGTAACGATATCCCGGTGCAGATCAACTATCGCGGCATCGCCGGTGGTGAAATCACGCCGTCCGGCATTGCTGTTGCCATCGTCGCCATGGCTTCCGGCAGCGGCACGCCGGACCTGACGGCCGCCCTGGCCGCGATGGGCGATGAAGAGTACGACTTCATCATCCATCCGTTCAGCGACAGCAGCTCGCTCGATGCGCTGAAGGTGGTGATGAACGACAGCACCGGGCGCTGGGCGTACAACCGCCAGATCTACGGCCACTGCTACACGGCCATGCGCGATTCGTTCGCGGACCTGCAAACGGCCGGCGCGCTTCGCAACGATCAGCACCACACCATCGCAGGCTTCGAGGCCGGCGTGCCGAATACCCTCTGGGAATATGCAGCGGCCTACGGGGCGCGCAATGCGGTGTTCATCGCGGCTGATCCTGCACGTCCGACGCAGACCGGCGAACTGGTCGGCATCCTGCCGGCGCCGACCAGCCAGCGCTTCATCCTGACCGAACGGCAGACGCTGCTGAACAGCGGCATCGCTACCAGCTTCGTCAGCG
The DNA here is from genome assembly GCA_905339275.1 of Methylophilaceae bacterium. Classification (GTDB taxonomy): domain Bacteria; phylum Pseudomonadota; class Gammaproteobacteria; order Burkholderiales; family Methylophilaceae; genus UBA6140. The sequence continues at coordinate 1,068,976 of CAJPFK010000001.1, forward strand.
GCGGCGTGGTGCGCATCGAACGTGCGATCACCACTTATCAGAAAAACCTCTGGAACCAGGCAGACCCGAGCTACCTCGACAGCGAGACCATGCACACGCTGGCGTATGTCATCCGCCGCCTGCGTTACAGCGTGACGCAGAAATACCCGCGCCACAAGCTGGCCAACGACGGCACGCGCTACGGCGCCGGGCAGGCCATCGTCACGCCCAAGGTCATCCGTGGCGAGATCCTCTCGGTCTATGCCGAACTGGAGCTGCTGGGCGTGGTGGAAAATGCCAAGGCGTTCGAGGCCAACCTCATCGTCGAGCGCGATGTGCAGAACCCGAACCGCGTCAACGTGCTGTTCCCGCCTGACCTGGTGAACCAGCTGCGCATCTTCGCTGTGCTCGCACAGTTCCGCCTGCAGTATCCGGAAACAGCTGCAGCCTGATCAACCCCACGCCGCGCTCTCACATCCCCATTGAGCGCGGCCCCGCGCTCTCACCCCGAGAGCGTGGGCAACTTATTTTAAGGAGAGCAATATGAGCAAACGCATTGCAGGCGTGTGCTACATCAAGGTGGACGGCGAGCAGCTCGAGGTCAAGGGCAGCATCGAGTGTCCGCTGTCGGACAACGTCAAGGAAACGCAGATGGGCGCCAACGGCCCCGCTGGCTACTCCGAAGTGGCGCAGCGCCCCTACATCAAGGGCAGCTTCTTCTTCCTGAACAACTTCCCGATCGAAAAGCTGAGCACCGGCGTGGATATGACCATCACTGCCGAACTGGCCAACGGCAAGACCTACGTCCTGTCGCAGGCCTGGAAAGAGGGCGAAGCCGCTATCAGCAATGATGACGGCACGGTCGAGCTGGAATTCAGCGGCATGAAAGGCATCTGGCAATGAGCCTGACTTTCAAACTGAGTGCGCCGGTTCAGGCGCATGGTGAAGAAGTCGGCGAGCTGACCCTGCGCGAACCGACGGGCGATGAAGTGATCGAGATCGGCTATCCCTATCTCATCCTGATGAAGGATGGCGCCGAGACCGGCATCGATATCCGCGCCCGCGTGATCTACAGCTACATCTCTAAACTGGCCGGTATCCCGCTCAGCAGTGCCAAGCAGATCAAGCTCTCCGATGTCGCCAACCTGCAGGGCATCATCATGGGTTTTTTCGGGGAGGACGTGGCGGGGGAGGGCATGGCGAAGGCGTCGAAGGATTCATCCGATTAATCTTCGACCTGGCATACGTCTGGCACCTGGACCCGGATGTGATTCTGGCCAAGCCGCTGAGTCGCATCCATTTGTTTATCGAACAGGCTGCACGCATCAACGAGGAACACAAGAATGGCTGATAAATTCCAGCTCAAGGCCGTCATTTCGGCCGTTGACAAGCTGACCCCAACGCTCAAGGGCATCGCGCTGCAGGGCAAGATCGTCCGCAAGTCGCTGGGCGATATCACCAAGGGCACCGCAACCCTGCTGAAAGGCCTCGGCGTGGGTGGCGCTGCGGTCGCCGGCGGCATCTTCGGCATGATCAAGTCGGTCATCGGTGAAAGTGCCAAGTTCGAAAGGTTCGAGTCGGCGCTGGCGTCTATCGAGGGCAGCGCGGAGGCGGCGCGAAAGGCTATCTCATGGGTGGACAAGTTCGCCAACGACACGCCGTATGACCTCGATGAAGTGGTGCGCGCCTATACCACCCTGCGTGGAGCCGGCCTCGACCCGACGGTCGGCGCCCTGGAAGCGGTCGGCAATGCGGCGGCCGGCACCAATCACACGGTGGAAGAGGCCGCCAACGCCTTCCGCAACGCGCTGATGGGTGAGAACGATAGCCTCAAGCAGTTCAACGTCACAGCGCAGAAAGACGGCAATCGGTTCGCTTATACGTATTTCAAAAACGGCAAGAAGATGGTGGCCTTCGCCAAGGCCAACAGCCGCGAGATGATCGACGCCACGCTGACCGGCATATTTAACGATATGTACCCGGATGCCGCGAAGAACCTGAGCAAGACCTACGACGGGCTGACGGCGATGGCCAAGGATTACTACACCCGATTCCTGCGCACGATCGGTGACAAGGGCGTCTTCGACAAGATCAAGGGCCAGCTCAAGGGCTTGCTCGATATCTTCGACGGCTGGGTGCAGAGCGGGCAATTCGATGCGCTGGCGCAACAGATATCCGATGACCTGGTGCACGTCATCGAAGAACTTTCCACATGGGTGCGCAGTGTCGACTGGCCGGCCTTTTACAACAGCCTGAAAGAGACCATCTCGTCGGTGCGCAGTTTTATCTCTGCCATCGGCGGACTGAAGACCATCCTCATCGCGCTCGGCGTGGTGATGCTGGCGGGGCCGGTGTCGGCCATCGGGCAGATCATCTTCGGCATCTGGAAGCTGATTCCGGCACTGTTCGCGCTGGGCAAGGCCTTCGCATTCCTGCTGCTGTCGAATCCGATCCTGCTTGCCATTGGCGTTGCGATCGCGGCCATTGCTGGTGCGGCATATCTGATCTACAAGAACTGGGAACCGATTAAGGCATGGTTTAAGGAACTGTGGGAAAACATCAAGACGATTGCCGACCAGGTGTGGGAGCACTTGAAGACGATATTCGCGTGGTCTCCGCTCGGCCTAATCCTGCGCAGCTGGGGGCCGGTGCTGCGTTTCTTCGGCAACCTGTGGGACAAGGTCAAGGATATCGCCGGTTCCGCGCCAGGGATGAACCTGACGGCACAAGCGCCGCAAACCGGCGGCGCCGGTGGCGGCAGCAACTTCGGCAACCTCAACAACAAGACCCAGCTTAACGGCGAAATGACGGTGCGCTTTGAAAACGCGCCGCCAGGCATGCGGGTGGAACCCGGCAAGACCAACCAGCCCGGCGTCGGCATGAATCCGGACGTGGGCTACCGGCCGTTGTCTGTATTCGGCATGTAACTCACTGGATGTAACTTATGGCTTGGAAAGATGAACTGCAACAGGCCTCGTTCCGTGGCGTTCCGTTTCATGTAGATGCGGACGGCGGCGGCGGCGGCCGGCGCGGCACGCTGCATGAGTATCCGCTGCGTGATACGCCGTTGTTCGAGGACATGGGCCGCAAGGGCAGGGAGCGCAGCTTCACGGCCTTTGTCATTGGCGCTGATTTCATCGCCGCGCGTGATGCGCTGCTGGAAGCGCTGGAAGCACCCGGACCCGGTGAGCTGGTGCACCCGACCATGGGGCGGCTCATGGTCAGCGTGCCTGATTTTCGCTACAGCCACAGCAAGCAGGAAGGCGGCATGTGCCGCTTCGAGATCAGCTTTGTCGAAAGCGGCGAGCTGCGTTACCCAACTGCGCGCGTGGCGACCAGCCAGCAGACCATCGCTGCGGCCGAGGTGCTGGAAGAATCCAGCATCGGCGCGTTCGAGGATGTGTTCAATATCGATGGCCTGCCCGCATGGGCCAGCCTCGATGCGGTCACGGCTGCCAGCGACATGCTGGACACGCTGCAGGCCTCGCTCGGCTCCGTGGGCGGCGTGCTCGGCAGCCCGGTCGATGTGCTGCAGGACATGCTGCCGGACCTGATCGGCGAACCCTACACGCTGGCCAACAACATCTTCGGCCTGTTCAACAAGGCGGGCGCGGTGATTGCCAGCGCCAGCCGATTCGTGCAGGGCTACAGCGATGCCGATGCGATCAACTATTCCCGCGCATTCACCACGCTGCGGCTGGCTAACAGCTTTGGCCCGGTGAGCCGCCCGGCCAGCCTGACAGCCACGCGCAAGCGCGTGCTGGATAACCGTGACGCGCTCAACGCGCTGACCCGCCGCGCCCTGCTGACACAGGCCGCCGGCATGACCGGCGTGATGCCGCTGCCGGTGTACGACGACGCCGTGCGGCTGCGCGACGAGACGATGGCCGCGCTCGATGCCGAATCGATGACGGCTGACGACACCACCTACCTGGCGTTGGTGGATCTGCGTGCCAAGGTCTATGACGACATGACCAGCAGAATCGCCAACGCCGCCCGCCTGCGCGAGATTCAACCGCCCGAGGTGATGCCCGCGCTGGCGCTGAGTTACGACCTTTACGAATCGCTGGACCGCGAAGGCGAGATCATCGCCCGCAACCGGCTGCGGCACCCCGGCTTTGTGCCGGCTGAACGTTTGAAAGTGCTGAGCGAATGAGCGAGCAAGTCACTCTGCGGGTGAACGGTGAGGATTACGAAGGCTGGCTGGAAGTGGATATCACCGCCGGCATCGAGCGCCAGGCGCGTGATTTCAACCTGGCGATCACGCGCACCTGGCCGGGCGCCACTGACATCCCGCGTCGGGTTCGGCCGGGCGATGTGTGCGAAGTGTGGCTGGGTGCAGACAAGCTGCTCACCGGCTATGTGGATGCCACGCCGATCAGCTATGACGACCGCGCCGTGACCGTCGGCGTGAAGGGGCGCAGCAAGACCGCCGACCTGGTGGACTGCTCTGCCGACTTCGGCAAGGGCCAGTGGCAGGGCCGCCGCGTGGAAAAGATCGTGGCAGACCTCGCCGCTGCCTATGGCATCAAGGTCATCACCGAGGTGGATACCGGCGGCACGGTCGCCGACCACCAGATCCAGCCGGGCGAAACGGTGTATGAATCCATCGCCCGCCTGCTGGCGTTGCGCCAACTGCTGTCGACGGACGACGCCGAAGGCAACCTGGTGCTGGTCAACCCCGGCAGCGCAGGCCGTGCGACCACGGCGCTGCGCACCGGCGAGAACGTTCTGCGCGCCGATGCCGGGCTGGATTACAAGGATGTTTTCAGCACCTATGTCTGCAAGGGCCAGCGTGCCGGCAGCGACCTCGATGCCGCCGAGACGCTGGCCGAATCGGTCGCCCGCGTGACCGATACCGCCATCGGCCGCCATCGCCTGCTGCAGCTCACGCAGAGCGGGCAGGTGGACGTGAACACCTGCAAAGATCGCGTGAAGTACGAAGCGGTCTACCGTAGCGCCCGGGCGCTGGAGGCCAGTTACACCGTGCAGGGCTGGCGGCAGGCGGATGGAAAGCTGTGGCTGCCCAACCAGATGGTGCGCGTGGTGGACCCGGTCATCGGCTATGACGATGACATGCTGATTGTGGAAGTGAATTACAGCCTCGGCAACGCCGGCACGCTGGCCACGCTGAAGGTCGGCCCGCGCGCGGGCTATGTGCCATCGCCCGAGCAGGCCAAAAAAGCCAAGGCGAAAAAAGACAAGGGCAACACTGCAGACTGGGGTGACGCCACGATCGTGAGTTTCCCGGTCAAGACTAAACAGTAAGCAAACCAAACAGTAGAAAGAGCGCCATGCAGGAACGCATCATCGGCCGCATGCTGGCACCGCTGCAGCGTGCCATCGCCAACATGGCCGCCCGCGCAACGGTGGCGCTGGTCAACTCGGCCGGCCGCATCCAGCGCGTGCAGATGCGCCTGCTGAATGGCGAAGCCAAGCAGGGCCTGGACCACTTCGAGGCTTACGGCCTGACCAGCAACCCGCATCCCGGCGCGGAAGGCCTGGCGCTTTTTCTGGCTGGCGATCGCTCGCACGGTGTCGTCATCAACATCGGCGACCGCCGCTACCGGCTGACCAGCCTGGCGCCGGGTGAAGTGGCGCTGTATGACGACCTCGGGCAAAAGGTGCACCTGACACGCGGCGGCATCGTCATCGACGGTGCCGGGCTGCCGATGCTGCTAACCAACACGCCGCTGGTGCGCATGGAAACGCCGCAGCTGGAAGTGACCGGCGAGATCAAGGACCGCTGCGATACCGACGGCAGAACGATGTCCGGCATGCGGGCAATCTACAACAGCCACACCCACCCTGAAAACGACAGCGGTGGACCAACCGACCAACCGAACCAGAGCATGTGATCCGGTGAGGATTACAGGAGCTTAAAGCATGATCCCAGCCGACATGACCATCACCGTCAACGGTGTCGAATCGACATCGCTGGAACAGGCAGACGCGCTGACCCGCGCCGTCATCATCAGCCTGTTCACCTGGCGCCGTGCGAATGCGGAAGACGTGGTGGAGGGCAGCCGCATGGGTTACTGGGGTGACCTGCTGGCCCCAGCCGAGAGCAACGACCGCATCGGCTCGCGCCTGTGGCTGCTGGCCAGAGAAAAGGTGCTGCCTTCCACCTTCATCCGCGCGCGCGAATATGCGCGTGAGGCCCTGCAATGGCTGCTGGATGACGGCATTGCCAGCAAGGTGGAAGTGGCAGCCGAGCGCTGGGGCATGGACGGCCTCGCGCTTAATTGTGTGATTTACAAGACCGACGGCAACAAGTTGTCGCTGCGGTTCGATCAAGCCTGGGAGTTCATCCGTGCCGTTTAGCAGACCCTCACTTTCCGATATCTTCGCGCGGATCCGCGCCGGCATCCTCTCGCGCCTGACCAATGAGCAGATGCGCCGCAGCGATGCCGAGGTTTACGGCCGCGTGGTGGCCGGCGCCTCGCACGAGCTGCACGCCCACCTGCAGTTCATCCAGCAGCAAGTCATCTACGACACCGCCGAGGCCGAGTTCCTCGACCGCTGGGCCGGTATCTGGCTGCCTCAAGGCCGCCTGCCTGCCGTCGCCGCCACCGGTAGCGTCAGCTTCACCGGCACCAACGGCAGCGTGATTCCGTCCGGCACGCCACTGGTGCGCAACGATGGCGCGGAATTTGAAACCACCGCCAGCGGCACCATCAGCGGCGGCACCGCCCTGGTGCCAGTGGTCGCGCTACAGGCGGGGCAGGCCGGCAACACGCTCGCCGCCACGGTGCTCACGCTTTCCAGCCCGATCACCGGCGTCAACAGCGATGCCACGGTGGACGGCAACGCGCTGACCGGCGGCGCCGACCAGGAAGACGATGCCAGCCTGAGCGCACGCCTGCGCACCCGCATCCAGCAGCCACCGCATGGCGGCGCGGCATATGACTACGTCAACTGGGCGCTGGAAGTACCGGGCGTCACCCGCGCATGGGTGTATCCCAATGAGCTGGGCCTTGGCACCGTCACCCTGCGCTTCGTGCGCGATGACGACACGCCCAGCATCATCCCGGATGCGGGTGAAGTGGCTGCCGTGCAGGATTACATCGATGCCGTGCGGCCGGTGACTGCCGCGCTCACCGTGGTGGCGCCGGACCCGGTGCCGCTCGATTTCACGATCGAGCTGTTCCCCAACACACCGGAAGTGAAAGCGGCGGTGGAGGCCGAACTGACCGACCTGTTGCGGCGCGAAGCCTACCCGGCTGGCACCATCCTCATTAGCCGCATCCGCGAGGCCATCTCTATCGCGGCGGGTGAAGAAAACTACGTGATGGCCACGCCCAGCGCGGATGTCACCCACACCATCAACCAGATCGCGGTGATGGGCACCATCACCTGGGTTTAACGCATGGCACTTTCCACCAACGATTACCTGCAGCAACTGCGCGGTCTGCTGCCACCCGGCCCAGCCTGGCCGCGCGATGCCGATTCACTGCTGACCAAGCTGCTGACCGCTATCGCCGAAGAGTTCGCCCGCGTCGATAACCGCATCGACGACCTGATCGACGAAGCGGATCCGCGTACCACGCTGGAAATGCTCGCCGATTGGGAGCGCTTATGCGGCCTGCCGGATACCTGCACCGGCCCGCTGGTCGGCCTGCAAGCGCGGCGTGATGCTGTCGTGGCACGGCTCACCATGCTGGGCGGGCAGAGCGCCGCGTTTTACAAGGCCCTGGCCGCGTCGATCGGTTACGACATCGAAGTCACCGAAGAAACCGTGCACACCTGCCTCAGCGACTGCATGGCGCCGGTCAACGGCCAGCCCTGGCGCTTTGTCTGGAACGTGACAGTGGCGCAAGCCGACACGCCGCGCATTCTCACCTGCATGGACGAATGCACCACGCCGCTGCAGGTCTGGGGCGACGAATTGCTGGAATGCGTCATCAACCGAGTCAAGCCCGCCCACACGCTGGTGCGGTTCATCTATCTGTAGGAGATTCACATGGAACGTTACAACCGTGGCGCCGGTGCCGCCAGCGCCCCATCCGCGCCAGCTGCTCCGGCCAATCCGTATTTCACCGAAGGCAACCCATCGCTCGGCGTGCCGGCCACCCAGCCCGGCCCGTGGTGGTTCCACATGATTACGGAGGAGATGCGCAAGGTCATCACCGATGCCGGCCTGACGCCGGACCATACAAACCTGACGCAGCTCTCGGCGGCGATCCAGGCGCTTATTACTGCTGCTATTCCTGCTGGACCAAGTGACGCATCTGAAACAGTCAAAGGCATTGTCGAACTTGCCACCGATGCAGAAGCTCAAGCATTTACAGCAGATAAGATTATTGATGGTGCAAAATTAAATACTGCATTTCAAGGTGCAAATCAATCCCTTGCCGACAATGGCTATCAAAAGCTTCCCGGTGGGTTGATTATTCAATGGGGCAGAGTGCAGACGACGCCAGCCTCTGGAGGCACGGCTTTATTCCCCATCACGTTTCCGAATGCGGTCTTCGGTATCGTGGAGGCCACCAGGAATTTGAATCCAGGCGTAACCGAGGTTACTGAGATCATGTCATTGACAACGTCAAATTTCGGGTACGCGACGGGCTCTGGTGACTTTTATTATTTGGCGCTTGGTAGATAGGAGGCCATATGTTTTTCTCAAAATCAACACAGGGGTTTTATGCCCAAGAAATTCACGGCATCAATATCCCGCAAGATGCTGTTGAAATATCCGGCGAGGAATACGAAGCGCTTATGCAGGCGCAGTCCGAAGGCAAACGAATTGTGTTCGATGCGGCGCTTGGTAAGCCGGTTGCTGCTGACCAGCCACTGCAATCCGCCTCAGCCGCCATCGCCACCAAGCTCGCCAGCATCAACGCCGCATGCGAAGCCGAGATCGCCGCCATCAGCGCTGGCTACCCAGCCAGCGAAGTGCTGAGCTGGCCGAAGCAGGAAACCGAGGCGCGGGCATGGACGGCTGACAACCAGGCCGTGACGCCGCTGCTGGATTCCCTGGCCGCCGCGCGTGGCATCAGCAAGGCCGAGCTGGCCAGCCGTGTCATCGTCAAGGCCGATCTTTTCGCGCAACTGTCCGGCGCCATCATCGGCAAGCGGCAGGCGCTGGAAGACCAGCTCGACGCCATCAGCGATGGTCTGACCGCCGAGGAGCTGGAAGCGCCGATCACGCCGGAAGTGCAGGCGCAGCTGGATTCAGTGCAATGGTAACCGGCCTGATTCTGGTGGTGGCGCTGATTGCCTGGTCGGCGTATCACGCATTCCGGGCGGGCCGATGATGGCCGGGCTGACACCCATCGGTCTGGCCGTCGCCAGCCTGTGGACGCTGTGGATCTTCTACCTCGCCGTGATGAGCCTCTACCGTGCACACCATGCTCGCACGCTCAGCTTGCCGGCCAAGCTGCTGGGCTACCCGGTGCTGGCCGTCGGCGCGCTGCTGGATGCCGCGGTCAATATCGTCATCATGTCCGTGGTGTTCGCCGAGCGCCCGTCCGAATGGCTGCTCACCCAGCGGCTGGCGCGGCACATCAAGCGCGGCTGCGGCTGGCGTCGCAAGCTGGCGAGCTGGATCTGCAGCCACTTGCTTAATCCATTCGACCCGGACCAGCGCGGGCATTGCCGGTGACCATGCTGATCACCCTCATCACTCTCCTGCTTGCAGCCTGCACCATCGTGCCGCTGCTGCTCGGGCTGTTCACGCTCTACCACCTCATGCGGGCCAAGCAGCGCCCGGCCGATACCAGTAACCGCATCAACCACATCCGGCTCTGGTGGTTTGCGCTGACGCGGGAGGATAAGTTTGTCGGATTGTTCCCGTGGATGGCGCGGGATGAGTGGGACAACGTTAAAAAATAAACAGAACATACGAACCACAGCCGCCTTCGGGCGGCTTTTTTATTTAAAGGACCAGCGATGTTTGACAAAGACCCCAGTACCTACCCGGTTTCAGTTGGTAAGGACTAGACCGATGCAGCATCAACTGCAGCAGCAACTCGACTGGATATCGGCCGCCATCATCGGCGCATCGGCCACGGTTGTCGGGCATTTGTTCGACGTGCCGCCGAGCGTGCTGTGGATCGCCTTCATCGGCGCCATCGCTGGCGTTGCTGCAAGCGAAACGACCGCGCTCAAGGCTGTGCTGTTCATCGTCATCGTCACGCCGGCCACCGGCTGGCTGCTGCCGTTCTTCATGCACTATATGCCGCCAGCGGCGCTGAAGGGCATGGCCTTCGTGCTCTCGTTCGTCCTTGTGGCCTACTGGCCGCTGGTACGGCAACAGATCCCGCGCTTGGTGGTCGCCGTTTTCGATAGAGCCACGAGCATCATCCGGGGGCCGCAACCATGACCTACCTCACCATCGCACTGAGCATCTACATCCTGATCGAGAGTTTCGTCGCCGTGGTCAGACTTCCGCCCGGAATCCGCCATCAGTTCTGCTGCAAGGTTAAATACGTCGCTGCCATCGCCGCATCGAGCGCATATATCTGGTATGCGGCCACCTCCGAAGATGTGGCCGTTCAGTGGGTAGTCTTCATCAGCTCCTCCACGCTGGCATGGTTCGTCTGGCCGCGCATGGTCTATCGCGTCAAGGTGATCATGGAAGCGCTGCGGGAGCTTGACGAATGGGCGGCAAGGGGGCACTGATGCTTGAACTCAAGCTGGAGCGCGAATTCAGGAAGACCAAGGGCTACACCGCCGGACGTCTGTTGGCCAACGGCAAGTTCCTTTGCCACACGCTGGAAGACGAAGTGCGCGAGCAGGACGGTCTGCCGGTCGAAAAGTGGAAGATCCACGGTGAAACCGCCATCCCGCGCGGACGTTACCGCGTCGTGCTCACCATGTCGCCCAGGTTCAAGCGCGTGCTGCCGGAAGTGCTCAACGTCCCCGGCTTCACCGGCATCCGCATCCATCGCGGCAACACCGCCGAACACACCCACGGCTGCATCCTCGTCGGCCTGCCGGATGGAAACGGCTCTGACGGCTGGCTCGGTAACAGCACGCCAGCCGAATCACTCGTCATCCGCACCATCCGCGACGCCATCAACACGGGCCAGCAGGTCTGGCTGGAGGTTAAATAAATGAGTAAATCCTACTTGTGCGGTAATAGTCTCAGTTTTCATTGCCCTGGCTGCAAGCGTGGCCACGGTGTTCCGGTCGATGGCAGCCGAGGCTGGGTATGGAATCAGAACCTTGAAAAGCCGACGCTATCGCCGTCCATCCTTGTGACTTACCCAGCCAACCCTAATGCTGCAGAAGAGTTTAAAGAGTGGCGGACGAAGAGAATCTGCCACTCGTTCGTCACCGACGGCCGCATTCAGTTCTTGAGCGACTGCACGCACGAGCTGGCTGGCCAGACTGTAGACCTGCCGGATTGGGATGACTGATATGCTCACCTTCGCCGCCATCAAAATCCTGCTCTCCGTCATCTTCAGCCGCCTCGGCAAAATGCTGGCCTTCGCATTCGAGCACTGGCGCGTTTTTCTGCCCATGGCAATGGTATGCCTTGCCATCTGGTACGTTCATTCGTTACGCAGCGAGCGTGACGATGCGCTTGCCAGTCTGGCCGATTACCAGGCGCAAGTCGAGGACGCCAAGCGCCAGCGCCGCATCCTCAACATGGTCATCGAGCGCAGGCTGGAACTTGAGCTGGCCCGTGTCGATGCCGTGCACGAAGCCCAGATGACAACCCTGATGGAGAACTACAATGCGCAATTGGATGACAAGAGCAAGCGTATTACTGACATCGCTGATTTTAATGGCCGGTTGCGCCAGCAACTCGAAGCCTTTACCGCCGCCAGAATGTCCGAAGATCGAAGTGGATCTCTCCGATCTGCCGAGAGCGGGGGAGACTGCCACGCAACCGATTCTGGATATGATGTTGCGGCGTACCTCGACACCCTCGAATACGCCGCCGCCGACACAACCCTGAACTACAACACGCTGTGGCAGAGGTGCGACGCTGCGATCCGCGCCGCGAATGGCACGCAGTAGCTACTGCTCCGCCGCCCATGCCGCGCGCATGGCTGAATCATCCCGCCGTCCTGCCAGCCATGCCTGATACTCCACCGGCTTGAACTGCACCAGACAGACGAACGGGAACTGCTCGGCCAGCGCCGCCATCGCCATCTGATGCGCCCGCCACTGGACCGGCTCGGCACCTTCCTGCGTCATCCAGTCGTCCAGATTCGAGTAGTAGGTCAGCGCCACCGATTCTGGCTCGCCATGCGCGGTCACCAGTCGTTCGATCTGCGCTGATGCCTCGTTCACGATCTTCCACTTCCACGCTACCAGCCCGCGCACCGTCGCCTGCACGTCATCCGGTATGCGCCGGTTCTCGTCTTCCCAATATCGCCACGTCCGCAACTGCACCGCGCCGATCATGTCTGCAGCTTCCTGCTGCGTGTAGCCCAGCGCCATGCGCAGGGCCTTGAGGGTGGTTCCGTTCATGCTGCCTCCAGTAAAAAGCCCCCGAAGGGGCTTGTCTTAAAAGTTCGTCAGATCAGTTCCAGGCAGTGCGATTCGGATGTCACCGAGATCAACCACGCTCATGGAATCGCGTGTCTGCCCCTTCACGGCCTGGCAGTTTGCCCAGGCGACGAACTTGAAGCCGCCGATTTCACCGAACTTCGGAGCGGTGCGTTCTGCCCAGTTATTGCTGGATTCGATGAATTGCTCGATGGTCTCGTGCGTTTCAACGTGAGCAACCATCCATTCTCCGCCATTCCATTCCGGGTCGAAGATTTCATTGTTGGTTGCAACTGCAAATTTGATGAGGTTTTCTGACATTTTCTTTCTCCTTGAGAACCGGCGCTGCGCCAATCGCTGCGTCCATGTGATAAATATATTCCTATTTTAGGAACAGCGCAACACTTTTTTGTAAATATTTGCAAAATATTTTCCCTCGGCACATCATGCCCGCATGAAAGCCGTTCTATATCTCCGGTCCAGCAAGGACCGTTCAGACGTTTCAATCGATGCCCAGCGCCGCGCGCTGCATGATCTCGCCGAGTCGCGCGGCATTCTCATCCTGGGCGAATACGCCGATGCGGTGGAGTCCGGCAAGGACGACGACCGCCCGAGCTTCCAGTCCATGCTGCGGGATCTTCGTGCGCCTCGCCGTGCGTGGGATACCGTGCTCGCCCTCGACACCGCCCGCATCGCCCGCCGCCGTCATCTGGCGCTCATCTTCGAAGAGCAGGAATGCCGCAAGCATGGCGTGCGGGTCATCTATAAATCCGTTCCGGAGACCGACCCGATCACCGAGATGCTGCTCAAGTCAATCCTGCAGGCGATGGACGAATGGCACAGCCTGACCAGTAAGGCCAAAGGGCTGGCTGGCATGGCCGAGAACGTCCGGCAGGGTTGGCGTGCTGGTGGACGTGCCCCGCGTGGGTATCGTCTCGAGAACGTGGCCACTGGTGCTATCCGTGATGGTGCGCCGGTCACGAAGTCGCGCCTGGTGCTGAGCGATGAAGCGCTGCTGGTGCGGGCCTATCTGCAAGCCCGCGCCCGTGGCATCTCACGTGCCCAGGCCAAGGCGGATCTCGCTTTCGATTGGCCAGTCACCACGCTGCTGCACATCGAGCGCAACGCGCTCACCTATGCCGGCCACACGGTCTGGAACCGGCATGCGGAAAAGGGCGGGGCAGAGGGCAAGTATCGTCCGCGCGAAGAGTGGCTGATCCAAAAAGACACCCACGAACCGCTGATCACCGAGGCGGAAGCAGACAAGATACTCGATGCGCTCGAATCCAAATCCACCGGCAGGCGCCGGCAGGCCAAACATCCCTACATGCTGACCGGACTGTTGGAATCGCCCAGCGGCGAACGCTGGCACGCAGATGGTGATGGCAACTACCGCTTGAAAAAAGGTCCACGCATCGCCGCCAGCAAGATAGACCAGCTCGTGGTCAAACAGATCCTGCAGGATCTGTCCAGCGACAAGATGGTCGATGCCGCGCTGCAACACTACAAAAGCCTGGCCGCAAATGAAACCACCGCCGATGACCTGAAGAAACTGCAGGCGCAACGGATCAACATCGAGGGTCAGATCGAAAAGCTGGTCGACCTCATCCCGCAAACCAGCGCGCCAGACGCGCTGCTGCGAAAGATAGAAAAACTCGAAGGGGAACTGGAAACCATCGACGCACTGACCAGGCAACACGAACAAGAAGCAGCAATGGCCAAAGCCCTGCGAAGGCTCACAGCTGCAGACGTGAAACGGACAATCGATACGATGATCAGGAATCTGAATCAAGAAGACCCCGAGCTGCTCAAAAGCAAACTCGCGGGCCTGATCTCAAAAGTGGTCATAGACCAAGAAAACCTTACCGCAACGCTGACTTATGCAATCGGTCAGCAAAGCGGGGATAAGCTCCGCTCCCCGTGGGGACGCCAAAATACAGAAGCCACCGCAAGGTGGCTTTTTGTTGTCTTTTTAGTTCTGCCCTGTTCCAGCGATACCTGGCCCCGGGGTTTCTGGAGATCAGCGCCGGAACAATTTTTTCAGGTTTTTCCCCTTCATCGCGCGTTTCACCGTCACCTTGGCGTTATAGAGATGGAAAGGCAGGCGATGGCGAAAACCGAACTCCCTGCCCAGCCTGTTCATGTATATCTCCATGAAACGGTCGCGGCCATCGGCATGCAGCTTGTTGCAAATGCGCGTCAGGTCCGAAATCCGCTTGGATAACTCGGTGCCGCGTTGATAGAAATGCGCCCGGCCTGTGTCGATCAGCGAGAAATCCAGTCTGCCATCCCCGGACTTTCTGACCAGGATGTTGCCACCGGACAAATCCCTGAAAAATACGCCGCGGCCATGCATGGTCAGCAGGTAACCAGCAAGTTGCTGATAGATCGCATCCTGTGCGATACCTTGATAGGCGTCTTCGCCCCGGGCAAAGGCAGAAAAAATATCCCGCACCGAGAAATCGGCTTCTACAAATTCGCAGATGTAGTAGTTGCGGGTGAGTGTTTTGTCGCCCGCCATCTCAAAATAGGCCACCGGGCGTGCAGTCTCCACGCCGCGCCTGAGCAGTTCGCTTGCGCCATTCCAGCTTCTCAGTCCCTTTGAAGGCTTGAGCCGGTCGAGCAGCTTTTTGTGCAGATGCATCCTGACCGGCTGCTTGATGACCAGTTTCCTTGCCGGGTCGCGCGGATCGGCAATCGTCCAGATGGCGTTGCGTGCCTTGCGCAGGATGGCGTCTTTGGGCGGTGCGCCTATCTTTGCGGGAGCGAGCGACTCGCCCAATAGCGCAGCTTCAGCCGGGTTGCCAGCCAGAATCGCGCCACGCCAGCCATCCTGGCGGTAGAGGTAATGCGTTTTATCGCCATGGGCATGAATGGCGAGGTCATCGATCAATCTGGCATCGGTTTTAACCAATACCCGGTGCCCCTTGGGCCAGCGCAGGTAGATCGGTGATTCCGTGACAAAATCCGGTGTTGCCGGCAGCAGTTCGCCATCGCGCGAGATGCATTCAGCCTGCAGCAGATCAGCTTCAGGGTATATGTCGCGCAAGGCTGCCGCACGTCCATTGATGACCCAGGCGGCATGGATCAGCTTTTCATGATTGCTGAAAGCATGTACTTCCAGGCCGTTGGCATCATCCAGGCAAGCTTCGTAGTGGCAGCCGGGAATCAGGGCGGCATAGGTCCTGAAAGCCTCGAATGCAGGCCGGGTTCTGAAATCCCTGCCCAGGACGGAGGCATAGTGCGTAATACGTTCCAGGCCCGGATAAGCTTCAACGCCATCGTCTATGAGGCCTTCGCGATGACAGATGAGCGGCCCCCAGCTTGCGCGCGCTAGCGCACCGGAAGCCGCGCACAGCAGCATGTAGCGGGCCAGGTAATCCGCCTGCTTTTCCTCGCCGTTAGCCAGTACCCGATGGATGCGGGGCAGGGTCCAGAACGCGGAGGGCGAATGAAACGCCGGCACGCCGAAATTTTCACCGATCTCCTGTAGCACAAAGGCTTTTTTCACCAGCCTGAAGCCGCCTAGCGGCGCTAGGCGATGGCCCAGTATCTTGTGGTCGTCGCGCTCGGGTTCCGTGCAGCGCTCGGAGAATAAGTTATCGGTATGGATGTCAGGCAGCTGCCCGCGGCTTTTCAGTATCGCAAGGAGCCCGATATTGTAGGGCGGCTCAAAGTCGGTGATATTCGGCCCGGCAAGTTTGACCTGTTTCGATCTTGCTTCCGCGTGTGCGATTGCCCAGGCCGCCAGAAAACCATCCAGCGTGTAACCCGCCCAGCGCCTGCGATTGATGGTCGAGCCGATTTCAAGCATTTCTATCATGCCGCCATGGCGTGCAAGGGTGTCGGTGACAAATTGCCGCCATTCCTGCTGCGCGGCTGTTTCCGTCATTCTTCTCGCAGCCTCAAATGGCTGCACCAGATGCAGCATGATGTTGAAAGACTGTGCATGCAGCTTCGCCAGGAAGCGTGCTACATGGTTTTCTGCATCGCCATAAGTGAAATCCAGCCGTACATTGCGAATCCCCAGTGCATTCAACCGGCTGATCACGTAGTCATCGACTGCCGGGTCCTCCGCCGTGGCAACGCCCACGCCAACGAAGTCCGATGGGATATCGTGGCCTGAGGGAGGCTGATAGCCTTTTTTCGAGCGTAGTTTACCGGCCAGCATGTAGGCAAAATTTGCCCGGACAAACTGCCACATTGCGTTTGAGTTGGAAGCGTGGTTCAAATCGTCAGGTTCTGGTCGTGAGCTCGATAAAGATGAAATGTGCTGAAATCTCAGCCCCTGGTGTTGGATTGTGCATCAAACTGCGTCAGGTCGACACGGGGCGCAGGCTGCCAGCCGGTTTTTCGATGCTCGGCAACGACATTGGTGAAGATGCCGCCGCGCACATAAAATTTTGCGGTCAGACGCATGAATTTAGGTTGCGTCGCGGCGACCAGGTCATCCAGGATGCGGTTGGTTACCGCTTCGTGAAAACAGCCTTCATCGCGAAACGACCATATGTAGAGCTTCAGGCTCTTCAGCTCGACACATTTCCGGTCAGGGATATAGTCCAGGTAGAGTACGGCGAAATCAGGCTGTCCGGTCTTCGGGCAGAGGCATGTGAACTCCGGGATTTCCATATGGATATGAAAATCTCGCTCCGGCTTCGGGTTGTCGAAGGTTTCAAGTGCCTTGCTGGGTTGACTGGACATAATGGCTACCGTATAAATCTATAAATGATCGAATTCGCCATTATACAGCCACAAAGAATAAGCTCGACGTTCTGACAATTGCGCCTTACACATCTTAAACTTGCCGGCTTCAAATCTTTTGTCGACGCCACCACTCTGCATCTTCACGGGCAACGGGTGGGTGTCGTCGGCCCGAACGGCTGCGGCAAATCCAATGTCATGGAGTCCGTGCGCTGGGTGCTGGGCGAATCGAGCGCCCGCGAAATGCGCGGCGATTCGATGCAGGATGTCATATTCAATGGCTCTGCCAACCGCAAAGCCATTTCCCGGGCAAGCGTGGAACTGATATTCGACAACAGTCTCGGTGGCGCCAGCGGGGAATGGTCGCAATATGCCGAAATTTCCGTCAAGCGCGTGATAGAGCGTGACAAGGGTTCCAGCTACTACATCAACAACACGCCTGTCAGGCGCCGTGACGTAGCCGATCTTTTTCTGGGTACCGGGCTTGGCGGCCGGGCCTATGCCATCATCGGCCAGAACACCATTTCGCGCATTGTGGAAGCCAGGCCGGAAGAACTCAGGATTTTCCTGGAAGAAGCCGCAGGTATCTCGAAATACAAGGAGCGCCGCCGCGAGACCGAGCTCAGGCTGAGGGATACGCGCGAGAACCTGACGCGGGTCGAGGATATCCGGCAGGAAATGGATAAGCAGATTGTCCGTCTGGAATCACAAGCGGTCGTTACCCGGCAATACCATCAACTGCAGGCTGCGCTGAAGCATACCGAAGGCCAGTTGTGGCTGTTGAAAAAGCGCGATGCAGGCGTCGCCTGGGAAAAGACCAGGCGCCAGGCGGAAAAGCTGGCCAATGAACTCGAAGCGCAAATGGCCAACTTGCGAAAAACGGAAAGCTCGCTGGAAAGCCTGCGCCAGCAGCATTTCGCTTCCAGCGAGGCGGTGCAGGCGGCTCAAACCCATTATTACGAAACCAATGCCGAAGTCTCGAATCTGGAGCAGCAGGTCAAACATACCCAGGAAGCCCGCGAGCGCCTGAATCTCCAGTTACAGCAAATCACGACACAATCGGAAAAACTCGATGCGCAGAAGCTGAGCCTGGACGCAAGCCTCGCTGAACTTTTACAGAAACAAACGCAGGCGGATGCTGATGAGCAGCAGGGTGCTGAAAACCTCTCATTGATCCAGGCTGATCTGCCTAGGCTTGAATCGGCGCTCTCCGGCAGCCAGCAGGCATTGTCCGAGGCACAGAAAGCCTTGACGGAAAGCGAGCAGGCGGTACGCCTCGAAACCACCCAGCTTGGCTATTCGGAGAAAAATATCGAGGAACTGGAACATCGCCTGCAGCGTTTGCAGCAGGATATGCAGAACCTGCCATTGCCCGATACCGGGCTGCTGGCGTCCCGGCGTGATGAACTGGCCGGTTTGCAGAAGCAATTGGCGCAGCTTGAGCTGGCGATCGCCGAAACCCGGACAAAAGAACAGCAACAGGCTGAAACGATCAAGTCGCTGCGGGTCAGACAGCAGGAAGAACAACGCTCCCTGGCGCAACTCGAAGCGCAGATCCATTCGCTGTTGAAGATACAACAATCCATTGCGCACGAAGCCAGAATCGATGAATGGCTGAAACAGCAGGGCTTGCACGATGCCGAGCGCCTGTGGCAGAAACTGACGATCGCCGGCGGCTGGGAAACTGCCATGGAAGCCGTTCTCGGCGCGCGCCTGAACGGCATTCTCAAGCCGCAGGCCAGGCTCGATGGCAGTCGCCCGCCATCCACTGTTGTACTGGCCGAGGCAGCTACAGCTGCAGCGTTTGATAGCCCATCCTCCATGCTCAAGCCGTTGACGTCGGTGATTGAACAGATTTCGCCTGAATTGACAGGCCTGTTGCAGGACTGGCTAGCCGGGGTTTACGTGCTGGATGCGGGAGAAGACGCGCAACAGGCCCGCTGGCGGCTTGCCGCCGGTGAAATGCTGGTGAGCCGTGAAGGAGACGTGTACACCAGGTACAGCCTGACATTATTCAGCCCGCAAAGCGCCTTGCATGGCGTGCTGGAAAGGCAGCGCGAACTTGAAGCGCTGCAAGCCTCATTGCCGCGTACTCAGGAGAACGTGGCTTTTGCAACGAATCAAATGAAGCAGGCGGAAGAGACGATCCAGCAACTGCAGCAATCATTGCATGAGCGTCAGCAAACCTTGCGCAGCAACAGCCAGGCGGCACATCAGTTGACATTGGAAATCCAGCGCCAGGAGCAGCAACTGCAACATGCCGAGGAGCGGCAGCACGCCATTGCTCAGGAGCTGGAAGCCTTGCAGGCAAGGCTGGCAGCGGCGAAATCGCAAAAACTCGAGCACCAGTCCAACCTGGAAAAGGCAAACCTGCGACTGCCCGGGCTGAAGACGGCATGCGAAGAAGCGCAACGCCTTCGTGAGCGCGAGCAGAATGCCCTGAACCATGCGCGCCAGACATTGCAGAATGCCGAGCGTGCGTTGCAGGAAAAGGTTTTTAATAAAAAGTTAATTACTAATAATATCAATGAAATAAATAATAGACTTAAATTAATAGATGAAGAAATTAAAGCGCTGAAACTCAGGCATAAGGAAACTCTCAGTATGCTTGAGGCAGCAAGAATGGAGGGGTTGAAGGCTAACCTGGATATGGCCTTGTTGCTGAAACAGCAAAGGGAAGCCGAGCTGGCCGAGGCAAGGAACCAACTGGCGCAGGCAGAGGCTGATTTGCAGAGCCAGGAACGTAACCGCATGCAGAATGAGCAGATGCTGCACCCGCTTCGTGATAAGCTGGAACAATCCAGATTGGGCGAACAGGAGGCAAGGCTGCACTTCGAGCAATGCCAGGCCGAGCTGTCGGCGGTACATCTGGATGAAGCCATGCTGGCCGAAAACCTGCCAGCCTCCGCCAGGGTTGCAGACATGGAAGAAAAAACGGCGGCGCTGGGCCTTGAAATCGAAAGCCTCGGCCCGGTCAACCTGGCTGCCATACAGGAGCTGGCGAGCGAACGCGAACGCAAGCAGTATCTCGATAGCCAGGCTTTGGATCTTGAGCAAGCCATTACCACGCTTGAAGATGCGATTCGCCGTATCGACAAGGAAACCCGCAGCCGTTTGCAGCATACCTTCGACGAGGCCAACCGCCACTTTGCGGAGCTTTTCACCATCCTGTTCGGTGGCGGACAGGCGAGGCTGGAGCTGCTCGGTGAGGAAATCCTGGATACCGGCATGCAGGTATTTGCCCAGCCGCCGGGCAAGAAGAACAGCACGATCCATTTGCTATCCGGAGGTGAAAAGGCACTGACGGCGCTGGCGCTGGTTTTTGCGCTATTCAGGCTCAATCCTGCGCCGTTCTGCCTGATGGACGAGGTCGATGCGCCGCTTGACGATAGCAATACCGAGCGTTTCTGCAATCTCGTAAAAAAAATGTCCGAGCGCACACAGTTTTTATTTGTGAGCCATAATAAAATAACCATGGAAATGGCACAGCAACTGATAGGCGTAACCATGCAAGAATCCGGTGTTTCGCGTATCGTAGAGGTTGATATCGAAGCTGCATTGCAAATGCACGGTGAAGTGCTGGTTTAAGTGCCGCCGGCCGTGATTGAAGAGTTAAATATATGAGTGATTTACAACTGGCATTAATCTTACTGGGGGCAGTCATCATTGCGGCCGTAGCCGGCTACAACTGGTGGCAGGAACGTCGCTTTCGCGATGAAGCATCAAGGCAGTTCCAGCATCCGCAGCATGATGCGCTCATGGATAACGACTTTCACTTTGATGCAGCCGCCATCCTGAAGGATGACGATGCAAACTCACCGCAATATCAGTCATACAACGGGAATCAGGACGAGCGTGACGAACAGCCCGGCCATGCAGAACCGTCACTGACGCCGCCAGACTACAGCAGCAGCCCATACGGAATCGAGGTCGAGCATCTGGAAGTGCCCGCAGATGAGCCTGAGGCCATATGGCAAGCCATTGATCATGAGACGGACGTCCAGGAGCGCGATTCCTCCCATGTTGCAGATGCCGACGACCAGCTTCTTCAGCCGGAAGGGGCGACGGATTATTCCCGGAACTTTCAAGAAGAGATTGCCGAACATGCGGTTGCGGACGAGGCGGCTGCAGGATATGCCCGGGAGCCGGCGGCTGGATTCGCGCAGGCCGACGATGTGCCGGATCCGTCTGAACAGACGGCGCTATCCACCAATATTGATGAGCGCATCGATCTTATTGCCGTGCTATACCTGCCCAAGCCGGTAAGCGGAATCAAGCTGCGCGATTTCCTGCTATCTGTCACGGATATCGATAAGCCGAAATTCCTGCATGGCCTCAATGGGCAGGGTATCTGGCAGGAAGTGACCCGTGAGCTGGACGCGGAAGAGTTCAGCAAGGCAACTTGCAGCATCCAGTTGGCAGACCGCTCAGGCTTTGTTTCCAGGAATGCATTGAACCGCTTCCAGCACGAAGTGGAGAGGGTGGCGCTTAAGCTGGGTGCGCAGGTCGAATGGCAGAAAAATGGCGATGCCTGGCATTATGCCAGCGAGCTCGACCAGTTCTGTATTCAAGTTGATAAGATGGTCGGCTTCCATCTGGTGCAAGGCGAAAACGGGCCGTTCACCGGCACCAAGTTCAGAGGCCTGGCTGAAGCGAACGGCATGACGCTCGGCGAGGATGGCGCTTTCCATAGCCTGAATGAGCAGGGTTACCGCCTGTATTCTGTCGTCAATGTAGACAATAATCCTTTCAGCCTTGAAATGCTGCGGACCTCGGTAATTCACGGCGTTACTTTCCAGCTTGATATTCCGCGCGTTACCAGTTGCCTCGAAGCATTCAATCAGATGGTGCTGACGGCACGCCAGATGGAAAACAGCCTGGGCGCAGTCCTGGTGGATGACAACCAGAGACCGATCGGTGAAACGCAAATCGAGAAAATACGCCACCAGCTCAAGGTCATCCATGCAAAGATGGTCACTCGCGGCATTATTCCGGGCAGCCCGATAGCGCTTCGCCTCTTTTCCTGACATCGCAGTGATTGCGGCGATGGATAATATTCAGCAGGTAGCGGGGCAGATTGCGGCGTTACGCAAGCAGATAGCCCAATATGATCATGAATACTATGTGCTGGATGCGCCCAGCGTGCCTGACAGCGAATATGACAGGCTGTTCCGCGAGCTGCAAGCACTGGAGCAGGCGCATCCGGAGCTGATTGACAGCGATTCCCCCACGCAACGGGTAGGCGGCGCGCCCTTGCCCGAACTTCTTCCGGTCCGGCATCGCATACCGATGCTTTCCATTGAAACAGAGACGGATATCACGCCGAATGGTGCCCGGGCGTTCGACGCCAGGGTGCGCAAGAAGCTTGGCCTGGCTGACAGCGACCCTCCCATTGAATATGCAGCGGAGCTCAAATTTGACGGGCTGGCCATCAGCCTGCGTTATGAGAACGGCCTGCTTGTACAGGCCGCGACGCGCGGCGACGGCGAAGTTGGTGAGGACGTAACGCAGAACATACGGACCATTCGCCAGGTTCCGTTGCGTCTCAAGGGGGATGCGCCGGAAATACTGGAAGTTCGTGGCGAAGTCTATATGAGCCGTCCCGATTTCGAGCGATACAACGAGCGTCAGCGCGCGCTCGGCAAGCAGACTTTGGTCAATCCCCGTAACGGGGCAGCAGGTGCTGTCCGCCAACTCGATTCGAGACTGACGGCCCAGCGCCTCTTGTCATGCTTTGTTTACGGCCTGGGTGAAACTCAGGGCTGGAATATTCCGGCCAGTCATAATGAAGTCCTTGATGCCTTGCAGCGCTTCGGTTTTCCCGTATGCACTGAACGTACGACTGGCCTTGGCCCGGAGCCGCTTATCGCATTTCATGACGCGATTGCCGCAAAGCGCGATCAACTGCCTTATGATATTGATGGCGTGGTTTACAAGGTTAACCGGCTCGACCTGCAGCGCGAACTCGGGTTCCGCAGTCGCGAACCCCATTGGGCGGTCGCGCATAAATTTCCTGCCCAGGAAGCATTGACCGAAGTGCTGGCAATTGATGTCCAGGTAGGCCGTACCGGTGCCATCACGCCGGTCGCAAGATTGAAGCCGGTCTTTGTCGGCGGGGTCACGGTAACCAACGCCACATTGCATAACCAGGATGAAATCGACCGCAAGGACATCAGGATAGGAGACACCGTCAGCGTGCGCAGGGCAGGGGACGTCATCCCCGAGATCGTCAGCGTGCTCAAGGAAAGACGCCCGGAAAACGCCCTATCATACAATCTGCTGAATGCAGTCAATCACCAATGTCCGGTATGCGGCTCGCATGCCGTGCGGCTTGAAGACGAAGTGGTGGCGCGCTGCACTGGCGGCCTGTTCTGCGCAGCACAGCGCAAGCAGGCCATTCTGCACTTTGCCTCACGCCGTGCGATGGATATCGAGGGGCTGGGCGAAAAGCTGGTCGATCAACTGGTGGATGCCGGACTGGTGCATAGCCTCGCCGACATCTACAAACTGGACGTGCAAACGCTGGCGAATCTTGATCGCATGGCAGGCAAATCCGCGCAAAACCTGATTGAAGCACTGCAGCGCAGCAAACAGACAACCCTGGCACGCTTTATTTATGCGCTGGGAATACGCAATGTAGGTGAAGCTACCGCCAAGGACCTGGCCCGGCACTTCGGCAGCTTGCAGGGCTTGCTTGCAACCAACGCCGAGGCATTGCAGCAAGTGCCGGATGTCGGCCCTGTTATCGCTGACTCCATCGTGCAGTTTATGGCCGAGACGCATAACCAGGAAGTCATCAATGCACTGGTTGCAGCAGGTGTCCATTGGGAAGAGGGCGCAGGCAGCAATACCAATGGCCTTTTGAGTGGCAAGACACTGGTGTTGACAGGCACTTTGCCGAATATGTCGCGGGATGAGGCCAAGGCCTTGATTGAGGCGGCGGGCGGCAAAGTGGCCGGCAGCGTTTCCAGGAAAACCGATTACGTGGTTGCAGGCGCCGAAGCAGGCAGCAAGCTGGAGAAGGCACAGGCATTGGGCGTCAGCATCCTCGATAAGGCCGGATTGCTGGCTTTGCTGTCTCAATGATCGCTAGGCCGGATTGGCTGGCCGAAGTGGTTGCCATCGCCCGCAAGGCGGGAGATGCCATCATGCAGGTTTACGCTGGCGATATTGATGTCGAGCAGAAATCCGATGACTCTCCCTTGACCCAGGCCGACCTGGCAGCCCACCACCTCATCGAGGCCGGATTGCAGCGGTTTTCTCCCCGCCTACCCGTGCTTTCGGAGGAGTCGGCGGCCATTCCTTACGAAGTACGTTGCCAGTGGCCTCAATACTGGCTGGTTGACCCGCTGGACGGCACACGGGAATTCATCAAACGCAATGGTGAGTTCACCGTCAATATTGCCTTGATACAAGGAAATAAAGCCGTTCTAGGGGTGGTGTATGCCCCGGCCATGGACTTGCTTTACTACGCAGATACGAACGGCGCATATAAAAAAGACGGCAAGCATCCTGCCAGGGCCATCCAGGCCCGGCCGTTGAATTTTCAGGATATCGTCATTGCGGGCAGCCGTTCCCATTCCGATGCCAGGCTGCAACGCTTTATCGGGTGCCTGGAAAAGAAACTTTCAGGCACGAAACTAATCTCTATGGGTAGTTCGTTGAAGATTTGCATGGTTGCCGAGGGCGCTGCGGATGTTTATCCGCGGCTTGGCCCAACCTCCGAATGGGATACTGCCGCCGCCCAATGCATACTTGAAAACGCGGGCGGAAGACTGACGGATACGCAAGGCAATACGCTGTTATACAACAGCAAGGCTTCCTTGCTTAATCCGGAATTCTTTGCAAGCGGTGCAACTGCCTATGATTGGCAGCAATACCTGGAATAAGCCCTGGGACATGTAAGGAAGCTGCCGAATCTTCGACCAATGCACATCAACAAAATCGACAGTTACAGGCAGGGAAGGCAGCCAGCATGCTAATCGGTAAAAAAACGGACATTCTTTCATCGGAAATCACGCCACGTGAAGTTTTTGAGAGTCGCCGAAAATTCATTAAAGCCGCGGGCTTCAGCCTGATTGCAGGCGCCTCGGCCATTTCGGGCGTGCTGCCAGGCACATCCCATGCCGCTGCTCAAAGGCATAAAATAGCTGCGTTCGGCAAAACGGCTTATGGTAAAGAGGAGGCGCTGACAGGCTACGACGATATTACCACCTATAACAATTTCTACGAGTTCGGCACCGACAAGGGTGATCCTGCCGTGCATTCAAGACTCTTCAAACCCGCTCCTTGGACAGTCTCCATCGAAGGTGCCGTCAAAAAGCCCAGGCAGATCTCCATCGAGGACATATTCAAGCTGGCGCCGCTTGAAGAACGGATATACAGAATGCGCTGCGTGGAGGGCTGGTCCATGGTTATTCCGTGGGTCGGCTTGCCATTATCCAAACTGATCCAGTTTGCCGAGCCTACGGCCAGCGCCAAATTTGTCGAATTCATCTCGCTTGCCGATCCGAAAACGATGCCTGGTGTACGTGTACCCATCCTCAAATGGCCGTATATAGAGGGCTTGCGCATGGATGAGGCGATGAACCCGCTCACCATCATGGCGGTCGGCCTTTACGGTGAGGTGCTGCCCAACCAGAACGGTGCCCCGATGCGCTTGGTTGTGCCATGGAAATACGGCTTCAAGGGCGGTAAATCCATTGTCAAAATTCGTTTTACCGAGAAAATGCCGGTCACCACCTGGATGCATTCCGGCCCATCTGAATACGGCTTTTACGCCAATGTAAATCCTGCCGTCGATCACCCGCGCTGGAGCCAGGCCACGGAACGGCGTATTGGCGGCGGCCTGTTCTCGCCCCGCATCAAGACCCGGATGTTCAACGGATATGAGAACGAAGTAGGGCAGATGTATGCCGGTCTGGATTTACGCAAGAATTTCTAGCCTGATACCCCTCGTGCAAACGGTTCCGGCAATGTCCTGGAAACAACCAAGCAGGCAACAGATATCCCGATTTAAAGCCATCCTGTTCATATTGGCCTTACTTCCGCTGGCGAGGCTCGTCTGGCTGGGAATCAACGGCGGCCTGACCGCCAACCCGATTGAGTTTATCGAGCGGTCTACAGGCACCTGGGCGTTGGTCATGCTCTTCACCGCGCTTGCCATGACCCCGATCAGGCTAATCACAGGCATTACCTGGCAGATCCA
This sequence comes from Methylophilaceae bacterium, assembly GCA_905339275.1. Lineage (GTDB taxonomy): Bacteria > Pseudomonadota > Gammaproteobacteria > Burkholderiales > Methylophilaceae > UBA6140. The sequence goes on from CAJPFK010000001.1 coordinate 1,095,308, forward strand.
GTTGCGCAGGATGATGGGGCTTTTCATGTTCTTCTACGCGTGCCTGCATTTCACGATTTATCTCTGGCTGGATCACTGGTTCGACTGGCAGGAAATCACAAAACACATTACCAAGCATCCATATGTGCTGGTTGGTTTTTCTGCCTTCGTATTGTCCATTCCGCTGGCCGTAACGTCCAATAACCGGATGATGAAGCGCTTGGGCGCATCCTGGAAGAGGCTGCATTACAGCACCTATGCAATCGCATTGCTCGGTGTGTTGCATTTCTGGTGGCTGGTGAAAAAGGATATCCGCGAACCTCTTTTCTATGCAGTTGTACTCGCTGTGCTGCTGGGCATACGTATTTACCATAAATACCGGAAAAACCTGAAACTTCGAACGCTCCCTGAATCAACATAAGGTAATGATGTAAGTTTTTGCCGGGCCCGGCGACCAATACATACATCAAAAACAACCTGAGGGAGCCGCCATGCAATTCGTCGTAAAAAACTATCTGCTGATTATTGCCTTCCTGGACCGTCTCGCACCCATTGTTCCCCTGCTTTTGCTCAGATTGTTACTGGCATGGGAATTCGGCGAAGCAGGGTACCAGAAATTGACAGGGGAGAACTGGTTCGCGCATGTCGAGTTTCCCTTTCCTTTCAGTATCATACCAACAGCAGTCAACTGGCAGATGGCAACCTGGTTCGAGCTGTTGGGTGCTGCCGCACTGGCGCTGGGGCTGGCTACGCGATTCTTTGCCATATCGCTCATCATATTGACGATAGTCGCCATCGCGGCAGTACATTGGCCGTCAGAATGGGATACTTTAGGGCAGCTTCTCCGCGGGTATCGCATCATTGACGAAGGCGCCGATGGTTTCGGTAACTACAAACTCCCAGTGATTTTTCTGGCGATGCTGGTACCATTGGTTTTCTCTGGTGCGGAAAAATCAAGCTTGGATGCCTGGATCAGCAAACTAATCTGCAATGGAAAATAAAAATATTATTAATTTAAAACAATTTGTTAGAAAGTATATTAACTAATTTACATTAGTTAATGGCGTCAATTCGTTTGCTTGATTGGGTGAGTTAAGCGAAAATTTGCCCATCCAATCAAGCCATGAGCGCATTTATCTCATGCACATCATTGATAACTCTGTCATGCAAAAACAAGGAGGACGCCATGCAATACCAGATTGATATTTTTCTCTCGTCGCTAAACGAGTTCTGGGGGCAAGTCGCAACATTCTTCCCTAAACTGCTGGCCGTGATCGTCATTCTGTTTTTTGGCTGGTTGTGTGCCAAAGTTGCATGTATCGTCGTCAAGCGCATTCTGAGCTTTTTGCATTTTGACCAGTTCGCAGATAAATCCGGGCTTGAACAATTCCTCAGCCATAGCGGAGTGGATTTAACGTTGAGCGGTGTCATCAGCCAGGTGATTTATTGGCTGGTCATCCTGTTGTTTGTCATCACGGGCGCAAACTCCCTGGGCCTGACAGAAGTTGCCAGTATGCTGAATGCATTGGCAAATTATCTGCCGAAAATCATTATCGCCATCCTGATCCTGATATTCGGTACCTTGCTGGCCAGATTCGTCAATAGGCTGGTCTTTGCCTGGCTGCATGGCATCAAGTTCGAAGGCGCATTGGCGATCAGCACAACCACCGAATATGCAATCCAGGTATTTGCATTGTTTGTCGCGCTGGAGCAACTTGATATCGGTACTCAGCTGCTGACTGCATTATTCGTTATTGTATTCGGCGCCGTTTTCCTAGCGCTTGCAATCGCGTTCGGCCTGGGAGGTAAGGATTGGGCCTCCAGGATCATCAACGATCTTGATAAGAACAAACGGTAACCTGGCTAGAGCATAATGTATTTTACATAATATACATTATGCGAAGTAAGGAAGGCTGGAAACGTTAAGGCACGGCGGCAAGATCGGGAACGGTCGGAGCAAAAGGTATCGGCAACAATTGCAGCCTTTTGCGCAGAAGATTTTTTCGCTCCCCAAAGGACATTCATGAATCGATCGAGCATCATCAACCTGTTGCCCAGATTTCATCTGTTCAGCGAATTAAATGAAGACCAACTTGCTTTTGTCGCAAAAGAAACACAAGCATTCTCGGCAGCGCGCGGTGATATTTTGTTCAATCGCGGCGATACTGCACATGGCCTGTTCATGCTGGTGTCCGGCCAGGTAAAACTGGCTGTAAACTCTTCACAAGGAACAGAAAAGGTCATCGGTATTATCAGTCCAAGGGAAAGCTTTGGTGAGGCAATCATTTTTCTCGACCAGGCCTTTTTTCCGATCTACGCGCAAGCGACGATGGATTCTCATTTGCTGCTGGTCCCGAAACAGGTGATTTTCAGCCTCCTTGAACGGGATACCACCGTTTCCCGCAAAATGCTGGCAGGCTTGTCGATGCGAAATCGCCAACTGGTCCAGGATATCGAGTCAGTCGCCCTGCTCACCTGCACCCAGCGTCTGATAGGCTATTTGCTGCAGATCAGTTCCGGTGCAACCGGTTCGAGCCATGTTACCCTGCCAGCCAGTAAAACTACGATTGCATCATTGCTCAATCTTACGCCAGAAACGCTCTCGCGCACCATGTTGAAGCTGCAGCAACAGGGGTTGATCGAAGTGCACGGCAAGGAAATCACAATTACCGATATCGCCGGGCTGCGAGAATACGGGTGTAATTTCTAGAAATCCACCCTGCGACCTTCGCATATTCTATCCGGGCGTCTGGCGACAAAATCCTCGAACCTTGACCTGAGTCAAGGAAAAAATCCGCCCTCCATTTAGACTGGCACCCATTCACATTGGCGATACCTCTAGTTCAGAAGCAGGAGGTCCTGGTCGGATCAATCATGAGCATTCCCAAACATAGACTTACGGAACAGACCAGCCTGGTTGATCTAATCGCAATCATCGAGCAGTCGCATCATATTTTCACGCGCACGGAAATGAGTCGTATCGCGGCCATGCTCGATGATGAAGAGCTTGCCACGCTGTCTTTTTCGCATGAAATCAGGGATTGCTTCGAACAACTGCGAAAAGACATGGAAATGCACCTGTTAAAAGAAGAACATATCCTGTTCCCTTATATTGCCGATTTGGAACGCAATCCGGCGCTGTCCCAATACTCGCGTTTCGGCAGCATCAGGCACCCGATCCGTAAGATGCGGCTTGAACACATTGCCGTATATGGCCTCCTGGAAAAACTGCGTGAGCTGACGATGCAATATTGCCCAACGCCCGGCAGCCACCCGAAAGTCTTTCTGCTCTATGCGGCTCTGGCCGGGCTCGATGGCAATCTGATACAGCACATGCACCTGGAAGACAGGGTACTGTTTCCGCGTGCATTGCAATTGGGCAGGCAATCCTGAACTAACTTGCACCAAGCTCCATCGAGCATGAGAATCCGCCGGAGCTTGCCCTGTTCGCCCCGTTTGCTTTGACGCCAGATAACGCCAACCATCAATTCTAACCAGGAGAGTTCGCCATGTTTTTTACCATCCGTATGCTGTTTGTCGTCGTTGCATTGGCGTTCAGTGGAGCATCCTTCGGCGACGGGAAAGTTGCCGATCCGGCGAGGTACGTCACCCAGAGCATCACCGTATCCGGTGCCGTCGAGCATGCGCTGATCTTGAGTGTCGACGACCTGCGCCAGTTTCCGCAACATCAGGTGGGCGAGGTATCGCTGGTGTGCCAGTCCGGGGCCAACGTCGGCAAGTTGGAAAATTTCAAGGGCGTGCGCCTGCGCGATATCCTGGAGAGAGCGGTGGTCAAGATCGCCGGCCATAATGATGTGAAAAAGATGGTTATCATCGCCAGCGCCAGCGACGGCTACAAAGTCGTGTTCTCATGGAGCGAGGTGTTCAACTCACCCATCGGCGAGAGCGTTATGGTGTTTTTTGAAAAAGACGGCTTGCCGCTTGCCGATGACGAAGGCCGTATCGCAATGGTGTCGGCCAAGGATATCCGCACGGGCCCGCGCCATGTGAAGTGGCTGCAAGATCTCGAGGTCAGGAAGATTGTCGAATGAGCACGCTTTTCACCTACCTTGTCATCTGCGCATACAGCAGCGGCAATTCCCGCGGTAGATCTTCCGGCTTACGAATAACAGCATAGCCGCCGATGCCGAACAGGTGCGACAGATAATCATTGGCTTCGCGGTCTATGGTTACACAGAACGGGCGCAATCCCAGCTTGCGGGCCTCCATCAGCGCCATGCGCGTATCTTCAATGCCGTAGCGGCCTTCATACTGGTCCAGATCGTTCGGTTTGCCGTCGGTGAGCAGTAACAATAGCTTCTGCTGGTTATTCTGTGTCGATATCAAAGTGCTGGCGTGGCGGATTGCTGCTCCCATCCGCGTGTAATAGCCTGGCTTGATTGCAGAGATTCGGCCGCGAACCATACTGTTGTAGTGTTCATCAAAGTTTTTAAGATGATGAAAGCGTACATTGCCTCGCTTCAGGGAAGAAAATCCGTATAGGGCGAAGCGGTCGCCCGTTGCAGATAGCGCCTCGGAGAACAGGAACAGGCTGTCACGGATGACATCGATCACGCGTGCGTGATCGGAGGCATAGGTGTCGGTAGATAATGACAAGTCGGCCAGCAACAGGCAGGCCAGATCTCGCTGGCGGCTGACCTGGGTACGATACAGTCCTCGCCGGGGCACTGGCCCGCCGGCCACACGGTCGGCTTCCTGCTGCACCCACTGGTCGAGGTCGAGTTCCTCGCCGTCCTGCTGTGCCTTTAGCCAGGTACGCACCGGCACGAGCGCCTGGAACTGGCTGCGCAGGCGTCGCGCGGTGTTGCGCAGATGTTCCGGCAATTCGCATGCATCGGCCTGCTTCGCCAGAAACTCCTGCAGGCGGCAATAGTCCGGCTGCAATACCTGTTTCCTGTAGTCCCATTCCGGCAGCGGGATGCCTTCGCCCAGTGCCGTGCCGTCTTCACCGGCGGATGGCAGGTCGAGATCGAAGCGTAGCCGGGCCGCGCTGGTCTTGCCGTCTCGCGCCACAGTCAATTTGTCCATGTCCTCAGCGGCGAGCCTGGCGCTCTCAGTGTCATCGTCGTCATCCTGCGGGCGATTGAGCTTGATGTATTCGCTCCACGAGAACAGGCTCTCGGCGCGGAACATCATCAGGAAGCCGTCCTTGCCGTCGGGCATTTCGGTGCGTTCAGCCAGGTGTTTGCGGCGGCTTTGCGTGGTTTCGCCCTGCTTCGACTGTTCGCGCTCCGGGGTATCGTTCCCTGCAGCAGTCTTGCCTGCCGCACCGGCCGGCGGTGCAGGATGCGGCCACAGCGGGACTGGCTGGAATGCGCGGCGTGCAGGCGGCAGCATGTCCACGCTGCCCGGATATTGCAATGCCTGGCGGATGGCGCATTCCTGTGCGGCCTCTTCCGCTGATAGCTGTTCAGGCGCCAGCCTCAGCGGCAGCAGCGCATCGACCAGTCGCCGGTAGCGCACGGCAAGGCCGGGCAGGCGCTCCAGCGTGGCCTGCGTCGCGCGCTGGTTGCGCACGATCCAGGGTAGCTTGTCATCTGCATCAGCCGCAGAAAGCGCCACCAGCCACAGGTAGAGATCGCGGTTGAGACTGCGTTCGGGAAACAGGTCGATGCGTTCGGGAAGGCGCAGGGTTTCATTGTCGCGCCAGGCCAGTTCGACCTTCTCGCCGCTACCGGCAATGCGCTCCATCCAGCGCCGGCGCGCGCCATGCCGGATGGCGGGTGCCGCCGACAGGCCGAGTCCGGCGTCGCCACCCAGCGCGCGAAAAAAAATGGCGGCAGTCTTGCTGATTTCATCCAGCCGGATTCCGGCGTCCGCGTGTCTCTGGTTGGCAGCGCGCATCACCAGTTTATGCCATAGGCCTCCTACGTATTCTTCCATCTATGCCCTTTTGATTCCAATACTGAAGTTCAGTGCCGGCACAAATGCCAGGTTAGCGAGGTGGAGATGCCTGACTGCAATAGCCATGCGTAGAAGAAGACTGCTGTCATCTGCCGAACGTGGCATCAATCACCTCGATGAGTGCGCTGGCGGTATCGGCGTCATCGGTGAGCGTTTCCACCAGGGCGGCGCGACAGGCCAGGGAAGGTTCACAACCATCCCGGATCAGCGTCGCGGCGTAGACCAGCAGACGGGTGCTGGCGCCCTCTTCCAGATCGTGATCGCGCAGCACGCGAAAAGCGCCGGCAATCGACACCAGGCGTTTTGCCGTCATCGTGTCGATACCGGTTTCACCTATCAGGATCGCTTCCTCCTGCGCCGGAGCGGGAAAATCGAACGCAAGCGATACGAATCTCTGGCGCGTGGATGGTTTCATGCCTTTGAGGAAGTTCTGATAACCGGGGTTGTATGACACTATCAGCATGAAGGGCGGCGGCGCCTCAAGCAATTCACCGGTGCGGTCGATCGGCAGGACGCGGCGGTCGTCAGCCAGCGGGTGCAGGACCACGGTGGTGTCCTTGCGTGCTTCGACCACCTCGTCCAAGTAACAGATGCCACCCTCACGCACTGCACGCGTCAACGGGCCGTCGCTCCATATTGTCTTGCCATCCCCTATCAGGTGGCGGCCAACCAGGTCCGCGGCAGTGAGATCGTCGTGGCAAGCCACGGTATACAGCGGCAGGTTGAGCCGCGCAGCCATGTGCGAAACGAAACGTGTCTTACCGCAACCGGTGGGGCCCTTTATCAGCAGGGGCAAGCGATTCCGCCATGCGCGCTCAAACAGCTCGACTTCGCTGCCCTGCGGCCTGTAGAACGGAATCGCATCTTCCACCTGCTTGATGTCCTGCAATACATTAAACGCCTTCATGGCATCCTCCGGAAATATGCCGCTAATCGAGACTCATCAGGTAGGCCACTGCGATCATCCCCCCGACGATAATAAAATAGAACAATACGAGCGCGCGCCACCAGAAAGCGGCCTGCCGCAAGCCCATGAAATAGTTGGCTACCATCTGGCCCTTGACGATGGCGATGAGCAACAGCCCCAGCATTACCGCCTGCCCGGCCATGCCCGCATCGCCAATGCTGAAAGTGAGCAACGTCAACGCTATCAGGATCAGCCAGACGACCGTGTAAAACGTATTGGATTGTTGGTTATGCATGACGGCCTCAGCGGATGACATATACCAGCGGGAAAAGGATGATCCACAGCAGGTCTACCATATGCCAGAAGGAAGCGCCGGTTTCTACGCCGGTATGATCCTGCCGGCTGTAGCCACCGCGTCGGGCTTTAGCAATTACGCAAGCGAGAATGATCATGCCCATCAATACGTGCATGAAATGAAAGAACGTCAACGCAAGATAGAACATGTAAAACGCGTTGGTGCTGAGTGTGATGCCGGCCACAAACTTATCGTGGAACTCCACCATCTTGATGGCGACAAACACCCCACCCAGCGAGAATGCGCCGCTCAACCACCAGGCGCATTGTTCCGATAGGCCGCGCTTGATTGCAGAAACCGCACGTACAACGAAATAGCTGCTGGTGATCAGCACCAGCGTATTGATGGCCCCGGCCGTCTGGCTCAGGGTCGCCTGCGACTCGTTGAACAACTCCACGTTGCCGGCCCGAGTGAAAGCATAAGCGATGAACAATGCGCCGAACGCCAGCATCTCGGCAAAAATGAATATCCAGATGGCAAGATCGCCAGGCAGATTGCCGGCCTCCTGGTCAAGGCGCGCATCTGCGGCCTTGAAAGGCCCTGCCACGGTAATTTGAGAGTTCATGTTGCACCTTTGCCCTGAATAAAAAAAGGGAGAGACATGACCGCCTCTCCCAAGAGGGGTAGCTGTTGTTTGCTCAGGCTACGGCCTTGTTACCTTTCACGAAGAAGCTACTGATGTACACGACCAAGCCGATCATGAATATCATGCCGGCGCCTTCGCGCATCCAGTAGAAGATCGACACCTGATCCTGTACCGCCATGAAACTCATCGGCGCCGAGGAAATCCGCTGCAGCCATATCTGCACGATGCCGGCACCTGTCAGGAAAAGCGTGATGAATATCATTGAGATACTCATCAGCCAGAAGGCCCACATTTCCATGACCTGCGCCTTTTCGGAATTGGCGGCACGACCGCGCAGGATTGGCATTGCATAGGAAATCATCGTCAGCACCACAGCCACGTAAGCTCCGTAGAACGCCATGTGACCGTGTGCCGCGGTAAGCTGCGTACCGTGGGTGTAGAAATTTACCGGCGCCAGCGTGTGCAGGAACCCCCATACCCCTGCGCCGATGAAAGCCATTACACCAGTGCCCAGCGCCCACAATGTTGCCGCTTTGTTGGGATGCTCGCGGCGGCGGCGATTGACCATGTTGAAGGCGAATATAGTCATCATGAAGAAGGGAATCGGCTCCAATGCAGAGAAGACCGAGCCCCACCATTGCCAATATTCAGGTGCACCGATCCAGTAGTAGTGGTGACCGGTCCCGATGATGCCGGTGATGAGTGTCATGGTAATGATCACATACAGCCATTTTTCGATCACTTCACGGTCGACGCCGGTGACCTTGATCAACACGAAGGCCAGAAGCGCGCCGAGAATCAGTTCCCACACACCTTCCACCCACAGATGCACCACCCACCACCAGTAGAACTTGTCCTTCACCAGGTTGGCAGGGTTATAAAAGGCGAATAGGAAGAACACTGCCAGACCGAGCAGGCCCAGCACCAGTACCAGACTGATCGCCGTCTTGCGGCCCTTAAGTACCGTCATGCCGATGTTGAACAGTAACGAAAGCGCCACGACCACAATACCAAGCTTGGTCGGCAACGGTTGTTCGAGGAACTCGCGTCCCATCGTTGCGAGCAGGTCGTTGCCGGTCATCCTGGCGAGTTCCGCGTAAGGCACGAACAGGTAGCCAAGGATAGTAATCGCCCCGGCAGCCAGGAATACCCAGAAGGTGATGATCGCCAGTTTGGGGCTGAAAAGCTCGGTTTCGGATTCCTCCGGCACCAGGTAATATGCGGCCCCCATGAAGCCGAACAGCAGCCATACGATCAACAGGTTGGTGTGTACCATGCGTGCTACGTTGAACGGAATAGCCGGAAACAGGAAGTCCCCGATCACGTACTGCAGCCCCATGATCAGGCCGAAAAGAATCTGCCCGGTAAAAAGAGCGATGGCGGCGATGAAATAAGGCTTCGCCACTGCCTGAGATTTATATTGCATGTTTAGGTATCCTGATGATTGATGGGCGAGTTAGCCTTCGATGTTCGGCGGCCATTTACTGGTATTGATTTCCGATGCGTACTTCAGAAACGCGACGAGATCGTCCAGCTCTGCTTCAGACAGGTGAAATTGCGGCATCTGCCGGCGGCCTGGCGCACCGGTCGGCTGCATCTTGATCCATGCCTTTATGAATTCAGGCCCGCGCCGCGTGTAGACATTGCCCAGTTCCGGGGCGAAGTAAGCCCCCTCGCCCATCAAGGTATGGCAACCAATACAGTTGTTGGTCTCCCATATTTTCTTGCCGCGTTCGACCGAAGGCGTGAGATTCTGGCTATTGTCCCGTTTTGGCAATGCATACGTGGTATCCACCGTCAGCGCAATGAACAGCAGGAAAAAGAACACCGACCCCCCGTAAAAGATATTTCGTGCCATCGACTTTGTGAATGTAGTGCTCATTACAACCCTCCTCCCTCTAAATATTTTGTGGCGAGGCCCGGGCTGAAGTGGTGCGGGCAAATCGTCGCATGCTTCAATCCAGGCTCCCTGTTTTCTTGTGCAAAGTTAATGAAATAGTGCATGTTAATTACTTATCCACTTGATTAATAATATATTTAAAAAAGACAATTAAAAGATTTATTATTTATGAACCTTAAATTTAGCATAGCGTGAAAATATAATCAATATTTTATATACATCTTATATTATTCTGTTGTTCAGGGCTCTTTTCAGTGACGATTCGCTAACCTTGTTGTCAATAACTGGAGCTTGGGGAAACAGGTTGATCCTGTCCTGCATGAGGGTCTTTGGCGCTCGGGCCGAAAACTACATCATTTGAAACTGATGGACGCAGGCGGCTCATGTACCGCTCCGCCTGCGTCAACCAGGCCAAAGTTAAAAAAAGCTGCCGTCCTCCCCTGCATCAGTGTGGACAGCCTTTGCAGGGGAACTCGGGCGGCAGCCTATAAGGAAAGTATCCACTCCACCACCGATTTAAACTCGTCGTCGGTCAGTTTGCCCTCGTTGGAGGGCATCGGCATGGGCCCCCAGGCACCGCTGCCCCCATCTCTGACCTTCTTGATCATTGCGGTCTCCATGCTCTTGCCCTTGTATTTGGCGGAAACTTCCTTGAACGACGGGCCGAGAATCTTCTTGTCCGTACTGTGGCAGGCGATACACCCGGCTTTTTGCAGCAATGGAGCGACATCTTTCGCATTCGCCACGGGAGTGGCGATGAGAAAAGCACCGGTCAGCAATATGGCGAGTAAAGTTTTCATGTTTTGCTTCTCCTTAATAAACATCATGCTGAGTGTTGTATACATTGAATTTCCCTGTCGGCGTGATTAGCCTTGGGTCCTTGATAACCGCCTTGAGCTTGCGGGTTTTGTCGTCGACCACGACGATTGCCGACTCCTTGTCCTTGGCGCTCCATACCGAGAACCAGACCTCGTCACCTGCCTTGTTGTACTCTGGCTGGACGATGCGCTTGGCGCCGTCGCCCAGGCCGGACCACTCGCCGATCGGCAGCATGGTGTAACCCTGGTCAAGATTGTCGATGTCATACACTGCAATCGACTGGCTAATTTTGGCTTCCGGGTTAAGCGGCGTATCCACCCAGAGATTCCTGGACTTGGGGTGCGTCTTGATGAACAGGGAACCGCCACCCTGTCCCTTCAGCGTGCGCACTACCGTCCATGCCTGTTTTTTGTGCTTTACCGGGTCGGAACCGACCAGCGAGATGCTTTCATCTCCCAGATGTCCGGTAGCCCATACCGGGCCGAACTTGGGATCGACGAAATTGGCGCCCCTCCCCGGGTGCGGCGTTTTGCCCACATCCACCAGCGCTGCCAATTTACTTTCCTTGGTATCCACCACGGCAATCTTGTCGGAAGCGTTGGCCGCGACGAGGAAATAACGCCCGGTGGAATCAAAGCCGCCATCATGCAGGAAGCGGGCCGCGTCGATCGTTGTGGTCTTGAGGTTATTAAGGTCGCTGTAATCCACCATCAGAATCTTGCCGGTTTCCTTGGCATTGATGACGAACTCAGGCCGGTAATGCGAGGATGCGATTGAAGCGACGCGTGGTTCCGGGTGGTATTCCTGAGGATCCACGGTAACGCCGCGGGTAGAGATGATCTTCAGTGGCTTCATGGTATCGCCATCCATCACCACGTACTGCGGTGGCCAGTATGTTCCAGCCACGGCATACTTGTCCTCGAATCCCTTGAATTTAGAGGTTTCCACCGAGCGTGCCTCCAGCCCAACCTTGATTTCGGCCACGGTATCCGGCTTGGCCATCCACAGGTCGATAAGGTTGATCCTTGCATCGCGGCCGATGACATAAAGATAGCGGCCGGAAGCAGACATGCGGGAAATGTGAACCGCATAGCCTGTTTTGAGGGTGCTGATAATCTGCTTGCTGTCTCCGTCAATCAGTGCAATTTCACCGGCATCGCGTAGCGTCACCGAGAACAGGTTATCCAGGTTGAGATTGTTTTCCTTCTTTTTGGGGCGCTGTTCCGGCGGAATGATGACCTTCCAGTTTGCCTCCATCTCCTTCATCCCGAATTCGGGCGGTGTCGGTGGCTCCTGCTGAATATATCTCGCCATCAGGTCGACCTCGGCATCGCTCAGCTCGCCAGAGGTGCCCCAGTTTGGCATGCCGGCCGGCGATCCGTATTTAATGAACACCTTGAGGTAATCGGTACCACTTTCCAGGGTTTTGTCCGGGGTAAGGGGCTTGCCTGTTGCGCCCTTGCGCAGGACGCCATGGCAACCCGCGCAACGCTGGAAATAGATTTCCTTGCCGGCATGAAATTCCTTCGTTGTCATCGGCGGCGCCTTGGGGTTGATGTTCTGGTGCATTTCCTCGCCCGCCAGCGGAGAACCTCCTGCCTGGTAACTCATATCCATGTCATCGTGTTTCTTGTCATCCGCATAGGCGATGCTTACTGCCAGCAGCAATGCCGGTATTGCAAACACCAACGGCTGTTTCCTGTTGCGCATATATCTTCTCCCAGATTTCGTGTTGATTTATTTCTACTCATGAATCCGGAACCAGAATGAATTAATCCAAAATGAGATTCCTTGACCCGAGTCAAGTTTTTGGATAACTCGCCGGCTCGATCGTGGACATGCCCGGCATTACCGGTCAAACCGGCGCGGCAAGGCAGGAGGGTGATATGCAAACAGATGCAGCCGAGTTGAGTAATGACATGCGAAGTCATTATCGTGATGGCGCACAAACCTGGTACGAAGTAATTGCAGCGGGTACGGGAACCGGCAAACAATGAAGTTGCCAGGATCAAGTATTGCCGGAAAGCCCGGCGGTTTCAGCTGGAAAGTTTGGAGAGCCGTTTCAAGACAGGCGCGGGTCGAGTTGCCGCTGTATGAATGCCCTGTCTAGTGGGAAGCGATGACAGTAAATACCTGCGTATCCTCCGCGTGCTCCAGAAGCAGGCATCTGACCCTATCCTGCCATAACTGCCTGAATTCTGCGGCTTCTGCCTTACTGGCGCTGCCATCGCGGCATTTTGACAGCAACGCCAGGACACGTGGGGAGGCTGGTACCTGCTTCAGGTTCGCGGCAGCTTCCACTGTCCGGCCGGTATCGAGGCGCGTGAAACGAAGATCCAGGGGGATGTCGGTCGAGAAAAACAGCTTATCCCTCCGGTCGAAAGCGCCGGCAATGCCCTTGAAGCCGCCATCGCCTGCAGCCCCGGTCAGCAAGCCGGCCACGTTGGCGATTACGCCGGTGACGCCATCTCCGGGCCCCTTGCCGAGTTCCACGCGGATATTCCCGCGTTCAGGCAGATTTTCCGGGTACAACGCCCGCAGTGCCAACAGCGTCATCCAGTAGGCGGAAGCAACTGTCGGACACGAATGCCCGGTCAGTTTGACCGCATCGATATAGTGGTATTCCAGGATTCCCTCATCTGCCGCACCAAGGAAATCAGCCAGGGGATCGACCAGGCGGATGCGGGGAACATCGTCGAAAAAATCGGGGTATTTCATCTGTGCAGTTCGGGCGCCAATTGAGCCCCGGTACTTCGTGGATGCATCAGGATGCGCGTCAGGGGCTGCTGGCGCTTGACCAGATCCGCCAGCGTATATTTTTCCAGTACTGCAAACAACGCAGCATGGGCTTCGCGCAATATCCCGACCAGGTTACAGGCAGGCTGGATGCAGCAGCTGCTTATGCCATCCGTGCATGCCAACAAGCCGCCTTCTCCTTCTGTTTTACGCACCAGCTCCCCCAGGTTGATGGCCTCCGGTTCGCAGGCCAGGCGCATTCCGCCACCTTTGCCGCGTACGGTTTCTATATAGCCGTCCAATGCAAGATGGTGAACCACTTTCATAAGATGATTTTCGGAAATGTCATAAGCCTTGGCAATATCCGCAATGGTCACCAGTTTTTCACGCTGCAGGCTTAGGTAAACAAGTACTCGCATGGAGTAGTCGGAATAGGTTGTCAGATGCATGGATGCGCCTTAATAGATGTATTAACAATATTGATTATATCAATATGCTGTGCTACATTGTAGATTCATTTTATTTACACCTTATGTGGTGCCACATGAAAGCATGCAACGACTTGTCGTCGACCCATGAAATTGCCGTGCGAGATGCGTTGATGAAGGTGACAGACCCGGAAATCGGCGAAAACATCGTCGACCTCGGGCTTGTATATGGTATCGAGGTGCAGGAAAAATCCATCCGCATCAACATGACGATGACCTCGCCTGCCTGCCCGATGGGCGAAATGTTATTGGAAGAGGTGCAGGCGGAAATGATGCATGCATTTCCTGACTCGGAAATCAATATTCAACTGGTATGGGAACCGCCCTGGGATCCGGAGATGATGTCTGCCGATGCGAAAGCGGGTTTAGGCTGGGAGTGAATTCTTAACGTTAATGAAGGAGATAGAACATGAGCAATCCAACCATCAAGGCCACCGTGGATGTACGTCATGTGATTCCGCGTGAACGGCACCTGCAAATTTTCGATACCTTCCTGCAGCTAACCCCAGGCGAGGCGATGCTACTGGTCAATGACCATGATCCCAAACCCCTGTTTTACCAATTTCAGGCCGAGCTGGGCGAAAACTTCTCCTGGGATTACCTGGAACAGGGCCCTGAAACCTGGCAGGTGCGGATAGGCAAGACGGCCCCTTGCTGTTCCTGACCGAGCCGTGAACTCATCGATTCCCGTGTTATTCCGCATCCTGCTTCTCATTGGAGGCTTTATCAGCCTCGCCTTAGGCGCCGAAACGGGGTTGATGCGCCTGGGCTGGAACACTCCGGTGTATTCCGCCGATCTTGCGGCTTTCCACGGGCCATTGATGATCTGCGGTTTTCTGGGCACTGTGATCGCATTGGAGCGCGCAGTTGCCGTAGGGAGGCGCTGGGCATACCTGGGACCATTGTTTGCGGCAGCGGGCGGCCTGGCCCTGGCAGCCGGCATGAGCTGGCTTCTCGGGGCAGGATTGATAACCCTGGCAAGCGCGATACTGCTATCCGCTTCGATCAATATTTTTTTGCGGCAGCGCGCGCTGTTCACGTTCACGCTGTTGCTGGGCAGCTTATGCTGGCTCATCGGCAATCTTTTGTGGGCAGGCGGATTATCAATAGCGCAGGCAATGCCATGGTGGGCAGGTTTCCTGGTGATAACCATCGCCGGTGAGCGGCTGGAACTGACGCGCATGCTGCCCCCCTCTCCCCGCAGCAAATGGATATTCGTTGGAGTCGTTGCCATATTTCTGCTTGGTGCCGTCGCCGCAACGCTTTCGGCAACGGGGAGCCTGGCTATTTTCTCTGCAGCGCTGCTGGTGCTGGCATTCTGGCTATTGCTTCATGACATTGCCCGCAAAACCGTCAGGAAAACAGGCCTGGTACGTTTTATTGCAGTGTGCCTGCTGTCCGGCTATGCCTGGTTGCTGGTCGGCGGGTTGATCGGGCTATGGTCGCCGGGCCTGCAACCGGGTTCGAGCTACGATGCTTTCCTGCACGCCATCCTGGTTGGCTTCGTATTCTCAATGATATTCGGCCATGCGCCCATCATCTTTCCGGCAGTGACCGGAGTCAAAATTCCTTACCACCCGACTTTCTACATACCGCTGATCGTGCTGCATGCGTCACTGGCTGCCCGGGTTGCCGGTGACCTGTTATTGATTCCCCATTGCCGCAGCATCGGCGGAGCGATCAATGTACTGGCACTGGTGTTGTTTATCCTCGGCACGGTCGCGGCAGTTATCCGGGGGAAACGGCAGATAAAGGCTTGACCATTTTATAACCTGGCAATCAATGAAAGGAAACACCATGTCGCAGCAACATGTACATCTTCATCTTCAACCGGACCAGCTTTACCTGTTCGATGCACGCGGCATCGCCAAGCGTTTTCGCCATGCAGCGATCTTCGGTGCGCTCGATGCGTTGAACAGCGGAGAAACCATGCGCTTTGTCAATGACCACGATCCGCTGCCCCTGCTCAGTCAGCTTACGCAACGCTATGGCGAGGATGTAACCATCCAGTACCTGGAGCGCGTGCCCGGCCAAATCGTCATCGACTTCATACGTACCTGACCGGCTGGACATGCCCACGCTGTTGATGGGCTTTTCCGTATTCCGGCAGGTAGCACGATCAGTTCAACTCGACGAAACGGAGGATGCGATGGCAAAAAAATGATTTGCGGAATAACTCAGCAGGAAGCCGCCAGGCAGGGAAACCAGGCGACACGATGGCAGATTGCCGGGCGGCCGGAAGTATCAGCCCAACGTTTTTACAAGCGGCTGGAAGCAATTAATCAATCGTTCAACATATCAAGCAAGCCACTGATGGGTGAAACCCTAGGCAGCCAGCCAGATGTAATTCATCACATGGGAGTCTGTTTATGGGTCACACAAAATTCAAGCCGCTCAACAAGCGGCGCTGTATTTCTTCAATGTTGGGTCTGCTCTGCGCAGTTGCATCGCCATATGCCCTGGCCGAACCGGGCATAGAACTGGCCGAGGTTGCGGATCAGGACACAATCCTGGGCGAAATGGTCATCACCGCCACCCGCACCGAATCCGACACGGCCAGTATTCCGGCCACGGTTACTGCCATAGACAGGCATAAACTGGAACGCAACCTGCCTTATGACGAGGCATCGCTTTTCAAGGACGAGCCGGATATTGCGATGTCGCGCGACTTGCGGCGCTTCGGCTCTACCCGCGTGAATATCCGCGGCATCGAAGACAACCGCGTCACACAGTTGGTTGACGGCGTGCGTGTATCCGATTATTACAATGGCGGCGGCCCGACAAACTTTACCGTGGGCACACCGCTTGGCGCATCGATTGAATTTCTCCGGCAAGTGGAAATCCTGCGGGGACCGGCGTCCAGCCTTTATGGATCGGATGCCATCGGCGGCGTGGTCGGTTACCTTACTTTGAACCCGTCAGACCTGGTGGAAAATGGCGAGAGTTTCGGCGCCCGTTACCGCACCGGCTATAGCGGCATCAACAGCGGCTGGAGCAATACTCTGCTTGGCGCTTTTCAGGGTGAAGCCGTAGAGTTTCTGGTTGGCTATACCCGAACCGAGGGCCATAGTGCCGACAATAAAGGCAGCATAGGCGGAACAGGCAAGTTCCGTAGCAAACCCAACCCACAGGACTTTACGGATGAAGGTGTGCTGGCAAAACTGATCTTGCACCCATCCGAAAACAACCTCATCACGCTGACGCTGGAAGGCCGCGAGCAAAAGACGGATACCGATGTCAAGCGATTGTCGGCCTCCCCCACCATGCAGAAGATCACGCAAATGTCCGGTGACGACGAATCCCGGCGCGAACGCGGCAGCATCGAGTGGCAATACCGGCCGCAGAATGCGTTCTTCGACCGGCTGACGGCACGCCTGTACCGCCAGAACAGCGATACGCACAATTTCAACCTGCAAACGCGCAGTGACACGGGAAGCACCTGCTCAGCCGCTGCCGGAGCCGGCAATACCTGCCGTGTCGAGCAGGACTTCCACTTCGAGCAGGAAAGCACCGGCGGCGGCCTCCAGTTCGAATCGGATGCGCAATGGTGGGATAAGGAGCATCTGATTACCTACGGTATCGACATTTCCAGGGTCGAAACGGAGGAACTGCGCGATGCCTCGCGCTGGAACCTGACAACCGGCACGTTCAGCAAATCGCTGGCCGGGGATGATTTCCCGCTACGCGATTTTGCAAATGGTCGTACCGATACGATCGGGATCTTCATACAGGACGAAATAGCTGGCTGGTCGAACGGCAAACTGACGCTGATACCGGGATTGCGTTATGACTGGCGCAAGCTGAAACCGGATGTGGATGTGTTGGCACAGCAGTTTCTGACGGTCAACAATCGCCAGGCCGTGGAGCAGACCGATTCTGCCTTCTCGCCCAAGATTGCCGCACTGTGGCGCCTCAATTCGCAATGGTCCCTCTACGGGCAGGCTGTACGCGGCTTCCGCGCGCCCAATTACGAAGAGGTCAACAGCTCTTTCCGCAATACTGTCCAGAGTTACGGTAACAGCCCCAATCCCAACTTGAAGCCTGAAACCAGCATTGGCGTAGAGGCCGGCTTGAAACTGCATGCGCAGAACCTGCGCGGGCAGTTCTCCCTGTACGATAACCGTTACAGGAACTTCATTGAGAGCGTTGAACTCGATTGCCCGGTAAACCCCAATTGTATTTCGGGTCTGGCCCGTACCAATATGTCCGTCAACCTGTCACGCGTTCGCATCTATGGCGCCGAACTGCGCGGCGCATGGGATTTTACGCCGGGCTGGAAACTGGATGGCGCGCTGGCATGGGCGCATGGCGAAGACGAATCGCACGATGAACCGCTCAACAGTATTGAACCTGCAAGATTCGGACTGGGCCTGCTCCGCGATGCAGGAACATGGGGAGTGGAAACCCGCCTGCGCGGCGCCCTTGCGATGACGCGTACAGACGACAGTAATGACAAGTGGTACCGGCCTGCAGGCTATGTCATGACGGATATATCTGCGTGGTGGCGCCCTATCAGGTCGGCTTCGTTTAATGTCGCGGTCAACAACCTGTTCGACAAGAAATACTGGCTATGGAGCGACATCCGCCAGGCGGATAACCCCATGCCGCTCAGTGTCGATTTCTACTCGCAACCCGGGCGTACGCTTTCCGCCAGTTTCACCTATGATTTCTGAGTACCGGCTCTAGCCAGGGAGCCATGAACGGCATTTGCCGAAGGCCCGCTCCCGATGTCGGAAGCGGGCCGCTCTGCTGGGGGATCCAGATGCCATCAGCACGAGTAAATTCATGTTCATTGATATTCTCCGGATTTCTTGACCCGGATCAATTTAATTTTTAAAAAAGTGTGTTAACAAACTGATATATATGATTTTTTTGTCATTAAATACTATTACCGTTGATGAATTCATCCTTATAATGAAGCCTCGGGTTTTATAGTTTTCCCAACACCGCAAAGGGACACGACACAACAAAGATGGATGCCACGCTCGCGAATAGACTGAACAGCTACGGGCAGGACCTGCTGAAGCGTTATGGTGAGCGCGTACACAAGATCGCGCTCGACGCCGGCTTCACCTGCCCCAATCGCGATGGGAGCAAGGGCACCGGCGGCTGCACCTTCTGCAACAACGCCTCCTTCAGCCCTGCGGCCGATTCTCGCCAGAGCCTGATCGAACAGATCGACCAGGCAAAGGGCAGGATCACCCGGCGCACGCATGCCAAGCGCTTCATTGCCTATTTCCAGGCCTATACCAACACCTATGCGGACATCGAAGAACTCGCCGCGATGTACCGCGATGCATTGCAGCGGTCCGGCATCATCGGCATTTCGGTCGGCACCAGGCCGGATTGCGTCTCATCGCAGGTCCTCGACCTGCTCGACAACATCCGCAGGGACGGGCACGAAGTCTGGCTGGAACTCGGGCTGCAATCCGCATTTGACGAAACCCTGGCACGGGTGAATCGCGGCCACACGCTTGCCGAATACCGTGATACCGCGCTGGCCGCCCGCCAGCGCGGCATACCTTTATGCACTCACCTGATCGTCGGCCTGCCGGGTGAAACCGAACAGCATTATCACGCCAGCCTGGATATGGTGCTGGATATTGGCGTCGATGGCCTCAAACTGCACCCGCTGCACGTGGTCAAGCACACCATGCTCGCCTACCAGTGGCGCCGCGGCGGCTATCTGCCGCTAACTAAGCCCGACTATATTCGCATTGCTGCCGACCTGATCGAGCGCACGCCGGAAGACGTGGTGTTCCACCGCGTCACCGCCACCGCATCGCGCGACATCCTGCTGGCGCCGGCGTGGTGCGCGGAAAAATGGAATGTGCTGAATGGCATCGAACAGGAACTCCGCCAGCGCGATAGCCGCCAAGGCCGCCGTGCCGGAACCCCATTCTCGATCAAGGAACTGGAACATGTCGCTTGAACTGGTTTGCCCTGCCGGAAACCTGCCGGCGCTGAAAACGGCGATCGACCATGGCGCGGATTGCGTCTATATGGGTTTTCGCGACAACACCAACGCACGTGCCTTTCCCGGCCTCAATTTTGATCTTGCCGCCGCGCAGGAAGGCGTGCGCTACGCCCACTCAAGACAACGGAAAGTGCTGCTTGCGCTTAATACCTTTCCGCAAACCGCGACCTGGGTGCGCTGGCAGCAGGCGGTCGACCAGGCTGCAGAAGTGGGCGTAGACGCGATTATCCTGGCCGACCCCGGGCTGATGCGTTACGCCAGCCGGACTTATCCCGCCTTGCGGCTTCATCTCTCGGTGCAGGGATCGGCGACCAATTACGAGGCAATCAACTACTATCATGAGCATTTCGGCATCCAGCGCGCAGTCCTGCCGCGCGTGCTGTCGCTGGCACAGGTGGAACAAGTGGTAAAAAACACGCCGGTGGAAATCGAGCTGTTCGGCTTCGGAGGGCTGTGCGTGATGGTGGAAGGCCGCTGCGTGCTCTCATCCTATGCCACGGGGCAATCGCCAAATACCGCCGGCGTCTGCTCGCCGGCCAAGGCGGTGCGCTGGGAACAGACGCCGCAAGGCCTGGAATCGCGCCTCAGCAACGTGCTGCTCGACCGCTATGGCGCTGGCGAGAAAACCGGTTACCCGACGCTGTGCAAGGGGCGCTTCGAGGTCAGCGACGAAACCTATTATGCGATCGAGGAACCGACCAGCCTAAACACGCTGGAGCTGCTGCCCGAGATGCTGGGCATGGGCATCGCCGCGGTCAAGATCGAAGGCCGCCAGCGCAGTCCGGCCTATGTCGCGCAAGTGACCAAAGTCTGGCGCGCGGCAATCGACGCAGCCAAGCGCAATACCGGGAACTACGCCGTGCAACCCGCTTGGACAATGCAACTCGACAAGGTGGCCGAAGGGCAGCAGCACACGCTGGGCGCCTACTACCGGCCGTGGAAATGACATGAAGCTCTCACTCGGCCCCATCCTCTACTACTGGCCCCGCGAAAAGCTGCTGGATTTCTATGCGCAGGCCGCCAGCTGGCCGGTGGATATCGTTTACCTCGGCGAGACGGTGTGCTCGCGGCGTCACATCTTCCGCACCGACGACTGGCTAAAAACGGCGGAAATGCTTGCCGATAGCGGCAAGGAGGTCGTACTCTCCACCCAGGCGCTGATCGAATCCGAATCCGACCTGAAAACGCTGCGCCGCCTTGCTAGCAACGGCAAATTCAGCATCGAGGCCAACGACATGGCGGCGGTCAGCCTGGCGGGCGGCCGGCCGTTCGTCGCCGGGCCGCACATCAATACCTATAACCCGTATACGCTGTCAATTCTGGCGGAAGCCGGCGCCACGCGCTGGGTGATGCCAGTCGAGATGTCACGCCAGGCGCTGGCGGACCTGCTGGCGCACGATACCTGCGGCATGGAAACAGAAATCTTCGCCCATGGCCGCCTGCCGCTGGCGTTTTCCGCCCGCTGCTTCACCGCCCGCCGCCACAACCTGCCCAAGGACAATTGCCAGTTTCGCTGCCTGGAGGCGCCTTACGGCCTGACGCTGAAAACTCGCGAAGGCCAGCCATTTCTCGCGCTGAACGGCACGCAGACGCAATCCGCCAGTGTTTACAACCTGCTGGCCGAACTGGAAAGCATGACGGGGCTGGCCGACGTGCTGCGCATCAGCCCGCAGCCGGAGCACACCGGCAATGTGGTTTCGCTGTTCCGCACTGCGCTGGACGGGACCGCAACTCCCGGCCAGGCCGCACAGGAACTCGCGCCGCTGCTGCCGGAAGCCCTTTGCAACGGCTACTGGCATGGCCGGGCAGGCATCGATTATTCCACGCCACCAGTGAATTGAAAGTACGACGATGACAACCCCAAATTTTCGTTTTCCCCGGCCGCTAGGCGCGGCAATTTCCCGTTTACCGACGCTGCCGCCGTCCTTTGTATTCACACGCGTGCTGAACCTGCTGTTACAGCGATCGCTGTACCAGCAGGAACTGCTCCCGTTGCATGGCAAACGCATCGCCATCTGCATCAGCGATGCCGGTTTGCAGTTTCATTTTACGGTTGGCGACAAGGGATTCCGCCCGGTCCCCAGGGCGTCGCAGCCGGACTTGGCGATTACCGCCACTGCGCATGACTTCTACCTGCTGGCGACCCGGCAGGAAGACCCCGACTCCCTGTTCTTCAGCCGCCGACTGCTGGTGGAAGGCGATACCGAACTGGGACTGGTTGCCAAGAATACGCTGGATGGGCTCGAACTGCCGAAACCGGTATTGGTCATGCTGTCGCCGAAAAACCTGCCGGCATGGGCGAAAAGCCCATGGCCGGCTAACCGTGGACCATGAAGGAGACCGCAATGATCCAACGCCAGGATTACAGAAAGCTGCCGATTGTGTACGCCTGCTCCGGATGTTCAAGCGCAGCACAGACGGCCAATTACATCGCACTCAAGCTGGACCGTGACGGGGAGGCGGAGATGTCCTGCATCTCCGGGGTCGGCGGCAATGTGGCGCATCTGGTCAACATTGCCCGCTCCGGACGGCCGATTATCGCTCTGGACGGCTGCCCTCTCGCCTGTACCCTGCACTGCTTGGCTCAGCGCAGGATTTCCGCCGATTATCACCTGCAGTTGCACGAGCATGGCGTCAGGAAAAAATACCATGCGGATTTCGACCGTGAGCAGGCAGACCGGATTGCCGCTGAAGTGGCGCTTGAAGCACGCCGGCTTCGTACACAGGAGGATTCTGAAAAAAACGTCGATTCCGAACCGACGGACTGCCGGACATCCAAAAGCGGACAGGCATAGCCATTTTATTTCTTGACTGGGGTCAAGGAAGTTCCCACGACATGTAGTAATAATGTCATCATGATGCGACAAAATGTCGCACCTTTCGATTACCGGTCATGTGATACCAGAGGAGACACCATGGAAACCCAACATCAGGAAACCGACAATAACCCATTGCAGGACAAAGGCCGCAGAAAGTTCTTGGGAACGACTGCCGCGGTGACGCTCGCAGGCGCTGGTATGGCCATGGGGCTCACCGCCTGCAAGCAAGGAGATCAGCCAAGTGCCGGAAGTGCCACAGTCGCAGGCGGAGATGCCAGCCGCGCAGTTGCAGCGGGCGAGTTTGAAGTGCACCCGGGTAAGCTCGACTCCTATTACATCTTTTCCAGCTCCGGACACAATGGCGAAGTACGTGTCTACGGGCTGCCGTCCGGCCGCACGCTCAAACAGATCCCGGTATTCAACATCGACCCGATGGTCGGCTGGGGCATTACCAACGAGTCCAAGAAAATCATGGGCACCAACCCGGACGGCAGCTTGAGATATACAACCGGAGACACCCATCACGTGCACGGTTCCTATACCGACGGCACATACAACAGCAAATACCTGTGGACCAACGACAAGCTGAATAACCGCATCGCGCGTATCCGCATGGATCGCATGGAATGCGACGCCATCACCGAGATTCCCAACGTACAGGGCTTTCACGGTATTTTCCCGGACAAGCGCGACCCGGTCGATGCCAGCATCAATTACACCACCCGTGTGTTCTGCGGCGCGGAATTCCACTCGCCGCAGGCCAACGATGGCCGTGACCTGGACGACCCGGCCAAATGGTACGGCCTTTTCACCTGCATCGATGCGGAAAGCATGGAAGTACGCTGGCAGGCCAAGGTAGACGGCAACATGGACCTTGTCGCCACCTCTTATGACGGCAAGCTGGCCGCGGTCAACCAGTACAACGTCGAGAATGGCGCAGTACTGGCCGACATGATGTCGGCCGAGCGCGATGCCTGCCTGTTTTTCAATATCGCGCGCGTCGAAGCCGCAATCAAGGCCGGCAGAAGCTTCACCATCGGCGATTCCAAGGTGCCCGTGGTGGACGGCACGCGCCAGGCCAATGCCGACCCCAAGACCGCCCTTACCTGCTACGTGCCTGTTCCCAAGAATCCGCACGGCGTGAACCTATCGCCCGATGGCAAATATTTCGTCTGCTCCGGCAAGTTGTCGCCGACAGCCACCGTGATCGCGACTGAACTGGTGCACAAATGGTTTGCCGGCGAATTGAACGATGCGCGCGATACTGTCGTAGCCGAGCCTGAAATCGGCCTCGGCCCATTGCATACGGCTTTCGATGGTAGGGGAAATGCCTACACCTCGCTTTTCCTCGATAGCCAGATCGTCAAATGGAATGTAGAGAATGCCATCGCCCAGTTCAACGGCGACAAGAGCGTGCAGCCGGTGGTTGACCGCCTCGACGTACACTACCAGCCGGGGCACACTTATTCATCGATGGGCGAAACCAAGGAAGCCGACGGCAAATTCCTCAATTCCGGCAACAAATTCTCCAAGGACCGCTTCCTGCCGGTCGGTCCGCTGCACGTCGAGACCGAGCAACTGATCGACATCAGCAACGACAGGATGCGCCTGATCCACGACCATACCGCCTACCCCGAGCCGCATGACGCAATCATCGTGCGTGCCGATGTAGTGAAAACGCAGCAGGTTTCCAACATGGACGATTTCCCCAATGCGGTGAAATCGTTCGGCGACAGCCGTATCGAGCGCAACGGCAAAAAGGTCGCGGTCTACCTGACGTCGCAGGCACCCAATTTCAGCATGGAGCAGATCAGGGTCAAGCTCGGCGACGAAGTCACGATTACGCTGACCAACCATGACAGGGTGGAGGATTTGACGCACGGCTTCGGCATCGAGAATTACAACATCAACTTTATCGTCAACCCGCAGGAAACCCACTCGGTCACGTTCAAGGCTGACAAGCCGGGAGTGTTCTGGATTTACTGCACGCATTTCTGTCATGCGCTGCATCTGGAAATGCGCAGCCGGTTCATTGTCGAAAAGTAGGACTATTCACGCGGAACAGCGGTCATTGGGCGAGCCGCAATGCTCGCCCTTTTTTCCAGGTCTGTTTCAACCAGGAATATAATCGTTGCAATCCAGCCATCAATTTTCAGCGGGGATATTAGAGCATGCGCCAACGGCGGCCATCATTTTTACTTGGCCTGCCTGACTCGGTCAGGAATGTAACGGCTGCAGCCTTCCTATGCCTGCTCGCATTGGCGCTTCCCATCAGCGCCGCTGCAGATATCAAAGCGAATCAGGCTGAAACCGGCCGTCATGCAGGGAAGCAAGCCGGCTCGTATGAATCCCCGTTGCCGGTCGAACTCTCCTCCAGCCCGGACATGTGCGCGTATGCGCCCTGCCGCGACATCTTTCCCGGAGCGGACAGGTTCTCGGAACGCAAAGGCCGCCCGGCTTACGTCGAGGCTTATCACGACGACCAAGGGGGGCAGAAACTACTCGGCTACGTGTTTCTCTCTACCGATATCGTCGATATCCCTGCCTATTCCGGTAAACCGATCGTCACGCTGATCGGCATGGACAGCCAGGGCAAGATCGTCGGCGTCCGCATCCTGAAACACAGCGAGCCCATCCTGCTGGTCGGCATTCCGGAAAACGAGCTGACCAGATTCATCAA
Source organism: Methylophilaceae bacterium (assembly GCA_905339275.1). Classification (GTDB taxonomy): domain Bacteria; phylum Pseudomonadota; class Gammaproteobacteria; order Burkholderiales; family Methylophilaceae; genus UBA6140. Next base: position 1,120,479 of record CAJPFK010000001.1, read on the forward strand.
ACAGTTTGTCGGCAAATTCGCCTGGGACAAGATCGAGATCGGCAAGGCCCGCGCCGATGGCGGTTATATCGGCATCGATGCCATCAGCGGCGCGACCGTGACCGTCATCGCGCAAAACCAGGTGGTCATGCGCAGCGCTTACGAGATAGCCAAACAGGTCGGCATCATCAAATCGATACCACGGCCGCAGGCTGTGTTCACGCCGCCCACCGGGAAAGCGGGATGGAACGCCCTGCTGGAGGAAGGCAGCATCCAGCGCCTGACCGTTGCCCCCAGGGATGTCGGCATCGAAGACGGTGGACAACCATATCTTGATGCCTATTTCGGTTATCTCAATGCCCCCGACATAGGCCGCAGCATTCTCGGCGATCGCGTCTATGAAAGGCTGATGGCCGAGCTCAAGCCGGACGAGCACGCGATTTTTATCGTCGCCAACGGCATTGCCTCGTTCAAGGGTTCCGGCTTCGTGCGCGGCGGCATCTATGACCGCATCCAGGTATCACAGGACATGGACAGCTTCACCTTCCGCGACACCGACTATCTCAACCTGTACAGCATGGAAGCAGCCGGTGCGCCGCGCTACGAGGAATCCGGCATCTTCATCATCCGCAGCGCGAGCTTCAGCGCGGCTTATCCGTGGAGCCTGGTGTTCCTCGGCAACAAGGTGGACAAGCAGACCGGCATCAAGACCTTCGCCAATTTCGACCGCGAATACTGGCTGGCTGCGCGCATGCTTCAAGGCGGGCGCCCCGTTATCATCAAGCCTGATCCGGCCTGGCTCAAAATCTGGAAGGACAAATGGATCGGCATCCTGCTGTTCACGCTGCTGCTGGCCGTCACCGCCGCCGTGCACGTGGTGCGCGACAAACTGGTGCGCCGTGCCAACCACAAGGACAAGCGCTGGGTGTCGATACCCAAATATGTGATCTGGACCATCAGCATCGTCGTTCTCGGCTACGGGCTGATGGCGCAGCCCAGCATCACCCATGTACTCACCTGGGTACATTCGCTGCTGTTCCACTGGAGATGGGAACTGTTCCTGTCCGACCCGTATATCTTCGTGTTCTGGTGGTTCATCATCATCACGGTATTCATCTGGGGGCGCGGGCTGTTCTGCGGCTGGCTCTGCCCCTACGGCTCGATGTCCGAACTGCTGTACAAAATCACCAGGGCCACGCCACTGCGCCGCTTCCAGTTCATGCTGCCGAAGACGCTGCATGACAAGCTGAAATGGCTGAAATACGCGATCTTCTTCACCCTGCTGGCAGTCTCGTTCTATTCGATGGGCATCGCGGAAAAAATGGCCGAGGTGGAGCCTTTCAAGACCACCTTCCTGGTCGGGGTGTGGAACCGCTCATGGCCGTTCATTGCATTCTGGCTGTTCCTGTTCGGGCTGTCGATGTTCACCGAGCGCCCGTTCTGTAAATACCTCTGCCCGCTGGGCGCCGGGCTGGCGATACCGGGCACGTTCCGCGGCATCGCATTGAAGCGTAAAAAGGAATGCACCACCTGCCATGCCTGCGCCGCCGGCTGCGGCTCGCAGGCGATCGACGCCCAAGGCAGGATAGACCAGCGTGAGTGCCTGCTCTGCCTGGATTGCATGGTGTACTACTATGACGACCATGCCTGCCCGCCGCTTGCCAAGGAACGCAAACGGCGGGCAAAGGACGGCCTGCCGCTGACACCGATTTCCGCACAAGGCTATTTCATCCCGGTGGAAAGCATCGGCCGCCCACCGAAAAAGGCAGAAAAGCCGGCATGATGCTCGCGGCAATCAGCCTGGGCCTGACGGCGCTGCTTGCGGCAAATGTTGCAGGTGCCGCAGAAATCATCGTGCATCCGGGCGAATCTATCGGCGCGGCGGTCGCGCGCGCCGGCCACGGCGACACGGTGCTGGTCGGACGCGGCCACTACCGCGAGCACCTGCTGATCGACAAGCCGCTCGCTCTCAAGGGCATCGACCGGCCAACGCTGGATGGCGGCAACCAGGGCGACGTGATTCGCATCAAATCGCCGGACGTGACGATCGAAGGCTTCATCGTGCGCAACAGCGGCGCCGATCTCACCGCGCAGAATGCTGGCATCTACCTCGAACCGGGCAGCGACCGCGCGGTAATCCGCGACAATGTCATCAACTACACGCTGTTCGGGCTATGGATCGAAAAAGTGCGGAACGTGCAGGTCATCGGCAACAACATCACCGGCATGCGCGACCTTGCCTCGGCGCAGCGCGGCAACGGTATCCAGCTCTATAACTCGCGCGATGCGCAGATCATCGACAACCATATCAGCTTCACCCGCGACGGTATCTATGTCGATGTGTCCGACCATGCGCTGTTCCGCGGCAACCGGCTGCATCATCTGCGCTACGGCACGCATTACATGAACTCCAACTTCAATGTGTGGGAGCATAACCGGAGCTACCGCAACCGTGGCGGGCTGGCCCTGATGGAAGTCCGCAACCAGGTTGTCCGCAACAACCAGGCCTGGGATAACTCCGATCACGGCATCATGCTGCGCACCATACAGGATTCCGTGGTGGAAAATAATATCGTCGCCGGCAACGGCCGCGGATTTTTCATCTACGACGCCGAATACAATACGCTGCGAGGCAACCTGGTGATCGGCAACCGCGTAGGCATGCACGTCTGGGCCGGCTCGATCAATAACAAGGTGGAAGGCAACGACCTGATTCACAACCGCGAACAAATCCGCTACGTCGCCAGCCGGGACGAGAACTGGGGCGGCGAAACCGGCAACTACTGGAGCAATTATCTCGGCTGGGATCGCAACAGCGACGGCGTCGGCGATGTGCCCTACGAAGCGAGCGACCTGGTCGACCGCCTTACCTGGAAATATCCGGCAGCCAAACTGCTCCTGAACAGCCCTGCGGTACAGACACTGCGGATGGTCGCGCGGCAGTTTCCGCTGTTGCGCGCAACCAGCATCGTCGACCACCGCCCGCGCATGCGGCCATTTCATTCAGACTGGAGCACCTGGCTTGGCAAGCAGCGTCATTGAAATCAACAGCGTTTCGTGTCATTTCGGCGCTGTGCATGCGGTCAGTAATGTCACGCTCGATATCCTCCAGGGCGAAACCATGGGCCTGATCGGCCACAACGGCGCGGGCAAGAGCACGCTGTTCAAGATGATGCTGGGGCTGATTCCGCCCTCTTCCGGCAGCATCCGTATCCACGGCACACCGGTACGCGGCAGCGCGTTCCGTGAGTTGCGCCGCACTATCGGCTACCTGCCGGAAAACCTGGTGTTCTATGACAATCTGAACGGGCTGGAAACACTGCAGTTCTTTGCCGCGCTGAAGGGCTGCGATCCCGGCCAGTGCGCACGCCTGCTGGAGAAAGTCGGCCTTGGCCACGCTGCCCATCGGCGTGTGGACGGCTATTCCAAGGGCATGCGCCAGCGCCTGGGTTTCGCCCAGGCCTTGCTGGGCGAGCCGCGCATCCTGTTTCTCGATGAGCCGACCAACGGTCTCGACCCGGAAGGCATACGCGAGTTCTATCATATGCTGGGCGAGCTCAATCACCGGGGCGTGACAGTGGTCATCACCTCCCACATCCTGTCCGAAATCCAGGAGCGCGTGCAGCGGCTGGCGGTGATGAAATCCGGCAAACTACATGCGCTGGGCACGGTGCAGGAGTTGCGTGAAGCGGTCAACCTGCCGCTTGCCATCCGCCTGCGGCTGCAATGCCCGCCACAGGCGCTGAAAGACGTGCTGCGCGGCATCGCGCTGGAAGACATGAGCGTCGACGGCAATACCGCCGTCATCCGCTGCCGGCGTGCCGGCAAGATGGATATCCTGCGCCGGCTCGGTGCCATGGGAGACATGATCGACGACATTGCCGTCCGGGAACCCTCGCTGGAAGACGTGTTCCTGGGATATGCGGAGTAAGCCATGATCGAACTCTCGCAAATCAAAGTGATTGCCGCCAAGGAGTTTCGTGACCGCATCCGCAACCGCTGGGTCATCGCGGTGGCCGTGATCTTTACGCTGTTCGCGCTCGCGATTACCTATCTTGGCGCAGCGCAGCAAGGGGAAGTCGGCTTCCGCAATATCGAATTCACCATCGCCAGCCTGGTCAGCCTGGTGATCTACCTGATCCCGTTGATTGCGTTGATCCTGGGCTACGATGCCATCGTCGGCGAACGTGAACGCGGCTCACTGGATTTGCTGCTGTCCATGCCGATCACGCGGCTGGAGCTGCTGCTCGGCAAGTTTGCAGGCCTGTCCACGGCACTCGCCTGCTCCACCCTGGCAGGCTTCGGGCTGGTCGGGTTGCTGCTTGCCGGCCAGACCAGCCCTGAAGCGCTTTACCACTATGCCGGATTCATGCTGAGCGCGATCCTGTTCGGCATGGTGTTCCTCAGCCTGGCCGTGATGGTATCAGTCATCGCCCGCGACCGTGCACGCGCCAGCGGCGCCGCAATCGCCTTGTGGTTCCTGTTCGTGCTGGTCTACGACCTCGTCCTGCTCGGGCTGCTGGTGCTGTCCGGCGGCGCATTCGGCGAGGAACTGTTCCCGCTGTTGCTGCTATTCAATCCCGCGGACATCTTCCGCATCCTCAACATATTCAACATGGAAGAACTCAGGCATTTTTACGGGCTGGCCACGGTATTTCCGGCCAGCCTGTCCAACCCCTGGCTGCTCGGCGGCATGATGATCACCTGGATCGTGGCCCCGCTCGCCATCGCCTTATGGAGATTCAAATGAGATTACTTACCCCTTACCCCTTGCTGCTGCTTGCCGCCCTTGCCGCCTGCGGCCAAATGGAACCCCCGGCTGAGCCGCAGGAAATCAAGCCCGGTACCGCCTGCTCGATGGACGGCATGATACTCGCCGATTTCCCCGGCCCCAAAGGGCAGATTCATTATGTCAGCGGCAAACCGGATTTCTTCTGCGACACGATGGAAATGTTCTCAATCTATCTGCAGCCGGAAGAGCAGAAACGCGTCACCGGCATTTTTACGCAAGACATGGGCAAGGCAGACTGGGAAAAACCGCAGGATCACTGGATCGACGCAAGAACAGCCTATTTTGTGCTGGGCAGCAGCAGGACAGGCTCGATGGGGCCGACACTGGCCTCATTCGCTGACCAGGAAGCGGCGGAAACTTTTGCGAAACAATATGGCGGAAAAGTGCTGCGTTTCGATGAAGTCACGATAGAGATGTCCGATTTGACCGGCGGCGCCGATCATAGCGGCCATATGTAGATCAACAGGTTCGCACCCGGACAGCCTGAAAGTACCGCCCGGCAGACCGGGATATTGAACGGAAAGGATAGCTTTTCATGACCACCACGACCGCCGCTCCCAAACGGCTGATCGTTGCAATCACCGGCGCCACCGGCGCTGCGTATGGCTTGCGTTTGCTGCAAGTGCTGCAGGAAACGCCCGGCATCGAAACGCATCTGGTGGTATCCGATGCCGGCATATTGAATCTGCAACACGAGCTGGGCATGCGTCTCGCCGAGCTTGAAATACTGGCAGACGTTGCACATCATGTACGCGATGTGGGGGCGATCATTGCCAGCGGCTCGTTTCAGTCGGACGGCATGGTCGTGGCCCCGTGTTCGATGAGGACATTAGCCGCGGTGGCGCATGGCCTGTCGGACAACCTGATCACACGTGCTGCCGATGTCATGATAAAGGAGCGCCGCCGCCTGATCCTGATGGTACGGGAAGCACCGTTGAACCTGGCCCATTTGCGCAACATGACGAGCGTCACTGAAATGGGCGGGATTATCTACCCGCCGACACCGGTTTTCTACCACCGGCCGCAAACCATTGCCGACATCATTGACCATACCATCGGCCGCATCGTCGACTTACTGAATATACCGAATTCGCTGGCACCTCGCTGGAATGGCCTGGCAGCGGAAAACCGGCCCGGTCCGGCGGGTCACTGACTTGGCCTACCGCGATTTACGTGAATTCATCGCCCAGCTTGAACGGCTGGGCGAGCTCAAACGCGTCACGCCCTCCATCTCTCCCTATCTGGAAATGACGGAGTTTTGCAACCGCACCCTGCGCGCCGGCGGTCCGGCACTGCTATTTGAAAATCCCGCTGGACACAGCATACCGGTGTTGGGCAATCTTTTCGGTACTGCGCATCGCGTCGCGCTCGGCATGGGCGCTGCCGATGCAAGCGAGTTGCGCAAATTCGGTCACCTGCTGGGCATGCTCAAGGAACCCGAGCCGCCGAAGGGTCTCAAGGAAATGCTAGGGTTGGGCTCGCTGGTGAAATCCTTGTGGAGCATGGGGCCCAAAGAATTACAATCGGCACCTTGCCAGGATATCGTGTGGGAAGGCAATGATGTGGATCTGTCCCGCCTGCCCATCCAGCATTGCTGGCCGGGCGATGCCGCGCCGCTGATTACCTGGGGCCTGGTCATCACCAGGGGGCCGCACAAGGAACGTCAGAATCTCGGGGTTTATCGCCAGCAGGTGCTCGATCGCAATAAAGTCATCATGCGATGGCTGCCCCAGCGCGGAGGCGCGCTGGATTTCCGTGAGCACGGAACGCTTCACAGGGGCCAGCCCTACCCGGTTGCAGTCGCCCTGGGGGCCGATCCCGCCACCATCCTGGGCGCAGTCACGCCGGTACCCGACAGCCTGTCGGAATACCAGTTCGCGGGCCTGCTGCGCGGCCGCCGTACCGAGGTGGTCAAGGCCATAGGCAGCGGCTTGCGAGTTCCGGCTTTCGCCGAGATCGTGCTGGAAGGACACATCCGCCCGGACGAAACGCACGCCACAGGTTATGAGTATGCCCTGGAAGGACCGTTTGGCGACCATACGGGTTATTACAACGAGCAGGACTGGTTCCCGGTGCTCACCATTGACCGCATCACGATGCGGCGCAACCCGATCTACCACTCCACGTTTACCGGAAAACCGCCCGATGAACCTGCAATCCTGGGGCTGGCGCTGAATGAGCTGTTTGTGCCGCTGCTGCAAAAGCAGTTTCCGGAAATCACCGACTTTTACCTGCCCCCGGAAGGGTGCAGCTACCGCATGGCCGTAGTGCAGATGAAAAAATCCTATCCCGGCCACCCCAAACGCGTCATGTTCGGCATCTGGAGTTTCCTGCGCCAGTTCATGTACACCAAGTTCATCGTGGTCGTGGATGAGGACGTTGATATCCGCAGCTGGCAGGAAGTGATCTGGGCGATCACGACCCGCGTCGACCCGATGCGCGACACCCTGCTGGTGGACAACACGCCGATCGACTACCTCGACTTCGCCTCCCCGGTCAGCAGCCTGGGCAGCAAAATGGGCATGGATGCCACCAATAAATGGCCGGGCGAAACAAGCCGAGAATGGGGCCGGCCAATTGAAATGCCCGCGGAAGTAAAAGCCAGGGTCGACAGGATTTGGCAAACCCTGGGAGGGTGAAATTTGCAATGCGCTTGATATATAAACGGCAACTAGCCACGGCTAACGCCACGCAAGCCTTACTGGAACCCATGCCGGGCAGCGGGTTAAGCAGTTGCTGACACCCTGCGCTGATTACCCCACCACGTAAAAATGAATTCGGCCACGCCAACGGAGCAGTTGAGGTCCAGTACCGGCAGCGAGGTGGCGACAGCGATATCGCTCGCAACAGCGATGACATGGTCGTCATCGAGAGCCAGCAGTTTTTTTCCATGAGAAGGACGGAACACTTCGATTTTCGGAATGGGCGCATGGCGGAACCCTTCCACCAGCACCAGGTCGGCGATATCGAGGTCGAGATGGCCAACCATATCCAGCAGGCGCGAGTCCGAGACATCGTTTTTCTGTTCCGTCATCAGCACCCAGCGATTCTGGGAGCTTAGCAGAACCTGCGTCGCGCCCGCCTCTCGCATGCGGTAACTGTCCTTGCCCGGGCGGTCGACGTCGAAATCGGCATGCGTCTGCTTGATCACGGAAACCTTCAGGCCATAAGTCGCAAGCAGCGGCAGCAGGCATTCCAGCAGCGTGGTTTTGCCCATACCACTGGACTGGGCGCAGATGCCGAGTACGGGAATTTTGAACATCTGAATCTCCTTAGAACGCATACATCATGGTGAGCCACAGCTTCTCGGTATCGCGCTTACGGGTAGCGGCAGCCAGCGAGGCGCCGTAGATATCGTCTTCGCGGAAACGCGCATATTCAACCTTGCCCATCCAGTGCTTGCCATGGGTATAGCTTGCAGCGAGATCAAGTTCCTTGCCGTACCTGTCGCCCTTGCCAATGCCGGTTGGCGTAAGAAAGCTCTCGTCCGAGTTGATCCAGTGGTACTCACCTGTCAGTTGAACATTCAATATCCTGCCGCCGAAGGAGATGAAGGTATCCTTGATGCCCTGGTTCGGGGTAATCAGGAACTGGTCGGCCCATCCCTGGAACAGGTGGTTGGTGCCGAGCGGGGTCTGGAACGCGGATAAGCCGCCATTGCTGGACAGTACCTCATGGTCGATGCGCGCATACCAGCTGCCATGCATCGCACCGCCGCCCAGCCGCAGGTAATGCGCATCGATATTGTCGAGCCCATCCTTGTAGTCGTCCTGCTTGGCGTATTCGGCGGTATACAGCACTTCCCAGTCCTGGTTGATTGCACGCGTGCCATCCAGGCGCAGGCCGAAAGTTTTGCTGGAAGTGGTTTTTGGATTGGGATTGCTTGCCTTCACTTCACCGTCCCAGTCCACAAAGTAACCGTAGCCGATAAGCGCTTCGCCAGGCGAAATACTGTACTTGAGGTTTGCGATCTCGATGTTGGCGTTCTGGACCTTGGTGGTGATCTGCTTCACGCGCTCGAAATGGGCAAGGTAGATGCTGGTATCCGGAAGAAGTCCCCTGTTTTCCAGGGCGAAGCCGTCGAACACCTGCATCACCTGGCGGAATTCGATATTGCCGATGAAACGCACGTTGTCCAGCTTGACCGACTGGCGACCCAACCGGAGCTTGGTATTGCTGATGCCAGTCCATTCCACGAACAACTGGTTGATGTCGGTATCGTCCGGGTCCACGACGCGCGGGTAGGCGCCCTTGCCGGGCTCGGCGGCCGCCTTGTCGAAATTGTCGTAGTTGTCGTTGAACACGCCGACATCAATCAATTGGGCTGCGACGCTGAAGCCATGGAACGGTGCGGTCTGCCAGCCGACAAGGCTGCGTAGCGTGAATGCGTTGGCATTCTCTCTCTTGCCATCCTGGTCCACCCCTTCGTAACGCAGGCGGAAATTGGTCATGGGCGTGCCGCCGCTGACGGACTCCATCAGCGATACGGAAGTATCCTGCGTATCGGCAGCCCATGCCGGTACGCAGGCCATGATGGCCAGGATGCCAAGTGTTGTTGTATAGCGGTTCATCATGCTCTCTCCAAATAAGATGGATCAATGTATCGGGGCGAAACGGAGCCCGGCCGATTGCCTCATGCCCCCATCACCCTGCTCCCGCTGGCAGCCTCTTCATACAGGTTGAAGTTGGGTACTAGCACCTGGAATTTCCCGGTGGCGGCCTGGTATTGCAGCAACTCTCCGCGCTCCATGTCGAAATACCAGCCGTGCAACGCAAGGCTGCCTTCATGCACACGTCGCCGGATCCAGGGATAGGACAGCAGGTTCTCCAGGGAAATGAGGATGGCGGCCTGTTCGCAGGCACGCTCTTGGGTTTCGGCAGGTTTTCCCGGAAGCTCCTGCAGCACTCGCTGGCGCGCATCCGCCGCGATACCCAGCCATTTGGCGATCAATTCCTCCTCGTCGCACTCGGGCGGCCGGTTGGCCATCAGGGTGCGTATGCCGCCGCAGCGAGCGTGCCCCATGACGATGATGTGTTCGACTTCCAGATTCCGCACTGCAAACGCCATCGCCGAACTGGTCGCGGCAAAAAACGTGGCCTGGGTGTGTGGCGGCACCAGATTGGCCACATTGCGCACCACGAACATGTCACCCGGGTCGCAATCGGTCAGCAACGCCGGGTCGCAACGCGAATCGCAGCAGGAGATCATCAGCGCGCGCGGATGCTGCCCTTCCTCAACCAGGCGGTCGAACAACGTGTGACGGTTGCCCAGGTATTGATGCTGAAAACGCTTGAAGCCTTGTACGAACTTGCTGACGTCACGCATCGGTCGCTTTCCCTATCGTTTATTTTCTCTAGCGAAACCTGCGCTTGCTGCGCACGATCTGGTAAGGCCGGCCCAGGTAGCCGAATGGCGCACTCCATACATGCACCATGCGTGTAAACGGAAACACCAGGAATACCGTCATGCCGAAGAACAGGTGCACCTTGAACACGGTGTCCACTTCTGCCAACAGCGCTGGATTCGGACGCAGGTAGACGATGCTTTGCGCCCATTCGGCGAGCGCAATCATCACCCCCGGGTTGCCTTCGTTGGCATGGCCGATGGAAACCGGAATGGTGGACAACCCGAGCAGCAGCGTGACCAACAGCCAGCTCAGGATGAATTTGTCCGAGCCGCGGCTGGCCGCCGACACGCGCGCATTGAACATGCGGCGCACCCACAGCATGGCACCACCGATCAGGCACAGCGTGCCGAATATCGAGCCGGCCCAGATCGCAATCATCTGGTGCGTCATGTCCGACACCCCAAGCCCTGTGAACACGCTATGCGGCGTCAGCAGGCCGACGGCGTGGCCGAAGAAAATCGCGATGATGCCTATATGGAACAGGTTGCTGCCGACACGCATATTGGCCTTGGACAGCAACTGGCTGGAATCGCTTTTCCAGGTGTACTGCTCGCGGTCGAAGCGCAGGATGCTTCCCAGCAGGAACACGGAGAGCGCGATATAGGGATAAACCCCGTAGAGAAAATTGTGCAGGTTCATGATGGTTCTCCTCAGGCGGCAAGCCGCGTTAAAGTGGCGCGCCCCTCAATAATGGAAAGCAGCGTCGCATAAGGACTACCGGCTTTTTTCAGATTATCGGCCAGGACTTTCAGCACCTTGTTGGCGTCCGACAGGAAGACCATCGCCTCGTTGTCGTCCAGATAGGCGGTGAATTCCAGAATCAACGGCAGATAGTCCGGCAACTCGTTACCTACCACCTCCACGCCGTAATCCTTGTACAGTTCGCCGAGGTCGATCAGTGCCGGCCCGCGGTTCTTGTCGTCGCCGAACAGGTGGTGGGTCAAATGCAGGCTGTGTTCTGCAGTCAGATCAAATGTCTGCACATAATCCTGCTGCAGTTCGGTCAGCGTCTTGCCGGCAAGGTGATCGATAAACTCGCACAGCGCAATTAGCTCAGCGTCGTCAATATCGACGCATTGCGCCAGTTTTTCCGGTATCTCCGGCAAATGATCGATCAGCTCCTGATCGGGATATTCAAGCAGTACCGACATTAATTTATAGATTTGCATAGGGTTCTCCTGGCATCATTCTGAAGAAGGGACCGGGTCGCGAGGTTCCATCGATTCCTTGCGCCGGCGCGGGAACAGCGTGATCTTGCTGACGCCGGCCGACGTGTCGTTCCCGAAGGTAAAGCCGTTCTGGCCCTGAAAGCCGTGAAAATCGTCCAGCGTCACTTCCGCGTGCCCGGTCGGGATCACGAAGCGGTCTTCGTAGTTGGCGATTGCGAGGTAGCGGTACATCTCCTTCGCCATGTCCTCGGTGATGCCCGCCTTGTCCAGAGCACGGGTATCGGCCTGCCCTTCCACGTGGACAGAGCGCTGGTAGCTGCGCATCGCGATCAAGCGATTCAGTGCGCTCTCGACCGGCGCTTGCTTGCCCGCAGTGAGCAGGTTGGCCAGGTACTGCACCGGCAGGCGCATCGAACCGGCCAGCGGAATTGCGCCGTCCGGGCCGACCGGCAGGTTGCCCTGGTCGATCTGCGACTGCACTGGCGATAACGGCGGCACGTACCACACCATCGGCAGCGTGCGGAATTCCGGGTGCATCGGGAAAGCGATCTTCCATTCGATCGCCATCTTCCAGATCGGCGATTTCTGTGCGGCGATGATCCAGTCCTCGTTGATGCCCTCGGCACGAGCGGCGGCGATCACTTCCGGGTCATTCGGGTCGAGGAAAATATTGCACTGCGCTTCGTACAGGTCCTGCTCGTCGCTAACGCTGGCCAGTTCCTCGATACGGTCGGCGTCATACAGCATGATGCCGTTGTAGCGGATGCGGCCGACACAGGATTCGGAGCACACCGTCGGCATGCCGGACTCAACGCGCGGGTAGCAGCCGACGCACTTCTCGGCCTTGCCCGATTCCCAGTTGTAGAACACCTTCTTGTACGGGCACGAACTGACACACATGCGCCAGCCGCGGCACTTGTCCTGGTCCACCAGCACGATGCCGTCTTCCTCGCGCTTGTACATCGATCCGGAGGGGCAGGCCGCGACGCAGGCCGGGTTGAGACAGTGGTTGCAGATGCGAGGCAGATACATGTGGAAGGTGTTCTCGAACTGCCCGTACATCTCCTTCTGGATGTTGTGCATATTCTGGTCCTTGCTGCGCTTGGAATACTCACCGGCCAGGTCGTCTTCCCAGTTAGGGCCCCAGGTGATTTTCTCCATGGTTTCGCCGGTGATCTGTGACAGCGGCCGCGCAGTCGGCGCCGCCTCGGACAGCGGCGCGTTCTGCAGGCGGGCGTAGTTGTAAGTAAACGGCTCGTAATAGTCGTCGATCTCGGGCAGGTCAGGGTTGGCGAAAATGTTCATCAGCTTGGAGGCCCGGCTGCCGGATTTAAGCTCCAGCTTGCCGTTCTTCAGCTCCCAGCCGCCGTTCCACTTGTCCTGGTCTTCCCACTGCTGGGGGTAGCCGACACCGGGCTTGGATTCGACGTTGTTGAACCAGGCGTACTCGACGCCCTTGCGATTGGTCCAGACGTTCTTGCAGGTCACCGAGCAGGTATGGCAGCCGATACATTTGTCCAGGTTGAAGACAAAGGCGAATTGTGCGCGTACTTTCATTTGAATCTCCTTTTACCTTTACTTGGCGCCGATGCCGACCGGGTTAAGCTGCGCTTCGCGCGCCGCGCTGAGTGGGCGCTCCAGCCAGTCGATATCCTGGTCCGCCACCTTGTGCAGCACTACCTGCTCGTCGCGCTGGCAGCCCACGGTGCCGTAGTAGTTAAAGCTGTACGAAAGCTGTGCGTAGCCGCCGATCATATTGGTCGGCTTGATGATGACGCGGGTCACCGAGTTGAGTATGCCGCCGCGCTTGTTGGTGGATACCGAGCCCGGCACGTTCACGTTCTTTTCCTGCGCGTGATACATCATCGCCATGCCGCTCGGCACGCGTTGCGACACCACCGCGCGGGCCATGGTCGCGCCATTGGCGTTAACCGCTTCAACCCAGTCGTTGTCTTTTAGCCCGATTACCTGCGCATCGGTCTCGGATACCCAGATATACGGACCGCCGCGGAACAGCGTCAGCATGCGCAGGGTGTCCTGGTACGAGGAGTGGATGCCCCACTTGGAATGCGGCGTGATCCAGGAGAGCACTAGGTGCGGCTTGGCCTTGACTGCAGCCGGCACGGTGTTCTGCGCTTTCATGTCCAGCGGGCCGCGATAGGCGCAGAAGCCTTCACCGAAATCCAGCATCCACTCGTGATCCTGGTAGAAATGCGCGCGTCCGGTCAGCGTGCGGAACGGGATATGTTCGTGGATATTGGTGTAGCCGGCGGTATACGACACCGTTTCGGACTCGATGCCGGACCAGGTCGGCGCGGTGATGATCTTACGCGGCTGGGCCTGGATGTCCTTGAAGGTGATCTTGTCTTCATGACGCCCGGCATAGAGATGGTGATGGTCGATGCCGGTCTTCTTCGAAAGCGCGCTCCACGACTTGTGCGCCACTTCGCCGTTGGTTTCCGGCGCCATGCGCATCACCGAATCACACACCGCGATGTCCTCTTCCAGTGACGGCATGCCGAATGAAATGCCCGGCTCCTTCACCGTGTAGTTGTGGCGCTTGAGTTCCTCGTATTCCTGCTCGGTGTTCCAGTCGATACCCTTGATGTTGTTGCCGAGCTTGGTCATCAACGGGCCGAGTGCGATGAACTTTTTGTAGGTGTTGGCGTAGTCGCGCTCCACCACCTTGAGGATAGGCATGGTCTTGCCCGGTACCGGCGCCAGTCCTTCCTTCTTCCAGTCGGTCACATAACCGAACGGCTGTGCCAGCTCGGCAGCCGAGTCATGCTGCATCGGCAGCGCGACGATGTCTTTCCTGGTGCCGAGATGCTTTTCGGCCAGCGTCGAGAATGCCTTGGCGATGGACTTGAAAATCTGCCAGTCGGACTTGGATTCCCAGCCCGGGCTGACCGCTTCCGACAGCGGGTGGATGAACGGGTGCATGTCAGTGGTGTTGAGGTCGTTCTTCTCGTACCAGGTCGCAGTCGGCAGGATGATGTCCGAATACGCGCCGGTGGAGTTGAGGCGGAAGTTGATGTCCACCATCAGGTCCAGCTTGCCGATAGGCGCTTCCTCGTGCCATTTGACTTCCTGGTTGTCGCGGCCTGCTCCAGACTCCTGCAGCACGCCGTTCTGCGCACCCAGCAGATGCTTGAGGAAGTACTCGTGCCCCTTGGCGGAAGTGCCGATCAGGTTGGCACGCCAGACGATCAGGTTGCGCGGCCAGTTGACCGGGTTGTCCACGTCGGCGAAAGAGACATCCAGCTCGCCGGTTTTCAGCTTGTCGACCACGTAATCGGCGATCCCGGCATCATCCTTGGCGCCCGCCTTCTCGGCCTCGGCAACCAGGTTCAACGGGTTCGTGTTCCAGTGCGGTGCGGAAGGCAGCCAGCCCATGCGCGTCGCAGCGACGTTGTAATCCGCCAGCGAATAACCCTTGTACTTGCCCTTGCCTGCCGGCGACAGCAGGTCGTCAGCCTTCACCGTCTCATAGCGCCACTGATCGGTATGGAAATACCAGTACGACGTCGAGTTCATATGGCGCGGCGGACGGGCCCAGTCGAGACCGAAGGCGATCGGCGCCCAACCGGCCTGCGGCCGCAGCTTTTCCTGGCCCACGTAGTGCGCCCAGCCGCCCCCGGTCTGGCCGACGCAGCCGCACATGTGCAGCAGGTTCATGATGGAGCGGTAAGCCAGGTCGTTGTGGTACCAGTGGTTGATCGCCGCCCCCATGATGACCATGGACTTGCCCTGGGTCTTCGAGGCGTTGTAAGCGAATTCGCGGCCGGTGCGCTCGATATCGGCTGCTTTCACGCCGGTGACCTTCTCGGCCCAGGCCGGAGTATAGGCCACGTCGGCATCGGCGTAGGATTGCGCCACATTGCCGCCGCCCAAGCCGCGGTCAATGCCGTATTGTGCCACCTGCATGTCGAACACCGAGGCAACCAGCACCTCATCGCCGTTGTAAAGGGTTACCCTGCGTACCGGTACATTCCGGTACAGCAGATCATCCTCTCCCTGGTTGAAGTGCGGGAAACCGACCGAAACCACGGCATCGCTGTCTTCGATGCAGCTCAGCTCGGCAACGATAGACTCCTGGTTGGCTGCATTCCTTGGCAACAGGTTCCACTTGCCCTCTTCGCCCCAGCGGAAGCCGATAGAGCCATTGGGGGCGACGAATGACCGGCTGCTCTCATCATAGACGATGGTCTTCCAGTCAGGGTTGTTGGTTTCGCCGAGAGCACCGTCGAAATCGGAAGCGCGCAGGAAGCGATCGGAAACGTAGCCGTCGCCGTATTTGCGCAGCATGACCTGCATCGGCAGGTCGGTGTACTTGCGCGCATACTCATGGAAATACGGATCCTGCCGGTCGATGTAGTACTCCTTCAGCGCGACGTGCCCCATCGCCAGGAAAGCGGCAGAGTCCGTGCCCTGGCGAATCGGCATCCACAGGTCGGAGAACTTGCAGAACTCGGCGTAATCCGGCGCCATCGCGACGATCTTGGCACCCTTGTAGCGTACCTCGGAGGCAAAGTGCGCGTCCGGCGTGCGGGTCATAGGCAGATTGGCGCCGGTGATGATGATATAGGTCGAGTTGTACCAGTCGGCCGACTCCGGCACGTCGGTCTGCTCGCCCCAGGTCTGCGGACTCGCGGCAGGCAAGTCGCAGTACCAGTCGTAAAAGGAACCGCAGGCACCGCCGATCATGGAGAGATATCGGGAGCCTGCGGCGTAGGAAATCATGGACATTGCGGGAATCGGCGAGAAGCCGTAGATGCGGTCAGGGCCCCATTTGTTGATGGTATGCACGTTGGCAGCGGCGATGATCTCGGTCGCCTCTTCCCAGTTGGTGCGGACGAAGCCGCCGAGGCCGCGCACGGCGGTGTATTGCTTGCGCTTCTTCTCGTCGGCCTGGATCGCGGCCCAGGCTTCCACCGGGTCTTTTCCGCTCTTGCGCTCGGCGCGGTAGAGGTCGAGCAGGCGGCCGCGTATCATCGGGTGCTTGATGCGGTGCGGGCTGTACAGATACCACGAGAACGATGCCCCGCGCTGGCAGCCGCGCGGCTCATGGTCGGGCAGATCGTCGCGGGTGCGCGGGTAATCGGTCTGCTGCATCTCGAACGACACCAGGCCGTTTTTCACGAAAATCTTCCAGGAACAGCCGCCGGTACAGTTCACCCCGTGGGTGGAACGCACGATCTTGTCGTGCTGCCAGCGGTGGCGATAGGCATCTTCCCACTGGCGGTCCTCGTTGGTGACGATGCCGTGGCCGTTGGAAAAGGTCTCCTTGACCTTGTCGAAAAATTTCAAGCGATCGAGAAAGTGACTCATGTTGTTTACTCCAGTTAAATTCGTTCGTATCGGGCCGGGTTACGGATTCCTGATCTCGGCA
This sequence comes from Methylophilaceae bacterium, assembly GCA_905339275.1. GTDB lineage: Bacteria > Pseudomonadota > Gammaproteobacteria > Burkholderiales > Methylophilaceae > UBA6140. Next base: position 1,137,219 of record CAJPFK010000001.1, read on the forward strand.
CCGGGACGCAGGTAAAACCACCAGTTCAGTCCCAGGCACAAGGCGTAGAACACGGCAAAGCCGTACATCGCCAGCTCCGGCGTGCCGGCCTTGATCTGGCCCTTGATGACTTCGGGGGCGATGAAGGAACCGTAAGCGGCCACCGCCGAGGTCCAGCCCAGCACTGGGCCGGCCTGCACGCGGTCGAAAATGACGCCGACCGTGCGGAAAGTTGAGCCGTTGCCGATACCGGTCGCCGCGAACAGGATCACGAACACCACCAGGAACTGGGTGAAGTAGATTTCAGGCGTAACGGACTGGTAGGCCTGCATCATGATGAAACCGGCATAAGCCGAAGCCAGCACCATCACCGCGGAAATCATCTGGGTGACGATGGAACCGCCGACCTTGTCCGATATCCAGCCGCCGACCGGCCGGATCAGCGCGCCGACGAAAGGCCCAATCCAGGCATAGGTAAGCGCGGAAGGCGCAGCCGGGTTCTTGACGTGGGTCCAGGTCTGGCTGACCGCGTCGTAGATGTGCTGCTCGCCGAAGATGACGGTGATCGACAGCGGCAGCGCCATCGAGAAACCGATGAACGAACCGAAGGTCAGCACGTAAAGCACGGTCATCGACCAAGTGTGCTTGTTCCTGAAAATCGCGAACTGCTTCTGGATGTTTTCCTTCATCGTGCCGAAAGCGGCCAGTTTCATCACCAGCAGCGTGCTTACCATGATCAGCGGCAGCGCCACCCACATGTTCAGCACCCCCAGCCCGGTCGGCGCCGGCAGGTAGAGGTAGAGGCCGGCGATAGCCGGCACGAAGGCCAGCGTGTAGAGCCAGGTGATCTTGATGAAGGCGATCAGGGTGCCGCCGATATCGGGCGAAATGGACAGCAGATTGTTCATGCCGAACCAGCCCGCAATTGCCAGCGGCAGCAGCAACAGGATCCACACGTAACCGGCATTCTGGATGAACGTCGGCGTACCGGCCTCGATCTTGCCAAGTATCCAGCCGCTGTCCTTGACCAGCGCTACAGGATCACCGCCCAGCGCGCCGAAGATGCCGGCAGTCATCACCAGAGGAATCAGGATTTGCATCGTGGTCACGCCGAAATTGCCGAGCCCGGCATTAATGCCCAGCGCGGTCCCCTGCAAGCGCTTCGGGAAAAAGGTGCTGATATTGCTCATCGAACTGGCAAAGTTGCCGCCGCCCACCCCGGACCACAGCGCCAGCAACTGGAATACCCACAGCGGCCACTCCGGATGCTGCAACGCGATGCCGGTACCGATTGCCGGCGTGATGAGCATGGCAGTCGTCAGGAAGATGGTATTGCGGCCGCCCGCCAGGCGGATGAAGAACGAGGACGGGATGCGCATCGTCGCCCCGGCCAGCCCGGAAATCGCCGTCAGCGTAAACAGCTCATCCTTGGTGAAGGGGAAGCCGAGATTAAGCATCTGTACCGTGATGATTCCCCACATCAGCCATACGGCGAAACCGCATAGCAGGCTGGGTACCGAAATCCACAGGTTGCGGTAGGCAACCCGTTTACCGGTGGATTCCCAGAACTTCTCGTCCTCGACGTTCCATTCCTTGATATTGGTCGACATGATGTTGATTTCCTTAAATAACCGTGGACTGATTGATGACCGGGTGTTGCTGGCGACTAAGCTTGACCGGCCTGACTTCCGTCCAGTACATCCACAGCAGCGACACCCAGACGATGCCGAACATCAGCATGAAGGCCGAGGAACGCACGCCGGTGAAATCCACCAGCGCGCCGAACATGATGGGCAGGATGAAACCGCCCAGCCCGCCAACCAGCCCCACCACGCCGGAAATCACGCCGATGTTGTGCGGGTAATCGTCCGAGATGTACTTGAACACCGACGCCTTGCCCACGGCGAAAGCAATGCCCAGGGTGAACATCACGATAGTGAACACGGTCGAGTTAAGGCCGACATGGAAGGTCTGCGGGCCGTTGACCGTAAGGATGCTGACCTGCGTTTGCGGATAGGAAAGAAAGAACAGGCATACCAGCGAAACCCACAGAACCCACCAGGTCACGGTATGCGCACCGAACTTGTCCGAGTAATAACCGCCGATTGCGCGCAGCACGCCGCCGGGAAGCGAGAAACAGGCGGCCAGCAGTGCTGCCAGCTTGAGGTCGAAACCGTATTCGGAAACGTAGTACTTGGTCATCCACAGCGACAGCGCCACGTAACCGCCGAATACGATGGAGTAGTACTGGCTGTATTTCCAGACCTTGGGGTCCTTCAGCGCTGCCAGCTGGTCGGCAATGGTCACGCTCTTGCCGACCTTGTGTGCGGGGTCGTCATAGGTAAAAAACCAGAACAGGATGGCAGTGACGGTCATCATGACCGCGTACACCTTGGGCACCATGGCCCAGCCGTAAGCCACGACGATCGTGGGCGCAATCAGCTTGGTGAGTGCCGCGCCTGCATTGCCCGCCCCGAAGATTCCCATCGCCAACCCCTGCTGGTTCTTGGGGAACCAGCGTGCACAGTAGGAAATGCCGACGGTGAACGATCCGCCGGCCACGCCGACGAAAAGTCCCATTACCAGGTAATGCCAGAACTGCGTACCAGAGGAAATGAACCAGATGGGAACGATGGTGGACACCATCAGCACGAAGAACACGATACGCCCGCCGAACTTGTCGGTCAGCATGCCGAGCGGCAGCCGGATCAGCGAACCGGTCAGCACCGGCATCGCCACCAGCACGCCGAACTGGGTTTCATTGAGCCCCAGCGTATTCTTGATCGGGATGCCAATCACTGCGAACATCATCCACACCATGAAGCAGACCGTGAACGAAACGGTGCTCATCCCCACTACTGACCAAGCTTTATATTTTTGTGTCGTCATGATCCCGATCCCGGATTGATACATGGCACAAGGTTATGCCTTCGATCCGGTCAGGACCATTCCTCTGAAGTACAGGGTGGAAGGAAGAAAACGAACTAGTTCTTTTGGCTAGTTTCAGACGGCCAATGAAAAATCGGCACTCAAAACCTACATCCTAAAATAATGAATACTCGGCTCCCTAACGGAGCATTCCAGGTGCGGGACTGTATGTATTGTGCCCAAGGAATACCGAGGCTGCCATGGCCGAGGTATGGATGAAGATGATACAAGGATGGTATTCGGTAACGAATGTCTAGCCAGGTCGATTATCGGCCACCAGCCCATGCTCCACGGCATAAACCGCTGCTTGCACGCGACTGGCGAGGTTGAGCTTGCGCAGGATACCCTGCACGTGGATCTTGACGGTGGATTCCGAGAGTTCGAGCTCGCGCGCAATTTCCTTGTTGCTGTCGCCACGTGCGAGTTTCGCGATGATTTCGCGCTCACGCGGAGAAAGCTTGTTTGCATCGACTGCATTGCCCTTGGCCGGCATGCGCAGCGTTTCCGCCAGCTTGCCCGCCATTTGCGGCGACATGACCGACTCACCGTTAGCGGCACGGCTGATTGACTGCAACAGGAAATCGGTATCGATGTTTTTAAGCAGATATCCACAGGCGCCGATGCGCAAGGCATCCAGCAAGTCCTCCGCATCCTCCGATACGGTAAGCATGATGATCTTTGCCTGCGGCACCTCATCCCTCAGCAAGGGAATGGTTTCAAGGCCGCCGATATCCGGCATATGCAGATCCAGCAGCACGATGTCCGGGTTCAGCCGCTTGGCATCCTTGACGCCTTCCAGCCCGTTTCCGGCTTCCCCTACCACCTCGAAACCCGCCTGCCGTTGCAATAGCAGCTTGATACCGCTGCGAAACAGGGTATGGTCATCGATAATCAGGACACGGATAGGCATCATGCAACTCCCGTGGTCATGGGTGTAGCCGCCCAGGCAAGACTGACTCGCGTGCCACGGCCGGGTGTTGATTCCAGCGTTAATTTTCCGCCCATGCGATGTGCGCGTTCGCGCATGATTCGAATCCCGACATGCGTGTCGCCTGCATTCCGCTCGACATCAAAACCGCTGCCGTTGTCCTGCACGGTCAGCCGGCACTCGCCCTCGGATACCAGTTCGACTTCCACCTCGGTGGCAGCGGCATGCTTGCGAATATTGGACAGGGATTCCTGCAGGATATGGAGCACCTGCAATACATATTCCGGCGGCAGGTCGAGATTGGGGCCGACGCGCCTGTAATGCGTGCGGATACCGACCTGCCCTTCGAATTTCTCCAATGCGCTGCCGATGGCGCCGTCCAGGTCGGCATGATCCAGCCGGGTACGAAAATGAACCAGCAACTCGCGCACATCATCGTAACTTTCCTGCACTCCTTCGCGGATTTGTTCGACGACTTCGATCGCATTGGCGACTTTCTGGTTGGCCAGGTCGTCCTGCAGCATCTGCACCTGGATATTGAGAAAGGCCAGCGACTGCGCGATGCTGTCGTGCAGCTCCTGCGCCAGCAAGTTACGCTCCTCGGAGATTGCCATTTCCTTTTCGCGCGCAATCAGGCGCTGGTTTTCGATCGCTGTGCCAAGGTGCAGCCCGACCGATTCCAGCAGCCGCACTTCGCCGGGCGGCAGGATGCGCGTTGTGTCGAAGAACAGGTTAAGCAGTCCCAGCATGTTCTGCTTGGAGCGGATCGGTATTGCCGCAATCGAACGGAAGTTATCCCGGTTGCAGGCATGCAACAGCGGCCGCGATGACGGAATAATCAGATCGGAACTGACAGCGATGCCATCGCGCGCCACTTCGCCGCAGACGCAGGAACCGACCGCAAGATAGGTTTCCTCGGCCAGGAAAGAGTCGGACACGCCTCGCGCGGCAACCACCTTCAACTGCTCGCCCTTCGGGTCGGTGAGGCGAATGACGCCGCCATTGGCGCAAAACAGCGCGATCATCCGTTCCAGCACACTGTCACATAGCGGCTCGGCCGCAGTCGAGGCATTGAGATACGCAGCGATTTCATAGAGCGTGCCCAATTCGCGGTTCTTGATTTCGACCCGCCGCGTCTTTTCCTCGATCCGCTGCTCCAGGGCAGTATAGATACCCTGCAGTTTTTCGACCATTTGATTGAATCCTTGCGCCAGCTCGCTCAGCTCATCATCGCCGGTAATAGGCAGCCTGACGCTGAAATCGGCCTTGCCCATGCTCCGCAGGCCGTCATTGAGCCTCTTCACGGGACGCACGAGCAGTAGCGAGAAAATATAATCCAGCAACACAGTCCCCAACAGGGCAATAACCACCAACCCAATCTGGAATGACCGCAACATTGCTGTCGCGTGGGCATTTCTCTGCTCCACCAGAACCACCAGATCATTAATCCCGCTGACAAAGCCTTCGAGCGTCGGATGGTAGTCGAGCAGCAGTTGTTCCTGCGCGGATTTCGGCGTTGCATCGAGTATCGCCTGTATGCGCGGCTTGATTTCACTATGCCAGTCGGAATGCAGGTGAGCCATCTGTGCCATCGTTTCTGAGTCCTTGGGCAGAAACAGAGGCCTCTGCGGATTGCCATTCTTCAACTCGATCAAGGTTCTTTCGAACAGGTTGATTTCCTGCTCAATGCCTTGCCGCCGGTCGTCCGCAGGCTGCTGGATCTGCTCGGCCAGCAGGAATGCGATGCGATAGGAACGCATACGCTCCTTCCCGGCCTCGTTAATGGCAGCGGCGCTGCCCTCCAGGCGCCAGGAAACGAATAGCGTGGAGCCGATCGCCACCAATGCCATGAGAAAATAGAATGCCAGCAAGCCGGTGATTTTTTGGCTGATCTTGATTTTCATCCTGTATGGCTCTCAAACCCTCGGGCAATAAGTCTGTATGTTATTCTGAAATCCGGCCCAATCAAAAGAAAACTCTCGCCATTATGCAAACCGGGAAATGCCCATTAAATTATCCTGCCGCCCTTAAATGGTGATATCCAAATATGGGGTGTATCCGTGCAGCCAGCTCAAATGAAAACCGCTATATTCCGACAGGCTTGCCAGAACCATTCCGTATCCCATAATCAGCCGGAGCGGCATCTCGGCACGAAGAACGAATCCGCTAATGGTTTTATAATCTTCGATTATTTTAAATTTTCGAACCTGGAAATCGTTACGTACTTTATCAATATATGAAGAATTAACGGACACGCGCAGATGCATGTTCGGTTCATACAGCATATTGCCGACTCTCATGTAACGTATCTGAAGCGGAGACAACTCCAGCTTGTCATCCAGTGTCTTCTGCAACACTTGCATCGGCCTTGTTAGCGACTCTTCGTTTCTGGCCAGCATGAGGAACCCGTCCTCCGATGTCTCCAGAGCCATCAACTCAGTGAGGCTGACAATATCTGTAAATTGCCGTGCACAATCCATTCGAGGCCTGCTTGAGGTCAATTTGATATGTTGGGCTAAAGGAAACTCCGGATATATCATGCGCGTTACTCCTGAGGGTACTCTCTGATTCCTTGTCGCAGTCCTGAAATAAGGTGCGCCGGTTTCTCAAACCAATGATTAAATTCCAATTCACTTCAAACTTGCAAAGAGCCTTTTTGCCAGAACGGTTCATTCCAGGCATTTAGATTTATTATACATACATCTTTAACATTGGCAAAAAATTACCTTCTATTCATGAAGATATAATGCGGGCCAATAATCATGGGGTATTCGATCATTCTCAATGCGCAGAGACGATCGAGACGGTTAAATTGATATCACGGACTGCAGACGGCGCCCGGTTGTTTTGTGGAATGAATATAGATGCGAAAGACTGTCGACTCGACAGGATTCAGCGCTGATACCTGAGGCTGATAAGAAAGTGCGTCCGGAAGGATGCGAACAGCCCTTTGAACGGGCATCCGATAAAGATACCCATCCATCAACAGCGAATTCTGCCTGCTGAATCCCGAATTGAAGCCTACTTGACCAGGGTCACCGGTATTTTTGCAAGATGGATGACTCTGTTGGATGTGGAACCCATGATCAGACTGCTTAAGGAACCCATCCCACGGGTACCCATAATGATCCATCCGCATTTATGTGATTTGCCGTAATCGATAATGGTGCTGGCAATGGCGCCGATTTTCACAGCCTTCGAATACTTAATTCCGGCTTTATCCAGTAATTTGCACGCCGATTGCAGCGCCCTTTCCGCTTCATCGTGCTGGGCTTTCTCTATCAGCTCGTAATCATAGAAATCGCTGAGCGGGATAATCACCGGTTGCACATTAATGACGTGAATATGCGCCGGTATGCCATCCTGCACGATCGATATTGCGTGCTTCACGGCACTGAGCGCATGTTTGGAGCCATCCACGGGAATAAGAATTGAGCGCATGTAATTTCCTTCCTTCCATTAAGGCTGTTTGCGGTCCGGAGCCTGGGCTGAAGATCAACTGCAGCCCTTTACCCTTTCCGTCATTGATAATACTCCGATCCTGAAACTAGAATGTCTTTGATTCAGCTCAACCTTGCAACAGATTTACCCGCTAGATTGGCATTTCAACGTAAATTACCATGGAGGGTGCATCATGAAAGCCATGCTTCTTGAGCAGCAAAACTGCCCGCTTTCCTATACTGAAGTACCCGATCCCAAGCCTGGTGAACATCAGCTCCTGCTGCGCGTGCTTGCATGCGGGGTGTGCCGCACTGACCTGCATATCCTGGATGGTGATCTCCCTTTACCCAAGCCATCCCTGATTCTTGGACATGAGATCGTGGGGCAGGTGATCGAAAAAGGCGCCGGGGTAGACAAGTTTTCCATCGGGGACCGTGTCGGTGTGCCATGGCTGGGATGGACTTGTGGCGAATGCCATTACTGCCTGGCCGGGCGGGAGAACCTGTGCGATCAGGCCAGATTCACCGGCTATCAGATGGACGGCGGCTTCGCAGAGCTCACACTGGCCGATCCACGTTACTGTTTCCTGATTGACGGATATTACTCGGATATCAGCGCTGCTCCACTGCTCTGCGCCGGGTTGATTGGCTATCGTGCCCTGAAACTTGCAGGTGGCGGAGATAATCTCGGCATTTACGGATTTGGCGCGGCTGCGCATCTCATTACCCAGGTGGCTGTTGATCAGGGTAAATCTGTCTACGCTTTTACGCATGAAGGCGATACAACGGCACAAGACTTCGCAAAACAGCTGGGGGCCATATGGGCAGGATCATCGCTGGCTGTACCTCCCAAGCCACTCGATGCTGCACTGATATTTGCGCCCGCAGGAACGCTGGTGCCGGCAGCATTAGAGGCAGCGGCAAAGGGCGCAACGGTCGTCTGTGCAGGTATCCATATGACGGACATCCCTGCTTTTCCCTATCGCCTGCTTTGGGGTGAGAGAGTGGTCAGAAGCGTAGCCAATCTCACTCGCGCAGATGGCCTTGAGTTTCTTGCATTAGCGGCCGGGATTCCGGTCAATACGCACTGTGTTGCTTACCCGCTGAGCCGGGCAAACGAAGCGCTGAACGACTTACGCGAAGGTAAGCTCAGCGGTGCCGCCGTGCTGGTTCCTTCGATGGGATAGCGCAGAAGCAGCAGCCTCCGCGCTATTTTTTGTCATTCCTCAATCGCTTATTTGGTATTGAAGAAAGTGATGTTCATCACCCGGTCGTTTACAAATGTAAGCTCGGTTTGCCTGTAGGTTCTTTTGGCATCATAACGAACGATATCCGGGTAATACCACATTTCGACATTCACCGGTTTCGAGGTGTCGCCCGGTTTCTGCCCCAGTTGCGCTATGGCCGCATTGGCGCCCGAAGGCCTGACACCCTGCTCTTTCCTGACGGGCTGGCCCAATTGAGCCGAGATGACTTTGCGGGACTTGCCGCTGAATGTATTCAGAAACTCATCCTCTGTATAAGTTTTTTTGGCCGCAGCTTTTGCTGTCGCGGTTTTAGTTGTGCCGGTGTCGGCCATGACCGGATTGACGAGAAAAACGGAGCCGATGACAGCGAGAGAGATACAGGTTTTTTTACTGAGTTGCATGTCTTTTCCTAATTCTGGTGTGCGATCAAAGATTCGATTACCGGATTATCGCACTTTTGTTAAACGCTTGCATTCTACTAACTGCTGCCAAGCCTCAAGCCGTCATAGCCTAAACGCACCATTGGCGGCAACCGTTGACTGGCCTCCACAAACTCCAACTCATGCGTCATGTGAATCAGGTAGGTTTGCCTGGCCTTGATGAGACCGGCGTAGTCCAGGCTTTGTTCCAGATTAATATGGGTGGGATGCGGTTCGAACCGGAGGCAATCAAGCATAAGCACATCCAGGTCCTGCAACAAGTCCAGCGAGCTTTCAGGTATGACAGACACGTCGGTGATATAGGCAAAGTTGCCAATCCGATACCCGAGGATGTCACTGTTGCCGTGCTTGACAGGGATGGGCGTTATTTTGGCGCCAAACAGCTCAAACGGCTCGCTGACCCGGTTGATGCTCAGAACCGGCAACTCCCAGAAACTGCCTGGCTCGCGAATGACATACGGAAATTTATTGGAAATATGCAGCATGGTTTCGTGATTGCCATAAAGCGGGATCTGCCGCCGCTGTATCTGGCAGAATGCGCGCAGATCGTCTATGCCATGCAGGTGATCCGCATGGGTATGCGTGTACAGCACAGCGTCAACCCTGTTCAGCCCCTCGCGCAGCGCCTGCTGGCGCAAATCCGGGCCGGTGTCGATAAGAATGGTTTCCCCGCCAGGCAGAACGATCGCAGAAGAGCACCGGGTTCTGTTATTGCGTGCGTCCGGCGAGCGGCAGGTAGCGCAATCACAACCGACAACCGGTGTGCCGGCACTGGAGCCGACACCGAGCATGATTAGCTGCATTTTGCCGCGTGCTTGAAAAGCCGGAAGAAGTTTTCGGTGGTGGCCGTAGCCAGCTCGTCATAACTGATGCCACGCAGCCTGGCCACTTCTTCTGCAACGTATTTCACATAAGCAGGCTGGTTGGTTTTACCGCGATAAGGCACTGGCGCCAGATAGGGCGAGTCGGTTTCAACCAGAATGCGCTGCAGCGGCACCTGCCTGGCCACTTCTTTCAACGCCACCGCATTCTTGAATGTCACAATCCCTGAAAACGATATGTAAAAGCCCATTGCTATAGCCTGCAATGCCACTTCAAGGCTTTCGGTGAAGCAGTGCATCACGCCGCCGACATGTTCCGCACCCTCTTCCCGCATGATCCGCAGCGTGTCTTCTGCCGCTGACCTGGTATGGATAATCAGGGGCTTGCCGGCCTTGATGGCAGCCCGGATATGGGTACGGAAGCGCTCGCGCTGCCACTCCAGGTCGCCGGTAAGGCGAAAATAGTCCAGGCCGGTCTCCCCTATCCCGATCACCTTGGGGTTGCGTGCAAGCTCAACCAGTTGCTCTACGTCGAGCGGCCCCTCATCCTCGTAATCAGGATGAACGCCGACGGTTGCATAAAAATTTTCGTAGGCCTCGGCAACGGCCAACACCTGCGGATATTCACGCAAGGTCACGGAAATACAGAGCGCATGCCCGACCCCGTGCGCATTCATGGCTTGGCGAATACCTTCCATGTTATTGACGAGTTCCGGGAAATTGAGGTGGCAGTGCGAATCTACTAGCATTTGACTACTTTAATCCGGTTTTTACATCGTGTGGGTGGGCTTGCCTGATTTCAGTGCGCCGCCCAACAATCCTTCAATTTTATTGCGCGCTTCCAGGCCGCCGTCTTTTTCACTGAATTGCACGCCGATGCCCTGCGGGCGGCTGCCTTGAGTAAGAGGGTTCAGCCAGACCACATGTCCCACAACCTTCAGCTTGGCCGGATCGTCCAGCAGGCTGAGCAGCATGAACACTTCATCGCCCACCTTGAATTGTTTGCTGGTGGGGATGAATAACCCACCGCCTTTGACGAATGGCATATAGGCAGCATAAAGCGCAGCCTTCTCCTTGATGGCAAGTGAAAGCACCCCCGGTTTGGGCGTGCTGCCGGTAACGGTTTGCTCTTCAGGAGATTTTTCAGACATAGTGTTTAATTGTTCTTTGAAAACATTTGGGAATATAGCAGCAGCAATGCTTCAAGCTGTAATTCATTGTTCAGCGGATGATTCGCGGATTTCCTGGCTTCATCCAGCTTCCGCTGAAACTCCAGTAACAATCTCAAGTCTACGCTTTTGCCCAACGCTTGCAAAGCGCTGGAATGCTGGCCGTGATAGCGTATGGCGCCGGTCAGCCTGCTGGCCAGCAAGTCATATATCCATTTCTGCAGGGTCTCGATGGCGGCTTCCATCCCCTGGGTAAGCACCTGGGATGCGGCAGCAAAAGGGTCGAGCCTGGAACCGGCCATCAGGAGCCCCGCCACCATGGTCGAATAGGCATGCTTTTCCAGCCCGCCAAGCACGGCAAGCGGAGCGCCGCCTTCGAACGACAACATGCCTGATGCATCCTTGACTCCTTGCTGCTCAAGCCACGCCACGGCAATTTCCGTGTCCGGAATCGGCATATCAATAGCCTGGCAACGACTGATGATGGTCGGCAAGAGCCGCTGCGGCTGATTGGCGACCAGAATAAAGATAACCCCGGGCGGAGGCTCTTCCAGCGCCTTGAGCAGCGCATTGGCTGAGGAGGCATTCAATGCCTCGGCCGGGTGTATCAGGGCTATGCGCAGTCCTGCACTATGGTGGCTGGATAGCTCGAGAAAATGCTGCAATTCGCGCACCTGGGCCACCGATATCTGGCTTTTCCTGGATGTTTTCTTCGCGCCGGCACCAACCGTCTCCGCTTCTTCAGAGCCTTCCTGCTCAGGCGTCAGCAAACGGAAATCCGGGTGATTCCCTTGCGCAAACCATCCGCAACTGGCGCATTTTTCACACGCAGCGCCCTGGTTGTCAGGTGCCGCGCAAAGCAATGATTTCGACAGCCTTTGTGCAAAATCAAATTTGCCGATGCCTGCCCGGCCTTTCAACAGCAAGGCATGATGCAGGCGGAGACGATTGCCGGAAAGCTTCTTTAACAGGTCTGATTGCCAGGGATAAACGCTCATGATCTATTTATAGCGTATCCACGATATCCAGCAGCAACTGTTTCACCCTGTCCTTGGGTTGGTTGCTGTTGATCACACGAAAACGCTCTGGTGACTTCGCGGCTCGACTCAGGTATGCATTTCTGATTTTTGTGAAGAAAGCCACGCTTTCCTGTTCGAACTTGTCCGGACTCCTGGCATTCGCCAGGCGCTGCACGCTGACTTCAACCGGGACATCGAATAGCAGCGTCAGGTCCGGCTGCAGGTCAGGGTGCACCCATGATTCCAGCAGTTCCAGTTTTTCAGCCGTCACACCACGACCGCCGCCCTGATAAGCGAAACTGGCATCGGAAAAACGGTCGGAAACGACATAAGCACCCCGCGCCAGCGCCGGCTCGATGACTTGTGCAATATGCTCCCTGCGCGCCGCAAACATCAGCAGGGCTTCTGTCTCAGGATGCATGGCTTCGTGCAGCAATATCCGGCGCAAACCCTCCCCCAGCGGGGTTCCACCCGGTTCACGCGTATTGACCACCTCGAAACCACGGGATTCGAGTGCCGTAATGATTTCCGGGATATGCGTGCTTTTACCGGCACCGTCCATGCCTTCCAGGGTGATGAATTTACCGCGCATTGTTTCTCTTACCTAATTGATATCTGCCGACCGCACGGTTATGCTCGGCAAGCGTCGATGAAAACGCATGGCTGCCATCCCCTTTTCCGACAAAGTACAGCGCCTTGGTCTTTGCCGGGTGCAAAGCTGCCTCGATGGAGGCTAATCCTGGCATGGCGATGGGAGTAGGCGGCAATCCGGCACGGGTATAGGTATTGTAGAGAGTATCGACCTGCAGGTCTTTCTTGCGAATGTTGCCGTCAAAACCCTCGCCCATTCCATAAATCACCGTGGGGTCCGTTTGCAGCCGCATGCCCATGCGCAGCCGATTGACAAATACGCCGGCAATCATTTGCCGCTCATCGCCCCGCCCTGTCTCTTTTTCAATGATTGAGGCCATAATCAATGCCTCATAAGGGGTTTTATAAGGCAGCCCGGCCTCCCTCGTCTGCCAGGCCTTGTCCAGTCTTTCCCGCATGGCATGGTAGGCCCGTTTCAGGATGTCCTGATCCGACATGCCGCGGCTGAAGAAGTAAGTGTCCGGGAAAAACAAGCCTTCGGGATGGGAGTCGCTCGCGCCGATATTTTCGAGTATCTGCTGGTCGGTATAGGCAATTGTCACATGCTTGATGGAATCGTTATTCATCATGGCTGCCCGCATCTGGGCAAAGGTCCAGCCTTCGATGAAAGTAATGCTCGACTGCGTGGTTTTGCCGTCCGTCACAGTGATGAAAATTTCATACGGGGTGATGCCGCTTTCAAACAGATAGTTGCCAGCCTTGACTTCTCCGGCACGGCCCATCAACCTTACCAGCAGGGTGAAGCCCCATGCGTTACCGATGGCCCCCTGCGATTCCAGTTGTTCGGAAATTCCCCGCAGGCTGCTCCCCGCCTTGAGGTCGACCTCCAATACCTCGGAGTCGAAATGCGTTGGCGTTGTTGCAAAATAGAACATCCATCCGGCGAGCAGCATGGCCGCCAGAATGCATAAAACGAACAGTCTACTGATTAAACGCATTTCATTCCTGCAATAATTTTCTTAATTCGCGTGCCGTTTCCTGTGGTTTCCAGGCGTGCTGGTTTAATTCCAGCACCTGCCACACGCCATACAGGCTGTTGCAGATCAGCACCTCATCGGCCTGCATCAACTGTTCCAGCCCGATATTGCCGACCTCGGCAATCATGCCAAGCGTCGGAGCAATATCCAGAATGAACTGCCTTGTAACCCCTGCCACGCCGCATTGACTGAGGTCTGGCGTCATCAGTTTCGTTCCGAACCTGGCGAATACATTACTCATCGTACATGCAATGACATTGCCGGCTTCATCAAGCAGCAGGCCTTCCGCAATGGAATTGTCCGACCATTCGCTTCGGGCCAATACATTTTCCAGCCGGTTGAGATGCTTGATTCCGGCAAGCAAGGGCTGCCTTGCCAGCCTTAAATGACATAGATGCAAACGCACGCCAAAAGTGCAGTTTGCTGCCGGGTAGTCTGGAAAATCGGCCTTGATGACTATACGCGATGGCTGTGCAAGCACAGGCAAGGCATAACCCCTTGTTCCTTCGCCCCGGGTCACGATCAGCTTGGCGACGGCAAGCTGTTCCTGGGCAAATAACCGGTCAATATCCGCCAGAAAAAGATTGGCGCCGGGGCAGACGATGCCGAGACTATTGCAATCATGCTCGAGCTTGTTGTAATGAAGTTGCCAGTGTTGCGGCTTCCCATTGACGATTTTCAGTGTACGGAAAACACCATCACCATATGCAAAACCACGATCCCAGGGCGACAAGCCTGCCTCGCTGCTGCCATTAATGAGATATTGTGAAGTGGTTGATTGAAGCAATGTCATGAAAAGGCCGCTTTTATTTTTCTCTCATCTGATATCGCATCCTAATGCAAGTTCAGGATGCAATAAAGCGGCCAGATCAACTATTCCACAAAAGCTGTGGATAGTTTTGTGGATCAAGCCCGAATAATCAAGCTAAGTACTGCATCCAATTAGCTTTTTATCTGCATGATCATAATTTGAACAAATAATATTACTATATTATTCAATTGGTTATAAAAAACACTGCAGAAACGGCCGCTCATATATGCACGCGATTGTCACATGCATTAAAACTGTGCATAAGCGCACAGTTTTAATGTAAAAATCCCGCTTGCGACGCTAACTCCTTTAGTTATAAAGGATTAGATTTTTTTGAAGACCAGGCTACCGTTGGTGCCGCCGAAACCGAAATTATTTTTCAATGCAATTTCGATTTTCATGTCGCGCGCCGTATTCGCGCAGAAATCCAGATCACACTCCGGATCCTGATTGAAAATGTTGATCGTCGGCGGGGAAATCTGGTGGTGAATGGAAAGTACCGTAAATACCGACTCCAGGCCGCCAGCTCCGCCCAGCAAATGGCCGGTCATGGATTTGGTGGAGTTCACCACCAGTTTTTTCGCATGGTCGCCAAAGGCCGCCTTGATCGCATTGGTTTCGTTCGTATCGCCCAAAGGGGTCGATGTGCCATGCGCATTGATGAATTGCACCTGGTCGGGAGCAACACCGGCATTTTGCAATGCATTACGCATGGAGCGGCGCGGGCCATCCATATTGGGAGCCGTCATGTGATACGCATCAGCGCTCATGCCGTAACCGACCAGCTCCGCATAGATCTTCGCGCCGCGCTTCCTGGCTGACTCATATTCTTCCAGCACCATGACGCCGGCCCCCTCGCCAATGACGAAGCCGTCACGATCCTTATCCCAGGGACGGCTGGCTGTTGCCGGGTCGTCATTGCGATTTGAAAGCGCGCGGGCCGAAGCAAAACCGCCGACAGAAAGTTCGGTAATCGCAGCTTCCGCCCCGCCGGCCACCATGACATCCGCATCGCCATATTCAATCATGCGGGCAGCATCGCCGATGGAATGCGTCCCTGTCGTGCAGGCAGTAACAATCGAGACGTTCGGGCCCTTGAAGCCAAACATGATCGAAAGATTGCCGGATATCATATTGATGATGGTGCCGGGAATGAAGAAAGGCGAAATCTTGCGCGGACCGCCCTCGTCATAGATATCGTTGGTTTCTTCGATCAGGCGCAGCCCGCCGATACCGGAACCGATGGAAACCCCGATGCGTTCGGCATTCTCTTCCGTGGCAACGATGCCGGAATCCTTGACTGCCTCTATCGCGGCAGCCAGGCCAAACTGGATGAAGGTATCCATCCGGCGCGCATCCTTGGCTGGAAGGAATTGCGATACATCGAAATCCTTCACCTCTCCTGCAATCTGGGAAGCAAAGTTGCCCGGATCGAACTTGGTAATTCTGGTAATGCCGGACTTGCCGGCAAGCAGATTGGCCCAGGCTGACTGTACACCGATACCTACCGGTGACACCACGCCCAAGCCAGTGACAACGACTCTTCGTTTTTGCATGCTGTATATGTAAAGAGCGCTAAGAAAGCGCTCTTATTTTTTAATTGATTAAACTGCCAGAGACTTACTTGAGATTCGAGGTAACGTAGTCAATTGCTTGTTGTACGTTAGTGATCTTCTCGGCTTCTTCATCCGGGATTTCGCAATCAAACTCTTCTTCCAAGGCCATGACCAGTTCAACTGTATCCAGTGAGTCAGCGCCGAGGTCGTCCACGAAGGAGGATGTATTCTTCACATCTGCTTCATTTGCACCTAATTGCTCAGCAACGATCTTCTTAACGCGTTGTTCGATGTCAGACATCTAAAATACCCCTTTAAAATATTGAAGCTTGTAAAACTCAGGCTATTCTAACAAAAGTCCTGAGGAATTCAAAAACCTTAAAACCGCTATTATAGGCTAATCAGGCCATGTACATACCACCATTGACATGCAGCGTTTCTCCACTGATATAACCGGCCTGCGGGGACGCCAGAAACGCGACTGCCGATGCGATATCCTGTACCTGCCCGAGACGGCCCAGCGGAATGCGCTGAAGCAACGCCTGGCGATGTTCTTCAGGCAACTCGCGGGTCATGTCCGTGTCGATAAAGCCCGGTGCGACGCAATTCACCGTAATTCCGCGACTACCGACTTCTGCTGCCAGGGATTTGGAAAACCCCGCCATGCCGGCTTTTGCCGCGGCATAATTGCTCTGGCCGGCATTGCCCATATGGCCTACCACTGAAGAAATATTAATGATGCGGCCCGCACGCGCCTTCATCATCGGGCGCAGCACTGCCTGCGACATCCGGTAAACCGATTTCAGGTTGGTACCGATCACGGCGTCCCAGTCATCGTCTTTCATGCGAATCAGCAAGGTATCTCGCGTGATACCGGCATTATTCACCAGAATCGTAATATCGCCATACTGTTCCGCAATGGTTTTAAGCACATTCTCAACCTGCCCGGCATCGTTTACATCCAATGCCATGCCAATGCCCTTGATCTGATTCTGCTGCAGGGCTTCAGTAATCTGCCCGGCGCCGGATGCAGTCGTCGCAGTACCGATCACGACAGCACCCTGTCTGCCCAGTTCCTGGGCAATCGCGGCACCGATGCCACGGCTTGCCCCGGTCACTAATGCGATTTGTCCGTTGAGCATGCTACCTCCTATGGGTTCCTGGTTACCTGATAAACTTTATACTGGTTGGCTGAATTGCTGACGCGCTTCGTCAATCGCATCCCGGCTTGTCAGTGCAATACATGGCAGCTCAGGCACGATACGCTTGGTCAGGCCTGCGAGCACCTTGCCGGGGCCGCATTCGGCAGAGGCCGCAATACCCTGCGCGTGTACATATTGCACAGTTTCCACCCAACGCACAGGACTGTAAAGTTGACGCACCAGTGCGTCCTTGATCCTGTCCGGCTCGGAATATGCGCTGACATCCGCATTGTGTACCACCGGTATTTGCACTGCAGCCATCGGCACATTTTCGATATAGGCGGCCAGCTCATCGGCTGCCGGCTTCATCAAGGCACAGTGGGATGGAACGCTGACAGGAAGCGGCAAGGCACGTTTGGCGCCTTTGGCTTTCGCCAGTGCCATGCCGCGCTCGACAGCAGGCTTATGCCCGGCAATCACCACTTGTCCGGGTGAATTCAGGTTTACCGCCTCAAGCACCTCACCCTGCGCAGCTTCCGTACAGACGGCACGCACTGCATCATCATCGAGACCCAGAATCGCGGCCATGGCACCGACACCCTCGGCCACTGCATTCTGCATCGCTTCAGCACGATACCGCACCAACGGCAAGGCATCGCGATAACTCAGCACGCCCGCTGCAACCAGCGCCGTATATTCACCCAGGCTGTGGCCTGCCAGTATGCTGGGCAACAGGTCGCTATTTGCCTGCCACAGGCGCCAGGTGGCAACGCCGGCCGCCAGCATCAGCGGCTGGGTATTAGCGGTTTGATTCAACAATTCGTTCGGCTCGGTTGCCATTAGCCAGAAGTCCTGGCCGAGGATATCGGAAGCTTCAGCCAATGTGTCCCGGACAATCGGCTGATCACCGAAGCCTTGCAACATGCCAACGGATTGCGAGCCCTGCCCAGGAAAGAAAAAAGCAAATTTCATCTTGTTTCTCTTAAGTTTATATTGAAAAACAGCAACAACAGCGAATGGACGGCCTTAATATTTCATCAGGACAGAACCCCAGGTGAAACCACCCCCGAATGCCTCCATCAGGATGATTTCTCCGCGCTGGATACGGCCGTCCCGCACTGCCACATCCAGTGCCAGCGGAATCGATGCTGCGGATGTATTGCCGTGCGTGTCTACAGTGACAACCACGCGATCCATGCTCATGCCCAGTTTTTTCGCAGTGGATTGCAAAATGCGGATATTGGCCTGGTGCGGCACCAGCCAGTCAACGTCTGATTTTTGCAGGCCATTGGCTTCAAGCGTCTCATCGACAATGGCATCCAGCGTATTCACGGCGATCTTGAACACGGAATTGCCTTCCATGTAGATGGTCTTGCTGCCGTTCTTTCTGGAAGTACCGGACGGCACGTTCAATAACCTGGCATAGTTGCCGTCAGCATGAAGATGCGTGGAGAGTATCCCTTGCTCGTCAGCGGCCTTCAGGATAACCGCGCCCGCACCATCGCCCCAGAGGATACAATTGCTGCGATCCGTCCAGTCCGTGATGCGCGACATGGTTTCCGCGCCGACCACCAGTGCGCATTTTGCGCTACCGCTTTTGATAAAGTTATCCGCGGTTGCCAGCGCGTAGACAAATCCGCTGCAAACGGCCTGTATATCGAACGCAGGGCAATTGGAAATACCCAGTTTGTCCTGTATCAGGCAGGCAGTGCTGGGAAAGACGCAATCCGGGGTTGTCGTGGCGACAATGATCAGGTCGATTTCGCCGGCTTCTATCCCCGCCGCCTCAATGGCACGGCGGGACGCCTGGAATGACAGGTCGCTTGTGAATTCGCTGTCAGCAGCGATATGGCGCTGCCGGATACCTGTGCGGCTGACGATCCATTCATCCGTGGTATCCACCATTGCTTCCAGGTCTGCATTCGTCAAAATCTTTTCGGGAAGATAGCTCCCTGTCCCGGCAATACGTGAATACTTCATGCAATCTCTTTCGGTTCAGAGTCAGGCAATGACGCTGCAACAGTGTTCGGTTTGATGTGCTCGATTTCCAGTTGCTCGGTGATCCTGCGCAAAACACCGCTCCTGGCTTCCTCCGCAGCGGCCTTGATGGCATGCAGAAATGAAAAATCGTCAGCCCCGCCGTGACTTTTGACCACGATGCCGCGCAGCCCGAGAAAACTTGCCCCGTTGTAACGGCGAGGATCAAGGCGGCGCTTGAACGATTTGAGCACGGGCATGGCAGCCAGCGCCATCAGCTTGGTGAGCCAGTTACGCTTGAATTCCTCGATGAGAAACCTGCTCATCATCTGCGCAAGGCCCTCCGAGGTCTTCAATGCCACATTGCCGACAAATCCGTCACAGACCACGACATCCGTCGTGCCCTTGTATATATCATTCCCCTCCACGTTGCCGTAGAAGTTCAGATGGCTGGCACGAAGCAACTCGCCGGCCTGTTTGACCACTTCGTTACCCTTGATGTCTTCCGACCCGATGTTGAGCAAGCCTACAGTCGGGCGCTCCTTGTGCTCGACACAGGAAACCAGCATGGCGCCCATGATGGCGAATTGCAGCAGTTGCTCGGGCGTGCAGTCCGCGTTGGCGCCGAGGTCCAGCATGTAGGTTGTGCCCTTTTGATTGGGCAATATGGCTGCGATTGCAGGACGGTCGATACCCGGCAGGGTCTTGAGTACAAATCGTGCCGTGGCCATCAATGCGCCAGTGTTGCCGGCGCTGACACAGGCGTTGGCCTCACCGCTTTTGACCAGGTTGATCGCCACGCGCATTGAGGAATCTTTTTTGTTCTTCAGCGCGCTTTGCGGGGATTCGTCCATGGTCACCACTTCACTGGCATGATGAATGCGCAGGCGTGGTCCTGTTGTAGCGCCCTTGGCCACGAGTTCCGCCTCGATCGCCTCGGACAGGCCAACCAGGATGATGTTGATTTCGCTATCCTGCTCCAGCGCCTCAAGCGCAGCAGGTACCGTGACATGGGGGCCGTGATCGCCTCCCATGACATCGATAGCGACAGTGATATCCATGTTCGCTATTGGATTCTGGAATTGGGGGAAATAAAAACAGCCGCCGGATGCGGATCACCCGGCGAACTGAATTTAATGAGTATTACTCGCCCTTCGCAGGCATGACCTTGCGACCACGATAGTAGCCGTTAGGGCTGACGTGATGACGCAAATGTGTCTCGCCGGTCGTTGGCTCGACAGCCAGCGCTGGATTGGTCAAGAAATCGTGTGAACGATGCATGCCACGCTTCGATGGTGACTTTTTATTTTGTTGAACGGCCATGGTTTGCTCCTGTAAATACTATATTAACTTTGCCAGTCTATTTTTTGCTTTTCAGCGCTTCCAACTTGGCAAATGGATTGGGTTTTCTATACTCATCTATCTTGTTTTCACTGGCACATTGGCCATCTTCATGCCTGGGTGCAATTGGCAACGCCAGCAACACCTCATCTTCAATCAGCTCCAGCACGGGCATTTCGGTTTCGACCGGCAAATAATCCTCATCATCGCTTTCGTCTTCCGGCGCCGGCATTTCCGATTCATTCCGTACCAGAACATACCGCACATCAACCGACAAATCATGCACCAAGGGTTGCAGGCAACGTTGGCAAACCAGTTGCAAACGGCCTTGCACCTGCAATTGCAGGTATGCAATATTATTAACGCCCTTGCCGCCACTCAGCCGGCAATCAAGCTCACCGCTCGTGCTGGCCAGCGAGTCGCCAAGCCGTGAAAATTGCAAGAGCGGGATTATATCATGAATTTCAAGCGCTTTCTGCGCAAACTCAATGTTGTTAATCACCGTGCTCTGATTGATTGATGCAGCCATAGGGGGCGCATGATATAATCTGTGCGATTTTGTGTCAAAAAATCAGGTTTATCCGACCAAACATTTGTTTGGTTTCTTTTTTGAATTCGGGTTTCGTTTGTGATCAAAAAAATTCTAGTTGCCAACCGCGGCGAAATTGCCGTGCGTATTGTCCGCGCCTGCTCGGAAATGGGGATTAAATCAGTTGCCATCTATTCCGATGCCGACCGCCATGCCCTGCACGTAAAAAAAGCCGATGAAGCCTATAACATCGGCTCCGACCCAGTCATCGGCTACCTGAATGCACATAATATCGTCAATCTGGCGGTGGCTTCAGGCTGCGACGCCCTGCACCCCGGTTACGGGTTTCTCTCGGAGAATCCGGAGCTGGCAGAGATCTGCGCGCGGCGCGGGATTAAATTCATCGGCCCCAAGGCGAAGGTGATCCGGCAGATGGGCGACAAGATCCAGGCCCGCAACGCCATGATTGCCGCCGGAATTCCATGCGTGCCGGGGAGCAACGGCAATCTGGCCGACCTGGATGAAGCCCGCGCGCTGGCCAAAAAAATCGGCTACCCGGTGATGCTGAAGGCAACCAATGGCGGCGGCGGCCGCGGTATCCGGCGTTGCAACGATGAAAAAGAGTTGCTGGGCAACTATGACCGCGTGATTTCGGAAGCCAGCAAGGCTTTTGGCAAGCCGGAAGTATTTCTCGAGAAATGCGTGGTCAATCCGCGCCATATTGAGGTACAGGTCATGGCAGACAGCCACGGCAACGTCATTCACCTGTTCGAACGCGATTGCTCGATCCAGCGCCGGAACCAGAAGCTGATCGAAATCGCGCCTTCGCCCCAGCTCAGCAAGGCGCAACGCGAATATATCGGCAAGCTCGCGGTCACGGCGGCAAAAGCGGTTGGCTATGAAAATGCAGGCACTGTCGAATTCCTGCTCGATTCCGACAATAGCTTCTATTTCATGGAAATGAATACCCGCCTGCAGGTCGAGCATACCGTAACCGAAACGATTACCGGCATCGATATCGTGCAGGAACAGATTCGCATTGCCGATGGCATGAAGCTGCAATACAAGCAGGATGAGGTGCATTACCGCGGTTACGCGATGGAATTCCGCATCAATGCGGAAGACCCCAAAAACGATTTCCTGCCGAGCTTCGGCAAGATCACGCGCTACTATGCGCCCGGCGGCCCTGGCGTGCGCATGGACGCAGCCATGTATAGCGGTTACGTGATTCCGCCCTACTATGACTCCATGTGCGCGAAACTCACGGTCTGGGCGTTGAACTGGGAAGGCGTCATCGAACGCGGGCGCCGTGCATTGGATGACATGGTGGTTTACGGTGTCAAAACCACGATCCCGTATTACCAGGAAATTCTCAAGCATCCGGATTTCAGGGCGGCAACATTCAATACCAGTTTTGTCGAATCACACCCGGAACTGGTGAATTATGCTTCAGAGATACCGCCCGAGTTGTTTGCGGCGGCAATATCAGCCGCAATTGCCGCACATGAAGGCATTTGATTTCGAATTAAACTTAAAGTGGTAAGTTAAAATTATGACGAAAGTATATGTTTCAGAACTTGTTTTGAGAGACGGACACCAATCTCTCATCGCAACCCGCATGCGTACCGACGACATGCTGCCCATCTGCTCGAAACTGGATGCAATCGGTTTCTGGTCTCTGGAGGCATGGGGCGGCGCGACGTTCGATGCATGTGTGCGATATCTCAGGGAGGACCCCTGGGAGCGCCTGAAAAAGCTGCGCAAGGCATTGCCCAACAGCCGTATTCAAATGCTGCTGCGCGGGCAGAACCTGCTCGGCTATCGCCATTACTCCGACGATGTCGTGCGGGCTTTCGTACAAAAATCTGCCGATAACGGCGTGGACGTTTTCCGCATTTTCGATGCCATGAACGACCTGCGCAACCTCAAGGTGTCCATCGAAGCGGTAAAAGCCGCCGGCAAGCATGCGGAAGGCACGATCAGCTACACCACCAGCCCGGTGCATGATATCCCGCACTTCGTGTCGCTTGCCAGGGAACTCGAGGCCGCGGGCTGCGACACGCTTGCCATCAAGGATATGGCCGGCCTGCTTACGCCGCAAACAACCGGCGATCTCGTAAAAGCCTTGCGCCAGGCCATTAGCCTGCCTATTCACTTGCACAGCCATGCGACTTCGGGCTTGTCTGCCATGAGCTTTCTCAAGGGCGTAGAAGCGGGCGCAACCATACTGGATACATGCAACTCGGCATTCGGCGAGGGCGCGAGCCACTCCTCCACCGAAAGCATTGTTGCCGCGCTCCAGGGCACCGAATACGACACGGGCCTGAATCTGGTCGCTTTGCAGGAAATAACCGCTTATCTCCGCGAGGTACGCAAGAAATACTGGCAGTTCGAGAGCGACTTCACCGGCGTAGATACACGCGTGCTGGTCAATCAGGTCCCGGGCGGCATGATTTCCAACCTGTCCAATCAGTTGAAAGAGCAAGGCGCACTGAACCGGATGGATGAGGTACTGGCTGAGATCCCCCGCGTACGCGAGGACCTGGGATTCCCGCCGCTGGTAACGCCCACCTCGCAAATCGTGGGTACACAGGCAGTATTGAACGTGATGACAGGCGCGCGTTACAAATCCGTGACGACAGAAGTAAAAAACTACCTGCTGGGCCAATATGGCAAGGCGCCCGGTACGGTAAACCAGGATGTCAAGAACCTGGCCGTGGGTAACGCCGAGGTCATCGAATGCCGTCCGGCAGACCTGCTTGATGACGAAATGGAGAAATTACGCCTCGAGACCGCCGGCTTGGCCAAGGGAGAGGAAGATGTTCTCACCTACGCCATGTTCCCCGATATGGCGAAAACCTTCCTGCAGGAGCGCAATGCCGGCTCGCTCAAGGCAGAACCCCTGCATCACAAGGAAAATGCCGCGGCCAACGCAGCGCGTTACGCACCTAATGAATTCAAGGTCACCTTGCATGGAGAAACTTTCCATATCAAATTGACCGGTAGCGGCCATGCCGGCGAGGAACAACGCCCGTTCTATGTATCGGTCGACGGCATTGCCGAAGAAGTCATCGTTGAAACGCTGAGCGAAGTCGAAGTTTCCGGCGGAAAAACAAACGGCAAGAAGAAAACCGTGTCCTCGAATGAAGGCAATGGCCGCCCTCGCCCTACGCATGAAGGCTGTGTGACGACTGCCATGCCGGGTACCATCGTCGATGTGAAAGTATCGGCCGGCGACAAGGTCAATGCGGGTGATGCGGTACTGGTGATCGAAGCCATGAAAATGGAAAACGAAATCCAGGCACCCAAATCCGGCATCGTCGTCGCGGTGCATGTCAAGAAAGGCGACTCAGTCACCCCTGATGAATCGCTCCTGGAAATTCAACCCGCTTGATTCAGCGCTTTTAAAGCCTCAAACTTAGGCCGGTAGCGTTTGCGCTGTCGGCTTTTTTGTTGCATGGTTAATAAGTTAAACACAATGAACCCACCAAACCTGATTCTCGCATCCTCCTCTGTCTACAGGCGCGAACTGCTGGAAAAACTGCGGCTTCCGTTTACCACCGTCTCACCCCATGTCGATGAAACACCCTTGCAGGAGGAACCTCCACAAGCAACGGCTTTGCGCCTGGCCCAGGTAAAAGCACGCAAAATAGCGGAAACGCATGCCGACGCGTTGATTATCGGCTGCGACCAGGTCGCGACACTGGATGGCAAGCAGCTCGGCAAACCGTTGACCCACGACAATGCAGTCAGGCAATTGCGCATGATGCGCGGCCGCGAAGTTGCGTTTCATAGCGCGCTCTGCCTGTACAACGCCATGACAGGCAGCATGCAAGCTGAAGATGTGGTTTCCATGGTACGCTTCCGCGACCTGAACGATACGCAAATTGAAAATTATCTGCGGATGGAACAACCTTACCACTGTGCTGGCAGCGCAAAATCGGAAGGGCTGGGTATTGCCCTGATTGAATCGATACGGGGAGAGGATCCCAATGCACTGATCGGACTGCCGCTGATACAACTGATAACGATGCTGCAGAATGAAGGCGTCAACGCAATATAACCGGAAACGTTCTGGGAATTTACTTCTGGAGAAACCAACATGCTCAAACCCGATATTCTTGCCTGCTGCATCGCAACCTCGCTTGCTCTTAACATTCCCGGTGCCCTGGCTGAAGAAACCCGCAGCACGCTGGACGACCAGCAGGAAGTCGCCGTCACGATTTATAACAGCAACCTGGCGCTGGTCAAGGATCAGCGCAAGATCAAACTGAAAACAGGCCTCAACAGCGTGGCATTGCGCGATGTCAGTGCACAGATCCGGCCGGAAACTGCCCTGCTGAGAAGCCTGGGCGGTTCGCTATCGGTGCTGGAACAAAACTTTGATTTCGACTTGCTCACTCCGCAGAAACTGCTCGAGAAATTTGTCGGTAAATCCGTTGGCATTATCAGAACCAACCCGGCCACGGGTGTGGAAAGCCATGAGCAGGCGCAAGTGCTCGCCGCCAGTAACGGCGTGGTGCTCAAAATTGGCGACCGCATAGAAACTGGCATTCCGGGCCGTATCGTCTATAGCGATGTCCCAGCCAACCTGCGCGACCGTCCTACGCTGGTTGTGCAACTGAACAACAAGACGGCGGCTGAACAGAATGTCGAGCTGAGTTACCTGACAGGCGGCCTGGCCTGGAAAGCCGATTACGTCGCGGAGCTGAATGCCGGTGACGACAAACTCGATTTATCCGGCTGGGTCACGCTGAGCAACACCAGCGGCACAACCTATCGTAACGCCAGGCTGCAACTGGTTGCGGGAGACGTCAATCGCGTACAGGAACATTTCCCGATGGCGATGGAGTCTGCCAGGGTAATGAAAAGCATGGACATGGCGGCTTCAACACCCATGTCCGAGGAGTCGCTGCTGGAATACCATCTCTACACACTGGACAGGCCTACAACGATTGCCGAGAACCAGACCAAGCAGGTTGCCCTGCTTTCCGCAACTGGCATCCCCGCGCGCAAGGAGCTCGTTCTAAGAGGTGCGGATTATTATTACCAATCGAGTTACGGCGACCTGGGCCAGAAAATAAAGGTCGGCGTCTTTGTCGAGTTCGATAACAAGGAGAGCGCCAGACTGGGCATGCCTTTGCCTAAAGGCATCATGCGCGTCTACAAGAAAGACAGTGCCGGCAACGCCCAGTTCGTCGGCGAAGACCGTATCGATCACACGCCCAAGAATGAGAGCGTACGACTCAAACTTGGCGAGGCCTTCGATGTGACCGCAGACAAAAAACAGACGGACTTCAGGAAACTGCCGAACCCGGCCAAAGGCAGCAGCTCCTTTGAAAGCGCCTACGAGATCGTACTGAAGAACGCCAAGAAAGAACGCGTTACTGTAACCGTGCAGGAACCGATTCCTGGCGACTGGAAAATCCTCAAATCCAGCCACCCCGGCGATAAGGTTGCCAGCAATACCGCAGTATGGAAGATTGATATCCCTGCCGAAGGCAAAACCACCCTGACTTATCGCGTACAAGTGAAGTATTGATGCCACATGGAACGCTTTACCTGATCCCGGTAACCCTGGGGGATGATCATTTTGCAGGTGTCCTGCCGGTACAGGTTGTCGATGTCGCGCGCCGGCTGGACACTTTCGTCGTCGAGAACGAAAAGTCGGCCAGGCGTTTCCTCGGCAGTATCAAGACCATCAAACCGGTGCGTGAACTGGTATTGCTGACGCTTAACGAACATACGGCGGAGAAGGACATTCCCGCCCTGCTGGAACCGCTGTTATCCGGCAAGGATGTTGGCGTCATGTCCGAAGCCGGGTGCCCGGGCATCGCCGACCCAGGCGCAAAACTTGTCGCGCTGGCGCATCGCAAGGGTATCCAGGTAAAACCCCTGGTTGGTCCGTCTTCAATACTCCTGGCATTAATTGCGTCAGGCCTGGACGGCCAGCGTTTCAGTTTTCTGGGCTATCTGCCGGCCGAGAAGTCGGCACGGATACTGAAACTGAAAGAAATCGAAAATCGCTCTGCAAAAGCCGGTGAAACCCAGATATTCATCGAGACGCCCTACCGTAACCAGCACCTGCTGGAAGATCTCGTTGTTCACTGCCACGACCAAACCAGATTGTGTGTAGCTTCCAACCTGACGCTTGAAAACGAGCTGATTCAGAGCAGATCGGTTGCCGAATGGAGAAAATCGACTCTGCCAAACCTGCATAAACAACCGACCGTATTTTTACTGCTGGCATCCTGACTGCAATATGCGGTAAATTCGGCTTTATCGGGATGCTCTCGCAGCAGGAGATTGAAAATGCAAGGACGGATGCTTGAACGGGTTTGTATGGGACTGTTTTTTACCGGTGCCGTTCTTGGCGCTAACGCCGGCGAAGATCGCTACGCGGAATACACCGAAGAAAGCCGCAAAATCTCGCAGGAATTCATGCAGCAACTCGCCGGCACATTGAAACAGCAGCTCGAATCCGCTGGCACGGAAAGCGCAATCAGCATATGCAAGGAAGTCGCCCCTGCACTGGCCCGGCAATATTCCGTCGATGGCCGCATCGTCAGACGCGTTTCCCTGAAACCGCGCAACCAGTCCATGGGCAGGCCCAGCCTTGAAGAAAAGGCAGTGCTGGATGATTTTGATGAACGACAACGTGCCGGCTCCCCTGCAGCCGCCATGGAGCATGCGGCGGCATACCAGGATGCGCAAGGCAGGTGGTTCCACTACATGAAAGCCATTCCGACCCAGCCGCTGTGCCTGCAATGCCACGGCAAACAACAGGACATTTCTGCAAGTGTCAGAGCGCTGCTGGCAAAAGAGTATCCCGCAGACCAAGCCGTCGGTTACGGTTTGGGGGAAATCCGCGGCGCCATCTCCATCAGGACACCGCTCAAATAGACATCTACCCGGCTAGCAGCAACTTCCTGACCGGGCCATAGCTGCGACGGTGAATCGCAGATACGCCATGCTGCTGGAGCCTCAGCATGTGCTCCTTCGTCGGATAGCCCTTGTGTTTGGCAAAATCATATTCCGGATGTAGCAGATCAAGTGCCCGCATTTCTTCATCGCGTGCAGTTTTTGCCAGTATCGAAGCCGCTGCGATTGCAGGCTCCTTGCTATCGCCCTTGACGATAGCCCGGGCGGGAATATTCATCCTGGGGCAATGCAGGCCATCCACCAGGAGCTGTTGCGGCACAACCAAACCACCCTGGATATCCTTCAACTGCTCGACGGCACGCTTCATCGCGAGCAGGCTTGCCTGCAGAATGTTGATTTCGTCGATTTCCTCGACACTGCTGCTGGCGATGGCCCACGCCAAAGCATGTTGTTTGATCTGCAGCGCCAACGATTCCCGGCGGCTTGCGGACAGCGTCTTCGAATCCGCCAACCCATGAATCGGGGATTGCGGGTTCAAAATGACGGCAGCAGCATAGACGGCCCCTGCCAGCGGACCACGACCAGCCTCGTCTACGCCGCAAACCAGCAAGCTGCTGCTCATCGAAGATAGCCGAGAATGGCATCTGCTGCCTTCTCGTCGGTATTCTGGCGAAGCGTTTCATGGATGCGCGTGAATTCCGCGCGTATGTCCGCCATGAGCGTTTTATTGCTTATCAGCCGCAATGCAGCCTCGGCGAGCTTCTCCGGTGTCGCATCATGCTGTAACAATTCAGGCACGACAAAACGCCCGGCCAGGACATTGGGCAGGCCGACATATGGCAAATAATTCATGCGCTTGAGCAATTGCCAACTCAAAGCCGGCATACGATAAGTGATCACCATGGGACGCTTGATCAAGGCAGCTTCCAGGGTTGCGGTCCCGGAAGCGACAATTACGGCGTCTGCGGCTTCCATCGCCAGGTGCGCATGCCCGAACAGAATCTGTATGGGTAAGTCATATGCCTGATTATCATAGATGGCCTGCTCGAAAATAGCGCGGGTTTCTCTGGTCACCAGGGGCACCAGGAATTTCACATCCGGCTGTTCAGCCAATATCAATCCGGCAGTCTTCACATACAAGTCGGCCAACTGCCTGACTTCGCTCTGGCGGCTGCCCGGCAGCATGGCAATCACCAATGCAGAGTTCGCCAGCTTGAGATTCTCGCGGGCAGCATTGATGTCCGGTTGTAATGGCAGCATATCGGCAAGGGGATGCCCGACATAAGTGACTGGAATCTTCGCCCGCTCATAAATAGCCGGCTCGAATGGAAACAGCGCCAGCATATGCGACACTGCGTGTTTTATTTTACGCAGACGGCTTTTACGCCATGCCCAGATCGAAGGGCTTACGTAATGTATCGTAGTGATGCCGTTGTTCTTAAGGCTGCGCTCCAGGCTGAAATTAAAGTCCGGCGCATCGATGCCAATGAAAATATCCGGTGGATTCTGTAAGAAATGCTGAAGCAACTGCCTGCGCATCTTGAGCAGGCCCGGTAAATGGCGTATTACCTCGACATAACCGCGGACTGACAGGCGCTCCATCGGGAAAAGGGTTTTTGCCCCTTCGGCCAGCATCTTCGGCCCGGCAATTCCGATGAAATCGAGGTCGGGCCTGCGCTTCTTTAGCGCACGAATCAGGTGACTGCCAAGCAAATCCCCTGAAGCCTCTCCAGCTACGATCGCAATAGTCGGCATGCGATGGACTTTCTAACGAACGATACCGCGAGTAGAGATATTCAGGAAATCCAGCAACAGGCTGATATCTGAGCATATCTGGATTTGTTTGGACAGTTCTGCCTTTGCTTCTTCCAGGCTCAGCCCATTACGATAGAGCGTTTTATACGCACGCTTGATCTGCGTAATGCTTTCGGCAGAGAACCCTCTTCTCTTCAACCCTTCAGAATTGATGCCATGCGGTTTTGCATCATAGCCGGCAGCAGTGACATAAGGGGGAATGTCCTTGAACACCACCGAGCCTACTGCCGTGATGACATGCGAACCTATCTTGCAGAACTGATGAACCAGCGTGAATCCGCCCAGAATGGCGTGATCATGAATATCGACATGCCCGGCCAGGGATGAATTATTGGCCAGGATAGTATGATTTCCCACATCGCAATCATGCGCGATATGCACATAGGCCATGATCCAGTTGTCGCTGCCGATACGGGTGGTACCCTTGTCCTGAACGGTGCCGCGATTGAATGTGCAGAACTCGCGTATCGTATTGCCATCACCGATTTCAAGCAGTGTCGGCTCATCCTTGTATTTCTTGTCCTGCGGCGCCTCTCCCAGCGACGAGAAATGAAAAATACGATTATCTTTACCGATCCTGGTCGGGCCGTTAATGACGACATGGTTGCCGATAGTCGTGCCACTGTCGATGCGGACATGAGCGCCTATCGTCGTATAGGCGCCAACTTCGACATTTGAGTCGAGTTCGGCTTTGGGATCAATAATGGCGGTCGGGTGAATCAAGGCTTGTGGCATGCTGGCTTCTGGTAGGGAATGAACTGGACTATCTGCGCGTTATTTTTCAATCGCCTTCAATATGCACATGAACTCAGCTTCCGCGACCACTACGCCATCAACGCTAGCTTCACCGCTATATTTCCAGATACCGCGCAGGATGCGATCAATTTTCACATTCAGGATCAATTGATCACCGGGAGAAACCGGCTTTTTAAAGCGGGCTTTGTCAATCCCGGCAAAATAATAGACGGAATCATCACTGGGCTTGCTACCCATGGTCTTGAAAGACACAATGGCTGCAGCCTGCGCCATCGCCTCAACGATCAATACTCCCGGCATCACGGGATGATAGGGAAAATGCCCCGGAAAAAATGGCTCATTGATGGTCACATTCTTGATGGCTGTAATTTCCTTACCCACCTCGTATGAAACTACGCGGTCCACCAGCACAAACGGGTAGCGATGCGGAAGGTGATTCAATATTTCATGGATATCCATGCTCGTGTCTGCTGGCTCTGTCATGGTCTTTCCTCAATCCTTGCTGGTTCTATTTGGTTTTTCTATTAATTCGAGTGTTCTTTCCAACTGCTTCACCCGTTCCGTCAGTTCACCCAGGCGACGTATATGCGCCGCGGTTCTGAGCCAGTCATTGTGCGCCTGAAACGGCATGAGTGCCGTATAGGTATCGGCTTTATTCAACGAACGGGTAATCATTGAGCCTGGTGAAATTGTCACACCATCGGCTATATCAAGATGCCCCAGGATCATGGCCGCCCCGCCGATCCTGCAGTGCCGGCCTATCCGCGCACTACCTGCAATCCCGACACAGCCGGCTATCACGGTATGCGCACCGATGCGGCAATTGTGGCCAATCTGTATCAGATTATCCAGTTTGACGCCCTGCTCGATGACAGTATCGTCCAGCGCTCCCCGGTCTATCGTTGTATTGGCGCCAATTTCAACGTCATCCTGGATGACGACGGCGCCGACCTGGGGGATTTTTACCCAGCGCCCATTTTCTTCCGCATAACCAAAGCCGTCTGCGCCAATTATCGTGCCGGAGGCCACCGCACAGTCATTGCCGATCGTGCAGCCATGGTAGACCACGACATTGGCTGCAATCCTGGTGTTTTCTCCGATACTGACACCGGCCTCAAGCACAGAGCCCGGCCCGACTGCCACATTATCCGCCAATTTGACGTTTTTACCGATGAATACATTTGAAGCGATACTGCAGGATGCAGGAACAACCGCACTGACATCAATCACTGCGCTTGGATGTATCCCCGCCTCTGTCAACGGGGCCGGATTCATCAGCGCTGACAGTTTGGCGAAATAAGCATAAGGATTTTCCGTGACAATTCTAGGTAGGATTGTCACGTCACGACAGGCCGCGTTCACAATGACTGCGCTGGCCTGAGTATCGCTCAGCTGGGAAAGGTATTTCGGGTTACTGACAAATGTTATCTGCCCCGGTTTTGCATGGCTGAGCGAAGCCAGCCTGTAAACAACCAGCCCGGCATCACCTACAAGCTCCCCACCCAGCCTTGATACTATTTCCCCAAGGGAATAACCTGTATTGGTCACAGATCAACTTTGCCTGGTATCTCTTATTTCTTGCCCAATGCTTTCAGAACCTTGTCCGTAATGTCGATTTTTTTGCTGGCGAATGCAACTCCGCCGTAAACCACCAGGTCGTAGCCCTCGGATTCGGCTACCGAAGTAACAGCCTTGTTGATACGATCCTGCAGGGTGCCGAGCTCTTCATTCTTGCGCAGGTTGATGTCTTCGCGCAATTCACGCTGCTTGCGCTGGAAATCAATCTTGAGATTCGAAGCATCGCGCTCCTTGTTCTTGCGGTCGGTATCTGAAATGGTCAGGCTATCCTTGTCCAGTTGGGCTTCGATATCTCTGATCTGCTTCTGTAAGCGCTCAAGCTCCTGCGTGCGCGGGCTGAACTCCTTCTCGAGCTTTTTGCCGGTTTCAGCCGTTTGTGGCGCTTCTTGCAGGATTTTATCAACCTGTACATAACCAACTTTGAGTTCTGCAGCTTGGGCACTCATGCCGTAGGCAAGAAAGCTGGCCACCAACAGTGATTTAAAAAGCTTATTCAATTGATTTCTCCTGATTTAAGTCAATTTGTTTCGTCGTTCATCCTAAGTACTAGAATTGCGTACCCAACTGGAATTGCAATACCTGTGTTTTGTCACCATCCTCTTTCTTGAGCGCTTTGGCAAACACCAGCTTGATCGGACCAAACGGTGAATACCAACTGATACCCAGGCCAGTGGAGAAGCGCAACTGATCGAAATCGATCGAATCATTGGTTCCATAGACACTACCAGCATCGAGGAAAGTGCTCAATCTCAGTTGCTTGGAATCCTTCATCCCCGGTATCGGGAAATAAAGCTCCGCGTTACCTAGAATACGCTTGGTACCGCCAACCGCAAAATCGTCCCCGTCGGTAGGGTCTATCTCGCGAGGACCAATCGCGCTGGTCTCGAAGCCGCGCACGGAATTCACGCCACCCACGTAAAAGTTCTTGAAGAACGGAAAGTCCTTATCGCCATAGGAATCACCATACCCGATTTCGCCGTTCAGCATCAACGTGACATTTGTGCTGAGAGGCCTGAACCAGGAATGCTTGTATTCCAGCTTGTAATACTCGAGATCCAGGCCCGGCAAACCGATTTCCGATGTAATT
Source organism: Methylophilaceae bacterium (assembly GCA_905339275.1). Lineage (GTDB taxonomy): Bacteria > Pseudomonadota > Gammaproteobacteria > Burkholderiales > Methylophilaceae > UBA6140. Next base: position 1,170,292 of record CAJPFK010000001.1, read on the forward strand.
CTTTGCAGCACGCCGCTGTTCGGAAACAGAACGTTATCTCTCGTGTCATGTGCCCAGCCCAGGCTCAACAGCAGGCTGTTGTTGGAACAACCGTTGTTATTCGCGCTACCGCAATACAACTGGAAGCGGCGCGGGCTGCTGTCATCAAGCTCAATTTCCGTGTTGTCGAACGTAAGACCGGCGCTCACCGAGTCGCGTTCATTCAGGGGCATGCCGAAACGTACGCCTAGACCATAGGACGAGCTCTTGTAGCTTGCCGTGGAAAGCGAACTGGTGTCCACGTCCCGCCTGTATACATCAAAACCACGGCTGATGCCGTCCGGCGTGAAGTAGGGATCGGTATACGACAGGGAATATGTTGTATTGACATCCCCGGTGTTGACCTGCGCACTGACACGGTTACCAGTACCCAGGAAATTATTCTGATTGACGGTGACACCGAAGATCACCCCCTCAGAGCTTGAAAGACCTGCACCAAACTGTACACTGCCTGTCGACTTCTCCGTCACGTTGATATTCAGGTCTACCTGATCGGTGGTACCGGGCACTGCCGGTGTTTCAACGTTAACGTCCTCAAAGAACTGCAGACGCTCGAGCCGCTGCTTGGAGCGCGTAATCTTGTCCGCCCCATACCAGGCTGACTCAAGCTGGCGCATCTCCCTGCGCAACACTTCATCCCTGGTGCGCGTGTTTCCGGTGAGGTTGATGCGCCTTACATAGACCCGGCGGCCGGGGTCCACAAAGAAAGTAAACTCGACCGTATGGTTTTCCTTGTTTACTGCAGGTACCGCATTAACGTTCGAGAATGCATAGCCGTCATTGCCGAGGCGATCACTGATAGCCTTGCTGGATTCGGTCACTTTCTGGCGATTGAAGAATTCGCCGGGCTCCACCGTAATCAGGCTGCGCGCCTCTTCTTCCGGCAACAGCATTTCACCGGCAAGCTTGATCTCGCTTACCTTGTATTTCGAACCTTCAGTAATATTGACCGTGATGTAAATGTCACGCTTGTCGGGCGTGATCGATACCTGTGTGGAATCAACGTTGAACTCCAGATAACCCTGGTTCATGTAGAACGAACGCAACGCTTCCAGGTCTGCGGTGAGTTTCTGCTTGGAGTACTGGTCGTCCTTGTTCCACCAGCTCAGCCAGTTGGGCGTGGTGAGTTTGAATTGCTCCAGCAGAACGCCATCATCAAAATCCTTGTTGCCGACGATATTGATGCTGCGAATCTTGGAAACAGCGCCTTCTTCGATATCAAAACGGATAGCGACACGATTGCGTTCCAGCGGGCTGACCACTGTCTTAACAGTAGCGGCATACTTGCCCTGGGCGAGATATTGCCGTTTGATTTCCTGTTCCGCCCGGTCCAGCATGGAGCGGTCGAAAATCAGGCCTTCCGACAGCCCGATCTGCTTGAGGCCTTCCTTCATCTTGTCGCTGGGAAAGGACTTATTGCCGTCAAAGCTGATCTGCGCGATTGCCGAACGCTCCTGGACGAGCACAACCAGAATGCCATTGTCTGCCTCTATGCGAACATCCTTGAAGAATCCCGTGCCATAGAGCGCCTTGATGGCTTGTGTCGCCTTCTCGTCATCCATGGTCTCACCGACTCTTACCGGCAGGTAATTAAAAATGGTACCGGGTTCGGTACGCTGAATACCTTCCACTCGAATATCCTGTACAACAAACGGTTCGATGGCAAACGCCGATGAAGCATAAGCGCTGATTAAGAAAGGTAATATGTGGTTGAGCTTGATTCCGAATCCCATTAAGTTCAGCCTGTGACGAATCGATTAATATCATTATAGAAAGCTACGACCATTAGTATCCCCAACAGGAACAGGCCTATACGCTGGCCTGCCTCCATGATCCTGTCGGAGACTGGACTGCCCTTAAAAATTTCCACCATATAATACATCAAATGCCCACCATCTAACACTGGGATGGGCAGCAGGTTCAGCACTCCCAGGCTGATGCTGATCAATGCCAGGAACCCCAGGAATGCCTTCCATCCGATATGAGCGCTCTGGCCGGCATAACTGGCGATCGTCACCGGGCCGCTGACGCCCTTCCACGAAACATTGCCCGTAATCATGTTGCCCAGCATTTTCAGGCTGAAAACCGATGTCTCCCAGGTCTTTGCGCTGGCTTTGACCAGCGCATCGAAAGGGCCATAGCGCACATTCACCAGCAGCCTGTCGAGCTCGGATTGTTCCATGCGGTACATGGCGCCAATCCGGCCGATTGTTTCGCTGCCTTCGCTCACGCTTTCCGGAATGATGGTCACAGTAATCGCTGTATTCCCGCGTGCCACACTTAACTTCAGTTCACGCTCCGGGTTCTTGCGAATCATGCCGACCAGTTGTTCCCAATTACCCACATGCTCGCCATTCACAAGGCGAATCTCGTCACCATCCTGCAGGCCGGCCGCTTCCGCAGGACTGCCCGCCACCATTTCGCCAATGACGGCCGGAACATCGGGCTGGTATGGCTTCAGCCCCAATTTTTCGAGAAAATCAACTTCGAAGTCATCCTTGCCGATGCTGCTTAGCCTGAGCTGGTGCAGATGCACGTCATTCGCATCGCCGACTGCTTCGATTTCAACTGATGGCGATTCAAGGGTTTCCTGCAGCAGCACCCAGCGGACATCCTGCCAGGTAGGTGTCGGTATGCCTGCAACCTTCTGAATCAACTGGCCTGTTTTGAGGCTGGCTTCGGCGGCCGGGGTACCGGGAGCGATGTCGCCAAGCAGAGGTTTCATACCTACGACACCATGCATGAACAGCAACCAGTAGAGGAATATGGCAAGCAGCAGATTGGCGGCCGGGCCGGCAGAGACGATGGCGATGCGTTTCCAGACCGACTGGCGATTGAAGGCACGGGAAACATCTTCATGTCCTTCGATCGGAGCTTCCCGCTCATCGAGCATTTTGACATAGCCGCCGAATGGCAAGGCCGCGACGACAAACTCGGTGTTATCCCGGCCGAATCTCTTACTGAAAAGCGGCTTGCCAAAGCCGATTGAGAATCTCAGCACCTTGACGCCGCACCAGCGAGCCGCCTGAAAATGCCCGAACTCATGCACGGCAATCAGCACGCTGAGAGTGACAATAAATGCTAGCAGCGTCAGCATCAGTGTTTCATCACCCATTGTACCGCAGCTTCGCGGGCGTGCATGTCAGCGTCGATCACGATATCCAATGTATCGGCCTGCACGATCCGCGCATCCGACAACGCCGACTCGATCATTCTGGCAATATCCATGAATCCTATTTCCTGTTTGAGGAAAGCGGCAACCGCCACTTCATTGGCGGCATTCAGAACAGCCGGGGCGGTACCCCCTGCCCTTAGCGCTTCAAAAGCCAGCCGCAAGCATGGGAATTTCCCGGTATCCGGCTTCTGGAAATCAAAGTGTCCTATTTTAAACAAATCCAGGGTATTGACGCCGCTCTCCAGCCTGTCCGGGTAACCCAGGGCATAAGCAATCGGCGTACGCATGTCAGGGTTGCCCATCTGGGCAAGGACCGAGCCATCAATATATTCCACCATGGAATGAATCACGCTTTGCGGGTGCACGACAACCTCGATCTGATCAGGTGTTGCATTAAACAGCCAGTGCGCTTCAATGACTTCCAGCCCTTTGTTCATCAAGGTAGCGGAATCTATCGTAATTTTCGGCCCCATTACCCAGTTGGGATGCTTGAGTGCCTGTTGCGGTGTTACCAGCGACAGGGCGTCAGCATCCGTATCCCGGAATGGTCCGCCGGAAGCGGTCAAGAGAATGCGCTTGATGCCGGATTCATGCAGATTCCGGCTTTTAACCGGCGGCATCACCTGAAAAATAGCATTATGCTCGCTGTCGATCGGCAGCAGTGTAGCGCCGCCTTGTTCCACTGCCAGCATAAATAGACTGCCGGACATGACCAAGGTTTCCTTATTGGCCAGCAATATGCGCTTACCGGCCTGCGCAGCCGCAATTGCCGGCTTCAGGCCGGCAGCGCCGACAATTGCCGCCATTACCGTATCGACAGCAGGATGCGCACTGACAAACTCCAGTGAGGAGATACCATGCAACACCTGGGTGGCACTGCCTGCAGCGGACAGTTTCTGCTCCAGGATCTGAGCTGCGTCAGCATCCAGCAGGACGGCATACTGAGGATCGAACTGCAGGCATAACGCCAGCAACTCCCCGACGCTGGAGTTGGCAGTCAGCGCAAAAGCCCTGAATTTCTCCGGGTGACGGGCCATGACATCCAGAGTCTGCCTGCCTATCGTACCGGTCGCACCCAGGATGGTGATATTCTGGGGAGTATTCATCATTCGGCACCAACCAGGATAGTCCAGGCCTGAAAATAAAGCGGGAAATAGACAAAAAATGCAACCAGCGGCAAGCTGGAAGTAAGGCCGTCAATACGGTCAAGCACACCACCGTGGCCGGGAAGAATGCTGCCACTGTCTTTTGCATCGGAATGGCGTTTGATCAGCGATTCGAACAAGTCACCGATAATGCTGAACAAGGTGATTCCCCACAGCGCCAGCACCAGCCAGAAACTGATGCCGAAATACAGGCACAAGCCTATGCCGTACAAGCCAACCACAAACCAGGCTCCGATTGCCCCCTCCCATGTTTTACCCGGGCTGATTTGAGGGGCAAGCTTATGCCTGCCGAAACGCTTGCCGACAAAATATGCGGCAGAGTCGGCGATCCAGACCGTTATCATGACAGCGAGCAATAACCATACAGAGGCTCCCTGCAGATCGACCAGCGCCAGGAATGAAGCTGATTTAAGTAAAAGCAGGGATAGCCAGGTCGGGATCAAAACCATCCATCCAGTAATGGCAAGCAACAGCTTGTTCGATATCCGGTAACGGGTAATCAACCATATGGGCGCCAATACCAGCCAGAATATCGCGCCTGCGAGAATGCCATAAAAGATGACCTGCGACTGCAAGACTTCAAGCCCCGGCAGTTCGGCCAGTATCAGCCCGCCAAACAGCAGAACAGTAATCAGGACATAGGAATACTGGCCAGCCGTATTGAACTTGACCAGCGCAGCCCATTCGGCCAGTGCAAGGCCAATGATCGCGAGAGTCAATATTGCCCAGTAAGCATCCGGCAGGAAGAAAAGTGCTGCAAGAAAACCGGAAATCAGTACAAAAGATGTAGCCAGTCGTGTAATAAGCATGCTTTGCGCGTCGTGAAGACTAGCCCTCGGTCAATTGTTCGCTGGTTCGGCCGAATCGGCGTTCACGTTTCTGGTAGGATTGAATGGCCAGGTCAAAGGCATCCTGATCGAAATCAGGCCACAGCGTATCGGTGAAATACAGCTCAGTATAGGCGAGCTGCCACAACAGAAAATTACTGATGCGTTTCTCGCCTCCGGTACGGATGAACAAATCCGGTTCGGGCGCATACTTCATGGCAAGGTATTGGGCCAGCTCTTCCTCGGAAAAATGGCCTGCTTTAGCGGTGGATGCCAGCGCCATCCGGTTGATGGCCTGCAACATGTCCCAACGTCCACCATAATTTGCCGCAATCGTAAGGGTCAGGCCGCTATTATTCCGGGTCAGTGTTTCTGCTGCTTCGATCCGGGCGCATAAATCCGGAGAGAAAGGCGACCTGTCTCCAATCACCATCATGCGGATATTGTTCTGGTGGAGCTTGTTCACCTCGCCGTTCAACGCATCCATGAACAGCCCCATCAAAAAACTGACTTCTTCAGGGGGACGGCGCCAGTTTTCACTGCTGAATGCAAAAAGCGTGAGATACTCCACACCCGCCGCCGCACAGGATTTGACCATGCTCCGGACAGCTTCAACACCTCGTTTGTGGCCGGCGACTCTGGGCAGAAACCGCTTTTTCGCCCAGCGGCCATTACCATCCATGATCACCGCGATATGTTTCGGGATGTTCGCTGGCGCAGGGATCGATTTTGTGGAGCTGCTAAAAAGCGCCATGGCTTGCTCCACTGGACAGAGATGACATCAACACGCGATATATTCTGATATATCTTGATCAGACAGCCATCAGTTCGGCTTCTTTGACCTGCAAAAGCTTATCGACTTCGCTCACGTACCTGTCCGTCAGCTTCTGGATTTCATCCTGCATACGGCGCTCGTCATCTTCGCTGATGAGTTTATCCTTGATCAGTTTCTTCAAGGCATCGTTGCCGTCACGGCGTACGTTGCGTAAAGCCACTTTGGCATTCTCGCCTTCGGTGCGCACAACCTTGGTCAGGTCTTTACGGCGCTCTTCCGTCAGCATCGGCATCGGCACGCGAATCAAGTCGCCATTGGTGGCTGGGTTGAGGCCGAGGTCAGAGTCACGAATCGCTTTCTCGACCTTGCCTATCATGCTTTTCTCATAAGGCTGGACATTCAGAGTGCGCGCATCGCCCAAGTTCACATTGGCCACCTGGTTGACCGCGACCATGGAGCCGTAATACTCAACCATCACGTGGTCTAGCAGGCCGGTATGGGCACGGCCGGTGCGAATCTTTGCCAAATCCGTTTTCAGTGCCTCCAGGGATTTCTGCATCTTCTGTTCAGCATTTTTCTTTACATCTTCAAGCACAATTTTCTCCTTACATTTCCAGTCGCTATCCGCTAACTAAGGCAATACTTTCGTCCCTTCGTCCTCACCCATGACGACGCGTTTCAGCGCACCCTGCTTGAATATGCTGAATACCGAAATGGGCAGCTTCTGATCGCGGCACAAGGTCAATGCAGTGGCATCCATGACCTTGAGATTCTTGATGATTGCCTCATCAAAACTGATGGTTTTATATCGCATGGCATCGGGATGCGTCTTCGGGTCGTCAGTATAGACGCCATCGACCTTGGTTGCCTTGAGCACGATATCCACATTCATCTCCATACCGCGCAGAGCGGCTGCAGTATCGGTCGTAAAGAACGGGTTGCCCGTGCCTGCACCGAAAATCACCACACGCCCCTCTTCAAGATAACGCATGGCCTTGCCGCGGATGTAGGGCTCTGCCACCTGTTCGATATTAAGTGCGGATTGCACACGGGCCTTGAGGCCGACATGCTTCATGGCATCCTGCAGGGCAAGTGCATTCATGACCGTTGCCATCATGCCCATGTAATCGGCTGTCGCCCGGTCCATGCCCTCGGCAGCAGGCGCAATCCCGCGGAAGATATTGCCACCGCCGATAACAACTGCCACCTGAACGCCAAGGCCTACCACTTCTTTGATTTCTTCAACAATGCGCGAGATGGTGGCGCGATTGATGCCGTAGCTATCATCCCCCATCAACGCCTCACCAGACAATTTAAGCAAAATGCGTTTATAGGCCGGGCTGCCAGTTGAGATTTTAGAAGAGTCGGACATATCGCTCCTGTAGATAAGGTACTGTTTTATTGTTTTTGCTCAGTTTTCCTGAACTTATCGAGCAAAAACGTTAACAGCAGCACCCTGGAGTGCGCTATTAACGTTTCGCATTATGACATTTTTGCACAGCAAGCTGTGCGATATGACCTAGATCTTGGCTGCAGCAGCTACTTCAGCAGCAAAATCCGTCACCTTCTTCTCGATGCCTTCACCCACCACAAACATGGTGAATGAAGCAACGCTGGCCCCGGCAGATTTCAGCAATTGTTCGATTGTCTGCTTGCCATTGGGATCCTTGACGAAAACCTGGTCAAGCAATGCCACCTCCTTGAGGAATTTCTGCACGGAGCCTTCGATCATTCTCTCGGCGAATTCCGGCTTGCCGGATTCTGCGGCTTTTTGCGCGGCAATCGAGCGCTCTTTTTCGATCAATTCGGCAGGTACGTCGTTCTTGGACAAGGCGACAGGCTTGGAAGCGGCGATATGCATCGCGACATCCTTTGCTAGGCTTTCGTCACCACCCACCATATCGACCACAACACCAATCTTGCCGCCATGGATGTAGCTGACCAACTTGCCTTGGGCGCTGAAACGCACAAAACGACGGATAGTGACATTCTCACCGATTTTGCCGATTAGCTGGGCACGTGCATCTTCCACCACTTCATTGCCGACTTTCATCGCCGAAAGCGCTGCAACGTCAGCAGGATTCTGGTTGGCAACGACTTCGGCCAAGTTGCGGGTCAATGCCAGGAAATCATCGTTCTTTGCAACAAAGTCGGTTTCACAGTTGACTTCGACGATTGCACCCTGCTTGCCATCAGCACTCACATGGATGCCAACCGTGCCCTCGGCTGCAACACGACCGGCAGCCTTGCTTAATTTGCTACCCAGGCGTGCGCGCAACAATTCCTCAGCCTTGGCCATGTCGCCGCCGGCTTCAGTCAGCACTTTCTTGCAATCCATCATGGGCGCATCGGTGCGCTCACGCAACTCCTTCACCATGCCTGCTGTAATTTCAGCCATGTTTTACTCCTAAAATATTCAATTGATATGACAAAGTTCACATATAAAAAAAGGGGCGCGATGCCCCTTTTCTCAGGGTTATTCCGCCGCGGCCTCTTCTACCTCGACAAACTCTTCCTCGGTTGCAGACTTCACGATTTCCGTGATTGCGTGACTGCGGCCTTCAAGTACCGCATCTGCGATACCGCGCGCATAAAGGCGAATAGCACGGCTTGAGTCATCATTGCCGGGAATCACATAGGCAATGCCATCCGGGGAATTGTTGGTATCCACCACGCCGATGACAGGAATGCCCAGTTTTGCAGCCTCGGTAACGGCCCCGCTCTCATGGCCGACGTCGATGATGAAAATAGCGTCCGGCAGGCCGCCCATTTCCTTGATGCCGCCAATGGAACGCTCAAGCTTTTCAACTTCGCGCTTGTAGCCCAATGCTTCTTTCTTGCCGAACTTTTCCAGGGTACCGTCCTGCAGCATGGCTTCGTAATCGTTCAGGCGCTTGATGGATTGCTTTACAGTCTTGAAATTGGTCAGCATGCCGCCCAGCCAGCGGTGGTTCACATAAGCGCAACCAGCGCGCTGCGCCTCTTCCTTGACGATTTCACGGGCCTGGCGTTTGGTGCCGACGAACAGAATACGGCCCTTGTTTGCAGCGAGCTGACGGACATACTTCAGCGCATCCTCGAACAATGGCAGCGATTTTTCCAGGTTGACGATATGGATCTTGTTACGGTCACCGAAGATATACGGTGCCATTTTAGGATTCCAGTAACGGGTTTGATGGCCGAAGTGAACTCCGGCTTCCAGCATTTGACGCATAGTAACGGACATAATAGTCTCCAGTAAGGGTTAATGCTTCCACACTCCCAACAACACCGGCTACCCGGCACCCTGTACGGGGAATGTGTGCAGATTTCCATTCGTCAGGACGATTCCTGCCAAATGGGTGCAGTATGCTACCATAAGCACCTGTTTGGATTCAAGGAAATTTAGGCTTTCAGAGCCGCTTAAAGGGATTATGGCGATTACGATTAAAAACGGATTTGATATTGAAAAGATGCGCGTGGCAGGAAAGCTTGCTTCCGAGGTGCTGGACTTCATCACACCACACGTCAGGCCGGGCGTCACCACCGGGGAACTCGACCGGCTGTGCCACGATTACATGGTTAACGTACAGCAGACGGTACCGGCGCCCCTGAATTATGCGCCGCCAGGCCACGCGCCATATCCCAAGTCGATATGCACCTCGGTGAACCATCAGATATGCCATGGCGTTCCCGGGGAAAAGGTACTGAAAAACGGCGATGTCGTCAATCTGGACATCACCGTGATCAAGGATGGCTATCATGGCGACACCAGCCGCATGTTTTATGTCGGGGAGCCCTCGATCCAGGCCAGGCGACTGTGCGAAATCACCTACGACTGCATGTGGCTGGGCATCGCCAAAGTGAAGCCCGGCGCCACCTTGGGCGACATCGGTTATGCGATTCAAAGTTACGCGGAAAAAAATGGGTACAGTGTCGTCCGCGAATTCTGCGGCCATGGCATCGGCAAGAAGTTTCATGAAGATCCGCAGGTGCTGCACTATGGCAAGCCTGGTGCAGGCATGAAACTTCAGGCCGGCATGATATTCACGATAGAGCCCATGATCAACGCCGGCAAACGTGACATCAAGCAACTGAACGATGGCTGGACCATCGTCACCAAGGATCACAGCCTCTCTGCCCAGTGGGAGCACACCGTGCTGGTAACGGAAACCGGTTACGAAGTATTGACGGTTTCCGCCGGCACACCAGCAGTGCCCAGCATTATCTAAAATGCCCTTGATCAAGGTAAACCGCGAACCGGAGGGCTTCGCCAGAACCTGGCGGCAACGCCTGCAATCCCAGCAGGCAATGCTGAAGGAGAAGTTTACCGGGGATGCCAACACACCGCGCTTGCTTAAACAACACAGCAAGCTGGTCGATACCCTGCTACAGGATTTATGGCAAGTTTCCGGGATCAGTCCGAGGGTATGCCTGATTGCGGTTGGCGGCTACGGGCGCGGCGAATTGTTTCCCTATTCGGATGTGGACTTGCTGATACTGCTGCCCAAGGATGCCAGCGCCGCACTGAATCAATCGATTGAATCCCTCATCGGCCTTTTTTGGGATATCGGCCTTGCCGTTGGCCATAGCGTACGCGATCTGAATGAGTGCAAGGAAGAAGCGGAAAAGGACGCCACGGTTCAGACCAACCTGCTGGAAGCCCGCCTCCTGATTGGAGACAAGCAACTTTACCGGCAGTTCGAGGCACTTGTCGCCACCCTGATCAAGCCCGTCGAATTCTTCAAGGCAAAGATGCTGGAACAGGCACAACGCCACGCCCGTTTTAACGACACCGCCTACAACCTGGAACCCAACGTCAAGGAAAGCCCGGGCGGCCTGCGGGATCTGCAGAATGTGCTCTGGATAACGCGCAGCCTGGGCCTGGGGAAAGACTGGGGTGCATTGGCCAGGCACGGCCTGATCACGGTAACGGAAGCTCGCCAGGTTCGCCGTCACGAACGCCATCTGCAAATGCTCAGGGTCAGGTTGCATTATCTGGCCAAGCGTCGCGAAGACCGATTGCTCTTTGATTTTCAGAATGACCTGGCGAACGCGCTGGGATTCAAAAACACGCCGCGCCGCCGTGCCAGTGAACAACTGATGCACGGTTTTTACAATAGCGCGAAATTCATCAGCCTGATGAATGATGTCCTTCTGCAATTGCTGGAAGAGCGTATCGACCCGTCGCAAGCCCCGGCAACGGCAATCAATGCCAGGTTCGAAGCACGTCACGGGTTGCTGGAAGCTAAATCAGCCAGCGTTCTGCAACGCCAGCCGTCGGCAATTCTCGAAAGCTTTCTGTTGCTGGAGCAACATCAGGAACTCAAGGGCATGAGCCCGAATCTCCTGCGCACGCTGCATCGCGTCAAGAACCTGGTCAACCGGGACTTCCGTCAATCTGCAAGAAACAAGTCGCTTTTTATTGAAATACTGCAACAACCGGTTGGCGTGACCCACGCGCTCAGGCTGATGAATCGCTACGGCATTCTTGGCAGGTACATCCCGGCTTTTGGCCGCATAGTCGGGCAGATGCAGCATGACCTGTTTCACGTTTACACCGTCGACGAGCATATTCTCAACGTCCTGCGCAATCTGCGACGCTTCGCCTTGCCGCGATTTGCCCATGAGTTCCCGCTGTGCAGCAAACTGTTCTCGGAATTTGATGCGCCCTACCTGCTTTATCTGGGCGCACTTTTCCACGATATCGCCAAAGGCCGCGGCGGCGACCATTCGACCCTGGGAACGATTGATGCAAAACGATTCTGCCGCTTGCACGGGCTGCCAAAAGCGGATTGCGAGCTTGTGGCATGGCTGGTGGAAGCCCATCTGACCATGTCCAGCGTCGCCCAGAAGTCTGATTTGTCCGACCCTGCCGTCATCGAGCGTTTTGCAGGCCTGATAGGCAGTGAACGCCGGTTGACGGCGCTTTACCTGCTGACGGTTGCCGATATTCGCGGGACCAGCCCCAAGGTATGGAATGCATGGAAAGCCAAGCTGCTGGAAAACCTGTTTTTTGCAACACAGCGATTTCTCAGGGGCAATGCTGCCGATGCCGATGCGGAAATCGAGGCGCGAAAATCCCAGGCGAGAGAACGGCTTGGCTATTACGGAATCAAGGAAGACCACTATCACGCCCTGTGGGAGAAACTGGGACGGCAATATTTCCTGCGTTACGAAGGCCAGGAAATCGCATGGCACACCCGTTTACTCATGCCGCACCAGGCAACCGATGGCGTTATCGTGCGGGCAAGGCTGAGCCCGGCAGGCGATGGCATTCAGACCATGATCTATACCCATGATCGTGACGATCTGTTCGCCCGCATCTGCGGCTTTTTTGAACGGGCCGGTTTCACGATTGTAGAGGCCCGTGTGCATACCAGCCTGCATGGCTACGCCTTGAACAGTTTTATAGTTCTAGATCAAAATGATAGATCAGTTATTTACCGTGATTTATTAAACTTTATTGAGTATGAGCTGGCACAAAAACTGCAACAGGGAACCGAGCCGGAAGCACCATTGCAAGGCCGCATCAGCCGCCAGGTCAAGCACATGCCGATTACCGCCAGTATCATTTCCAGAAACGACGGCAATTCCAGGAATCACATCATTGAAATCGTAGCCAATGACCGCCCCGGCCTTTTATCAATGCTTGCCGGCATATTCCTCAAGCACCAGGTGCATCTGCACAACGCCAAAATCAACACCCTGGGGAACCGGGCCGAAGATACCTTCGTGATTTCCGGGCGTAACGGAAGAAAACTTGATGAACAGGAGATCAGGAAGCTTGAAGAGGATTTGCTCACGCAACTCTGAATCGGCCTCTCCAAACAAAAACGCCAGCGGGAAGCTGGCGTTTTTGTTTGCTAATAAACAAGCTTAGTTGAGTGCGTCTTTCAAAGCCTTACCTGCACGGAAGCCCGGAGCCTTGCGTGCTGCAATCTTCAGTTCCTTGCCGGTCTGAGGATTGCGGCCGGTGCGCGCAGCACGTGCCGATACCGTAAATGTACCGAAACCAATCAGTGTCACAGTATCGCCACCCTTGAGTGCTGCAGTAACGCTATCGGTAAATGCATCTATCGCCTTACCGGCAGCTGCCTTACTGATACCTGCTTCTTTAGCAACTTGTTCAATCAATTCTGCTTTATTCATTAATAAACTTCCCTTGAGTTGTTTTTTGGAATTGTTATCTTAACCCAGCAACCAAGCCTTTTCACCACTTATTTATATCGCGATTGGCAATAATTGTCAGTTTGATCCTAGCGCAGGAATCTGCCGCCACTGATATCGATCAGTGCGCCGTTGATATGCGATGACATATCGCTGGCGAGAAACAGCACCGAGCTGGCAACTTCTTCTGCCATCGTGTTGCGTCCTAGCGGGGTCTGCTTGCGGTAGGCCTCCAGCATTTCCGGCGTTGAGTGAATCTCGTGATGCTGCGTCTCAACCGTGCCCGGCATGATGGAATTGGTGCGCACATGTGGCGCCAGTTCTTTGGCCAGGGTATGGGTAAACACCATCAGCGCACCCTTGCCGGCAGCATAAGCGCCTGCACCGTTTGCACCGCCGGTCTGCACGGATAGCGATAGAAGATTGACGATGCGGCCGCTCCCTGTGGCTCTCAGGTGCGGAATGGCACGCCTTGTCACCAGGAATGCGCTGGTAGAATTGATATCAAGCGACCTTCTCCAGGTTTCAACTGAGCACTCTTCAATCCTGGCACGCTTCACCAGGCCGCCACTATTGTTTACAAGAATGTCCAGGCGCCCTGCTTCGGCCACAAGTTTATCCACCACGCTGTTTGCATCATCTTCATTGGTAAGATCGCCGGGCAGCAAGACTGCCTTGATGTTTTGCGCCTGCAACTCAGCAAGCAGGCTTACCGCGGCATCCTTGCTGCTGTAATAATGGATGCCGACGAATGCCCCCGCCCTGCCCAAGGCAAGTACCGAGGCTTTGCCTATGCCGACCGCGCCGCCAGTGACAAGTGCCACCTTGCCGGTTAAATTCAGTGTTTGTTCTGGTATCATGATTTACGCCTCCTGACGCTGTAATCAAGCGCAAATTATCACACTATACAAAGCAAGATGTGAATAAATCGGAACAAGCCTGGCAATATATCCTGAATATCTTACGTTTAATCAATGACTTCTGCCAGTTTAAGTAATGACGAGGCCAATTGCACTACAACCTTTGGTTAAATTTTCCTTAAAATTCCGTGTCAATAAAAAAGACCGGACAAGCAAAGCCCATAACATGCATCAAATATCGATCATCCTCTTCCTGGCTTGCAGCCTGCTGCCGGCAAAATTCGCCTTGGCAGAAGCGGCGGCTGCAGACACAACAGACAATGCAAACCGGAGCCCGGCAAGCCCGCCTGCAGAAAGTTACCCGATACATGTTTTCAAAAAGGATGCCGGGCAAGCTTCGAGTGAACCGGTAAAAATCAATTCCATCTTCGGTACCCAGAACCTGAAGGTGCACAAGCTGCCTTTCGAGGACAGTTACCCGACAGGCCCGTTCGAACGGCTGGACAACAATCAGTTCCTGTTTATCACCAAATGCGGCGATGTCTATTTCACCAGGCTCGAAGAGGAGATCAAGCTGCTTAAGCCTGCCAAGAGCCTGACTAAATTCATTCCGGGCAGCGACGACTCGCCCGACGAAAGCAGTGCCAAGAATGTGGTCTATTGCAAAGACTTGTCGGGCGTAAAGGATTCGCTACGGGTCAATAACTCGCTGTTTGTTTCTTATACGACATGGGATGAGACTTACAATGGCGCAAGGCTTGCGGTATCGGAGTTTGAACTGGATACCGCCAATGCCGATGTCATCTTCAAGCGCGAGATATACCTGAGCAGGCCAGCCATCAAAGAACCTTTCCTCGGGCATCAGGTCGGCGGAAAACTCGTGCTGGGGGAAAATAACAATACGCTGTTCCTCAGTATTGGCGACTTCTCCAAACCTGAGCGCGTACAGGATAAAACCACGTCCATCGGCAAGGTCATCAAGATTGACCTGCAAAGATTAAATGCAGAAGTCTATGCCACAGGCTTGCGCTCACCCTCCGGCGGACTGTTCTATGACCGCGATACGAACGAGCTCTGGCTGTCGGAACACGGCCCCAGGGGTGGCGATGAGATCAACCTCATCAAGAAAGGCAAGAACTACGGCTGGCCGATTGTCAGCTACGGTACCATCTATGAACGTGATGGCATGGGTAATTACTACGGCAATAAATTCAACAATCACGACAACTACGAAAAACCGGCAATGACCTTTGTACCGTCCGTCGGCATTGGCCAGATTGCCAAATATGCCGATACAGGCAAGAACGACTACTGGGATAACGATTACTTTGTAGCTGGCATGGCGTCAATGTCGCTATATCGCATCAAGAAGGAAGGGCCGAACCTGGTCTATGCTGAGCCGGTACTATCAGGTTACAGAATCCGGGCGATCAAAATAGATGCTCAAGGTAATTTTTACATGAAAACCGATCACAATCAGTTCATAGTCTCCGAATAAAGAAAAAACCTGTCATTCCAGGCTGAGCGTTGAATGGCGCCGATTTCAGCTTGAGTTAAGCTTCAAGGCATAAGGTGCTCATAAATCCAATCGGTGAATGAGCAGCCTTATGGCTAACAGCAAAGAAATAATATTCAGGCCCTGTCCGTTAACCCATATTGCCGTAGTCGCTTTCGCTCTATGCCTTACTTGCACCGGGGCGCGTGCGCAATCCGCACCTGTACTCAAAAAAGAAAACCGGTTCGAATTATTTGCCGATACGCGCCTGCGCCTGGAGTCCGATTTTGACTCGGTGGATGAATCGGGACAAGCAAGAGAGGATCGTGATCGTATCAGGCTACGTGCGCGACTGGGCGCTCGCTACAAATTCAGCGAACGTTTCACGGCACAGGCCAGAGCCAGAACCGGGCCTAAATTCAGCCAGCAATCCACCAATATCACACTGCTCGATCTCAATGGCAATGGGGCTGATGATTTCAGCGTGGTCATGGACCAATGGTTCATTCAAGGAAAGTCCGGCCATATTGAAGGATGGCTCGGCCGAAATACCTTTCCCTTCTGGCGGCAGAATAACAATGAAATGTTCTGGAACGACAATGCCACCATTGCAGGCAGCTACCTGCAATTCGGCTTACATGAAACCCAAGGCACGCAAATTCAATTACGCGCCGGTTATTTTGTGTTGCCCGATGGCGCAATCGATTTTTCCGGCCAACTGGCTGCCGCACAGTTGGTCCTCGGTCACAGGCTCAATGAAGACTGGAAAATGACCGCCGGTGCAGGATATTTCCATATGAACAGCTCTGGGAATGCTGAATATCTTATCGATGGCAATGGGAATCGCGATTACAGGATTGGAATAGCCTCAATACAGGCAGAGAGGTCGATTCAGCCCGGGCCTTTTGATGCCAACTTCATTCGCCTGGGCGCGGATTTGATCCGGAATTTTTCCAATTACTCCAGCAAGGATAGCGACCCCGTAACGGCTGAATTCAGTGAAGCCAAAGACGGCTTTACTGTATCAACGGTATTAGGCAGCACCATCACTGATGCAGAGGGTACGGGCAGATGGCAAGTTACTTATATGTATGCATATATCGAGAAGCTGGCGATCAATTCAGCATATGCTCAATCAAATTGGGTGCGCTGGGGAGCCAACCGGCAAAGCGACGTCAGCAATCTTAAAGGCCATGAAGTTGGTTTTCGTTATTGGATAAACAAAAACGTGGATATCAACAACCGGTTATTCGTGGTTGATTCGCTTACCACGCCACAAGATGGCAATCGCTTTCGCGTGGACCTGAATATACGTTTTTAGTAATACGGAGAGGCGATCAGGACAATTGGCGGAAGCGGTGAGATTCGAACTCACGAAGGGCGTAAACCCTCGACAGTTTTCAAGTTTCCCGGTCTCAGACTTTACACTTCCTTCCGCCACTTTAGTAAGCCATGCGCCCCTTTATGGGTCAATGGGTTGCGTTCGCTTTTTGTTTTGTGGAACTTGTCGTAACTTTATACGGCGCGCTTACGAACTGCTTATGAGCGCCTGAAAAGATGCGGCCGGCGACTGCGCCAACAGTCCCGACCGCGTGGTCAACTCCCTTATGTACGAAGGAAGCCAACGTGACGATAGTAACCACAACAGCACCAGTCAGCGAGGTGCGCCGTGCCTAAGCTGACGAAGAACTACATCGACAAGATCACAGCGCCCGCTGACAAGGAGGCGTTCCACTGGGATGACTCGCTCAAGGGGTTTGGCCTCCGGGTCACCCCTACCGGCAAGATCACCTATATCGTGCAGGGGCGCGTCAATGGCAGCTCGCCCCGCATCAGCATCGGCCCGCATGGGGTCTTCACCGTCGATCAAGCCCGTGATGTTGCCCGCGAACATCTGCGCAGCATGCGCATGGGCATCGACCCACGCGCCGTCGCCAAGAAAGAAGCCGCCCAGCGCGTCACCCTCCGCGATGTGGCCGACGGGTACAAGCGCGACCGCCCGCTGAAGGACAGCAGCAAGGCCGAGATTGAGCGCCATGTGACCACAACTTTCGAGGCATGGTTGAAGAAGCCACTCAGGGACATCACGCGCGAAATGGTGACGAAGCGCTTCAACGAGATAAAGAACCACGGTTTGCGAGGTAACGGCCCAGCACCAGCGCAGGCGAATCAAGCCTTCGCTGTCCTCCGCGCCTTGTTCAATTACGCCATCCGCGAATACCGCGAGCCGGACGGGTCGCCCGTGATCCGAGATAACCCCGTCGATGTGCTCTACAAGAAGTGGGTGCCGCTCAAACCTCGCACCAGCCGCGTGCCGGATAACAAGGTTGGCGAGGTGTGGTCATTCCTGGTCGAAGCTCGGAAGAACGCATACAACCGCGATACGTGGGCAAGCATCGACGTAATCATGTTCATGATGCTCACCGGGTTGCGTATTGGCGAGGCATCCGCGCTCACGTGGGACAGGGTCAATCTTGAGGAAGAATGGTTTCACCTACCCGACCCCAAGAACAGCAATCCAGTCTGGATTCCTCTGTCGTCGCAAGCTCTCGAACTGCTGAAGACTAGGCCGCGCGTAAAGGGCAACCCGCACGTCTTCCCATCATGGGGTAAGTCGGGTCATATCAAAGATCCGCGCGACTTTTGGAAGAAGGTCAGCGAGATTGCAGGGGTACATCTGTCGAATCACGCTATGCGACGCACCTTTACGCAGATCGGGACGGCGCAATGCGTCATTGAGAAGTTCCGAATCGACCTGCTCACAAATCACAAGACCAAGGATGTGACCGTCAAGCACTACCTGGACACGCAGCGCCTGCAATGGCTCAAACCTGAAACGCAGCGCATATCCGACTGGATCGAGCAGCAGGCAGCGGCATTGAACAAGTGTTTAGAAGAATCAACGGTTTAATTTATCCAACATTGCCGCGTAAAGCCGTGTTAGGGTAACGCCAACTAAGCCAGTCCCGTGCAATGCGGGGCTGGCAGTGTGCCGCACTGGGGCACGCCCGCGAGGCAAATTCCAGAGACGGAGCCGGTGAAGCAAGGGTGAAAGTCCCCCAGGACCCGGACACAGGCCAAACCCGTCAGGCCGAGTGACCATTCTGAAGAACCGACGGCAAGCATTCGCCTTGCTGACGCCCCTATTGCATGCGCTGGCAAGGCAAGGTCCGAGGACTACTTGCCATGACCACACTTTCCGCGCTCAGCCCCGATCTGCTGACGAACGAAGAAGCCGCCGCACTACTCGGCATCAAACCCAACACCCTTGAAATCTGGCGCACGAAGGGCAAAGGCCCGGAGTTCGTGAAGCTCGGGCACACCAAGTCCGCGCCCATCCGCTACCTGCGCGCCAAGATTTTCGAGTGGCTGGAGCGCCAATCCTTCAGCAGTACCAGCGCCTACGCGCCGAACGCCAAACAAGCTGTTTGACGTTCATGGCGACGCAAACCCAATGCAGCCGCGCGACGTGCCCACCCCGCACCCTCGCTGGCAAGCACCTCGTAACTCCATCAAGAAAAAAGCCGTCGGGTCAGGACGGCTTTGGAGAGGAACAACATGCACAGCACGCATAGCGTAGGACAAGCCAATTCCGGCGGCTCGGAGAATTTGCAGGGCGCACAGCCGCCGCTACAGCAAGCGCAGCACCCCAGCCAGTACCCCAATGGCGGCAACCTTGCGATCTCGGCCCCAGCCGCCGCGCAGCCGCCCAGCAGCCCTGAAAGCCAAGGGTTCTTTTGGAAAGATAACGTAGGCTTTGCCAGTAGCTTCCTTGACGAGGTGGAGCGCAGGGCACAGCGGGCACAAACGGAGCTATTCAAGCTCGGTGCCGCAATATCAACCGAAGAGTGGTGGCATGCACGGGTTGCACAGCCTGCCATTGTGGAAGACTGGTTCCACGAGGACGTTGGCGTATTCGTCGCACCGGGCGGCACGGGCAAGACGACGCTGCTGCTGTTTCAGGTCATCCATATCGTGCTTGGGCGTGACCTGTTCGGCCACAGGGTTCTGAACCCCGGCCCGGTCATCATCCTCACTGCCGAGGACAGCCGCGAGACGCTGATTGCCCGCCTGCGGCACATGTGCCAGCAGCTCAACCTATCGCAGGATGAGGAACGGCAAGTCCGTGAAGAAGTGAATATCACCGACGTGTCAGGCAAGGGGTTCAAACTCACCACAGTGGAAAAGGATGTGGTGGCACCGAGCAAGCTCCTTGACCGATTCGTCGTCAATGCCTCCGAACTGCACCCCTCGCTAATCATCATTGACCCAATGGTGTCGTTCGGCGTCGGTGAAAGCCGCATCAACGATTCCGAGCAGGGTCTGATTGATGCCGCACGGCGGATCAAGAGCGAACTGCGGTGCGCGGTGCTCTACGTTCATCACACCGGCAAGGCGAACGCGCGGGATGCGTCGCTAGACCAGTACAGCGGGCGCGGCGGCAGCGCGCTCGCAGACGGGGCGCGTATGGTGCATGTGCTTCAGCGGCTTGACCACGAGGCATGGACGGAGGCAACCGGCGACGAACTAGCGGACGACGATTCGGGGTTCGTGCTTGCGCGGCCAAAGATGACATGGTGTCCGCCACAGCCCCACATCTACCTGAAGCGTCGTGGCTACGTCTTTGAGCGATTCGATGCGGTCGCCGCTACCGAAGGCGCTGGCGCAGTCATCGACCGGGACGCGGAGAAGGTCTTCCAGTTCTTGCGTGAAGAATACCTGCAAGGCAAGAAGTACAGCCAGAACGACCTAATGCACTTGAAGTTGATGTCCAACGGCAGGCTACGGGCAGCCGTGTCGCGGCTCAAGGCAGACAACCGGCTGATGGACGAGAAGATCACCACAACGGGGCAAGGTGGCGCGAGGCAGTTTCTGCGACCGATGGAGCTACCGCAGCAGGTCTGAACGGTTTTGGTGTGTTGCTGTGCTCTTGGTGTGCTGACGGTGTGCTAGCACGACAAGGAAAGGGGCACACGCAACCGGCCTTGTTGCCGTGTTGCTGTGCTATTCCCTTAGGGCAGCACAGCAAACCAACACGGCAAGGCAAGCGTGGTCAGGTCGGGTCGTTGGGCGGGCTTGGTGTGCTACCGCGCCTCGCCGCTAGTCTGTCTGCTGATCCCGTTGAACTTGCGCCAGGCGTAGAACTCGCAGGCCACGTTGTTCTCGTTCCAGCCGTGGTCAGTGGCGGCAGCTTTCGCGTCCTTGATCGTTGCTGTCGGGTTCGCGTCCAGCCACACCCAGACGGCAGCGCACAGCCCGCCATCCTTTGGGCGCTTGACGCCATTCTGCTCGATGCGCTCCACCTTCGGGGCTGCTGCCTTCTTCGGCTTGCTCGTGGTCACCACAGGTTCGGCGGCAGCGGGTGCCGGTGCTTCCATCGCCTTCCAGCCGAAGCGTACTTCGTCGCCGTTCTTATGCACGGTGATTTCCACCAGTTCAGCGGGCACCCCTGCGGCAACACCAGCGCGGCGGGCGTTCTCGCGTTTCGTGTAGGTCTTGGCTTCCATGTCGTTGCTCCTGTGCGGGTTGTAGATGGGGCAACGCTAAGACGCATCTCCGAGACTCGGCAACGACTTTTTGGATGCACCCGACAGCGCCAGTGATGCCGAACGAATAACGCCCAATTACTTGTTCCCTATTTGCTCTTGAACTGTAGAGCATTGTTTTAAATAAATATTCCTTGCGGACCTCTCGGAGAATTTCCCAGCATGTAAGCAATGCGTACCAGTTACGCGCCTTTTATCAAAGGAGTTTGCACATGCCTACCGAAATTGATGCCCGTATCACGCCCACGCTGCACCCCGACAATGTCGCAAGCATCGAAGGCTTTGACGATCAGACCGCGCCGTATCTCGCGCCGACCATTACCGCCTTCAGCACCGCCTATGAAGGCATTCGTGCTGTTCATGAAGCGCGGGAGAAAGCCAAAACCAATCCGACTTGGAATGAGGCGCATCAGATCATTCACACGGACGACTTCGCGCAAAAGCACCTCGCTCGCATCACCAAGAGTTTCGACGTAACCCGCTCGAACTTGGAGAAGGGCATTGCGATGCTGGAGCAGCAGCTTGCCACCCCCATTGAATCCAAGGCAGCGCAAAGCATCAGCGCCGAGATTCGCGCCTACGCCAAGAACCTGCCTAGCGAGAAGCGGCACGCCTTTATCCAGCAGGCCATTGATGAGGGTGACCACATTTCGGTCGCGGCACTGCTGGGCGCACCCGCCTACCTGTCCGGCCTCGATGCGAACTTCCAGCAGACCTACACCCGCTTCTGGAACGAGCGCAGCGCGCCCGAGGTTGCCCAGCGCCTCAAGGCAATGAAGGGTGCCAAGCAGATGATCGAAGAACGCGCGGGACTGGTGTTCAAGGAGCTTGAGAAGGCTGTTGGCGCGCCCCCGCACAAGGCCGCTGCACTTCGCAAAGCCAAGACGGAAGCGGAGCAAGCCTTCGTCCTCAAGGACATTGGCCAGTGACCCTTGCTGATTCTCTGCAAACAACAAAGTCTGAGGAAAGAGCAATGGAGAACGCTGAACCGGATTGGCTGACGGCGCACCGTGAGAAACACCCGGAGGACTTTGAGCCTCGCTCGTCACGCCGTGGCGGGTTCAGGCCGGGGGTGAGCGGCAACCCGGCTGGCCGTCCCAAGGGCAGCAAAAACCGGAAGACGTTGCTTGCTGAGGAACTGCAAAAGGATGGTTCCGAACTGGCGCGCGTCATCAAGGAGGCGGCGCTTGCAGGCGACACCAGCGCCATGAACCTGTGGGCGCAACGACTTGAGCCGCCGCTGCGTGCGCGCGCTGCTGCTGTGGAGTTTGAGCTTGACCCTGACAAGCCCCTGCACGAGCAGGCCAATCAGGTACTCGTCGCGGTATCCGAGGGGCGCGTCGATCCTGAAACCGGGCGGATGCTGATCGACTGTATCCAGTCGGTTGCGGGCATCCGCGCCGTTGATGAATTGGAAGCGCGCCTTATCGCGCTGGAGGAGAAACAAGCATGAGCATCTACGACACCGACAGCATCCCGCTACACGGCTGGCGGACGGTTCCCGATTGGGACACGCCCCAGCAGCGCAAAGCACACCTCAAGCTGATCGTGCAGACCTGTCTCGAAGTGATCCGCGACAGCCCTAACCCAGCGGAGCGCGTGGAGGCTGCGCAACTGCTCGCACTGGTCAGCGCCCGAGCATGCCGTAAGGAGAGACTGCATTGAAAAACGACAACCTTGATAAAGAGAACGCGCCCGTCAAGCACACGGTAACGCCCAGCGACCTGCAACAGATTCAGCAGCGCCGAATCGAGGCGCACGCCGCCCGCGAGACTAGCGACGCGCTGAACCTGCTCCGCGCGGTCAAGCTGGGCGAGGCGCTGCGCGAGTTGCGGGAGTAACCACATGAGCATCAGCAGCGCCAAGGGCATGCTCGCCCGCCTCAAGCACTTGGAGCGCTCGCGGGGAGCGACCGACGAGATGCGAGGCTGGGTCAGCGACATGCTCAGCGCTGCCATTGCGGACGGTCGCATGTGCCCCGTTGATGGCCCTGTGGTGCGGCATTGCGTGTTGAACTGGATCGACGACGGCACCGCACGCGCCGGGACTGCTGGCTGGGGGTTGCTACGATGAAGCCGAATTTCCAAGGCTTCGTTGAGCCTCGCATGTGGCCGCAGGACGGCGGAACGCGGCGCGAGCCTGTGATGGACATGGACGCAAAGCCACCCCGCGCCGTTCGTTATGTAGGCTGGCGGCGCTGCATGCGCTGTGGTCAGCTCTTTTGGTCGGAGGACGTGCAACGCTTGCGCCTATGCACCCCGCAACCGAACAGGCAAGGATGCAGGAGCAGGCAAGACGACGACGGCATCTGAAAAACCCTGCACCGCCCTTATCGTCGTCAGCGGTGCAGTGGCGCGCAGTCCCGGAGAAGCTGCGCCGTCCCATCGAAAACCGTTGGACGTAAAACAAACGGACTCAGTCAGGAACGGGGCCACTCCTACCCGTGCGACCTGGCCTTCAACGGGTGCCGCTGGCACCCGTTGTCGTTTGTGCGGCTGCGCGAGCGCTGCGGGCGGCACAGGCCGCGATCACCACACTGCCGCCGCTAGGGTACTTGCGAGCACGGCACGCGGCCTGTAGCGCCGCGCATGCCAGCGGGCAAGGAACGACAAACACGGAGTTATGCGGTCCCGGCGGTAATGTGGCTGTTCTTGCTACGTTTCTCATAGGCGTGTGAGCGAGCGGCAGGAGAATCGTAAGCAAAATATTGATCTGACAAGAAATTTCCCTCAGAATTCATAGTGGCTAAATGGATATGAATTTTGGAGGCTGTCATCGCTAGGATCGAATGCCGCTCGGCACAAATGGGCGTGCCATCTGTTTGGGTTGATATTGACTACATCACCGACGCGCAGGTGCAGCAGTTTCAACAGGAGCTTGACGCTAGGCTAGCCGGTGGCGGCCAAGTATCGGATGCAGTGGCTGCCGTGCTTGCGGAGCTTACGGCACACTGTCCCAGCGCGAACCCCAGTGATCTTTGGCACCATGTGATCTATCGCCACCTGCTCTCTCAGGGATGGAGTGACAACAGGTGGAAGCGGGTTTCGGGCTTTGCGCTTGAGCGTGCGCTCCAGCTTGTCTATCAGCCTCGACTCATGCCGCTTGGCATCCGAATGCACATCGTCAACGCTGCGACGGCCAACGCCTATCTGGCGCAGCTTGGAATCGTCGGCTTTCAAGCGTCGAAGTTCGACATGTTCCTTGAGGGTTTGGTCGAAATGAACGGCCCATCTGGCAGGATCAAGGAATGGGTTGTATTCGGTTCCGCTCACGTCAAATCAAGCATTGCCGAACGCATTCAGGATGACGTGCCCGCCAGCTTGGCTTTCATGCAACGCGGCCTGACCTCAATCGCCATAACTATGGATGCCAAAAGCTACCCGCCGCCTCATGGCGTGGGGATCAACTACGGCGAACTGGGCGGCAGGAGCATTGGTGTTGATAAGGATCGTATCAAGCGCCGCTACGTCGAGAATGACGGCCAGTTCGATGCAATGTTTTCGTACAACCTGCGCACCCCAGAGAGCCCCGCGATAACCCCATCAGGCAAGCGCATCATGACTCTCGGGATGCACGAGCCGCAGCCCGACAAACTGGTAGCCTTCCTTGAGGCTCGATGGCAAGCGTTTGCGTCAGCAAACAGACTGGTGGCTATCCGAGCTTAAGTGAGGCCTGTCCGTTACCACTGGATTCGCTGTTTGCGATGTTACACATAGCCGCATCAAGCTCGAACCCGATAAAGTTGAACCCGAGGGATTGGGCGGCTCGCGCTGTGGTTCCACTACCCATGAACGGGTCGCAGATAACCGCATCCGGCTCAAGCGCAGAAGCCTCGATACATTGCAGCGGCAGATCGAAGGGGAACGTCGAGCAGTGAGGGAGCTTGTTCGGCGTTTGCTTAAGCTCCCACACTGAGCCTACAGGTGGCTTCACTCGGAACGCATGGCGTTCGCTCTTTGCGAATATATAGATTCCTTCGTGACGACGATGGGGGCGGCGGCAAATACCCTCGGGAAGAGGACGAGACTTTACCCAGACGACTTCACCACGGAAGAGCCATCCAGCATCCCCCATAGCAGTCACGATGCGATAAGGAAGTGCGAGCAGGTTCCCGTACTGGAGAAAGCCTACCTTCTTGTCGATGAAGGCTTTCCGACGTCCCCGCACCTTGGTATAGGCCGAATTATTCTTGTCGAGTCCTTTGCCCTCGGCACCGAGTGAGCTGTGGACATAATCCTCTTCGCGCCAATTGATCGGCGTATTGTATGCGTCACCGACGTTGAGCCAGAACAGCCCAGACGGCTTGAGGCATCGCATTGCCTCATTCAATATCTCGACTAGGTTCTTCACGTAGTCGCGCGGGTCAGGCTCCTGCCCCAATCCCCCATTTCCCCGCTGCCCCCAATAGGGAGGCGAGGTGACGAACATATCTATACATTCGTCTGGCATCGCCCTTAGCCCAGTCAAGCAATCGACGTTATGGGTCGCGTTGAGCTGCCAAGAGCCAAGGGTTTCGTTTTTTGTGTCCAAGTCTTCCAACTTATAAACCTCCGCTGTGGGGCACAGCATAAGACGCCTGCGTTTGCCCGTACACCGGCACGCCGCGAATTTCGCAGGCCGCTTATGGTGTGCTTACGCCACACCTTTTACCCAACTACAAGAAAGCCCCGACTGGCGGGGCTTCTCGTCTGCTACTGCAAGCACTTTGCGCACTGGTGAATTGCGCGTAAGCGCTTGTTTTTATTGGCGGAGGCGGTGAGATTCGAACTCACGAACGGTTGCCCGTTGCCGGTTTTCAAGACCGGTGCAATCGACCACTCTGCCACACCTCCTACAACTGTTTTCAAGACTGTTGCCTTCAACCACTCGGCCACGCTTCCATTTGAAGCGGGCATTCTACCAGAACGAATTTCAATCGTCTTGCATTTCCACCCCGGGAAACAGGACATCGGTAAAACCAAAATTGGCAAGATCCTTGATGCGCATGGGGTAGAGAATACCATCCAGATGATCGCACTCATGCTGCACGACACGGGCGTGAAAGCCGCTGACCATACGGTCTATGGGTTTGCCATACTGGTCGAAACCGCTGTAATGCAGGCGCTGGTGCCTTGGCACGATACCGCGCATGCCAGGCACCGAGAGGCAGCCCTCCCAGCCATTCTCCATTTCAGCGCCCAGGGGATTCAATACCGGGTTGATCAACACCGTATAGGGCACCTGCTCCGCATCAGGATAACGTGGATTTGCACCGACGCCGAAGATCACCACACGCAAGCTGGCACCGATTTGCGGAGCGGCAATGCCGGCGCCATTCATATGCGACATGGTATCTTGCATGTCCTGGATCAGCGCGTGCAATTCCGGCGTGTCGAACCGCTCTACCGGCGCAGCTTTCTGCAACAGGACCGGATCACCCATGCGAAGAACGGTTCTAACGGCCATGGAGCACAACCATTTGTTCCAGAAGCAGCCTCACGCGCTGCATCGTCTCTGCGAGCACCGTCCCAATGTCTTCGTAGCGTATGCCATGCAGGCTGCTGCCACGGCCGGCAGCATGGTTGGCGACCGGACAAATCGCTGCGTACTCGATATCCAGTTCTCGTGCCAATGCCGCTTCCGGCATGCCTGTCATGCCAACCATGGTTGCGCCATCACGTTCCAGCCGATTGATTTCCGCAGCCGTTTCCAGACGCGGACCCTGCACAGCAGCATAAACACCTCCATCGAACAAGGGTTCATCTGCTTTGATAGCGGCCTGTTTACATAGTTCTCGTATCCGCTGGCTATAAGGCTCCGTGAAATCGATATGCCTGACAGGGAACTCGATGCCTTCGTGAAAACTTGTATTGCGGCCATGCGTATAGTCGAGGATCTGCTCCGGCAGGGCAAGCCGCCCCGGCCCCAGATCCGGATGGATACCACCTACGGTTGCAACGGCAATGATGTCCCTGACGCCTTCAGAATGCAGGGCCCAGATATTCGCACGATAGTTCACGGCATGCGGAGGGATGGTATGTCCGCCACCATGACGGGCAAGAAAAACAACCTCGCGCCCGCCAATCTCGCCAAAGACCAGGGGGGCGGATGGTTCGCCGTATGGTGTACGAATGATCTGGCGCTTGGTGACTGTAAGATTGGCCAATTGCGTCAGGCCGGTGCCACCGATAATACCAAGCATGAATAATCCCCAAACAACGTAACAGCCAGATTGTAACGTAAAGTTCAGGCAACTGCCTTGTGCGTGACACAGGTCGGGAGGCTTGATTTATGGCATACTTAGCGCGTTATGAGCATCCAGAATACGCAGACTGTTGCAGGTGCCAGCCTCGCCCTCGCACAAAGTCATTACGAAAACTTCCCGGTTGCATCGGCATTATTGCCGATGCATTTACGCAAACCGATTGGCATGATCTACGCTTTTGCGCGGCAAGCTGATGATTTTGCAGATGAAGGCAATCTGGCAACAGAGGAAAGATTGTCATTGCTTAATGGCTTCCGCCGGGAGCTCGCCCGTATCCACGCGAAAACAACCCCTGAAACCGAGTTTTTTGTGGCGCTGCAGGCCACGATAGAACAGCATCAGCTCCCGCTCCAGCCTTTTTATGACCTGCTGGATGCTTTCAGCCAGGATGTGGCCAAATCGCGCTACGCAGATTTTGGCGAGGTCATGGACTATTGCCGGCGCTCGGCCAACCCGATCGGCCGCCTGCTGCTGCATCTCTATGGCATGGCAACCCCCCGTAACATCGGCATGTCGGATGCGATCTGCTCATCATTGCAGATCATCAACTTCCTGCAGGATGTTGCTATCGATTACAAGAAGGATCGCATCTACTTCCCGCAGGACGAAATGCGCAAATACAAGATCACAGAAAGCCAGATTGCCTCGGGCAGCACGGCCGGCACATGGGGCCTGTTCATGGAATTCGAGATCAACCGTGCGAGAAGGCTGCTGCAATCGGGCGCACCGCTCGGCCTCGTTCTGCCTGGCCGCATCGGCCTGGAGATGCGCGCCATCATCGCCGGCGGCGAACGTATCCTGCAAAAACTGCATAAATCCCATGGCGACATGTTCAATCAACGCCCGGTGCTTAAGCCCTGGGATTGGACCTATATGCTCTACCGGGCAATCAGCAAACGATGACTCCTCAAGAATATTGCCAGCAAAAAGCCGCGGCAAGCGGTTCCAGTTTCTACTACAGCTTTCTGTTCCTGCCCAAGCCCAAACGTCAGGCCATTACCGCGCTTTACGCTTTCTGCCGCGAAGTGGATGACATTGCGGATGAATGCTCGGATATCCAGACAGCGCGCACCAAGCTGACATGGTGGCGTGCAGAGATTGCCAATCTTTACAGCAACCAGCCGCAGCATCCCGTGACCAAGGCTTTGGCGCCGGCGGTGCAAGCCTACGGCCTGGATGCGGAACACTTTCAGGAAATCATCGACGGCATGGAGATGGACCTGGAACAAAACCGCTATCAGGACTTCAAGCAGTTGCAGCTTTACTGCTACCGCGTCGCCAGTGTGGTCGGCCTGCTCTCTGCCTCCATCTTCGGTTTCAGCAACCGGAACACCCTCAAGTACGCGCATGACCTCGGCATGGCATTCCAGCTAACCAATATCATTCGCGATGTCGGCGAAGATGCCAGGCGCGACCGCATCTATCTGCCGCTGGAGGAATTGGCGCAATTCGGCGTTTCAGAGCATGACATCCTGCAGGGGGTGGAGTCCGAGCAGGTGCAGAAGCTGCTCGACTTCCAGATCGAACGAGCTGAAACTTTCTACGACCATGCGTTGAACGCGTTGCCCGAAGGGGACCGGAAAGCGCAGCGTACAGGTCTTATCATGGCGGCCATTTATCGTACCCTGCTACGTGAAATCAAGGCGGATGGTGCGCAGAGAGTGCTCAATGCGAGAACATCACTGACGCCCCTGCGCAAATTCTGGCTGGCATGGACAACCTGGATTAGATTTTAAACCATGCCCAATGTTGCCGTGATTGGCGGCGGGTGCGCTGGCCTGGCAGCCGCATCCAGGCTTGCCGAACATCATGTTCCAGTCACCCTGTTCGAAGCGGGCCGGCAGCTCGGCGGGCGCGCTCGCAGCATCTCGTGGAAAGGGCAAACGCTGGATAACGGGCAGCATATACTGCTCGGCGCATACAGTGAAACCTTGCGGCAAATCAGGCTTTCCGGCGTTACGGAACAAGATTGTTTTCTGCGCCTGCCCTTGCAGCTCATCATGCAAGACGCATTCAAACTGAGCGCATGCCCGATGCTGCCGGCTCCGCTGCACATCCTGCTGGCAATGCTGACTGCCCAGGGACTTTCATCGGGAGAGCGTCTTGCGGCAGTCCGCTTCATGCTGTGGCTACGCCTGAAAAAATTCAGGCTTCCTGCAGATTTGCCATTGGGGCAGTTTCTCAGCGCGCGCCGACAACCCGTCAGGCTCGTCAAACTCCTGTGGGAGCCGCTATGCCTAGCAGCCCTCAATACGCCCTTGAACAGGGCAAGTGCGCAGGTGTTTCTGAACGTGCTGCGGGATAGTTTTGCCGGAGCAAAGGCCGACAGCGACCTGTTGCTGCCAAAAACCGATCTCTCCAACCTGATTGCGCAGCCGCTGGCTGATTATATTGAACATCACGGTGGACGGGTCAGGACCAACGCCATGATTTCTGCTGTCAGAAAAACCGGAACCGGCTTTTGCCTTGGCGACGCTGATGGAACCGAGCATGCATTCAGCCATGTTGTTCTGGCCATGTCGCCATTCAGGCTGGTGGACCTCATACAGGGAATCCCCGCACTGGGCGATACATCAAGGCAAGTCGCACAGTTCGTCTATCAGCCCATTTATACGATATATCTCCAGTTCCCTGCCCACGTTACGCTACCCAGCCCGATGACAGGTCTGGCGGATGCCGTTTGTCAATGGGTCTTCGACCGCGGTGTACTCTACGGCCAGCATGGCCTGCTGGCCGTTGTGATCAGCGCAGAAGGAGAGCATCAGAAGCTTACCCAGCACGACCTGGGCATATTGGTTCAGGAGGAGTTGCAACATGCCTTTCCTGGTCTCCCCCAGGCATTGTGGTTTAAAGTCATCGCCGAAAAACGCGCCACTTTTGCCTGCACGGCAGGACTGGATCGGCCGGGCTACACAACCGCCCTACCCAATCTTTATATCGCCGGCGATTATGTTGCCGGCGATTACCCGGCAACCATCGAGGGCGCAATGCGTTCAGGCCGCCAATGCGCGGAAGCCATTATCAGCAGTCAACATCAGGAGCATCTTCGGTAAATGTCTGTCACTCCATTTCCAACCGGCTACCAGCCCCACCCCCAGCTTCTGGAAAACCGGGTCATTCTTGTTACGGGCGCCGGTCAAGGGCTGGGCAAAACCGCATCGATCGCCTTTGCCCGATATGGTGCAACGGTCATCCTGCTCGGACGCAAAACCAGAAAACTGGAATCGGTGTATGACGAGATTCAGGCGCAAGGTTACCGCGAGCCGTTGATTTTCCCGATGGATATCGAAAAAGCCACGGATGAAGATGCCAAGGCAGTGGCGGAAGGCATTTATCAACAGCTCGGCAGGCTGGATGGCATTCTGCACAATGCCGCACACTTCGATAACCTGAGCCCGCTGGAGATACAGACATCAGCCCAGTTTGCCAGGATGTTTCAGGTCAATGTCATCGCGCCCTTCGCACTCACCAGGGCTTGCCTGCCGTTACTCAGGCAGGCAGAAGATGCTTCCGTGATCTTCACCTCAAGCACGTGCGGCCACCAGGCCAGCGCTTTCTGGGGTGCGCACGGCATCAGCAAGCATGCGGTTGAACACATGGCGAAAACATGGTCGCTTGAACTGGAACAGTCTCCCGGGCTGCGGATCAACACCGTGATCCCTGGCCCCGTTCAATCGCCCCAACGCAAAAAAACCCACCCGGGCGAAATGCATGAACAACTGCCAGGACCTGACAGCCTGGTGCCGCTTTATCTCTATTTGATGGGACCGAACAGCAAGGAAGAATCCGGCAAAATCTTTTCCGCATAGTGCCTGGGCTGCTGTCGCCCTTCGTCACTAGAACGTCATGCAGACTGTGTACTGCAGGTTGTTGGCGATCAGGGATGTTTCTGTAGAAGGCCCCGGCATGCTGCCACTTTGGATTGCCCGCATTGCGCCCCGGTGCGTCTGGCCGTCATCAAGCGCGATATCCATCAACTTGGCGAGCTTCCCCGAAATTTGATCAGAACAGATCACCAGCGCGTGGGTAAGATTGGCATCCGTTATCCCGCCTGCATTGAAAGCCGCTGTACTTTGAATGCCGATGCGGCCGCCCTCCAGGTTTTTCGGAGAGGACTGTGTCTGGTCAACTTCAGAAAAAAAGCTGACGGCACCGGATGTCAATCCTGAAAGCCTCAGGTGCTGCCAAACCAGGAAAGACTCATCGCTTACGTTTGCCGAATTCCAGTTGCCATCAATCACGCCGTTACCCGTCGCCGATCCGTCACCTGCCAGCAAGCCCTCCGGGAATCGCTGATCGGCACGCGGGTCATCTCCAGGCAGCACGCGGTATTTGTCCTGGTAGCCGTAAATCATGGTCTGAACATCGTTGAAATCCTGGCACAGTTTTTTAACCTTGCTGCTGACAATCAATTCATAGCCATTCAATACGCTGACGATCATCAACCCCATGATCGTAATGACCGTTGCCATCTCGATCAGTGTGAATCCGCAAGCGCTGTGCCGGCCCAGGCATCCCTTGCTTCCGCATTTTCCCGGCTTAACAATCATCCACCAACCTACCATCAGATTTATCAGAACAGATTGCCTTGTGCAAAAGCCATTCCACATCCGCATTCACGCGGGTTATACAAAAATCCATATAACCTATTGATTTATTTTATTTTTATATAGAACGGAAAAATGCCATAAAACCAGCGAAGGCTGCATGAGTCTTATTCGTGACATGTCTGACATAATTTCATCAGAATGAGGCGATTCAATATTGATGCCTTGCTGAACAGCAAGGCATATGTTGCGCTACAAGGGCAACTGTCCGGGAATGTGGGCCAGAGAACCAGCCGAAGCTAATCAGTGATTACGCAGATGATTCAAGGCCTGTTCCAGGCGCTCGACGCCAATAACCTCCATCCCCTTGATAGTCTGCTTCGGAGCATTGGCCTTGGGCACGATCGCCTTGGTAAAACCCAGCTTGGCCGCCTCTTTCAGGCGCTCCTGGCCGCGTTGCACAGGTCGCACTTCTCCGGCCAGGCCGACTTCACCAAATACTATAAGTTTATTATCCAATGGTTTGTTTTTTAAGGATGAAACAATGGAGCACAACACTGCTAAGTCTACTGCCGGTTCGCTGATTTTGACCCCGCCGACGGCATTGACGAATACATCCTGGTCAAAACAGGCCACGCCTGCATGGCGATGCAGCACGGCCAACAGCATGGCCAGGCGATTCTGCTCCAGCCCCACGCATAGTCTCTTTGGATTAGGCGCGTGCGCTTCGTCAACCAGCGCCTGTACCTCGACCAGAAGCGGCCGCGTGCCTTCCTGGGTGACCGTGATGCAGGAGCCTGCAACCTCTTCCGCATGATGCGAGAGAAACAAGGCGGAAGGATTGCTGACCTCGCGCAGGCCTTTTTCCGTCATGGCAAAAACACCCAGTTCATTCACCGCGCCGAACCGGTTCTTGAATGCGCGGATCAGGCGGAAACTCGAATTCGGGTCTCCCTCGAAATACAGCACGGTATCGACGATATGTTCCAGTACGCGCGGCCCTGCCAGCGCGCCTTCCTTGGTGACGTGGCCGACCAGGATTACGGTAATGCCCAATTGCTTGGCAGCGCGCGTCAGTTGGGCAGAACATTCCCGTACCTGGGCCACCGAACCTGGCGCCGATTGCAATGCCTCGGAGTACACCGTCTGGATGGAGTCGATGACGGCAATATCCGGCTTGTGATCTTGCAGGACGGCTAAAATCTTTTCCAGCTGGATCTCGGCCAGAAGATCGATCGGGCTGGCATCCAGGCCGAGCCGTTTGGCCCGCATGGCAATCTGCTGCGCCGACTCCTCGCCGCTGACATAAAGTGCCTTCCGTTCCCTGCCCACATGGCACAAGGCCTGGAGTAAGAGGGTCGATTTACCGATACCCGGATCGCCGCCTATCAGCACTACCCCGCCGGCCACGAGGCCGCCGCCGAGTACGCGGTCGAATTCGCCGATACCGGAAGGCTGCCTGGGAATCTCGGCAGCTTCCACATCTGCCAGCTTCTGCAAGCCCGTCGTCTGCGCCAGGGCTGCATAGCGATTCGTTGCCGGAGTTTCGGCAATCGTTTCAACCAGGGTATTCCATGCATTGCAGGCAGGGCATTGGCCCTGCCACTTCGGCGATTGCCCGCCGCATTCGGTACAGCTATAGATGGTCTTTGCCTTGGCCATCAACTGACCACCTTCACCGGCACCCGAGCCGCCAAGGCACACAACAGTTCATAACCCACCGTGCCTGATATCTCGGCAACTGCATCAACCGGCACATGCTCACCCCAAAGTTCGACCGCACTGCCAACAACGGCCTCGGGAATATCGGTGATATCGACAAACAGCATATCCATGGAAACCCGGCCCAGGGTTTGCGTCATCCTGCCTGCAACTGCCACCGGGGTTCCGGATGGCGCATGACGGGGATAACCGTCGGCGTATCCGCAGGCAACAATCCCGACCCGCGTCGGCCTGCTCGCGGTAAAACGATGCCCGTAGCCGACGCTATCGCCTGCCTGCAGATTCTGGATGGCGATCACGGCACTGGCCAGGGACATCGCGGGACGCAACCCGTATGCCTTCGCCGGCGTCCCCGCCACCGGACTTGCGCCATACAGCATAATGCCCGGCCTGACCCAATCCGTATGGGTTTCCGGATAACGCAATATGGCAGCAGAATTTGCCAGGGAAACCGGATACGCCATGCCCCTGGTCGCCTGATTGAAGATTGCCAATGGGCCGGCAACGCCCAGGCTGTCGTCAGCGGTTGCAAAATGGGTCATCAGGGCAATCTGCGCCACATTCCTGCATGCGGCCAGACGACTGACCGCACCGGCATAATGCTCCGGCCTGAAGCCGAGACGGTTCATGCCGGTATTCATCTTGATAAATACGGACACCGGCGTATCCATAAACGCCTGCTCCAGCATCCTGACCTGCTCGAGGTGGTGGACGACCAGGCTGATGTCGTCCTGAGCGGCACCAGCCAGTTCGCGCTCGTGAAACACGCCCTCCAGCAGCAGGATGGCCTGATTGAAGCCGGCTTCGCGCAATCCGATGGCTTCATTAAGCCCCAGTACGGCGAAGCCATCGGCATCATCCAGTCCTTGCGCGATCCGCAACAAACCGTGGCCATAGCCGTTGGCCTTGACCACGGCCATCGCCCTGGATTGCGGTGCATGGGACTTTGCAACCTCGAGGTTATGACGCAGCGCACCGAGGTGGATAGTAGCCTGGATAGGACGCATGCCGCTAATAGGCGCCCGATGAGATGAAATTCTCGAAACGCGTATGCTCGCCAAGGAAAGTCAACCTGACGCGCCCGATAGGACCATTACGCTGCTTGGCAATAATGATCTCCGCCGTGCCTTTGTCGGGTGTGTCGGCGTTATAGACTTCATCGCGATAAATGAACAGGATCAGGTCGGCATCCTGCTCAATCGCTCCCGATTCACGCAAATCGGACATGACCGGTCGCTTATCCGGGCGTTGTTCCACGCTGCGGTTGAGCTGCGACAAGGCAACCACCGGCACATCCAGCTCCTTGGCCAGGGCTTTCAACGAGCGTGAGATTTCTGAAATTTCGGTCGCGCGGTTCTCCCCCTGCTTGCCAGCCGGTGCTGCCATCAATTGCAGATAGTCGACAACGATCAGGCCCAGCTTACCGGTTTTCCTGTGTAACCGGCGCGCCCTTGCACGCACATCGAAAGAGTTGAGGCCCGCCCCCTCATCGATGAAAACAGGCGCTTCATTCAATCTGCCCAGCGCAGTCGTCAGCCTGACCCAATCCTCATCCTCGAGGCGACCGGTGCGCATGCGGTGCTGGTCGAGGCGGCCAACCGAGCCGATCATCCGCATGGCGAGCTGGGTTGCCGCCATTTCCATGGAGAACACGGCAACCGGCAGGCCGGTATCCAGTGCCACATTCTCGGCAATATTGAGGGAAAAAGCCGTTTTACCCATGGAAGGCCGGCCGGCAACAATAATCAGGTCTCCCGGCTGGAAACCGGAAGTCATCGAATCAAGATCGCTGAACCCGGTCGGAATACCCGTCACATCGCTTTGATTATCGCGCTGGAAGAGTTGATCGATACGGTCTGCGACTTGCGGCAGCAGCACCTTGATATCGATAAAACCTTCCGTGCTGCGCTTGCCGCCTTCAGCGATCTGGAAAATCCTGGCCTCGGCCTCATCCAGCAGTTGCTGGGCGTCGCGGCCCTGCGGGCTGTATGCGCTCTCGGCAATGCCCGATCCGACCTCGACCAGCTTGCGCATCACGGCACGCTCACGCACAATCTCCGCATAGCGGCGGATATTCGCCGCTGTCGGCGTATTTTGTGCAAGCGCGCCAAGATATGCCAAACCGCCAACTGCAGACAGTTCTGCCGAGTTTTCCAGTGATTCGGCAACGGTGACGATATCGGCTGGCTTGTTGTGCTCGATCAGCCTGGAGATATGCTCATAGATCAAACGATGATCGTGCCGGTAAAAATCGCCTGCCGAGAGGATATCGGCAATTTTGTCGAGCGCTTCATTTTCAAGCAGCAAGCCGCCAAGCACCGATTGCTCGGCCTCGACAGAGTGTGGAGGGAGTTTCAGGGATTCGAGTGCGTCATCTGCCATAGCGGTGAATTATAGCCCAATAAAAAAGGCTGCCTAAGCAGCCTTTTTTATTTATTTCCATCGAACCGGATCAGGCAGCTTCGCCCAATACGGATACCGTAATTTCCACGACTACGTCGTGATGCAGCGCAACGCTCACATTATGGTCACCAACAACTTTCAATGGACCATCGGGCAGGCGCACTTCCGACTTGGCCACTTCGAAACCCTGTGCAGTCAGCGCCTCGGCAATGTCGCCATTGGTTACAGAACCGAACAGACGGCCATCGACACCTGCCTTCTGGGAAACCTGCAACAAGAAACCGGCCAGCTTCTCGCCGCGTGCCTGTGCAGCGGCCAGCAGCGCGGCCTGCTGTTTTTCAAGTTCGACACGGCGTGCTTCGAATTCGGCCTTGTTAGCCTCGGTTGCACGCTTTGCCTTGCCTTGTGGAATCAGGAAGTTACGGCCATAACCGTCCTTCACTTTGACAACATCACCCAAATTACCGAGGTTGACGACTTTTTCCAATAAGATTACTTGCATTATCGTCTCCTCTTAGTGCTTGTCAGTGTATGGAAGCAAAGCCAGGAAACGTGCGCGCTTCACGGCGGTGGTTAGCTGACGCTGATATCTGGCTTTGGTGCCGGTAATACGTGCAGGAATAATCTTGCCGTTTTCCGTGATGAAATCCTTGAGCAGGTCAACATCCTTGTAATCGACTTCCTTGATGCCCTCTGCCGAAAAACGGCAGTAGCGGCGGCGTTTGAACATATCACGTGCCATGTTGGTAATCCTTCAAATAATCTCTAATGCATTTAAATGTAATACCAGTTGTGTGCTTTTCAGGCTGCGTCTTGCGATGAATCCGGCCAGTTTCACCTGGCTGGCGGGTTGAATGTTTCCGGCTCGCTCTGCGATATCGCCTATCGCAACTACGGACAACTCGCATTCCACCCTGCGTTTAGTTTCAGCTTCAATTTGTTCTGAAACATGCCGCACTGCAAAACTCAACAACGGTAAACCTGCCGGTGTGTAGCGAAGCGGCTCGACCTGCACGACTTCGCCAGTCAACACTAGCTTATTCAATTAAGCCGATGCTGCCTCTGCGGCAGGGGCTTCTTTCGCTGCGGTATCACTGCTCAGCACCGACTTGGATTTTTCATCCTTCATCATCGGGGAAGGCTCGACCACTGCCGCCTTGGTGGCAATAGTCAGGTGACGCAGAACCGCATCATTGAACTTGAATGCCAGCTCAAGCTCATTGAGCACGTCCTGGTTACATTCAATATTCATGAGCACGTAATGTGCCTTGTGGATTTTCTGGATCGGGTATGCCAGTTGACGACGGCCCCAGTCTTCAAGACGGTGAATGGCACCGGCATTTGAGGTTACCAGTGCGCGGTAACGCTCGATCATGGCCGGCACTTGCTCACTCTGGTCCGGGTGGACGATAAAGACCACTTCATAATGTCGCATATGTACTCCTTGTGGATTGGCAGGCTTTCGTTTATGCGTAACGATAAGCCAAGGTTGAAAAGCCCATGATTCTAGCGAGAATTACCAAACAAATCAATTCTTTTAGCCGAAATCAGGCTGACCCAGAGGCTCCCGGGCCTGCGGTTTTCCGTTGCATTCATGTCAGGGCCTGGCTTCGGCACCCGGTGCCGAAGGCGCCACAGGCATGAACGGACCGTCCTCGAAAGCAGGAAGCCCGGCGGAATTCGGGGCCGTAGGCAGCGCCTCTTCTTCACAAAACGCGACACTTCTGCAGATATTGTACTGGAGATGATGAGACCAGACCTTGCCCAGCACCTGCCCGCTTTCCACCTGATCCCCGACGAAAAGCCTGGGAGCCAGATAGCGATAGGCTTTTGCTCCTCCACCGGGTTCGGCGATCACGATAACAAAGCCTGATTCGCGTGTGATTTTGCTGACTTTCACAACCTTCCCGGCACTCATCGAATAAACCGGCGTACCGCCCTTGACCAGAATATCGACACCCGCACGGATTTTTTCCGGGTTTCCGTTCACGGGCTCGCCATAATGCTGGCGTATTTCACCCGTGACCGGATATGGATTCCTTTTTGCAGCAGCCTTGCCTGCATAACCGGGTATTGCCTGGCAAGAAGCCCCATCCCATTTCGTACCCTCGGCGCACGCACAAACCTGCCCGTTGAACTGGCTGTTGCCGGGACATTCCCTGGGGACAAATTGCAGCGTTGAGGGGCAGGCCACTTTTGCCGCATGGAAGGATGTCCCGGCCATCGGCAGTTCGTCCACAATCTCGCCATTCTCAAGCCGCCAGCAATCTGCAAACGCGGATGATGATACAACACCCAGCCAGAACACAAGAAGCGAACAAAACGGCTTTTTCAACATGCTTGAATTGTACAAAAATCCCGGCTTGTAATATTTCCCCATGCGCCAGAGCATGCGGCAATCAGGACTTCAGCCATTGAATGGTGATGATGCCCAACCCGGTCGCCACAAGCGAGCCAATCACATGGCTTGATAGATGCAAGGCAGCCCATCCGTACTCAGCGCGTGAAAACAGGCCGACAGATTCGGCGGAAAAAGTTGAAAACGTGGTCAAACTGCCAAGGAACCCTGTTGTAACCAACAGCCTGACTTCGGGCGACAGGTTGCTCCCAACCGCAAGCAGGCCCATGACAATGCCGATCAAATAGCCGCCGGCCAGGTTGGCAAGCAGCGTCCCCAACGGCAACAGCGGGAAAACGGCATTCAGCAACAATCCCAAACCCCAGCGCACCCAGGCGCCAATGGCAGCGCCAACGCCTACCGCAACGAAACTGCTGATTCCCATACTTCACCTCGTTTGATTAACCTTGATTCGCTGATGACTCGTCAGTTATGATGAAACGCAAAAAATGGTTTCAGGCGCCGGTATGCTGGCGAGCCTGCAAACTGTCTTGATCACTCCCCGAATAATAATTAAGAGTTTGTCATTCGTGCGCATTTTATTTGTTACATCCGAAGCCTATCCTCTCATCAAAACAGGCGGACTTGCTGATGTCAGCGGCTCCCTGCCTGCTGCTTTGCGCGGGCTGGGGGCCGATATCCGCATATTGATTCCAGGATACCAGCAAGTAATCGACAAGTTGCCGGACGCGCGCCCTGTCGCGCATATCGACAACCTGCCGCTGATCGGCGCCGTAACGCTGATGCTGGCAGAGATGCCGGACACCGGGGTCCCCGTCTACATCATCCATTGCCCTAGCCTTTACCAGCGCGCCGGCGGTCCTTACCTGGATGCCAGCGGCCGGGACTGGGAAGACAACCCGCTCAGATTCGGCATCCTCTCCCGCGTCGCAGCAATATTGAGCTGCCGGAACAGCCCCTTGAGTGACTGGATTCCGGATATCCTGCATTGTAACGACTGGCAGAGCGGATTGGCGCCAGCCTACCTGCACTATATGCCGGACACGCATGCCAGAAGCATGATCAGCCTCCACAACCTGGCCTTCCAGGGTTGCTATCCCGCCCATTGGGTGGAACGCCTATGGCTGCCAACGGAAAGTTACCAGATGCACGGCCTGGAATACCATCACCAGCTCTCCTTTCTCAAGGCCGGGATCTATTACGCGGACAGCATCACGACCGTCAGCCCGACCTATGCCCGCGAAATCCAGACCAGCCAATACGGCTTCGGCCTGGAAGGTTTGCTGGCAAGCCGGGCGCATGAGATTCACGGCATACTGAACGGTATCGAGACGCAGGAATGGAATCCCGCAACAGACCCTTACCTGGTCACGCAATATGACGACAGGCACCTCGATAATAAAAATGCCGTCAAAAATGCACTTCAATCGCAACTTGGTTTAAGCGTAAACACGGAAACACCCTTACTGGGAGTGGTGAGCCGGCTGACCCACCAGAAAGGCCTGGATATGTTCCTTTCTGTTGCCGAAACCGTTCTGCAGCAAGGCTGCCAGATCGCGCTGCTGGGTGGCGGGGAAGCTGTCCTGGAACAAGGATTCAAGGCGCTTGCGCTCCTGTATCCCAACCAGGTCAGCGTCAATATCGGTTACAACGAACCGCTGTCGCATCAAATCATGGCTGGGGTCGATATATTCATCATGCCATCGCGCTTCGAGCCTTGCGGCTTGAATCAGATGTACGGCCTGCGCTACGGGACGCCGCCGGTAGTCACCCCGACGGGTGGCCTTGCGGATTCCGTGGTCGACACAAATGCAGAAACCCTCCGGAATGGCACTGCAACGGGATTCGTAATGGATGCCCCGGCACCTGGTGCCTTGCTGTCCAGTATCGAGCATGCACTTGCTTACTATCGCAATCAGAAAAGCTGGCGCAAGATTCAACGTAACGGCATGCGTCTTGATCTGGGCTGGGCACACAGCGCGCAGGCATATATCGCGCTTTACCAGCAACTGATGGGCCAGTAGCAAACTCAAGCCGCAAAAAAAAAGCCTGAAACATGCGTTTCAGGCTTTATTCTTATTTCTGCAACATTCCATGTATAAATTGCATACTGAATAAAGTCCAAGGCCTGGCACGCTTAATGCTTAATATTAAGCGAGCTTTCTCCAAAGCTTTACTTCTCCTCCCTTCGGGTGCGCCTGCCGCACCCATTTTTTTATTCCAGGCTGCTGGTCAGCCGAGCTTGATAAAATGCTCCCTGTAATACTTAAGCTCTTCAATTGATTCATAAATATCTGCCAGCGCCTCATGCTTGCTGGCCTTCTTGAACCCGGCATAGATCTCCGGTTTCCACCGCCTTGCCAGTTCCTTGAATACACTGACATCCAGATTCCTGTAGTGGAAATATGCTTCCAAATCGGGCATATATCTGGCCATGAAACGCCTGTCCTGGCAGATCGAGTTGCCGCACATGGGCGATTTCCCGGAAGGCACGAACTGCTTGAGAAACTCGATCATCTGCGCGGTTGCCGCAGCCTCGTCCAGCGCGGAGGCCTTGACCTTGTCGATCAGTCCGGAACGGCCATGTGTTCCCTTGTTCCATGCATCCATCCCGTCAAGAACGGCATCAGTTTGGTGCACGACCAGCACCGGTGATTCTCCCAGCACATTCAATTGCGCATCTGTAACCACTGCCGCAAGTTCGAGAATACGATCATTCTCGGGCGATAACCCGCTCATTTCCATATCCAGCCAGATCAGGTTGTCGTTATTCAGTGCCATCATGATTTCCATTAAAATTGTCTGATAAAACTCGATTGGTGAACCTTCTGCCAAGCGATGCTTCTATAATGTCATTAGTTTAACTGAAAACCTTTGCACAATGGCTTCCACCCTTACAACCGTATTTATCGCATTGCTCGTGATCACCACGCTGACCCGCGTCTGGCTTGGCCGCCGCCATGTCAGCCATATTCAATCCAACCGTACCCAGGTACCGCAGGCGTTTGCCGGCAGCATCAGCCTGGATGCGCACCAGAAAGCGGCAGATTACTCTACCGCCAAAACCCGCCTGGTGGTATCCGAAAGTATTGCGCAGGCAATCCTGCTTGCCATCCTGACCATAGGCGGCGGCCTGTCCTGGATAGACGGCGCCTGGCGGGGCCTGATGGCAGAACACGAGATTTTTCGCGGGGCACTGGTCATACTCAGCGCCTTTCTGGTGAGCAGCCTGGTTGAACTGCCTTTCGATTACTACAAGTCCTTCGTTGTTGACCAGAAGTTCGGTTTCAACAAAATGACGCGCAGCATGTTTTTCAGCGACATGGTGAAACACGCCATCGTCGGCCTGCTGCTCGGTGCCCCGCTGCTTTTTGCCGCACTCTGGCTGATGCAAGGCTCGGGCGAGTACTGGTGGCTTTACCTGTGGGTGGTGTGGAGCGTATTCAATCTGCTGATGCTGGCGATTTACCCGACTTTCATCGCGCCGCTGTTCAACAAGTTCTCACCCCTGACCGATCAATCATTGAAGAGCCGCATTGAAGCGCTGTTGACCAAGTGCGGCTTCAAATCCCAGGGTTTGTTCGTCATGGACGGCTCTACCCGCAGCAGCCACGGCAATGCCTATTTCACCGGCTTCGGCTCAAGCAAGCGCGTCGTGTTCTTCGACACCCTGCTCGACCGCCTGGATGCCAACGAAATCGAAGCCGTGCTGGCCCACGAACTCGGTCACTTCAAGCATCATCACGTCATCAAACGCATCATCCTGATGTTCGTGATAAGCTTCCTGGGCCTGGCGCTGCTTGGCTGGCTCAAGCAGCAGGGCTGGTTCTACGAAGGCCTGGGCGTCACACAAGCCAGCGACTACATGGCATTGCTGCTGTTCCTATTGGTCAGCCCGGTATTTCTGTTCCTGTTACGCCCGCTGCTGGCCAGTTATTCGCGCAAGAATGAATTTGAAGCAGATGAATACGCAGCCAGGAACGCCGATGCAAAATATCTGGTGGAAGCGCTGGTCAAGCTCTACCGCGATAACGCC
This sequence comes from Methylophilaceae bacterium, assembly GCA_905339275.1. GTDB lineage: Bacteria > Pseudomonadota > Gammaproteobacteria > Burkholderiales > Methylophilaceae > UBA6140. The sequence goes on from CAJPFK010000001.1 coordinate 1,212,635, forward strand.
TCGACATTGACGCCCGACCCGTTGCACTCGGCTTTTTACGATTCGCATCCGCCGGCCAGCACGCGGATTTCGAGGCTGGCCAGGTTTACCGGCTAGCCTGTGCCGAAAGGAAACGCCATGTTGAATCCGGCAAGCTTCTCAAAACTGCTGCTCCTGCCATCGCTGGTCGTTTCCTCGCTATTGTTTTCCAGCCCGGTGCGGGCCGAACCTTTTGCTCAAGGGGATTTCAACGTTGGAAAAAGCATGGTGGAAAAGCAATGTGTCGCCTGCCACGCCGAGCGCTTCGGCGGTGATGGTTCGGCCATCTACGCGCGCGAGCACCGCATTGTGAAATCGTCTCGCGGTCTGCTGGCGCAGATACGCAACTGCAACACCATGCTCGACCTGAAATGGTTTGAGGATGAAGAACTGCATGTAGCCAACTACCTCAACAAGACCTATTACAAGTTCGATAAATAATTGAGCGATACTCAGCAAGGCACCGTCGTTGCCGCCTACGGCAAGCGATATGGCGTGGAACTCCCGGACGGCCGCCGGATCAGTTGCGTGACGCGCGGCAAGAAGAATGACCTTGCCTGCGGCGACATTGTCCAGGTCAAGCTGACAGACAGCCATGAAGGCGTGGTCGAAAGCTTCAGCCCGCGTAGCAGCCTGCTATACCGTAGCAATGCCTACAAGACCAAGATGTTGGCGGCCAATGTCACGCAAGTGGTCATCGTGCTTGCCACGCAACCGAGTTTTTACGAGGCCCTGCTCAACCGCTGCCTGATTGCTGCTGAAGCTGCAGGCATCCGTGCCCTCATCGTCCTCAATAAATGCGACCTGGCCGAGAACGATCACGCCGTGCAGTCACTGAAAAATTATGAGGGTTTGGGCTATCGGGTCCAGCCGCTTTCCGCCAGGATTGACATTTCACCGCTCAAGCCATGGCTGCAAGGCCAGACCAGTGTACTGGTCGGGCAATCCGGCATGGGTAAATCCACCATCGTCAATGCGCTGCTCCCGGATTTGCAGGTGAGAACCCAGGAAGTCTCTAGCGTGCTCGACAGCGGCAAACACACGACGACCGCAGCGCATCTTTATCACCTGGACGAAAACAGCCGCCTGATCGATTCCCCGGGCCTGCAGGAGTTCGGCTTGCATCACCTGACCACCGAACAACTGGAGAAGGCGTTCGTCGAGTTCAGGCCCTATCTGGGCAAATGCCGTTTCAACAATTGCCGTCACCTGCGGGAGCCTGATTGCGCCTTGATCATGGCGACAGAAGCTGGACAGATAAATCCGCAGCGATTAGCCTGCTATCAGGACTTGCTTAATGAGATTTCCCATTAAGCAAGGAGCATTCATTTAACAGAAAATCTCATGTCAAAAAGCTGAGGATGCCCCATGAATACCGCGCTGATTTCACATCCCGATACCTTGCTGCATGTCATGGACGGCTCCCATCCCGAGTCTCCGGCACGTATTACCGCAATCAGAAACCAGCTCAAAGCTGCCGGCCTCGATGACAGGCTGGCGCATTACGAGGCACCGCAGGCGACGGATGAACAACTCACCCGCGTTCATACGGCTGCCTATGTCAGGGAAATACGACGCATCGCACCCAAAGCCGGCTTGGTCAGGCTGGATGCGGATACTGCGATGGGACCCATGTCATTATCGGCAACGCTGCATGCAAGCGGTGCCAACGTGCTTGCCACGGACCTCGTCATGAGCGGCAAGGTGAAAAATGCATTCTGCTGCGTACGCCCACCGGGGCACCACGCCCATCAGGGTCGTGCGGCGGGATTCTGCATCTTCAATCATGTTGCCGTTGGCGTAGCCCACGCACTGGAACATCACAAGCTGGACCGCGTAGCGATTATCGACTTTGACGTCCATCACGGCGACGGCACTGAAGATATTTTCAGGAATGACCCACGCGTCATGCTCTGCTCCACATTTCAGCATCCCTTTTACCCGGGCACCGGCGCCGATAGCCGAACCGATCGCATGATCAATGTGCCGCTGCCGGCAGGAACCGACGGCAAAGGTTTCCGCGAAAAGGTGGAATCCGAGTTTGCACCGGCCCTGGAGCGATTCAAACCGCAGATGATTTATGTCTCTGCCGGATTCGATGCGCACGCGGATGACCCGCTGGCGCAATTGGGCCTGCTCAAGGACGATTATGTCTGGATCACTGAATTCATCAAGGCAATTGCAGCCCGGCACGCTGGTGGCCGCATTATTTCCTCGCTTGAAGGCGGATATCACCTGCCTGCACTGGCCGAAAGCGCTGTCGCCCATATCCGCACATTGATGTCTGGCCGCCAGCCGGCCTGAGCCATAGTTGCTGCCCGTGCCCCTGTGGTGCTGATATAATTGGCACCATGCAAATCACTACCCGCCTTGAATTCGATGCCGGCCATCGTATCCCTTGCCACAAAAGCCAGTGCAGGAACCTGCACGGCCATCGTTATGCTATCGAGATCACGCTTTCCGGCGACATCATCCAGCAGGAGAATGCCTCGGAAAACGGCATGGTGATGGATTTTTCCGATGTCAAGGCGATTGCACGCCGCGCCGTCGTTGATGTCTGGGATCACGCTTTCCTGGTTTACCAGGGCGACAAGGCCGTTCTGGACTTCCTCTCCACCCTGCCGGACCATAAGACGGTAGTCATGAACAGCGTCCCGACCGCAGAAAACATGGCGGCCGAAGCTTTCCGCATCCTGCAGGCCGAATACCGTGACACCTACGGCAACCACTTGAAACTGGAACGCGTACGCCTGTATGAAACGCCTAACAGCTGGGCAGATGCCCTAGGTTAGCGATCCGCCTTTATTGCCCGGGCCTCTCCTGGCCCAGCCACAAACAGTTGCCGGATTTGGCCAGGCTGGCCAGGTATTTTTCGTGTTCTTCCAACTCTGCGGCACCCGCCTCAATCACGAGCAAAGGCTTTTTCGGTCCACTTGTGCTGAAATCCTGCTCCTCTGCCGCGTCATCGAGCAAATCCATCATCAGGCTATCCTGGCCACGGGTCATTGCCATGTAGACATCGGCAAGCAACTCCGCATCCAGCAGCGCACCATGCAATGTCCGCCTGGAGTTATCCACACCGAAATGACGGCACAAGGCATCCAGGCTGTTGCGCTGGCCAGGACGCATTTCCTTGGCCATTTTCAGGGTGTCGATGATTGAAATGCTGACGCTCTCTATCTGGGGTTTGTCTATCCGGCCCAGTTCAGCATTGAGAAAACCCACGTCGAACGGTGCATTATGGATGATGAGCTCTGCATCTGCGACAAATTGCAGGAAGTCGTCCACGACATCGGCAAACCGGGCCTTGTCCTGCAAAAACTCCAGCGTAATGCCATGCACTTCCTGTGCACCCTGGTCGATTTCACGGTCCGGGTTCAGGTAGACATGAAAATGGTTCTTCGTCAGCCGCCGATTGACGGCTTCAACCGCTGCAATTTCGATGATGCGGTGACCCTGCGCAGGCGAGAGGCCGGTCGTTTCGGTATCCAGAAAAATTTGTCTCATAATATCCTCTACTGCCGGGCTGTGCCCAGAAACCGGGCCGCCCCACGGTTAGCCAATGCATCTGCCCGCTCATTTCCTGCATGACCGGCATGCCCCTTGACCCAGATCCATTCAATGTCATGTTCCTGCACAAGCTGGTCCAGATGCTTCCACAGGTCATCGTTCTTGACCGGCTTCCTGTCGCTGGTTTTCCAGCCGCGCATTTTCCAGCCGTGTATCCATTCCGTCATGCCTTTTTGCACATAAACGGAATCGGTATAAATCCTGACCTTGCAGGTACGCTTCAACAACTCCAGCGCCTTGATCACAGCCGTCATCTCCATACGGTTGTTGGTCGTCAAAGGCTCACCGCCAAACAATTCCTTCTCGTGGTTTCCGTAGCTCAACCATGCGCCCCAGCCCCCAGGGCCGGGATTGCCCTTGCAGGCGCCATCTGCATAAATTTCTATGACTTGCTTACTCATGTTCATCCTGATGTTGTGAATTTTGTGTCGGTTGCCGTTGCGTTGGCACCGATACCAGGTTTTTCAGCCGGTTTTTCTTCCAGTCCGGACGGATGACGCGCATGCCCAGAACCTTTTTCTTGGCCACTATAAAATAGACGCCACCCATCATCGGCCACCAGCGGCTCCCGGTTTTGTCCATGAATTGGCACCGGTTGAGCCAGGACGGGTTGGCAAAAGGCAAGGCATAACAGCTCATCGGCACCGCCACGATTTCAAACCCAAGCAGAGCCAGCCAATCCTTGATTCTCAAGAGCGACAGGAATGTACCACGCCAGGGATAATCATTGGTTCTGGTCAGCGCCCATTTCAACCCCCAGGCGCTGAGGGGATTGAAGCCGCTGATGATAATGTGCCCTTCCGGTACCAGTACCCGTTCAGCTTCACGCAGCGTCTGGTGCGGGTCATCACTGAACTCCAGCACATGCGGCAACAGCAGCAGGTCAATGCTGCTGGTCTGGAAAGGCAGCTGCGTAGACTGGCAATTCACTGCGCCCTGCCTGACACCTGCCCTGAAGGAAAACGGCATACGGCAGTTACGCAGCAAATCCAGTTCGAGCATGCCGAGCTGCACGGCATTAAAGCCGAACACATTGCTCACGGCACTATCGAACAATGCATGCTCCTGCGCTTGCAGATAGCTGCCGAGCGGTGTCGACAACCACGCTTTCTGACTCTCAATTGCCATAACGCGCTATTGAGGCCTGAACACTGTTATATTTGAATACATGATAGAGATTCTACCAATCCCTGCCTTCGAGGATAACTATATTTGGTTTTTACGAAGCAAAAACCATGCAGTTGTTGTTGATCCGGGCGACGCCACACCGGTGATTGAAACAATCAAGGAATCCGGGCTGATATTGGATGCCATTTTGGTCACGCATCATCATAATGACCATATCGGCGGTGTTCATGAACTGATCTCACGCTACCACGAGGCCGTCGTCTATGCACCGGCCAGGGAGGCCTACAATTTCCCCCATGTGCCGGCCGTTGAGGGCGACAGTGTCAGGCTCGGGCATCTGGGCCTGAACCTGACCGTACTGGAAGTGCCGGGACACACGCTGGGACACGTTGCCTATTATGGCAACCGGATGCTATTCTGCGGCGATACGCTGTTTGCCTGCGGCTGCGGCCGTCTTTTCGAGGGCACGCCTGCACAGATGCATGCCTCATTGCAGCGCCTCGCCAGCCTGCCGCGCGAATCTGCCGTCTACTGCACGCATGAATATACCGAGCACAACATTCGATTCGCACGCGCACTGGACCCGGATAACCAAGCGCTCCTGCAGCGCCAGCAACAAGTGGCGCGCATTCGGGAAGCAGGCAAGCCGAGCCTGCCAAGCACTATCGGCCTGGAACTGGAAACCAACCCTTTTCTGCGATGCGACGCGCCCGCCATCCGGAAAGCAGCCGGAATCAACATTCCTGGCCATGCACTGGAAGTTTTCACTGTAATAAGAAATATGAGAAATCATTATTAATCATATAAATAATACATATTTATAAAGAAAAACTTTTACTTGACGCTCAACCGCTAGATTCGCTAACATCTTTCCACCTCCCCATCTGCCGGAAATCGCTGCATGCCTGTTAAGCTGTATTCAAAATTAGTGCTCATCTCCCTGATTACTTCTTTTTCTGCTTTTGCCGGCAGCCCTGTAATTGATGAAACCGCTACCAGCGAAACCGCATTTACATTCCACGACGAATCCGCCGCCCAGCAGGAATATGTCACGAATGCCGAAGGCATTCTGCTAGGCTACAGTTCGGATGATCTCTGGCAGCGCATCAAGGATGGTTACGCATTGCCGACACTGCAGTCTCAATATACCGCCAAGCACGAATCCTGGTATGCCTCCCGTCCGGATTACATCAAACGCATGGTTGCGCGCAGCGAACGGTACCTCTACTACATTGTGGAGGAAGTCGAAAAACGCAATATGCCGAGCGAAATTGCCCTGCTGCCCATGATAGAGAGCGCATTCAACCCGCAGGCCTTATCGCGCAGCCGCGCGGCCGGCATCTGGCAATTCATGCCGGCAACCGGCAAGCATTTCGGGTTGCAGCAGAACTGGTGGGCCGACCATCGCAAGGATGTCACTGCTGCCACCGACGCAGCGCTCGATTACCTGCAGAAACTTCACCTGATGTTTGGCACATGGGATCTGGCGCTTGCGGCATATAACGCCGGCGAGGGCACGGTCAGCCGTGCTATTGAACGCAACCGCAAACAGGGCCTGCCGACAGATTACGCCAGCCTGCCCCTGTCGGATGAAACCAGGAACTATGTCCCAAAGCTGCAGGCGATGAAGAACATCATCACCCACCCGGAACGTTATGGCCTGGAAATAGATAGCATCCCCAACCAGCCTTATTTCACCAAGGTGACTGCGCCCGAGCAGATTGATGCCCAGCTGGCGGCTCAACTGGCCGAAATTCCATACGAGGAATTTGCCGCCCTCAACCCGGAATACAATCGCCCGGTATTGACTGCCAAAGGCGACAGCGTGCATGAAATCCTGTTGCCTGTCAGCGCGGCTGAAACCTTCACCTACAATCTTGCCGAATACGACCAGCCCCTGGTCAGTTGGCAAACCTATCATGCCAAGCGAGGCGAGAGGCTGGATGGTATCGCACGCAAATTCGGCATCAGCCTGGTCAAGCTGCGTGATGTCAATGACCTGCCCGCAATTAAAACGCTTACAAGAACCAGGTCGATTCTTGTTCCCGGCACCACTTCACTGGCCAATGCGGCATCCGGCATCGACAATAACCATTTCATTCTCGCTGAAAACAGCGACTCCACGGAACTCACCCGCAAGCAAACCATCAGACACACGGTAAGGCCGAATGAAACGCTCTATGCCATAGCGCTGCGCTACGGAGTCACGACAAAACAGATCATGGCGTCGAATGCGCTGAAAAGCAGCCGCCTGAAGATAGGGCAGCACCTGCTGATTGCAGCAAACTCGAAGAAACCTGCAACCGGCAAGCAAAACGCCAACAAAAAACACTATGTGGTTAAACGCGGGGACACCTTGGAAAGCATCGCCAGGAAATTCGAAATCGCCAGTGCCGACCTGAAGCGCTGGAACAACCTGTCAGGCACGCTTATCAGGCCCGGTGAAAAACTCACCATTTTCGCGCCTGAAGAAGCCTGATCCATTCACCCACAATTCACACGATGACCCTGAACCGCTTATTCTGCCTTGTCGTTGCCGGCTTGCTCGCAGGATGTGGTTCATCCAGGCAGACCGCCACCACGGATTTCGATAGTGACTACCCGCCCGTGAATGGCGGCAACACAATCAATGCCATGATAGGCGAACCCAGCGGGCTGATTCCCATGATCGCCGGGGAATCAGCGGCTTCGGCGATTGCCGCCAATATTTTCAACAGCCTGCTCAAATACGACAAAAACCTTGAACTGGAAGGCGAACTGGCCGAATCATGGACCATATCGCCAGACCAGAGAACCATCACCTTCAAGCTGAAACCAGGCATGAAATGGGCCGATGGCAAGCCATTGACCAGTGCCGACGTGCTATTCACCTGGAAACTGGTGACCGACGACAACACACGTACACCGTATGGCGCCGACTACAAGCTGGTGATCAAGGCGGAAACACCGGATGCACTGACTTTCCGGGCCTCATACCTGGAACCCTATGCGCCTGCCCTCGACACTTGGGCCGGGCTGCAGATATTGCCCAAACACTTGCTGGAAGGCCAGGACATCAACACCACGGCATTCGCTCGCAAGCCGGTCGGCAGCAACTACTACATGCTGGAGCAATGGCGCAACGGCGAGCGTATCTCATTGGTCAGGAACCCGCTCTCGACCCAGGGCGAAGCCCGCATCGAACGGCTGGTTTCGCGCTTCATCCCGGACGCAGCCTCGCAATTCCTGGAATTGATGGCAGACAACATCGACATGATGAACCTCAACCCCATCCAGTATGCACGGATATTTCCTTCCAGGCCCGACCTCTCGCAGAAAATAGGCTTGTATAAGGAACTGGGCAACAACTACACCTATCTCGGCTTCAATCTCAAGCGCAAACCGTTCGATGACATTCGAGTACGCCAGGCAATCAATTATGCCGTCAACAAGCAGGAACTGATTGATGGTGTATTGCTCGGCCTGGGCGAGCCGGTTTCGTCGCCCTACAAGCCCGGCACGCGCTGGACCAACCCCGATTTACAGCCCTACCCCTACGACCCTGCGAAAGCCCTCGCCTTGCTGAAAGAAGCCGGCTACGCCGATCATGACGGCGACGGCATTCTGGACAAAGACGGCAAGCCACTCGCTTTCGAAATGCTGACCAACCAGAACAAACAACGTGAAATGAGCGCAGTCCTCATCCAGCGCAGGCTGAAAGAAATCGGCATCGACGCCAGGATTCGCGTACTGGAATGGGCAAGCTTCATCGGGCGTTTCATCAAAACCGGCGAATTCGATGCGGTTGTACTGGGCTGGAGTCTTTCACTCGACCCGGATCAATACGGTATCTGGCACTCCTCGCAACAGGCGCCCGGCCAGTTCAACTTCATCGGTTACAGCAACCCGCAAATCGACAGGCTGCTGGAACAAGGCCGGCTGGAGCTGGACCCGGATAAACGCATGAAGATTTATCATGAGTTTGCAAGAATATTGCAGGAGGACAGCCCCATCGTCTACCTGTATGCAGGCTATGGGCTGCCGGCCATTCACAAGCGCATCAAAGGCATAGACAATCCGGCACCCCCTGCAGGCATAGGCCATAACTCGCATGAATGGTACATACCGGAACCACTCCGCCGCATCGAGATAAGCGCCAGGTGACCCGATGACCCGATACCTGCTGAAGCGAATTTTCTGGATGTTGCCGCTGCTGATCGGCATCAGCCTGATTTCATTTTTTATCATGCACCTGGCACCCGGCGACATCACGGCTTCTGAAGCCAGTTTCAACCCGAAAGCCAGCGAAGAATCCCGCCAGAAACTACGTGAAATCTACAACCTCGACAAACCGGTGATCGTGCAGTACGGCCTGTGGCTCAAACGCATGGCCACCCTGGATTTCGGTACATCCTTTGCCAGCCATCAGCGCCCTGTCTTCTGGCAAAAAACCGACGACCAGGGCAACGTCACGAAAGGCATGATCCAGGAAGCGCTGCCGATTACCTTGCTCATCAACGTGCTGAGCCTTGCGCTGATCATATCGGTTGCATTGCCGCTTGGCGTCATTTCGGCATTGACCCGCAACCAGGCACCGGACCGCGCCATCACGCTCTTCGTTTTTGTCGGCTTCGCCATCCCCGGCTTCTGGCTGGCGCTGATGCTGATGTACTGGACCGGCGTAGTGAATAACTGGCTGCCCATCTCCGGTTTGCATAGCCTTGGTTATGAAAGCATGGGGCCTGTGGCGCAAATTGCAGACACGTTGAAGCACCTTGTCCTGCCGGTATTTATTTCAGGCCTGAGCGGCCTTGCCGGTATTTCCCTGTTCGTGCGCAATGGCATGCTGGATGTATTGCATCAGGACTATATCACGACCGCCCGCGCAAAAGGCCTGAGCGAAAATACGGTCATTTACGGCCATGCCCTGCGTAACGCCCTGCTGCCGCTGATTACCATTTTCGGCTTGTCGATCCCCGGCCTGATCGGCGGCTCGGTGATTGCCGAATCGATCTTTGCCATTCCGGGCATGGGCAAACTGTTCTACGATGCCGTGCTGATGCGCGATTTCCCGGTGATTATGGGCATTCTGACCATAGGGTCCGCGCTGACCTTATTAGGCAATCTGCTCGCCGATCTCGCCTACGCGTGGGCTGATCCACGTGTCCGCCGCGGAGTCATGCAATGAAACGCGCCCTGTCGAATCCATTGGCGCTCGCCGGCTTTATCATCATCGCCACAATCATGCTGCTGGCCGTCTTTGCGCCACTGGTCGCACCCTACGACCCGGACTCCATCGACGTCAAGGCGATCCTGTTGCCGCCGTCTGCACAACACTGGATGGGGACGGACGGCCTTGGCCGGGACGTCTTCTCCCGCATGCTGTTCGGCGCCCGCATTTCATTAATGGTGGGTATCGTCGCTGTAGGCATCGCCACTGCCATAGGTATTGTGCTCGGCTCGATCTCCGGCTATTACCGCGGCTGGGTAGATGTGTTCATCATGCGCCTGGTCGATGTCATGCTCTCCATTCCGACATTCTTCCTGATACTGGCTGTCATCGCATTCCTGACCCCCTCCATCTGGAACATCATGATTGTGATCGGGCTGACCTCCTGGATGGGCGTCACCAGGCTGGTGCGCGCTGAATTCCTCAGCCTGCGCGGACGTGAATTCGTCATGGCATCGGAAACCCTTGGCGCGCGCGACGGCCGGTTGATCTTCAGGCATATGCTTCCCAACAGCCTTACCCCCATCATCGTCAGCTCCGTGCTTGGTGTGGCAAGCGCCGTGCTCGTGGAATCCGGCCTCAGCTTTCTGGGGCTCGGCGTACAGGCGCCACAAGCCTCCTGGGGAAACATCCTGACAGACGGCAAAGAATACATTGAGTTTGCCTGGTGGCTATCGCTATTCCCCGGCCTGGCGATTCTGATCACCGTGTTAGGGTATAATTTGCTGGGTGAAGGCCTCAGGGATGCCCTGGACCCACGCACCACCACAATCAGCAGCATCGCTAAAAAATAAATACTTGAAGGATAGTCTCATGGGATTTCTTGCCGGAAAACGTGCACTCATCGTTGGCCTACTCAGCAATCGCTCCATCGCCTACGGCATTGCCGAGGCCATGAAACGCGAAGGCGCAGAACTCGCGTTCACCTATCAGATCGACAAATTCGAAGATCGCGTCACCAAGCTGGCCGCGGAATTCGGCTCCGATATCGTTCTTCCGTGCGACGTATCGGATGACGCACAAATCGAAGCCCTGTTCCCTGCCCTGGCCAAACGCTGGGATGACGGGTTCGATATCCTGGTCCACTCCGTCGCCTTTGTACCAAAGGTCGCGCTGGATGGCGATTATCTCGATAGCGTCACACGCGAATACTTCCGTATCGCACACGATGTCAGTTCCTACAGCTTCTCCGCCCTGGCAAAAGCCGCTTTGCCGATGATGCAAGGCCGCAAGGCCAGCATGCTGACCATCAGCTATCTCGGTGCCGAACGCAGCCTGCCCAACTACAACGTCATGGGCCTTGCCAAAGCCAGCCTGGAAGCCAACGTACGTTACATGGCGCAAAGCCTGGGTCCCAAAGGCATACGCGTCAATGCCGTATCTGCAGGCCCGATCAAGACATTGGCCGCATCCGGAATTTCAGGGTTCGACAAAATACTCGGCTTCAATGAGAAACATGCTCCGCTACGCCGTAACGTGACAATTGAAGAAGTTGGCAATACAGCCGCCTTCCTGTCCAGTGACCTGGCATCCGGCATCACTGCCGAAATCACTTATGTCGATGGCGGGATGAATACCACCGTGGCGGCAGTAGTCGAGTAACGGCTTCCTGCGCCCAATAAAAAAGGCAGCTCAGCTGCCTTTTTTATTGCCGTCATGCCAATTAGATTAATTGGCAGAACTGGATTGCAGGAGCTGCTGATTGATCGTCACCTTGTTCTTGCTTCTCAAGGACTTGAGATAAGCATCCACATATTCTGCAGCCAACGCAGTCTGCAATTCAACCTTGGCCATCTGCCGTTCGTTCTCGTCCTCAGGCAAGGCTGCCTCTACCGCACTGACCTTGATCAGCAAAAAGCCCTTGTTGGCATCCGCAACACCGGCGTAACCAGGTAATTTATCCGTATCGACCTTGAAAGCGTTACTCATGGTCAATTCGGTCAAGCCCTGCGCATTTTTACGATCGACCAGAACAGGAGGAATCCAGTCCAAATCCTTCACTGACTTACCCTGGCGCAACTCGGCCAAAGCTTCTTCGCCCTTCTTGATGGCGAGTTTGGCAGCCTGCTCCAGCTTGAGGAAATCCTCAATGCCGGCTTGCACTTCCTCAAAAGCCTTGGGAGCCGACGGTTTATGCTCGACAACCCGGGCAGCCATCAATGAATTCGGCCCCACCTCGACAGCTTCGCTGTTACGGCCTTCTTTCAACACATCGTCTGAGAAAACCATATCACGCATCTTGTCGCTCTTGAACACCTTGGCCACATCTTCACGGCTCATCCATGGCGTCCTCTGCACCTCAAGGCCGAATGCCTTGGCCGCCGGCTCAAGGCTGGTCGATTGCTCATAAACGATATTGCTGAAATCCTCGGCCTGCTCTGTGAACTTTGCCACGGCTTTCTGGTAAATCAGTTCCCCGCGAATCTGCGGTTTCACACTTTCAAACGATTGGGACTCCCCCGAAATTTCTGTCAGTTTAATAATGTGATAGCCGAATTCGGATTCCACCAGGTCACTGACTGCGCCCGGCGTCATTGAAAATACGGCATCATCAAACGATTTCACCATGACACCGCGGCCGAACATGCCCAAATCACCGCCGTTGCCGGCAGAACCGGGATCCTGCGAATACTTTTTCGCAAGCTCAGCGAACTGGTCGCTGTTGCTCTTCACCTCGGCCAGCACCTGCTCCGCTTTTTTGCGTGCCTCCTCTTTCGCTTCAGGCGTTGGGCTCACGCCGAACCCGATCAGGATATGGCTGGCTCTACGCTGCTCATCCCCCTGAAACTTGTCGGCATTATCCGCATAGAATTTCCTGATCTCATCCTCGGTGACCTGCATGCCGGGCAGCAAGGTATTCGCAGCCATAAATACAAACTCCAGTTGCACCTGTTCAGGCGTCCTGAGCTTATCCTTGTTTTTTTCGTAATATTCCTTGACCTGCGCCGGCTCGATCTTTACCTGTGAGAGAAAATCGGCCGTCTTGATTTCCGCCACACTAACTTCCCGGGACTGGAGCTCTGCTTTGAGGGTTTGCTCTGCAAGGCTATCCGGAACATAGGCAAGCGAGGCAAAACCTTCCCTTGCCTGCTGAGCTTTCAGGTCCTGCCTGATGGCTCCCTCGAATTCCTTAAGCGTCATGCGGTTTTGCGTCAGAATCTGATAGTAAATCTCTTCGGAAAATTTCCCATCCCGGTTGAATTCCGGCATGCTCGTAATGTATTGGCTCAATTGTTCGTCGCTGATGTTGAAGTTGGCACGCTTCACTTCAAGATTAAGCAGTTTGTCGTTAATCAGCTTATCCAGTACCGATTGCCTGAGTTCTGGCCTGTCCAGTATGGAAAGATCGGTTTGCCCTTCCGACTGCAGCCGGTTGCGCAGGTTTTGCAATGAATTGCCGTATTCCTGGACAGTAATCACATCGCCGTCAATTTTAGCGATAGGCACGTTCGAACCGGCACCTTGAAGGTATTGATCGATACCAAACAGCGCAAATGGCACGGTAATCAATGCCAATATAACTTTTGCCAACCATCCTTTAGTACGCTCGCGAATTGCTTCCAACATAACGAAGACTTTCCCTGTTTCAACAACCAAAATTAAAAGTATAAAGACTCAACAACATAAACCACGCCCATGGCGCGGTTAGCGCATGAATATAGCATACTCGCTTGTAGCATGACAGGATTAAGCGCCGGGAGTTCTGTGAGCCTGCAAAATGGAAAGGCTAAAAAGAAAAAAGCGAGCACGAGGCTCGCTTTCATCATCAGTGGCGGAGTGGACGGGGCTCGAACCCGCGACCCCCGGCGTGACAGGCCGGTATTCTAACCAACTGAACTACCACTCCTAAATTTTTAGTCTTTCATTATCAGGAGTCAGCTCTTAATAACAATACGACATATATGTTGGCTTTTGGTGGGTGCTGACGGGATCGAACCGCCGACATTCGCCTTGTAAGGGCGACGCTCTACCAGCTGAGCTAAGCACCCTGCATGACCAACAAAGACCGCTAGTTTACAGCATCTTTCAGCGCTTTGCCAGCCCTAAACTTGGGAGAATTTGCAGCCTTGATCTTGATTGTCGCGCCTGTGCGAGGATTACGGCCATTACGAGCAGCGCGCTTACCAACATAGAAAGTACCAAAACCGATCAAGGTCACGAGATCACCCTTTTTCAATGCTTTAGTGACTGCAGCCGTTGTTGCGTCCAATGAACGGCCAGCGGCAGCTTTCGAAATTCCGGCGGCTTTGGCGATTTGATCAATCAATTCAGATTTGTTCACGTGTAATCCCCTTTCGACATTGTTGTAAAAACAGGTGCAAGCCTGTGTTTGGCTTTATAGCAAGTGGGTTGAGCGCCTGTCAAGCCTTTATCTGCCTGATCAATGCGTTGTTACCTGCACAACTTCCGTACCGCCATCAGCCGGGGCAACCTCGGTCACCTTGTCTTCAGGTTCGACAGGAGCCGGCATCCGTTCCAGGGCCAATTCGAGAACTTCGTCTATCCATTTAACCGGGTGAATATCGAGGTGGTTCTTGATATTTTCCGGAATTTCGACCAAGTCTTTAACGTTCTGCTGCGGGATCAGCACGGTTTTAATTCCGCCGCGATGCGCAGCCAGAAGCTTCTCTTTCAGGCCGCCGATAGGCAATACTTCTCCACGCAAGGTAATTTCGCCGGTCATGGCCACATCGGCACGAACCGGAATGTTAGTCAGCACGGAGACCAGCGCGGTGCAGATTGCGATACCAGCACTAGGGCCATCCTTGGGCGTTGCGCCTTCAGGCAAGTGAATATGCAGGTCGTTCTTCTCATGGAAGTCTTCCGCCACCCCCAGGCGCTTGGCCCGGCTGCGCACTACGCTCAATGCAGCCTGAATGGACTCCTGCATGACATCGCCCAGCTTGCCGGTGGTAATGACCTTGCCTTTACCTGAAAGCAGGACAGACTCGATGGTCAGCAGTTCGCCGCCGACAGAGGTCCATGCCAGGCCGGTAACCTGTCCGACCTGGTTGTCCTTGGCGGCCAAGCCGAAGTCAAAGCGCTGGACACCAAGGTATTTCTCCAGGTTACGAGGCGTAACAATCACTTTACGCGGCGCCTTGGCCTTGAGGTCGGCCTTCGCACTCGTCAAATCCTTTACAACCTTGCGGCAGATCTTGGAAATCTCGCGGTCCAGGCTACGCACCCCGGCTTCCCTCGTGTAGTAGCGCACGATATCGCGCATGGTCGGCTCGGTAATCTGGATTTCGCTATCCTTCAGCCCGTGGGTCTTGAGTTGCTTGGACAAGAGATAACGCATCGCAATGTTGACCTTCTCGTCCTCGGTATATCCCGCCAGGCGAATGATCTCCATACGGTCAAGCAACGGCTCCGGGATATTCAGGGAATTGGCGGTAGCGACGAACATCACGTCGGACAGGTCGTACTCAACCTCGACATAGTGATCGATAAAGGTATGGTTCTGCTCAGGATCAAGCACTTCCAGCAACGCGGAAGACGGATCGCCACGAAAATCCTGGCCCATCTTGTCCACTTCATCCAGCAGGAACAGCGGGTTCTTCACCGCCACCTTGGACATGCTCTGCAACACCTTACCAGGCATTGAGCCAATGTAAGTACGGCGATGCCCCCGAATCTCGGACTCATCGCGCACACCACCAAGGGCCATGCGTACAAATTTCCGGTTCACGGCCTTGGCAATGCTCTGTCCAAGTGACGTCTTGCCCACGCCGGGAGGCCCGACGAGGCAGAGAATAGGTGCCTTCAGCTTGCCTACGCGCTGCTGAACTGCAAGATACTCGATGATCCGCTCCTTGACTTTCTCAAGTCCATAGTGGTCCGCATCGAGGATTTTCTCGGCCACCCTGAGGTCCTTGCTGATCTTGGTCTTTTTTCTCCAGGGCAGGCTGACCAGCGTCTCGATGTAATTGCGCACGACAGCGGCTTCCGCCGACATCGGAGACATCAGCTTCAACTTCTTCATCTCGGCATTGGCTTTGGTCAGTGCCTCCTTGGACATGCGCGCATTACTGATGCGCTTCTCCAGTTCCTCGATATCGGCATTCTCGTCCTGCTCGCCGAGCTCCTTCTGGATCGCCTTGACCTGCTCGTTCAGGTAGTATTCGCGCTGACTCTTCTCCATCTGGCGCTTGACGCGGCCGCGGATGCGCTTCTCGACCTGCAGGATATCGATCTCGGCCTCAAGCAGATTGAGCAAATGCTCCAGGCGTTCCGTGACACTGAACATTTCCAGTATCCCCTGCTTCTGCTCCAGCTTCAGGGTCAGATGCGCAGTGATGGTGTCCGCCAGGCGTCCGGCATCGTCGATGGTTGCCAGCGATGTCAGGATCTCGGGTGGGATTTTCTTGTTCAATTTCACGTATTGATCGAACTGCGTGAACACAGTGCGCATGAGCGCCTGCGATTCGTTGTCCTGATCGACTTCATCCTCGATATCTTCGGCACGTGCGGCAAAGCATTCTTCCGTCTCGACAAATTCGATCACGCGCGCCCGGCGCACGCCTTCAACCAGGACTTTCACCGTGCCGTCAGGCAGCTTCAGCATCTGCAGCACCGTGGCTATCGTGCCGACCTCGTACAAATCGGAGGCATCCGGATCGTCGTTATTGGGAGATTTCTGCGCAACCAACAGGATCTGCTTGCCGTGTTCGGAGGCTATCTCAAGCGCCTTGACCGACTTGGCCCTGCCGACGAACAGAGGAATGACGAGATGGGGATATACGACCACGTCACGCAGGGGCAATAGTGGCAGCAAACCCGACTCGGGAGAGAAAACTGGTGAAGTTGCTTCTGTCATAATGATTACCTTAAGTATTTAGCCACGCAGCAATCGGCCGCCTGCTTTTTATGCAGATGGTGACAAGATACGCCTTTTCAAGAGCAAATATGCATTTCAAGCTCTGCCCCATGTGCGGGACAGAACCGTAAACGTACCTAGCTGGCGGATTCCGCCACACGGGGCTCATCCGAATAGATGAGGATAGGGGGCGTGTCTCCGCGTATCACGCCGTCATCGACGACCACTTTGACCAGATTTGGCAAAGATGGCAATTCGAACATGATTTCTAGCAAGGAATGCTCCATGATAGAACGTAGACCACGAGCACCTGTCTTGCGTTCAAGTGCTTTTTTGGCAATGAGGCGCAAGGCGGATTCCCTGAACTCCAGATCCACGCCTTCCATCTTGAACAGCTTGAGATATTGTTTGGTCAACGCGTTTTTAGGCTCGACCAGTATGGTCACAAGGGCTGATTCATCCAGCGACTCGAGCGTAGCCACGGCCGGTAGCCGGCCGACGAATTCTGGAATCAAGCCGAATTTGATCAGATCTTCCGGCTCGACATCACGCAATACCTCGCCGATCGCGCGCGCGTCTTCCTTGCTTTTGACTTCTGCACCAAAACCGATGCCGCCTTTTTCCGAACGCTGGCGAATGAGTTTATCCAGGCCGTCGAATGCGCCACCGCAGATAAAGAGGATATTCGTCGTGTCGAGTTGCACGAATTCCTGGTTGGGATGTTTGCGGCCACCTTGTGGCGGTACGGAAGCAACCGTGCCCTCAATCAGCTTCAACAGGGCCTGCTGAACGCCCTCGCCTGAAACATCGCGGGTAATAGAGGGATTCTCGGATTTACGGGTAATTTTGTCGATTTCATCGATATAGACAATGCCGCGCTGCGCCTTCTCTATGTCGTAATCACATTTCTGCAGCAATTTCTGCATGATGTTCTCGACGTCCTCACCGACATAGCCGGCCTCGGTCAAGGTCGTCGCATCGGCAATCACGAAGGGAACATCCAGCACGCGTGCCAGGGTCTGCGCGAGAAGCGTCTTGCCCGAACCGGTAGGCCCGATGAGCAGGATGTTGCTCTTGGCAATTTCCACATCATCTTTCTGTGCGGTTTGCCCCAGACGCTTATAGTGATTGTAAACGGCCACTGCAAGGCTTTTCTTCGCAGAAGTCTGGCCGATCACGTATTGATCGAGAATTTCGCAAATCTCTTTCGGGGTCGGCAAGCTGCTGTCACGTGGCTTGATACCGTCTTCGCCCTGAATCTCTTCGCGGATGATGTCGTTGCACAAATCGACGCATTCATCGCAAATAAAGACTGACGGCCCTGCGATCAGCTTTCTGACTTCGTGCTGGCTTTTGCCACAGAATGAGCAATAAAGCAGCTTTTCACCTTCTGCCTTGGTGGCCATAGAACGTCCTAAAATATCTGATGGTTATATCTTATGCGGCATCAGCCCGGCTGGCAATAACCTTATCGACCAAACCATAGCTGACTGCCTGCTCAGCGCTCATGAAATTATCGCGTTCGGTATCATTCGCAATGGTTGCAACCGGCTTGCCTGTGTGATGAGCCATGATTTCATTGAGTTTCTCCCGCAGATAGAGAATCTCTCTGGCATGAATTTCAATGTCGGAAGCCTGGCCCTGAAAACCACCAAGAGGCTGATGAATCATCATGCGCGAATTGGGCAGGACGAAACGCTTGCCCTTGGCGCCGGCGGTGAGCAGGAGCGCGCCCATGCTGGCGGCCTGGCCGGTGCATAGCGTACTGACATCGGGCTTGATGAATTGCATGGTGTCGTAGATTGCCATGCCCGCAGTCACCGAACCGCCCGGGGAGTTGATATAAAAGGAAATATCCTTGTCGGGGTTTTCGGCTTCCAGAAACAGCAATTGGGCAACGACCAGATTGGCCGTCATGTCATTGACCGGCCCGACCAGAAACACCACCCGCTCTTTCAGCAATCGCGAGTAGATATCGTAAGAGCGTTCGCCACGACCGCTCTGCTCGACCACCATCGGGATAAGCCCCAGGTTATTCGGCTCCCACTGGCTATGCATGCTCATTTAAGCGTTCCCCATCAATTCGTCGAATTTGACTTTCTTGTTGCTCACTTTAGCAGCATCCAGAACCCATGCCACGACATTTTCTTCCGTCGCAAGCGCTGCCGGCTCATCCAGCCGCTTGGGATCGGCATAGTACCAGCGCACGACTTCTTCCGGCTGCTCAAAACTCTGACCAAACTGGTCGACCATGGCACGTATCTGCTCAGGCTTGGCCTGCAGTTCGTTCTTAATCACCACTTCAGACAAAATGAGGCGCAATTTGGTAGCCCGCCTTGCCTGATCTTCGAACATGGTAGGCTCGAGGGTAACATTGCTGACATCGACACCGCGCTGCTGGAGGTTGTGTCTGGTCATTTCCATCTGGCGATTGATTTCAACATCGATCAATGCCTGCGGCAAATCAATTTCAACACTGCCCAGCAAGGCTTCGAATGCCTGCTCCTTGAGCCTGGCCTTGACCCGCTTGTCAACTTCCTGCGTCAGGCTGACCTTGATTTCAGCGTACATCTTTTCAACGTCGCCATCCTCTACGCCAAGGCTGCGCGCGAAGTCGGCATCGACTTCCGGCAACTTGGCCTGCTCGACACTATTGAACTTCACTTCATAAATGACAGTTTTTCCAGCCAACTGTTCCGGCTTATGTTCGGCCGGATAGGTAATCTCGAAAGTCTTGCTGCCGCCAGTCTTGCCGCCCAGCAGATTCTCGTCGAACTCGGGATAGCGGCCGCCTTCGCCGAGAACGAGGTCGACGCCTTGCTCGCCTGTGCTTTCAACCTGCTGGCCATCTATCGAAGCCGAGAGGGAAATATTGACCTTGTCGCCCTTTTTCGCTGCACGCTTGACCGGTTCGAATGTAGCGCGTTGCCTGAGCAGCACATCCACCGTTTTCTTGACATCGGCATCGCTCAATTCCAGCGTTGGGCGCTCGATCTTGGCTTTGCTCAAGTCGCCGATGACGATCTCGGGAAAGACCTCGAAGGTAGCGGTGTATTCAAATTGTTCGACGGTTTCGCCGAACGGCTTGTGCTGGATATCGGGAAAACCGGCGACGCGCAGCTTGTTTTCCTCGACCGCATCCGAAAAGGTACGCTCAACGGTATTGGACAACACTTCGTCACGCACCTGTGCGCCGTATTGCTGCTGGACGATCTTCAGCGGCACCTTGCCCGGGCGGAACCCGGCAAGCTTGGCAGTGCGTGCTATGCGGTTAATCCGCTGATTAACCTCGTCGATGATTGGCTGCATCGGCACTACAACGGTAATGCGGCGACCAAGATTGCTAGTAGTTTCAACTGTTGCTGACATGTACCGTATTCCTCAAATCGTATATTTGGTGCGAAAGGAGAGACTCGAACTCTCACGCCTTGCGGCGCTGGAACCTAAATCCAGTGCGTCTACCAATTCCGCCACTTTCGCGATTCCATCTTGCATCGATGCAAGCTTCATTTTGAGCCTTGGCCCAACAAGGCGGCTATTGTAGCGCACTCTTCACTCAGCGGAAACCTCCCCGAATCTCCTGCGTCAAGAAACCTTGATTGACGTTAACCTGTAATAAGTAGCAAGATAGTAGCAGTACACAATGATTCCACTAGCGTTCAGAAAGAGCACCATGCAAAATACAATTAACCATGAAGAAATCAATATGTTACGCTCAGAAGTAGAGTTACTGATGAAGGAGCGCCATGCCTTGCTCAAGGTGACGGGCGCAGCCGCGGGACTGATTGCCGAGCTGGACAGCCATGACTTGCCCCAACGCACTGTTGAAGCAGCCGAGCTGCTGGCGACAAGTATCAACAACCTGACCGAAGAGTCGCTTCAGGATGCCTTGAATGCCGTTCAGGCAGCTATCGTCAATTAAGCTTCATTTAAGTTTCCATCGTTTAGAATAAAAATATCAGGCCATTCAATGGCCTCATGACTTGTGCATATTTTTCATGTACGAAGTCCGGCAAGTCTGGGGGAGGCTCGTCACCGTTGCAGCATCAAAACAAAAAATGCAGAAAACTTGTTCTGGCAACGGCCATGCTTGCCGCGCTGATTCCCGGTTGCGCCTATCAATCCTATACAGCCAGACCCCTGGATATTCCTGCAATAAGCACTGAATTCAGGGCTAGAGACCCGCTCGGCGCAGATTTCCAGGCCTACCTGAGAAGCCAGGGCTATGAGGAAGCTCAATTGCCCCCCGGAAAATGGGGCCTGGCGGAATTGGTTTACAGTGCGCTGTATTTCCATTCCGACCTGGATGTGGCAAGAGCCATGTGGCGGGCATCGCAGGCAGCCGAAGTCTCGGCCGGCCAGCGGGCCAACCCCGGGGTTTCCGGCGATCTGGAGCATCACAGTGACACTGCAAACGGCATCTCCCCTTGGACGTTCGGGCTTGCCATAGACATTCCAATCGAAACAGGCGGAAAACGCCAGGCACGCATTGATCGTGCGGCCAGCCTTTCTGAAGCGGCTCGCATAGAGATTGCACAAACGGCCTGGAAGGTTCGCAGCCGCATGCAGGCCAGCTGGATCGACTATCACGCCGCGCTGGAACAAACCAGGCTGCTCGAGGAAGAGCTGGCTTTGCGTTCAGAAATCGCCTCCATGCTCGAAGCCAGGCTACATGCCGGCATGGCGTCCAGCCTGGAATCAACCAGCGCCAGGTTGCTGATGCAGAAGACGCAGCAGCAACTGGATGCCGAAAAAGGACGCCTGATTGAGCTCAGAAGCAGGCTGGCGGGCAATGCGGGCTTATCCGTCGAGAAATTCAACCAGCTCTCGCTGGCGGCCAGCGAGAGCGATGCAGCCTATGCGCAGAGTCATGCATTTCCGGTTGCACCCGATACAAACGCCGAGATGCAGGAGTCCGCGCTGCTCAACCGCCTGGATATTCGCGCAGCGCTGGCAAGATACGCCGCGGCCGAAGCCAGGCTGAGACTGGAAATCGCGCGACAGTACCCCGACATCGTGCTATCTCCCGGCTATAGCTATGACCAAGGCGATAAAATCTGGTCGATAGGTTTTTCCACCCTGCTTTCATTGCTCAACAAAAACGAGGGCAACATTGCCGAAGCCGAAGCCCAACGCGAGCTCGAGGCTGCGAAATTCAGGGCTCTCCAGGCCGGCATCATTGGTGAACTGGAAAGCCACAAGGCCGCCTACTTCCAGGCACTGGAAACGCTCAGCCGCGTGAAGCGCTTGCTGGATGCGCAAATCGAGCGCATGCAACTGACGCAATCCCGGTTCGACCAGGGCATTGCAGACAGGCTCGAACTCACGACAGCGAAACTGGAAAGCATCCTCTTGCGGCAGAACCTCATCAATAGCGACATCAGGGTAAAAACCACCGCTCACGCCCTGGAAGAAACCATGCAGCACCCATTGGGAACCCCACCATCCATGCCAAGCGATCCTGGTCGCGGCGCAAGAACAGAGTGACACCATCAGCGAGCCGAAATCATGAACCGTAAAATAGCCATCATCGTCGCCTTACAGGCTTTTCTCATCGTCATGCTGTTCTGGGTGCTGGTGTTCTACGGCAAGGATGAATATGAATCCTATATGCAAGGCGAAAGCGAAGAGGAAATTGAAACGCCTAATCGCGTCACTACGGATAAGGGCATAACCATCGTCACGCTTCCACCCGAGGCACAACTGCAGAGCGGAATTCAGACATCAAGGCTCGCCAGCAGCGATTACCGGAACGCGCTCAGCACCTATGGCACGGTCGTTAACATTGACAGCCTGATCGACCAAAGAAGCCGCTATCTGACCGCAAAAGCCGAGGCCAGCATTGCCAGGGCCTCGCTGGCCAATACGCAACAGGAGTTCAACCGGCTTTCATTGCTCAACCAGGATAACCGCAACGTGTCGGATCGCGCCGTGGCAAATGCCGAAGCCCTGCTCAAGGCGGACGAGGCCAGGGTCAACGCTGCGGAAAATATTGCCCGGAATTTGCGCGACAGCATCCGCCAGCAATGGGGGGAAGTATTGGCGGCTGAGGCAACCCGGCAACCCGAAACCCAGGCATTCGCCCGCATCCTGCAATACCGGGACGTATTGATCCAGGCCACGCTCCCTTTCGACAGCCCCACGCCCCAGGCCGGCAACAAGATCAGCGTCATCCCGGCGGGCGCCCGGGGACAGCCCATCCAGGCACAGTTCATCTCCGCATCGCCTCAGATAGATGCCACCGTCCAGGGAAAGACCTATTACTACCTTGCGCCTGCCGAGGCCCTGAGAGTCGGCATGCGGGTCAGTATCAAAATGCCGGGGAATGAAAAGTCGGTTCAAGGAGTGGTTGTACCGAACAGCGCCGTTGTCTGGTACGGCGGCAAGGCCTGGGCCTATCGTAAGGAGGATGAGGAAAAGTTCGTGCGTCTGTCCGTAAGCACTGACAGGGAAACCGATGCCGGCTGGTTCAATAGTGCCGGCTTGAGCAACGGTGACGAAGTGGTGACAACAGGCGCCCAGTTGCTGCTCTCCGAAGAATTCAAATACCAGATTACTAATGAAAATGACGATTGAAATTTTATTTCAATCGTCATTTCGGTGGAGACTCATGCGTATAGCGCGTGATGTCGGAGCCAAAATGATACAAATACCCGATACGATCATCGTTTCAGTGAAGACTCATATGACAACGCCATGTGATACCGGCGCCAAGATAAAGGTTGGGCTTACATCATGATGTCCGCACTCGTCCGTTTTTCCATTCGCTTCAGTGGCGTCATCATTGCGCTTTCCAGCCTGGCAATCATTTATGGCATCTACAGCCTGACGCGGAGCAATCTCGACGTTTTCCCTGAATTCGCCCCGACCCAGATCGTCATTCAGACCGAGTCCCCCGGCCTATCTGCCGAACTGGTCGAATCACTGGTCACGCAACCGATTGAAAGCAGCATTTCGGGCACCATCGGGATCGAGTCGATGCGATCGCAATCCATTCCCGGCCTTTCCATCATCACCATCATTTTCGATGAAGGAACCGATATCTACCGCAACCGGCAAGTCGTTGCCGAACGGCTGGCCACATTAAGCCAACGGTTGCCGCAAGGTATCGTCCCCAACATTACGCCCCTCACATCATCGGCAAGCACTGTACTCGGATTCGGGCTGACCTCCGAGACGCTCTCCATGATGGAATTGCGCACCATTGCGGACTGGACTGTCGTACCGCACCTGATGGCGGTTCGTGGCGTCGCCGACGTCAATGTATTCGGCGGACAGGTACGCCAATTCCAGATTCAGGTCGAACCGGACAAGCTAATCCAATACGGCATCTCGCTGCAGCAGGTAAGAGAAGCCGCAGAAAAAGCCTCCGGCGTCAGAGGCGCCGGGTATATCGAAAACAGCAACCAGCGTATTGTCATCAACAGCGAAGGCCAGGCCCTGACTCCCCAGCAACTGGGCCAGGCCACCCTGCTGCACCGCCACGGGCAGACCATCAGGCTGGCCGATATAGGCCAGGTCGTCGAAGGCGCTGCCCCCTCGATCAGCGCAGCGGCCATTAACGGAGTCACCGGCATTTATCTTTCGGTTCAAGGGCAGCTTGGCGCCAATACGCATGCAGTGACCAAGGAAATCGAAAAAGCCTTGCGTGAAATACGCCCGAGCCTGCAGGCGGAAGGCGTGGAACTGCACAAGGGCCTGTTCCGCCCCGCCAACTTCATCGACACCGCGATTGAAGGGGTGCGTACCGATATCCTCATCGGCTCGGTGCTGGTCGTCACCATCCTGTTCCTGTTTTTGTTTAATGTCCGCACTGCGTTTATCTCCGCAACAGCCATTCCGCTCTCATTGCTGACGGCAGTGATTGTGCTTTACCACTTCGGCATGGGGCTTAACATCATGGTGCTTGGCGGCCTCGCCATTGCGCTGGGCGAGGTGGTCGATGACGCGATTATTGATGCGGAAAACATTTTCCGGCGGCTGCGCGAGAATCGGCTGCTGGCAAATCCGTTGCCGGCTTACCGCATCGTCTATGACGCTTCGATGGAAGTACGGAAGTCCGTAGTCTACGCCACCTTCATCGTCGCCATGGTATTCCTGCCGCTGCTGACGCTGGGCGGTGTCGGCGGCAAACTTTTCGCGCCCCTGGGCATCGCATATATTGCGGCCATCCTGGCCTCGCTGGTTGTGGCGCTGACATTGACGCCTGCCCTTTGTTACCTCATGCTGGGCCATGCCAGGCTGGATGAAGAGGATTCGCCCATCATCCGCATCATCAAAAACGGCTATGTACAACTGCTGCGCAGGATTGAAACGCACTACAAAGCCGTGATCGGCGTTTCATTCGTCCTCATCGGGCTGGGGCTGGGCGTCCTGCCCTTATTCAAGAACCAGTTCCTTCCCAGCTTGCATGAAGGCCATTACATCATGCATATGACGTCGGTGCCCGGAACTTCGGAACAGGAATCGCTGCGCGCCGGCAAGAAAGTCTATGAGACATTAAAAGAGATCGAAGGCGTAAAATCCGTCGCACAATGGGTAGGACGCGCCCAGAATGGTGCGGATACCTTCGGTACCCACTATAGCGAATTCGAAATCGAGATCGGCATGCTCTCCGGTAATGAGCAGCGCCGCATCCTGGAAGAAATCCGCGAGCGTCTCGGTGGCGGCTACGACGATGACGGTGACGATGACCATAGCGACGAGGCTCAAGCCGCAGGTGGGTTTATCGGTACCAACTTCGCCATCAACACTTTCCTGACGGAACGCATAGAGGAAACCATTTCCGGTTATGCAGCTTCAGTCGTTATCAATATTTACGGGCAGGACCTGGATGCGCTGGATCGCGATGCGCAAGCCATTGCCGGCATTCTCGCAGGCACGCAAGGCGGCACCGACGTCATGGTGCAGTCCCCGCCGGGCACGCCGCAACTGGTCATCAGGCTGCGCCCGGAAAGGCTCGCAATCTGGGGCCTGCAGCCGCTGGATGTGCTGGATACGATACGGGCGGCTTATGAAAGCGTGCCGGTCTCACAGGTCTACCAGGGTAATCGTGTGATTGGCGTAAGCGTGGTCCTGGCGCCAGGAGCAAGAGACAACATCACCCAGGTCGGCAAGCTACCCATCATTAATGCCGAAGGCAAAGTCCTGCGTCTGGGCGATATCGCCGATATCACGCAGGAAAGCGGCCGCTCAAAGATACTGCATGCTGGCGCCAAGCGCATACAGACCGTCACCGCGAATGTCAGTGGCCGCGATGTCGAAAGATTCGTGGATGATGTCAGGAACCGGATCGCCAAGGAAGTGCAACTCGAACAAGGCAACTACCTGACGTTCACCGGACAGGCCGAAGAGCAGGCAGAAGCCCGGGAAGACCTGCTCGTGCACTCGCTGCTGGCAATCATGGGCATCTTCCTCATGCTCTACGTGGCTTTCGGCCGGCTGCGCAACCTGTGCCTGACCTTCGCCAACCTGCCTTTTGCACTCATCGGCGGCGTGCTGGCCGTGATGTTCAGCGGCGGCTGGATTTCTCTCGGCTCGCTGGTCGGCTTCGTTACCCTGTTCGGCATCACGCTGCGCAACTCCATCATGCTGGTATCGCACTTCCAGCATCTGGTCGATGAGGAAGGCTGCGTATGGGGACTGGAGACCGCGATTCGCGGCGCTTCCGAACGCCTGCCATCCATACTGATGACAGCCCTGGTCACGGCGCTGGGGCTGTTGCCGCTCGCCGCCGGCAGCGGTCAGCCGGGGCGCGAAATCGAAGGCCCGATGGCGACCATCATTGTCGGAGGGCTGGTCACTTCAACGATACTCAATCTGCTGATTTTACCGACCATCATGCTGCACTTCGGCAAGTTTGAGAAACAGGGGCAAGTTTGAGAAACAGGAAAACCGATACCCGGTTTTTCCTGTATTCAGCCAGGAAAATCAATCATCGTACTTGATGTATTTGAAGCGCTGGTCCTCATTCGGCGTCCCCTCAAGCGCGCCGCCCGTTTTTGCAGGTTGCCACTGGATCACTTCCTCGATTTTCCTCGCCAGTTCAAAGTCCTTGTCCGTGATGCCTTTCGCACTGTGCGTGCATAGCTTGACGATGACGAAGGCATAGGAAACGGTCAGGTCGGGATGATGCCAGGCCGCCTCTGCCAGGTGGCCGACGGTATTGACCACCATCAGGGTGCCCTTCCAGCTGCCCGTTTTGTATTTACGGCGGATCCAGCCATCCTCCAGGTACCAGTGCGGCAATTCGGCCGCCAGCCTGGCATTGATCTCGGTCTCACTGTAAGCGTGCTCTTTAGCCAATTCCGTCATGATCTGTCTCCTCAGTTCCAGGAGCAGCGCACCGGCAACCCGATGTTGAACAACTGCTCTTGCGATAATCCATCGTTGAACACACTGCAATCCTGCTTGCCCATGACCCAGGTATTGAAATTCTGGCCGACGATGTAATCCCCGAAATGCTCATCGACATAGCCGTCCTTGGTGAGCCTTTCCAGTGATATCTGATCCATCACGGGACGATGCGATTTGACCAGGACCAGATGGTCTGCATTCAGCCTGTTCGCCAGCCATGCGGCAAGGCTGTCGGAAGTGGTTTCCCAGGTAGTGGGGATACGCTCTTCCGCAATCACCATGCTGCTCGGCAGCCAGACTATCGCACGATGCTGCCAGCCGCGTTCGGCAATCTCAAGCTCGCTCGACGCCGTCACCAATTCGGGATTCAGCCCTGCCAGCAGGATGCCATACTGATCCATCGCCATGACCGCCATCTTGTGAGCAACCAGGTCACTGATACCACTCATCATCTGGGACTCACGCACGGCATCCGCCAGTATGCCCCCGCCCGGCACGATGACGATCTTGCCGTCACCGTGACGCGCAATCACGTCCAGCCAGCCATTCAATTCAGGCGACCCCAAAAGACTGCCCCCCAGTTTAATCACCCACATAGTCCACTCTCTTCGTTGAGATTCTTATTTTTTCTCAGCCGATTCCCCAGAAAAATATTGCATCAGCTGCAGCATGGAAGAAGCCTTGTCCCAGGTCTCCCTGTACTCCTTCTGCATTTCCGAGTCTGCGACAATGCCGCCGCCTGCCCAGAACCGTATTTCATTATTGGAATAAATCGCAGTCCTGATCGCGATATTAGTATCCATATTGCCATCAAACCCTATGTAACCGATAGCCCCGCAATAAATCCCCCGGCGATGCGGCTCAAGTTCCTCGATAATTTCCATCGCCCGCAATTTCGGCGCGCCTGTAATCGAACCGCCCGGGAAGCAGCCACGCAGCAGGTCGACGGCCGTTTTGCCTTCTGCCAGCCTGCCGGTCACCGTACTGACCAGGTGATGCACATTGGCAAAACTCTCCAGCGCAAAAAGGCGGTCTGCCTGCACGCTTCCGACTTCGCAACTTTTGCTGATGTCGTTACGCAGCAGATCGACGATCATCAGGTTCTCCGCCCTATCCTTCAGGCTGGCCTTGAGATCGCGTGCATTGTTTTCGTCCTCATCCGCATCCTTTGAACGCGGCCTCGTACCCTTGATCGGGCGCGTCTCGACATGCCGCCCGCTGACCTGCAGAAAACGCTCGGGAGAGCCTGAAAGCAACTGGCACTGCGGGAAATTCATGAAAGCCATGAACGGCGCCGGGCTGATCCGGCGCAGGTGCAGGTAAGCAGCCCAGGCATCGCCCTGCGCCTGCGCCGAGAAACGCTGCGCCAGGTTGACCTGGTAACAGTCGCCCTCGGTGATATAGCGCTTCACGTGCTCGAATCGCCCGGCATAACCGGCCTCATCCAGGTTCGAGGAAACAGCGGATACGACGCGAAATTCCGCTGCAACCGCCTGATACGGCGCCTCAAACAAGTCGCACAGCTTTGCCCAGCCGGCCCTGGTCGATTCGTCATAGCCATAGGAAACCAGGCTGGTCCGTTGTTCCCGGTGGTCGACGATGACTGCCCAATCGTAAATTCCAAGGCACATCTCGGGAATGCCTTCGGCATCGAGCGCCGTATCAGGCAGCTTTTCCAGATAGCGGCCCAGGTCATAACCGAAATAACCAATCGCACCGCCGCAGAACGGCAAATCTGCCGATAGCGGCGGATACTCCGCCAGCACCGACTTCAGCACTTCAAAGGGGTCTTGCCGTGTAAACTGCCTTTGCTCTGCACCGTGCTGCACAGTGGTCATGCCGGCCTGTGTCGTGATGGTGATGAACGGCCTGCCGGTGATGATGTCGTAACGGCCGTATTGGCCCAGGGGTTTGCCGCTATCGAGAAACACCGCCCAGTCTTCATGAGCGATTCTGCCAAATAGCGCAGAACTGTCCGGGTGATAGTCGAGTGATTGCCGGAGTAAGCGCATGTTCAGGACATCATGCAGGCAACGGCATAGGCGGGAAAGCATACGCCAGCCCAATGACGCGCCTCTTCGGAATCCGCAGAGACCAGATCCTCGACCCGAATCAGATCACGGTTGAAACGCCGCGCCAGCTCTTCTGCCAGAAAGCTGCCGGCCCCGGCCGCAATCATGGGTGCCTGCGCATCCAGTTGCCCCCGCGCCAGCAAAGCAGATATTGCACTCTCCAAATGCCTCAACTGCTGAGCCTTGAATGTGTTGGCAAGTTCGAGCCAGGATGCATCCATCGCATCCTCCCTATCATGACCCAGCATGCGTGCAAGGCGTCGCATGCTGGCACTCCTGCTTTTCTCGGCACCATCTGCGGTTGCAGACATATCTTCTGTTTCCATCAACTCACCGGTAATTCTATAGATGTCCGCCGTAGTCGCAAAATGCTCCGCAGCCACGCGATAGACATGGCCATTAAAAGCGACAGCGTGTGCCAGCGCCATCAACGGCGTGCGCACAACGCCAGTGTAAACCAGTTCGTCCGCACGCATACGCTCGGCATCTGAAAACCCGCGGTTCCCGGGCACTCCCCCGCTCAGGATCACGATATCCGTGGTTGTGCTGCCGATATCGATAAACAGGCCTTGCCCCAGTTTTCTGGCGGCATAGCTCGCGCTGGCATGCCAGTTGGCCGAGGCAATCCGGCTGTGCAGCCCGGGTACGCGCGAGAACTCGACAAAGCCATCCCCGGCGGCATAGAAGCGGGCGCGTCCTCCCAGCCTGTCATGCAGGTGCCGGGAAATTTTCTCCACGCCATCGCGGCGATTAATAAAGATATCGGCCAGCTCCCCGGTCATCGTAACCGCATGATCGGCAGCCGCGTCGCCGAATAATGCCAACACCTGCCCAAGCGCGGCATCCAGTTTGTCGATACCCTGCCATAAAGGGCATGCAAGCTGGACGGCATCCAGCACCCTGTCCTCCGCATCGATGAGCACTGCCTTCAGATGGGCACCGCCGACATCCCATCCGATCACATTTAATTTATTTGAACTCATTAACTTAATATATATTTATAATGTTATTTCTATGATATTTCTTGAAATAGGCGGGAGCTTAAACGGCCGCCGATCCTGTCTTGGCACGCCAAACATCGCCAAAACCAGTTCCGCCGGATTTCTCCCGGTTGCTTTCCCCAGACCCGCATACGAAGTAGTTAAGCGCGGGTTTATTTCCAGCACTTCAATCCGTGCCGGATTATCATCGACCACCACCACCACATCGACCCCGACATACCCGGCCAGGTCCGGCAATGCCCCGGCAATCTGCCGTGCCAGTCGGTCGAAAGGCTCCCAGTATTCGGACAAGCCATTGATAATGCCGCCTCGATAAACAAAACGGCCGGATTCCATAACAACCTTCTGGCGATTGCAACTCAACAGCCACGCCTGACCGTCCCTGCAGAGCAAGGATAAACTGCCGGCAACGCCATGGCGGTACGGCTGCACGATATGGGTTGATTCCCGGCCTTGTTTTAACCAGTCGATCACATCCCCTACCCGGTCGAAGCAGGCAGCATCGTCGCAACTGACGCCATCATCCGGCTTTACCACCCACCTGCCAGAAGCTTCATCCTGCCATTCCGCTGCCATCCACTCCCTGGCGGTATACGTCGGTATGGCGCTGATGCCAGCACGCTGCAGCGCCCGGCAGGTCTCGTATTTGCTCGATGCAAGTTTCACCGCGCTTGGCTGGCAACCCAGCAGCAGTTTGCGCTTTGCTGCGGCAAGCTCGGTCAATCGCAGCAGCACCCCCGATGTCTCCGGCGCGATCATCCAGACCGCATCCGATTGCTCGATAGCATCGCTCCAGACCTGCCAAACGTCATCCCGTACATCCAGCATGATGGGGTATTTGACAGGTGGCGCCGGGAGACGCCGATCATGACAGCAGATCAGTTCCAGGCCATCGATTGCGGACAGGTCGGCCAGCAGCGCATCGCGCATCATCAAACCCTCCTGCATCAATCCTGATGCCAGCGCCTCGCGATATAATCCACCGCTGGTAATAAATTCGCAGACAAATATTTTCAACGTCCTGTTTCTCTTGTTATCGTCGAACCGATTGGAAAATACTTGGATATCATTCCTGTACTTGACTTAATGGATGGCAATGCCGTCCATGCAAAATGCGGTGATCGCAGCAACTACGCCCCCATCCGCTCCGCCTTGTGCGCATCCGGCAATCCGCACGATGTGGTGGACGCATTACTTGGATTATACCCATTCAAACGCCTCTACATTGCCGATATCAATGCCATTCAAGGCCGCGACAACCATGCAGGCATCATTCGCGGAATTCAACACAATCATCCATCACTTGAAATATGGCTGGATGCAGGCATCAGCACCGGAAACCTGGCGGCTTGGCAGCAGCAGGGCCTGCACTGTGTCATCGGCAGCGAAAGCATTTCGCATATGGATAAATATCGCATGCTGATGCAAACCCCGGATCATAAAAACCTGCTATCGCTCGATTTCAATCAAACAGGCTTTCTCGGCCCCGAGCCGCTACTACAGGATGCATCAAACTGGCCCGACCGCATTATTGCCATGACGCTCGCTCGCGTCGGCAGCGCCGCGGGGCCGGATACCGAGCGGTTGGCATCCATAGCCAGCCGTGCGGGAAATCGCCACGTTTATGCCGCTGGCGGAATAAGAGGCATAAGCGACCTGCTAAAACTTGAAGCCTCGGGGATAACCGGCGCCCTCGTCGCCACCACCCTCCATACCGGCTCACTGACAACCGGCGACATCCATTCACTGATGCAGGCCCCGCTCGCAAAGGCTGAGTAAAGCATGCAAACGCGAATCGCAGAAATGAAAAAAGCCCGAAAACTCGGGCTTTTTCTACCATGAAGCAAAAGCTGTTAAAGCTTATTTTGCCTGGAACGGGTGAGCGGATGCCTTGTAGTTCTTCAAAATATCAGCAACCTTCGGTTCACGAGCCACTGCCGACTTGATCGCCTGTTTCACCGCACGGTAGTTCCAATCCTGGATACGCTCATCGATATCTGCACGGTTGTCGATAAACACGCCAACACAGATAAACACGTTTTCTGCTTCTTCCTGGGGGATCGTGCCGTCAGCGACGCAATCCATCACAGCCATCGCAACACCGCGTTGTGCCGGCCCGAACATCTGAACGGCCTGGCGGCTGTTTCTGATGGTGACCTTGTTGAACATCACAGTAGCGGGCTTAACCATCATGTTAGGCGCAACAATCGCCAACAAGCCGTTAACACCAAACTTCTGGTCAGTCAAAGTACGGCAGAATGTTTCCTCGGCAGCGCTGCCACGAGGCCCGATGATAAGTTCGATATGTGCGACATTCAGCAAATCCAGGCCGCTATGATCCGGACGTTCTTCAATAACGAGAGCCTCGCCTACCAATACACGATCAATCACTGCCATTTTTTTCTCCTATTCAGTTATACACAAGTAAATTGGGTCAAGCACTGTTGCTCTTGCCATTCATAAGATTAGCAACGCTACATGACATAACGTCCAATCCTAAAAATTCTTTAAAATTACATTTATTTTTCAATTAAATATGGTTAAGGATCAATCCAGTTTCTGACCGATTGCAGATTGCTGATCCATTTATCGAAAAATAAAATCGGGTTGATTCCGAAAGCTTTTCGTCCTGACACTTTTGATGTCATTTATAGCATGAGGTAAATTAAGGCAAACCTGACAACAACATGATAAATCTATCTGTGTTTAGCCAAATAGTTGAATCTTAATGCCAAAACTAATGCTACCAATAAGAACCGCCAAACAAAAAGAGTGTGCCGGAACACACTCTTGAAACCTTATTCCAGATTAGCGTGAGTCGCTCTCATGACCTCTTCTGCAATACCCTTTTCATGGATGATGTGAGCAACAATCGCTTCCAGGAACAGCAAGGTTGAGAGCTCGAATGTCGTGCCCATAGGCATGGTCGGGATCTTTTCATACTGGTCTGGCGTACCCACCTGGATCGTCAGGTCAGATATGTCTGCAATGGTGGACTTGCTCTTGGTAGAGATCAACACGATCTTGGCACCAACCTGCTTCGCACGCTTGGTGAAAGCAATCATGGTTTCGGTTTCGCCGGAGCCACTGATAACGATGAACAAATCGCCATCGCGAATGCTTGGCGTCACGATTTCGCCGACGATATAAACTTCATAACCGCCGTGCATCAAGCGCATTGCGAAGAATCTTGCAACCAATCCTGAACGGCCAGCACCTGTGATGAAAATACGAGATGCCTTATCGAGCATATTCGTTAATTTTTCATCATAAGAATTATCGGTAGCTTCAAGAACACTTGAAATCTTTTTTACGATAAGTTGACGATGCGTCATATAAACCTCGAGTTTTAGTGATGGAATCGCCGCGAATGCGGAAACCGGAATATCAGCAGTGTTAAGGAAATCGAGCCCTCAAGAGGGCTCGATTTTCATACTGGCTTAGTGTGCCAGTGCAGTGATTTCAGCAGCAGAAGCAGCAGGATCAGCAGCACCGTAGATGGCAGCGCCAGCAACGATGATGTCAGCACCTGCGTCTTTAACTTGCTTGGTAGTAGTCGCCTTGACACCACCGGCAACAGAGATCTTCACGCCGGTGTTCAGGCTGGCGATCAGTGCCAGGTCGGTGAATGGGGTACCGCCAGCAGCTTGCTGGTCAAGACCGGTGTGAACGCCAATGATGTGTGCGCCCAGCTTAACGGCTTCCTTAGTACGAGCAGCCTTGTCGGTTACGTTGATCAGGTCAACTTGCGCTTCTTTACCGTACTTGTTTGCAACGTCGATTACACCCTTGATGGTACCCAGGTCAGCAGTACCCAGAACTGTACAGATGTCAGCGCCAGCCTTGTAGAAAGGCTCAGCTTCGTAGAAACCGGCATCCATGGTCTTCAGGTCAACCAGGATCTTGTTGTTAGGGAATTTTGCACGCAGAGTTTCCAGCAGCTTGATACCGTTGTGCTTGATGCATGGGGTACCAATTTCAAGAATGTCTACATGAGGTGCAACTTTTTCAGCCAGCGCTACGGTTGCGTCAAAATCCAAAGAATCTAATGCCATTTGAGTTTGTGCCACGATACTTCCTCCAATTAGGTTACAAATTATTACTACTTTTAAGATAAAAGCCGGGCTTTAATCTTAAAGTGCGGAACGACCAGATGTCAACGCCAACTGACATAAAGACACCCGGTCAGACTTCATTTAAGCAACGCCTGATTAAAGCTTTTCAGCCAATGCTTTTTCCAGCTTGATCTGGTCAACCACAAAGCCGCGGATACCTTCGGCAAGCTTCTCAGTCGCCATTGCATCTTCATTCAACTGGAAGCGGAACTCCTTCTCGGTCAGCAAGTCCGGACGCGCCTTGGTAGCGCCGTTATCGGTCAGTACGCGTGCCAGGCTGCCTTCTGTTGCAGCCAGCTCTTCCAGCAGTGTTGGAGCAATGGTCAGGCGGTCGCAACCGGCCAGCGCAGTGATTTCACCGATGTTACGGAAAGATGCGCCCATGACAACCGTCTTGTAGCCGTGCTCCTTGTAGTACGCATAAATCTTGCGAACGGACTGAACGCCAGGGTCGGTTTCGGAAGTGTAGGTTTCGCCGGTTTTGGCTTTGTACCAGTCGAGAATACGACCAACGAATGGGGAGATCAGGAATACGCCGGCTTCCGCGCAAGCACGGGCCTGGCCGAAACCGAACAGCAATGTCAGGTTACAGTTGATGCCTTCCTTTTCAAGAATTTCACCGGCCTTGATGCCTTCCCATGTGGAAGCCAGCTTGATCAGCACACGGCTCTTGTCAACACCGGCATCCTTGTAAAGGGCGATAATCTTGCGGCCCTTGGCAACCATGGCGTCGATATCGAAAGACAGGCGTGCATCCACTTCGGTGGAAATGCGGCCCGGGATGTGCTTCTGGATTTCCAGGCCGATCAGCACTGCCAGCTTGTCGGCAGCGTTTTCAATCTGCTGTTCCTTGCTGCCGCCCTGCGCCTTGGCGTAGGCAATCGCTTCTTCAATCAGGGGAGCGTATTGCGGCAGCGTGCTGGCTTTTAGCAAGAGAGACGGATTGGTGGTGGCATCAACCGGCTTCACTGTCTTGATTGCCTCTACGTCACCAGTATCCGCGACGATTGTAGTCATCGTCTTCAATTGATCTAATAAACTAGCCATATTGCTCCTCCTTAGGTGTGCTTTAGGTTAAAACCGAACTATTTAAATTTGAACTGCAATCCGAACCGCGAATTTACTTAAATCCGCAGGGTGATAATCCTTAGAGATGGGATATTACTACGACACTGTGACAGTTTGAACTCATTTTTTCATTTTTCATTTCAGTTTCTTCCGATTTATCCATGAAACCGCCAGCCGGTCTCGCCCCAAACACGCCCAATCTCGCGGTACCGGTAAATACTACCGCTCCCTGCCCGCCTCATGAAACGCCTTTCTTACAGGCGACAGCAGGTACTCCAGCACCGTCTGGTCGGTCAGCTTGATCTCTGCGGCAACCTGCATGCCGGGGGCAAGCGCCAGTTTGCTCTGGTCGAATTCCAGATGTTGCAGTTTCAGGTCGATCAGCGTCCTGTATGAAAACTGCGCACTCATCGGTTGCGCTGCCTCTGCGCCCGTTTGCTGGTTATTGCCGGTCGACCTGTCGGTTGAATCCGCACTCACCCGCAGCACATTGCCCGTCACCATGCCGTATTTCTGGAACGGGTAGGCGGAAAGTTTCACCTTCACCTCCTGCCCTCGCCGGACAAAGCCTGCATCAGTATTCTTGACCCAGACTTCAGCCAGCAACTGCTCGCTGTTCGGCACCAGGGTCATGAGGACGGTGCCGGGAGAAACGACCGTGCCAGGGGTATGGGTCGCGAGGTCCTTGATGATGCCGGCCTGCGGTGCTTTCAGTTCCAGCAGGCTGTTTCTGTGCAATTGCTTGGCCCATTCCTGCTCCAGGCGCTGATGCTCCGCATAGATCGCCACCCGCTCAGCCTCAAGCTTCTGGCGGTAGTCGGATTGAATCTGCGCCAACCGCCGGTCAGACTGGGCAATGCTGGCCTGCAGGCTCATGGCATTGTATTTCTGCGCCTGCAGGTCCTGCTCCTTCTCGATGCGTTCGCGCTTCTTCTCCATCACCATCAGGTTACCGGCAAAACCGACCTTGCCAAGTTTCTCGAACGAGGCCTCCTGCGCCTGGTAGGCCGGCAGCGTTTCTTCCAGCTTGCGCTGTATCTCAAGCGCCGAGGCCAGTTCCTGGGTGGCGCGCTGGCGGCTGGCACGTTCTGCCGCCAGGTCGTCTTCCAGCGCACGGCGGTTCGACAGATACGCGGCCTGAATGCGTTGAAAGAGTTGCGGAGAATCCCCCGCTTCGCGCACGAATGGCAAACCGCTCAATTCGGCATCGGTTCTTCTCAATTCCAGCGTCTTGTGCTCCAGCGCCTGCCGGATGGACTTGCTGTCCGCCTCGGAAATGTTGGCATCCATCCTGACCAACACCTGACCCGCTTCGACATGCTGGCCTTCAGCGACGGCAATCTCCCTGACAATGCCGGATTCGGCAGGCTGCACGATCTTCAGATAAGTTTTGGGAATCAGCTTGCCTTCCGCCACCGCGACGATATCGAGACGGCCGAAGGCCGCCCATAGCAACAATGCCAGCAGAAGCAGAAGCAAGCCGCGCAGCACCATACGCGGCAACGGCGACGGCAGGCGCTCCTGAATATCCAGCAGGCCCGGCGCAAAGTCCAGCGCCTGCCGGCCAGGGAGTTTCCCGGCTTGATTGCCCGACATACGGTTACCCTTGCTTCCGCCGCATCAAGCCAGCTTCACAGCTTCGTTCTGCCAAGCCGATGGCGCATTCAGCGTCTGCGCACCCTGGCCGAACTGGGCGTTGCCGAGCGTGGCTTGGGCAGCGAGTAATCCCATGCCGGTAAGGTTGCCGTTGAGCCCGTACTGATA
>CAJPFK010000002.1 GCA_905339275.1 Methylophilaceae bacterium
AAGACGGCTCGGTCGTGATGGAAGGCATGGTGGCGAACGTCGCCGTCAAAAAAAAGGCGCTCCTCCTCGCGATGGGCATCGACGGCGTCCCCGGTGTAGTGGACAGGCTGCGGGTGAGGCCCTCAGTGAAGATGTCGGACGACGAGATAAGGGACCACATGATGGACGCCCTCACCGAAGAGAGCGCCTTGAACGGCCTCGGCATAAAAATCGAGGTCAGGGACGGAGTGGTGGACCTCGAAGGGCAGGTCTGGTCCTTGAGCCACAAGAGGCTCGCCGGAGTGCTCGCCTGGTGGATACCCGGGGCCCTGGACGTCATAAACTCGATAGAGGTCAACCCGCCTGAAGCGGACTCCGAAGGGGAGATAAGCGACGCCGTGAGGCTGGCCCTCGAAAAAGACAGGCTGGTAGACGCGCAGAGCCTCAAGGTTTCGACCGAAGGCTATGTAGTCACCCTCGAAGGGGTCACCGGCAGCGACGCCGAGCGCGAGGCCGCAGAAGAAGACGCCTGGTTCACCTGGGGCGTAAACAACGTCGTGAACAGGATCATCGTAGACGAGGCCAGCGTACACAAGCTCCCCTGACCCCTGCCATAAAGTTTCCTTACCAGGAATGTCCATAAAACAATATCTCTTCCGGAGGCCGTACCAAAGATGAAGAAGACTGGCAAGCCAGCCAAGAGCACCAAAAAGACTGTAGCGAAGAAGGCGGTAAAAAAGAAGACGGTAGTTGCCAAGAAAGCCGCTCCGGCGAAAAAGGCTCTCACCGTGAAAAAAGCGGCGCCTGCAATAAAGACCGCCAAAGCGATGAAGAACGTCACCAGGATACCCATCAAGACGGTAGACCTCAAGATAGCTTCCCACAAGGGCCTTTTCGACGAGGGCTGCTACGGGAGCCAGTGCCAGGACGAGTGCTGCGGCTGGGGCTGCGACATAGACTACGCAACGATAAAGCTCATCCTGAAGAACAGGGACAAGGTCGAGGCTTTAACCGGAGCGAAAGTCGAGGACTGCTTCAAGACTCCTCTCAAGGTTGACGACGACTACGTCGGCGGGGCGTACAGGGAGACGGCCGTCAGGAAGAGCGACAAGCTGTGCTGTTTTCACCTCAAGGGCTCCAAGGGCTGCTCGCTCTTCTACCTCTGGATAAAGGAGAAGCTGCCTAAGAGGATAGTCCCCACGATATGCAGGACCTATCCGGTGACCTGGCACAGGGGCAAGCTCTTCGCAGACCTGCCCTTGAAGAAGAACTGCAAGGCAAAGGAGAAGACCCCGAAGGGCGTGAAGGTGGCCTCCCTTTTCGAGACGCAGAAAAAAGAGCTCAAGGCCCTTTTCGACATCCCGAAGAAGGAATGGAAGAAGCTCGAAGACGCCGTAAAGGCGAACTCGAAGTAACTTTACAGGAACTGAAAAGCCCCCGGTGAAAACCGGGGGCTTTTTTAGTTTTGCTTTACAGATATCTTCAAAAGATATCAATCTACTCTTCTATATCGATACCTAATAAGGTATCCTCAATTTTTTTCTGTATTGCTTCTGCACCAGCTTCTGTTTGCTTTCCAATATTCTTCTTTGCTGCATCTAATGCATCTCTCACTCTTCTGCGAATCACATGTTCTGGAAGACCGGCGGAACTTCTTCGCGTCTCATTAGCTACTTCTAACAACTCAATTGGGATATAGCTTGCAAAACTTAAATCTATAAAAATAGGCAACTTATAATCATTTTGAGCCACTCGAAGTGGGCCGAACGTTAGATAATTAGCTAAAAAATCTAAACTCATTACAGGTGAAGGTGGAATTGGGATATTGATTCTTGGAATTAAAAGCGATTCCAATCTATAAGCGGTTGAATCTAACGTCAACCACCAATAAGAGTGGCCGAGTGGATGAGGATTTAGCTCGGCCTTTCGCTTGGCAATTATTCCCAAATAATTTTCTATATCATGACTAGCTAGAGTATTTACAATAGATGCGTCAGGCGCATACCCTTTTTTCTCTCTTCTCCATTCATGTGAACTAATATAAATCTCATGCACTGCAATTCTTAGTTCGGATTCTACTTTTTCGGCGACTAATTCTAATGACTCAATACGTATCTGAAAATATTCATTTATGTACTCAACAATATCCTCTTCAGGTCGAACACTACCCATGAATTCTTCAATCCAGTTAGGGAAATCTCCAATAGCTCTGCCACTAGCGATATATGCAGAAAAAAGAAATGGCGTAGGTCCTCGCCATTCACCATGATGAGTTCTATAGCAAGCATAAGAACGTATAATATGATGATGAACTTCTTCGACTATTCCTCTTGTAATCGATAATTTTAATCCGGCTTTTTGCGCGGCGCGTATCATGTTTGTATATCGCTGTTTACTTTCTTCTTCAAATAAGCGCTCTGCAAAAAGAAATAACAATATGCTAGTGTCTAACCAAACTTCCCCATGAGAAAAAAGTTTTTTTATTGACGCTTGCACGTCAGGTGTTTCCCGCAAGAAAGCCATCAAAGTATAAGCGTCAGAAATCAATCTCAGAAAATTGGACACATCTTCTGAAGGATTACATAGCAGATCAGTTATAGTATTATTTATTAATTCATATTCATTAGGAAAAGTTGCCTTCAAAGCTGGATAATCAGAAAAATCTTCTAAAATAATTCTGTTTAAGTCATCCAAAGCAAGCGTAGGAGATTTACCTACATGAACTGCCAGTGCAAATTTTTCTCCCCTACTATTGAAATATTTTTCAAGTATTCTCTGTACACGTGCTGCAGTTACATCTAATTTATCATCAGTCAAAGCAAAATCAGCATTCAAGTTTTT
The DNA here is from genome assembly GCA_905339275.1 of Methylophilaceae bacterium. GTDB lineage: Bacteria > Pseudomonadota > Gammaproteobacteria > Burkholderiales > Methylophilaceae > UBA6140. Next base: position 2,821 of record CAJPFK010000002.1, read on the forward strand.
TTTCAATAACTCTTTAATTGAATTATTTAAAACTAAATGCTCTCGTTCATGCTTTGCAAGCATTTCGCTTAAACGTTTTTGCTCCTCGTAGGTGAGGCAAAATTCGTCAACTCCCTGCCAATGACGTATATAGTGTTTCGTCATTTTTCTTAAAGCATTATCGGTATACTGGTCGACTTTTTCTGGAGGATGTGACGGTAGAAGTTTACGAACTTCTTGTTTAATATCCTCTCTTTTCATCCTATGCTCAGCATTAGTTTTACGTAAAACTGATCTAACAAGTGCTTGGAAAGAAACTTTTGTCAGTCCCTTATCTTTTTTCTCATCTTCGAATTGCAAGGTAAGATAAAGATGCGCAGCCCTTGATTCAGTATCAGTTAGTGCTTGACCATAGCTATTTATGACAGCAGCATCGTTCAATAATGGATCCACAAATTCTTTTGCGAGTTTCTCTGCAATAGATATTCTCTGATCATTGGACATTGTACGTTCAACAAACCATGACCTATCAAAAATATCTAAAATTAGACCATTCTTTTCCCTAATTAGTTTTTTTAATTTATCTGCGCTCGCGCCAATTACTTGGTTAGTAACATAAATTAAATATCCTGCTTCTGGGAATGCTGTGCTAATGCGAGAGACTGTCTTCTTGATCTTTGTATCCCAATCTTTAGAAACAGAATACTGAAATAAGATTTTTGGGCTTCCTTCGGGAGAGAAAAGTTCTGAATCTCTCCCGCCATCTCCAGATGGGCTGGCAGTTGTTCTTAATTTAGTGAATTCACTTGCAAGAAATTCAGATGCCAATTCTTCAAATCTTGCCCAGTCACTTGATTTTAAACGTTCTAAAGCACATTCAAATCTCTTTTTTGTATCCATATTTAATCCTTTATAACTAAAATGCATCCATGGAAGAGACAATAAATTATTGTTAATAGAAGTTACAACAAACATTTCCGAAATGCAACAGGACTATTGGCCTTCCCACTTAACTTGGCAAACGAATGACTATGAAGAAAATATCCAGCAATCGTCTGCATCACATAAGCTCCTTATAAACAAAAGGAGAAAATACATCAAAATGCCAAAAGATAAAGGCCCCTTGCGGGGCCTTTATCTTCAAGCTATTTTTGAGTACCTTTATTCTTCGCTTACCTTGACCTTCATCTCTATTCTCTCATTCGGCAGGTCCCTTGAGTTGCGCGGGGCGCTCACTATCTTGTCTGCCACTTCCATGCCGCTGGTGACTTCGCCGAAGACCGTGTACTGGCGGTCGAGGAAGTTGGAGTCCTTCACGACTATGAAGAACTGCGAACCGGC
>CAJPFK010000003.1 GCA_905339275.1 Methylophilaceae bacterium
ACAGGCACTCACACTTATCGATTGTTCAGATTTTTAAAGAGCAGTGTCACCGTAATTCTCCCCCGGCAACCAGGTCCTTCTTCACTTCCCGCTACTCCCGCGTCTCCGCGTCAGCAACAAGAGGTGCGCATTATACAGAGCGCTTTCATTACGTCAACAACAAAATTTCTGCTGCGATTTTCACTTACAGCATGCCGCAATTTTCAGCGCCATACCTTTGGAATTTGTGGTTGTACCACTATCGGGTACCGCAAAAATCTAAAGCACTACATGCTTTGATTTGTTGGTTGCGGGGACAGGATTTGAACCTGTGACCTTCGGGTTATGAGCCCGACGAGCTGCCAGACTGCTCCACCCCGCGTCCGATTCGACAATAGTGCCGTCGAGAGGTGAAACTATAGCAAAATTTACCAGGACGTGTCAACGAGAACAATCAGAATATGACGGAATGAGGACAACTCGCCTGGACTAAGCAGGGGTGAACAGGGCTCTCATGATATCCAGATCCTCAAGCGTATCGACGCCGGCAGCTGGTGCATGGCTTGTGACCGCGACGCTTATCTTGTAGCCATGCCACAGCGCGCGCAATTGTTCGAGCGACTCGTATTGCTCGATCGGCGACGGCTGCAAGCCTGCGTAGGCCTTGAGGAAAGCGGCACGGTAAGCATAAATGCCGATATGCCGGTACACCTGCATTGCCGCCGGCAATTCCTGGCCGTTGGCAAAGGCATCCCTTGGATAGGGTATCGGCGCACGGCTGAAGTAAAGCGCATATCCCCGCTTGTCGATCACGACTTTGACGATATTGGGATTGAGCATGGATGCTTTATCGTGAACAGGATGACAGGCCGTGGCAATTGCCGCATCGGCATGTTGCGCCAGATTGCCGGCCACCTCCTCGATCAGGGCGGATTCGATCAGGGGCTCATCGCCTTGCACATTGACCACGATTTCGTTATCGGCCCAACCCATTTCCAGGGCAACTTCTGCAATACGGTCCGTACCGGAAAGATGATCCTGCCGGGTCATCACCGCTTTGTGGCCGTGCTCGCCGACAGCATTGAAGATGCGGATGTCATCTGTTGCAACCACGACCTCAGCGCCGGTGGACATGGCTTTTTCAGCAACCCGGACGACCATGGGCTTACCGGCAATATCCAGTAGAGGCTTGCCTGGCAGGCGTATGCTGGCATAGCGTGCCGGAATGACTATCTTGAAGCTCATGCGGTCAAACCTCTTCCGTATCCGGTAGCCGGCGCGCTTCGTCTTCAAGCATCACGGGAATGTCATCCTTAATCGGGTATGCAAGACGACAGGGTTTGCACAGCAGTTCCCGTTCCATTTTTTTATAGACCAAAGGCCCCTTGCATACGGGACAGACCAATATCTGAATCAGTTTAGTATCCATTTTTATTTCCTCAATTTCCGGATAATGTAATCGGCAAGCGTATTCTCAACAACTGCGTCGACAGGAAGATACCACCAGTTCTGCCTGGCAAAGCCGACGCATTTCACTGCATCCTTTTCTGTCATCAATACGATGTCTTCATCGGCAAACTGCAAATCGGCCGCCTGAAAAGGATGATGATCCGGGAAGGCATGCTCTTCGACATCCAGCCCCATGCCGCGTAATTGTTGAAAAAATCGCTGCGGATGCCCGATGCCGGCAATAGCATGAATGCGTTTCCCGGCCAGCGCTTCAACAGCCAGTTCTTGACCGGAGTCCAGCAGATTGCGAATCCCGCCAGCTTTGAGATGCATATTAAAATCTGCACCATGCCCGTTTGTACCATTGTAAATGACTGCATCGACTTTACTCAGCCTGGATTCAGGTTCGCGCAAAGGACCGGCCGGAATCAGCTGGCCATTGCCAAGACCGCGCATCCCGTCAACGACCACCAGTTCGATATCGCGCCGCATGCGGTAATGCTGCAGACCATCGTCGCTGACGATCACATTGCATTCAGGATGGGTACCCAGCAAAGCCTGTTGAGTGGCGACCCGGTCACTGCCTGCCCAGACCGGGCAACGCGCTCGCTTTGCCAGCAACACCGGTTCATCGCCGGCCTCTGACGCAGCACTCCCGGCAGTCACTGCAACCGGCACGCGGCCTCGGCCGCCATAGCCGCGGCTGATAATGCCGGGGTTATAACCCGCCAGCCTGAGCTGCTCGACCAGCCAGAGAACCAATGGCGTTTTGCCGGTACCGCCGACACTGATATTTCCCACCACGATTAGCGGGACTGCTGCAGGGTAACTTTTGAGTATGCCGAGCCGATAGGCCAGACGACGACACGAGGACAGGAGCCGGAACAACCACGACAATGGCAGGAGCAGAACATGCCATGGGCCGATGCGGTACCATTGTTGCTCCAGCCAGATTGCAAAGCGGTTCCGCATGCGCTGATTCACTTAGTGAAATTGTTTTTGATAGAGCTTGGAATAGCTGCCGTTCTGGCGCAGCAAGTCCTCATGGCTGCCGCTTTCGATAATCTCCCCTTGCTCCATGACCAGAATGCGGTCCGCATTCTCGATCGTGGAAAGGCGGTGTGCGATCACGATGGTTGTACGATTGCGCATCAGTTCATCAAGCGCGGCTTGTACGTGCTGCTCCGATTCCGTATCCAGCGCCGATGTCGCTTCGTCGAGCAAAAGGATGGGCGCATCCTTGAGAATGGCGCGGGCGATGGCCAGCCGCTGGCGCTGCCCGCCGGAAAGCCGCACACCGCGATCACCAATCTCGCTCTGCAGCCCATTCGGCAATTGTTGAATGAAGTCCCATGCATGGGCCGCCTTAGCGGCTGCTATAACCTGCTCTTCGCTCACGCCTCGCAATACGCCATAGGCAATATTGTTGAACACCGTATCGTTGAACAGAATGACATCCTGGCTGACCAGGGCGAATTGCCGGCGCAGGCTTTTCAGCGACATGGCACGAATATCGAGACCGTCCAGCAGGACCAGCCCCTGCTGCAATTCATAAAATCTGGGCAAAAGATTCACCAGCGTCGTCTTGCCGCCGCCGGAGCGGCCAACCAGCGCCACCTTTTCACCGGGCTTGACGATCAGGTTCAAATTATTCAAGGCAGGCCGCTTGGCGTTCTCGTAACGCAGCGTGACTCCACGCAGTTCAATCTCGCCGTTGACACGGCCAATCTCTTTATCGCCGTCATCCATTTCGGGGACGGTGTCTATCAGGGAAAATACGCTGTGCGATGCTGCGAGACCAACCTGCAGGTCTTCATTGAGCGCGGTGAGGCTTTTGATCGGCGAAATGAGCATGAGCAAGGCACCGATAAAGGCAGCAAACTCGCCCGCAGTGAAACGCCCGACGGCATAGAAAACCACCAGGGCCAGAGCAACGGCTGCCAGCAACTCAATGACCATGCTGTTGAGGCCGGAAATCCGCCCCAATCGAATCTGCATGTGGCGGTTCTTGCCCGCAGCCTGTGCAAACCGTTGATATTCATACTCTTCACCGCCGAATATCTTGACCATGCGCTGGCCGCTTACCGCTTCTTCAACCACTTGGGTCATCTGCCCCATGGTCTGCTGAACTGATTTGCCGGAAGAACGCAGTTTCGGCGTCATCCTGCTCAGGTACCAGGCCATCAGAGGTGCCATCACGGCAAAAATCATGGTCAGGCGCCAATCCAGATAGAGCATGTAGCCGATCATGCCGATAATTGTCAGGGTGTCGCGAACAGCGGTCACAGCGACACTGGTCGCTGCTTTTGACATCTGTTCGGTATCGAAGGTGACCTTAGAAGTCACGATACCGGCTGAATGCGCATCGAAAAAACTGACGGGCAAGGTCATCAATTTGCGGAAAGCATCCAAGCGCAGGCTTTCCACGACCCGGCGGCCAACCCAACGCATGGCGAATGTAGAGATAAAGCCGGCCAGCGCCCGCAAGGCCAGCAAACCGAACAACATCAATGGCAGGAGACTGAGCTTGGTCGAGTCCTTATTGACGAATCCTTCATCGGTCACCAGTTTGATGGTCGCCAGGAAGCCGGTATTGGTCGCAGAAAAAACGACCAGCGCCATTATGCTGATGCTGAACACCAGCCAATGCCGCTTGGCGTATTTGAGCAGCCGCAGATAGAGCGTCCTGGCGCTTACTTCGGGAGGAGGCAATGCAGCAGGAACTGCCTTGGCAGTTTTAGATTTCGACATACGGAGCGTCGATATTCAAATAGTAAAGAACTTTAAGAACCGCTGGGTTCTTGAGCTGGGAACGTAATATTGGGGAAACCCGCCTTGCGTGATGCATCCAATACCTTAATCACCGACTGATGTGTCGCCTCGGCATCGGCTTCAATGATGACGGTAGGCTCCTTGCCGTCACCAGCAGCTTTTCTCAGCGCGAGGCTGATGCCATCGGTACTCTTGTCCTCGACATCCTGGCCGTTGATCACATAACGACCGCTCGCAAAGACGCCAACGGAAATGACCAGCGGCTTGTCTTCTTGTGCTGAGGCTGTTTCGGAGGTCGGCAGATTGATCTGCAGCTCATTCACCCGCGAGAAAGTCGCACTGACGATCAGGAAGATGATAATGACCAGCAATACATCAATCAGCGGAATAAAGTTGATTTCCAATTCTTCCGCTTTTTTACCACGCTGAAAATTCATGATATGACCTTCAGCTCCGTTCAGCCTTGACGCTCGCCGTGGATGATCTCCACCAGCTTGATGGCCTGCTGCTCCATATCAACGATGAAGCCGTCCACCCTGCCGCGGAAGTATCGATAGAAAATCATTGCGGGGACCGCCACTACGATGCCGCCCGCAGTGTTATACAAGGCCACCGAAATGCCGCGTGCGAACTGTGCAACATCATGGCCGGTGGAAGTAAACGCGCCGAACAGCTCGACCATGCCGATGACAGTGCCCAGCAGCCCCAATAACGGCGCTACGGTGGCAATCGTACCCAAAGTATTCAGGTATCGTTCCAGCTTGTGGATGACGACACGACCGGACTCTTCGACGGACTCCTTGATCACTTCACGCGAATTATTGGCATTCAGCAATGCGCTGGCAAAAATTTCACCGAGCAATGAATGTTGTGCGAGCTTGTTGCAGGTTTCCCTGGTAATGCCGCCCTGGGCCACCATCCTGCTCACTTCAGCCAGCAGGGATTTAGGTACCACCACATTTGCACGCAGCGCCCACAAGCGTTCGCCAATAATGGCGACAGCCACAATCGAGGCGAAAATCAGCGGCCATATCGGCCAACCTGCCGCCTGAACAATCTCCCACACGTGAAGCTCCTTGATATTCCAAAAGTGTCGCTACTTTAGCGTGTGACGCCATTTTCAGCAAGCGGGCTTGCGCCGGAACGATTATCATCAAGACGTAAGTCGGTTTGCCAGTAGCGCTTTCGATACTGCCTCCAGCGTGTAATCTCAATGCCTTCTGCACGGGTGAAATTCAGGATCACAGCACCATCGCTGTCTGAACGATACATTTTGCTGCCATGGGCTTTATAACGGGATACGACACTTGGATGCGGATGATGGTAGCGATTGCGATAGCCCATGGTAAATATCACCGCATCCGGCTTGACCCTGTCCATAAAGGCTTCGGTCGACGAAGTCTTGCTGCCGTGATGCGGGGCAACCAGGACATCCGTCTTCAGCGTAACGCCCGATCGGACCAGCGCATACTCTGCCGCCTTCTCGACATCTCCGGGAATCAACAGGTTGCCGTATCGACTGGTAATCCGCAAAACGCAGCTACGGTCATTGTCCCTGATCTGCGGCTCGAGATAGGCCTCCGGTTCAGGATAGAGCATGTCAAAGCGCACACCATCCCATTCCCACGATTGCCCGGCATGGCATCGCACATGCGGATAGCCTGCAACCAGCGAATGCTCCCTGGCCAGCGAACTGGCTATCCAGCCCACCGGAACTTGTGCCAGCACCGATGCTGCACCGCCGCTATGATCGGAATCATCGTGGCTGATAATCATGGCATCCAGCGTGCGTGCGCCAGAGGCGCGCAGATAAGGTACGACTATGCGCTGCCCGCTGTCACTTTGCGAAGAGTAGTATGGCCCGGTGTCATAGAGTAAAACATGCCTTGCCGTTGTGATCACCACGGCAAGGCCCTGTCCGACATCCAGCACGGCAACCCGCATCGCACCATGCTCCGGCCTGGCCGGCTGCACAAGGAACATCGGCAACAGGCCAATGACGCCCAGCCAGCGCAGCGGAAAACCTCGTGGCAACAGTATCCACAATACGGAAAACACGGCCAGGGGAATCGTCCAGAACGGCGGCGCCTGCTGCTGCCAGACACTGGCAGGCAAGCCGGCCAGCCATTCCATCGCCAGCATGCAATAAGTCGTTACCTCGTGCCCGAGCAGCAATATCCAGTCGATGGGCAGCATACTGCCCGCCAGCGTCAAGGGCACGACGACCAGGCTGATGACCGGAATGGCAATGGCATTGGCAAGCGGCGAAATCAGCGAGACCTGCTGGAACATTGCCAGCAGCAAAGGCACCAACCCCAGAGTAACGGCCCATTGCGTCTTGACTGCTTCCCGCAGCCAGTGAGCGGGCCTTAATCGCCCGTTCATTGCGTAGGCAATGACCGCAACCGCACCGAATGAAAGCCAGAAACCGGCAGCCAGCACCGCCCAGGGGTCGAAGATGACAACCGCCAGCAAGGCATAAGCCAGCACCCTCCCCATCGACACATTACGCCCCATCCATAGCGCCAGCGCAAAAACACTCAGCATGTACAAAGTTCGCTGCGTGGGAATGGAAAATCCGGCAATCAGCGCATAAAGCAACGCGACCAGCGCCCCTGCCAGCGTTGCAGCCTTGCGTGCCGGTAGTTTCAGCGTCAAACCCTCCAGCCGGCGCCAGATTGCATAAGTCAGGCCGAATGCCAGCCCGGCCAGCATGGTGATATGCAACCCCGAGATGCTCATCAGATGATTGATTCCGGTTCGCAGGAATACCTGCCAATGCTCCCGGGAAATTCCGCCGTCATCGCCGATCGCCAGCGCTTTGAGCACGCCGGCATACGGCTTGCCTTCCAGCACCGCATCCATGCGCTTGCGAATGGATTCGCGCACGACCTCGATGAGATATTGCGGCCGGTAAACACGCGCTTTCAGCAACTGGTTGTCAACGCTCTTTCTGATATACCCGCTGGCACGCAGGTTGCGTTCCAGCGCCCAGGCCTCGAAATCGAAACCATGCGGATTGGCAAGGCCATGCGGCCTTCTCAATCGCACCGTCAGTTGCCAGCGCTCGGCTGCATGAAAACTGGCATTCAGCACCGGCTGCCCGGAAAAGCCCTGGGCGTTGTGTGCAATGGAGATACGGCCGGGCACGCTGGCGCCACGTGTCAACACCTGTTCGACATCGAATTCGAAACGCTGACCGCGCTCATGGGATTGCGGCACACTCGCCACGACGCCAATCAACCGGATGTCTTTGCCTTCCAGCGCTTCGGGAAGAGCGTCGGCCAAGCGGGAATGGGCACAAAGTGCTGCCCAGAAAAAACCGCTGCAGAAAACCAGGAGTATCAGCGCAATGCGCTGGAGAATACGGGATAGAGAACCGGTGGCGGATCTCGCCCGATAGGCAAGCACTGCCAGAGGTAATAAAGCCAGTGCCCACTGAATATCAGGAAGCACCGGTAATTGCTGTAATACCCAGGCGCCGAAAACAAAAAACAGCGCCAGCAAAACCATATAACGAGTACCCGTTAACCCTGGATTTCTATAGGCAGCAGCGCACCGTCCTGTAATCGGTACTGGCGGTGCATCCTGGCGGCCAATTCCATGTCATGGGTGACTACGATCAGGCTCGTCCCTTGCTCCCGGTTCAGGTTCAGCAGCAAATCAAAGACGCTGTTGGCGGTGCTCCTGTCGAGATTGCCGGTTGGCTCATCCGCCAGCACACAAAGCGGCTGCGTCACCAGGGCCCGGGCAACTGCGGCACGCTGCCGCTCTCCGCCGGAAAGTTCGCCGGGCATGTGTTCCAGCCTGTGTTGCAGGCCGACTTTCCCAAGCACTTCCCTGGCCTGTTGCATGGCGTCATTGCGCGCTACCCGGCGAATCATCAGGGGGATCGCGACATTCTCGATGGCCGTGAACTCGGGCAGCAAATGATGAAACTGGTAAACAAAACCCAGCGACTGGTTTCTCAAGCGGCCACGTCCGGCTTCATCGAGCCCGGCGAGATTCTGCCCCATGATCCTGACCTCTCCCGCGCTCGGCTCATCCAGCCCGCCAAGCAGGTGCAGCAAGGTACTCTTGCCTGACCCCGAAGCACCGACGATAGCCACCTGCTCGCCTGCATCGACATCAAGGCTGATGTCTTCCAGTACGGAAACATCCAGTCCGGAATACGTCTTGTGCAAACCCTTGCAACTCAGAATATTTTTATTACTCATAACGCAACGCCTCGGCGGGATTCATTTTTGCGGCTTTCCAGCTTGGGTAGAGCGTAGCAAGCAGACTGAGCAGGAACGACAGCAGAACGATCATGGAAACATCGGACCACAGCAACTGCGAAGGCAAGTCGCTGATGTAATAGACATCTTTCGCCAGGAACTGGATATTGAACAGCCGCTCGATAAACGGCACGATCACGTCGATATTGAATGCAACGATGATGCCGCAGATACCGCCCAGTATGGTGCCGATAAACCCGATCAGCGCCCCTTGGACAATGAATATCTGCATGATGCTGCGCGGGCTTGCGCCGAATGTCCGCATGATGGCGATATCGGCACGTTTGTCGGTGACGGCCATGACCAGTGTCGATACGATATTGAAAGCCGCAACGGCCACGATCAGGGTCAGGATGATGAACATCACACGCTTTTCCATCTGCACGGCACGAAAGAAATTGGCGTGCTGTTGCGTCCAGTCGCTCAAGTAATAAGGGCCGCTATTGCTCAACAGGCTGGTCAGGTCCCGCGACACTGCCGGCGCCCTGAACAAGTCGTCCAGCTTGAGCCTCACACCGGATACGTTCTCGCCCATGCGATAAAGCTTGGCTGCGTCATCCATATGGATCAGCGCAAGGCCGGCATCGTATTCGTACATGCCGATCTGGAACATGCCGACCAAGGTGAACTGTTTGATGCGCGGCACCACGCCGGTTGGCGTGAACTGTCCCTGCGGGGCCATCAGCACCACTTTGTCGCCGACAATCAGGCCAAGCGACTGGGCAAGCTCTACCCCGAGCACGATGCCGAACCCGCCCGGCTTCAGATCATCAAGGGAACCGGCGCGCATATGCGCTCCCAGTTCTGCGACCTGATCCTCCAGTGCCGGCAGCACGCCACGCACGATGGTTCCCTGCACGGCCGGTCCGTTGGACAGCATGCCCTGCGCCATGATGTAGGGAGCTGCGGCACGCACATGTTCGGTTTTACGCAACTCGGCAGTCAATGACGGCCAGTCCGCCAGCACATTGTTGGCGCCGGTGATCTGCAGATGGGATGCAACCCCGAGAATGCGGGTACGCAGTTCCTGCTGGAATCCGTTCATCACCGACAGTACGACGATCAGCGCCGCCACACCTAGCGAGATGCCGACCATGCTGGTCATGGAAATGAACGAAATAAAATGATTGCGACGTTTGGCGCGCGTATAGCGCAGGCCGACGAACAGCTCGAAAGGCAGGGAGTTTAAAAATGACATGGCCGGATTCTAACAGGGAAACTGCGTCATTGTTCTCTTGGCACCGATCTCCGGATTCAGCGTTGCGCTTTCAATGCCTGCGCAAGCTGCAAGACACTCATCGCATAGAACGTGCTTTTGTTGTAGCGCGTAATGACATAAAAATTATTGAACCCCAGCCAGAACTCAGGCATTTTTTCCGGCGTATCCAGGGGAATCACCGCAAAATTCATGTGCTCATCGAGCGACACTTTTGTATTGAACCGTACATCCTTGATGTCATCTTTCGTCATTGTCGGCAGTATCGTCTCCAGCCAGCTATCCGGCACCGGATCATGGAACGAGACATGGCTTGCAACCGGCGCATCCGTCAGCCAGCCATGCACTGCAAGATAGTGCGCCACACTGCCGATGGCATCGACGGCGCTGCTTCTCAGGTCAACCCGGCCATCAGAATCGAAATCCACCGCCAACTGCCGCACGTTCGTCGGCATGAATTGCGGCAGGCCGATAGCACCGGCGTAGGAGCCCAGCACGGAAAAATAGTCCAGTTGCTGCTCGCGTGCCATAAGCAGGTATTGTTCCAACTCGCCGCGGAAATATTCAGCACGGCGCGGGTAGTCAAAAGCCAGGGTGGTCAGGGCGTCGATCACGCGATACTTGCCAGTGTTCTGCCCGTAAATCGTTTCAACGCCGATGATGGCAGCAATGATTTCTTCCGGCACGCCATACATCTGCCGCGCACGTTTCAACTCTTCCGCATACGCCTGCATGAACCTGACACCACGATCGATACGCGCCTGGTTGACGAATCGCGGCCTGTAGCGTTCCCAGGAACGCACATTGGGGCTTGCAGGCGGCTCCATGGCCTTGATAACGGACGGCTGAAACTCAACACCGGCAAAAACCTCGCGCAGATCAATCGCATCAAACCCATGCCTTTCCGCCATTTCGGCGACAAACTCAAGCACTTCCCCCCGTTCGTGGTACGGTAAGGAACCATCCGCGCCATCGGCAAGCGCACTGGGATTGAGCGCAACCGCGAGGCCTATCGTCAAAAACCAGCGGGGCGGGACAACCGTGAATGGATGCAGCATGAACTTGCCAGCTTTACGTATCATCATTTATATCAAGACCGTCATATCGGAAAGATTGTTTCAATCTAATCAGGCCGCACGCTCAATTAGTTGGGGTTACCTGCTAAAATTACACTATGTTTACGGGAATCATACAAGCAGTTGGCCAAATTGAGCGTGTCGTGCCGGCCAATGAAGACGTCCAGCTTTTTATCGACACGGGCTCGCTCGACATGGCAGACATTAAAATCGGCGACAGCATTGCCGTCAACGGCGTATGTCTGACCGCCGTCAGCCTCGACGGTCGGCACTTCGAAGCGCACGTCTCGAAGGAAACCCTCGCCTGCACAGTTGGCCTGGATACCATGCGCCCGGTCAATCTTGAAAAAGCCTTACGCTCATCGGACCGCCTGGGCGGGCATCTGGTCAGCGGCCATGTCGACGGCGTGGGCCAGGTGGTGAAATTCGAGGCAGTCGGCGACTGCTGGCTACTCGCCGTTCGCGCACCGCACCTGCTCTCGCGCTATATCGCAATCAAGGGCTCCATCACGATTGACGGGGTCAGCCTCACCGTCAACGACGTGGATAAAGACACTTTCAGCGTCAATCTCATTCCGCATACACTGGAAGTGACGACTTTGAAAAACCTGGGCATAGGCAGCCGCGTCAACCTGGAAATCGATGTGATCGCCCGCTATGTCGAACGTATGGCGCAGTGGGCCAGCGAAGATCGCGGGGACAGCGCCTGATGACGACCGCAATCAGCCCCATCAGCGAAATCATCGAAGAAATCCGGCGCGGCCGCATGGTAATCCTGGTCGATGAAGAAGACCGTGAAAATGAAGGCGACCTGGTCCTTGCGGCACAATTCGCAACCGCCGAATACATCAATTTCATGGCCAGGTATGGCCGTGGCCTGATCTGCCTGACGCTGGACCAGGCGCGTTGCCGTCAGCTCAACCTGCCTTCGATGGTGCAGAAGAACGGCAGCAGCATGCGCACCAACTTCACCGTATCGATCGAGGCTGCAACCGGCGTGACTACCGGCATTTCCGCCGCTGACCGTGCCCGCACCATACAGGCCGCCGTCGCCAAACATGCCACTGCCCAGGACATCGTCAGCCCCGGCCATGTATTCCCGCTTGCAGCGCAGGATGGCGGCGTGCTGGTACGCGCAGGACACACCGAGGCGGGTTGCGATCTTGCTGCGCTTGCGGGGTTGGAACCCGCATCGGTCATCTGCGAGATATTGAAGGACGATGGCAGCATGGCGCGCCTGCCCGACCTGATGGAATTCGCGCAGCAACACCAGCTCAAGATCGGCACAATCGCCGACCTGATCCACTACCGCAACCAGAACGAATGCCTGGTGCAGCGTGCGGCCGAACGCATCATCATGACGCCCTATGGCGAAATGCGGCTGATTGCCTATGCGGACAAGATTGCCAATGAAACACATCTTGCGCTGGTCAAGGGCGAGCCTTCCGGCGACAAGGAGGCCTTGGTGCGCGTGCATGAGCCTTTATCCGTATTCGACCTGCTCGACAGTACCAGCAACAGCCACTCATGGAATACCCTGAAAGCCATGCAGGCCATCCAGCAGGCGGAAACCGGCATCATGGTATTGCTGCACCACAACGAAGATGGCGCCGACCTGGTCGACCGCATCCGGCATGCCGACGAACCGATACGCATCCGGCAGGACCTGCGCAACTATGGTATCGGCTCGCAGATACTGCTGGATCTCGGCGTACGCAAGATGAAACTGATGGCGACACCGAGAAAAATGCCCAGCATGGTCGGCTTCGGGCTGGAAGTCACCGGCTATCTGGAAGCGACGTAGCCAGGGGCACATTCATATTGATTGCAAGCTATTTAATCGCGTGCCATTTATGAGATAATACGGATTGTGGAAAATGTAAATCTCACCGGCCACTTCCTGATCGCAATGCCTGCGATGACAGACCCCTATTTTGCAAGATCCGTCACATTCATTTGTGAGCACAATCAGGACGGCGCCATGGGTGTCGTCATCAATCGCCCGATCGACATGACGCTGGATACCCTGTTCGGACAGATCGACCTGGAACTGCAAGACACGCCGCTCGCACAAAGCGCCGTGCACTTCGGCGGACCGGTACAAATCGACCGCGGATTTGTTCTGCACCAGCCTGCCGGAGACTGGGATTCCACGATCGCCATTCATGGAGAAACCGCCCTTACTACCTCCAAGGACATTCTGGAAGCGGTCGCAAAAGGCCGCGGTCCCGAAAAAATCCTGGTGACACTAGGCTATGCAGGCTGGGCTGCCGGGCAGCTTGAGCAGGAAATGGCGCAAAATGCCTGGCTATCGGTAAAACCCAGCGACGAAAAATCCCAGGATACGGTCATTTTTGATTTACCCAGCGAAAAGAAATTCTCTGCCGCCATGGGCTTGCTCGGCCTCGATTTCGCCAGATTCTCGGATGAGGCAGGGCATGCATGAAGGGGCACGCCATTAAACCCATGCATGCCGCCATCGATCACAATAACAGCCAGACAGCGCATCTTGAATCCGCTCAGGCATCACGCCGCGAAGGCAGCGTGCTCGGGTTTGATTTCGGCGAAAAACGTATTGGCGTCGCGCTCGGCGAGCACCTGCTGGGCATCGCCCATCCGCTGACGACGATTTCCACTGAAATCAATGATGAACGCTTTCGCCTCATAGGCGAATTGATCGGCGAATGGAAGCCGGTGACGCTGGTGGTCGGCTTGCCGCTATCACTCGATGGCGAAGAGCATCAACTCACCCTGCTTTGCAAGAAATTTGCACGTCGCCTGGAAGGCAGATTCAACCTGCCGGTCGTGATGATAGACGAACGGTTATCCTCTGCCGAAGCCAGCCAGGCGCTCAAGGGCATCGGCATCGGCGGCCGCAGGCAAAAACCGATGATCGACCAGGTGGCCGCACAGCACATTCTCCAATCCTACTTTGACGGGCTGCCACATTGACGCTTAACGATACCAACCTACCGGATGCGGAACAGCTGCTAACCAGACTGGCAGCGCAGCTCAAACCGGTGATTACCGCGGAAACCGCACTGGTCGGCATACACAGTGGCGGCGTCTGGTTGATGGAGCGGTTGCTGCCCATACTGGGCAAACAACTCGAACATGGCAGGCTGGATATCTCTTTCTACCGCGACGACTATGACAAGCGCGGCCTGCACGAAGGCACAAAACCCTCGCAGATCCCTTTCGAAGTGGAAGGACGGCACATCATCCTGATCGACGACGTTTTCTATACCGGCCGCACGATACGCGCCGCCATGAATGAATTATTCGATTATGGCCGCCCAGCGAGCATTTCGCTTGCCGTTCTCGTCAACCGCGGCGGCCGCGAACTCCCCATCGCGCCCCAATTCAGCGCGCATGAAATGCATTTGGCGGCGCACCAGAACCTGCAACTCATGCAGGATGATGGTGGCCGCTTTTACCTGACTGTAGAAGAAAGTCATTGATGTATAACCCGCAACTCACTGATGATGGAAAACTGAAACACCTGCTCTCCATCGAAGGCCTGCCCAAGAGCATCATCAACCAGATTCTGGACACTGCCGAATCATTTGTCGGTGTCGCCGAACGGGAAGTCAAGAAAGTGCCGCTGCTGCGCGGCAAGACCGTCTGCAACATTTTCTTCGAGAACAGCACCCGCACCCGCACCACATTCGAAATTGCGGCAAAACGCCTGTCGGCGGACGTCATCAACCTGAATGTCAGCACCTCCTCGCAATCCAAGGGCGAAACCATACTCGACACGGTCGACAACCTGACGGCCATGCATGCCGACATGTTCGTCATCCGCCACTCGCAATCAGGCGCGGCGCATTTCATCGCCAGGCACGTCAAGCCACACATCCATGTCATCAATGCCGGCGATGGCCGCCATGCCCACCCGACCCAGGCCCTGCTCGATGTGTTCACCATCCGCCGCTACAAGCCCGACATGCACAACCTGCGGGTGGCGCTGGTCGGTGATGTGCTGCATTCCCGCGTGGCCAGGTCCGAGATTCACGCACTCACCACGCTGGGCGTACCGGAAGTGCGCGTGATTGCGCCCAAAACGCTGCTGCCCGAGCATGTGGAAAAACTGGGCGTGCATGTCTACCACGACATGGCAGAAGGCCTGAGGGATGTCGATGTCGTCATGATGCTCAGGCTGCAGAACGAGCGCATGGCCGGCGCCTTATTGCCGAGTGCGCATGAGTATTTCAAAACGTACGGGCTGACACAGGAGAAACTGGCCATGGCCAGGCCGGATGCAATTGTCACGCATCCAGGCCCGATGAATCGCGGCATCGAAATCGACTCTTCGGTAGCTGACGGCCGCCAATCGGTCATTCTTCCGCAAGTCACCTACGGTATCGCGGTGCGCATGGCAGTGATGTCAATTCTTGCAGGTAACAACTGATGAAGATTCATATCAAACACGGCCGCCTGATCGATCCCAGGAACGGGATTGATGCCAAACAGGATGTATTCATCGCTGCAGGAAAAATAGTGGGTATCGGCAAGGCGCCTGAGGATTTCGTTGCCAACCAGGTCATAGATGCCAGCAACCTCATCATCTGCCCGGGACTGGTCGATCTGTCAGCCAGGTTGCGCGAACCGGGCTTTGAACATAAGGCCACCCTGGAAAGTGAAATGCTGGCGGCTGCGGCTGGCGGCGTCACCAGCCTGGCCTGCCCGCCCGACACCGACCCCGTACTGGATGAGCCGGGGTTGGTCGAAATGCTCAAGCACCGTGCAAAGCAACTCAACCTGGCGCATGTGTATCCATTGGGCGCACTTACCCGGCAACTGAAAGGCGAAAACCTGACCGAGATGTGCGAACTGACGGAGGCCGGCTGTGTCGGCTTTTCGCAAGCGGACAGCCCGATCACGGACACCCTGGTGCTGTGGCGCGCCATGCAATATGCTGCGACTTTCGGCTTCACGGTCTGGCTCCGGCCGGAAGACAGCTATCTGGCCAGGCATGGCGTAGCGCATGATGGCGAAATCGCCGCCAGGCTCGGATTACGAGGCATACCGGTTGCAGCAGAGACGATCGCGCTGGCGACTGTCATTCGACTAGCGAGGGAATCCTCAGCAAAAATCCATGTATGCCGGCTATCGAGCGAAGAGAGTGTGGCCATGATTCGGGAGGCCAAGAACGCAGGCTTGCCGATTACCTGCGATGTGGCAGCCAACCACTTGCACCTGACCGAACATGACATCGGTTTCTTTGATGCCAATTGCCACCTGCGTCCACCGCTTCGCACGCAACGCGACAAGGAGGCATTATGCCGCGGCGTGGCTGACGGCACGATAGATGCCATCTGCTCGGACCATACGCCAGTGGACGACGACGCCAAGCTGCTGCCTTTTGCCGAAGCTGAGGTGGGTGCAACCGGACTGGAATTGCTATTACCCCTGAGCCTGAAATGGGCTCAGGAAAATCAACTGCCGACAAGCACGGCAATCGCCAGGCTGACCAGCCATCCGGCCAGCATTCTCGGCCTGAACAGCGGGCATTTAGGCATTCACAGCCAGGCCGATCTCTGTATTTTCGACCCTGAACAATACTGGAAGGTTGAACCCAGGGCACTCAAAAGCCAAGGCAAGAATACGCCATTCAACGGTCTGGAGTTGCCCGGAAAAGTACGCTACACGCTTCTTGAGGGCAACATCGTCTACAGGAGCTGAGCCCGGAACGGCTCCGCTACAGTCTTCCCATACCAGCAACCACGGGTGGGGCTACCGGATACCGGCGGCCCTGTATCCGCAGGGTTGCTGCACCCGGTAGGTTTATATTCAGTCCTTGATCTGCTTGTGCAGCACGACGGGCGCGGTTACTTTCTTGCGCACGCGCAGATTGATCATCTCCACGGCGACCGAGAATGCCATCGCAAAGTAGATGTAGCCTTTAGGTACGTGGACATCGAACCCTTCCACCATCAGGGTGACCCCCACCAGAATCAGGAAAGACAGCGCCAGGATCTTGATCGTGGGATGCTCATCGACAAAGTCGCCGATCGGTTTTGCCGCCACCAGCATGATGCCCACGGCAATCACAATGGCAATCGCCATGATGGAGACATGGTCTGCCAAGCCGACTGCAGTAATCACGGAATCCAGCGAAAACACGATATCCAGGACTGCAATCTGTACCAGCACCATACCCAGGCTGGTGACGGCCACCGCTCTTCCATGCTCTTCGGTGCCTTCCAGGCTGTTGTGAATTTCATGTGTGGCTTTCGCCAGCAGGAACAAGCCGCCGCCGATCAGAATGACATCCCGCCCTGAAATATCGACATCAAGAATGGTGAACCAGCTTTCTGTCAGCCCCATCACCCATGAAATCGAAAACAGCAAGGCAAGGCGCGCGAACATCGCAAGCCCCAGGCCCACCCTGCGGGCAAAGGCGCGCTGATTCTCGGGCAAACGCCCGACCAGGATCGAGATGAAAATGATGTTATCAATACCCAACACGATTTCCAGCGCCGTCAGGGTTCCTAATGCAATCCAAGCCTCAGGGCTTGCAAGCCATTCAAACATCTTGTGTCCGTTCCTTAAAAGTTATTGAAATAAAAGAAAGTTTTGTCGTGCCGGATTGCAATCCGGCATCCCTGCCCGGTGAAAAAGATTCCGGGACGATGCCCGGAATGACTGAAGAGTCAAAGTTTACCGGTGTACGCCAGGTCAATGTAATAGAGAAACCCCGATGCTAGACGATGCCAAGATTGTCCAGGCCGGCGGAATGATCCTTTTCGAACGAAGCCTTACCCTCAAGCTTGATCCTGAGCCGCACTTCATTGACGGAATCCGCGTTGCGCAGCGCATCCTCATAACTGATCTCATCGGCCTCGTAGAGATCGAAAAGCGCTTGGTCGAATGTCTGCATGCCAAGCTCGTTGGATTTTGCCACGATTTCCTTGATCTCATGCACATCACCCTTGAAAATCAGGTCGGAAATCAACGGAGAATTCAGCATGATTTCCATCGCCGCCACACGGCCTTTACCCTGTTTCTTTGGAATCAGGCGCTGTGAAACGAAAGCCTTGGTGTTGAGCGACAAATCCATCAGAAGCTGGCTGCGGCGTTCTTCCGGGAAAAAGTTGATGATGCGGTCCAATGCCTGGTTGGTGCTGTTGGCATGCAGGGTCGCCATGCACAGGTGGCCGGTTTCGGCAAAGGCAATCGCATAGTCCATGGTTTCCCGGTCGCGTATCTCGCCAATCAGGATCACGTCCGGGGCCTGGCGCAGGGTGTTCTTCAGCGCGATATGCCAGTTATCGGTATCCACCCCGATTTCACGCTGGCTGATCACGCAATTCTTGTGATCGTGCACGAACTCGATCGGGTCTTCGATGGTGATGATGTGGCCATGACTGTGCTCGTTGCGATAGCCGATCATGGCTGCCAGCGAAGTGGATTTGCCGGAACCGGTACCGCCAACAAAGATCACCAGCCCGCGTTTGGTCATCGCGACTTCTTTCAGCACATCCGGCAAGCCGAGTTCCTCGAATGAGGGAATCTGGCTGTTGATTGTACGGAACACCAGGCCTGTTGAGCCTCTCTGCACAAATGCATTGACGCGAAAACGCCCCATGCCCTGTATGCCGATCGCGAAATTACATTCATTGGTCGCATCATATTCCGCAGCCTGCTTGTCGTTCATGATGGAACGCGCGATTTCCTTTGCCTGCTGCGCGGTCAGCGCCTGATTCGTCATCGGCGTCACCTTGCCATCGATTTTCATTGCCGGAGGAAAGCCGGAAGTGATGAACAAGTCAGAGGCATTCTTCGCCACCATGAGCCGTAATAAATCAAATACAAATTTTTCTGCCTGACCTTGATCCATGTTTATGCTCTCAATAATGAAGTTCCAGCGTTGAAACCCGGCTAGCCGCCGAAGGTTTCCTTGTTCGACGCCTTGCCGCGCGCCTCGCCGATTGAAATGATATTACGCTGAACCAGCTCCTTCAGGTTCTGGTCGAGCGTCTGCATGCCCACATTCTGGCCGGTTTGAATCGCGGAATACATCTGGGCAATCTTGTTTTCGCGAATCAGGTTACGAATCGCCGGCGTTCCGATCATGATTTCATGCGCGGCTACACGGCCCTGTTCGTCCTTGGTTTTGCATAATGTCTGCGAAATAACGGCACGCAGCGACTCCGAGAGCATGGAGCGCACCATTTCCTTCTCGGCTGCGGGGAACACGTCCACGATACGGTCTATGGTCTTGGCAGCAGAGCTGGTATGCAGGGTGCCGAATACGAGGTGGCCGGTTTCCGCGGCGGTCAATGCCAGGCGTATGGTTTCCAGATCGCGCATTTCGCCGACCAGAATCACATCCGGGTCTTCACGCAGGGCCGATCGCAACGCATTGGCAAAGGAGAGCGTATGCGGCCCGACTTCGCGCTGGTTGATCAGGCATTTCTTGGATTGATGCACGAATTCAATCGGGTCTTCCACCGTCAGGATATGGCCGAAGTCGTTCTCGTTGATGAAATCGACCATCGCCGCCAGTGTCGTCGATTTACCCGAGCCGGTGGGGCCCGTCACCAACACGATACCGCGGGGATTCTGGGCGATTTCCTTGAAAATGGGCGGGCAATTGAGCTGTTCCAGCGTCAGGATTTTCGATGGAATGGTACGGAATACCGCGCCCGCGCCGCGATTCTGGTTAAAGGCATTGACACGGAAACGGGCAAGATTCGGGATTTCGAAAGAGAAGTCACATTCCAGCGTCTCTTCATAGACCTTGCGCTGACCATCGTTCATGATGTCATAAACCATGTCATGGACTTCACTGTGATCCATCGATGGTACATTGATTTTGCGCACATCGCCGTGAACGCGAATCATGGGGGGCAAGCCCGCAGACAAATGCAAATCGGATGCCTTGTTTTTGACCGAAAACGCGAGTAAATCCGAGATATCCACAATGAGCTCCTGTTATAATTTTTTCAGTATGGTTGGCAATTTGACGTGCAGCAAAAGATTGAGTGGATTATGACCTCTATTAGTGAACGCTTGCAAGCAGTGCGCACTCGCATTCACGAAGCGGAAAGCAGCGCCGGCAGAACAGCCGGTTCGGTAAGCTTGCTTGCCGTCAGCAAGGCGCATCCTGCCGCCATGCTGCGCGAGGCATTCGCTGCCGGGCAAACCATGTTCGGCGAAAACTACCTGCAGGAAGCCTTGGCCAAACAGGAAGAACTGGCCGGCCTGGCAATCGAGTGGCATTTTATCGGCCCGATCCAGAGCAACAAGACGCAGCCGATTGCACAACATTTCGATTGGGTACACAGTGTGGATCGCTTGAAAATCGCGCAACGCCTTTCAGCGGCAAGGCTTGCCGGACAAGCGCCGTTGAATGTCTGCCTGCAACTGAATGTGAGCCTGGAAGACAGCAAAAGCGGCGTCACGCTTGCCGAACTGCCGGAACTTGCACACGCAATCCAGGCATTACCCGGGCTCCGCCTCAGGGGTTTGATGGCAATCCCGGCGCCGGTCACGGATTTTGACAAACAGCGCCGGCAGTTTGCCATCGTCCGGCAGGCTTATGAAGATTTAAAAAAACAGGGGCTGGCATTGGACACACTTTCCATCGGCATGTCCGAAGATTTTCCCGCCGCCATCGCCGAAGGTGCAACAATAGTCAGGGTAGGGTCAGCCATTTTCGGCCCAAGGAATTGAAGAAAACTATATGAAGAATAACGATTTTGAAACAATGACCGTCAGTTTTATCGGCGGCGGCAACATGGCGAATGCCCTGATCAGTGGGCTGGTAAAAAAGGGATTCAAGGCGGCAAACATCAATGTCGTGGAATCCGATGCCGCCAAACGGCAACAATTGCAGTCCGATTTCGGCGTTCGAGTCACCGACCAGTTACCGAGCGTGACGCAATCGGATGTTGTCATACTGGCGGTCAAGCCCCAGCAGTTGCGCGATGTCTCGATCTTTCTTGGCAGCCTGCTCAGCAAACAACTCCTGATTTCGATTGCTGCGGGCGTACGCAGCCAGGACCTTGCCCGCTGGCTCGGCGGCTACCAGACCATCATTCGCGTCATGCCCAATACCCCGGCCCAGATCCAGATGGGCGTTTCCGCCCTGTATGCGCTGCCGGCAGTCAGCGCTGCGCAACGCGCGAGTGCAAACAGCCTGTTGCGCGCTGTCGGAGACACCATATGGCTGGATGAAGAAGAAAAAATGGATGCCGTGACAGCCATCTCCGGCAGCGGCCCAGCCTATGTGTTTTATTTCATCGAAGCCATGCAGGATGCGGCAATCGGCCTTGGCTTGAGCCCGGAGCAGGCAAAAACACTCAGCCTGCAAACCTTCCTCGGCGCCAGCCATCTCGCGGCGCAAAGCGTGCTCAGCCCGGCAGAGTTGCGCCTACAGGTCACGTCCAAGGGCGGGACGACAGAACAGGCGCTGATGAGCATGGAAACCGATGGCATCAGGCAGTCCATCATCGAAGCAGCCAGGGCAGCAGCCGGAAGATCACGGGAGCTTGGCGACCTGCTGGGTAAAAACTAGGGCCTGCCAACAGGCCCCAATGACATAATCAAGGAAACTTCATGGTCACAAACGCATTACAATTCCTGCTTCATACCCTTCTTGGCCTGTTTACGATTGCAGTCCTGCTGCGCTTCTACCTGCAAGCGACGCGGGCGCCTTTCCAGAACCCCCTCTCCCAGGCCGTGGTCGCATTGACGAGCTTCGCGGTCAAGCCGCTCCGGCGCATCATTCCCGGCTGGGGCAACCTGGATATCTCCAGCCTGCTACTTGCCTTTCTCGCACAGTTCCTGCTGCATCTGGGTATCCAGTTGACACGGGAATTTCCGCTGCTGGTTGCCGGACAGCCGGTATGGATCGCACTGCTGGGGCTGGCCCTGATCGGCGTGATCAAATTCAGCATCTATATTTTTCTCTATGCCGTGATATTGCAGGCCATACTGAGCTGGTTCAGTCCGCGCACCGTCATCACGCCGGCCTTGCAGGCGCTGACAAAACCCGTATTGCATCCGATACAAAAACTTGTACCCATGGTCAATGGCATCGACTTGTCGCCGCTGATCGTCTTTATTATTGCCGAGCTGATTCTGATTCTGCTGGTGACGCCGCTGGAAATCCAGTTTCTGCGGCTTTTCTGAGCCGAAGCCGGTTGACTCCGGCTCCGTAACATGGCGCGACAGCTGAAACTGCTACATCAGCACAATATCGAACGATTCCTGCGAATACTGCTGCTCCGCGTGCAGCGATACGGGCTTGCCGATGAAATCCGTCAGATTGGCCAGGCTTTGCGACTCCTCATCCATCAGCAGATCGATCACCTTGGCCGATGCAATCACGCGGAACTCGCGTGCGCTGAACTGCCTGGCATGGCGCAGCAATTCCCGCAATATTTCATAGCAAACCGTCTGCGCAGTTTTCAGCTCGCCCCTGCCCTGACATGAAGGGCAGGATTCGCACAGGATATGCGCCAGGCTCTCACGGGTACGCTTGCGCGTCATCTCGACCAGACCCAGTACGGAAAAACCGCTGACCCAGATTCTCGCCCGGTCTTTCGACACCATCCTGTTCAATTCCTCCAGCACGGCAGCACGCTGCTCGTCTTCATCCATGTCGATGAAATCGATGATAATGATGCCGCCGAGGTTTCTCAGCCGCAATTGCCGGGCAATGCACTGCGCCGCTTCGAGATTGGTTTTGAAAATCGTGTCCGAAAGCGATTTGCCGTTGACAAAACTGCCGGTGTTCACATCTACCGTGGTCAGCGCCTCGGTCTGGTCGAAAATCAGGTAGCCGCCGGACTTCATCTCCACCTTGCGCGCCATGGCCTTTTTGATCTCGTTCTCAACGTTATACATGTCGAACAAGGGCCGCTCACCCTGATAGTGCTCCAGTTGCCTGACCGCCCCCTGCGCATACAGCTCGGCAAAATCCAGCAGTTTCTGATAAGTCTCGCGGGAATCGACCAGGATGCGGTCAGTGTCTTCATTGACGATATCGCGCAATATCCGCATCGGCAGATTCAGGTCCTGGAACACCAGCGAACGGTTTGCTGCATTCTTGCTGGCAGCCTGTATGTTGCTCCAGACTTTCTGCAGGTACGCGATATCCGCAAGCAGCTCTTCATCGGTCGCGGTTTCGGACATGGTGCGAATGATATAGCCGCCCGAACGGTCTGCCGGCAGCAGCCTGATCAACCGTTCCCTGAGCAACTCCCGTTCCGCCTCGTCCCCAATCCGCTGGGAAACGCCGATGTGCTGCTGTTGCGGCAGGTAAACCAGGAAACGGCCGGCGATGCTGATCTGTGTCGTCAGCCGTGCGCCCTTGGTGCCGATGGGCTCCTTGATTACCTGCACGATCAACGGCTGCCCTTCGTGCAATACCTCCTGAATCGTCTTTTCCTGATCCGCATTGGTGCACTCCAGCACATCCGCCACATGCAGGAAGGCTGCGCGCTGCAGGCCGATCTCCACGAATGCCGACTGCATGCCGGGCAATACCCGGCAGACTTCGCCCTTGTAGATATTGCCCACCAGGCCCAAGGAAGCATTGCGTTCGATATGCAGCTCCTGCACGACGCCCTGTTCCATGATGGCAACACGCGTTTCCTGCGGGGTGACGTTGATCAGAATTTCTTCACTCATTTTTCAGCAACTCAATTCCTGCTTTTCTCAAAAGCTGCGCAGTCTCGAAAACCGGCAATCCCATCACGCCGGAATAACTGCCTTCAATACGCTTGACGAATATTCCGGCCAGACCCTGTATGCCATAGGCTCCCGCCTTGTCGCGCGGTTCGCCGCTGGCAACATACGCCCGGATATCAGCATCCGGCAGCGCCGCGATTTCAACATGGGTCGTCGATAACGCCGTATCCGTCCCGCTTTCGGTCGCCACCGCGACTGCGGTATGCACCTCGTGCCAACGGCCGGACAGGCTTTTCAACATGGCAAAAGCCTCCTGTTCGTTTCCGGGCTTGCCCAGGATCACGCCATCGATACAGACGGTCGTGTCTGCCGCAAGTATGGGCAGCATGTCATGGCCCGGCTCATCCAGGTTCAGCAGGCAGACTTCCGCTTTTTCGCGTGCCAGCCGGATGACGTAATCTTCCACGCGCTCCCCGACCAGCGGGGATTCGTCGACATGGGACGGCAGCACGATGCTGTCCACCCCCAACTGCTGCAGCAACTCCTTGCGGCGAGGAGACTGCGAAGCGAGATATATCCTGTTTCTCATTTATGATGCTGACGCTTTTCCCAGAAATAACCTAAAATGCCCGAGCCGGGCATTGATAATACCTAAACTGGAAGATTAAACCTATGGTCGAGTGGGCATATTTATTCAAAATCGGCATCGCCCTGTTTGCCATTGTCAACCCGATCGGCAGTGTGCCGATCTTCATCGGGGCCACGGACGGCTGGACAGCCAGGGACAGGGCGCGAACCGCCAAGACGGTATCCTTTGCGGTATTTGCCGTACTTTCGGTTTCCGCATTCCTTGGGGAGAAAATCCTGGATTTTTTCAGCATCAGCATCCCGTCATTTCAGGTTGGCGGCGGCATCCTGCTGATGCTGATCGCCATTTCCATGATGCACGGCAAACTCGGCGAATCAAGGCAGACCGCGGAAGAAGCACAGGCAGTCGCTGACCGCCAGGCCATTGCCATCGTGCCTCTAAGCATTCCCCTGCTGGCCGGGCCCGGTGCCATCAGCAGCATGATCATCGCGGCGCAGCAAAGCCCGAATCTGCCCAGCAAGGCCCTGCTCGTGCTGCCCATCGGGATAATCGCGCTCCTGATATGGCTGGCGCTCGGCCTTTCCACCAGGATCACGCAGCGGATGGGCACTATCGGCATCAACGTCGTCACACGGCTGATGGGCCTGATATTGGCAGCCATGGCAGTCGAATTCATCGCGCACGGCATTGAAGGATTGTTTCCGGGATTAGCATCGTAGCTGCCGACAAGGTAAAATGGCAGTTTTACCGCTGGCCCGGAAATGATCTGGAAACCCAATACCACTGTCGCAGCCGTCGTCGAACAGGCGGGGAAATTCCTGCTGGTCGAAGAAGAAACCGCGGAAGGGATTCGCCTGAACCAGCCTGCCGGCCATGTGGAAGACGGTGAAAGCCTGCTTGCAGCCGTCGTGCGCGAAACCGATGAAGAAACCGCCTACGATTTCAAGCCGGAACATTTGCTCGGCGTCTACCACTGGCGGCACCCGCAAAAGCACATCACATATCTGCGTTTCGCCTTCACAGGCACTGTTGCCAATCACAGAGCCGCCCAGAAACTCGATGATGGCATCATCCGCGCGGTCTGGATGAGTGCGGATGAAATTCGTGCCAGCACGGCAATTCATCGCAGCCCCCAGGTACTGGCCTGCATCGAACATTTTCTCTCAGGACAACGCTTCCCGTTAAGCGTGATTACACACTTATGAAAAAACAACGTGTCGTCGTCGGCATGTCCGGCGGCGTGGATTCCTCCGTCGCAGCCCTGCTGCTCAAGCAACAGGGTTACGAAGTCGTCGGCCTGTTCATGAAAAACTGGGAAGACGACGATACCGACGAGTATTGCTCATCCAGGCAGGACCTGATCGATGCCGTCTCGGTCGCCGACAAAATCGGCATCGAAATCGAGGCCGTCAATTTCAGCAAGGAATACAAAGACCGCGTATTTGCCAACTTCCTGGAAGAATACAAGGCCGGCCGCACGCCCAATCCGGACATCCTCTGCAATGCCGAGATCAAGTTCAAGGCCTTCCTCGACCATGCGATGAGCCTGGGCGCAGACCTGATCGCCACCGGGCATTACGCACAAGTCCGCGAAAAGAATGGCTTGTTCCAGTTGATGAAAGCCGATGACGGCAGCAAGGACCAAAGCTATTTTCTTTATCGCCTGAACCAGGCGCAGCTTTCAAAAACGCTTTTTCCGCTGGGCCAGTTACTCAAACGCGAAGTACGCGAACTTGCCCGGCAGGCCCAACTGCCCACCAGCGAGAAAAAGGATTCCACCGGCATCTGCTTTATCGGGGAACGCCCGTTCCGAGAATTCCTCAACCGCTACCTGCCGCGCGAGCCGGGAGAAATGCAGACACCTGAAGGTCAGGTGGTCGGCCGGCATGAAGGACTGATGTATTACACGCTAGGCCAGCGCCAGGGGCTTGGCATCGGCGGCTCCCGTACCAGCAGTGGCGAGCCCTGGTTTGTTGCCGGCAAGGACATGGAGCGCAATGTGCTCATCGTCGTGCAAGGTCATGAACACCCGCTGTTGCTCAGCGATGGCCTGATTGCCGGGCAATTGCACTGGATATCGGGACAGAACCCGGAAACGCACTGGGTCTATGCGGCCAAGACGCGCTATCGCCAGCCGGATGCGCCATGCGAGATCGACAGGCTGGATAACGAGATCGTTGAAATCCGCTTCGGCCAGCGCCAATGGGCGGTAACGCCGGGGCAATCGGCCGTCGTTTATGAAAGCAACGTCTGCTTGGGCGGCGGCATCATTATCAGCGCTGTCCAGACAATTGCCTGACCATCGGCGCCGGGAACGGGAAGTGCTGGTCAGTTCTCGGGCGGAACCGTTTCACTGAAGGAAGGGCGCTTCATCATTTCATCATAATGCCTGGCGAGACTGGGATACTGCTTGCGCCACGCCAGATCCTTGTAGCGCAAATCCAGCCAGCCCAGCATGCAGCCCAGCGCAATATCAGCAAGGCTGAACATCTCATCCACGCACCATTTGCTGTCGCCCAGTTCATCGTTAAGCGCCTGCAGCCCGCGTTCCACCTTGCCCATCTGCTTGGCAATCACGGCTTCATCCCGCAGATTCGCGGCCCTGCGCGACTCCTGCATGGCGGCAACGGCCGCATCGCATACGCCGTCGGCCAGCGCCTCCCAGCGCCTGACCCAGACCCTTGCATTATGGTCCTGCGGCAGCAAGCGTGAGATCGGCGTCCGGTTGTCCAGGTATTCGACGATGACGCGCGAATCAAAAAGCGTCTCGCCGTCAACCAGGATCAGCACCGGAATTTTCCCGAGCGGATTGTACTGATTAACGGGGCAATCCGGGTCGGCCAGGACGACCTTGATCATCTCGACATCGATGCGTTTTTCCGCGGCGACAACACGGACTTTACGAGCATATGGGCTAGTAAGGGAATACAGGAGTTTCATAGATGTCAGCTTCGTAATTGGTGAAAGCGATTTCGGTATTGTTCTCGTTCGACTGGATTATAATGCAATCCATGCGTGCATCATTACTCAGTAAAAGCTTATCCAGCGATACGATGATCGATATCACCCAGATAGTATACGACGATGTCTCCCGGGCGTTGGCGGAAGATGTAGGTAGCGGCGACCTGACGGCCCACCTGATCCCCGACCACCAGCAAGCCCAGGCTTGTATCATCAGCCGCGAATCCGCCATTGTGTGCGGCCTGGCATGGGCGGAGTCCTGTTTCAAGCAGATAGACAGTCATCTTGAAATCGACTGGCTGGTCGATGAAGGCAATCATACCGGCCCGAACCAGCCCTTGTGCAGGATTTCGGGCAATGCACGCGCCATGCTGACTGCAGAACGTACCGCGTTGAACTTTCTTCAATCGCTCTCTGCGACAGCCACATTGACCCGCAAGTATGTAGATGCCGTCATCGGATCGCATGCAAGAATACTGGATACCAGAAAAACCATTCCCGGCCTGCGCCAGGCGCAGAAATATGCCGTCACCGTAGGCGGCGGAATGAATCATCGGATCGGCCTCTATGACGGTATCCTGATCAAGGAAAACCATATCGCAGCCGCCGGCAGCATACGCGCGGCATTGAGCAATGCCGCCGCAATCCACCGGAATGTTCCCATCCAGATCGAAGTCGAAAACCTGGGGGAACTGCAGGAAGCCCTGGCTGGCGGCGCAACATCGATACTGCTTGATAACTTCAGCACCTCCGAGCTCGCTGAAGCCGTTCGCATCACCCACGGCCGTGCGCTTCTGGAAGCATCGGGCGGCATCACCCTCGACAATGTTCGCGCAATTGCGCTGACAGGTGTCGACCGCATCTCGGTCGGCAGCCTGACAAAAAACATTCAGGCCATCGACCTATCCATGCGCTTTACATCCCCATGAGCCAGCCCATAACGAAAACCACAAACGTGACCAAACTCAAAGGCCGCCTGACGCTGGGCGACGTACTGCGCATGCTGGTGAACGACGGCATCGTGGAAAAGCACCAGGCGGAACAGCTATATAAGGATCGCAAGCTGGACAGCACCAACCTGCACCCGCTGGTCATCGTCGGGGAACAAAAATGGAAAAGCCTGCAAGCGCCGCATAAGCCGCTCACGATAGAAGTCCTTTCCAACTGGCTGGCAAAACGCGCGGGGCTGGCTTACTACCATGTCGACCCGCTGAAAATGGATTTCAGTTCCATTTCGCAAATCGTGTCCAAGGCTTATGCCGAACGCCTCAAGATCATGCCGGTCAAGATACAGGCGAACGAGGTGACCATCGCCACGGCAGAACCCTACTCGACCGAGTGGG
The DNA here is from genome assembly GCA_905339275.1 of Methylophilaceae bacterium. Classification (GTDB taxonomy): domain Bacteria; phylum Pseudomonadota; class Gammaproteobacteria; order Burkholderiales; family Methylophilaceae; genus UBA6140. The sequence goes on from CAJPFK010000003.1 coordinate 28,308, forward strand.
TGCCTGATCTCCAGCGCGTGCTCAACATGCAGATCAAGCTGGTGTTCGCCAACCCGCTGGAAATCAATCGTTACCTGCCTGAAATTTTCAACCTGGCAACCTCGATCAACCTCGCCACCAGCGCCAAGGCAGGGCAGATCGTCGGCGTCCAGAACTTCGAGCAACTGGTCGAACTCGGCAAGGATAAAAACCTCGATGCCAACGAACAGCACGTCGTCAACATTGTCGACTGGCTGTTCAAATACGCGTTCGAACAGCGTGCCAGCGACATCCATCTCGAACCGCGGCGCAATATCGGCATCATGCGTTTCAGGATCGATGGCGTACTGCACCAAGTCTACCAGTTGCCCTCCACCATCATGAACGCCATCACCAGCCGCATCAAGCTGCTCGGCCGCATGGACATGGTGGAAAAACGCCGTCCACAGGATGGCCGCATCAAAACCGTCACGGCCGAGGGGGTGGAAGTCGAGCTGCGCCTTTCCACCATGCCGACCGCCTTCGGCGAAAAACTGGTCATGCGGGTGTTCACCCCCGAAAACCTGGTGAAAGACTTTATCCAGTTGGGCTTTTCCAAAGAACAAAGCGCCCGGTGGAAAAACTGGACATCCAATCCGAACGGAATCGTGCTGGTAACCGGCCCGACAGGCTCGGGCAAAACCACCACGCTCTACTCCACGCTCAAACAACTGGCAACCGAAGAAGTCAATGTCTGCACGATTGAAGACCCGATCGAAATGGTCGAGCCCGCATTCAACCAGATGCAGGTCCAGCAGAATATCGACCTGTCCTTTGCCGACGGCATCCGCACGCTGCTGCGGCAGGACCCGGACATCATCATGGTGGGCGAAATCCGCGACCACGAAACCGCCGAAATGGCAACGCAGGCGGCGCTCACCGGACACTTGGTGCTATCCACCCTGCACACGAACGACGCGCCATCCTCCATCACGCGCCTGCTCGATCTGGGCGTCGCCAGCTATTTATTGAATTCCACGGTGCTGGGCATCATGGCGCAACGACTGGTACGCACACTGTGCACGCACTGCAAGACTCACGCCGAAATCGACCAGGACACCTGGGATTCGCTGGTCGGCCCATGGAAACTGCCGAAGCCGACCCAGATGCAGAAGGCAGTGGGTTGCCTGGAATGCCGCATGACAGGCTACAGGGGACGTATCGGCATATACGAGATGCTCACCATCAGCCCGGCCATCAAGAAACTGATCTCACAGAATGCGGACCTGGCCAGCATCCGCGAAACCGCGCACAGGGAAGGCATGCAACCGCTGATGATTAACGGCGCAGAAAAAGTTGCAGCAGGCCTCACCACCATCGAAGAACTCATCAAAGTCGCACCTCCACCGCTGGATTAGCGCCGGAAACGGCCGGCTACCCGCATGATTGTGAACAGAATTGACCTTGACCAAAATCATGCAACAAGTTACTGTTTAGGGTTCAATTATCCTCAGTAAAAACAAGTACTATATATATGGAAGACCCGACCCCCCGCCCTTCTCACGAAATCACAGGCGCTGAAATCGTCATACGCTGTCTGCATGAGGAGAAAGTCAAATTCGTATTTGGCTATCCTGGCGGTGCGGTGCTGCACATCTACGACGCAATCTTCAAGCAGGACAAATTCAAGCATATCCTGGTGCGCCATGAGCAGGCAGCCGTCCATGCGGCAGATGCTTATGCGCGCGCGACCGGCGAAGTCGGCGTCGCCCTCGTGACTTCCGGTCCGGGCGCGACCAACGCGGTCACCGGAATCGCTACCGCTTATATGGATTCCATTCCGCTGGTTGTCATCAGCGGCCAGGTACCGACGCCCGCCATCGGCATGGATGCATTCCAGGAAGTCGACATGGTCGGCATCACCCGCCCATGCGTTAAACACAACTTCCTGGTCAAGGATGTCAGGGACATCGCGCCGACGATCAGGAAAGCCTTCTATATCGCGGCAACCGGACGGCCCGGCCCGGTCGTTGTCGACATCCCCAAGGACATCACCGCGCATCTGGCCAGGTTCGATTATCCGGCCACGGTCGAATTGCGGTCTTATACGCCCGTCATGAAGGGCCATTCCGGGCAGATCAAGAAAGCGGTCAGGCTCCTGCTGGAAGCCAGGCGCCCGATGATTTACACGGGCGGCGGCCTGGTACTGGGCGGCGCCAGCAGCGAACTGGTCAAACTCGCGCATACGCTGGGTTATCCCGTCACCAACACCCTGATGGGTTTGGGCGGCTACCCTTCGACCGACAGGCAATTCGTTGGCATGCTTGGCATGCACGGCACTTATGAAGCGAACATGGCCATGCAGGATTGCGACGTATTGCTCGCAGTCGGCGCGCGTTTCGACGACCGCGTCATCGGCAATCCGGAGCATTTCTTCAGCAAGGACCGCACGATCATCCATATCGACGTCGACCCCTCCTCCATCTCCAAACGGGTCAAGGTCGACGTGCCCATCGTTGGCCACGTTCAATCGGTATTGGCCGAAATGAACGAGTTGCTTGCCGGCGAAACGAAAAAACCCGACGCCGCAGCACTGAAGGCATGGTGGGCGCAAATTGACGAATGGCGCGGCAAGGAATCGCTGAACTATAAAATGGACGGCCAGGTCATCAAGCCGCAGTATGTCGTCCAGAAACTCTGGGAAGTCACCAAAGGCGATGCCTACGTGACCTCGGATGTCGGCCAGCACCAGATGTGGGCGGCGCAGTACTACAAATTCGACAAGCCGCGCCGCTGGATCAATTCCGGCGGACTCGGCACCATGGGCGTCGGCTTGCCTTACGCCATGGGTTGCCAGTTGGCAGACCCGACGGCACAGGTCGCCTGTATCACCGGTGAAGGCAGTATCCAGATGAACATCCAGGAGCTATCCACCTGCCATCAATTCAGGCTGCCGATCAAGGTCGTCCTGCTGAACAACCGCTACTTGGGCATGGTTCGCCAGTGGCAGGAATTCTTCTACGAGAACCGCTACTCGGAATCCTACATGGACAGCCTGCCGGATTTCGTCAAACTGGCGGAATCCTACGGGCATGTCGGCATGAAGATCGAAAAACCCGGCGATGTGGAAGGCGCATTGAAGGAAGCTTTCGATATGAAGGATCGCTTCGTGTTCATGGACTTCATCACCGACCCGAAGGAAAACGTATTCCCCATGGTGCCGAACGGCAAGGGTCTGTCCGAAATGATTCTGGCAGGAGACGAATAGCATGAAACACATCATCTCCCTGCTGATGGAAAACGAAGCTGGCGCACTGTCGCGCGTTGCCGGCCTGTTTTCCGCACGCGCCTACAATATCGAATCTTTGACCGTGGCGCCTACCGAGGACGCCACGCTGTCACGCATGACCATCGTCACTTCAGGATCAGACGAAGTGATCGAGCAGATCATCAAGCAGCTCAACAAGCTGGTCGATGTGGTCAAGGTACTGGACCTGAACGACGGCCGCCACATCGAGCGCGAGCTCATGCTGGTCAAGGTCAAGGCAACCGGTGCTTTCCGTGAGGAAATGAAGCGGATGAGCGATATATTCCGCGGCCGCATCATCGATGTTGCGGATGGCAGCTACACCATCGAGGTCACAGGTTCCAGCTCCAAGCTGGACGCCTTCCTTGAAGCGCTCGACAAGGCAGCCATTCTGGAAACCGTGCGCACCGGTGCCTCCGGCATCGGTCGAGGCGACAGAATATTGAAAGTTTAATTGATGTGAAACGCGAAACATGAAAAGCGAAAGGACGCCCGCGGCGTTTCCCGTTTGCCGTTCATGTTTCCCTCTTCACATTTCACCCAACATAAGAAACCAGGAGTAGAAATGAAAGTATATTACGACAAGGATGCAGACCTCTCCATCATCAAGAAACTGAAAGTCACCATTGTCGGCTACGGTTCACAAGGCCATGCCCACGCACAAAACCTGAAAGACTCCGGCGTAAAAGTGACAGTTGGCCTGCGCAAGGAAGGCAGTTCCTGGGCCAAGGCCGAGAAAGCCGGTCACAACGTCGAGGAAATCGGTAAAGCGGTCAAGGGCGCAGATGTCGTCATGATCCTGCTGCCGGACGAAACCATGGCCGCCATTTTTGAAGCAGAAGTCGCGCCCAACCTGAAAAAAGGCGCAGCACTGGCATTTGCCCACGGCTTCAACATTCACTACAACCAGATCCAACCGCGCAAGGATCTCGACGTCATCATGATCGCCCCCAAGGGCCCGGGCCACACCGTGCGCTCCGAATACCTCAAGGGCGGCGGCGTGCCTTCTCTGATCGCGGTCTACCAGGATGCATCCGGCAAGGCCAAGGACATTGCGCTTTCCTATGCGGCAGCCAACGGCGGCACCAAGGGCGGCGTGATTGAAACCGATTTCCGTGAAGAAACCGAAACCGACCTGTTCGGCGAACAGGCCGTTCTCTGTGGTGGCGCCGTTGAACTGGTCAAGGCCGGCTTCGAAACGCTGGTTGAAGCAGGCTACGCCCCTGAAATGGCCTATTTCGAGTGCCTGCACGAACTGAAACTGATTGTCGACCTGATGTATGAAGGCGGCATTGCCAACATGAACTATTCCATCTCCAACAACGCCGAATACGGCGAATACGTCACCGGTCCCAAGGTCATCAACGACGAATCCCGCTGGGCGATGAAAGAAGCATTGGCATCCATCCAGAATGGCGAATACGCGAAGAAATTCATTCTCGAAGGCCGTACCGGCTACCCGGAAATGACCGCGCGCCGTCGCCTGAACGCTGCCCATCCGATCGAACAGGTCGGCGGCAAACTGCGTTCCATGATGCCATGGATCGCCAAGAACAAACTGGTTGACCAGTCCAAGAACTAAGGGCCAGGAAGCAATAGACCGGGGGCAAGACGTGATGCGTCCTGCCCCTTTATTTTGCGCGCAATTCAAGCGGCTATCATTTCATCAGCATCTCTACCAGAGGCCAATGTGTCCAATCGTCCTGCAGTGATACTTCAATATTTCTTGCCCAAACAGTTGATGACAATACTCGCTGGTAAATTCGCCAATGCCAGGGCTGGCCGCCTGACAACCGGCGTCATCCGGTGGTTTATCAGACGCTACGGCGTCAACATGCAGGAAGCTGCGCAACCTGACGTTCAGCACTACGCCACTTTCAACGATTTCTTCACGCGCGCGCTGCGTAATGACGCGCGCCCTATCGCCCAGGCAGACCTGATCTGCCCGGTCGATGGCGCCATCAGCCAGTTCGGCAGAATCAGGAACGGGCAGATTTTCCAGGCGAAAGGCCATCATTACTCGACCCTTGCATTGCTTGCAGGCAACAGTCAATTGGCTAAGAAATTTGAACACGGCAGCTTTGCCACGCTTTATCTCAGCCCGAAGGACTACCACCGGATTCACATGCCTTGCGACGGCCGCCTGCTTGGTATGACGTACGTACCGGGATCGCTTTTCTCGGTCAATCCGGCGACCGCTCAAGGCGTTCCCGGACTCTTTGCACGCAACGAGAGGGTGATCTGCGAATTCGATTCGCCGCTGATCGGCCGTTTTGCATTAGTGCTGGTAGGGGCCACCATCGTCGGCAGCATGGCAACGGTGTGGCATGGCTTGGTTAATCCGCCGCGCACAAAGGAAATACGACACTGGCGGTATGCGGATCAGGCCATCGTACTGAAACAGGGCGAGGAAATGGGACGTTTCCTGCTGGGATCGACCGTTGTCATGCTGTTCCCTGAAGAAACGCAATTCAATCCCGGCTGGTCGGCCGGGAAAGCGATTCAACTCGGGGAAGCCATGGCCGGCAAGCCGGCCTCCCCCGCAGCATCAACTCAGGATATCAATTAGCGGAATGCGTCGCGGCTGCAGGCTTACCGTGATGCCTGCGGTGACGGTCATGGCCCAGGTGATTGGATAGCTCATTCAGCGCAAGCCGATAGACTTCGCGCTTGAATTCAATGACGCTCTCCAGCGGCACCCAGTATTCGCTCCAACGCCAGGCATCGAACTCAGGATGCGGCGTTGCCCGCAAGGAGACGTCGGAATCCCGTCCGACCATACGCAACAGGAACCATATCTGTTTCTGACCCTTGTAGCTGCCGCGCCATTCACGCTTGATCCAGTTGGTCGGCACGTCGTAGCGCAGCCAATCCCTGGTACGGCCCAGTATCTTCACATGCTCCGGGCGCAAGCCGACTTCTTCCATCAATTCGCGGTACATCGCCTGCTCCGGGGTTTCACCGTGCTTGATGCCGCCTTGCGGAAACTGCCAGGAATGCTCCCTGATACGCTTGCCCCAGAATACCTGATTGCTGGCGTTGCATAAAATAATGCCTACATTAGGTCGATATCCATCGCGATCTAACATGATAAAAAGACCCTAATAATTTAATGTCATTTTTTCATATTTCAGCCTTTATTGATAGGGCCTCTGAAACCGCGCCTGCGACAATTCCCCGCTTGCCTTGACGCTGTTTATAAGCGCCGCTTATACTTTCAAGTCAACCATAGGCATCCATGTCACGTTTCTGTCCTGTCACCTACAGCTAATTAACCATTACAAACCCTTTGAAACTTCAACAGATTATTTATGCCTGCCTGATTGCGTTGCTCGTGTCTGCAAAACCGGGTTTGGCCGACGGGCATGCCTATATCACCAACCAGGGCAGCAACAATGTCAGCGTGATCGACCTTACCAGCCGCAAGGTGGTGAGCACGGTTGCTGTCGGCAAGGCACCTGTCGGCGTGGCGGTATCGGCAGAGTTGCAACACGTGTTCGTGTCGAATGTTGACGGTCAATCGATCTCTGTCATCGATAGCCGGTCAAACAGTGTCATCGAAGAACTGAAGATAGAAGGCTCGCCGGTCGCCCTTGCGCTCGCTCCCGACAGTACTGCGCTGTATGTAGCGGATTGGTACCTGGACCGCGTGCTGGAGATTGACACCGGCAATTACAGCAAGCAGCGTACCGTCAGCATAGGCAAGGCCCCCGCAGGGCTCGCTGTCAGCCCGGACGGCAAAACGCTGTATGTCTCCAATCGCGACAGCAACGATATCGGCGTTATCGATACGGCCACACTGAAAGTCACCTCACGCATCCCGGTTGGAGAACACCCTTTCGGCATCAGCATCAGCCCGGACGGACGACACCTGTATGCCGTCAATGTCTATGAAGACAGCATATCCATGATTAATCTCGCGTCAGGGGCCGCCGAAAAGATCAAGGTAGGCACCCGCCCCTACTGTGCCGCCATCAGCCCGGACAGCAAAACCGTGTTCGTTACCAATACACAGGCGGATAGCGTTTCCGTCATCGATGCCGAAAGCAGAAAAGTCATCGCAACGATTCCGGTTGGCGGCTTTCCCGAAGGTATCGATTTCGATGCAGCACGGCAGCGGGTTTATGTAGCAAGCTGGTTTGAAAATGCCGTTTCGGTCATCGATGCGGGCAGCCTCAAAGTCATCGATACCGTCAGCACCGGTCAACAGAGCCGGGCTTTCGGGCGTTTTATCATGAAGGAATTCCAATAGCAGTATCGTGGATGGTATGTCGTTTGATTGGTTGTTTTAATAACAGGAATGGAGAAACTCGTATGAAAAAGATTTTTGCACTGCTGGCGCTTGCCGTACTGCCTCTCACCGCATTTGCCCACGGCCCCTCCCCACAGAAGGTGGACAAATCCGTCGTCATCAAGGCTGAACCGGCAAAAGTCTGGGCGCTGGTCAAGGATTTCGGCAACATGCACAAATGGCATCCTGCCGTTGCCAGCACCAAGCTGGAAAAGAAAGGCGAAGACACCTACCGCCTGCTGACCCTGAAATCCGGCGGCACCATCTACGAAAAGCTGCGCGGTGCCGACGACGACGCCATGAAGCTGCGTTATGAGATCGTTGAAGGCGTATTGCCGGTTGCCGATTACAACTCCTTCATCACCGTCAAGCCCGGCCCCGGCGCTGGCGAAACCACCGTCAACTGGGTCGGCCGCTTCTACCGCGTCTACAAGCTCAACCCGCCGATTCCTGCCGGCCAGGATGACGAATCCGCGCTGAATGCCGTCAACGGCGTTTACGATGCCGGCCTGGAAAACCTGAAAAAGGTTGCCGAAGGCAAGTAAACCACTGTCTCTACACTATCATTCCGGCCTACGAGCCGGAATGATAGTGCCGGATGCCGGATCAAGTCCGGCATGACCACCAAGCCCCCCTCAGACTGAACTGCACCCCAAGATTGGACATCCACTCCAATTTTTGAGAGGCGCAGTTTTTATGGCGAAGTATCTGTATGAATTTAAGCTGGAAGTCGTTCAATACTATTTGTCAGGTTCTGGTAGACATAAAAGGATGGCACATCATCTCGTCACTTTTCTGCTTCTCCACCCAGGCCGCGAGGGCTCGCACTTGATCATCAGACTTAAAGCAGATGATTTCCCGTATTCTTTATGTATCGGAGCTTTCATAGCTCAACCATCTAGGCGGTTTGCATAAATGCCCATACAATCCGGACATGGAGTATCAAGACACCATGTCTGACAAATACAAAGAGTACAGCCGCGAAGACGGTGACAGGTTCATGACCATCCGTCAGGGTAAGAATCATCTCGACCAGGTTTTCAGAATCGATTTTCTGGTTAACGGGTAATGGCTATCAAACAGGACATTTAACCGAGGCACAATTTGAGCCGGGATCAAATAACTGCGTCCTGAAAAATCTGCAGGGGATTAAGCGCAAACGGGAGATGGATGCGCAAGAAGCGATCCAATTATCAGAGGCCACAGACTGGGCGATTCATCACTACTCGGCTGATTATCGCTTTACTGCGGCGGACATTGCCATACTGCATAAGCAGTGGCTCGGCAGTATTTACGGTTGGGCGGGTGAATTCCGCCAGGTGAATATCAGCAAAGGCGGTTTTGCGTTTGCAATGGCAGCCCAAGTACCACGACTAATGCATGACCTGGAGCAGAAGGTTCTGGCGACCTATACGCCCTGTAATTTCAACGACCATGACAAAGTAATTGAGGCATTGACCGTCACACATTGCGAACTGGTTCTGATTCACCCGTTCCGTGAAGGCAATGGACGTGTATCACGCCTGCTATCGACCTTGATGGCCTTGCAAGCCGGTTTACCTTTGCTGGATTTTACAGGAATCAGGGGCAAAACTCGCCAAGATTACTTTATGGCCGTGCAGGCCAGTGTAGGAAATAATTACGAACCGATGAAAAAGATATTTCGCGCCGTTGTCCGGCGCAGTCTGAAAAATTAAGCCTTGATGGATTTAGGTGCGGCAGTAAGGGCTTTTTCTGCGGCTTTACGCACCCCCTCAATCGCCATCGATGAAAGCACATTTATTTTCAAATCACGCGAATAGGTTTTGTTACCTTTCAGGTGTGGGTTTTGATCGAACAATGATTTTTTCTTCATTTGTGCAGTATAGATCTATATCATCAACTTCACCCTTGCATAAATTGCTGCAGCAAAATCGTTTCATGATGGCACTTTGTTATAGCAGTTGGAAAGTATGCAAAAGCTTGAAGTTGACAGGCATTTATCATGCAGCATAAAACTATTCAGGCTTCAATGATTACACAACGGCAGGTTAACCTCGACAGGTTGACCGGACAAGTCAAACGAATAGAAAAACGATTGGATCTCATCAATAAAAGAGGAATTTAAGAAGACCCTTCTCTGAACTACACCCCAGAATCAGCCATTTTCGACAAAATCGCGTCAGATACTGACAATTTTTGTCAATCCAGCGAACACAACGCTAATTCATGCTTTTATTCTTGAAATGACCGGGTGTAATGTGTGATGCATGGTTGAAATGAATCCCCAAGAGGAATTTCAACCAATCTATTTTAATTGACTATAAAGGGGTATGAACATGAAACAAGTACAAAAAGGCTTTACCTTGATCGAACTGATGATCGTGGTTGCGATTATCGGTATTCTGGCAGCTGTTGCAATTCCCGCTTATCAAGACTATACGGTTCGTGCACGAGTTACCGAGGGCTTATCATTGGCGTCTGCGGCTAAAGTCACTGTCTCGGAAAATGCAGCTTCCGGCACAGCACTTAATGCCGGCTGGACTGCGCCAACAGCAACTACTAATGTAACCTCCGTTGCAGTAGATGCTGGTAATGGCACTATTACAATCACTTACACTGCAGCTGCTGGTAATGGCACAATAACATTGGTACCAACTGCAGGCGGTGCAGCCTTAGCATCAGGTACAGTTCCAGGTGATGCAATTGCCTGGAATTGTACAGGTGGTACTCTTGTTGCTAAGTACCGCCCTGCTAACTGCCGTTAAAATCTGATCAGCATCTAAAAGCCCGCGACTGCGGGCTTTTTTATTCTTCACTTTTGAGCAAAATAATTAACCAATCCCATTTATATAAAATTCCAGCGCATTGCTAGCGACCAGATCAATATCATCAAACTGCAGCAATTGCCCCGGCTCGATATCACGTACAACACGAGTATTATTCAGCAGGCAGATCGGTGCCACATTGCGGTTTTCCTGGATTTTCACAGCCAATCCCCTGACATCAAAGCCACCGGCGCCACGTTCTATCACTTCATCCTTCAGAATCTTGCGCTTGGCGACGGCACCGACAGTGATGGTAGGATTAGCCGAATTATTCAGCAACATCGGCTCGCCGCGCACCACCTTGCGCAGGGTATTCAAGGCTTCGAGATGGCACAAATGGTAGGGACGTAACAGGATGTAGCCGGAACCCTCGGTTGTTTTCAAGGGGCCGACGATATACTTGCCCAGCCGGTCGGCTTCGGGATTTTTGGCGACGATGAGTTCTCCCGGCGGCGCGCCCTTGCAGAGAATGAAATCGCTGATCGGTTTGCCGAATTTTTCCGATTCGCGCACCAGGTAATCGAGGTCGTTGAGCGTCTCCACACGCGAGCCGAACATGCCACCATCGGCAATGGTGGCGCCGAGACCGTTTGCGACAAAAGCCTGCTCGATCTGCAGCTTGGTGCCGTCGGTAAAGGAAACCACCTGTTCCAGCCGGATGCCCTGCTGGTCTGACCAGTACTGCATTTCCTTGCGTTCCGGGTTGTGGTTGAGGAAGCCCTTGATATTGACGTAGGCGCAGGGCTCGAAGCCCATGCCGACAATCTCTTCATGCAGTCTTGCCAGGCAACCCGGCTGGTCGCCGTCGGCATCGGTGACATAGGCGCCCTGCCTGACGAACCAGGAGCCGGCCGTGACATGGAACTCCGCATTGAGCGTAACGACTTTCTTGCCAGCCTTGCTCGCGGCCAGCACCGCATCCGTTGCATGCAGCACATCGCCCGAGCATTCGAATACGATATCGGCATGATCGACCAGTTCGGTCAATGACCGGGTGAAGCGCACCGGCGGAAAACCTTCTATCGAATCAACCGGGCGGCGTGTGAGAATATGGGATATTTCGAAATCAGCCGATTTGAACATGAGATTGGCCAGCCCCCGGGCGATAAATCCGGAGCCGACAATCCCAACTTTAGTTTTATGTTGCATCACATTCGCACCCCTGTTGACCATACCTGAAAGCATTTATGGAATCTGCTATTTGCAAGCTATATTACTACCAGAAATATATATTAGCGATGGCCATATCGGGTAGGGATTCCAGATTCAGGATACGCTATATTTACAGGCCAAAGACCAGAATAAACAGATGACCCGCTCCGATCAGCATATTTCAGATGCTTCGATACTCCCGAACTGGCATGAACTCGGCTTCCGTTCAGCGATAGCCTATGAAGACCCGTTTAACACGGTCACGCTCGATGTGGTTTTTACGGAGCCCGGCGGCAAGATACGGCGCATTCCGGCTTACTGGGCCGGGGATGACCAATGGCGTGTGCGCTATAGTTCCCGGATCGCCGGCTTGCACAGCTATCGCACCGAATGCAGCGACCGGGCAAACGCCGGGTTGCACGGAATAAACGGGACCGTTTGCATTGCGTCTTATCAGGGCGATCAGCCGCTGCTTAAGCATGGCGCACCCATCGTTGCTGCGGATCATCGGCATTTTACCCATGAGGACGGCACGCCATTTTTCTGGCTGGGCGATACCTGGTGGATGGGGCTGACGGACCGCCTGCGCTGGCCTGATGAATTCAGCCTGGCAGCAAGCAACCGCGCCGAGAAAGGCTTCACCGTGATTCAACTGGTTGCCGGCCTGTATCCCGACATGGGCGCCTTCGATCAACGCGGGCAAAGTACCGCCGGGTTCCCGTGGACAGCAGGCTTCGGCAGCATCCGGCCGGCATTTTTCGACGAGGCCGATCAAAAGATTCTGCATCTGGTACGGCAAGGGTTGGTGCCCTGCATTGTCGGCGCCTGGGGCTATTACCTGACATGGATGGGCGTGGATAGAATGAAGGCGCACTGGCGCTACCTGGTTGCACGCTGGGGCGCGTTGCCTGTGGTCTGGTGCGCTGCCGGCGAGCAGACCATGCCCTGGTACCTTTCCGAGAACAAACCGGCAGAAACGGCGCAACTCAGGCAGGGATGGACAGAGGTCATCCGTTATATCAGGGAGATCGACGGCTTTCATCGGCTGCTCACCACCCATCCGGTGCTGAGCGCACGCGATTCCGTCATCGAACCCGGCCTGCTCGATTTTGAAATGCAGCAGACCGGCCATGGTCAGCAAACAGGCCGGCATGCCAGCCAGGCTCATGCCGGCTGGAAGGCGTCGCCGGTAATGCCGGTTATCAGCGGAGAATCCCGCTATGAGGCGCTTGAGATCGATCCTGCCGTCACCACGCGGGACGTGAGGCAGGCTTTCTGGGCGCATTTGCTGAATAGCGGCTGTGCCGGGCATACTTATGGCGCCAATGGTTTATGGCAGGTCAACCGCAAGGAATATGGATTCGGAAAATCTCCGCTTGGCCATGATTGGGGCGGCACGCCGTGGGAGGCTGCACTGGATTTGCCGGGGTCCGGCCAACTGGCAGTCGCCAAACGGTTTCTTGAAGGCTTGCCGTGGCATCGTTTTGAGGTTTCCGGAAGGCTAGCCGGCAAATGGTACCAGCGTAGCGGAACGGTACCGGCCGTCATGACGGCTGACGGGTTATCGGCGCTTTGTTATATCTGGGACAGAACATCCGTCAGCGTCAATACAGGCATACTTGCCGGGCCTGTCCGGGCCGGTTGGCTGGACCCCGTCAACGGGGCGGTTCTCGCAGCAAGTGCGGCAAAAACAGCGAACAGACATCGACATACTTTCACTATCCCCGGGAAGAATGCCGGCGGTGATGACGACTGGATTCTGCTGTTAAAGGCCGGGGAAACCGCTTAAGGCGCGGCCCGCGCAAACCGGCGCGAGCCCCTGGTGCCCCCTTCCAGCACAACGGCATTGAAGCCGTGCTGGATGAGGATGAAAGCCGCTGCCGAGCTGCGGCGACCAGTCTGGCAATAGGTAATGTATTGCTTTGCCTGGTCCAGGCTGCCCAGAATTCCACGAATCTCATGCAGGGGGGTATTCACTGAATCGGCCAGGTGCTCGAAGACGAATTCGGATGGGAAGCGCACATCCAGCCACACCGCACCTTCCTCCACCATCTGTTTTGCTTTCTCCATATCGACATACTGCAGCAATGGGGCCTTCAGAAGCTCAATGAAGTCATCCTTGTTCAGCCGCAGCAGCCTGCCGTCGGTCTTCATGGTGACCGTAGCGTTACGCTTGTTGTCGGAGACCAGCGCCTCTTCCCCGAATGCGCTGCCCGCGCCCAGTTCGGCGAGTGTGACCGGTGGCTCGCTCACTATTTTGGTACGGCTGACAATGGCCGTGCCTTGTTCGATCAGGTAGTAAAAATCACCCTGGGCTCCCTGGGTGATGATGACCTGGCCGGCCTGGACTTCCACCACGGTCATGCGCCTGAACATTTCTTCGATATTGGCGTATGGCAGGCGGCTGAAAACACCGTTTTGCAGATTCTCGGCGCTGAACACACTGGTTTTGCGCATCCAGCCGGCCGTATCGCGTTTGAGCTGCGTATCAGGCGCGCGCGCGTCCTGCGCGTCGGAGGATTCATAGCCGGCCAGTTGATCCCAGGTCATCATGATGTCGAGCAAATCCTGGTCGATTCTGAGGATTTCGATATCGGTCAGTGCCACCGTGTACTTCAGGGAGCCTTTATCGTCGTTGACGGGATAGTTGGAGGCTTTTGAGCCGCCACGCAGGATGACTTTCCTGCCATTCTGGAAGCGCAAGCCCAGGTTGCCCTTGAGCAGATAAAACGACTGCGGGCTTTTAGTCACGTTCATCCGTAACGGGTCCATGTCCTTGCTGACCCGCTCCACAAAACACAGGCCGGCCAGCTCCTCAAGCCTGTCGGGAGATAGCGTGGAAATCGGTTCGAATCTTGCGAGCCGCGATAAATCTAGAGATGTCATCTGTACCTGTTCCTTACTGGGATTCGTTCTAAAGCTCAAAAATATGTCCGTGATCCAGTGCCTGGATGCGCATCCCTGCCGGGGCGCCTGAGACAATTTCCTGCATGATGATGTCGCCCTCGCCCGGCTTCAGATGCGTGATGAACACCTGGGGCGAATGCTCGAGTTTTGCGAGTTCATCCAGCAACAGGGCGGGGCATAAATGTTTCGAAAGTTTTGCCATCTCCGCCTCATCATTGCTGAAGGCTGTCTCGATAAGCAGGTATTGCAGGTTGCCGGTACAATTGGCGTATGCCCACAAGGCATCGCAAATTGTCGTATCCCCGCTGAATATCAGGCTGGAACGCTCGCCCTCAAGGTGAAAGCCGACAGCGGGCACTACGTGGTTGGCAGGAACCGGCGTGATCCGGCGGTTGCCAAGCATCACCGTCTGTCCGAGCCGGATTTCCTTCCATGCCAGTATTGGCTGATCCGGATTGGGAATCACCGTGAAATCCGGCCACACTTTCCAGTTAAAAATATGTTCGCTGATAATCTGCCATGTCTCAACTGTGGCATGGACGTTTACCGGTTTATCGCGCAAACCGAGGACGGTATCTGCGAGGAGGGGAATACAGGCAATATGATCCAGATGCGAATGCGTGATAAAAATATGGTCGATTCCAAGCAGTTGCTCAATGCTCAAATCCCCTACGCCAGTACCTGCATCCAGAAGAATATCGCTGTCGATCAGAAAGCTCGTGGTTCTCAAGCTTCCGCCGATGCCTCCACTACACCCCAATACCCTAAGTTGCATATATGCCCCTGAAATCTTCTTTTTTTACACTCAATGTATGCAAAAACCGTGATTCTGGGGGGATTGTGCCAGATATGGGCGACATTTTGTAAGCGAACTCGTTTGACACGCACGGCTGAAGCCATTTTTAATTGGCTGTCCGGGATTGCAAGAAACCGCTTCCCGCGATATATGGAGGTATCATCCCTATTTATTTCATGGCTGATTTCAGCTCCTGAATCGCGCGCCAGACCGCATGATGCAAGAGTCAGGGATAAAAATCCGCCTCCTTAACATTTTTTTACATACAACAAGACTACTATGCAAGCGCTGGAATTACTGGAAATATCACCCCCTGCCGACGTTCGGTTCAGCATCATCTGGCTTCACGGGCTAGGTGCCGACGGTTACGATTTCGAGTCCATTGCCGAAGCACTCCGGCTGCCGCAGACCAGATTCATCCTGCCGCATGCCCCTTACCGGAAAGTGACGATCAATAATGGTTACGAGATGCGCGCCTGGTATGACATCTTCAGCCTGGAACCCGGCAGCAAGCAGGATGAACAAGGCATACGGGAAAGCCAGGCGCAGATCGAAGCCCTGATCCGGCAGGAAATGGCACGCGGCATTCCATCCGACCACATCGTGCTGGCCGGCTTCTCCCAGGGAGGTGCAGTCGCCCTGCATACGGCGCTCAGATTCACGGAAAAACTGGCTGGCGTGCTTGCGCTCTCGACATATTTGCCTCTACGAGACACGGCTGCCCGGGAAGCTGCCCCGATCAACGCCCGGATTCCGGTGTTCATGGCGCACGGGCAATTCGACAGCGTCATCAGGCCGGATCTCGCCAAAAACTCCGCCACCTGTTTGAGCGAGCTTGGATATCCGCTAACATGGCATGAATACGGCATGGCGCATGCCGTCTGCCAGGAGGAAATTTCCGATATCCGGCAATTTCTTACGGGGATTTTGCCTTTCGGCGTTTCTACTAATCCGCCTAACAGCGTAAACTAGTGGCTTGCGAAAAAATAATGACCGACTGATCGTCACACAATTCAACACACTGAATCATCAGCCAGTACCTGACAGAGATCGCCAGCATGAGTAAATCCCCAGAGAAGAGCCCAACCTTCGAAGACGCATTAAAGGAACTTGAAACCATCGTCAGCCAAATGGAATCATCCCAACTTCCGCTGGACCAATCCCTTGCCGCTTACCAACGCGGCACTGAACTGCTCCAGTTCTGCCAGAAAGCACTGGCGGAGATTGAACAACAAGTCCGCATTCTCAACGACAACAACTTGCAACCATATCGAGATGAATGATTTTCAGGATTGGGCTTTAAGTATTCAGAGCCGCACGGAATCCGCGCTGGAAAAATTACTACCTTCCGCGCAGATTGCACCAAACAGACTGCACGAAGCCATGCGCTATGCCGTGCTTGGCGGCGGCAAACGCGTGCGTGCATTGCTGGCGCATGCTACGGCAGACTTATGCGGCGCTGATGCGGAAAAAGCCGACAATGCCGCCGCCGCGGTAGAACTGATACATGCTTACTCCCTCGTTCATGATGACATGCCTTGCATGGACGACGACGACCTGCGCCGCGGCAAACCATCGTGCCACAAAAAATATGACGATGCGACTGCACTGCTGGTCGGGGATGCGCTGCAAAGCCTGGCTTTCCAGGCCTTATCACAGCCTAAACTATTCAGCCTGCCGGAAAGGCAACTGGAAATGGTCAACGTGCTGGCAATTGCCAGCGGCTCGCGCGGCATGGCAGGCGGGCAGGCAATCGACCTCGCAAGCGTGGGCCAATCCCTGGACCAGGCGGAGCTCGAGCATATGCATATCCACAAGACCGGGGCATTGATACGGGCGGCCGCCTTGCTGGGCGCCTACTGTAGTGAAACCAGCAGGCCGGAGCATATCAAGGCGATCGACCATTACGCGCAATACATCGGGCTCGCGTTTCAGGTCGTCGATGACATTCTCGATGCGGAAGCGGACACAGCCACACTCGGAAAAACCGCCGGCAAGGATGCAGCCTCCAACAAACCCACTTACGTGACGATTCTCGGCCTGTCCCGCGCCAAGGAACTGGCGCGCGAGTTATACGAAAATGCGATCAGGCATGTGGCGAGCTTCGGCAATGATGCGAAACGCCTCGTGCAACTGGCGGACTACATTACACAGCGTGGTTTTTAGACCGCCCATTCCCGAATCAGAAAAATACTTATCCCCACCAAATTCATATGTACGCTTTGCTAGACACCATCGATTCCCCCGAACAACTGCGGCAACTGGACCGCAAACGCCTGCCGGAACTTGCGCGTGAACTGAGGGAATTCCTGATCGAGAGCGTCTCGCAGACAGGCGGGCACCTTTCCTCCAACCTCGGCGTGGTCGAACTCACGATCGCGTTGCACTACGTCTTCAACACACCCGAGGACAATCTGGTCTGGGATGTCGGCCACCAGACCTATCCGCACAAAATACTTACCGGCCGGCGCGCAGCCATGAGCGGGCTGCGCAAACCCAACGGCATTGCCGGTTTCCCTCGCCGCTCGGAAAGCCCGTACGACACATTCGGCACCGGCCACTCCAGCACCTCGATTTCAGCAGCGCTGGGCATGGCCGTGGCTGCCCGGTTGAACGGTGCGGACAATCGCTCCGTAGCCATCATCGGCGATGGCGCCATGACCGCCGGCATGGCTTTCGAGGCGCTGAATAATGCCGGTGCGATGGATACCAACCTGCTGGTCATTCTCAATGACAACGACATGTCGATTTCACCGAATGTCGGGGCATTGAACAACTATCTGGCCAAACTCCTTTCCGGCAAGCTTTATCACCGCATGTGGCGGTCGGGCGAAAAGGTTCTCGGCGTTGTGCCGCCAGTACTGGAATTTGCCAAACGCGCGGAAGAACACGTCAAGGGCATGATGACGCCCAGCACCTTGTTCGAAGAATTCGGCTTCAATTACATCGGCCCGATCGACGGCCACGATCTCGATACCCTGGTTGCCACCCTGCACAATATCAGGCGGCTGAAAGGCCCGCAGTTTCTGCATGTGGTCACCCAGAAAGGTCATGGCTTCCTGCCGGCGGAAGAGGACCCGGGGAAATTCCACGGCGTTGGCAAGTTCGATCCCCGCAACGGCGACTCCGTCAGTGCCGCCGGCAGAAAAACCTATACGCAGGTTTTTGGCGAATGGCTGGTCGATATGGCCGCACAGGATGAACGCCTGATCGGCATCACACCCGCCATGTCGGACGGTTCAGGCATGAATGCATTCGCCGAGCAGTATCCCGACCGTTTCTTTGATGTCGGCATCGCCGAACAGCATGCCCTGACATTTGCCGCCGGCCTGGCCTGCGATGGCATGAAACCGGTTGTCGCAATTTACTCCACATTCATGCAACGCGCTTACGATCAGCTGATTCATGATATTGCACTGCAGAACCTGCCGGTCGTGTTTGCCATCGACCGTGCCGGCCTGGTCGGCGCGGATGGGCCGACGCACGCAGGCAGCTTCGATCTCAGCTATCTGCGCTGCATCCCGAATATGCTGGTGATGACACCGAGCGACGAAAACGAATGCCGCCAGATGCTCTACACGGCTTTCCGGCACGATGGCCCCAGCGCTGTACGCTATCCGCGCGGCAGCGGGCCCGGCATCAACGTACAAGCCGGCATGCAGGCCATTCCTATCGGCCGCGGCGAAATCCGCCGGCAAGGCGAAAGAATCGCCATCCTGGCCTTCGGCAGCATGCTGAAACCGGCGCTCGAAGCTGCAGAAAAGCTTGGGGCTACCGTCGCCAACATGAAATTCGTCAAACCGCTGGATATTGAGCTTGTGCTGCAATTGGCAGAGAATCATGAATTGCTGGTCACGATCGAAGAAAATGCGATCATGGGCGGCGCAGGGGCTGCCGTGCTTGAGACGCTGCAATCCTCCGGAAAAGTGGTCAAAACACTTTGCCTGGGTTTGCCGGATGAATTCATCGAGCATGGCGACCATGAAACCATGCTCAGGAATTGCGGTCTGAGCCCTGAAGGCATTATTAGCGCAATTGAGAAAAAATTAACCTAGTGATATACTCAAGTATTATCTGAGTTTATTCCAAGAATTGAGATGTTAAATGAATCAACCCACTGCACCCGCGATTGAAGACGTTCAGAATACCCCGGATACGCGGCATCTAGCCATCGACAAGGTTGGCATCAAATCCATACGCCACCCCGTCAAGGTGAAGGACAAGACCGGCGGCGTGCAGCATACAGTGGCCGTATTCAATATGTACGTGCACCTGCCGCACAATTTCAAAGGCACCCATATGTCACGTTTCGTTGAGATTCTCAACATGAACGAGCGTGAAATTTCGATTGAGTCCTTTGAAACAATCCTGCGCGAAATGGTCAAGCGCCTGGAAGCGGAGTCCGGGCATGTTGAAATGACCTTCCCTTACTTCGTCAACAAGGCAGCGCCTATCTCCGGCGTACAAAGCCTGCTGGATTACGAGGTGACATTCATTGGCGAAATCGAGAACGGCAAGTTCAACATCACGGTAAAGGTGCTGGTGCCGGTAACCAGCCTTTGCCCCTGCTCGAAAAAAATCTCCGATTACGGCGCGCACAACCAGCGTTCGCACGTTACCGTCACGGCACGCATCAACGGCTTTATCTGGGTGGAAGACCTGATTTCGCTCGTGGAAGAGCAGGCATCCTGCCAGCTTTATGGATTACTGAAACGGCCTGACGAGAAATTCGTCACCGAGCGCGCGTATGATAATCCGAAATTTGTCGAAGACATGGTGCGCGACGTTGCAGCAAAGCTGAACGCCGAACGCAGGATCGATGCCTATAT
The DNA here is from genome assembly GCA_905339275.1 of Methylophilaceae bacterium. Taxonomy (GTDB): domain Bacteria; phylum Pseudomonadota; class Gammaproteobacteria; order Burkholderiales; family Methylophilaceae; genus UBA6140. Next base: position 48,355 of record CAJPFK010000003.1, read on the forward strand.
CGTCGAGTCCGAGAACTTCGAGTCCATCCACAACCACTCGGCTTACGCGTTAATTGAACGTGACAAATTAGCCGAAGGCAAACACTGACACCCGGAATGATTGCCGGGTAACGGTAACCTGAACCCCATGCCGGACTCGATCCGGCATTTTCCTGCCTGCACTTAACCAGGCTCCGCTATCAGAATTTCTTGGTCAGCGTCAGTGATATGCCGTCGCGCTTCATGTCCAGCCTGTTCAGTGCGCTCATGCCGAGCAACACCATCGGCGGCGAATCCCCTTCAACCACAACACCATCCACCTGATTCAGAACCAGCGCGCCCAGCCTGAGCGAGTTGATAACGACACGGTAGGCAGGCACGGTGCCGCTCGCTGTCTGCAAGGGGATGCTCTCCCCCTTCTTGTAATCGATACCCGCTTTTTTGGCGTCGCTGCTGTTCATGGCCACCGAAGTCGCTCCGGTATCCACCAGAAATTTGACCGATGCGCCGTTGATCTGACCGTCGGCCTGATGGTGGCCGGATGAATTTGCATAAAGTGTCAGGCTTTGCGGCTCCGACGAAATATCGCCGGCGACAGACACGGCCTGCCCCATGCCCAGTTGCCTGCGTTTGCCCTCAACCTCGAGCACGGCGCCGGCGCTGTCTGCCGAAATCAGCTTGACGCCGTTGACGGTCTGCCCTGCGGTGAGTGTTCTGGGCTTGCCTCCGTTGATGATCAGAACAGCCTTGCCGCTGAACAAGCCAACGACATTGACCTGAGTTTCAGCAATCGCAAAATGGCTGAACGCAAGCCCTGACAATAAAAGCAATGCACATGCGGATTTCTTCATGGCCGGAATTCTTCGATTACGCTGAAGCGCTAATGATGGCGAACCTTGAGCCAGATGGCAACCACTATCAAACCGGCCAGGGGATAAATAGCGGTAAGGATAAAAGTCGTCTCGCCACCCAGGTACTGCAAGGCATAGCCGCCCGATATGCCGCCTATGGTGCCGCCCAGCCCGTAGCCCACGCTGCTGTATATGGCCTGCCCCTTGGTTTGGTGCCTGCCGCGGAAATACTGGTGCACGATAGCAACGGATGCGGCATGAAAGCTGCCAAATGTGGCGGCATGCAGTGTCTGCGCGAGCACCAGCACCGGCAATGAGGAGATGCCGGCGCCTATCATGGCAAAGCGCAGTACGGCGAGCAGCAAGCTAAGCATGAGAATCTGTTTCAGCCTGAACCTCGCCATCAGTTTCGGCATGACCATGAAGATCATGATCTCGCAGATGACGCCGATGGCCCACAAAACACCGATCAAGGATTTGCTGTATCCGCGCTCCTCAAGAAAAATCGAATAGAAACTGTAATAGACGCTATGCGCACTGACCATCAAACAACTTCCCACCAGCAGTGCCAGTACTTCCGGGCGCATCACGATATTCCATACGGACAGGTGATCCGTATGGTGCGGCGGCACATGCGGCTCCGGTATCTTGAACGCCAACAGGAACAAGGTGGCTTGTATGATGAGTAGGCACCACAAGAGGCTGTCGATTTCCGTGTAATCGAGCAGGAAGCCAAGTCCGAGCACTGCGACGATAAATCCGATGGAACCCCATACGCGAATGCGGCCATAGGGCTGGTTCGCCGGTTCGATATGCGCCATGGTGACGGCCTCGGCCAATGGCAAGGTCGAGCTGGTAAAAATACTGAGCGCGGCCATGACAAAAAACAGCCAGACAAAACTGGTGCCGAAGAAGACGCCGATATATCCAAGCAAGCCAAGCAAGGCAGTCAGCTTGATCCACGCCACACGCCGATTGGTTCGGTCTGCAAGCCAGCCCCAGAAACTGGGTGAGAATATCCTGCTGACCTGAAAAAGGGAAAGCAGAATCCCGATTTCAACCGCTGAGAAATGCACGGACTTCAGATACAGGCTCCAATAGGGCACAAAGGCGCCTACGAACATGTAATAAGTGAAATAAAAGCTGGAAAGCCGCCAATAAGGGAATAGCTGCATAAGGCGACTTAACGGCTAATGCAAGTCAGGGAAACACTGAACAATGGCTACACAGGCAAATAGAGGCATTGGGCGATGCCCAAAATCCCGCCCATCTGCATGAAATGGTCCGGCTTCCGCGCTCCGGGCGCCTTGCGCCACATCCCGCTTGCTCATGTCTTCTGTGTTTCCCTGGACGGATCAGATTTTCGGGGTATTGCTGACAACATCGCCGCACTGGGCACGATGACGAAGCGCGTGATCCATCAGCACCAGCGCCAGCATCGCCTCGGCAATCGGGGTGGCACGAACGCCTACGCACGGGTCATGGCGACCGGTGGTCTGCATGGTGACCGGATTGCCGGACTTGTCAATGGAACGGCGCTCCTGCGGGATGCTCGATGTCGGCTTCAGGGCAATATGCACCTCGATATCCTGACCAGTCGATATGCCGCCCAGCACGCCTCCGGCATGGTTGGTCACAAAGCCCTGCGGCGTCATTTCATCGCTGTGGACGGAGCCGCGCTGGGCGACGCTGGCAAAGCCTGCGCCGACCTCCACCCCCTTGACCGCGTTAATACTCATCATTGCATAAGCGATCTCGGCATCCAGCCTGTCGTAAACCGGTTCGCCCCAGCCGACGGGAACGCCCTTGGCAACAACCGAGATGCGGGCGCCGACCGAATCACGTTCGGCACGGATGTTATCGAGATAGGCTTCGAGCTGGGGAATGATTTCGCGGTTAGGCGAGAAAAACGGATTCTCATCAACGGCATCCCACGTCTGGAACGGAATGCTGATCTCCCCCAACTGGCTCATATAGCCACGGATAGTCACCCCGTAGCGTTCGTTCAGCCATTTCTTGGCAATGGCACCCGCAGCCACCCGCACGGCGGTCTCGCGCGCACTGGAGCGACCGCCGCCGCGATAGTCGCGTATGCCGTATTTCTGCCAGTAAGTGTAATCGGCATGGCCTGGCCGGAAAGTTTCGGCGATGGTGCCGTAATCCTGGCTGCGCTGATCCTGATTACGGATCAGGAAACCGATGGGTGCGCCGGTCGTCCTGCCTTCAAAAACCCCCGAAAGAATTTCCACTGTATCCGGCTCTTTACGCTGGGTAACATGCCGGGAAGTGCCAGGTTTGCGGCGATCAAGTTCAGCCTGCAAATCAGCCGGACTCAACGCCATTCCCGGCGGGCAGCCGTCGACAATGCCGCCGATACCGGGACCGTGGGATTCACCGAAGGAAGTCAGTGTAAAAAGCGTGCCTATGGTGTTGCCGGACATCGAAAATCTCTTTTTGTCATTCGTTGATATTGCCGGAAGTTTATCATACTGCTAAAGCAGCTCGACCCTGTGCCAGAAGCGTACGCAACGCAGGCAGCCTCCGCAGTCGTTTCAAGAAAGCTCGTCAGGTTTTCAGCCCGGCTATCCAGCGCTCGTAAACCGGTTTCGCTATCGCATTCAGGCTGGCAACACGCTGATGCAGATTGGCCTGCATTTTCTCTACCGTCTGCACGCCGGGACTGGAGATGGACTCTGTCACCTCGCTCGCGCCCGCATCGCACCATACTTTCACCATATCGCAGGTCATCTCGATATGGCATTGCAAGGCGAGATGCTTGCCGATGGCGTATGCCTGATTGGAGCAGTAGGCGCTGGACAGCAGATGCGTCGCTTCGGCAGGCAGCGCGAACGTCTCGCCATGCCAGTGGAAAACGTCAAAGTTCTCCAGTTCGCCGAACCAGCGCCTTGCTTCCGGGCTGTCACTCAAACGTGCTTCACCCCAGCCGATTTCCTTCACCGTATTTCTGGAAATGGTCGCGCCCAGGGCCTTGCTCATAAGCTGCCCCCCCAGGCAGTGGCCGAGCACCGGCACATCCCTCTCCATCGCATCGCGAATCAGTCCGAGCAGCGGAGCGATCCAAGGCAAATCATCGTTGACGCTCATCGGGCCGCCCATCAGCGCCATACCGCTGAAATCCTCGGCTGTTGACGGAATCTGCTCGCCCTGGTCAATGCGTATCATTTGCCAGGGAATATTTCTTTCTGTCAGGAACGCACCGAAATAACCCGCGCCCTCAGTCAGGGCATGACGAAAAACAACAACCGGCTTCATGGGACACCTATAAATTCAAAGTTTTTTCCAGGCCCCGCTTTCGAGGCCGTCCAGAGTATATCCACCAATAGCATAGCGAATCAGGCGCAAGGTTGGGAACCCTATTTTAGCCGTCATCCGGCGTACCTGCCGATTCTTCCCTTCATTGATCCGAATTTCCAGCCATGTGGTCGGGATCGCCTTGCGCTCCCTGATCGGCGGCACCCTCGGCCAAAGCCCATGCGGCTCGTCGATCACCCTGACCTTGGCCGGCCTGGTCACAAAGTCTCCCAGATTCACACCCTTGCGCAAGGAGCTTAGCGCATCATCGGTCGGCGCTCCTTCGACCTGCACCCAGTAAGTCTTGAATTCTTTATGAATCGGGTGTGATAGACGATGCTGTATAGCGCCATCATCGGTTAAAATAAGTAAACCTTCACTGTCCGTATCGAGTCTTCCCGCTGCATAAACATCTGCTATCGGGATGTAGTCCTTGAGCGTGGGATGTTTCTCATGTGCACTGAACTGGCAGATGACCCCGTACGGCTTGTTAAACAGAATCAGCATCTTCAGGATTAATCCATGTCCACAAAAATCAGAACGCCGCAAATCGGCCAGAAAATCACCGTCAACGCAGATAACTCCCTTAACGTGCCGGATCAGCCCATTATCCCATTTATCGAAGGGGATGGGATTGGTGTCGACATCACCCCGCCGATGATCAAGGTGGTTGATGCCGCAGTATCCAAAGCCTACGGCGGCAAACGCGCCATTTCCTGGATGGAAGTCTATGCCGGGGAAAAATCCACCAGAATCTACGGTGAAAATGCATGGCTGCCGGATGAAACCATGCAGGCGGTGAAAGATTATGTCGTTTCGATCAAAGGCCCGCTCACTACACCGGTTGGCGGCGGCATACGCTCGCTGAACGTTACCCTGCGCCAGGAACTCGATCTCTATGTCTGCTTGCGCCCCGTGCAATATTTCACCGGCGTACCCAGCCCGGTGAAGCATCCGGAAAAAACCGACATGGTGATTTTCCGTGAAAATACGGAAGATATCTATGCAGGTATCGAATGGGCGGCTGAGAGCGATGAAGTAAAAAAAGTCATCAATTTCCTCAGCGACATGGGAGTACGTAAAAAAATCCGCTTTCCGGAATCTTCGGCCATCGGTATCAAACCGGTTTCGATCGAAGGCAGCAAGCGGCTGGTGAGAAAAGCCATTCAATACGCCATCGACAACAACCGCAGGTCCATAACCATCGCCCACAAGGGCAACATCATGAAATTCACCGAAGGCGGATTCAAGACCTGGGGCTACGAAGTCGCCAGGGAGGAGTTCGGCGCAGTGGAAATTGACGGCGGTCCGTGGTGTAAGCTGCCGAACGGTATGATTATCAAGGATTGCATTGCCGATGCATTCCTGCAGGAAATACTGCTGCACCCGCAGGATTACGATGTCGTCGCCACACTCAACCTGAACGGGGATTACATGTCGGATGCGCTGGCTGCGCAGGTCGGCGGTATCGGTATTGCGCCCGGGGCAAATCTCTCCGACACCACGGCCATGTTTGAAGCAACGCATGGCACCGCACCGAAGATTGCAGGCAAGGACATAGCCAACCCCAGCTCGCTGATTCTTTCAGCAGAGATGATGCTGCGCCACATCGGCTGGACAGAAGCGGCAGACCTGGTAATTCAGGGCGTGGCCAAGGCCATTGCTGCCAAACGCGTCACGCACGACTTCTCATCCCAAATGGAAGGCGCCACGCAAGTGAGCTCCTCGCAATTTGGTAACGAGATCATCCGTCACATGTAAACACAAAACAAAACGGCCCATTTTTTGGGCCGTTCTGATGAAGTCTGTCTAATCGATTTAAAGCTTAAGCCTTCTGGATATTAGAAGCTTGTTTGCCTTTTGGGCCTTCGGTGACATCGAATGTCACGCGCTGACCTTCTTTGAGACTCTTGTAGCCAGACTCTACAATTGCGGAGAAGTGAGCGAATAAATCGTCACCACCATCGTCCGGGGTAATGAAACCAAAGCCCTTGGAATCATTGAACCACTTCACGGTACCTGTTGCCATTTAAAACTTCCTTACTAAAACTAGGGGAGGCGTCCCCAAAAGTTTGTACTTCAAGAACTTAAGTCGGTAGTGCCGGCTACTATGACCTCGAATCCAAACGCCTGAACGCGTTTTTACTTGCGTTATTGCAATAAGTCAAGGGTTTTTTCTTAATTCTTGACAGGCATTCATCGAACCCTTATAGAAGCTACTTAGCAGCTTGTCTTTACAAAAAAAACCCTAGCGTGCATCATCTACATTAGGAAAATTACCCAACATCCTGAAAATCAGACAAAAGCAGAATTTGAACCCAGATGGCAACAGCGATTTCACCCAATAAACTAGGCGGGCTTGCCCGCATACTGGTCCAAGAAAATTTGCTGTCAGAGGATGAGGCCAATGCCATCCAGACCTCTGCCAATACCCAGAAAATTCCTTTTGTCAAACAAGTCGTTTCCAGCAAGAGGCTCTCGGCACTGCAAATCGCCGAGACCGCATCGCGCGCATTCGGCTTTCCCCTTTTCGACCTCAACGCCCTGAACCCGGACTATCTTCCTGCCAAAGGGATTGATATCAAGCTGATGCAGATCAGCCATGTCATGGCGCTGCAGGGACGCGGCAATACCCTGTTCGTCGCCCTTTCCGACCCCACCAACCTGCACGTGCTGGACGATGTGAAATTCCAGACGGGAATGACGTTGTCGCCGGTGGTGGTTGAAGACGACAAATTGTCGCAATGGATAGAAAAGATTGCAGAATCGAAGGACACCAGCCTGCAATCCATTTCGGTTGACGATGATTTCAATCTCGACATCGAGGGAGAGGAACAGGGGCAGGAAGAAGTCCAGACACTGGAAATTGATGATGCGCCGGTCGTTAAATATATCCAGAAAATTTTGCTGGATGCGATCAACATGGGCGCATCCGACCTGCATTTCGAGCCTTACGAAAAATTCTATCGGATACGCTACCGGGTAGACGGTGTGTTGCGCGAAATTGCACAGCCCCCGCTTGCCATCAAGGAAAAAATGGCTTCCCGCATCAAGGTGATTTCCAACCTGGACATCTCTGAAAAACGCATCCCGCAGGATGGCCGAATGAAATTGGTGCTGTCCAAGACGCGCACGATTGATTTCCGGGTCAGCACATTGCCGTTGATCAACGGCGAAAAGATCGTCATGCGTATCCTGGACCCGTCCAGCGCGAAACTGGGCATCGAGGCTCTGGGTTATGAGCCGGAACAGAAGGAATCATTACTGAACGCAATCCGCCGGCCTTATGGCCTGGTATTGGTCACAGGGCCTACCGGCTCGGGTAAAACCGTATCGCTTTATACGTGCCTTAATATTCTTAATGGCCCGGAAGTCAACATTTCGACTGCGGAAGACCCAGCCGAAATTCCTTTGGCCGGCATTAACCAGGTCAATGTCAATGACAAACAGGGCCTGACCTTCGCCGCCGCGCTCAAATCATTCCTGCGTCAGGATCCAGACATTATCATGATCGGCGAAATCCGGGACCTTGAGACTGCGGATATGGCGATCAAGGCGGCCTCTACCGGCCACATGGTGCTTTCGACCTTGCATACGAATGATGCGCCCTCCACCCTGACGCGGCTGATGAATATGGGCGTAGCCCCGTTCAACATTGCCTCCGCCGTTTCACTAATCACTGCCCAGCGCCTCGCACGGAAGCTATGTCCGAACTGCAAGGTTCCACTGGATGTCCCGAAAGAAGCCTTGTTAGGCGTTGGCTTTACCGAAGCGGACCTCGATGGAAGCTGGCAACTGTACGGCCACAAGGAAGGCGGCTGCGAAATGTGCAATGGCGGCTACAAGGGGCGCGTAGGCATTTACCAGGTCATGCCGGTTACCGATGCTATCAGCCGTATTATCATGAAAAATGGTACCGCGCACGATATTGCGGATCAGGCTCGCGCTGAAGGGGTGAAGGATCTGCGTCAATCCGGCTTGATCAAGGTTAAACAGGGGCTCACCTCCATCGAAGAAGTCGAAGCAGTCACTAACGAATAATTTCGGGAAAAATTATGGCAGCGAGTGCATCAAAAGAAGTCACCTACGCCTGGGAGGGTACGGATAAAAAAGGCAAACGCATCAAGGGCGAGATGCAGGCAACCGGGGAAGCATTCGTCAAAGCCACGCTCAGGCGCCAGGGCGTCAATGTCGTCAAGATCAGCAAACAGAGCGCTTTCAAGTCTGGCGGCAAGGTCACGGAGAAGGACATCACGCTTTTCACACGCCAGCTTGCCACCATGATGAAGGCCGGCGTCCCGTTGCTGCAAGCATTCGACATTGTCGGCAAGGGCCATAGCAACCCCTCCGTAGCCAGACTGCTTGCCGACATCAAGGCGGATGTTGAAACCGGCAGCAGCTTGAGCCAGGCATTCCGCAAGTACCCGCTATATTTCGACAATCTGTTCTGCAACCTGATCGGAGCGGGTGAGCAGGCCGGTATTCTTGATGCCTTGCTGGACCGGCTGGCAACTTACAAGGAAAAAATCCTCGCCATCAAGAGCAAGATCAAATCCGCGCTTTTCTATCCGATTTCGATTATCGTCGTAGCGTTCGTCATTACTGCAGTCATCATGATTTTTGTGATTCCTGCCTTCAAGGAGCTATTCAGCAATTTCGGCGCTGACTTGCCTACGCCCACTTTGGTGGTGATGGCCATTTCAGATTTTTTTGTAGAATATTGGTGGGCAATATTCGGGGCATTAGGCGGTGGTTTGTGGTTCTTTTTCTATACTTGGAAACGCTCGGAAAAAATGCAGTCCACCATGGACAGGCTGCTGTTAAAACTGCCTATTTTTGGTCATCTGATAAAAATTGCCACCATCGCCCGTTTCGCCAGAACGCTCTCTACCATGTTTGCTGCCGGGGTGCCTTTGGTTGAAGCGCTGGATTCCGTCGCCGGGGCAACCGGCAACCGCGTCTATCACGATGCCACTAAAAGAATCCAGAGCGAAATCAGTACTGGGACGAGCCTGACTGTCGCCATGCAAAACTCGGAAGTGTTTCCCAACATGGTAATTCAAATGACCGCCATCGGCGAAGAATCCGGTGCACTGGATGCCATGTTGTCCAAAGTGGCAGACTTCTATGAATCCGAAGTTGATGATGCAGTCGAGGGCCTGTCCAGCCTGATGGAGCCAATCATTATGGTCGTTCTCGGCGTGCTGATCGGCGGCATGGTTATTGCCATGTACCTGCCGATTTTCAAGATGGGCGAAGTGGTTTAGAGCTACTTTTTACCACTGGCATTATTTAGCGCGTTCTCGATTTCTTTTGCCGGGTACGCGCCCAACATGCGTTTGCCGTCAGCAAAAATCAGTGTCGGCGTGCTGGCTACGCCGAGTTTTTTGCCAAGTTCGGCAAGACTGTCGATTGGCGTCTCGCAACTTGTGCTGCCTTTGACCAACTGGTTGTTCAGAACCCAATCCATCCAGGCTTTTGCACGATCAGGGGCACACCAGATGGCTTTGGATTTATTGGCGGCATCAGGATGCAGCTGCTCCAGCGGGTAAAGAAAAGTGTAAACCGTAATGTCGGTCATGTTGATCAACTCTTTCTGCTCCAGCCGCTTGCAGAAAGGACAGTCCGGATCGGAAAAAACCACAAGTTTTCTGCTGCCGTTACCTCTGACAACTTTCACTGCCCGGTCCAACGGTAATTTGGAAAAGTCGACGCGAGTGAGGTCTTCCAGGCGTTCCGCCGTAATATTTCTTTTCGTCTTGGGCTCAATCAATCGCCCTTCCGCGATCAGGAAGCTGAATTTCTCATCGGTGTAAACAATCTGTCCGTCAAGAAAAACTTCATACAACCCGCCATAAGGGGTCTTGGTGATTTTCTCCACATTGACTTTGGGATAAGCGGCTTCGATGGCTTTTTTCAAACCGGCTTCATCTGCCATGGCATTGTGTGAGAAAAACGCAACAAATATTAGAGCGGCAAACATTTTCAACATAATTAGAATTCCTGATTTTTGATTCTGGTTAACGTATTGCTTGATGCATGAGAAACTTTTTCAGCATGTGCTGCCGGTCGGTAAAACCCAGACCCCAATTACGCAATTTTTTCATCATTGAATGTTCCATTCCGAACAACTCGGCAAGACCCCTGGTCAGCGTCTGCATTGCAACGATATCGGTCTTGCGCGCGCGTTCATAAGCACGCAACAAACGATAATCCCCGATATGCTGCCGTTTCTTTCCTTGCATCAATACATCAAGCAGAGCCTGGACATCCCGAAACCCGAGATTAACGCCCTGGCCTGCCAATGGATGCACCGTGTGAGCCGCGTCGCCGACCAGCACCATGCCTGGTTTCACGAGATGCTGGGCGGTTCGCTGGACCAACGGAAAAGCACGAGCCGCTGTAATGTTTCGGAGATCACCCAGTATATATCCTCCCGCCTCCGCCACTTTTTCTGACAACGCATCTGCATTAAGTTCCAGCAGCCCCCTGGCAATCCGGTCAGGGGCCGACCAAACCATCGACATCCGGTTGCCAGGCATCGGCAACCAGGCCAGTATGCCATCATCCCGCTTGAACCACTGCCAGGCAGTATGGTGATGTGGCAGCGTAGTCTCGAAATTGGCAACAACGCCCATCTGCCCGTAGTCGTGTGTGCTCAGCGGAATACCGGCTTGTGCCCTCAGCCAGGAATTGGCGCCATCGGCACCTACAACCAGCGCAGCTTCAAGCACCGCACCATCGCTCATCGTCAATTGTGTCGATTGCTTTCCTGCAATGCGGGCAACGGCTTCAGTTTCAGTGACTAATGTAACATCCGAATCCAGCAATTCGTGCCAGAGTGATTGTTGCAACTCGCCGCTTTCCACAATGGCTCCCAGACTGCGGATATGGGCATCATCCGCATTGAAAACCAGTTGGCTATCCTGCGCGTCTCCGCAGACCTGCATTCGCGCGATGTCGCATATGCGTTCAGGATTCAGTTTCTGCCAAACACCCAGCCTGTCCAACCATGCCTGGTTGCTGGGCGTGATGGCATAGATGCGGCTATCCCAGGTAGTTTCATCTGTTCCGGCGCTGGAATCGGCTGGTTTGTAATGGCTTTCAAGCAAGGCAACCGCATAGCCTGCCTTTGACAGCGCCAGCGCACATGATGCACCCACCAGGCCGCCGCCCAGGACGATCGCATCATATTGCTGATGCACGGCGTTAACCACGTGGTCCAAAGCTCATCTTGCGCACCAGGTGATGCTTGGCGGGCTTGATCAAATCCAGCGCGCCCAGGCCCAGAGCACGCAATGGCGATACCCCCAATACATCATTGGAGAATAAATTGACTAGGAAATCGGTGAATAGCAAACCGTTTTTCGTATCCGTCCGGCGATTGTCGGCATAGGTTTTCAACATGGTTTCCGTTCCCAATTGGCCCACCGGCGACTCAGCGATCAGATCAGCCAGCTCCCAAGCATCGCGCAAACCGACATTAAAGCCTTGCCCTGCTACAGGGTGCATGGTTTGGGCAGCATTGCCGATTACGACCAGATGCCGCGCCGCGACTGGGTTCAGGCGGGAAAGACGCAAAGGAAAGGCGAGCCGTTTACCAACCTTGAGGAAGCGTCCGACCCGGTCGCCGAAATGCTGATGCAATGCCAGCAAGAATGCAGCGTCATCAAGTTGCATGACGGCAGCAACTTCTTCCCGCCTACCCGTCCATACCAGGGAAAAATCATGTGCACCATTAGGCAACAGTGCTGCTGGCCCGGAAGGCGTGAAGCGTTCATAGGCAATGTGGTTATGCGGCAATTCCGCCTGTACTTTGGCCACCAGCGCATCATGGCCGTATTCCCTGGTTTCCCTGTTCAGGCCGGGAATGTCGCCCAGGCTGCGGCCGCCGTCTGCAAGCACGAGCAGCGGAGCACGATATGTCGTGATTATGCCTTCATGGTTGAAGGTTACTGTTGCCGCGTCATCGTCCGGCAGAATTTCTGTTGCTTCTGCACCATGGAGGACTTCAACGGAATGACAGCCTGATAATGCATCATCCAGTGCCTGGCTGAGGGCGCCGTAAGACAGCACATAGCCCAGCGCCTCCTGGCCGTGATCTTCGGCCTTGAGCAAGGTGCGGCCAAAACTGCCGCGTTGCGAAATATGGATGGTATTGATCGCTGTCGCTTTTGATGAAAGCTGCGGCCAGATTCCGAGACGCTCGAGAATCAATCGCGTACCGAAGGAAAGCGCTAAAGCGCGCTGGTCCTGATGTGAAGTTCCTCGTTGCCTGGCTTCAAGCAACGTCGAGGCAATGCCGTTTTCATGAAGCGCCAGCGCCAGCGTAGCCCCGACCGGGCCACCGCCGACGATGACAATATCCCGGGATATTGTCATATCGACTGCCTCATTACGTCCTCTATCCCTGCCACCGTTTTTGGCGCTGCCGACGTGATAATTTCACATCCATCCGCCGTGACATGCGCATCGTCCTCAATGCGGATACCAATATTCCAGAAATGCTCCGGCACATCATCGGCCGGGCGGACATAGCAGCCGGGCTCAACCGTCAAGGTCATGCCCGGCTCCAGTTGCAGCCACTCACCGGCAGCAGTTTTATACTCGCCGGCATCGTGCACATCCAACCCGAGCCAGTGACCGGTCCGGTGCATATAGAAACGGCGATAATCGCCGGATTCCAGTACGGATTCCGGGCTGCCCTTGCACAGGCCGAAATCGATGAAACCTCGGATCAGCACATCCAGCGCGGCTTCATGCGGCTCGTTCCAGTGGCCGCCGGGCCGGATTTTTTCAATTGCGGCTTGCTGGGCTGCCAGCACCAGCTCATACAAATCCTTTTGTGCCGCACTAAATTTGCCGCTGACGGGAAAAGTGCGCGTGATATCGGATGCGTATCCCTCCAGCTCGCAACCGGCGTCGATCAGCAGCAGATCGCCGTCCCTCAGCGGCGCATCGTTGGCAACGTAATGCAGCACGCAGGCATTGGCGCCGCCTGCAACGATCGAAGCATAGGCCGGTGAACGGCTGCCATGCCGATAAAAAGTATGCAGCAACTCGGCTTCGATCTCGTATTCCATGGCTCCCGGTTTTGCGGCACGCATGGCGTTTCCGTGCGCCTCGGCGGAGATGTTGGCCGCCGCACGCATGATGCCGAGTTCATAAGGCGATTTAACCAGCCGCATGTCGTCAACCAACGCACGGATATCCGTGAGCGCCCTGGGCACGGCAACCCCGCTGCGAGCCTGGGCGCGAAGCTGGTTAAGCCATCCGGTGACACGATGATCCCAGGCAGGGTCGCTGCCCAGGGTATAGAAAAGCTGAGGCTGGCCGGCAATCAGGCCCGGGGCCAGTTCATCGAGCCGCGAAACCGGGTAAGCCTCATCCACACCGAATTTTTCCAGTGCCCCTTGCGGACCGTACCTGAAGCCATCCCATATCTCCCGCTCCATGTCTTTATCACGGCAGAAAAGCACGCTTTTTGGTTCGGGACCGGCGCACAGAATCAGCACGGCTTCGGGTTCCTGGAACCCGGTGAGGTAATAAAAGTAGCTGTCGAACCGGTAAGGATAATGACTGTCGCGATTGCGAGTGGCTTCCGGTGCGGTAGGAATCACTGCAACGCCACTGCCCATACGCTGCATCAAGGCCTGTCGGCGTATACGAAATTGCTCTGCTTCAAACATACCGGGCTTTCAGTTTTTCATTCAGTTCATTAAGGCGCTGTGGCGTACCGATATCATGCCAGACACCATGGTGATGCTCGGCACTCGCCAGCCCGTCACCAATAGCCTGGCGCAACAAAGGGGCCAGTTTAGCCGGGGAGCCAACCGCGACCGTGGAAAAAAGCGCAGGCCGATAAACTGCCACACCGGAGAATGTCAGCCGGTTGCTGCCCAGCAACGATAACCTGCCGTCATCAAGGACAAAATCGCCATCAGGATGCTGGGGGGGATTATCGACCAGAACCAGATGTGCCAGGCTGCGCGCGTGTTTCAATTTTCCAAGCGATGCAAAATCGATATCAGTATAAATGTCGCCATTGACCACCAGAAAAGGCTCATTGCCCAACAGGTGCAGCGCATTGGCAATACCGCCGGCCGTCTCCAACGCTTCGGCCTCGGGAGAGTAACAGATAGACAGGCCCCATCGGCTACCGTTCCCGAGCGCAGCTTCAATCTGCTTTCCCAGATGCGCATGATTGATCACGACTTCACGGAAGCCTGCGCTCGCCAGGCGCTCAAGATGCCAGGCAATCAGCGGCTTGCCGCCTACCTCGAGCAGTGGCTTGGGCGTAATGTCGGTCAAGGGGCGCATGCGTTCGCCGCGACCGGCCGCCAGGATCATTGCCTTCACTGGCAGGCCCCGGCAACATTCTGTAGCTCAGCAGCTTGCATGCAGGTCAAAACGTATAGCCAACCTGCGGCTGGGAATTTTCAAGCGTATCGAGTAAACGCAGCAAAGACCTCAATTCAATGTAGCGTGCACAGACCTTGCGCAGATAATCCATTACCAACGGCATGTCCTTGAGATAACCATCCTTGCCGTCCCTGTGATAAAGCCGTGCAAAAATCCCCAGAATCTTGATATGCCGCTGGGCGCCCATCCATTCAAAATCCCGGTAGAACTCGGCAAAATCCCCAGGAACCGGCAGGCCTGCCTTCTTTGCCGACTGCCAGTAACGTACCGTCCAGTCCAGCACGCGCTCTTCTTCCCAGGAAATATAGGCATCCTTCAATAGCGAAACCAGGTCGTAGGTGACAGCCCCATACACGGCATCCTGGAAATCCAGGATGCCGGGGTTTTGCCCGGGCGCATCACGGCACACCATAAGATTGCGCGAGTGATAATCGCGATGCACATAAACCTGGGCCTGCCCGAGAATATTACGGTTCAACAGGGCAAAGATATCGCTGAGCACAGTCCGTTGGGCATCGTCCAGCGTCGCCCCCAAATGCCGCGCAATGTACCAGTCGGGAAACAGTTGCATCTCCCGCGTAAGCAAGGCTTCATCATAAAGGGGGAATACACCCTCGCGGCTCGCCAGCTGCAACCTGATCAATGCCTGGCAGGCATCATGATAGAGCTGGCCTGCATTCTCGTCATTCAGTACGCCGAGATAAGTCGTATCGCCCAGATCGCTTAACAGCAGGAACCCCTGCGCAATATCCATGGCAATCACACGCGGCACGTTGAGCCCTGCGTTCAGCAGGACCTCTGCCGCATGGACGAAAGGCCGGCAGTCTTCCTGCGGCGGTGGCGCATCCATGGCAATCAGGCTTTGCGAGCCCGTCACAATACGGAAATACCGGCGGAAACTGGCATCGGCAGAGGCCGTTGCCAGTGAATATGCCTGTCCTTCAAGGACGTTATCCAGCCAGTTTTCAAGTGCTTTCTGTCGGTTCATTATTCGGATTCCAAATTGCAAAAGCACTCGCAGTCAAGCCGTTCGGCTAATGGTATTAAGCATTTTTGCATTGCCTAAATACAGGTTTTATGCGATTTTATCATTCACAAAAAGTCTGATGTCCTAATCCCCACAAAATAATGCTGAATTCCAATCTTATCGCTATCGCCACCGCACTTTTAATGGTGGCGAACGAAACCGTATATGCGATGGAGGAACCTCCGGCCGCCCAACAAGCCGAAACTTCAATCAAGGAAGCCGATCAGACACTGATTGCAGAAGACGAGCGCCCTCACCTTGCACTTGATGCCCAACTGGGCACGGCTAATGCGCAGCCGGAACTTCAAATATCAGGCGAATCGCCCCGTGCGGCCATCGCGCAGGATGCGCGACAGTCTTTGCAACTGGAACGAAACCTGGGCGGCGTCTATCAAAGTGAACTGATCCTTGATAAATCCATGCCCGCCGAAGGCAGCATTATCATCGAAGGCGACAGCATGGAGGTCCTGCTCGACAGGAAAATGCAATCCATCGGCAACGCATCCATCAGGAAAGACAATCAATCCATTTACGGCGACCGGATCGAATACGATGTACAGAATGACGAGTTGCACGTTGTCGGCAACACCAGAATCGAGTTTGAAGGAATAGATATCTGGGGACCTGAGCTCAGGATGAAACTCTACGATAACGTCGGCGAAATGAAGGAACCCTCGTTCCGGATGGAAACACAATTCACCAACATCCCGCAGGTCGGCATGGTAAAAGCCACGGATACGCTGGATAAGGAAAGCCGCGACTTTGACTCAACGTTCAATAACGCCGCCAACAGCCTGGCAACCCAGAACATCGAAGACACCGCTTCTTACGATGCCACGCTGGGCAGGCAGCAGGGTGCTTCGCGCGGAGACGCAAAAACCCTGTTCTTCGAAGGCGAAGATAAAAAGCGCCTGGAGTCGGCCAGATACACCACCTGCGAAGTAGACCGCGATGACTGGTACATCAAAGCCAGCGAGCTTGAACTCGACAACTATACAAAAACCGGGACAGCCTGGAACGCCCGCGTTGAATTCCAGGGCGTTCCGCTGCTCTATACGCCGTGGATCAATTTTTCCTTCCTCAACCAGAGGAAAACCGGCTTCCTGTCGCCCACGGTCGGCACAACGAGCCGCAGCGGTTTTGAAGTACTGCTTCCCTTCTACTGGAATATTGCACCCAATATGGATGCAACCCTGGGGACGCGCTACCTGAGCAAGCGTGGTACGCAGATGCAAGGCGAGTTCCGCTACCTGGATGAACATTTCGAAGGCTTCACCAGTGCGGAATACCTGCCCTCCGACAACAACACCGGCGAAAACCGCTACTTCCTGAATCTGCAACACCGCCACAACCTGGGGAATGGCTGGGCGGCAGGCTACAACTATGAAAAGGTCTCCGATGACGCATACTTCTCCGAGCTGTCCACGCGAATCACCGTCACCAGCCGGGTGAACCTGCCGCAACAAGGCTACGTCAATTATTCGGACGATGTCTGGTCGTTCAGCGGCATTGTGCAGAAGTACCAGACGCTGGATGGCATTTCCTTCCCCTACGAGCGCCTGCCGCAACTGACGCTGACAGGCGACAAGGATTGGGAGATGCTCAACGCCAGGCTTGATACGCAGTGGGTAACTTTCGATCGCAAGAAGGATGAGCCGTTCCGCCTGGCGACAGAGAATAACGGCCTGCTGACGACCGGCGTGACAGGCAGCCGGTTCACCGCCTACCCGAGCATTACCGTTCCATTCGAAAGGCCTTACGGCTACATCACGCCGAAATTCGGCGTGCATCACAGCAATTACAGCCTCGACAACGAAGCGTTCACCCTTAACGGCGTTGCCGGAAATTTCGAATCCGACAACCGTACCCTGCCGATTTTCAGCCTGGATTCCGGCCTGTATTTCGACCGCGACATGCAAGTCGTCAACAACCGCTACACGCAGACGCTGGAACCGAGGCTTTACTATGTTTACATCCCTTACCGGGATCAGTCGCATATCCCTATTTTCGATACGGCCGAGGCCGACCTCAACATCGCCTCGCTATTTACCGAGAACCAGTTTACCGGCAACGACCGCGTCAACAATGCCAACCAGTTGAGCCTTGCGCTGACGACACGCATGTTCGATGCCAGGACCGGCCAGCAGCGGCTGGCGGCCACACTAGGCCAGCGCTTTTACTTCACCGACCAGAAAGTCGTCATCCCGGGCTACACGCCGCGCACCAGCGACAGTTCCGACATTATTGCAGCGGTCACTGCCAGGTTGACCAATGACTGGAATATCGATGCCGCCTGGCAATACAATACGGATCGCTCGACCACCATCAAGTCGAATATCGGCGCGCGCTTCAACCCGGAACCCGGCAAGGTGCTGAATCTCAACTATCGATACACCGAGGACCGGCTGGAACAAGTCAACATCTCCGGTCAATGGCCGCTAGGCAAGGGTTGGTACGGCATGGGCCGCTGGAATTATTCTTTATTCGAAAACCAGCCGATCGAAGGCCTGGCAGGCATTGAATACGATGCAGGCTGCTGGCAGGCGCGCACCGTACTGCAACGCGTATCGACGGCAACCGCGGACGCCAACTACGCGCTATACTTCCAGCTCGAACTCGGCGGCCTGGCATCCATCGGCTCCAATCCGCTCTCGCTCCTGAAACGCGGTATCCCCGGTTACACAACTAGCGGTATGATACCTACCCCTTACCAGCAATATGATGAGTAATCCAGCCATGAAGTTTTTCCCGTTACGCATTTCCCTGTTCCTGCTCATGCTCGGTTTCGGCGCAGCGGTTCATGCCGAAGAAGGCGAAATCACCAAAATCGACCGTATCGTTGCGGTTGTGGACCAGGTGGTGATTACCGAAAATGAACTGATCGACCGGATTCAAACCGTAAGAAGCCAGCTTGAAAAGCAGGGAGCTACCGTTCCGCCGCGGGATGTCCTGCAGAAACAGATACTGGAACGCCTGATCAATGACCGGCTGCTGCTGCAATACGCAGCGCAGACCGGATTACGGGTTGACGATACGCAACTCGACAAGACCATCGAACGCATCGCCGAACAGAACAAGCTGGGAGTGCCTGAATTCCGCGCCGCGCTGGAACAGGAAGGCATCAGCTACCGCAAGTTCCGGGAAGACATCCGTAACGAGATCGTTATTGCAAGGCTGCGTGAGCGCGAGGTTGAAAACCGCATCAATGTCACGGAAGCGGAAATCGACAACTACCTGACGACGCAATCTTCGCGTAGCGACATTCAGGACGAATTCGAAATTTCCCACATCCTGATCAGAACACCCGAAGACGGCTCACCGGAAGAATTGCAGGAATTGCGCGCAAAAGCCGAGCAAGCCTTGAAGCAACTGCAGGATGGAACCGATTTTTCCCAGGTCTCGGCCAGCATGTCGGATGCGCCCAACGCCCTGGAAGGCGGCAAACTCGGCTGGAAGACTTCAACGCAAATCCCCGATCTGTTCAATGAAGCGCTCAAACCATTGCAGCCGGGCCAATTGACGCCGATCCTGCGTAGCCCGAACGGTTTTCACATCCTGAAAATGACGGACCGCCGTGGCGGCAGCTCACCTTTGGTCGTTGAGCAAACAAAACTGCGCCACATCCTCGTCAAGCTCAGCGAAGTGGTTTCCGAAAACGACGCCCAGCAGCGCATGACCATGATCAAGGAGCGCCTGGACAACGGCGCCGACTTTGCCGAACTGGCCCGGCAATACTCCGAAGACGCTTCCGCAGCCAGTGGCGGCGATCTCGGCTGGGTCAATCCTGGCGACACCGTGCCGCAATTCGAGCAGGCAATGAACCTGCTGGCCCCCGGAGAGTTCAGCGAGCCGGTTCGCACGCCCTTCGGCTGGCACCTGATCCAGGTAGTTGAGCGCCGCAAGCAGGATATGACGCAGGAAGCCGCGCGATTCAAGGCGCGCCAGGACATCCGCACGCGCAAGGCTGAAGAGGCTTATCAGGACTGGGTGCGTGAACTGCGCGACCGCGCCTATGTCGAATTGCACCTGGAAGACAAATACTGAGCAGCCCTCAGCGTAGCGTCTTGAACAAGCACCTGCCCCGTATTGCCATTACTGCCGGCGAACCTGCCGGTATCGGTCCCGACCTCTGCGTCATGCTTGCGCATCAAGCCGTTCCGGCAGAAGTCGTGGTGATTGCCGATGCGCATATCCTGCAACAACGGGCCCGGATGCTGGGCCTGCCGCTGACGACAGACCGGGAAACTGATGCATTGCCGCATTCCGGCAACGGCACCCTGACCGTGCTGCATCGATCAGCCCCGCAGGCGGTTATCGCCGGGCAACTGAATCATGCCAACAGCCAGTATGTGCTCGACACCCTGAGTACTGCCGTCGATGGCTGTATTGATGGAAGTTTCGATGCCATGGTCACCGCGCCCGTGCACAAGGGGGTCATCAACGAAGCCGGGATTGCATTTACCGGCCACACCGAGTTCCTTGCAGAGCGCACGAATACCGCCCAGGTCGTCATGATGCTGGTCGGCGGCGGCCTGCGTGTCGCGCTCGCCACCACGCATCTGCCGCTGAACCAGGTCAGCCAGGCGATAACCGCCGGAAGTCTTGAAACGACGATACGCATTCTGCATCGCGATCTCATCGAAAAATTCGGCATCGCAAACCCGCATATACTGGTCGCCGGCCTCAACCCCCATGCCGGAGAAGGCGGCTATCTGGGGATAGAAGAAATCACCGTAATAACACCGGTTCTGGAAAAACTCCGGATGCAGGGCATGCAACTCACGGGGCCTTTGCCTGCCGAT
Organism: Methylophilaceae bacterium; assembly: GCA_905339275.1. Taxonomy (GTDB): domain Bacteria; phylum Pseudomonadota; class Gammaproteobacteria; order Burkholderiales; family Methylophilaceae; genus UBA6140. The sequence goes on from CAJPFK010000003.1 coordinate 68,748, forward strand.
ACCCTGTTCACGCCGCGGCACCTGGAAAAAGCCGACTGCGTGTTGGCCATGTACCACGACCAGGGGCTGCCGGTGCTGAAGCACGCAAGCTTTGGTGAAGGCGTCAACGTCACGCTGGGGCTGCCGCTCATCCGTACATCGGTCGATCACGGCACGGCCCTTGATCTTGCAGGCAAAGGCAATATCGAAACTGGCAGCCTGATGGCCGCCATCAGGCTGGCCGTCGAGCTTGCCGAAAAAAGAATGCTTGCCGGCAAAAAGACTTTTTCCAGCCCAGCACAATGAGACATATCCCGAAAAAACAGTTCGGCCAGAATTTCCTGACCGACCCGGCCATTGTCAGCGCGCTTGTAAACGCCATCCAGCCGCAAACGAGCGACCTGATGGTGGAAATCGGCCCCGGTCTCGGTGCGCTGACGCAGCCTCTGCTGCAGCGGCTCGACCATCTGCACGTGGTTGAAATCGACCGCGATATCATTGCCTGGATGAAAGGGCACTACCCACCCGAAAAAATCACGATTCACGCGTGCGATGCACTCAAGTTCGACTTTACCTCGCTCGGCCCCAGGGTACGAATCACCGGCAATCTGCCCTACAATATTTCAACCCCCATTCTTTTCCACCTGCTGGACAACGTCGCCAGCGTCATCGACATGCACTTCATGCTGCAGAAAGAAGTCGTCGAGCGCATGGTGGCGGAACCCTCGACCCCGGCTTACGGCAGACTTTCCGTGATGCTGCAATACCGCCTGCAAATGGAATACCTGTTCACCGTTCCGCCGGATGCCTTCAATCCGCCGCCCAAGGTCGAATCAGCCTTTGTCCGGGCAGTGCCCTACGGCCAACTGCCCTGCCCGGCCAGGGACGAGGCGCTTTTTGCAAAAATCGTCATGGCTGCATTCGGCCAGCGCCGTAAAACGCTGCGCAATACGCTCAAGGGCATGCTGGATGACGCAGGTTTTGCCGCGCTGGGCATCGATTCACACCTGCGCGCGGAAAATCTTGCTGTTGCCGATTTCGTCGCCATTGCCAATTACCTGGCCAGCCAAAGCGCCTGATTCCGGGCTCGCCTGATATAATTGCAATTCGAAGGGGGGAGACTTAATGAGACTAATACTTTTAGGCGCGCCTGGCGCCGGTAAGGGCACGCAAGCCACTTACATCAAAGAAAAATTCAATATTCCGCAGATTTCCACTGGCGACATGCTGCGCGCGGCAGTCAAGGCGGGCACCGCACTTGGCCTGGAAGCCAAGAAATTCATGGATTCCGGCGGCCTGGTGCCGGATGAAGTCATCATCGGCATGATCAAGGAACGCATCAAGGATGCCGACTGCAAGGACGGCTTCCTGTTCGACGGCTTTCCACGCACCATTCCACAAGCTGAAGCCATGAAACAGGCCGGCGTCGATATTGACTACGTAGTAGAGATCGACGTCCCTGATGAAGAAATCATCAAACGCATGAGCGGCCGCCGCATGCACCTTGCATCCGGCCGCACCTATCACGTTGTTTTCAATCCACCCAAGGTAGCGGGCAAGGATGACATCACCGGTGAAGATCTCGTACAGCGTGAAGACGACAAGGAAGAAACCGTGATGAAGCGCCTGGAGGTCTACCACAGCCAGACCAAGCCGCTGGTCAGCTACTACTCGGACTGGGCGAAAAGTAACGAAAAAGCGCCTAAATACGTCAAAATTGCAGGCATTGGTGCCGTTGAAGACATTAAAAAGCAGATATTTGACGCACTGGCTTAAGGCTTTCTGAAATGTACCGATAAAAAAGCCCTCACCGGGCTTTTTTATTGTGCGGATTTTCTCGATCGGCGGTCAAACAGCCCGACACGGGCATTGGCTTCAGCCATACCCGATTGGTCAGCCCGGACAAAACAGGCATTGAAATCCTTATCGCCGAAACCATGGATCGGTAATTTCTCATTCATCGCAAGACACTCAGGAAAAACGGACATCTGGATGTTTGTTTTTCTTGCTCATATTTGGCTGTATACAACCAACTTTCACAAATTGGCTGTATACAGCCAATTGTTAATATAATCAACAAGTTATATCTATTTTTATACCAATATTTGGCATATAATGTGCTAGTTATGATTCGTTTTATTCTTCACTTGATAAAGGAGTTCAATATGAACAAGAAACTGCTCGCCATCGCAATGGCATCCATGTTTATTGCACCTGTTGCCTATGCTGACAAGCATGGCCACAAAGCAGCAATCGACAACTGCGTGAAAGCCGCCCAGGCAAAATTTCCCGGCAAGTTGACCTCTGTTCGCGCAGAAATTGAAGATGGCAAATCACAGTATGAAATAGACATTGCCGGCAATGACGGAAAATTCTACGAAGCCGAGTGCGATGCAAAAACAGGCAAAATCACCGAAACCGAGCGTGAAGTCGCAGCGGATGACCCCGAGTTTACCTCCAAGGCCAAGGTCAGCCTGGAGACCGCACTCGCTACGGCGCTAGCCAAATACCCTGGTGCTGTTATAAAAATTGAATACGAAGTGGAGCCGGATGGCATCGCTTACGAATTCGACATCAAGACTGCCGATGGAAAAGTCCTGGAAGTGGAAGTGGACGCCATTACCGGCAAATTGGGCGATCCGGAAGAAGTGCTTTACCAGATCGGCGAATAAGCTGTTTCGAAGCCTGAAACAGTCAACAAAAAAGCATCCTGCGGGATGCTTTTTTGTCATGTGGCCCCGGGCGCTTGAACCGGAGCAATTCGAAACACCCGTCTGCCCACCAAGTTGCCTCCAGCCGCAACAAAACAATCCCGACCCCTTCGAGGTATAATCCCGGTATCTTAAAATTCAAGAACCTGAGCCGTCATGCAACAGCAGTATCCATTCCAGGAAATCGAACAAAATACGCAGCAATACTGGGAAAAAAGCAACGCCTTCCGCACAGAGCAGGATAAAACCAAACCTAAGTACTATTGCCTTTCCATGTTCCCCTACCCCAGCGGCAAGCTGCACATGGGGCACGTACGCAATTACACCATCGGCGACGTGCTTTCGCGCTATCACCGCATGAAGGGTTTCAACGTGCTGCAGCCCATGGGCTGGGATGCCTTCGGCCTGCCCGCGGAGAACGCGGCGATCCAGAACAAGGTACCGCCGGCAAAATGGACTTACGACAATATCGCTTACATGAAGAAGCAGTTAAAGTCGCTGGGTTTTGCCATCGACTGGAGCCGCGAGCTGGCGACTTGCCAGCCGGAATACTACAAGTGGAACCAGTGGCTGTTTCTGCGCATGCTGGAAAAAGGCATCGCTTACAAGAAAACCCAGGTGGTGAACTGGGACCCGGTCGACCAGACCGTGCTCGCCAACGAACAGGTGATCGACGGCCGCGGCTGGCGTACCGGCGCACTGGTGGAAAAACGCGAAATCCCCGGTTACTACCTCAATATCACCGGCCATGCCCAGCAATTGCTGGACGATCTGGACAAATTGCCGGGCTGGCCTGAGCGCGTGAAAACCATGCAGGCCAACTGGATCGGCAAGAGCGTCGGCGTGCGCTTTGCATTTACCCACGAGATCAAGGATACCGACGGACGGCTGATCGACGACGGCAGGCTGTGGGTATTCACCACCCGCGCCGACACCATCATGGGCGTGACTTTCTGCGCCGTTGCCGCCGAGCATCCGCTGGCGACACTCGCTGCGCAAACCAATCCCGCCCTCGCCGCGTTCATCGAGCAATGCAAGCAGGGCTCCGTCATGGAAGCGGACATCGCCACCATGGAAAAAACAGGCATGGATACCGGCCTCAAGGTCGCGCACCCGCTCACCGGCGAGGATATCCCCGTCTGGGTCGGCAATTATGTGCTGATGACCTATGGCGAAGGTGCTGTGATGGCGGTGCCTGCACATGACGAGCGCGATTTCGAGTTTGCGAAGAAATACGGCCTGCCGATCAGGCAAAGCATTGCCGTGGAAGGCGAAAGCTTTTCGCTGGATGGCTGGCAGGAATGGTATGGCGACAAGGCGCGCGGCGTCTGCGTCAATTCCGGCAAGTACGACGGCCTGAACCATGAAGCGGCCGTGGACTCGATTGCCGCCGATCTCGGCACAAAAAATCTAGGCGCCAAGCAGGTCAACTGGCGTCTGCGCGACTGGGGCATTTCGCGCCAGCGCTACTGGGGCTGCCCGATTCCCATCATCCACTGCGATGCCTGCGGCGACGTGCCGGTGCCGGACGAGCAGTTGCCGGTCAAGCTGCCGGAAGACTGCGTGCCGGACGGTTCCGGCAACCCGTTGAACAAACGCGAGGATTTTCTCAACTGCACCTGCCCGAAATGCGGCAAACCGGCCAAGCGCGAAACCGACACCATGGACACCTTCGTCGATTCGAGCTGGTATTACGCACGTTACGCCAGCGGCTTCAAGACCGATGCAATGGTGGATGCCGAAACCAACCACTGGATGCCGGTAGACCAGTACATCGGCGGTATCGAGCACGCGATCCTGCACCTCTTGTACTCGCGCTTCTGGAGCAAGGTGATGCGCGACCTGGGCCTGGTGGATTACGATGAGCCTTTCGCCAACCTGCTGACGCAGGGCATGGTGCTGAACCATATTTTCTCGCGCCGCACCGACAAGGGCGGCATCGAGTATTTCGCGCCGGAAGAGGTCGAACTGGTGCATGACGCGCATGGCAAGGTGACGGGCGCCAAGCTGCTGCAAGACGGCCTGCCGGTGGATTTCCAGGGCATGGGCACCATGTCAAAATCCAAGCGCAACGGCGTCGATCCGCAATCGCTGATCGACCAGTACGGCGCGGATACCGCGCGCTTCTTCATGATGTTCGCCGCGCCGCCGGAGCAGACGCTGGAGTGGTCGGATAGCGGCGTCGAAGGTTCGCACCGCTTCCTGCGCAGGCTGTGGAATTTCGGCTTCGCGCTCTCGACCGAAGTTCAGGCCGCGTTGCCTGCCAAATTGAACGGCAGCTTGGCAAATGCCCGCCGCGAAATTCACGGCACGCTGAAACAGGCCAACTACGACCTTGACCGCCAGCAGTTCAATACCGTGGCCTCGGCCGCGATGAAGATGCTGAACGCCTTGGAAAAAGTACAAAAGGATGCGGAAAGCGACTGGCTCCCTGTGGCACGCGAGGGCTTCTCCATCCTGTTGTGCATGCTGTCGCCGATTGCGCCGCACATCACGCAAACCCTGTGGAAGGAACTCGGTTACGGCGACGATATCCTGCAGGCCGCATGGCCTCAGCCGGAAGAATCCGCGCTGGTGCAGGATGAAATCGAACTGGTGATCCAGGTCAACGGCAAGCTGCGCGGCGGCATGACCGTTGCCCGCACGGCTGACAAATCTGCGATAGAATCGATAGCCGTTTCGCACCCATCGATACAGAAATACCTGGAAGGCGTGACTGTGCGTAAAATCATTGTCGTACCGAACAAACTCGTCAACATCGTCGTAGGATAGAAGCCCATGAACCTGTTCCGGCTGTCACGCATTCTTGTACTGGCCTCAGCGCTGGCGTTGGCCGCCTGCGGTTTCGAGATGCGCGGCACGGCCGACCTCTCCTTCGATACCCTGCATATGCGAGGCGCAAACCTGTCGGTGAACAAGGACCTGAAAAAATCGCTCAAGGTCAACGGCGTTACCGTGGTCGAAGACGAAACGAAAGCCGATTTACTGGTTGAAATGATGAGCGAGCAGCGCGAACAGAACATTCTGTCCCTGAGCGGCGCCGGCGTGGTCCGGGAGTTCGAGCTGGTCTATCGCGTCAATTTCCGCATGCGCAATCCTGCCAGCGAAACATGGGGAGAAGTGCAAACCGTCGAAGGCCGCCGCGATTTCGCCTATGATGACGCGCAATTGCTGGCCAAGCAGTTCGAGGAGCAGCGCCTGTTTGAAGACATGCGTATCGATGCGGTGCGCGAGATCATGCGCCGCCTGGTCGTGCAGAAACCCAAAGGCAATTTGTAAACGGTTATAGCCATACCGATGCGCTTACCGCCGCAGCAACTGCAACAGCATCTTTCCCAGGGCCTCAAGCCCGTTTATGTACTGACGGGCGATGAACCTCTGGCGCAGCGCGAATGTCTGGATGCAATCAGGCAAGTTGCTCGCAGCAGCGGTTTCGACGAACGCACCAGCCTGACCGTGGATCGCTATTTCAACTGGCAACAAGTCACGGCCTTCGGCCAATCGTCGTCGTTGTTTGCCAGCCAGCGCCTGCTTGAGATCAACATCCCGACAGGAAAACCGGGCACGGATGGCAGCAAGGTGCTGCAATCCATCGCCGAACAACCGCTTGCCGATGTCGTGGTGATCGTCATCCTGCCCAAGGTGGACTGGAAAGACCAGAAAAGCGCATGGTACACCGCGCTTGAACAGCAATGCGTATTGCTGGTGCTGGAGGAAGTGCCGCCGCAGCAACTGCCGAAATGGATTGCGAACCGGCTGGCATCGCAACAGCAGCAGGCGGATAACGAAACACTGGAATTCATCGCGCACCAGGTGGAGGGCAACCTGCTTGCCGCACACCAGGAAATACAGAAGCTGGGGCTGCTCTACCCCGCAGGCAAACTGGCCATCGAGGATGTACGCGCCTCGGTGCTGAACGTGTCGCGCTACGATGCATTCCAGCTAGGCGAGGCCGTATTGGCTGGCGATGCCGAACGCACGGTAAGAATACTGCAAGGCTTGCAGGATGAAGGCGCGCAGCCCGTTGCGGTAATGAACCCGCTGATGTGGCTGTTAAGGCCGCTGGTGAGGATCAAGCAGGCTGAAACACGCGGTGAGAATGTGGCAAGCGCCATGCAGCAGGCAAAAGTCCGCTACAATCAGCAGGCCTTGTTCCAGCGCGCATTGGCAAGGCTCAGCCTGCGGCAATTGCAGGCGGCATTGCACAAACTGGCGGAAATAGATAAAACCGCCAAAGGTCTTATCAAAGGCGATGCCTGGCTGGAAATTTCACGCCTGTGCTTCGGTCTGGCAAAGGTTGGCAGGATATCCCGGACAGGAAAGCGCGGCGACAGATAGGAAAGCATATGGATATAAAACAATACATGGACAGGTTGGGCATCGAGGCGCGTGCCACATCACGCGCCATGGCCAAAGCCTCGACCAGCACAAAGAACCTGGCACTGACAACCATTGCCGCCGCGATTCGCCGCGAAAAGGCAGCGCTGATTGCCGCCAATCATGCAGACCTTGAAACCGCTCGCGCCAGCGGACTCGAGACGGCAATGCTGGACAGGCTGTCCCTGAGCGAAAAATCCATCGCCGCCATGGCAGAAGGACTGGAACAGATCGCGGCATTGCCGGACCCTATCGGCGAAATGAGCGATTTCAAATACCGCCCTTCCGGCATCCAGGTCGGCAAGATGCGTGTACCGCTGGGCGTTATCGGCATCATTTATGAAGCGCGACCCAATGTCACGATTGATGCCGCTGGGCTCTGCATCAAATCCGGCAATGCCGCCATCCTGCGTGGCGGCTCGGAAGCAATCGAATGCAACCGGGCGCTTGCAGCGCTGGTGCACGAAGGCTTGCAAGCCGCAGGCTTGCCGGCTGCTGCCGTCCAGGTGGTGGAGACGACCGACCGCGCGGCAGTCGGCGAACTGATCACCATGAAGCAATACGTCGATGTCATCGTGCCGCGCGGCGGCAAGGGCCTGATCGAACGCATTTCCAACGAGGCGCGTATCCCCGTCATCAAGCATCTGGACGGCAACTGCCATGTTTACGTGGATGATGAGGCCGACCTGCAAAAAGCGTTGCGCATCCTGGAAAATTCCAAGGCGCAGCGCCTCGGTACCTGCAATACGGCAGAATCGCTGCTGGTCGCACGCAGTATTGCGGCGCGGGCGTTGCCTGCCCTGGCAAAAATGCTGGCGGCGAATGCGATCGAGATTCGCGGCTGTGACGAGACGCGTGCACTGGTTCCAATCGCCAAGCCTGCCACTGATGAAGACTATTACACCGAGTATCTGGATGCCATCATTTCCTGCAAGATAGTGAGCGGCATCGATGAGGCGATCGCCCACATCAACCAGTATTCCTCGCAACATACCGAGGCCATCGTCACCGAGAACTACACCAGGGCTCGCCAGTTTCTGCGTGAAGTCGATTCAAGCAGCGTCATGGTCAATGCATCGACACGATTCGCCGACGGCTTTGAATACGGACTGGGAGCAGAAATCGGCATTTCCACCGACAAGCTGCATGCGCGCGGCCCGGTCGGACTGGAAGGCCTGACCTCGCTCAAATATATCGTGCTGGGCGATGGCGAAGTCCGAAGCTGAGCATGCGCCGGCCGGCCGGCCACTGGTCGGCATCCTCGGCGGCACCTTCGACCCGATCCATTACGGTCATCTGCGCATGGCGGAGGAGCTGGCGGATATCCTCAGCCTGGATACAGTACGGTTCATTCCGGCGGCAACGCCTCCCCACAGGCAGCAGCCGGGGACCATTGCCGCCCACCGGGCGGCAATGGTCGGATTAGCCGTAGCCGGAAATCCGCGATTCATCATGGATGAGCGCGAACTGCATCGGGATGGCGTTTCCTACACCATCGATACGATCATCTCGCTGCGGGAAGAACTGGGCAAGGAAACTGCAATCTGCCTGATCATGGGAAGCGATGCCTTCGTCCGGCTCGATACCTGGCACCGCTGGAGCGAACTGCTGGATTACTGCCATCTTGTCCTGGTTCAACGGCCGAACATGGCCTCCTTGCAGGAGAACCTGCCAGTGGCATTGCAGGCCGTGTTACAAGACCACGCAACACCGGACCCCTCCACCCTGCGCAGTTCAAGCGCAGGGCGTATCTCGGTCCAGCAGATCGCAGCACTGGATATCTCGGCAACGGCCATTCGTGAAGATTTGTTAAATCGCCACAGCCCGCGTTACCTGCTGCCGGATTCCGTGATAGATTACATTCACTGTCATCGCTTATACCGCTGAAGCGTTATAAAACAGTGGCCGTTCATCAAAGCCGGGGTTAATCATGTCCAGAATCCGCCTGTTTACCTTCGTTGCCCTTTCCATCTTTTTCCTGTCGGGGTGCGGTACCAATCCGGTCACCAAGAAACGTGAAATCCAGTTTGTCTCCGAGCAGCAGGAAATTGCCATCGGCCAGCAGAATTACGCGCCGACGCGGCAATCCCAGGGCGGCGATTATGTCATCGATCCCGAGTTGACCGCGTATGTGCAGGGCATAGGCAAACGCCTGGCTGCTGCCTCCGACCGCCCGTTGCCGTATGAGTTTATCGTCCTCAACAACTCCGTGCCGAACGCCTGGGCCATGCCTGGTGGCAAGATTGCCTTCAATCGCGGCCTGCTGTACGAGTTGAACAGCGAGGCCGAACTCGCAGCCGTGATGGGGCATGAAATCGTACACTCCGCCGCGCGCCACGGCGCACAGAGCATGGAGCGCGGCGTGCTGCTGCAAGGCGCCATCATGGCCATCGGCATAGGCGCCCAGAACAGCAACTATGGCAACCTGATCGTCGGCGGCTCGCAACTGGGCGCCCAGTTAGTCTCCTCCAAATACGGGCGCGATGCCGAGTCCGAATCCGATTATTACGGCATGCTCTACATGAAAAAGGCCGGATACGATCCGGCCGCTGCCGTCAGTTTGCAGGAAACCTTCGTCCGCCTGAGTGAAGGCAAGCAAACCAACTTCCTGGAAGGCCTGTTCGCCAGCCATCCGCCTTCCCAGGCACGTGTCGAAGCCAACAGGGCAACACTGGCAAAAATCGGCGCTGGCGGGGAATGGGGCAAGGAAATCTATGCACAGAAAGTCGGCAAGCTGAAAGCCACGCAAGCCGCCTACAAAGCGCATGATGAAGGTGTCGCGGCGCTTGCCAAAGGCGATACGGCAAAAGCGGCCGAACTGGCAAAAAAAGCGATTGCCGGGGAGCCGCGCGAGGCCAGGTTCCAGGATCTGCTGGGAGACATCGCGCTTTCGCAGAAAAAATACGATGAAGCGCTTAAATATTACGCCCAGGCCATCAAAATGCAGCCGGATTACTTCAAGCCGCACATCCAGAGCGGAATCGCACTTTATAACAGCGGACGCAAGGCTGAAGCCGAGCCCTATTTCAAGCGCAGCAACGAACTGCTGCCCACCGCCCCCGGCCATTATTTTCTCGGTGAAATCGCCGAGTCGCGCGGTGATATGGATAACGCATTAAAAAACTATCAGATCGCCGCGGATTCCAACTCCGAGATCGGCAAGGCTTCCACCGAGCGCTATGTCAGGATCGACCTGCCCAAGAATCCCGGGAAATACCTGAAAACCGCTGCCCAGGTGGATAACAGAGGATATCTTTATGCCGTAGTGCAGAACCCGACGCCGGTAACCGTTTCCCGGGTACAGATCCGTGTCGTACGCTACGATGCCAACACCGGCAAGGCCATTGGTCAAAGCAGGCCGCTGCTGATTACGTCGGGAATAGAGCCGAACAAGCAAGGCAATGTGCAGGTACAGGGAGCGCGCCTGGAGTCTCCGGAAGAAACCAGGCTATACCGGGTAGTGGTCGAAAGCGCGCAACTGGCGAACTGACGTTTATCTGCTGCCTGGCCGTTCGATGTAATCGGCGGCCTGCTGATAACCCGCCCCGGAAATCCACGGCACGACTCCCAGGCATGGCGCATCGATTCTCTGCCTGAGGCCAGCCAGGTTTTCATTGAAATTCGTCATGCCGGGCTCCAGGCTATTGGCTACCCAGCCTGCTAGGCGCAGGCCGCGCGACCTGATTGCCTCCACTGTCAGCAGGGCATGATTCAGGCAGCCCAGCCGCATGCCGACCACAAGAATCACCGGCAGGGACAGCAGGGAGGCTAAATCGGCCATGTCTTCAGTATCGCCCAAAGGCACGAGAAAACCGCCAGCGCCTTCCACGATCACGACATCTGCAAGCTCGCCCAATGACTTGAACGCGGCTTCGATCGTCCCGATCGAAATATCGACACCGACTTGCCTGGCCGCAATATGCGGAGCAATCGGCGGCTCAAAAACATAAGGATTGACCAGCGCAAGCAGGGCCTCAACATTTCCCGCCCCGATCAGTTGTTCAACATCTTCATTCAGCAGGCATTCACCTGCCAGGCGTGCACCAGCCGCAACCGGCTTCATGCCTACCGAGCCCAGGCCGCTTTGCGCGAATTTGTGTATCAGCGCCGCTGCGATCAGCGTTTTGCCGACCCCGGTATCCGTGCCGGTTACAAAGTAGCCCTGTTTCATGACCGGGGCTTGAATGTCACGGGAGAGACGCCTTCCGCGAACTGTGGTTTGGCTTCCGGCTTCCAGGCATGGCCGTAGACTACTTCGAAGGTAGCCGGCAGTTTTCCGTCTGCGCGGAATCGCTCATAGTTCTCCGTCAGGCGATTCAGGAAACCCTTGCCCATCAGCCCGCGTGCACGGCCATCCGCTGCATTGTGCGCACCTATCGCTTTCAGGTCGCGCATGACGCCCATCACGTCGTCATAGGTCAGCACAAAACGCTCGACATCCAGTACCGGCGCGCTGAACCCGGCGCGTACCAGCGCATCGCCGATATCATGCATATCGATAAAGCGGCTGACATGTACATGGCCGGGGTCGGCTGCAGCAGCCTGGCGCAGTTCCCTCAGCGTATCCGGCCCGAAAGTGCTGAACATCAGCAGGCCTTCCGCTTTCAGCACCCGTTGCGCTTCACCGAAGGCAGCATCCAGGTCATTGCACCACTGGATGGCAAGATTCGACCAGATCAAGTCCAGGCTCCGGTCGGCGAAAGGCAATCGCTCGATATCTGCGCATACGCCAGCCTGCCTGCCCGACAGTACACGCTGCACCAGGCCCTGGCGACGGCGCGCACGACTGAGCATGCCCAGTGCAATATCGAGCGCAACGATATGGCTCCCCGGAAACCGCCTGTTCAGCGCAGGACAGGCATGCCCGGTTCCGCATCCGGCATCCAGCACCCATTGCGGCGCAATGCGGACAAGATCGAGGCGCTGGAACATCCTTTGCCTGACTTCCGCCTGCAGGACCGCGGCATCGTCATAAGTTGCCGCAGCCCGGTCGAATGAGGCCCGGACCCGGGTCTTGTCGATATGGTAAATGTCGTCCATCAGGCTGACCGGGCTGCGGGTTCCAGAAATTGAATCAATGCATCGGTGAATTGCTCGGGATGCGACAGGAACGGCGCATGCGATGCGCCGGCAATCACGCGCAGGAAGCCTGCAGGCAGGTGCTGCGACATCCAGTGCGCCGCCTGTACCGGCGCCAGGGTATCGCGGTCCCCGTGGATCAGCAGCGTGGGTTTTCTCAAGGTTTCGATTTCTTCCCTCAAATCATTTTCCAGCAGAATGCGCAGCGCGCTCTTCAAGGTCATCGCCGTCGGGGTCGGGCGCTCGGTAAAGCTTGCTCGCAGTTGCTTGACGGTAGAGCGCGTGTGGCTCGACCCCATGCATTGCAACGTCAGGAATTTGATCAGGGTCGCCTGGTAGTCCGCGCTGATCTGCGCGGCAAAATCGCGGAATACCTCGGCATCCACGCCGTGCACCCAGGATTCGACGCCCACTTCGGCGCGATTCACAAAGCACGGTGTGCTGCCTACCAGCACCAGCCGGCGGACCCGCTCAGGCTGTATCATCGCAATGCGCATGCTCACCAGCCCGCCCAGCGACCAGCCACAGATGTCCGCCTGCGGCGGCAGGGCTTCCAATAACCGCTCGGTGATGGCCTGCAAATGGCTGGGCTCCATCGCCTGGCTCAATCCCATGCCGGGCAAATCGACAATATGCAGATAAAAATATTTGGACAGTTTCCTGACCAGCGGCTGCCATACGCCGCCATGCATCCCCCAGCCGTGTATCAGGACGAGATGCTGCGGCGTCTCTTCAAATGACCCATGGTTTTCGATGTGTAAATAGCTTGTCATAGCCAGCCTTTTTCTGCCTGGTGCAAGGCATCGATCAAACGCCCGACATCCGCGATAGTATGCGCTGCCGAAAGCGATATACGCAGGCGCGCCGTATCTTTCGGTACGGTTGGTGGGCGTATGGCGGGCACCAGTATCCCATGAGTAAGCAAATGCTCACTTAGCTTGATCGCCTCTTCATTACTGCCCACCAGTACCGGCTGTATCGCCGTATCCGATTCCATGCGCCGCCATCTTGCGAGTTGCAGATTCGATTTCAGGTAATCGATCAAAGTATGCAGATGCGCTCTGCGCTCACTATCGTGCCGTATGATTTCCAGGGCGGCAAGCACAGCGGCGGCAAGCGCCGGTGGCGTTGCCGTGGTGTAGATGTAGGTTCTGGCATGCTGCAGGAGATAGTCGATCACCACAGGTTCCGCCGCGACAAAAGCCCCCGATACGCCCACCGCCTTACCCAGCGTTGCCATGTAAATGATGCGTGGCGATTGCACGCCGAAATGACTCAGCACGCCTTGCCCATGTTCGCCAAGCACACCGAATCCGTGCGCGTCATCCAGCATCAGCCATGCATCATGACGCTCACACAGAGCCAGCAATTCCGGCACGGGCGCCATGTCGCCATCCATGCTGAAAACCGCGTCAGCAAGCACTAACTTCCTGGGCGCCTTGCTTGTACTTAACAAGCGCGTCAAATGGCTCAAATCATTATGCGGGTAACGCTGAAAATCCGCCCTGGAGAGCACTGCTGCATCATTCAGTGAAGCATGGTTCAGTCGGTCGGCAAAAATGGCATCGCCGCGCCGCATCAGTGCAGCGACAACGCCAAGATTCGCCATGTAACCGGTAGAAAAATAAAGTGCAGCCGGCAGGCCGGAAAATTCGGCCAGGGCCTGTTCCAGCGCATGGTGAAATTCATGATGGCCGGTAATCAGGTGCGATGCGCCGCTGCCGACGCCCGACTGCTCAACGCCCTTCTGCATCGCTGCAACCAGTGCAGGATGGTTGGCGAGCCCGAGGTAGTCGTTACTGCAGAACGAAAGCACATCCTTGTCATCCGCACGGATATGCGCGGCCTGCGGGCTGCCGAGCAAGCGGCGCCGGCGCAGCAGTCCCTGGCTGGCGCGCTCGTCGAGATCGGCTTGCAAACTGGCGAAAAGGTGCTCAGACATCGTGTTCAGGATACAACAGGCGCCTGCCTGTCCATGTTCTTTGCAGCGGATCCAGCATCACTTTTCAAATCCAGCAGGCGTAAATCAGGCCGGATGGATGCCAAGCTTTTCAAAAAGCCGCTTGTCGGTTTCGGCTTCAGGGTTGCCCGTGGTCAGCAGCTTTTCACCGTAGAAAACCGAATTCGCACCGGCAATGAAGCACAAGGCCTGGATGCCTTCATGCATGCTCTGGCGGCCAGCCGAAAGGCGCACATGACTCCTGGGCATGGTGATGCGCGCAGCAGCGATCGTGCGCACGAACTCAATCGGGTCCAGTTCTTCCGTGCCGTGCAACGGCGTGCCTTCGACCTGGGTCAACAGGTTGATCGGCACGCTCTCGGGCGGCCGTTCCATATTCGCCAACTGGGCAATCAGGCCGGCGCGCTGATTGCGCGATTCGCCCATGCCGATGATGCCGCCGCAGCAAACGTTGATATCCGCTTCGCGAACGCGATCCAATGTATCCAGCCTGTCCTGGTAAGTGCGCGTGGTAATCACGTCACCGTAGAATTCAGGCGCGGTATCCAGGTTGTGGTTGTAGTAATCGAGACCGGCCGCCTTCAGTTGCTCGGCCTGCCCTTCCTTCAGCATACCGAGCGTTGCGCAGGTTTCCAGGCCCATCGCCTTCACCTCCTGCACCATTTTCAACACCGGCTCCAGGTCACGCTGTTTCGGGCCGCGCCATGCGGCTCCCATGCAGAAACGGCTCGCACCGCTGTCCTTGGCCGCCCTGGCCGCCGCCAGCACTTCCTCCAGTTGCATCAGGTCCTGGTTCTCGACATCCGTATGATAACGCGCCGCCTGCGGACAATAACCGCAATCCTCCGAGCAGCCGCCGGTCTTGATGGAAAGCAGCGTGCTCACCTGAACCGCGTTCGGATCGAAGTTCTCACGATGCACCGTCTGGGCGCGATGGATCAAGTCGCTGAATGGCAGCTCGAAGAGCTCAACAATCTGCGCAACCGTCCAGCGAGAGGTCACCTCCGGCACCGGCTGGTTCTTCCTGATGGTATTTGCATCTACGACCGCTTCAAACATATTGCCCCCTGTTATTTCCCTAGTTTTCGTCAACTTCAAATTCCATGTCCTGCCAGGATTCATTTTTCGCACGTATAAGGTCGCGCACCCCGAACGGCACGACAATCAGAATGCAAAGTGCCCAGATGGCGATGGCCAGATAAAGCCAGCCGCCCATCGCTTTCGCCATTTGTGCGCTAAAATTCAGTGCAACGACCAATGCGCCGACAATGCCGTAAAAACGATAAGCGGAATATTTGATGTAATCGCAAACCTTGGGATTAGGATGATTAGCGGCGGCGGCGTACACGAAAATCGAGGCTCCCAGCCACAAAAGCGTGGGAATAAGAGCGGGTAGCAGCAGCACTGCCAGGATGGAAAAAAAGGTAAACGTTTGCGCGGCACGCATCTGTTCTTTTGCTGTTACGGTTTTTGTCGGCATGATATTGATCCAGATAAGTTTTAATTATAACTTGTTAAGAAAAAAACCCATAATTGATTAACTACAGATCAATTTTTAATCAAATGTTATTTCCACAGGCCTGCATGCTATGTGCGGCCGCAAATGGCGGTGATCTTGCCATCTGTCCGGAATGCCTGAAAGACATGCCCTGGCATCGGCAATCCGCCTGCCCCCAGTGCGGACTGGCTTCATCGGACAATCACATATGCGGGCATTGCCTGAAGTCCCCGCCCGCCTTCGATAGCACGCACGCGTTGTTCCGCTACGAATATCCGCTCGATGCCATGCTGCAACACTACAAGTATCGGCAAACCCTGAATATCGCAAAAACCTTCAGCGAGCTCATGACAGCATCATTCCCGCTCGATCAGCCGTTCGACCGCATCATCCCCATGCCATTACATCCGAAACGCCTGGCAGAGCGGGGGTTCAACCAGTCCGTGGAAATCGCGCGCCTGCTATCCAAACGCCTGCGCATGCCGCTGGATTCAGGTGCATGCACTCGCATCAAATTCTCACCCCCGCAGGCCAGCCTGCCACTTAAAACCCGCATCAAGAACATGCGCGGCGCATTTCATTGCGATGCAACACTGAGCGGAGAGCGGGTGATGCTGGTCGATGACGTGATGACGACCGGCGCCAGCCTGCACGAGCTGGCGGCAACTGTAAAATCCGCAGGCGCATCCCATGTAGAATGCTGGGTCGTCGCCCGCACCCTGCCAAGGTAAACCATGTTCGATATCGTACTGTTTGAACCCGAAATCCCGCCCAACACGGGCAATATCATCCGCCTCTGCGCCAATACCGGCGCAAGGCTGCATCTGGTCAAACCGCTCGGCTTTACGCTGGAAGACGCGCAGTTGAAACGCGCAGGGCTGGATTATCACGAATACGCCACGCTGAAAGTCCATGAAAACTGGCAGGCATGCAGGGAAGCATTTGCCGGCAGAAGAATGTTCGCGCTGACGACCAAAGGCAGCAAACGCTATACCGACTGCCGTTTTCAGGCAAATGATGTATTCGTGTTCGGACCGGAAACCCGGGGGCTGCCCGAAGCAATCCGTGAGGAATTCAGCGCGGACCATCGACTGAGGCTGCCGATGGTCGCCAACAGCCGCAGCCTCAACCTCTCGAACTCGGCTGCGGTTCTGTTATATGAAGCCTGGCGGCAGAACGGCTTTGAGAATGCGCTTTAGGGAATGTTCAAAAGCCGATCATTGAACAACCAGCGACCGCGCAGGCCGAAGCAAGTGGGACCGAGCCTGGAATGGCTCCCCGGCTTATGCTCGAACCACCCAACCATGGTTTACAAACCACTCGGCTAGACAACCTCCGACTTCTGCTCCCGCCCCAGCAAGTTCTCAACCGCCACCCGTGGCGACTGCCCGTGCGACAACACCTGATTCACTTCGCAGGTAATCGGCATTTCCACACCCAGGTCTGCGGCACGCCTGAATACCTCGCGGGCCGTATGCACGCCTTCCGCGACGTGGCCCAGTTGCTGCAGGATTTGCTCCAGGGTCTGGCCACTCGCCAGGCGCAAACCGACTTCGCGGTTACGGGAATATTCGCCCGTACAGGTCAGTATCAGGTCGCCGGCGCCGGTGAGGCCCATGAAGGTTTCCTTCATGCCGCCGAGCGCGACGCCAAACCGCGTCATTTCTGCCAGCCCGCGCGTAATGAGCGCGGCACGGGCATTGCTGCCGAATTTCATGCCGTCGCTGATGCCCGCCGCAATCGCCATCACGTTCTTCACCGCACCGCCGACTGAAACGCCGATGACATCGGTACTGGTATAAACGCGCAGGTTGCCGCCGTGCAGCATGGCGCCAGCTTCGGCTGCAAATTTTTCGTCACTGGCTGCAACCGTCACTGCCGTCGGCAATCCGCGGGCAAGCTCTACCGCAAAACTGGGGCCGGAAAGCACACCGCAGAGTTGCGATTCACCCAGCTCCTCTTTTGCGACTTCGTAGGGTAGTTTTGCCGTTTTCGGCTCCAGGCCCTTGCATGCCCAAACCAGCGGCGTCCTGCAGCCCAGTTCTTTGATCTCGCCCAGAATCCGGCGGAAGCCGGCGCTCGGCACCACGGAAATAATCAGGTCGGCGCCATCCAGCGCTGCGGCAAGATCATGCACAACCGTCAGATTCTGATTGAAGGGAAAATCGCCAAGGTAGTGGCGGTTGCACCGGTCGTGCTGCATTTGCGCAACATGTTCGGCATTGCGCGACCAGAGGAAAACCTGGTGCCGATGGCTTTGCTGGATGGCAAGTGCCGTGCCCCATGCACCCGCGCCCAGAACAGCTATTTTTTTCAATGACGGCTCACTTGAACTAAGACTACAAGCCCCAGACAGAGGTCGCCTGGACATAGCCGGTCAGCCCGTCACGGTGTTTCACCTTGACCCACCCACCGGGCGATGCCTCGACAAAATCCAGCACCACGTCCTTTTCCAGACTGGATACCAGCGCAGATGAAGCATCTGCGGACTGGCGCATTTCCGCCTGATCCTGCACCACAATCACCGTGCGTTTGGGACTGAGGTTCCTGGCTTCGACCCAGGTCAGGCCGCCCTGGTTGTCGCGTACCTTCACCCAGTCGCCCAGGTTAACGATGATCTCGACCGGGTAGCCCTGCCAGATGACATAGAGTTTCTTCGCCTGCGCCGACGGCGCATCGAACAGCACGGCCTTGGTTGCGCCGATAGAACGGTAATCCAGTGCTGATGCCACACCGGGCATCAACAGCAGGATCAAGCCTGAAACAAAAAGCTTAGTGCGTCGTTGCACTCTCAACACCAGCAACTTGCTGTTGCTCCTGCTGCTGTTTCTGCTGCAAGTACAGCGCTTCGAAATTGATCGGGTTCAGCAGCACGGGCGGGAAGCCTGCGCGGACGACCAGATCGGACACCGCTTCACGTGCGTAAGGGAAGAGGATATTCGGGCATGTGATGGCCAGAAGCGCTTCCAGATTCTCTTCCGGAATGTTGCGCACCTGGAAGATGCCGGCTTGTGCAACTTCAACCAGAAACACGGTTTTGTCTTCGATCTTGGATGTCACGGTAACCGTAATCGCCACATCGAACAGGCCATCTTCCAGCATTCTGGCGGAATTGCTCAACTCGATGCCGACTTGCGGGGCCTCACGCTGGAGAAATACCTGCGGTGCATTGGGGACTTCGAGCGACAAATCCTTGACGTAAATCTTTTCGATGCCGAAAACCGGCTCCTGGCTCTGTTCCGGGGTTGCTGCTTGGTTCTGTTCTTCTGCCATGACACTTCCTAAATGCGCACCTGAGTGCTTGGTTAAACGACAAATCAATCAGGCATTTCAACGGCGAAGACCTTTACGGTCTCAGCAACCGTTTCGGCGAGCACACGCCTTGCGGGTGCGCTCATATCGCTCGCTACGGTTTTTCGAGATGCCCAATGCCATAAAGATGCAACTGGATTTCTGCAATCCGCTATTCTAACTTTTTATGAAGGGCTTTTGAAACATCCCTGTTTCATGAGCCCCCGGTCACGGTTTTCCGGAAGCCTGTCAGGCCGCGTTGACGCCAAGCAGCGGATCAAGGCCGCCTGCCAGGTCCAGCGCGCGCAACTCATCGAAACCGCCGATATGCCGCTCATCGATATAGATTTGCGGCACAGTGCGGCGGCCGGTGCGTTCCATCATGGCCATCCGCTCCCCGGGTTCAAGGTCTACGCGGATCTTATTGACCGAAACGCCCTTGCTGGCAAGCAGCCGCTCGGCATTCATGCAGAAAGGACACCCAGCCGAGGTGTACATGACGATATTAGCCATCGTCAACTCTTCACGACAGGCATTTTGGCCTGCGTCCAGGCAGCAATGCCACCTTGCAGGTTATGCAGTTGGGTAAATTCGTTCTTGCGCAGGATATCGCAGGCCTTGGCGGAACGGATGCCGCCCTGGCAATTCACCAGGATCGGCTTGTCCTTGAACTTCTCCAACTCCTTGATCCTGTCATTCAACTGGGCCAGCGGAATATGACGGGCATCGGTGATATGGCCGCTAGCGAATTCGGCATCGTCGCGCACATCCAGTACGATCGCATTGCTGCGGTTAATCAGCAGTACCGCTTCGTTCGGCGAAAGGTTCGCGATCCCACCCGCACGGCGGCTCAGCATCGGCCATAACAGCATCACGCCGGAACCGAGCGCCAGGCCGATCAACAGGATATTTGTTGTAATAAACTCCACACCGCACCTCTTAATTTAACTATGTATCAGGAAAGTAAATGTCTAACTTTGCGTAATTCCGGAGAGCACGAAACGGTTATCCGGAACGGAATCCATTTCATTCAGTCCAGGTTAATGGATTCCGGGCTCGGCATGCGGCCGTCCCGGAATGGTACCTTCTGTTTCGTCCTGATCACCGGAATATCCGGCATTATCGACTATATTGGGCAAAAAACGATGAATTCAAGCGAAGCTTCATGGTCATTTGTCGTATGGGAATATAATACAATTACTTTATCGATAGAAAACTGTTAAGACCACACATCATGAATGTAACGCCAGTGATCCTTTTGATTCTCGATGGTTTCGGCTATCGCGAAGAAATTGCAGACAACGCCATCGCCCAGGCGAAAAAGCCTAATTGGGACAGATTATGGCAGCAATATCCGCACACCCTGATCAATGCATCGGAACATTATGTCGGGCTGCCGGACGGCCAGATGGGCAACTCCGAGGTCGGGCATCTGAATATTGGCGCCGGGCGCGTGGTTTACCAGGATTTTGAGCGCATCAACCAATCGATCAAATCCGGCGAGTTTTTCAACACCCCGGCACTGGTCGATGCCATCGACAAGCTGAAAGCCAGCGGCAAGGCGCTGCATATTTTCGGCCTGTTGTCCGATGGCGGCGTGCACAGCCACGAAGACCATATCCATGCCATGGTAGAGATGGCTGTACGCAGGGGACTGGACAAGGTTTATATCCATGCATTCCTCGACGGCCGTGATACGCCGCCTGTCAGCGCAGAACCGTATATCAGGAAACTGGAAGGCAAGCTGAAACAGTTGGGGGCAGGCAGGATCGCATCCATCTGCGGCCGCTTTTATGCCATGGACAGGGACAAACGCTGGCCGCGGGTCGAATCGGCCTATGACATGATTACCGAGGGGATCAGCGAATTCCGCGCCGCAACGGCGCTCGAAGGCTTGCAGGCAGCCTATGCGCGCGGCGAGAACGATGAGTTCGTCAAGGCAACGGTAATTGCCGCGCCCGGCGAAAACCCGGTGCATGTTGAAGACGGCGATGTCATCGTGCAGATGAATTTCCGCTCCGACCGCGCAAGACAGCTCACCCATGCCCTGCTGGCTGAAAATTTCGACGGTTTCCACAGGCGCCATGTGCGCAGGCTGGCCGGCTATTTCACGCTGACCATGCACGACAAGAACGAAGCCGGTGCGGTTCCCATCTTCGCGCCTTTCGAAGTCAGCAATACGTTTGGCGAATATATCTCGAATCTGGGCCTGACCCAGCTCCGCATCGCAGAAACCGAGAAATACCCGCACGTCACCTTCTTCTTCAACGGCGGCGAAGAACTGGTGTTCAAGGGCGAGGACCGCATCCTGGTGCCTTCGCCGCAGGTCGCCACTTACGACTTGCAACCGGAAATGAGCGCGCATGAAGTCACCGACAAGCTGGAAGAAGCCATCCTCAGCAGGAATTATCACGCCATCATCTGCAATTACGCCAATTGCGACATGGTCGGACACTCCGGCAAGCTGGATGCCGCCATCAAGGCGGTGGAAACCATCGACACGTGCATCGGCCGCATCGTCAAGGCCATGCAAAGCATAGGCGGCGAACTTATCATCACGGCCGATCACGGCAATGTCGAACTGATGATGGATAACATCAATCACCAGCCGCACACGCAGCATACCACCAACCTGGTGCCTTTCCTCTATATCGGCCGCAAGGCAGAACTCGCAGAAACCGGCGCATTATCCGATATCGCGCCGACACTGCTGAAATTGATGGGGCTGCCACAACCGAGCGAGATGACGGGAAAACCATTGGTACAGTTTGCCGGCTGATGATACGCATTCTGCAGGTTTTCCTGGTTCTGATCCTTGGCTACGGACCTGCGCTGGCCAACACCAAGATCGAAAAATCCAAGGCGGAACTCAACGAACTGCATAAAAAAATCGAGTCCCTGAAAAAAGACCTCGACAGTTCGAAAGAGGCGCACCAGGATGCAGCAGACGAGCTGAAGGCCAGCGAAAAAGCCATCAGCGAGGCAAATCGCAAGCTATACGCACTGAACCAGCAGCAGAGAACCAATCGGCAATCGCTGGAAACCCTGCAGAAGCAGCAATCCGCGCTGGTGCAGCGGCTAAAGGAACAGCAGCAACGTCTTTCCGAGCAGCTTTACCAGCAATATCTTCATGGCGAAACCAACCACCTGCAAATCATCCTGCAGCAGCAGGACCCCAACACGATTGCGAGAGAGCTGCGTTACTACTCTTATGTAGCCAAGGCGCGTGCCGGGCTGATCGAGGAAATGCAGGAAAACCTGCAACAGGTCGCTGCGCTCAACGAAAAAACCGCAGAAACGCTGAAGGAAATCGAATCGCTGAAAACCGCGCAGGAACAGGAACGGCAGGAATTGCAGAACCAGAAATCCGAACGCGGCAAAGTGCTGAAGAAACTCTCGGCTAAAATTACTGCGCAGAGCAAGGAAATCAGCAAGCTCCAGCGTGACGAAAAACGGCTTGCCGACCTGATGCAGCGCCTGGCGAAAATTGCGAGGGAGCAGGCAGCCGCCGCAAAGCGCAAGCAAGCCCAGGCCAAGCCGCAAAAGCCTGCCGACCAGAAAACCGTGGCAAGAAATGAAGCGCTGCCCAGCAGCGAATACGATGGCAGCAATTTCGCCGCTCTCCGGGGCAAGCTCAACCTACCCGTGCGGGGCGACATCACCAACCGTTACGGTGCCGCAAGACAGGACACCGGCGTTTCCTGGAAAGGCCTGTTCATTCGTGCAGCGGAAGGCAGCGAGGTCAAATCCATCGCCAAGGGCCGCGTCGTGTTTGCCGACTGGCTGCGCGGCTTCGGCAACCTGTTGATTATCGATCATGGAGACGGTTACATGAGCCTGTACGGCAACAACCAGTCTCTACTGAAACAACTGGGCGACCATGTCAAAGGCGGGGATACCATCGCTTCGGTCGGCAACACCGGCGGCAATGCAAGCGCCGGCCTGTATTACGAGCTGAGGCGGCAAAGCAAAACCTTCGATCCGCTGAGCTGGAGCGTCATCAAATAGGCACTGTTATGAAACGATACTTTCTCTTCCTGCTAACCGCATTCCTCTTCGCTGCCTGCAGCGGCGGGCAGCAGTACGCGGCTGTTCCTGCCGGCGCCACGGTGCTGATTCTCGGCGACAGCCTGACTTACGGGACAGGCGCGGAACAAGGGCAGGACTACCCCAGCATTCTTGCAGCTAACAGCGGTTGGAACATCATCAACGCCGGCGTGCCGGGCGACACTTCAGCGGATGGGCTGGATCGCCTGCCGGAACTGCTGGATCAGCACAAGGCGAGCCTGCTCATCGTCGCTCTCGGGGGCAACGATTTCCTGCGGCGTCTGCCGGAGAAGGAGACTGCCGGCAATCTCAGCTCGGTGCTGGCTGAAGCCAGAAACAGGGGAATCCAGGCCATCCTGCTGGCGATTCCCCAATTCAGCCCGATCGGCGCAGCCGTCGGCAGCCTGTCCGATCATCCGCTCTACGAGAAGCTGGCAAACGAAGCCCGCGTGCCTTTAGTTGAAAATGTGTTTTCGGGCGTACTGGCGAAAAATGCGCTGAAAGCTGACCCTATCCACCCGAATGCCGAGGGCTACCGCATTGTTGAGGACAACCTGCGAACGGGACTGAAGGAAAAAGGCTTTCTCAACCAGGAAAGCCCGGCACAATAGGCTGGAACCAGTCGCCGAAGCTAAAGTCTCGCCTCGAGAATTCCGGCAACCTCACTATCTGTCAGCACGATCGGATTGGTTTTCATGCTGCTGCCGCGGCAATTGGCGACGACACGGGGGATATCGGAAGCTTGCATGCCGTAGCGACTGAGCCGGGGCAGGCCCATGCGCTGCGTCCATGTCTCCAGCACCTCCAACAGCCTCGCTAGGCCATCCGGCTCACCCAGTTTCATATCGTTTGCCAGCACCCTGCCGACATGCGCATAACGTCCCAGGGCAGGACTTTCCGGCGCCCTTTCCTGCAGCACGCGAATATTGACGCGCGTGCATTCCGCCACCAGCGTGCCGCAAACCACGCCATGCGGAACCGGAAAGAATGCACCGAGCGGCGCAGCCAGTCCGTGTACGGACCCCAGTCCCACCTGCGCCAGTGTAATGCCGGAAAGCAGGGCGGCATAGGCCATATTGGCACGATGGCTGGCGACATCGCCTTCACCGGAATACCATCCTGTCAGGCTGTCGCGCACGGCGCGAATACCTGACATCGCCAGTGCATCCGCTATTGGATTGGCCCGCGTGGAAACATAGGATTCCAGCAACTGCGTAAAGGCATCCATGCCATTCGCGGCGATCAGCGGCTTGGGGCAGGTTGCCAGTAACTCCGGGTCGATCACAGCATATTTCGGCACCAGGCGCTCATGCCGGAAGGATTTCTTGAACCCGCCCTCGCCCTGCCTGGAAAGCACGGCGTTTTTCGTCGCCTCCGACCCCGTTCCGGCGGTAGTCGGCACTGCAATAAACGGGACTTCCGGTCCCTGATAGGGCAGCTCCGGCCCGACACCTTCAAGATAATCCATCACGCTGTTGGGCACCCGCAACAGGCCGGCCACTGCTTTCGCGGCATCCAGCACACTGCCGCCACCGATCCCGATCACCACATCGATCGCCTCCTTGCGATAACGATCGGCCAATTCATCGGCAAGCGCAGGCGATGGTTCGCCATCGACAATGGCGTGCAGAAAAATCACGCCCTTTGCGCTTAGGCTGTCTTGCAACGATTGCCAGGCTGCCGTCTGCGTGTACGATCTGGCCCCGGTCAATACCAGGGCACGCCGGCCGAACTCAGACGCAAGCGCAGGCAACCGGCTTGACGTGCCGTCGCCAAAAACGATGCAGGGAATGCCGGAAATCGAAAAGGCGGGAATCTGCACCGGCTACTCGCCGATCAGATGCAGCAACACGCGGCGCGTATGCGACATCGCACGATGTTCGTAAAGAAAAATACCCTGCCACTGCCCGAGCGCGATACGCCCATCGAGCAACGGAATCGACAGGCTGGTTTGCGTCAGCGCGGCCCGCACATGCGCCGGCATGTCATCCGGGCCTTCCACCGTGTGGATGAACAAGGGGTCGCCTTCAGGCACCAGCCGCGCGAAAAACGCTTCCATATCCACCAGCACATCGCTGTCGTAATTCTCGTTGATGAGCAGACTGGCAGAAGTATGCTGGATATACAGGGTCAGCACGCCAGTCTGCATGCCGCTTCCGCTTGCCCAGTCCTTCACCTGCGGCGTAATGTCGTACAGCCGCTGGCCGCGAGTGGATATGCTGATCTGGCTTGTGGTTTGGCGCATGGAGGGATCCCTTGATGTTTGCATCATTATAACGCGCCGTTGCAGGCATAAAAAACGAGCGCTCGAGCACCCGTTTCTGCCAGAAACCAACCTAAGCACTTATCGCTATTTATTACTCCGCTGCGCCTTCTCAATTGCCGTCAACACCAATGCAGAACGGTACTCATCAATAAAACTCGCCACATCGATTTTCATGATATCCACCAATTCAATAAACTCAGGAAAATCAAGCCGCCGTTCCCCGCGTTCATATTTCGAAATATAGCTCTGTGGCTTTCCAAGCTTTTCTGCAATCTGCACTTGAGTAAGACCGGATGCAATCCTTGCTTTGACAAGCAAATTTCTAAAAATCAGATAACTGTCATTGTGTAGAGAGCTGGGCATGCGCCCAGACTAATAACCTATTGCAGGTTATCCCAAAATGGGTTATTTTTTGAGTGTATATAAAGGCAAATGAGGCCGGAGTCATTTATGCGGCTTTCCGCAAACCCCGTACCGCCCCGCTATCACGAATAACAATAACAGAGACTTTTCATTTTATTAAAATTAACTCCGACCCCATTTATTCATGGACCACTATCAAACTAATGAGAAGACAAATAACAAAACAGTTAAAACAGTCATGGGGGTTCTCACTGGTAGAGATGGCCGTTGTCATCGCCATTATGGGCATCCTGATGACCTTTGGTATCAAGCTGGCTACAAGCTATCAGAATAAGGGCGCATTTTCGGCAACCGTTGATCGCCAGAAGGAAATCAGAGACACTCTGACCGCTTACCTAGGACAACATGGCAAGTTGCCTTGTCCGGCAGCCATCCCGGTTCCTGGGAATGTCGTCAATGGAGAAGAGGTACGGCTTGATGACTTCTGTGCCAACAAAAGAGGTTTAGTTCCATTCGCAACTCTTGGCCTACCTAAAAATTCAGTAGTCGATGGATGGGATAGGTTTTTCACGTATTCTGTGTGGGATAACCAAGATACGGCGCCTTGCACCGCATTATCTACAACTCCCATCAACGGTGTGCCTCAAAACTGGACTGCTGCAGCCTACTTGGCAGGCTCAAACATAAATACTTACCAAGACGGCGGAGATGGTTGCATAAGGATCAATGACGATGAGATTGTGAGACGATCTGTTGCAGTCATTGTTTCACACGGACCCAATGGTTTTGGTGGCGTCAATTCAAAGAGCGAATCAGTACCAGATTTTGATGATGACGCAGTTGATGAAGAGAAAATTAATTTCATAACCGCTGCTCCTACAAACGTTAGTTCACAGCCAATCAATCTAAATGGATTCGACGATATCGTCATGGGCATCACTGCAAACGACTTACTAAATCCCTTGAAGAAGTCTGGAACTATCTTAAGCATTAGAGAGTTGGAAAGGCAGTATTTATATACCTTGTTTAATGTGGATTCAGAAGCTTGTACTATTGAGAGAATAAACCCCGCCATCCTTGTTATTAACTCCTTAAATCAAGCCACTCTGAGCCTTCCGTATCCACACACTACCAGCCTTATACTATCATCTGAGCGGTACTGTGCATCAGGCACATCCTTCCCATTTACGCCACCTCCTCCGGCAGGTCTATAAATGATAAAACGCCTGAAACAAGCCCTAGTCCTGACGCCTGGTATCTACCTTCTGGTTATCTGGATGTTGGTAATATCCGACGCCAGCTTGTTGGAGACTATGGGGATTTACAAGCTTGCCTTGTGGGGACTCCTGATTTCGTTTGGCAGCGCATATTCGATCGCATTATTTTTTTCTGTAGTTCGCGATGACAAAAAATAATAATGGCTTCACTTTAATCGAGCTAGCGATCGTAGTAGCCGTTATTGGGCTGATTGCCGGCATGATTTCCATGTCTGGCGGCACCTTGTTTAAATCAAGCAAAACTGCAAAGACGATAGCAATCATCAATGATCTTGGCGAGGCCATCAGTCAGTTTAAAGGCACATACAAATCCCTTCCTGGTGACATGAAAATAACCGATGCAAATGAATTTCCAGACATGCATGCAACATCATGTAGAGAAGGTAACAATAATGAAGTTATTACTACTGGTGAATCTGTATGCGTTGTAGAGCACCTATTCCAGGCTGGATTAATCAAAGCAGATGGCGTTGACAACAATGGCAGGAAAATAATGTTATCGCCTTTTGCTGGCCGAGTTTCCGTGATGCACCCAAAGGCTTCGAAAGCAAGCACTGTCAACTGGTCAAGATATGTTCCGGTTGTTGTTCAAATAGAAAACCTCCCATGCGACGTAGTTCAGGAGATCGACCGAAAAATTGATGATGATAAGCTGGATGATGGTCATGCAAGGGCTATTGATAACGATGGATCGGCATTACCGTCTTGCCCTGCAGGGTCTATTGTTCCGTATATGGTGATCGCACTATAGCAAGTAGGGCGAACGTGCGAAGCAGTCCGCCGAATGAAATACCCCAACATACGGCGTACTGGAATAAATGGGGAATAAATGGGGTCGGAGTCAATTTTAATAGATTTATAAACCAGCAAACTATAAAAAGCACAGCGGCGCCTTGAGCGCCGCTGTGCTTTGTTACGTCTGGTCACGAGCCGTGAGTTCAGGCTTTGACCTAGTACTCAGCATGACAGAGAGCCATCACGCTGAGTACCCTATACCACTTTATTTAGCCAGGTCGAAACGATCCAGCTCCATCACTTTGGTCCATGCAGCAACGAAATCTTTGACGAATTTCTCTTTTGCATCGTTGGCTGCATAGGCTTCTGCGACGGCACGCAACTCAGTGTTGGAACCGAAGATCAGGTCGACAGGCGTGGCCGTCCATTTGACCTGGTTACTTGCATGATCACGTCCTTCGTAGATGCCCTCGGTAGATGACTTCGACCACTTGGTGGACATATCCAGCAGGTTGACGAAGAAGTCATTGCTCAATGTGCCGGGGCGGTCAGTGAACACACCGTGTTTGACATTGCCGGCATTCGCATCGAGTGCACGCATGCCGCCGACCAGAACCGTCATTTCAGGCACGCTCAAGGTCAACAGGTTTGCACGCTCAATCAGCCATTCTGCAGGAGAATGCTGATTATCCTTGCCGAAGTAATTACGGAAGGCATCCGCCGTGGGCTTCAGGACATCAAAGGATTTCACATCGGTCTGTTCCTGCGTGGCATCCATGCGGCCTGGCCGGAATGGTACCTGCACCTTGTTGTAGCCTGCCTTTTTTGCGGCCTGCTCCACGGCTGCGGAACCGCCCAGTACGATCACATCGGCCAGCGATACTTTCTTGCCGCCAGACAGCTTGCTGTTGAATGCCTGCTGGATGCTTTCAAGTTTGGCGAGCACGTTGGCAAGCTCGGCAGGGTCGTTCACTTCCCAATCCTTCTGCGGAACCAGCTTGATACGTGCGCCATTTGCACCGCCGCGCATGTCGGTACCGCGGAAAGTCGCGGCAGATGCCCATGCGGTTCTGACTAGTTCAGAGGTGGTCAAGCCCGATGCTAGGATGGCAGCCTTCAGATTGGCGATATCCTTGGCATTGATCAGCTTGTGATCGACCTTGGGGATAGGGTCTTGCCAGATCAGCTCCTCGGCAGGCGCTTCGGCACCCAGGTAACGCGCACTTGGCCCCATGTCGCGATGGGTCAGCTTGAACCAGGCCTTGGCAAACGCCAGTTGATACTGCTTGGGATCTTTCCAGAAACGGTCGGCAATTTCCCGATAGGCTGGATCGAACTTGAGCGCAAGGTCGGTTGTGAACATCATCGGCGCATGCTTCTTGGACGGATCGTGCGCATCCGGCACGAACTTCACCTGATCGGCATTCTTCGGCGTCCACTGTGTTGCGCCTGCGGGGCTCTTGGTCTGCTCCCACTCCAGGGTCAGCAGGTTATCCAGGAATTGCGTGGTCCAGGCAATCGGGTTGACGGACCATGCACCTTCCAGGCCGCTGGTGATGGTGTCGGCGCCTTTACCGGTACCGCATTTGTTCGCCCAGCCAAGGCCTTGTTCTTCAACACCAGCAGCGGCTGGCTCAGGACCAAGACAGTCGCCCGGCTTGTGCGCGCCGTGCGCCTTGCCGAAGGTGTGCCCGCCCGCGATAAGTGCGAACGTTTCTTCATCATTCATACCCATGCGGCCGAACGCTTCCCGAATGTCCTTGGCGGCAGCCAGCGGATCAGGATTGCCGTGCGGGCCTTCAGGGTTCACATAAATCAGCCCCATCTCCACCGCAGCAAAAGGCTTTTTCAACTCGCCACCTGCAGAGTGGCGTTCATCGGTGAGCATTTTTTTCTCGGGACCCCAGTTGACCAGCTCAGGCTCCCAGTCGTCCACCCGGCCACCGGCAAAACCGAAGGTTTGGAAGCCCATGTCCTCCAGTGCGACATTGCCGGCCAGCACCATGAGATCGGCCCACGAAATCTGGCGGCCATATTTCTGCTTCACGGGCCACAGCAGACGACGCGCCTTGTCCAGGCTCACATTGTCCGGCCAGCTGTTGAGCGGGTCAAAACGCTGCTGGCCGCCGGAAGCGCCGCCGCGGCCGTCAAAAATACGGTAGACGCCTGCACTGTGCCAGGCCATGCGAATGAAAAACGGG
The DNA here is from genome assembly GCA_905339275.1 of Methylophilaceae bacterium. GTDB lineage: Bacteria > Pseudomonadota > Gammaproteobacteria > Burkholderiales > Methylophilaceae > UBA6140. The sequence goes on from CAJPFK010000003.1 coordinate 98,532, forward strand.
CCATAGTGGCCGTAGTCTGCCGGCCACCAGTCCTGTGATGTTTTCATCACCTCTGCAATGTCTTTTTTGACGGCCTTGATGTCGAGCTTTTTGAACTCCTCGGCGTAATTGAAATCCGCTCCCAGCGGGTTGGAAGCCGGTGCATGCTGGCGCAGCGGCTTGAGGTCGAGCTGTTCAGGCCACCAGAAGTGGTTGCCCTTGGCGTCAGGTGCAGCCAGCGTGATGCTGGAAGACAGCATCGTTGCCGCCACGGCCGCAGAAAGCAGAAAAGTTTTTTTAATCTGCATGAGCCCTGCCTGTTTTTTTATTCGCAATACGCTTTCCATGTCATTTCTCCATTGTTAATTCAGGTTGAACCGGCGCCAGCATTGATTCTGCCGATGCCTGACGGACTACAGGTTCCTGTCTGCCACGGCGTGGCTTGGCATATTCATTAATAAGGAACCTGTCATTTTCATGATTTATTCCTTTCAAATTAATGATTTCAATGAATCGCATTCCGTCAGGTTTGGCAGATACTGCTGATGCCCCAAACGGATGACTGCATTTAAAGCGCTTTCGCCATGCAGTTGAAATTCATTTATCCAATAGCGCCATAGACAAAACCAATAAGGCAGGCTTCGGCTGGTGCAATAGAATGCACAGTAAAAACGAGAGGCTTCGATGCCCGCATATCGCTATGGTGTGTGTTCAGGGAAATTAGAAACGTCGCAGGATCAGGGACTGGTCTATTCGCTGCACGGAATAGCAGACCGGATCACACACAAAGGTAACAGCAATGAATTTAAGAGACTTGGGTTATCTGGTCGCCGTCGCCGATTGCAGAAACTTCAGCCAGGCCGCCAGCCAGTGCGCCATCAGCCAGCCAACGCTGAGTACGCAAATCAAGAAAGTGGAAGACTATCTGGGCGTGCTCATCTTCTTGCGGGAAAAAAACCAGGTCAGCGTGACCGAACTGGGAGAGGAAATCGTCAAGGTAGCACGTAGAGTGCTGACCGACATCCAGCACATCCGGCAGATTGCCGCCCATGCACACAACCCTTATAGCGGCAAGCTCTCGCTGGGCGCATTCCCATCGCTCGCCAGTTATGTATTGCCGGAATACGTATTCCGCATCAAACAGCACTTCCCCGACCTGAAAATGCTGGTGGTCGAGGAAAAAACCCATGCCCTGATGGGACTGCTGCTTGGCATGAAACTGGATGCCGCACTGCTGGCAATGCCGGTGGAACATGAAGAGCTGGAATGCCGCGCGCTGTTTGAAGACCCTTTCATGCTGGCTGTCTGCGCCGAGCATCCGCTGGCAAAACTGAAAGAAGTGGAAATCAATGCCATAGAACGGGAGAACCTGCTGTTGCTGGACGAAGGGCACTGCCTGCGTGACCAGGTCCTGAAATTATGTAACCCCTCGCGTTTCATTGAAGACGATTTTCGCGCCTCCAGTCTCGAAACGCTACGCTTCATGGTCAAGAATGGCGGCGGCATCACGCTGATGCCCTCGGTTGCGATACAAGCGGAAGATAGCGACATCTGTTATATCGACATACGACAGCAACCTAGCCGTACCATTGCCCTGGTCTGGCACAAGGATCATCCGCGCAAGAAACTGTTCGAGGAACTAGCCGGCCTGCTCGCCTACAAACCCCTGGCCTGACCCATAGACCGGGCCATAGAAAACCATCTCATCCGCCTGATCAGACCAGCCCGGCTACCAGCCGAAACCGTAACCGAAGCGATGTCCCCTGTAGAATCCGCGGCCGTAGTAAGGGTGATAGCCCCACCAGGGTGAATAACTGTAGCCGAAGTATGGATGATAGTATTGCTGTGAGCGCCACTGGTAGTCACGTTTGAGGCGTTTCTTCTCTTCTTCGTTTTCTCGCTCGCGTTTGTTGATTTCGTCGGCCAGACTATCTCGCAGTGCCTGCTCGCGGCTGGCATGAATGTAATCCAGCACCTTGGCATTGACGCCTTGCTTGCTTAACTCCAGCGCCTGCGATGGCGTCAGATCGTATCGCGATTCGGTAGCCTTGATTTTCTCGATGATTTCATCGGGAGAAGTGCCGCTTCTGGATAAGGCAACGATTTCTTCCAGGCTCAGATTCGGCACAGGCTTGGGCATGATCTGCTCAAGTTCCTCCGGCGATATCCTCTGGATGTCAGGCTCCTGCACTTGAGTGGTCGCGCAGCCGGACAATACGACCATTAAACCCAATAATCCAGTTGTCAGTCTGCGCATCCCCTGCTCCTTTGCTTAAAAATTCCAGCGACTCATGATTTGCTGAACAGCATTCTGCCACCCTTGTAATCCACTCTGACAGTATCCTTGGCTACAAAATTCCCGTTGAGGATTTCTTTTGCCAGCGGATTCTCGATTTCGGACTGGATCGCGCGCTTCAACGGCCTTGCCCCATAGACAGGGTCGAAACCTGCATTGGCGATTTCCGCCAGCGCAGCGTCGCTCACGTCCAGTTGCATTTCCATCTTGGCCAGACGTTCCGACAGGCTCTTCAGTTGTATGCCGGCGATGGATTTCACGTGGGCTTCGCCCAAGGCATGGAAAACCACCACTTCGTCGATACGGTTGACGAATTCGGGGCGGAAGTGAGCCTTCACCTCGCCCATCACCGCCAGCTTGATGACCTGGTAGTCATCCCCGGCCATGGTCTGGATCATCTGCGACCCCAGGTTGGAGGTCATGATGATGACCGTGTTCTTGAAATCCACGGTACGCCCCTGGCCATCGGTCAGGCGGCCATCATCCAGCACCTGCAGCAATACGTTGAACACGTCGGGATGCGCTTTTTCCACTTCATCCAGCAGAATGACGCTGTAGGGTTTGCGGCGCACGGCTTCGGTCAGGTAGCCGCCCTCTTCATAGCCGACATAACCTGGAGGCGCGCCGATGAGCCGCGCGACGGAATGCTTTTCCATGAATTCACTCATGTCGATGCGGATCAGGTGCTCTTCAGAATCGAACAGGAAATTGGCCAGCGATTTGCACAGCTCGGTCTTGCCGACCCCGGTCGGTCCGAGGAAGAGGAAAGAACCATAAGGCCGGTTCGGGTCGGAAAGACCGGAACGCGAACGGCGTATCGCATCCGAGACCAGGCGCACGGCCTCGTCCTGGCCGACCACGCGCTCATGCAGCTTGTCTTCCATCGTCAGCAGCTTGTCGCGCTCGCCCTGCATCATCTTGGAGACAGGGATGCCCGTCGCACGCGAAACGACTTCGGCAATCTCTTCCGCCCCGACTTCCGTGCGCAGCATCTTGTGCTTCACCTGCTCGGCATTGGCTGTCGTGTCGGCCTGCTTCAATTGCGCTTCAAGCTGCGGCAGCTTGCCGTATTGCAGCTCGGAGACCTTCTGCCAGTCGCCCCTGCGCGTGGCATCTTCCATCTGCAACTTGAGCTTTTCGATGGCCTCCTTGATGTGCTGGCTGCCTTGCACCTGGGCTTTTTCCGATTTCCAGATTTCATCGAGGTCGGCATATTCCTTTTCCAGCCGCGCGATTTCCTCTTCGATCAAGGCGAAGCGCTTTTGCGAGCCTTCATCCTTCTCCTTCTTCACGGCTTCACGTTCGATCTTGAGCTGGATCAGGCGGCGGTCGAGCTTGTCCATGACTTCCGGCTTGGAGTCGATTTCCATCTTGATGCGCGATGCGGCTTCGTCGATGAGGTCGATGGCCTTGTCAGGCAGGAAGCGGTCGGTGATGTAGCGATGGGAAAGCTCAGCCGCAGCAACGATGGCCGGGTCAGTGATCTCGACACCGTGATGCAGTTCGTATTTTTCCTGCAAACCGCGCAGGATGGCGATGGTCGCCTCGACGGTCGGCTCATCGACCAGCACCTTCTGGAAGCGGCGCTCCAGCGCGGCATCCTTTTCGATGTACTTGCGGTATTCATCCAGCGTGGTGGCGCCGACGCAGTGCAGCTCGCCGCGCGCCAGTGCCGGTTTCAGCATGTTGCCGGCATCCATCGCGCCCTCGGCCTTGCCGGCGCCGACCATGGTATGGAGCTCGTCGATGAAGACGATGGTCTGGCCTTCGTCCTGCGCCAGTTCCTTCAATACGGATTTCAGGCGCTCCTCGAACTCGCCGCGATACTTGGCGCCTGCCAGCAGTGCCGCCATGTCCAGCGACAGCACCTTCTTGTTCTTCAGGGTATCCGGCACCTCGCCGTTGACGATGCGCTGGGCCAGGCCTTCGACGATGGCGGTCTTGCCGACGCCGGGTTCGCCGATCAGTACCGGATTGTTCTTGGTACGGCGCTGCAATACCTGGATCGCCCGGCGGATTTCATCGTCGCGGCCGATCACCGGGTCCAGCTTGCCCATGCGCGCACGTTCTGTCAGGTCCAGCGTGTATTTCTTCAGCGCTTCGCGCTGGCCTTCCGCCTCGGAGCTATCCACCTGGGCGCCGCCGCGAATGGCTTCAATGGCCTTTTCCAGCGCAGCCTTGCTCAAGCCATGCTGTTTCAGCAGCTTGCCGGTTTCGCCCTTGTCATCGGCCAGCGCCAGCAGGAACATCTCGCTGGCGATATAAGCATCGCCGCGCTGCTGTGCGTTTTTGTCGGTCAGGTTCAGCAGGTTATTGAGATCGCGGGAAATGGCAACCTCGCCTGCATTATTATCGAGCCTGGGCAGGTTTTTGATGGATTGCTGCAGTGCTGCACGCAGCGGCAGCAGATTCACGCCGGCGTGGCCCAGCAGGGAGGATGTGCTGCCATCTTCCTGCTGCAGCAATGCCTGCAGCAGATGCTGCGGCTCTATGCTGGGGTTATCGTTGCCTACGGCTACGCTCTGGGCATCGGCAATTGCCTGCTGGAATTTTGTTGTCAGTTTATCGAAGCGCATGATGTCCTCTCTGTAAATATCGAATTGATATCAATGTGAGGGATATAACCCGTATTTCAAGTAGGGTAAATCACCGGTGAGCCATAACTTTTTGCCATGCTATACTTTTTACAAATGAAATTCCTGAACTGCGCGCCCCTGCAAACCGACGGCATCAAGAAGAAACGCCCCGCGCAGATTTCGCCCATACCCGCCAATAATGCTTGAAAATTCATCGTACGCGTTATTTCTGCCCTTGGCTTTAATTGTCGCCTTTCTTGGCGTCTCATTGCCGTTAATCGCTGAAAGCCATGGCCGGAAGCTGACAACCATGGCTGCAGGGGCCGTGATGGCAGTGTCCCTGGCATTGCTGGTGCCGCTCTTTCCGGTCGTCATCGGCGGACAGGCGGTGATCGCGCACATTGACTGGCTGCCGGCGTATGGATTCAACCTGGCGTTCCGCCTCGACGGCCTGGGAATGCTGTTTGCCGTACTGATCCTCGGTATCGGCCTGCTTGTCGTTCTTTACGCCCATTACTACCTTCCGGCAGCAGACAAACTCGGGCGCTTCCATGCGCTATTGCTGCTGTTCATGTCCGCCATGCTCGGCATCGTACTCTCCGAAAACCTGCTGATGATGGTGGTGTTCTGGGAAATCACCAGCCTGTCGTCATTCCTGCTCATTGCCTACAAATCGGAATCGCATGAATCCCGCATTGCTGCGCGAATGGCATTGGTAGTAACCGGCGGCGGCGGACTGGCCCTGCTGGCCGGAATCATTCTGCTCGGCAAGGTGGCAGGCAGCTATGAATTAAGCCAGATCATTGCGGTAGCCGACCAAGTCAGGGCAGACCAGCTTTACCCGGTGATTCTTGCCCTCGTCCTGCTGGGGGCATTCACCAAATCCGCCCAGTTTCCTTTCCATTCCTGGCTGCCGAATGCGATGGCCGCGCCGACGCCGGTTTCGGCTTACCTGCACTCCGCTACCATGGTCAAGGCCGGCGTCTTCCTGCTGGCGCGGCTCTACCCCGTGCTTTCCGGCACCGAAGCCTGGCTCATCAGCGTCAGCAGCATAGGCGCCATCACTCTGGTCTATGGCGCCTACGTAGCCATGTACCGCAATGATTTCAAAGGCCTGCTGGCATTCTCCACCATCAGCCACCTTGGCCTGATTACACTGCTGTTCGGCCTTGGCACGCCGATGTCGGTCGTTGCCGGGGTGTTCCATATCATCAATCACGCCATCTTCAAGGCTTCGCTGTTCATGGCGGCAGGCATCATCGACCATGAATGCGGCTCACGCGACATGCGGCGCGTGAACGGCCTGTTCAAGTTCATGCCGGTGACGGCGACGCTGGCCATGGTCGCGGCAGGGTCGATGGCCGGCGTGCCGTTGCTCAATGGCTTTCTCAGCAAGGAAATGTTCTTTTCGGAAGCGGTGCTGTTCTCCGGCTTCGATGGTTCACACCTCATCCTGCCGGTTTTCGCCACCATCGCCGGCATCCTGGCAGTAGCTTATTCCACCCGTTTCATCCATGACGTTTTCTTCAACGGCGACCCCATCGATCTGCCGCGCCAGCCACACGAACCGCCGCGCTGGATGCGTGTTCCGGTCGAAATCCTGGTGGCGCTTTGCCTTGTGGTCGGCATTTTCCCGGCATGGTCGGTCGGCGCCTTGCTGGCCACGGCCGCAGGTGCTGTGCTACAGGCACCGCTGCCGGCTTATGACCTGAAGATCTGGCATGGTTTCAACCTGGCCTTTGGCATGAGTTTGATTGCATTGGCTGGTGGCGTCGGTCTCTACGCCATGCGCGCCACCTTGATGCGCTGGTATCAGAAACTGCCATCGGTGAACAGCCGCACAGCTTTCGAACGCATTCACAAAAACCTGGTGAAACATGCCGAATCCATTCTGGGCCTGCTCGACAACGGCTCATTGCAACGTTACATCGCACTGCTTTGCCTTTTTGTGCTGGTCTACGGCGGATGGGCTTACATGAGCGGCACCGGCCAGGGCGCCGGCGTCTCCGGATTGCCGGTCGATACAGCCGGCATGATCGCATTAGCCGCCCTGGCGCTGGGCAGCATAGGCGCCACCCTGATGCATGGACGCAGGTTACTGGCCGTCATACTGATCGGCATCGTCGGCCTTGTGGTATCACTGGCGTTTATCCGCTTTTCCGCGCCGGACCTGGCACTGACACAACTTTCGGTCGAGGTCGTCACCATCGCGCTGATGCTGCTCGCGCTCCATTACCTGCCGCAAACCACGCCGCGGGAATCCGCGCCTGCACGCATTGCCATGGATGCCGCGCTGGCAATCGGCATAGGCGGCGGCATGGCAGTCATCACCTACGCGCTCCTGACCAGCTCCTTCAGTACGATCTCGGATTACTACCTGCATCAATCCGTTCCCGGCGGGGGCGGCAGCAATGTGGTGAACGTGATTCTGGTCGACTTTCGCGGTTTCGACACCCTGGGTGAGATTACCGTACTGGCGATGTCGGCACTGGGCGCGCACGCCCTGCTCGACCAGTTGCGCCTGCGCCCGCCGGCCCGCGATGCAGCAGGCCGCCCGTGGGCCGGCGAACCGCACCCGCTGTTCCTGAAAATGCTCATGCGGCCATTGCTGCCGCTTGCGCTGGCAGTCGCCATCTATATATTCCTGCGCGGCCACAACCTGCCGGGCGGCGGTTTCGTCGCCGGATTGGTCACCGGCATTGCCCTGATCCTGCAAGCGCTGGCCGGCGGCTTCTCTTTTGCCGAGGATCGCCTGCCCAGGCATTACCCGCCGTTCCTTGGCCTCGGCCTGAGTTTTGCGGCCGGTATCGGGCTGGTCAGCTGGTTCTTTGCCAGGCCGTTCCTCACCAGCGCGCATGGTCACATCCAGATGCCATTGCTCGGCGATATCGAACTTGCCTCCGTGATTATTTTCGATCTGGGCGTCTACCTGGTGGTGGTCGCCACCGTGCTGCTGATCCTGACCGGGCTCGGCAGGCTGCGCATTCCGGAGGAGAAAGCCTGATGGAAGCAATACTGGCGATAGCCATCGGCCTGCTGTCCGGTTGCGGCGTTTACCTCATGCTGCGCGCGCGGACATTCCCCGTGATCCTGGGCCTGACACTGCTCTCTTACGCGGTCAACCTGTTCCTGTTCGCCAGCGGGCGGCTGGTAATCAATGCGCCGCCGATTATCAGCAGCGAAGCCGGCCGCTACACCGACCCCATTCCGCAAGCGCTGGTACTGACCGCGATTGTGATCGGCTTCGGCATGACGGCCTATATCGTCACCCTGGCCCTGCGTGGATTGGCTGAGTCCGGCAGCGACCATGTCGATATGCCGGCAGATGCACAGGACCAGGTTCGGGAGCAGGAAGAAAAACCATCATGAACCACAGCCCGATACTTCCCATACTGGTGCCATTCATCGCAGCCCTGCTGCAACTGCTGCTCAGCAGGCGCAGCCTTGCCCTGCAGCGCGGCATCGGCGCCCTTGCCGCGCTGATGCTCGTTGCCGTCTCGGTGAACCTGCTTTACATGGTGGACAACCAGGCTCCCATGGTTTACGCACTGGGCGACTGGCCTGCACCGTTCGGCATCGTACTGGTGGCCGACAGGCTGGCGGCACTGGGCGTCATGGTCACTTCCATCCTGGCTGCCGCCTCATTGCTCTATGCAACCGGCGGCTTCGACCAGAAAGGTCGCCATTTCCATGCCATTTTCCAACTGCAACTGGTCGGCATCAACGGCGCATTTCTCACCGGCGATGTCTTCAACCTGTTTGTGTTCTTCGAAGTCATGCTGCTCGCCTCCTACATCCTGCTGGCGCATGGCGGCGGCTTGAACAAAAGCCGGTCGGGACTTGCCTATGTCATGCTCAATCTGGCAGGTTCGGCGGTTTTTCTCATCGCGCTTGGCCTGGTTTACGGCACGCTGGGCACACTGAACCTGGCGGACATCGCCTTGCAATTGCAGCAGGCTCCCGCCTCAGGGACGGCCTTGGTCCGCCTCGCCGGGGCGCTGTTAATCACGGTGTTTGTACTGAAAGCGGCCATGCTCCCGTTGTCATTCTGGCTGCCCCGGGCCTATGCAGCAGCCGGCATTCCGGTAGCCGCCCTGTTCGCCATCATGACCAAAGTCGGCATCTACGCGATTCTGCGGGTGCAAGTCATCGCCTTTGCGCCATCCGAAGCCACGCATGACCTGGTGGGAGACTGGCTGCTGATCGCCGCGCTGGCCACGATCGTGTTTGCCGCGCTTGGCGTGCTCACCGCGAAAAAACTGCAAGCCCTCGTCGCCTGGCTGGTACTGGGCTCGGCTGGCGTGCTGCTGGTTGCGCCATCATTGGCCGACAGCAACATCACGGCTGCCGCGCTCTATTACCTGGTGCAATCCGCAATCGCCGGTGCCGCCTTCTTCATGCTGGGCGGTTTGATAGGCGCTGCACGCGGCCAGGCGGGAGATGCACTGACGGCCTCCGGCAGGTTGCCCGGCAATACCCTGAAACTGGGCTTCCTGCTGCTGGCGGCGACTGCGGCCGGATTACCGCCTTTTTCCGGCTTTCTGGGCAAACTCATGCTGCTCTCCGCCGTCAGCGAAAGCGGAATGTCAGGCGCGATCTGGGCTGTCATCCTGATCTCCGGGTTGATGACCACGATAGCGCTGGCAAAAGCCGGCAGCCGCCTGTTCTGGGAGGCCGGTGGCGAAGCCGGGACGAACAAAGTGCCTGCCGCCATCCCACGGCGGCAATTCCTGGCGACATTCGGCCTGGTCGGCATTTCACTATTGCTGGTGGTATTCGCGCAGCCGGTTTCGGATTTCACGCACCGCACCGCCAGGCAACTGCACCAGCCTGACCATTACATCAATGCAGTGATTGCGGACCACGGCACGATCACGAGGGTAACAAGACCATGAAGAAGCGCCTGCTCCCTCACCCCGCCCTCTCGGTCGCCATATTCCTGCTCTGGCTGGCATTGAACAATGCCTCGTCCCTGGCACAGGCGGTAATGGGACTGATCCTGGCAGTCGCGCTACCCATATTCACCCGCCGCTTCTGGCCTGAACCGCCGCCCAAGGTAAAGGCAGGCAGGGCAATCCGCTTGTTCGGCGTCGTCATCTGGGACATCCTGCTGGCGAGTATAGAAGTTGCCAGGCTGGTGCTAGGCCCGGCCAGCCGTATCAAACCGGCGTTCATCGAAATTCCCCTCGACTTGCAGGACCCGTTCGTCGGCACGCTGCTGGCCAGCATTGTTTCGCTGACGCCCGGCACCGTCTCTGTCGATATCGATCGCTCGCGCTGGGTGCTGCAGGTGCATGCACTGAACGTGGATGACCGCGAGGCGATTATTCAATCCATCAAGACGCGCTACGAAAAACCGCTAAAGGAGATATTTTCATGCTGAATATCGTGATACCCATCGCCTTCGTCATGATCGCGCTGGCGATGCTGCTCAGCCTGTATCGCATGGCGCGCGGCCCGGGCGCACCCGACCGTATCCTCGCGCTCGATACGCTCTATGTCAACACCATTGCCCTGTTGGTGCTGCTCGGTATCAACGCCGGCAATGCCGCTTACTTTGAATCCGCCCTGCTGATTGCCGTCATGGGTTTTGTCGGCACCGTGGCGCTCTCCAAATACCTGTTGCGCGGGAGCATTATCGAATGAGCGCCTTGACCGAATATCTGGTTGCCATCCTGGTGCTGGTCGGTGCCAGTTTCACCCTGCTTGGCTCCATCGGGTTGGCGCGCCTGCCGGACTTTTTCATGCGCCTGCATGGCCCGACCAAAACCACCACGCTGGGTGTCGGTGCCATGGTCATGGCATCGGCGATTTACTTCAGCGTGACCGGCCCGGGTATCAGCCTGCATGAAATTGCCGTGACCCTGTTCCTGTTCATCACCGCCCCGGTCAGTGCGCACTTGATGGCAAAAGCCGCTTTGCATCTGTTGAATAAACCCGAAGATGCAACAAAAGAATGAGCTAGCGCCCCCCGCCCGGCAGGCCCTTTAGCCACTGCTCAAGCCATGCTGCATCAGGCCTGCCGCTTACCGCCTTGACCTGGTGCTGCGCGTCATAGAAGTAAGTGCGCGGCAATTCACCATACCACTTCTTATCGATGTTGTAGCGCAGGCGCTCCGTATCCTTCTCCGCGAACAGCCATCTTGCATGCAGTGGCAACCCGACGCCATTCAACACCTTGCCGGCATTTTCAGCCGTTTCCCGGCTATCGGTGCAGACCGTCACCAGCGCAACATCGGGATGCCGCCTGACGACATCACCCAATAGCTTGAGGTCGTCCGCACAGTAGGCGCAATCCACCGACCACAAGGCCAGTATCATCGCCTTACCGGCATGCGACTGTTCAATCGCCGCCCGGCTATCAGAGCGAAACGGCAGGAAATCCACTGCAAAAGCCGGCGATACCACGGAAAGCATCAAGAACGCGACGATGACATGAATGATGCGCTTCATGGTTTTATTTTCGCTTTATCAACGGTAAGTTTTTTAATCACGAGTCCGCCAGCCGTGTTCCAGCCGAGGAAGACGCCATCCTGATATGCCAGCAACTGCGGATGATCGGAATTACCCGCCGTCTCCGCAACCCTGGCTGCGTCGCTCCAGCTTTTGCCGCCATCATCGGAAACCGCCATTTTGATGATGGCAGAAGCGTCCGTCAGCTCTTTCCACACCAGCCAGACCTGCTCGCCCCGGCTCATGAGCGCCGGATGCCCGGCTTGCTGGTCGGCATCGCCAAATCGCCTTGCCGGAGATGAAACCCAGGCCTCGCCATCCATGCGCGCATAAAATAACCCGGTTTTCTCACCGCCATCGAACCAGGCCATGTGCCAGCCCCAGTCTTCGCCTCTGGCAATAGCAGGCCCATGATGCGGGCAGGCATCGATCTTCCAGCCGCCGAAGCTGGCGCGTTTCGCCCCGGTGACCGGCGCATCGGAGAACTTGGCAATCGCATGGTCGCGCACGCCGCCATCGAACAAATGGCGCCACAAGGCAACCGCATTGCCCGCAGCATCGGTGGTGAGGGCGATACGGCAGCATTCACAACTGTTGTCGGCCAGTTTCTGTTCTGCGCTGAAGCTGCCGCCGGCATCGTCGGAGTATGCGTAATAAATGGCAGCCCCGTCATAGGCCCGCTTTCTGGCCTTGGCGGCAACAAGGTCGCGCTTATCCACCCAAGCGACATAAACCCGTCCGTTCGCAGCCACCGTCAGGGCATCGAAACGATGCGTGATTTCGGCCCGGTCGCCATGCACAATGACGGGAGCGCTGAATGTTTTGCCGCCATCGGTTGACCTGGAAAACCAGATATAGCCGGTGTAAGGCTTGGCCAGCGCCTGCGTCCAGCTAACGTAGATGTTGCCTTCCGGCCCGACGGCGATTTTCGGCCTAGCGTCGCCGTCCGTGCCGACTTTCTGCGGTTTTGCATTCAGCTTCCCGGCCGCGACGAAAGTGCGGCCCATATCCTGCGATTTATCCACCGTGACAATACCGCCCTTGACGCCGGCCCGCCACAATACCCCTTCCGCGTCAAAAACCGCGGAAACCGCCAAGGGCAGCCCATGGTCATGGCCTTCATGCGCATGCAGGGGCGCAGCCTGCAAAAAAAGCAGGCTGCAACAAAGCAGGCAGAACCTCAGGATCGGCATATGCATCAGTAATCAAATTTCACTTGTATAAAAGCCGTGCGTTGCGGATAAGGATGCCGCACGTAAGCCTTGTAATCGTTCAGGTTATCGATACCCAGCGCTGCTGTCCAGCGGTCGGCGAAGCGATAGGTGCTGCGCAGATCGACGAAGAAAAACTTGCTGGCGGCAATATAGGTATCCTCATTGATATCGCTGTTATCGAGCGCATTGTATTGCCTTCCGCTGTACCGCATGCCGAGACTGTGCGTCCACTGGCTGCCGTGATGGTAAGTGAAAACCGCTTTCGCCGTACTGACGGGAATGCGCACGGCCTTGTTGCCCTCGGTTTCAGGATTGCTCTCGTTCCTGAGGATTTTCGCATCCGTCAGCGTCAGGCTGCCCATGAAATCCAGGCCATGCACCCCGACATCCTGCCACTGGGTGGCCAGTTCGATTCCGCGCGTCCTGATCTTGTCTACATTCTGGATAAAGGTACAGTTCACACCGGCACAGCCGACCCCGGTGGAAATGGTCTGGGAAATCAGCGCATCGTACTTGTCTTCCTGGAACAGCGTTGCCCGGACCAGGCCGGAACCGAAGCGGCGCTCGGCGGTCAATTCGCCGGAATAAACCATCTCCGGTTTCAGGTCAGGATTGTTCTCGACCAGGCTGGGACCGCTCGTAATCGCCTGATACAGCTCGCTGACGGTCGGAAAACGGTAAGCCTTGCCCAGCGCCGCCCGGAATCCCCACTCAGGCACCGGTTCAAAAGCCAGGCCGACCTTGGGAGAAAACTTCGTTTCGCTTTTTTCATCATAATCGCTGGCTTGCAACGTACCGCTCAACGCCGCAAGGTTGCGGCCGTCAAAAGCCTGCCAATACTCCAGCCGCCCGCCGGTAGTCAGCGCCCACTGCGGATTAATTTGCCATTTATCCTGCGCATACAAGGCCTGCGTGCGCGTATCGCCCCTGGCACCGGCATTGAGAGCGCCCTTGCTGCCGATTTTCCAATCCGCCGTATTGAAGGTCTTGCTCCGCAACGCGTACTGGTCGATATGATAACCGACATCCACCGTATGCTTCTCCGGCCGCCAGGTACCGCGCAGATCGAACACACGCCAGCCGGTACCCGCCATATCGACGACACGCCCGGCTTTGTTGATGTATGGATTACCCAATGCGGCGTCATCGGTTGCGGTTGAAGCGATCGATGCGCTGCTCCTGTCACGCTGATAGTCATAATCGGAAAAACTCGCCTGCCAATCGAAAAACCCCTTGCTGTCCGACCTGACATCCATCGCCTGCATCACATGCAGGGCCTCGCTTTCGCTCGGGCTCAGGCCGGTGATGTTGAAGCGGCTGTCGTCGAAACGCACACGGCTGTTGAAAACCGGATTGCCGGCAGCATCACGCAGATAGCTCTGCACATCGCTTTCGCTATCCAGTTGCCATATGCCCAGGGTATAGGCCGCCCGGATGTCAGGCGTAATGTCGTAGGCCAGCTTGAGCTTGGCATTGTCCTGCACGGTTTGATCCATGCTGACCGCCCCGAAAACGACCCGGCTCTGTCCTTTCTCGCCTTTGTCCCGGTCAGCGCCGGTCACGACGATTCCGCCCGCCGCGGCATTACCGGCACTGGCATCCCGGACGACGAAATCCATCGGCTGGCCGTCATTCTCCAGATGGTCCGCGCCGATCCAGAAAGAAAAATCGCCCACCCGGTCGCCTGCATATGCGCTGAAGTGACTGCCGCGGAAATGCTCATCCGTTCCGTAAAGCTTGAAGTTCTGCTGAAAAGCCTGGATGCTGGCATGCGCTTCGAATTTCGACGGCATGCGGGTCGTGATATTCACAACCCCGCCCATCGAATTGCCGGCATACAACGCAGAATAAGGCCCGTACATCACATCGACATGGTCGATCTCATCCGGCGACACCAGCCCCCAGCGCGGCGGGAAAGCAAACGAATTGCCGAGCAGGTTGGATAGCAGGATGCCGTCGGCATACATCAGGGTCTGCGCGCTGGAAAGCGTGCCGGCCGTGCGGCTGGCAATGATGCCATTGCGGTCGCCGATATAGCGTTCGCGTACCTGCAGGCTGGGCAGGTATTTGACGGCTTGCGCCGACGTGGTCGCGTTGATGCTTTCCCTGATCTGTTTCGCGTTGTAAGCCTCCACCACCCCGGGCGTTTCCCCGGCTGTCCGGTTCGCCGGAGCACTGACCTGGATCTCCTCCAGTTGCAGTTCTTCCCTGTGATCCGCACTCGCTTGCATTGCAACGCTGATTAATGCGATTCCGGCGATATTACTGATGGTTGTTTTCATCAGGCGCCCTCTTTGGCTTCCAGAGGCCGGTTTATCGCGGCCTGCTCAAGACGCGTATCGGTACTTCCCGGTTTGGCATTGGGGACATACCTGGCAAGTTCGCCAAGATCGCATTGAAAAAAATCGCACAGCTTGTCGAGATGGTTGGTCACTGAACTGTAGCCTTGCCGGCGCATCATGCGCGTAAGCGTCATGCGGCTGATGCCGGTGGCGCTGGATACTTCGGATATCGTGACTCTGCGGCCCCATTGGGCTTTTCTGGCCGCAATCAGCTCTTTAATTTGCAAGTAAATCATTATGGTTACCTGAATTAAACGTCATGGCATTACCACGACGATGATCAATGAAATATGCCGGAAGCACAGCATCGGCAAGCCGTTGATTGAATTAACTCAGGGAAACGGGTGGCGCGCGTGAGAGATGCGCGGATTGGAAATAGCGCTGGATTAAGGGAGATTGGTAAACATCAACGGCATCTGCCGCATTCAGCTCCGCCACGAACAACACATGGTTACCGGGTGGCACACCCACCGCACCGGCATGGCTAAAACAGAAAGGGCAATGCTCAAGTGCCCCCATATGCGGCTGCATGGGTTGGTCAGCCAGATTTTCCTGATGATCTGCAGGCTGCGTGATGACCGAGGCGATCATCTTCGTGCCTTGTGCCGTACAGATCTCCTGCCACAAGGTCAGCGGAGCGGATCGTGCTGCAAAGGCATGCGAGACCGCTGGCGCCAAAGACGCAAACACGATTGCCAGCATGGCAATCCAACTCGCGAATCTTTGATGATGCTTGCTCAACATGCTGCCATTCTAACGCTCAATTGGCGGCAAACTCAATGCATGATGAGAAGCAATTCAATTCTAAAGAATGCTGTTTGGAGTTTGGTAAATCAGGTTTCAAATTCTGCTAGTATTTCGACAGGATAAATCCATAGCCACATGATGTAAAAAAGTGAATGTGCTTGAAGGTGTGTTTTATAAACTTGGAGATTTAAAAAATTGATATATTTTTCATATATATCAAATGATTAAATTAAACATTCATTTGAATTCAATATCTATCGAATCAGTTTATACACCTTAATATCGGTGTATATTTTATATTAGACCTCTTAGAGGCCCCTACAGATGCTTTCGATGCCAATCAAATCGATGAACTTTGCCAGTTTGCGCACATCGCAGACAAGGAGGCTCGTAGTGATTTAGTAGGTGGTTATATCGTCAGCGAGAACGATTACACGTCCAACTTCACTGGTGCGCTAAGGCGCATCATCAATTCCAATAGCAGTACTGGTCTTTCTGCATCATCGTATCTGTTGTCACCACCTGATGAAAGACTATCAGGTTGCGATGCAGCCATCGTTATTACGTCAAATGATTATTTCAAGATTGCTTCCTTCGAAGCCAAGTACCCACGCATTTCTCAATCTCATTACACATGGGACTATGCACAGACATCGACAGGGCTATCACACTTCTCTGATCAACTTGAGCGCCAAAAGCGCTTTGCTGGGCTACATGCAATTTTTGAAATGTTCTATTGCGAATCGCCTTTTGGAGCACAGCCTCTTTACATGCAGAACGATGTGTCTTCTTGTGTATGGCATGAAGATGCTCTGACATTTGAGGCAGCCCGTACAAAACCAAAGCAGGTTTGGTCACCTAGCGACCTTGTTGGATTGTTGAGCGCTGGAAATCATAAAATCGATTACATCCTCCGAGAGGTTTGCAACTGCTCGCGGGGGCAAGCACAACAAATTTTTGGCGATGTACCAGCCATTACGCGGGAGTTTTCAATCTTTGGCTCTGTACTGCATATCGCCGCTCAACAGCAATGAGTTCTAACATTGCGCTCAACACGGACGCCCTACAGCAAGCAAAGCGTGCTGTAGGGCGTCGAATAAATGGGGTCGGAGTCATTTAACGCTTCTCCGCAAAATGGGAGAAACGGGGTCGGAGTCGATTTTTATTTAGTTCTCTCCTTGAAGGTTCTTTGTTCATCGCATACACCTCTTTCTTTTTCATGTTTTCGGTTCTCTTGATGCGCGGCCTGTTTTCTTCACTTCAATTTAATCTACTTAATTAGTTGACAGGTCATGAGGCGTTTTCCCTGATGTTGCATTAAGAAAAATATGCAAAAAATTATGGGGCAGAGTCATTGCCAGCTTTTTCATCCCGATTCTCAATGCTCAATCGCCTGGCCGGTTCACTCGTGCGCATTCCATTCTTCATCGTTTTTGCACAGACTACCCAGCCATCACGCTGGGCACAATGCGACATGTTGTCGCACTGTGCTAATCAGGGTCTGTCCCCTATTTTTCAATAGCTATTAACAATCGACTTGATAAAAACAATTTATTTTTATTATCGAATATTCTTCCCTAAGATGTATCTTTCATTCAAGTGCAGCTTTTCTCATGTCAGAATTGACAAGCAGCTTGACCGAATAACTCAAACAGAAGGAGGAAATCATGTCAAACGAAGCAAAATGCCCATTCTCAGGCGGTGCCGACCATATCGGTATGGGCAAGGGTCCAAAGAACCTGGACTGGTGGCCCAACCAGCTGCGCGTCGATCTGCTGAGCCAGCATTCATCCAAAATCAACCCGCTAGCTCCGACTTTCAATTACCGTGAAGAATTCAAGAAGCTCGACTATGAAGCACTGAAAAAAGACCTGCGCCTCCTGATGACCGATTCACAGGACTGGTGGCCAGCCGACTTCGGCAATTACGGTCCCCTTTTCATCCGCATGGCATGGCACAGTGCCGGTACCTATCGCAGCGGCGACGGCCGTGGAGGTGGCGGCCGCGGCCAGCAGCGTTTTGCGCCGCTCAACAGCTGGCCTGACAACGTCAGCCTCGACAAGGCACGCCGCCTGCTGTGGCCGATCAAACAAAAATACGGCCAGAAGATTTCCTGGGCCGACCTGATGATTCTCACCGGCAACGTCGCGCTGGAAACCATGGGCTTCCGCACTTTTGGTTTTGCCGGCGGCCGTGAAGACACCTGGGAACCGGATCAGGACGTCTACTGGGGCAAGGAAACCACCTGGCTCGACGACAAGCGCTATTCCGGCGACCGCGATCTGGAAAACCCGCTCGCAGCCGTACAGATGGGCCTGATCTACGTCAACCCGGAAGGCCCGAACGGCAACGGCGATCCGCTCTCCGCCGCCAAGGACATCCGCGAGACCTTCGCCCGCATGGCGATGAACGATGAGGAAACCGTTGCGCTGATCGCAGGCGGCCACACCTTCGGCAAGACTCACGGTGCAGCCCCGGCTGACCATGTCGGTGTCGATGTCGAATCCGCCCCGATCGAGGCACAAGGATTTGGCTGGAGCAACAGCTTCGGTTCCGGCAAGGCTGGCGACACCATCACCAGCGGCTTGGAAGTCACCTGGACCACCACGCCCGCATTGTGGAGCAACAACTTTTTCGAGAACCTGTTCAAGTTCGAGTGGGAACAGGAACGCTCCCCGGCCGGCGCAATCCAGTGGGTAGCCAAGGACGCGCCCGAGAACGTCCCCGACGCGCACGATCCGTCCAAGAAGCACCGTCCGAAAATGCTGACCACCGATCTGTCGCTGCGTTTCGACCCGATCTACGAGAAGATTTCGCGCCGCTTCCTGGATAACCCGCAAGCCTTCGCCGAAGCGTTCGCCCGCGCCTGGTTCAAGCTGACCCACCGCGACATGGGGCCGCGTTCACGCTACCTCGGCCCTGAAGTGCCAAGGGAAGAGCTGATCTGGCAAGACCCGCTGCCAGCTGTCGATCATCCGCTGATCGACGACCAGGACATCGCCGCGCTCAAAGCCAAGGTACTGGCCTCCGGTCTCACGATATCCGAACTGGTCGGTACTGCATGGGCTTCCGCATCCACCTTCCGTGGTGGCGACAAGCGCGGCGGCGCCAACGGTGCACGTATCCGTCTTGCTCCGCAGAAAGACTGGGAAGTCAACCGTCCGGAACAACTGGCCAAGGTGCTGAAAGCGCTGGAACGCATCCAGATGGAATTCAACCTGGAAGCCAGCGGCGGCAAGAAGGTTTCGCTCGCCGACCTCATCGTGCTCGGCGGCACAGCAGCCGTTGAAACCGCTGCCAAACAGGCAGGCGTCAGCATCACCGTGCCTTTCGCACCGGGCCGCACCGACGCTTCCGCACAGCAGACCGATGTCGAATCGTTCGCCCATCTGGAGCCCAAAGCAGACGGTTTCCGCAACTACGTCAAGAAGGGCCTGGAAAGCGCGACTGCCGAACTGCTGATCGACAAGGCGCAGCTCCTGACCCTGACCGCACCGGAAATGACCGTGCTGGTTGGCGGCCTGCGTGTGCTGGACACCAACTTCGACGGCAGCAAGCACGGCGTGTTCACCAAGCAGCCCGGCGCGCTGAGCAATGACTTCTTCGTCAATCTGCTCGACATGCGCACCACCTGGAAACGTTCGGAAAGCAACCCCAACGTTCTGGAAGGCCGCGACCGCAACAGCGGTGAACTCCAATGGACAGGCACCGTCGCCGATCTGGTTTTCGGTTCGAACTCCATCCTGCGCGCCCAGGCCGAAGTCTGGGGCAGCGCCGATGTGAAAGAAAAGTTCGTACAGGACTTTGTCGCCGCCTGGAACAAGGTGATGAACCTGGATCGCTTCGATCTGGCGTAATCAGCAACCTTGCTGCAACAACAAAAAGCCCGCATCAGCGGGCTTTTTGTTGTCTGTGCATCAGAACTGCCAGACCAGCAACGCCTGCGGCAGGCTTTCCTTCAAACCCTCGATACCGAACTTGTTGTGCCAGTATTGATACTCCAGGCCCAGATAGACCTTGTCGCCGGCATTGAAATGGTGGCCTACATCCCACCTTAGCTGCGGTTGTGCGAGTATCTGACGCCCGCAATCGCCATGTTTGCCGATGAAGTCGGCAAAGCCTTCAAAACTGAATTTCGCTCTACCAATGCTGAATGGCAGTTTCCAGGCTGGCGTGAGTTGATAGGTCTCCGCATGGCAGCCATTGTCACGGCCATCGAACCGGCCGCGGTCGACATAGGCCAGGACATCCAGATTAAAGAAACTGAAAGCAGGAAGATTGAAGTCGATGGTCACGCCCGCAAGTAAAACTCGCGGGTTCACACCATAATCCGGGTAGGATTTATAGCCGTAATTCAGCCCGGCCGTCAGGTTGATATCCCGAACCCATCGGCTGGAAAATGGGATACCCATCAATCGGCTCAGGCTCAGACTGCCGTAGCCTTCTGCATAGGCTTCGGTCGCATGCTGATCGCGGCCATTCGATTGCAGCGCATCCACAAAGAAGAAATATCGCCCACTCTTATAACCCGCGGCCTGCTGCAAGGTGATGATGCCCTTGGAGACATCGTCCGGATTAAACGGCTCCCGGTACGCATTGCCATACAACCATTGCACTTCAGTCGTGCGCCACTCTGCTGCAAACGCCTGCTGGCCAAGTAAAAGTAGCACCAGCGTCATAGCCGACATGACGCCGAGTTTTGGGCCGAATTTTGACGTGTGCCCAGCCGATGTATCGCTCTGCTTCTGCATGACGGAATGTGCCTGTCCTTGAATGACCGAATAGCCCATCTTAAACAGGCCGCGCAATCCTCAATTCAGGGAACTGGACCAGTTATGAGTTTTTTATCAACTATTTAGATTGAATAAAAGTGGTGAAGAATGGAGGCGTATTAAAGGTTTTTCAGTGAATCTGCCGATAAAAGAAGCATGCAACATTACTCATGGGAGAATGAAAATGCAGACACATCATCAAGCTGAAATCACCAGAATCGATCTGGACTTTGAAACCATCCCCGGCTGGAAGGCAACCCAGCAGATGTGGGACGATATCGCCGGCGATGAACTGGAGGTTTCAAGCAGTTACAATGCCGTTGCCGAATGCGTTGCGCATATTCTTGAAAAAGACTATTTCGATTGATCCAGGCTGTACAACGCAGCAACCAGGCTAGCCGCAAACCATTCTGAAGTTTTGTCCGGGCCTGCCGGAACGCAGGCTTTGTTTTACCTGCAAGGTTGCCACGCCACATCTCTCCATCTCACATAATTAAAATTTCAGGAATTCTGAAATTACTATTTTTCCATTTATTGGATTAATGATGCGTAGCACAATATGAACCATCGTTTTATCCAGTTCCGATCCATATTGTAGAGGGGTATTGTATGACCAAGGCCATCAGCTATGCTGCGCATGACCCGAAAAAACCACTGGCGCCTTTCAGTTTCGAGCGCCGGGATGTCGGCGCCGGTGATGTTGCGATCGAGATTCTATATTGCGGCGTTTGCCATTCCGATCTGCATCAGGCACGCGATGAATGGGGCAATTCCACGTTTCCGCTGGTGCCCGGGCACGAGATCGTCGGGCGCGTCACCCAGGTCGGCAATGCCGTGACAAAATTCAAGGTGGGCGACCTGGCCGGCGTCGGCTGCATGGTGGATGCCTGCGGCACCTGCCCCGACTGCAACCAGGGGCTGGAACAATATTGCAACCATACCGTCTTCACCTACAACAGCCTGGACAAGCATACGGGGAATCCTACCTATGGCGGTTATTCCAACCTGATCGTCGTCGATCAGCGCTTCACGCTGAAAATACCGGAAAATCTTGAACTGGCGGCTGTCGCGCCGCTGCTGTGCGCCGGTATTACGACCTATTCGCCGCTGCGCCACTGGAAAATCGGCAAGGGGCATAAAGTCGGCGTGGTCGGCCTTGGCGGGCTGGGCCACATGGCGATCAAGTTTTCGCATGCCTTCGGCGCGCATACGGTGCTGTTCACAACCTCGCCCGGCAAGGCAGAAGATGCCAGAAGATTAGGCGCAGATGAAGTGGTCATCTCGAAAAACCCGGAGGAATTGCAGGCACACCTGCAAAGCTTCGATTTCATCCTGAACACGGTCGCCGCACCGCACAATCTGGACCAGTTCATGCCATTGCTCAAACGCGATGGCACCATGTGCCTGGTCGGCGTACCCGATAGCCCCCACCCGTCGCCGAGTATCGCCAATCTCATCTTCAAGCGCAGGTCTCTGGCCGGTTCGCTGATCGGCGGCATCAGGGAAACCCAGGAGATGCTGGATTTTTGTGCGGAACACAATATCACTTCCGATATCGAGTTGATCCCGATTCAGGAAATCAACCGCGCTTTCGAGCGCATGCTCAGGAGCGATGTGAAATATCGATTCGTCATCGACATCGCCAGCCTGAAACAGGCTGCCTGAGCGGCAGACACCCGGCAAAAAGCCCGCTTACACGGGCTTTTTCATGTTGTCATTGCAGACGCAGGGAATGCTGGCGGCCTCAGTATCAGCGCGGGTCGAACTTCAGCGCAGCCGAATTGATGCAATAGCGCAGGCCGGTCGGCGGCGGCCCATCGGGAAACACGTGGCCCAGATGCGCATCGCAGATATTGCACAGCACTTCGGTGCGTATCATGCCGTGGGAAATGTCCCGTTTCTCGCGCACGTTATCGGGGTCGAGCGGCTTGAAATAGCTGGGCCAGCCGCAGCCTGCATCGAATTTGGTCTCGGATTCGAACAGCGGCGTGCCGCAACAGACACAGGTGTAGATGCCCGGCGCGGAATGGTAGGTGTATTCCCCGCTGCCGGCGCGCTCGGTGGCGGCGCGGCGCGTCACTTCGTATTGCATGGGGCTCAGTTGCTGACGCCATTCGGCGTCCGTTTTGGTTATCCTTGCCATTTCTTCCTCCATTACGCACTCTACCGGTGCTATTTCTCACACACCCACAGCCGTCTATTGCCTGCTGCTACGGCGCGGGCTTCCTGAAACTGTCGATCAATAACAATACCACACCGCAGGTAATGGCAGAATCGGCAACATTGAATGCAGGCCAATACCAGGTCTGGTAATGAAAAAACAGAAAATCGACCACGTAACCCAGCGTCAGCCGGTCATACAAATTACCTAACGCGCCGCCCAACACCAGGGCCAGGGCAAAACAGAAAAGCCGTCTTGTTCCGTGTTTACGCAAGAGGTAGACAATCACAACGGAAGCGATAATGGCGATGGCGCTGAAGAAGACACGCTGCCAGCCGCCGGCACCGGCCAGAAAGCTGAAAGCGGCGCCTTCGTTGTGATAACGCACCAGGTCAAAAAACGTTGTCACCGGCACATGCTCGCCAAGCGCAAAATATTGCAGCACAAGATGCTTGGTGTATAAATCCAGCACGATCACAACCGCACTGAGCGCCAGCCACCCGGGCATGCCGATCATCAGGCAAACCGGCGCGGTTCGCCAGCCTCGAACAGGTTGCTGACGCAACGGCCGCAAATATGCGGATGCGCAGGATTTGCGCCGACGTCGGCCCGGTAATGCCAGCAACGGTCGCATTTGGCATGCGCGCTGGGAGAAACCGTAATGGTGACCGGCGCGGCATTCGAACCCCGCTCATAAACGCTGGCTCTCGATGTAATCAGTACAAAGCGCAAGTCATCGGCCATGCTGCTGAGCACGCGATAGGTCTCGCCTTCTGCATGGATATCGAGCTCGGATTGCAGTGAAGAGCCAACCAGCCCCTGGGCGCGTTTGTCCTCAATGGCCTTGTTCGACAAGGCACGCACCTCGATCAGGGTTTCCCAATCCTTGATGCGCTCTGCGCTCAAGCCATGCGCCGGCAAGTCGTACCAGCAATCTTCGAAGACGGTTTGCGCATTCGCGGGCGATAAGGTCTGCCAGATCTCATCCGCGGTGAAACTGAGGACAGGCGCCATCAATCGCATGAGCGCATGGGTGATGTGATGCAGGGCGCTCTGCGCGGCGCGGCGTGCATGCGAAGTTTCGCCCGTCGTGTACAGCCTGTCCTTGAGGATATCCAGATAGAAGCCACCCAGGTCTTCGGAACAGAAACCAACAAATTTCTGCATCGCCAGGTGGAATTCATAATGGTCGTAATCCGCAAGTATCCTGTTCTGCAAATCCTGCGTCAGCACCAGCGCATAACGGTCGATTTCCAGCCACTGCTCGACCGGCAGTAAATCCTTGCTCGCATCGAAATCCGCCAGGTTCGCCAGAAGGAAGCGCAGGGTATTGCGGATACGGCGATAGCCTTCGGCCACGCGCTTGAGAATTTCATCCGATATCGTCAACTCACCCGAATAATCGGTTGAAGCCACCCACAGGCGCAGGATGTCGGCACCGTAGGTATCCATGACCTTCTGCGGCGCAACCACATTGCCCTTGGATTTACTCATCTTGTGGCCGGAACCATCAACGACGAAACCGTGCGTCAGCAGTGCGTCATACGGTGCGCGGCCATCGATGGCGCAGCCGGTCAACAGGCTGGACTGGAACCAGCCTCTATGCTGGTCGGAGCCTTCCAGGTAAAGATCGGCCGGATGCTTCAATTCCTCGCGACGCTTGAGCACGGCAGCATGCGTCGCGCCGGAATCGAACCAGACATCCAGCGTATCGGTGACTTTCTTGTATTGCGCGGCATTTTCCGGTGCATGCACGGCCAGGAAAGCGTCGCCATCCAGCGAGAACCACGCCTCGATGCCCTGCTGTTCCACCTGTTGCGCAACCTTTTCCAGCAGCGCCTGCGTTTGGGGATGCGGTTCGCCAGTCTCCCGATGCACGAACAGCGGCATGGGGACGCCCCAGTTGCGCTGGCGCGAAACGCACCAGTCGGGGCGGTTGCGGATCATGGCTTCCAGGCGGGCGCGGCCCCAGCTCGGGAAGAACTGCGTATCATCCACCGCCTTGTTGGCATGCTCGCGCAGGCTTACGCCGGCAGCATCCCGTGCGTTCATGCCGATAAACCACTGATGGGTCGCCAACTGCATCAGCGGCGTCTTGTGGCGCCAGCAATGCGGGAAACTGTGATTGAGGCGGGCGCTGGCAAACAGCACGCCGTTGTCCTGCAACGCGCCCAGGATCACTTTGTTGGCTTCCTGACGGTCAAGCCCGCGAATCCCGGCCAGCTCGACCAGTTCGCTATTGAAGAACTTGCCGTCGCCGCCGATCAGCACGCGCGGCTTTTCCTCGGGATAGTTGGCACGCATCGCCAGCCAGTCGTCGTTACCATGTGCAGCGGCGGTATGGACAAGGCCGGTACCGGCATCAGTCGTTACGTGATCGCCGGTGATGACAGGGACCTGGCGCTGATCGAACGGGTGTTTCAGCAACAACCCCTTCAGCGCTGCGCCCTTGCAGGAAGCAAGCGTCCTGGTGTCTTCTTCGCCATAGCGCTTGAGGGTCGCTTCTGCCAGCGCATGCACCAGCACGAGGAAGCCCTTGCTGGTCTGTATCAGGTCATAGTCGAATTCAGGATGCACGCTGACCGCCTGGTTGGCCGGCAATGTCCAGGGGGTCGTCGTCCAGATCACGGCATAGGCGTCACCGCTGACATCAACGCCAAAGGCCTTGCCCAAGGCAGTGCTATCGGCAAACCTGAAACCCACATCGATGGCAGGCGAATTGACATCCTCGTATTCGACCTCCGCTTCCGCCAGCGCCGAGCCGCAATCCACGCACCAGTGCACCGGCTTGGAGCCCTGGTACAGGTAGCCGTTTCTGTAGATATCGCCGAGCGCACGCATGATATCGGCTTCGGTCTTGTAATCCATTGTCAGGTAGGGGTTGTCCCAATCGCCCAGTACGCCCAGGCGGATGAAATCCTTCTTCTGCTTTTCCACCTGCTCGGCGGCGTAAGCACGGCACAACTCACGGAACTTCGCCGGGTCGATGTTCTTGCCATGGTTTTTTTCCACCACCAGTTCGATCGGCAGGCCGTGGCAATCCCAGCCCGGCACATAGGGCGCGTCAAAACCCGACAGGGTCTTGGCCTTGATGATGATGTCCTTGAGTATCTTGTTCACCGCATGGCCGATGTGAATGTCGCCGTTTGCGTACGGCGGGCCGTCATGCAGGACAAATTTCGGGGCGCCTTTGCGCGCCTCGCGGATACGCTGATAAAGCTTCTTCTGCTGCCACTGTTCCAGCCATTGCGGCTCGCGCTTGGCCAAGTCGCCGCGCATGGGAAAAGCGGTTTCGGGAAGATTCAGTTTGTATTTGGTGTTTTTATCGTCGGTCATGTGTCGAGCTTAAAGTATCGTCGTGCCTGTTGGGCATCGCTGGCTATCCAGGTTTTCAGGGTTTCGATATCGGCAAATTTCATTTCGTCGCGAATCTTGTGCATAAAGTGCACGCGCACGTGTTTGCCATAAATATCCTGTTTAAAATCAAACAGGTGCACTTCCAAAGTCAGCTTGCCGCCTTGCTTGACGGTAGGACGCACACCGAGGCTGGCAACACCGGGCAGATATGATTCTGCCAAACCTTTCAATTTTACCGCATACACCCCGAAAAGCGGCGGCCTATCGTGCAACATATGAATATTCGCAGTCGGGTAGCCCCAGGTACGGCCAACCTTATCGCCATGCACCACCTTGCCGCTGATACTATACGAGCGCCCCAGCAATTGGGCGGCCCTTGCCAGATCACCCCTTGCCAGGGCATCACGTACTGCCGTGCTGGAAACACGATGCCCGTCGAACACGACATCCGGCAGGCTGATGATCTCGAATCCTGCACTGACGAAATCCGCAAGCGTGCCCTGGCGCTTGGCGCCGAAACGAAAATCCTCGCCGACCAGCACGGCTTTTACGTTCATTGCCTGCCGCAGGATCTGATGCATGAAATCTTCGGCGGTAACCTGTGCAAAACGCTGGTTGAAATGACAAACATAGGCATATTCCACACCGGTTTCGGCAAAAAACTCCAGTTTCTCACGCAGGGAAGTCAATCGAGAGGGGGCATTATCCGGCGCAAAGAATTCCCTTGGATGCGGCTCGAAGGTCATGACGGCAGATTTCAGCCCGCGCGCTTGCGCGGCCTCTGTCAATTTATGCAACAAGGCCTGATGACCGAGATGCATGCCATCGAAATTGCCGATCGCAAGCGCCAGAGGGCAACCATCGGCCTGGTGAAAGTGGCGGAATATACGCATGTCAAATCTGTGTACGACGCATGAAATCTTTAATACGAATGCCCATCAGCCACAAGCTGCTGAAATAGACGGCAGAACCAAGCAGGACCAATCCAAGCAGATGCGTGAACTTGTTCATCACCGCATAATTCAACCAGGCCGAATGCGCACCGGTAGCAGAATAAAGCGCAATGGCCATCACCAGCAAGGCGATGAGCAGCTTACCCATGAATAGCAGCCAGCCGGCTTGCGGCTTGTACACATCCGCCTTGCGCAGATGGTAATAAAGCAGGCCGGCGTTGATACAGGCGCCCAAACCGATCGCCAGTGCCAGGCCGGCATGCTTGAGATCGAGCCCGAAGACAAACAGCAGGTTCATGAACTGCGTGGCAACCAGCGTGAACAACGCAATTTTCACCGGCGTCTTGATGTTCTGGCGCGAGTAAAAAGCCGGGGCCAGCACCTTGACCAGAATCAGGCCGAGCAAGCCAAGGCTGTAAGCCATCAGCGCCTGACGCGTCATCCAGACATCATGGTCGGTGAAAGCACCGTAATGAAACAGGCTCGTAACCAGCGGAACCGACAGCACAGCCAGCGCCACCGCAGCCGGCAACGCCAGAATGAAGGTCAGGCGCAAACCCCAGTCCAGAAGCTGCGAGTATTCGCCATCCGCCTTATCCGCGAACGACTTGGACAGGCTCGGCAGCAATATCGTCCCCAGGGCCACGCCCAGCAGGCCGGTCGGAAACTCCATCAGGCGGTCGGCATAATAAAGCCAGGAAACGCTGCCGGAAACCAGGAAGGACGCAAATATCGTATTGATCAACAATGAAATCTGCGCGATCGAAACACCGAATACCGCAGGCCCCATCAGCCTCAGAATGCGCCACACGCCTTCATCGTGCAGGTTCAGGCTGAAGCGCGGCAACATGCCGATTCTGACCAGAAAGGGAATCTGGAAAGACAGTTGCAACACGCCGCCGACAAATACCGCCCATGCCAGCACCTTCACCGGCGGATTGAAATCGTCGGAGAAGCACAAGGCTGCGACAATAAAGGTCACGTTCAGCCAGACCGGCGTGAACGCGGGTACGGAAAATTTTCCGTAGGTATTCAGCAGGCCGCCGGCCAGCGAAACCAGTGAAATGAACAGGATATAAGGGAAAATAATGCGCAACAGGTCAATGGTCAGCGCAAACTTCTCCGGTTCGCCGGCAAACCCCGGCGCACTGATGTAAACAATGAAGGGAGCGGCAACCATGCCGATGATGGTCACCACCACCAGCGCCAGGCCCAGCAATGTCGCGACATGATTGACTAGGGATTGCGTTTCCTCATGCCCTCGCTGATTTTTGTATTCCGCAAGTATCGGCACAAAAGCCTGGGAAAATGCGCCCTCCGCAAACAGGCGGCGCAACAGGTTGGGAATTTTGAATGCGACAAAAAAAGCATCGGTATAGATGCCAGCGCCAAAAACCCGCGCAATCAGCGTATCGCGGACAAAGCCCAATACGCGTGATAAAAAAGTCATACTGCCGACCGCAGCCAGTGCTTTCAGCAAATTCATTCTGTTACTATCATTGAGGCTTGATTCAATTGAATTTTAAGAAAGCTGGATTTTAGCATGCCTGTCCGGCTACCCTGTATTTCACCTTGCAATTCGGAATAAAAAAAGCTAATATGCACGGCTTCGTATTTTGATACCCCAGTTGGTGCTGAATTTCAGTCGACTGGTTACTGAATTCACTGGAACAGGAATAACCATGGCAAATACCGCACAAGCAAGAAAACGTGCCCGTCAGGCAGTAGCAGTAAATGCGCACAACTCGAGCCTGCGCTCTACGCTGCGCACAGCGATCAAGAAGGTCGTGAAGGCAGTTGAAGGTGGCGACAAGGCAGCGGCAACTGCGGCGTTTGCTGCAAACGTCAGCATCATCGACCGCATCGCCGACAAGAAAATCATTCACAAGAACAAGGCTGCCCGTCATAAGAGCCGCTTGAGCGCCGCCATCAAGGCAATGGCTTAAGAAAAAAGCAAAAAGTTTTAATACATAAAAAAGCCGAACATTACGTTCGGCTTTTTTATTGCCTGGCAAGCAGGCACGGCGGCAAAACCCTTACTCAGCCAATACCCAGTTCGGCGCGGGCAATAAGCGCAAGATTCAATGCGCTCTCCGTATCCTTGCCCAGCACGGTAAAATGTCCCATTTTTCGTCCGGCGCGAGCCTCGTGTTTGCCATATAGATGCAACTTGAGATTCGGATGCGCGAATGACTTATCCCATGCAGGCTCCGTGCTCTTCCAGATATCGCCCAGTATATTCACCATCACCGCATGACTGTGCAGGTTACTGTCGCCCAGCGGCAAGCCGGCCAAGGCACGTACCTGCTGCTCGAACTGGTTGGTGACGCAGGCATCGATGGTGTAATGGCCGGAGTTATGCGGCCTTGGCGCCATCTCATTGACCAGCAACTTGCCCTCGGAAACAAAGAACTCGACACCCAGCACACCGACATAATCCAGCTTTTCCGCAATCTGGATTGCCAGCGCCTGCGCCTTGGCCTTGATGACTTCCGACGCTCTTGCCGGCGCGATGCTCACATCCAGGATACCGTTCAGGTGGCTGTTTTCCGCCAATGGAAAAGCGGCGACCTTACCCTGCGCATCGCGGGCCAGCACGACGGACACCTCGTAATCCAAAGGCAGCATCTGCTCCAGAACGCAGGTTTCATGATTGAACCGGGCGAATGCCGCCAGTGCTTCCTGCCGGGTTCTGACCCGCGCCTGGCCTTTGCCGTCATAACCGAAACGCGCCACCTTGAGAATGGCCGGGTAGAGCGGGCTGTCGTCGGCAGGCAGGTCGTTCTTATC
Organism: Methylophilaceae bacterium; assembly: GCA_905339275.1. Classification (GTDB taxonomy): domain Bacteria; phylum Pseudomonadota; class Gammaproteobacteria; order Burkholderiales; family Methylophilaceae; genus UBA6140. The sequence goes on from CAJPFK010000003.1 coordinate 128,172, forward strand.
ATTGACCACGGCAAAAGCGCCTACCGGCAGTCCCGCATCCCTGAAAAACGTCTTTTCCACAACACGATGCTGGGCGATTGCGACCGCCGATGCGCCCGGACGAACCGTGCAGTGCTGCGCCAATTGCTCCAGGGTTGCAGCGGGCACATTCTCAAATTCGGTCGTCACGGCGGCACAGGTCTCAGCCAATTGCTTCAATGCCGCCTGGTCATCATAAGCCCTGCAAAGATGGACATCTGCAATCCTGCCTGCCGGGCTGTTTTGATCAGGATCGAGCACGGTGACCCTGTAACCCATTTCATGGGCTGCAATGACAAAAAAACGGCCCAACTGGCCGCCGCCCAACATGCCAAGCATGGCGGGAGGCAAGATAGCGTTTTTACTCAAGATAACTCCATTAAATGAACACTGGGTCGAGCCTGAATCAGGGCTGGTCTGGAAGCGCCATGGACATGACCTTGCCTGTCTGCGCCGCCCTGAATTGCTTGAGCCTTCCGGCCAGCGCCTGATCCTGCTGCGAAAGGATGGAAGCAGCAAACAGGCCGGCATTGGCTGCACCTGCTTCGCCAATGGCAAAGGTGGCGACCGGGATGCCTTTGGGCATCTGCACGATGGAAAACAGGGAATCCTGGCCATTCAGATGCCTGGACGGGACCGGCACGCCAAGCACGGGCAACATGGTTTTCGAAGCCACCATGCCCGGCAAATGCGCCGCGCCGCCAGCACCGGCAATAATCACTCTAAAACCGTTTGCAGCCGCATTTTCTGCAAATTCGAACATCAAATCCGGTGTACGGTGGGCTGAAACCACTCTGGCGTCATAAGCGATGCCAAAATCCGCCAGCACCTGCGCTGCCGCTTTCATGACCGGCCAGTCGCTGTCAGACCCCATGATGATCGCGACCAATGGTTGTGGTTTAGTCATTGATTGGCTCCCTTAAAGCACTACCAGATTATCCCGGTGTATCAACTCCGCCTCATCGATATAACCAAGAATTTTTTCGATTTCACTGCTGGGTTTACGCAGAATACGCGTCGCTTCCTGCGCATTGTAATTCACCAGGCCGCGGGCAATTTCCTTTCCCCCGGCATCGTAACAGGCCACCACGTCGCCGCGGTCAAAATTGCCCTCGACCCCGGTCACGCCAATGGGCAGCAGGCTTTTGCCGTCTTCCAGCAGGGCTTTCACCGCACCTGCATCCAATATCACCTTGCCGCCCAGCCGCAGATGGTCTGCCAGCCACTGCTTTCTCGCGACAGTCTTGATCTGCCCGGCATGCAAATGCGTGCCGATTTGCTCGCCTTGTGCCAGCCTGACCAGCACATCCGTTTCACGGCCGGAAGCAATAATGGTGTTCGCGCCGCTTCTTGCCGCGCGCTTGGCGGCGAGTATCTTGGTCAGCATGCCGCCGCTGCCTATCGCCGTGCCTGCACCGCCTGCCATTTTCTCCAGTTGCGGATTGCCTGCGATTTCACGCTGGATAAACACCGCCTCAGGATTTTTCCTGGGATCGGCGGAATACAGACCGGGCTGATCCGTCAATATCACCAGCACATCGGCCTCGATCAGGTTGGCCACCAGCGAAGCCAGCGTATCGTTATCGCCGAAACGGATTTCGTCGGTAACCACCGTGTCATTCTCATTGATGATGGGAATCACGTTCATATCCAGCAAGGTGCGCAGCGTGCTGCGGGCATTCAGGTAGCGCTTGCGATCCGCCAGGTCGTCGTGTGTAAGCAAGACCTGCGCGGTATGCAGCCCATGCCGGCTGAAACAGGATTCATACATCTGCACCAGTCCCATCTGGCCGACGGCCGCCGCTGCCTGAAGCTCATTGATATTGGTTGGGCGCTTCTTCCAGCCCAGCCTTTGCATGCCCTCGGCCACCGCACCGCTGGAAACAAGCACCACCTGGCGGCCCTGCTTTACCAGCTTGGCAATCTGGTCCGCCCAGGCTGCAATGGCCTTCTGATCGAGCCCCTGCCCATTATTTGTCACCAGGCTGGAGCCGACCTTGACGACCAGGCTACGTGCATCAATCAGTAGGGAGTTCATCTTGTACAGATTCTGCTTCCGAGCGTTTTGTATTTTCCAGGTGCTCCATGATGGCATAGACCAATTCCCTGGTGCCAGCGCCGCTAATGGCAGAGATCGCAAAACAGGGGCCATCCCAGCCATATTCTTTCACAAACTTTTTAACCACTGCCGCCGGATCTTCCAGCATATCGACTTTATTCAGAATCAACCAGCGCGGCTTATTATAAAGTCCTTCGTCATACTTTCTTAACTCTCCGACAATCGCCCTGGCTTCACGAACCGGGTCAACCGCCTCATCGTAAGGCGCAATATCGACAATATGCAGCAAAAGCCGGGTGCGGGCGAGATGGCGCAGGAACTGATGGCCGAGCCCGGCGCCTTCCGCTGCGCCTTCGATCAAGCCGGGAATGTCGGCAATGACGAAACTGCGATTGGCATCGACGCGCACCACACCCAGGTTGGGATGCAGGGTGGTAAACGGATAATCCGCGACTTTCGGCTTGGCGGCGGAAACCGAACGAATAAAGGTGGATTTTCCTGCATTCGGCATGCCCAGCAAGCCCACGTCGGCCAATACCTTGAGCTCCATGTAAAGCTCGAATTCCTCACCGGCTTCGCCAGGAGTGCATTGCCTCGGGGCGCGATTGGTGCTGCTCTTGAAGTGGATATTCCCCAGGCCGCCATTACCGCCTTTTGCCAGCAAAGCCTTCTGCCCATTCTCCGCCAGATCGACCAGCACCTGCCCGCTCGCCTTGTCGCTGATCACGGTACCGACCGGGACGCGCAAGATCATGTCCTCGCCCTTGGCGCCATAGCAGTCGGCGCTACGGCCGTTTTCGCCACGCTGGGCACGGAAGACGCGGGTGTACCTATAGTCCACGAGGGTATTGATGTTCAAATCGGCAACGACAAATATTGAACCGCCGCGGCCACCGTCACCGCCACTCGGCCCGCCCATGGGCTCATATTTTTCACGACGAAACGTCGCGGCACCGTTGCCGCCGTCGCCGGCGTAGACCTTGATTGTCGCTTCGTCGATAAACTTCATATGGAAACTGATTTCACTCGCACATTATGGGAACAGCATAAACAAAAAAGCCCTATCTGATGATAGGGCTTTTGCGAAACTTTTACGATCTCAGGCCGGGATAATATTGACCAGCTTGTGACGCAAAGCACCCTTCACACTGAATGTTACCTTGCCGTCAACCTTGGCGAACAAGGTGTGATCCTTACCCATGCCGACGTTTTCACCAGCATGCATACGGGTACCACGTTGACGGACAATGATACTGCCGGCTGAAACCACTTGCTCACCGAAGGCTTTTACACCCAATCGTTGTGAGTGTGAGTCACGACCATTACGGGAACTGCCACCTGCTTTTTTATGTGCCATGATTTATTCCTTTACTCTGCGGCTGCCGCTTTTGCCTTGGTTGCTTTTGCCGGCTTGCTTGCAGCTGCTGCAATTGCGCCAATTTCGATTTCCGTGAAATCCTGACGATGACCTTGCGTCTTGCGATAATGCTTACGACGACGGAATTTGAAAATCATGACCTTGTCGCCGCGGCCATGCGCAACCACTTTGGCTTGCACACTGGCGCCGTCAATCAGGGGCGCGCCGATGGTCACGTTATCGCCATCTGCCACCATTAATACCTGGTCTATGGTGATGTCGCTACCGACTTCACCCGCCAACTTTTCAACCTTTAGCTTATCGCCAGCGGCTACACGGTACTGCTTACCGCCGGTTTTGATGACTGCATACATGATTAAGCCTCGTTCGCTACGCTTTCAAATGAATCGCGCATTATACGTAAAATGCTCAGGAAAGCAAACCCGTTTGTCGCTTTTATTATCCAGGGCGTCAGGCATTCCCGGCACCCTGGATAGAGCGATGAGCGCAAGTTGATATGTTAGAATCCGTGCTCTCATGGAACCGCTAACATCGCCGAGCTCATTCACGTGTCCCTAGCCTTCATCCAATCCTGTATCGAAGACGATATGGCGGCAGTCGATGCCGTTATTCGACACTCATTACATTCCGAAGTCGTACTGGTCAACCAGGTTGCTGATTACATTATCAATAGCGGCGGCAAGCGCTTGCGCCCTGCACTTGTCCTGCTATCCGCCGGCGCGTTCGGCAGGATTACGCCGATTCACCATCAACTGGCCGCCGTAGTGGAATTCATCCACACCGCCACGCTGCTGCATGATGACGTAGTCGATGAATCAGCCATGCGTCGCGGACAGGCAACGGCAAATACCTTGTTCGGCAATGCAGCCAGCGTGTTGGTCGGCGATTTCGTCTATTCCCGCGCGTTCCAGATGATGGTCAACGTACAAAACATGCGCGTCATGGAAATATTGGCAGAAGCCACCAACATCATCGCCGAGGGTGAAGTGCTGCAACTGCTGAATGTGCACGATGCCGATGTGACGGATGAAGCTTACCTGAAGGTGATTCATTACAAGACCGCCAAATTGTTTGAAGCTGCCACCCGCCTAGGCGCTGTGATCTGCAACGCCCCAGAGCGCGACGAACAGGCCATGGCCGAATACGGCATGCGCCTCGGCACCGCTTTCCAGTTAATTGACGACGTGCTGGATTTAAGTGGCGAAAGCGCAGAAATCGGCAAGAACCTCGGAGACGACCTGGCTGAAGGAAAACCCACGCTGCCATTGCTCTATGCCATGCGCAATGGCACCGTAGAACAGCGCAATACCATACGCCACGCGATTGAGCAGGGCGGGCTCGATGAGCTGCCTTCAGTGATTCAGGCCGTACTGGACACCGGGGCCCTGGAACACGTCATCGCCATCGCCAGGGAAGAAGCACGAACCGGGTGTGAGGCAATTGCCCACTTGCCCGATTCCATGCACTTGCAAGCGCTGAAACGGCTTGCCGAATTTGCCGTCAGCCGTACGTATTAGAACACTTAATTCAGCGTAATGGGCTCTCCGCTTCCGGCGTTGTAATAGCTTAGGTGCGCCCAGTCACTGGTCCCTGCGGTCAACGTGCCATCGAACAGCGCTTCACCGTCGACATCGACGATGGCGTAGCCGTTATGATATAGCGTCACCTCAGCCTTGTGGGGTCCATGGCGCATCGCAAAGCTGACATAGGCGTCATCTTCCTCTTCGTTATAGACTTCCCAGTCGGCATCGCCCGTCAGTTGCTGAAGCCAGCCAGCCAGGTCGACTTCGACACGGCAAATGACCGGCTCATCCCATACGGCCTTGATCTTGCTGTCCGTTATCTCTTCATGTCCTGCGTTCATCGCTCACCTCTCAAATCATTTACGTACTACTTGGTGACGGGCCGGCGTTTTTTCAATAGGCCGCTTCAATACCCTTGCAGTTGCCATGAATATATATCGGTGGGATGATGCAACAACTTTACCGACCCCGAATTTAGAGAGAACTTTCCGAGGCTATCGATGCTTGATTTTCTTGATCCGGCCCTGAGTATTTTCAGGGCACATCCCGGCATTTATTTCGCTTTTGCGACCATCATCGGCCTGATGATCGGCAGTTTCCTGAATGTTGCGATATATCGCCTGCCAAAAATGATGGAACACGAGTGGATTCGCAATTGCCGGGAATTGCAGCAGGATGCTGCCGCAGGCGATGTGCCGCCTCCGGCAAAATACAATCTCGTCGTTCCGCGTTCCGCCTGCCCGGCTTGCGGGCACAACATCGCCGCCTGGGAAAACATCCCCATTGTCAGTTACCTGCTGTTACGCGGGAAATGTTCAGCATGCAAAACCCCCATCAGCATACGCTACCCGCTGGTGGAAGCCCTGACCGGCCTATTGGCAGGCGTAATCGCATGGCAGTTCGGAGTAACGGGCATCGCCCTTGCTGCAATGATTTTTGCTTTTGCCCTCGTCGCCCTGACCTTCATTGATTTCGATACCCATCTCCTGCCTGACGACATTACCTTGCCCCTGCTCTGGATAGGGATCATCGTCAACATGAACAATGGCTTTACCGACCTGCAATCCTCCGTTATCGGCGCAATGGCAGGCTACCTGATTTTGTGGTCGATATACTGGTTATTCAAGATCGTTACCGGCAAGGAGGGCATGGGCTACGGGGATTTCAAACTGCTTGCGGCAATCGGCGCCTGGTTCGGCTGGCAGTTGCTGCCTGCTGTCCTCCTGCTGTCCTCCATTGTCGGGTCGGTAATCGGCATCGGCCTGATTGTGCTGGCAAAACATGGGCGGGAGATGCCCATACCTTTCGGGCCGTATCTGGCGTTGGGAGGAATCGCCGCCCTGTTCTGGGGCACGCAGCTATCCCGCCTCTATCTGGCCTGAATGCCGGAAACCCCATGTTCGTCATCGGGCTCACCGGCGGCATAGGCAGCGGCAAGTCCGAGGCTGCCAGCATTTTTGCGGAGCTGGGCGTGCCAGTCGTGGATGTCGATGTGATTGCTCACCAACTTACGGCAAAAGACCAGCCCACACTGCAAGCCATTATTGAGGCATTCGGCCATGATTTCCTGCAGGCAGACAGCTCACTCAATCGCGCTGCATTGAGGGAACGGGTTTTTTCAGACCCGGCTGCACGCCAGCAGCTTGAATCCATCCTTCACCCGGCCATTTATGAACAGGCAATGCGCCAACTGCATGAAAATGCCGGCGCGCCATATCAGATACTGGCAATCCCGCTGCTGTTCGAGAGCCCCCGCTACCGGAATGTCATTCAGAAATCACTGGTGATCGATTGTGACGAATCGCTGCAAATCTCCCGCACAATGGCAAGAAGCGGGCTATCAAAAACCCAGGTTGAGGCCATTATGCGCGCGCAAATTCCCAGATCGAAACGCATTCAACTGGCGGACATCGTGATTGAAAACAATGGAAGCAGAGGGGATTTGCGCAGAAAAATTGAAGAGTTTCATAAAAATTACATTTAGACTTGCATAGTTAGCAAATAAATCTCATAATTCACCGCAAGATTTTATTTAGGGCTTGCTACAAAGCGAAGGTCCGTGCCTAGTTACGATTTTCCATTTAACGAACGTATCCGCACGCTTCTGCGTCTGGAAGATCTGTTCGTCAAAGTCATGCACAATATTGCGGGGGGGCACGAGTTCAACCACCACGCTGCACTCCTATCGCTTTTCCAGATACTCGATGTGATCGACAGGGCCGAACTCAAGGCCGACCTGCTACAGGAACTTGATCGACAGAAAATGATCATGAATAACCTGCGCGGGAACCCATCGATCTCCGAAACGCTGCTCAATGACGTCATCAGCGAAATCGAACTGACCGCAACAGCGTTGAGATCCAATACAACCAAGCTCGGGCAGGCTATCCGCGAAAATGAATGGCTGATGAGCATTAAACAGCGGGCAGGTATTCCGAGCGGCGTTTGCGAGTTTGACGTGCCTTCTTATCATTACTGGCTGGGATTGAGCGACCCGCGCCGGATAGCGGACCTGAACAACTGGCTGCAGCCCCTGATGCCGATTTACGAAGCCATCAGGATCATCCTGCATATCCTGCGCGGAAGCGGCGCCAGGTACCATTATGTTGCCACGCATGGCGCCTATCAGCAGATGCTGAGCGGGGTCAAACCGGCCCAGATGATGCGGATTGAAATGGCGGATGATCTGGAGTGCTTTCCCGAGATCAGTGCAAACAAATATGCCATCAATATCCGTTTCAACTCTCTGGAGACCGCACAACGCCCACGCCCTTGTGATTTTGATGTCCCTTTTTCACTGACGCTGTGTAATCTTTGAGGAGACATTTATGGAAGCCTCGAAAAACAAGCGCATGGTTGCATGCCCGCAATGCCACACATTGACCGAGTTCAATGAAAAAAATCCTTACCGGCCGTTCTGCTCCAAGCTCTGCACGCTCATCGACCTGGGGCAATGGGCCAGCGAGAACTATCGCGTACCGGATACGTCAAACCTGGACGAAGAACTTTCCGAACCGCACTCATCTTCCAAATGAACATGTCCATTATCCGCTCCATTGGCTTTGCCTTGTTGCTGCTGGTGACGGCTTGCGCCAGGGCAGATTCCGACATTGTGATCAGTAACGCCTGGGCAAGGGCAAGTGCTCCCGGGCAACAGGTTGCGGCAGCTTACATGAGCCTGCAAAGCAAGCGGGATGCAACCCTGGTCAAAGCCGAAAGCAATGTTGCCGGCACCGTGGAAATCCATAGCATGACCATGGAAAACGACGTCATGAAGATGCGCATGATGGATGAACTGCCCTTGCCTGCCGGAAAGGCAGTGCATCTCGAACCGGGCGGCCTGCATCTCATGCTGTTCGATTTGAAGCAGAGTCTGCAAGCCGGCGATAAGGCCGAGTTCACGCTCCATTTCAAATACGCGGACGGTACGTCAAACCAGGTCAGGATTGTCGCGCCAATCAGAAACCGCGCCGATCACGCGCATTAAGAAACCTACTCGCTGGTAAAGCCCAACACGTAGACGTTGCTGGCCTGACCACGGCGGACTTCCACCTGCATCAACCAGTCAATCCTGCCCCGCGCGCAAACAGGCAGCGTGACTTCCGCAATCCACTCGCCCTTGCCTTGAGACAGCATCCTGTAACGGTTGAGCCCCATCTCCATTCCCTGCATGGCAAAGCTGACATGAACAGCTTCGGCATTTTCCGTCTGCACACGCAATTCGAATGGCCGCATAATACCCGGCGGACGATCCGCACGGATATTCAATGCACCGGTACCGCAACCCTGCACGATATCGCTGCAATCGATTTGCAGAGGTTCAGCATTTTCAGTATTGCGGGGGAAGTACAAAAAACCGGCAACAACACCGAGCAGAAGTACGATACCTGCCGCAATCACCGCATTCCGTTGCGTCATGCAGCCCATACCTTTCTTTGCATGGCGACCCCATGCGCACCATGGCGCCAGGCTTCGGAAATATCGTCCATTTCCATTCCGCCAAGCGCATAGACCGGCAAAGGATAATCCACGATCATCTCTGCAAAACGCTGCCAGCCCAGGGTTGGTTGTCCGGGATGGCTGAGTGTCGGCCGTACCGGCGAGAGTGTCACGTAATCCAGGCCGAGCAGGCTGGCCTGATGCAATTCGCGCTCGCAATGGCACGATGCGCCGACGGTCGGCAGGTCGGGCCGACTAGTGGCCGACATTAATTGGGATGATGAGAGATGCACGCCATCTGCGTTCAACTCCCGTGCAAGTTCAATATCGCCATTGAGGATAACCTTTGCGGCATACGGCCTGGCGGCTTCGATCACTTTCTTCGAAAAAGCACGCAAGGCCTCCCGGTCAAGGTGCTTTTCCCGTACCTGAACCAGGCGCAGGCCGCGTGATAACGCCCGGTCCAATTGTGCAAGGAATATCTCTTCCGCGGTTTCCCCGAGATTGGTAATTGCATGAACAGGCAAGAGGTTCAGCGCTTTCAGAATCGGCTCATTGGCAGGCAGCATCGGCCCGACGGATAAATCCTGCGGATACTGCCAGGCCAGTTGCTGACCCTCCTTGCCATGAGGCTCGCCCGACCAGCTGCGCAAAATGAAGAAATGCAATTTGACGGTTTTTTCCGGGTAATCGAATGTACGCGTCAGCCAGCGGTAAACCTCGATTGCCTCAATACCCAGTTCTTCATGCAGCTCGCGCTGCAAACCCTCCAACGGCGTTTCGCCCTCTTCGATCTTGCCGCCGGGGAACTCCCACCAGCCAGCCCACGGCTTGCCTTCAGGACGCCGCCCCAGTAAAACCTGTCCATCCGCGCTGATCAGGACAGCAACGGCAGCATTAACGACTTCGGTACGCGCCATCAAGTCACGGCTTTCTGGACAGCGCAGTTTTGCCGGCATAATCCCGTGCGAACTGATAGGCCACGCGCCCGCTACGCGCGCCGCGCGCCAGTGAGAACTGCAAGGCCTCACGGCGGGTTTCATCACTCCACTCCGCCATGCCGTAATGCGCGAGCCATTCCCTTGCGACTTCAAGATATTGGTCCTGATCGAAGGCATAGAATGACAACCAAAGGCCGAAACGCTCTGAAAGGGAGATTTTTTCTTCGGTAGTATCGCCCGGACGAATTTCCTCGCCGAGGTATTGGGTTTCAAGATTTTCCGACATGTATTCCGGTATCAAATGCCTGCGGTTGGAAGTCGCATAAACCAGTACATTGTCGGATGCCGCGGAGACGGAGCCATCCAGAACGACCTTCAATGCCTTGTAGCCCGGCTCCCCGGATTCGAACGAGAGGTCGTCGCAAAAGATGATGAAGCGCTCCGGCCTGTCCCGCAAAAGCGCAACGATATCAGGCAGGGCCACTAGGTCCTGCTTGTCCACCTCGACCAGCCTGAGCCACTCGGTTGCAAATTCGGTCAGGAGCGCCTTCACCAGGGAGGATTTTCCTGTGCCCCGGGCGCCGGTCAGCAGTACATTGTTGGCAGGCAGGCCCTGCAGAAACTGCCGGGTATTGCGCACAATTTCCGCCTTCTGCTCATCAACATGATGCAAATCGTCAAGGCGAACAAGATGCGGATGAGGCACCGGAGCCAGGTAACCGCGCCCATTGGCATGCTGCCAACGCCATGCGATGGACGACCAGTCGGTTTCGGCAGGCTTTTCCGGCAGGATTGCCTCCAGCCGGTCAAGCACAGACGCTGCACGTGAAATCAGGCTCTCGAGGTCAGCCATGCTCAGGACCTGTAATCTGCATTGATTTTTACATAATCATAGGAGAAATCGCAGGTCCAGATAGTGACGTCTGCCGCCCCCCTATCCAATACGACACGTACCGTGATCTCCGGCGCTTTCATCACTGCTGCGCCTTGCGCCTCCTGGTAGCTCGCAGCCCTGCCGCCGTGCTCGGCCACCAAGACATCGCCGAGATAGAGCTTGAGCGCATTCACATCCAGATCATCAACCCCGGCATAGCCTATTGCGGCGAGAATTCTGCCGAGATTGGGGTCCGAGGCAAAGAAGGCGGTCTTGATCAACGGCGAATGCGCAATGGCATAAGCGATTTTGCGGCATTCCGCTTCATCACGCCCGTTTTCAATCCTGATCGTCATGAATTTTGTTGCGCCTTCGCCATCCCGTACGATGGCCTGTGCCAACTCGATGGCGACTTCAGTAATGGCATCACGCAACAAGCCGTAATCCGCACTTTCCATACCAATTTCGGCATGCCCGGATTGGCCGGTGGCAATCAGCACCAATGCATCGTTGGTGGAGGTATCGCCATCCACCGTGATGCAGTTGAATGAACGATTAACCGCATGCTGTATCATGCTGTCCAGCGCCTGCTGGTCAACAGCCGCATCCGTCGCAATATAACCAAGCATGGTCGCCATATTGGGATGGATCATGCCGGAGCCCTTGGCGATACCGGTAATGGTCACGGTATTGCCAGCCAGGGTGATCCGGCGCGAAGTGCCTTTGGCGACGATATCGGTCGTCATGATCGCTTCCGCAGCACGCAGCCAGTTATCTTCGCGCAGGTCTTTGATGCAGTCGGGCAAGCCGGCGACAATCCTGTCCACCGGCAAGGGCTCCATGATGACACCGGTCGAGAACGGCAGAATCTGGGCTGGAGAACATACCATCAGGCCGGCCAGCGCATCGCAGGTTTGCCGCGCATGCTGCAGGCCTTCCTCGCCGGTGCCCGCATTCGCATTACCCGTATTCACCAGCAAAGCGCGAATCGCTGCGCCTTTCGCCAGATGCTCCTTGCACAGCGTCACCGGCGCCGCGCAGAACCGGTTTTGCGTAAAAACCCCTGCAACCCTGCTCCCGGCAGCAAGTTGCATGACCAGCACATCCTTGCGATTGGGCTTGCGTACATGCGCCTCTGCAGCGCCGAGCTTGACGCCCCTGACCGGGAAAAGTGACTGCGCCTGCGGCGCACTGAGATTGACAGGCATATCAGGGTTCCATGGTAAAGATCGATGGCTGATTTTACCTCATTCCTTGCCATATCCATTGCAGGCCGGATGCACTTGCCGGCAATAAAAAAGCCGGGAATTCCCGGCTTTTTTAACAGATCGCGAATCAATCGCCGAAATCGAACAACTCGTTCTGGCGCTGCTCCAGCTTTTCCATCACGGCACTTCGCTGCTCCGGAGCCATCTCCCACCAATCGCGTATTTCTTCCATGCTGCGATAACAGCCTTCGCACAACCCTGTCGTTTCATTCATCGCGCAAACGCCGATACAGGGGGAAAGGATGGGTTCCGGTTGCATCGTCAGTTCAGCTTGCCATGGCATTGCTTGTATTTTTTCCCCGACCCGCAAGGGCATGGGTCATTGCGGCCGACCTTGGCGCCCTGGCGCTCGAAAGGCTGCGCGGGTGCCGCCGCGGCTTCATCCTCGGCAGGGGCGCCAAGCGCCTCGTCATAGCTGGCATGCTGATATTGCACGTTTTCCAGTTCCGCAGGTTTTTCCACAGCTTCCACATCGGCTTCGGTTTTCACCTGCACCAGCATCGTGACCTGGGTAACTTCACGCTTGACGGTATCCAGCAAGGCGCTGAACAGATTAAAAGCTTCGCGCTTGTATTCCTGCTTGGGATTCTTCTGTGCGTACGAACGCAGGTGGATGCCCTGGCGTAAATGATCCAGCGCTGCCAGATGCTCACGCCAGTGATTATCAATGCTTTGCAGCATGACTGCGCGCTCGAACTGGCGCAAGACTTCCGGACTCGCCAACCGCTCCTTATCTGCATAAGCTTCAGCCGCCGCTTCGAAAACGCGCTCGCGCAAGGTTTCCTCATGCAGATCCGGGTTGTCTTCCAGCATTTTCTGCAACGGCAGGTCGAGGCCGACATCCGCTGCCAGCGCTTTTTCCAGGGCGGGGACATCCCACTGCTCCTCAACGCTCTCCGGCGGAATGTGAATTGCAATCGTGTCGGTCAATACATCAACGCGCATCGCCTCTATCGTGTCTTTCACGTCGACGGCTTCCAGCAATTCGTTACGCTGCTGGTAGATCACCCTGCGCTGGTCATTGGCAACATCGTCGTATTCAAGCAACTGTTTACGAATATCAAAGTTGCGGCCCTCCACCTTGCGCTGCGCATTCTCAATGGCACGCGTCACCCATGGGTGCTCGATCGCCTCGCCTTCAGGCATCTTCAGGCGTTCCATGATGGCAGAGACGCGATCCGAGGCAAAGATGCGCAAGAGCTGATCTTCCAGTGACAGATAGAAACGGCTGGAACCGGGATCGCCCTGACGACCGGAACGGCCACGCAACTGGTTATCCACGCGGCGTGATTCATGTCGTTCGGTACCGATAATATGCAAGCCGCCCGAGGCGATCACGGCATCATGCTGTTTCTGCCATTCGGTCTTGACGGCGGCGATCCTGGTTTCCTTCTCCGCGTCGGACAGGCTCGCATCCTGACGGATATCGGCGATCTCGGGTTCAGGGTTACCGCCCAGCACAATATCCGTGCCGCGACCGGCCATGTTGGTGGCAATCGTGATCATCCCCGGACGACCGGCCTGAGCGATGATGTGCGCTTCGCGCTCATGCTGCTTGGCATTCAGCACCTGGTGTTCCAGTTTGGCCTTGGTCAGCACATTCGCGATCAGTTCGGAGTTTTCAATCGAGGTAGTACCGACCAGCACAGGCTGGCCGCGCTTCTGGCATTCCTGGATATCCTCGATAACCGCCTGGTATTTCTCGGCAGCGGTACGATAGACCTTATCCATCTGGTCAATTCGCTGCATCGGCCGATGGGTCGGAATCACCACCGTCTCAAGACCATAGATCTGGTTGAATTCGTATGCCTCGGTATCGGCGGTACCCGTCATGCCGGACAGCTTCTCATACATGCGGAAATAGTTCTGGAAAGTGATCGAAGCCAGCGTCTGGTTCTCTTTCTGGATCGTCACGCCTTCCTTGGCTTCCACGGCCTGATGCAAGCCATCGGACCAGCGCCGGCCGGCCATCATGCGGCCCGTGAATTCATCGACGATGATGACGTCGCCATCACGCACGACATAGTGCTGGTCGCGGTGGTAAAGAGACTGCGCACGCAGCGCAGCGTAAAGATGATGCACGAGGCTGATGCTGGCAGCGTCGTAAAGGCTGGTGCCCTCGGGCAACAGGCCGGCTTCCGCCAGCAACGCTTCCGCGTGCTCGTGGCCTTGTTCCGAAAGCAGTACCTGATGCGACTTTTCATCGACCCAATAGTCGCCCTCGCCATCCTCCTCGGCCTGGCGAACCAGCCTGGCAGCCAGCCCATTGATCTGGGTATAGAGCTCGACGCTGTCGTCCGCCTGGCCGGAGATGATCAGCGGGGTACGGGCTTCGTCAATCAGGATCGAGTCAACCTCATCGACCAGCGCATAAACCAGCGAGCGCTGCACGCGTTCGGCTGCCGTGTGGACCATGTTGTCCCGCAAATAGTCGAACCCGAACTCGTTATTGGTGCCGTACGTGATATCTGCCGCGTAGGCTTTCTGTTTTTCGTCATGCGGCATCTGGGAAAGATTGATGCCGACCGTCAGCCCCAGGAAATTGTAGAGACGCGCCATCCATTCCGCATCGCGCTTGGCCAGGTAGTCATTGACCGTGACGACATGCACGCCCTTGCCGGTAAGCGCATTCAGGTATGCCGGCAGTGTCGCAACGAGCGTCTTGCCTTCACCGGTGCGCATTTCCGCGATCTTGCCTGCATGCAGCACCATGCCGCCTATCAGTTGCACGTCGAAATGACGCATCTCAAGAGCGCGTTTGCCGCCTTCACGGACGACCGCGAACGCTTCCGGCAACAGCTTATCCAGGCTTTCGCCATTCCTGTAGCGCTGCTTGAACTCTTCGGTCTTGGCCTTGAGTGCCTCATCGCTGAGCGCCTGCATCGCAGGCTCCAGCGCATTGATCGCCGCTACTTTCTGCGCATACTGCCGTACCAGCCGCTCATTGCGGCTACCGAAAAATTTTTTGAACAACGTGGATAACATGAAATGACACCGACTTTCCGCGCCTGCGGAAACCCCTTAGGTTGACTTGATCGATTCGAAAAAAATGACCAATTTAGAAATAAAAATTTATTTGTCTCACAGCGCTAAATTTAGTTCTGCAAAAATTTACGCGGGTCCAACGGAGCACCGTCACGCCGCACTTCAAAATGCAGATGAGGCCCGGTCGAACGGCCCGTGCTGCCGACCCTGGCAATCAATTGCCCTTTCTTCACCACCTCCCCGACGCGCACGAGGATTTCCGAAGCATGCGCATATCGTGTCTCCAGCCCGGAACCATGGTTGATTTTCACGATTTTACCATAGTCGATCATGTGCTCGGCTGTTGTTACCACACCGCCTGCAGCCGCAAATATCGGCGTGCCGGTTGATGCGGTGAAGTCC
Organism: Methylophilaceae bacterium; assembly: GCA_905339275.1. Lineage (GTDB taxonomy): Bacteria > Pseudomonadota > Gammaproteobacteria > Burkholderiales > Methylophilaceae > UBA6140. Next base: position 143,559 of record CAJPFK010000003.1, read on the forward strand.
AGGCCCTCATGAAAGGCGCTGTTCCCGGAGAACGGGTCTACACGCCAGCCGAAACTGGATGAGTTGTAACCTACATTAACCGGGCTGGTATCGGGCAGCATGCTCTGCTGCATGGTTTGTTGTAAAAACATCGCTTCAAGCATATTGAGACGATCACTCTTGATTTCAATCTGCGTCGCCAATTCGGCAATATCGGCCTTGAGCCGCAATTCCGTGACAGGTTGCGGATTGACCAGCGGTCCACCCGCTCCCGGCGGCTGAATGTCCTCGATATCCTTTTCCTTGATTCCCGCCTTCCTGGCCAGGCGCGCGCTCAGTGCGTCCAGGCGCATGACGCGGGCGCGCATCTCGCCCAACTGCAAGGCAAGCGCATCAAGATGTCTCTGTGGCTGATGAAGGCTGAATTGTAATTGAGACGGCAGCAGGGAGTTTACTGGATGGTTGCGCCCATCTTGTGGCAGAATGACCGCCAGTGTCAGCGCAATTGATAATGCTGAAACCACCAGCAGAATCAGAATAATCTGCAACGTAGACAAGGTCCTGGCCTTGGCCATGTTGTTAGAGACAAAAATAATATTCAAGCAATTCCCCTTTTTGGGAGGTACCCGGCATGCGGCGCATCAGCGCTCTTTTTACTGGCAACACCGAACTGGCGGCTCTATCGGGCAAAGCACGCGACTTATCCATCTCCCAGCAGATATGGAGTGCAATTGTGCCCGACCCGCTTAAAAAGTTCACGCAAGCCGGTACCATCAATCACAAGCGATTGACTGTATATGCTGATAACGGCACGGTTGCTGCCAAAGTTAAATTATTGTTGCCCAGCCTATTGACTAAGCTACAAAAGCAAGGCCTAGAAGTTACTTCAATTCGCGTGCAAGTGCAAGTGCAATCTAGTCCGCCAAAATCGCAGAAAACCCCTCGAAAACTCAGCCCCTATGCGGCATCCAGGCTTGAGGAAATGGCAAGGGAACTCGACGGTTCAGCATTGGGGGAAGCGCTCGGCAAGCTTTCACGCCACGTCTGAGACAGCCCTGAATCATCCTATGGAATTATTTATCTATCTGTTGGCCGGAGCCTGCGCCGGTCTTTTATCCGGCCTGTTCGGCGTGGGCGGCGGCCTCATCATCGTCCCGATACTGAGCCTGATATTCAGCAGCCTCGCATTTCCTGAGCAGCACATCATGCACATGGCGCTCGGCACCTCGCTGGCGACCATCATATTCACCTCCATTTCCTCGGCACGCGCGCACCATGGCAGGCTGAATGTCGATTGGCCCGTGGTGAGAAAAATCGCCATTGCCATCGTGCTGGGCACCCTGCTGGGAACCGTGCTTGCAGCCAGTCTGCAAACGGCATGGCTCAAAGCGATTTTTTCCATATTCGTCTTTGCGGTCGCCACACAACTCATCCTGAATTTCACCCCCAATCCCGGGCGGCAATTACCAGGATTGTTCGGCATCAGCCTGGCCGGACTGGTCATCGGCATTGTTTCAAGCTTGGTAGGCATAGGCGGCGGTTCACTTTCCGTGCCGTTTCTGATTTATTGCAATACCGGGGTCAAGCGTGCGATCGGCACATCGGCCGCTATCGGCTTGCCTATCGCCGCGGCCGGCACGCTGGGTTATATACTCAATGGCCTGAATACCCCGCAATTACCCGCATACAGCCTGGGATATCTTTACCTGCCTGCATTCGCCGGCATTGCATTTGTCAGCATGCTGACGGCCCCGTTCGGCGCAGCACTGGCACATCGGCTGCCGCCCCATGTCCTCAAGCGGGCATTTGCCGTGTTACTCTACGTGATTGGATTCAAAATGCTTGCGGACATGTTCTGACAAGGCATTATCCAAACGAGGCACCATGGGCGTTGTGAGCCATCTGTAAAAATGGAATAATGCCCTCGCAGTATCAATCGTTCGTTGGTCTTAGGGAGAATCACTCGGCGCAATCGGCATAGCAATGCCACCACATTGGTAATCTGGAAATATCGTCACATAATAACAAGCAACGCCCGGGGTTCTCAATTCACTTACAGAAGAGGGAGAAGTCGATGTCTGCTGGACTGATATTAGCAATTGCAAGTGCCTTACTCGCCGTGATCTACGGCGCAGTCATGAGTAAATGGATTTTTTCACTGCCTGCCGGCAATGCACGCATGCAAGAAATTGCAGGTGCGATTCAACAAGGTGCCGCAGCTTATCTGGCGCGCCAATATAAAACTATCGCAATCGTCGGGGTGGTGCTCGCCATACTCATCGGCATCTTCCTCGGCTTGAATACTGCACTGGGGTTTGTCGTCGGTGCCGTTTTGTCCGGCGCCTGCGGCTTTATCGGTATGAATGTCTCGGTCAAGGCCAATGTGCGTACGGCACAAGCAGCGACCAACGGCATCGTCCCGGCTTTGGATGTCGCCTTCAAGGGCGGCGCAATTACCGGCATGCTGGTCGTCGGGCTTGGCTTACTGGGCGTCACCGGCTTCTATGTCTTTCTGGGCGCTGAAGCCGCAGAAGACCTGAATCCGCTGATCGGCCTGGCTTTCGGCTCATCCCTGATTTCCATCTTTGCGCGTCTGGGCGGCGGCATTTTCACCAAGGGCGCGGATGTGGGCGCCGACCTCGTCGGCAAGGTGGAAGCAGGCATCCCGGAAGACGATCCGCGCAATCCCGCGGTGATTGCCGATAACGTCGGCGATAACGTCGGCGACTGTGCAGGCATGGCGGCCGACCTGTTCGAGACCTACGCCGTGACCATCATCGCCACCATGGTGCTCGGCAGCCTGATGATCACCGGCGCCGGGGCAAATGGCATTATTTATCCGCTTCTGCTGGGCGCGGTTTCGATTGTGGCTTCGATTATCGGTTGCTTCTTCGTCAAGGCAAAACCCGCCATGAAGAACGTCATGCCCGCGCTGTACAGGGGACTGGCAGTGGCTGGCCTCCTGTCGCTGATCGCCTTCTACTTCGTTACAAGCTACGTGTTCCCCGAAGGCATCACCACCGGCGGCAATCTGGTCAGCGCCAACGCCTTGTTCGGTGCCAGCGCTGTCGGCCTGATCCTGACCGCTGCGCTGGTCTGGATCACCGAGTATTACACCGGCACGGATTACAAACCCGTCAGGCATATCGCGCAGGCATCCACGACCGGGCACGCCACCAACATCATTGCCGGTATCGGCATTTCGATGAAATCCACCGCATGGCCTGTGCTCTCGGTCTGTATCGCCATCTTTGCATCTTACGAACTGGCCGGGCTGTATGGCGTGGCCGTTGCAGCGACTGCCATGTTAAGCATGGCCGGTATCGTCGTGGCACTGGATGCCTATGGGCCGATCACGGACAACGCCGGCGGTATTGCAGAAATGGCAGAGCTCCCCAGCAGCGTGCGCGATGTCACCGACCCGCTGGATGCTGTCGGCAACACGACCAAGGCTGTCACCAAGGGTTATGCAATCGGTTCCGCCGGTTTGGCTGCGCTGGTCCTGTTCGCTGACTACACGCACAAGCTGGAAAGTGTCGGCCTGGCATCCAGCTTCGACCTGAGCGACCCGATGGTGATTATCGGCTTGTTCATCGGCGGCCTGATTCCTTTCCTCTTCGGCGCCATGGCAATGGAAGCGGTTGGCCGCGCCGCCGGTAGCGTGGTGGAAGAAGTACGCCGCCAGTTCCGCGAGATCCCCGGCATCATGGACGGCAGCGGAAAACCGGAATACGGCAAGGCAGTAGACATGCTGACCACCGCAGCCATCAAGGAGATGATGATTCCATCGCTGCTGCCTGTCGCCGTGCCGATTGCGGTGGGTTTACTGCTCGGCCCGGTGGCGCTCGGCGGATTGCTCATGGGCACGATTGTCACCGGCCTGTTCGTTGCCATTTCGATGTGCACGGGTGGTGGCGCCTGGGATAACGCCAAGAAGTATATCGAAGACGGCAATCATGGCGGCAAGGGCTCGGAGGCGCACAAGGCAGCGGTCACCGGCGATACCGTGGGCGATCCATACAAGGATACTGCCGGCCCTGCAGTCAATCCCCTGATCAAGATCATCAACATCGTGGCGTTGCTGATCGTGCCTCTGCTTTAAGTTCAAGTTGCACAAATAAAAAAGGCGGCTATTGCCGCCTTTTTTACTGTCATTCAAGAAACGACTAGAACGCCGGTTTCACCTTGGCACTATTGTAACGCTCCACGCCACCCAGGATTTCCTTGCGCGCGTCGTCGATGCCGGCCCAGCCCTCGATCTTTACCCATTTACCCTTGTCCAGATCCTTGTAGTGTTCAAAGAAATGGGCAATCATGGATAAACGCCAGGCGGAGACATCTTCATGCGTCTTGAGGTGGTTGTAAAGACCGCAGACTTTCTCCACCGGCACTGCCAGCAATTTGGCATCCGGACCGGCTTCATCCGTCATTTTGAGCACGCCCAGCGGACGGCAACGCACTACGACGCCCGGCAGCAAGGGTACCGGCGTCAGCACCAGCACATCGACCGGGTCACCGTCTTCCGACAATGTGTGCGGAATGTAGCCGTAATTGGTCGGGTACTGCATTGCGGTACCCATGAAGCGATCGACAAAAATCGCGCCGCTCTCCTTATCGACTTCATATTTGACCGGATCACCCTGCATTGGAATCTCGATAATGACATTAAAATCATCCGGTAAGGCTTTTCCGGACGGCACCAGATTGAGTGACATATTGCTGTTCCCTGCGAAAAATTCGTAATTATACGCGAGCTAAGGGTTAAAAATCAGGCAATTAGTGGCTCGAACTTGAGACTCTCATCGCGATAGGCGCGCATCGCCCCGCTGACAATATCAAAATACCAGCCATGCAACTTGAGCTGATTCTGTTCCAGGCGGGATTGAATGAATGGAAATGTGCGCAGATTTTCCAATGAAACCAGGATGCCTGCCATTTCACAATGGCATAATTTTTCATCGTCCGTGGCATAGGGGTGCTCTGCGCGCACCCGGTCGGCTGCACGATTCGCCATATTGACCCAGGGCTTGATGAACTCCCCTTCCAACCCCTCGGGGATACCTTCGAATAATGCCTTGATGCCGCCGCACTGGCGGTGCCCGAGCACGATGATGTGCTCCACTGCGAGCGCGCAGACAGCGAACTCAAGTGCAGCGCTGACCCCGTGATAACCGCCGCCTTTTTCGTAAGGCGGCACCAGGTTCGCCACATTGCGCACCACGAAAAGGTCGCCGGGTTTGCAATCCATGACGATTGCCGGGTCTACGCGCGAATCGGAACAGGCGATCACCAGGGTGCTGGGCCTCTGTCCCAGCATCAGTTCGGCAAAGAGCTGCTGGCCTTCTGCCGCAAAATAGTTACCGTGGAAACGACGATAACCCTCAATCAAATGTTGCAAATCGCTCATGGCTGACGACTTTCTTCTAATTGTGACCTGCATTCCCCGACAACTGCATCAGGGATCATTTTCAATGCCAGATAAATCAGTCCCGGAACAATAATCAAATCATCCAGTTGGCCGATTACCGGAATGAAATCCGGAATCAGGTCGAATGGCAACAGCACATAAGCCACCGCCAGCCACAACAGGCATTTGGCGAATATTGGCGTTCCCGGGTGGCGAAGCACCAGGCGATACAGCGCCAGCTCGGTTTTCAGGCGCTGTGCAATCGACCTCAGCCTGGTTTTTATGCGCTGCCTCAGGAAAATGCGGTTCCGGTCAGTTTTTGATAAGCCTCACGGTACTTCTCGCTGGTTTTCTCTGCCACCTCAACAGGCAGTTCCGGGCCAGGTGGCGTCTTGTTCCAGCCGGAGGCCTCCAGCCAGTCGCGTACATACTGCTTGTCGTAACTCGGCGGGTTCCTGCCGACCACATACTGGTTTGCCGGCCAGAAGCGGGAAGAATCCGGCGTCAGCACCTCATCAATCAGGTATAGCTGGCCCGCCTCATCAAGGCCGAATTCAAACTTGGTGTCGGCAATGATGATGCCCCTGGTCAGCGCATATTCGGCAGCCGTCCTGTATAGCTGGATACTGACCCTTGCCACCTTTTCGGCCAGGTCCTTACCTAGCAGCCTGGCGGCCTGATCAAGCGTGATATTGATGTCGTGATCCCCGACTTCAGCCTTGCTGGAGGGCGTAAAGATGGGTTCCGGCAATGGCGAAGCCTCCTGCAGGCCTGAAGGCAACCGGATGCCGCAGACCGTGCCGCTGCTGCGGTATTCCTTCCAGCCGGAGCCGGCCAGATAGCCGCGCACGATGGCCTCAATCGGCAACGGCTTCAATTTTTTAACGACAATCGCGCGCTTACCCAACTGGGCTTTTTCGGCTTCATCCCTGACCAGCGACTCCGGCGCGATGCCGGTCAAATGGTTAGGCACGATATGGCCGAGCTTCTGAAACCAGAAATTGGCAATCTGGGTGAGAATGGCGCCTTTATCCTGGATCGGCGTAGGCAGGACCACATCAAAGGCAGAAAGGCGGTCAGTAGCGACCAGCAACATGGTATGCTCGTCGACATCGTACAAATCGCGCACCTTGCCTTGATTGATCAGTTTGAGACTTGGGATGTGGCTTTTGAGTAAAGGCTGCATGCTAGTTTTGATAGGTCTTCAACGCTAAAGGACTCTTATTTTATTTCACAATCGCAGCCGGCTCATCTTTTTTATCAAAATCAGCGTATCTGTTATTGGCCCACCTTGATGATGCGCATGGTATTCGTACCGCCTGCCTTGCCTATCGGCTCGCCAAAGGTCAACAGAACAAGGTCTCCCGGGCTGACGACGGCATTGCGCAACAGGATGTTTTCCATCTCGCGCAGGATGAGGTCACGGTCCTTGCCCGACTGGTCGATCGGGTAAGGGTACACGCCCCGGTAGAGCGTCAGCTTGCGGCGTGCGACTTTCTCCGGCGAAAGGGCGTAAATCGGCACTTCCGTGTCGCCGCGGGAAAGCCACTGTGCGGCGGCGCCGGATTGCGTCAATGCGGCAATCGCCTTCACTTTCAGATGCCTTGCAGTATAGATGGCAGCCATGGCGATGGCTTCATCGGCTCGCATGAACTCACGGGTAGTGCGCTGGGTGTAGTGCTGGACGTAATACTCACGTTCCGCCTCCAGGCAGACCCGGTGCATCGCAGAAACCGCCTGCAAGGGGTATTGCCCCACCGCGCTCTCGGCGGACAGCATGACCGCGTCAGTGCCGTCCAGTACCGCATTCGCCACGTCGGAAACCTCGGCCCTGGTCGGAATCGGGCTTGTAATCATCGATTCCAGCATCTGGGTCGCGGTGATGACCACCTTGTTCCTGCTGCGCGCCATGCGGATCATGCGCTTCTGCAATCCCGGCACGGCGGCATCGCCGACTTCCACCCCAAGGTCGCCCCGGGCCACCATGATGACATCGGAAGCATCGATGATCTCCTCCAAGGCCTCAATCGCCTCGGCCCGTTCGATCTTGGCAACGATGCTTGCCGTGCCGCCCGCTTTTTGTACCAGTTTTCTTGCCGCTTCCACATCCCGGCCGCTACGCGGGAATGAAATGGCGATAAAATCAGCCTCCAGCGCCACGGCCGTTTTGATGTCCTCTTTATCCTTGTCGGTCAATGCGGCGGCCGAAAGTCCCCCGCCTTGGCGGTTGATGCCCTTGTTGTTGGAGAGCGTGCCGCCAACCGTGACCTTGCAAACGATCTCGGCGCCCTTGACCTTGTCTACCGTCAGCACGATACGCCCATCATCCAGCAGCAGGACTGTTCCTGCCTCCACTTCCCCGGGCAGGGTTTTGTAGTCGAGGCCGACGCGCGCCTGGTTACCCAGCTCGCATTTGGCATCGAGAATAAAAGTATCGCCGACTTCCAGCTTGACACTGCCAGCCTCAAACTTGCCGATACGTATCTTGGGGCCCTGCAGGTCGCAAAGCACGCCCACCGGCCTTCCCAGCTTGACGGCAATCGACCTGACCAGCTTGGCACGGCTGATGTGCTCCTGCGCCGAACCATGGGAAAAGTTAAGCCGGACGACATCCACCCCGGCAACGATCATGCGGGCAAGCATCTCCTCGCTGCTGGAAGCAGGGCCTAAAGTGGCAACGATTTTGGTTTTACGCTGATTCAATTCATGCTTTCAAAATAAAAAAGGGCTCATAGGAGCCCCTGTAATGCAGGAATATCCTGGGACTCTAGTTTCTGGCACGTTGTTCCAGTATCTCGACTGCCGGCAGTTTTTTGCCTTCCAGAAATTCGAGGAACGCACCGCCCGCAGTAGAAATATAGGATACCTGGTCGTAAATGTCATATTTCTGGATCGCGGCAATCGTGTCGCCGCCGCCTGCCAGAGTAAACGCCCGGGTCCTGGCAATCGCTTCGGCAATGGTCCTGGTGCCTTCGCCGAACTGGTCGAACTCGAACACACCCACCGGGCCGTTCCAGACCACCGTACCGGCCTGCATGATGATATCTGCCAATTCCTTAGCAGATTTCGGGCCAATATCGAAAATCATGTCATCCGCATCCACCGCATCCGCATCCTTCAGCACGGCAGGCTCGTTCGGGTCGAATTGCTTGCCGCAGACCACGTCCACGGCAATCGGCACGGCTGCACCACGAGCGGCCATTTTTTCCATCAGCGCCTTCGCTGTCGGCACCAGGTCATCTTCACAGAGAGATTTGCCGACACCATGGCCTGCGGCCTTGAGGAAGGTATTGGCGATACCGCCGCCGACCACCATCTGGTCCACCTTCTCCGACAGGCTCTCCAGTACCGTCAACTTCGTGCTGACCTTGGACCCGCCGACAATCGCCACCATCGGGCGCGCCGGGTTGAGCAGGGCCTTGGTCAGCGCGTCGAGCTCCTCTACCAGCAAGATGCCTGCCGCCGCGACCGGCGCATACCTGGCAACCCCATGGGTGGATGCCTCGGCGCGATGGGCGGTACCAAAAGCATCCATGACGAATACATCGCAAAGTTTGGCATATTTTTGTGACGTTTCATCAAGGCTTTTCTTCTCGCCCTTGTTGAACCGGCAGTTTTCCAGCAGAACCAGCTCGCCTTCAGCCACCTCGAAACCGCCATCCACCCAGTCGCTGACCAGCCTTACCGGCCTGCCGAGTTTTGCAGCCATCACGTCAGCCACCGGTTTCAAGGAGTTCTCTTCGGAATACACGCCCTCTTCAGGACGCCCCAGGTGTGAAGTAACCATCACCCTGGCGCCCGCTTTCAGGGCAAATTCAATCGTGGGCAGCGATGCGCTGATACGCGCATCGGAAGTCACTTTGCCGTCCTTGACCGGCACATTCAGGTCGGAGCGAATAAAAACACGCAGTCCCTTGAGATCAAGGTCGGTCATTTTGATAATAGACATGATGTTCCTTTAAGCTTTGCAACAAAAAGGGCTGTCCTGGGCAGCCCTTGAAATCCATTATGCAATATGACGCACCAGACGCATCAAGTTGCAGGTATAGCCATACTCGTTATCGTACCAGGCCACGACTTTGACGAAAGTCGGATCAAGCTGGATACCGGCGCCGGCATCGAAGACCGATGGACAGGTCTCGCCGCGGAAATCAGTGGAAACCACTTTTTCTTCGGTGTAGCCAAGCACATCTTTCAATGCGCCTTCCGAGGCCGTTTTCATTGCGGCGCATATCTGTTCGTATGTAGTTTCCTTCTCCAATTCGACCGTCAAATCCACGACGGAAACATCGGAAGTCGGAATACGGAACGCCATGCCGGTGAGCTTCTTGTTGAGCGACGGAATGACCTTGCCCACGGCCTTGGCTGCCCCGGTTGAAGAAGGAATGATATTCTCCAGAATACCGCGTCCGCCGCGCCAATCCTTGTTGGATGGCCCATCCACGGTTTTTTGCGTAGCGGTTGCGGCATGTACCGTGGTCATCAGGCCGCGCTTGATGCCAAAACTGTCGTGCAGCACCTTGGCGACCGGCGCCAGGCCGTTGGTAGTACAGGATGCAGCGGAAACGATGGCCTCGCCCTTGTAGGCATCATGGTTCACGCCGTAAACGAACATCGGCGTATCGTCCTTGGACGGTGCGGATTGCACCACCTTTTTGGCACCTGCGTCGATATGCTTCTGGCAGGTTTCCTGCGTGAGAAAAAAGCCGGTGCATTCGATGATGATATCGGCACCCACTTCATTCCATTTGAGGTTGGCAGGGTCTTTTTCGGCGGTCAGGCGGATTTTCTTGCCGTTCACCAGCAAATAATTGCCTTCCACCGCCACATCTCCCCTGAAACGACCATGCACGGAATCATGCTTCAGCATGTAGGCCAGATAGTCCGGCTCCAGCAAATCGTTAATCGCGACAACTTCAATGTCCGTGAAATCCTTGATTGCGGCACGAAAAACCATGCGGCCGATACGACCAAACCCATTGATTGCAACTCGAATAGCCATGTCAATTTTCCCAGCTTGAATATTTTCAGGTGCGGCGAATATCTGTCAATCAGCTTCCGCCGTCCCGGATTCCTTGAATTCTCGAATAAATTCAATGTACTTTACAAATTGAATTCTACAGCATCAAACCTGCGGATAACGCCCCTGCAAGCTAAAAAATTCTTAACCTGCCGTTAAGCAGCCGTTAACTTCCACAAATGAAAAGAGCCTCAAACGAGGCTCTTTTCAATATCGCTACAACAATTACAGTACTGACTTCACAGTGGCCACGACATTCTCGACCGTGAAACCGAAGTGCTTCATCAGAACGCCGCCCGGGGCAGATTCACCGAAGGTATCAATACCGACGACAGCACCTTCCAGGCCTACATATTTACGCCAGAAATCAGGGTGGGCAGCTTCAACTGCCACACGCTTGACGCCCGGGGTCAATACGCTGTCCCTGTAGGCTTTGTCCTGGCGGTCGAACACGTTGGTAGATGGCATGGAAACCACACGCACCTTGGTGCCTGCTGCGCTCAGTTCGGCAGCGGCTTTCACTGCCAGGTCCAGCTCGGAACCGTTGGAGATGATGATGACGTCAGCCTTGCCCGCAACGTCGGAGAATACATAACCGCCCTTGCGGATCAGGTCGAAGTGCGCCGTATCATGCTTGATGCCGGCCACATTCTGGCGGCTCAACACCAGGCTGGATGGACCGTCCTTGCGTTCAACCGCGGCCACCCAGGCCACAGCGGTTTCAGTAGAGCTGCCTGGACGCCATACATCCATACGCGGGATGTAACGCAGGCCGGCAGTGTTTTCAACCGGCTGGTGGGTTGGGCCATCTTCGCCCTGGCCGATGGAGTCGTGGGTCAACACTGCAATGGTGCGTTGCTTCATCAATGCAGCCATGCGCAATGCGTTCTTGGCATAGTCGGAGAACATGTGGAAAGTACCGCCGAATGGCAGCAAGCCACCGTGCAGCGCCACGCCGTTCATGATAGCGAACATGCCGAACTCACGCACGCCGTAGGAGATGTAGTTGCCCGGCTTCTTCGCATCCACATGGGTGAAGCTGGAGCAGCTGGTCAGGTTGGAGCCTGTCAGGTCGGCAGAACCGCCCAGGAATTCAGGCAGGATCGGTGCCAGTGCGGTAATCGCATTTTGCGAAGCCTTGCGTGTTGCAACACCTTCAGCTTTTTCGTTGGTTGCAGCAATGAATGCATCGGTTGCCGCTTTCCAGTTGGCTGGCAATTCGCCTGCCATGCGGCGCTTGAATTCCGCGGCTTCTGCCGGGTAAGCCTTGGCATAGGCATCAAACCTGGCATTCCAGTCGCCTTCGAGCTTGGCGCCCTTGGCGGTGCCGTCCCAGCCTGCATAAACGTCAGCAGGAATTTCAAATGGAGGATGGCTCCAGCCAATCGCTTCGCGGGTTGCAGCGACTTCAGCCTCGCCCAGTGCGGCACCGTGGCAGTCATGCGTACCGGCCTTGTTCGGGGAGCCCTTGCCGATGATGGTCTTGCAGCAGATCAGGCTGGGCTTGTCGGTAACTTTCTTGGCAGCTTCGACGGCGGCGTTGATGGCATCGGAGTCATGGCCGTCAACGTTGGGAATCACATGCCAGCCGTAGGATTCGAAGCGCTTGGCGGTGTCATCGGTGTACCAGCCTTCGATGTGGCCGTCGATGGAGATGCCGTTGTCATCCCAGAATGCCACCAGCTTGCCCAGGCCCCAGGTACCGGCCAGCGCACAGGCTTCATGGGAAACGCCTTCCATCATACAGCCGTCGCCGAGGAAGCAGTAGGTGTAGTGGTCAACGATGTCATGACCCGGCTTGTTGAACTGGTTTGCCAGCAGTTTTTCCGCCATGGCGAAACCAACGGCATTGGTGATGCCCTGGCCCAGCGGGCCGGTCGTAGTTTCCACGCCTGGCGCATAGCCGTATTCAGGGTGGCCTGCGCACTTGGAGTGCAATTGACGGAAAGTCTTGATTTCATCCATCGGCAGATCGTAGCCGGTGAGGTGAAGCAGGGAATAAATCAGCATGGAACCGTGACCGTTGGACAGAATGAAGCGGTCGCGATCAGCCCAGTTCGGGTTCTTGGGGTTGTGACGCAGATGGTGGTTCCACAATACTTCTGCAATTTCTGCCATCCCCATCGGCGCGCCTGGGTGTCCTGAATTAGCTTTCTGGACCGCATCCATAGCCAGTGCACGGATGGCATTTGCTAAATCTTTACGAGTTGCCATGTCAATCTCCCTCATTTTTCAAACCGGGTTAAAGAGAATAAGGTGTCTTCCCGGCAAATGTTGCGGGAATCGGCCTTGCCTCATATTCTTTGGAAATCCCCCCTCAGTACAGGATTTTGCTGACGTTGCTGCCTTGTCGCTATTTCTTTGTTGTTATCAGGGGTATAGGCCGTAATTATTGCCTACTTGGGAAGTTTGAGCAATAGCGCACAGGGCGCCGGAGATTGTCATCAAGCAATTTTCATGACAGTACGCAAGAGTAGCCGGAACCGCATTCAGAACAATTCGATCTCGCCTTCTTTCCTGTTTTCCTGCAACGCACCGCTGCCAACAAGCTGCTCATAATGGCAGACCCGGTTGCGCCCGTTATTTTTTGCGTAATAAAGCGCAACATCGGCACGGTCGACCATGCTGGCGGAAGCATCGAAGGCCGATATTTCGGTAAAGCCGATACTCGCGGTGATCTGGCCGACCTGCGGGAAGCTGAACGCCTGCAGGCCCAGCCGGAACCGGTCCAGCAGCACCTGCATCTCCGTTGCGGAATGGCACGAAAACACGCCGATGAACTCCTCGCCACCAAAGCGGAAAAGCAGGTCGTGCTCGCGGAAAGCCTTGCTCAACAACTGCGAAAACAGCAGCAGCACTTCATCGCCGATCAGATGCCCGTGATTGTCGTTGACATGCTTGAAATGATCGATGTCGAATATGGCCAGGTAATGACGGCCATCCTCACCACAAACCCTGCGCTCGCCGACAGCGCCTTGCCGCGCCTTGATATTGTTCATCCTGCGCTCGAAAGTCTTGCGATTGAGCAATCCGGTGAGCGTGTCGCGTTCGTTGTCGTTAATCAGGTCGATGAAGTTATGATATATCTTCAACAGCATTTCAATCGTCTGATGCGCTTCGGGCGTATGTCCGGACAAATCAATCGCCACCACGGCAACAACCTGGTGCCTGACGCTCCTTAACGGATAAAGCATCAGGGCAGGGCAATCGTCAGCGAGATGCGTCATGCTTTGCCCGGTGCATGTGCAAAGCATCAAATCCTGCCGCAATGCTTCGCTGATATCCGCGACCTGATCAGTTGCGCCTACGGACGTGACAGAAAATTCATGCGAGCCCGATTGCAAGGCGTGATACAGGATCACCCGCTCAGGCACGACGAGATCAAACAACGTCTGCGCCAGCGACAATTCGAGCGAATTGCCGTCGCGCTCCCCTGTCAGGAGAACGAGTTTGGCCAGGACTTCTTTAGTCTGCATATTTTGCAACTTGCGATCACCCTCAGCATACACGGGCCTCGAATCTACACCAGAGGCGCTTGTTTTGATTTACAAAGAAACTGCCGGAAACAGCCCCAATTCAGTGCTTGCAAGCGATCGCATTGAGCAAAATGCGGGCGTTTACTCCCGCCACTTGATCGAGCAACCAATCGAGGGGATCTGCTCACGCGGCCCCTGCCCGGTTTCTGCCACCAGCCTCATGGCCTTGAACAGGTCGCGCGTCGGATTCGGGCTGGGCGTCGTTTCACGGCGCTGATCGTCGAAACGGCCGCGATATTGCAGCTCCAGATCGGCATTAAACCCGAAAAAGTCCGGCGTGCAGACGGCGCCATAGGCTTTTGCCACCTCCTGCGTTTCATCCAGCACATATGGGAAGGAGAAATCGAATTCCTTCGCCATGGCTTGCATGTTTTCGTACGAATCTTCCGGATAATTGACGGTATCGTTGGATGAGATTGCGATCGAATTGATACCCAGCCCTTTGAGTTCGAGCAAATCCTGTGCCAGACGCTCGCGAATCGCCTTCACATAAGGGCAATGATTACAGATGAACATGACCAGCGTGCCTTTGGGGCCGCGGATATCGTTCAGTGTCCAGTATTTTCCATCAACCCCGAGCAGTTTGAAATCCGGGGCTTTCCAGCCAAAATCACATACGGGAGGATTAAGACTTGCCATGCGGGAGACTCCTTCAATTAGAATTGAATATCATTTTAACACTGACACCCGATTCAGCCATTTTACTCACCATGTCGATCCCGCGCTTTTATTCACCCGAAAAACTCTCGCCCGGCAGCAGCATCAGGCTGACCGACAATGCCGCCATCCACGCCAGCCGTGCGCTCCGCATGCAGGTGGGTGACGATGCCATTCTCTTCAACGGTGACGGTAATGACTATTTGTGCGCGCTGACTTTCATGAACAAAAGCGAGGTCAGCGCAAAAGTGAAGGCCGTCATCGCCAACGAACGCGAGTCACCGCTGGACATCACGCTGATACAGGCCATCTCCTCCGGCGACCGCATGGACTTCACCATCCAGAAAGCGGTTGAAATGGGAGTGACGGCAATCCAGCCCATTGCCAGCCAGCGCAGCGTCGTGAAACTCTCGGGCGAGCGTGCGGAAAAACGGCGCGAACACTGGCAGAACGTGGTGATCTCGGCCTGCGAACAATCCGGCCGCGCCGTGATTCCCCAGGTAGCCCCCGCAAGCTCACTGGCCAACTGGCTGGGAAAATCCGAAGCATCCGCCTTGCGCATCATCCTCTCACCAGCGGCCAGCCAAAGCCTGCATCAACTGGAAAAACCGGGCGGGGGCATTCAACTGCTCATCGGCGCGGAAGGCGGCCTTACCGATGGCGAGATCGATCTCGCAACCGCGCATCAATTTGTTCTGGTTCGGCTTGGCAGCCGCATTCTACGCACCGAAACTGCTGCGCTTTCAGCAATATCTGCATTACAAACTCTATGGGGAGATTTCAATTAATTGCAATTTAGGTAATTTTATATAAAAATATGCTTTTTACGCATATTTAAAAGACTCTCATGTCCATCGGTATCGCAATTCGCAAACGGCGCAAGGCGCTGGGGCTCACCTTGCAGGCACTGGCCAGGCAGGTCGACGCGGACAGCGGCAACCTGTCACGCATCGAACGAGGCGCGCAAGGCGTTTCCGAAACCATGCTCAGGCGGCTTTGCGCAGCGCTGGATTGCACCCCCGCCTTTCTCTATTCCCAGTCGGAAGCAACGCTTGCTTCTTCCGCCCAGTCCGGCACGCAAACCCAGTTGCAGCAACCGCAGGAGTTCGTACGCTGGTTCCGTTCCGCAGCGCCCTATATTCATGCTTTTGGCGGCCGTACCTTTGTCATTGCCTTCGGCGGCGAGGTCGTCGATGACGGCCAGTTCGTCGCGCTGTCGCACGACCTCAACCTGCTGGCCAGCCTGGAAGTCAGGCTGGTACTGGTGCACGGTTCGCGCCCTCAAATCGAGTCCCGCCTGAAAAAAACCAGGAGCGAAACCAGGCTGGTTGACGGCCTGCGCGTCACCGACGATGAAGCCATGGAGGCCGTGAAAGAAGCCAACGGCGCAGTGCGGGTGGAAATCGAGGCATTGCTTTCGATGGGGCTGGTGAATTCTCCCATGGCAGGCTCGGACATTCGGGTCGCCAGCGGCAATTTTGTCACGGCAAAGCCGCTTGGCGTCGTCAACGGTGTCGATTTGCAGCATACCGGCGAAGTGCGCAGGGTCGATGCGGCAGGCATCCAGAAAAGGCTGGATGACGGCGAACTAGTCCTGCTCTCGCCATTGGGCTACTCGCCAACCGGCGAAGTGTTCAACCTGACACTGGAAGACGTCGCCGTCAGTGCCGCAATCGCCCTGGATGCCGACAAACTGATTTTTCTCATGGATACGCCGGGAGTGCATAACATCCGCGGTGAACTGCTGCGCGAAATGACGGCCGACAAGGCACGAAACCTGCTGCGCCACATCAAGAACAACGGCGACCAGAATATCACCGAGGATGAAAAATACTACCTGCCTGCCGCCATCAAGGCCTCGGACAACGGCGTTGCGCGTACGCACCTGATCAGCCGGCATACCGACGGCGCCATCCTGCATGAACTGTTTACCCATGACGGCATCGGCACCATGATTACCGAAGAGCCGCTGGAGTCCATGCGCCAGGCCGAAATCGGCGACGTCGGCGGCATACTGCAATTGATCGAGCCGCTGGAGGCGGAAGGGGTTCTGGTCAGGCGCGGCCGTGAGCGGCTGGAAATGGAGATCGACCACTTCCACGTCATGGAACATGACGGGCGCATCATCGGCTGTGCCGCGCTGTATCCGTTTGCGCCGGAAAAAACCGCAGAGCTTGCCTGCATGGCGGTACACCCCGGTTTCAGGCGGGGCGGACGCGGCGACCGATTGCTGAAATACTGTGAGCAGGAGGCAAGGGAATCCGGCCTGCAATCCATCTTCGTACTCACCACAAGGACCGAGCACTGGTTCCTGGAGCGGGGCTTTATCGAGCAGGATGTGAACCACCTGCCGCAGGAACGGCAGAATCTCTACAATTTGCAACGGCGTTCCAAGGTTTTCTGGAAAAAGATCTAGCTTTTCCCTCAAAAAAATTTTCAAGGGGCGCTCGAACCTCTTGAAATTTTCCGGTCATGCCCAATCTTGAAATCAGGCAGGTAACGGACACTTCAAAAACTGTCGCGAGTGAACCATGCAACATAGTTTTCCGCAGCAGTTTTTTTAGAGTGCCCTGAATTCAACTGATTTGATTGAAAGGAGATCCAGATGGCCAACATTACCCGTATTGATCCGTTCAGCGTAAGCAGCATTGACCCCTTCGATGAAGTATTCAGGGGCTTTTTCCGCCCGGTGCGGATTGAAAACACGCCGCAACCACAGATCAAGATCGACGTCGAGGAACGCGACAACAGCTACGCAGTCCATGCGGAAATCCCGGGCGTTGAGAAGGAAAACATCCATGTCACCATCGATGGCAACCAGGTAAGCATCAGCGCCGAGGTGCGCAAGGAAAATGAAGTGAAGGAAGGCAGCAGGATCCTGCGCAGCGAGCGTTATTTCGGCAAGGTGTCACGCAGTTTCGCGCTCGAGAACGAAATCGACGAAAATGGCGCCGAAGCGCGTTACAAGGATGGCGTGCTGGAGCTAGTGCTGCCGAAGAAGGCGGTGAACACTGCAAAAAAACTCGTCATCAGCTAAGCAATTAGTCAAAAAGTAACAGAATCTCCTCGTTTAGCGGCCGCCAGGCCGCTTTTTTTATGCATTTTCAAGTAACGGGATGAGTTCGAGCTGTATGGAACGCAGGCATCAGCGGCCCTAATACAGGCCGGATACCCTGCCTTCATCATCGATATCGATACGCGTCGCACACGGTTCTTTCGGCAGGCCCGGCATCGTCATGATGTCATCGCAGATCATGACGATGAACTCCGCCCCCGCGCACAGCCTGACGGCCCGCACCGTAATCACGTGCCCCTGGGCGACACCTCTCGCACTCGCATCGGTTGAGAACGAATACTGCGTTTTGGCAATGCAGACCGGGTAATGGCCGTAGCCATCGGCCTGCAACTGGTCGATCTGCACGCGCAGCCTTCTGGGGGCATGCACGTCGGCTGCGCCATAAATCCTGGTCGCGACCTTGCGCACTTTCTCCCACAGATGATCGCCATCGTCATAGACGAACTGCATGGCGCCCGTGCCGTTTTCAATCAGGCGGACCACCTCGTGTGCCAGTTCCAAGGCACCGGCACCGCCTTTCGCCCAATGTTCGGCAAGCACGACATTCACGCCCTGTTCTGCCAGGCGTTCCCGCACCAAGGCAATCTCGGCCCCGGTATCCGCGGTGAAGCGATTGATCGCCACCACGCAGGAGAGCCCGTAATGCCTGGTGACGTTCTCCACGTGCTTCTTCAAATTGGCCAATCCCGCTTCCAGCGCCTGCAGGTTTTCCGTTGCCAGATCCGGCACCTCGACGCCGCCGTGATATTTCAATGCGCGTATAGTCGCCACCACTACGCAAGCCGACGGCTGCAAACCCGATTTGCGGCATTTGATATCGATGAATTTCTCGGCGCCCAGATCGGCACCGAAGCCGGCCTCCGTCACCACATAATCCGCCAGCTTCAAGCCGAGCTTGGTCGCAATCACCGAGTTGCAGCCATGGGCGATATTGGCGAACGGGCCGCCGTGAATAATCGCAGGCGTATGCTCCAGCGTCTGTACCAGGTTGGGCTTGATGGCGTCCTTGAGCAATACCGCCATGGCGCCATGCGCTTTCAGGTCCCGTGCCTGTACCGGCTGCCCTTCATAAGTGTAACCAATGACGATATTGCCGAGGCGCTGCTTGAGGTCTTTCAGCGATTCCGCCAGGCAGAAAATCGCCATCACTTCGGAAGCCACGACAATATCGAAGCCGTCCTCCCTGGCCTGGCCGTTGACTTTACCACCCAGCCCGACCACGATCTGGCGCAGGGCGCGATCATTCATATCCATCACGCGCTTCCAGGTCACTTGGCGCGGGTCGATCTGCAACGCGTTACCCTGATGAATATGATTGTCGATCAACGCCGCCAGCAGATTGTGCGCAAGCGCAATGGCGGCGAAATCGCCGGTGAAATGCAGGTTGATGTCTTCCATCGGCACCACCTGGGCATGGCCGCCGCCGGCAGCACCGCCTTTCATGCCGAACACCGGCCCCATGGAAGGCTCACGCAGGCAAACGATGGCTTTTTTGCCGATACGGTTGAGGGCATCGCCAAGACCAACTGTAGTAGTGGTTTTACCCTCGCCGGCAGGGCTGGGGCTGATGGCGGTCACCAGAATCAGCTTGCCGTCCGGACGCTGCTGCAGATGCGGGTTGAGCCGTATATCGATCTTGGCCTTGTATCGTCCGAAATGCTCAACGGAATCTTCCGTTAACCCAAGCTGCTCGGCGATTTCACTCACTTTTTTCAAGTTGGCCGACTGGGCTATTTCGATATCGCTTGGCATGGACACCTCATTGATTGATACCACTGCATGAATTCATAAAAACTTAGCATAATTTCGGCACCGTCTCAGGCTTTTTTTCAAGGTAAAATAGCCGAAAATTCACGCATTCCCGGAAAGAGAGCAATGCTCACAAAAACCACAGCTGCCCAGAAGGCACAAACCCTCGCCGAAGCGCTCCCTTATATCAAGCGGTTTTTCGACAAGACCATCGTCATCAAATACGGCGGCAACGCGATGACCGACCCGGCCTTGCAGGATTGTTTCGCGCGCGATGTCGTCCTGCTCAAGCTGGTCGGCATGAACCCGGTCGTCGTCCATGGCGGCGGCCCGCAAATCAACGACCTGCTGGACAGGCTGGGCAAAAAAGGGACATTCATCCAGGGCATGCGGGTGACCGACGAGGAAACCATGGATGTGGTCGAGATGGTGCTGGGCGGCCAGGTCAACAAGGAAATCGTCAACCTCATCAACCGGCATGGCGGCAAGGCCGTCGGCCTCACCGGCCAGGACGGCAATTTCATCCGCGCCCGGAAACTGCTGATGGAAAACAAGGAAGTGCCGGGCGAATTCATCGACATCGGCAGTGTCGGCGATATTACGGCGATCGACCCCAGCCTGATCTCCTTCCTCGATACCGGCGATTTCATTCCCGTCATCGCCCCGATCGGGGTCGGCCCGGACGGCGAGACCTACAACATCAATGCCGATGTCGTCGCAGGCAAGCTTGCCGAGATTCTCAATGCGGAAAAACTCATCCTGCTGACCAACACCCCCGGCGTGCTCGACAAACAGGGCAACCTGCTGACCGGGCTGACCCCTAAACAGGTCGATGAAATGGTCGAGGACGGCACGCTTTCCGGCGGCATGCTGCCAAAAATCAGCTCCGCGCTGGATGCCGCACGCAGCGGCGTGAAATCCGTGCACATCATCGATGGGCGGGTGGAGCATGCATTGCTGCTGGAAGTGCTGACCGATGAGGGTGTCGGCACCCTCATCAAGGCGAAATAATTGACGCGCCCATCGAGGCGCGTCTGGGTTTTCGATCTGGATGACACCCTGCACGATGCATCCACCCACATCTTTCCCGTGATGAACCGGGCCATGACGCAATACATCATGAATTACCTGAATCTCAATGAGGATGATGCGCATGCGTTACGTCGGCATTACTGGCGCGTCTACGGCGCCACCATGAAAGGCCTTGCCAGGCACCATGGTGTCGATCCCGCACACTTTTTGCATAATACGCACCAGTTTCCCGACCTGGCACAGATGGTCGTGCAGCGCAAAAAATTAAGGCACCGGCTGCAACGGCTTCCGGGGCGTAAGGTAGTATTCACTAACGCCCCGAAGCAATATGCATTGCGCGTACTCGGCCTGCTCGGCATCACGGATATTTTCGATGAAGTATTCAGCGTCGAATCCAGCCGTTTCCACCCCAAGCCCTCCGCACGCGGATTTGCCCGGATGCTGAAAACCATCAAGGCCGGCCCCGCGGATTGCATCATGCTGGAAGACAGCCTGCCCGCGCTGATGACCGCAAAACGGCTGGGCATGAAAACCGTGTGGGTAAGCCGGAAGTTGATGAAACCGAATTTTGTGAATCTCAGAATCCCTAGCGTGTTAGCACTTACTCACGCTCGGTTATAATCAGTAAAAAACCAGATAACGCAGCAAAGGAATTCAACATGGCAGGCGAACGCAAACAACAAATCCTCGAATCTCTGGCCAAGATGCTGGAAAGCCCCAAACGCGAGAAAATCACCACCGCAGCGCTCGCCGCCAAGCTGGATGTTTCCGAAGCCGCCCTCTACCGCCACTTCGCCAGCAAGGCGCAGATGTTCGAAGGGCTGATCGACTTCATCGAGCAATCACTCTTCAGCCTGATCAACAAGATCGCCAGCGAGGAAACCGACGGTATTGCCCAGGTACAGCGCATGGTCGGCATTCTGTTGATGTTTGCCGAGAAAAACCCCGGCATGGTCCGCGTTCTCATCGGCGATGCGCTGGTCAATGAAGATGAGGCCCTGCAACTCCGCGTCAACCAGTTATTGGACCGCCTGGAAATCACCATCAAGCAAAGCCTGAAAATTGCCGTGACCGATTCCGGCAAGAAAATCCTGCCGGAAGCACAGGCCAACCTGATCGTGTGTTTTGTGATCGGCCGCTGGCATCAGTTTGCCAAAAGCGGGTTCAAGCGGAAACCGATGGAGTTTGCGCAATTGCAGCTGGGCATGTTCTACCGATAAATCCCGAGGTTTGCATACAGGGTCGCAGCCGATCCCGCCTGCTCGGCGAAAGGCACTTGTACTCCATGCATGCAATGGTCAGCCGAAAACAAAAAAACCTCCGCAGTTGAATGCCAAGGCTTTCATTTCCATGGTGGGCGGTACTGGGATCGAACCAGTGACCCCTGCCGTGTGAAGGCAGTGCTCTACCGCTGAGCTAACCGCCCATAGAAGAGGCGTGCATTGAATCACAGTTCATCACAAACGCAAAGAAGTAATCAGAAAATCTGAACAAACGCGGCTTTTCGCGCAGGTCCGGTTGAGCATAGTGTTATGCATTGGCTGCTTTTGATACCACCTTGGCATCGAATTTCTCTTTGTTAATGATGAAACGCTCGTGACGGCCTTTTGAAATTAACTCTACACCGTCGTGAGCCTCAACGGCAAAAACGAGCCTTTTCCCTTCAACAGCAATTAACTCCACTGTTGCCGTGACTTCCAGTCCAGGCGGCGTAGCCGCTTCATGGCTTACGTCAATGTGGGTTCCAACGGTTTGTTCCTTCGGCCAGTCGAGATGTGGGTTGGTCGCCTTGATGCAGGCCCACTCAAGAAAGCCGACAAGGAAACCAGTAGCAAAGACTTCGGGCATTGCGACAAACTCTTCAGACTCAGGATATAGAGCCGGAACCGTTTTTGAGGGAGGTACTTTGAACTTGTGCTCGTATTTGATACCGGGCTTGAGAGATTCCTTCATTTCGTCTCCAAGAAAGCAAGGAGGTTACAGGGCTTGTAAAATAATCGGCTCCTACGGAGCGCCCCTCTTGACCGAATGGTTAGGCGGCATCTTGCTAACCCGGAATTTCCGGTTCAACGAGATTCGCAAGTTGTGCGAGAGACTCTTGCCAACCGAGGTAGCACATCTCGACGGGGATAACTTCGGGCACCCCTTCCTGCACGATATTAATCTCCGTTCCGCAGGACACTTTCGTTAAAACTACCGTTACCTGCATTTCCCCAGGCAAATTCGGGTCATCGAATTTATCCGTGTAACGAATTCGTTCGTTGGGAACAAGCTCAAGGTACTCACCACCGAATGCGTGTCCGTTCCCGGTGTTGAAATTCGCGAACGACATCCTGAAAGTTCCGCCAACCTTCGCATCCAGGTGGTGAACCTTGCACGTGAAGCCATATGGCGGCAACCACTTCGCCATTGCATCGGCATCCAGAAACGCCCGATAGACGCGTTCCGTAGGAGCGCGGAGTACGCGGTGAAATCGTACAGTGCC
Source organism: Methylophilaceae bacterium (assembly GCA_905339275.1). Classification (GTDB taxonomy): domain Bacteria; phylum Pseudomonadota; class Gammaproteobacteria; order Burkholderiales; family Methylophilaceae; genus UBA6140. Next base: position 166,500 of record CAJPFK010000003.1, read on the forward strand.
AGTAGACATAAGTCATTCTCCTTTCAAAGCGATGTTCAGCGGAGGCTGGGATACGAAATTGCATGAGCCCATTGGATTGGGATGCCTAACGTGCTAGCTAACCTGCGCACCGCCGCTAGGCGGAGCGTCCGTGTTGAGTGGAAGGTTAGCCATCATTTAGCCAACTTCCGCAACGTCTTTTCTTGGTGGTCAGGTTCTCCGATCCCCATCTTGAACAGCATCATCTTGCGGTGATTCAGGAACGCGGCCATGTGCTCAATCATTGAGCGCGTGATGAGAACCGGTTTCGTATCTGAGTCAAGACGCGCGATGGTTCTCCTAGCGTCATAGGCAATTTCGCCATCTTCATTTCGAGCAAGATAATTACTGCTGTATACGAGGTCGCTCAGAATTCGCATCTGGTTACCAACGTGGGACACGACCACGGAAAGATTGTCATGCCGTTCGACTTGCATGATCTTATGCTCAAAACTCTCAAATAGGATATTGATAAATGGCGAGATGTCGTCTGGAACGTCAATCGGGTCACAGTCGGGAACTACGATAGTTGTCTTCGTCTGAGTGCCGTACTCCTTGTGCCGTATTCCGGATAGCCCGGGTGATGAATCGTAATAGTGAATTAGGTGCAAAGAAGGGTGCGTAAATAGCCCGTAGTCATCGAACAATACGGGGGTTAGGGAATGTGTCAGATCTGTGCACTCAATCTTCCTCCCTCGCCGTTCAAGCGCCCCCGCCTCCATAAGCACCCAAAGAGTATGGCGTCCAAACATCAAGAATCGAACCGCTACGATCAGAGGAAGTCCGAACCTCGCGGCATACTTCCTTCGGGCATTCAAATCCTTGGCCGTTATTGTAAACTTTTGCTTTGAACAGGACTTGACTTCGACGAAGCAACTTACGGTTACGCCGACATCCTCTCGCTGCATGCCCTTAGTTGAAATACCCGGTCGAAACGAAGCAAGAAAGTCAGCGGCCTTCTCTGCACTTTCTACTATGGGGGTCTGATCGATTCGCGAGATCGATTCACACGTACCCATGATTTTGCAGAAGATAGCAAATTCGTCTTCTTGCGCTAACCCATCAAGAATTTGATCAACTCGTGGCATATGGTCGCTTGGAACAAATTCTGCCTTTAGTGCTTCAAATTCCTTTTGGGTGTCTGTGAAACCTTGTAGAGCTGCGACCGATTTCGCCATTTCAATGGCGGAAAGCTTCGTGCTGTTGAGTGTGCGAGTCATTCGTAATGGCTAACGCTTTTGATAACCGGCGGCTGAAGCGTAGCGTAGGTCGTCCGGCACGCATTTTTTGCGCGCGAAGTTCATCAATTGTTAGGCTTGCGAAGCTTCCTTCGCCATGCCTCTAGAAGTGGCATTGCCCGCCGCCGAGCGCGCCTACCAATCGAGGGTACGGGGGTGATGTATATACGTACACGTAACGAAATTGCCCGGGCGGCACCCAATCGTTAAGGTAGGTGTAGATCACTTGGTTGTTTGCCAACTGACCGTCGGCACGTAAATTGCAGAACATTGGAATACTGCCATTGTTTTGAATTGTACAAGTGGCTTTTTCTGGAGTGTAAGTGCAGTTCATGTTGACCGCGAACCATTGCGGCTGTGGTTGCGCTTGAACGGCTAGCGCAACAAGTAGGCCTGCGCAGATGGTGATTACGTGACGAATCATAAAGGTCTCCAGAGTCTATAAAATCTGTTTACACAACCCGCGGACATCCCCTTTGCGACAAACGTAAGGATGCAGTTAAATGCGCGGACCAATCAACAGCTAATCAACGACTTCCAATTGACTATCTAGCGCAACGTTCTTCCTGCCATTCAACCATATGGTGCTACCTAGTCTAACATTTGACATAAGGGGCTGGCGAAACCCTCGTTATTAAAATACCGTTCATCGAAGCTCGCTTTCGCCAGTCCGGATGGGTTAAAGCGCAAATAACTTAAGCGGTGCATTGCTCTGCTGAATCTTACGAAATTTTACTTTTTCTCCTGAGCCAGTGTAGAGCAGTAAAAGCATTGTTCTTGAGCCACCTTTAGATTCAACGTCAAACATAGCAGCAATTGGCTCACTAGGTGCTTCGGGCGAGATAGGGGTTACCAAAATGCTTGCTACAATCTCCATTGCGGGCCATTAGGACCAGTTAATGTAACAACCCAACCAAAGCTGCGTCTTGATCAGAAAATTCATCTGAAGGTAGAAGTGACTATACCTCATTTTTTACTGTCAATACCATTGCAAATAAGGGAAATTGCTTGCCTGCATTAATATAGTTCTTGACCGTGCTTATTGCTTTACCAAAGATAGCCCGCTCATTCGATGAAAGCCTACCCCCCGCCGAACTATTTGCCGAAAATATGGCAAAAATTACTGCAATAGCTGTTTTAATGTACTTACTCACAAATTCTCCATTTGCACTCTAACGTCGAAGGTAACGGGCGCTCAAACAGCTGACGAAGCCGGCTGTTTGAGCGCCCCTGTTGACCGCAGTGTTAGGTTAGGCATTAGTACAACTTCAACGGACGGAGGGCAGGGACACCATTTTCGAGTGTCACCTGATATAACCCTGGAGCTTTACAGGTTGCCCCATCTGCGTTCGACGCAACGGACTTAATACCAAATAACTTTTCAATGGTGCCCAATACGGCGGTGTTGTCACTGTTGTCTTTTATGCTACCAAGTCGCCAACCATCCAAGATCGCGACATCAACGCCGGTTTTCCCAAACCCGTTCTTGCTTCGCACCAAGTATGGTTTCGAATAGTCTGGCAATAGGAAGGGGGTACTTGCTGAACACTGAACAACAGTTGCAGCTTTACAGTTCCCTTTCTCATCTTTGCCTGCGACACATACGTCTTTTAGTGAAACTTCAACTACAACAACAGGTTCGTAAAGTACATACCCATCAAGCGCTTTGTCGGCAGATTTACGTGATTGCTCTACCTGCTCTGGATGAAGCGTTAATATATCTAAGCCAACGCAACCAACCAACAGTGCTGACACTACCACACCGACCATGAGTCGTTTCATAGTTAAACTCCGTGCAATAGGCCACACTGGTCAACCCCTCATTTGGCCAAGTATGAGGAGCGATTTAAGGGCTGACTTGGCATAAATGCTTAACATCTGAAGTAAGGCGCACGCGGTAGCGCATTCCACTTAACTGATGGGTAGGTCTTTTAGGACTAATAAATTCCCCTGCGTGCAGCAAACTCCAGCAAAACCACCAAACGTTTTTCTTCGTCGGGCCGATAAACAAGACGGTAGTCTCCAACCCGATATCGCCACAAGCCTTTAAGTTCAGCGTTAAGTGGCTTCTTTGTATCACCGTGCGGTAGGGCTGGCTTCTCAGAAAGTTCAGCTATGGCTGCGAGCACACGGCCTTGGAGTTTTTTGTCTATGCCGGAAATGGACTTTCGAAATGCCGGGGTGAATGCAATAGACCACTCAATGGGAGGTGGGCCACTTCTAGAAAAGAGAGGGCGGTCTGAACTTTCTTCTTCCTCAGGCAAAGACTCTTGATAAAAAGTAGATATTTCCTTGATAAATCCCATAATCGGATAACCCATTTCGGGATTACCTACGGGAGATCGCGGAGGGCTTGATACGCCCAACGTTTGAAATCACCGGCCTGCGCGGTTTTTTGCGCAGGTCCGGTGCATTGAATGGTTAGGTCAAGAGGCCCGTTACAGCCGGAATGACTGGGGCGAGAATGGTCATATGATTTGCCGCCGAGGCAATGAAGGCTTGGTACTTCTGCAAGAAACCACTTGAGCCGTGAGCTTGCTCCATTTCATTCACCGTTCGCTCAATCTCACCTCTCTGAGCCGGGTCTGGTATCCGATCGACAGCCTCCCGAACTTGGGCGAAGACCTTGGAAACCTCAGTGCTGATTATATTGACGGACGAATCCGTTGAGTTGATGTTCACGCGGGCACCAGAGCCGCTAACGTTGTAGGTGATGTTGGTGGGCTGCACAGGAGATTGTTTCGTCATGGCTTGGAGATGAGATTTGTAGCGAGACACTACGTAAGATATTTGGCGATTCCAAAACAACTGTTCTTCGGCAGAGAATAGCTCGTAGTCCTTTGATGCGTTATTCTTTCCAGAGTCCTTTATCGGAATCAGAAACGGTGCATCTTCCTCCCGCAAGGAAAATTTGCTTCTAAGGTAAAACTGCCACAATTCAATGTCTGAGACTTTCGGCGGCAATTCGGGAAGACCTGCATGGGGAAACGGCGAGCATATGCCTGGGCCTGCCGGGATGCCAGACAACTTGTCTTTGAGGATAAGCACGACATAAGTTTTCTGGAAGAGCGTATGCCTCGAAGTCGAACGACTGTAGCAACGGCCATGAACGAAGGTCTTGAGGAAAATTGGAGCGGACAATATTTTCAATTGCCCCTCGAATTCCAAACGCCCAATCTGCGGTGAAGTGTTCTCTCATGTGAATGACCTAACTAACAAGTAGCCGTCCCAAAACGGCAGGGGAATGGAGCATGGATGTTTTCATTGTTCTTGTGATCTCAGAGAGTTAACAAAATAATAGAGCGCGTATTATTCCTGGTCAACAGCGCGCGCAAAAGAGCAGCAAGGAGCTAGCTTATCCTTCTTGCAGGCAAGGACAAGCAAAAGAAACACTTCACCAACCGGGCGAGACCGGTATTTCTAAGCCAACAATTCCTTCACTGCATCCACCCGTGCCTGAAACACGGCCGTCCTGATCTTCTCCGGCTCGCTGAACTGCTGCGCCACAGCCCCGGCATCTACTGCCATCACGGCTTCCAGTAAATTCAGTAACAAGTCCGCCTGTGGAAATGCCTTGTTTTCATACCCTGTCCTGCCCCGCGTATCGCTCTCGCATGCCAGCAGGAACTCTCTGAACCGCTCAGGCTGGCGGATGGCGTCGGTATCGTAGAGAAACTGCACGATGGTGCCCGGGCGCATCTCGTCGACACGATGCACCTTGCCATGAAACTTCGCGACGATATGCGCAAGTTCCTTGCAATCATTCGGCACACGCAGGCGCTTGCACAGGTCCGTGAGCAGGTTGACGCTGCGGTCCTCATGCCCGATATGCCTGGGCAGAACATCTTTCGGGGTCGTGCCTTTACCGAGGTCGTGCGTAAGCGCAGCGAAGCGCACAGGCAGGGAATAATTCCGGGTGGCGGCATAATCGACGACCATCATGACATGCACCCCGGTATCGACTTCCGGGTGATACTGGGGTGGCTGGGGCACGCCCCAGAGGCTGTCGACTTCCGGCAGTATCCTTTTAAGCGCCCCGCACTTGCGCAGAACTTCAAACATGCGGGAAGGCCTGGCCTCCATCAGGCCTTTGGCCAGTTCCTGCCAAACGCGCTCCGCGACCAGCGCATCGGCTTCGCCATCCTGCACCATGTGCTGCATGAGCTTCATGGTTTCCGGGGCTATATTAAATTCGGTGAACCGGGCGGCAAAACGGGCCGCCCGCAGGATACGCACCGGGTCCTCGATAAATGCATCGCCGACATGGCGCAGGGTTTTATTGTCGATATCGGCGCGACCATTGTATGGATCGATCAGCTCGCCATCTTCCCCTTTTGCAATGGCGTTGATGGTAAGGTCACGGCGTGCCAGGTCTTCTTCCAGCGTGACGTCCGGCGAGGCGTAGACCTGGAAACCCTTGTAGCCTTTGGATGTTTTGCGCTCGGTGCGCGCGAGCGCATATTCCTCCTGCGTTCCGGGGTGCAGAAAAACCGGGAAATCCTTGCCGACAGGCCGGAAGCCCAGCGCTGTCATCTGCTCAGGGGTTGCGCCGACCACGACGTAATCCTTGTCCTGCACCGGCAGGCCAAGCAGTTCATCGCGTACCGCGCCACCGACCTGGTAAATCCTCATGATCCACTCACGGCAAGCGTTTGCTGATTCCGGCTAGCGGCCTGCCAGGCCGCGGAATCTGTCGTAGGCCGCGCGGGGCGTATCGTTGGCGAGATATTCCGGCACGACCGCTTCCACCGCTGTCGGCGTGACGCCGAGTTCTGCGGCAATCGGTCCCCGGCACACGCTATCGACCTGCATGGAATAAAAATTATCGCGCGTCATCAGTTTGACCGGCAGTTTTTCCATTGCATAAGCCTGCCAGTAGGAGAGCTTGTCATTGAGGCCGACGATCTTGCGTTTCTTGCCGAGGACGAAAATGACGAACTCGATCAGTTCGCGCAGGGTATAGACGCGCGGGCCGCCGAGCTCGTAGGTTTTGCCGAAGGTATCGACATTGTCCATGCTGTTGACGACGGCATCGGCGACATCTTCCACCCAGACCGGCTGGAACCGGGCTTCAGGTTTTGCCAGTGCGACGACCGGCATCAGTTTGACCACCGTGGCAAACAGGTTCAGGAAGCTGTCGCCACGACCGAAAATCACGGACGGCTGGAAGATGGTGACGCTGATTTTTTTTGCATGCGCCATGACGGCAGCTTCGCCTGCCGCTTTTGAGCGCAGGTAGGCGCTCGGCGCATCCGTGCCGGTTTGCAGCGCGCTCATGTGCAGCAGGCGCCGGATTTCAAGCCGCTCGCACAGCGCCGCGACGCGTGCGGGGAGCTGGTGATGCATCTGCTCGAATGTGGTTTTCCTGCTCTCGTTCAGTATGCCGACCAGGTTGATGACCGCGTCGCACCCCTGCATGTGCATGCTGAGCTCGGCATCGTTAAGGACGTCGCATTCAACGACTTGTACATTCGGCAGCAGGATCAGGTGCTTGGCACGCTCACGGCGGCGACTGAGCACTTTGACCACATAGCCTGCGGCACTGAGCTTGTGCACGATGGCGCTGCCGACAAAACCTGAACCGCCTAAAACACATACTTGATTGATTCGCATCCTATCCTCGGCTTGTTATCTATTCTGCTTCTTCCGTTACGGTAACACTGATTGCATTGCCCGGCACGATACCCAGGCGCTCCTTGAGCGATTGCGTGTGATGGCCCATTTGCTGCGCGTAATAATAGGCGTTTGCCATCACCTTCTTCACATAATCCCGCGTTTCCGTGAAAGGAATGGTATCCGCATAAATCGGCCCTTCCAGCGGTTGCGATGCAGCCCAGCGTTTCGGCCGGCTCGGCCCTGCATTATAAGCCGCGGTCGCCATCAATGCCTGCCCATCCATTTGATCCAGCGTATAGCGCAAATAGTGTGTGCCGAACTGGATATTGGTATCGAGCTGGGTAATCATGCCGGGGTTATAGCCGGCCATGCCCAGGCGCTTGGCAATCCATTTTGCGGTTGCAGGCATGACCTGCATTAAACCCGAGGCGCCGGCACTGGACCTGGCGACGCCGATAAAACGGCTTTCCTGCCGGATCAGGCCGTATACCCAGGCTTCATCGAGGCCGTTCTCCTTGACATAGGCCTGCATCATGTCACGGTAAGGCGTCGGATACCGTAGCGCAAAATCATGCGTCAGCCTGGTCTTTTCCGCGGTATTGATCGCCACGTCTATCCAGTCATTCCTGAATGCGATTTCCGCTGCCGCAATCAGTTGCTTGTCGTCAAAATCCCGTAGCGCCCACGCCCATTCCGCGCGTGCCTCCCAGCGAAGGCCAAGGTCGTTCAGTGCCAGCGCACGCTGGATGGCGGGTTTGGCGGAAACCAGCTTAAGTTCTGCTTCATTCGCCTTGTAGACGCTGGCGGGCGCAGCCACGATCTCGCCCAGCTCTTCCTCGGCCAGCAGGCCATAGTAGTGGTGCTCGCGGGACAAAGGCACAAAGAGCGCATTGGCTGCCGGTATCTGTTTCTGCGCCTTCAATGCACGGGCTTTCCAGTAGCGCCAGGCAGCCGTTTCCTGCTCGGTGGCGGGCATCGCCTCTATCGCGGAGATGACGGCTGGCCAGTCTTCCGTGCGCAAGGCGGTACGGGCACGCCAGGCCATTTGCTCGTTATCGAGCTGGGTATCCCTGGCCATGCCGAACCACTTGCCGGCGATGGGGTCGTGCCGGCGTGCGGCATGCAGGGCGAGACGCCCCCACATGTAGCTGCGTTCCTCCGCGTTGAACTGCGACTGGTTTTTCTGCCAGATTTCCAGTGCCAGCGGCGGCTGCGTTCTCGCCACGCGGTCGAGCGCATACAGGTTCAGCTCACGCCCATAGCGCGACTTGTAGGAGATGGATTGCTTCTGCAATACCTGCTGCGGGTTCTGGTATGCGCGGTCGATCAACTTGATATTGCTGGCATCAATCGCGCTTATATATTGACTTACCGCTTTTGCTACGCTGATTTTTCCGGCCTGCATCGCCAGCCTGAAACGCGCCCAGGCATGCTCCTGGGTGAGGATACCGGCTCTGAACATGGCATCGAACAGCAGCGTGCAGTTCGCCGGCTGGTCTGCGGAAACCAGCCACAAGGCCTGCAACTTATCCGCATGAATCGCCTGGCCGAGTTGCGACTGGCCCTGCAGGCCATAGCAACTGACCGCGGTATCATCGCGCTGGAGGTTGGGGAGTTCGACGAAAAATGCCTGCCAGTCCTGGCGCTTGCCGAGCTGCTTCAGCCATTCTCCGCGCACGCGGTCGGCAAAGGGAAAATCCGCATATTGATCGATGAAGTCACGGACAGCCTGGTCATCAGCGGTACTCAGTTCCAGCAGCATGCGCCAGTAATCGGCATATGGCGCAAGAATGTCCTTTTGTGCCTGCATCTGGCGCGTGTAGGCCTGCAGCCGGAGCAAATCCTGCTTGTTATAGGCTTCCTGTGCCTTGATGAGCGGCTCGTCATTACCTTGCGCCCGCAGGTGCGAGCTCATCAGTAAAAACAAACCAGCGGCCAACCAAACGAATCTCATTATTTAACCTGCTTGTTACTACGTTGGTGCTTATCCTTGATGCTGGAAAAAGCATAACACAGCGATATCCTGCGAGCATATGCAGCCAGCTCGCACAACGCGCTACCTACAGGAGAATGATACGCCCCACTGCATACAATACTGCTGCAATAAAGACTATCACCAAAGTGAATTTGATAATTTGCCAGGAGAAGCGTAAATACCGCTTATCTTTGGAGATGAAATAAACGCCCAGCGAGACGCTCATCGCAATCAGGCCAAGCACCAGCAATAAACGAAGAACCAGCATTGCAGGCGCCTATGCCGTCATACGTACTGTAATACCGGCGCTACCGGTATCTGCAACTGGAATGCGCCCGGAGCCTCTTCGGTTTTCTCGAAAGTGGCATATTCCCAGGCATCCGCATTCGCCAGCAAAGTGCGCAGCAACTGATTGTTGAGCGCATGGCCGGATTTGTAGGCGCTGAAAGCGCCTATCAACGGATGGCCCAGCACGTAAAGATCGCCTATCGCATCCAGAACCTTGTGCTTGGCGAACTCATCCTCGTAACGCAGGCCGTCACCGTTCAATACACGGTATTCATCCAGCACGATGGCGTTATCCAGGCTGCCCCCGCGGGCAAGCCCGTTTGAACGCAGGTATTCGACCTCATGCATGAAACCGAAAGTACGCGCACGGCTGATTTCCCTGATATAGGAATTATCGGCAAAATCAATCGTGACGCGCTTGCCGCTGTGATCGAACACCGGATGGTTGAAGTCGATGGTGAAATCGATCTTGAAGCCGAAATAGGGCTCGAAACGCACCCATTTATCGCCGTCGATCACTTCAACCGGCCTCTTGATACGGATGAATTTCTTGAGCGCGTTCTGCTCGACGATACCGGCCGATTGCAGCAGATAAACGAACGGGCCGGAACTGCCGTCCATGATGGGCACTTCACTGGCATCCATCTCGATCAGGATGTTGTCGATGCCTAGTCCGGCAAGGGCTGAGAGCAAATGTTCCACTGTAGCAACACGAGCGCCGTTGTCTTCCAGTGCGGAACACAGGCGGGTGTCCTTGACAAGATCAGGTTGCACCTTGATTTCCGGGGAACCGGGCAGATCGGTCCGGCGGAAAACGATACCGCTATCGGGCGCAGCAGGATTCAAGGTCAGGGTAACCTTGTCGCCCGTGTGCAGCCCCACACCAGTGGCACTGATGGCTTTTTTTAGCGTTCTCTGTTTGACCACGTCAATAAACCTCGTTGATTTTGCCTAAAATAGTAGCACATTTGCCGCTTTGGCCCTAGCCTTCCTTTGGTCAGTAGATATGTAACCAATTGTATCGACTAGAAATTTCCCATCAGTCGGCCTGTTTGCGCAGGAACGCAGGAATATCGTATTCCTCGATACCCGACATCTTCATCGCTTCCACCGTCGCACGGCGGCCATTGCTTGAAAATACGGCCGGTGCTTCATCTTCCGATGCGCCCATCATGACATTGGAACCGGAGCCGCCGACGAATACCGACTGGCCGGTAGTGCCGTCGCGCACCTGGCTCATCACACGCAGCTCAGGCTTCTGCTGGCGGCGGCCTGCCACGCCATTCAAACCGGTTGCCACCATGGTCACCCGCAGGCCGTCACCGATGTTCTCATCGAAGACGTTACCGACAATCACGGTCGCGTCATCAGCGGTAAATGCCTTGATGGTGTTCATCACGTCATAGTATTCCTTCATCTTGAAGGAATTGCTGGCGGTGATGTTAACCAGAACGCCGCGCGCATTGGCCAGGTTGACATCTTCCAGCAGCGGGCTTGCAACGGCCTGTTCCGCTGCGATGCGTGCGCGGTCCGGTCCGGTCGCCATCGCCGAACCCATCATGGCCATGCCCATTTCGGACATGACGGTGCGCACGTCGGCAAAGTCGACGTTGACCAGCCCCGGGCAATTGATGATTTCGGCAATGCCGGAAACCGCGTTGTGCAGGACGTCATTCGCTGCCTCGAATGCCTGCAGGAACGGAACGTCCTCGCCCAATACTTCCATCAGTTTTTCGTTCGGGATCACGATAAGAGAATCCACATGCCTGGAAAGTTCTTCCAGCCCCTCAACCGCCACCTTGGTACGCTTGCCTTCAAAAGCGAATGGCTTGGTGACCACGGCCACGGTGAGGATGCCCATTTCCTTTGCGACTTCCGCAATGATGGGGGCAGCGCCGGTACCGGTACCGCCGCCCATGCCTGCGGTGATAAAGAGCATGTCGGCGCCGTCGATAATCTCGGCGATGCGCTCGCGGTCTTCCAGCGCGGCTTCACGGCCGATCTCGGGGCGTGCGCCGGCGCCCAGGCCCTTGGTGATGTCGGTCCCGATCTGCAACACGGTTTCCGCCTGGCTCTTCTTCAGCGCCTGCAGATCGGTGTTGGCGCAAATGAATTCCACGCCGCCGACATTTTTCTCGATCATGTGCGCGACTGCATTACCACCGCAACCACCCACGCCAATTACTTTAATTACGGCCTCTTGCGAGTCCCTGTCCATAATTTCAAACATTGCATTGCCTCCTTGTCGTTTACTAACTACTTCTGCCCAAAATAAAAATTACTGCCCCTGCTTTTGAAAATGCCTGAATACGGCACCTTCCTAAAAATTGCCCTTGAACCAGCTCTTCATGCGGCTCAGGATGTCGGCAAACGAGCCTGACTCCATCTGCCCCAGCAACTGGCGCTCGATTTGCTGCTTGCCCATCAATACCAGGCCGACACCGGTCGCATAGCGCGGATTGCTGACCACTTCGGACAAGCCGCCCACATAGCGCGGCATGCCCAGACGCACCGGCATGTGGAAAATCTCTTCGCCCAGTTCGACCATGCCGCGCATCATCGATGAACCGCCGCTGATGACGATGCCGGATGCGATCATTTCTTCCATGCCGCTGCGGCGCAGTTCGCTCAGTACCAATTCGTAAAGCTCGACGATGCGCGGCTCGATCACTTCCGCCAGCGTCTGCACCGAGAGCTGGCGCGGCTCGCGCCCGTCGACGCCGGGCACTTCGACCACTTCGCGCGGGTCAGCCAGTTGGCGCAACGCGCAGCCGTGCTTGATCTTGATTTCTTCCGCCGACTGGGTCGGCGTGCGGAAGGCCACGGCGATGTCGTTGGTGACCTGGTCGCCGGCAATCGGCACCACGGCGGTATGGCGAATCGCTCCCTGCTTGAACACGGCGATATCCGTCGTGCCGCCGCCGATATCGACCAGGCAGACGCCCAGTTCCTTTTCATCCTCGGTCAGTACCGCCATGCTCGATGCCAGCGGCTGAAGAATCAGGTCCGTCACTTCCAGGCCGCAACGCTTGATGCATTTGACGATGTTCTGCGCAGCCGCTACCGCACCGGTCACGATATGCACTTTCACTTCCAGCTTCATGCCGCTCATGCCCAGCGGCTCGCGCACATCTTCCTGTCCGTCGATGATGAATTCCTGCGTCAGGATGTGCAGGATCTGCTGGTCCGACGGCAGCGCAATCGCGCGCGCGGTATCGACCACGCGATCGACGTCGGCCTGCGTGACTTCCGCTTCCTTGATCTTGACCATGCCGTGTGAATTCAGGCTCCTGATGTGGCTGCCTGCAATGCCGGTAAATACCGAGCTGATCTTGCAATCCGCCATCAACTCCGCTTCTTCCAGCGCGCGCTGGATGGCCTGCATGGTGGAATCGATATTGATCACCACGCCTTTTTTCAGGCCGCGCGAGGTGTGCTGCCCAAGGCCGATGACCTTGAGCCCGCCCTCAGGCTGCAACTCGGCCACAATCGCGACGATTTTCGATGTGCCGATATCGAGGCCAACGATCAGGTTCTTGTCTTCTCTAATTTTGCTCATACATCTCTCCGTTAATCCCTGCCGACGCGCATTTCATCAGGCTGCTCCTGTGTTTCTTGCTGTATTCTTCACCGGCCGCCGGACGGCGAAGCCATTCGGATATCTCAAATCCGCATAGGTCAGGCTGACGCCCAGCTTGCTCAAGGTGTACTGATAAATATTGGCAAACTTTGCCAGCCTTGCTTCCGTGTCTTCACGCCCCAGTTCGATCACCATGTTGTTGTCCGTCCTGATCTGCCAGGCGCGCCTCGGCGTCAGTGCCAGTTGCGTAAGCTTTACCCCGGCCGGGGCCAGCAATTCGCTGTATTTTCCATAATGCTCGGCCACTTCCCTCACTCCGTCGCCCGGCCCGTAAAACACCGGCAGGTCTTCATCCGAAGCGGCGTGGAACAATTCCCCGTAGGTATTCACCAATGCAATGTTTCCCCAACGTGCAAGTTCCTTATGTTCTTCCACCACCACTTCCAGCCTGTCCGGCCAGCGGCGGCGGAGACTGACGCTTCGTGCCCAAGGCAGTTTTTCGAAGGCATCGCGCGCTTTCACCAGGTCCAGCGTGAAGAAATTTCCCTGGAGGTGCCGGCCTACAATCAACTTCAACTGTTCGCGCGTCACATGTGTCAACTGCCCTTCAACCCTGATTTCACGTAACGGAAAAACAGGCAGGTGCACCACGACATAAATCACGCCGTAGAGCATGAGCACGGTTGCCAGCCCGAACAGCAGGTTGGCGATCCAGTTCAGGATCTGCGGCTTATCCCACACGCGCCATCTCCAGTATCTGCAACACCAGTTCATCAAAACCGATACCTGCAGCCTTGGCTGCCATCGGCACCAGGCTATGGTCGGTCATGCCAGGCGAGGTATTGACCTCAAGGAAGTAATGCCTGCCTGCTTCATCCATCAGGAAATCCACCCGCCCCCAGCCTCTTCCACCTATCGTGCGGAATGCCTGCAATGCCTCGGCCTTGATCTGCGACTCCTTTTCTGCCGGGAGGCCGCAAGGGCACAGGTATTGCGTGTCGTCACGCAAATACTTGGCCTCGTAATCGTAGAATTCGTTGGCCGGCACGATGCGGATTACCGGCAATACCTTGTCGCCGAGTATGCCGACCGTGTATTCACCGCCGCCGACGAACTGTTCGGCAATCACCAGCGGGTCGGCCTTGGCGGCTTCCTCATAAGCTTGTTGCAAGCGGCCTGCCTGCTTGACCTTGCTGATGCCGATGCTGGAACCTTCATTGGCCGGCTTGACGAACAGCGGCAGGCCCAATGCGGCTTCAATGGCGGCAAAATCACTTTCCGCATTCACCAGCGCAAAATCGGGGGTCGCGATACCTGCGGCGCGCCAGAGCAGCTTGGTGCGCCATTTATCCATGCCGACGCTGGAGGCCATGACGCCGCTGCCGGTATAGGGAATTTCCATCAATTCCAGCGCGCCTTGTATGGTGCCGTCTTCGCCATATCTGCCGTGCAGGGCGATGAATACGCGGTCGAAGCCTTCCAGGTCGTGGAGCGGCCGCTCGGCCGGGTCGAAGGCATGCGCATCCACGCCGCCGCGCAGCAATGCTGCCAATACCGCGCCGCCGCTGTTAAGCGACACTGCGCGCTCGCCTGAGCGACCGCCCATCAGCACTGCGACTTTTCCGAACCTGTTACTCATGCTTCACCTATCACCCTGACTTCCTGCTGCAATTCGATGCCATGCTGCTGCCTGACCGTGTCGCGCATGTGCGCAATCAGTTGTTCGATATCCGCTGCGGTCGCATCGCCAAGATTCACAATAAAATTGGCATGCTTCTCGGAAACCTGCGCACCGCCCACCCTATAGCCCTTCAATCCGCAGGCCTCGATCAGGCGTGCGGCAAAATCCCCCGGCGGGTTGCGGAAGGTCGAACCCGCATTCGGCTGGTTCAGCGGCTGCGTTGCCAACCTTCTCGCCAACAGGCTCTTGATCTTTTGCTCGGCCTCGCTGGCTTCCCCTGCCGGCAAGTCGAACCATGCCGCGGTAAACCATTCGGTCAATTCCCGGTCAGCAGTTTCAGCCGCCATTTCCACATGCCGGTAGGTCGCCACAAACTCCGCCCTGTCTCTCAAGTACAATGCGCCATATCGGTCTATGGTCTGCACCTGCTTCACCACATTCCAGGTTTCACCGCCATGGCAGCCGGCATTCATCGCCAATGCACCGCCCACCGTGCCGGGGATACCCGCCATGAACTCGGCGCCATGCCGATGCTGGCGTGCGGTAAATCTCGCCAGCTTGGCGCAGGTCACGCCTGCTTCTGCGTAGACCAGCCCCTCGTCCATGCGCAAACCGGTCAGCACGTTATGCATGAGCACCACGCTGCCGCGCACGCCGCCATCCCTGACCAGCAGGTTGGAACCGAGGCCGATGAAATGCACCGTCTCGCTTGCGCCCAGGTTCTGCAAAAACACCTGCAAGTCTTGCAGACCGGCAGGGATATACAGGCGGTCGGCCTTGCCGCCGACACGCCAACTGGTGTAGCGCGCCAACGGCTCGTTCAGCAGCAGTTTCCCTTGTGCTATCGGCTCGGCCATCAAACCGCCAGCTCCCTGGTACGGGCCGCAACCTGGCCGATCGACCCTGCGCCCATGACGATCACCACATCGCCATCCCTGGCCATGCCCAGAATCGCTTCCGGCAGTTCTGCCGGGGTTTCGACGAACAGCGGTTCGACCTTGTCGGCAACACGTACCGCCCGCACCAGCGAGCGACCGTCGGCAGCCACGATCGGCGGCTCCCCTGCCGGGTAAACTTCAGTCAGAATCAGGGCATCGACCGAGGACAGGACTTTGACGAAGTCCTCGAAACAATCGCGCGTACGGGTATAGCGATGCGGCTGGAAGGCCAGCACCAGCCGCCTGCCGGGAAAAGCGCCGCGGGCGGCGGCAACCACGGCCTGCATCTCGACCGGATGATGCCCATAATCGTCAATCAGGGTGAACGTGCCGCCGTCCTTCGCGGGAATCTCGCCGTAGCGTTCGAAGCGGCGGCCAACGCCCTTGAATTCGGCCAGCGCCTTGATGATGGATTCATCAGGCACATTCAGTTCGCTCGCCACGGCGATTGCCGCGAGCGCGTTCAGCACGTAATGCTTGCCGGGCAGGTTGAGGCTGACATCAAACGTGGTCGTCACCCCGTTGATGCGCGTCACCGTGAAATGCATGCGTCCGCCATCGGCGCGCACATTCGTCGCGCGAATACGCGCATCTTCCGAAAATCCGTAGGGCATGACGGGCTTGGAGACATTCGGCAGAATCGCCCGCACATTCGGGTCGTCGATGCAGACGACGGCCATGCCGTAGAACGGCAGTTGTTGCAGGAATTCAACGAAAGCGCCCTTGAGCTTCTCGAAATCGTGACCGTAAGTATCCATGTGATCGGCGTCGATATTGGTCACGACCGACAGCACCGGTGTCAGATGCAGGAAGGAGGCATCCGATTCATCCGCCTCGGCAACGATGAACTCCCCGGTTCCGAGCCTTGCATTGGCGCTGGCCGATTCCAGCCTGCCGCCGATCACAAAGGTCGGATCCATCCCCGCTTCGGCAAGAATGCTGGCAATCAGGCTGGTAGTGGTGGTCTTGCCGTGAGTACCGGCAACGGCGATCCCCTGCCGGAAACGCATCAGCTCAGCCAGCATGATGGCGCGTGGCACTACGGGGATGGCGCGGCTACGCGCTTCCATCACTTCCGGATTGCTCTCATTGACGGCAGAAGACACCACGACCACATCGGCTTTTTCCAGGTTCTCCTTGGCATGCCCTTGAAATACCAGTGCGCCGAGCTGCTTCAGGCGCTGGGTGATGCTGTTATGAGCAAGGTCGGAACCGCTGACGCTGAACCCCAGATTCAGCAGCACTTCGGCAATACCGCTCATCCCCGAGCCGCCGATACCGACAAAATGCACATTCTTGACTTTATGTTTCATGCTGCCTCCCTTGCATCGCCCGGCAGGGCGATGGCTTCCAGCTCATCGGCAATCGCCTGGGTTGCGCCAGGCCTGCCCAGCTTGTGCGCCGCTATTGCCATTGCCTTCAATCTTTCGCGTGACAGGCTCATTAACATTTCCGCCAGATACTCTGCGTTCAATGCCGTTTGCGGAAGATGTATCGCAGCGCCTTGCCCGGCCAGCCATTTGGCGTTGTCCTGCTGGTGGGACGTGGTCGAAACCATGAGCGGCACCAGAATGCTGGCCACACCGGCCACCGTGATCTCGCTGACCGTAATGGCCCCTGCACGGCAAACCAGCAGGTCTGCATCGGCGTAGGCAGCAGCCATGTCATCGATGAATGGAATGGCATTCGCTTCCACACCCGCTTCGCGATAAGCGGCCCGCAACGCCTCGATATGCCTGGCGCCGGCCTGATGCGTGACTACCGGTCTTTTTTGCAACGGAATCAGGGCCAGTGCCTGCGGCAGCACGTCATTCAGTACGCTGGCGCCTAGGCTGCCGCCTACCACCAGCAGCTTGAGCGGCCCGCTGCGATCGCCATAACGCAGTTCCGGGGGCTGAATCGCTGCAATTTCCGCACGTACCGGGTTGCCGGTAACCCGCGACTTTTCCCTGATCGCTGCTGTCAACTCGACACCGCCATCGAACCCGAACAGCACCCTGCTCGCCGTATTCGCCAAGGCCCGATTGGACATCAGCAATGCCGCGTCAGCATTCACCACGGCCAGGGGCAATCTACGCAGACGTGCCGCCCAGCCGCCGGGAACGGTGACATAACCGCCCATACCCAGTACGACACACGGCCTCAGCCTGAGCATCAGCCGCCAGGCGGCAATCATCGCGCCAGCCAGCTTGAACACGCCAGCCACGCTGTGCCAGAAGCCTTTACCGCGCAGGCCTGAAAAATTCAGGTGCGTCATGGGAATACCGGACGGAGGCACCAGCCGATTTTCCATGCCATGCCGCGTACCGAGCCAATGCACATGCCAGCCGCGTTCACGCATTTTTTCGGCCACAGCCAGACCTGGCATGACATGCCCGCCAGTACCTGCTGCCATGATGAGCAAGGTCTTGCTCATACCGGCAAGCCCTTCTGAATCCGACGATTTTCATAATCAATCCGCAGCAGCACGGCCAGCGCGATGCAATTGGCAAGAATGCCGCTGCCACCGAAGGAAAGCAGGGGTAGCGTCAGGCCTTTGGTGGGCAGAATGCCCATATTCACGCCCATATTGATAATGCTCTGCACGCCGAGCCAGACGCCTATGCCCTGTGCCAGCAACGCGGAAAAGTAGCGCTCATTGCTGATGGCTTCCTTGCCGATGGCGAAGGCACGAATCACCAGCCAGACAAACAGGCCGACGACGGTCGCCACGCCGACAAAACCCAATTCTTCCGCGATGACGGCCAGCAGGAAGTCGGTATGGGCTTCAGGCAGGTAGAGGAGCTTTTCGACGCTGGCGCCCAGGCCGACTCCGAACCACTCACCCCGGCCGAAAGCGATCAGAGCATGCGAGAGCTGGTAACCCTTGCCGAACGGGTCGGCCCATGGATCCATGAAACCGATGATCCGCTGCAACCGGTACGGCGAGCTCCAGATCAGCAGGACGAAACCGACCACCAGCATCACCAGCATGCCCGCGAAAATGCGGCCATTGATACCGCCGAGCCAGAGGATGGAAATGGTGATGGTGGCAATCACAGCGAATGCCCCAAAATCCGGTTCCAGCAGCAAGAGGCTGCCGACGACGAACATCACCGCCAGCATGGGCACGAAACCCTTGGTGAAGCTGTCCATTACGGCCGCCTTGCGCAAGGTGTAGTCCGCCACGTAGATGGCAGCGAACAGCTTCATGAATTCCGACGGTTGGACTGTGACGACAAACAGCGAGATCCAGCGACGGCTGCCGTTGACCTCGTGCCCGATCCCGGGAATCAGGACCAGTATGAGTGAAACCATCCCCAGCAGAAATAAATACGGCGCCATCTTCTGCCAGGTCTGCGTCGGAATCTGGAAGGCGATCGCGGCAGCCGTCAGGCTGATGAAGATGTAAATGGCCTGGCGTACCAGATAGTAGGTCGATTGATGGCCGGTTGCCCGGTCCGCTTCCGCAAGCGCGATCGATGATGAATAGACCATGACCAGCCCGATGCCCAGCAGCAGCAGCGTAACCCAGAGCAAGGCCTGATCGTAGGTCGGCACGGTATGACGAATGCGGGCACCCAGTATCTGCATCATCGTGCCATCTCCTCCGGAGCCGCAGCCAGTGCATGCACGGACTCGCAGAACACTTCCGCGCGATGCAGGTAATTACGGAACATGTCGAAACTGGCGCAAGCCGGAGACAGCAATACGGCGTCTCCTGGCAAAGCCAGATGAAAAGCCCTAGTGACCGCATCCTGCAGGCTATCGGCCTTGAGCAAAGGCACATCCGTCGCTGCCAACGCTTTTTCAATCAGCGCAGCGTCGCGACCGATCAGCACTACAGCACGCGCGTTTTCCTTCACCGGGGCGGATAACGGGGTAAAGTCCTGGCCTTTACCGTCGCCGCCTGCAATCAGCACCACTTTCTGCGGCAAGCCCGCAAGCGCCGCGCAAGTGGCACCGACATTGGTGCCTTTGGAGTCGTCATAGAAAGAAACATCACCGATCTCGGCGACCCATTCAACGCGATGCGGCAGCCCCTTGAAGCTGCGCAAGGTCTCCAGCAGCGGTGCATACTCGATTCCCGCAGCGCGGCACAGTGCCAAGGCTGCCAATGCGTTGACCGCATTGTGCAGGCCTGCGATTTTCAGCTCGCTCATCTCCAGCAGCCGGTGTTCGCCCTGCGCCAGCCAGACCTGCCCGGCCTCGCGAATCAAGCCGAAATCTCCGGCGGCTGGCGCTTGGTCACTCCCGAAAGTCACGACCTTTCGGCCCGGTTCAGCCATCCCGGCGCTCCATGCATCCTGCCGGTTCAGAACCTGCACGCCGTCGCCATAAAATATGCGCGCCTTGGCGGCGGCATAATCCGCCATGCCCTGATAGCGATCCATATGATCTTCGCTCAAATTCAGCACGGTTGCCGCATCAGCGGCCAGCGTATGGGTCGCTTCCAGCTGGAAGCTGGACAATTCCAGCACATAAATTTCCGGCGGGTCACCCTGCAGGGTATCGAGAACCGGCAGGCCGATATTGCCCGCAACCACGGTCTTGAGACCGGCAGCCTTGCACATCTCGCCCACCAGGCTGGTGACCGTGCTTTTACCGTTGGCGCCGGTGATGGCGATCACCCTGGCACTCCCCGGTTTGTGTTGCGCAAACAGCTCGACATCCCCCAGCACAGGGATGCCTCGCGCAACAGCGCGCTGAATCTCCGGTTCCGCCAGCGGCACCCCGGGACTGACGACCACCAGCGCTTGGCCATCCATGATCCCGGACGCCAGCGGACCGAGATGGATATCAATCTCCGGCATCTCATTCTTCACAGCCTGCAATCCCGGCGGCGCTTCGCGCGTATCGGCAGCGGACAGGATGGCGCCCTGGCCCCGCAGCCAGCGCAATGCCGAAAGACCGGTATCTCCCAGTCCCAGCACCAGCACCTGTTTATCCTTGATTGCCACTTGCACTTCTGTCCCGACCTTAACGTATCTTCAAACTTGCCAAACCGACCAATACCAGCATCATGGTGATAATCCAGAAACGCACGACCACCTGCGTCTCTTTCCACCCCTTCAACTCGTAGTGATGATGCAGCGGCGCCATTCGGAAAATTCGTTTTCCGGTCAGCTTGAAGGAGCCGACCTGCAACATCACCGAGACGGTCTCTACGACGAAAACCCCGCCCATGATGAACAGCACGATTTCCTGGCGCACGATCACCGCAACCACGCCCAGCGCCGCACCCAGCGCCAGCGCACCGACGTCGCCCATGAACACCTCGGCCGGGTAAGCGTTGAACCAGAGAAAGCCCAGCCCAGCGCCGCCGATGGCGGCGCAGAACACCGCCAGTTCCCCGGCACCTGGCACGTAAGGCACCCCCAGGTATTTTGCAAAGTAGAAATGGCCCGCCACATAAGCAAAAATGGCAAGGGCACTGGCCACCATCACGGTCGGCATGATGGCGAGGCCATCCAGGCCATCGGTGAGATTGACGGCATTACTGGTACCGACAATGACGAAATAGGCCAGCACGATAAAACTGACGACGCCCAGCGGCAGGGCCAAGCCCTTGAAAAACGGAAAAATCAGTTCGGTCTCTGCCGGGATACTGGCGGTATAAAACAAATAAGCCGCCACGCTGAAGCCGATCAGGGACTGCCAGAAATACTTGGCACGAGCAGACAAGCCCTTGGGGTTGCGATGCACGACCTTGCGCCAGTCATCGATCCAGCCGATGATGCCGAAACCCAATGTCGTCAATAACACCACCCAGACGAAACGGTTGCTGAGATCTGCCCACAACAGCGTAGCGACCGCTATTGCAACCAGAATCAACGCGCCGCCCATGGTAGGGGTCCCGGCCTTGACCAGATGGGTCTGCGGACCGTCGTCGCGTACGGATTGGCCCACCTTGTATTCCGTGAGCTTGCGTATCAGACGCGGCCCCACCACGAACGAGATAACCAGCGCAGTCAGTGTCGCCAGCACCGCACGCAAGGTGATGTAATTGAATACGTTAAATGCCCGTATATCCTGTGCCAGCCATTGTGCAAGCTCGAGCAACATTAGTATTTCTCCCCTTGATTGTCTTGCATGATGAGGTTGACTACGCGCTCCATGCGCATGAAACGCGAACCTTTAACCAGCACCGTGCTTTCTTCATTCATGCGCGCTATAAGGCTGCTTGCCAATGCATCCGGCGTTTCGAAATGTTGCGCATGCGGGCCGAAGGCATTCACCATTTCACGGCTCAGTTCGCCCAACGCATACAGCCTGCTAACCCCGGCCTGCTTCGCATAACGCCCGATCTCCGCATGCATTGCAGCAGCGTCATCGCCCAGTTCGCCCATGTCGCCCAGCACCAGCAGCTTTTCACCCTGCCGCACGGCCAGCACATCAATCGCGGCTTTCATGGAGGCGGGGTTCGCATTGTAAGTATCATCAATCACCGCCGCGCCCTTGATGCCGGTCTTGCGTTGCAGGCGGCCTTTCACCCCGGAAAACGACTCAAGCCCGGAAACGATTGCCGGCAATGGCATATCCATGGCAATTGCTGCGGATGCGGCAGCAAGGGCATTGCTGACATTGTGGAGGCCGGCTACCGGCAGGCTGACCGAGGCTTCACCCTGAGGCGTCTTCAATCGCACATCGCTGCTTTCCGCATGCAGGGTGTAAGCCGCGCTGATATCCGCGCTGTTCTTGACGCCGAACGTCAGCACCCGGTGATGCCCTGCGAGCGACTTCCAAAGCGGTGCGTAGCTGTCATCCGCATTGATCACCGCAATTCCGCCGGCCGCCAGGCCTTCGAATATTTCACCCTTCGCCCGCGCAACGCCCTCGACCGAACCAAGCCCGCCAAGATGCGCAGTGGTCGCGTTATTGATCAGGGCCACCGTTGGCTGGCCGATACGTGTCAGATAGCTGATTTCGCCGAAGTGATTCATACCCATTTCGACCACGGCATAGCGGTGCTGCTGGCGCAACTTGAGCAGTGTCAACGGCAGGCCGATGTCATTATTCAGATTCCCCTCCGTGGCAAGCACCGCATCTTCGGCGCCCGTTGCCTTGCGCAGGATCGCGGCCAGCATTTCCTTCACCGTGGTCTTGCCGTTACTGCCGGTGATGGCTGCCAATGGCATGCTGAATTTCTTCCGCCAATAGGCAGCCAGGTCGCCCAATGCCAGCCTCGTGTTTTCAACCAGCAGGGCGGCAGGCAGACCTTCGACCTCATGCGAGATCATCGCCGCAGCCGCGCCGTTTTTGATGGCCGACAGCGCATAATCATGACCGTCGACACGCTCGCCGCGCATGGCGACAAAAAGCTGTCCCGGCAATCCGCTGCGGCTGTCATTGCTGACGTGGGCAAACAGCACGTCCTCGCCGATCACACGGCCCCGGGTTGCGACTGCGGCTTCGGAGAGGCGCATCATTGCAGCCACCCTTTCATGCATTTCCTGGCCTCGGCTTCATCGCTGAAAGGATATTTGACGCCGGCAACTTCCTGGTAATCCTCATGTCCCTTGCCCGCCAGCAGCACAATGTCGCCTGCGGATGCCTCATGGATCGCCCTGCTGATTGCGCGTGCGCGATCCGGCTCGATTTCATGCACGCCGCTCATGCCGGCAACAATCGCGGCAATGATGTCCTGCGGCGGCTCATCACGCGGATTATCGGAAGTAACGATGGTGCTATCTGCCAGCCTGGACGCCACCTCGCCCATCAATGGGCGCTTGCCCTGGTCGCGGTTGCCGCCGCAACCGAATACGCAAACAAGCTTGCCGTGGCATTGTTCCCGCAACGTAGCCAGCACTTTTTCCAGCGCATCCGGGGTGTGCGCATAATCGATCACGATCAGCGGATGACGGCCGCCGCCCAACTGCTGCATACGGCCGGCCACCGGCCTGACTTGCCCAATGGCCCTGACGGCATCGTCAATCCCGACATCCGAAGCGAGCAATGTTGCCAGCACGGCCAGCAGGTTGCTGGCATTGAAGCGGCCAAGCACCGAAGCCGATACCACGGCATCACCTTGCGGCGTGGAAACCTCCATGCTTAAACCATGCTCGGTGAATGTCAGCCCGGAAGCGCGCACCATGGCATCCGGAGAAAAACCGTAAGTCACGAATGACTTATCCTTTGCGGCAAATTCATCTGCAATCTGCCTGCCGAGCTCATCATCCAGATTCAATATCGAGCAAGCCAGCCCATCCCAGTCAAACAGCTTTCTCTTCTCCGCCGCATAAGACGCCATGTCTCCGTGATAGTCCAGATGATCGCGGGAGAGATTGGTCAGCACGGCCACATCGAAATGCACGCCATTGACGCGCCCCTGCTCCAGGCCGTGCGAGGAGACTTCCATCGTGATTGCCTGGGCGCCCTGTTGCAGGTAATCCGCCAGCATGCCATGCAGCAGGATGGGGTCCGGTGTTGTATTGATGGCATGCGACAACGCGCCCGGAAAGCCATTGCCCAGCGTACCGACCAGGGCCGTCCTGCGGCCGAGCAGGCCCATTGCCTGAGCCAGCCAGTGCGTGCAGGAGGTCTTGCCGTTGGTGCCCGTCACGCCGACCATCCAGAGCTTTTGCGAAGGATGCCCGTAGAAACTGTCTGCCACCATGCCGCGATTCGCACGCAAGTCATGCACGGCAAGGTTCGGCACTTGCCAGCGCGCATCCCAGGCGAACCCTTCGCTTTCCCAAACAACGGCTGATGCGCCTTGCGCCACAGCCTCCCCGATAAACCGGCGCCCATCGAGCAGCGCGCCCGGATAGGCAAGAAAGAGGCTGCCTTGCGCCACCTTGCGGCTATCGGCCGTGATGCCGGTGGCTTTCACTCCTTGTGCGTATAGCGAAGAGAGGATGTCGCTCATACCATCTCCTTCACTTCCGGCGCATCTTCGGGCGGAATGACGATATTGTCGTTAGGCGCATCCTGCGGAATCGCCAGCATGCGCAGAGCGCCGGCCATGACGGCACTGAATACCGGAGCAGCCACCGACCCGCCGTAATACTGCCCGGCACTGGGCTCGTCGATCATGACTGCCATGATCAGACGAGGCTCGGAAGCGGGCGCCATGCCGACAAATGAAGATACATATTTATCCGCCTGATACCCGCCCACACCAAGCTTGTGCGCCGTACCGGTCTTACCGGCAACGCGATAGCCCAGTATCTGCGCCCGCGGGGCGGTACCGCCGGGCTGCACCGCCAGCTCCATCATCCCGCGCATCGCGATGGCCGTTTTGGTTGAAAACACCTGCTGCCCGATCACCGGGTCTTTTTGCTTGCGCAGCGTCACGGGGCGCAACTCGCCGTCATTGGCAAAGACCGTGTACGCGCGTGCCAGCTGCAGCAAGGTCATGCTGATGCCATGCCCATAGGACATGGTCGCCTGCTCGATGGGCCGCCAGGTCTTGAAATCGCGCAATTTGCCTACCGCCTCGCCGGGAAACCCGACATTGGTGGCCCGGCCGAACCCCACCTGGTTGAAAACATTCCACAGGTATTTGGGCTCAAGGCTTAGCGCCATCTTGGCAGAACCGACATTCGAGGATTTCTGTATCACTTGCGCAACACTGACCAGGCCCTGCGGATGCACATCACGCACAATGGCACTGCCGACCTTGAACCAGCCGGGCGAAGTCTGGATCTGCGACTCCGTGGTAAAAATGCCGGACTCCAGGGCGGCGGCGGCGGTAAAAGGCTTCAGCGTGGAGCCGGGTTCAAATATGTCGACAATCGCCCGATTGCGTGCGCGGCCGGCCAGATTAACCGGATTGTTCGGGTTGTAACTCGGCACATTGGCCATCGCCAGCACTTCGCCCGTCCTGGCATCCAATACGATGGCAGCGCCTGCCCTGGCTTTATGCTGCTCGACAGCCCTGGCTAATTCACGATATGCCAGGTACTGAATCTTGCGGTCGATGGAAAGCACTAGGTCCTTACCATCCTGCGGCACCTTCACCGCTTCGAGGTCCTCGACAATACGGCCCTGCCTGTCCTTGATCACACGGCGGCTGCCCTCTTTCCCCGACAACCAGTCCTGTGCCGCGAGCTCGAATCCTTCACGCCCGATTTCATCCACGCCGGTGAAACCGACCAGATGTGCGGACACCTCGCCGGCGGGATAATAACGGCGGTATTCCCGCTGCATGAAAATGCCGGGGATGCCCAGGCGCATGACCTGCGCAGCCAGCTCAGGCGGAATACGGCGCTTGAGATAAACGAATTCACGCGGGTTGTTTGCCAGCTTTTTGTTGACACCATCCGCTTTCAGGTCCAGCAGTTTCGCGAGCTTTTTCACCTGATCCTGGTCGATTTTCACATCGGGCGGACTGGCCCAGATGGATTCCACCGGCGTACTGATCGCCAGCGGTTCGCCGTGCCTGTCGGTAATCATGCCGCGATGCGCAGGCAAAGTGAGCGTGCGGCTGTAGCGGGCATCGCCCTTCTGCTGCAGAAACTGCTTATGCGTACTCTGCAGGTAGATGCTGCGACCGATGAGAATGGCGAAACCCAGCAGCACGCCGACAAGCAACAGCCTGCGACGCCAGACCGGCAACTGGATTACCGGGGCCCTGTTCATGCGGATACTGCTCGCGTTCATTCCGCCGGCACTTTCCCGGGCTCGGCCGGAAACTTCGTTTTATCGGCATGAACGACAGTCACCACCTGTATTCTTTTCGGATCAGGCACTTCCATATTCATATGTTTTGTCGCGATACTCTCGATGCGCGAATGCATGGCCCATGTGCTCTGCTCCAGCTGCAACTGACCCCACTCAATCTCATACTGCTTGGCCGCATCGTGCTGCTGCTGCAATTCAAAATACAGCTTGCGCGACTTGTGCTGGGCAGTGACAACGCCCAAGGCCGTCATCATCAACGCCACAAACAGGATCAGGTTGAGCCGAGTCATGCGACCGCCGTTCTCTCCGCAACGCGCAGCACCGCACTCCGTGAGCGCGGATTGCGCCTGATCTCGCTGGCGCCCGGCTTGATTGCCTTACCGACCGTGATCATTCGCGGTTGCGGCAAATCCTTGGCCATCACGGGAAAATTCGCGGGCAGGTCATCTCTGTCCTGTTCACCACGGATAAATCGTTTGACGATACGGTCCTCCAGCGAGTGAAAGCTGATGACGGCCAGCCTGCCGCCTGCCGCCAGTAACGAAACGCATTGCGGTAGCGCTACCTCCAACTCTTTAAGCTCCTGATTGATGAAAATCCGTAAAGCCTGAAAGGTGCGCGTCGCCGGGTCTTGACCAGGCTCGATTTTTGGAACCGCCCCTGCAACGATCTTGGCAAGTTGTCCGGTAGTGGTGATGGCATCCCCCCCTGTGCGTGCTGCAACAATCGCCCTTGCAATCTGCTTAGCAAACCGTTCTTCACCATAATTTTTTATTACCCCCGTAAGTTGTTGCTCAGTTGCTTCCGCGATGAACTGCGCCGCTGTCTGTCCGCGGCTTTGATCCATGCGCATATCGAGCGGACCATCAAACCTGAAACTAAAACCTCGATCACCTTCGTCTATCTGTGGTGAAGAAATCCCCAAATCCAGTAAAACACCGTCGACTTTCCCAATACCCAGATCACCCAGCACCTCGCCAATCGCCGCGAAAGGGCTGTGCACGATGCGGAAACGCGCATCCTGGATAGCGGATGCCGCCGCAACGGCGGCAATATCTCGATCCAGCGCAATCAGGCGCCCCTGTTCGCCCAACCGCTCCAATATCCTCCGGCTATGCCCGCCGCGGCCGAATGTGCCATCCACGTAGATGCCGGCCGGCTTGATGGCAAGGGCATCCACGGCCTCATCCAGCAAAACCGTAATATGTAAGCTCGTGTTCAAATCCAAAACCGGTGAAGGTGATACGGGTGAAAGAGAGGAAGGGTTTTCAGGTGGTTGGCTTAAGCCAACGTTCACAGCGAAAAACCCTCCAGCTCGTTTGGCAGCGACATATCATCGCCGGACATCACGCGCTCCAGTTGAGCGCGCCACGCTTCGATATTCCATAATTCAAAGTGACTACCCTGCCCAACCAGCATCGCCTGCTTCTCCAGCCCGGCAAACTCGCGCAGCGCAGGCGAGACCAGCAGGCGACCGGCACTGTCCAGCTCCAGATCCTCGGCATAACCAACCAGCAGCCGCTGCAACGCACTGGATTGCCTGTCGAAACTGGAAAGCGCCATGACTTTGGACTGGATCGGCTCCCAGGCGGGCTGGGGGTAAAGCAACAGGCAGCGATGCGGATGCGCGGTCAACACCAGATTGCCGGCGCACTGGGTCTGCAAGGCGTCGCGATGCCTGCTTGGCACAGCCAGCCTGCCCTTGGCATCCAGATTTAATGATGTTGCACCGCGAAACATGAAGTTCGCCACCCCTTTATAAAACGTGAGAAATTACCGACTGCGCCAACAAGCTGAAGGAGTCATGAAGATGAGCACGACAATTATCAGATAGCAATTTCCCACAAAAACCCACTTTTTCCCACTGACACCCACTATAGTTAAAAAAAAAGGGCGATGCAAGCCCTTTTTTGTGATTTTTCCTTTACAGGACAATGACTTAGCCAATATTTACAATAAAAAATAATTCCTTAATAATTAGACACATAGAAAATTAACTGAATGTGCTTTGTGAGGACATGCAACGATGTGATTGAATTTTGCTTTGCTGGAATGAGTTCGCAATGAAAAGCTACAAGTCATCAATCAAAACGGGCTATGGATCAAAACGGCTAGATAAATTGAATAACCATGGAGGCCATACCCCGAAAACCACAAGGCAGCTCTCCCACAAAATCCAAGTACTTGATCTAAAAAGATTGGATAAGATTGACAGAAAGCCCGCAAGGGGCTTCCCCTATTTGCTAAGCCGCTAAAGCGGCGAGCAAAGAGTGAAAGGGAAGCTGGCCGATAAGCCGGGTTCTGTTCCCACCTTGCGGTGAGCGGCAGTCATTCATCTAGGCGCACGATTGCTCATGCGCTCAAGCAGCCTACCCGGTAGCAGCGCGAGCCACGCTATTGCTACCCTATTTGGCTTTGCTCCGGATGGAGGTTACCGCGTTTCACGTCCACCTTGCGGCTTACTCGTCTCTGTGGCCCTGTTCCTCGCCTCACGGCGTACGGCCGTTAGCCGTCATCCTGCTCTGCGGAGCCCGGACTTTCCTCCCCTCACTTGCGTGAGCGGCGACTGCCTGGCCAGCTTCATTTGTTATTTTATCACGCCACCGATGACGGCCCGTCACGGATAGCATCCAATGAATGAATTATTAATCCTGAAGCTTCCAGCTTATTTCCTGACCGGCCCGCAATGGCACCAACTCTCCATCGCCCATTGATATCGTCTCCGGCACTATCCAGCTTTCTTTCGTCAGCGTGATTTTTTCTTTGTTTCTCGGCAAGCCGTAAAAATCCGCCCCACAAAAACTGGCAAAAGCTTCCAGTTTGTCGAGCGCGCCTGCCACTTCAAAAGCCTCCGCATAAAACTCGATCGCGGCATGCGCGGTATACATACCGGCACAACCGCAGGCGGCTTCTTTTGCAGATTTCAGGTGCGGCGCGCTGTCGGTGCCCAGGAAGAACTTCGGGCTGCCGGAAGTTGCGGCCTGTACCAGCGCTTGGCGATGTTCCTCACGCTTGAGCACAGGCAGGCAATAATGATGCGGACGTATACCGCCGGAGAACATCGCGTTACGGTTCAGCAACAGATGATGCGCGGTAATCGTCGCGCCGATATGCGCGGGCGCATTGTTGACAAAGTCGGCGGCATCCCTGGTCGTAATGTGCTCGAATACCACGCGCAGCGCAGGAAAACGCTGCAACAGCGGCACCATGTGACGTTCGATGAACACTTTTTCCCGGTCGAACACATCCACGTCGGCATCCGTGACCTCGGCATGCACCAGCAGCGGCATGCCGCATTTCTCCATCGCTTCCAGCGCTTTTACACAGTGGCCGAGATTGGTCACGCCGGAATCCGAATTGGTGGTTGCCCCGGCAGGATAAAGCTTGATGCCATGCACGATGCCGCTTTCCCTGGCCTCAAGAATGTCTTCCGCCGAAGTATTGTCGGTCAGGTACAAGGTCATTAGCGGCTCGAATTGCATACCCGCGGGCAAGGCATCGAGAATGCGCTGGCGATAAGCCCTGGCCATTGCCGTCGTCGTCACCGGCGGACGCAGGTTCGGCATGACAATCGCCCGTGCGAACTGCCTGGCCGTATCAGGCAATACGGATTCAAGCGCGTCTCCGTCCCTCAGGTGCAAATGCCAGTCGTCGGGGCGGGTAATGGTCAGGGTTTGCGTCATAGGCTGTCTTTAATTTTCAATCCGTGTTCATAGAGGGCGTTTTTCTTTGCCCCGGTAATTTCTGCCGCCAATTTTACCGCCTGTTTGAGCGGAAGTTCTGCCATCAACAGCTTGAGCACACGCTCGGCATCCTCGCCGATCCCGCCGGGTTCCGTTTCAGGCAAGGATTCGACCAGCAACACGAACTCGCCGCGCTGCTGGTTCGGGTCGGCGGCCAGCCATGCCCCCGCTTCACCCAGACTGCATCGATGAAAAGTCTCAAAGGTCTTGGTCAGTTCGCGTGCGATGGTAATCCGTCGCCCAGCACCCAGCATCGAGGCCATGTCTTGCACGCTTTCGACCACCCGGTGCGGCGCCTCATAGAAAACCAGCGTCATGTTTTGCGTGTTCAGCGATTCCAGCACTTTTCTGCGCTGGGCGCCGCTGGCCGGCAAAAAACCGACGAAGCAGAATCCGTTGGCGCGAATGCCGGATGCCGACAAAGCGGCAATAACCGCGCTTGCGCCCGGAATTGGCACGACGGCAAAACCTGCATCACGCACGATGTCGACAACCACTGCGCCCGGGTCGCTGATCCCCGGCGTGCCGGCGTCGGTCACCAGTGCCACCGATTCACCCGCACGCAATCTCGCCAGCAACTGCCCGGCAGACTGATGCTCATTATGCTCATGCACCGCCACCAGCTTTTTCCGGATGGCATAATGCGAAAGGAGCCCGGAGGTATGGCGCGTATCCTCGGCCGCAATCACATCCACGGATTTCAGGATTTCCAGCGCGCGCAGGCTGATATCCTGAAGATTTCCAATCGGCGTGGCTACAACATATAATGTGCCGCTATGAGTCAACGTCAATTCGCCTCGCTGTCAGGGTTACTGTTTTTCATTTTCATATTTTTTTCCGGTCATGCCAGCGCAGCCCAGGAAAGTAAAAACCTCCAGCCACCGGCAACCAGGAACACTCCGGAAACCGTTTTCCTCGACGCCCTCGGCTGCCTGAAGCAGGCCAACCTGGCCTGCGCCAAGGTTGCACTGCTCAGAATTCCACAACAATCGCCTTATGCCAAGATTCTGGAAGCCGCCATCGCAGTGCAGGAAAACGACGTCGAGCGCACATTCCGCCTGCTGTTACCTTTGCAAGTCAGCGGTATTCAGGATGAATCGGCGCTGACGCCGGAAGCTTTCGCAAGTTTACACACAAGCCTGGCACTCGCCTATCAACAGCAACCGGATCCGCTACGCGCTCTCGAGCAGCGGACACTGGCGGAGAAATACCTTCTGGCCGGCCGCGAAACCGATGCAACGCAAGTGCGCGCCAACCAACAGGCGATCTGGCTCAACATCGCAACACTGGACAAAGCCCAACTGATCGAAATGCGGGGCGAGAGTTTCGACACAACCATCCAGGGCTGGATTGACCTGGCGCTGGGCATCAAACACGGCAGAAACCTGCAAACGGCGATTGCCGACTGGCGTAAAGCGTATCCCGACCATCCGGCTTACACCGAGCTGATTGCCGAGCTCAGTGAACAGGCCGGGCTAAACTCGCAACCAAGCGACGACGCATCCGCCGCCGGCTCCCTGATAAATGGCAAGATCGCCCTGTTGCTGCCCTTTGCCAGCGAAGCCTACTACCCGGTAGCAGATGCCATCGAGCGCGGATTCATGGCTGCCAGGAACGCAGTGGGCGACACGGTTGAAGTTGCGATTTACCCGACCACTGCCGATAAGGAATCGATTACCGGAATTTACCAGAAAGCAGTCCGTGAAGGCGCGAAGTTTATCGTCGGGCCGCTGACCCGGGATGAAGTCAGCGCACTGACGACCGGAGAATTCACTGTGCCGACACTGGCCCTGAATCAGGCGGAAGAAGGGTTTGCGCTGGAAAATCTATACAGCCTGGGACTCTCCGTCGATACCGAAGCCAGCCAGATTGCAAAGATCGCCCGGGACGACGGCATGCAGACCGCCGTGATTCTCGCCGCCGACAACCCGGTCGCCAATCGCATGGCCAGGACTTTCCATGAAGCCTGGCTGGCCGAGGGCGGACAAACGCTGCTGCATCTGAATATCAACGAGCAATCCTCGCCGGCAGATATACAGGCGCAAGTGGGCATGCACCCTGCGGACATGATTCTGCTCGCGATGCATCCTGAAATGGCCAGGGCGCTCAGGGGCTTTCTGGACATCACCATCACGACCTTCGGTTTCTCGCATATTTATACGGGCGTAAACCACGAGCCGGAAGACGCCGCCCTGCTGGCTGTGCACTTTATCGACCTGCCCTGGATGATAGACAGCGAGGAGGAGGCGTTCGCCGACTACAGGCCTGCCGCCGCAGACCTGCCTCAGGGAATGATACAACGCTGGTTCGCACTGGGAGTCGATACCTATCAGGTGCTATCCACCCTGGCCAGCCAGCCCGGGAAAAGCAGCGTATTGCAGGGGCTGACCGGCCGCATTGAAATCACGCCGCGGGGTGAAATCAAGCGCACATTGGCACTGGGCCGATTCAGCGAAGAAGGTGTAGTTCTGGACCGGGCGCCATGAACAATCTGGGTAGCGAGGCTGAACAGGCTGCTGCCATCTTCCTGCAACAAAAAGGCCTGAAACTGCTGACCAGCAATTACCATTGCCGCTACGGTGAAATAGACCTTATCATGCGTGACGGTAAAACACTGGTATTTGTCGAAGTCCGGCTGCGCAGCAATCATGCTTTCGGCGGAGCCGGCATGAGCATTACCGGCCCCAAGCAGCAAAAAATCATCCGTACGGCCGAGCATTACCTGCAACAGCATGGAAACGCGCCTTGCCGTTTCGATGCCATATTGATGACCAAGGCAGATGCAAACAATATTGAATGGATCACGAATGCATTTGATGCATCCTGAGTCTGGTGCAGTTTCCGCATGACGATAGAATCACGTATCTCTGCCAACTTTGTACAAAGTGGCGAACTCAAGCTGGCGCTTGCCGAATTATTGGCCAAGCCTATCGCCAATGCTGCATCCATCATCGTGGAAGCGCTGCTGAAAGAAAATAAAGTGCTGGTTTGCGGCAACGGCGGCTCCGCAGCCAGTGCGCAGTATTTTGCTTCGCTGATGCTCAACCATTTCGAAATGGAACGGCCGGGACTGGCGGCAATCGCCTTGTGCGCGGATAATTCCACCCTGACATCGATTGCCAGCGACAACGACTTCGACAAGGTTTATTCGAAACAGATCATGGCGCTCGGCGTGGAAAACGATGTACTGTTGGTCATCAGCACCAGCGGCAATTCCGCAAGCACCTTGAATGCAATTGACGCGGCCAGGGAGCGCGGCATGGCAATAATCGCGATGAGTGGAGGCGATGGTGGCATACTGGTTGAACTTCTAGGTGAAAATGATATTCACATAGGCATACCTCATGAGAGCGCCTCAAGAATTCAGGAAACTTACGTACTTATTCTGCATTGCCTGTGCGATGCCATCGATTGTCTTTTATTAGGAGTGAACTGATGCACATTTTTCCCCAATCCGTTGCCAGGCTAGTGGCTGCTGTTCTCGTTTCCTCACAACTCGTTGCCTGCTTCCCCGCGGTAGTCGGCGGCGCGGCGGCTGGCGGCGTAATGGCTGCCGATCGCCGTACCAGTGGCATCTATATTGAGGACCAGGCCATCGAGCTGAAGGCCAAGAAGATGATTATCGATAACATTGGCGCCGCCAATATCAATGTCAGCGTCACCAGTTTCAATCTGAACGTACTGCTCACCGGCGAAGCCATCGACGAAGCAACCAGGGAAAAAGCCGAAAGGGCGGCACGCAGTATCGATAACGTCAAAACCGTGACCAATGAACTCGCCATCAGCGAGAAAAGCGGTCTGGGCACCAGCGCCAGCGACACCTACATTACCTCCAAGGTAAAGGCCAACATGGTCAAGGAAAATCTGTTCCCGGCCAATTACGTTAAGGTCGTCACGGAAAACTCCATCGTTTATCTCATGGGCATGGTGACCCGCAAGGAAGCCGAAGATGCGGTTGAAATCGCACGCGGCATCAGCGGCGTGGAAAAAGTCGTCAAGGTATTCGAATATATAGACTGATGGAAACGGCACTCGGCAATGAAATGGTATAATTGCAGCTTCATATTCAGCCTTTCAGACGCATGAGTGCCAAACCCGCAAACCATCCGAGCAACGAAATTATCATCGAGGGCCTGACCCGCGCCGGCAAGCCCTTCCGCCCAAGCGACTGGGTAGACCGCATGTGCAGTACCTATGCCACTTTTGGCACCGACAGGAAGCTGCGCTATTCGCCTTACCTGAAGCCGCGCGTTGTCAACGGTGTCCGTTGCCTGGCCGTCGATATGAGACTGAAAGATGTCAACCCGGAAGGCTATTCACAACTGATGCACTTCGCTAACGAGAATCAGTTGAATGTGCTGGATGCGCAAGGCAACAGCATTCCGACACCGGACTGATTGCAACATCAGTCCCGCCCTTCAATCACGCTTTCGAGATAGGCTTTGGTGACCAGGCCGCGCCGGGTCTTCACCAGCCGGCCCTGCGGGTTGAAGATATAAGTTGTCGGCAGGACCGCCGCGGAACCGATTTGGGCGGCAACCCGTTCATCCCCCAGCACGATCGGATACGCCATCAGCATGTCGTCGACAAATTTCTCGACCTCAGCCCGTGTCTTGTATTCAAAAGCGATACCGAGCACCATGACATCCCTATCCTTGCGCTGATCGTAGAGATTGACCAGGTCGGGCACTTCTTCAAGGCAAGGCGGACACCATGTCGCCCAATAGTTCACTATCACCCATTTGCCCTTGTAGTCGGCCAGACGATGCTGCCTGCCTGCCATGTCCTGCACGGAGAACCCGCTTGCAGCGCCGGCATTGAGTGCCATCAGCAACAGCAAGAAGGTTGAAAAAGAGCGCCACATGAGATCAGGAAACCCTCCATAAAATGGAATTTACCCCACAATATTAATCTCTGCCGTGACAAATGGCATAAGAGTATTTAACATCGGATTATTACTATCGGAGAGATATCAATGGTGTTGAATCTTAATGTCCCGGCACTTGAAGACAAGCCACTGATCAACGCGGAAACCCGTCCGCAGAAAATCTCGGAATTCCTTGCTGCACTGCCGCTCAGCAACCCGATTGAGTCAGCGCCGCTGCTGCTGGATGAAATGGAGATACTGAACCGGCAACGCATATCGTCCGAAAGTCGCTTCAAGGCGCTTGAAGTCTACCGGTCCGCCATCATCAATATTACCGATGAGCTCAGGCCGGAATATTCATTGGCCCCGCTGCCTTTATCCAGGACAGCCAAGGGGCATGCAGCCGCTGCCGAGTCGTTATGGATGGAACTCGGCTATGGCTACAAGCTGGCATTGCTGGATCAGCAAACCCAGCTTTTCAACCTCAACAGCAGCAAAGCCAAGGCACTCACGGTTTATCGCGCGATCGAGGCCTTGCGTCAAGCCTCCATGATTTACTACCAGACGTATTTCAACGTTCCGGGCAGCGTCTGGCGCGATCTGCATCAACTCTACTTCTATGCAGCACAACAATCCCTGCATGACATCGAAGTCGCGCCAGAGAGCAAATCCTCAACGATCAATCTGCTCTACAAGCAGGCGCTGCTGATGGCGCTGGCAGATCCGCAACACCTGTCGCAGCAGGAAATCGCCCAGGTTGAAGAATACGTGATTCGTCATGCCAAGCACACGAGGATACAAGGATTGGGCATGCTGGATAATCCGGCCGGTATTTTCCTGATCAGCCTGAATTCGGACAAGCCACCTATTCCGTTTGCCAAAAACGACAAGCTGGCCGACAACGAAAATGACATTCTCTTCATTACAATGGACCTGGCGCGCCTGGCGCATAAACATCTGCAAATGCTGCAGTCCGGCAACGTATCGAAAACCAGCGGCCTGCATGAGAATGCCAAGGACCCCCGCTACCAGGATATGCTGACCTACCTGATCAAACACTGGGGCGCATCTCCCAAACGCATCTACAATCGCTCGCGCAGGCGCAATATCACTTCGCTCGGCATCGGGGTCAAAACCGCCCATTATTTCATCAATCATCAAAAGCCTTACGTACAACCAAAAATTGCGGATGATGCAGGATTGGGCCTGGCAGATGCCGGCAATCCCGACCCGCAGCAAGAAACCGGAATCGATCCGTCTCTCTGGGAAGTGGTCAACATCAGTGCCGGAGGCACGGCACTGCGCAAGCTTCCGAACTCGACCGCCAATGTCCGCATAGGTGAATTGCTCAGCATGAAAAGCGATGGGGAACGATCATGGTCTGTCGCCGTTCTGAGATGGGCAAACAACGGCGGGCATGACCAGCTCGATATCGGGACGCAATTGATTGCGCCAACCGCCAAAGCCGCCGGTGCACGGGCGACCAACCAGCCGCGCTTCGAACCTGTGCTGCTGCTTCCGGCCATGCCCAAACTCAGGCAGGCGGCCTCGATCGTCTCGGAATGCGGCATGTTCAGTCCTGCCCGCATACTGGAAATCGATGAGAATGGATCCATTTCCCGCGTCATGGTAACCAAGCTGGTCGAACGCACCGGGAGTTTTGAGCGATTCCAGTACAGCCAGCTATACGAAGTTTGAACCGATTCGGCCATGCTCCTTGAAACTGGAACAACCACCCTTATATGAAGCTTCACTTGCAGAGAGTTTTTCGCTACGATAGCGCAATATCACTCTTCACCATCCTAATTCCGTATTAATTTCACAGAGGTTCACAATGAGCGAACATATTACCCATCTCAGCGATGACGCATTCGAGCAGGAAGTTCTGCAATCACAAATCCCGGTTCTGGTCGACTACTGGGCAGAATGGTGCGGCCCCTGCAAAATGATTGCGCCGATCCTGGATGAGATTTCCAAGGAATACGCCGGTCGCCTCAAGGTAGCCAAACTGAATATCGATGAGAACCAGAATACACCGCCAAAATACGGTATCCGCGGCATCCCCACCCTGATGCTGTTCAAGAACGGCAACGTTGAAGCTACCAAGGTAGGTGCATTATCCAAGTCGCAACTTACAGCTTTCATTGACAGCAATATCTAATCAAGCTACTGTTTGACCTGATTCTCAAGTTTTGACCATCGAACAGGCAGAACAAAAGAATCAGGCACTAACCTCCAAGTTATTCCCTTTCCCTATGTGGTTTCGATTTTCAGTGAGTTCCCGTCTATGCATTTATCCGATTTGAAGCACCTTCCTGTAACCGAGCTGGTTGAAATGGCGATTGCCAATGAAATTGAGAATGCCAGCCGCATGCGAAAGCAGGACCTCATTTTCGCCCTGCTCAAGAACAAGGCAAAAAAAGGTGACAGCATCTTTGGCGACGGAACGCTGGAAGTATTGCAGGATGGCTTCGGATTCCTGCGATCACCCGATACTTCATACCTGGCAGGGCCCGACGATATTTATGTATCGCCCTCCCAGATCAGGCGATTCAATCTGCATACCGGCGATACGATACAAGGGGAAATCCGCACCCCGAAAGAAGGCGAACGCTACTTTGCACTGGTCAAGGTAGACAGCGTCAACGGCGAACCGCCGGAAAACACCAAGCACAAGATTCTTTTCGAAAACCTCACCCCGCTATTCCCGACCGAACCACTGATTCTGGAACGCGACATCCGCGGTGAGGAAAATATCACCGGCCGCGTTATCGACATGATTGCGCCGATAGGCAAAGGCCAGCGCGGTTTGCTGGTTGCCAGCCCGAAAAGCGGCAAAACGGTGATGATGCAGCATATTGCGCATGCCATCACTGCCAACCATCCCGATGTCAACCTGATCGTACTGCTGATTGACGAACGCCCGGAGGAAGTCACGGAAATGACACGCTCGGTCAAGGGCGAAGTCGTTGCATCGACTTTCGACGAGCCTGCCACCCGTCACGTACAGGTTGCCGAAATGGTGCTCGAAAAAGCCAAGCGGCTGGTCGAACACAAGAAAGACGTCGTCATCCTGCTCGACTCGATCACCCGCCTGGCACGCGCTTACAATACCGTCGTTCCTGCCTCGGGCAAGGTATTGACCGGCGGTGTCGATGCCAATGCGCTGCAGCGCCCCAAGCGTTTCTTCGGCGCCGCACGTAATATTGAAGAAGGCGGCTCGCTCACCATCATCGCCACCGCGCTGGTTGATACCGGCTCCCGCATGGATGACGTGATCTATGAAGAATTCAAGGGCACCGGCAACATGGAAATCCATCTGGATCGCCGCATGGCCGAGAAACGCATCTACCCTGCCATCAACGTCAACAAATCCGGCACGCGCAGAGAAGAATTGCTGATCGAGAAAGATATCCTGCAGAAGATCTGGGTGCTGCGTAAATTGCTGTATCCGATGGATGACCTCGAAGCGATGGAATTCCTGCTGGATAAAATCAAGGCCACCAAGAACAACTCCGACTTCTTCGACAGCATGCGACGTGGCTAGTCTATCGTAGCTTCGAGGTCGAGACCGGTTCCCGCACCGGCGCTGCGCGCACCGTGTCACCGGCCTCACCCCTCAGCGGTGGACCCCCTGCTGGATAAAATCAAGGCCACCAAGAACAACTCCGACTTCTTCGACAGCATGCGGCGCGGCTAGTCTGTCGTAGCTTCGAGGTCGAAGTCAGATTTCCACACTTACCCTTCGTGTACCTTGTCGTTAACCTCCTAGACACCATCTAGAATGACCAGAAACAACTCCGGCCTTCTAGACAGCATGTCTCGCAGGTATTCCGGAATAGCTCTCGAGGCCGATACAAGCCTCCTGTAGATGCGCAAGTCAAGGTACCGTCGATATAGTTGTTGAAAAATTCATACATTTCATTGATAATCACGGGTTTTCTGCGACAGCATTTGAAAGAGACATCAGCATGAAGGCCGATATCCATCCGAATTACCCTGAAGTAAACGTAACTTGCAGCTGCGGCAACAAGTTCAAGACGCGCACCACGATAGGCAGAGACTTCAACGTTGAAGTCTGCTCACAATGCCACCCGTTCTACACCGGCAAGCAAAAGATTCTGGACACTGCTGGTCGCGTTGAGAAGTTCCGTCAAAAATACGGCATGTAATTTTTGCGACGGTTTTCATGAGAAGGCAGCTCTGGCTGCCTTTTTGTTTTTACAATACTGCAATGGATAATGTTCAAAATAACGGATAAAAATGGCTTTTGAACTGGAACATGACTGGCAGGGCAATCTGGCAACACCGCGCGCGCGCATCGGTGAGCGGGCCAAGACCAGACTGTTGATCGTGCTCAGCGTGATCTGGATCTGCAT
This sequence comes from Methylophilaceae bacterium, assembly GCA_905339275.1. Lineage (GTDB taxonomy): Bacteria > Pseudomonadota > Gammaproteobacteria > Burkholderiales > Methylophilaceae > UBA6140. Next base: position 205,428 of record CAJPFK010000003.1, read on the forward strand.
GGGTTTAATCGGCCATGAACCATGGAAACCTGATGAGTCACAAAGCATCAGTATTGTAAAAAGCATCCTGAACGGTGAAAGTTTTCTCACCCCGGTAGCCGTTGGGCAGATCGCGCCGGAACATCCGCCGCTGTATTATCTCAGTGCCGCCGGCACCGCAAAACTGCTTTCCCCCATTCTTGCAATGCATGATGCCGCGCGCATCGTGACCGGGTTGTGGATGGCAATCACGTTGCTCATGGTTGGCATGATAGGCCGCGAATTATGGGGGCTTGGTGCAGGCCGCCAGACAACCTTTATCTTCCTGGGCTCGCTCGGCCTGATTTTGTCTGCACACCTGCTGACCCCCGAAGTCTCCGGCCTGGCAGGCTCCGCGATGGGATTTTATGCGCTGGCACTTGCCAGGAGGCGGCCTTATCGCGCTTCTGTTCTGCTGGGGAGCGGCATCGGCATCAGTTTCCTTTCCACCGGGCTGCTTGCTCCGCTGGCCATCCTGCTGGCCGCAATCATATTGCCCATCGCCTTTTCCGCCTGGCGCAATAAAAGCTTTCTTGTCGTACTGTCTCTGGCGGCTTTAATTGCAGCTCCGTGGTTGCTGATCTGGCCCATATTGAGCTGGATTAACTCACCCGAACTCTTTTCCGCCTGGTGGGTAGCCAGTATCGATACCATCAACGGCAACAACTACTGGTACTTCATCAAGACGCTCAGCTGGTATGCACTACCCGCATTCCCCCTTGCGATATGGGGATTATGGCACTATCGCAACCAATTGCTGATCGATCCCAGGTTCCAGCTTCCCATCGTTTTCTTCCTGGTCAGCCTGGTGTTGATCGGCACCACAAACAGCCCCACCGAAACCAATGCCCTGGTTTTCCTGCTGCCCCTGGCTGCATTGGCCGGAGGCAGTGTTGAGACATTGAAACGCGGTGCAGCCGGGCTGTTGAACTGGTTCGGGCTGATGCTGTTCGGCGCAATGGCGTTTCTGGTCTGGCTGGGCTGGTTTGCCATGCTGTTCGGCTGGCCGGCGAAACTCAATGAGCGTATGCAGGTGCTCTCAGGCGTCACCGAACCTGTATTCGGCTGGCTGGGATTCCTGGCTGCAATCGCCATCACTGCCATCTGGCTGCTTGTCATCAATAATTCCCGCCACTCCAACCGTGCCGCCGTCACCGACTGGGCAGTTGGCAGCACGCTGGTCTGGAGCCTGCTGATGGCTTTGTGGCTACCCTGGATTGATTCTGCCAAAAGCTATGCAGGCGTGATGCACGGTATCGCCAAGGCAGTTCCGGCACAGCACTACTGCATGCAAAGCACAGGCGTTGGAAGTGCGCAACAGGCACTGCTGGACTATTACACGAATATCCGGGTGCTGCCATCAAGAAGCGGCTTGGCATGCGATCTATACCTGATTCAGGATGAACGCGGCAGGCCGCGCGTCGAACCCGGCAGCGAATGGCAGCTCATCTGGCAAGGCAAGCGTGCCGCTGAAAGACGGGAGGGCTTCCGCCTTTATCAGCGCATATCAACCGGCTGACAGCAAAATAGTACCTGCAGCCTTATTTCGCTTTCCGCCTGCGCATTGGCTTTAACCCCGATACAGGGTAACGCCTGGGCACAGCGATAACCCTACTCCCGGCAGCGTTGTAGAACCATCGTGAAAGACTTAGAATCCAATATCTCTACATACGCAAGCAAGGTCAGCTCGCCGGAAATCATGCTAGCTCGGGCATCCTCCAGTTCATTACTCGTCGATCAGTTCGGCCGCAAGGTAGATTATATTCGCCTGTCGATCACCGATCGCTGTGATTTCCGCTGCGTGTATTGCATGTCGGAAGACATGACTTTCCTGCCGCGTGAAGAGGTGTTATCCCTCGAAGAATGCGCAAGGCTGGTAAAGGTTTTCGTCTCGCTCGGCGTTGCCAAGGTGCGTATCACCGGCGGTGAACCCCTGGTCAGGAAAAATGCGTTGTGGCTATTCGAGGAAATAGGCCATTTACCCGGCCTGCGTGAGCTGGTCGTTACGACAAACGGATCGCAGCTCGAACACCAGGCAGAAGCCTTGAAGCAAGCCGGTGTGCGCCGTATCAACATCAGCCTGGACAGCTTGGATGCAGAACGATTCCGCAAGATCACACGTGTCGGCGATTTGAGTAAAGTGCTGCGCGGTATTGCCGCTGCAAAAAAAGCCGGGTTCGAGAACATCAAACTCAACACGGTGCTAATGCGTGGAGTGAATGATGATGAAGCGCTGTCGCTATTGAACTTTGCCATCGAGCAGCAGATTGATATCGTCTATATTGAGGAGATGCCGCTGGGTGAAGTCGACCACACCAGAGACTCCACCTATGTAAGCAATGATGCGACGCTCAAGCTGCTGCAACACCACCACATGCTGGTCAGCAGTGCGGAAACCACTGGCGGACCGGCAAAATACTGGCGGATTCCCGGCACACGGTCCAAAGTCGGCTTCATTTCGCCGCATAGCCATAACTTTTGCGAAACCTGCAACCGGGTGCGCATTACCTGCAAAGGCGAACTCTATCTTTGCCTGGGTCAGGAAGACAGGGTCGATCTGATGCCGCTGCTGAGAAACCATCAGGATGATGACGGGCCGTTGGTCCAAGCCATCATTGACTCCATGCGCATCAAACCCAAAGGCCATGATTTCGATTTGCGACGCGCGGAACCTGCAGTGGTGAGGTTTATGTCACATACCGGCGGCTGACCCTGGAAATCATTACCCGGATGACCATGCGTATCTTGTCGGCTTTCCCGCATTTCCCCATCCCATCCCGTTTACGACAGCCTGTATAAAACCGATACATTGCATGGTTACACGCTCGCCAAAGACTGCGGATTCCCTACTGCGTTGAAGATGTCCCGTCACAATGCTATCGGTACGATTGCCGTCATGGGGCCGGATCACATTGGGGATAGCGCCGAGCGCTTCCATCAGCAGCAGGAACCGGCATGAGCATCTCCGGCATCGTATTGGCTGGCGGGCTCGCACGTAGAATGGGAGGCATGGACAAGGGACTTGTCGAGTTCTGCGGCAAACCCATGGTGGCCCATGTGCTGGAACGGCTCAAGCCGCAGGTAGATGAAATCCTGATCAATGCCAACCGGGAAATCGAACGGTATGCGGCTTTCGGCTATCCGGTGATTCAAGACGAAATCGGAAGCTTTGCCGGGCCGCTCGCCGGGCTGCACAGAGGCATGCGTGCAGCCGGCAATTCCCTTGTGCTGACTGTGCCATGCGATGCTCCGCTTTTACCGGCAGACCTTGCCAGCAGGCTGATGCACGCACTGGTTGAAATGGATGCGAATATCGCCGTTGCAAAAACCGGCACACAGGTACACCCGGTATTCTGCCTGTGCCGGAAAAACCTCAGGCATCATCTGGAAAGCTACCTGCAAAACGGCGGGAGTAGAATGGGCGCCTGGCATGACACACTCAAGGTAGCCGAAGTAGCCTTTGATGACAACCCGGAGGCTTTTGCCAACATCAACACGGTTGAAGAACTCACATTTCTCGAAAACCGGCACAGGTAACAACTTGACCGCAAACGCTCAAATTACTGGCAAGACACCCCTGCTCGGCTTCTGCGCCTATGGTAGCGGCACCGGCAAAACCACCCTGCTCGCCAGCCTGATTCCGGTACTGAATGCGCACGGCCTGCGCATCTCCGTCATCAAGAATGCGCATCACAGTTTCGATATCGATCATCCGGGCAAGGACAGTTATCGCCTGCGCGAATCCGGCGCGGTGCAAATGCTGCTGGGCTCCCGCCATCGATGGGCGCTGATGACCGAACTTTCACGCATCCCGGACCGGCAGCCGGACGACCCCGGGCTGGCTGAATTACTAACGCATATTGATGCCAGCCTGGCTGACCTGATTCTGGTCGAAGGTTTCAGGAACGAAGCGATCCCGAAAATTGAAATCTATCGCCCCGAGCTGGATAACCCACTGCTCTCGAACCATGACAGCTATGTGATTGCGATAGCAAGCAACGCAAAAGTTGCGACGCACCTGCCGCTGCTGGACCTGAACAATCCTGAAGAAATTGCCGCCTTCATCCTGGATTGGCTAAAAATCACCCCCCAACCGGGGCCTGCTAACACAGAACGATTCCCTGAGTAACGACCATGAGCGAAAAATCCCTTTCCGATCTGATACATAACCCAAGCTGCCTCGAAGATTACGACCCGAATTCGATGCCGGTTGCACAAGCACGTCAATATATACGCGAGTTTCTCAACCCGGCGACTACCAGGGAGAGCGTATCGATACGCAGCGCCCTCGGCCGCGTGCTCGCCGAGGATATTCTCTCCCCCTGCAACGTGCCGAACCACGACAACTCGGCCATGGATGGCTATGCTTTCAACGCCGACGATCTGGCAAGTAGCGGCGAAACAGCACTCCGGGTCATCGGCACAGCCTACGCCGGCAAGGCTTATGCAGGCGCACTCGGCAAAGGCCAATGCGTTCGCATCATGACAGGCGCCGTCATGCCGCAAGGCGCGGATACCGTTGTGATACAGGAACGCGTATCGGCCGAAAACGATACGATACGTTTCACGGACGGCCCAAAACGCGGCGCAAACACGCGCTATGCAGGCGAAGATCTGGCGCAGGGCCAGCGCGTGTTGCCGGCAGGCCATTTGATACGGGCGGCAGACCTGGGGCTGATTGCTTCACTCGGCATCGGGGAGCTCAAGGTCTATCGCAAGCTGCGTGTCGCCTTCTTTTCAACCGGTGACGAACTCGTCGGCATCGGGCAGGAGCTGAAAGCCGGCCAGGTCTATGACAGCAATCGCTACACGCTTTACGGCATGCTCACCCGCCTCGGCGTTGAAATCATCGACATGGGAATAGTGCGTGATGTGCCTGAATTGCTGGAGCAGGCGCTGCTCGATGCCTCTGCCTGTGCCGACGTCATTCTCACCAGCGGCGGCGTATCCGTCGGCGAAGCCGATTTCATGAAACAATTGCTGGAAAAACTGGGGCAAGTCGTTTTCTGGAAGGTCGCCATGAAACCCGGCCGCCCCCTGGCTTACGGCAAGGTGGGCCATGCCCATTACTTCGGCCTGCCCGGCAACCCAGTCGCGGTCATGGTGAGTTTCTATCAATTCGTGCGCGAAGCCCTGCTGGTCCTGATGGGCCAACCGGCACCCACGCCTTCTCCCCTGCTCAGCGCAATTTGCACCGGAGAAATCAAGAAACTCACCGGACGCACCGAGTTCCAGCGCGGCATCTTATATCCCGATCAGGATGGCAGCTGGAAAGTCAGGCCGACCGGCAACCAGGGTTCCGGCATCCTGCGCTCGATGTCCGAAGCCAACTGCTTCATTGTGCTGGATGAGAATACCGGCAATATCGTGGCGGGTACCCCCGTGCAGGTTCAAATACTTGAGGGCATTATTTGATTTAGATCAAGCGCTAGCCCCAATTCATGAAAATCATTATGTTCTTTCTGATAGGTAAAGACTATTCTTCATCCCATCTGCAATATCAAAAAGAAGCCAATTATCATGAACAAATATTTCACTTGCCGTACGATTCCTGTCCACCTCATGCTGGCAGGATTCTTTAGCCTAGGATTGGGCAATGCCCTTGCAGAAACTGCGCCCCTGAGCGCCAAAGAGCTGGAGTTGCACAATGATCTACGTCTGGCACCGGTGGTCGTCACCGCCACGCGCATCGAGCAGAACAGCTTCGATCTGCCCATGTCGATTGATTCGGTAAGCGGCGAAACCATCCGTGAAGGCCAACTACAGGTCAATCTTTCAGAATCCGCCGCGCGCGTGCCCGGTGTTGTCGTCAACAACCGCAACAATCCAGCCCAGGATCTGGGCATCCAGATTCGCGGCTTCGGCTCAAGATCCGCATTCGGGGTTCGCGGTGTCAGGCTCTACCAGGACGGCATTCCTCTGACCATGCCGGATGGCCAGGGCCAGACCGGCACTTTCAACCTTGATACCGCCAAGAACGTCGAATACCTGCGCGGCCCGTTCTCCGCCCTCTATGGCAACTCCTCCGGCGGTGTCGTGCAGATTTTCACGGAAGACGGCCCGGCTGACCCGACCCTTTCCGGCGGTGTCAGCTTCGGCAGCTATGGCACTCATCGCGAAACCGTCACCTACGGCGGGGACTTTGATAATTTCAATATCGTCGTCAACGCCAACACTGTAAGGTCGGATGGTTATCGCGACCAGTCGGAATTCAGACGCGACACTTATCACGCCAAGATCAAGATGCAATTGAATGAAGACACCAAACTCACAGTGGTGGCAACAGCACTCGACCAGCCTGACAATGATGACCCCCAAGGTCTGACCAAGGATGAATACCGTGCAGACAGAAAGCAGGTAGGCCCGAACACTAAACTTTTCAACACCCGCGTCAGCAAGAGCCAGGAACACATGGGCGCGACGCTGGATCATCAACTGACAGAGAATGACTCCCTGCGCTTCATGGCCTACTACGGCCAGCGTGACAACGAACAGTTCCAGTCTATCCCCACTGGTGCCCAGAATGCCGCCGGAAGTGGCGGAGGTGTACAAACGATAGAACGCGAATTTGGCGGTATCGACCTGCGTTGGACCCACACCGGCAGCCTGGCTGACAAGCCATACAACTTCACTATCGGCACCAATGTAGACCGCATGAGCGATGACCGTAAAGGCTATAAAAACTTTGTCGGCGGCATCAACCCGGGCGATGGCTGTAATGTGAACGGCAGAGTTTGTGGTGTCAAGGGCGAGTTGCGCCGTGACGAAGTCAACCGTCTGAGAGCTTTTGACCAGTATGCTCAAGGCTCTATCGACCTCGACCCACGCTGGAACGTGAACGTAGGTATCCGCCATAGCAAAATCAAATTCGAAACTGACGATAAATACTTCGCTGCCGGGAATCTGGACGACAGTGGTTCAATCACTTACAGCGAAACGACTCCGGTAGTCGGGCTTATCTTCAAAGCCACCGACACACTCAACTTCTACGCCAATGCAGGCGAAAGCTTTGAGACTCCGACATTTGTCGAGGCCGCTTACAAAAGCTCTACTGCAGCAGGCGCAGGTCTCAACACCGATCTGAAAGCGGCGACTAGCATGCAATACGAAATCGGCGCCAAATGGATGGCGGGCGATTCAACCATCATCAATGCCGCCCTGTTCAAAATCGACACCGACGATGAGATCGTAGTCCAATCATCTGCCGGCGGCCGCACCGTCTACACGAACGCCAAGGAGAGCGAACGCAAAGGCTTCGAACTGTCCATCGACAGCAAGCTTGCCTATGGCCTGTCAGCCTATCTGGCGTACACCTATCTGGATGCAGAGTTTACAAAAGACTTTATCTCAGGCGGTAACAATGTTCAGTCCGGCACTGATATCCCCGGTGTCTACAAACATACCATGTTCGGTGAACTGGCCTGGAAACACGAACCCAGCGGCTTCTCGACAGCCATTGAAGGCCGTGCTTTCAGCAAGAGCTATGTCTCATTCAACCCCGCCCAGGGCGAAACAAGCGGCTATGCTATTGCATCCTTGCGGGCCGGACTCAACCAGAGCATCGGTAAATGGAAGTTCAACGAGTTCCTGCGGGTCGAAAACATTTTTGACAAGGAATATGTCGGCTCAATCCGTGTTGGCGATTCCAACGGCGCCTATTACGAAGCCGCCCCAACCCGCAACTGGCTGCTGGGCCTGAACGCCAGCTATCAGTTCTAAGCCGTTTTTTCCAACAACACCCGCCATCAGAGCTGTATGTGACGTGAGTCACATACAGCTTCTTCATAAAAGCCTATAAAATCCTTTCTGACAATCTCGTAAGCAGCAGCCATACTAAGCTGCCAGCGAACTTGCTTCTGTATTATTCGTCTTAATTGTTATGAGCAGAACTGCTATAAAGCAGTAACGTCATCTGAGGAGAACACCGTGTTTCAATCCTTATCAAAAACGACCTGTCTTGTTTTGGCTGGTTTCGTGCTGTCATTCAGCGGCAATACCCTGGCTGAAGCCGACCCCAAAATCTGGCCTGTCATCAAGGAGGCTTTCTTCGCCGACCGCACCATAGAAGAAGCGGATTTTATCCAGCTCACCGCCCCCAAACGTGCCGAGAGCGGAGCCCAGGTGCCATTCAGCATAGCGCTGGACCAGGACAGAGGCCATGCAAAAGCCATCAAGAAGATATACGTCATCGTGGATGCCAACCCGATACAGCTGGCAGCGACCTATAACCTGACCGAAGAGCTCGGCAAGTTCAACCTATCCACCCGCATCCGCCTGGAGACCGACTCCTTCGTACGCGCCATAGGTGAAACCGCGGACGGCAAACTTTACATGGCTGCCATTCCCATCAGGGCTGCCGGCGGCTGCGGCGGCATCATCGATGCGAATGAAGATGAAGTTCGTGCTTCAGCCGGCAGGATCAAGATGAACGTGGAATCCCCCGTCAGTTTTGGCACGCCGACCTCCGCCACATTCATCATCAAACACCCCATGCGCACAGGCTTGCAGCGCGATCTGGTATCTCAGGGCTTTTTGCCTGCCTTTTTTATCAAGAAAGCGACGTTTACCTACAACAAGGAAACCGTTTTCGATGTCGATTTCAACGTGGGAACCAGCGAAGACCCCTACCTGAAATTTGATTTCGTTCCAACCGGGCCAGGAACACTGGAAGTGAAAACCACGGATAATGAAGGCAAGTCATTCAGCCATCACATAGACGTGAAGAGTTGAAAAAGGGGCTGAGAAGGCCCCTTGGATGATTGGCTTTAACGCAGTGACATCCGTTTCAGCGTCTCGTCTTTATCGATGAGCTTATGCTTAAACGCACCGGCGATATGCAGAATAATGAGCAGGGCGAATATGACACCGACCCATTCATGCACGGTCAGGAACGTTTCGCGGATACCTTTATCATCAAGCCCCGGCAGGATATCGATACCGAACCACTTGACGCCGTATTTGCTGTAAAGCCCCATGATGAGACCGCTCACCGGCATGACAACCATCAACACATAAAGAAGCTTATGGGCAAGCTCGGCCAGTCTTTTTTCCCAGGCGGCAAGGGAAGCAGGCAATGCAGGCGGCCTATGGGTAAAGCGCCATAGAACACGGAAGGCAATCAGGGCAAGCAGCGTTATGCCGACTGATTTGTGGAGATTGAAATAAAACGTTCTCGGGGTCACTTCTTCAGCAAGTTGCCAGGTATAGATGCCCAGATCAAAGAGGTCATACGAACTGGATTTTGCACCCTCGCGTGGCAAATCAGTCATGAACCAGCCCAGGGCAAACATGAAGATAAGGCCAATTGCAATTAGCCAATGCAGAATAATGGCTGTTCTGGTGTAGCGGGTGGAGTGATTCATTAAGTATCCTTGCTGGTTGATTGGATGTGTTGTAAGTATCCCAGGCACGACATTTTAATTATTGTATCGTTATCGACGCAAATATACGCCGCAAGTTCCTCAGCCGGCATGGAGAGTTACCGTGGCTTATCGGGAAAAAATGAAACATTACGAAGGAATAAATCTCATGTTGCAACTCTTGCTTGGCATCTTCGGCATGCTCATTGTCGGCTCACATCCACAGGCCCAGCCGCTGGCACTGGAAAATATCGCCGATGGCGTCTACGTGCATCATGGCATCCATGAGGACTTGTCGGAGGGCTATCACGGCGACATCTGCAACATCAGCTTCATCGTCGGCAGCAATGGCGTGGCCGTGATTGATACCGGCGGTACTCTCAAAACCGGCCAGCATTTCCACGAAACCATTCGCAAGGTGACCAGGCTGCCTGTCCTGTATGTAATCAACACCCACGTTCACCCCGACCATATATACGGCAATGCAGCGTTCACGGATGACAAGCCTCAATTTGTCGGCCATGCAAAACTGGCAGATGCCATGGAGCTTCGCAAGGACGCCTATGCCCGGACCCATAAAGAGTGGCTGGGAGATGAGTTTGCCGGCAGTGAAATCATTAAACCCACGCTCGCCATCAAAGATGAACTGACACTGGACCTGGGCGACCGCCAGTTGAGATTGTCCGCACACCCCACGGCACATACCAACACCGATTTGACGGTCATCGATAGCAAAACGAATACCTTATGGACAGGTGATTTATTATTCGTTGAGCGCACACCCTCGATCGACGGCGATATCAAAGGCTGGATTGCCGTTGCGGAATCATTGAGCCAGCTCACGGTTGCGCAAGTAGTTCCCGGCCATGGCCCGGTGGTCAAGGACTGGAAACAGGCATTCATTGATCAACAACGTTACTTATCCACCCTGCTCAACGACGTGCGCGCCAGTATCAAAAAAGGCGAGGTCATGGAGAGTGCAATGAATACTGCTGCTGCGTCAGAGAAAGACCGGTGGGCGTTGTTCGGGATTGTGAACCGCCGTAATGTGAATATCATTTATCCGTCGCTCGAATGGGAATGATCGCAAGGTCCCTCCAGGATCACCATCGGGGTTAGTTGCGGTTAAGGCTTGATGTATAATCAGAATCTTTCGCATTTAATAACCTGACTTACGTGCTCAGCCTATCTTCGTTGTGAATACCGCAGCCTTATCCTATAGCCCGTCTCATGGGTTCCGTGACCAGCCTTTGGCCTGGACTTTGGTAATCTCCTTCGCGCTTCACTTGCTGGCCGCCCTCTATTTGCCAAACTTCTCGACGGATGCGCCGGATGCATTGCCTGAAGTACTCAGAATCGAGATTGCCGCGCCCAAGGAACCAGAACCCGTGAGCGCTCCCGTCATCGAGCCTGAACCGGTTCCTGAGCCGCCCAAGCCAAAAGTAAAACCGAAAATAGAACCCAAAATCATCCCGACGCCATCCCCGGCGCCCATCGAAACATTTGAGCCCCCGGCTGAGTCGCCAGAACCCGTTGCCGAACCTACCCCGCCACCAGCGATGTCCGTCGCGCCGACGGTGGAATCAAAACCGGTATTCACTGCACCGCCTCCGCCGCCTGAACCGCCGAAACCGACCGGCCCAAGCCAGCAGGACCTGGATGCGGCACGCAGCCGGTACGGAAGCCTGCTTGCACGTGAAATCGCCAGGCACAAGCAATACCCGAGAATCGCCCAAATGCGCGGCTGGCAAGGCGAGGTTCTCATTGACCTGAAACTGGATGGCAGCGGCAACGTCCTGGCGACCAGAATCGAATCTTCCAGCGGTGTCGAAATACTGGACAAGCAGGCATTGGAAATGGTCAAGAAAGCCGCGCCCTTCCCGAAGCCCCCTGATATTCTGAGTGCGAGCACTTTCAATATCCTGGTGCCGGTTTCGTTCAAGCTGGAATAACCAACTGACAGCCATGCACAGGCCGAGATCACTGAAAGACCTCCTGCTCATACACGAGCTGGCTTTCATTCTCCTTGTCGTTCTCGCGGGCGCAGCAGGTGGTATCGGCATCCATCTCTGGGATCATTCTTCCCGCGAATCGCAGCGTATCAACCTGCTGGTGCAGGAAATTCAGCAAACGCGCGGCGACTTGTACCGTCAGATGAAGGAGCTTTTCGATGCCTACTTCCTCAACGATAGCAAAGCCGAAGAAGAATATAACGCTTACACCACTTCAATCGATCAGCATTTCCATAAACTTCGCGAACTGGCGGTTGGCGAAGAAGAACTGACGGCCATCCGGGAACTGAAAGGAAGTTATGAGGACTTCCTGGTCAAGACTCGTCCGATTTTCGATCGCCAACGCATCTTCTCAAGCAGCGCGCTCGAGAAAAAGCTGAACACCGATCTTGAGTCGGACGTATTTAAACGCTACGAAGCGATTTCCTCCCGCACCGAGGGCCTGTTGATTCTCAAGCAGCAAGAGTTGCAACAGCGCCTGGCGGAATCGAAGCGCACCTCAACGACACTGCTGATCATCCCCATCATTCTTTCCACCCTGCTATTGCTTTTCTCGCGCTTTTTTCTCAAGCGCGCGATTGTCAAACCGATTGCGGGGCTGGTTGAAGCCACGACCCAGATCAGTGCAGGCAAACTGACGCATAAAGCCCCGGAGGCCGGAGCGGAAGAATTGGTCACGCTTTCGAATGCCATCAATCATATGGCAAAAGAGCTGGCGATCAGCCAGGACGCCCTGATTCGCACCGAGAAGCAGGCTGCCCAAGGACTGCTGGTCCCGATGCTGGCCCATAACATACGCAATCCGCTTGCCAGCATCCGCGCGACAGCCCAAGTGTCGGACAGCAGTGACCTGGACAAGGATACCCGCGAATCACTACAGGATATCATCAGCACGGTTGACCGGCTGGAACGCTGGACTGGCGCCCTGCTCGCCTATCTGCACCCGCTCCGTCCGCAGCCCAGCCGGACCAGCCTCAAACAGATTATCGATGGCGCACTGGTGCCCTTGCAGCAGAAACTGCGCGAGAAATCGATACGGCTCGTGCTTCCCGAATGGAAGAATCAGGATGGCAGCATGCTGACCGACGAGCACCTGCTGGAACAGGCACTCTATAACCTGCTACTGAACGCTGTCGAAGCAGCACCGAATCAGAGCACACTGGAAATTCAAACCAGCGCTTCAGAAGCTTCCATACACATAGCAATTGCCGACCAGGGGCCGGGCATGCCGTTCACTCCCGACCCCAATGCCCTGAGTCCCGGCCCGACAACCAAGCGATTCGGCACCGGGCTCGGTATACCCTTCGCGTTCAAGGTATGCGAAGCCCTTTCCGGCAAGATTACCTTCAAAGACAGGGAAGGCGGAGGCACGCTGATTGAAATAGTTTTACCGCGAGGGATAAAATCCATCGAGATCAAAGAAAATAATCTCTAAATCACGCAGTCCATGCTTGCCTTAATGGTTATTTTTAACAACAATGATAGTGTCTAAACTGTGATCGTCATTATGTTGAATCAGCCTGTGCCCGACTTCGAATTACCCTCCACCGGCGGCAAAATATTTAAACTTTCGGACCACCTTGGCAAAACACTGGTCATCTACTTTTACCCCAAAGACTCGACACCGGGATGCACCTCGCAAGGCCAGCAGTTCCGGGATGCCTACCCGGAGTTTACAGCGGCCGATACCGAAATTTTCGGCATCTCGCGCGACAGCCTGAAGTCCCATGAGAACTTCAAGGCCAAGTTCGGCTTTCCATTCGACTTGCTATCAGACACCGATGAAACCGCCTGCAACCTCTTCGGCGTGATGAAAATGAAGAATATGTACGGCAAACAGGTGCGCGGCATTGAACGCAGCACCTTTGTCATCGATGCCAACGGCCAGCTCATGCGCGAATGGCGTGGCGTTAAAGTCGATGGACACGCTAAGGAAGTTCTCAATTTTATTCAATCACTCTGACAGGGAAATTCTCATCTCATGAGCAAAAAGCGTGACGCTGCGACCAAGCTGTTCGTCCTCGATACCAATGTACTGATGCACGACCCCTCCAGTCTGTTCCGGTTCGAGGAACATGACATTTATTTACCGATGGTCACGCTGGAAGAACTCGACAACAACAAAAAAGGCATGACCGAAGTTGCGAGAAATGCGCGCCAGGCCAGCCGCAATCTGGAAGAAATCGTCGGCAGCGAATTAATCAACCTGGAAGACGGCTGCCCCCTGGCCATCAACGGCAACAAGCACCTCACGGGCCGCCTGTTCCTGCAAACGAGCGCAGTAAGCGTCGACCTGCCCATGCTCGCCGGCAGCAAGGCAGATAACCAGATTCTCGGCGTGGTGTGGGATTTGCAAAAGAAATATGCCGATCGCCATGTCATCCTGGTTAGCAAGGACATCAATATACGCATCAAGGCGCGTGCGATTGGCGTCCCTGCCGAAGATTACTTCAACGACAAGGTGCTGGAAGACACAGACCTGCTATACAGCGGGATGAAAGAACTGCCCGCGGATTTCTGGGACAAGCACAGCAAGGCCATGGAATCCTGGCAAGATGCCGGCAGAATGTTCTACCGCATCACCGGGCCGATATGCAAGACGCTGCTCATCAATGAGTTTCTCTATTATGAATACGAGCAGCCTTTCCACGCCATCGTCAGAAATGTCGAGGGCAACACCGCAGTGCTGGAAGTCATCAAGGACTATACCCAGCCCAAGCATAATATCTGGGGAATTACCGCACGCAACAGGGAGCAGAACTTTGCGCTGAATCTGCTGATGGACCCGGAAGTAGATTTCGTCACCCTGCTTGGCCAGGCCGGGACCGGCAAGACATTGCTGACGCTGGCCTCGGCCCTGACGCAGACGCTGGACAAGAAAATCTACAGCGAAATCATCATGACACGCGTCACTGTGCCGGTTGGCGAAGATATCGGGTTCCTGCCCGGTACGGAAGAGGAAAAAATGGCCCCATGGATGGGAGCATTGGAAGACAATCTCGATGTCCTCAATAAATCCGATGAAGATGCTGGTGAATGGGGCCGCGCCGCCACGCAGGACCTGATCCGCACGCGAATCAAGGTCAAGTCCCTCAATTTCATGCGCGGACGGACTTTCCTGCATAAATTCCTCATCATTGACGAGGCGCAGAACCTCACCCCCAAGCAGATGAAAACGCTGATTACGCGCGCAGGACCGGGCACCAAGGTGGTTTGTCTCGGCAACATCGCGCAGATCGATACACCGTACCTGACAGAAGGGAGTTCAGGCCTGACATATGTCGTCGACCGGTTCAAGGGCTGGGGACATAACGGGCATATCACCCTGGTTCGCGGCGAACGTTCAAGACTGGCGGATTTTGCTGCAGAAGCCTTGTAAGGGCGGCGCCACATGATTTGCCGCATGCCGCAAACAACAGGATCAGGACTATCGGGTTTTCATTAGCGTCAGAATGAATCCAGGCTTCTATATCATACTGACAGCGCAGTTCCTGTCGGCACTTGCGGATAACGTGCTGCTGTTCACCGCCATCGCCCTGCTCCGCAATCTGGACGCACCCAGTTGGCATGACCCGATGTTGCAATGGTTTTTCGTCGTGTCCTACATCATCCTCGCCCCCCTGGTCGGTTCGGTCGCAGATGCGTTTCCCAAGGGGCGGGTCATGTTCGCCACGAATGCAATCAAATTTATCGGCAGTTCCGCCATGATGCTGGGCATGCCCCCGCTGTATGCCTACGGCATTGTCGGCATTGGCGCAGCCGCCTATTCTCCCGCCAAATACGGCATTCTGACGGAATACCTGCCTCCGCACCTCCTGGTCAAGGCCAATGGCTGGATGGAGGGCTCCACCGTCATGGCGATTGTGCTAGGCACGATACTGGGCGCGGTGCTACCCAGCATAAATATCCAGACGGCAATGATCGTGATTACCATGCTCTACATGATGGCTGCCGTGTTCAATCTTTACATTCCCAAGGTGCCGATCGACCACAAGCTCCCCCGGAAAGACCCCGTTTATGTATTGCGTGATTTCTGGCATTCGTTCAAGGTGCTTTGGAAGGATATGCAGGGACAGGTATCGCTGGCCGTTACCACGCTGTTCTGGGGAGTCGGCGCAACACTCCGCTTCGTGGTGCTGGCCTGGGCAGGATTCGCACTGGACTTCACGCAGAAACAATCCACCTACCTGATGGTCATCGTGGCGATCGGTATCGCAATCGGCTCCATATTTGCCGCACGCAGGATCAGGCTGGAAGAATCGGTTAAAGTATTGCCGGCAGGCATCATCGCAGGCGGGCTGGTAATGGCCATGACCCTGGTCAGCGAATGGCATATCGCCTGTATCCTGTTATTGCTGATCGGGGCCTTCAGCGGTTATCTGGTCGTACCGCTCAACGCATTGCTGCAACACCGCGGCCACTTACTGATCGGCGCCGGCCATTCGATCGCCGTGCAGAATTTCAATGAAAATCTCGGCATTGCGGTGCTCATCAGCATCTATACCCTGATGGTCAGGGCAGATATCGAGATCAATTCGATCATACTCATTTTCGGCCTTTTCATCAGCATCATGATGAGCGGGATCTATAAACTATACAGGACGCACACACCAAAATAAGCGGGGCTGGACGGCACAGCACGCCCCTGTCCCGCTCATCTAGTGCAGCTTTACCTTGGCCTCGGTTCTGCGGGTTATGACTCTCGCAAGCGTCTGCAGAAACACCGTAAAAAAGCCGTGCAGCGCCATCAGATGCATCTTGTACAAGGACTGATACATGAATCGCGCGATCAGCCCCTCAACAAACATGCTGCCGCCGGAGATTGCCCCCATCAGGTTACCCACGGTGGTGTAACGACCGAGGTTCACCAATGAACCATAATCGCGATAGGTATACTCAGGAATGGATTTCCCTGCAACCCGGCGCTTGACCGTGCTGACCAGCATGGAAGCCTGCTGGTGAGCCGCCTGCGCACGGGGAGGTACATTTTCGTTATAGCCCGGTCTTGGGCACGCGGCACAATCGCCAAACGCAAAGACATTCTCATCCAGCGTCGTTTGCAACGTTCTATGCACGACCAGTTGGTTAATCCGGTTGGTTTCCAACCCATCCAGATTGTTCAGGAAATCCGGCGCCTTGATTCCGGCAGCCCAGACAACGAGCTCTGACGGTATAAAGCGTCCAGTATGGGTATAGATGCCCTTCTGAGTCACTTCCGTTACCCGCTCACCCATATAGAGATGGACCTTCAGTTTGCGCAGCTCCATCTCGACAGAGTTCGACAGCTTGGGCGGCAATGCAGGCAATACGCGCTCGCTGGCCTCAATAAGCGAAATTTTGATATCCCGGTCTGGATTAATTTTATCCAGGCCGTAGGCAGCCAATTCTCGTGTGGTGTTATGCAATTCTGCGGCGAGTTCGACACCGGTCGCCCCCGCCCCGACAATGACAACCTCAAGCTGCCCTGCCCGCACCGGCTCTTCCTGCGTTTGCGCACGCACCAGTGCATTATGCAGACGGCGATGGAAGCGCTCCGCCTGATCCTGCGTATCCAGTGCGATCGAATGCTCTCTGGCACCGGCAATACCGAAATCATTGGTTGTACTGCCAACCGCAATAATCAGGGTATCGTACTGGAAAGTACGGCGAGGAATGATTTCTATGCCATCTTCATCATAAAATGGCGCCACATAAACTTCCCGCTTGGCCCGGTCCAGTCCATCCATGCTACCCAGGCGGAAACGGAAATGATTCCAGTGCGCTTGCGCCAGGTATTCCAGCTCATGCTTATCCGGATTCATACTACCTGCTGCAATTTCATGCAGCAGCGGTTTCCAGACATGCGTGCGTGTACGATCAATCAGGGTAATGGCAGCCTTGCCCTTACGTCCGAGAGATTTTCCAAGACGCGTTGCAAGCTCAAGGCCACCCGCGCCACCACCCACAATCACCACGTGATGCAAGTCAGACTTTATTTTTATTTCCATTGAGACTTAATCCAATATTAAAACCGGGTTGATGGCCTGACTGTTAGTTGAGCCAGGGCTTGTCACCTTCACCCTTATATTGCGTGCGCAGCCAAGCAATAATTTTCAGGATATCATCCGTAGGTAACAGTTCAGCGTTATTGGCGATCTGCTGGTGCCATGCAAACATGCCGCCATTACTTCCTCCGGCAATGGTTTCAAACATACCCTTATCGGTTATGTGCTTCGCATACTGCCAACGGTCATCCGTGATGGATACCGCGACCTGCCCATCGCCATTCGGGCCATGGCATTGCGTGCAAGACCAATAGCCGAATTTCTTCTTGCCTTCTTTCGCCGCTTCCGGGTCATTTGCATACAGCTTGGTATAAGGGTTGATGCAGGTCTGCAGGAATTCCTTGGCCTGCGGGGTGTCGCTAGCTGCCGCTTTAATGACCAGCGGGCTATTATCTTTCGTGGACTCAAAGGCACACTGGGCGCCGGCATCGGGCTTGGATGCAGCGACTTTCGCCTCACCGCCTGTATCCGTACTCTGACCGCAACCGGTCATCGCAATCAAAAATGATAAACAAACAAAGCCTAGCCTGGATAAACGCATGATGCTCCCTCCCTGTGAACGTTTTATGAATTTTACCTTAAAGTCATTGATGGACATAAAAAAACGGCCACTGTATTCAACAATGGCCGTCATTTCTTATTTACTGCCTGATTACTTCAACCAGGGCTTGTCGCCACCGCCCTTGTACTGGGTACGCAACCAACCCACGATCTTCAGGATATCATCCGTAGGAACCAGTTCAGGGTTGTTGGCAACCTGTTGATGCCAGGCGAACATGCCGCCGTTACTTCCTCCGGCAATGGTTTCAAACATACCCTTGTCAGTCGCATGCTTCGCATACTGCCAGCGGTCATCCGTAATGGATACCGCAACCTGGCCATCACCGTTCGGGCCATGACATTGCGTGCATGAGTAGTACCCGAATTTCTTCTTGCCGGCTTTTGCTTTCTCCGCATCGGCAGCATACAGCTTGGTATAAGGATTGACACAGGTGGTCAGAAACTCCTTCGCTTCGGGCGTATCGGTATCCACGACCTTGATGTTCAACGGACTATTATCTTTAGTGGAAACCAGGTCACACGCTGCACTGGCTTGCAAAGGCATTAAACCTGCAAGAGTCACCATCGAAACGAATAAGGTTGCCTTTACTGCTTTATTGCTTAACATGTCTTCTCCTCGTATGTATTTCAGGCTTTAAATCCGATTCATGCTTGCACATCAATCAACTACACCGTGAATAACGAACCATCATTGAGTTGGTTGACGAAATTGCCTGCCATCCAACAATGACTTTTGTTATTCATTTTTAGGTATTACATCGCCGCGGGCTCTGACTTTTGCTTTACGTTCATCGACCACAGGCAGGTATGGAACACCATATTCGTCCAGAATCTTAAGAATATCGGCTTGGCGGCGATCCAGCACTTCCTGGATGATCGCCTGACGCTCCTTGTCTTTTTTGCGCATGCCCATGGAAATATTGAACTGCAGCTTACCTGTTTCAGGCATCCCCTCATATTCCGGAGCAGGAACGACAACCAGTGGAACACTGGCTTTTTTCGCGTAATAACCAGCAATCGGACCCCAGAGGATAGCGACATCGATATCCCCTTTCACCAGGTCATCAATCACAAAACTTGGCGGTAGCGTCAGATCACGAAATATTCTATAAGGCCTGGCATTCTCCATCAAACCCTTATCATCAAGCACAGAAGCTACCGGCGTCTTATCGATGACGCCGATCGCCTTGGCCTTTTTCAGGTCCGGCGAATCCCAATCCGTAATATTATAACCACTATCTTTGCGGTAGACAAAGACGTATGTTGAACGGTAATAGGGCTTAGTCGTCAACAACATATCGTTAAATGCAACAGTGCCAATCACCACGTCGCAGCGGTTGGCATTCAGGGTATTTCTATAGTAACCCAGACGATGGTGCCAGAATTGGTATGAAAGGGTTTTATTCAGATCTTTTGCAATCAGTTCGGCAATCTTGTTCTCAAAACCTTCCTGCTTGCTGTTGGAAAACGGCAGATTATCTGCCTCTGCACAGGCCTTGAATTCGGTTGGGTCTTCCACTCGCCTGGGTTCGCCACCACGCCCGATGTCCATGTTGACATTCAGTTCGTTCGGAGCTGCACCTTCGTCTGCGTGCGCGGGCACAATGAAGCCGAACATGATCAGCAGCATTGAAAAGTGTTTGAGTTTCCTAAGCATCGTCTCTTCCTCGTCGTTGTTAGCGGTCTTTATAAGATAAAAAACACCCCGCCGGAGCGGGGTGTCTATAGGACACACTAACTTGGTGTTAGTTCTGCACTAAGTCTTGCGACTCAATTACAGAGCGAACACGTTCAGTGCACCGCCGCCAGGAGCAGCGTTGTACTTGGTCAGTTCTGCATAACCACCAGCAGCGCCGAGGGCGTCTGTCGGGTTAGTCAGGCCAAGGTTCATCGCTACGCCAGCCCAACCGCCGATACCGGACAGTACGCCAACG
>CAJPFK010000004.1 GCA_905339275.1 Methylophilaceae bacterium
ACAGGCACTCACACTTATCGATTGTTCAGATTTTTAAAGAGCAGTGTCACCGTAATTCTCCCCCGGCAACCAGGTCCTTCTTCACTTCCCGCTACTCCCGCGTCTCCGCGTCAGCAACAAGAGGTGCGCATTATACAGAGCCAAAAAAGGCGGTCAATAGCTAAATCGAAATTTCCTGTAAAAATTACCTGATCGTGACTTTGGCAAACTTGCGCTTGCCTACCTGAGCCACCACCGTCACGCCTTTATTCAGCGTAAGCGACTTGCCCACGACCTTTTGTCCGTCAAGCTTGACGCCACCCTGCTCAATGGCCCGGAAAGCTTCAGAGGTGCTTGCAACCAGGCCGGCCAGCTTGAGCAGGTTGGCAATCCCGACAGAGGCTTCCGGCAGGGAGACCGTTACTTCAGGTACATCGTCAGGAATGCCGCCCCTGGAACGCAGTTCAAAATCCGCCAGCGCTTCTTCCGCAGCCGCCCGGTTATAAAAACGCGCGACGATCTCCTGGGCAAAACGCACCTTGATATTTCTCGGATTGGCGCCGCCGTCAACTTCGGCCTTCCATGATTGGACCGTTGCGATTGATTCGAACGAAAGCAATTCTATGTAACGCCACATCAATTCATCGGAAATCGACATGATTTTGCTGAATATCGTGTTGGCCGGTTCAGCCACGCCTATATAGTTGCCGAGCGACTTGGACATTTTGTTGACGCCATCAAGCCCTTCCAGCAAAGGCATGGTCAGTACACACTGCTGATTTTGTCCGGCCTGTTTCTGCAGTTCGCGCCCCATGAGCAAATTGAATTTCTGGTCAGTGCCGCCCAGCTCCACATCCGCCTTCAGCGCAACAGAGTCATAGCCTTGCAGCAAAGGATACAAAAACTCATGAATGGCGATCGGTTGATTCGCTTTGTATCGCTTGCTGAAATCATCACGCTCCAGCATACGTGCCACGGTATGGCTGGCGGCAAGCTTCAGCATACCTGCAGCGCCCAGCTCGTTGAGCCAGGTGGAATTGAAAACAACTTCGGTCTGCTCCGGCTTGAGTATCTTGAAAACCTGGTTCTGGTATGTCCGGGCATTTTCCCTGACCTGTTCAGCCGTCAGCGGAGGACGCGTCGCACTCTTGCCAGTAGGGTCGCCGATCATGCCGGTAAAATCGCCGATCAGAAACAGCACCTGATGACCCAGGTCCTGAAACTGACGAAGTTTGTTCAATAACACCGTATGCCCAAGATGCAAATCGGGCGCTGTAGGGTCAAAGCCTGCTTTTACGCGCAAGGGTCGGCCTGTTTTGAGTTTTTCGATCAACTCCTGCTCGATCAGCAGCTCATCACTACCGCGCTTGATGATTGCAAGAGATTCTTCCAAATTTGTTTGCATCTCAGGAATAGTCCTATATAAATACTTTAGCTTTAAGGTTCAACATGTTGCGCTTTTCTGTTACCATCGAATGCCAGATTTTGAAAACAGAGATTGCTCATGCTGAAAAGCAAAACCGGTATCTTAGCGCAAAAAGCGAATATTAAAGAACGCAAGCTAGGCCTGCGTTGGTTATTAGGCCTATCGACACTTCCGCTTTTTGGCATTTACGCCGCTTTCGCGATCGCGCCTCAAACAGCCCTGCAGGAAATCGAAATCTCAACTGTGATTGAAGAGATCATCCTGCCAGAGGCCGTTGTGGAAACCGCCTACGCCGTGGACCCGCAAAATGGCTTCGCCCAGGATTCCTATTGGCAAGTTGACCAGGTTCGCCGTGATGACACGCTTGCCAGCCTCATGCGCCGCCTCAATATTACAAACAATGAAGCAATCGAGTTTTTGCGTGTGCATCCGGATACCAGGGCCTTTTCTTCGCAACTGAGGCCCGGACGTTCCATCAGGGCAGAACTCAGCAATGAAGGTGATTTGCGCCGGCTGGAATACGAAATCGACAGAACGACAGCCTTTATCGTCGAGCGTGGTGAGAGCGGCTATATAGCGTACAAAACCGATTTGGCACTTCAGACGCACAACACGCTCAAGTCTGCCGAAATCAATAGCTCACTGTTTGCCGCCACAGATGCAGCAGATATCCCTGACCAGATTGCGATACAAATCGCGGACATCTTTTCCAGCGAAATCGACTTTCATAGCGACCTGCGAAAAGGCGACCGCTTCAATGTGGTCTATGAATCTCTATACAACGATGGGCAGTTGGTCAAAACAGGACAGGTGCTTGCCGCAGAGTTTACCAATCAGGGTAAAACCCACCGAGCAGTGATGTACCGCAACCCCGAGGGCCAGATCAGTTATTACACGCCCGAGGGCAAAAGCCTGCATAAATCCTTCCTGCGTTCACCTCTCGAGTTTTCCCGTATCAGCTCTGGGTTCAGCATGGGCCGGTTTCACCCGATCCTGCAAAAAATGCGTGCACACAAAGGGGTGGATTATGCCGCTCCGACAGGAACCGGCGTCAAGGCCTCCTCGGACGGCGTAGTGGATTTTGTTGGCGTCAAGGGAGGCTATGGCAACGTGATCATTCTCAAGCACCAGAATGGAGTCAGTACAGTCTACGGACACTTGTCCCGCTTTGCCTCCGGCCTGCGCAAAGGTATGCGTGTTTCGCAAAGCCAGCTCATTGGTTACGTCGGCATGACCGGCATGGCCACCGGACCTCACCTGCATTACGAATTACTCATCAACGGCCAGCACCGTGATCCGCTGAAAGTCGCTTTACCAGCTGCCGCACCGATTGCTCCGCAATACAGGGCGGATTTCTTTGCTGCAAGCACGCCGTTGGTAGCGCAGCTCCAGTTGCTGAATGCAAGCAGTCTTGCATCGATAGAGTGATACGGTTCCGGCAAGCGTTAAAAACATAGTGGCAGGTGAGCTCTATATAGGCTTGATGTCTGGTACAAGCCTGGACGGGGTCGATGCCGTTCTACTTGCAATCGATGGTGAGCGCTACCAGATTCTCGGCACACAAACCACCCCTTTTACGGCCGCTCTTCGGCAGGACCTGCTGACCTTGCATGAGGCCGGCCACAATGAGCTTGAAAGATCGGCACTGATCGCCAATACCCTGTCGAATACCTATGCGCAGGCGGTTCGCCATTTACTCGAAAATTGCGGTATCAAGAACAGCGGCATCAAAGCCATTGGGTGCCACGGGCAAACGATCAGGCATCGGCCCGAATTCGGCTTTACCATCCAGATCGGCAACCCCTCGTTACTCGCAGAACTGACCGGAATTACTGTCGTTGCCGATTTCCGCAGCCGTGACATCGCCGCCGGCGGCCAGGGTGCGCCTTTGGTTCCGGCCTTTCATCATGCCGCATTCGGTCATGCCGGCCTTGACCGCATCCTGATTAATATCGGCGGCATCGCCAACCTGACTTACCTACCGGCAGAAGGCCCGGTCATCGGTTTCGATTCCGGGCCGGGCAATATGCTGATGGATGCCTGGATAGAGCGGCAACTGGGAAGGCATTACGATGAGAATGGCATGTGGGCTGCATCGGGAGAAGTCATACAGCCTTTGCTGCAAGAGTTGCTTGCGGAATCTTTTTTTGCGCTGGCCCCACCCAAAAGCACTGGCCGCGACTTGTTCAATCTGTCATGGCTTCTACCGCGACTACGTACGGAATACAAAGCTGAAGATGTGCAGCGCACATTACTGGAGCTGACGGCCCAGACCATAGCCGCTGCAATCCGGGACTATTGCCCCAAAGCGGATGAAATATACCTGTGCGGCGGCGGCGCGCATAATCTCGCCTTGCTGAAACGCTTGCAGCAATTGCTCCAGCCTGTAAAAATCGGTCTTTCCGACGAACTGGGCATTTCTGTCAATTGGGTCGAAGCAGCCGCCTTTGCCTGGTTGGCACAACAAACATTGAAACAATGTCCTGGTAATTTGCCGGATGTGACGGGTGCAAAAGGCCCAAGAATATTAGGTGCGATTTATGCTTGTTAAATCGCGCCCTGCCAGAATTGATTATGATTGAAAATCTATGAAGCCAACTAAAGTCACTCTTACTTTCGATAATGGCGCTCCCGCCATTGAACTGCCCATACTGTCAGGTAAATTGGGCCCGGATGTCATCGATATACGCAATCTGGGCAAACACGGTGTGTTTACCTATGACCCCGGCTTTCTCTCTACCGCCTCATGTCACTCGAATATCACTTACATCGATGGTGAGGAAGGCCTGCTGTATTACCGCGGCTATCCGATTGAACAGCTTGCCGAGCACTGCGACTTTCTTGAAGTCTCGTACTTGCTGATGCACGGCGAACTGCCCAATGCAACCCAGAAGCAGCAATTTACCGGCACTATCATGCAGCACACCATGCTGCATGACCAGCTATCCCACATATTCCGCGGCTTCCGTCGTGATGCCCACCCCATGGCGGTCATGGTCGGGGTTGTTGGCTCCATGTCAGCGTTCTATCACGACTCGCTGGATATCAATGACGCCAAAAACCGCCAGGTGTCTGCTTACCGCCTGCTTGCAAAAGTACCGACCATCGCAGCCTTGAGTTATAAATATAATGTTGGCGAACCGTTCATGTACCCGCAGAACAGGTTCAACTATGCGGAAAACTTCATGCACATGATGTTCGCCACGCCCTGCGATAACTACGAACCCAACCCCGTTTTGGCAAAAGCGTTCGACCGCATTCTGATCCTGCATGCCGACCATGAACAGAATGCCTCAACATCGACAGTCAGGCTTGCAGGCTCCAGCGGCGCCAATCCGTTCGCCTGTATAGCGGCAGGTATTGCGTCGCTCTGGGGGCCTGCACATGGCGGTGCCAACGAAGCCACGTTGAAGATGCTGGAGGAAATCGGCGACGTCAGCCGTATCGGCGAATATATCAACCGCGCCAAGGACAAGACCGACTCATTCCGGCTCATGGGCTTCGGCCATCGCGTCTACAAGAACATGGATCCGCGCGCTGCCATCATGCGGCAGACCTGTCATCAGGTGCTGGATGAACTGGGGCTGCACGACGACCCGATGTTCAAACTCGCCTTGAAACTGGAACAGATTGCACTGGAAGATGACTATTTTGTCAGCAGGCGGCTTTATCCGAATGTAGATTTCTACTCCGGCATTGTCATGCGCGCGATGGGAATCCCCAATTCAATGTTCACCGCCATTTTTGCATTGGCAAGAACTGCCGGCTGGGTTTCCCAGTGGAATGAAATGATCTCGGACAGCGAATCCAAGATCGGCCGTCCGCGCCAACTATATACCGGGCCGGCAAGACGCGACTTTGTGCCTATCGATCAGCGCTAAACTCGAGAACAGGCAATAAAAAGGGGCTTAACGCCCCCTTTTTATTGCCTGTTTTACTAGGCCGAGAAGGATGAACCGCAACCACAGGTACTGGTTGCATTCGGGTTACGAATCACGAATTGTGATCCCTGCAAACTATCCTGATAATCAATTTCCGCGCCCATCAGATATTGCAGGCTCATGGGATCAATCAACAGGCTGACGCCGTTACGTTCTACCTGGGTGTCATCTTCATTGACTTCCTCTTCAAAAGTGAACCCGTACTGGAAGCCCGAGCAACCGCCACCACTGACAAATACGCGCAACTTGAGATCAGGCGTGCCCTCTTCATCAATCAGATCCTTGACCTTCTTGGCGGCATTTTCCGTGAAAACCAGCGGGCTTGGCATTTCTGTCACTGCATTCATGTTTAACTCCTTAATTCCTAATTAAAATATTATCCTGCCCCGGTGCCTGCCGGTCAATGACTCTTTTATTCCTTGATTGTCGATAACGGATCTATCCTGGACTCTGCCGCCGCGTCCCCCAGATATATCAGCTTGCCTTCGACTACCGATCCGGTATGCATTTCCAGAGATTTATAGTGTACATCACCAGTGACCCTGGATTTTGCCTGTAGTTCAATGAACTGCATGGCGCGCACAGGCCCCACTACCGTACCGTTCACCATGACCTGCGAGACAGTAATCGCACCTTCTATACGGCCATTTTCACTCAACACCAAGGTGCTCGGGGTAGAGGATTCTGTTACATTGCCGCGGATACTGCCATCTACACGCAGCCCTCCGGTAAAGTGTACATCACCCTCAATTCTGGTTTCCGCGCCAATCAAAGTATCAATGCGGTTGGGCGCTTTATTTCGGCTCTTGAAAAACATATCTTACCTCTAGTATGAGTACTTAAGTCGGCAAATCAACTTGCTGCCTGATTTTTTCCTGTTTTGCCCCGGGTTCAGTCAGGCTGACCTCGACTGATGGCACTTCTACGTCGTTCGGAAGCGTAAAGTTGCCGTCGATTCTTTGATAATACTTAAAGTTTATCTTGATAGGTTCGATTGGGCTTATCCCATCCGACAAGGGCAGTTTGACCGACTCGCCATTGCGCAGCGCATTCAGGCTGAGTTTCAGGCTGCCCTGCGCCATCCTGTCGTGTCGGCCCGCCTGTATCAGCAGAATATGGTACTCGTACTGATTCGGCAACTTGCCCTTGTTCAGCTTGAAACTGTGCAGCTTAAGTTCTCCCGCAGTGGAGTTCCCGTTGAGAATTCCCTTGTAAAAGGCAACTTCCTCCTTCAGGCGCATCCCCTCGTCCTGCAAAGCAACCAGTTCTTCCGCAAGGCTCTTTTGCGCTGCGCGCTCCACCTGCAACTGACGCTCGCGATAAACCGTCTTGGCTTCCAGTGTCTGGTTATCCATCACCAAACGATTCACGCTATTGATCAGGCCGCCGTAATCACCGCCGGTGAATTGCACATAACCAATCAAATAGCCGAACAGAACCAGCAGCACAGCAATAAGCCACTGCCAATACCAAGGCTGCTGTGAACGAACCGCTACTTTTTTGGCAGTCGCGCCGAAGTGTCCACGTAAACGCCGCGCAACCCTTCTCATGGCATCAGGATCATGGCAGCAGAGGTACGACTTCCAGCCCGGCATTCTCCGGCAGGTCGAACATGATATTCATGTTCTGCACTGCCTGGCCTGCCGCACCCTTGACCAGGTTATCGATTACGGACAGCACCACCACGGTATCGCCGCCCTGCGGTTGATGAACTGCAATGCGGCATTGATTGGATGCGCGCACCGAGCGTGTTTCAGGATGCGACCCCCTGGGCAGCACATCGACAAATCGCTCATCTGCATAGGTTTGCTCGAACAATTGCTGTAAATCACAGGGCTTGGTCAATTTTGCATACAAAGTTGCATGAATGCCCCTGATCAATGGCATAAGATGCGGTACAAATGTCAGCCCGGCCAGCTGGCCGGCCATCTGGCTCAAGCCCTGGCTGATCTCGGGAAGATGCCGGTGTCCGCCAACGCCATAGGCCTTGAAGTTATCACCCGCCTCCGCAAACAGTGTATGCACTTCTGCCTTGCGCCCGGCGCCGCTGGCACCGGACTTGGCATCCGCGATCAAGCTCAGCTGGTCGACAACACCCGCTTTCAACAACGGCATAAACCCGAGCTGCACTGCAGTCGGATAACAACCAGGGTTTGCAAGTAATCGCGCATGCCTGATTTTTTCCCGGTTCAATTCCGGCAAGCCATAAACCGCATCGGCAATCAGCTCCGGACAGGCATGCGCCATACCGTACCATTTTTCCCAGACCGATACATCCTTGATGCGAAAATCGGCAGCCAGATCGATGACTCTCACGCCTTTTGCAAGCAGTTCCCGTGCTTGCTGCATCGCGATGCCGTTGGGAGTGGCAAAAAACACCACATCGCAAGCACTTAAATCCGCCTCTGCCGGGTCGACAAAAGGCAGATCGACGTAGCTGCGCAGACTTGGGAACATATCGGCCACCGGCTGTCCGGCTTCGCCGCGGGAAGTAATGGCGAACAATTCTGCGTTGGGGTGTATGGCAAGCAAACGTAGCAGTTCTACACCGGTATAACCCGTTCCACCGACAATCCCGATCTTCAATTTTTTGGTTTGCATCATATGCTGAATAATTTTCGAGCCTTATATGACTTTGGCAGGGTGTTAGATAGTAACAAAAAAGCCGCGATTGTCATAAAAACGCCGGGCAGAAATGAAAAAAGCCGCAGAATGCGGCTTTTTCCTGGACCCATCGCTTAACGCTTGGAGAACTGTTTACGACGGCGTGCTTTACGCAGGCCGACCTTTTTACGTTCAACTTCGCGTGCATCACGAGTAACGAACCCTGCTTGCGACAACGCACTTTTCAATGCTGCGTCGTAATCGATCAAGGCACGAGTAATGCCGTGACGTACCGCACCAGCCTGGCCGGATTCACCGCCGCCGGTCACATTAACCAGAATATCGAAACTGCTCTCGTTTTCCGTCAACGCCAGGGGCTGGCGCAGGATCATACGTGATGTTTCGCGGGAGAAGTATTCATCGGCAGGCTTGTCGTTAATGACGATGTTGCCTTTACCGGACTTCAGAAAAACGCGTGCCACAGAGCTCTTGCGACGACCTGTACCGTAGTTGTATTTACCAATCATTTCTAATCCTTAAGCCTGGCTTTGAATTTTCAAAGGCTGTGGTTGTTGCGCAACATGGTCATGTTTCTCGCCGGCATACACTTTCAGCTTGCGAAGCATCGCATAACCTAGCGGGCCTTTCGGCAACATGCCTTTAACCGCTTTTTCCAAGGCACGGCCCGGGAAGCGCTGCTGCATCTTGCCGAAAGTCGTCGTGGAAATACCGCCTGGGTAACCACTGTGACGGTGGTAAAGCTTGTCCTCGGCCTTGTTGCCTGTAACCTTGATCTTGTCAGCGTTGACCACAACGATGTAATCACCGGTATCCACGTGAGGCGTATAAATGGTTTTGTGCTTGCCACGCAGACGGTGCGCGATCTCACTTGCCAAACGGCCCAACACCAGATCCGTAGCATCTACAACGAACCAGTCGCGCTTAACTTCGTGCGCTTTAGCAGAAAAAGTCTTCATCTGACTACCAATACTTGCCAAAAAAATTAAGAGGGCGATTTTATGCTACCGGGCAAGCTCTTGTCAAACGTTATTGTGGCCTGATTAGGCACGACATCCGGTCCGATACGCCAGAATAGTGTCGGCGTTATGCCACCCATGCTGAAAATTTGTCATCTACGGACACCTGAATTTCAGCGACCGGCGGGACTTGCAGCAGAAGGTGTATCAGAAATAATTAAATAGCATATAAATATCAATTAGATATGGCTATATTCTATTGTAACTTTATCAGAGAATGGTGTAATGTGCATGCTTGGAATAATCTTTGCGTAATTAATCACAAATCGACAAAGATCGAGATTCGATTACGATTATTCTTAAACCTATATATTGATGCAGCAGCGCTGATCAGTTGGCATTAATGAAAAAACGCGTAAAAATTTTTGAGTATCTTCTGCTGGCAGGTCTGCTTGCCAGCAACGGGCATGCTGCTGCTTTTGGCTTGGGTAACATCGAGGTTCAATCTTTTCTTGGTGAACCATTACGTGCAAACATCAAGCTGTTCGGCGTGCCAAAAGCGTTGAGCACTGGCTGTTTCAAGCTGTCGTCCGGCAATGACCAGGAAAGTTTTGCACCAGTAGCTACGAATATGGCGCTGCGCCAGGAGGCAGATGGCAACGCGACTCTCCTGATCAAGTCATACCAAATCCAGAATGACCCTATATTGCAGCTGACTTTAGTAAACAACTGCGAAAACCAGATACAGCGTGAATATGTCGTACTGCTGGATCCGCCAACGTCGAATGAGGCGGTGGCAACCGATTTTACCCAAGTAACGGATGAACCTGAGATACAGGCGGCTCCGGCTGTCAGGAATGTCTCGCCTGCACCTAAACAGCTTCTGGCGAACGAAGTCAGCACGCATCCGCAAACCATACCGCTCAACCCTGTCGCCACTCCCAAAAAAGCCAGAAAATCCTCGGGCAATTCTGAGAATTACCAGGCAGTGCCTGTTGCACCGACACAATCGCAACCACCACCAAAACCCGGGAAAACGAATGATGAGCCGCTCCTGGTAGTTTCAGGCGGTGGTTATACCCGGTCCGACCTGCTTGATTCGCCACTCAAATTACAGCTTTCGACGACTCTCGGAGAATGGCCTGTTAACGCTGGAGAAGCGCCATTAACGGCTAACGACGTATCCGACGAAATCACTGCCATGGCAAACAAGCTTGCTTATCTTGAGACGCAGATTGCCGCTTTGCAGAAGCGAAATATCGAATTGGAGGCTTCCCAGGCAAAAACTGCGGTCTCACGGACTGAAGAAAATGCCTTTGCATGGACAACCTGGGCGCTATATGGATTGATTGCCCTGCTGTTAGCAATATTGGTCGCTGCCGCGCGCTGGTACAGACATCGTATCCGCGTGCGCCAAATGGCAGCAGATGCGGCCTTGTGGGACGACGTTTCTCCAGCCGGCTCCGACCCACAGGTGCTTGAAGAAGATTTCATGGGCGCTGGCGCCCCCTCGATTACAATAGAAGAAACTGCCGGGCCAGTTGCTCCTGTCGCTGTAAACACCGGAAAATCGAACCTCCAGCCCGTACAGGCTGCAAGCTACAGTGCTCAGCCGCAAGGTGCGGAAATCAATGAGGACATCCTGGAACAAGCTGAGGTTTTTGTCGCTCACGGCCGGACCGCGCTGGCCATCATCCTGTTGCAGGATTACCTGCGCGACGCGCCGGATGCTTCCCCTGCCCCATGGCTGATGTTGCTGGACTTGCTCAAGCGCGAAGGGCAGCAGGATGAATATGAAGAGACATGCAAGGAGTGCAAAAATCATTTCAATGTTGCCATTGAGGATTTTTCCGAGCCGCCGGTCAAAGACAGCAGCAGCCTTGAGGATTACCCACGCGTTAAGGAACGTCTCGAGCAGGTTTGGGGAACATCAGATGCGGTCACTTTCCTGGATGATCTGATTTATAACCGCCGGGCGGAAGCACGCCAGGGATTTGAACGTAATGCCTATCTCGATATCCTGTTATTACGCAGCATTGCCAATGACTTGAATTTCAGCAGTCCGGCAAAAACCAGGGCGAGCGTGATTCCAATTACAAGCAAGAAGTCATCCGCTGTGCCGGACCCAGGATTTTCTCCGGACCAGACCGTCACTGAAACACCAAAGAAAGAGCCGGATGAAGGGTATTTTCCCTATGAGCCGGAGCGGCGCCGGTCATCTGCCGATAAATCCGAACCCCTGGATTTCGATATCGAGTTCAAACGCTGACCGGCACTAGTCCAGGTAGCTGAGTAACAAACCCAGAAATACAAAAGCGCCCAGCCAGTTGTTATGCAAAAAGGCATCGAAGCAATTTTGCCGCTCCCGGGTTCTTATCAGGCCGTAGTGATAGACAGCAATCGCCGCTGCAGCGGCCAACCCTGAAAAATACGGCCAGCCCAGCTTCTCCATCAGTCCCACCAGCACCAGAATCATCAATGTAACGCCATAGCACAGCATGATTGCGGCAACATCAAATCGCCCGAAAAGAATCGCCGATGAACGTATGCCGATTTTAAGATCATCCGGCCTGTCCACCATGGCATATTCGGTATCGTAAGCAATTGCCCAGAAAATATTCGCCAGCAGCATGAGCCAGGCGGCGGGCGGAACTTCATTCGTCAGCGCGGCGAATGCCATGGGAATGCCGAAACCGAATGCAATGCCCAGATAGGCTTGCGGTATCGCCAGGAAACGTTTGGTAAGCGGGTAACTGGCCGCAAGGAACAATGCTGTGAAAGAGAGCGCAATCGTCAAAGCGTTGAGAAACAGCACCAGGGCAAATGCGGCAATACTCAACGTGCCTGCGAGCAGACAGGCCTCTCCGACGCTGACCTCGCCAGTCGCCAGCGGGCGTTGCTGAGTGCGCTCGACATGGCGGTCGAAACCACGGTCTGCCATGTCGTTCATCACGCAACCCGCAGAGCGCATGAGCACCGTGCCGAGCACGAATATCCAGACCACTATCCAATCCGGACGGCCTTGACCCGCAATCCACAAACCCCACAAGGTGGGCCACAAAAGCAACAGGATGCCAATCGGCTTATCCAGCCGCATCAGGCGCTCATAAGTGTTTAATTTTTGTATCCAGTTCATAGTTCCAGCACCTGGGGCAGAAACACCTCCGTCACCATGATAGCGCAACGATTCAGCCTGAATATCGAGCGCCTGGCCCACAATGCCTGCGGCCTGGCAGCCAAATGCCTGACTGCGCGGCGATAAAGGGCATGCTGCTTGGATAATTTCTTGAATTCAAGCGGCGTACGCGTGACCCTCGGGTTCATGAACAGCGCCGCGCCCAGCGGCTTGTTTCCCAGATGACCCAATGCCAGCCATTCGCCACGCAAGCTCCGGCGGGGCAGCACACTATGTGCAAACACCACCGGCACATTATTGCAGTAAAGATGGACTTCGCGCAGCAAGGTATTTTGCCGGCGCGGTATGCCGAGCAACAACGATTCATCGACCTGCGCCTTGGCATACTGGTGCCGGCTTGGCTTGACTGCAAATTCGGTACTGACGGATTGCAGACGCTTGGTCAGGGAGCCGTCGTCGATCAGCCAATGCCTGTAGATGCCGCTATTGACGGGCTTTTTAATCCAGGGCGTATGGGTCAGTAAAGGGCGGGAATAGACTTTCACGACAGGATTATGTCACAGTGGCGTCGCACTCACATCAGACCTTGACCAGTTCTTCCGCATATCCCAGCCAGCGTTGCAGGTGTCGCGCAACTGCCTCCGGATGCTCCTGCAGCAGCTTGTCCGCTATCTCTTTTGACGCTTGCAGCAAATCCGCATCGCGTTCGAGATCTGCAATTTTCAGCATGGGCACGCCGCTTTGGCGCACGCCAAGAAACTCTCCGGGTCCCCGAAGGTGTAAATCCGCCTGGGCGATTTCGAAACCGTCACTCGACTCATAGATCACTTTCAGTCGCGCGCGCGCCATCTCGGAAAGCGGATTCTGGTAGAGCAGGATACAGGTGCTTTTCTCTGCGCCGCGCCCGACACGGCCGCGAAGCTGGTGCAATTGGGAGAGCCCCATGCGTTCGGCATGTTCGATCACCATCAGGCTGGCATTTGGCACATCGACGCCGACTTCGATCACTGTCGTGGCAACCAGCAACTGGATCCGATTGGCACTGAACCGGGCCATGATGTCCTGTTTCTCGGCTGGTTTCATGCGTCCATGCAGCAAGCCGACCCGTAAATCCGGGAATGCGCCCAGCATATATTCATAAGTGTCGATGGCGGTCTGCAATTGCAGCGCCTCGGACTCTTCTATCAGCGGGCAAACCCAGTAGGCTTGTTTGCCGAGCCGGCAGGCCTCATGGATGCGCTGCAAGACCTCCTCACGGCGAGTTTCGGAAACCAGCTTGGTAACGATGGGCGTGCGGCCGGGAGGCAGCTCATCGATCACCGAGACATCGAGATCGGCGTAATAGCTCATGGACAGGGTGCGCGGTATCGGCGTCGCGCTCATCATTAGCTGATGGGGCGCTGCAATCCCGGCTGATTTTGCTTTTTGCCTGAGCGATAGCCTTTGTTGCACGCCAAAACGGTGCTGTTCATCCACAATGACCAGGCCCAGTTTGGCAAACTGCACCTGATCCTGAAAGATGGCATGCGTACCGATAACCAGCTTCGCTTCTCCGCTGGCGACTTTGTTTAAAGCGGTTTCCCGCTCTTTCTTGCCCTGGCTTCCAGCCAGCCAGGCCAGTTCGATCCCCAGCGGTTCAAGCCACGCACTTAGTTTGCGGTAATGCTGTTCTGCGAGAATCTCGGTCGGCGCCATGATGGCAACCTGCCAACCGTGTTCGATGGCCTGCAAGGTGGCCATGGTCGCAACAATGGTCTTGCCGCTGCCTACATCGCCCTGCAGCAATCGCTGCATCGGATGCGGCTGTGTCATATCCTGCGTAATTTCCAATGCCGCCTTTTGCTGGGCATTGGTCAGTTTGAATGCGAGGCTTTTCAAAAGCGCCGTGATCAACTTTCTGGAAGGGGGCAACGATGGGGCGCCCATATGCCGCCGGCGCGCATAATGCTGCCGCATGGAAAGCTGCTGCGCCAGCAATTCATCATAAGCCAAGCGCCGCCATGCAGGATTACTGCGATCCTGCAACATCTCCAGGCTGGCATCGGCAGCCGGGTGATGCAGGGATTTCAGGCTGTCGGAAAAAACCGGCAGGCCATGCAATTCATAAACCCAGGCCGGCAAGGTTTCAAAAAGCGCATCCTGCTGCAAAGCCCAGCTTATCCATTTACGCAGAACAGCCTGACTCAGCCCTGCCGTCGTTGGATAAACAGGAGAAAGCGTCTCCGGCATCGGCATATCCGGCGCCACGGGCCGGCATTGCGGATGCACCATCTCCCAGCCGAAGAAGCCATTACGCACTTCACCCAACACCCGCAAGCGCTTGCCCTCTGCCAGCGCCTTGATCTGGCTTGGATAGAAATGCAGGAAACGCAGGGATAACTGGCCGGTATCGTCGCGCAGACGGGAGATCAGGGCCTTGCGCGGTTTGTATTGCACTTCGGTGTGAACGATTTCGCCTTCCACCTGTGCCTGTTCGCCGGTACGCAAATCGCGTATGGCCGTGATGCGGGTTTCGTCGACATAACGTAGCGGCAGATGCAGCAGCAAGCCCTGTATATCGACAATGCCCAGCTTTTGCAGCCGGGCCAGCAGAGGCTTGCTGATCGCCTTGCAGTCGGAAAGCCTTACGCTAATACCATGACTCCGTCTGCTTCCACCAGCGCACCGCGAGGCAATGAAGCCACGCCGACAGCGGCGCGCGCCGGATACGGCTGCACGAAATACTCGGCCATGACCGTGTTGACCAGGGCGAAATTGGATAAATCGGTCAAAAAGATATTGAGCTTGACGATATCGGCCATTGAACCGCCTGCCGCCTCGGTAACCGCACGCAAATTCCGGAACACGCGATGCACCTGGGCTTCTATGCCTTCCACCAGTTGCATGCTTGCGGGGTCCAGCCCGATTTGCCCGGACAGGTAGACGGTATCGCCCACCTTGACTGCCTGTGAGTAAGTGCCTATCGCCTGTGGAGCGCCGTCGGTATGGATGATCTGTTTTGCCATAACTTTCCTGATAAATGAGTGATTGAAATTCGATATACCGCTATTTTAGAGTGAATTGCCGACGAGACAAACCAGCGCCCGTTAAACCTTTAGTGGATGGAATTTGCACCGTTCAAGGCAGAATCAAGGAAGAAGCCGGGCAAAACACCCTCCTTACTGGGTTTTCTGTTCAGACCCGGTGCCCTTGACGCGGTTGATGCGCACCATATCGGGGATCTTGCGCAGCCGCCGCATGAGGTCGGCAAGATGCACGCGGTTCTCGACCTGAACGGTAAAATGCATGTTGGTGTAAGCACTGCCATCCGGCTCTTCCATGCTGACATGGTCGATATTGGAACCCGCGTCGGCGATGCCTGCAGCGATTTTCGCCAGCATGCCGCGCTCGTTGGCTACCGTGAGCTTGAGATTCACCTTGAACAGGCGCTTGCTGTCCGGCTCCCACTCGACGTCCAGCCACTTTTCCGGATCCAGCTTGAATTTGCGAATCGCCGGACAATCGTGGGTATGAATCACCAGCCCCTTATCCTTATTGATGAAACCGAGAATCGGATCACCGGGAATCGGACGGCAACATTGGGCGAATTGCACCGCCATGCCCTCCGAGCCGCGGATGGTGATCGTATCCAGCACCTTGTTCAGTTGTCTGGCCTGTCGTTCGTTGACGCTTTCGAGTCTTGTTTCCTCGGCCTTCTGCTCATCCGTCTTGGCCATCAACTGATGCGCCACCATCACATTCAGGCGCTTTCCAAGGCCGATATCCGTCAGCACTTCCTGCCTGCTCTTGGCCCCATAATCGCGCAGCAGTTTCTGCCAGCGCGCTTCATCGACTTCTGCCGGATCCATATGCAGGGCGCGCAGCGCCTGATTCAGCATGCGCTCGCCCAGGTGGGCGGATTCCGTCGACTGCATGGACTTGAGGAAGTGGCGAATATGCGCGCGCGCCTTGCCGGTAATCACGTAATTGAGCCATGCGGGATTGGGCTTTGCCAGCGCGGAAGTAATGATCTCGACATGATCGCCGTTGTGCAATTCCGTACGCAGCGGCGCCAACTCCTGGTTGATCTTGACCGCGACACAGCAATTGCCGATATCGGTATGCACGGCATAGGCAAAATCCACCGCCGTCGCACCCTTGGGCAGCGCCATGATTTTGCCTCTGGGCGTAAAGACATATACTTCGTCCGGGAACAGATCAACCTTGAAATGTTCCAGAAACTCCAGGGAATCGGAACTTTCGCTCTGAATATCGAGCAGGCGCTGCAGCCATTGATGGGTTTGCTGCTGCAATTGGGTCAAATGCGCGTCTGTGGTCTTGTAAAGCCAATGCGCTGCAACGCCGGCATCGGCAATATTGTGCATTTCGCGGCTGCGTATCTGTACTTCGATCGGCGTGCCGAATGGACCGAACAGGGTCGTGTGCAATGACTGGTAGCCATTCGCCTTGGGAATCGCGATGTAATCCTTGAACTTGCCGGGAATCGGCTTGTAAAGGCCGTGCAATACACCCAATGCCTGATAGCAGGTGGGCATGTCGTTGACGATGACGCGGAAACCGTAAATATCGTATATCTGCGAAAAGGTCGTCGTTTTGCCGGCCATCTTTTTATAAATACTGTAAAGGTGTTTTTCGCGGCCGGTCACTTCCGCATCGATATGCATTTCCTGCAAGCGCAGCTTGATGGCATCCTGTATTTTGCCGACAACTTCCTTACGGTTGCCGCGCGCAGCCATGACGGCCTTGGCGATAACCCGGTAGCGCATGGGGTAAAGATACTTGAAGCTCAGATCCTCCAGTTCCTGAAAGATACTGTTCAGGCCCAACCTGTTGGCGATGGGCGCATAAATATCCAGCGTCTCGCGTGAAATGCGCTTGCGCTTTTCCGAGCTCATGATTTCCAACGTCTGCATGTTATGCAAACGGTCGGCCAGTTTGACCAGGATTACGCGGACATCCTGCGACATGGCCAGCAGCATTTTTCGGAAGTTTTCCGCTTGCGCTTCGGTCGCGCTCTGGAACTCGATCTTGTCCAGCTTGGAAAGACCGTCGACCAGTTCGGCGACCTGTTTGCCGAACTGGTCGCTGATTTCCTGCTTGGTGATACCCGTATCCTCGACCACGTCGTGCAGCAGGGCCGCAACCAGTGTCGGCGTATCCATGTGCAACTCGGCCAATATGCCGGCGACGGAGACAGGGTGAGTGATATAGGGCTCTCCGCTACGACGGAACTGCCCCTCATGGGCAGCAGCGCTGAAACGGTAAGCGGCCCAGACCTGGGCAATGTCTTCTTGCTTGAGGTATTCTTTGAGGCGTAGCGTTAGCTGGGAGTCATCGCTGTCGGCGGGCAACAGCGATGGTTCGCGGGGATTTGCAGGTTCGGCCGAGTGTCTGGCTGCGGTTTTAGGCATGGCACTCTCTTCAACCTGTTCCTTTTCTAATTCGAAAAAAGTAGTGAGTTAATCATTCAGCCTGATTCATCAGGGAATCAGGCATGGCCTCGATTCAGAACTTCCAGTCCCACCTTGCCTGCGGCAATTTCGCGCAATGCGAGGACGGTCGGCTTGTCTTTCAGACCATGTGTATTCACCAATGGTTCGGAGCCGTTTGCCAGTTGGCGGGCGCGATAGGCAGCGACCAGCGTCAAGTGGAAACGGTTGGGAATCTTGTCGAGACAATCATCAACTGTAATACGAGCCATCGTTTATTTCTCCAAAATCGATTGTTACTTGAGACTGTTGAGCAGGCCCTGGTGTTGCGCAAGCTGTCTGTCGCATTTGAGGCGCTGGGCGCGAATAACGGCATGAAGGTCTTCCAGCGCCGCCTGAAAATCATCATTCATTATAACATAGTCAAATTCAGCCACGTGGCTCATCTCTTCGCGTGCCGCGTTCAACCTGCGTGCAATCACTTCTTCGCTATCCTGAGCGCGGGTTTTCAAGCGCCGCGCAAGGGTATCGATTGAAGGCGGCAGGATAAAAATGCTGATAACGGCAGGCATCAGATTACGAACCTGGGCCGCACCCTGCCAGTCAATTTCCAGGATCAGGTCATCGCCGGTCTTCAGGCAGTTCTCGACCCGGCGCTGCGATGTGCCGTAGCGCGCGCCATGTACTTCCGCACACTCGAGAAACTCACCCTCTTCCAGCATCTTGAGGAAGCGGGCCTCATCGACAAAATGATAATCCACGCCATCCACTTCACCGGGGCGCGGCTGGCGTGTGGTGTAGGAGACGGAAAGCGCGATGCGGGGATCTGCCGCCAGCAAGGCTTTCACCAGGCTGGTTTTCCCGGTACCGGATGCCGCCGCCACGATAAAAAGATTGCCCGTCATCTCGCCTCACCCGCACTTGTGATCGCGTCCAGCCGGGCGAGCTTCCGCTTGTAGGCAATCGAGGAAATCAGCGATGCGACAATGAACACCACACCGATCAGGCCTGTAATGATCTCGGGGACATGTTCATAGATCGAGTAAAACATGATCAACCCCAGAATACCAATGGCGTAATGTGCGCCGTGCTCCAGGTACACATATTTCTGCAGCGTACCCTTGTAGACAAAATGCACGGTCAGCGACCTGACAAACATCGCACCGATGGTCAGGCCCAGCATGATGATAATGACGTCGCGCGTAATGGCAAATGCGCCGATCACCCCGTCGAACGAGAAGGATGCGTCAAGAATCTCCAGGTAGATAAAGCCCATCGCCCCGTTTCTCTTCGCGGTCTTGCTGATGGTGTCAGCCTCGGCCTGCGAGCCGAAGAAGCTGCCCAGGCTATCGACAATGATATAGAGCA
Organism: Methylophilaceae bacterium; assembly: GCA_905339275.1. GTDB lineage: Bacteria > Pseudomonadota > Gammaproteobacteria > Burkholderiales > Methylophilaceae > UBA6140. The sequence continues at coordinate 18,861 of CAJPFK010000004.1, forward strand.
CGACCCCTGCCACCCCAGACAGCAGAATCGTCATCTTTTTCTCTGCCGGCACCGGCAAGTAATGCTGCAAGGCCAATAGAATCGCCAAGGTAATCACGATCCCGATCGATTCCAGCTTACCCAGCTTGGCCAGTTGCTCTTCAGCCTTGCCCAGCCAATGCAGCTCCTTGCCGTCATTCAGGATGAAACTCAGGAACACCAAGAACAGGAATGTGCCGCCGAACGAGGCAATGGCGGCATGCCCATCCATCAAGTGCCTGGAATACTCGGCAGGCTGTTCCACTGCCATGCGCGCCACTTCGACAAAACCCTGGCTGGTAGCTACGGCAACCAGCAATAAGGGGAAAACCAGGCGCACGCCGAATACGGCGATCAAAATACCGACCGTCAGAAACAGTTGGCGCCATTTTTCGTCCATGTCTTTCAGAATCGAGGCATTAACGACGGCATTATCGAAGGAAAGGCTGATCTCCATGATACTGAGAATCAGTGCCAGGGCCAGGGCCGGCCAGATGCCGGCTATGCCGCCGCCGCTGTGGTAGCCCCACCAGCCGGCCAGCCCCAGCCCCAGAATAGTTACTAAAACGGAATACCTGAAATCACGCATTGCATAACCTTGTTTGAGTCGATCTTGAGAAAACACGCATGGTGTCAATGTGCCGCTATTCTATATTCTGAATCTGCTCGCGCATCTGTTCAATCAGCACTTTCAATGCCATGGATGTTTGCGAAACTTCGGTGGAAACCGACTTTGCGCCCAGCGTGTTGGCCTCGCGATTCAATTCCTGCATCAGAAAATCCAGGCGCTTGCCCGCTGCGCCGCCAGCATCGAGAATACGCCGCACCTCGCCGACGTGTGTAGCCAGCCTGGTCAGCTCTTCATCGATATCGACGCGTTGCGCAAAGAGCATCAGTTCCTGGCGGATGCGCTCATCGTCCTGGGTTTTGAACACCTCCTGCAGCTTGGCGGTCAGCCTCTCCTGGTAAGCCTTGATCTGCAGGGGTAGAAACGGTTTTATCCGTGCAATCAGTTGCTCGATTTCAGCCAAACGCTCCAGTATCGAGCCCTTCAGCTTCTGGCCTTCCCTGGCACGCGATTGCGCCATGTCCTCCAACGCCTGAACCAGGCACTGCCTGATGTTCTCCGCCAGCGCTTCGGGATCGACATGTTCGCGCACCTGCACTTCCGGCCAGCGCAGGATATCCGCCACGCTCAAGGGCTGGCTCTGCGGAAAATACTGCTGCACGGTCGCGCTCATCTGGGCCAGTTGTTCCAGCACTTCCGTATCAAGTTGAGGGGTTTTAGCCTGCGAATGCCGGTCCATCAGGCTCAATCGGCATTCGACCTTGCCGCGCCCCAGCTTGGCTGAAATATGCTCCCTGATCAGCGGCTCATATGTGCGCACGCTCTCATCCAGTTTGAGCTGGAGCTCAAGATAGCGGTGGTTGACCGAACGGAGTTCCAGTACCAGCACACCCACGGCTGTTTCTTTTTCGAGCGCTGCAAAGCCTGTCATGCTATAAATCATAAGATGCCTGTTCCCAACCAAATTTAAGGCATAGTATCAAATGCCATGTATTTCATGCCAAAATAGCTCGCATATTTTCCCGGGAATATCTGACGCAGTCAGCGAGAATGGCGAATAACCAAAATCAATCCCTGCCTATCGGTTACGAACTACAGGACTACAAGATCAAAAAAGTCCTGAGTGCCGGTGGGTTCAGCTTCGTCTACCTCGCCAGCGATCCGGGTAAGAATACGGTCGCCATCAAAGAATACCTGCCGACTGCACTGGCGCTCCGCAAGGAAGGCGACCAGATTGTCGTTCCGACCGCAGAAGCTTCCGGCAGTTTCCGGCATGGCCTGAAATCCTTCTTTGAAGAGGGTCGCGCACTCGCCAACATCAACCATAGGAACATCGTGCGCGTGATTAATTTCTTCCGCGCCAATGAGACGGTCTACATGGTCATGCAATATGAGCGTGGAAAATCCCTGCAAGAGTATATCCTCAGCCACAATGAACCCGTCTCCGAAAACTTCCTGAGACGTGTTTTTACCGAACTGCTGAACGGCTTGCGCGAGGTGCATACCCAGAAGCTGCTGCATCTCGATATCAAACCGGCGAACATTTACATACGCCTCGACGGCTCGCCCGTGCTGCTGGATTTCGGTTCCGCAAGGCAGACGCTGGACGACGCGCTTCCCAGGCTGCCGCCGAGCTACACACCGGGATTCGCCCCGCCGGAACAATATACCGACCGCAAGCTGCTTGGCCCCTGGAGCGACATCTATAGTATCGGAGCAACCATGTATTCATGCCTGACCCGCGCCACGCCGCTCGCCGCCAGCGAACGCATCAAGAAGGATACGATGATACCCGCGGAAAAACTGGGCAAGGATATCTATTCGGAAAATCTGCTGAGAATTATCGATAACTGCATGGCACTTGATCATCTTGAGCGGCCCCAGAGCATTTACGCGCTGCAAAAATCCCTGCAGAAAGACATTCCTTCTGCTCCGCAGGCCGAGGACAGGAAGCATGGTTTTATTGATAAGATCATGCATCTTCTGCAAAAGGAGATTTAGGTCTTTTTACTTTACAAATCTTATGAAATTCACCATCTACCAGAACAGTCGGCAAGGCCCTCGTCCCTATAACGAAGACCGGCTTGCCTATTCCTACAGCAAGGACGCGCTGCTCGCCGTTATCGCCGACGGCATGGGCGGCCACCGCCATGGCGAGGTTGCCGCGGAACTCGCCGTGAAATCGCTGACCGATGCATTCCAGAACCTGGCCATTCCATCACTTCCCGATCCATCCAAGTTTCTTAGCGACCATATCATGCAAGTGCATGACGCCATCGATAGCCTGACGCTGGCAAACGACCTGGATGACGCGCCGCGCACCACCATCGTTGCTACCATCCTGCAGGACAATAAGATTTACGCCGCCCACGTCGGCGATTCGCGGCTCTATCATTTCAGGAATGGACAACTGATTTTCCGCACGGAAGATCATTCCGTGGTGCAGATGCTCTATCGAAAAGGCCAGTTGCGCTTTGAAGAAATGGCAAAACACCCTGATTTCCACAAAATCTACAACTGCCTCGGCGGCGACAGAATGCCGCATATTGACATTGCGGCCGTACGTGAACTCAAGGATGGCGACATCCTGCTCTTATGTACGGACGGCCTGTGGTCGGCACTCAACGACCACGATATTGCCAAAATACTGCATGCCGGCGGCATCCTGGATACCGTACCGAAACTGCTGAATATCGCCGAAGCGTTATGCGGGCCGACCGGCGACAACATGAGCGCCATCGGCTTGCAATGGGGTGACCGGCAGAACAGCCGGCAGGCCGTTTCGACCGCCGCCATGCCATTGGGCACGACGACAACCATCATTAACCCCGTGACCCACGCCCCGGCACAAAGCGATGAATTGCCGCCGGACGACCTGACCGATGAAGAAATCCAGCGGGCCATCCTGGAAATCCAGCTGGCCATCAACAAAACCACGCACAAGTAGCCAGGCCGCAGTCCTTTCCACACATCGCATATAATAAGGGTTTAAATATCCGGAAACTGCCATGCGTCCAAGCCAGCGTGCCGCCAACCAACTGCGCCCAGTCGAAATCATTCGCCATTACACCAAACACGCCGAAGGCGCCGTACTGGTCAAGTTCGGTGATACGCACGTGCTCTGCACCGCAAGCGTCGAGGAAAAGATACCCGGCTTCCTGCGTGGCAAGAATCAAGGCTGGGTCACTGCGGAATACGGCATGCTGCCCCGCTCCACTGGCAGCCGTATGCAGCGCGAAGCTTCCCAGGGCAAGCAATCCGGCCGCACCCAGGAGATTCAACGCCTGATCGGGCGCAGTTTACGCGCGATCATCGACCTTGAAAAACTCGGGGAACGCAGCATTCAAATCGACTGCGATGTGATTCAGGCCGATGGCGGCACCCGCACGGCGGCCATCACCGGCGCGTATGTCGCACTGCATGATGCCGTCTCGCACCTGCTGAAAAATGGCCAGATCAGCGCTTCGCCGCTGCGTGACAGCGTTGCCGCCATCTCCGTCGGCGTTTACAAGGGCGTACCGGTGCTCGACCTGGACTATATCGAAGACTCCGACTGCGACACCGACATGAACGTTGTAATGACCGGCAGCGGTGGTTTCGTCGAAATCCAGGGAACAGCTGAAGGCGAACCGTTCCAACGCGATGCAATGAATGCGATGGTGAATCTGGCCGTCGACGGTATCCAGCAGTTGACCGCCATACAGAAATTGGCGCTGGAACGTTGAGCGCGCCGATGAAAAAAATCGTTATTGCCAGCAGCAATCCCGGCAAACTCCGTGAAATCGGCCAGTTGCTGGAGCCGCTGGCGATCGAGGTGCTACCGCAATCCGATTTTGAGGTGCCGGAAGCAGAAGAACCCTATTTTACCTTCATCGAAAATGCGCTGGCCAAAGCACGTCATGCTAGTTTACACAGCGGCCTGCCCGCGCTGGCGGATGATTCCGGCATTTGCGTCGATGCCCTGCAGGGCGCGCCCGGCGTTTATTCGGCCCGCTTTGCCGGCGAGCCTAAATCCGATGCCCGCAACAATGAAAAGCTGCTGCAAGCGCTTGAAGGTGTCGAAGATCGTCACGCCCACTATTACTGCGTCATGGTGCTGGTACGTAACCCGGAAGACCCCCAACCGCTGATTGCGCAAGGCATCTGGCAAGGCGAAATACTGCAAGCCCCACGCGGCGAAGGCGGCTTTGGATACGACCCGCTGTTCCTCGATGCCAAAACCGGCAAAACCGGTGCCGAACTCCCCATGGACATCAAAAACCGCATCAGCCATCGCGGCCATGCCCTGCGCGATATGCTGCACCTGATTGAAAAGTTGCAATCATGAGTAGCCACAATCAATGGCCTGTATGGCAACGCGATGACGCATCCATCGTGTCATGCACGGAAAAAATCAAGGTCATGAAAGAAAACTTTGATGAGCTGAAACAAATCGCGCAGGATGCGCTGGAAGATGGCCTGTTAATGGAAGTCTCGGAAACACAGATGCGTGAAGCCTTGCACAAGCTGGTGGATGATCTGGTGAACCCCTATCCACCGCAGTCCAAGTAATGATTCCCATCATCCCTGTTAATGACGCAGCGCCATTAGCAGGCGCTGCAACTGTTTCCGGGCTGAAAAATCCCCCGCCGCTCTCGCTCTATATCCATATACCGTGGTGCGTGAAAAAATGCCCTTACTGCGATTTCAACTCGCATGAATCCCGGCAGGAAATCCCTGAACAAGCGTATGTAGATGCCTTGATTGCAGACCTGGAGCAATCCGTTCCCAAAGTCTGGGGTCGCAAGATACGCAGCGTATTCTTCGGCGGCGGCACACCCAGCCTGTTTTCGCCGGAAGCCATAGACCGCATCCTGAGCCAGGTGCGCATGCTCACGCCGCTGGAATATGAAGCCGAAATCACACTGGAAGCCAACCCCGGCACCGTCGATGCCGCGCATTTCAAAGGTTACCGCGATGCAGGCGTCAATCGTCTCTCCTTGGGCATTCAGAGCTTCGATAGCCGCTACCTTGCCTCGCTTGGTCGCATCCATGATGAAAAGCAGGCCATTACGGCAGCGGAGTTAGCACTCGCTACCTTTGAAAGCGTCAATCTGGACGTGATGTACGGCCTGCCCAACCAGAGCCTGGAAGATGCACTGGCCGATGCCGGGCGCGCTTGTGAACTCAGCCCATCGCACCTGTCGTTCTATCACCTGACGCTGGAGCCTAATACACCCTTTCACCGTACACCACCGAGCCTGCCGGATGACGACACCAGTGCCGCCATGCAGGAAGCCATCGAACAACTGCTGGCCCAGCACGGTTATGAGCATTACGAAACCTCCGCCTTCGCCCGGAAAGGCAAACGCGCACGGCACAACCTCAATTACTGGACTTTCGGCGATTACCTCGGCATAGGCGCAGGTGCGCACAGCAAACTCAGCTATCACGACAGGATCACCCGCGAAGCCCGTCATAAACACCCAAACCGTTATCTGGAAAATACAGCAAAAGGACTCGCGATTGATAGTGAGTGGAGCATCAGCCAGGACGAACTCGGCTTTGAATTCATGATGAATGCCCTGCGCCTGACCGAAGGTTTCGAGATCGGCCTGTTTCAGCTACGGACCGGATTGGCTATCAGCAAAATTGAACCAGCATTGAAAATTGCCAAAGACAAAGGTTTGATTGAAATTGAAAACAATGCGATCAAACCAACATTGCTGGGCCAGCGTTTTTTGAATGAACTGCTACAGATATTTCTAGGTTAAAGCCTTTGCTGGAAGCTTTGAATAACGTTATCTGGTAAGCCAAATCAGGCAACAGAATAATATTAGGCAGATTACCAATTAGGGCTATTCAGGCCGGCTTCCGTACCAAGAACCTGCCTTGCAATTGAATAAATCGAGGCAGGGCGCGCACTCAGCCTTCTTCAAACACACAAATATCATGGTCATGATTGAACCCAACCTTGAGATTGACCGAGCTTGCCCAATCATTGATGGCAGTGACCAATTCAACGGTATCTATCGAGCCAATCCCAAAGCTGGAGATATGCTCTACATGGTAACCCTCGGCATGGACCTGCCTGACGATGTAATCCAGTTGCGATTGCGCCATGTGGTGAAGTTGGGGATGGCTCCCGTATCCGGCTGGCGCGAGTTCTTCACCAATGTGCCCTGCCAGCCCGACAGGCGCAGGGTGCCTGTCGGCAGGAGTGCATAACTGAAGCAACAGCCGGTACATGGCGCCAAGCAGTCTATTTCCTGGGGTCGAACTCATAACTCAAGCTAATCCAGGCCGCCCGCGGCGCGCCGGGGGCGAGGAAGTTGGTGCTCAACCAGTCGGTGGAATTATGGTTGTAACCACTCGGCCCGATCGCGCCATAGATGGAAGGCGAGAATGGATTGCGGCCCAGGCGGCCGGCAGTGAAATAATCCTTGTCGAAAATATTGTTGACGAGCAAGCCCAACCGCCATTCAGGCGCCAGTTGATAACTGGTCTGGAAGTTGAACACGGCATAGCCGGGCACCTTGCCGGGGTTGCTGGTGACCCTGCGTGCCACCTTCGTCGGGCTACCGTCGATTTCAACCGTGTCATACACGACCACGCCGGCCTGATGTTTGTTGTTCTCATTGCCGCGTACATAGGCAAAGGAATGGGCAACGGCGGTCAGGCCGACCTGCCATTTGGGTGTGACCTGATAACTGAGGGTGGCATTGAGGTTGTGCAAAGGCACACCGGGCATGCGGTTGCCTTTTTTGACCCGGATGGTATGGCCATAATCATCATTGCCTCGCAAATTCTCGACGGCACTGCTGTTGTCATTGCCGGCCAGGTCAAATTCATCCTCAAAGGTGGCTTCGGTAAGCGCATAGTTGAGCCGCAGGCTGCTCTTGCCAAACGCCGCAAAAATACCGGCTTCCACCCCCTGACGCCGGGTCTTGCCGATAGTATCGAAAAAACTGCGATTGCCCGGATAGGTCACCACGTAAATATCATCCTTGAGATTAGTACGATAGGCACCCAGATTCCATTCAACGTTGTCGCTCCAGCGCCCGCGCAGGCCCAGGTCCAGGGTCGTGGCTTTGATCTGGGCCAGATAGGGATCACCAGAGAGTGTAGTGGGCAACGAGCAGAAACGGTTCTCTCGCAGGCTCTTGGGCACATATCGTTCATTAGCAGTGCCAGCACCGACTAGTATCGGTGTATCGTCAAACGCACAACCCAGTTCGATCACGCTAGGCACACGCGTACCCTGTGCCCAGTTGCCATAGATATTCAGGTCAGGGGTTGCCTGCCATGTTGCCCCCAGCGAAGGATTGAGCGAGTAGTAGCTGAATTTCTCCTTTTCCGGTTTGTTCAGGATATTCGCGGCGTCCGGCACCCGGTACCCCATCGGCACGCCAGTGCAATCGCCATTGGGGCAGACATTGAAGTAATCAGGGTAAGCCAGCAGTTGCGACAAATCCCAGACAAAGCTGCCGTAGGTACGCGAGGCAATCTTGTTCTTGCCACGGGTTTCGTTGTAGCGCATGGCCCCTGTGATGTGCAGGGTTTCTATCGGGCTCCAGGTCTCACTGGCGTAAATGCTTTTGGTGATCTGGTCGCCTTCGAAGTTGTTATTACTGATTTCCGTACTGGCCGCCGCATACTGGTCGCGGATTTCATCCGGCGCCAGGTAGGCATCACGGTTGGCATCCAGCATGCCCAACATCTGGCCACTTTTGTATTTGGCGCTGGGTTTATCGATGGAAGCGCCGACCATGAACTTGTGCTTGGGATAGTTCCAGTTGAACTGAACAGAAGCGCCATCGGTGATCTGGTCGATCTGGCTGTCGGTAATGACGGCAGTCGGGGTGCCTTCCACGACCCCAGTACCAGTGCCATTGTTATACACACCGCCATCGACGGTCAGGAAACCGCCCTGGGGGCCGGGCACCCTGAGATCATCGGCGCCGACATCGCCTATGCACGAATCGGCATTGGTAGGTGGCGCTATCAGCACGATATGCTTGACCCCCATGCCGTCTCCTGGCGTCAGGTCTCCGGCCTCTGCGGTATCAGGCGTATACCAGTAAAAACCGGTCATTCCCAAAATGGCACTGCCTGTTGGATCCTTGATTTGGGATAGATTGACTGTTGACTGATAGATATAGGAAGTTTCAAGATTGGAATAGGTCGTCACGTCGCCGTAAGGTACGGGAGGTCCGGACACACCTCCTGCGGCAAAGAAATTGGTCGCATAGAAATTCTTGTTCCGCTCGAAATCGTCTTGCGCAAGCGCCACAAAATAATCCGGCAACGGAGCATTGAAGGAATCCGGCGGCAAAAAAGCCGCCGCGGCGTCAGCGAACGACATGCCGGAAAATGCAAACATCAACCAGTTCATATCACCGAATGCATTACCGTCCTGTACATCCAGCACGTAATAATCCGGGATGCCGTAATCATTGGTGCTGTTGAACAGGCATGTTCGTACTTCACCGGGGTTGAGATTGCGGCGGACAAACTGACTTCCATACTCCGTATACACATCTGCCCCGACCGCATGGCGCTTGCTGTTCCTGCGGTACACCTGGCCTGTAACCGTGAAGTTGTCGTTGACGAAGTAGCTGCCGGCTAGCTGGAATTGCCACAGGCGGTTGTCGGTGGAGTCAGGGGAGGTGAAGACGCCATTCCGGTCCTGTTTGTACATTTCGCTCGGCAATAAGCCATTGCCGATGAGGTCATTCCAGACGACGAGTGAACTGAGGTTGAGGTCGAGCTTTTCGCCTTGATAGCTGGCCTTGCCGAAGACCTGGTTGACCTTGCTGGGGGAATTCTCGCGCCAGCCGTCTTCGAGGAAGAAGTTGCCCGCACCAAACAGGCCAACGGTGCCATTGTTCCAGCCACCTGATGCCTGCAACTGCCTGCGGCCAAATGAACCGGTGAGAATTTCCGCTTCGACGCCGGGGCTGTCGAAACCACTTTTGGTCTTCATGGAAACAGCACCGCCCAATGTACCCAACCCGAAAATAGGGTTGGAGCCGGGGAAGACGTCGAAGCCTGACAAGGCATTCAACGGAATCATGTCCCAGTTCACGACATCTCCGAAGGGTTCATTGACGCGGATACCATCAAAGAACACAGACAAACCCTGTGGCGTACCGATCTGCGGGCCTGCGGTAAAGCCACGGTATTGCACATCCATCTGGAACGGATTGCCCTGGTAGTCGTTGACATTGACGGATTGCAGCTTGGAGTTCATGAGGTCGGTAATGCTGAGGGAGTGGGATTGCTTGATTTCCTCTGCGGTGATGCTTTGCACGTTGCCGGGGATTTGCTCCTTGGTTAAACCAAGACCCGGCAATGGGCCGACTTCGTAGAAGCGCTTGGCGCGTACCTGGATTTCGGCAAGTTCGATATCCAGAGGAAGGTTCTGGCTATTGCCATCAACCGGCAACCGTTCAAGCGTAAACCCGCCTTGCCCATCTGAAACTACCGTCAGGCCGCTGCCTTTTAATAGCATCTTGAAACCTTCTTCGCGACTGTATGTGCCGCTCAGGCCTGCGGAGCTTTTGTTTTTTGTGAGGTTGGGGTCAAAGGATAATGAAACACCGGCCTTACCCGCAAAACTTGATAATGCAGGCCCTAACGGGCCGGGCGGGATATTGAAGCTATTAGCGCTAGAAATGGCATCTGCCGCTTGTGACTGTTGTACTACGCTGATACTGGCCAATGCGGCCATCAGGCAAAGCTTGATTACCCGTCTGTTGACTGGTTGATTGATTCCCCGAACTTTCATTGTTCTGACCCTGTTATGCAAATGATTGGTTGCTTACCAGGTATGTCAGGCGAGATTCAAAAAGGGGACAAATTACTTTGAATTATTTTCAGGTTTTATGATTGGGTTTTGTGAAAAGTGCCCCAGTAGCGTGTGCGCCATTGAATCTTTAATGGGCGTGTGCTTTGGATGGTTTCCAGGATTTTGTCCATATCTTTTAAGAGAAATGCGCCGGATATACGGACATCTTCAGCCGCCTTGTCGCAGTTGATCACACCTCTGCGGTATCGGCTCAGGAGTTTGATGAAATCCTTCAATGGCATGTCATCCGCATAAAGAACACCGTCAACCCAGGAAGTAGCGTTGGGGTCCATGGCAGATGCAGAATGTATCAGTGATTTTGTAAAAGTGGATTCATGACCGGCTTGTATTACCAGCGGCACCTGCCCGGCACCTGCCGGCGTTATTTCTACCGCGCCTTCGGTGACGCCGATGTAACTTGCATCCTGCTCAACCCTGACAACGAATTTCGTCCCCAGCGCTTGCAGGCGGCCATGTTTGGTGAACACGTAGAATGGCCGATTTTGGACATCCTTGACAGTTTCTATATAAACCTCGCCAGCATGTAGCTTGATGATGCGTTCTTGAAGCGTGTAGTCGATATCCAATGAGGTATCGGTATTCAAGGTAATGTCGCTGCCATCTGCCATTTGGAGTGAGCGCGTTTCGCCAATGGCAGTTGTGTAATCTGCTGTCCAGCTTTGCCAGGGTAAATAACGGTAACTGGCGACCCCGGTTGGCAGTGCAATCAATAAAACCGTCAATGGCTTCATGAACTCGCGGCGGTCGACGGAGGCAGGTCTGTCGAGAACCGACATGCCGATTTCATTGGGAATGGTTTTGAATTTGCCTGTGATGCTGGCGGCCTTCTGCCAGGTTGACTCGTGCAACTGGCTTTGCTGCCGCCATTTTTGCAGCGCAGTTTCTTCAGCCTGGCTCAGCGGGCCTTGATGCACTTTGCTCAGCCACACAGCCGCCTGCTTGACAACATCGGCAAGGTCTTGCTCCGTTTGTGTGGCTAATTGCTTCAAATCATGTGTAGCAAACATTGCTCGAAGGCCTGGGCCATATAGCGTTTTACCGTGCGTTCTGAAACATTCAGTCTAGCTGCGATCTCAGCGTATTTGCAACCTTCCAGATGCAGCAGCAGAAATGCCTGGCGTACTTTCACAGACAATGTACCAAGCATGGTGTCAATTTCCTGCAGGGTTTGCAGAATAATCAACCGTTCTTCTGCCGAAATAACGCAGGTTTCAGGCAAGGCAGCCAGCGCTGATAGATAAGCAGCCTCCAAAGACTGGCGCTGGTAATAGTTCGACAATATGCATTTGGCGACCGTGGTCAAATAAGCGCGCGGCTCTTTAAGCTCGCTTACGGCTGTCGATTGCCGGGAAAGAATGGAGACGAAAGTATCCTGAGTCAGGTCAGCGGCAACCTCACTCGAAGACAGTTTTCGACGCAGCCAGCCATACAACCAATCGTGGTGACTGACATACATATCGCTTATTGAGGAATTGCCAGTAGTTACGATCATAACGTGCATCAACACGGAATAAATGAGTAACAAAAAGTGGCAAAATACATGCCGACAATTGCTTATAGATATAAGAACTTGAATTATAAAGAATTATTTTTATAACTCATTTTCCCACGGAAATAAATTGGCTGTAAGCAGCCAGCCATTGGTTGTTTACAGCCACCAATCCAGTTTAAAGACTACTTTATATAGAAGAAAAAGTGGGGATATTACAGCGCTGGATAACGTGTTGCTGGTTTCCGGCTACTGTGAATTGGGGTTTATGTGTCGCCTCCCTTCTCTTCAATCAGTTTTCAACGGCTTTCTACTATTGAAAAACGACTCCCACCTTAATTTATTGTTTTATTGTTAGCCCTAATTACCCAGGAATCTTTCCCGACGTACGTCAATTTCTACAGATATCATTGCCCGCACCGTTATTTATAAACTAGTATTTATTCAAATAAATAACGATTAAAAAAACAATAAAAATGAACCATGATCAGGAAAAACCACCGCTTGCTCGCATAGCGGTATTTATTCTATTTAGCCTGTTTTCTGCTACTCCTTATGCAGGCGCAATCATTGATCGATCTGCACAAGAACAATTGCTTCAGCAGGAACGTGAACGCCAACTCCGCGAACAGCAGGAAATCCTGCCGGACGTGCGCCTGCCCGATACTGTGCCTAAGCCAGAACTTGCAAACTATCCTGATAACGAATCTCCATGCTTTAACATCTCCCGGGTTACGCTCATCGGCGAGACCGCCGAAAAATTCCAGTTTGCCTTATCTTCAGTAATCCATGATGAGGACCCGGCGATTGGTCGCTGCCTTGGCACGCACGGTACCAACTTGGCTATGAGCCGCGTGCAGAATTCCATCATCGCCCAGGGTTTTGTCACCACACGGGTCCTGGCAGCGCCGCAAGATCTCAATTCCGGTGAATTGCAACTTACCGTGATCCCCGGCAAGGTCAGAGAGGTTCGGTTTGCCGAGGGCGTAACTCCGAGAGCGACCAAATGGAATGCGGTACCGATTGCCAGGGGTGACATTCTCAATTTGCGCGATATCGAACAGGGATTGGAAAACCTCAAACGCGCACCCACGGCAGAAGTGGATATACAGATAGAACCGGCTGAGGGCGCAGACGCACAGCCGGGCGAAAGCGATGTGGTGATCCAATACCAGCAGCGCTTCCCGTTTCGCCTGACCTTCAGCGCGGATGACGCCGGTTTCGATTCCACCGGCAAATACCAGGGCGGCGTCACGCTTTCCGGCGATAACCTGCTGATGCTGAACGACCTGTTCTACATCAACTACAACCATGACCTGGGCGGTGGTGAGCCGGGCAGGCGCGGCTCCGAAGGCCATACCGTTCATTATTCGCTGCCTGTCGGTTACTGGCTGTTCGGCTTTACGACATCGGATTACGACTATCACCAGGTGGTGGCCGGGCTCAATCAATCCTATGTCTACAGCGGCCGCAGCCGCAATTCGGATATCAAGGCAAGCCGCCTCGTCTACCGCAATGCCGTCAATAAGACCTATCTCTCCCTGCGCGGCTTCTTCAAGAAGTCCTCCAACTTTATCGACGATACCGAGATCGAAGTGCAGCGCCGCCGCACCGCAGGCTGGGAGCTGGGCTTCAACCAGACCTGGTATCTGGGGCAATCCCTGCTGGATTACAGCCTCGCCTACCGCCGCGGCACGGGTGCGATGAACGCGCTCAAGGCACCGGAAGAAACCTTTGGCGAAGGCACGTCACGCATGGAAATACTCACCGCCGACCTCGGCTTCAACCTGCCCTTATCCGTCAAAGCACCATGGGGCGAGCAGGCGCTGCGTTATTCCGCCAACATCCGCGGGCAATACAATTTCACGCCGCTGACGCCGCAGGACCGCTTCGCCATCGGTAACCGTTACACCGTGCGCGGTTTTGACGGCCAGTTGAGCCTGAGTGGCGATAACGGCTGGTTCCTGCGCAACGACCTCAGTGCATTGATCGGCAATAGCGGCCAGTCCGTCTATATCGGCCTCGATTACGGTGAAGTCGGCGGCCAATCCAGCGATCTTCTGCTCGGCAGGCAATTGGCAGGCACCGTGCTTGGCTTGAGGGGCGGCTATCGCGGTTTCAGTTACGACATGTTTCTCGGCAAGGCGCTCAAGAAACCCAGGGGGTTCGAAACAGCAGGCACCGCGGCAGGGTTCAACCTGAACTGGAGCTTCTGATTTTTTGCTGGCTCACTTTATGACGAAGGCTCAAACATGAATAAAAACAGATTCCGGGTAGTGTTCAATCAGGCACGCGGCCTGATGATGGTCATCGCAGAGCGCGCAAGCAGTCACTCAGTAGCAGGCGCCAGCCACTCATCACCGCCGCTGGCGGCCACTATACTGGCAACGCTGCGCCCGATCGCCCTCGCCATGCTTGTCATCAGCGGTCAGGTCATGGTAACCGGCCATGCCTTTGCCGACATCATCGCCGACCCGAACGCCGCCGCCAATCAGCGCCCTGTCATTATTGAAACTGCCAATGGCCTGCCGCTGGTCAATATCCAGACCCCCAGCGCTGCCGGTGTTTCGCGCAACGCTTACAGCCAGTTCGATGTCAACGCCCAGGGCGTCATCCTCAACAACAGCAACGCCAATGTACAGACCCAGATCGGCGGCTGGGTGCAAGGCAACCCCTACCTTGCAGGCGGCACGGCCAAAGTCATCCTGAACGAAGTCAACAGCCAGAACCCCAGCCTGCTGAACGGTTATATCGAAGTGGCCGGCAGCCGCGCGCAGGTCGTCATCGCCAACCCGGCGGGCATCAGTTGCAACGGCTGCGGTTTCATCAACGCCAACCGCGCCACCCTCACCACCGGCACGCCCATCGTCAACAGCGGCAACCTGCTCGGCTATCGTGTAGGCGGCGGCACTGTCAGCTTTCTGGGTGATGGGCTGGATACCTCGCAAACCAACTTTACCGATGTCATCGCCCGCGCGGTCGAAGTCAACGCAGGCATCTGGGCCAATGCGCTTCATGTCACCACGGGAACCAATCAGGTCAACATAGACAGCAACGGCGACCAGACCAGCGCAACCCCCATCGCGCCTGATGCAGGCAGCGCCGCACCCGCATTCGCCGTGGATGTCGCCGCATTGGGCGGCATGTATGCCGGCAAGATCCACATGATAGGCACCGAGGCCGGTCTCGGCGTGCGCAACGCCGGCACGCTAGGCGCTGGCGTCGGTGAAATCAGCATCACCGCCGATGGGCTGCTGCAAAATACCGGCAACATCAACGCAAAAACCGATATCCAGCTCAATACGGCAGCACTGGAAAGCAGTGGCAGCATTGCCGCTGATGGCAATATCGCCATTCAATTGGCCTCGGATTACACCCATACCGGCGAGCTGCAAGCAGGCGGCGATCTCGAGCTGCAAACTACAGGCGATATCACCAACCAATCGACCATACTCGCCAGCCGATCGCTCAAGATCAGCGCGCAAAATATCGAGAATACCGCCACCGGCGAGATAGCTGGTGATACAACGGAAATCCATGCCACGGACACCCTCACCAACCGCGGCCTAATCGACGGCGTGGATACCCTCATCAACGCGGACACACTAACCAACACCCAAACCGGCAGCGTCTTCGGCGATCACCTCGCCATCCAGACCACGCATCTCGGCAATGATGCAGGTGCCGTCATCGCGGCAAGAGACCGGCTGGATATAGGCGCCGCCACGATTGAAAACCGCGACAATGGGCTGCTGTTCAGCGCGGGCGACCTCGCCATCGGCGGCAGTCTGGATGCCGACCGTCAGGCCACGGGCTTCGCGGATTCGCTCATCAACGAAAACGCCACCATAGAAGCGCTGGGGGAAGCGACCCTTGCCGTGACCGACCTGCAAAACCTCAATGCCGGCCTGGAGACAGAACTGGTCGTCGATAGCACGCAACGCATCCTGGAAGTACAGCCGGAAGGCTGGTCGCAACGCTACGACATCTCGCGCTTTCCCACCATCAACAACTATGGCATCGAAGCGCAGCCCTTCCTCAATGAAAGCGGCAATATCGCCGCCTATTTCGAGGATTACACTTTTTACGACTACACCGCCACCACCAGCAGCACGCATGTCATCTCCTCCCTGCCGGGCCGGATTCTTTCCGGCGGCAACATGACCCTGCTGGGCAATGTGACCAACAGCGACAGCCAGATCATCGCGGGCGGCGATCTTGATGTATCCGGGGCAACGCTGCAAAACCTCAGCTCTCCCGGAGAGCAGGTCATCAGCTACAGCGGCTCCCGGCAATTCAGGGATTGGGATGGCAATGACGAAGAACTGGAATTCGGCCCCTGGGTTGCATTCAGCCCGGCCTCACAAGTCACCGCCATCAATCTTGCCGTCAGCCAGCTGGAAAGCAACACCGCGCCCACCGGCAGCGGCACGACGGTTGCCAGCGTCAGCACGCCTGCCGTCACCGGCAGCCTGTTCCAACCCAGCCCGGATGTCGGCAGCCACTACCTGATCGAAACCAACCCGCGTTTCACCAATTACCGCACCTGGCTGAGTTCCGATTACATGCTGCAGCAACTCTCATTCGACCCGGCCACCATGCAGAAACGCCTGGGCGATGGATTTTACGAACAGCGGCTGGTGCGCGAACAGATCGCGCAACTCACCGGACGCCGCTTCCTCGACGGCCACGCCTCTGACGAAGCCCAATACCAGGCCCTGATGGATGCAGGCATCACCATTGCCAATGCCTGGCAACTGATCCCCGGCATTGCGCTCACAGCCGAGCAGGTCGCCCAGCTCACCAGTGACATCATCTGGCTGGTGGAAGAAACCGTCACCCTGCCGGATGGCACTGTCACGCAGGCACTGGTGCCCAAAGTCTACGTGCGCCTGCAGCCAGAAGACCTCAACCCCACCATCGGGCTGATGGCGGGCAATCAGGTAACAATGGATATCTCCGGCGACATCACCAACTCGGGCACCATTGCCGGGCGCAGCCTGGTCGCGCTCAATGCGGACAATATCAGGAACATGGGCGGGCAGATCGGCGCCAGTATCCTGAGCGCCACCGCCAACAAGGACATCGACATCCAGGGCGGCGCACTTGCGGCACAGCAGGCACTCGTCTTACAGGCAGGTGACAACATCACCGTTGCCAGCACCACGGTCGATGCAGAGAACCGCATCGGCGGCAGCACCTTTACCCGTACCAACATCAACCGTGTCGCAGGGCTGTATGTCACGGGAGAAAACGGCGTATTGGTCGCCTCTGCCGGTAACGATATCAACCTGCTCGCCGCACAAGTCATCAATGCCGGCCAGAACGGCATCACCGTCATGGATGCCGGCAACAATCTCAATCTCGGCACCGTCAACATCGCCGAGCAGAACAACAGCATCCACAGCGCCAAGGACTTCAACCGCAGCGGATACACGCAAGAAGTAGGCACCGTCATCCAGACCCAGGGCGATATCGCACTCAACGCAGGCAATGACTTCAACGCCCGTGCCGCAGAGATCAGCAGCGCGGCGGGCGGCGTCAATATCAACGCAGAGAACGATATCCGCATAGAAAGCGGCACGGCCACCTACAACTCGGATATTGCCAATATAAGCAAACGCAGCGGCACCTTCAGCAGCCGCAAGAAAGAGCAACGCGATAGCTTCCGGGAAGATACCGCCATCGCCAGCAACCTCAGCGGGGAAACCATCAACCTGCAAGCGGAGCAGGATATTGAGATCAAGGGAAGTAATGTGGTGAGCGACAACGGCACCACCCTGCTTGCGGGCGGTAATATCGACATTACGGCAGCAGAGCAGACCTTCGAGGAAACCCATTACCAGAAAACCAAACGCTCCGGCATCAGCGCCAGCGGTGCCAGTGTCAGCATCGGTTCGCAACAGTTGATGACCAATACCGACACTACACGCACCACGCAAAGCGGCAGCACGGTGGGCAGTATCGCAGGCGATGTGGTGATCGAGGCAGGCAAGGCCTATACGCAGACCGGCAGTGATGTACTGGCACCACAAGGCGACATCAATATCTCGGCGCAGTCGGTGGATATCGAAGCCGCACAGAACACCAGCAAGACCGTGCAGGAGACCAAGTTCAAGCAGAGCGGGTTGACGCTTTCCATCAGCAACCCGGTCATCAGTGCAGTGCAAACCGCACAACAGATGAGTGAGGCTGCTAGCCAGACCAGCGACAGCAGAATGCAGGCACTGGCGGCAGGTACGACTGCATTGGCAGCAAAAAATGCCTATGATGCCGCGCAAACCGCTCAAGCCAAACCGACAACAGGCAATTCAGTGGAGGATGCCGCCAATCAGGCCGGCGGGGTCAACCTCTCCATCAGCATCGGCAGTTCAAAGAGCAGCAGCACTTCCACGCAAACCAGCAGCAGTGCCCAAGGCAGCAATGTGATGGCTGGCGGTGACATCAACATCACGGCCAGCGGTGCTGGTACGGAATCAGATATCAATGTGATCGGCAGCCAGGTCAAGGCTGGCAACGATGTCACCCTCAAAGCTGAAGACCAGATCAACCTCATTGCCGCTAAAAACACTGAATCGCTTAATAGCAAGAATAAAAATAGCAGCGCAAGTGTGGGCATCAGTATCGGCACCAGCGGATTGGCAGTAACGGCCAGTGCTTCAAAGGGTAAAGGCAAAGCCAGCGGCAATGATGTCACATGGACAGAAACCCAAGTTGAAGCCGGTAACAAGGTCACGCTGGAAAGCGGCACCGATACCAACCTGATAGGTGCGCAGGTACGCGGTAATCAGGTAATTGCCGATGTCGGCACATCGGGTGATGGCAACCTCAATATCCATAGTTTGCAGGATACCAGTACCTACGACAGCAAGCAGAAGAGCGCGGGCATCAGTATCAGCATACCGATTGGCGCAGGTGCTTATGGCGGTTCGATCAACAGTTCCAGCAGCAAGATAGAATCCGACTATGCTTCGGTCAATGAACAGGCCGGTATCTTTGCCGGGGATCAAGGATTCCAGGTCAACGTAGCGGGTAACACCAATCTGACAGGGGCGGTCATCGCTTCAACCGAGCAAGCGATTGCTGACAATAAGAATGTTCTAACCACAGAAACGCTCACCGTCTCCAATATCCAGAACAAAGCTGAATATGAAGCTAAAGGTTCATCGGCCACTGTCGGTTACGGCTCACAGGGTGGATTGCCGCAGCTTTCTGGTGCTGGTTATGGTGAAGATAGCGATAAAGCCAAGAGCACTACCCTTAGCGCCGTTAGCCAGGGCATCGTCAATGTGACAGATAACGATGCTCAGCAAGACCTCACCGGCACGAGTTCTGTCACTGCCGTTGCCATGCTCAACCGTGACGTACATGTGAACGAGCAAGGAGAAGCGGTAGATAGCGCCGGTAATTCAACTGCTAACACGATTGCGCCGATCTTCGACAAGGAAAAGGTACAAAAAGAAATCGAAGCGCAGGTGAAAATCACCCAGGCATTCAACCAGGAAGCACCCAGAGCATTGGCTAATTTCGCACTCAGCAAGACCCAGCCGTATCAGGATGCGAAAGATTACGAGCTAATCAAAAATCGTGCGGAGAATAACATCTCGCTGACGGAATACGAGCTCAACAGGCTGTCAGCGCTGGAGGCTTCCGGCATGACACTGGAAAAAGCCCAAGCCATTCTGAATGACCCGCAAGCCAAATCTGATTATGAAAACTGGAATGGAAATGGTGATTACCGCAGAGCAGCCAATATTATCATTGCAGCCATCGGTGGTACTACTTCCGAAGTCACTTCTGCTGTGACTAAGGAGTCCTTATCTTGGGCTGCTGATCAGATGCGGCAGCAGATGATTGAGGATTCGATGAAATTTCCAGGTATTTGTGATAGTCAAGGGAACTGTTTAGATAATAAATCTGGTTTAAGTGAAGGGGTAAATGGAGATAAATTCAAACTTGCAGGTGGGCGAGTTAATATTAATGAGTTATGTAGAAATGATAGATGTACAACCAATGAAGATGGCAGCCTCACATTCACAGGAAATCTTGCTGAGTTTCTACAATCTGAAGAAGGAGAAAGAATGCGCAGCACGATGGGAGGATTCCAAGGAGCAAAAGGACTGTTCGCTTTTTTCGATTACGAAGCAGGTACTATTTGGGACACTATTGCAGAAGCTTATGCAGGTACACATGACATGCTAAACAGTAGTACTTGGTACGATGCACAAGGAAATATCAAAGCAGGTGTTGAGGAAACAATTACTGGCAAAGTTGGCAACATCACAAACTACACTAATGTTCTATTGGCCACTCCATTTGCTTTGAGTGTTTTACTACCACCTGAAGTTTGGAATGCAATAATGGTTTCAGTAGGGAAAAACTAGCTCATGAGATATTCCCGCTTAACGCATTATGTTATTCCAATAATTCTCATTGCTGGCTGTGCAGTCGCACCTGCTAAAAATTTTTACAATGAAGTTACATGGAATCCTGCGACTTTATCCAAGAGTAATTGTCCTCAATTGTCAGGCTCCTATATTGGAGATAAAAACCTATTAGATATTTTTCCAACGGACGTTATTTCAAAACAATTCTTAGATCCAAGATCTGTAATTACATATAAACAGCCACTCCCTGTGAAATGGAATCCTGAGGGTTCACCTAAGAAAGGTGAAAAGATTACCCCTCAAGTATCCAGCCGTATAAAAAATATAAGGCAAAAATACGATGAAGATATCGAGGTGTTTTATAAATCAGCTTCTATCCAAATTGAGCAATCTTCATCGTTACTGACGCTCACTACCATCTCTAACGGAACGATATATGAGAAAAGGGAATTTGATTTGCAACAGCAAGGTGTTGGATGTGATAACGGAACTTTATATATTCGTTATCTGAGTACCTCTGGCGGAGGGCCAGAAGCAAAAGGAGGGTCTGCATATGCTGCAGAAAAGCTTATAAAAAAATTACCCACTGGGGAAATCCAAGTTGAAAAGAAATTACGTGCGTGGGAGTTCAGTAACTGGACAGGGGTGGGTAAGCAATACCAAGAACCATACATAAAAACCCCTATTTTAATGATCTTCAAAGCACAAATTGATTGATGAAATACTTAAAAAAAACAATAAGTAACAAACCACAATTAATACAATTTTTCCTACATGTAAAAACATGGTCTATCCCCTATTGTTCTTTATTGAAGTTAGGGTACTTTGACTCCGACTCCATTTTTTCATCGATCCAAAAGGAAAAATTATGCAGCTAAAGAAATCAATAGCATTGGTGCTAATTGCCTCAATCACCGCTTGTTCAACGAGTCCTAACGTCAACACGAAGAGTGCGCAGGAATCAGTGGACAGCAAGACTTTTCAAGGGGAAAGAGTCAGTCATTTCATGTTGACGGAAGATGGCAAGACATTGGTGGTGCTTGGCAGCAAGCATCACTTTTCATTCCCGATAGACGATAACATACGTGATTTATTGCAGTGGGAATCGCGTAAACATCTGATGGCCTCATTTTATGATGCGGAGTCACTGGACGCTGTGAATGTAAACGTCAAATATCGTTTGATGGTGTACAAAAACAAGCCTGAAGAGGTGTCTTTTCTCAAGGCGCACAAATTCAAGTACAACAGCACTACGGGGTATTACGTTCTGAATGGAAAGTTGTCAGGAAATTACTACACTACTCATGGTACTGACATCGATATATCTAAATTCGACAAGTTTAATCGTGATTACCGCCTGTTTTACAAAGGCGAGAAAATCCCCGTAGCTAAACACAAAACCTCATTAACAGAGACTGGGGGTTCACTGCTTTTCCTTGGAGCAGCACTAGTCATCATCCCATTGATGGCAATTACGAGCCCGTTTACAAGTGATTACAAGGGGGCATGGTAACTAGAACAATAGGGGCTCAATAAATACGCATCCTCCTCATCTTGACTACAACATTGTCATTAACGAGTTGTGCCAACCAGGAATAAATGGGAGTCAGAGTCAATTCATTCTGCTCCCAATTTTTAACTCAACTAACTTTTCAACATAGGGCAATAAATGGGGTCGGAGTCATTTTATTGAAAATTGACTCTGGCCCCATTTTTCTTTTGGGATAAGTTAGCTGAAGCTTATTCAGGTACTCACGATACGCTCAATAGCCTTATCTGGTGTGACGAACTAGGTAATGGAAAAAAACTTGATGGTAGTTTACTAGGAAAAATTGGTGATTTAACTAATCTTACAAATGTGGTTTTAGCTACTCCATTCGCAATGAGCGTTCTTTTACCGCCCGAAGTCTGGAATACAGTTTTTTCTTTAATTAAAGCCAAATAAAGGTAATTTATGAAATTTATTTTTAATGTTTTTTTATGTCTATTATTAACCTGCTGTTCATTATCAGGAAAAGGATGGAAGTATGTTGCTGATAATGAACATCAAAATCAACAGAGTCAGATCCATTAATCCTGTAACAGCCCGCCCGCGTAGGGCGCACTGCAAGCAAGTGCACCCTACGCGGGCTATTTTTATCGAAAGCTTAAAGGAGTTGCCTGAATATAAAGAGTGGCGCAGCCCTTTAGGTGGGCATCATGGGAAGCAAGGTCAGATGGCTGTACCAGTAAGGAATGGTATGAAATTAATTAAATCAATATTACTTGTAATGCTTTATATACTTCTGTTTGGTTGTGCAAAATGGTGGGATGGCGGAGCATCAGGTAGGTAATAAATGCATACGAATAAAAATTAATAGAGGATAGACCACAATTTGAAATAAATGGGGTCAGAGTGATCTGACCCCATTATACGTTTACTGAAATTGCTCCAACTGCTCCATCACATGACTAAGCTGACTGACCTCTCCCAAGCGCCTGTGCACATTCGCGATATAGGACTCGGCCATCTGAAACCCCATGATGGTTTTGCGCCCGCCGTCAGTCGTAACCGACGTTCCACGCGGAAACATCTCCCCGTGGCAGGCAACGATATATTTGCGCGCCAGCGCCCTGTCATAGATATTCCACTGGCTGAAACCAAGACCAAACAACGCCGCAGTATTGTGATCTTCAAACATCCACGCCTGCCGCTTTTCAAGAGATGTTCCATCCGGGAAGCTGCCACCGCCGAGTGCCCATTCGGCAATCCGTGTGCAATCCGGTTTTTTTACACTGACATCAACCAGCGTCGCATTTGGCTTTTTTGGTTTTTTTCCGGTATCTTTTTGGATTGTATACAGAACGAAGTTCATTTTTTGAGCAACATACCCGTCTGATGGATTGTATGTCGCCTGACGGCAGGTTTCTATCTGGCTCTGAAAATTCGCGAAATCGTTATCCTCCCATTGCGAGTAGGGCTTGCCGAATAAAGGCGCGGTTTTTTCGTCTGTGGTTATGGTCCAGACACTCTGAACGGCCTTTTCCCGCTGCGCATGGTTGTTGCCTCTGCTCGGCAGAACGACGTCCTGTGTCCAGTTTTTCAAAGCGCCGCAATCCGGCATGGCGATATTGGCCGCGCTGGCCTCGCCCACCCATATAATGGCCATAAGCACAAAGGTTAATCGTAGCATGTCGCCTCTCTCTTACTATTGTCGCTTGCAGGCAATCCAGAATATACGCAAAACAAACACGCGAGAAAACCCCTTGCACCGCTCCCGGTGAAAGGGGGGCGGAATCAAAATACAACTGTTCGCAACCGGCCCAACTGTTCCAGATTCTCGCGGCAAATCTGCCTGAATGGTTCACTGATCCTGGCATCGAGACTCGCCGATTCCCAGAATGCAACCGCAGTCACGTAAGCCATTTTCCAGGCGTCAATCTGCCTGGGCAATGGCAACTCAGGGATAAATTGCCGTGGAGGAATCTCACCGCCGGACAAGGGGGCATATAGCATCGGTAACATGTCATAGACTGGCGCCAAGCACAGGATCGCTTGTTCCTTGAGTTCCTGATCGAACTGAAAGGACAGGTTGCCCAAGTGCATATCGGCGTTACCGATGAGTTGTCCAACCCACCACAGTAGCTGTGATTCGAATTCCACTTCATCAGGCACCATGCCAAGCTTCACCAGCATGGCGGCCAGGTCCGACCACTTACCACTTCCCTTTCCAATAAATGCAGCATCCAGGCTGGACAGTGAAATGAGCGGCATCCGACCGAATTCACCCTTGCGATCGAAGCGCTCGACTTCGAGAAACGTTCGCCCACCCGCTTGCAGAATGCGGCTAGGAGCTGCGGGGATCGGAAGAATGGCGCGAATCGCTTCCAATGCCAAGTGTTCGCAGATCAGAAGATCGGACCAGCGCTGCACGGGAGGAGAACCGTCGCTGCCTGAGAATTTGACGATGACATGCGAGGTGGCACTGTTCGCCAAGGTGCGCTTGGCCGTGAATTTTGGGAATTCTCCACCCGCGCTGGAACCATAGCCTGCCAAGGCAATGGCATCAGAGGCCAGTTGCATATATCGAGCCGCTTGCTGCTCCTCCGGAATAGCAGGTTCTGGCGCGGTCACGGATCGGAGCCAAAGCCTGTAGGCATCGTCCCCGATAATCAGGTTGCCTGAGGTATCAGCCCCGCGCCGGCTCAGCACATAGGCAACATGGTCATCAGACCAGCTTTCAGGGTCAGCCGGCACATCCAGCTCGTCAGCCGCCCTGCGGGCAAAGCTGCGCCCCAGATAGCCCTGAGGCCGCATGTCATACAACAAGTACGGCAATCCATCCCATACCCCCCCGGCATGCGCGGCATCCGCAGGGAACCCCAGCCCGCGGAGTGGCAGAACGGAACCCGATGGCGACAGCAGATGCAGTATGCCGCAAGGCAGGCCCTGCCCCAGTTCGTTAATCCTGTAAACAGGAATAGGCTCATTATTGCCACGCAATGGGCGACGCAGGGCGTAACGCGCACGCTTGGTAATACCTAGGCGCACAATATCGTCACCGCGCGCCTGAAGGATGCGCAGAACAGTCGGAACACTTACGCCCGCGCGAGCAGCCAAATCTGCGGCCGAGGAGAGGCCCTGGTGACGCAAGATGCTGTCGAGTCGCACGCGTGCCACTTCATTTGGCGGTCTCATGGGATATTCTTTATTGAATTATGATAAGAATATACTAATATAAAATATAAAAATATCAATTAGATAATCTAACTATTTACATAAGATATGATAAGAATATTATTTCAACAATACATTGCATTTGTACAGCATGAATTGTTTGCTTACACCATCAAGTACGTAATAAACAAACCGCCCCTACTGTTACCGGTTTTCAGAAGCGGCATGCAATCTCGACGCGCATGGGCTCCTCCTCCAGGCTTCGGAAGTAATTGCTTTTTTTATTGCGATGAACGCTGCAACCACCGTGCGAACTACTTGTACTGATTTTGCCAAGGCCAGCCCCAGCCATCTCGCAGACGATTCACACAAATAACAACGGGGACAATGCAACTGCATTGTCCCCGTTGTTATCATTCAAGTCCTCAGGTTTTCTTATGTCCTACACGCGCCATTCCAGACCCGGATTTTCGTTCGGGTTGTAGGCAACACCCCACACTTTCTGTTCGCGCTTGTAAGGTTTCTGGTGCTGCGGGTCCGCGTCCTCGATCTCGCGTGCCAGGCGGTGGCCGTCAAACGTTGCATCCGCAATGATGCGAGGCGCTTCGGCGTCACCAATGACGAAAATGTCCTTGATGCCGTTCTGCTCCCATTCGTCCTTACGCGCTTTCAGCTCGCGATAGAGGCTGTCTTCCGAACGGCGCGACGTTACCAGAATCACCGTGTCGCATTCGTGCCATTCATGCGAGTCGTTTTCCTTGCGCGGCAATTGACCGGAGCCCTTGAATTCGCGCTTGTGGCCTTCGCCCCAGATGTTGAACAGTTCGACACGGCCTGCTTCCACCCTTGAGCAGCCGGTTTCGCCGAGTACCTTGATGCCGAGACCGTGGATCAGGCGCTGCATGTTCGCGCCTTCCAGCGTGAATTCCATGTAGGCGCCCAGAGGGCCGACCGTGGCCACGGTGACTTCATGGCCGGCGCGGGCAAACTTCTCGGCCAGGCTGGGAGCCATGTAGTAAGGGTCGTAATTGATGATCATCACACGCTTGCCGATCGGCTTCTTGCCTTCGAATACCTGTTCGGGCGTGAGCACGTGCGGCAGGCTTGCATCCGCGCCTGGAATTGCCGAGTGCGTGCGGTGGTTGACACCGGTGGTGCTCCACTTGGCACCGGTGGCGATAACCACGCGCGATGCGCCATAGGAAAGGATGTCGTCAGCCGTCATCGGTTTCACGCCCAGTGCCAACTGGCAGGATTTGTTTTTCTTGAGCAGTTTTTCAAGTTGCGTCTGGCGGTAATCGCGGTGGAAACTCCACTCGGCAAGCCCCGGCAGCGTTGCGACTTCATTGACATAACCGCCAACCTTATCCCGGGAATCCACCAGGTGCACGGTGTAGCCGCGTTCCATCAGCACGCGCGCGCACTCGGAGCCGGCCGGGCCTGCGCCGACGATCAGCACGTCGTTGTCGGATTTGGCAGGCTCGAACTTTTCCGGGTGCCAGCCGCGACGGTATTCTTCGCCGGCGGTCGCATTCTGGGTGCAGATGAACGGCACACCGCCCATTTCCCAGCGCGAGATGCAGACATTGCAGCCGATACAGGTGCGGATGTCTTCGACACGCCCTTCATCGATCTTGCGCGGCAGCCATGGGTCGGCAATCGATGGACGTGCGGCACCGATGATATCAACAATGCCGGAGGTGACGACTTGCAGCATCTTCTCGGGGTCGTAGTAACGGCCGACGCCCACCACGGGCTTATTGGTGGCCTGCTTGATATACTTGATCCAGTCATTTTCGTGGCCGATCTGGTAAAAGCGCGAAGGGCCGGCATCTTCGCCCCATTCGGCAATATCGCCGATATTGACGTCCCACAGGTCGAGATAGGGGGAAGCCATTTCGATGAACTTCAGGCCGTCTTCACCCAGTTCAACGCCCTTGGTGCCGTACAGCGTATCGACGGCGCAACGGGTGACCAGGCCGACATCATCGCCTACCGCGCGGCGGATTTTCTCCAGCGTTTCGACCCAGAAACGGGCGCGATTCTCGAAACTGCCGCCATATTCATCGGTACGGCGGTTGTAGTACGGGTTGAGCCACTGCATCGGGCCATAGGCGTGGGCGCCGTAGACGTTGACCAGGTCGAAACCGGCGTCACGCGCACGCAATGCCGCATCGACGTATTGCTGCTGCAGGCGGTGAAGCTCGTCCTTGTCTGCCTCGTGGTTGTATGTAAAACCGGCGCAGTTGGGAACGGTGCCGAACTCCGAGTTGTATTGGCTGGGGCCGCGCGAAATCGTGCGCGATTCCAGGCCGGGGGCGTGGGGGCCGCCGTAGAACAGTTCGCAGCCGGCAAGCGAGCCATGGCTGTGCACATGATCGACCATTGCGCCCAGGTTGCGCATATCGCCCTGGTCCCAGATGCGTGCGGTAATCCGCAGCGTGTCGTCACATTCAGGATGGATCGAGCACTGCTCGGTGTTGACCGCGCCCCAACCGCCTTCTGCCTTGATGCCGCGATGCGCCATGTTCATGCCGGGGTGGTTGGTACCGGCGCCGTTGCAATGCGGCACCTGGTAGAACCGGTTACGAATGGTTTTGGAGCCTATCTTGATAGGGGTGAAAAGTATGTCAAATCTTGGATCTCTTGCCATTTAGTTACCCTCCTCAACTGAATAAGTGAATGAAACCTCAGGATATGTTTATCCTTCTGTCTAGCTTATTCCCTTCCCTTTTTCAGTCCATTCCTACTATGTGTTAGTACTTATGGCCGGTGGATTACCACTTATGGGGTAGGCATGGGGGCAACATTCCGTTTGCTGCAATGGCGTCCGAATGCCGCCATGAAAACGGAGAATGGCTTTTGAATAAATGGGAGTGGCGTCAATTTGGCGTGATTATCAGAGTCACGGCAACGCCGATTCCCTTCTCACGCTCTTCTTAACCGATACCGTTCAGGCTCGCCGCCGCGCCGCAGAAACACTGGGTACTTGCTGGACCAGTGCCAGCAGGCGGTCAAGCTGTTCCAGGCCGGAGATTTCGACCGAGAATTGCATCCTGGCCTGCTGATCGCGGCTCAATGTATTCACCTGGGTCACATTGATTTTCTCACGGGCGAAAAGGTCGCTGATATCGCGCAGCAATCCCTGGCGATCATAGGCTTCCACTTCAATATCAACGACTGCACGGGCGTTTTTATCGCCCCATTGAGCGTGCAGCAAACGGCCTTGCCGTGTTTCATCCAGCCGAGCGATGAATGCACAACTATGGCGATGGATGGTTACCCCCCGATCGCGCGTAACGTAGCCGACGATGGCATCCGGCGGTACCGGCTTGCAGCATTTGGCCATATTGGTCAGCAGGTTGCCGACACCTTCCACGATAATGCCTGCGCTCGGCCTAGGCGGGACGCTTTGTTTGCTGACGAAAAGCTTGGCACTTTCACCTGTTCCGGGAGCGGTTTCTTCTTTCAGCGCGAGCTCGATCTGGTGTTCGGTTACATCACCACGGCCGATCGCGGCGAGAAACTCTTCCAGCTTGTTGAAGTGAAGTTTCTGCGCGATTTTTTCCTGGTTGATCGTGCCGATGCCCAGTCGATGCAGTTCTCGATCGAGCCTGGCGCGGCCCTGCGAAACGTTTTCCTCAAAATTCCGGTATTTGAACCAGTGCCTCACTTTGGCACGTGCACGCGGACTTTGCAGATAGCCGAGCGATGGCATGAGCCAGTCGCGGCTGGGCGCGCCCTGCTTGGCGGTGAGGATTTCCACACGCTGCCCGTTTTGAAGCTTGTAATTGAGCGGGACGATGCTGCCGTCCACCTTGGCGCCGCGGGTGCGGTGCCCCAGATCGGTATGCAGGGTATAGGCAAAATCCACCGGCGTGGCACCGCCGGGCAAATCGATCACCCGGCCTTGCGGGGTGAGAACGTAAACCTTGTCTTGGAACAGTTCACTGTTGAACTGCTCAAGCAAATCGCCGCTGTCCGAGACTTCTTCCTTCCAGGCCAGTATCTGCCGCAACCAGGCTATTTTTTCGTCAAACCTGGTATCGGACCGGCCGCCTTCCTTGTAGCGCCAATGCGCGGCGACACCGAGTTCGGAATGCTGGTGCATTTCATGGGTGCGGATTTGAACTTCCAGCGCGAGGTCTTGCGGACCGATAACCGCGGTATGCAGCGAGCGGTAGTCATTGCTCTTGGGGCGGGCGATGTAATCGTCGAATTCGCCGGGTATCGGCTGCCATCGGTTATGGATCAGGCCGAGCGCAGTGTAGCAATCCTTGATGTCATCCACCAGGATGCGTACGGCACGCACATCATAGAGCTCACTGAATTCCAGGTGCTTGCGCCGCATCTTGTTGATGATGCTATAAATATGCTTGGGCCTGCCGGTAACTTCAGCCGCAATGCCGGCCTGCGCCAATTCCTGCCGCAACTGGCTGACGACATCGGCAATGTACTGCTCGCGATCAACACGCTTTGCATCCAGTAGCTGCGCCACTTCCTTGTAGAGTTGCGGCTCCAGGTAGCGCAGCGACAGATCTTCCAGTTCCCATTTCAATTGCCAGATGCCCAGGCGATTGGCCAGCGGCGCGAATATGCCCTGGGTTTCGCGCGCGATCTGCCGCTGTAACGCCTGAGGCGCCGCCGACAGGCTGCGCATGGTCTGCGCGCGCTCGGCCAGTTTGATCAACACCACGCGAATGTCTTCCACCATGGCCAGCAGCATTTTTCTCAGGCTTTCTATCTGCTGGCCGTCGTCGGCTTTTTTCCTGTCCGGTTTGTGCAGGCCGGCCATTTCGCTGAATTCCTGGATTTGCTCCATGCGCGAAAGCCCTTCGACCAGGCGGGCGACATTGGGGCCAAAGCGGGTTTCCAGCGTTTGCTGCCAGCCGTCGAGATAAGCCGGCACCGCATGCAGCAGCGTGGCGATGATCGTTTCGTGGTCCATGTGCATGCCGAGCAGGATAGACGCGGCCCCTAGCGCATGCTCGAGCAATGGCGTACCGGTGAGCTCGGCATGCCCGGCATAAAGCCCTTTGGAAAATTCGAACGCCTGCTGCAACACTTCGACTTCTGCCGGTGTAAAGCGGTCCGACAGCGCATCGAACCATGCCAGGTAATCGTCGGTGTTTTTGGGAGTCAGATGCCGGGAAGTGTGATGGGAAACCATGCAATATTATGGCACCATTGCCCAGCGCCTTGAATACGGCCACGGCGATGCTGGAGAATTAAGTCACGCCCGGGAAAACAGGGGTTGGTTACCGGAAAGCGGAATGCGGAATGCGGAATGCCCTTAAGGCAACCACGGAGCGCGGCTGGCTATCATCAGGCATCATCCAATCGACGCTGATGGGAAACCCTGCCCAAACGGATTGCCCTTGCCATTTTTGTAACAGCAAGCAGGCTCGTCAGGATATGTCGCCACTTGAATTCACATGAAAACTGTCAATTCCCTGACCATTATGTCGAGAAACGGATACTGATTTGGCAGGCGGAAATCGCTTTTTTCCTGATGAAATCCAGGAAAAGAAGTACGCCTCTGCAAAGTATCGGTCTTCAGGATTTCAACTTTAACCCCTGTCGCGATTTGAAAACAAAACGCGCGGAAAGTAGTCTGCCACGGGGCTGTGGTCGCTGGAGACCTCATATTCCTCACCCGCAATATCTTCCCATTTTTGTTCGTCAGCAGATAAAAGAATGGTTTGATCGAACTGGTTGTGAGCAGTGGTTTTTTCTTTGGTCGTTGCCATCATATTCTCCAATATCAGGTTGAAAAGATTCCGTCACTGATACTGAGCAACTTATGTTCCAGATTTGAAATCCGGTGATGGCATCATGAAAATCCGGACCAATACGGCTTTTTTCTCATTAATTTGAAAGCGGCTGTATCTGGAAGACAATAAAAAAGGAGGCATTGCCTCCTTTTTTATTCATGCGCAACTTAGCGGTTGCAAACGTACATTGTTACTTCAAAGCCGAAACGCATTTCAGTAGCTTCTGGTTTGGTCCACATGTTCGTATCTCCTGATTCGTTTGAATTTGATGAGCTTTCACACTCATCGCCATTACATGATTCATATGGTACAGAAGAATCCCGCCCATGCTGTCGGGATAGTCATGAAATGTATCTAATGATTTTCATTAGATAGCGGGGAAACCGGGGTTAACCGGCCCTAGTATGTGACGAATACGCGATATCCCGCAACCGGCTGTCCGCTGGTGGTAAGGGACAGTTTGATATCGACTGTCTGATGAGGTGCAAGCCCCTGCCTGGCTTCGCTTTTCGATGCTAGATAATCTGCCGGCGTAAAGGTGCGCCGCAACAGCGGCTTGTCGTTATCGTCCGTCAGCGTCAATTCCAGCAACGGATAGGCCTGGTAAAAATCGGCATTGTTGACCAGGCTGCTATAGAGATGGATCAGGCCCTGACGGTCAATATCCTCGCGCAGTTCGGAATCGTCAATCACCAGCAGATCGGCAATTTTCGGCAATTCAACGGTGCAGCCTATCCACTTGCAGCCTTGTTCAAGATAAGGCCGCATCTGCGGCATGCGGGCCGCAATATCGGAACGCAGATAGTAAATTGCCTGCCCGGTTGCCAATATCAGCAGCACGATCACAAGAAAAATCAGCAGAAACTTGAACAGCCGGCGTTTTCCTGCCCCGTCCGTGCCGGAATTTTTTCTGGCGACATCCTCCACCATGATGGGGCTGTCAATCGCAAACGCGGGAGGAACGCTGTAATCGGTAAGATTGAATGTCGGTTCAGTCGCTTCAGCGGGAAGCGGTCCGGCAACAGCGGATGTTTTTGCAACCGGCGTTTCCGCTTCAGGTTCGGCAGGCGTTTCCTCCGGCAACACGTCACCCACGACCGTCTCATAGACGAATTGCGGTTCGGTTTCCTGTTCCGCCAGTTCTTCCGGCAGTGTGTCGATCGATGGCTCGGATGCATGGTCAGGGATGGAGGGCTCATCCTGGATAAAGAAAGTGATCCCGGACGACGCCATCATGACCGCGTCGTCTTCCGCCTCAGCCGTTACGGGTGGTTGAACCGGCTCATCCGCCACCTCGCTCAGGTTTTCCAATGCATTGAATACATGCTCGCATCTACCGCAACGCACATCGCCGCGATGTGCCGCCAATTGTTCGGGCGACACGTAAAACGCTGCCGTACATTCGGGACAAGAGGTAACTAGACGCATTTTCTGGTGCCTGTCAGTAGAACCCAACTCTCCATGAAAACAGGTGGCTGCATATCGAACCACTCCGCGTAGATGCCGGAAACCTGATCCGCCTGCTCACGCAGAATACCGGATAGCGCTATCTTACCACCAGCCTTGCATGCTGCGGCCAGTGCCGGCGCAAGCACAGATAAGGCGCTGGAAAGGATATTGGCAACAACCAGGTCTGCCGGCTCGTCTCGCAATTGATTGGGGGCCATGTCGCCGGGCAGGTAAAATTCGGCTTCGACGCCATTCTGGCTTGCATTGTAATGGCTGGCGTCTATCGCCTGTGCATCGATGTCGGTCCCTATGACCCTGACGGCACCCAGTTTTTTTGCTGCAATCGCCAGAATGCCTGAACCGCATCCATAATCCAGCACTGTAATGCCGGGCGTAACGTGGTCGGCCAGCCAGGCCAGGCATAGATGGGTCGTCGGGTGGCTGCCGGTACCGAATGCGAGGCCGGGGTCGAGTATGATATTGAGTGCGCCGGGGTTGGGCGCTTCATGCCAGGTGGGCACTATCCAGAGATCATCGCGGATGCGGATAGGGTCGAACTGGGATTGCGTCGCTCTCACCCAGTCCTGTTCGGCGATCTGTTCGGTTGAATAAGGAAGGCTTTGCAAGCCGGTTTCGTCGCCAAGCGCTGTCATCACCCCGGCAATATCCACGTCATCGTTGAACAACGCACTGACGATATTCTGTTGCCAGACGCCGGGCGGCGGATCACCCGGTTCACCGAAAATAGGCTGCTCGTCAGGCGTTTCGGCATTGGCGTCTTCGATGGTCGCCGAAAGCGCACCAAGCTCCATCAATGCATCACTGATCGATTCTGCAGTGTTGTCGCGCGCTTCTATCCTGAGTGATATCCAGGTCATATGCAGCCATGGCTACTTGGCGTGCAAACCAAGTTTCTGCTCCAGGTAATGGATACTGGTACCTCCCAGGTGGAAAGCGGCATCCGCGACCAGGTCCCGGTGCAGGGCAATGTTGGTTTTGATGCCTTCCACAGCCATTTCGGAAAGCGCGATACGCATTTTGGCGATGGCCTGTTCACGCGTATCGCCATAGGTAATCAGCTTGCCTATCATGGAGTCGTAATGAGGCGGCACCATGTAATTCTGGTAGGCATGGGTATCGACACGGACGCCGGGGCCGCCAGGCATGTGGAACGTGGTAATCCGGCCCGGAGACGGTACAAAGGTATAGGGGTCCTCTGCATTGA
Organism: Methylophilaceae bacterium; assembly: GCA_905339275.1. GTDB lineage: Bacteria > Pseudomonadota > Gammaproteobacteria > Burkholderiales > Methylophilaceae > UBA6140. Next base: position 52,278 of record CAJPFK010000004.1, read on the forward strand.
TGCGGCATTCGATCGCATGGCCCTTGAATTCGATATCGCGCTGGCGGAAGGAGAGCTTCTCACCGGCGGCGATGCGAATCTGCTGCTGCACGATATCGATGCCGGTAATCATTTCCGTCACCGGATGTTCCACCTGCACGCGTGTATTCATTTCGATGAAGTAAAACTCATCGTTTTCATACAGGAACTCGAAGGTGCCTGCACCGCGATAATTGATGCGGCGGCAGGCATCCGCACAGCGCGCGCCGATCTTGTCGCGCAGACGCGTGCTGATTCCCGGCGCAGGCGCTTCTTCCAGCACCTTCTGGTGGCGGCGTTGCATGGAGCAATCGCGCTCACCCAGGTAAACGGCATTGCCGTGCTGGTCGGACAGTATCTGGATTTCGATATGGCGCGGCTGTTCGAGGAATTTTTCCATGTAGACCATGGGATTGCCGAAAGCGCTTTGCGCCTCGGACTTGGTCATGTTGACCGATGCCAGCAAGGCCGCTTCGGTATGCACCACGCGCATGCCGCGGCCGCCGCCGCCGCCGGCGGCCTTGATGATGACCGGGTAACCGATGCGTTTTGCTTCACGCAGAATCTGCTCAGGATCATCCGGCAAAGCACCTTCGGAACCAGGCACGCAAGGCACGCCCGCTTTGCGCATGGCATCCTTGGCACTGACCTTGTCGCCCATCAGGCGGATGGTTTCAGCACGCGGGCCGATAAAAACGAAACCGCTCTGTTCGACCCGCTCGGCAAAATCGGCATTTTCCGAGAGAAAGCCGTAACCGGGATGAATGGCCTCTGCGTCGGTCACTTCGGCCGCACTGATCACGGCCGGGATATTCAGGTAGCTGTGCCCGGAGGGTGCCGGGCCGATGCAGACCGACTCATCGGCAAGCTGCACATATTTCGCTTCGCGGTCGGCTTCCGAATGGACAGCCACCGTCTTGATACCAAGCTCACGGCAAGCACGCTGCACGCGCAAGGCAATCTCGCCACGATTGGCAATCAGGATCTTTTCAAACATTTATCAATCCTTAGCCAATAATAAACAACGGTTCACCGTATTCAACAGGCTGGCCATTTTCCACCAGAATCGCCTTGATAACGCCGGCATGGTCCGCTTCGATCTCATTCAGCAGCTTCATGGCTTCGATAATACACAGCGTATCGCCAACCGCGACCGTGGAGCCGACATCGACAAACGCCTTGGATTCCGGCGATGGTGAACGATAGAAAGTACCGACCATCGGCGACTTGACGACATGCCCTTCCATCACCGGCTCGGCCGCTTCCACGGCAGCGGCTACCGGCTGCGGAGCTGGCGCTGCAGGCGCTGACATCTGCATGTAGGGCTGATAATGCATGGTCCCATGAACCGCACCTGGCTGGTTGCGGCTAATGCGTACCTTTTCCTCGCCCTCGGTGAGTTCCAGCTCGGAGATTCCGGACTCTTCGACCAGATCGATCAGTTTTTTAAGTTTACGTAAATCCATTGAGATACCTCTATGACTAGTTAATCGCGCAGCAATTGCTACGCGGGTTGATTCGATAAAAACGAAACAGCGTAATCGAGTGCAGACATGTAGCCATGAGCGCCCAGGCCACTGATCACGCCAACGGCGATATCAGTGAAATACGAGTGATGGCGGAAAGGCTCGCGGGCATACACGTTTGAAAGATGGACTTCTATGAAGGGTGTTTTTATTGCTGACAGCGCATCGCGTAATGCTACGGAAGTATGCGTAAACGCTGCCGGATTGATAATGACAAAATCGACGCTTTTCGTTGCCAAAGACTGCACTTTGCTGATTAACTCTGCTTCACTGTTGCTTTGAAAACATTCCAGCCCAAAACCGGCTTTCGCTGCCCGTTCAGCCAAACGCTGGTTAATGCTCTCCAACGTGTCGTTCCCATAATGATGGGGCTCACGCAACCCCAGCATATTAAGGTTGGGGCCGTGCAGTACCAGTATGGATTTTGTGTGATTTGCAGCCATATTCAGATCAATCTTTTTGGCCAAGCATGGTAATTCATGACCGCAAGTTTGCCGCAAATAGGGGGATGTTGTCTATAGAATTGCCGAAATTTAGCGAAATTAGGCGGTTTAACGAACTTAATCCGGCCGTGACAGAAGCGGCTGCAGAGTTTGTTCCAGCAGCTGCTGATTGACGAGCCCGAAGTAGGTTTTTGCAATGCTGCCGTCCTGCCCGATAATCACAGTGTAAGGCAGCACGTTCTTGTCATTGCCCAGGCTATGGCTGATGTTCATGGCATCGATATCCCCTGAGAACAAGGGGTAGCTTACCGGGGTTTCCATTGCGAATTCCCGGATTTTATCCAGTTCATCCGAAGATATGCCCAATACAACCACGCCCTTTTCCCGGTATTCTTCCTGCAAATGCGATAATTCCGGCATCTCTTCCAGACACGGCGGACACCAGGTAGCCCAGAAATTCACCACGATGGTTTTACCTTTCCACTGCGCCATTGCCTGCGGCTCACCACTCAAGTCCGGGAATTCCGCTGCAAAGAAAGCATCGGTATTTATCGATTCCGGCAGCACTGGCGTAAACAAATAATGCCGGACTGCGAGGCCGGAGAGCATGATGGCAAGAATTACCAGTGCGGGAATCAGGATCTTCTTCAGCATCTCGCTAACTTCTCAACTGGCCAAGCGTAATCAGGAATTGCTCCGCATTCTGGAAGCCGATGACTTTCAAATGATTCAATTCCTGCCCTTCTGTATCGAAGAAGATAATGCCTGGCGGGCCGAAAAGGTCGAAACGCTTGAGTAATGCGCTGTCCTCCGCAGTATTTTTTGTCAGGTCCGCCTGCAAAAGCACGACTTCCTTTAGCGAGGCCTGCACGCGCGGATCGCTGAAAGTAAACAATTCAAGCTCCTTGCAGGCTACACACCAGTCTGCATAAAAATCCAGCATCACGACCTTACCCGAGGATGCCTGAATTCTTGCATCCAACTCTGCAAGAGTTTTCACACGCTGGAATGGCAAATGAGTAATCTGTTCCGCACTGGCGACCGCTCGCAGGCCCGATAACGGCTGCAAAGGCGACTTGGCGCCGGACATGGCGCCGACCAGAAGCGTGATTCCCAGAATCAGCATCATGATGGCGATGCCTTTCCAGAATTTCAGCCATTTGTGCGCACCTACCGGCAAGGCATCAAGCGCGTGCATATAGATAGCAGGCACAATCAGCAAGGCTGCCCAGAGGATCAGTTGCACAGCGACGGGAATCAAGGGCGAGATGAGCCAGACAGCCATCGCCAGCATGACGACGCCAAAGAAATTGCGCACAGCGGTCATCCACGCACCGGTTTTCGGCAACAAGGACCCGGCGGATGCCCCGAGCAGCAACAGCGGCACGCCCATGCCCATCGACAGGGCAAACAGGGCCACGCCGCCAAGGAAAACATCATGCGTCTGGCTGATGTAGAGCAAGGCGGCGGCCAGCGGCGCGGCCACACACGGGCTGAGGATCAGGGCCGAGAGCGCGCCCATGAGGAACACGCCGAGGAAATGCCCTCCCTTGATGCGATTGGTCAGATTGGCAATACGGCTCTCGAGCGCACTGGGTAACTGCAACTCGTAAAACCCGAACATGGACAAGGCCAGCAATACAAATAACAAGGCACCGAAACCCAGTGCCCAGACGTTTTGCAGGGCCGCGTTCAACATCTGGCCGGAAAGCCCGGCAGCAATACCCATCAGCGTATAGGTCAGCGCCATGCCCAAGGTATAGGCAAGCGACAGATTGAAAGTATGCAGGCGGCTGAATTTTTTACCGCCGACGATAATGCTGGAAAGTATGGGAATCATCGGCAATACGCACGGCGTCAGCGAAAGCAATAAGCCGAAGCCGAAAAAGCCCGCGACAATCAGCCACAATTTGCCGTCTTTCAGCAAAGTTGCAATCTTGTCATTGCCCGCAGATGCAGTAGCTGGCGCGGCAGCCGTATCAACACTGGCAGCATTCCCGGCGACATTTACCGTAAAAGTCTTACGTATGGGCGCATAGCAGAGGCCGCTGGCGCTGCAACCCTGATAGGTGACCTGCATGCTGAGGGGAAAACGGCTGCCTTCATCCAAATGAATCAGTGCAGCCACATGCTCGTAATAGACTTCGGTCTCGCCAAAAGTCGGGTCCTGCTTGGGTTCGCCTTCGGGCAGTTCGACTTTGGCAATTCCCGCACTGCCGGCATCGGCGGCAAGAATCTCGAAGTCGAAGCGATCCTTATATAAGTAGTGTCCCGGCGCAATGCTGAAATCCGCACGCAGTGTCTGGTCATTCTCGGCGGCAAGACTTGCCTTGAATGCCACATCCGGCGCCAGCACTTCATCTCCGGCACTGTTATCGAAAAATGCACTGATTCCCGTGCTGACCAGATTGCTGCCTGCTGCATGGCTCAAGCCAGGAATCAGTGCAATACAGAGAACCACGAGACGAAGTAGCTGACTAAACATGGCAAAGGGGAGTTTCAATCTCGGGTTTCCTGATGTATCCATTGAATATAGGCGTCTTCGCCACCATCAATATGGACATAGACGATTTCCGGAAGTTCGTAGGGGTGCAATTGGCGAATCGCCTCCTCAATTGCAGGATAACGTTCAAGTGTGGTTTTGATCTGCATGGGGGTTTCAGTCGTACTTTCGATTTTACCCTGCCAGTGATAGATTGAAGTACAGCCCGGCATGATATTGATGCAGGCAGCCAGCTTCCGGTTGAGCAGATGGCCTGCAAGACGCTCTGCACTGGCAATATCCGGCAGGTTGGTCATGACTACAATAGCCGCTGTTGATCTGGTTGTCATTATTTAAGGTGAATGTTGATGCACGTGCTTTTATTCCTGTTGATTTTACTCGCTTTCCCCGTATTGGAGATATGGTTGTTGATTGAGCTGGCGAGCCGGTACGGCTGGCCTTTGCTCGGTTACCTGGTCCTCATGGCGATACTCGGCTGGAGGCTGATCCAGGATGAGAAGCTGCTCATTGTCGGCCGGGTCACGCAAAACATGCTGAATGGCGGCACGCCTGCCAAGGTGTTATTCGGCAGCGCCAAGAACCTGATTGCCGGCATATTGCTGATCATTCCGGGCGTCATTACCGATGCCATCGCCGCCATCCTGCTGCTGATCCCGTCTCAACCACCGATCGCTTCCTCCGGCAGCACACAATCAACCGGCCGCCGGGCAGCCAATGATGATGTAATCGAAGGCGAATTCAGGCGCGAAGACTGATACCCTGTGGTACACTTTGCAGCTTTTTAAGCCTTTGTTCGATCTAGGAATTTCAGCATGTCTTTCCAAGTAACCATCCAACCCAGCGGCCACACTTTCAGCGTTGCCCCAGACGAAACCGTGCTCAGCGCAGCGATTGCCGCGGGTTTCAACCTGCCTTACGGCTGCCGGAACGGTGCTTGCGGTGCCTGCAAGGGCAAGATTGTAGAAGGCAAGGTCGATTACGGCGATCATCAGGATGCGACCCTGACTGAAATCGAGAAGCAGGCCGGACAAGTACTTTTCTGCTGCGCCAAACCGCTGACGGACCTTGCGATCGAATGCCGGGAAGTGATCGGCAACGATGGCATACGCCCGCGCATCCTGCCTGCACGCGTGCAGAAGATGGAGAAACTCTCCCACGATGTCATGGCAATGTACCTGAAACTGCCAAGCAATGAACGCATGCAGTTTGCGGCAGGGCAATATATCGAATTTTTGCTGAAGGACGGCAAGCGCCGCGCCTTCTCATTGGCCAATGCCCCGCACAACGATGAGTTTCTCGAACTGCACCTACGGCTGGTTGAAGGCGGCCAGTTCACGCAATACGTGTTCAACGAAATGCACGAAAAAGCCATTCTGCGCCTGGAAGGGCCTTTTGGCAGCTTTTACCTGCGCGAGGACACCGACAAGCCCATCATCTTCATCGCCGGCGGAACGGGCTTTGCGCCGATCAAGGGCATCATCGAACACGCCATCCATCAGCAGCATGCACGCAAGATCGTGCTCTACTGGGGCGCCAGAACCCGCCAGGACCTCTATATGAGCGCGCTGCCTGAACAATGGCAGGCGACCTACCCGCATATCACCTATATCCCCGTGCTGTCCGAACCGTTGCCGGAAGATAACTGGCAAGGCCGGACCGGCCTGGTGCATCAGGCCGTGCTGGATGATTATGCTGATTTAAGCGGCTATCAGATCTATTGCTGCGGTGCCCCGCAAATGGTGGATACCGCCCATGTGGCGTTTCAGGAACGCGGCATGCCGGAAGATGAATTCTTTTCCGACGCGTTCACTTTCGCCAACCCGGTCCCCAAGGTAGCCGTCTGAGGCTTATCAGCCTATTTAGAATGCGCTAGCTGTGCGCTGAAACGGTAGTGCTGGGTAGCGGCCTGAAGATCGCCACGGTTCTCCAGCATTCTGGCCAGTGTGTAATGCGCCTGCGCACTCGGCTTCACGCTGATGCTGGCTTCCAGGTAGCTCTGCGCTTTACCCCACAGGTTCTGGCGTATACACATTTTGCCCAGGGCCAGTAACAATTTGGCATCGCCTTCCTGCACCGTCAGCCAATACTCCGCCTGTTGCAGTTGCCTGATCGGGTTCTTGCTTTCACACTCGCCGAGCAATTCCGCCAGGTCGCTGTCCCAGGTTTTCGTCAGGCTCATTTCCAGAACCTTCAAAGCCTGGTCGCCATTGCCTGCGTCGATGAAAGCCTGCGCCGCCGTTTGCGCGATACGGGTGTTGAGTTGCTCGTCCTGCGCCAGATTGTTCCAGTAGGTCTGCAGCAACAGAAGGTCTTCACTGTAGCGTTTAAGCAACTGGATATGGGACTGTTGCCGGAGTTGCCTGATTTGCCAGGATTCGATGGCATCCTGTTTCTCGAGTTGCTGCAACACTCTCAGCACATGCTCCCAGTTATCAAGATGCAACTGCACCTTCAACTCCAGGCGCAGGGCAGGCGCGTAATGGGGTTCGATTTTGTTCAGCTCACTCAAGGCCTGCAGGGCATGGCTATATTGCCTGTCATCCAGCAGCGATTCGGCTTGCGTCAGCAGGCGTGCAACCGAAGCTTCCGGCGCCAGCCGCTCGGCCTCGGCCAGATAGTAATCACGTTGCGATTTTCTTTTGAGCTTGTGCGAGGCACGGGCTGCCACCAGGGCGCTCAGGCCCGCATCCTCGCCGAGTTCCAACGCGCGCGAAGCACTTTTCTCGGCTTGCGAATACTGGCCCGCGGCCAGCGCATGCAGCGCCTCGACCAAAGCTGCGCGGCCCTCCCGGAAACGCTTGGTTTCTTTATATGCCTGTACGTTGCGAGGCAAACGGCGCGCGTAATTAATCAGGCGCAACGCCACATGGAAAAAGACAAACGTCAGGACAAAAAGTATCAACAACAGGTTGACCGATAGTTCAAGGCGATACGGCGGACGCACGATCAGCACATAACCCTCGTTACTGCCGGCGAACAGCGACAATGCGATTGCCGCCACCAGTATCAGTAAAACCCAGAACAGCCAGCGCATCCTGTTTACCTTGCGCCTGAACTTAGTGATTTTTCAGGGACTTTCCCACGCTCCAGGGTGAGTTTATACCTGCTGATCTGCGTCAGGCTGTCATTGATATCGGGGACCTGGATCACGATGTTGTCCGATGATAGTTTCCTGATCGTGGAGAGCACGGATTTGGCACTCGCCTCCCGCATGTCAAAGTAGGCAAGCAGCCATTTTTCCGCAGCCTGTAAATCGGCCCGGTAGGTCTCCTCGTCATGCTGCAAGAGTGCAATGCGCGCCGTCAGCAACCGCAGTTTGAGATTTTCCCGCAGGAAGTAGTTCTGTTCCGGCGCCAGCAGCGGCGGTTCGGAACGATCAATGCGTTCGAGCCGGACCATGTTCTTGATGTCCTGCCAGATCTCGCGCAACAATTTCTGCCAGGAGTTATCGGAAGTCCAATCCGGCGCAACCGTTTTGATGGGCTCGGGATGGCGATCGCTGACCAGGGGCAGGTCATTGACGCTTTCAGCCAGATTCTCAAGCTTGACGCTCATGCCCACCACATCGACCAGCGGCAGGTTTTGCAGCCGCTGTATATCCTGCGCCAGCGATTTGCGCAGTTGTATCACCTGCGGCGTGTCAATCTGTTGCAGACGGGCATCCGCGGTCTGCAAGGCAAGCAATGCCGGTTTGATACTGCCGGCCAGTTGTAATTGCTGGCTGGCAATCGTCATCAACTGTTCGACTTCTGCAATCAGGCGCTCTTCCCTCGTATTTGCGAGCTCATAGTAAAGCGTCTGCAAGGCTTCCTGCTGATTGCGTGATTCCGCCAGCTTTTGTTCCAGTAACGCAATCCTGGCCGAAGCCTCGACACTGCGTTCATCCGCCAGTTTTGAAACCGTCAACGTCTGTTGATTGTTCATTCCGTATTGCTCCAGGCGCAATGTAAGTACTTGCTCCAGTTGCGTGAAACGGTAACGTGTATTGAGCCATTGCCAGGCACTGAAGCAAATAACCAGGATCACCAGAATCAGCGCTGAAATCGCGATAAACGACAGCCTGTCATGGGCAGCCGGTAATGTACCGGCAGTTTCGGCATTATTTGTTTCGGTAGCAGGAATGATTTCATTCGTCATGATTGCGGGCTCTCCAGCGCTTCCGATAAGCACTGCAACATCGCCTCGTCGCCCGGCTCCCCAGCCACGGCGACACGTATGCCGTTGGCACGCGGCAATTGCGCGATGCGTTCATGATTGACGCACAACACGGTATTTTTAATCCACGACAATGGTTTTTCTTTCATCAAATCGTCCCTTGCCAGATCGAGCAAATGGCGCATGGCTTCGCTGCTGGTGACAACCATGGCATCGAGTTGCCCATTTTGCCACAGACCTTGCAGAAAACCGGCATCCTTTTGCGGATTAAGACGTTGATAGCATTCAGCAAAATCAACGCGTGCACCGCGTGCGTCCAGCGTATCGGCCATTAATTCACGCCCGCCGACACCCCGCACGATCATGATTTTTTTGCCGGCAACCGATTGCATCTCCGGTAATGCCAGCAAGGCTTCGCTGTCGAATCTTCCCGCGGGCATCAGAATATTCCGCACGCCGAATTTTTCCAGTTCTGCTGCGGTCACCGGCCCGATCGCGGCGAATTGCGGCTTGTCCGGTATGGAGCCCAGCTTTGCCAGCAAACGCGGCATGCCATGCTGTACGGCATTCGAACTGATGAAAATGATCCTGTCGCAATCCGCGAGCTCGTTCAACCTTGCTTCAAATGCCTGATAATCATCGAGCGGTGCAATAACTATCAGGGGAAACAGCAATGGCGTCGCGCCCTCTGCGCTGACGAGTGCACTCAACTTTTTCGCCTGCTCGGGCGGGCGTGTAATAACGATGGATTTTCCTGCCAGCGGTGACATATCGTCTGACTAGCCGGGCAAGGCGGCCAGAATACGGTCTGCGCCTTTCTCAACCAGCTTTTGCGCCAATGCACGGCCCAGTGCTTCCGGCTCGTCAGCGCTTCCGCTGACCTGTTCGCGCAGTATCTCGCTGCCATCGACACTGGCGACGAACCCCTGCATGACCAACTGGTCGCCCTTGCGCACGGCATAGGCACCCAATGGCACCGTGCAGCTACCGGCCAGTGCACGGCTCATGCCCCGCTCGGCTTCCACGCAGGAAGCGGTTTCGGCATGGTTCAACGGCGCCAGCACTTGCAGCAGGTCATGCCGCGAAGCATTGATTTCGATACCCAGTGCGCCCTGCCCTACGGCAGGGATGCTATGTTCCGTGGAGATCAACTGCGCAATCCGCGCTTCCAGCCCCAGGCGCTTCAACCCGGCCGCTGCCAGAATGATGGCCGCATACTGCCCTTCGTCCAGCTTGCGCAGGCGGGTTTGCAGGTTGCCGCGCAGCGACTCGATTTTCAGTGCCGGGAACCTGGCCTGAAGCTGGCTCTGACGGCGCAGGCTGGACGTACCGACCACGCTGCCCCCAGGCAAGTCTTCCAGACGCCGGTATTGGTTGGAAACGAAAGCATCATGCGGATCCTCGCGTTCCCCGATGGCTGCCATGGTAAAACCTTCCGGCAGGTGCATGGGTACATCTTTCATCGAATGCACGGCCAGGTCTGCGCGGCCATCAGCCAGCGCCTGTTCCAGCTCCTTGACGAACAGACCCTTGCCGCCGATGCGTGAAAGCGGCGAATCCAGCATCTGGTCGCCTGTCGTCGTCATGCCCAGTATCTCGACGACGGTCTGGGGATAAAGCGCCTGCAAACGGCTCTGGATATGCAGCGCCTGCCACATGGCAAGTGCGCTTTCACGGGAAGCGATGACGAGTCTGGAAGGGATGTTCATGAATCAGCCGGCTATTGATGGTGGTTTTGCACACGATTTTAGCACAGGCACGGCCCGTACCCGGGAATCAGCCTTTCGCCAGCCCTTTCAGCAAATGCTGCTGCCGGCGACTGACCGCCACCGTGTCCGGCACATCCCTGAGCAAGGCAACATAATGGCTTTCGCCCTCCTGCGCATGCCGTTTTTCATATCCCATGATGCTGCCCTGCGCCACCAGGCAGTTGCGATGCAGCCTCAGGAAACGCGTGCCGAACTCTTCCTCGATGGAGTTGAGCGAATCCTCGATCAGGTATTCCCGCTCCCTGGTACGTATGGTCACGTATTTAAGCTCGGCCCGGAAGAAAATGATGTCATCAACCGGCACCAGCAATACGCGCCCTCGTTCCAGCACGCTGAAATGGGTACGTTGCGCCTGTAGCGGCTGCAAACCCGTCAATTGTTCCGGTCGCAGCCTGCCGGCTTTTTCGATGGCCGTCCGCAGGCGCTCCAGCCTGATTGGTTTCAGCAGGTAATCCACGGCATTCATGTCAAATGCCCTTACCGCATAAGTATCGTACGCGGTAGTAAAAATAATGGCCGGCGACGGTGTCAGCTTCTGCAAATGGCCGGCCGCCTCGATGCCGTCCATATGCGGCATGCGGATATCCAGCAGGACAATATCCGGTTTGTGTTCCATTGCCAGGTTGACGGCCTCTTTACCGTTTTTCGCATCGCCCACCACGGTGACAGCGGCAATATCCTGCAGCAATTCGCGCAAGCGGTTGCGCGCGGGGGCTTCGTCATCCACCAGCAATACCTTGATTGCGCTCATGCCATGTGCTCGCGATAGGGAATCACAATCTCCACATGATACTGCCCCTGCCCGGTCTGGCTGCTGAGCGTGGCTTCGGCATCGAAGTGCAGGGCCAGCCTTTCCCGGATGTTGTTCAAGGCCATCTTGTTGCCGCCATGGTGATTGCTCTGGGTCGTACACGGGTTGCTCAGGCGCAGGCGGACTTCCTTGTGGCCGGCCTCGATCTGAATCGTGATCCTGCCGCCTTGCGGTAACGGCTCTATGCCGTGATAAACCGCATTCTCCAGCAGCGGCTGTAAAACCAGCGGCGGAATCAGGGCATCCGGCGGCACATTTTCGATTTGCCAGACGATTTCCAGCCGCTCGTCCAGCCTCAGTTTCTCCAGCGCCAGATACTGCCTGCTCAGTGCCAGTTCCTGCGCCAGCGGCACCAGTTCCCGGTTATCCGACATCACCACGCGGAATAAATCCGCCATGTCCTCCAGCGCCGTCTCTGCGCGTTTCGGCTCACTGCGCATGATCGACAGCACGGCATTGATACAATTAAAAAGAAAATGCGGCCGGATTCTTGCCTGCAGCGCCTGCAAGCGCGCTTCGGTAATCGCCGGCGAAAGCGCGCGCTGGCGCAGGTTGAAATAGCCGAGAATGGTCAGGGTCATGCACAGGCCGAACAGCCATGACCTGATTAACGATGCCGGCGGCTCAGCCCCAAAACCGTAAATATCCATTTGGTGGATTATCGAGGTCAGCAGCAATACTGTGCCGATAATGCAAGCAACCGCCCATGCATAAGGCAGTTTCCTTAATAGCGGATAGGCCGCGTAAAACAGCAGCAGGCTGGCAAGCAGGACAGGCTGTATCGTAATCGACAATTCCGCCAGCCTGGAAAACGCCTGCTGCAAGGTCGAGGTTTGCAGTACGGCGGCAATTATCCCCATCAGGTTCACCGCTATCAGGATGCGCAAGCAAACCCCCATGTTGCGTAAATCCGGCAATCGACTCAAGGGCTGTCGAAACTCGCTCGCTGCAAAGGTAGGGTTTTGCTTTATACTTGCCATATAAGTACATTATTCTTAATCATTTTTTATCATGCAAGATAATTCCAACACGAATGCAGCACAAACTAAGACTTGGTCGGGACGCTTTTCCGAACCGGTAGCCGAACTCGTCAAGCGTTACACCGCCTCCGTCAGCTTCGATCAACGCCTTGCAGAGTTCGATATTCAGGGCTCACTGGCACACTCGCGCATGCTGGGAGCACAGGGAATTATCAGCCAGGAGGACGTCAGTGCCATTGAAAAAGGCCTGAACGAAATCCTGCAGGAAATCCGCAGCGGCAATTTTTCCTGGTCGCTGGACCTGGAAGACGTACATCTGAATATTGAGAAACGCCTGACCGACAAAATCGGTGATGCAGGTAAGCGCTTACATACCGGCCGTTCACGCAACGACCAGGTAGCCACCGACGTGCGCCTCTGGCTACGTGCAACCGTCGATGACGTGGTGACCAACATTCGCCAGTTGCAGACGTCTATCGTCGATCTGGCCGATGCCCATTTCGATACGGCAATGCCCGGCTTCACCCACCTGCAGGTCGCGCAGCCGGTCACCTTCGGCCATCACCTGCTGGCCTACTTCGAAATGCTGCAGCGTGATGCAGGCCGCTTTATCGATGCCCGCAAGCGGATCAATCGCCTGCCTCTCGGCGCGGCCGCGCTTGCCGGCACCAGTTATCCGATCAATCGTGAAATGGTGGCAGAAGCACTTGGTTTCGATGGCGTATGCGAGAACTCGCTCGATGCCGTTTCGGATCGCGATTTCGCCATTGAGTTTACCGCTGCCGCCGCATTGGTGATGACGCATCTTTCACGACTCTCAGAAGAGTTCATCCTCTGGTCCAGCCCGAGATTCGGCTTCATTGATATCGCCGACCGTTTCTGTACCGGCTCATCCATCATGCCGCAGAAAAAGAACCCCGACGTGCCTGAACTGGTGCGCGGCAAGACCGGGCGCGTCAACGGCCACCTCGTTGCACTGCTGACCCTGATGAAGAGCCAGCCGCTGGCTTACAACAAGGACAACCAGGAAGACAAGGAACCCTTGTTCGACACGGCGGACACATTGCTCGTTACGCTGGAAATCTATGCCGACATGCTGCGTGGCATCGAAGTGAACAAACCTGCCATGCGCGCTGCAGCGACTGAAGGCTTCGCCACGGCCACCGATCTCGCTGATTATCTGGTCAAAAAAGGCCTGCCCTTCAGGGATGCGCACGAAGTCGTCGCACTCGCCGTCCGGCATGCGGCCGGCAAAGGCTGCGACCTCCCGGATTTACCGCTCGCCGAACTGCAGACATTCAGCCGGAAAATCAGTGATGATGTATTTGCAGTGCTGACACTTGAGGGCTCTCTCGCCAGCCGCAATCATATCGGCGGCACCGCGCCGAACCAGGTGAAGGCCGCCATCCAGCGCGCCAGAAAATCATTGGGAGCCGCATAAGCCCATGGGACAGCGCGTTTCACAAAACGCCTGTCTCACTCGCCTCGCCTCTTTTGTTCGAGCAAAACCCGGCTTATTGTTTGTATTGCTGGCGGGCGTTGCCTGGGCCAACCATGCAGTTCCAGCCGAAGAACCCAGCGTCAGCGAAGAAGCCGCGCTTTCATGGCCGCTGCTGCCGGGCGAAAGCGTGCAGCAGCTTGCCCGCCTGTTCTACCCCAAAAATACCTTCATGCAGGCTCATTTCGTTTCCAGCACCCTGCAGCTCAACCGTGATATCCAGCCTGGGCTTGGAGCGAATAGTATTTCCGAAGTCCCCAGAACCATCCTTATTCCTGAGCTCAAGCAATTAAGCAGCGCCAATAGGCACTCGAGAACCCCGCCTTCCAATAACGCGGATGGCTTAGGCATCACCCAGATGAATGCCGGCAGCATCAAAATCGTTACGGATCAAATGTGGGTAGAATATCAGGCGCTGGTCGACAACAATACAGCCATCGTCACTGATCTGGAAAAATTGCATGTGAAAACCTCCGGACTGGAGCGCGCGCTTGCCGAGCTTAAAGCCGGCACGAATGCCTGGCAGGGAAAATCCGATGCGACCACCAAGCCGGAACCTCATAAATTCAGGAAAACCACTACGAGCGGACCTATCTCCAGTACAACACCTGCGCCCTCTGAACGCAGTATATTCAATGGATGGGCAATTTACCTTGCCTTGGCCCTTCTCCTTGCCTTGCCAGGGTTTTTCATCGCACGCCATTGGCGCCGGCAGCGTCAAGCGGAAGCTATCGATTTCAACACAATATTGCCAGTACCATTTACCGATATCCCGCCCACGGAACAAATAGCGCCTGCTATCGCTCCCGATCTCGCCCCTGTTGAGCCGGCTGAACATCATCAGGGCACCGATGCCACCATCCAGGAAGAAAAAATCCTGGTAAACACCGGAAAACCCGCTGAAGCCACCCCACTGCTCAAAATCAGCGAAGCCGTTCCACTACTCAAGATCATCATTGAAACCGACCCCAAGGGCTCATTATCGCCTTGGTTATCCCTGCTGGAAATCTATCGCAAGCAAGAACAAAAAGATGAATTCAACCAGCTCTCCGCACAGATGCACCAGGCATTCAATGTCATGGCCCCACTATGGGACGATGTCGAATCATCCATGGTGATACCAAAAACGCTGGAAGAATTCCCTCACCTGATCGAACAACTGGAAACTGCCTGGCAAGACGGCAGTGCTGGCCAATTCCTTGACCGGCTGCTGTTCGATAATCGCGACGGCGAACGAGAGGGTTTCAGTCTGGAGGTATTACAGGAAATTACGCTGCTGCAAGACATATTAAATTTAAAAAAATCTGATAAATCTGGGGAAGCCCCCACGTAAAGCAGGATCTTGCATTTTTTACTTCGCCGGTTTGATGCGCTGCGCGTCCACTATCTGCTTACCATCTTCCCTGGTGAAAGCGTTTACTGCGGCGCAGGCAGAATCTCCAGCACCAGCTCGGCAGGCCGACAAAGCCGCGTGCCCAAAGGCGTCACCACAATCGGGCGATTCATGAGAATGGGATGCTGCAACATGAAATCCAGCAGCTCGTCATCCGTCCACTTCGGGTCATCCAGATTCAACTCGCTATAAATCGCCTCTTTCGCCCGCAAAAGTTCGCGCGGCGAGATACCTGCCGCCTTAATCAAAGCTTGCAACCTGGCTTTGGTTGGCGGTGTTTTCAGGTACTCGATCACCTCCGGCTCAACGCCGCTATTGCGTATCATCGCCAGCGTGTTGCGCGAGGTGCCGCATTTTGGGTTGTGATAAATAATGATCTCTGGCAATTACAGCTTCCTAAATCCGGTCAAAAAGGCCATCCAGATTTAACATGGCCCTTCTTTTAAGAATAAAATTAGACAATTTTCTTCAAATATCCAGGTTGTTCACACCCAGCGCATTGCTTTCGATAAACGCGCGGCGTGGTTCAACCTGGTCGCCCATCAGCGTGGTGAAAATCTCGTCGGCTGCAATTGCGTCGTCGATCTGAACCTTGAGCAAACGGCGCACCTGGGGGTCCATCGTAGTTTCCCACAATTGTTCCGGGTTCATTTCACCCAGGCCTTTATAACGCTGGATACCGAGGCCGTGCTTGGCTTCTTCCAGCAACCAGTCGAGTGCTTCCTTGAAGGTGGCAACAGATTGCGATTTTTCGCCGCGCTTGATGCTGGCACCTGCGCCTATCAGGCCTTCCAACATGGCGGATACCTTGCTGATCTGTCTGTAATCACCGCTGCCCATGAACTCGCTGTCGATGACGCAGCATTCCAGGTTACCGTGGACGTATTTGTTGATTTCCAGGCGATAGCTTTCTGTTTCAGGGTCATAACCAACAATGACTTCGGAGCCGATAGCACCGAGTATCGGGCGCAGTTTCGCGGCGGCATCTTCGGCGCCTTCCTTGGTTGCCAGGCTGATGACGCCGAGATCCTGCATGGCGCGCAGCACGCTTTCATCATACAGCGACGAGATACGGCGGATCACGGCTTCGGTCAGCACCATCTGTTTGGCAATCGCGGCAAGCGGCTCTCCGCTGATGGTTTCGCCGTTTTCTTTGGTCAGCAGTTCTGCGCCTTTTAGCGCGGACTGCAGCAGGTATTCATCCAGTTCGTGCTGGTCTTTCAGGTAGCGCTCATCCTTGCCCTGCTTCACTTTGTAAAGCGGCGGCTGGGCAATGTAGATGTGCCCGCGTTCGACCAGTTCCGTCATCTGGCGATAGAAGAACGTCAGCAGCAAGGTTCTGATGTGGGCGCCGTCAACGTCGGCATCGGTCATGATGATGATGCGGTGGTAACGCAGTTTTTCCGCGCTGAAGTCGTCCTTGCCTATACCCGTACCCAACGCGGTAATCAGCGTGGCGATTTCCTGCGAGCTTAGCAGCTTGTCGAAACGGGCTTTTTCCACATTGAGAATCTTGCCCTTGAGCGGCAGGATCGCCTGGTTCTTGCGGTCGCGTCCTTGTTTGGCCGAGCCGCCGGCTGAATCACCCTCGACCAGATAAAGTTCGCACTTGGTCGGGTCGCGTTCCTGGCAGTCTGCCAGCTTGCCCGGCAGGCCCATGGTATCCATCGCGCCTTTGCGGCGCGTCATTTCGCGGGCTTTTCTGGCGGCATCGCGTGCACGGGCGGCATCGACAATCTTGTTACAGATGACTTTTGCATCTACCGGATTTTCCAGCAGGAATTCAGAGAGTTTTGCCGAAACAATTTCCTGCACCACGGGCTGCACTTCTGATGAAACCAGCTTGTCCTTGGTCTGTGACGAGAATTTCGGGTCTGGCACTTTCACTGATAGCACGCAGGTCAGGCCTTCACGCATATCGTCGCCTGTGGTCTCGATCTTGGCTTTTTTCGCCAGCTCGTTTTCTTCAATGAAGTTATTCAGGGTACGCGTCATGGCTGTGCGCAAGCCTGTCAGGTGGGTACCGCCGTCACGCTGGGGAATGTTGTTGGTGAAACATTGCACGGTTTCAGCATAGGAATCGTTCCATTGCATGGAAACTTCTACGGTCATGCCATCCTTTTCACCTATTGCGTAGAAAGGCTTGGGATGAAGAACGGTCTTACTGCGGTTCATATACTCTACAAAACCGCGCACTCCGCCGGAGTAGGCAAAGTTCTCTGATTTACCGTTGCGCTGGTCGATCAGCTCGATTTTTACACCGTTATTGAGGAACGAGAGTTCACGGATGCGCTTGGCCAATATTTCGAAATGGAATTCGATGTTCGTAAAGGTTTCCGTTGCTGCCAGGAAGTGGATCTCGGTTCCGCGACGTTCTGTTTTCCCGGTGACTGCCAGAGGCGCAACAGGAACGCCACGTTTAAATTCCATTTGGTGCGCTTCACCGTTACGGTAGATCTTCAAACGTAACCAGTCCGAAAGCGCGTTCACCACGGACACGCCTACGCCATGCAAACCGCCGGACACTTTGTAGGAGTTCTGGTCAAACTTGCCGCCCGCATGAAGTTCCGTCATGACGATTTCTGCAGCGGAACGCTTGATATCGTTCTTATCATCCTGCTTGATATCTACCGGAATGCCGCGGCCATTATCGGAAACGCTGATGGAGTTATCCGGATGGATGATGACCTTGATGTCATCGCAATGACCAGCCAGCGCTTCATCAATTGCATTATCCAGGACTTCAAACACCATATGGTGCAAGCCACTGCCGTCAGAGGTATCGCCGATGTACATGCCCGGGCGTTTACGGACGGCGTCCAGGCCTTCAAGGATTTTAATACTGGATGAATCGTAATCTGTCATGGTGTTTATCTTTTGCTGTGTTTCACGTGAAACATGAGTTGAAGGTAAAACTTATTGTCATATGCGCATTGGCATAACGACATATTTGTAGTTGTCATCGTCCGGCACGGTAACCAGGCAGCTGCTGTTCGCATCGGCGAAGGAAAACAGCACGTTGTCGCTACCAAGATTATTCAAGACGTCTATCAGATAGGTCACATTGAAGCCGATATCAAGCGCATCGCCGGCATAGCTGATCTCCAGCTCTTCTTCCGCTTCTTCCTGCTCGCTGTTCGTGCTGATCAGGCGCAGGCTGTTGTTGGTCAACACCATGCGGATACCGCGGTATTTTTCATTGGAAAGGATGGATGCACGCTGCATGGAGAGTAACACGGTCATCCGGTCTATCGTGAATGTATTTTGGTGGCCGACCGGAATCACCCGGTTGTAATCGGGGAATTTTCCATCGATGACCTTGGTGATCAGGCGTATTTCACCGAATGAGAAATTGACCTGGCCGGCAACGATTTCCACGCTTACCTCTTCATCGCTGTCATCCAGTAATTTGATCAGCTCGATAACCGTCTTGCGCGGCAGGATCAATTCCTGTTTTTCATAGTTCTGGCTCAACTCGGTCGATGTAAAGCTCAAACGATGCCCATCGGTACCGACTACATTGAGGCGGTTGGCCGTTACCTCGAACAGCAGGCCATTCAGGTAATAACGGATATCCTGCTGCGCCATCGCAAATTCTACCTGTTTGAACAAACGCTTCAGCGAACCCTGGCTGATGGTAATGACGGTTGTTTCCGTTCCTGCCGCCTTGGTCATGACCGGATAATCGGTTGCCGGCAAGGTTTGCAGGTTAAAGCGGCTTTTACCGGTTTTCACCTGTATGCGGCTATCCGTTGTGGTCATGTTGATTTCTGCATTTTCCGGCAGTGCGCGGCAGATATCGAGCAATTTCTTGGCAGATACCGTAGTGGACAATTCCCCACCCGCAGGGCTATTGATGGAAAGGGATATCTGCATTTCCAGATCGGTTGCCGTGAGAACGACTCTATCCTGTTTTGCTTCCAACAGAAGATTGGAAAGTATAGGCAGCGTATGGCGTCTTTCTACAATTCCACTGACTGCTGAAAGAGGTTTAAGCAGGGTATCGCGGTTTATTTTGATGTTCATTGTTCTAAAACCCGTCTAATAAATAGAATAAGTAATATATAAATTCATAATAACAATAATGTTTAACTTATCTGTGGATACTTGGTATTATCTATATAAATCAATAAATTAAAATTTAATAGCCAGTAGCATAACGTTCGTAACCACTGTGGATAAAATGTTGGTTAATTCAAGCGAAATACATAAACGCGCTTAAACCATATTTCTATACACAGGCTATCCATTGCTTCACTGTGTATTTTTTGCACGATCAACCACGTATGACCTGCACAAGAAAAGCGATGTCACGTGTGACATTCGGATCATTCTTGCGCAACTCTTCAACTTCATCACAGGCATGCATCACCGTGGTGTGATGACGGCTTCCAAATGCTTCCCCGATTTCAGGAAAGCTGTGATTGGTCAGCTCTCTGGCCAATGCCATTGCAATCTGCCGTGGCCGGGCAAAATTGCGTGAGCGCTTTTTACTATACATTTCGGCCACTTTGATTTTGTAGTAATCGGCGACAGTTTTCTGGATATTCTCCATCGTGATCTGCCTGCCTCTGACTGCAATCAGGTCCTTCAGTGCTTCCTTGGCCAGGTTCACGTCAATTTCATGACCGGTGAATTTTGCCATAGCAACAATACGATTCAACGCACCTTCCAGCTCACGCACACTGGAGCGAACCTGTTTGGCAACGAAAAAAGCAACGTCTTCGTGCAGTATGACTCTGCCGGCTTCAGCCTTTTTCAACAGGATGGCAACGCGCATTTCCAGCTCGGGAGGCTCTACAGCAACGGTTAAACCCCAGCTGAATCGTGTGCGTAGACGCTCGTCCACATCGACAATTTCCTTGGGATAAGTGTCGCAAGTGATGATGATCTGTTTCTTGGCTTCGATCAGGGAATTGAATGCGTAGAAAAACTCCTCCTGCGTGCGGCTTTTCTTGGCAAAGAACTGAATATCGTCAATCAGCAGGAGATCCAGCGAATGATACTGGCGTTTGAATTCGTCAAATGCCTTGTGTTCGTAGGCTTTCACCACATCGGAGACATAGCGCTCAGCATGCAGGTAGCGTACCTTGGCTTCCGGATTCTGCTGTTTCAGGTGATTGCCTATGGCTTGCAGCAAATGCGTCTTGCCCAGCCCCACACCGCCGTAGATGAATAAAGGGTTATAGGCAGTACCGGGATTTTCAGCGACCTGCAAGGCGGCAGCGCGGGCAAGCTGGTTGGCCTTACCGGTAACAAAATTATCGAAGTTGAAACTGCTATTCAGACCGCATAACTCATTATCGCTCTTGGGTTTTTTTACTGATTTCTGGCTGGCTTTTGCGGCTGCGACTGCGATATTTTTAATCGCCAGGTCTCCATCCACCTTTGCTGGACTGGCTACATTGCTGTTCTGGCTGCCATTGTTTTCATGTGGCCTCGGTTCCTGCTTATCGGAGACCGCCAGCTCAATTTCCACGGGATGCATGGCCAACTCCTCGGCCAGCGACTTGATTCGGTCCAGAAAGCGGTCCTTGACCCACTGCATG
This sequence comes from Methylophilaceae bacterium, assembly GCA_905339275.1. GTDB lineage: Bacteria > Pseudomonadota > Gammaproteobacteria > Burkholderiales > Methylophilaceae > UBA6140. Next base: position 72,923 of record CAJPFK010000004.1, read on the forward strand.
ACGAACCGATTGGGCGCAAGCACGCGCCAGGAGCCGTTATGAGTCTCAAATTCCAGCGGTTTGATCCAAGTGTTGAATTGCTGCGCGGATAGCTCTTGTTCAAAGCGACCCAGACAAATAGACCAAAAGTTATCCATCGGTTGCCCGATACCTCAAATGAAGATGTGTGTGCTATTGCCCGAAGTTTATACGAGATATTTTTCCCGGGCGCCGTTGCTAACCAGATGGTCGAAGGCCGGTGGCAAGACCAGACTTCAATAATGCGCCATCCATGTAGTTTGAGATGTTTTGATTAATCAGGTTAGCAAAATCTGACCTTATTTTAGCCTGATTATTCGAACTTATCCACAGCGTTTCTTACACAGATAAAAACTAAATAAACATTGACAAAACAAGGCTAAATCATGTTAAATCGCGGTCTTGTCAAGAAACACAGAGAAGTTACCGGAGATTTGCAATGAAACGTACCTACCAACCATCCAAAGTTCGCCGCGCTCGCACACATGGCTTTCTGGTGCGCATGAAAACCCGCGGCGGCCGTGCTGTTATTGCAGCGCGTCGTGCTAAAGGCCGTGCCCGTCTAGCTGTTTAGGCCAGTAGCAGACAGTAAACAGGCGTTAATCCTCGGTTTGAATGACCTGGGTTTTCCTCGCCAAGCCAGAATAACAAAAACGGATGATTTTTCATCCGTTTTTAGTTTCCGCAAGCGTATTTCTGGTCAGTTTCTTGCCATACACTATCAATACAACCAGTTGGGCAGGCCGCGCCTCGGCATGGTGGTAGCAAAGAAAGTTGCCAAACGGTCAGTGGATAGAAACTACATGCGGCGGGTTCTGAGAGAGTTTTTCAGAGAACAGCAATCGAAAATCAAAAGTTTCGACCTGGTGGTGAGAGTGCAAAAGCCTTTCACGCACAATGACTTCGCGGCAATTAAGCAGGAGTTTAGCGAATTGCTTTTCAGATTGAAGCGTACAACCGACAAAGACAGGCAGGTATAGCGATGCTGCAGCCGGGCCGTATCATGTCTGGATTTCTGGTCGCCTTGATCCGGTTCTATCAAATTGCCTTGAGTCCTTATTTCGGCCAGCAATGCCGGTTCAGCCCTACCTGCTCCCAATATGCCATCGAAAGTATCAATAAATATGGCGCATTAAGGGGTTCAGCATATACCATACGACGTTTATCACAATGCCACCCCTGGCATGAGGGCGGCCACGACCCGGTGCCTTAAGCGATAGATAAACCCGATGATTACGATATACAAATAAAGTAGATAAGCAACCAATGGATACTAAGAGACTGATTATTTTTGTTATTTTTTCATTTTCCATATTAATGCTATGGGATGCCTGGCAAAAACAGAACGCCCCTGAACCGGCTGCCGTTGTTGCCCCGGAACAACAGGACGCCAGCATACCGCAGGCAGCCACGGCAACTGACATGCCTGTTGCAGGAAAGCAGGCAGACACGCCGCAGGAATCGGGGTTCAAGCTGCAAAGCGGGCAGCGTATCAGGATCGAAACCGATCTTTACAGGGGCGAGATCGACACGACAGGTGCCGACCTGCGTAAGCTGGAACTGTTGCAGCATCGTGCAAATGACAGCGAGGATAACTTTGTCCTGTTAAATGATCAGGCAGCTCCTTTCCTTTATATTGCGCAAACCGGCCTGATCGGCGGTGATCTGCCTACGCACCGCTCGGTTTTTACCAGCGCCAGCGATAGCTACAGGATGGAACAAGGCAATGACACGCTTGAAGTCAGGCTGACATGGGCAAATGATGCGGGTCTGCAGGTAGACAAGGTTTACACTTTTCACCGCGACAGCTACGCGATAGACGTGGCTTACCAGATTCGCAACAACACAAGCAGCGCGCTCAACCCATCGGTTTACTACCAGATTTTGCATGACAGCCAGTCCAATCAGGGCAGCTTCATGATGCCGACCTTTACCGGCGGTGCTTACTATACGGAGGCTGACAAGTACAAAAAGATCAGTTTTTCCGATATGACCAAGAACAACCTTTCCAGGAACAGCAAGGATGGCTGGGTTGGTCTTGTGCAGCATTATTTCGCCAGCGCGTGGATTCCCAAAGAGGGTATTGTGCGCGAGTTCTATACCAAGCAACTGGCCAGCAACATCTATTCTATCGGCACGGTAAGTGCGATTGGCGAAATTGCACCAGGCGCTACTGTCGAGATGCCGGCAAAGCTCTATGCCGGCCCGCAGACGCAAAGCCAGCTCAAGGCCGCCGCACCTGGCCTGGAGTATACGGTTGATTACGGCTGGCTTACCATTATTGCCGCTCCGCTGTTCTGGGTGCTTTCCGCAATTCAAAAGCTGGTGAATAACTGGGGGGTTGCCATTATTCTCCTGACCATCCTGATCAAACTGGCTTTTTATCCGCTGTCCGCCGCCAGCTACCGCTCGATGGCGCATTTGCGCGAGTTGACACCGCGTTTGCAGAGCATGAAGGAAAAGTACGGCGATGATCGCCAGAAGATGCAGCAGGCGATGATGGAGCTCTACAAGACCGAAAAAATCAATCCGCTGGGCGGCTGCCTGCCGATTCTGGTGCAGATTCCGGTATTCATTTCACTCTACTGGGTATTGCTGGGCAGCGTAGAGATGCGCCATGCGCCATTCATGTTATGGATACATGACCTCTCCGCGATCGACCCATATTATGTGTTGCCTATCCTGATGGGTGCGACCATGATTATCCAGACCAAGCTGAATCCGACACCAACGGATCCGATACAGGCCAAGGTCATGATGATCATGCCTATCGTATTCAGTGTGTTCTTTTTCTTCTTCCCCGCGGGCCTGGTGCTTTACTGGCTGGTCAATAATATCCTGTCGATCGCGCAGCAATGGCATATCAATCGCTCTACCGAGCGGGCCTCAGCCGCCAAAAAGAAATCAGGCAAGCGTTGATCAACCTGCACCGGTCCGATTGGACCGGTTGCATTTTCAGGTGGATTCCATATGAATGCCGAGGCATCTGAAACAATAGCCGCTATCGCTACCGCCCCTGGCTCTGGCGGTATAGGTATCGTTCGGGTTTCAGGCCCGGCATGCAGGACTATTGCGGAAGGCGTTCTCGGGCACTGCCCTGCCCCGCGCAATGCAGCCTACCTGGATTTCAAGGCATCGGACGGCAGCTTGATCGATCGCGGTATCGCCATCTACTACGCAGCGCCACACTCCTACACCGGCGAAGATGTGCTTGAGTTACAAGCGCATGGCGGCCCTGCACTGATGCAGATGCTGCTCTCCCGTTGCCTGGCATCGGGCGCCAGGCAGGCGGGCCCGGGCGAATTTACGCAGCGTGCCTATCTCAACGATAAACTCGATCTGGCGCAGGCCGAGGCGGTAGCCGACCTCATCAATGCATCCACGCAGGAAGCAGCACTCAGTGCAGTGCGCTCGCTATCCGGTGAGTTCTCCAGCCATATCCAGGCATTGCTGGGTAAGCTGATTGAATTGCGTATGTTCGTCGAGGCCTGCCTGGATTTCCCGGAAGAAGAAATTGATTTCATCACCCAGGGCCATGTTGGAGAAAAGCTCGATCTGATCCGGCAGGAACTGACCGCCATATTCAAAAGCGCGAGGCAGGGAAACCTGTTGCGCGAAGGCATACAGGTTGTTCTGATCGGCCAGCCGAACGTGGGCAAATCCAGCCTGACCAATCAACTGGCCGGTGAAGATGTCGCCATCGTGACGCCAATCGCAGGTACGACGCGCGATACCGTCAGAAGCGCCATACAGATCAATGGCGTACCTCTACATATCATAGACACGGCCGGCCTGCGGGAAACGGCGGACGAAGTGGAATTGCAGGGAATCGCCAGAACCTGGCGGGCTCTGGAAAGCGCCAGTGTCGCATTATTATTGGTTGATGCAGCTCATGGTATTACCGGAGAAGAAAAATCGATTCTGGCGCGATTACCGGCAGATCTGCCCAAGGTATGGATACATAATAAAATTGACCTGACCGCAGAAGCGGGAAAAATTGAATGTGTCGGGGAAGAAACCCATATCCATTTATCCGCGAAGAGCGGCGAAGGCATCTCGCTGCTGCGTGACCATCTGTTGAAACTGGCAGGCTGGCAAGCCGTTGGAGAAGGCGTATTCATGGCGCGCACCAGGCATCTGGAAGCGTTGAAATCCGTTGACCGGCACCTGAATCAGGCGGTGCCATTACTCAGCCAGCCGGAATTGGTTGCGGAAGAACTAAGGCTGGCGCAGGAAGCGCTCGGCCAGATAACCGGGGAATTTACGCCGGACGACCTGCTGGGGGAGATTTTCTCCAGGTTCTGTATCGGCAAATGAAAGTCCAGCCAGGTGCGACCTGGCCCGCTGGCTGGATTTGACGGGGTTAGCTAAGTCCGCTGGAATCAGCTGGTTAAATCGACAATTTCTGCAACGGGCCCGTTTTTTATGACAGAAGCAATACCGTTATCACGGCTGGTTTCCGACTCATACAGCTGGCTTTGTCCAATAATCTGATGATTGGCAGCTTTCAGCGTGAAATAAGGTTTGCCGTTCGAAGAGGTTAAGCGTTCAAAATTGGCTTCGTTTCCCGCATTTTTCTTTATGGATTCAATCCCGTTGATTGCACTGGCTTTGGCCTTGTACATCTCGCTCTGTAAAATCACTTGGCCGTTGGTTGCCAGAAGATTGAAGTGGAAATCCCCATTTTTTGCTGTTTTCAACTCGAATTTTGCCGCCATCATGATCTCCTTATTAAGATTAAGCATTAAAAATAAAAGTGATTTTTATTTTGCCACTACGTGACTATATGCCTGCGTTGACCACGGGGTCAATCAGTCAAACGTAAACAATTGTTTAGTGCCTGCAGGAGTGAATATCCTGGGTGGGGGGTGTTCCACGTGGAACATATTATTGTGGTAATCAGGCTATTTGTCTGCCCAATCCTTGTTCCAGTAACTTTTTTCGTCCGGTTTGGAGCTGCGCTTGGTTCCCGTAATCATCGCCTTGATCAGGTTGTCCTGATGCAGGATGCTTTCGGTGATGACGCCCACGATATGTATTCCAACCAGAACCAGCCAGCTCCAGGAGCTGTAGTAGTGCAGTGATTTCAGGTAGCCCGGGTCTTCGATCAGCCAGCCGTCGTTATATACCAGGTAACCGGAAATGACGGTTGCCAGTCCGCAGAAGAGCATGGCATAGATAATGACGGATCCTGCCGGGTTGTGCCCCAGAAAGCGTCGCGCCCTGCCGTGCAGGAAGCTCCACAGATACTTGAGCGCGCCCAGGGGATGAAGAGGAAATGCATGAAAACTTGCATAGCGGGTTTTCATGCAACCCCAGATGATGCGTGCGAGCAAAAGTCCGGCGACGGTATAACCCGCATAGACGTGTATCAGCCTGTCCCACTCCGACTCGCGATAATAGAATGCGACGGAGAAGGCGACCACCAGGGACCAGTGAAAAATCCTGACAAAAATATCCCATACATATTTTTCAGGCAATTCTTCGGTTGAGTTGGCGCCGCCGTCTTTGGACATATCACTCGTAATTGGACAGATTATTTAACGCTGATCAGGTAAGTGATGAAGTCACCCTTTTCCTGGGCGGAGCAATCGCGCCCGATCACGTCATTGCAGTGACTGGTGAACTCTTTTTCGACCTTGTCGATATCAGCAAAGCGCTTGGGGTTGGCTGCGGGTGACAAGGGACGGATCGGTTTGCCGGTCACGATGTGCTTGCCCTCATTTGCCGGGTTGCTGGTGTGGCATGAGGCGCAGGCAACCTGCTTGCCCTTGATGGTCAGTTCGCGATTGAAGAAGTTTTTGCCTTCTGCGGCTGACAGGCCGGTGGAATTCGGGTTGATGTGCTTGGCAAAAATTGCGTATTTGTCAGCAAGCTTTTGAGCGCTTGCGACATCTGCCTGAGCAGCCAGGCTTGTGAATGCAAATAGCAAAGAGAATAAAATGCTGGTTTTTTTCATGGTTTTGCTCCTCATTGATTTAAAATCGTTAGGTCCTTCACGCGCTTTTATTGAGCGGAAACGACACCGGTTAATTGGTTGTAGCTAATTATGTGCCAACTTTGTTAATAGAATGTGTACAAGTAAAAAAATATTTTATTGAGAAAGCGGCGCTAGATACTAACATTCCGCTCGCCAACATAAAAGTTTCACGTGAAACATCGACTTAAAGCATGACGTAAGCCTTTGTTTGCAGTAAGATGCGAGGCTATAGTAATTAAGGAAAGTTCGCACAAGCAGCGATATTTTATCATGCTGTAATCCCTGTCTGTATTGGGTTAGGCTGATTTTTGCGTGCTTGCCTGAGATATCCAAAAATGCAATTTCCGGAAAAATTTGATGTGATTGTGGTGGGCGGTGGCCATGCCGGCACAGAAGCGGCCCTCGCCAGCGCGCGCATGGGGCGCAAGACCCTGCTGCTGACCCACAATATCGAGACCTTGGGGCAGATGTCCTGCAATCCCTCCATCGGCGGAATCGGCAAGGGCCACCTGGTCAAGGAAATCGATGCCCTGGGCGGCGCCATGGCGGCTGCAACCGATGAAGGCGGGATACAGTTCCGCATTCTGAATTCCAGCAAAGGTCCGGCGGTGCGTGCCACACGTGCTCAGGCGGATCGTGTCCTCTACAAGGCGGCTATCCGCCGCCGTTTGGAAAACCAGCCCAATCTGTGGCTATTCCAGCAGGCGGTAGATGACATCATCCTCGATGGTGAACGCGCTGCAGGTGTGGTTACCCAGCTTGGCTTGCGTTTCGAATCGAAGGCGGTGGTATTGACTGCAGGCACTTTCCTGGCCGGCTTGGTTCATGTCGGCCTGAGCAGTTACCAGGCCGGCCGCGCGGGTGATCCTCCATCCGTATCGCTTGCCGCGCGGCTGCGTGAAATCGGTTTGCCTGCGGGCCGCCTGAAAACCGGCACGCCACCGCGTATAGACGGGCGGACGATCGATTATTCCGTCATGCAGGAGCAGCCCGGCGACAATCCGGTGCCGGTGTTTTCCTTCCTGGGTAATGCCGCGCAACATCCTGCACAGGTACCCTGCTGGATCACCCATACCAATGAGCGTACGCACGAGATCATCCGAAGCGGTCTCGACCGCTCTCCAATGTATACCGGTGTTATCGAAGGCGTGGGTCCGCGCTATTGCCCTTCGGTGGAAGACAAGATTCATCGTTTTGCAGACAGGGAATCGCACCAGATTTTTCTTGAGCCGGAGGGCCTGACGACCAACGAAATCTATCCCAACGGGATTTCGACCAGTCTGCCTTTCGATATCCAGTACCGGCTGGTGCGGTCAATTCGCGGTTTGGAAAACGCCCATATCCTGCGTCCGGGTTATGCGATCGAGTATGACTACTACGATCCGCGCGCACTGAAGAGCTCACTGGAAACCAAAGCCATACAGGGGCTTTTCTTTGCCGGCCAGATCAACGGCACGACAGGTTATGAAGAAGCAGGTGCACAAGGCTTGCTGGCTGGTGCGAACGCTGCACTTTTTTCGAGCGGCGCACCAGCTTGGTGCCCTGCGCGTGACCAGGCCTATCTCGGGGTGCTGGTGGATGATCTCATTACATCGGGCGTGAGCGAGCCTTATCGCATGTTCACCAGTCGCGCCGAGTACCGTTTGATGTTGCGCGAAGACAATGCGGATATGCGGCTTACGGAAGCCGGCCGTAAAATCGGGCTGGTCGATGACGAGCGTTGGGAAGCATTTGCACGCAAGCAGGATGCGATAGCACGCGAGCAGGAACGCCTCAAACGTACTTTCGTGCAGCCGGGCACATTGCCGGCGGAAGATGCGATGCGCGTTCTCGGTAAGCCGATCGAGCATGAGTATTCACTCTTCGAGCTGCTGCGCCGACCTGATGTCAGTTACGAATCGTTGCTCAGTTTGCCATTGACGGGCCTGCAGGAAGGCAATATTGGCGGCCCGCTTGATGCGCAGGTCCGGCAACAGGTGGAAATTGCCGCCAAGTACCAGGGCTACATCGATCGCCAGACTGAGGAGATCGAGCGTCAGCGTGGCAGTGAAAGTATCCGCCTGCCTGACGATATGGATTACCGCGACGTGCATGGGCTTTCGATAGAGGCACAGCAAAAACTGAATGCCCAGAAGCCCGAGACCATAGGCCAGGCCAGCCGTATCAGCGGCATTACGCCGGCTGCTATTTCCCTGCTGCTGGTCTATCTCAAGCGTAAAAGTCGAATTAAAGCGGTTAACGCGCCGGAAAAAGTGGCATGAGCACATTGAATAAAGATTTGTTGAAAGAAAAGCTGCAAAAAGGACTGGCCGAGATGGGGCTGGTATTGCCGGATGCCGTCCAGCAGAAACTGCTGGATTATCTGGAATTGATTCATAAGTGGAATAAGGTCCATAACCTGACGGCAGTGCGGGAGCCGGAAGAAATGGTGACTTTGCATCTCCTCGATAGCCTGGCAGTGCTGCCGCACATCGAGGCTGAGCGCTTGCTGGATGTCGGCAGCGGTGCAGGGTTGCCAGGCATTCCATTGGCCCTGTGCCTGCCTGATATGCACGTGACGGTTCTGGATTCCAGCCACAAAAAAGCCAGCTTCATGCGGCAAGCCAAAGCCGAGCTGGGGATTGCCAACCTGGAAGTGGTTTGCGGACGCGTAGAACAGTTCAAGCCGGAAGAGCTTTACGATGTAATTATCTCCCGCGCATTTTCCGATCTGCAGCAGTTCATCGTGTTGACCAGGCATCTCTGTAAGCCGCAAGCGCATTGGGTCGCCATGAAAGGCGTGCATCCTTACGACGAATTGTCGCAAATCGACATCAAGCCCTCGCGGGTTTTGCAATTGAACGTAGCAGGTCTTGAGGCGCAACGCCATTTGATCTTCCTGCCATTTAATCCACAAGAATTCACTTCAAAGGCGGCGTAAATCCATGAGGATACTGGCGATCAGCAATCAAAAAGGCGGGGTCGGCAAGACCACGACCTGTGTCAATCTCGCGGCCAGCCTGGCTGCAACCAAGCGCCGGGTGCTGTTGATTGACCTGGACCCCCAGGGCAATGCGACCACCGGTAGCGGCATCGACAAATCTGCGATGAAAAAAACCATCTACCATGTACTGATTGGCAAAAGTACGCTGAAGGAAGTGATTCGGCCTTCGATCAAGGGCAAGTTCGATGTCGCGCCGGCCAATCGGGACCTGGCCGGTGCTGAAGTCGAGCTGGTCAACGAAATCGCACGCGAAACCCGGCTTAAAGTCGCACTGCAGGAATTGCAGGGCGACTATGATTATATTCTGATTGATTGCCCCCCTGCCCTCAGCCTGATTACGGTCAATGCCCTGACGGCATCCCATGCCGTCATGATTCCGATGCAGTGCGAATATTTTGCGCTCGAAGGCTTGTCCGACCTGGTCAACACGATCAAGAAAGTGCGCCAGCACCTGAATCCGGATCTGGAAATAGAAGGTTTGCTGCGCACCATGTTCGACAACCGCAACATGCTGGCCCAGCAGGTGGCCGGGGAACTGGCCCAGCATTTCGGCGACAAGGTCTATCGCACGGTAATCCCGCGCAACATCCGTCTGGCCGAGGCACCCAGCTATGGCGTGCCGGTGTTGTATCACGATCGAGCTTCAAAAGGCGCACAGGCTTACCTGGCACTCGCGGGCGAGATCATCAATCGTCAAACCAGGCAGCGTGCTGCAGGAACAAACTAAGGAACACGATGGTTAAGCTTAAAGGATTGGGGCGCGGCCTGGATTCACTGCTCGCGGGAGATGTCAGTACGGTGGGCGATGATGATGCGTTGCGCATGCTGAAGGTGGAACAACTGCAACCCGGTAAATACCAGCCGCGCACGCAGATGGACCAGGAATCCCTGTCCAGCCTCGCGGAATCCATCAAGGCGCAAGGCATCATGCAACCCATCCTGGTGCGTGCCGTTGCCGGTGAGCGTTATGAAATCATCGCTGGTGAACGACGCTGGCGCGCCTCGCAAATAGCCGGCCTGGCGGAAGTGCCGGTGCTGGTCCGCGATATTCCGGACGAGTCGGCGCTGGCCATGGCCCTGATCGAGAATATCCAGCGTGAAAACCTCAATCCGTTGGAAGAGGCGCAAGGCATCAAACGGCTCATAGACGAATTCGACATGACGCATCAAACCGCTGCGGAGGCTGTTGGTCGCTCGCGCGCCGCTGTCACCAATTTGTTGCGGTTGCTGAATCTGGCGCCATCCGTGCAGAACATGCTGATGCACAGCGAAATCGATATGGGACACGCGCGCGCGCTGCTCGGCCTGGATGGCGCGAAGCAGGTCATGGCTGCCGAGCAGGTTTCGGCGAAAGGGCTTTCCGTCCGCGAGGTCGAGCAACTGGTCAAACGCCTGTCGATGGAGGTCAAAAAACCCGCAAACAAAATAGTTCAGGACCGGGATGTCTTGCGTTTGCAGGAAACCCTGGCCGAGCGACTGGGTGCTCCGGTGCATATCCAGACAGGTCGCGGAGGCAAGGGTACGCTGAAAATCCGTTATGCGAATCTTGACCAGTTGGACGAAATTATCGAGAAATTACAAAGGACAACCCACGGATAGGCTTGACTTGTCGCGCATTACACAAGACAATTCGGGCCTTGATAATTTTTGCGGCCTAATTCTGCAACAAATTTGAAAAATTAGCTCGGTAGGATCACTTGTCAGAAGAAAAGTTGCCGGCAAGTGCGCCGGAAAATGAAAAAATCAGTGTCATTTTCAGGCGGGCAGCGAAATGGCAAAGCATCAGTACATCGGCGATTGCGTTGGTGGCTTACTGGTTTGCCGGGTTCCCGGGCCTGATTTCCGCTCTGATTGGCGGTGGTGTAGTTTTAGCAGGTAGTTTCATCGCCTCGCGCATTGCCAAGCGAAGTGAACATAGCACGCAAGCAGGCGCAATACTCATCAATATGCTTATAGCGGAAGCAATCAAGATACTGGTCATCGTCTTGCTGCTCTGGCTGAGTTTTAAGATTTATGCGGGTAGTATCGTGTTAGTGGCCCTTTTCTGTGCATTGGCCGCCGCCGCAATACTATCCGGTACGGCTGTATATGCCCTCAATAGTGAAAGTGATAAGCAAGGTTAAAAGTTATGGCGACAGAGCACGAATTAACTCCATCCGGATATATCTCACATCACCTTTCCAATAATGCCGTCCCTGTCGGCGACGGTGGCTTTTGGACGTTGCACGTCGATACACTGGGCATGTCCCTGTTGCTGGGCGTGATTGTGTTCGGCCTCCTGTGGCTGGCAGCGCGCGGCGTCACCGCCGGCGTGCCGACCAAGCGCCAGGCTTTTGTCGAACTGCTGTTCAGTTTTATCGATGGCCAGGTAAAAAGCATTTTCCACGGCGAGCGCCATAAATTTATTGCGCCATTGGCGTTGACGGTATTTGTCTGGGTACTGGTCATGAATGCCATGGACTTCCTGCCGATTGATGTCATGGCGTGGGTTTACCATCATGTGTTCGGCCTGGAATACTGGCGCAGCGTGCCGACTTCCGATATCAACGCAACTTTCGCACTGGCATTGTCCGTCTGGTTCCTGATGATTTTCTTCGCCATCAATGTCAAGGGTCTTGGCGGCTGGCTGCATGAATTGTTCTGTTCCCCGTTTGGCAGTAATCCACTGGTCTGGATTCCAAACTTTCTCTTCAATATCATCGAATACGTTTCAAAACCCCTCTCCCACTCCCTTCGTCTCTTCGGCAACATGTATGCCGGTGAGGTGATCTTCCTGCTGCTCGGCATGTGGGCCGCGACTGGCGTGGTAGGTACTTTGTTCGGTGCAATCCTCGGTGTTGGATGGGCGATCTTCCACATCCTGATCGTAACCTTGCAAGCCTTTATTTTCATGACGTTGACTGTCGTGTATTTGTCGATGGCGCATGAAAGCCATTAGTAGAAAATTTTGTAGTTTTTAGTGTTTTATTGCAGTAGCCCTTAATATCGAAAGGAAAAGTAATGGAAAGCGTGCAATTTTTAGCAATGATTCAAGCATACACAGGTATTGGTATCGGCCTGATTATCGGTCTGGGTGCCGCAGGCGCCTGTATCGGTATCGGCATCATGAGTGCCAGCTTCCTGGAAGGTGCGGCGCGTCAGCCAGAGCTGACAGCTTCACTGCAAGTCAAGGTCTTCCTGTTGCTGGGTCTGATCGACGCTTCCTTCATTATCGGTGTTGGTCTGGCGATGATGTTTGCGTTCGCCAACCCATTGTTGGCAGTCGTTTCCTAAGTCGTTAACCTATCAGTTTAGCTGCCGGGTCTTGCGATAATTGCAAGGCTTTGCAGCTAGGAGCAAAAGATGAATATAAACCTGACACTCTTTGCGCAGGCTATTACATTCGCAGTGCTGATTTGGTTCACAGCCAAATTCGTATGGCCGCCGTTGCTGGGTGCCATCGAAAAGCGTCAGAAAGAGATTGCTGACGGCCTTGCAGCCGGCGAGCGTGGTCGCAGTGAATTGGAACAGGCTTCCAAGCGCTCGGCTGAGACAATCGATGAAGCCAAGCTGCGTGCGACTGACATTATTTCCCAGGCAGAAAAGCGTGCGACAGAGATCGTGGAAGCGGCAAAAGAGGCTGCAAAAGCCGAAGGTGACCGTATTGTTGCGGGCGCCAAGGCTGAAATCGATCAGGAAGTGAATCGTGCGAAGGAAGGTCTGCGCCAGCAGGTTTCCGCATTGGCAGTTGCCGGTGCTGAAAAGATCCTGCGCAAAGAGATTGATGCCAAGGCACACGCCGACATGCTAAACACCATCGCCAACGAGCTATAGGAAAGCAAGCACGATTATGGCTGAAGCTATCACTATTGTAAGACCTTATGCCGTTGCAGCATTCCGCTTGGCTAAGCAGAGGAACGCACTGGCAAAATGGTCCGAGATGCTGGGTTTCGCTGCCGCAGTGGCAGCCGATCCGCAAATGAAGGCTTACATCGACAACCCCAAGGTGACGGCTGCCGAACTGGAGCGGATGTTCCTCTCCATTTGCGACAAGAAGCTGGACGAAGCCGGTACGAACCTGGTCAGGCTGCTCGGCGAATACGGTCGTTTGGCATTGTTGCCGGATGTCGCCCGGGCTTTCGAAGAACTGAAGGCGGAGGATGAAGGCGTGCTCGAAGCGGAAATTACTGCTGCGGCAAAGCCTTCGGATAGCGAAGTCAAAGCCTTGGTGAAGCGCCTCGAAAGCAAGTTCGGCAAGAAAATCGAAGCAAGCGTCAAGGTAGATCCTGAGATCATCGGCGGGATCAAGATTGTTATCGGCGATACGGTCATAGACGCTTCCGTCCGTGGTCAATTACAAGAGTTGGCTTACACGCTAAAAAGTTAGGCCATAAAGGTCAGGAGACAGAGTAATGCAGTTATCCACATCAGAAATCAGTGAACTGATTAAAAGCAGATTAGAGAACTTCAGTACCAGTGCAGAAGCGCGTACCCAGGGTACCGTCATTTCTGTCACCGACGGTATTGTACGTATCCATGGTCTATCCAATGTCATGTCGGGTGAAATGATCGAGTTCCCCGGCAATACATTCGGCCTGGCGCTCAACCTTGAGCGTGACTCGGTTGGCGCCGTGGTTCTGGGCCCGTACGAACACATCACCGAAGGCGATACCTGTAAATGTACCGGTCGCATTCTGGAAGTGCCGGTTGGTCCGGAATTGATTGGTCGTGTGGTGAATGCCCTGGGTCAGCCGATTGACGGCAAAGGCCCGGTCAATGCCAAGATCACCGACAAGATTGAAAAGGTCGCCCCCGGCGTAATCGCCCGTAAATCCGTTTCCCAGCCAGTGCAGACCGGTCTGAAGTCCATCGACTCCATGGTGCCGGTCGGCCGCGGTCAACGCGAGCTGATCATTGGTGACCGCCAGACTGGTAAGACAGCGGTAGCCGTTGATGCGATCATCAACCAGAAAGGTCAGAACATGACCTGTATCTATGTTGCGATCGGCCAGAAGGCATCGACGATTGCCAACGTGGTGCGCAAGCTGGAAGAAAACGGCGCGATGGAATACACCATCGTGGTTGCCGCTTCCGCTTCCGACTCCGCAGCGCTGCAATTCATTGCACCTTACGCCGGTTGTACCATGGGTGAATACTTCCGTGACCGCGGCGAAGATGCATTGATCGTATATGATGATTTGACCAAGCAGGCGATTGCCTACCGTCAGATCTCCCTGTTGCTGCGCCGTCCGCCAGGCCGCGAAGCTTATCCGGGTGACGTGTTCTACATCCACTCACGTCTGCTTGAGCGCGCTGCTCGCGTCAACGAAGAGTATGTCGAGAAATTCACCAACGGTGAAGTCAAGGGCAAAACCGGTTCATTGACTGCCCTGCCAGTGATTGAAACTGCTGCCGGTGACGTTTCCGCTTTCGTTCCGACCAATGTGATTTCGATTACCGACGGCCAGATCTTCCTGGAAACCGACCTGTTCAACGCTGGTATCCGTCCTGCGATCAACGCTGGTATTTCGGTATCCCGCGTTGGCGGCGCTGCGCAAACCAAGGTCATCAAGAAGCTGGGCGGCGGTGTGCGTCTGGCGCTGGCTCAGTATCGTGAACTGGCTGCGTTCGCGCAGTTCGCTTCCGACCTCGACGAAGCAACCCGCAAGCAACTGGAACGCGGCCGCATGTACACCGAGCTGATGAAGCAGGCGCAATATGCACCTTTGAGCGTTTCCGAGATGGCGTTGACATTGCTGGCTGCCAACAAGGGCTACTTCGACGATGTGCCGGTCAACCGTGCACTGGCTTTCGAGTCCGCGCTGCATTCCTTCATGTCCTCCAAGTACAAGAACCTGATGGACAAGATCGAAGCCAGCAAGGATTTGGCCGGTGACGACGAGAAGGCAGTGGAAGCTGCAATTCAGGACTTTAAAGCCAACAACGCTTACTAATAGTACGCTGACTAAATAGGCAGATTAGAGAATGGCCGGTAGCAAAGAGATTAGAACCAAGATCAAGAGCGTGGAAAATACGCGCAAGATCACCAAGGCGATGGAAATGGTTGCCGCATCGAAAATGCGCAAGGCGCAGGATCGCATGCGTGCTGCCCGCCCCTATGCGGAGAAGATTCGCAATGTGGCGGCACACCTTTCCAAGGCAAATCCCGAGTACAAGCATGCATTCATGGTCAAGCGCGACAATGTTGCCAACATTGGCGTGATTGTCGTCAGCTCCGATAAGGGTCTTTGCGGCGGTTTGAATACCAATGTACTGCGCATGACCCTGAATCGCCTGAAAGCCTGGGAAACTGAAGGCAAAGGCGTTGCTGTAAGCGCCATCGGCAACAAGGGCTTTGGTTTCATGAGTCGTGTTGGCGGTAACATCAAGTCGCATGTTGTCGGTCTCGGTGATGCGCCGCACATGGAAAAGCTGATCGGCCCGGTCAAGGTCATGCTGGATGCTTACGTTGCCGGTGAAATCGATCAGCTCTACATTTGCTATACGCGTTTCATCAACACCATGAAGCAGGAACCGGTGATGGAACAACTGTTGCCGCTGTCCAGTGAGCGTTTGGCAGAAGACGATAGCAGCGCCCAAGGTCATTGGGATTACATATACGAGCCGGATGCCAAGGCTGTGCTGGACGATCTGATGACACGCTATATCGAGTCGCTCATCTATCATGCCGTTGCCGAAAACATGGCTTCGGAACAAAGTGCACGTATGGTGGCCATGAAATCCGCCTCAGACAACGCCAAGAACGTCATCGGCGAGCTGAAGCTGGTCTATAACAAAGCCCGTCAGGCAGCGATTACCAAGGAAATCTCGGAAATCGTCGGTGGTGCTGCCGCGGTAAGTTCTTAACGATAGCAGCAGGCAGTTTGACAGAGTTCATTTGGCAGATTGAGTTTGAATAAGGAATTTAAAATGAGTACAGGTAAAGTAGTTCAATGTATTGGTGCGGTGGTTGACGTTGAATTCCCACGCGATCAGATGCCCAAGGTTTACGATGCACTGATTATCGATGAAGAAAATTCGACCGCAGAAGCCGGTTTAACCTTGGAAGTGCAGCAGCAACTGGGCGACGGTATCGTCCGTACGATTGCCATGGGTTCGTCCGACGGCCTGCGCCGCGGCATGAAATTCAAGGCAACCGGCGCACAAATCAGCGTGCCGGTCGGTGTAGGCACACTTGGCCGCATCATGGATGTATTGGGCCGCCCGATCGATGAGGCAGGCCCGATCGAATCCGACGAGCGCCGCTCGATTCACCAGCCTGCGCCAACATTCGAGGAGCTCTCCCCTTCCGTCGACCTGCTGGAAACCGGCATCAAGGTGATCGACCTGGTATGTCCGTTCGCCAAGGGCGGTAAGGTTGGTCTGTTCGGCGGCGCGGGTGTAGGCAAGACCGTGAACATGCTGGAACTGATCAACAACATCGCCAAGCAACACTCCGGTTTGTCCGTATTCGCCGGTGTGGGTGAGCGTACCCGTGAAGGTAACGACTTCTACCATGAAATGGCAGAAGCCGGCGTTATCAAGCTGGACGACATGAAGGAATCCAAGGTTGCGATGGTGTTCGGCCAGATGAACGAACCACCGGGCAACCGTCTGCGCGTTGCGCTTTCCGGCCTGACCATGGCGGAAAAATTCCGTGACGAAGGCCGTGACGTGCTGTTCTTCGTGGACAACATCTACCGTTATACACTGGCCGGTACCGAAGTATCCGCGCTGCTGGGCCGTATGCCTTCCGCCGTGGGTTACCAGCCTACGCTGGCTGATGAAATGGGCCGTTTGCAGGAGCGTATCACTTCGACCAAGGTCGGTTCGATTACCTCGATCCAGGCCGTTTACGTGCCTGCGGATGACTTGACTGACCCATCCCCAGCGACAACATTCCAACACTTGGACTCAACCGTTGTGCTTTCACGTGACATCGCTTCCCTGGGTATCTACCCAGCGGTTGATCCACTGGATTCCACCTCACGCCAGCTGGACCCGCTCGTTGTTGGCGAAGAGCACTACAGCGTGGCGCGTAGCGTGCAGCAGACCCTGCAGCGTTACAAGGAACTGCGCGACATTATCGCGATTCTGGGTATGGATGAACTGTCGCCGGAAGATAAACTGGCTGTGGGCCGCGCACGTAAAATCCAGCGTTTCCTGTCACAACCGTTCCACGTTGCAGAAGTATTTACCGGCGCGCCTGGTAAATACGTGCCACTGAAAGAAACCATCAAGGGCTTCAAGGCGATTGTTGCCGGTGAATACGATCACTTGCCGGAACAAGCGTTCTACATGGTAGGTGGTATTGAAGAAGCAGTGGAAAAAGCAAAAACAATGAATTAAAGGTGTGCTTGCACCTCAGGTACGCATGACGCTTAATTTATTTAAAGCTTAAAGAGAAAATACCATGGCAATGACAATACATGTGGATGTAGTAAGTGCTGAAGAATCCATCTTCTCCGGTGAGGCAGAGTTTGTCGCTGCACCGGCCAGAATGGGTGAAGTCGGCATTTACCCGCGCCACACCCCGATGATCACGCCGATCAAGGCTGGCGCTTTGCGTATCAAGTTGCCGAATGAGGCTGAAGAGCAGTTGATCTTCATCTCCGGCGGCATACTGGAAGTGCAGCCTGGCGTCATTACCGTGCTTGCCGATACTGCGATTCGTGGCCACGACCTGGATGAAGCCAAGGCAAATGAAGCCAAGCGCGCTGCTGAAGAGCTGATGAAAACCATTAGCTCCGATATCGATTATGCGCATGCCCAGGCCGAGTTGCTGGAAGCCATTGCCCAGCTTCAGGCGATCGAGAAGTTACGCAAAATCAAGCACTAGCAGGCATCAAAAAGCAACAAGCAGCATTGATTAAGGCAGCCGGCAGGCTGCCTTTTGTTTTATACTTTAACAATAATTTCACTGACTTTAGTCATTCCATCATTTCAAATCAATGACCACATCCACACTGAATATCGTCATCCTCGCCGCCGGCAAGGGGACGCGCATGAATTCCGTCAAACCCAAGGTCCTGCATGAACTGGCTGGCCGTCCCCTTCTAGCTCATGTCATCAATGCAGCCAGGCAACTTGATCCGGACAGGATTATCGTGGTCTATGGCTATGGCGGCGAAACGGTTCCTGAGACATTCAAGGATGAAAATCTCACCTGGGTCAGGCAGTCGGAGCAGCTCGGAACAGGCCATGCCGTACAACAGGCGCTACCGGCGCTGGCGGAGGATGGCAAAACCCTGATACTGCTCGGTGATGTTCCTCTGCTTAATGTCGAGAGCTGCCGGAAGCTGCTTCAACAAACGCTGCAATTGGGCCTGCTGACGGTCAGGAAAAACGACCCGACAGGTTATGGCCGTATCGTTCGTGACGCGCAAGGCCGGGTCAATGCAATCGTTGAGCATAAGGATGCTTCATTGCAACAACGCACGATTGATGAAGTAAATACCGGCATCATGGCGGTAGATAGTAGCCAGCTCAAAAGTTGGCTGTCGCGGCTGAAAAACCACAATGCGCAGGGCGAGTATTACCTGACTGATATCGTGTCCCTGGCCGTGGAAGATGGTTTCAGCGTTGCCAGTGAAACCACCTCGGACGAGTCCTCGGTCGAAGGCGTCAATTCCAAGCAGGATCTGGCTGGCCTGGAGCGGGTTTATCAGTTACGCAAGGCCACGGCATTGATGCAGGCCGGCGTTACGCTGAACGACCCGTTCAGGATCGATATTCGCGGCGATCTGGAGGTCGGCCGCGATGTTGAAATTGATATAGGTTGTATTTTCGAGGGCAGGGTCAGCCTGGCCGATGGCGTGAAAATCGGTGCCTACTGCGTGATCAGGGATAGCAGCATCGGCGCTGGCACGACAATTGCACCATTTACCCATATGGATCAGGTCCGCATTGCGGACGAATGCCGTATCGGCCCTTATGCAAGACTGCGGCCGGGCACGGAGTTGAGTGCTGACACGCATATCGGCAATTTCGTCGAGTTGAAGAACACCCAGGTCGATGTCGGCAGCAAGATCAACCACCTGAGCTATGTCGGTGATACTACTGTGGGCAAGCAGGTCAATATCGGCGCCGGCACGATTACCTGCAATTACGATGGTGCCAATAAATTCCGCACGGTGATCGAAGATCACGCATTTATCGGCTCGGATTCGCAGTTGGTGGCGCCTGTGACCATAGGCGCCGGAGCAACGATAGGTGCGGGTTCCACGATTACCAAGGATGCGCCGGCGGGCGAGCTCACCCTCTCGCGTGGCAGGCAAACGACGATCAGCAACTGGAAACGGCCCGTCAAGGTGAAGCGATGAAACCATCTTCAGATATTTCAGAATCGTGCGATGCAGCGATTCGCTCGCAAAATGAATTTATAAAGGTAGTCGCATGTGTGGAATCGTAGGCGCAGTAGGCTCTCGCAACATCGTCCCCGTTCTTGTCGAAGGCCTGAGCCGCCTGGAATATCGTGGCTATGACTCAGCCGGTATCGCGGTGCTGGGTGAACGGATCGAACGTGTTCGCGCGGTCGGGCGGGTATCCGAGCTGACGCAAAAAGCCAATGCGGAAAACCTCACCGGCTTCGTCGGAATCGGTCATACGCGTTGGGCTACACACGGCGGCGTAACGGAATCCAATGCCCATCCGCATGTGTCCAGGGGTGAAATAGCCGTTGTGCACAATGGCATTATCGAAAATCACGACGAACAGCGCGACCGCCTGAAGGCCCTTGGTTATGTTTTCGAATCGCAGACGGATACAGAAGTCATCGCCCACCTGATTCATTACTACCTGTCGCAGAACAACACCCTGCTTTCAGCCGTGCAGAAAGCCGTAGCAGAATTGACCGGGGCGTTCGCCATCAGCGTCGTTGCGCTGAAGTCGCCGGACACCATGGTTTGCGCGCGCCTGGGTTGTCCGTTGCTGATCGGATTGGGCGAGGGCGAGAATTTCATTGCTTCCGATGTCTCTGCCGTGCTTTCCGTAACGCGCCGGGTCATTTACCTGGAAGATGGCGATGTTGCCGCCATAGAGCGGCAGGGTGTCAGCATCTACGGCCGTGACGGCGCCATTGCGGAGCGCAGGATACATTTGAGCGATGTGTCGCTCGCCTCCATGGAGCTTGGCCCCTATTCCCACTTCATGCAGAAGGAAATTCACGAACAGCCGCGCGCGCTGACCGACACCATAGAAGCTTTAATCGACGATGCCAGTTTCAGCCCTGCCCTGTTCGGCAAAGATGCGGATGAAGTGTTCAAGCAGGTCGACAGCGTGCTTATCCTTGCTGCGGGCACCAGTTATTACGCCGGGCTGACAGCCAGGTATTGGCTGGAAAGCATGGCCAAACTGCCGACTTCGGTGGAAATTTCCAGTGAATACCGTTACCGCCAATCGGTGCCGAATGCCAGGCAATTGATCGTCACCATTTCGCAGTCGGGCGAAACGCTGGACACCATGGAGGCGCTCAAACACGCCAAATCCCTCGGGCAGGAACTTACGCTCTCGATCTGCAACGTACAGGAAAGCGCGATACCACGCGCCTCCAGGCTGGTGCTATACACCCGTGCCGGTGCCGAAATCGGCGTTGCCTCCACCAAGGCCTTTACCACGCAGCTGGTCGCGTTATTCACGCTGGCTGCGACACTGGCCAAACAGCGCGGCTTATTGAGCGCGAAGCAGGAAAATGCGCACCTCGATGCCTTGCGCCACCTGCCCGGTAGCGTGCAATATGCGCTGAACCTAGAGCCGCAAATCCGCGAATGGGCCAAGGCCTTCGCCAGCAAGCAGCATGCACTGTTTCTTGGCCGCGGCGTGCATTACCCGATCGCACTGGAAGGCGCGCTGAAGCTCAAGGAAATTTCCTATATCCATGCCGAAGCCTACCCTGCCGGCGAGCTCAAGCACGGCCCGCTGGCGCTGGTGGACAGGGAAATGCCGGTTGTCGTGATCGCACCGAATGATGCGTTGCTGGAAAAAGTGAAGTCGAATATGCAGGAAGTTGCAGCGCGAGGCGGTGAGCTGTTCGTGTTTGCAGATGCCGATAGCCATTTTACCGAGTCAGAGGGCGTGCATGTGATCCGCACGCCGCGGCATGTGGGCGTGCTGTCGCCGATCCTGCATACGATTCCGGTGCAGTTGCTCGCGTATCATGCGGCGCTGTTGAAGGGAACGGATGTGGATAAGCCGAGAAATCTGGCGAAGAGCGTGACGGTGGAATAGAAAGAAAAATCCCAGATTATTAATCGTGTAGCCTTGGCAACAGGGATGATAAAGCAAGCCAGTGCAGGTTTATCAGCCCGGCGAATGCCGGAGTAGCGCAAGAGATTGTCATTCCGGACGGGATCCGGAATCCAGCGAGCAATCAACCAGATGCCGGATCCCGTCCGGAATGACGGAAAGCAAAGGGCGCGATTGATGCAAGGCATCGCCGCGCCGCATGGCAATCAATCCAGCGGAATTTCCGGTTTGTTGCAGATATGGATATCGATATTGTGCTTGTCAGCCGCAGCTTGTACGATTTTCGACACGTCTTCCCATTTCAGGCCGCCGAAACCGCAGCCGATTTTCGGCATATAGAGCGGTACCTTAAGGAAGCTGGCGAAATCGGCAGCGTGGTTGACGACACGTTCTATGGCGTGGATATCGGCATAGACTTTGCCATCGACGCCGTAATCGGTCTGCGTCAGGCCGTTAAGCACGTAAAGGTCTCTGTCTTCAATTTGCACTTCAACGACGCGACCGAGAATGTTGCGGCCCATTTTGGTGGCAATCTGGCAGTAGGAACGGTACGGCGGGTAGATCATCGGGAACGCTGATCGGAGCGCTTGCGATTGTCCGAAACCCATCACGCCTTTTGTATTACAGCCGTGAAGTATCACGCCCTGCTGGATTTTGGTGAGGTCCTGTTCGATTTCAATCAGCTTGCCCATATCGTATCCTGTTCGTCGTTTCCTAGTAGAACAAAAGTCTAATGATACCAATTTGCCACTGATAAATGCAGCAATTTGCGTACCAAAACCCTCTGTCATACAGTAAGCTTCACCTTTTCACCAGTAAATACCCATCATGGCTCAATATGTAATGTCGATGCTCCGCGTGAGCAAAATCGTGCCGCCCAAGCGGCAGATCATCAAGGATATTTCGCTTTCTTTCTTTCCTGGTGCCAAGATCGGCCTGCTCGGCCTCAATGGCGCGGGTAAATCCACGGTGTTGCGCATCATGGCCGGCGCTGAAAAGGAATTCGAAGGGGAGGTACAGTGGCAACCCAGCATCTCTATCGGTTATTTGCCGCAGGAGCCGCAACTGGACCCGGAAAAAACCGTGCGCGAAGAGGTGGAATCCGGTCTTGGCGAGGTAATGGAGGCCAGGAACAAGCTGGAGGAAATCTACGCCGCCTATGCCGAGCCGGATGCCGATTTCGATAAGCTGGCGGAAGAACAGGCCAGATACGAGAATATCATTGCCGCCAGCGGGTCGGATATCGAGCACCAGTTGGAAATCGCCGCCGATGCGTTGCGCCTGCCGCCCTGGGATGCCAGAATCGGGCCTCTCTCCGGCGGTGAGAAGCGCCGTGTGGCGTTGTGCAAGCTGCTGCTCTCCAGACCGGATATGCTGCTGCTGGATGAGCCGACCAACCATCTGGATGCAGAATCCGTCGAGTGGCTGGAGCAGTTCCTGGTGCGCTTTCCCGGCACCGTGGTGGCGGTGACGCACGATAGATACTTCCTCGACAATGCTGCCGAGTGGATTCTGGAGCTGGACCGTGGCCATGGTATTCCGTGGAAAGGTAATTACTCCAGTTGGCTGGACCAGAAGCAGGAGCGCCTCAAGCAGGAGGAATCGCAGGAATCTGCCCGGCGCAAGGCGCTGAATACCGAGCTGGAATGGGTGCGTCAGAATCCCAAGGCACGCCAGGCCAAGAGCAAGGCGCGTATTGCCCGCTATGAAGAGCTCGCCAGTGCCGAATACCAGAAACGCAACGAAACACAGGAGATTTTCATCCCTGCCGGCGAGCGGCTGGGCAATGAAGTCATCGAATTCAGGAACGTCACCAAGGCGTTCAACGACCGTTTGTTGATAGATAACCTCAGTTTCAGTATTCCTCCCGGCGCTATCGTCGGCATTATCGGGCCTAACGGCGCCGGTAAGTCGACGTTGTTCAGGATGATTACGGGGCAGGAAAAGCCGGATTCCGGCGAAGTGGGCATAGGCCAGACCGTCAAGCTGGCCTATGTCGACCAGAGCCGCGACAAGCTGGACGGCAGCAAGACGGTGTTCGATGAAATCTCCGGCGGGTCTGATATCCTGACCGTGGGCCGCTATGAAACCCCTTCGCGCGCTTATATCGGCAGGTTCAATTTCAAGGGCGGCGACCAGCAGAAGATGGTCGGCCAACTATCGGGCGGTGAACGTGGGCGTTTGCATCTTGCCAAGACCCTGATCTCCGGCGGTAACGTATTGCTGCTGGATGAGCCCTCCAACGACCTCGATGTGGAAACCTTGCGCGCGCTGGAAGATGCTTTGCTGGAGTTTGCCGGCAGCGTGCTGGTGATTTCGCATGATCGCTGGTTCCTGGACCGTATTGCCACGCATATCCTGGCTGCGGAAGGCGATTCTCAATGGACTTTCTTCAACGGCAACTACCAGGAGTATGAAGCTGACAAGAAGAAACGGCTGGGTGAGGAAGGCGCGAAGCCCAAACGCATCCGTTATAAACCTATAACCCGCTGATTTGTGAAATAAAAAAGCCGGCATATGCCGGCTTTTTATCAGTAACAAAATAAACCTGGTTAAGAAAATTAACCGTGTTTATAGTGCTTTTTCAGTGCCTTCTTGACTTCCCAGGTCACTTCCAGGCCTGCCGGGAACACGAGCAAATCGCCAGCCTTGAAGTTGATCGGCGCACTGCCATCGGTTGGCGTCAGTGTGCACTCACCTTCAAGAATGTACGCAGTTTCACGTGCATTGAATTCAAAAGGGAATACGGAAACTTCTTTAGACCATGTTGGCCATTTGGCAACACCAAGTTCTTTCAGACGCTCTTCGCTTGGGTTATTTTCAATAGAAACGCTAGCCATCAATAATCCTTTCAGGGCATGACTGAATGTTCAGCATGCATGGTTACAAAATACAAAACGTGGATTGCAAAACAGGCAGACAAAATGAGATTGAGACCTACTTCACATGGCCTCTATTGTAAGGGTTTTTAAGAATGGAAGCCAGTCAGACCAGGCTTCCCCGAAGCTTTGTAAATTTTTTCTACCCGAACTGATAGTGTTTGCGCAAGGGCTTTTTCACTTCCCAGGTGCAGGAGATTCCTGCGGGAAACGTTACCAGATCGCCCGCGCTGAAGCTGACGGGGTCGCCGCCTTTCGGGGTGACGGTCACTTCACCTTCCAGTATATAGGCAACTTCCTGCTCACTATAGGTCCAGGGAAAGACGGAGACTTCCTTGGACCATGTGGGCCAGGAGGAGACCCCCAAGCCTTTTAAACGTGAGACGTCAGGATGATGTTCGACGGTGATTTTAGCCATGATTCACTCCTTTCATTTTCATCGTTAAAAGTACCGATCCGGATTGATAAATGTTGTGAAGCCGAAGGGCCATGATAAATCTTTTGCGCTACGGATTCCATTTACAATGATTTCGACCCGATAAGGCCGTGATGGTTTAAATTGAGCAGTAAAAGTCCGGGGTATAGGACTGGTTATGGCTATTCTTCCAGCCCGGATAAAGCCTGCTGAAGATCGTCGATCAAATCGCCGGTATCTTCCAGGCCGATATACAAGCGCACCAGCCCGCCCCGGTAAGGCCATGCATTACGGATTTTGTCCATTTCAAACGGCAATGCCAAACTGACGCTGCCGCCCCAACTGAAGCCTATGTGAAACAGTTGCAACTGATCGACGAACCGGTCAATTTTTTCCTGGGGAATGTGCGGCTGGAATACGATGGAAAACAGGCTGGCGGCACCGGAAAAATCGCGTTGCCATAATTCGTTTCCCGGAGCGCCTTCCAAGGCCGGGTGCAGCACGGTTGCGATTGCCGGTTGCTGCTTCAGCCATGCCGCAATCTTTCTGGCTGAAACATCCTGAGCCTGATAACGCAATTTGTAATGGGGCAGGCTGCGCAGGACAATATTGCAGTCCTCAGGGCTGACGCCCATGCCGAACTGCATATGGGTTTCCGCCAATTGCTGATGCAGACCAAGGTCGCGGGTAACGATACTGCCCATCATCACGTCGCTGCCGCCGGATTGATATTTTGTCAGGGCCTGAATCGAAATATCCGCCCCCAGCTCGAATACCGGCAGCGCAATGCCAGCGGCCCAGGTCGCATCAATGGCGATTAACACATCATGTTGCCTGGCGAGCTTGCCCAGCGCTGGCAGGTCAGCCAGTTCCATCGAGATTGATCCGGGCGTTTCGACCCAAAGCAGTCTTGTGTTTGCCGTGATGATCACACTCTCCATCTTGAGCGGGTCGTAAAAATCCAGCACGATACCAAAACGCGACTGGAAAAACCTTGCTAATTCAACTGCAGGTTCATAAGCATTGGTCGGTAACAGGATACGATCGCCGGCCTTGAGCAGGCTGGTCATGACGAGGCTGATAGCCGCCAGGCCGGACGGCAGCAATATGCAGTGCTTGCCGCCTTCCAGCAAAGCCAGCTTCCTGGCCAGGCGACGGGTAGTGGGTGTGCCTGTGAGACCGTATGCGTATTGCTCTTCATTACGCCAGTTGCGTTTGCGCAAGCTGGCGACATCCGAAAAAACGACGGTGGAAGCACGTTCAACGGCGCTGGCAAGACTGCGAAAGCCGGGTGCCGGGCCCAGCTCCGGCTGGACCAGCCTGGTTTGAGTCGTCCTGATTCCTTGATTTTTCCTGGAAGTCGTCATCGATTACAACCAGTCCCAGTCCAGATGTGCCTTTTTCGGGGCGTTCCTCAATGCCCAGTCCCATAAAAATGGTGGGATAAACCGCATGAAACGCGCAAGCCAGCCCATTTGCCATGGTATGACGACGAAACGGCGCTTTGCGGAAATGGCTTTTGCCATTTTGGCAGCGGCAATTCCGGCATCCATCAGGAATGGCATGCGGTAGGTGTTGACGTCTGTCATCGGGGTTTTGATATAGCCTGGCGCTATCGTGGTGACAACGATGCCGATTTTCTGCATTTCGACGCGCAGGCTTTCCAGGTAAGCAATGGCGGCAGCTTTTGAGGCGCTATAGGCTCCCGCACCCGGTAAACCGCGAATGCCCGCCACACTGGCGATGCCGACCAGGCTGCCGCTACCGCGTTGCTTCATGCCGGCAATGAAGGGCTGAAAAGTGTGAACCAGCCCCAGTACGTTGATTTCCATGATGGCTTTAAATGCAGCGATATCCTGCTGCGATTCAGTCAGTGTTCCGCGGCTGACGCCGGCATTGGCGATGACGATATCCGGTACGCCATATTTCTGGATGAAATCCGCGGTGGCTTGCGTTAATGCTTCGGCATCACGAACATCCAGCGCATAGATTGCGGCCGGCACGTCCAATTGGGCCGCGAGAGTTTGCAGCAATTCACTGCGCCGGGCCACCAAGCCGAGTGTCGCGCCTTGCCGTGCATAGTATCGGGCCAAGGCTTCGCCGATACCACTGGAAGCGCCGGTGATGAAAACTCTCATGCATCAATACCGGCGTCGATGGACCATGCTCAGTGAACCGTCCGGGTTACTTCTTTTCCGCCCTGGCTTTTTCAATCAGGAAATCAGCCACGTTCAGCGCCTGCAGGTTGCCGCCCGCCATGGTGCTGGAAGTAATGTATTTGCCGTCGATAATCAAAGCCGGAACGCCGGTAGCACCGGAAGCGCGGAAAATCTGTGCGGCACGGTTGAGTTTCGTGTTGCTGGTGAAATCGTTGAATGCGGCCTGAACCTTTGCACGGTCAAGACCGCCTTCCTTGGTTACCCAGTCGATCGCAGCCTTTTCATCGGTCGGTTTCAGGGATTTCTGCTTGTGAATGGCGTCGAACAGTTTTGTATGCAGTTTTTCAAGTACGCCCAGTGTTTCCATTGCATAGTAGGCTTTGGCCATTGGCGCCCAGTCAGGGCGAGGCAAGCCCGGCACCCGTTTGAAATAGACATCAGCCGGTAGCTTCTTAACCCAGGCGTGTAATTGAGGGTCCAGTTGATGGCAGTGCGGGCAGCCATACCAGAAAAGCTCGGTCACCTCGATTTTACCGGCGTTATCGGTGGGGATTTCCTGGGTTGTCGTGTTGTATTCGACGCCTGCCATCGGGGCAGCCGTCACCTGGGTTGTGACGAGCAGTAGTAGAGTTGCCAGCAGTTTTTTCATTTGTTCAGTCCTTATTGGTTAATACAATCGCTATCATTCAACGCATCACAATGAATTTGGCATACCTGATTACTGGTTGGGTACGTTGCTGTTCACTTTGATCAGGTCGGCAGTGAATCCGTTCTGCACTAACTCTGATCTTGCGGCATTGATCTGGTTCAAATCTGTGAAAGGGCCGACGCGTACACGATGCCAGATGCCTTTATCCGGGATCTCGGCGGTTTGTACGATGGCTTCCATGCCTTGCAACGCCAGTTTCGCCTTCATGTTGTCAGCTTCCTTTTCGGTCTGGAAGGCGCCAACCTGCAGAAAGTAGGTTTCCGACTGGATGGCTTCGCTTTGCGCTTCTTTTTGCTTGATTTCCTGCTCTGTCACCTGCTTCTCGCTGCCGGGAAGGATGGTGTAGAAGTCGAAACGCGGTTTTTCTTCTGCGGTTGAGTCTGCCGGCGGCTCTGCGGCATCCGGTCTGGCGTTCTTGTCAGCTTCGATGACTGCGGCCGGGGTGACCTTGTTGACGAAAGGACTCTCGCCGCCCGTGATAACAAGGGCCATGCCAACTGAAATCCCGACTCCCAGCAAAAGCCCGACCAGCAAACCGGACAGGAAAGGATTTCCCTTGCTCGACGGTTTTTCCCTGCTGGTGCTATGTTTGTAATCTCTGCTCATTTTACGGTTCCTGTACTTGCTGCAATTTGTCTTGTGTCTACGCTTACATTTTTTCTGGTGCGCTGACGCCCAGAAGCTGCAAGCCATTTTTTAGTGTCTGTTGCGTCGCGTGAATAAGCGCCATACGTGCCATTTTCAACTTTTCATCATCTACCAGGAATTGCTGAGCATTGTAATAGCTATGCAAGTCGCTGGCTAAGTCTTTCAGGTAGTTGGCAATCATGTGCGGCGAGAGTTCTTCAGCCGCAGTACTGACGACTTCGGGGAATTCGCTCAGGCGCTGCATCAATGCCGTTTCATGGCTTGCTTCAAGCGGGCTGAGATCAGCCGATTTCAGCGTAGCCGCATCGCCGCCCCATTGGTTCAATACGCTGCTGATCCGCGCGTGCGCATACTGGATGTAATACACCGGGTTATCGTTGGTTTGCGCACGCGCGAGATCGATATCGAACACCAGTTGCGAATCCGCGCGCCGCGCGGCGAGGAAATAGCGGGTCGCGTCACAGCCGACTTCTTCAATCAGGTCGCGCAGCGTGACATAACTGCCGGCACGCTTGGAAATCTTCACTTCCTCGCCGCCGCGCATGACGGTGACCATCTGGTGCAGCACGTATTCCGGCCAGCCTTGCGGAATGCCGATGCCCAGCGCCTGCAGGCCGGCGCGCACGCGCGTGATGGTGCTGTGGTGGTCTGCGCCCTGCTCGTTGATGACGCGTTCGAACCCACGCTGCCATTTGTCGACGTGGTAGGCGACATCCGGTACGAAGTAAGTGTAGCCGCCTTCCTTCTTGCGCATGACGCGATCCTTGTCATCGCCGAAGCTGGTCGTGCGCAGCCACAGGGCGTCGTCCTGCTCGTAAGTGTGGCCGCTGGCTACCAGTTGCTGCACGGCATTTTCAACCTTGCCGTTTGTATAAAGCGCGGATTCGAGCGAAAAAACGTCGAATTTGATCTGAAAGGCGCGTAAATCCAGGTCCTGCTCGTGACGCAAATAGGCCACGGCAAAATGGCGGATGGATTCGGCATCATCCGGGTCGCCCGATGCGGTGAACTTCATGTCGTCGGCAATCACGGTTTCTTTTGCCAGGTAGGCCTTGGCGATATCGAGGATATATTCGCCGCGGTAACCGTCTTCCGGGAATCCGGCATCCTCGGGGCCGATGCCCTTGCAGCGCACCTGCACCGATCTGGTCAGGTTGTCGATTTGCGCGCCGGCATCGTTGTAGTAAAACTCGCGCGTGACCTGCCAGCCGTTCGCCGCCAGCAAGCGCGCCAGGCAATCGCCGACGGCCGCGCCGCGGCCGTGGCCGACATGTAGCGGTCCGGTCGGGTTGGCGGAGACGAATTCGATCTGCAGTTTGCGGCCGGCGCCGGTTTGATGATGGCCGAAGCGTTCACCTTCCTGCTGAATTTTGCGTATAACGGCCTGCTTAGCCTTCGGGCTGAGGTAGAAATTGATGAATCCGGCACCCGCAATCTCGATGCGCGCGACGAATTCCGAAACCGGCAGCGCTTTAACCAGGCTTTCCGCGATGTTTCTGGGGTTCTGGCGTAGCGGCTTCGCCAGCATCATGGCCAGATTGGTGGAGAAATCGCCGTGACCGGTATTCTTCGGACGTTCAAGCTGGATGTTGAGTTCACTGCCCTCCACATTCATGGTTTTTGCGGCAATGCTGAGTAATTCGGTAAGATGTGCTTTCAAGGCAGAATCGACTATTAATTCTAAAACGCTATTTTAACCTACTGAGTAGTCAACCCGATAACCCATTTGATGCCGCAGTCCATATTGAAAATCGCACTTGATGTGCCACTCGACAAGTTGTTCGATTACCTTGATGGAGGTTTTGACGTTGCTACCGGTCAACGCGTGCTGGTCACGTTCGGTCGGCGCAGGCAGATCGGCCTGGTAGTCGCCAAAGCCGCAGAAAGCGATGTGCCCGCCAATAAGCTGAGAGCAATAGAGCATGCCTACCTGGATGAGCCGGTTGTCGATAGCCAGGTTTTCAGGTTGCTCAGATTTTGCGCGGATTATTACCAGTATCCCTTCGGACAAGCCCTGCTCTCTTCGCTTCCTGCCCGCCTGAGGCAAACCGAGCCTGCCGTCAGCCGCAGGCAATTCGCCTACACGCTGACTGCGTCCGCAACGCTGGAGGCGATTCCGGGCAGGAAAGTTGTCCAGCGCAGGGTTTTTTCTGCACTGGCGGAACATGGCGAACTGAATGAAACCGCCATGGCGGCAATCTCGGCAGGCTGGCGCAAAGCTGTGCAGGAGATGCTGTCGGCGGGCCTGGTACAGGCGAGAGAGGTGCCGGCCGGATTAAGGACGGAAGCCCGGCACTCAGCCGAACCTGAACTTAACCCGGACCAGACGCGGTCAATCGAGGCGGTGACAGGAAATCCTGCGGGTTTTAAAACCTGGTTGCTGCATGGCATCACGGGGAGCGGTAAAACCGAGGTTTATATCCGGCTGATCGCGCAGTTCCTCAAGGATAACGCAGGGCAAGTGCTGGTGCTGGTGCCCGAAATCAACCTGACGCCGCAACTGGAAGCGCGTTTCCGCAGCCGCCTGCCGCAACTGCCGCTGGTTTCCCTGCACAGCAACCTGAATGAAGGCGAGCGGCTGCAGAACTGGCGCCTGGCCCAATCCGGCATGGCCCGTATTGTCATCGGCACGCGGCTTTCGGTATTCACGCCTTTGCCTGATTTAAGGCTGGTAATCGTCGATGAAGAACATGATGCCTCGTACAAGCAGCAGGACGGCATGCGCTACCATGCGCGTGATATTGCATTGGTGCGGGCGCAACACAGCGACATTCCCATTGTTTTAGGGTCGGCGACGCCGGCGCTGGAAACCTGGCACAATGCCCGCACCGGAAAATACGAAGTGCTGGCACTGACCAACCGGGCGGTGGCCAAGGCAGCGCTGCCGCAAATCCGGTGCATCGATACTACCCGCAATATGCTGCATGAAGGGCTGTCGGACATTTTGGTCG
Organism: Methylophilaceae bacterium; assembly: GCA_905339275.1. Taxonomy (GTDB): domain Bacteria; phylum Pseudomonadota; class Gammaproteobacteria; order Burkholderiales; family Methylophilaceae; genus UBA6140. The sequence continues at coordinate 103,887 of CAJPFK010000004.1, forward strand.
ATGCCATGCGCGAGCGGCTGGCACGCGGAGAACAGAGCCTGCTGTTCATCAACCGCCGCGGATATGCGCCGGTGCTGCTATGCAGCGCCTGTTACTGGATTGCGCCCTGCATGCGCTGCAGCGCAAGATTGGTCGTGCATTTGCGCCAAGGCCGGCTGCGTTGCCACCATTGCGGTCATGAGCAGAAAATTCCGCCTGCCTGCCCAAGCTGCGGCAATACGGATTTGCACCCTACCGGCCATGGTACGCAACGCCTGGAGCAGACGCTTGCCGCCCTGATGCCGGAAGCACGCATTCTGCGGGTGGACCGGGATAGCATGCAGCGCAAGAATGCCTTGAACGAGATGCTGGCTGCGGTACATGCGGATGAAATCGATATCCTGGTCGGCACCCAGATGCTGGCCAAAGGCCATGACTTCCCCAATCTCACGCTGGTCGGTGTGATTGATACGGATAGTGCGCTGTTCAGCCCGGATTTCCGTGCAGCAGAGCGATTGTTTTCTCAATTGATGCAGGTGGCAGGCCGCGCCGGCCGGGCGGATAAACCCGGAGAAGTGCTGATACAGACTGCATTTCCCGATCATGTGCTGTTCAATGCCTTGCGTGAGCAGGATTACCCGGCCTTTGCCAATACCCTCCTGCAGGAACGTGAATTGATGCAATTTCCGCCGCACAGCTACATCGCATTATTAAAGGCCGAAGCGAATGATTATGCGCTGGTGCAGCGTTTTCTCAGATTCGCGGCGGATACGGCGCATGGCCTGGGCGAAAAAGTCACGGTGTATGACCCGGTACGCTCGCAGATGGAAAGGCTGAAAGGCATGGAACGCGGCCAGCTGATGATGCAGGCCAATAGCCGCCAGCCTTTGCAAAGGCTGCTGCGCCATCTGGTGGCTCGGTTGAGGGAACATCCGCTCAATGTGAAGATACGGTGGGCGGTAGATGTGGATCCCTTGGAGTTTTAATTAGCCGCCGGCACCAGCGGTGCAGGCCATGTGTCGGCCACATTTTCCATGTCGCCCATAAACATTATCTTGTCCTGAGCCATAGACGTATCGCTATGCTGCCTGGCTCAATCGCAAACGCATTACAACAGGGAACAGGCGCGCATTAAGCGGTATTGAGGCTGTATTTGAAGGCTGTTTGCAATCTCGTCGCTTTCCTTTTTGCTGGCTTTCCTGGTTGGGAAGTGTCTCAGTGATTAAATCCAATGGCATAATATAACCGCGGCCTGATAAGGGTCTTTCTCGAAAAATAACGGCTGTATAAAGGGCGAGCATGTCAGGGACCGGGTGTTGGCGTAACGTGGTGGTATTTGGATTGTTCGCGTGTGTTTGCGGGGCACATGCAGAGGATCAGGCATCGGTTGATTCCGGCCCCAAATGGGGAGCGCATATCGATTTCGAGGCCAAGCCCGGCAGCAAGCGCAGTCTGGGTGAAGCCGATCTGTTTTTACCGCTGAGAGCACCCTGGTTTTTGGCAGCCTGCGCGGCCGCTTCGACGACCATGACAGCCGTGAGGGCAATTTCGGTCTTGGTGTGCGCCACATGCACGACAGCGGCTGGAACCTGGGCGCTTACGGCTATTTCGACCGCCGCCGTAGCGAAGAGGGCAATTATTTCAACCAGGGTACGCTGGGCGCCGAGGTCCTCGGCCGCGACTGGGATTTCCGCACCAACGTATATCATCCCATCGGCGACCGGGCAAAAGACCTTGGTACCAGGAGCGGCGGTGCTGCGACTGCCACGCTGGCAGGGACTGCGATTCAGGTTGTTACTCCGGGATCAACCATGTGGGAAGAGCGGGCGCTCAAGGGCTACGATGCTGAAGTAGGCTGGCGTGTGCCGTTCTTCGATGCGGCAGACCATAGCCAACTGCGCCTCTACCTTGGCAGGTACCGTTTTGCCGACGGCGGGATGACGGTATCGGGCCCGCGGTTGCGGGCGGAGCTTGCTCTGGCCGAGATGCCCGGGTTGTGGCAGGGTTCGCAGTTTTTCCTGGGAGGTGAAACGCAGCATGACGATGCGCGTGGTACCCAGAGTTTCCTGAGTTTACGGTTGCGTATCCCATTTGGCGGCAAGCCGGAGGGATCCCGGCAGCTCACCATGCAGAAGCGGCGCATGACCGCGCCGGTAATGCGTGACGTGGACATCGTCACCCAAAGCCGTGTCGTTGCTGCGACGCCGACGCTGGTGGAGACCGCTACCGGGACGGTTGGCGGACAGACGATCGCGGTGCTGGACAGCGGCACCGTCAACGGCCAGGCCGCCATCCAAGCTGCGCTCGACGCCGCCGGTGCCAATTCCACCGTCGTCCTTTCCGGCAACTTTACTACCGCGGGGACCGTGAACGTGAATGTCGGCCAGACGCTGATGGGCGCTGGTTCCGTCACTGTGCGCAGCCCATCGGGCCGCACCGTTACCCTGACCACGCCGGGCGCCACGATCGAATCGAACATCGCCGCCAACGGCGTGTCGGCCATCAGCATGGCCGATAACAGCACCTTGAGCGGCATGACCATCGTCCGCGACACTCCTCCCGCCAATGGCGATCCCCATGCCGTGGAGGCCATTGGCGTCAACGGTGCAACCATCGTTAACAATACCCTCACGGCTACTTCGACCAACAGTAACGCATTCGGTGTGTATATCCAGGATTCCAGCAACATTACGATCAGCGGCAACACCATCTCGGGCGTGCGACCGTCCGCTGTTGGCATTGGACTCTACATCAACAACTCGTCGGTGAAGGTTGCTGACAACACGCTGGGCGGCACAGGCAGCACTTCATATGCCGTTTACCTTGTCGCCAACGGGGGGGATACTGTGACCATTCAACCCGGCTCGACCGGGAACACGTTCTCGAATGGTGTCTGCGGCTTCGTCGGCGCGGGCACCTTCAACGGCACCTTGATCGCTGACGGCTCGCCCTGCCCGTAAAGGGTTAAGTGCCGTACAGTTCTAGTTCTTGGTATCGTATTCGCGGAAGTTGCGGGTTTTGTGCCCACGCTGAAGCAAGGCTTGCTTCAGCGTGGGTAATAGAGACACCCCACCCAGTTGGGCAGGGTGTTGGGCGGTATTAATTACCAGCAGCTTTTCTTGCTGCTTCGACAGCATCTTCTGCTTCAGTTTTTGCTTCTTCAGCAGCTTCGGTTGAGTATTGCACCGCCTGATCAACGGCCTGGTCTGCTTCCTGCAGGCTTTGCTCTGCGGCTGTCGGCTCAGTAACCGCTTCTTCCTTTTTACCGCAACCCGTTAACAATAGTCCGGCAATGAACAACGCAACCAGGGATTGTGAGAAAAATTTCATGTTGGATACCTTTCGTTTTAAAGTTAGTCGGGGATACGCAGTGTCTGGCCGGGATAAATCTTGTCCGGATGCGTCAGCATTGGCCGGTTGGCTTCAAAAATCTTGTTGTAAAGATTGGCGTTGCCGTAATACTGCTTTGATATTTTGGAAAGCGTATCGCCGCTGACCACTGTGTAAAAACGCGGTTCCGCGGCTTGTTCCGCAACATCCAGCTTATCCACCACACTGCTGACGCCTTTTACATTGCCGCAGGATAGCAGGATTTTTTCCTTGATCTCCTGTGTTGCCGCTTTGCCGCTGACAGTGACTTCGCCCGTGGCGCCATTGAAACTTACCTGCAGGTTTTCCGCCGAGAGATTCATCTTGGTGATGTAATTTTCGATTGCCTTGCCGGCCGCTGCATTGGCCGCCGCCGGGTCAGCCGTGGGCGTTGCAGCCTTGGCTTCGCCGATGCCCAGCAGTTTTTCACCGGCGTCCTTGATAAATGCAAATAATCCCATTTTGTTTCTCCTTAGTGGTGATCAGCCCTTTAAGGGTTGGTGGTATCGTACGAATTAACGGCACCGTCTGATGGCGTGTCGCTTGAAGCATCATATCGCGAAATGGCCGACGGGAACATTGGCTAAATATGGCTGCGTGGCGCAAAGCAATTCAGCACCTGCATGCGCAGGCGATTGTTAATCTTTGTTAAAAGCCAGGAAGATTGAAAAACCGAGAAGTGGCGACGCTAAAACGCCGTCTCGGTAGGCTCTAATGCCGTTTATTTATGGTACTGAGAACTATGGATCTAACAGCCTCCAGCATGGCTGGTTGCTGCATTTCAGTGAAGACTAACCTGCTCGCGCAGGTTAGTCTTCACTGAAATGCAGCCTGCGCCAGGGTCGGTGAGATTTAGCTGTGATATTGAGAACTGAGGGTTCTAACAGCTTTCAGCATGCAGGCTGCATTTTCCGGCGGCGTCCATTGCGTGATGCCATGCCCCAGGTTGAAAACATGGCCGTTTCCGCGGCCATAGCTGGCGAGGATGTTGGCAACTTCCCTTTCAATCGCTTCCGGAGTTGATAGCAGAATTGCCGGGTCGAGATTGCCTTGCAGCGCTACTTTGTGACCAACGCGTTTTCTTGCTTCGCCGATATCCACAGCCCAGTCCAGCCCTAGGGCATCCGCACCGATTTCTGCCTGGGCTTCGAGCCAGAGCGCACCGCCTTTGGTGAACGCGATGCGGGGGATGATGCGGCCCTCGTTTTCACGCTTGAGGCCGGAAATGATCTTTTCCATGTATTGCAGGGAGAATTCACGGTAGGCATTGTGCGAGAGTGCGCCGCCCCAGGAGTCGAAAATCATCACGGCTTGCGCGCCGGCCTCGATTTGCGCGTTGAGGTAGGCCGTGACGGCCTGGCTGGTGATGTCGAGAATGCGATGCAGCAGGTCCGGCCGTGCATAAGCCATTTTTTTGATAGTGAGGAAATCAGTGCCGCCCTTGCCTTCCACCATGTAAGTAGCCAGCGTCCATGGGCTGCCAGAGAAGCCGATCAGCGGTACGCGGCCATTCAGGGCCCTGCGAATCCGGGTGACTGCATCAAACACATATTGCAGGCTTGCCATATCCGGTACGGCCAGTTTCCGGATGTCGGCTTCTTCACATAACGTACGCTTGAATTTCGGGCCTTCGCCTTCTTCAAAATACAAGCCCAGTCCCATTGCATCCGGGACGGTGAGAATATCCGAGAACAGAATGGCGGCATCGAGCAGCGGGTAGCGATCCAGCGGCTGCAAAGTGACTTCAGTGGCAAAATCCGGGTTTTTGCAGAGCTGGAGAAAACTGCCGGCGTTCTTGCGGCTGGCACGATACTCCGGCAGGTAACGCCCGGCCTGGCGCATCATCCAGACCGGTGTGTAGTCAGTCGGTTGGCGCATCAGCGCGCGAAGGAAAGTATCGTTTTTCAGTTGGGTCATGATGCGGTTCTTATAAAAAATTTGGGGATACGCGCCATGGTATCCCCAGTGAGTTTAATTCGCCTTGATCTTAATCATCCAGCATCTTGATCATCTGGGTAATGTGGATGAGCCCATGAGGAATTCATCGACCGCCCTGGCGGCCTGGCGTCCTTCACGAATCGCCCAGACAACGAGAGACTGGCCGCGGCGCATATCGCCGGCCGCAAAAACCTTGGGTTTGCTGGTTGCATAGCAACCTTCGCCGTCGGTCGTAGCCTTGGCATTGCCGCGATTGTCTTTCTCCACGCCAAATGCATCCAGCACTTTCTGCACAGGGCTGACGAAACCCATGGCAAGCAATACCAGGTCTGCGGGCATGGTGAATTCGGTGCCGGGCACTTCCTGCATCCTGCCGTCCTTCCACTCGACACGCGCGGCTTTCAGGCCGGTGACTTTGCCATTCTCGCCAACCAGCTCCTTGGTCATGATCGACCAGTCGCGCTCGCAACCTTCTTCATGTGAACTGGAGGTGCGCAGTTTCAAAGGCCAGTCCGGCCAGACCAGTTCCTTGTTTTCTTTTTCCGGCGGTTGCGGCATTAACTCGAACTGGGTGATGGAAACGGCGCCATGGCGGTTGGAAGTGCCGACGCAGTCGGAGCCTGTGTCGCCGCCGCCGATGACGACTACATGCTTGTTGGTGGCCATGATCTGGTTTTCGACCTTGTCTCCCGCTACCACCTTGTTTTGTGGTGTGAGGAAGTCCATCGCGAAATGCACGCCATCAAGCTCGCGACCGGGAACCGGCAAATCACGCGGATACTCGGCGCCGCCAGCCAGAATCACGGCATCGTATTCGTTGATGACATCCTCGGCTTTGACGTTTTCGCCTACATTCTGATTGACGCGGAATTCCACGCCTTCGGCTTCCATTTGCGCCATGCGGCGGTCAATGTGCGACTTCTCCATCTTGAAGTCCGGAATGCCATAGCGCAACAGGCCGCCGATGCGATCCTGCTTCTCAAGGACGACGACATCATGGCCGACGCGAGCCAGTTGCTGCGCTGCTGCCAGGCCGGCCGGGCCGGAACCGACGACAGCGACTTTTTTGCCGGTTTTGGCAGCGGGCGGTTGCGGCACCACCCAGTTGTTTTCCCAAGCCTTGTCAATAATCGCATGTTCTATCGATTTGATGCCAACCGCGTCCGCGTTGATGTTCAGGGTACAGGCCGCTTCGCATGGTGCCGGACAGATGCGGCCGGTAAACTCGGGAAAGTTGTTGGTCGAGTGAAGAACGTCAATGGCACGGCGCCAGTCCTGCTGGTAAACCAGATCGTTCCAGTCGGGGATGATGTTATTGATGGGGCAGCCCGTCATGCAGAACGGAATACCGCAATCCATGCAGCGCGCGCCCTGAATCCTGGCCTGGTCGTCAGTCAGATGCAGTACGAATTCCTTATAGTTCCTGACGCGGTCGGTGACTGGCAGATTGGCCTCTGAAAGGCGTTCGTATTCAAGAAATCCTGTTACTTTTCCCATGATGTTTCTCTGATATCCTTCGGGGCTTAAGCTGCTTGCTTGTTGGCGGCAGCCGCACGTTCGGCCAGTACGCGCTTGTACTCGTTTGGCAATACTTTGATGAACCTGCCGCGGTAGTTGTTCCAGTCGGCCAGCATGGCTTTTGCGCGTTCACTGCCAGTGTAGGCCACGTGCTTGGCCAGCAGGCCGAGCAAGGTTGCTTCATCAGGTTGTCCGAGGTGTTCGCCGGCAAGGGTGCTTATCTTGTCTGCGTGCTCGACTTTTTCCAGTGTCACCATGCTCATGTTGCAGCGTTTGGCAAACATGCCGTCCTCATCGTAGACATAAGCCACGCCGCCTGACATGCCCGCAGCGAAGTTGCGGCCAGTCTGGCCGAGCACAACAACGGTACCGCCGGTCATGTATTCGCAGCCGTGATCGCCAACGCCTTCGACAACCGCGGAAGCGCCGGAGTTGCGTACACAGAAGCGTTCGCCGGCTACGCCATGGAAATAGCTTTCGCCCAGTGTTGCGCCGTACATGACGGTATTGCCGACAATGATGTTCTCTTCCGGTGTTCCGCGGAAAGCGGCATGCGGCTTGATGACGATGCGACCGCCGCACAGGCCTTTGCCGACGTAATCGTTACCTTCGCCGGTCAGTTCGAACGTGATGCCGTTGGCGAGGAAAGCCGCAAAACTTTGACCGGCCGTTCCAGTGAGGCGGACCGTGATCGTGTCATCAGGCAGGCCGTTATGGCCATAGCGCGTTGCTACCTGGTTTGACAGCATCGTGCCGACAGTGCGGTTGGTGTTGACGATAGGCATGTCGATAACGACTTTTTCACCGTTTTCGAGCGCTGGTCTGGCAAGCTGGATCAGCTTGTTATCCAGTGCGCGTTCAAGGCCGTGCTCCTGCGATTCGGTGTGGCGACGGGATACGCTGCTGTCCACCCTGGGCTGGTGAAAAATCTTGCTGAAATCAAGGCCGCTGGCTTTCCAGTGCTCGATACCCGCACGCATGTCGAGCAGGTCGGTACGGCCGATCAGGTCGTCGAACTTGCGAATGCCGACTTGCGCCATCAATTCACGCACCTCTTCGGCAACAAAGAAGAAATAGTTCACCACGTGTTCAGGCTGGCCGGTAAAACGCTTGCGCAGTTCGGGGTCCTGCGTGGCAACCCCGACCGGACAGGTGTTGAGATGGCACTTGCGCATCATGATGCAGCCTTCGACGACGAGCGGCGCAGTGGCAAAGCCGAATTCATCAGCGCCCAGCAATGCGCCGATAACAACATCGCGGCCGGTTTTCATCTGGCCGTCGACCTGGACGATGACGCGGCCGCGCAACTGGTTCAGCACCAGGGTCTGCTGCGTCTCGGCCAGCCCCAGTTCCCATGGCGTACCGGCATGCTTGATGGAGGACAGCGGCGATGCGCCGGTACCGCCGTCATGTCCGGCAATCACGATATGGTCGGACTTGGCCTTGGCGACGCCAGCGGCCACGGTGCCGACTCCGGTTTCGGAAACCAGCTTGACGGAGATGTCGGCCTTGGGATTCGCATTCTTCAGGTCGTGGATCAGCTGCGCCAGATCCTCGATCGAGTAAATGTCGTGGTGCGGCGGCGGCGAAATCAGGCCGACGCCGGGTACCGAAAAGCGCAGTTTGGCGATATACGGGCTGACCTTATGGCCGGGCAGTTGGCCGCCCTCGCCCGGTTTCGCGCCCTGGGCCATCTTGATCTGGATCTGATCGGCACTTGCCAGGTATTCAGCAGTCACCCCAAAACGGCCGGAGGCAACCTGCTTGATTTTGGAGCGCATGGAATCGCCGGCCTTGAGCGGGATATCCCGCTCGATCAGCGTACTGCCGATAACTTCGGCCATGGTGCTGTCTTTGGCCAGCGGGATGAAGCGTTTGGGATCTTCACCGCCTTCACCGGTATTGGATTTGCCGCCGATGCGGTTCATGGCAATTGCCAGTGTGGCGTGCGCTTCGGTGGAAATCGAACCGAGCGACATGGCGCCGGTCGCAAAACGCTTGACGATTTCCTTCGCTGGCTCAACTTCGTCCAGCGGAACCGGCGAACCGCTGGGCTTGATTTCAAACAGGCCGCGCAAGGTCATGTGACGCTTGCTCTGATCGTTGATCAGCCTGGCGTATTCCTTGTAGGTACTGGTTTCACCGGTACGTGTCGCACGTTGCAGCTTGGCGATGGAGTCGGGTGTCCACATGTGTTCTTCACCACGGACACGGAAGGCGTACTCACCACCGGGGTCGAGTGCGCCGAGCAGCACGGGGTCGGTCGAGAAGGCGCTGTTATGGATGCGCAGGCTTTCTTCAGCCACTTCGTTGAGGCCGATGCCTTCAATCGTGGTGGTGGTGCCGGTGAAGTATTCGCTGACGAACTTGCTGTTGAGGCCAACGGCTTCAAAAATCTGGGCGCCACAGTACGATTGATAGGTTGAAATCCCCATCTTCGACATGACCTTGTACAAACCTTTGCCAATGGCCTTGACGAATTTCTTCCGGGCGTCTTTGCTGTCGCCTTCTGCCGTATGGTTGATGGTTTCCAATGCCAGCCATGGGCAAATGGCTTCGGCACCGTAACCGGCCAGCAGGGCGAAGTGATGGACTTCGCGGGCGGAGCCGGTATCTACCACCAGGCCTGTGTTGGTGCGCAAACCTGCACGCACCAGATACTGGTGCGTGGCTGAACAGGCGAGCAGGGCCGGAATCGCCAGACGATCCGCGCTGACCTGGCGGTCGGACAGTATCAGGACATTGAAGCCACTGTTCACGGCTTGTTTTGCGGCACTGCACAGCGCTTCGACTGCATTCACCATGCCCTGCTTGCCTTGGCTTACCGGATAGGTGATATCGAGCGTCAGCGCGCGGTAACGGTTCTGCGTCAGGGTGTCGATCGCTTTCAGCTGTGCCAGTTCGTCCAGCATGAGAATCGGCTGGCTGGCTTCAAGGCGCAGCGGAGGATTGGTCTCTTCAATACCGAGCAGATTCGGTTTGGGGCCGATGAACGTGACCAGCGACATGACCAGTTCTTCGCGGATCGGGTCGATCGGCGGGTTGGTCACCTGCGCGAACAGCTGTTTGAAGTAGTAGTAAAGCAGCTTGGGCCGGTTCGACAGTACCGGCAAGGCGCTGTCGTTACCCATGGAGCCAGTACCCTCTTCGCCCACCACCATCATCGGTTGCAGGATGAACTTGATATCTTCCTGGGTGTAACCGAAAGCCTGTTGCACGTCGAGCAGATCGGCGCCCAGCTCCAGTTGGCTCTCGACCTTGGGCAGATCGCCCAGGAAATAGCGGGATTTCTCGATCCATTCTTTGTAGGGCTTGGCTTGGGCGAGCGACTGTTTGACTTCCGCATCGTCGATGATACGGCCTTGCTCCATGTCGATCAGGAGCATTTTGCCCGGCTGCAGACGCCATTTCTTGACGATTCTTTCCTCAGGGAAAGTCAGGACGCCCATTTCCGAAGCCATCATGACATGGTCGTCGTCCGTCACTAGGTAGCGGGCCGGGCGCAGGCCGTTACGATCCAGCGTGGCGCCTATCATGCGGCCATCGGTGAATGCTACGGCTGCCGGGCCATCCCATGGCTCCATCAATGCGGCATGGTATTCATAGAAGGCGCGCCGTTCTTCATCCATCAGCGGATTACCTGCCCAGGCTTCGGGAATCAGCATCATCATGGCGTGTGGCAGCGAGTAGCCGCCGGCAACCAGCAGTTCCAATGCATTATCGAATGCCGCAGAGTCGGACTGGCCTTCGGCGATCAGGGGCCAGACTTTTTCCAGGTCTTCGCCGATCAGGGCTGAGCGCATCGCGTCATGGCGCGCTGCCATCCAGTTGACGTTGCCCTGCATGGTATTGATTTCGCCATTGTGGGCGATCATGCGGAAGGGATGAGCCAGATCCCAGGCGGGGAAAGTGTTGGTGGAGAAGCGCTGATGCACCAGGGCAAGCGCAGAGACCATGCTCTCGTCGCGCAGGTCCTGATAGTAAGTGCCCACCTCGTTAGCCAGCAGCATGCCCTTGTAGACGATGGTGCGGGACGACAGAGACGGAATATAGAACTGTGAAGCATCTTCCAGCTTCAATGCGCGAACGGCATGCTCAATCCGTTTGCGGATGATGAAGAGCTTACGCTCAAACGCGTTCTGGTCTGGCAAGTCGCTGCCGCGTGCAATAAATACCTGGCGCATGACAGGCTCGATATCACGCGCTGCATCTGCGATATTGCTGTTGTCGCGCGGGACATCCCGCCAGCCGAGCAGGGTTTGTGCTTCTTCGTGAATAATGCGGGCAATGGCGGATTCGCAGGAAATGCGGCCATTTTCGGACTGCGGCAGGAATACGGTGCCGCAGGCGTAGTCGCCAGCGGCAGGCAGGCTGATTTTGAGCTTGGCTGCTTCCTGGCGCATGAAAGCGTCAGGCATCTGAATCAGGATGCCGGCACCATCGCCCAGCTTGGGGTCGTAACCGGTTGCACCGCGATGAGTCAGATTGGCAAGAATCTGTAAGCCCTTGCGCACGATGTCATGACTTTTTTTGCCCTTGATGTTGGCAATAAAGCCGACGCCACAGGCGTCGTGTTCGTGGCGTGGGTTGTATAGACCCTGTTCTTCAGGTTTGCTCGATGTATGCACTGGCGTTACCAACTCTGTTTGCCCCTATCTTTCATCTGGCCATTTAGGCTCATAACCCCGGTGCTGCACATGCAATGCCGGGCGTTTTCGCTTGTTCGACCAAATCCACATCAGGCCGTGTAATAAAAAGCGGAACCTTCAATGTTACCGTTAAAGCATCATGAGTTCAATCACATAGCCTCAAAATCTATGGTTCAAGGCATAATTTTGCCGCATTTCAGGCTGCCATGGCCCTAAATACTTTTTGCGCAGCTTCAATCGTCAATTGAATATCCTCATCCGAGTGGGCGGCAGAGACAAACCCTGCCTCAAACGCGGAAGGCGCAAGGTATATTCCCGCATCCAGCATGGCATGGAAGAAATGATTGAAGGCATTCTTGTCCGCTTGCATAATTTCCTCATAACTATTCGGGATGTTTTCAGCAAAATAGACGCCGAACATTCCTCCCACACTTTGTCCGGAAAATTTAACCCCGGCCCCTTTTGCCGCTTCGACGAGGCCGTCGACCATTTTCCTGGTGGCTGCGGCCAGCTTCGCATGGAAGCCATCGGCCTGGACCAGCTTCAGCGTTGCCAGCCCCGCGGCGACTGCCACCGGGTTGCCGGACAATGTGCCTGCCTGATAGACCGGCCCCAGCGGCGCCAGGCTTGCCATGATGTCCTTGCGGCCGCCGAAGGCGCCTACCGGCAAACCGCCGCCGATGACCTTGCCCAGCGTCGTCAGGTCCGGCTTGATGCCATATAGCTGTTGCGCGCCGCCGGGCGCAACGCGAAAGCCGGTCATGACTTCATCGAATATCAGCACGGCGCCATATTGCGTACACTGATTGCGCAAGGTCTGTAAAAAGCCATTTTGCGGGACGACCAGATTCATGTTGCCGGCCACCGGTTCAACGATAACGCAAGCAATATCGTTGCCAATCCGGCGGAACAGGTCTTCTACCGCCGCATTGTCGTTGTAGGCCAGTGTCAGTGTATGGGCCGCGACTTCCGGCGGAACGCCGGCGGAACTCGGCTGGCCGAACGTCAATGCACCCGAGCCGGCCTTGACCAGCAGCGCATCGGCATGGCCGTGGTAGCAGCCTTCGAATTTGAGAATTCTGCTGCGGCCGGTAAACCCGCGTGCCAGCCGGATTGCGCTCATGGTGGCCTCGGTGCCGGAGCTGACCAGTCGTATCTGTTCCATGCTGGGCACCAGTTTGGTGACTAGTTCGGCCATTTCCAGTTCCAGCGCGGTCGGTGCGCCGAAGGAAAGGCTGTTGACGGCGGTTTTCTGTACGGCAGCGACAACTTCGGGATGGGCGTGGCCGACGATCATCGGCCCCCAGGAGCCGACATAGTCGATGTATTCCTTGTCATCCTCATCCCACAGCCTGGAACCCAGGCCGCGTTTGAAAAATACCGGCGTGCCGCCGACCGAGCGGAAGGCTCGTACCGGCGAATTGACGCCGCCGGGGATCAGGGATTGGGATTGCTCAAATAGTTGCTGGTTCCGTGAAGTCATGATGGTTGCTTTTATTGAATAAACGAGTGAAATGCCAGGCAGTCAGGGCGATATCCTGTGCAGAAAAGAGTGCGCTGATGACGGCAATGGCCTCGGCGCCGGCATCGATCACCTGGCTGGCATTGCTTTGGGTGATGCCGCCTATTGCGACCTTGGGTATGGCAAGAACGCCCTGCGCCTTGGTAAACAGTGAGATATCTGCCTTGGGTGCCTGCGGCTTCGTTTCAGAGGGAAAGCAGGCGCCGAATGCGACGTAATCAGCGCCCTTGCCCTGTGCTTCAAGCGCCAGTGAAAGGCTGTTGTAGCAGGAGGTGCCCAGGATCTTGTCATTCCCCAGGCATGCCCGGGCTTCTTCCAGGTTGCCGTCAGCCCCGCCCACATGAACGCCGTCAGCGCCGACCGCAAGGCATAGCTTGACGTGATCGTTGATGATCAACGGCACCTGGTGCCGCCGGCAGATATCCAGCAGGGCGCGGGATTGCTCGATGCGCAGCTTTTCGTCCGCGCGCTTGTTGCGGTATTGGATGACGGAAGCGCCGCCGAGAATGCTCGACTCGATCAGGCGGCATAATGCCTGCGTATCCGTCAGGTCAGGCGTGATTGCATAAAGCCCGCGTATCCGGGAATTGCCCGGATTATTTGCTGCCATCGTCATCTTCCTCCTCCCGTGCCCAGAACATGCGATCAGGAACGTATTGCCCCATGCCGGGCCGGAAGGCGCCCTTCAGCGTCTGCCAGGTGTATTCCTGGCCTTCCGCTATCGATTCTTCCATGGTCAGCCCATGCGCCATGCAGGCGGCGATTGCCGAGGTCAGCGTGCAACCGGAACCGTGATAACTGCCGGGCAGGCGTTCCCAATTGTATGATTTGACCAGACCCTGTTCGCCATACAGGGTATTGACGACTTTCGGCGACCGTTCGTGGGTACCGGTAATCAGTACATATTCCGGTCCCATGGCCAACAAGCGCTGGGCGCTTTCATCCAGGGAGGTATTCTCGATCTCTTCCGTTTCGTCGGAAAACGCGTAGCGTCTGGCCTCCAGGCTATTCGGAGTAATCAGGGTGGCCTGCGGGAAGAGCAGGTCGACCATGGCGGCCTGCATTTCGTCATTCGCCAGCTCGTCTCCGCGACCGGAAGACAGGATCGGGTCGATCAGCAGGGGCACGTCCGGGTAATCCGCCATGATTTCCGCGATGACGGCAATATTCTCCACACTGCCCAGCATGCCCAGCTTGAAAGCGGAAACCTGCACGTCTTCCAGTATGGTTCTTGCCTGTTCATTGATCCAGTCTGCATCGAATACCATCACGTTTTCCACGCCCAGGGTATCTTGCACCGTGATCGCCGTGACGACTGACAGCGGGTAGCAGCCGATGCTGGCAAAAGTCAGGATATCGGCCTGCAAGCCGGCTCCACTGCTGGGATCAGTCGCGGCGAAAGTGAGAACGGCGGGAGGCATTAATGTCATATAGTGGTCAGTAACTAACAGTTTGAAAAGTCAATGATAGGCAGGTTGGTCTGGAAATGCCTTACGGATGTGTGACGCAACAGCTTGTCGAGATTGATGTATCATTTTATCTCAAATCAACCCCATTATCACGGGAAGCACAACACAATGAAGAGCTGGATGTGCAATATCTGCGGCTGGATTTACGAGGAAGAAAAAGGCTGGCCTGACGATGGCATCCCCCCCGGAACCCGCTGGGAAGATGTGCCGCCGAACTGGACCTGCCCCGAATGCGGCGCGAGGAAAGAAGATTTTGAAATGGTGGAAGTTTAAAGGCCGGTGATCTGGAGCGGGTGACGGGAATCGAACCCGCGTATCGAGCTTGGGAAGCTAGCGTTCTGCCATTGAACTACACCCGCATGCTGCTATTTTACGCGGCAGTGTTGCCGGCAAGCAAACCAAGATATAAAACAGCCCGCCAGGCAGGGAAATTGACAGGCTGTTTTGGGTTTATGAATTTCTTAATTAGCGGGCCAAACGCCGCCCAACGCTAACTGCATAGGCGCCGGGTCTGGCGAGCAGAACAGGGTCGTTGCTAGGCGCAATGCCATCAACCAGAATCAGCGGATTGAATGCAAGCGATTTTTCTGCGGCGGCATTATCCGCCACGGGCGCTTGTAAACTGATGATGCCCAGTTCCACCTGTTTCCTGTCTTCCGGCCAGACGATGGTTGCGTCATTAATTACATCATCTTTTTCTGCAACTTGCGCGACCAGGCGGAATTTTGCTTCGCCTTTCTTTAAGCGCAGCGGTAATTCATCGAACAAATAATTCGGCGTTGCCTTGGCTATTTCTTCCGCAGTCAACGACTCCTGCCCGTTGAGCGGGATGATGCGGTAGCGTGCGTAGCTGGTTTCGCCGCTGGCGTTGGTGAACTGGAAGGCATTTACGCCGAAATAAGGTTGTGTCGCAAAGCTCACGGGCAAAGGCTTGGGCAAGGCGATGAATCTTTGCAGGGAAGGCGATGCCGCGACTACTTTTTCGACCGGCGTGGGTTTGGGCGAATCGGGTTTGGTGGCAATACGCGCGTTGAGGAATTCCAGGAAAGCTTCCGGTGTAGAAACCGGAAAGGCATTGACGGAGAAACTCACGATATCGGTAATGGTGCCATCAGGAAGCTCGAAGCGGATGGCAATGCCACGCGGATTGGCGTTCGGGTTTGTATCTTCTATCGTCGGTACCCCTCCGGCATTGGAAAACCGTACCGTGACTTTGCTTGGCGTATTTTGCAGATGCGAGGCTTTGGTAAGGCTGGCGGCTGATGACGCCGGGGTGAATGTACCGGTCACCACGATGCCCTTGGTGTGATTTGCTCGCAAACCTTTGTATGGGCCTTTCGCCAGGATGGTTTGAGCATCAACGATTTGCTCGACGACGGATTTATCCTGATTGCCCGATGGCGGCTCCGCAAAAGCGGAAATGGCAATACTGGACAAGAGCACGGGTGAGAGGATTTTCAACATGCTGATCGGCAGGCGGCGCATGACTTCTCCTTTAATGAAAAGGGATCAGTAACTTACCCCGATTCTGGCTGAAAGTGGATAAAATTTAAAGCGTTATAGTAATTGACCTGTAGCCGGATTATGACCGGAATGCCCATGCTTCGGGGATATATCAAAGATGGGCGGTTGTTTAATTCCGGACATTAACAAAAACAGCATCGATGACCCGGCAATAACCATCGTCATCCATGCTGGCAGACAGGCAGGTAAACATCATAAAACCGTGTGCATTGAGAAAGCCCATCAATTCCTGGCAGGTGTATGAGTTTTCGAAACGTTTGATGACGGAGACTTCCAGCATGATGTATTTGATGCGAGGAAGCGATTGCACACTGCCTTTCAGGATTTCCAGCTCATAACCTTCGCTGTCTATTTTTAGCAGCAGGTTTCCGCCAGGGTGTTTTATGCCCGGGAAGATCCTGTCCAACCTGGTCAGTTTAATATCCAGTTTTTCTATCTGCTCAGTGCCGGTGTCCCTGAGCGGGCTGCTTCCAAGCATGGAGGTCAGGATGGGCGCATCCTTTCGGTAATTGATGGTTGCAGAGCCTTCCTCGTTTGCCAGCCCTACCTCGAAATATTGACTGCTTCTGAATTGCGGCATCAATTTTTCTATGTGGCCCTTGAAATAAGGAACGGGTTCGACAAAGACCACATGATCCGGGTTGAGGTGCGCATAGAGGTCTGGCGTGCCGTAAGCGACGCCGACATCGATCACGGTTTGTACTTTTTCCAGCAGCTCCAGATTTTTCCATTTCCCGGCATGCGCCTGCCGCTCCGGACGGCTTGCCTGCAGCCACATGCGCACGCCGTTACGTTGTCCTTGCGGCAATTGTTGACGCTGCAAGGCCAGCCGGTGTTCATCCAGCAATATGCCGGCCAATGCCTTTGTCTGCACTGGTGTTTCGCTGCTGGTGGCGTGAACGCCTTCTGCCTGGATTCGGGCGGCGATTTGCCGGCACATCCTTATGTCTGTATCCAGCCAATGTACGCGACAGACAATGCCGTCTCCGCAGTCATCATTACCGGGAGGCGCCATGCCCGTTTCCTGCAGCTGAGCCAGTGATTGTTCGCTTAGCCAGATATCGCGCCATGCCACTAAAGGGGCGGTACCTGCAATTTTTACCGTCAATTGCGGCCATTGCGCCCGGCTTGCCCCGAGCATGATGATACCTGCGGATGCCTGCTTGGCATCCAGCCAGCAATTTAATAATGCGTTGATCTCGTGCGGAGTGAAATCCTGTTGCAGGAACCAATTCATTCCCCAGTCGTAGGCCTGGCCGGCCTCCATCGCGACGGTTGGAATCTCGGTAATGCCCAGCGCAATGGCGGCTGCGATACGGTGGGCGCCGTTCAGGATGCGGCCATCATGGTGCAAGGGGATTGCACCATCGGGCTGGAAGCCCTGCAGCCGTATGCTGTCGATCAGTTGCCGGAATTCCAGCTCATACCGGTCCAGACTGGTTTTGCTGTCAGAGCCGGGCTCCCTGCCATTGGTGCGCAACAGGATGTGACGGCGATATAGAGCGCGTATCGAGATGTCCCTGGGCTCACCGATCTGTTGCAGATAATGCCGGGCGTAGAGAAGCTTGACAGCAATATCCAGCCGCTGGGAAGTCCACAGGACAGGGGGTGAACATGCCCGCATCCCGGTTTCCGTGCGGTCAGGGTTTGCGGAAGACACAGTATCCACGATCGATTATGCCGTCGTCCTTCAGCATGCCCTGTTTCAGCAACTGGAAACCCTGGTCGGTAAATGTTTGCATGTCAGTAAAGAAGTTTTTGTTATTGGTAGCGAGGTTGTTGCTTTCGATAATGACGACGCCTTGCGGCGCGGTAAGTTGCCACAGGCATGCCGCATATTCCTGCATGGGCCTGCCTATCCAGACATGCACGGCAAATGACAGCACGACGTCGTATGTTGCATGATGGTTTTGCTGCAGGAAAGTGTCGAAAGTCCAGGACTCGAAACGGCAATTGCCGATCCCTTTGCTCCCGGCAATATCCTGTGCAATCTCGATCAGCACGGGGTTGTTGTCGAATCCTAGGTAATTGCCGAAGTATTCCGACAGCGCATTGCCGAACATGCCGATATTGCAGCCGATATCAAGTACGCTGGATTGCGGCGACAACCATTCTTTCAGTCCGTAGGTGTCGATGCGCAGAAGGGTCGGGCGCTGTCCCGGCAACCCCCAGTCCTCATGGCCCTGATAGAGGTCGCCGCGTCCGAACTGCTGGGTTTCGCGTGCATGGGTTTGGAGAATCTGCTGCTGCCAAGTTGCATTGCCCGCTTGAGCCGCTTGTCGCTGGACGGATTTCATTGTCTGTTCCAGCGCCTCGACACGGCTTCTCAGCAAGAATCCGCCGGAGCGTTCAAAACTCTCAATAGGCAGCGATTTTTCCCAGGTCATGACCTTGCCGTAATCCCACCAGTGATCGAGTAATTGCCGGGCATGATGATGCGCCTGCGGCGTTACTCTGCCGATCAAGGGTGCCGGCCGTTCCGGTGCCAGAAGGCCGTGCCAGAACGCGGGCGAGAGCAGGGTCTGAAAATGAATCTGCTGATAGGCATCAGCATCTTCCGGGCCGGCGTAGTCAATCGGCACATAAGGCCGGAACAGGAGTTGAGCCGTTTTGCCAAACCAGGCCGCCTCCTGCAGCAGGCTGGAAGAAATGCCGACAAGTTGCACATCGTCTTCGCTGCTGAGAATCTGATAGGCATTCTGATGGCAGGGGGCGATGGCCTTGCCCAGAATCCGGGTAAGCGCTTGCATTTCATGCGTGGCATGATCCGGTGCGAACGGATGCGGCTTGTAACGGACTTTGCGATCTTTGGCGAGATTGCGCAAGGTATCGGCATAATCGTCACAAGTCAGTGCGGCGGGTTTTTCAGGGGACAGCAGGGAAGCATCGTAAGGTGCTTGTCCGATATAGATGAGTGTGTTGTCGAGATCGAACTGATAGCGCCCTGTTTCAGCCAGGCGTTGCTGGTGCATTCTGACCGAGGCGGCAAGATAACCGGCCTCCAGTTTCTGTTCTTCTGTACTGACTTGAAACGGCGTGATTCTGGAAGCCAGCGAGGGCAGATTGGTGCGCATGGCCATGTAAAGATCGCTGCCAAAGCGCAGGGGCGATGGCCGGATGTCGATAAAGCCCTGTTTTCTTGCGATGCAGAGTTCTGATAGCCAGGGCGGCATTTCGAACGAAAGAATGAGGGTACCTTCCGGCAAAAATCCGCTGAGATATTCCAGTGCTGCATCAGGCAAGGCGTGGTAGGTGGCTTGCCAGGCCGGGCCGGAAAGTGTGCCATCCTGCCCCGCGATGGCACGAAATGCTGCAAGGTCGAAACCGGGAAGTAAGCCATGCGGCTTTCTGCCCCCGGGTGGAAAGCCGATATCGATGCCGCAGGCCTGGCGGATCGGTTCGCGCACCAGGTCGAAAAAGCCTTCCGGAAATACGCGTGTACCCCGTAGCAGATCAGGCAGGCAAACGATATTCTGGACGGTTACGGGCATTGCCTGCTACTGGCTGTAAATGACCCGGGCCGGATTGCCGAAGACGGTCGCATTCGGCGGCACATCCTTGACCACAACCGCGCCGATACCCACGATAGCGCCATCACCAACCCGGACATCCTTGGCGATCGTAGCTTGCGGATGCACCGTTACGCCCTTGCCGAGATGCACGCCCCCCGCCAGGAAGCACTTGGCGCCCAGCATGCAGTAGTCGCCGATTTCGACATCATGGCCGACGATGGTGTACGTATCGATAAATACATGCTGGCCGATACGGCAATCGACGGAAACGACGGTTCCGGCAGCGAAGAAAGCGCCATGCCCGATATGGGTTCTGGTGCCGACGAATTCCTGGCTGTAGAAGCTGGCAAATTCGGCACCCTGCCGGGCGATAGGCGTCACCAGCGATTCCTTTAATTGCGGATTGCCGACAGCCGGCATAAAAATCTCATTCTTGCTGATTTTGTAGTCCAGCGGGCTGCCCAGTAGCGGAATTGCTATCCCGTCCGGTAATTGAATATCCGGGCGGGTATCGAGGAAACCGGTGAGATTGAATTGGGAAAGCACACCACCATGGCGCGAGAAAGTATCGTAGACGATGCGCCCCAATCCACCGGCACCGATAATGATCAGGTTTTTTTTCATGATGCAGCCAGGATCAGAAACCGCTGCCGCCCATGACGATGGTCGTTCCCGTGATCCAGCGCGAAGCATCCGACAGCAGGAATACCGAGGCGTTGGCGACATCTTCAGGCTTGCCCACGCCCAGCGGATAGCTGCGCAGCTCCTTGTCCAGGCTGCCGACCACTTGCGATGTTCCCTCGAACATGGGGGTTTCCACCAGCGCCGGGGAAAGACAGTTGGAGCGGATGCGGTGTTTGCTGACTTCCATCGACAGGCAGCGGCTGATGGCCAGCAAGGCGGCCTTGGTGCCGGAATAGGCAGCAACCCCGGCAACCCCGGCATGGGCGGCGATGGAGCTGATGAATACAATGGAGCCGCCGGGGGCGATCAGGTTCTTCTGCAGCAGTGCCTGGGTCAGCATCGTCGGCGCGGTTACGTTGATGGCCTGGAGTTCGTCCAGATGTTTCTGGCTGATGATGCGTACCGGACACAGCCGGGATACGCCGGCGCTGTGTACTACGCCATTCAGCTGGGATGACAGGGATTGAACCAGTTGCTGGCGTTCTTCCGCATTGGTCAGGTCGGCCTGCAGCATGCGGTGCGGCTTGTCCGAAATCTGGTTCAGTGCCTGTCCGGCCGATGCCAGGCGCTCCGGGTTACGCCCGACGCCAATGACTTCGGCGCCCATTCGGGCGCAGGCCAGGGCGATTGCATGGCCGATGCCCGAGGTGGCGCCGGTAACCAGGATACGTTTGTCCGCCAGCGAAAATGGATTGGATGCCTGCATCGTTTCAGGCCTCGATCAATGCCGGAAATTTCGCTTGGTCGATTTCCAGAATGCAGGAGCCCCATGAGAGGCCGATACCAAAGCCTGACAGCAGCAATTGTTTTGGACCTTGCGCCAATTCGTCCCGGATGCGTGCGGTCATGGTGACCGGGATGGAGGCACCGCTGGTATTGCCGAAGTCGTGCAGGGTCGAAGGGACTTTTTCCGGCGGCAGGCCCAGTTTCTTGCGAATGGTTTCGTTGATCATGCGGTTGGCCTGATGGAAAATAAAGTAGTCGATTTCATCCGCTGACTTGCCGGCGAAAGCCAGCAGTTGCTGCACGGCAGGCGGCACCCGCTGGGTGGAAAAGCTGAGCACGGCCGGGCCATCGAGATTGAGCTGGAGCTTGCTGGCTTCCCAGAAGCCATCCGTGGATTTTTCACCCATGAAATGTTCGAGCCGCGCAGGCTCGCGGTGGCCGCCGATCGGCATCATGATGGCCTGGTAGCCGCTCCCGTCGCTGTTGAGATCGAAATACACGGGTGGAGCTTCCGGGCTGTATTCCAGGGCTGTGGCGGTGCCGGCATCGGAAAAAAGCGGATCGTTCAGCCGGCCGGACTTGTCGCCAACCAGCAGCAGGGCTTTTTTCACGTTGCCGGCCGAGATCATGCAGCCCAGGGTGTAAAGTCCGAAGGGATAGCCGGAACAGCCGAGATTGATATCAAAAGCAATGGTGTTCTGTCCGAGTTGCAACCGGTCCTGCAGGATAATGGCCGTGGAAGGCATCAGGTAGTCCGGTGACTGGGTGACGACAATCAGCGCATCCACCTCGGCTGGCTGCCAGCCGAGTTCCTGCATCAATGCCTGCGCGGCATTGAATGCAAGATCAGAGAAGCATTGCCATTCCGGGCACAGGCGGCGTTGCTGGATGCCGATGTTGCGAACCAGCCGCTCACGTTCGGATTTGAGCTGCGGCGGGCAATCTTCAAGGTTGGAGACGATGCGTTTCGGTACGCAGGTCGCCATGCCGGCATAGCGTACATTGTTCAGGATGGATTGAGTCATGGCCTCAGTTTACCAAAGCGTAGATATCCTGAATGCTTTTGCAATTGGCAAGGTCATTGCCGGTGATCGTTTTACCGTACTCCATATCACTCATGACGATGATGCTGAGTGTTGCGAGCGAATCCCACTCCGGCAGCTCGCTCAACCGGGTATCCGGCAGGATGGGCACCGGGTTCTGGAAATCGACTGCCGAAGTGAATTTTTCAATGAATATCTGAATACTGTCCATGGCGCTTCCGGGTTAATTGCTTCTGTGTTGAATAATCCTGTTGCGATACTGCCTGCGCGACCGCATCCACGACCCGCCTGATCTGTATGTCGGTTATATCCACGAAAAATGGCAGCCCGAGCAGGCCGGACGCAATGCCTTCGGCAGCAGGGCAAGGCATCGCAACCAAGGGGGAAATATTGGCCGAATGATGATGCAACAAGGGCTGATACCATCGACGGGTGGCAATTTGAAGCCGCTTGCAATGGTCTTCGAGCTTGCTTCGCGCTTCGCTATTGCCGAGCCGGATGCAAAGCATGTTGGGTACGGTCAGTTCCACGCCTTTTTGCCAGATGATAGCATCCCCGCAGGCATCGTTGAGCAGATCTCTGTAACGCCGGTATGCCGATTGGCGCTTT
Organism: Methylophilaceae bacterium; assembly: GCA_905339275.1. Lineage (GTDB taxonomy): Bacteria > Pseudomonadota > Gammaproteobacteria > Burkholderiales > Methylophilaceae > UBA6140. The sequence goes on from CAJPFK010000004.1 coordinate 126,429, forward strand.
TCGGCATTGCTTTCCCAGTTGTCTAGGCTGGCATGTGCCACTGCTGCGTGATATTCCGACAGCTTTGCGTTGCTGCCGGCATGGGTGAGGTATCCCACCGGCAGTCCTGCGGATGGGTCGAGATTGATGCCGAAGTTGCTGAGCTCGGTGATGTGCCGGATGAAATCGTGATTGCCGCTGACGATAAAGCCTCCCTCGCCTGCGGCCAGGGATTTTGTGGCATGCATGCTGAATACGACAGGGATATCCGTTGCTTGCACCCATTGGCTGCCGAAGCCTCCTGCAGCATCGATGACAATGGATATGCCGGTGTTTTCCTGAAAGCTGCTCCACAGCGCGGTATCTACCGGCTGGCCGAATGCCGATACGACAATCGCGGCACTTGCCCCGGTGCTTGCGGCGCTCTCGCGAACTATCTCCGGCGTCAGCAGCCAGTTATCTGCATCAACATCGGCAACCACGGGGACAAAACCGGCCCGGATGACGGCTGTCAGGGTTGCGACGAAGGTTAATGCAGGTACCACGACCAAGCTGCCCCTGGGCAGGTCCAGGCTGCTCAATGCCAGCTCCAGCCCCGTGGTGGCGCTGCTCACGGTAGTGACGTGCATGGGGTGCGAGGCGTGATTCTCAAAAATTCCGGCCAGCCTCGTTTCGAGCTCGCGCGTTAGCGGTCCGAAATTGGAGTAGTAACGGTTAGCGTCTATCTGCTCAAGATAAGGCCGCAAAGCCGTCAATTTCGGCAGCGCGGGGATCAGAAGCGGGATGGGAGAAAATTCGCTCATGCTTTAGATTGCAGCTCTCGATTTTGGTGTGGTATTGAAATTCAGTAATTCTTCAATCACATCTTCACAGGGTGTTCTGGACCTTGTGAATCTGGTTTCGCCCAGCAGGTAATTCAACCACATGCGTTGGTATGCGCCCTCAAGCTCCGCACATTGTTCGCGGTAGTTCATCAGCGTGCTGGCCTGCATGACGCTCCGGATATTTTTTCGATGATGAATTAACAAGTCGGGATTATCCAGCAGCGCGAGCACCTGGCTGACATACTCATCTTCGCTGTCTGCTATCCATTGCGCCAGGCCCAATCCTTTCAGGGTGGCGGCAGTGGTCGATGAAAATGCATCATGGCCGTGCAGCGTGACGACCGGCAAGCCCATCCACAGGGTATGCAAGGTCGTGGTGCCGCCGGAAACCGGTGAAGTATCAAGTGCCACATCCGCTATGCAGCCGCTATTCATAAACTCATCCAATGAAACGCGGGGCGAGAGAATGATGCGATCCAGCGGCAAGCCCGCTTTTACCAGTCTGGGTTCCATTGTTGCCACTGCGTCTTCGGCGGAATCTTCCTGTACGTGAATGAACAACTGCGCATCCGTGCGTAGTTCGAGTATGCGTTTCCAGACGGATAGCATCCTGTCGGTGATTTTTCTCGAGCTATTGAGCGAAATCAAAGTTGGCCTGCCGGTATTCAGCATGGGCGGCAAAGCTTCCAGCGGGGCGCTCGCAGGCGGCTGGTAGCATGCCATGCCGCGCATGCGGAATAGCGTCTCGACAAAAAACTGCTCATTGCCGACAGGGTCCGTATTAAAGTCGGTCAGGCGATAATCCATCGCTTGCATGCCCAGGGTGCCGCCCATGTAACCCAGCCATGTCATTTGTACCGGCGCTGCGCGCCGGGCAAACACAGGAAGCCGGTGGCCTCTTGTATGGCCTGAAAGGTCAACCAGCACATCGATTCTCTTTTTGCGAATCAAATTGAACAGGGCGTCGTCGGCCATGCGGGCAACATCGAACCAGTTTGCTACCAGTTTTTTCAGGCGGCTGGTCGTGGCATCCTTTTCATGACTGGTTGAAAATACAAATACCTCAACGCGCTCAGGGTCGTGGTTTGCAAAAATCGGCTCCATGAAAAAAGCCACGGCGTGATCGCGCATGTCGCCCGATACATAGCCGATGCGTAATTTCCTGTCAGGCCTGAAGTCATGATCGAAAGGCCTGTTTTTGACTGCCAAGGGATCGGCAAAACGCTGCCCCCAGTCCCTGTATAGCGCAAGTTTATTTTGCGGGTCGGAATCCTTGATCGATCGGATGTGCGCGCGATCCAGGGCGATAGTGCTGTTGTCCGGCTGTAGCTGGGTGGCCCGGTCAATAAAATCGCAGGCTTCCTCCAGGCGGCCAAGGTAAAAGTATGCGATGGCCAGTCCGTAAATGGCTTGCAGATTGCCGGGTTCCAGCCCAAGGGCGAATTCCAGATTGCTTGCGGCCTGATGATACTTGCCCAGGCGCAGAAACATGTTGCCGATTTTCAACCAGATGGCAGCCTGATCGCCCCCCAGCTCCAGGCAAGCGGTATATTTGTACAAGGCTTCAATGTAGTTGTGCGCCGCCTCGGCTTTTAATCCGGCCTGAAAAAGTGCATTTGAATTTTTGGATGGCGTTGATGACAATTTTTAGGTCTTGCCTATGTTTGTTTTAGTAATACCCTGATCGCCGAAGCCTATATTGCTGCCAATACAGAGTCAAGCCGCGGCCTTTGGCACTAGCGCCGCGATCAGTCGCAGAGCAGATGCCTGATGGTAATATCGGTTATCTGGCGGGAAATTTGAGAGCAGTCCCGTAAATAAACCCCTGTTCATTGAATTGGCATATCGCCGGTCATGATTTTCACGAAGGCGCCGATAATTTTCTACGGGTTTGCTAATTGCCCATGAACCTACGTAAAATAGCGTGGATGCAGGATTCCTGCGTGAATGGCTTACAGTCTTTTTGCATTTTCTGGGTAAAAACTTAATTGATTCAGTTAACCATCAACGGAAACCCTCGACAGTTCGATGCTGTCAACATGACGGTCAATGAGCTGGTGGAAAAGATCGGGCTTGCAGGCAAGCGTCTTGCCATAGAGCGAAATGGAGAAATTGTGCCGCGCAGCGCATTTACCGAGACCCCGCTGGCTACGGGCGATAAGCTTGAGATTGTTGGCGCTGTGGGCGGCGGTTAGAAAATATATGGATACATTGAATATTGCAGGGAAATCCTATCAATCGCGCCTGCTGGTGGGCACCGGCAAGTACAGGGATTTCGAGGAAACGCGTGCGGCGATCGACGCCAGCGGCGCGGAGATCGTGACGGTTGCGATTCGCCGCACCAATATCGGCCAGAACGCCGGCGAGCCTTCACTGCTGGATTTTCTGCCGCCTGAAGAATTTACTTACCTGCCCAATACGGCAGGCTGCTACTCTGCCGATGATGCCGTGCGTACCTTGCGCCTGGCCCGCGAGTTGCTGGATGGCCATAAGTTGGTCAAGCTCGAGGTGCTGGGTGACCCGAAAACGCTGTACCCCAACATGACCGAGACCCTCAAGGCGGCCGAAACGCTGGTGAAGGAGGGTTTTGATGTCATGGTCTACTGTTCCGATGACCCGATTATCGCCAGGCAACTGGAAGAAATCGGCTGTTGCGCGGTGATGCCCCTGGCTTCGTTGATCGGCTCCGGCATGGGCATCCTCAATCCATGGAACCTGCAGATCATCATCGAGAATGCCAAGGTGCCGGTGCTGGTTGATGCCGGCGTAGGCACGGCATCGGATGCCGCCATCGCGATGGAACTGGGATGCGACGGCGTATTGATGAACACTGCCATTGCCGCTGCACGCGATCCGATTCTCATGGCCGGTGCCATGAGAAAAGCGATTGAGGCAGGCCGCGATGCTTACCTGGCCGGGCGTATGCCGAAAAAGCTTTATTCTGCTGCGCCAAGTTCCCCCACTACGGGGTTGATTGACTAATCTGACACGCCCTATGCCAACCAGCCGCTACGAGTTTACGGTAAAAGTAGAAACAGCTTTCGTCACCGATCAGTCCGACGACGAGCAGAGCCGCTATGTGTTCTCTTACACGGTGACCATCACCAATACCGGCAGTGTTGCGGCGCAGCTCATCAGCCGCCACTGGATCATTACCGACGCGACTGACAGCGTGCAGGAGGTGCGGGGGCTGGGTGTGGTCGGCGAACAGCCCCTGCTCAAGCCCGGAGAGCAATTCCAGTACACCAGCGGCACCGTGCTGAGTACGCCGGTCGGCACCATGCGCGGCAGCTATCACATGACGGCGGAAGACGGCACGCAGTTCGATAGCGAAATTGCATCATTCACTCTCTCAATGCCGCGGATTCTGCATTAGATACGGCTTAACAATGCCTGGAACTCAATGTACGTTTTTATCAAGCCTTACGTTTTCATAGCCCTGCTGGCTGTTTCTTTTGCCGGTTGCAGCAGCCAGAGAATCAAGCCGGAACCGCCCAGTCCGCCGGCAGCCCAGCCCAGCCCTGTTCAAATACCGGAGGTATCCAGGCCCGATGCCGCAGCCAGGCCTGCAGAACCGGTAAAAACAACCGATTTCAGTGTCCTCAAGCCATCTGACTGGGAAGAGATCGACGGTTTCAAGCAGGATGATCTGTCCCAGGCCTGGGCTGCCTGGCAGCAAAGTTGCGGCACGCTGAAGAATCGTGCCGAGTGGCAGCGGGCCTGTGCGGCTGCAGCCAAGCTGGCTGATCCCGATAGTAAAGCGCTTCAGGCGTATTTCAGGCAATACTTCAATGTCTACCAGGCTACCAATCCCGACGGTACCGATACCGGACTGATTACAGGCTATTACCAGCCGATGCTGAAGGGCAGCCGCCAGAAAAGTACGGCCTATCCCTATCCGGTCTACAGCAAACCGGATGACCTGATTACGGTGGAGTTATCCAGCGTTTTCCCCGAACTGGTCAACAAGCGCGTGCGCGGCAGGCTCACCGAGAACAAGCTGGTCCCTTATTTCAATCGCGCCGAAATCGAGGTGGAACCCTCGCCGCTGCAAGGCAGGGAGTTGCTCTGGGTAGACGACATCATTGACCTGTTTTTCCTGCAGATACAGGGTTCCGGCATCGTTCAACTGGAAAATGGCGAAAAAGTCCATGTTGGCTATGCCGACCAGAACGGGCATGCCTATCAGTCCATCGGGCGTTTGCTGATAGAGCGCGGCGAACTGACGCTGGAAAAAGCATCGATGCAGGGTATCAAGGATTGGGCGCGCAACAACCTGGATAAGCTGCGTGAACTGCTTAACAGCAATCCCAGCTATGTCTTCTTTCGTGAACTGCCAGGGGGGTTGCCCGGGCCTCTTGGCGCGCTGGGCGTGCCGATCATGGCGGAGCGCAGTGTGGCGATCGACCCCAGGCATATCCCATTGGGCGCGCCGCTGTTTCTCTCTACGACTTATCCCAATAACGCTAAGCCATTGAAGCGCATGATGATTGCACAGGATACCGGCGGCGCCATCAAGGGTGGCGTACGCGCAGATTTTTACTGGGGTGCCGGATATGAGGCTGGCCGCCAGGCCGGCGCCATGAAACAACCGGGGAAGATCTGGGTGCTATTGCCCAAAGAGATGCCGATTCCCTAGGCACTGCATGGAAATGAAAACGGACGCCTGGGCGTCCGTTCATGTCGTCGTACCGTTAATATTAACGATTACATTCGACGGTGCGGGAGCAATCTTAGCGGTTGCGCCCTTTAAGGTTTGCAATCCTAGCGGTTGCAAACGTACATCGTTACTTCAAAACCGAAACGCATTTCGGTAGCTTCTGGCTTGGTCCACATAGTCTGATCCTTTCTTGGTTTAAATTCGTATTGCCTATGCTTTGGAAGCATTTGCATTACGTGAAACAGACTTTACCTTTCGCCAGGCGGTTTTCCATTGTCTAAAGTCATGAAAAGCCTCTCATGATTTTCATTAGATTGTTCATCATTTTTAACTTTTGCTGCAGGCGCCGGGCCAGTGAACCAACCTGCCTGGTACTTGCCATATGCATGCATTGGAGAAAATGTTGATTCTCATTCACCAAGGCCTGGTTTTAAGCGATAATCAGTTTTTTAATATAAATGACATCTATCTAGGATTAGATTGAGTCTACTCCCATTGATTTTTCACTACAGATCGACAAACACATGAGTACAAACAGCGCAGATATCGGATTGGTTGGTCTGGCCGTCATGGGCCAGAACCTCGCATTGAACATTGCAGACCACGGCTACACAATCGCCGTATTCAATCGTAACCCGGAAAAAACCCGTGACTTCATCGCGGAATGTAAAAAGAGCGAACCCGCTCATGAACGATTGATCGGCTTCGAAGACCTGGCGACTTTCGTGTTAAGCATCAAGCGCCCGCGCAAGATTGTCTTGCTGGTGAAGGCCGGTAGCGCGACCGATGTCACCATTAATGCCCTGATTCCTTTCCTGGAGCAGGGCGACATCATCATCGATGGCGGAAATGCCCTCTGGACCGATACCATCCGTCGCGAAAAAGAGCTGGCGGCCAAGGGAATCGAGTTTATCGGCTCAGGTGTCTCCGGTGGCGAAACCGGCGCACGTTTCGGCCCTTCCCTCATGCCTAGCGGTACGCGCAAGGCATGGTCATCACTCGAACCGATCTGGCGTGATATTGCGGCCAAGGTCGATTCGGCCACGGGCCAGCCGCTAGAAGGTGCGAAGCCTGGCAAGCCTGTCGTCGGCGGTTTCTCCTGCGCCGAGTATATTGGCCCCGACGGCGCGGGCCATTATGTGAAGATGGTGCATAACGGTATCGAATACATCGATATGCAGTTGATCTGCGAAGCCTACTGGCTCATGAAGAATCTGCTTGGCATGCGCGCCGACGAGATCGGCAAGGTGTTCGAGGAATGGAACAAGGGCGAGTTGTCGAGCTTCCTGATCGAAATTACAGGCGACATCCTGCAACAGAAAGACCCGGCCGGTGAAGGTTTTCTGGTCGACAAGATCATGGATGCCGCAGGCCAGAAAGGTACCGGCCAATGGACGGCGGCAAATGCCCTGGAACTGGGCTCTCCGGCTAATGCCATTGCCGCTGCCGTGTTTGCCCGTGCGCTTTCCACATTGAAGGAGGAGCGCGTTGAGGCAAGCAAGGTGTTGAAAGGCCCGGTTATCAAGCAGGAAAGTGATCGCAAGAAGATCATTGACGCGATCAAGAACGCGCTCTACTGCTCCAAGATTTGCGCCTATGCACAAGGCTTCCAGCTCATGGACAAGGCACAGGTGGAATACAACTGGAAATTGAATTTCGGTGAAATTGCCCAGATCTGGCGTGGCGGTTGCATTATCCGCGCGCGTTTCCTGCAGAAGATTACCGATGCCTATGCAGTGAATTCACGCTTGAAGAACTTGATGCTGGACCCCTACTTTACCCATGCGTTGCAGGAAGGCCAGACCAGTTGGCGTGAAGTGGTGGCACTGGCTGTCACCAACGGGATTCCGGCACAGGCATTCTGCGCGGCGCTGTCGTATTACGACGGCTACCGCAGTGCTTCATTGCCGGCCAACCTGCTGCAAGGCCAGCGCGACTTTTTCGGCGCGCACACTTATGAGCGTATCGATCAGCCGCGCGGCGAGTTCTTCCATCTCGACTGGTCGTCGGCCGAGCGTCAGCAGTACTAGGTCACGGTTACTGGCAGCAGCAAAAAAGCCGCAAGGTCATAGACCTGCGGCTTTTTGTTTTGTCAGCCGGAAACAGGCCAGCAGGCTGATGCTGAGCAGCACAATCAGGCCGATCGCCATAGTTGATGCTGCTACGGGCACACCGTTTTTATCCATCAGGGTATAGATCCCGATCAGCAAAAGCATGCACAGGTTCTCGAAAAAATTCTGCACGGCAATGGCATGGCCGGAGCCTACCGTGTGATGTCCGCGATCCTGCAGCAGTGCGTTGAGCGGAACAACATAAAAACCGCCACAGGCGCCGACCGCCACCAGCATGGCGATGGCAAGATAAAGATTGTCAATGTAGGCAAATGCCATGATCAGCGCACCGATCAGGATACCGGCGGGCAAGGCGCGGTTCACGGTTTGCAGGCTGACGAATCTGGCAGCGCCGAAAGCACCGATGGCAATCCCGATGGCAACAGCACCGCTGAGATTGGCGGCGGTGCTCAAATCGGTAATCAGCAGGGCGGCAGGCACCCAGGCGACAAGCAGAAGGCGCAGGGTGGCGCCCGTGCCCCAGAACACGCTGGTGCCGAGCAGCGAAAAACGTGCATTGGGATCACGCAATAGCGTATTCATCGCTTGCAGAAAATCACTGATTAAAATACGGGGTGAGAAATGCCCCAGCTTGTGTTCCGGCCGCAACCGGGGAATGAACAGATTGGAGACCATTGCCAGCAGATAGCAAATGGCGATGACGCTGAGCGCCCCGGTTACCGATTTGTCGGCCAGTATGCCGCCGATCACGGCGCCGGCCAGAATGGCGACGATGGTCGAGCCTTCCATCATGCTGTTGGCCTTGACCAGTTTATCGGCACTCACCAGTTCGCTGAGAATGCCGTACTTGGCTGGTGAATAGGCGGCTGCGCCGATACCGACCATGCCGTAGGCAATCAGCGGCTGCAGCCCGGAAAGCATGGCGGCCGCGCCGATAAACTTGAGGCTGTTGGCAATCAGCATGACGCGGCCTTTCGGCAGGCTGTCGGCAAAAGGCCCGACAAAAGGTGCGAGCAGTATGAATGCCAGCACGAAGAATTCCTGTAACAGCGGAATTTGCCAGTCCTCCGTCATCTGCGATTTCAGCAGGGCGATGGCCGCGAATAGCAAGGCATTATCTGCCAGCGCAGAGATGAACTGGGCGATCAGCACCGCCAGCATGCCGCGCGAGAACAGGCCGTTCTCGGCGGTCGGTGGATAAATCATGTGTGGTCCTTGTGGTTCAAGTATTCAAAGAGGGCGGGCAGCATGTCGTTGCAGCAGTTACGCACATGCTCATGACGCGGACTCGGCGATGTTCTTCAAGGTGACATAGTCGATCTTTCCGGTGCCGAGCAGCGGGAGCTCGGCCACTATGATGATTTTCCGCGCAATGGCGATCTCCGTGAAGCCCATCTCGCGTGCGGAAGTCTGCAGGGTTTCCCGCGTCAATGCGTAATCGGTAGTGAACAGCAGGATATTCTCGCCGCGCTGGGAGTCGCTTTGCGCGCTCGCTGCATGCTGGTGTTCCGGCGATGCCCGGCTGGCAATCATCTCCACGGTTTCCAGCGAGACCATCTCCCCGGCGACTTTGGCGAACCGCTTGACCCGCCCGATGATATGGATAAAGCCGTCTTCATCAATATCGACCACATCGCCGGTGTTGTACCAGCCCGGTCCTATATTCGATGCCGTAGGCTGAAGTTGCCCCGGTTTGTCATAGAGATAATACCCGGTCATGACATTCGGGCCTTTTACGTACAGCAAGCCGCCGCGGGCGATGCCGGGCACGGTTATGAGTCGGTGTTGCAGTTGCGGCAGCAATGGTCCGACGGTGCCCGGCCGGTTGGCCATCGGCGTGTTGACGGACAGCACGGGAGCGCATTCGGTCGCACCGTATCCCTGCAGGATGCGGATGCCGAATTTTTCCATCCAGAACTTGCGTACTTCCTCATTCAGTTTCTCTGCGCCTGCAATGACATAGCGCAATTTATGGAAACCATAGGGATGCGCATACTTGGCATAATTGTTGAGGAAAGTGCTGGTGCCGAAGAGCACGGTGCAGTTCCGGTCGTAAATGATCTCCGGGATGATGCGGTAATGCAGCGGCGACGGATAGAGAAAAAGCCTGGTGCCGCTGACGATGGGCAGGATGGCGCCGGCAGTGAAACCGAAGGCATGGAACAGCGGCAGCGCGATGAAAAACTTGTCGTGCGGCGAGAAGTCGATCACCGCCCGTATCTGCGCTACATTGGAGAGAATGGCGCGATGCGAGAGCACAACGCCCTTGGGTTTGCCTTCGGAACCGGAGGTGAACATCACGACGGCAGGAGCGTCGGGGTTTTTCGATTGCTGCACGCAACGCGGAAAGCGCAGCGCGTAAAAAATAAGCCAAAGTTTATCCGCCAATGTGAATCTGCTGCGCAGGTCTTCGAGATAAAGAATATTCACATCCGGAATAGCCGCAACGGTTTCGGTCAGATTGGCCGCTTCCAGAAATTGCCTGGAAGTGACGATAGTCCTGATGGCGGCAACGACGCAGGCATTGTTCATGCCCTGCGTGCCGGAGGTGTAATTCAGCAGTGCCGGTGTACGCCGCATGGCGCTCATGCCGTAGATCAGGCAAATGGTGCTGCTGACGTTCGGCATCAGCACGCCGACGGTTTCGTCCGGCTGCGTGACCTTGGCGACCAGCCGGCCGAGCGCAAGGCTTTTTTTCAGCAGGTCGCCATAAGTATCCTGGACCTGCTTCATATCTTCCACCATGATGGCTTTCCGGCCATGCAGATCGATGGCGTCGAGAAACGCAGTGAACAACGTACTGACGTGTTCCGATGCCGCAAGCGTGTTTTGCATGATTCTGCGCATGACCTCGCCCGCCAGGTGCCGCCTTTCCCTGGACGTGTGCGTCCCGGTCAGTTCGATGCGGGTCGGCGGCTGGTAGGTCAGCCTGATTTTTGGCAGAAAACGGCGCGGGTAATCGCTGGAAAGGCGGCCGAAATAGGAGTTGGCTGCACCATGTATGCATACGGGCAGTATGGTTGCCCCTGTCTTCGCCGCAACGAAGCCCGGTCCTTCAAACACCTTCATCAGGCTCCCGGTATTCGTGATCCGGCCTTCCGGGAAAATCACGACAGGCTCGCCGGAATCGATAAGCTTGACGATCTTCTTGATGCCGAGCGCGCTGGTGTGGTCTACAGCCAGATGGGGGATGAAGCGGAAACACTGGCGGAAAAACCAGTTGTCGAGCACGGTAGTGTGAATGACGAAAGTGGCGCGGAACGGCAAGGTCAGGCCGATCAGCATGCCATCCAGAAAGGATTGGTGGTTGGCGATAATCAGCAGTTTGCCGTATCTGGCAATATTTTCCGTGCCGTGCACTTCGAGGCGGAACAGTAATCGGCATAGTAAACGTAACAATGCGGTAATCATGGCTCTCCTCGCTATGTTCAGGTTTGCGTATCTATATAACCCAGCACGCGCTGCAGTGCGTCACTGATGACTTCCCGGTTGACCCAGAACTGCATTTCCTTGCCTACTTTCTCGTGATGCAAGGCGCCTGACTGTTTGAGTACGTTCAGGTGGTGGGTGACCGCGCTGCGGCTCAGGGTGGATGCAGCAACGATCTGGCTGATATTGAGCCTTTCTCCCGTCTCGAAGGCAAGCAATATGCGCTGGCGTTGCTCGTCTCCCAGCGCCAGAAAAAGGTCTGAGGTATTTTTCCATTCACCGGGAATGCTGGTAATGACTTTCATAACTAAATAATTAGTTATTTGGTTATATGTGTCAAGCATTTCCCGCAAGTGCAAATTGCCGGATGCAGATAGCCGGCATCGGCTAAAATAGCCGATTGGGAATCTGTTGACGGGCCCAATATAAAAACCACTATGAACACAACCTTACTTGATACATGGGCTGGCAAAGTCCAAACCGCCGGATTCTGTTTTGCGCCCGGGGAAGACATGCGCCAATGGCTGCTTGCGCAGGATGCCGGGGCCCTGGGCGACTGGCCGGCTTTTGCGGCCAGTTGGGATGACATGCCGCTCGATCGTTACATGGCGGACGGCGGACGCTATCGCCGCCGGCGTTATGCGACCTTGAGCGCTACGGCTGCGCCCGGCTCCATCAGGCTGGAACCCCATCAGCCGCATTACCAGAGCCTGGAGTACAACGCACTTAATGGCGGTGTTGCGCGTGAATTTGAGCCGATCAGGGATGAGATCGTATGCGGCAGGACCATGACCAGCATACTGAATTTTTGTCATCGGATATTCGGCAAGGCCCAGCCTGCGCCGGCATGGCATATTGAACTGCACCAATTCCGTATCGAGGCCGGTAACGACCAGGCGGGCAAACCGACGCCGGAGGGCGTGCATCGCGATGGCGTGGATTTTGTCCTGGTCATGATGGTGCAGCGCGTCAACATCGCCAGCGGCACGACGACCATGCACGATCTGGAGCAACGCACCTTGGACAGTTTCACGCTGACGGTGCCGCTGGACACGGCTATTGTCAATGATCACCGCTGTATGCACGGCGTGACGCCAGTGGAGCGGATCGATCCTGACAAACCGGCTTACAGGGACGTGCTGGTCGCTACTTTCAGGCGTAAACCTCAAGAATGAGTTTCATTTGAAGTCATTTTTGGATAACCTGAAACCTGCAACATAGCAGCTTATTTCCAACGTCGCGTAAGGAGCACAATATGAACCAAATAAGTCATCTTGCTGGCCGTATCCTGATTGCCCTGATTTTTATTATTGCCGGTGCGGGAAAGATCGCCGATCCTGCCGGTACCACGGGTTACATGGAAGCCGTGGGCGTCCCGGGGATATTGCTCTGGCCTACCATCGCTTTGGAGCTTCTTGGCGGCATTGCCATCGTCATTGGTTTCCAGACGCGTTTGATTTCCTATTTTCTCGCAGCATTCTGCGTCGCGACAGCGGTGCTGTTTCATACCAATTTTGCTGAACAGATGCAGATGATTCTTTTTCTGAAAAACCTGGCAATCGCCGGCGGGTTCCTGTTGCTGGCAAGCAGCGGCGCGACGGCACTTTCTCTGGATAAGCGCTAGATATTGCACTGTATATATATTGCATTGGCAAAAAAGGGAGCCTGGCTCCCTTTTTTGTGCCTGTCATTTTTAGCGCCTTACTGGCCACGCAAATTCAGGCCGGTTGGTAAAATCCAGACGGCATGCGTTACGCAGGGGAAATTGCGCTCATTTATTATATATATTTACATAATATAATAATAAATATTATAATCTGCACCATACTTGGAAGAGAGGTTCCCATGAATATTCCTGTAGAGACCATGGATTTTAATGCGATGCGTGATTCTGCGGGGAAAGCCAGCGCATTGCTCAAGGCATTATCGAACCCGGACCGATTGATGCTGCTGTGCCAACTGACAAAGGGCGAGCATTGCGTCGGCGATCTTGAGCAGCGGCTCGGCTTGCAGCAGCCCAGCCTTTCGCAGCAGCTTACCGTATTGCGGCAGGAGCGGCTGGTGAATACCCGCCGGGAAGGCAAGCAGATATTCTATTCAATTGCCAGTAGAGAGGCGATGGCGGTCATGCAACTGCTTTACGCAATGTATTGCAAGCCGTGCCATGAGGAGGGCAAGCATGATTGACTGGGTAAATTTTACACCCTGGTCCTCATTGGCCGGAGGCCTGCTGGTCGGTCTGGCAGTATCGATATTGATTGTCGTGAACGGACGTATCGCGGGTATCAGCAGCGTGCTGGGCGGATTGCTTAAACCCGTTAAATCCGAACTGGGCTGGCGGATTGCGTTTATTGCCGGCCTCCTGGTTGCGCCATTGCTTTATGGCTGGGTGGCCGGGTTGCCGGAGGTGACGGTCAGGGCGAGCGCGTGGCAGCTGATAATTGCCGGTTTTCTCGGCGGTATCGGCGCCCGCTACGGGTCGGGATGTACCAGCGGTCATGGCATTTGCGGCCTCGCAAGGTTTTCCATGCGCTCACTGGTGGCTACGTTGAGTTTCATGTTTTCGGGGATGGTCATGGTCTATTTCATGCGCCATGTCCTGGCTTAGGAGGCCTGGATGCAAATAGTGACTTCGCTGCTGGCAGGCCTGTTATTTGGCATTGGGCTGATATTGTCCGGAATGACGGACCCGGAAAAAATCATCGGGTTCCTGGATGTCAGCGGAAACTGGAATCCTTCACTGATGATGGTGATGATAGCTGCGCTTTTGCCAAGCGTCCTTGCATTTACGTATGCTAAACGCAGTGAAAGAAGCTGGCTGGGTTTGCCGGTTCATCTGCCTGAAGCCAGGCGAATCGATAGGCGCCTGGTGTTGGGCAGCCTGGTGTTCGGGGCAGGCTGGGGCCTGGCGGGATATTGCCCGGGGCCGGCGTTGAGCTCAATCCTGTCAGGGCGGCTGGAACCACTGATTTTTGTCATGGCGATGTTGGCAGGCATGGCTGCATATGAATTGATAGAAAGCCGCAATTGATGGATTTCAATCTGTTGCACATGCTGCTGGGGATCGTCATTGGAGTGGTGATGGCCGTCACGGGCGCGGGCGGCGGCATAATCGGCGTGCCGTTGCTGACACTGGCTGGCGGTCTGCCAATGACGGAAGCCATTCCGATTGGGCTGACGGCGGTATTTATCGCAGCGTTGCTGGGTACCGGAATCGGCCTGAAGAATCGTAACGTACGGTACCGGGCCGCTTTTCTGATTGCAATATCAGGAGCCGTTTTGGCACCGATGGGTTTATGGCTTGCACACCAGGTTGATGCCGGCTGGCTGAATCTGCTTTTTGCGGCACTGCTGCTGGTCATTTCGGTCAGGTCCCTGCTGAGAAATGGCGTGCCGGTGGATATTGAGGATACTTCCATGACCGGTGCGCCATGCATCAGGGATACAGATAGCGGCAGGTTTCAATGGACATCACGCTGCGCGGGCTTTCTCTTTCTGACAGGCGCAACTGCCGGGGTAATGTCCGGCCTGCTGGGAATTGGCGGCGGATTCGTGATTGTGCCAGCCCTGCAGAAATACACGGATCTCAATATGCCGTCCGTGGTGGCGACTTCACTGGCCGTGATGGCGCTGATATCCGTCACGGTAATCAGCAGTGCATTTGTGGCAGGGCAGTTGCATCTGCAGGTGGCCCTGCCGTTTTCCATCGGTGCGGTTGCCGGCTTGCTGCTTGGTTATGGATTGAGCAGGCAATTAAACCGTCATCAAGTACAGCGCGCCTTTACGTGGTCATTAATGATCGTGGCCCTGATGATGGCCGGCAAGACGTTGATCTATTAAGAGGAGAAAAACATGAGTGCTCATCCAATCCAGTTATTCGACAGCGAATCCTCGACTTATACCTATATTCTGCCGGCACCGGAAAGCAGGGAAGCCGTCATCATCGACCCGGTGGACACGCACTGGGCACGAGACCTTGCGCAGGTCGAGCGGTTGGGCCTGCAGCTGGTTTACGTGCTGGAAACGCATGCCCATGCCGACCATGTGACATCGGCCGGCAAATTGCGGGAAATGACCAATGCAAAAGCTGCCGTTCCGAGCGGCTGCGAAATCAGTTTTGCCGATATGCAGCTCGTTGACGGCGACACGATTTGTTTTGGCGGGCAGGAAGAAATCAGGGTGATGCATACTCCGGGGCATACAGCCGGCAGCATGTCCTACCTGTGGCGCGGCAATGTATTTACCGGCGATGCCCTGCTCATCAACGGCTGCGGCCGGACCGATTTCCAGAGCGGAAGCGCTGACGACCTCTACGAAAGTATTACCGGCAAGCTGTTCACCCTGCCGGAGGAGACCCTGGTTTGGCCCGCGCATGACTACAACGGATTCTCGGTATCCACCATCGCCTGGGAAAAGGCAAATAACGCCCGGCTGGCAAGAAGGTCCAAATCGGAGTTTATAGAACTCATGGCCAGGCTGAATCTGCCGAAACCGAAATTGATGGACGTGGCCGTGCCGGCAAACAGGAGCCTTGGTTTGCCGCATGCGGCCTAGCTTGTCTCAGGTGGGCGACAGACCGGCAACGTGATACGGAAAATCACTTTTCTTTCATGGGGTTGAATTGTCGTTGCAAGTGGACAGGACGTTGTACGGCTTACTTGCCGATCTTATCTACCCCATGACCGATAATCCCGCCAATTGCAGCGCCGCCCACAGTTCCGACTGAACTGCCGCCCGTAAGCACGGCACCCGCTACCCCTCCGATTGCGGCGCCCGCTGCTGCATTCTTCTGGCGCGTGCTCATGCCTGAGCATCCGCTCACAAAGAAAGCCAACAAGATGCAAACAAAGAATTTTCTACTTATCGGCATGCTGCCTCCTGGTTGTTTTGATTAAATACATCAGAGGTCTATGCAACAAATAGGCCAGTAAAAAAGTCTCTGTTAAATCAATTGGCTAAAATTTGACGGCGTATGATCTTTCGATAGCTTAGGCAAAAAGCGTTGTCCAGTTGCGACAGTAAGCCGATTCAAGTTTAAGCGAAACAAACCGTAATTGGAGATAGCTGGTATAAGCGACCGGGCAAATACAAGGATGAATACGACACCGCAAGATATCAACGCATGGGCAGATTACTTGAGCAAGGCGGAGATTCCCGTGCTCAGGAACACGGCGCGTGAATTGCGCCGCCTGCACGCTGACGAGGATAAGCTCAGTCCGAGAGCGATAACGCAGGTGGTATCACAAGACCCGATGATGGTCTTTCGCATCCTGCGGCATATGCAGACGCATAAGCGCGAGAACCAGTTGCAGGACCTGATTCTCGTGGAGCAGGCCATCATGATGATGGGCATGAGCAATTTCTTTCACGACCTTCCGCCGGAGCCCGTGGTGGATGACGTCATGCGTAACGACATGGTTGCGCTAACGCATTTGCTGAAGCTGATACGCCGCGCGCACCGTGCTGCACTTTATTCCTACGAATGGGGCGTGATGCAGAAGGATTTTCACGTCATCGAAACCCGCACCGCTGCCTTGCTGCATGATCTGTCAGAAATGTTGTTATGGTGCTTTGCACCGGACAAGATGATGACCATATTCCAGATGCAGCAAGCGGACAAGGCGTTACGCAGCCATGCAGCGCAGGAGCAGGTGCTGGGTTTCAGATTGTTAGACCTGCAACTGCTTCTGATCGAGCGTTGTGAGTTGCCGCCCTTGCTGTCGCGGTTGATGCAGGACGATGCCAAAGGCGAGCAGCAGGTGAGAAATGTGACGCTGGCGGTCAATCTTGCCCGTCATTCTGCCAATGGCTGGGATGATGCGGCCTTGCCGGACGATTACAAGGACATTGCGGAATTCCTGCGTATTGACGCCGAAAAAGTCAAACACCTGGTGGGGGCGAAACCTTAGGTCCTGAGTATTTTATTTATTGGCGGCAACTGATTTGCAGGCGGTATAGGCGATATTCGGCCCGTCGTTGAGCGTTGCTTCCGTACCGCTGATTTCCAGTACAGCAACGGAATTGGTGTAACGCGTACTGTCAGGGGATTTCTCAAGCCGAACTTCCCGGTCCGGGTATATCAGCCAGGCGGCATCTTCCTTTTCCAGCATGCGTACAAAGAAACGTTTGTTGCCATCGCACAAATACTCGGTCGCATTCGATGGCCTGTAGGTTTCAGCGGGCCTGGTTTCGCTGAACGGGTTGTATTTATCCACGCTGCTGCAACCGGCAAGCAGCATTAATAGCGGTATACAACAAACACTTCGGTCAAACAAACGCATAATATATCCATCGCATTGATTATCAATGCGGCTATGTTGCCAAACTAAGCGCTTTGGCTCAACCTCTATCTAAAATATAAAGCGGTCGAATCACATTCGCCTTATGAACCAGCATGAGCGAAAATAGGTCATCAAATGCAATTCTTCTAAAAAAATCGGCTTATGTTTCGATGGTTTGAAAAACTGCTGTACCCCTTCCCGGATTCCACGGTATCGGCCCCCCCGAAAAATTTCTGGGCGTTCGTCTGGGCGGGCACGCAAGGCTTGCGCCTTTATCTTGCCTTGATGACCTTGCTGACGGCGGCCATCGGTGCTTTCGAAGCGCTGCTCTTCGCCATGATGGGCAAGGTCGTCGACTGGCTGAGCCAGATTCCGCCCGCCATGCTCTGGCAGCAGGAAGGCAGGAGCCTGCTGCTGCTTGCTGCAATTCTGCTGCTAAGCCCCATCCTGATTGCGTTGCAGAGCTTTATCAAGCACCAGGGGCTGGCAGGCAACTTTCCCATGCGCCTGCGCTGGAATTTTCACCGGCTGATGCTGAGCCAGAGCATGAGTTTCTATCAGGATGAGTTCGCCGGCAGGGTTGCGGCCAAGGTCATGCAGACCGCACTGGCGGTACGCGACATGTGGTTTATCCTGGCTGACATCCTGGTGTTCGTCATCATCTACTTTGTTACGCTGGTGCTGATCGTCGGCAACTTCAACCTGTGGATGATCCTGCCGTTTCTCGGCTGGCTCCTGCTGTATATCACTTCACTTTCCTATTTCGTGCCGCGGTTGAGCCGTGTCTCGCAATCGCAGGCAGATGCGCGGTCATTGATGACCGGCCGTATTACGGATGCCTATACCAATATCGCCACCGTCAAATTGTTCTCCCATGCCGGCCGGGAGGCAGGGTATGCCAAGTTCGCCATGCAGGAGTTTCTTGAAGCCGTGCATAGGCAGATGCGGTTGGTGACGGCGGTGGAAGTGGTGAACCATGTGCTCAACATGTCGTTGATTGTCGCCAGTACCGGTATCGGACTGTGGCTATGGACCAGGGGCGAAATCGGCGTTGGCGGCGTGGCTGCGGTGACCGCGATGGCATTGCGGCTTAACGGCATCTCGCACTGGGTGATGTGGGAGATGACCTCGCTTTTCGAGCAGGTCGGCACGGTGCAGGATGGCGTCAACACGCTTTCGTTGCCGCACACGGTCCTGGATGCGCCTGATGCCCGGCCGCTGGTTGTTCAGCGAGGCGAGGTACGCTTCGAGGCGGTCGATTTTTCTTATGGCGGCAAGCGCAAGGTGCTCGATCAGTTCTCCCTGCATATCCGTCCGGGAGAAAAGGTCGGGCTGGTGGGCCGTTCCGGCGCGGGTAAATCGACCATCGTCAACTTGCTGCTGCGTTTCTTTGATGTGGAGTCCGGCAGGATACTGATTGACGGGGAAGATATTTCCAAGGTCACGCAAAACAGCCTGCGTGCCAATATCGGCATGGTGACGCAGGACACTTCGCTGCTGCATCGTTCAGTGCGCGAGAATATCCTCTATGGCCGGCCCGATGCCACGGATGAAGCGATGTTTGCGGCCGCCAGGCGTGCTGAAGCGGATGATTTCATTGCACAATTGACAGATCCGAAAGGCCGCAAGGGGTATGATGCCCATGTCGGCGAGCGCGGGGTCAAGCTGTCAGGCGGCCAGCGGCAACGTATCGCCATTGCGCGGGTCATGTTGAAGGATGCGCCCATCCTCCTGCTGGATGAAGCGACCAGCGCGCTGGATTCCGAAGTGGAGGCGGCAATACAAAGCAGCCTGTACCGGCTCATGGAAGGCAAGACCGTTGTCGCGATAGCGCACCGCCTTTCGACGATCGCCGCGATGGACAGGTTGATCGTGCTGGATGAAGGCCGCATTGTCGAGGAAGGCGATCATCAAACACTGTTGCAAAGCGGCGGACTGTATTCCATGCTATGGGCACACCAAAGCGGCGGATTCTTGGGTGAGGATTTGTAGGAGGCCATATGAAAGCCTTGTTCAGCGGCAACCTGATGAAAGGCATGAAACTAGTTGGCGTCTATACCGATGCCGAGTCGGAGAGGATCGCGCGTTACCTGGGCGCGAATTCCGCAACCGGGGATATGCTGGATTGCGTCAATCTTGAGTACCGGCAGTTTGTGGAATTGGCAGTGCCGTCGGCAGCGACGATTTACGGGGACATTGCGCGCAATGCATGCGTCATCCTGGTGTCGGGCAGTTTAACCCGCGGCATCAGTGCCGTTGGCCCTTACCCAGACAGGAATACGGCATTCAACAATGCGGTGGCATTGACATTCGGCAGTAAATCCGCCAACTTTTATCCAGTCGAAATCGAGGCGGAATACGAGGAATTCAGGGCCGTGCTTGCCGCGGTCATTGCCTGATTGCCGGTGCCAGGGTCTAAATATCGGAAATTAAAAGAGATTCTGTCAAAAAAATGTTGACGTAATGTTTCCTTCTACGTATAACGCTCAATAGGCGTTTGATTTTCGATTTTCTGCTGGTAATACCGACGGGTTCTTGAACAACAAACTTTCAGGGTGCCTCCCAATTTTTAGTAAGGAAGTACAAATGGCAACAGGTAGCGTAAAGTGGTTCAATGATTCCAAAGGTTTTGGTTTTATTACCCCGGATGACGGCGGCGACGATTTATTCGCTCATTTCTCCGCGATTGTAGATACAGGCTATAAAAGCTTGAAAGAAAACGAACGTGTAAGTTTTGATGTGACTGACGGCCCTAAGGGCAAACAAGCATCCAATATACAAAAGGCTTAAGCCTTAGTATCGAGTTACACAATATTCGTTAAAACGGCCCTTGGGAGTAAAATCCCGGGGCCGTTTTTGTTTTCTGGCGCCGTTTTTTTATTTGGGGGCAGCCATGAGCGATGCATCGCAGGAACTACAGGCACTGAAGGCAGCCGTTGAATTTGCCCGCAATGGGGACTGGCACAATGCACACCTGATTGCGCAGGATTCGAACCATCAACTGGCGCACTGGATCCATGCGGTGCTGCACAAGATAGAGGGCGACGAGTGGAACAGCCGTTACTGGTACAGGAGAACGGATAAAAACTATGAGGATTTTGCCGATAGCCGTGCAGAACTCAGCGCGATTCTGCAAATCCTGGAAGATCAGTCATAACGACCCCATTCCAGTTGCACGCCGGCCAATCTTGCTTCCTGTTCCATCAGCGGAATGGCTGCTTCCAGGTTGTCCAGATAGACAAAGGCCGTCTCTTGGTGGAAGCCTGTCACCATGACGGTTTTTCGGGCTTCGACCAACGACCTGAATATCGTCACTAATTGTTCGGTGCTGGTGTAATCGGCTAGGCTTGCGTTATTCGGGTATTGCATCAGCCCGGGCAGCAGTTCTCTCGGCTGGTCGAGTGTCGAGGCTGCCGGGTGCAGCCTGCGCAGCATCTTGACCAATGCGCTCTGCTCGCCCCAGGAATGCGCGATCAGTCCTGCGTCTGTCCGGGAACTGTCCCAGGTAAACCCGTTGGCCTGCAGCGCTGAAGCCAGCCCGGGCCCGAGTTGCCAGCCGCCTGCACGGAAGTGCCTGGGCCTGCCGAAACCATGCTCGGATAAAAGCGCGGCACTGCATCCCACGAGCTGTGTCAGTTCCTCCGGCGTATAGCCAAATTCCAGGCTCACCGTATAGCCGCATTCATTTCCATTGCATTCTTCATTGGCCTGGGCGAATGAAGGCGAGCTTTTATAGGGTACCTTGCATTTCTCCACCAGCGATTTCCAGCCGTGCAAATGCAGGCCGTAGGTGTCTGTCGGCAGCAAGGTCCTGCGTATCCGTTCGGCGATGCCGGCAGTATCGGCATCCTGGCGAATGAAATACACCGGGTTGAGCAGGTGCAGCATGGGGATATGCGGATATTTCAGGCGAAATGCGCGTATCGTTTCAAGGTTTTCGTCATCGAGCGACCAGCCCTCCCAATCCACGGTGAGGTAGACCGTGATTTTCTGCTCGGCGGCGCAGAGCGCAGGCGCAGAAAGCGCGGCTGGAAACAGGCAAATGAGCAGCAACATGAGACATTTGCGGGCCACTGCTGCGGGGTTCTTGAATAAAGATGCGGCTTGCGGAGAATGCATGGCTCATTTTACAGGCGGTAGCCAGGTTGAGGCGAGCATGGCGGTACAGCCACCCCGGTGTGTACGGGGGTGGGAAATGCTGTATGAAATGACAATTAACGATTGTTTACAAATCTTGATTGTGGACGTCCCGGCAGTTCCTGTTTTCTGTATCCCTTTCTGCCATTGCCTTTCATGAGCACGGTTATTTCGAACGGATCAAGCATGCCGGCATGCAGGGCGCGCGGGTCTGTTGGTCGTCTTCCTGATTGCCAGTGCAGGTAGTAGTATTGTTGTTGGGTTTTTCCGGTCTCCAAAAAAACAATTATGAAAATCGCATTTCTTGAAGATGACAAGGCTTTCGCCAATAGTGTAGCCCAGTGGCTGCAGGAAGCGGGGCACGAGGTGACTCTTTTTGCCAATGGGCGTGATTGCCAGCGTGCGCTGACGCAGGGGCAGGGTCGTTACGATCTCTGCCTCTTCGATTGGGAGCTGCCGGATATGAGTGGAACGGATGTCATGGCAAGTTTGCAACTGAAGAGAATCCTGCCGCCGGTGATTTTCCTTACCGGGCACGATGCGGAAGAGGACGTGGTGAAAGTCATGCATGCCGGCGCCGATGATTACATCGTCAAACCGCCCAGCCGTGCATTGTTGCTGGCCCGGATTCATGCCTTGTCCAGACGTGCCAATGAGCAGAATCAACCCGCAAAGGTCGAGGATTTCGGTTATCTCAAAGTGGATTATGTGCGCCGGTTGTTTGAAAAAGACGGCAAGGAGGTCAGCCTCACGGAAAAGGAAACCGAGCTGGCCTTGTATTTTTTCTCGCACATCGGCGAACTGTTGACGCGCCCGCACCTGATTCAGGTGGTCTGGGGTTCGAGCCCTGAAATAGACACAAGGCGCATTGATGTGCATATCAGCCATCTGCGCAGCAAATTGAATCTGGTGCCGGAAAAAGGCTGGAGATTGTCCTCGATTTACCAGCAGGGTTATCGTCTTGAGCGTTTCTCATGAGTCATCCTGAAATGGTTTTCTATACATGAATACGCCCTTCCGATTTCTTATTGTTCTTATTTTCATGCTCAGCCCTGTTACGCAGGCGGATGAATGGCGCTATACAGTGCGCCCGGGCGACACCCTGATCGGGTTCTCGCAGCGCCATCTGCTGAACCCGGCAGACTGGGTCAAGCTGCATCGGCATAATGCGCTGGCGAATCCGCATTATCTGGTTCCCGGGCAGACATTGCGCATACCGTTGTCGCTGCTCAAGCAAAAGCCGGCGCCGGCGGAGCTGGTTGCGGTCTCCGGCCAGGTGCGTGCTGCCATGCCCGGTGAAGAATTCCGGCAAGCGCGTATCGGCGAATTGCTGGCAACCGGTGCGGAACTGCATACGGCGGAGAACAGCAGCGCGAAATTGCGTTTTGCGGATGGTTCAACCCTTGTGCTGCAGCCTTCTTCCAGGTTGCAGCTCGATACCTTGAGCGTGTATGAGGGCGGCGGCATGGTTGATACGCGCATGCGTTTGCAGCAGGGGCGAAGTGAGATACATACCAACCCGAGGCGCGACACCGGTACTCGCATGCAGGTGATTACGCCATCTGCCGTTGCTGCCGTGCGAGGCACGCGTTTTCGCGTAGCCGCTGAACCGCAGGCGACGCGGGAAGAGACATTGGAGGGTGAAGTAGCGCTTGCCGCTACGGGCAGGCAGGTCGGCGTGGCTGCGGGTTATGGCAGCGTCGCTGCAGCAGGGCAACCGCCGGCCGAACCGGTTGCCCTGCTGGAAACGCCCGATCTTCGTCATTTACCTGCTCGTATCGACCGCCTGCCCATGGTCTTCGATCTGGTTGAGCAGGCGAACGCCGTGCATTGGACGGGCCAGATCGCCCGCGATGCCGGCTTCAACGAAATCCTGCTGGAACAGTTTTCGCACAAACCGCGTCTGGTGTTCGGCGATTTGCCTGATGGGTCATATGTGTTGCGCGTTGCCGCCAGCGATGCGAACGGATTGCTGGGGCTGGATGCGGTGCACGCTTTCGAATTGCATGCCCGGCCTTTCCCGCCCTTGCTGTTATACCCTGCGCAGGATGCCGTTATTCGCACGGCCCGTCCGGAAATCCGCTGGAGCGAAGCCCTCGGGGTGAGCCGTTATCATGTCGAATTGGCGCTGGACAGCGAATTCCGGGAGAAAGTCCTCGATCAGGTCCTGACGGAAAGGGCTTGGCCGTTAGCGCAGGCGCTCAATCCCGGCGCCTATTTTTTGCGTGCGGCAAGTATTGCAAACGGCAGGCAGGGACCTTATTCAGACGTAGTCCGTTTTATCTATAAACCGGCCCCCAGCGCGCCGGATCTGGGGCAGCCCACCATGACGTTCGGTGCCAATACGCTGGAAATCAATCTTCCAGCCCCGCCGCAAGGGCTGCATTATGAGGCCGAGCTGGCGGCGGACCAGGACCGGAAGCAAATATTGTGGCATGGAGAGAGTGCCGATGGCAGGCTGGACATGCCGCGCCCGGATTCCGGCAGGCGTTACCTTTCGGTTCGGCTGGTGGAAGCCGACGGCACCTTCGGACCCTACAGCACTCAGGGGATAGATGTGCCGCGCCAGACGCATCCCGAGATTCTGCTGTTCCTGCTGCCGTTATTGGCCTTGTAATCCTCTCACCTGTGGCAATAGATTGCGCCTTTATCATCTCACCGACCGCCAATCGACTAGGCTGATACTGCTCGTAATTGCTGTTCTCGTGACTTTCAGCGGCATGCTTGACCGGCTGGATAAAGTCATTTATGACACCGGGCAGCGATTGTTCACCCGCCCGGCGCCGAGCGATCTCATCATCGTCGGTATCGATGAGCAGAGCCTTTTCAGCATGGGGCGCTGGCCCTGGCCGCGGCAAACGCATGCCGATCTCGTCACGCGCCTGAAAGATGAAGGTGCGCGGGTCATCGGCCTGGATCTGGTATTTGCCGAACCGGATACCGGCAATCCGGCCTCGGATGATGCGTTGATAAATGCCGTGGCTTATGCGGGCAATGTCGTGATGCCGGTGTTGATGGAAAGCAGCCGCGTCAACGGCCAGATGGTGGAAACCCTGCCCATGCCCATGTTAACCGCGCGCGTGGCGGGGCTTGGTCGTGCACATGGGGAGCTGGATGCTGACGGCATCGCGCGCAGTGTGTTCCTGTGGGAGGGTATAGGTACGCCGGGTTGGCCGCATTTTGCCCAGGCGGTGCTGGCGGTTGCGGATGCCTTGCCGCCGGGTTACGCAACCACGCCGCACGCGATGGCTGAATCCCAGCCGTACATGCTGGTACGGCACGATGAGCGCAAGATCAATTTTCTCGGCCCGCCTGGTTATGTCAGTACGGTTTCTTACGTACAGGTGCTTGCCGGTGAATTCCCCGCAGGGCTATTCAAGGACAAGATCGTACTGGTCGGGGCAACGGCCGCAGGCATGGGGGATCTGTTGCCGACACCTGTTTCCGGCCTGCGGCAGCCGATGGCGGGTGTGGAATTCCATGCCAATGTACTGGAGTCCATGCGCAAGAATACGCTGATTAAAGACCTGCCGCTCTGGCTGACCACGCTGTTGTGCGGCTTGCTCGCGTTACTGCCCATGCTCTGGCTGCCCATGGTCTCGCCGCTCATCGGTCTGGTCAGTAGTGGCCTGTTGTTTATCGTGCTGATTTTCGCCACGATGGCTTTGCCCTTGTCGTTCCATATCTGGCTACCGACTTCCGGCGCGCTTCTGGCCGTGCTGATTGCATACCCGGTCTGGAGCTGGCGCAAGCTGGAATCTGCCGGGCGTTTTCTCGATCGCGAATTGTTGCGATTGCGGCAAGAGCTGAAATGGATGGAGCGGCGCAAGGACAAGAACCGCACACCCGCTTCCGACGACCCTTTCCAGAACCGTATCTTGCAGGTACAAGCGGTGACAGAACGCCTGAAACAGATCGACAGCCAGCGCAAAGAAGTGCTGGCTTTTATCTCGCATGATATCCGGGCTCCGCTGGCAAGTGCGATTATGCAGCTGGATGAAGCAGGCGACACGGGTAACAGGCTTTATCCTTCATTGGCGCGTGCCTTGAGCCTCGCTGAGGAGTTCCTGCATACCTCCCGTGCGGAGATGTCCGACAGCGCCAGTTTTCAGGAGCTGGACCTGGCCGCCGTGCTGCATCAGGCGCTGGATGATATCTACATGGACGCATTGGAGAAATCGGTTCGCCTGCTGCGGGATTTGCCTGATGATCCTGTCTGGATAAGGGGTCATTTCGGTTTGCTGCACCGGGCCGTGCTGAATCTCCTGTTGAATGCGGTGAAATTCTCGCCTGTGGATTCCGTGGTGAAATTGAGTCTGGAACTGACCGAGCAGCAGGCTACGGTATCCGTCATCGATCAGGGCCCGGGAATTGCGCCGGAAGAACAGGACAAGCTGTTTCAGCGTTTTACCCGGACGGACAGCCAGGGCAAGGCACCGGAGGGGTCCGGCCTGGGCCTCTATTTCGTGCGGACGGTCGCTGAAAAACATGGCGGCCGGGTCAGTGTTTCCAGCGAGGCTGCCAGAACCGTATTCAGGATACATTTGCCGCTCATGAAGTGATGCCGGTGATGGTTGAGCATCTGGCGCCATGCCAGGGAAGATCACGTCAGTGCTTTTCTGAGCGTATATTGGATCAGCGTCATTCCATCCATAAAAGTCGGTATCAGGCTGTCCGGGGACTTGACGATGTTGTTGACGCTGACCAGTTCCCAGCCCTGGCTGCCCAATGCATTCAGTATTCTCTCTTCTGCGATGTTCGCGTCATTGGCATGAGGGTAATTCAGGTTGGCCCAGCGCTTGAATATCAAATAACTCCACTTCTGCATTTTCACTCTATGGTCAGGCAATTGATTGCAAGTTGAATATTGATTGAGCATATCTCACTTGAAGAGAAAATCGCGCCAGGTTGATTTCTCTTTACAATGTTTAATATTCGTCGGCTGGCGACTGTTTGCGATAAACTCCAATGAGTTTCTGGGATGAACTGGCAATAATGGCTGCCATCGGCTGGCTTGAAAGCCCTGCCGTGGGCTGAAAGGTCGTGGTGCGGGAGTTTAAACGGGAGCAATGACTCCCGTTTTGTATTTGACTGCATAGGGAAAGGTGTTAGTGCGCCTGATCTATATCGGCAGAACCCCACCAGGTCAAGGGTGACTCATCGGCTTGTCATATCAAGCTTACTGCCAGATTCACTGCACTAACCGTCTCATTCTACCGTTATCATGCGTTATTTATAAACGATTGTTATTTCTACATGCAATTTCCTTCCTATCTCAATCGCGCATTCGTCCAACTGCTGGCTTTTCGTGTTCAAATCGTGCTTGCCTACCAGATCATGGCGGTCGTGGTCGGCTGGCATATTTACGAGCTGACCGCAGATCCGCTGGCGTTGGGCCTGGTCGGGCTAGCGGAAGTCATTCCGTATTTCGGCACGGCGCTGTTTGCCGGCTATGCCATCGATCACTATTCCCGCCGCCTGTTCGGCGTATTGTCCGGCCTGATGCTGTTCATCAATGCGCTGACGCTGGCGGCGGTCTCGGCCGGATGGTTGCAGGGTGATCCAACCTTGTGGATTTACGCTTCGATTGCCTTTACCGGTCTGGCGCGCGCGTTTATCGCACCGACCTACAGCTCCCTTTTTGCGCTTGTCCTGCCGCGCAAAAAGTATGCAAAAGCGGCAGGTCTCGGCAGTTCCGTATTCCAGTTCGGCCTGGTGATCGGGCCGGCACTGGGCGGCCTGCTCGTGGGTTTTGCCGGCACCACGGCGGCTTACCTGGTGGCAATGACGCTTTGCCTGGGTTCTGCCCTCACCCTGTTTTTCCTGCGCGTCAAGGAGCCGCCGAGGGCGGCGAGCACGCCGGTATTCACCAGCATTGCCGAGGGGCTGCATTTCGTCTACCGTAACCAGATATTGCTCAGCGCGCAGTGCCTGGATATGTTTGCAGTGCTGTTCGGCGGTACCGTAGCGCTGCTGCCGGCTTTTATCCAGGATATTTTTCATTACGGGCCGGAGGGCCTGGGTATTTTGCGCGCGGCTCCCGCGGTCGGCGCAGTGATGATGGGGCTCTATCTGGCGCGCCATCCCATCAACTTGCACGCAGGCCGCTGGCTACTGGGCGGGGTCGCCGGGTTCGGGCTCTGCATCATCGGCTTTGCGCTGACCAGCAGTTTCTGGCTGGCGGCTTTCCTGCTGCTGCTTGCAGGTTTCTGCGATGGGCTTTCGGTCGTGCTGCGCACGACGATTTTCCAGCTTGTCACGCCGGATAACATGCGTGGGCGGGTTTCTGCCATCAATGGCATTTTTATCGGTTCATCGAACGAGCTGGGCGCCTTTGAGTCCGGGCTCGCCGCCAGGCTGATGGGTCTTGTGCCGTCGGTAATTTTCGGCGGCATGATGACATTGGCGGTGGTCGGAGCGACAGCCAGGCTGGCGCCGCAACTACGCAAACTGGAACTCAATCAGTTGCATTAAGACGAAATGGGGAAGTGATTGTGAGGGACCTCGACGATCTTTTCGCTGCATTATCCAGGTCGCGCTTCCGCAGCAGTTTCCAGTTGCGCGGCCGGGATCTCGCCTATCTGCAAAGCAAGGGCCTGCCTACGGTATTGTCCCACGCCGAAGATTTTATCGCCAAACGCCTGGCGCCTGCCGTGATCCCGAACGACGGCAAGCAGACGCCGTTTCGCGGTCATCCGGTGTTTGTTGCCCAGCATGCCACGGCGTGCTGCTGTCGCGGATGCCTGGAAAAATGGCATCGCATTCCGCCCGGCACTGAACTCAGCGAGGTGCACAAAGCCTATGTGCTCGCCGTGCTTGAGCGCTGGCTGATCCAGCGGGCGGCTGGTTTCAACGAAGCCTAGCCGGTATTTCTCAGGCTTGCGGCGATGCCGTTGATCGTCAGTTGAATCGCCAGTTTGAGTTTTTCATCGGTTTCACCGCCGCGGTAACGCCTGATCAATTCCACCTGCAGGTGATTCAGCGGGTCGAGATAAGGCAAACGGTTCCTGATGGAGTTTGCCAGAGCCGGATTGCCGCTCAGCCGTTCATCACTGCCCAATAACAGGTTGAGCGCTTCTGTTGTCAGGGCATACTCCTTCTCGATTTTGCCGAGAATCTTCTCGCGCAGTTTTTTGTCGCTGACCAGTTGCGCATAGCGGCGGGCGACGGTGAGGTCGGTTTTTGCCAGTACCATATCCACATTGGCGATCAGGGTCCTGAACAGCGGCCAATGCTCCAGCATTTCGCGTAAATGACCCGTACGGATTTCACGGGTTTTTTCATCGGTATCGAGATACTGGCTGATTGCGCTCCCTATGCCGAACCAGCCGGGCAGCAGAAGCCGGCATTGCCCCCAGGAGAAGCTCCAGGGAATCGCACGCAGGTCTTCAATCCTGCGCGTCGATTTTCTCGATGCCGGACGGCTGCCTATGTTGAGTTCGGCAATTTCGTCTATTGGGGTGGCATTGAAGAAGTAATCGGCAAAGCCCGGCGTTTCATAGACCAGGCTACGGTAGCTGGTCATCGCGCAGGCGGAAAGCTCTTCCATGATGGATTCGAAGGCGCGCCGTTTCCTGCTTTCCAGTGCGTCCTGCGGAAACAGCGTGGCATCGATGGTCGCTGCGACCAGGGTTTCCAGATGCTGCCTGCCGACCACGGGATCTGCGTAGCGGTTGGCGATGATCTCGCCCTGCTCGGTCAGGCGGATCTGGCCGTTTACCGTGCCTGGCGGCTGCGCCATGATGGCCTGGTACGTCGGCCCGCCGCCCCGGCCTACCGTGCCGCCGCGGCCATGGAACAGCCGCAGCTTGATGTTGGCCTGGTTGAACAGTTCGACCAGTGAGATTTCTGCCTTGTACAGTTCCCAGTTGGAGGTGAGAAAGCCGCCATCCTTGTTGCTATCCGAGTAGCCGAGCATGATTTCCTGCTCGTTGCCCTGGTTGCGCAGCACATGGCGGATGCCGAGCAGGCTCAGCCATTGGCCCATGATCATGGGCGCATGGCGCAAATCTTCGATGGTTTCGAATAAGGGAACGATATTGAGGTCAAGCTGGATTTTCTGCGACCCCCATATGCCTTTCAAAAGACCGGATTCCTTTTGCAGCAAGGCAGCTTCCAGCAGGTCGGAGAGTGTTTCGGTATGCGAGATGATGTACTGGCGTACCGTGTTCGGCCCGAACTGATTGCGCATTTCGCGTGCCTTGTTCAATACCTCCATTTCCGAGTGGGCAAACTCCGAATATTGCTGGAACGGGGAATACAGCAATCTGGGTTGCTTGAGCTCATCCAGCAGCACCTCTACCTTTTCTTCTTCGCTCAGTTCAGCGTAATTGAAGTCATAACCGGCTTTGAGGAACAGCTCCCTGATTACCGCTTCGTGCATCTCGGACGATTGGCGGATGTCGATGGTCGACAGATGAAAGCCGAAAGTTTCAATGGCTTTGGTCAGCTTGCCCAGGCGCGGATAGATCAGGGCGTTACCGCCATTCGCTTTCAACGAATCGGTCAGTATATAAAGTTCTGCCAGGAGCTCGTCCGGCGATGCATACGGCTTTGTCCCGTTTGCCGCTTTCATCGATTCAGACCCGCCTAGCAGGTGTTGCGTGGTCATCACGAATCGCTCATGGATACTGTTCAGTGCCAGCCGATAAGGTTCATCCAGCCGGTGGGGCGACTGGTCGGATGAACGCACCGCCAGGGTTTTGACGTCATCATTGACGCCTGCCAGCCTGGTTGAAACACAGAGTTCGCGTTTCAGCGCCTCCAGTTCGCGCGAGTAAAACCTGAATGCGGTACCTGCCTGCAAAGCTACCGCCTGGCAGAGCGTGCTGCCGTTAACGAAAGGGTTGCCATCGCGGTCGCCGCCGATCCAGCTCCCCATCCTGATAAAGCTCGGCAGGTAATAGGGCTGCCTGAGGCGTGCGGCAAACTGGCGGTTGATATCGCGCTCAAGATCCTGGAGGATTTCAGGAATCGTCTCCAGGAATGTCGCTTCATAATAGCTGAGTGAGTTTTCAATTTCGTTGGCGACGGTCAGTTTGGAGAATCGCAGAATGCGGGTTTGCCAGAGCAGTGCGATTGCGCCCTGAATCAACAGATGATTGCGTTCAAGTTCATGCCTGGAGACCAGAACCGCGCGGGCGGACAGCAAATCCGCCAGGCTGCGCTCGATGTCCAATATCGTTTTGCGCTGCACTTCGGTCGGATGGGCGGTGAGGACGGGAGAAACGAGTGCATCCTGAAAGACTGCATCAATGTCCTTGAGCGCCAGATTTTCCTGCCCGATCTGCCCCATGGAATAGGCCAATGTGCCGGGAACCGGGTCATCCTCATTGAGGCGCGTGAGCTGGTGCGCGTAAAGGTCTTCGGCAATATTGACCAGATGTTTGAAATAGCTGAATGCGCGCACGACACAAATCGTCTCCGGCGCGGTGAGGCCATGCAGGATCCTTTCCAGTTGGCCAACGGCTTTCCGGTCATGGTCGCGATGAATCCTGACCGCCGTTTTGCGGATATTCTCGATCAAATCGAATTTGGCCTGGCCATCCTGCGCAAGAATCGTCTCGCCCAATAGTTTGCCAAGGTAGCGGATATTCTCCTTGAGATGCTGTGATAGTTTTGTAGGTAAGTCGCCTGGCATCATTTGCTTTCAATTGCTTGCCAATATGAAAAGCAACAAATGCACCAGTCCTTGTTCAGGCTGCCAGGCTGGCCGGGAAGCGTGTTCATGGAGGGAGCGGCAGGGAATGCAGGGGAAACGGGCGGAAAATCATGCACTTTTTTGGGGCTGAAGCAAATTAAACAAACGCTGATGGGCGTTGGGTTCAAATCGCTGAAGGTTTCAGGATTGCCCGGGATGGCGCGTGAGTTCGGTGCCATGGCGGCCTGCTCGCCCGTCACGGCATTTAAATGCCATGGAGATTGTGGCTGCCGCCCGCAGCGCACCTGGTCAATGCCTGGCCGAAAGGATTGGTGGGTATCGCTTGTTCTGGCAATGCCTCGAATCTCGTGCAAAAATTGCCTGTCATTCATTCGCAATGAATTGAGGCTGGCATGAAGCGGATCGTGATTTGCTGCGACGGAACCTGGAACTCGCCGGATAAGACCGACCAGGGCGTACCCATCCATACCAACGTGGTCAAGGTGGCGCAGGCGGTCAAGCCTATTGCAGCGAACGGCACCAGGCAGAACATGTATTACGACCCCGGTATCGGCACCAGCGGTGCCTTTATGCGGCGTGCGTTTGACGGGGCGACGGGAACCGGCCTCTCGCGCAATGTGCAGGAAGCTTACAAGTTCCTGGTTGCCAGCTATGAACCGGGTGACGAACTGTATTTTTTCGGTTTCAGCCGCGGCGCATTCACGGTGCGCAGCCTTGCCGGGCTGATACGCAATTGCGGCATCCTGCGGCGCGATGCCATGCACATGCTGGAAAAAGGCTACATGCTCTACCGGTCGCGCTCCAAGGCGAGCCATCCGCGCGAGAAGGAGTCGGTGTTGTTCCGCCGGACTTATGCGGTGAGCGATATCGTGCCGATCAAGTTTGTCGGTGTTTGGGATACCGTGGGCGCGCTCGGTAATCCCTTGCTGGTGAACGGATATCTCAGCCAGCGTCAGCAGTTTCACGATACCGCACTCAGTTCAACGGTAATGAATGCGTTTCAGGCGCTGGCCATTGACGAAAAGCGCAGGCATTTTCAAGCCACCTTGTGGAACCAGCAGCCCGGCGTGCAGCACCAGAGGCTGGAACAGAACTGGTTTGTCGGGGTGCATTCCAATGTCGGCGGCGGTTACGCCAGCACGGGCCTGTCGGATATCGCCCTGCGATGGATGGTTGAAAAAGCCGGCGACTGCGAACTTGAGCTGGATGATATCCCGGCGAACCCGAACCCGCTGGAAAAGCGGCAGGAGTCGCGAACGGGGCTTTATCGCCTGACACCGGTGCTGCACCGCCCCATCGACCTGCCGGCGCCTGATATGGGCGCAACCTGCGAAAAACTGCATGGTTCGGTGCTGGAGCGCTATCGGGCCGACCCGGACTACCGCCCGGAAAATCTTGAAGATTATTTCAGGCGGAACCCGCAACTGCTATCCGGCGCCTGATCAGCCAAGGCTGGTATCAAGAATCATCATGATGGCAAAGCCGGTCATCAGCCCGATCGTGGCCGGTGTCTGGTGACCGTTGCGGTGCGTTTCCGGAATCACTTCGTGCGAAACGACGAATATCATCGCACCGGCAGCCAGGCCAAGGCCGATCGGGTAAGCCAGTGCGAAACCGCTGGACAGGCCTACTCCGAGAAATGCGCCGATGGGTTCCAGCAGGCCGCTGGCGATTGCTACCAGTACGGCTTTGCCCGCCGAGAAACCTGCCCCTCGCATTGCGAGGGCGACTGCCAGGCCTTCCGGAATATCCTGCAGCGCAATGGCGCTGGTCAGCGGCAAACCCACGGACAGGTCGCCTTGCGACATGCTGACCCCGATGGCCATGCCCTCGGGCAGATTGTGCAATGCAATCGCGAACACAAAGAGCCAGACGCGTCCGCATCGCTCATGCCCCGGCCCGCAAGGGCCGGTTTTCTCGTGCTCGTGCGGCGTGAACTCGTCCAGGCCCAGCATCAACAACACCCCCAAAGCCATACCGAAAACCACGATCAGGGCTGCCGGAAACCTGGCCGTCAATAGGGCTTCCCCAGCTTCCAGGCCGGGCAGCAGCAGCGAAAATGCGCTGGCTGCCAGCATCATGCCTGCCGCCAGGCCCAGCATGGAGTCCTCGATCTTTTGCGGGATGCCGCGCAACGCAAGCGCAGGCAGCGCTCCCAGCGCGGTTGCCGCAAACCCTGCCGCGCCGCCCAGGAGTGCATAGCGCAGTGCAATATTGATTTCGCCGGAAAGCGCCTGTGCCACGCTCTGCACCAGCAATACGGCGACCGCAAGCAAGGCAATGCCGAGGCCTGACGCGGTGATGGTGTGCTGCCTGGCATGTTCGCGAAATGTTTCAAACCAGCCGTTGGCCGGAACCTGGCGGGTGATTTCCATACGTGTTCCTCATTCTTGTCGTATCAGGCATGCCATCCGGCACATCTGCAAGGTGCCGGATGGCATGCTTTTAAACTGGACGCTGGGCTTTACGAATCCTGAAGTAATGATAACGCGTCAATCGTACTGCAAGCATGCAAGGCGGCATTGTTTTTATTAATTGCAACAATAGCTTGCGTTTAATAGATTTTATCAATCCATATATTATAAATAATCAATTTTGTTTATGCATCTGGCTTCCATAAAATGGCGGCTGTTCCAATTTTTATCAACCAGCAGGAGGCAATGTGACTACTTCATTAATCAATACCGAAATCAAACCTTTCAGCGCAACCGCGTTCCATAACGGCCAGTTTGTGCCGGTAACGGATGCAACCCTGAAAGGTAAATGGTCGGTTGTATTCTTCTATCCGGCAGACTTCACCTTCGTTTGCCCTACGGAACTGGGTGACCTGGCCGACAACTATGCCGAGTTCCAGAAGCTGGGCGTGGAAATTTACGGCGTATCCACCGATACCCACTTCACGCACAAGGCATGGCACGATTCTTCTGAAACCATCAAGAAGATCAAGTATCCGATGATCGGCGACCCGACCGGTGCGATCACCCGTAATTTCGGCGTGATGATTGAAGAAGCCGGCCTGGCAGAACGCGGCACATTCGTCATCGACCCTGACGGCAAGATTCAGATCGTCGAGATCAATGCCGGCGGTATCGGCCGCGATGCCCACGAACTGCTGCGCAAGGTCAGGGCTGCACAGTACGTTGCCAGCCATCCGGGTGAAGTCTGCCCAGCCAAGTGGAAAGAAGGCGAAGCTACGCTGGCTCCTTCGCTCGACCTGGTCGGCAAGATCTAATCGTCAAGTTATACACGCTCTTGAGAACATGCCCGGGCAGCCTTGCCCGGGTGATTCGGAGTCAACCCTGAAATAACAAGGTACATCATGCTCGAAGCCAATATCAAACAACAGTTGCAGTCCTATTTCGACAACCTCACCCAAAAGGTCGAGATCACCGCTTATCTGGATGAATCAGACAAGTCGCGCGAAATGCGGGAACTGCTGCAGGATATCGCCGGTATTTCAGCCAATATCAGTTTGGCCGAGCGTCGCGATGCTGCGGAGCGTACCCCATCGTTCAAGCTTAACCGCCCCGGCGGCAATATCGGCATCCAGTTTGCCGGTATCCCCATGGGCCATGAATTCACTTCGCTGGTGCTGGCACTGCTCCAGGTGGGCGGACATCCGCCAAAAGTTAGCGAAGACATATTGCAGCAAATACGCGATCTGGAAGGTACTTTCCATTTCGAAACCTATATCTCGCTCTCGTGCCAGAACTGCCCGGAAGTCGTGCAGGCGCTGAATCTGCTATCCGTGGTGAACCCGAATATCACGCACGTGATGATCGATGGTGCCCTTTACCAGGATGAGGTTACCGACAAACAGATCATGGCGGTGCCTACCATTTACATGAACGGGCAACAGTTCGGCCAGGGCCGCATGAATGTCGATGAAATCCTCGCTAGGCTGGATACCCGTTCGATTGCCCGTGAAGCCGAGAAAATCAATGCGCGCGATCCTTTCGATATCCTCGTCATCGGCGGCGGTCCGGCGGGCAGTTCCGCCGCCGTTTACGCCGCACGCAAGGGCATACGCACCGGCCTCGTGGCAGAGCGCTTCGGTGGCCAGGTCATGGATACCAATGCGATCGAGAACTTCATTTCGGTGAAGGAAACGGAAGGGCCCAAGCTGGTGGCTGCGCTGGAGGAGCATGTCAAAAGCTACGATGTGGACATCATGAATACGCAGCGTGCAAAGAAGCTGATTCCCGGTGAGCTGATCGAAGTCGAACTGGCCAGTGGCGCCAGGCTCAAGAGCAAGGCGGTGATCATTTCCACCGGCGCGCGCTGGCGTGAACTGGATGTTCCCGGCGAAAAGGAATACCGCGGCAAGGGTGTGGCCTACTGCCCGCACTGCGACGGCCCGCTGTTCAAGGGCAAGCCGGTGGCCGTCGTTGGCGGCGGTAATTCCGGTGTGGAGGCCGCTATCGACCTGGCCGGATTTGTCAGCCATGTGACGCTGTTGCAGTTCGATGAACAACTCAAGGCGGATGCCGTGCTGCAGAACAAGCTGTTCAGCCTGCCGAATGTCGAGGTTATCACCCAGGCGCAGACCTCTGAAGTCAACGGGGACGGCAATAAAGTGAATGGCCTGACTTATATCGACCGTGCAACCGGCAGCTCACACAAACTGGATATTGACGCCGTATTCGTACAGATCGGGCTCATCCCCAACACGGACTGGCTGGAAGGCACTGTGGAATTGAGCAAGTATGGCGAGATCGAGGTGGATAGCCATGGGCAGACTTCGGTGCCGGGCGTATTTGCCGCAGGCGACGTGACCACGATTCCTTACAAGCAGATTGTCATTGCACTGGGCGACGGGGCAAGAGCTTCGCTCGGCGCGTTCGATTACCTGATCAGGCAGTAGTGCCGGGCATGAGCCGCTGTTCAAGAAAATCATCAGCGGCTTTTGAGGATTCCCGGCCGGCCAAACATAACGGGGGCTGCCAGCCCCCGTTTTCATTTCTGCAACTTGAAAAACATCAGTTAACCTGCTGATGCAGGTTTGCCGCAAAGGCATGGGAATTGGCGGAGTGGACGGGACTCGAACCCGCGACCCCCGGCGTGACAGGCCGGTATTCTAACCAACTGAACTACCACTCCTTGCGCCCGAACTGTTTCAGTTTCCGGCGAAGGGGCGCATCTTACCTCAAACAGGCGACTTTAATCCAGTGCCTGCAGTACATATCGATAAACATTATTGTGCCGGTGGCGGCCTTTTTCAGATCGGGCCCGGTTCTCTTCAGGCGGCACGTTCCGGATAGGCCTGATCGGCAGAGCCGTTAAACCGATATAAGCAAACGAATTGCATTAAAATGAATCTTTTTCAAAGACGCCGGATCATTCGGCCAGCAACCAGAGGAAGAATATGAGTATCAAAGTAGAAAGCAACCCGTCCCAGGCACAATTAGAAGCACTGGGTATATCGAAGTGGCCGACCTGGCAGAAAGAAGTCTCGGTATTTCCCTGGGTATTCCCGGAGCAGGAAGTCGCTTATATTATGGAAGGTGAATGTGTGATCACGCCGGAAGGCGGTACTCCTGTGACTTTTGGTAAGGGAGACCTGGTGACTTTTCCTGCCGGGTTGAAAGCAAGCTGGGAAGTGAAACAGCCATTGCATAAGCACTACAAGCTGGACGGTAATGCGCTGACCCAGGCGTGGGCGCGTATCAAGCTTAAATTGGGTTTGTAGAACAACACTGCCCGGGTTTCAGGCTGCGTTTCAATCAAGTCTGGCTATCGGCAGTTATTGCAGCAGTTGTTGCTATGGGTATTTTTAAATGAAATGTACTGCCGCTACCCAGGCTGCTCGCTATTAGTCGTCTGACTGCCGCAAGGGGCCTGATAAAGGCCTCATGCGGCAGAACAGCTTGCGGAGTGCGGAACTGTGATCAGGACTACAAAAGAACTCACAGATTGCTTGCAACTGGACAGGCGCGTCACCATAGAGGTTACTGGCATAAAGAAATAGAATCGGCAGAGTTCCAACATCTGCAAATGACGCCTGGCTGCATCATGAACTTATTATCCAGAAAAGGGATTGGTTTTCACCAATCCCTTTAGTTTAATTTGACGTGCAATTGCTTAATGCTTGCTCTTTTGAGGCACGCTTGGTTTTGATGGTGTGATAAATCCTGTTGGGACTACGACATCTTTGCTTTTCTTGGGTTTTTTCGTTTCCTTGTTGCCGCGTTGCTGACCTTTAGCCATGATGCTTCTCCTCGCACGACCTGCACGTTCATGCTGTCGTAAATCGTTTAACTTCTGAATCTGGCAACCTGTATCAGCCGCCGATAGCTCCTCATCATAGGCTTATGCCAGTAGATAGGTGGATTATTTAAACTGTCATAAACTTGCCTAACGGAATCTGCGTCTTCATGATGTACGTTAATTATGAAAAATAACGATGAGGAGAATGGCGATGACCGCAGCATCTACCACCTTGCGCGAGATTGTCGGGATCGGGCACCAGCCAGCAGCACTCAAGGATTCCGCACTGATCATGATCGATTGTCAGAATACCTATCGAAAAGGTGTAATGAAGCTGACTGGCGTTGAAGAGGCTTTAAAAGAAGCGCAGAAGTTACTTCAGATAGCGCGTGATCTCAAGATTCCAATTTTTCATATTCAGCATGATGGCGGCGAGGGTAGTCCTTATGATGTGCGTGCTGAGATTGGCGCCATCTCGGACGAGGTGGCTCCGATCGCAGGCGAATCTATCATCACCAAAAACTACCCAAACGCCTTTGTGCTGACCGACCTGGATATGCAACTGAAAGCCACAGGCGTGACCAATATCGTATTGGCTGGCTTCATGACCCATATGTGCATCAACTCCACTGCGCATGGGGGCTTCAATCTGGGTTACTCACCCACAGTGGTTGCCAGTGCCACGGCTACGCGCCCGCTGGAAGCGGCCAATGGCAAAGTAATCAGCGCACAGGAAGTGCAGGATGGCGCGATTGCCTCGACACGTGACTTGTATGCTGCGATTGTGAACACTGTGGCCGATCTCAAGGTTTAAGCCCTATTTCGATTCATTTTCTTGATGAAGGGAGATTGAAAATGGCAAAGTATGTCGATGGATTTCTTATTCCGGTACCCGGCGATAAGCTGGACGAATACAAATTGCTCGCGGAAAAGGCCGGCGCGATATGGAAGGACCATGGCGCGCTGGATTATTCGGAATGCGTAGGTGACGATCTCGATGCCAAGGATATGGTTTCATTCAGAACCTCGGCAGGCGCCGGCCCCGATGAGGTGGTTTTATTTTCATGGATCGTTTACGAATCGCGCGAACATCGCGACGCGGTGAATGCGGCCGTGATGGCGGACCCCCGCATGGCGGATATGATGTCGCAGGATTCTCATCCATTCGATTGCAAGCGCATGGCATATGGCGGTTTCAGGAAGCTGGTGGAGTTATAGAGCTGCATATGCTGCCGGATGGCCGTGAGGGGAATCCGGCCTGCGGGAAGCGGGCGCGGATTAACAAGTGTTCTTCCGGTGCGGCGTTATCCGGTCGGCACTATGCGACATCAAGGAACCGCTCGAACGCGGCATGCCAGGAACAGCCCTGGCGCGGGAGGCCGGGATGCGCAAGATGTGCCGGCTGCTCAAGCCTGATTGCGGCTGACGATGGTATTTCTGCCCTTTTGTTTTGCCTGATACAGCCGCCTGTCCACTTCGTCAATAAATGCCATCGGTTCATCCTTGCGCGTTGGCACCATGGTGCCAACGCCCAGGCTCACGGTCAGCACATGGCTGGCCGGGGAATTTTCGTGCGGGATTTGCTCCTTGAAGAGCAGCTTGCGGCAGCGCTCGGCCACTTTCCTGGCGGATTGCTCATCCGTTTCGGGTAGCACCAGCACAAACTCTTCCCCGCCAAACCGGGCAAAAAAATCCCGCGACCGGGTCGCCGCCGAACTGAGGACCCGTGCCACACGTTTTAAACAGTCATCCCCCTGAATATGTCCATACCGGTCGTTGTATTGCTTGAAGTAATCGATATCCAGCATGATTAACGAAAGTGGTTGATTGCTGCGTTGCGCATTGGTCCATTCCACTTCCATGATGGTGTCGAACATGCGGCGGTTGGCGACGCCCGTCAGTCCGTCTTTAAACGAAAGTTCTTCAAGTTCCTTTTGCAGGGTGATCAGCTTTTCTTCGGTTTTTTTCCGTTCGCTGATGTCGAACATGAAGCCGATCAGTGAATCCACTTCGCCATTTTCCTTGCGCACCACATGCACCACATCGCGAATCCACACATATTCGCCATCACTGTTGAGCGCACGGTAATCTGCTTCATGGTCGGTGCCGGACCTGGATTGAGCAACGCAATAATCCACAACCCAGGCCCTGTCCTCAGGGTGCATTCTTGCCGCCCAGTCTTCCACGCTTACCCAGCTGGATGGCGCCCAGCCGAGTAATTGCTCGATCTGCGGGCCGACGTAGGTGAACTTCAGCGTGCTCCAGTCTATTTTCCATGGAATTGCCCTGGTGGATTCCAGCAAGGTCTTGTAGACATCACTGTCGATTTCCAATTTATTCGTAGTATCAGTCATCGTTGTCGACTCTAAATATTGATGTTGGGAACAGGGCCGCAACCCCAGGCCATTTTCCTTGTATGGCCTTGCATTGCCGATTGCATAGTTGATTTGCCCTTGCTCCCGGTGTATCGCGGCATATGGAAAATTCTTGCCGGGCTTCTAGTCCATCCGGACTATTGGGGAGGCTGCGATTCATCGGGTTTAATCAGATTATCAGAGACATCACCATTAAACCAAGTTTGATTCAAAAGGAGTATCCATGATTATGCGGCGAATGACGGTATTAACTACCTTGATAAGCGCTTGTATGCTGAGTATTGCCAGCCCGCGGGCTGCGGATTTCCTGCCCGGACAGCCCGATTCGCCCGCAGTTACAACACAGGCTGTATTTTGGGCGGCGCCATTGAACAAGTTTTCCTCAATTGCTGAAACATTCAGGGAAAACCATGCAATTCTTGCCGGCGCTGATTATTCATTCAATGCTGGTGAGTTTTTTGCCAATAGCCGGGGTCTGTCCATCAAGGATTCTGCAGGGAATGTCCCGGTGTCGAAGACAAATGCCATGATCCTGGCCAGCCTGGGTTTGATGGCCCTGATAGCGCGCAGGCGCAGCCTGGGTTGACCGATGATGCATGATGCGGCAGCCCCTCCAATGGGGTTTGCCGCATCCTATGCGCAGTAAAATACCCGGCGTAATTTAATAATGCCGGGTAGCGAAATCAGGGCTCCGGCCCAGTCCGCGGCCCAGTCATGATAGCTGGCCTGGCGTCCGGGATTGAGTATCTGGTGGATTTCATCTGTGGCGCCAATCGCTGCCACGATGAGGATGATCCAGAATAATCTGCTGCCAGGAAACGCAAGGCCGGCCATGATGCCGATAGTTGCATATGCGAGGATATGTACCAGTTTGTCCCAGGGTGCCGGGAATAACTCGCCGGCGCCGGGCTGTGCTCCGCCGACAAACAGGCAGGCGACAGACACGAGCAGGCCGGTCAAGGCGGCATACCGCACCAGGGCTGGCTTAATAAGCACCGTTCTGCCCCTTGAATATCAGAAATACGGTTTTCAGGATGATGTAGAGATCAAGCTTGGGGCTCCAGTTACGCAGGTAGTCGATATCATGATCGATGCGCGCTTTCATCTTTCCCAGCGTTTCTGTTTCGCCGCGCAGGCCATTGACCTGGGCCCATCCGGTGATGCCGGGTTTGACCTTGTGCCTGACCATGTAGCCTTTGATGAGCTTGCGGTATGTTTCGTTATGGGAAACCGCATGCGGCCGCGGCCCGACAATGCTCATGCGGCCCTGCAATACGTTGATGAATTGCGGCAGTTCATCCAGCGAGGTCTTGCGAATGAATTCGCCAAAAGGCGTGATGCGCTGATCCTGCCTGGTTGCCTGCGTGACCGCTGCGCCATCCTCGCAAACAGTCATGGAGCGGAATTTATAGACCACAATTTCGTCGCCGTAGAGCCCGTAGCGCCGTTGCTTGAAAATGACGGGTCCGGGCGAGCTGTGCCTGACACCGATGGCGACGGCGATCAGCACCGGCGAGACCAGGATCAGGATCAGCACGGACAGCACGATGTCGGTGAGACGCTTGATCAGCCCGTTAAATCCGCGGAACGGGGTTTCGCACAGGGCCACCACCGGGATGCCGTCTATCTGGCTGACATGCCCCTGTATCAGGTCGATCTGGAAGATGTCGGGGACGAAATAGATCGAGGCTGTGGTGTCTTTCAATTCGCTCAGCAACTGTGCAATACGTTCCTGGCTGATGACCGGCAGCGAGAGATAAATGATGTTGACGTGGTGCATTTTGACGTACGCGGGGATGTCGCCGATACCCCCGAGTATGGGTAAATTCAGCGCATCGGCGGAAATCCGCTGGTCTTGCCGGTCCTCGAAAAACCCGAGCAGCTCGGCGGCGATGTAATCGTTGGATGCCAGCCGCTCGGTCAGCGCCAGCGCCTGTTCATTGATACCGACAATGATCGTGCGCTTGACCGCTCCCTGCAGTTTAATCAGGGTCGGTGCGCAGATGCGCAGTGCGAAAACGGCCAGCAATTGGCATGCGGGCGTCAGGCACAACCATAAAAGTACCGTATTGAGTGGAAACAGGTAAATGTAACTGGTGGCAAAACCGAAAAACAGCAGCAAGCTGGAAAGGATGATCCAGTTGATCAGGACATCGCTGACCACTTCACGCGGCCTGA
Source organism: Methylophilaceae bacterium (assembly GCA_905339275.1). GTDB lineage: Bacteria > Pseudomonadota > Gammaproteobacteria > Burkholderiales > Methylophilaceae > UBA6140. The sequence goes on from CAJPFK010000004.1 coordinate 168,232, forward strand.
GATTGATTTTCGAATTGCTCGGGAACGTCAGCGAAAACAGGATCAGCGCCACGATCACGTAGGCCGGCGATAGACCGTCGCCTGTCAATAATGCAATGGTCCACAGCGCGAGGACGATGACCATCGGCTCAAGCAATGCCTCAATCGTGTAGAGAATGCTGTCCCGCGCGATGGATACACTGAGCCCGGCAGGCCGGAAAGGCGCTGATCTAGTGAGTTGCATTTTTTTCAGGGAATTTACTTAATTTGGCAACAGCCTGCGCCCGGCTGATGACATCAAGCTTCCTGAATATGCGCTGCAGGTGATTCTTGACGGTAAAAACGCTGATGTTGAGAATCATGCCGATTTCAAAATTGGTTTTGCCGTTCATCACCCATTCCATGATTTCCATTTCCCGCGCAGAAAGCGGGGCGGCAGCGTTCCCGGTTGCAATCCCCGTTTCGTCCAATGTTTCATGCAGGTGGTCAAACTGCCGGAGCGAGTGGTCGATATACGGCAGGAAGGCTTCCAGCATGGTTCTGGAGAAGGTGGGTTGGATATTGCTGGCGCTCAGCAGGACGTACAGGCAATCATGCCTGCCCCGGATATCCTTGATGGCATGCACCAGGGCGGATTTCAGGCCAATGAAATGGCTTTTAAGGTTAAAGGCATTGATTTTGCCTTTTCCCAGGATGCCTTCATCCATCTTGATGATGAAAGGCGACTCCAGGTGATCTTTCCAGTATTCGAACATGCGGGTCAGAAATGGCTTGATCTCGCCATGCCGGATATGGTCCGCATGCATCCCGGGCAGCGCCGAGACGATGTCGAAGTTGAACTCGCCTTGAGAGAAATCTCCCCAGGCCGCAATCATGATGTCGTGAGGAATGAATTGTTGAACCTCGCCTTGCGACCAGAGCAGGAATTCGCAACGCGAGCGTATTTTCAATGACTGATGCAGCAGTCCGACGAATTGCTTCATCTGCATGTTATTCAATTCAGTATTCAGAGCCATGAATGATGTATCGCCTCGGTTTAATCGGTAATTGGTGCCGGCTTGATGCGTCGTCGCAATCGGCCCGGCATTGCATTTGAAGAAATAATTGCATGGCGTACGGTCAGGGGCATGCGCTGTTCCTCCTTCTGCAAGTTCTGAGCGCCGGTTCTGACTGCAAGTGCCAAAGTTGCCGCTTTGAAGCCTCATTGCGCGGCAAGTCACAAGGTTAACGGCAAATATTGTGCCAGTAATTTTAAGTAATTGAATATATTGAGTTAAGTTTGATATGTTGCCGGTTCCGGGGATGAAAAAACGTCTTCTGTCGGCGACAACTAGTATGACAATAAAGTTAATTGTCTGATTTTAAAAGATAAATACTGTCTCTTCCTGTAGACAGGATGCGGGCTTTGCATTTTTCTCAGCATGTTTCCTTAACGCAAGCACCGGTTTTTCAGTTGTTTACACGCTTTATCGGCGTGTTTTTCCGCTAGTTCTCCCCACCTGGTGTTAGTCCGATCGGTCTATTGTTGGGGCCGGCATGGGCAATTAGCATGCATCGCATTGCTGGTAGTAAATCGGACTGCCCGTCCCTGAAGGGCGGGTTTGCATTCATAGCCGTTGACAGCATGCAGTGCCGGCCGGGCGGATTCTTGATGGCAGCTCTGGCTTGTTTGATATAGCCGCAATCATGATTTTATTTGGAAAAATGTATCGCGATATAGAAAACCTGGGAACCGCTGATAACTATCTGGACGAGATACGGGCGCTGGTTGATGACATCCCCTTGTTCAACAACTTCACGGGCGATGAGATTGAAATGCTGTGTCGTTACCTGCACTGCTATGGCGCCCCGAGAAATTATCCCCTGGTGTCCGAAGGACAGGAGACCAATTACCTGCTGCTGATTCTGACCGGTTGGGCGGAGATCAGGCATCTGGTTCCCAGCAGGCACATGGAGCAAGCAGCGCATGGAGATTGTGACGGGCGCCACGATAGGCGAGATGTCATTGATAGACGGGTTGCCGGACTCGCCGGGCTGTATTACATCGGTGCCGACGGATTTTGCAGTGCTGACGCAGGAGGGCCTCGACAAGTTGCAGCAGCAGGCTCCCCGGTTGGCAAACAAGCTGCTGTTGGCCTTGTTGCGCAAAATGACGCGGCGCTTGCGCGGCGCCAGCCATCCTTGTGCCCCGGCCAATGTGCACTAGGGCGAAACAGCCCGGGATACATGAATTGATTTTCTGGACAGAGGTGCATCTTGATTAAAAGGCTATTGAAATTACTGGTAATTTTCTGGCTTGCCGCGACGGCCTGCCTGCTGCCGGCCGCGGAAAAAACGGATTACAGGCTGGCGGCCAGCGACCTGATCCGGGTCACTGTTTTCCAGAATCCTGAGTTGACGCTGGAAACGCGTATCTCGGAGAGCGGCAGCATCACCTACCCCTTGATCGGTCAGGTGCAGATAGGCGGATTATCGACCAGTGAGGCGGAACGGCTGATTGCCAATCGTCTGCAAAGCGGCAATTTTGTCAAGAAACCGCAGGTCAATATCACCCTGGTCGAAATCAGGGGAAGCCAGGTCGCCGTGCTCGGCCTGGTCAACAAGCCGGGCCGGTTTGCGCTGGAGGCGGCCAGTAACCGGCTTTCCGACCTGGTTGCCATGGCCGGCGGCGTCCTGGCATCAGCCGGCTCGGGCAGCGCTGTCGTCACCGGCCATCGCAACGGTAAGGATTACCGTGCCGAGGTGGATATCGCATCGCTGTTTCTCAATGGCGCGGCACAGCAGGATATCGTGATTCAAGGCGGGGATGTGATTTACGTCATGCCGGGCAACCTGGTCTCCGTGCTGGGCCAGGTCAATCATGCCGGCCGCTACCCGCTGGAAAACACCGGTATGCGATTGTCGGAGGTGCTGGCGTTGGCAGGCGGCGTTACGCCCGAGGCTTCCGATATTGCCGTTGTGATGGGAACCCGCAATGGGCAGGCGTTATACAAGGAGATCGATGTGCCTTCGATCTTTTTGAAAGCAAGCGCCGATAGCAACATATTGATTGCTCCTGGCGATGAGATCTATGTACACAAGGCCCCGGTGTTTTATATCTACGGGGAAACGCAAAAACCGGGTTCGTACCGGATCGAACGCAACATGACGGTGATCCAGGCGCTGGCCCAGGGCGGCGGACCGACTACGCGTGGTACGCAGCGCAATATCAAACTGCTGCGCCGCATTGCGGATGGATCGGTCGTGGAACTCAGCCCCAGGCTGACCGACCCGGTCCAGCCCGATGACGTGATTTATGTGCGAGAGAGCCTGTTCTAGGGGGGCATCATGAATATTACCCAATTCCTTCTTATCTTGCGGGCCAGGTTCACCATCATCGTCACGGTTTTCTGCATGACGGTGCTGACGGCCCTGGTTGCCAGCCTCATCATGCCGAAAGCGTACAAGGCGACTGCGCAAGTCGTGCTGAACTACCAGGGCAGGGATGCCATTACCGGTGCCGTTGCCGCATCGCAGTTGTCCTCCGGGTATTTGATGACGCAGATCGACATTATCAAAAGTCATCGTCTTGCGATGAATGTGGTCGATCTGCTCGATCTGGAAAAAAACGCGCGCATGAAGGAAAAGTTCATCGAACGCACCAACGGCCTGGGAGAGATCAGGAGCTGGATCGCAGGGCAGCTCAGGGCCAGGCTGGAAGTCTCGCCCGCGCGCGAAAGCAGCGTACTGCAACTGTCATTTACCAGCGATGACCCCCTATTCTCAGCACGGGTCGCCAATGCATATGCCAATGCCTATCGCGAGCTTGGCGTCAAGCTCCGGGCTGAGCCGGTACAACGTGCGGCAAGCTATTTCAGCGGGCAGGTGAAGGAGTTGCGGGCGAATCTTGAGCAGGCCGAATCCAGGCTCTCCAAATACCAGCAGGATAACGGCATTACCAGCCTGGACCAGCAACTGGACGTCGAAAGCTCCAGATTGAACGAGCTGTCACAACAGATGGTGATTGCGCAGGCGATGGCGATAGAGTCCAGGTCGCGCCAGCAGAATGCATCGAGCAACCCCGCCAACTCGCCTGATGTTGCCATGAATCCGGTAATCCAGAGCCTGAGGGTGGAGTCGGCCAAGGCTGAATCCAGGCTCGCCGAACTTGCCGAGCGCCTGGGCATGAACCACCCGCAATACCAGGCTGCAGAGGCAGAGCTCACTAAAACCAGGTCGCAGCTCTATGCTGAAATCTCGAGGACGTCCAATAGCATTGCCGGCAGTGCGAGTATTCACAAGCAGCGCGAGAATGACCTGCGTGCCCAGTTGGCCCTGCAAAAGGAAGAAGTCCTCAAGCTGAACCGCACGCGAGATCAGCTCGCCGTGCTGCAAAAAGACGTGGAAATAGCGCAGAAGGCGATGGATGCGGCCACCCAGCGTTTCAGCCAGACCAGCATGGAGGCTCAGGCGAACCAGAGCGATGCTGCCATCCTGACTTTTGCGGAGCCTCCCGGCTCGCCGTCCAGCCCGAAGATATTGCTTAACGTCCTGTTGTCGGTGTTTGTCGGCGGATTTCTGGCAGTTGGCCTGGGGCTGATCGCTGAAATGATGGACCGGCGCGTGCGCAGCAGCGATGACATTGCCGGCCTGCTCAAGGTGCCTGTGGTGGCCTTGATCAACAAAAAACCCAGGGTAACCGGCATGAAGCTGCTACCCGCCTGAAAAGCACAATTTTCAGCCTAGACGAGAACCTGACCATCATGCAGATTACACACATCAACCCGAACCCCTTGCGCGCCAAGGATGAGCGGAAAGTCGTCAATATCGGCGAGTTGCTGGTCAATATGGGCAAGATCGATCGTGACCAGCTTAAACGCATACTCAGTTGGCAGCAGAAAGCCGGTTTGCGTTTCGGTGAAGTTGCCAGCAAGCTGGGCCTGGTGTCTGCGGCAGATATCGGGCACGCGCTGGCAATACAGTTCAACTACCATTACCTCAGAAGCGGCCAGGGCAGTTTCAGCAAGGCGCTGACGGCGGCTTACCAGCCGTTTTCCCCGCAGGTTGAAGCGCTACGCGCCTTGCGCAGCCAGCTTGTGCTGCACTGGTTCAATACCGGCAACCGCTCACTGGCCGTGATTTCTGCCAATGCCGGCGAAGGCTGCAGCGACCTGGCCGCCAATCTGGCGGTGGTGTTCTCCCAGCTTGGGGAACGCACATTGCTGGTCGACGCCAACTTGAGAGAGCCGCATCAGCACGCGATTTTCAATCTCAGGCAGCCTTACGGCCTGTCCGATATCCTGATCGGCCGGGTCGATCACAATGTCATTGCCAGGATCACTGAACTGGATGGGCTCAGTGTGCTGCCGGCCGGCACCATTCCGCCCAATCCGCAGGAGCTGCTGAGCCGGAAAATCTTTAATGACCTGATTGCCAGGCTCAGGGATCAATACGATGTCGTCATCGTCGACACTCCGCCGGCTTCGATGAATTCCGACGCCCAAACCGTCGCAGCCCGTTGCGGCGGCGCGCTTCTGGTTTCCCGGCTCAACCGGACCAGGCTGTCCGATCTGGCCAACATCCGGGACCAGCTTGTTTTCAGCGATGTGGCAATTGTTGCCGCCATCGTCAACGACTGATGCGCTTACCCATGGATCAGAGCAGAAAATGGCCCTTCCGGCATTATTGAAATCATCCGGTTCGACGCTGATGACGACGGTTGCCGTGACGGCGGTCGGGTTCGTCACGTCGGTGATTACCGCGCGCATTCTCGGTCCGGAGGGGCGCGGACTGCTGTCCGGGGCGCTCATGCTGGCCACTTTGGCGGCCAATATCTCGCTCTTTGGGCTGGCCAATGCATTTATCTACTTCAAGGGCACGGGCCGGCCTTTCCGCTATCTGCTGTTCATGGTGCTTTCACTCGTTTTTGTGGCGGGGTTTTCACTGGCGGCCGGGTTTCTCGGCCTGCAGGTAACGCACGAACAGCGCCTGCATGACGAACTCTGGCTGATTCTTGGCATGACCGGCATTCTCGCGGTACAGGGCTATTTTTACGGATTGAGCCAGCTTGATCCGGCACTGCGCTTTTTCAACCTGATGCGGTTCCTGCTGGTGGCCGGCAACCTGATCGCACTCCTGATCCTGCTTCTGGTCTTTCCTGCGCTGGATTTCAGGAAAATACTCATCGGCCAGATGGTGGTCAGCACCTGCCTGATTTTTGCCGGAGGCATTTGGGCGAGGCGCAACCGCGTCTGGCAGGGCGCAGATGCATCCAGGCCTGCTGCAAACTGGAAAGGCGTGCTGGCTTATGGCGCTTCCCATCACGGCACGGTGGCATTAGGGCTCCTGCTGGTGAATTTCGACAAGATTGCCCTGCTCAACATGGGCACGATCATCGAGTACGGTTTCTATGCCCTGGCTTTTACCACCTCACGGCTGATCGGCGCGGTGCAAGAGGCCGTTTCCACCGCGCTGTATTCGAAGTTTGCTGGCAAGGACGTCGATGCCCTGTCGCATCAGGTGCGGGTTTCTTTCCGGCTGACGTTCGTTCCCATGCTGTCTCTCGCCGCCATCATCGCGGTGCTTTCCCCCTGGCTAATTGTCTGGATTTACGGCGCATCTTTCGCTCCCAGCATACTTCCGTTTGCCGTCCTGCTGTTCGAATGCGTCATCTCCGGTGCCAGCTGGACCCTGGCGCAGCGCTTCAATGCGGCCGGCCGGCCGGGGCTGGTGTTCATTCGGCAGTGCATCTCGGTGATCCCGGTCTTTGCCGCGTTGCCTTTCCTGCCGGAGCACAACATCCATGTCTGGCTCAGCTTGCTGATGCTGCTCGGGGCCGTACTGCGCCTGGCCGTGACCTTGGGCATTTATCCCTATGTGCTGAAAGAGCCGGTGCCAGCCGTTTTCCCGACCAGGGCGGATTGCCGGAAGGTACTCGACCTGTTGGTAAAACGTCATCCCGCTTTTGAGCTGGGGAAAACGGTCCTGCGGGGAGAAAAATGATCAAGATCCGCAGCATGTCCCATTCGGAAATCATGCAGTCGCTGGCTGAGAAGCATCTGCTGTTGCTGGAGCTGATTGACCGGCAGCCCATCCATTACGTGGATATCCCGGTGCATGGCAACATCGGCGACCTGCTGATCATGCATGGCACGCAGGCGTTTTTCAGAAAGCACGGGCTGACGCCGAAGTTATCGATGCCGGCGTTTGCCTACAACCCCGGCTGGATAGCCCCCGGCGATGTCATCGTTTTTCATGGCGGCGGCAACTTCGGCGATCTTTACAGCGAATACGGCATGCAGCCGTTGCGGGAACAGGTGGTTGCCGGATATCCGGAAAATCGCATTATTGTTTTGCCGCAAACCATTTACTTTTCAACGCCGGAAAAAATGCGGCGTTCCGCCAGCCTGTTCCGCCAGCATCCGGATGTGCATATCTGCGTGCGCGATGTGGACTCCTATGAGACGGCGCTTGCCTTCTCCGACCATGTTTACCTGATGCCGGACATGGCGCATCAGCTCTATCCCGTCGATATGGAACCGTCCCCCGGACCGGGCGGGAATCTTCTCATCAGCCGTATGGATGGCGAGAAAAAAACGGCGCATGACCCGGCCGAGTTCGGCGCGCTGACCGTCACCGACTGGCCGCAACTGGTCGGCATGCGCGAAAAAGGCATTGAAGGATTCCGGCGCGTGATGAAGGTGCTGCACCGGCACGGCCCCGATTTACTTGGCAACAGAATCATGTCGGATCTGTGGAGCCGCTATGCCAACATGCTCACGGACAGCGCCATCCGGCTGTTTTCCGCGCATGAGCTGATTATCACGGATCGCCTGCACGGCCATATCCTGGCTTGCCTCATGGATAAACCCAGCATCGTGCTGGATAACAGCTACGGCAAGAATTCCGGCTATGTCGACACCTGGACCCTGGATAGCGAGCTGGTGTCGCTGAAACACGTTTAAGAATCACAAAAGGAGAAACACGATGGCTACTTTCGATGTGCTATTACCGGTCAAGAACGGTATCGACTACCTGGCGGAATCGCTGGATAGCATTTGTCAGCAGACTTACCGGGATTGGCGCCTGTTCGTTCTCGATCATGGGTCCAATGACGGCAGCAGGGAATTGGCTGAGCTTTATGCCGAGCGGGATAGCAGGATTTCCGTCCACAGCCTGCCTTATGCGCACGGGCTTTCCGGCCTGCTGAATCTGGGGCTGGAGCTCTGCGACAGCAAATATGTGCTGCGCCAGGATGCCGATGACGTTTCCCTGCCCAATCGCCTGCAGGTGCTGGCCAATGCGTTTGAATTCGACCATGAACTGGCCCTGGTGGGCTCGCTGGGCGATGTGGTGGATGCGGAAGGGCGCAGCATAGGCATGCTGGATATGCCGACAGGCCGGTATGGCGTCCTTGTCAGCACGCTGTTCCGCACGCCGGTGGCACACCCCACCGTTGCCATGCGTCTGGACAAGATCAACGCCTTGGGTGCCAGGTACGGCGAGGATTTCATAGGCGCCATCCCGGAAAGCCGCAGGATGCATGTACCCGGGTTGGCCGAGGATTATTTCATGTTCGGCCAGCTGGCATTGGTCAGCCGTTGCATGAACATCGGCCAGCGCCTGATCAGGTACCGCTGGCATGGCGCAAATATCGGCGCAACCAGGTACGTGGCCCAGACCCAGTTGGCGCTCAACATCTCGCGCTACCTTACCGAGTCCCTGTCCATCATGCTGGGCATAAACAGTTTCGACCCGGCGCCCTTCTGCAACCACGGCATGAACCTGATCAACTTTTATGGGCGTGAGGATTTCTCCGAAGAGTACGGCCATCTCCGCCGCTTCATGACCAGGGCCATGCCGCAATCTGCGGAACTCTCGCGCGAGCTGTCATTCCGCAAGGTCGTCTCCAGCCGCTCGCGGCTGGTCATGGCATCCAGGTATCTTGCCCACACGCAGCGATACGGTGTGAGCCATCTCGAATGGCGGACGGTGCGTTCCTGGCTCATCAACGACTTCAAGAAACAGCCTATCCTCACACTGACGCCGGCGGGGCTGGTGGCATAGGAATGCCATGCGGTTGCCAATGAACCTCAAGACCGTATCGACCGCCCTGGCATTGATCGGCATCGGCATGGCCGCCGGACTGGGTTCGGTAGGCTATGTATCGCTGGTCGAGGGCAATCCGATGCTGGTCTCGGCATTTCCGTTCATCCTGGCCATGTTGATGCTGCTGGTGATCGACAAGCGCAGCCTGTTCCTGCTGATTCTGCTGTTAAGGGCCTCGGGCGACATTGTCTTTGAGAGTTCAAAATTCGGCGGCGGCTTCGGTGTAGGCGGCCTCATTAACGCGCTGGTCATTTTCATTGCGCTGCTGTTCATCATTGAGCGGCCCGGCGTGATTAATCGCAGGATTGCCTCGATCTGGGGCGGCGTGTTGCTGGTGGCGCTGGCGGCGATTTTCCATGCGCCTGAATTCAAGGATGCGGCGCGCCTGTTCCTCGCGTTGAGCTCCTATTGCGCCGTGTTCGTGATTGCCTTCTATATGGTCAGGACCAGGGAGGACTTCGAGCGTTGCGTTTCTGCCATTCTGCTTTCATCCCTGTTGCCTGTGCTCTATGCTTTTGTCGATATTGCGCTGAATGCCGGAACCGCCGCTACTGAAGAAGGCTTCCGCCTGCAGAGTACGTTCAGCCATCCCAATATTTTCGCGTTCTACCTGGTGCTTAATATCTCCCTGCTTTTTTACCGGCTGAAAACTGCATGGCAGCATATTGCGCTGCCCGGAAAGTGGCTGGGCTATGCCTACCTGCTGCTGCTGCTGGCCCTGCTGGTCCTGACACAGACACGCAGCGCATGGGCAGCCTGCATTATCGTCTTTGCCGTATACGGCCTGATGTTTGAGCGCCGGTATCTGCTTTATCTGCTGCTGGCGCCATTGCTTGCCCTGATGATGCCCAGCGTGCGCGACCGGCTGCTGGACCTGGGCAGCGGCAACGAATACGTACAATATGCCAGGCTTAATTCCTTCGCCTGGCGCCTGCTGCTGTGGGAATCCGCGCTGGACTGGATGAGCCCGGTAAAAGTCGCGTTCGGCTACGGGCTCAATGCCTTCAAGCATTATTCGCCGGTATTTTTCCCGCTCGCCGGCAATACCAATTTCGGCGCCCACAGCACTTATGTGCAATGGTTCTTCGAGACCGGTGCGGTTGGGGTACTGGCTTCGGCCTGGATGTACCTGCGCTTGTTCTTTACCCTGCAGGCAGGTTTCCGGCAAAACAGGCTGCATGCCGTCATCACCATCACCCTGCTGGTCGAATACCTGTTCTTCGCCTTCTCCGACAACATGCTGGATTATCTGTCTTTCAATTGGTATTTCTGGTTTTTCATAGGCAGCGCCGTCGCGCTGACCATGGCAAGCAAGGCTGAGGAAAAGCCGGAAACGCATCATAAGCCAACTTCCACAGGAGGTATGAGCCATGCAATATGATCCTGACTGGCAGGTCGATCTGACCCGCTACCCGTCTTCCCGGCCCCTGCTCAAGGAACAATCGCTCTGGGCTGTCTGGGTCTACCGTTTCGGCAGGCGTGTAGACCGGTTCAAGGACAGCTTATGGAAGCGCTTCATGACCGGGGTTTACTGGCTGCTGTTCCGCATTGTCGAAACCCTGTTGGCCACCAGCATTCCAAAATCCGCCTGGATCGGCCCCGGCCTGCGGATCTGGCATTTCGGCAGCATATTCATCCACCCCGACACGATCATAGGCGCCAATTGCACGCTGCGCCAGGGCGTTACCATAGGCAATCGCCATCCGGGCGGGGCGGTGCCGGTCATCGGCAATGATGTGGAATTCGGCGCTTATGCCCAGGTGCTGGGCGGCATCAGGATAGGAGATGGTTGCAAGATCGGCGCCATGTCCGTGGTGCTTTGCGATGTGCCTGATGGTGCGACCGCTGTAGGCGTGCCTGCCGTCATTGTGGAAAAAAAGACGGGCGATGAAGGTCAGCCCGCCATCCTGAAAGCGAAAGCGGAGGAAGCGGATGTGGAATACCTGCAGGACCAGCGGGTATCGCGCCGCCGGCCATGGTCCTATTCGCATCGAGGCAATCGCGTGGGTGCGCAGCGTTGATATGGCGCAACCTGCAGCCCGGCATCACCGCTTTGCGGGCGGTGTTTCATACCCGGCGCTGTTTGCGCAGCGGCTGCAATTACCCGGGTTGCCTGGCCGTTTCGCCAGATGAAGCTTTTCTTCCGGTGATGGCCGGACCATCAGGGAGGCAGGGTGGCCGCTGAACGATTTGCAGTCCTTGATGGATGGCGCGCAGTCAGCATCCTGCTGGTCCTTGCCGCGCATCTCCTGCCGCTCGGCCCTAATCCCCTGCACCTGAATGTTGCCGCAGGATTGCTGGGGATGGGGCTGTTTTTTACGTTATCAGGCTTTCTCATTACCCATTTCCTGCTGGGTTCCACCAATATCGTTGATTTCATGATTCGCCGGTTCGCACGCATTCTGCCGCTGATCTGGCTTTATATGGCGGTGGTTTTTGCAATTCACCCGGTTACCGGCGAAGTGTGGATGGCGCATTTCCTTTTTTATGCCAACTATCCGCCAAAACCGCTGATCCCGGTAACGGATCATCTCTGGTCCCTGTGTGTCGAGATGCACTTCTATATCGGTATTGCGCTGCTGGTCATATTGTTCAGGAAAAAGGGATTATTGCTGCTGCCGGCAATTTGTATCGGGTTTACCCTTCTAAGGGTCGTGAACGGCGTGCATTTTTCCGTCATCACACATTACCGCATTGATGATATTCTGGCTGGTGCAGTGTTGGCGCTGATTTACCACGACCGGCTGGGTTCCGCGCTGCGAATGCTGGTTACCCGCACCAACCCCGGTCTCGTCCTGCTCCTGCTGCTGATTTCCTCCCATCCGGATAGCGGGTTCATGCAATACCTGCGCCCCTACTTTTGCGCGGCCCTGGTCGGCATCACCCTGTTCAATGACAAGACCGTACCCGTACTCAACCATCACCTGATGGCTTATATCGGGGCAATTTCCTTTGCGCTGTATGTGATCCACCCGCTGCTTGCTTCCACCTGGCTGGGAAGCGGCGAAGACTGGGAGAAATACGCCAAGCGGCCCTTGCTGTTCCTCGTCCTGCTGGTTTGCGCGCATGCCTCGACTTTTTACTACGAGCGCAGGTGGATTGAATTCGGCCGGAGGCTATCTTGCAAAATGAAAAACAGGAGGTCGTTATGGGTTTAAGTAAGCAATGGAGGATAGGGCTTTTTCTGGCAGGCCTGTCGGTCCAGTTCAATGCAGGCGCGCAGCCGGTCATGACAGATTCGGTCTTTTCCCCTGACAGTTTCTGGTACACGCCGATTCCGGCAGAGGCGCCGCTCCATCCGGATTCTGCTGCCTATGTCGCTGATTTCCTGCGGCAGAAGAAAGCATTTTATGGCAACGTCCATGTCAACACCAGGCAGTATGCCAGCCCGGTATACGTTGCCGCTGATGATATTCCTGCAGTCAAGGTCGTGGAATGGGATTGCCAGAAAAAGGGTTTCAGGGATACCGCGCTCGCGGAGCAGTGGGCCGCAGTGCCGATTCCGGAATATGCGGAACCTTCCAGGGGAACGGATGGCGAAATGACCGTCTACCAGCCTTCGACCGATACGATATGGGAGTTCTGGCAGGCCAGGAAGGTGAATGGGCAATGGCAGGCCTGCTGGGGCGGGCGCTTGCGCAATGCATCAGGGAATCCGGGAATTTTCGATAAGCATTACGGCACGACGGCAACCAGCCTCCCTTTTCTCGGCGGACAGGTTACCGCTGATGAGTTGAAACGCGGAGAGATCCGCCATGCCATAGGCATCGCCCTGGTCGAGACGGAGCATGCCGATATTTTTTCATGGCCGGCTGGCCGGTCCGACGGGTTCAATCCGAAAAAATTGCCGAACCGCATTCCTGAGGGAATCCGCATGCGCCTGGACCCAGCCGTGAACGTGGATGCGCTGAAGATGAGCGACGCCGGCAAGGTCATCGCCAGGGCTGCCCAGAAATATGGATTTATCGTCTGGGACAAAGCCGGGTCGATATCCATTCGTGCGCAGAACCCGGTTTCATACACGGCGCTGGGTCAGCCGGACCCTTACCCGTCATTATTTGCCTACAAGCCGAATCATGCCTTTCTCGACGGCTTTCCGTGGGAGCGTTTGCAATTCCTGCCGATGAATTATGGAAAACCCTGAGCCTGCCATCGGCGTCTGCCTCAGGTGACACATTTTTATTTTTAAAATCATGGTGTTATATGTTGCTCATGCCTTGGCGTCGTGATGGGAAGACAATTTTGCCGCCACCGCCCGGCGTGGTTGTTTTTTTATTCAATAAATTCATATGGTTATGTTGTGGCATGGCATTTGCAACTAGTTGGAGAATTTACATAAACCCGGCCCGGCCTGCCGTTTGCCGGAAAAGCCGGGTTTGATTACGAGGAGTGAATACCAATGAAAGTCCTGGTTGTAGGCGGGGCCGGCTATATCGGCTCCCATATGGTAAAGATGCTTGTGGATGAGGGACACAATGTGATTACCCTCGATAACCTGTCTTCAGGATTTCGCGATGCAGTGCTCGGTGGCGAGTTCGTTCAAGGCGATACTGCGGACAAAGCCGGGCTGGATGATGTATTCAAAACATACCGGCCCGATGCGGTTATGCACTTCGCTTCGTACATTCAGGTGGGCGAATCCGTCCAGCATCCCGACAGATATTATCTGAACAACTTCAGCAATACCCTGAATCTGCTGGATGCGATGGTGAAGCACCACGTGAATTACTTCCTGTTTTCGTCCACCGCGGCGATATTCGGCGAGCCCGAGTTTCTGCCTATCCATGAAACCCATCCCAAACGGCCATTGAATCCCTATGGCCGCTCAAAATGGATGGTCGAACAGGCACTGGCCGATTATGACCGGGCTTTCGGCCTGAAATCGGTGTGCCTGCGCTATTTCAATGCGGCAGGCGCAGACCCTTCCGGCGTACTGGGGGAACGCCACGAGCCGGAAACCCATCTGATACCGCTCGTCCTGCAGGCCCTTTCCGGCAGGCGCTCCCGGATTACGGTATACGGCCGCGACTATGACACACCGGATGGCACCTGCATCCGCGATTACATTCATGTGGTCGATATCTGCCGCGCACATTCCATGGCGCTGACCAGGCTCATGGCCAACGATTACAGTTGCCACTACAACCTGGGGAATGGTTCGGGGTTCTCGGTACAGCAGGTGATCGATGCGGCGGAACGGGTTACGGGCCGCAAGGTCCGGGTGGACGAAGGGCCGCGCCGCCAGGGAGATCCTGCGCGCTTGATTGCGGATGCAACGCTGGCCCGCGAGGAACTGGGCTGGCAGCCGGTCTACTCCGACCTGGAAACCATCATCCTTCATGCCTGGTGCTGGGAGGCCCTCCACCATTCGACGGAATTCAGAAAACTTCTTGCCTGACCGGCCAACCGGAAATCCTACAGAAAACCTCCGTAAATCATGAAAAAAGTAACTAAAGCCGTATTCCCTGTTGCGGGCCTCGGCACGCGATTCCTGCCGGCCACCAAGGCCAATCCGAAAGAGATGCTGCCAGTGGTGGATAAACCGCTGATCCAGTATGCCGTCGAAGAAGCTGTCGCAGCCGGCATCACTGATCTGATTTTTATCACGGGGCGCAACAAGCGCTCGATTTCCGATCATTTCGACATGGCCTACGAGCTTGAGAATGAACTGGAGCGGGCTGGCAAGAAACAGTTGCTGACGCTGGTGCAGAACATCGTGCCTAGCCACGTCAATTGCATTTACATCCGGCAGACGCGGGCATTGGGTTTGGGCCATGCCGTGCTGCTGGCAAAACCGGTTATCAATGATGATGCCTTTGCCGTCGTGCTGGCAGATGATTTGCTGGATGGTAAAACACCCGTCATGAAGCAGATGGTCGATGCTTATGACTACTATCGCTGTTCCTTGCTCGGCGTGGAGGATGTTCCCGCGGACCAGACCCGGAGTTACGGCATCGTCGCGACCAATCCTGTCAGTGACGGTATCGAGCAGGTATCGGCGATTGTTGAAAAGCCCGCCCCTGAAGATGCGCCCTCCACCCTGGGCGTGGTGGGCCGTTATATCCTCACGCCCAGGATTTTCCATCACCTTGAGCGTATCAGGCCGGGGTCGGGCAACGAGGTCCAGCTTACGGACGGGATTTCAGGACTCATCGATGAAGAGCAGGTGCTGGCCTATCGATTCAACGGTGTGCGCTACGACTGCGGATCCAAGGCGGGATATCTCGAAGCTACGGTAAGGCTGGGTTTGCGCCACCCCGAATGTGGCGCTGAATTTCGTGCTTTGCTCGAATCCATTTTTACAAAAAAACAGAAGTAATATATAAACTGGATATCATGAAGATCCATTATTTAAACAGTAGATGGATATTGATTGCACTGATGGCCATGCCGGTAAAAGGCATGGCCGATGCCGAGGATAGCCTGAATTTTGTGGCAGGCGCAGGCATACGGTTTGAGGATAACCTGTTCCGGCTGTCTGATTCGGTGGATACGGACACATTGCCGGGCAAGCCGCACAAATCCGATTTGCTGTATTCGGCGAATGCCGGCATCAAGATAGACAAGCCCTATTCCCAGCAGCGTTTTCAGCTTGATCTGCTCGCAACCGGGAATAAATTCCAGCACAACAGTTTTCTCGATTTCACCGGGTTCGATTATCGCGCAGCCTGGTTATGGCACCTGACGCCGCGCATCAGCGGCATCCTGCTGGCGAATCAGGAGCAGCGACTGGTCAACTTTGCCGATTTCCGCGAGTTTGACGAGAATAATATCCAGACTAACCAGGTGCGCCTGTTCAATGTGGATGCGGATATCGGCGCAGGCATGCATTTGATCGGCGGCGTGATGGAAGTGCGTTCCCGCAACAGCCGGACCTTTACTGCCGTAGGCGATTATGTGCAGCGGGGCGGGGAGTTCGGCGTGAAATACCTTGCGCCATCGAACAGCCATGTATCCCTGGTGCAGCGCAGGTTGCAGGGAGAATACCGCGATCGCGAACTCGATTCGCTAGCCCAACTCGATACCGGGTTTGATCAAAACGAGACGGAAGCGAAGCTTAACTGGAAGCTGACCGGAAAATCGACGATTGATGCCAGGCTGGGCTATGTAGACCGCGACCATGACAACTTCCCGGAGCGCGATTACAGCGGCATGGTCGGCAAGCTGGAATATCAGTGGGCCGCCACCGGCAAGCTGCAATTGAACACCTCGTTGTCAAGAAACCTGTTCAGTTTCCAGGAAGACGCCAACAGCTACTATATTGCAGAGACGTTTTCATTCGGCCCCATATGGAAAGTGACCGCCAAGAGCACGCTACGGGCACGCTACGACATAAGCGACCGGGATTACCGTGGCGCCATCGTACTGGCATCATCGCTGCGCCAGGATACCGTGCAGTCCTTTATCATTTTCGGCGACTGGCAGGCCACCAGGAATATTCTGGTCAGCGGTACCCTGCAACACGACAGGCGATCCTCCAATGTGGAAAATTTCGACTACGATGCCAATGCCGTCGGCATTTCAGCCCAGCTTTTATTTTAGCCGGCAGCCTTAACATAAATCCAAATGTGGGCCGGGGCCATCCGTCGCCCGATGTCGGTCCATTCCATGCGCCATGACGCCGTTAATGATTTATTCCGTCGCATATATCATTTGAAGTTAAGCAAGGTAGATGTTAAGAATCCAGGTCTTCATAATGGAAGTTTCACTGATTGAATAGTTGAGGTCGATATGAAACTGAATCTAGCTGACAAAGTGGCCTTGGTCACTGCCTCTTCATCCGGCATAGGCCTGGAAATCGCCAAATCCCTGGCGAGCGAAGGCGCCAGCGTCATTATCAACGGGCGTAGCCAGGCCAGCGTCGATAAGGCGATCAGTCACATCAGAAGCAGCGTTCAGCCGGATGCCAGGCTGATTTGCGGATAACGGAACCCGGGCAGGAACCGACGCTACCGTTAACCGGTTTCCGCAGGTGGATATACTTGTCAACAATCTTGGCATTTACGAAGCAGTAGGGTTTTTTGAAGAGACGGATGAAGATTGGCAGCACTTGTTCGAAGTGAACATTATGAGCGGCGTGAGGCTGGCAAGGCATTATTTGAGCCGCATGCTGGAATCAGGCACCGGCCGCATCGTATTTATTTCAAGTGAATCCGGAATAAGCCCGGCCCCTGAAATGGCGCACTATAGCGCGACCAAAACCATGCAACTGGGCATTTCACGCTCGTTGGCGGAGTTGACCAGGAATACCGAAGTAACGGTCAATGCGGTGCTGCCAGGCCCTACCCGGACGGAAGGCGTGGAAAAGTTCATACGGGATATCTACCCGGACCTGCCATTAAAGGCGGCGGAACAGAAGTTCATGGCCGAGAACCGCCCCTCGTCCCTGATTGCCCGCCTGATCGACCCATCGGAGATCGGGGATATCGTGGCGTTCATCTGCAGTGACCGTGTTGCCGTAATCAATGGCGCAACGATACGGGCCGAGGGCGGCCTGGTGAGAACGGCCTTTTAAGTGCGCCGTCTATTGGCGATTAACCGAAGGCCGTATGGCCCCAATTCGCGTTACAACACCCCTGGCTGCATGCAGCCAGGGGTGTTGTGCAATAAAGAAGTTCCTTTTCTTTTATTTTCAATGCATTAAAATCATTCCATAAACAGTACTTGCTTGTGTTTTGCGAACCACCTGCTGGCATTGAAATGACCTTTCAGGCTAAAAATTCCGGTAATGGCTCACGCGTAAAAGTGGGCGTGGTCGGGGTAGGCTACCTGGGGCGCCTGCATGCCCGCATTTACGCGGCAATGCCGGAGGTTGTACTGGTCGGCGTCGTCGACGCCGATGCCGCGACTGCGCGCGCCATCGCCGCAGAGCATGGCTGCAAGGCGTGGACGGATGCCAGCCAGCTCATGGGCCGCGTGCATGCGGTCAGTATTGTTGTGCCCACCCTGTATCACGCACAGGTTGCCTATCCCTTTCTGCAGGCAGGCGTACATGTCCTGCTGGAAAAACCCATTGCCTCCTCCCTTGCGGAAGCCGAAACGCTGGTTGCTGCCGCAGAACGGTCGAATGCGATACTGCAGATCGGCCATATCGAACGCTTCAACGCCGGCATCATGGCATTGGCTGCCCGCGTGAGCCAGCCGCGATTTATCGAAGCGCATCGCCTGGGTGTTTTTGTCGACCGGGCGGCCGATGTCGATGTGGTCACCGACCTGATGATTCACGATATCGATATTGTGATGTCGCTGGTGAAGTCCGGTATCCGTACGATTGCGGCGGACGGCATCCGGGTGATTACCGATCAGGTCGATATCGCCAATGCCCGTATTGAATTCGATAACGGTGCGGTCGCCAATGTTACCGCCAGCCGTGTTTCCAATAAGCGGTTGCGCCGCATCCGTGTTTTCGGCAGTGATTGTTACTACGGTCTGGATTATATCGACCAGAAACTTGAAATGGCCCATGCCGTACCGGATGTAAATGGAGGCAAATGGCCCCGGATCGCCACCAGGCGGCTGGCTGTAACACCGCATCCGCCGCTGGAAGCCGAGCTTGACCATTTCATCCGTGCCGTGAAAGGCAGCAGCCCGCCGCTCGTGGATGGGCACGTCGGCCTGGAGGCATTGCGCGTGGCGCTGCTGGTCAGGGAGAGGATCGCGTTATGAGCGATAACGATGAGGAGATGCCTGTTCCGTTTCTCGATCTTGCTTGCGCGTTCCGGGCGAACGAAAAAGCCTGGTTATCCAGGATCAGGGAAATCGGCGCCAGCGGTTGTTTTATCCTGGGGCAGGAAGTCGCTGCCTTTGAGCGGGAGTTTGCCCGCTACATGGGGATCAAACATGCGGTTGCTGTCGCCAGCGGCACGGATGCCCTGGTGCTGGGCTTGCGAGCACTGGGTATCGGGCCGGGAGATGAAGTGATTACCACGCCTTACAGTTTTTTTGCTTCAAGCGAAGCCATCAGCATGGTCGGCGCCATACCCGTATTCGCGGATATCGATCGAAACAGCTTCACCATTGATCCGCACCGCATAACGGAAAAAATCGGCGCCAGAACCAGGGCGATCCTGCCGGTGCATATTTTCGGCCATGCTTGTGACATGGCAGCCATCCTTAAAATAGCCCGCGCCCATGGCCTGGTGGTCATCGAAGACTGCGCGCAGGCATTCGGGGCTAAAAGCAACGGCGAATATGTCGGCGCGCTGGGCGATTGCGGCTGTTTCAGCTTTTATCCGACCAAGGTGCTGGGCTGTTATGGCGATGGCGGCATGCTGACGAGCAACGACGACGGTATCCAGGAGCATGTTCGCCGTTTGCGCAATCACGGCATGGTGGCGAGCTACATGCATGCCGAGTTTGGTTGCAACAGCCGGCTGGATGAGATACAGGCGGCGGCACTGCGCCTGAAGCTGCAATGCATCAACGACGATATAAATGCCCGCCGCAAAATTGCCGCCCAGTATGCGCGGCTGTTGAGCGGCCTGGAACTGGCAATACCGCAAAGCCCGGATGCCGAATCCCATGTTTACGGCGTTTACACAATACGCCTGAAGAACCGCGATGCCGTGCGCCGGTCCCTGGCTGAACGCCGGATATCCACAGCGGTCTATTACCCGCTGGGGTTGCACCTGCAGGAGGTATACCGGGGCCTGGGCTACGCTACCGGCAGCATGCCCGTGTGCGAGCGCATGACGGCAGAGAACCTGTCGTTGCCGATTTATCCCGGCATGCCGCAACGGCATATCGAGCGTGTATGCAATGCTTTAAACGGCGCCGTTCAATAAAGAATGGGAGCGTGTCACGCGACGGTATCGGCTCTCAGGCCGGGTGCCTGGATCAATCGCCGGCGCTCGCGAAATTCAGCTCCACCAGATTGCCTGCAGGGTCTTTCACGACAAGCTGGTCCTGTCCGGTCAAGGGAATTTTCGTGACTTTGTAGGCAACCCCAAGCTGTTTCAGCCGGCTTTCAAACGCATGCAATCCTTCGCATTTGAACGCCACATGATCGATCGTGGTTACCACATTCACCAGCCGCTCTTCATCCGGCGAGGCCTCAAGCAGGTGCACCACGTCTGCATCGCCCGCATACAGCCAGTACCCGAACCTGGCGAACGGCGGCCGTTCGCCATTCTTCAGGCCGACCACCGTGGTATAGAAATCGTAAAGCCGGTCCAGCATCGCGCGTGGCGCCCGCATATTGATATGACCGATACCGATGGTATTCATACAAACCACCTCTTGCAGGATATGTTCAAGGGCTATTCAATCATAAGACTATCGTTATAGCCAGACCGGGCGACGGATGGTTCTATTGCAATTGCCAGCCGCCGCCATGAATACGGATGCGGAAAGTATCGGCGGCTGGCGAAGCAGGCTACCCCAGGGCAAAATGTTCAGGTGCCGGAAATGGCGGCCTTGTTTGCCAGCAGCCAGTCTCGGTAAGCAAGCGGCGCGACACCGGTAAGTTTCCTGAAATCGCCGGTAATATCGGCAACACCGCCCGCCCTCGTATTCGTGTCGAATGAAGCAAACACGGCTGCCAGGCCTTCCGGCAGCCCGGCATCGACCAGGCCTTGAATCAGCCCTTCAACCGGCACTTGAACTACCTGTATGGGTTTTCCTGCTGTCTGGCTCACCAGCCGGGCAATTTCTGCCGTTGTAAAAGCCTCGGCACCGCTGAGCGTGTAGGTTGCCTTGCCGGTATCATTCGAAGCAAGTGCCGCAGCGGCGGCAAGCGCGAGGTCATCGCGTGCGATATGGGCTATCTTGCCGTCGCCTGCCGCGGTGAACCACTGGCCCGATGCCAGCACCTGTTGCAAGCTCATGAACAGGTTTTCGAAGTACCAGTTGTTGCGAAGCACGGTCCAGCTCAGTGGCGCAGCGGACAATGCCTGTTCCGTCCCGAGATGGTCGGGCGCAATCAGCAGCGGCGAGCCTGCCGGCTTGGGCATGGAGGTATATACCACGTGCTGCACCCCGGCATCGACCGCTGCTTGCACTGCATTGATGTGCTGGGCCAGGCGGCGGCCCGGGCGGTCCAGCGCATCGGTGCTGATCAATAACAATCGTCGGGCGCCGGTAAACGCTTTTGCCAGCGCTGCGGTATCTTCAAAGTCTGCCTTGCGCACGATCACGCCCTTGGCGGCGAAACCGGCAAGGGCTTCAGGATTGCGCGTCGTCGCAATAATTTGGCCGGCCGGAATCTTCAATGTGTTCAGTAAATGGGCAATGACACGCTGCCCCAAGTGGCCGGAAGCGCCAGTGACGAGAAGCGGAAGCTGCGAAGTGCTCATGGATTTATTCCTTTCTGGTTAAACAAGTAATTGGCCGGGCAATTCTGTAGCGCGCCCGGAAAGATGCGGCTAGAATCTGGTATAAAAAAGTAACCTGCTAATGATATGCATGTAACAAACGATAAAGAACTTGAATGGCGGGCGCAAGAAGTGAGCAAATGGTTACCAGGTAACCTCCGGGTAACCGTCCATATTGCAATTGAAAAGGAAAAAACATGACCTTGCATAAATCCAAGGCCGCTTGGGCGGAAAAATGCCCTATCCGCGATGTACTGGACAGAACGGGCGACCGTTGGACCGTTCTGGTCCTGCACGAGCTGGAAGCAGGCACGCTGCGTTTTAGTGCATTGAAAACAAGAATCGGGGATATTTCGCAACGCATGCTGGCACAAACGCTACGCAAACTTGAAGAAGACGGTCTTGTTTCGCGGGAGGTTTTCCCGACCATTCCTCCGCGTGTGGAATACACCTTGACCAGGCTTGGTCATTCATTCCTGGTGCCGGTGCGGGGCATGATGCGTTGGGCAGAGGAAAACCAGGAGGCCGTGCATAGCGCCAGGCGCGCCTATGTGCCGCCTGCGAAGCAGGTGGCGAAGTAATTAGGAATTAAGGCCTGCTGCCATGGCAGGCTGCAGCGATCGCATGATGATGCCTGAACCTGCTCCGCCACCGGTTCAGATCGTAATTAGCCGGCACCAGGGACGATTGGCTTGTCAAAAGAGGTGATTTCCAGGGTTTGCGGCAGCCGTATCCTTCCATTCGTATATTCCTTGAAAAGATTGACCGAGACTTTCTCCAGGTCTTCCGAATATTCCTTTATCTTTGGCTGTATCGATAATTCATCCAGATGGTATAGCGGGCTGAGCTCCAGGTTGTTGAGAGAGGACAGGGCGTTGAATTTCATGCGCCCCACTTTCCTGTTGTCCAGATACATGCCGACTTCAAATATGTTTTCTACCGATATATCGATCACAACACCGGAAGCAAAAATGATTTGCTGGTCTTTTTTGGTAATCTGGCGAATTTTTAATGTTGACATGAATGGGGCCATTAAATGGAAGTTGAAACATAACCAAGCGTGTACTCCCTGGCGCTGGCAGGATTGCTGCTTGGTGTGACAATGACATTAAGATGCCGGGTACGCTTTGCCGTTTCGGCCGGCAGCACGATGTCCAATGCATAGGTGTAAGTTTTACTCATTGGAACTTTGAACTGGCTCGGGCTTGGAACGGCATGAGGCGGCAAGCCCTGGATGACTACGGTATATCGTTCGTTTTGCGTGCTTTTATTCGTCAGGCGTATGATGTAGCGGCTTTTCAAATCCCCATTGGATAGCCGGGTGACAAGCGGGGTCGCCTGTTGTTGTATCGTGGCCGAGAACGGCTCCAGTTGGTGCAATGCGTACCCAAGAAATCCTGAACAGGCGATAAGCACGGATAGATAGCCATATTTTTTCAGCCTGTTGCCTTGATTCAGGCTCGTTTCATTGATGTGCGCCTTCTGGGGCACCTGTCCGAAGCGGATCAGCCCTGTCGGCAGGTTGACGGACTTCATGATGTTGTTGCAGGCGTCAATGCATAATCCGCAGGATATGCAATCGATCTGGAAACCTTTGCGTATATCGACGCCCGTAGGGCAGACGTTGACACAATACCTGCAGTCCACGCAGTCGCCGTAACCCCCGGCTTCCCTGGCCGCTGCTCCCTTTATGTCCCTGGTGGGCGCAGTCCTGCCTAACGTGCGTTCACCCCGGGCCTCATCATAAAATACGGTTTTCGTATTCGGGTCCTGCATGACGCTCTGGAATTTGCCGTAAGGGCACGCCACGCGGCAGATGTCTTCCCTGGCAAATCCCGCTGCTACGTATGTGGTGGCGGTAATTGTTGCAATGGCGGTATAAGCGGCCAGGGCAGCATTACCGTTCAACAGTGCAACAACCAGTGTGCGTGCCTCGGCGAAATACAGCGTAAATGTCACCGCAGTGGCGAGGGACAATAGAAGCCATGACAGGTGGGTCATCCCGAGTTTACAGGCCTTCCCGGCACTCCATGGCTGCTTGCGCAAACGTATGCGCGCCTGGGCCTCCCCCTGTATCAAGGTCTCTATGTACCTGAAGGCATCCGTCCAGATGGTCTGAAAACAGAAAAAACCGCAAAAGACGCGTCCGTATAATGTGGATGCAATAAAAAGGAATGTCGCTGCCAGCACCATCACGCTCATGAAAATCATCAGGTCTTGCGGAAAGACAATGACATCAAAGAAATAAAATCTTGAATTGGCAATGTCAAACAGCAATGGCTGGCCGACCCTGGCATCACCGTGCCAGGTCAGCCATGGCAGCAGGAAATAAACCGAATAAGCCAGCGCCAGTATTGCTGTCTTGATGTTCTGGTACTTACCCTTTACGGAATACGGAACGATAGGAATGACTTTTCTGGCAGGCTTCTCCAACAAGGCGGTCTCGGCTTGCATGACGTGCTCCACAATTCTCATTGGGATTCATCATAGGCGTCCCGTCAAATAAAAACAGAAGCAGATGCCTGTAAAAAAACCATATCAGATGCATAATGGTGCTGCCAAACAGATGGATTCATAAGCCTTGAAAAGATATGAGAAATTAGCGGGCGAGATTGCCCAGTCCATTCGCGATGGAGTGCTGCGCAGAGGGGATAAATTGCCGTCAGTACGGCTGGCGAGTTCAAGCCGTGGCATCAGCCCCGCTACGGTTTTCCAGGCCTATTACCTGCTCGAGGCCCGTGGGCTGATTACGGCAAGGGAAAGATCGGGCTATTTCGTCACGGGAGGCGCCAATGGAATTCCGCAATTGCCGGAACCTGAATTCACAACCAGGCCGCAGGTAACGCAAGTTGATGTAAGTGAACTGGTGTTCGAGATTCTTGGATCGGTACGCGCACGCAAAGTGGTCCCGTTAGGCTCGGCATTTCCCAGCCCATTGCTGTTCCCGCTGAAAAGCCTTGCACGCACGATGGCTTCCACCGTCCAGTCCATGGACCCGTGGAGCACGGTCCGCGACTTGAGCCCGGGTGACGAAAACCTGCGCAGGCAGATTGCGCTCAGGTATCTCATCGACGGACTCAAGATTCCCACCGATGGGATTGTAATTACGGCAGGCGCACTGGAAGCCCTCAATCTCTGCCTGTCAGCCGTCACCAGGCCGGGCGATGCCGTGCTTGTCGAATCTCCCACCTTTTATGCTGCACTGCAGGCAATAGAGCGTAGCGGCCTGAAAGCCATCGAAGTGCCCAGCCATCCTCGACTGGGAGTTGACCTGGACGCGATGGAGCTTGCGATCAAGGAGCATAAGCCTAAAGTCTGCTGGTTGATGACGACATTCCAGAATCCTCTCGGCAGCCTGATGCCGGACGATAAAAAGAAGGATCTGGTCGGCATGCTGACAAGGCACCAAATCCCCCTGATCGAAGATGATGTCTATGGGGAGCTTTATTTTGGCGACAAAAGGCCCATGCCCGCCAAAGCCTACGATACGGAAGGCCTGGTAATGCACTGCTCGTCTTTTTCCAAATGCCTGGCCCCGGGCTATCGCATAGGCTGGGTAGCGCCGGGAAGATATTCCCAGGCGGTTGAACGCATAAAACTCACAACCACGCTTGCCGCATCGGTACCCGCCCAGCAGGCCTTGGCAGCGTATCTTGCCAAGGGCGGGTATGACCGGCATTTGAGGACGCTAAGGCATAACCTGCTCATGCAGCAGATAAAGTTCATCGAAGCAATTGAAGCCTGTTTCCCCCAGGGAACGAGGCTTGGCCGCCCTGCCGGAGGATACTTCGTCTGGGTTCAGTTGCCCGATAACGTAAACGCGCTGGAAGTTCACCGCAAAGCGCTTGAAGCAGGCATTAGCGTTGCGCCCGGACCCATGTTTTCCGCGCAGCGGCAATTCGGCAATTACATTCGCCTGAATTATGGGCATCTCTGGGACGCCGGGATAGAGGCGGCCCTGAAAAAACTGGGTGAAATCATTACTGTTGCCGGATAATTTTTTATTTGCGAGCAAGCCTTCTCCAGCCTCTAACCTGTCCATGGAAGAAACGCTGGCGTTTTTGCCGCATAGCTCGCGTATTCCTGCCCGAATTCGGCGTGCGCCTCCAGTTCCTCCGCTCTGGCAAGCCGCACATACATGTAGAGCAGAATCGGGAACATCAGCACCGTTATGATGGTTGGCCATTGCAGCAGGAAGCCGAACATGATCATCACGAAACCGGCATATTGCGGGTGCCGGATTTTCGCGTAAGGGCCGGTGATTGCCAGTTGGCGTTGATGCTGGGCCCGGTACAGCACCTTCCACGCACTGGCCAGGAGGAAAAAACCGGCAACGATGAGAATGTTGCTCAGCAAATGAAACGGCCCGAAGTGCGGGTTGCCGCGCCAGCCGAACAGCTCTTCCAGCAGATGCCCGGCGTCGTGCGAGAACGGGTCGATGCCGGGAATGCGGTTGGCGAGCCAGCCGGACAACAGGTAAATGGTGAGCGGAAAGCCGTACATCTCGGTGAACAGCGCCACGATGAAAGCCGAAAAGGCGCCGAATGAGCGCCAGTCGCGTTTGCTCTGCGGCTTGGCGAAACTGAAGGCAAAGATGATGAATACCAGCGAATTGATGATGACCAGGAACCAGAGTCCGTAAGCCGGGGATGGGGCGCTCATTTCCTGTCTCCTTCGGATATGTCGCGCCTGTGAGTATGTTGGTGGCTCTGGCTGCCGTGACCGCGGTGCATGAATAGGTGCATCAGCGGGCAAGCCAGCAGGATCAGGTAAGGCAGGATGCCCAGCAGATGGGCGCGATGTTCGGTAAAGAGCAGCAGCCCGGCAAATGCCAGGAAACCGTAAAATGCCCACCTGCCCCTGGATAGCCCCTTTGCTTCGTGCTCATCGGTCATGATGCTCTCCTTTTTCATCCGAATAGCCGCAACGTGAAAAATTCGCGTCCTTGCCGGCCTTTAGTCATGGCGGCGCAAGATTATCGATTCCACATCCGTTGCACATTCATGCGGTCATGGTTTCAAGTGTTGTCGTATTCATAGCCTGGTGCGTTTCAGCAATGCCGAATTCACGATGACGGACAGAGAGCTCAACGCCATCGCGGCAGCGGCGATAATGGGGTTGAGGAAACCGAATGCCGCGACCGGCACACCGATGATGTTGTAGATGAAGGCCCAGAACAGATTCTGCTTGATCTTGCGCATGGTGGCACGCGACAGGCGTATGCTCGCAACCACGTCGCGCACGTCGTTCCTGATGAGGACGATGCCGCCGGTTTCCTTGGCGACATCGGAGCCGGAGCCCAGGGCGATGCCGATCCCGGCGACCGCCAGCGCGGGCGCGTCGTTAACGCCGTCACCAACCATGGCGACGGCCTTGCCCTGTTTCTGCAAATCCTGGATGACTTTTGCCTTGTCGGAGGGCAACACTTCGGCGATGACACGCTCGATGCCTAATTCCCGGGCGATGGCTTCGGCGGTGCGGCGGTTGTCGCCGGTGAGCATGATAACTTCCACGTTCTCCTTCCTGAGTTCGGCGATGGCCTCCCTGGCCTCGGGCTTGAGCGTGTCGGCGACGGCTACGATGCCTGCCAGCCTGCCTTCCAACCCGACCAGCATCGCGGTCTTACCCTGGGCTTCCAGTTGCGCCATGATTTCTTCCGCCGGCCCGGGGTCAATGCCTTCCCGCTCGAACAGCCGGCGGTTGCCGAGAAGCGCAACCCCGCCGTCAACGCTGCCGCGGATGCCATGGCCGGGAATGGCCTCAAAGCCTTCCACCTTCGGCAGCACAAGTCCGCGCTGTTTCGCGGCACGCACGATCGCTTCGCCGAGGGGATGTTCCGAACCGGCCTCCACCGCGGCGGCGGCGCGCAGGATAGCCTCTTCCGGCTGGCCACCGAGGGCAATGATGTCGGTAACATCAGGCTCACCGCGGGTGAGCGTCCCGGTTTTGTCAAACACCACGGTGGTGAGTGTTTCCGCGCGCTCCAGCACTTCGGCGCCGCGGATCAGGATGCCGGCTTCGGCCCCCTTGCCAACGCCCACCATCAGCGCTGCCGGGGTGGCGATACCCAGCGCGCAGGGGCAGGCAATGATCAGCACCGCGATGAAGGCCATCAGGCCCTGCGGGAAGTTGCCCATCAGCGACCAGCCTGCAAAAGCGGCAAACGCGACCAGCACCACCGCGGGCACAAAATAGCCGGCTACCTGGTCGGCGAGGCGCTGAATGGGTGCGCTGGAGGCCTGTGCCTCTTCCACCAGTTTGATGATTTGCGCGAGTGCGGTCTCCGCGCCGACCCGCGTCGTTCTGAAGCGGAACAGGCCGGTGCGATTGAGCGTTCCGCCGATCACCGCGCTGCCCGCCATCTTTTCCACCGGCATCGACTCACCGGTGAGCATCGACTCGTCTACCGAGGAACTGCCCTCCAGCACCAGGCCGTCTGCGGGAATTTTCTCGCCGGGGCGCACCACGATGACTTCATCCGCCATCACGCTCTCAGCGGGCACCTCCATCTCCTGGCCGTCGCGGATGACATGCGCCGTCGCGGGCTTGAGGTCGAGGAGCTTGCGCACCGCTGCCGAGGAGCGTTTTTTGATGATCTCCTCCATGTACTTGCCGAGCAGCACGAAGGCGATGATAACCGCCGACACTTCAAAGTACGATTGCCGTTCATCCACCGCTACAGGCAGCGCTTCGGGGAAGAACACCACCACCACGCTGTAGAAGTACGCGACCGAGGTACCGAGCGCAATCAGAAAATCCATGTTGATATTGCGGGTGCGGAGCGCGTTCCACGCGCCCTTGTAAAAGCCCCATCCGCCGATGAATTGCACCGGCGTGACCAGGATCATCATCCATATTCCCCAGGTGAACCACGGCAACGCGTCGACCGGCACCCAGCTCAACGTCATTGCGCCGCCGGCGAGCCCGAGGAATACCGCGGCACGCATGATGGCCAGCACCAGCACGCCGGACATTGCGATCATGACGCGGGTGCGCATGGACTTTAATTCCTGCTCGGGTGATTCGAAAGTGCGCTGGCAGCCTGTGCTGCAAAAATAGTAGGCGCGGCCGGCGCGTTCAGTCCTGAGCGCCGTGGCCTTGTCCACCATCATGCCGCAGATCGGGTCTTTTGCTTTTTCTCCGGCGGTTTCCCTGCCGGTTTTCGAGGCCTTTGTTCCGGCCATGCCATGGGCATGATCGTGGCCGTGGGGCTCCCCGGCAGCCATCTCGCTGTTCCCCGTATATTTACCCGGATCGGCCTCGAACTCATGCCGGCATTTGGATGAGCAGAAATAATATGTCCTGCTCGAATGCACGACGCTACCCGCCGCCGATTTCTCATCCACTGTCATGCCGCATACCGGATCAATAGCCATGATGGTTCCTTTCGTTATTTATGTCGCTTGCCGTGAGTCGTAGCCTTGCTTTTTCATGTCAGGTTTCAGTCATGGTCTTTCCCGTTGCGTGCGGGCAAATTATTAGGCCTTGCACCCATTCCGCCGCGTGAGGCCGGCCATGTGCGCGGACCGCAGCCGCATCTCACCGGCTGTAAGCTTCCGTTGCATAGCGGAGCATCATGCGATGGCTGTTGAAATATGACGCGTTCTTGCTGATCGCCCCCTTCATCACCTTGATCCATCCGCTGCGGTCCTCATTGAAATAAAGCGGCAGCAGTACCTGCTCGAGCTTGTCGTAAAGCAGGCGAGCGTTATCATTGGGCATTCCCGCCAGGTTGCCGATCGCCCAGCCGGTCACGCCCTCGATGCACCCTTCAATCCACCAGCCATCGAGCACCGAGAGGTTGGGCACACCGTTGAACGCGGCCTTCATGCCGCTGGTGCCGGAAGCTTCAAGCGGCGGCAGCGGCGTATTGAGCCACACGTCCACGCCTGAGGTCAGCAGTTGTGCGAGCGCCATGTCGTAGTCGGGCAGATAGACGACCGGAACCGTGCCGGACAGGGTGCGGGCATGCGCATGCAACTGCTCGATCAACTGCTTGCCGTGTTCATCGCGCGGATGCGCCTTGCCGGCGAGCACGATCTGGAACGGGTGGCTGCGTGCGATCTCCTGCAACCGTTCGAGGTCGGAAAACAGGAGATCCGGGCGTTTGTATGCGGTCATGCGCCGCGCGAAACCCAGTATCGGGATATCCGGCTGTAGCGACACCCCGGTGAGCGCCTGCACTTTCTCGATGAGATGCTGTTTCGCCTGGACGTGCGCCTCCCAGATCGCGGTTTCGGGGATGCAGCAGTCAGCACGCATCAGCAACTGGGGCTCATGGCACCAGCCCGGCAGGTAATGGTCATAAAGCTGGCGGAAACCTTCGGTCGCCCAGGTGAACGGGTGCACGCCATTGGTGATGGCATGCACCAGGTAACCGGGAAACATCGCATTCGACACCTCGGCATGTTTTTTGGCGACGCCGTTGACATATTCGCTCAGGTTCAGCGCCAGCCGCGTCATGTTCAGGCTGTCCTCGCCCGCCAGGCGCTTGATGGTTTCGATGTCGAAGCCGTTGTCGAGCACTCGCCGCACCAGGTCGTAGGGAAAGCGGTCATGCCCGGCTTCGATCGGGGTGTGTGTGGTAAAGCTGCAGAGGTCGCGCACCCTGGGGACGTCATAAGGCGACTCTCCCTGCCTGACATCTTCGGCAGGGTAGGCGTACCGGCGCAGCAACTCCAGCCCAAGCAGTGCGGAGTGTCCTTCGTTCATGTGATAGTGGCGAACGGTAAACCCGAGTGCCTGCAGCAATCGTACGCCGCCGATCCCGAGTACGATTTCCTGCTTGAGCCGATAGGTTTCGTCGCCGCCGTACAAATAATGCGTAATTTCACGGTCGCCGGGCTGGTTCTCGTCGAGGTCGGTATCGAGCAGCAGCACCGGCTGGCGTCCGCCCATATGGCCCTCGATCACGTATAACCAGGCACCGACCCATACGGTGCGCCCATCGATTGGCACTGCAATCTTGGCGTCGAGCGCATGCGCCCAGTGCTGGATTTCCCAGAAAGCCGCCTGTTCGACCTGCCGGCCCTGATTGTCGATCTGCTGGTGAAAATAGCCGGCACGGCTCACCAGGCTTACCGCCACCATCGGCAGCTTGAGATCGACCGCAGACCGCACCGTATCGCCGGCAAGTATGCCGAGCCCGCCGGCGTAGGTGTGGATTTCGTTGCGCAGCGCAATCTCCATGGAGAAATATGCAACGCGAGGTACATGGGTGAATTCGTCCAGCATGATTTGCCTCTCAATTAGTGTTACAGATAAGCCGGTCCCGGCATTTGCCATTACATTGACTCATCAATTCCAGCCTGCCCATTTCAGAATAAAAAGCACCTCTTCCGCTATCTCGAACAGGTAACCGGAAGTCGTGATGGGTGGAGTCATTCAACCGAAAACACCGTAGGGGATTCTCCCGCCCCGGGTATGCGGTAAACCGTCAACGTGCCCTTCTCCATTTCGCCCATCCCCGGCGAATTCATCGGCATGCCGGGTACGCTGATGCCGGCGATGGCAGGCTTTTCCCTGAGCAGTTTGTTGATCGCGCTGACCGGCACGTGGCCCTCGACCACGTAACCGTTGACCAGCGCGGTATGGCAACTGGCCACGCGCGTCACGCCGTAACGTTTCTTGATGGCGCTCATGTCATCCTGATCGACCGCTTTGACCGTGAAGCCGTTATCTTTCAGGTAATCGACATATTTCGCGCAGCAGCCGCAAGCCGGGCTCTTGTAAACGGTGACCGCCGGGCCGGCAAGCGCAACAGCCGTATTCGACGCCAGCATCATGGCAAAAACCAGTGTCCATAACCGCATGATTCTCTCCTTGTCTTAATCAATGACTGTGTGCATCGTGGGAATGGTTACGGGATTGTTCCTGCGCGTTATCTTCCCGCGGCATGGCGTCGGTGTGTGCTCCGTCATCCATAAAGGAAGCATGCCCGTGCCCCGTTATCCGGCCATGTTCCGCAGCCGGCAGCGACATGACCCCCAGCCCGTGGCGATACACCAGTTCTCCACCATGCCATGCCGTAGCGGCAACCATGCCCCAGGCGACGATGACGGCACCCGTAAACCACCGCGCAGGCACCGTATCCACCTTGCTGCGCCAGGCATCCCAGCCGGCCAATAGCGCCAGTGCCGCTACCGTAGCCAATGCCCAGTTGCGATGGACCAGCATGGCGGCATGGCTGGCTTCGTCGTGATTCACGCTGTTGAATGCCAGCCAGCCGAAAAAGGCGGCTGGCAGCGCTGCCAGAGCGCCCAGCCATAGCGTGGTATGGGCGAGAATGGCGCAATGCACGGCGCAAGCGTGTTTACCTCGCATGACGATTGCCGCCGCATGGATGAAAGCCGATACGCTAATCAGCGCAATCGGAAAATGCACCAGCAAGGGGTGCAGGTCAGGGATGATTTCAGGCACTGCTTATCTCCGTTCTCTCATAAAGAGATTTAAAAATATTGTCTGCATCTGCTTTCCCGCTCGTGCCTGGCCTGTCACTTATTCCTTACCGCTGTGCGGCCGGGAGATGAAAGGGTCGTCGAAAGTGCGGGTGTGCTCACCAAACAATTCCGCAACCCGGTAATGGAACTCCCGGATCGCTACGGCCGTATGGCCCTGCTTGCTCATGGCCAGCAACTCCTGCATCAGGCTTTCCATTTCCTTCAACAGTCTGGCGTGTTCTTTCTGGTGCAGGCGGAAATATTCATTGGAATCCTGGGTGCGGGAAGCGCCAGCCATGATCTTCTCCTCGTTCCTGAAATGCTGGATGACAAAATCGAGAAAATCATAGGCAAAGGAATTCAGCCGTCCCTGGCAGGAAGCGATTTTTTCCCTGCCGCAGCCCTGGCAATCCTTCACGCTGCCAAAATTGCAACAGGCCTCGCGCAGGTCCTGCAAAAGCTGATCCAGGCGCGCATGCTCATCCTCGATCAGCCGGTGCTCGATTGCCGATAGCTTTCTCATGCCCCGGCCCGTTTCCTGCCCGGCCCTTGCCGGTTTGCAAGCATGAGAAATTTTCTCCGATAACGGTAGCCACTCATTTCGTTCTTCCTTTTTGAAGGTTCCACTCCTTGATCAGCGCATAAACGGCCGGGATGACGATCAGTGTCAACACGGTGGAAGACACCATACCACCTACCATGGGGGCTGCAATGCGCCGCATCACCTCCGAGCCGACCCCGCTGCTCCACATGATGGGCAGCAGGCCAGCCATGATGGCCACCACGGTCATCATCTTGGGGCGCACGCGCTCCACCGCGCCTTCCATGACTGCTGTGTAAAGATCGGCCACGGTGAACGGTTTGCCATCAGCCGCTCGCTGCCTCTTGAGTGCCTGATAGGCATGGTCGAGGTAGATCAGCATGATGACGCCGGTCTCTGCCGCCACGCCGGCCAGCGCGATGAAGCCGACCGCCACCGCTACGCTCATGTTGTAGCCAAGCCAGTACATCAGCCAGACGCCGCCCACCAGTGAAAAGGGGACTGACAGCATGACGATAAGGGTTTCGGTCAGCCGCCTGAAATTGAGATAAAGCAGCATGAAGATAATGGCGAGCGTCAACGGCACCACGAATTTGAGCCGTTCCTTGGCGCGCTCCATGTACTCGAACTGGCCGCTCCAGGTCACGTAATAGCCGGGCTGGAACCCGACCTGCTCGCGCACGGCCTTCTGCGCATCGGCCACGTAGCTGCCAATGTCGCGGCCGCGGATATCGACGAAGATATAGGCGGAGAGCAGCGCGTTTTCCGTCCGGATGCCGGGCGGGCCTTTTTCCAGGTAAACGCGCGCCAGTTGGCCGAGCGGGATCAGCACGCCGTCCCTGACCGGCACAAGTACCTGGCGGGCGATGCTGTCCGGGTCGGAACGTAGTTCGCGCGGGTAGCGCGAAATCACGCCGAAGCGCTCGCGGCCTTCCACGGTGGTCGTGATCATTTCGCCGCCGAGCGCGCTGCCGATGACGTCCTGCAGGTCGCCGACCGCCAGCCCGTAGCGTGCCAATGCCTGCCGGTCAGGTTCGATATTGAGGTAATAACCGCCCGTGATGCGCTCCGCATAGGCGCTGGTTGTTCCCGGCACGTTCTTGACCACCGTCTCGATCTCCCTGGCGAGCTTCTCCATTTCGCCTAGATCCTTGCCGAACACCTTGATTCCGATGGGCGTGCGGATGCCGGTGGAGAGCATGTCGGTGCGCGCCTTGATCGGCATGGTCCAGGCGTTGCTCACTCCCGGTATCTGAACCGCCTGATCCAGCTCGGCGATCAGCTTGTCGATGGTCATCCCGGCGCGCCATTCCGATTCCGGCTTCAGGTTGATGATCGTCTCGAACATCTCCAGCGGCGCCGGGTCGGTTGCGGTATTGGCGCGGCCAGCCTTGCCGAACACCGAAGCCACCTCGGGGAAGCGCTTGATAATCCTGTTCTGGGTCTGCATGGTTTCTGCCGCCTTGGTGACGGACATGCCTGGCAGGCTGGCCGGCATGTAGAGCAGCGTGCCTTCGTTGAGCGTCGGCATGAATTCGCTGCCGAGTCTGGTCAGCGGATAGACGGATACGCCCAGCGCCAGCAATGCGATCAGGATGGTGGTCTTCTTCCAGCACATCACCCAGGCGATAACGGGCCGGTACAGCCGGATCAGCAGGCGGTTCACCGGGTTCCTGTGCTCCGGCATTATCCTGCCGCGCACGAACAGCAGCATCAGTACCGGCACCAGCGTTATTGAGAGCAGCGCGGCGCCCGCCATCGAGAAGGTCTTGGTATAGGCCAGCGGCTGGAACAGGCGGCCTTCCTGCGCTTCAAGCGTGAAGACCGGCAGGAAGGAGACGGTAATGATAAGCAGCGAAAAGAACAGCGCCGGGCCGACTTCACGGCAGGCATCGATGATCAGCTGGACACGGCGCGCGTCCGGCGGTGCCCGCTCGATGTGCTTGTGCGTGTTCTCGATCATGACGATGGCAGCGTCCACCATGGCGCCGATAGCGATGGCAATGCCGCCCAGGCTCATGATGTTGGAATTGAGCCCCAGCCAGCGCATCAGGATGAAGGCGATCAATACCCCCACTGGCAGCATCAGGATGGCGACCAGCGCGCTGCGTACATGCAACAGGAACAGCACACACACCAGTGCGACGACAATGCTTTCCTCGAACAGTGTCGTTTTGAGGTTGGCGATGGCGCGGTGAATCAGGCCGGAGCGGTCGTACACCGTCTCCACCGTAACGCCTTCCGGTAGGCCAGGCGCAATCTCGGCAAGCTTTTCCCTGATATTGTGGATGACATCGAGCGTATTCTGCCCATAACGCGCAATGCCGATCCCCGCCACCACTTCGCCTTCGCCGTTCAATTCGGCAAGGCCGCGCCGTTCGTCCGGCCCCAGTTCGACCCTGGCCACGTCGCGCAGCAAGACCGGCGTCCCCTTGTCGGCCTTGACCACAAGCATTTCCAGATCATTGATGCCCCGAAGGTAGCCCTTGCCGCGCACCATGTATTCGGTTTCTGCCATTTCGACAACGCGACCACCGACATCACGGTTGCTGTCGCGGATCACCTGTGTGATGCGGGCGGGCGAAACGCCGTAAGCCTGCAGTTTGCGCGGATCGAGCACCACCTGGTATTGCTTGACGAAACCGCCCACGCTGGCAATTTCCGCCACACCATGCGCCTTGGTCAACTGATAGCGCAAATACCAGTCCTGGATCGCGCGCAGTTCCTCTAGGGAACGGTTCTTTGCCAGCACCGCATACTGGTACACCCAGCCTACGCCAGTGGCGTCCGGCCCCAGGGTCGGCGTGATGCCGCGCGGCAGGGTCCCGCTGACCGAGTTCAGGTATTCCAGCACGCGCGAGCGTGCCCAGTAGATGTCGGTGCCGTCCTCGAAAATGATATAGACGAAACTGGCCCCGAAGAACGAAAAGCCGCGCACCACCCTGGATTTGGGTACCGACAGCATGGCGGTAGTGAGCGGGTAGGTGACCTGGTCTTCCACCACCTGCGGTGCCTGGCCGGGGTATTCGGTGTAAACGATGACCTGCACGTCGGACAGGTCGGGAATGGCATCCAGCGGTGTCCTGATAAGCGCATGGATGCCGGCGCCGACGATGAACAGGGTTGCCAGCAATACCAGAAAAACATTGCGAACCGACCATTCGATGATGCGTGCCAGCATATCAGTGTCCCTCATGGCCGGTAGCCGGTTCCGGAACAGGGTCGCTGCCAGCAGGCGTGGCTGCGCCATGCCCGCCATGCCCGCCATGCGTGCCAAAGCTGCCCAGGGCCGCTTTCAGGTTGCTTTCCGCGTCGATCAGGAAATTGGCGCGCACCACCACGTTTTCGCCTTCGCTAACGCCTTCCAGCACCTCGATATAGCCGTCGCTGCGCGTGCCAAGCCTGACCTCGCGCGGCTCGAACAAACCCTCGGCGTGCTGCACCAGAACCACCTGGCGCGTGCCGCTGTCGATCACGGCAGAATCCGGCACCGCCAATGTCCTGGCCTTGCCGTCATCCGCAATCAGTTGCACGCTGGCATACATGTCGGGCTTGAGCATGCCGCCGGGGTTGGCCAGATCCACCCGTACCGGCACGGTGCGGGTTTCCGGCGAAAGCGTCGGGTACACATAGGCCACCTTGCCACTGAACTCGCGACCGGGATAGGCATCGACGCTGATGCTGACCTTCTGCCCGACGCGCACGTGGGCCATATCCTGCTCGAACACTTCCGCGATCAGCCACAATCGTGACAGGTCGCCGATCTGGTAAAGCGGCTCACCCGGCATGAAACGCATGCCCTGTATGGCCGTTTTTTCCAGGACCACGCCATTGGCGGGTGAATACAGGGTGAGCGTGCGGGTGGCCTTGCCTTCATTTCTCAGGCGTTGCAGCTCACTGTCAGAAATACCCCAGTTGCGCAGACGCTTCAGCGCGCCTTCCATCAAACGATCTACCCCCGCCTGCGATTCCTCGGTGCCGCCTTTCAGCGCCTGGCTGCCCTGCCAGGCGATCAGGTACTCCTCCTGCGCCGACACCAGCTCAGGGCTATAAACCTGCATCAGCGGCTGCCCGCGCCTTACCGGCTGGCTGGTGGCGTTGACGTAGAGTTTCTCGATATAACCCGCGAACCTGGTGGTCACCGTATGCAGAAGCCGCTCATCCACCTGGAACCTGCCCACCGCACTCACCGTTCTGGCCATTTCGCGCAAGGTTGCAGGCTCGCTCCTCACACCCAGCTTCTGCACTTTGTCGAGACTGATTTTGAGCTGGCCGGAGGCCGCTTCCTCATCTGCATAAACCGGGATATAGTCCATCCCCATCGAATCCTGTTTCGGCGCCGGTGACGTGTCCGCCAGGCCCATCGGGTTGCGGTAGTAGAGAATCTTGCGTTTGGCCGGCACGGAGGTAACGGTCGATATGTCGGCCGATGGCTGCCTGCTGTGTTGCGCCCCCCACCAGTAGCCAGCCCAACTGGCAACCGCCATGCCGATCAACGCCAGCACAACCAGGATTACCGAACGTTTCATAGCGCTTCCCCAATGATTCTTTCAATCTCTGCCAGGCGTACTTCCTGCTCGACCTGTGCCCGTATCCTGTCCTGTTTTGCACGCCAGATCGCGCGTTGCGCATCCAGCATCGTGGCAAAATCCACCTCGCCATTTTCGTATCCTGCCAGGGCAGACCTGAATGTCAGCTCGGCCTGCGGCAACAGGGTGTCGGTAATCAACTGTTCCTGCCTCCCGGCGGCTTCCAGTGCAGCCAGCGACTCTTGCAGGTTGCCCACCACCAGATTCTCAATCGCCTGCTGCCGCTCTTTTGCAGCGGCCAGCATGGCAGCAGCTTCACTTTCCTGCGAGCGGCGGGTATCGAAGCGGATCGGCAAGTTGATTTCCACCATGGCTTCCCAGCTATCAATGTTCCCGTCGCGCTGGGTCGGGGCGATCATGAGCGTGACATCGGGATAGCGGTTCCTCTCCACCAGGCGCCGGTTGGCATCGGCAGCCGATACCTGCGCCGACTGCGTAGCAAGCAGCGGATTTGCGCGCGCTGCCTTTTCCTGCAGGGTTGCGCCATCCAGCTTTTCCGGCGCGATGCGGCGCAGCGCCTGCGGCTCTGCGATGGGCGCAAGCTGCGGCCGGCCCAGCGCCACATTCAACTTGGTCATGGCATGGTGGTGCTCCGTATCCAGGTTGATGATCTCGGCGCGCAACGTGGTCTTCTCGACCTGTGCCCGGATCACATCCTGCTGTGGTACCAGGCCGCTGGCATAACGCACCTGCGCGGTAGATTCCAGGCCTGTCAGCAGGTGCAGGATTTCCTCATTGAGCTTTTTCAAGGCGACGGCCTGGTAATACTGGGCATACGCACTCTTGATCCGGGCATGAATTTCGGCGACGGTTGCTCCCCGGCGTCCCTTGACCTGTTCCAGTTCTGCTGTGGCGAGCTCTTTACGCAGATCGCGCTTGCCCCACCAGGGAAAAGTCTGCCCAAGCCTGTATTGGGTCCCACTGCCTTTGCCAGGCAACGGGTTGAAGCCATCCGGCGCGCCTGGCCCGGCAAAATCCATGAATGTCGCACGCAAGGTAGGGTCCGGCAGCGAGGCCGCAGGCAGGATACGTTCCCTGGCCGCATCGATCTCGTAGCGCATGGCGGCGAGTTCCGGGTTGTGGGTGTCGGCCCATTGCAGCAATTCCTGCACATTGGCTCCGGGGACAAGCGCTGTCTGCGTCGCACCGGACAGGCCAGCCGCTTTTGCCTGTGTCAACGGGATCATGACGACCAAGGCGAGAATCGGTAGAAGTTGTCTGTTCATCCTCATTTTCCTGTGTACATAAAGCGGAACCAGCCGGGACACCCCGGCTGGCCCGACACATTAATTGGCAGTTTTGATCCGGGTAATCAGCGGACTGCCGCCATTCGTCCTCACAAACTCGAAATACACCTGGTCGTTCATTTTCAAGCCGTCAAGTTGAGATTTCTCAGCCACGGAGAAGAACATGGTCATGGCAGGCCACTCCAGCTCCGGGACAGCCTCATGCTTGAGTTTGACTTTGCCAGCCGCCTTGTCTACCTCTACCACCTCGCCCTTCACGGTGTAGATTGTTTGCGCCCCGGTTTTGGGGTGGTGGGCATCGTCAGCTTGTGCGTGCATGGCGGCGATGCCGAGTGCCGCAAGTGCGGCGATAGAAATCAGAAATCTTTTCATTGCTTGTCATCCTTATCGTGTATCAAAGAATCGGGTGGGACATCCCACCCGGCATCCCGGTTAGTGCTTGTGCGTATCCCCAGCCGCTTTGGACATACAGTTCATGCCCATCATCATGTGGTGTTCATCCATCATCTGGTCCATCATGTCTTGCATGAGTTGCTGGTGCTGGTTCATCCACTCCTCATGCTCCTGCATCGACATGCCGCCCCTGGGTTTCATGGCCTGCATTTTTTCCATGTTTTCCTGCATCATTTGCATATGCTCGCCCATCAGCTTATGGCGTTCTTCACCCTTGGCCGCTTCAGCCTGTTGCAGCTTCTGCTTGGCCTGCATGACTCGTTTGACCATCTGTTTCTGGGACTCGTCAGGCCCGGCGCTGGCCGGTGCTGAAAAAAAGCCGATGCTACAGATGGCAATGGCGCTAATCATTTTGTGTACGGTTTGCATTTTCATGATGAATATTCCTTAGTAATGCATCTATGAATTTCCCGGTTCCAATACATGGAGACACTGCGCAAAATCATCGCAACTTTATTGCGGTAACTTTTTGATCTTGCGCATATATCCTTCGAAAGCCACACTGGTTCCGGCGCGCATGACGCAACTGGCGTATGTCCAGGCAAGAACCGTTGTACAAATAAAATCAGGCATGTGCGCTCTATGTAGCAATATTCCGGGAGGTAGTTCCGGCGACATCGAGGTGAAATGAATGCAGATTTCCATGGAACACGCATACACCATGCCTCGAATGAGAGACGAAACTACCGTTGGTCAGAACGTGCTGAGCGTCAGTAGGGCAAGGGATAACTTTTCCCGAACGAAGAATCGGGACGAGCTTGCGCCCTGAATGCTAAACGGACGTCAGCACCAGGCGACAGGGGATCGAGGAGGGTGGAAGAGTAATGAAGGGTCTGAATCAGTAAATTCGGCAGTCAACGCGCCAACCATGACAGGTATGCCGTTAATTCCCACGGCCGCATTAACAGGGATAATCGCCTGCCCCGCGCTCAAATGACAATTGAAGCAATTATCACAAGGCACTTTCCCTGTTGTTTTGTCGCTGTGCTGATGATGGGAGTCTGAAGCTGGCTGTGCCTGGTGATGGTCGCAATCGGACATGGCTTCGGAACCGCCGGCATCGACTTGCATTTCCATTGTTTTGCCATGGGACTGGCATGCAGGCATGGTGACGGCAGCCACCCCCTGTAAAGGGAAGCATATCAGTACAGCAAGCAGCGTAATGAGCCGAGTCAAGCCGGAATTCATAATATTATTATGCTCGCATTTTTCCTGAGCGCACAATCGCCAAGTTCAATTTATTGAGTATGGAAATGTTTTTTTAATCCGTTCGCTTATGCATAAGACTGGCATCCCGAACAATTCAGCATGACGAAATGCCACCCAACGCCAGCTCCTGGTGGGTTGCCCGGCAGGGAGTGCGTTAGTTGACAGCAGCCAAACCGGAAAGTTGCCCAACGAGCGAATCCGCTCTGCATGGATCAACGTAAAGCCATTGATTTAATTTGAATACATCCCTTTAAGGGCGGAATTAAAATAATGCTACCATGGGCGGGGAATGTGAGGCTGCGGATATTGGAAGTAAGCAACGCCGGTTGGACTCTTAGGGGAGAGGCAGAGTGAGCTGGAAACACGCACGGAATACTCGGGAACGACTCGCGCCTTCATTTACCCGTGCTCTGGTTTCCAATGTCGCCGGGCTGGTTGTCGCGCTCGGGCTGGCTTTGCTGGTCGTGATGGTCTGGCAGGGCACTGCCAGTAACGAGGAAGCGGCACGGCAGGAAATCAGCGAGACGCTCAACCGGGCGGCGGAGCGGTTACAGACCCTGGTTCGTGCCGCCGAAATGACGGCAGAATCGGCCGAGCGCGTTGCGCGGATGACCGACGTGACCGGGGCTACGCTACGTCCGACCCTGGAAAACCTGCTGGCCGCATTCGAACAGCGGCCGGAGTTGAGCTATCTCGGCATCGTCCTGTCTGGGACGGGCGAATATGGCAACCTGGAACGGACCGCTACGGGCGACACCCTCCTCTGGCTGTTCCCCGGGGACCGGGTCACGGACCCGACAGTACGCAATTTCATCCTGACGGACGAAGGCTTTGTTCCCCGCGAGGCGTATCCCACCGATGGCTATGATCCACGCAGCCGACCGTTCTACCAGGCAGCACTGAACGGCCCGGCCGATGGCACGTGGATGCCGGCATACCAGTGGATCGTCCATTCTCCGAATAGCGAGCCTCTTTGGGGATTCAGTTACGTAAGAGCGCTTCGTGATGGTGCCGGTAAGGTGATGAGCGTACTCGATACCGACCTCGACATGCTGGCCTTGAACAGTTTCCTGAAATCTCTCTCTACGGAATACCGTTCCCAGTTCCATGTCGTGGAACTGGGAACGACGCCTCGCCTGATCGGTGCGCCCGGCGTGGGACGGGAACCGCTTCCCCTGCCAGAGGAACTTGCGTCACTGACCGGGTTTTCCGACGATGTTTTCGTTGACCGGATGAAACTGGAAGGCGAGCGTCGATGGGTCGCCGCACGTCGCATGGATCTCAAGGGCGGTGTCTCGTGGCTGGTCATCGCCTCGCGCACGGCACCCTTCATCGAAGCCCCGCTGCGTCGCCAGTTGTTCCAGGTGCTGGGCATGGGGTTGGCGATTGCGCTGGGCCTGGTGCTGGTTTCGGTTCGTATAGCCCGCCGTTTCGGCAGGCCGCTTGCTGAGCTGGAACAGCGTGTTGCCGGTATCGGGCAGCATGAGTCGGGCGCATCGGCGACAAGCACTGCGCCTACCGCGGACGATTTTCGGGAGACCCAGCTTCTGGACAAGGCCCTCGACCGCATGGCCGTGGCCATCCGTCAGCAGGTCCTCGCCAAGGAGCAGCAAGTGGCCTCGCTTGCGTTGAAAGGGGCGATTTTCGATTTCACCTCTGCGGCGATCTTCAGTCTCGACCGCCAACTGAATGTCATCGAGTGGAATGCGGCGGCGGAGCGACTGTTCGGCCAGGATAGGGACGAGGTGCTCGGCCGGGCGGTCGGCGAGATCGTGTCTGCCCCTGACGGCCCCGCCGATTGGGCCGCGATTCTGGGCACAACAGGGACCGGCACATTTCAGTTTATCGGTGCCCACGGCGCATTCGACGCAGAACTGCGATTCGTGACCTTCACGCAGGAAGGCCGCGAAATCCACACGTTCGTGCTCAACGACATCTCGGAGCGCAAACGCATCGAGCGGCGGCTGCGGCAGGAACGCGACTATGCCGATGCGGTGATCAACAGCCTGCCTGGGATTTTCTACCAATACGACGAGAACCTGCGTCTCGTGCGCTGGAACAGGAACCTCGAGCAGATCAGTGGTTATGCTGCCGATGAACTTGAAAACATGCACCCGCTGGACTTTTTCGCCGAGAAGGACAAGGCGCTGATTGCGGACCGGATCGGGGAGGTATTCGAGAAAGGCGAAACCTCGGCCGAAGCGGATTACCTCATCAAGAGCGGGCAACGGATTCCCTACCTGTTTACCGGCGTGCGTTTCGAGCACAGCGGCCAGCAGGGTTTTGTCGGTATCGGTAACGACATTACAGAACTCAAGCGGATGGAGGAAGCCCTGCGGGAGAAGACTGCCATGCTGGAGGCGCTGATCGAGAGCGCGCCTGACGGTATTCTCGTCCTTGACCGCCACGGCAAAAAAGCCTACCAGAACCGGCGTTTCGGTGATTTGTGGCAAATCCCCCCCGATATTACTGCTAGCTCTGACGGCCAGGTACAGATCGAGTTCGCTATCCGGCATACCAAGAATCCCGCCGAAGCCGCCGCCCTGGGCGCCCGGCTTGTTGAAAACCCCGATGAAACCACCCACGACGAGGTCGAACTCATCAATGGCACTACCCTATCCCGCTATTCCGGGCCCGTGTACGACGAGGAAGGGCGTAACTACGGGCGTTTGTGGGCCTTTCGAGACATTACCGAACGCAAGCATGCCGAAGCGCGTATCCACTATCTTGCGATGTATGACGATCTTACCGACCTGCCGAACCGCAACCTGATCCAGGACCGCATTGCGCAGACCATTACGCATGCGCGCCGTACCGACCGCCTGCTTGCGCTGCTCTACCTCGACCTGGATCGCTTCAAGGTAGTCAACGACGGCTATGGCCACCTGTTTGGCGACGCCGTGCTGAAGGCTGCCGGCGAACGGCTGGTCGAACTGGTGCGCGAAGGCGACACCGTGGCCCGCCTCGGCGGCGACGAATTCCTGATCCTGCTGGCCGACCTGAGCCAGCCGGCCGACGCCGACACCGTTGCCCGCAAGATCGTCGACAGCCTCGATTGCCCGATCGTCGTGGAAGGCCGGAAAATCCACCTGTCCGGCAGTATCGGCGTGAGCGTGTTCCCATACGACGGCGAAACCGCCGCCGCGCTGATCGACAACGCCGACATGGCGATGTACCGGGCCAAGGAACTTGGCCGCAATACCTACCAGTTCTTCACGCGCGAGATGAGCCAGGAAACCCAGCGC
The DNA here is from genome assembly GCA_905339275.1 of Methylophilaceae bacterium. Classification (GTDB taxonomy): domain Bacteria; phylum Pseudomonadota; class Gammaproteobacteria; order Burkholderiales; family Methylophilaceae; genus UBA6140. The sequence continues at coordinate 211,332 of CAJPFK010000004.1, forward strand.
CGCGTCGACCTGGAAATCAAGCTGCGCGGTGCGGCGGCGGCAGGACAATTGCAGCTCGTCTACCAGCCTAAGGTGAACCTGGAAAATGGCCGTATCAGCGGCTGCGAAGCGCTGCTGCGCTGGCACCATCCGGAACTGGGGATGGTGTCTCCCGCCCACTTCATCCCGATCGCGGAGGATTCCGGCCTGATCGTGCCGATCGGCGACTGGGTGCTGCGCACCGCGTGTACACAGGCACGGGCCTGGATGGATGCCGGGCTGCCGCCCATCAGTGTTGCGGTGAACATTTCCGTGCGCCAGTTCCTGCAGCAGGACGTGGTTGCCTGGGTGATGCGCACGCTCCAGGAGACCGGCCTGCCGCCCGCGTGGCTGGAACTCGAACTCACCGAGAGCCTGATCGCCCAGGACATCGAAAAGGTGACTGCCACTATCGACCAGCTCAAGGACATCGGCGTGAAGCTGTCCATCGACGATTTCGGCACCGGATATTCGAGCCTCAACTACCTGAAACGCTTCCGCGTGGATACGCTGAAAATCGATCAGTCCTTCGTGCGCAACATGCTGACCGACATGGAGGACGAGACCATTGTACTGGCGGTCATTTCCCTCGCCCACAACCTCAGGTTCAAGGTGATTGCCGAGGGCGTGGAAACCGAGCAGCACTGCGGTTTCCTGCGTTCAAGCGGCTGTGACGAGATCCAGGGCTATTACTTCAGCAAGCCCGTGACGGCAGCGGAGTTCGAGGCGATACTTCGTGACGGTAAGCGGCTGTCCTATTGAGTTCTCTAGCAAAATATTGCTGATATCAACTTGTAGTTGATATCAAATTAAAATCAAACGGTACGGAACATATTTCAATGTACTTACTCGGGTACATTCTTCATTTCAGGTGTGAGTGGCTGATTATTGGTTATCTTGTCATTGATTTCTTGCACAGCGCTTTCCAATGCAACGAATCGTTCTGGAGCTGTCGGATGTGATGACTTCATTGTAATAGACTTGGAATTGCTAGTTGCCATTCTGCGCCAGAAATTTGGTGCATCATCTATGGTATATCCAGCAGTCGCCATGAAGTAGAGACCAACATAATCAGCTTCCTGTTCAAATTCGACAGAATAGGCGCCGGCGCCGGCATTCATTGCCATTCTTGTGAAATCCCCATTTGTATTCACTCCACCGGCAGCAGCTGCAACATCAACAAGCAAACCAATAAGTCCGCCAATGGTGGCATTCTTTTTCTTTGCATCTATGTGCTTCATTGAGTTGTGAGCCAGTTCATGGCTCAGCACTAGGGCAACCTCCTCATCGGATCTGAAGAAATCCATCATCCCTTTATAAATGACGATATTTTTGCCATCTGCATAGGCGTTTTTCACGTCGTCCGGTTGGAGTTGGACCGAAAAATCGCAGGCTTGTACGGGAGTCACGAATACGCTCTTGATTTCACCATTCCTCTCAATGGTGAAATCGACCGGCATGCCTGACTTCCCAATTTCTCGCAATTGTTCATTTTGACGTTTAGCGGCATCCTTACCTGCTGGTATAGCTAGTCCATTCACGGATTGAATGACATCGCCTTCCTTCAGGCCCGCTACATCAGCTGGAGAACCACTGGCCACGCTCGAAATGTGGAGTTGGTCGGTCAGACCATATTTGTCCTGCACTGCCGTTTTCCATTCTTTCTGGAAATTGTCAGCACTCCATGTTGTGATGCCAAAGTGCGGAGCGATCTTCTCACCACATAGCTCAGCACCACTCATAACTACTCTGGATGCAACAGATTGGAGCCTTTTATTGGTTGTGATGAAATCTTCCACCACCATTTCACGTTGCTTTTTTGCTTCGAGAGTGGTGCTCAACTGATCCACCTTTGGTGCACGTGATTGCGGTGTTGCGCAACCGATTAGAGCTAAGACGCTCGAAAACACAACAGTCAATGTGGTTAATCTCATTGGTTATTTCCCTTATTGCTTTTTTTGAATGGTATTGCATAAGCCCGTTAGGCTTAAGTTAAGTGATTTATAACATATGCGGCCGATTTCCCCTGTGGCCTCTCTTGCTATATTGCGACCGGAGTATTTTCCACCATGTCTCCTTGTTATTTGGTCAAGATGCTATTCAGTTTTTTACTGTTTAGCGAGCACTCTGTATCTGCTTGACACTTTTGAGTTCAGAAATGACCGTTTAAACACATCTTGTTGCCGACATCATAACTACAAGTTGGCTTTAATTAAAATCAAACGGTACGGACACATTCCATAATAGCAACGGATTATCTGACTCCATAGAAGAGTCTTCCAGGTACTAACAAATTTTTTGTAATCGCCACTTCACATTTCCTCCGTAAAGTTCAGCATGCATCAACTCGGGCAATGCCCGGATAAGGCCGCTTTCATTCACCCCGGGGAGATGGCACATGAGTAGCGCATTACATCCTGACGGCAAGCTCAATCCGAGCGATTCCATTTGCAATACCAGCCACAACGATTCCATCGGCAAACTGATTGAGCAGCGGATGCTGGCACGCCGTACCTTTCTCAAGGGGTCGCTAGGCGTCTCCGCGCTAGCCGTATTTGGCGGTACCGCCCTGATCGACAGCCTGACCAATAGTGCGCAGGCCGCGATGCCTACGCCATCGCCTCTAGGCGGGATCGGATTTTCTTCGGTTCCTGCCAATGTGGTACCGATGACGGATGCCGTTACTGTCCCGCCGGGATATCAGGCCAAGGTGCTGGTTTCATGGGGGGATTCCCTGACCAATGCCCCGCATTGGGATCCCTCCGGCGCCATGGACGAAGCAACGCAATTGCATTGCTATGGCGGCCACACCGACGGAATGCACTTCTTCCCGTTCCCCGACGCAGGTAAAAGCGCGCAGGAAAATTCACGTGGCCTGCTGGTGACTAATAGTGAGTATGTCGACCCTGCATTGGTCAATAACATCACCCCGGCTTCCGCTTACGCTACCGTGCCGATCACCCTGGAGATGGTGCGGGCCCAGCAGGCAGGACACGGTATAAACATTCTGGAAATCCAGCAGGATAAGGAACGCAATTGGTCGATTCTCCCCTCTTCTGCATTCAATCGCCGTATCACCGGGAATACGTCATGCCGGATATCAGGCCCGGCAGCCGGGCATCATCTGCTGAGAACCGCGGATGACCCCTCCGGCCAGAAAGTCCTGGGTACGCTTAATAACTGTGCTATGGGCCATACCCCCTGGGGCACTTACCTGAGCTGTGAAGAAAACTTTAACGGTTACTTCGGCTCTATGGATGCCAGCTTTACGCCGACAGCTCACGAAATGCGTTATGGCATCAGCAAGGCGGGTTTTGGCTACCGCTGGCACGAGGCAGACCCTCGTTTCGAACTAACGGTCAATCGCAATGAGCCCAATCGATTCGGATGGGTAGTGGAAATCGACCCCTGGAATCCAAACAGCGAACCGGTAAAGCGCACGGCGCTGGGCCGCTTCAAGCATGAAAGCGCAACGGTCGCCATGGATGCCAATCGCCGCGTGGCCTTGTATATGGGCGACGATGAGCGCAACGAGTATGTGTACAAGTTCGTTTGTGCAAACAAGTTCAACGCGAACAGTCGTGCTGCAAACCGCGATATGTTGGACAATGGGACTCTTTACGTCGGCAAATTCAATGCGGACGGCACGGGCGTCTGGATTCCGCTGATTTGGGGCCAGAACGGCCTCACCCCTGAAAATGGTTTCGAAAGCCAGGCGGATGTGGTGGTCAAGGCGCGCCAGGCAGGCGACCGCGTCGGCGCTACCATGATGGACCGTCCTGAATGGGCAACGGTCCATCCCACTACCGGCGAGGTATATCTGACGCTGACCAACAACAATCGTCGCGGCAGCAAGCCAGCTTCAGCGAACAACCCTGATGGATCTACACGTGCTGCTACGGCCAATCCTGCCGTGGATGCAGCCAATCCCCGTCCGGATAACGATTACGGGCACATCATCCGCTGGCGCGAGACGGGCGATCGTGTGGATGCAGTCTCCTTCGAGTGGGACATTTTCGTGCAATGCGGCGACAAATTCACAACCAAAACGCTGGCAGGAAGCTATACCGCCAGCGAGTTCGGAGATCAATCGGTAGGCTACGCCGGCAATATCAATGGGGACGACTACGGCGCTCCGGACGGCGTGTGGTTCGATAAGGATGGCCGTTTGTGGATCCAGACCGACCAGGCCGGTGATGCCCAGGGCGACTGGGTTAATATCGGCGGTAATGTCATGGTCTGTGCAGACCCGGCCACGGGTGAGACGCGCCGCTTCCTGACCGCGCCACCCCATGCGGAAGTAAGCGGCGTGATAACCACTCCCGATGGCCGGACAATGTTTGTCGGTATCCAGCATCCGGGTGAAGACTGGGGCACGCAATTTACCGACAACTCCAGCTGGCCGGACAACGGTGCCAACGGTACGACCACCGCGAGCGCTGCCGGAAGCTCCAAGCCGTGCTCCGGCATTGTGGTGATCAATAAGAACGACGGCGGTGTGATCGGCACCTGAGTTCACTAAATAACAACTGCTCCCTTATACCTAAATAAGGTTTTTGAATAGTTGAAGTTATAGATATATAAAAGCCCGCAATGCGGGCTTTTATATTCGTTCGTTAAAAATCTAATTGCAACTTTAGGTAGCAATTACATGATTTTTAAACGGCTTGGGTTTTGGCGAACCTGGGCCGTTTGCATTTAATGTCCCGCGTGGACACACAACATCGCTTCATTTCCTCGTCGTTCTTCCTTTCCAAAAAGTGGCAGCCTTGCGGTTGCCGTCTATGCAAGACAGCCTGCGTTTACTTGCGGCTTTTGCTGTCTTCCAATTCAAATTACCCGACAAACTTCAATAATCAAGAGAGCGTTCTGGTAGCATGATATTTGTCATGAATGTGACACCTTTACCATAAATCCCTATATAAATCGTCCGACTATAGTCGGCATCTGCCAATGACACCTCTGCAACCCCAGAAAAAAAGATCGGCCGGACGGCCCAAAGAGAACAAATTACTGCGCGAATTGAAGGTGAAGACCTGGTTCAACGCAGTCGCTGAAGCCAGCGGGAAAACTGCATACCAGTTGGAAAAGGAATTCGCACCGTCCTATGTGGACAGGGATAAATTCCATAAGCAACGTTCAAGGCTCTGGGAGAAATACCGGACAGGGAAGATTGTGCCGACGATGAAGGAAACGAAAGGCGGTCGGCGACCAATTGCGCTAATGGTAGAAGAAAAGTACCCTGGTACTCTGAGGTGGCTGGCTCATCCCTTATGGAGGATTCTGGATTTGGATGCAGAAATTACGATGATGGATTTGCGCGTAGTTTATGAATCGTTGCCTGCAGAGCTGTCGGACTTGATACTCGAGAAAGAGAGGACTGGACTGTTTTGGCGTAAAAGCATTGATTCTTCGATTCCTCATATAACGATGCTTTGTGATCAAAAAAGTATCGAGGCGGCTACCGTATTAGTATGTCTTTGGCGGGAGTCGCTGATCTCACAGCAAAAGTATTTATATGATGCAATTCTCGTTGCGATAAAACTATGGAGAAAAGCGAATCAGTCATCACATATCCAATCAATTACAACTATCCTCATCAAATTCAATTCTAAACTGAAGATTTGAGGTAAGACCAAGAATGCTTGCTCACTCTGTGTGGTGTTCATATCTTGCAAATTGAGGCAAAAGCGAATACGGTTCATTGGGTGTCATAATCGCGTATCTAAAGGTGGCTCACCAATGTCATTGGATTTTAATCGTCGTCAAGTCGCTTTTCAATTTCACAAGCCGGGGCTAACTTGAAGAATAGATATTTTTCCGTATAACGATTACCGGTTTCAATGCTAAAAAAATGTGTTCGTGACTTAAAATGGGGGTCTTATGAGTGGTTCAGGAAGAGTAATTTGCCCGACAGTTCCAAGCAGTCCTTGCGAACGTATTAATTTTCGCGCCTCCATTAATTCACCAAAACCCGAAGTTTTAAGAAATCTTGGAATTCGTACTGACCTGGATGTGAGGCTCGAATTAACAACTCCTATTTCCGTCATAGTGACATATGGTGAAGCAGTCGCAGGGTCTCTGACTGGGACTAAGATCAATGAGTTAATTATGTGTATTCAAAATGGATTCGAGTATTCAGCTACGATTGTGTCCATAGAAAAAGGTAACTACACCGTTCAGGTAACCATCAAATGACATATCCATCCATCGTGGTAGTCGGTGGTTCATACGGTGAGGATTGCGCTTTCCCCCGTAAACAGCTTTTTCGGGGTAGTGGTGGCAGAGCCGCAGCTTTGCTGGCCAGCCTAAAGGTTCCGATTACACTCCACACAACTACCGGCCCACAGCTCAGTGAATTTTTCCAGTCAATTGCCACAAAACTCGGCTATAAACTAAATGCACATCCTTGGCCAAATGATATCTGGTTCCGATATCGACACCCTTTGGGAGAGCCTTCCATTCATAACGCTTCCATTTCAGATTTACCTAAAATAGCCCCAATTTCTGCTAATAATGCTTTGGTCTTTGGCATGATCGAAGGCCGACCGACTATTCATGCAAAGCGTGTAGTCTACGATCCGCAGGACGGAAGCAAATCTAAGCATTTTGATGCAAATGGCTCTACTGCCGAGGAACTCGCAATGGTGGTTTCCTATTCAGAAGGGAAAGCCCTGACAGGGGAATCGGACTGTACAAAGATAGCAGAGGCTTTGCTCAATCAGCCAAAGGTCTCAGCAGTCGTTGTGAAATGTGGTCCGCAAGGTGCATTAGTCAAAACATCTATCATTCATGAATGGGTGCGACCTTTTCCTACTATCCATGTATACAAGATTGGTTCTGGAGATGCATTTTCAGCCGCTTTTGCATTTGCCTGGATAATTGAAAAGCAGGATCCACTTGCTTCCGCTTGGTTTGCCTCCAGAATCACTGCAGCCTACGTCGAATTTGGTCAGGACCGGATCGAACCTGCGTTGCTCGAGCAGTGCCGGAAGGAAGCTAAAATTGCAGCAAAAAAATACCTTGATTCTGGCCGTCGTGAGATACCGGATACTCAGATTTATTTGGCTGCCCCTTTCTTCAACATGGCAGAACAATGGCGTGTGGATGAGGTCAGAGAAACCCTTAAGGATATGGGTTTCAAGGTTTTCTCACCAGTCCACCAAGTCGGTATCGGACCAGCTGAGGAAGTGGCACCTGCTGACCTTTTTGGCCTCGAGCAATCGGGACTTGTGATCGCGTTGCTGGATGGCCTGGATCCAGGAACCATGTTCGAAGTGGGATATGCACGGGCAAAAGGCATTCCAGTAATTGCAATTGCTGAATCGGCTGACCCACATGTTCTCACCATGGTGATTGGTTCTGGCTGTGAAATCGCCAACGATCTGTCTACTGGCATTTATGCTGCATGCTGGCATCTGATGGGTGATGTCTGACTTGCTTCTGCTCTCGGGTGGAATTGATTCGGCAGTAATCGCTGCCTGGTTCCGCCCATCCATATGCCTGACCATTCATTATGGTCAACGTGCAGCCCAAGCCGAAATTACTGCCGCATCCCAAATCTGTAAGGAATTAGGACTGATGCACCTTGTCAGAGAGGTACATGTGGGGCATCTTGGCAGTGGAGATATGGCGATTGGGTCACCATCACCTCATTCGGAGAATTCTGAATTTTGGCCATTTCGCAATCAATTCCTGATTACTGTAGGCGCTATGGTGGCCATGCAGCAAGGATGTGACCGAATCCTGATTGGCACTGTGAGTACCGACAAGCGCCATAAAGATGGAACAGAGGAATTTCTGTCGACCATGAACGCGCTCCTGACACTTCAGGAAGGAGGTCTTCATGTATTAGCTCCTGGTTCACTGCTAACCAGCACTGAGCTAGTTGAAAAGTCATCGATCTCACCGGCGGTTCTGGGGTGGTGCCATTCCTGCCACATCGGTATCTATGCCTGCGGTCAATGCCGGGGTTGCAGCAAACATTCTGAGATTATGGAGACTCTCGGGTTCGTACGCTAACTCGTCCGTCCTCAGAATAGCGAGGGCTGACGAACCTCACTTCTTTTCTGTTTTTTATTGTTTGTAGCTTTGGCAGCCCCTAAAGCAGTGCCTCGTATTGCATCAATGGCAAGATTTCCGTAACCACGCATCTGATCCCAGATCAGGCAATCCAGAACAGCTGGTCGCGCACCAAGCATGTTGCAAAATTCAATGAATCTCGTCTCCATGGAGAGGTAATCTTTTTCAACGCGATCCTGTGGTGTGAAGATGCCACACAATATGCCGGCACGCACGAGATGAATATCCAGAATAGCCACATCATCGGCGTCGGTGTAATTGCGCGCTACCCAGCCTGCTATCTTGTGACCAATGCCATCAATTTCTAGTAGTGCATCTCGAAGTGCTACCCCATTTAAATTTTCGAGGGACTTGGTTGCCAGAGATGACATAGCGGCTGCTAGGAATCGTGACTTCTGATTTGGATAGCGATATCGCTGTAATTTCCCATTTACCTGCAAGGGGCGAAGTAACACTTCAGTCCAGGCTTCTGGAGCCGTTTCCATGTTTTCAATGAGCTTGGCATCGCAACAGGCATCGAATGCCGAAATTGAAAGCTCAGCAGAAACACCAAAACCACCTAACAGGCAAAACACGACTTCTTCTGCCAGACTACCTTTGGCCTTATAGGGAGAGTGAGCGACCTTATCCAGATCGTGCATCCAGAATTGAGATAACCAATAGGCCGGCGTAAATATGACCCACGGCTCACCCCAACGCACCCCAGAAATGACTTCATCCTCGGCGTCAGGAAGATAACGAACAATCTCTTCTTCCTCTATCCAGTACCTGAGTGTTTGGCTCATGACATGTCTCCCGTTTCGACTCTTCCGCGCAGCCATGCATACAAAGATGCCTGCTCTGCTTCCGATAATTGACTAATTCGGTTACGAAGTCGGTTCTGCCTGCGACGGATTACCTCACGCTCCCGAAAATTGCTGCCCATATAGCGATCGTCATGTAGCACCGTAGGCTTTTGAAAGTTGTACCAAACCCACTCTTCACGCATGCCTACGTGAGTCTTGGCTTCAAATCGATAAACCGACCAACCGGCAAGGCAACGTTCATATAAGGCTGATGGATAACCAGACAACAGCACCTTGCAAGGCAAAGAGATTAGGCATTCAAGAAGGCGCTCATGGTCTCGGACAGAGTAATCGCAGCGGTAAACGCGTGACCGCCTCCTCGTTTCTGCCAGATATGGAGGATCGGAATACACCACCGTTTCGGCATCCAGCTCCATAGCTAAGATGTTATCTACCGCATCCCCATGGATGATGTGGCAATGGTGTGCCAGATCTTGGCGCCAAGTTTCAATTACATGGGGATCCAGATCAATGCCAATCTGGTTTTTTGCCGGAAGTTTATTTCGCATCACGGCGCCACCGCCGAGATGCGTTTCTACATACTTCCGATGAGGAGGTATGAGATTGATTAGATGAGGAAAACTGACCCCTTTGCCACCGTCGTAACGCATGACAAGATTATCGCCAAATTTGGCGATAAAGTCAATGATATTCTATTTAACGATAGCATTAACCTATGGTGTGGCAGTTATATATTCAACCTGGCTTCGACCTGCTATCCACAGACTATAACTGGCCGTTACCTTAGCAATATTAAGATTGGTAGGACCACGTTGAGCTAGGGAATACGACCAGCCGCAGCACTTACGCCAGGTATAAGGTGTTTGATTGGGGTATTTAAAGGTGTCGGTTTCGGTAGGCTTTTGGATTAACTTTAAAGCTCACCGTTCAGACGTTTGCAGCCAGATAAAGCTACCCAAGTGATACGATAGGTTTTATGACGAACTGCAAGAATAAAAGCAGCCCAACATGACCTAATAATTTATAAAAATCCCTTTGTCGCATGATAACCACGGAGAATTGCTTTTAAGTGTGTTCCTGTCTCGAAGTGAAATTCACATTGGTTCAGCTTTGCATTTCTGTTATTTTCTCTACAGTCTCTTCAACTATAAGAATGGGGTGTAACGTGGCAACAACAAAAGAAAAATCATTAAATGATGCTCAAATACAATCACTCAAAATTAAGAAATTAATTTTCCATATAATCAATGTTGAGGCAGAAGAAACCCAAAGAGTTAAAGAACTGGATGAACTAGTTCTTGATGAAGAGCAAAACAAATTCTTTTTAGAGAGGATTAAAAGTGTAGCAAGTGGTATTCAATACAACTTTCTAGAGCACGCAGAGCATACCCAAGCGCCTTGTAAACAACTCCTTTCCAATGAGAAGGAGTTTCGTACCAACTCCCTAATTTTGACACAAGCCTTCGCGAGTTATCACAAAAAAAATATGGCGAGCGGTGTTTTTGTAGTTGCTATTGTTGAGTCAATGTACACAGAAAAAGAAAGTATCAACTTAGTGTTTTTAGCTAAGTTTGATCATAGAAATGTATATCAAATTGTTGTCAAAGCTAACGAAGGTGGAGTTGGAAATCATGCTGTTATGCAAAAAGTTGCGGACACTTTAGTTGAAGATAAAAGTGCCATTCAAAAAAGCGCTTTAATTAATTTAGACAATGATAAATATGACTGGGATGTGCTCGCCGATGAGCGCAGGTTAAATGTTAATGGTGAAATTACTGATTACTTTAGAGATTTTTTGGGTGTTTCACTTAGAGAGGTTGCGAGTGTTCTAACTAAAAGAGCAGTGCAAGTCGTACATCAATGGGCAATAGCTCAAGTGCCGACAGATCTTCCAAATGGAGAGGAGAAAGGCAATTATCGCTCTCGTGCAGTTGCTTACATGGAAAGCAATACGGTTTTTGATATTGATGACTATTTAAATGCTGTCATCAGAGATGAGGAGGATGGAACCAGAAAGCTGCGAATGGAGCAGTCACTGCGAAACCAACTAGATGAAGCGGGTATAGCAAATCAAAAATTTCAAACGCGACCTAACTCACTTCCAAAAAAATTAAAAAAACAACAGTGGAAGACGGATGAGGGAATCACACTAGAGTTTTATGGCGAGGCACGTGACCTCGGAATTGAAACTAAACCGCGGTCTGATGGGGTTTCGGGTCAGGAAATTGTGATAAAAACGCGTGGGTATAAAACGGTTTAATTTATGTATTTCAAATTAAAAAGTATCAATCAGCTTTCATTGTTGAGCAATCAAGTTCAGCAATGGGATGAGACTATTGATCATTTGACTATTACTGGAACGCTAACCGAAACTATTCTAAATCACTTGATAGCAACATTGCAGGCATTTACTGATGAGGCAATTGAACATCCAAGCCTGATGGTTGATGCAGAGCCAGAAGATATTGACTCATTAAAAAATTTATTAAAAACGCCTATACAAGAATCTACTACTGAGTGGCGGTTAAGCCTTCACAAAGGTCGTTTATTAATTGATGAGAATCATAAAATCTTTATTATGAGTAAAGCCTTTGTGGATTGGGCAAACCAACTGACACCGACCCATACTTTAGGGTGCGATTTTAACAAACCTCTTACAATTTTTATTAAAGGTTTAGCTGAGGCTTTCGGTGGTCCATCGCTGAGGTTCATCCCTGTAGATGCCGAAGATTTTGTACCTCCCCAAACTACTGCAATTTTGCCAGATGAAAGCCAGGTTAGATCTATTGTTAGGGTTACGTCTAGTAACCATCTTTATTTAAACCCTAGCAGCATTGCACTCTCATGGGGTAATAGAGAACAACCAGAAGCTCTACCATTCAAACGATTCTTTATGGCGGTAATGACACTGTGTTTTGCTCAAGAAGTATATGTTCGTAATGACGAGATAAGAGTCATATTGCGAGGTACTAAGAACCTAGATTCAAGATTAACTCCTAATTGGATGTTTAATATTAGCACCAAAGCTATTGATGATACTGCGACCGCTGTTAGTTGGATGTTTCAGGAAAGGGTTGAAACTAGACAGAGACTATTAAGCGACCGTCTATCCCTAGATATTATTGGTAACTCATCATTTATCAATGGTGTAAGTGAGCATATAAATAATGCTCTTGACCAAGCCAAAGAAAGATATGGCTTTGTAATTTTAGACAGGAAAGATGCTTATCTAAAAGAACTAAAAGAAGTAATGAAAGATGTTCGCACTCAGGCTGATTTATATGCTGGAAAAGTCAGAGACCTAGTAAGCACATTATTACGAGATGCACTTGCTGTTTTATTTTTAGTAGGTGTAAGTTTAATTGCAAGATTAAATACATCTGAAGTTGCTACATTGGTAAATAGCTCCCAGCTTTTTATATTTTTTAAAGTGTTAGCTATATACTTTCTTGTATCAATGGCGCTGCAAATCTGTAGTCATACAAGAGATTTGATCTTGGCTAAGAATGAGTGTGAGCGATGGATGCAATTGACGCATGACTATCTTACAAAAGAAATTGTTGATGAGAACTTTACCAAACCTCTGATTAAACGTAAAAATATGTTTTATACATTTGCTTCAATTAGCTTCTTTATATATATAGCTCTTGCAGGATTAAGCTGGAATGCAGAGTATCTGGTCAAGAACTACTCGAAAAAAAATTCTCCGATAAACATTGAGGAAACAAGCCCTGGTGCTAGTTCCAAACGAACAGTGCCGGTAGTGGAACCTATGCTAGATAAAATTAAGTCGGCTGAAAAAATCATTATGAAAGATGCCCATTCGAAAATTCCTAAGAAGCCGTAGGTAGATTACGGCTTTCTCATGACATGAGTTAATTTGAGGGCAAATTTATTTCAACTTATGGTGTTAATAACTGCTAAACCTAAGCTTGGTTTGTTATTTGCAATCAGCATTCCCCTAATTCTCTTGGTCTACAGCGTAGATATTTAACTTGCAACTTATGGTGTACAAACTTGCAGCTTATGGTGTCAAAAACAAAAAAAGCCAGCGGAAGCTGGCTTTTTCAATTTAACCACACTTGCTTTCCCCGCAATTCAGGCAGGTCAGGCAGCCGTCCATGATAATCGCAGCCTTGGTGTGGCATTTGCCGCATAGCTGTGCCCCTTTGGGGAAACCTTCTTCATTGACGGGTTCGTGGGCGTTTTTTTCCAGGTACTCGGCTTTTTTTTCTTCGATCAGTTTTTTCTGGTGTTGATCGGGGCCTGATTTTTTCAGCATGCCGATTTCCTGCAGATGCTGTTCCAGCACTTCGCCGATTTCAGCGACCAGGCTGGGAATGTATTTGCCGCCTTTTTTGAAGTAGCCGCCGCTGGGGTCGAATACGCTGTGCAGCTCTTCTACCAGGAAGGTGACATCGCCGCCTTTGCGGAACACGGCGGACATGACGCGGGTGAGGGCGACGATCCACTGGAAGTGGTCCATGTTCTTGGAGTTGATGAAGATTTCGAACGGGCGGCGGTGTTCCTGCGGGGTGCCTTCGTTCATGATGATGTCGTTGATGGTGATGTAAAGTGCGTGTTCAGTGACCGGGGTCTTGATCTTGTAGGTGTTGCCGACGAGCTTTTCCGGACGGCTCAGCGGCTCACCCAGTTGCACGACTTCCGCGGATCTTTGCGCAGCCAGTTTTTCGGCTTCTGCGGCCTTGGTTTTGTCTTCTTCGGTTACTACGTTGTAGCCGGTAATTTTCTTTTCGATTTTGATTGCCACGATTTATCTCCCAAGGTTTGCCGCCGGGCCAGAATACAACAGGCGCAGGCCGTTACAGACACTTTAACTATTAACTGATAGACCACATCATATAGTAATTTACATCAGCATTGCACACATTATATAGCGCATAAGCCCATATGCCATCAATTTTTTCGGTATTCGTGCCCCATATCCAAAACATTTGAACCGGGCGATGTCCGGGGCCGATATCAAGGGATACGGATGCGCTTACCCCGCAGTTTGTATTCTAGGCAATCCTGAAGAACTTTGTCAGAATGATTCAGGGGCTCCGGGCTTTAACTGGCGGTGCAAACCAGCTATTGTTAGGCATGGATACCCGTAAAACAATTTGAACCAGCCCCAAGCTGGGAACAGGATCGAATTTTGGCAAATGCATCCGGAGATTCCGCCATTAAAATGTTGAGTTTCGACCCCCATGATCTGGCAGGCGAGGAGTTGCGGCATGTCTATCGCGGCAGGAGGAGCGGCGGCATCATTGTCCTTTTCAGCGGCGCGGTTGCCGCCGGCCTGCTGGCCTGGGATATCGGCGGGCTGTATGCCGGCATCTGGTATCTGTGGCTTCTTGCGGCCCATGCATGGCACTGGTGGATCGGGCGTTCCGACTGGACTTCAGGCAGCGTCAGCGTGGAACTGGCAAACATCAACCGTCATGTCACTGCCGCCGCCCTGGCCGGCCTGGGATGGGGCGCCATTGCAATAGCGCTGCCCTGGCTGGGACGCTCCAGCAAGGCGGCGATTCTCATCATCATGCTGATTACCGTGATTATGGCCTTACCGAGGCTGGTGGTTTTCCTGCCCATCTTTTTTGCTTTTGCCGCGGGTGTTTATGTTCCGTTGCTGCTGGCTACGCCATTCCTGGATTTTGAAACCCAGCACATGGTGGTTGTGATGCTGGTGGTGGTCGGCGCCACCCTGTGGGCATCCGCCCGCGAGGTGCGCAAGATTCTGATCGAGGTGCTGCTCAAGCAGATTTCTTCCGAACAGGCCTCGTGGGTGGACCGGCTGACCGGTATCGGTAACCGGCGGCGTTTCGACGATAAACTGGATACGGCCTGGCGCCAGGCGCTACGTGCGAAAGTGCCGCTGTCGCTGATTATGGTCGATGTCGATCACTTCAAGAAATTCAATGACAAGTACGGCCACCAGGCCGGCGATGTGTGTTTGCGCCAGGTGGCCGGGGCACTGGATGGTTGCGCGAGGCGTGCCGGGGATTCCGTCACCCGTTACGGCGGGGAGGAGTTTGCCGTGGTGCTGTTCCATACCTCGATGAACGAAGCGCGCAATATCAGCGAGAATATGCTTGCCGCGGTGCGGGCGGTGGATATGAAACACGAGGAATCCCCGCATGAAATCGTGACCATTTCGGTAGGCGGCGCCACGATAGTGCCTTTCGCCGAAAGCAGCATGGAGCAGTTGGTCGAGGAGGCGGACAAGTCGCTTTACCGTGCCAAGGCCAATGGCCGTAACCGTGCGGAGTGGCGCATGTTGTCCGACACGGCGCCATCAGACATCAGGCCCGGGTAGATTAGGAGCATCAGGCTGCTCGCGGTTCCCTGCATGCCTTCAACCGCATGCAATATGGAAAAATGGACACCAGTGATAAATTTTCGACATGGTGCGTCATTAATCCTCCAGGCTTGCCAGTCGATAGCGGCCTATAAACAAGCGGTGCGAATAAAATAACCCATTGATTAAATTGTATTTAATTAACCCCCGAGTATTCATGCAACTTCTTGTGGACGACCCTGGCACAGAGGTTGCACAATGCATACACAAGAACCAAGATTCTTTAACTTGGCACCTTAGAAAGATGATCTGTAAGGCTTTTATGCTTTTATTTTTAGCATTGAAGCCGGGCCGGGCATGGTAACTTTGTTATTAATTCGGCAAAGCTGCCGATATACAGATTGTAATTAGTACCAATTTATTTACTGAGGGGGTTAGTGAAATGAACATCAAATCAGCTTTTATTCAGTTCTGCCGCGACGAGGAAGGTGCAAGCGCCATCGAATACGCACTGATTGCGGCCATGGTGGCAATTGCCTTGGTTGCTTTCATCGATCCAATTAATACTAGGGTCACTAATATATTTACGCAAATTAGAGACGCATTGCCCGCAGGAAGTTGATTTACTTTCTGGCTAGTCATCATGACAGTCATAGAAATGGCCGTGGTGGCTTGGTGCCTGGGTGTCCTTGTTTCTGACCTGGCAAGGCGTCGAATACCGAACTTACTGAGTTTCGGCGCCATTGCCCTGGCGGGCGGGTACCTGCTGGTGACCGGGCAGGCCATGCTGGGCGCGGATTGGCAATCGGCATTGATGGGTGCAGGCATTGCCTTGTTGCTGACCGTGCCAGCCTATCTTGCCGGCATGCTCGGTGCCGGCGATGTCAAGCTGCTGCTTGCTATCGGCCTGATCGGGGGCTGGTACGTTACCCTGTATGCCTTTGTTGTCGGCGCGCTGATCGCGGGCGCGGCGAGCGTCGGTTACCTGTTATTCATCCACTACGGCGGTGCCGCCATCTCTGCAAAGAAATGGATGCCGTTCGGTTCCGCCCTGAGCATAGGCTTGCTGTTTGCCATCGGGGTGGACAGATGATGCCCCTGTTTGCCCAAACCCTGCGCCGGCAGCGGCACAAATCGCAACGCGGCGCGGCGGCGATCGAGTTCGTCATGCTGTTTGTGCTGTTCTTTGCATTGTTCTACGCATTGGTGAGTTATGCCATCGTGATGCTGATGCAATCCGCATTCGTCCATGCAGCCGAGGAAGGCGCCCGCGCGGCCATCGCGGTGGATCGGCTGGCTTTCTCCAGCGATGCGGCTTATCTGAACGGCGGCGTCGATCCCCGCGTGAGAACGACAGTGGGAACGGCGCTGGCCTGGATGCCGGCAAAATCGAAGACCAAGGTGCTGGGCGTGAATAACAGCCTGGTGCAGTTGTCGATGGCCGGCAACCTGCTCACGGTGCGGGTGGTTTATGCGGACTATGCAAGCGACCCGCTGATCCCGATGCTATCGCTACCCTTGATCGGCCAGATTCCCAAAGTACCTGATGATCTGGCAGGAACCGCCGTGATTGAACTTTAACCCGATGCAGACATGACGACAGGCACTCATCATGAATAGTACATTCTTGCGAGTTTTGGCAGTAATCCTGGCTTTGGGCGCCATCACGACGGCATGGCTGGGTTACCGCATCAGCACGAAACCGCCGGTTGCCGCGGTCAAGGTGGTGACGCCAACCTATTCGCAGGTGGTCGCGGCGCAAGCCATCCCGGCCGGCAGGATACTGACGGTTGACGATGTGGAGATTGCTTCGACACCGCAGCCCGATCCGCGAGGCTACAGCAATGTGCATGACGTCCTGGGCAAACTGGCGGTTGAACCCATCGTCAAGGGGACGCCGTTCATATCGCAGCATTTTCCCGCACTTGGCGCGCTTGCCCAGTCGCTTGGCCCTGATGAGCGGGCGATCGCGGTCAAGGTGAATGAGGTGATCGGGGTGGGCGGCTTCGTCAAGCCGGGCGATCGGGTGGATGTGCTGCTTTATCTGCGTGCAGACCGCGAGACCGATAACGTCAGCTCGGCCCAGATCGTATTGAGCGATGTAAAAGTCCTGGCTTATGGCGATGTGCTGGGTGAGGACGCCGGTTCGGCCAAATCGTCCGATACCGCAGCGAAACCTGCCGGTACCGGTTTCAACGACAGTGCGAAAAAGGCCGAAACCAGAAAGGAAAAGGATAGCCGCTCGGCAATTCTCGCGGTGCCGGAAAACCAGGTGTCACGCCTGATGCTGGCTGAAAGCAGCGGCGTCCTGCGGCTCGCGTTGCGTGGCGCCCAGCCCTTGGGTTATGCATCTGCCGGAAGCGAAGCAAATCAGTTCATCCGCCTGGACGATGTTGCCAGGCCCCGGGCCAATCAAGTCGCATCAGCCGGAACGGCACTGCAGGCCGGCGAGAAAACAGGCATTCCGACAAAGAAGAAAAGTGTTTCCACGGCCAGCAAGCGTGAACGGGTCATTGTGCACCGGGGCGAGCAGGTGGAAGTCGTAAGCGTAACAAGATGAAGATTGCTCGATAAACCGGCAGTCAAAGGGGGAAGCATGTCAATTCTGAAAAGCTGTTTGTTGGGGACAATAGCCCTGTGCGGGCTGGTTTCCTCGCAGGTGCTGGCAGAGGACGACAGCTTGCTGAACCTGGAGGCCGGCGGCCAGCAGGTGTATGCCCATTCGCAGCCGGTGAAGAGAGTTGCGGTAGGCAACCCGGCCGTTGCCGGCATCACGATGCTGACATCGCAGAATATCCTGGTGATCGGCAAGCAGGCCGGCACCACCGAAATCTCCCTGTGGGAGAGCGAAAAGGCTGCGAAACCTGCGCGCCTGCTCAAGGTGGTCGTCAGCGCAAGCACCGGGCTCGAACAGCAGCGCCTGCAATTGACCAAGTCGATCAAGGCCGTGCCCGCCGGTGCCGGCGTGGCCATTTCCGGCGAGGCAGTATCGCTGGAGCAGCATGCCCTGGCGCGGCAGGCGGTGGATGCAGAAAACAAGGGGCCGCTGGATGCAACGCATGCAGGTTTCGACAGCCAGGTGCAGATTGATATCAAGGTAATTGAAGTGAGCCGGCAGAAGATGTTGCGGGCGGGAGTAAATCTGTTCCTGCCCAAAGGTCGGGATCACTCCTCAATTGCCATTGGTACGCCAGGTTCTTTGGGAAACATCAATTTTGGCCCTAATAATTCCAAGATTCGTTTTGGTGTTCCCTTCAGCTCAGGTTTTGTGCCACTCGGTGATGCATATAATCTAGTTTACGGTAACTATAATTCAGGTCTGCTTGCTGCCATTAGTGTGCTAGAAGAGAATGGTTTTGCCTATACCCTGGCTGAACCGAGTCTTACGGCCATTTCCGGCCAGAGCGCGACTTTTCTTGCCGGAGGTGAATTTCCGGTGCCAATTCGTACAGGTGGCGGCTCCGATAGTTCTATAACAATTCAATACAAGGAATACGGCGTACGGCTGATGCTGACGCCGACGGTACTTGACGCCCATCGTATTTTTCTCAAAGTTTCGCCCGAGGTAAGTGAGCTTGACTTCAATAATGTAGTACAAACCGGAGGTGTGGCAGTACCCGGCCTTCGTGTGCGGCGCACCGATACCAGCGTTGCCTTGGGCAACGGCGAGAGCTTTATCATTAGCGGGCTGGTTAGCCGCAATTCAATGAATAATATTGACAAGCTGCCTTGGCTAGGCGACATCCCAATTATCGGTGCCTTTTTCCGTTCGACGCGTTTTGACCGTGAGGACAAGGAGCTGCTGATGGTGGTGACGCCTTATCTGGTTCGCCCCATTGCGCGCGATGCCGGGACACCGGCGCTGCCCGGCGGCAATTTGCGCGATTACAACCCGAGTTTCAGCGAACTGTTTTTCCAGACCGGAACCAGGCCCGATACCGGCTTGCCCGCAACCGGCGTGTCGAGGTGATTGCAAATGAGTGAACGTAACAGCTATATCGCCATCACGCAGACGCAGGAATGCCTGCATTGGCTGACGCATGCCATGATGGAGGCCGGTGAGGTCATTCCTTCCGATTCGTCCTCGATCGAGCGGGTGGTGCAACTGGCCGATGCGATTGGCGCTTCGGCCATTTTTGTGCAGTTGAACGCTGCCGAGTATCGTCAGGAAACGCTGCTGATCGAGGGCCTGATTGCTGCCAAGCCTTTTCTGCCGGTAGTTGTCCTGGCAGACACGGTCGACCAGAACCTGCTGCTGACGACGATGCGGTTGGGCGCGCGCAATTTCATCAAGATCGGTACGCGGGCGAGTGAAGTGGTGGCCGAGGTGAACAAGCTGATTCCGCGTGATGCAAGCATGCAGTCGGCGCAGTCCGAACAAGGGGGACGGATTACAGCGGTGGTTAGTGCCCGCCCCGGCAGCGATTCGCCGATGCTGGCACTGCACCTGGCGCTTGCGGTGCAGGAAACCGAACCTACCCTGCTGCTGGATCTCGGTGTTCCGCATGGCGATGCAATGCTCTATCTGGGGCTGACCGCCTCTTACAGCTTCATCGATGCCGTTCGCAGCCTGCGCCGTATCGATTCGACCCTGATACAGACCGGTTTCGGCAAGCACAAGAGCGGCCTCACGGTGCTTTCGATGCCGGAAGAGCCATGGACCGGCGCCCAGTTTACCTCCGCCGACGTGTATGTGTTGCTGCGCACGCTGAGACGCCATTTCTCCCATATCGTCGTCAATCTGGGCGGCATGGCGCGCTCGGAGTTTTTCATGCTGCTGCTGGGCAATGTCGACCAGATCATGATCCTGCTTGAGCAGAGCGTGCCGAGCTGCCGGCAGAACATGCATCTGCTCAAGCACTTGCGTGAGGAGAAGGTCGCGCTGGGCCATGCCGGCCTGGTGGTCGACCATTACCTGCCCAAAATGCCGCCGGATGCCGAGAGCATTGCTCAGTCCTTCGGCTTGCCGCTGCTGGGCACGCTTGCTTCATCCGGCATGGCGCGCCTGGCGACCATGAACTCCGGCGAAAGCATGTTCGAGCTATCGCCCAACGACCCTTATACGCAGAGCGTGCGCCAGTTGGCGCGGCATATCACCAATGCCTCGATCAATGTCGAGAGCAAACCGCCGAGCCTGTTGCGCAGGCTGGTCTCAGCGGTAGTGCCGCTGGATGCCAAGGCATAGGGGGCCGCAAGATGGATCTGCACTTATACGGTTTCGATTACGGCCTGAAGCAGGCAGAGGATTACCAGGAACTGAAATTCCAGCTGCACCGCCACCTGATTATTGAAATCGAGCACGATCACGTCGGGTTGCTCGACATGCCGCGGGACCAGATTGCGGAATACGTGAGGGACAAGGTGGCGCGATATATCGCAGAAAAGCGCTTGCCAATCAGCGGCTACGACCTGGAAAACCTTGGCGAGGAAATCGTCGATGAGCTGGCGGGCTACGGGCCGCTCGAAAGCCTGATCAAGGACGACCACATCAACGACATCCTGGTGAACGGGCCGCGCCGTATCTATATCGAGCGCGATGGGCGCCTTGAAAACACGACCTTGCGCTTTATCGATGATGAGCATGTGCTGCGCGTGATCCGGCGGATTCTGTCGCACCTCGGGCGGCGCATCGACGAGGCGAGCCCCATGGTGGATGCACGCCTGCCCGACGGCAGCCGCGTCAATGCGATTATCCCGCCGCTGGCATTGAACGGCCCCTGCCTTTCCATCCGCAAATTCCGCAAGCAGCCTTTGCTGGAGGGTGATCTGCTGCAACTGGGCACCTTCGATGCCGACATGCTTGCATTCCTCACCGCAACGGTCGAGCGGCGGTGCAATATCATCGTCAGCGGCGGCACAGGCGCGGGTAAAACCACCCTGCTGAATGTCCTGAGCCGGTTCATCCCGCCTACCGAGCGTATTGTCACCATCGAGGATGCCGCCGAGCTTCAGCTTGAGAATGAGCACGTGGTCCGGCTGGAAACGCGCCCGCAGAACATGGATGGCGCAGGCGAAATAACGGCGCGTGAGCTGGTGCGCAACACCTTGCGCATGCGGCCCGACCGTATCGTGCTTGGCGAAGTGCGCGGCGAAGAGGTGATGGATGTGCTGCAGGCCATGAACACCGGGCATGACGGCTGCATGAGCACGGTGCATGCCAATAGCCCGGAAGATGCCATGCTGCGTTTTGAAATGCTGGCGGGGCTGGCCGGTTTCCAGGGGGCGGAAAACACCTTGCGCAAAATGATTGCCGCCGCCATCGAACTTGTCATCCAGATCAGCCGGTTGCCGAACGGCCAGCGCAAGGTTATCTCAATTACGGAAATCGTCGGGGTGCGCGACGGCCAGTTCGTGATGAACGAGCTGTATTCTTATGATGCGTCCGGCAACCGGTTCTCCAGCGCCGGGGTACAGCCCTGCAACCGGAAGCTGCGCGATCTCGCTGCTTACGTCAAATGGCAATGACCAATCTTTTCGGCGCATTGATTCTCGCAGTGGCATTCCTGATGCTGCTGGCGGCTATCTGGATGTATTACTACAGCAAGAATTCCCGTTTCCGGGAGAGGGTGATTTCGCATTTCCATGAAGTGCTGCCCCACGGCGCGACCATTTCAGGCATGCCTCCCGGCGTGAAAGAGACCTATTGGCACCGCTTGCGCGTGCGCGCCTCGATTTATGCCGGTTTTGAGCTGAAGGACGGGCATTTTGTGGCGATTCCCATGCTGTTCCTTGCATTCGGCCTGCTCGGATGGTTCTCGTTCGGCTGGGCCGGCGCATTCCTGCTGTTTGGCGGCGCCCTGCTCGTGTTCGGTTTTTTCCTTCCTTACAGCCGCTTGCGTCGCCGCCAGGCACTGGTGATTTCCCAGGTGCCGATGTTTATCGATCAGGTATTGCGCAGTCTGAGCACGGGGCGCAGCCTTGAGAGCTCGATCCGGTTTGCTACCGGGGAAGCGCCGCTGCCATTGCGGCATGTGCTTGAGCGGGTGATACGCGCGACCGACCTGGGGGCGGATATGGTGGAGACACTCTCCGATGCCGCAAAGCTGCACGGCCTGCGGGAGCTTAATCTTATCGCCCTGGCGATGCGCATCAGCAACAGTTACGGCAGCAGCCCGAAGGAAATGCTGGAAAGCGTGGTGCAAATGGTGCGGCAGCAGGAACTCGCAAGGCGGGAGCTGGCGGCCATGACCGGTGAGACCCGCATTTCGGCCTGGGTACTCGGTTTGACGCCGATGGCAATCGCAGCCTACATCATGATGGTGAACCCCGGTTACATGAACCTGATGCTGCAGGATGCCTCCGGCAAGACCATGCTGATGGTGGCCCTCGGCCTGCAGGGTTTCGGCGGCTTCGTGCTCTGGCGCATGTTGAAGAGCGTGTGATTATCATGAGCCTGTGGTGGTGGATGACGGTGACCCTGATGCTGGTGGCAGCGGCCGTGCTTATGTTCAGCGCTCAGCGCGACAGGCCGCCGCCGCATATCCATCGCCGTTTCCGCGAGGCATTGCAGCAGGAGGGCATCAACATACCGGCCCGGTTCTACCGTTTTGATTTGCAGGCGTCGATGCAAAACCTGCTGGGGCGCATTTCCAGAAGTGAAATGGACGAGATGCAGCAGTTGCTGGTGCAGGCCGGATGGGGCAACGCCAGGACGCGTTTATATTACCTGATGGCTGCATGGCTGCTGCCCCTGGCGAGCGGCATTGCCGGTGGCATTTATGCCCTGGCGGAGGGCGAATCGCTGGCGAATGTCATTCTCTACCTGCTGTTCGGGTTTGCCGCGAGTTTTGTCTTCATGCGCCGGTTCTTGCGCTGGAAGGCGCAAAAACGCCAGGCCGCCATTCGCAAGGAGGTAATTCCGCTTCTGCACCTGTTGCGCATGCTGTTCGAGGCCGGCCTGTCGCTGGAACATATCCTGCGGGTGATTGAACAACAGGGACGCGACCTGATTCCCAATCTGGCACGGGAGCTCAGGCTGGTGCTGAAGCGTATCGAGGCCGGGCAGGATCGCGCCGAGGCATTGGCCGAGATGGCGGCACCGCTGGATGTGCCGGAACTCAACGATACCATTGCCATGCTGAAGCAAGTGACGCGTTACGGCGGCAACATCCGCGACTCGCTGGAGGAATATACCGAGCTGGTCGAGCAGCGGCAGGTTTCGGAACTGCGCGAATATGTGAGCAAGCTTTCGGCGAAGATGACGATTGTCATGATCGTGTTCCTGTTTCCGGCATTGATGATTTTCCTGGCCGGTCCGGGTTTCCTCGGGCTTGCCAAGGCCCTGAAAGGAGTCGGTGGATAAGATGAAGTCCTGGATCAAATGGCTTGCTGCATTGCGTGGTGCCGGTTATGGCCGCCGCTCTTCGTTCCACCTGCTCGCTTGGCCAGAGGTTTCGCATGCAATTACGCTTCAAATGCTGATTCTGTTGTTGTTTGCCAGTAACGGTGCCGTCGCCGGCGGCAATTTGAGGCCCGGCGACATGTCCGCCACCGGCCAGTCCAGCCGTCAGTCAAAAATCTCGCAGGACAAGATCGCGGCCTGTAACGATATATCCGCCGAAGAGGCCACCAGGCTGGGCCTGATCCGGCAGATGCTGGGGGATGGCAAGCCGCATGCCGCCATCGCACACCTGGATGCCGCGCACATTGCCAACCCTCAGGCGGACCTGCTGCGCGCCGATGGCCTGCGGCAGACCGGGCGCGAGGTGCAGGCAGAAGCCATTTACCGGCGACTGCTGGGTAGCTGCGTGGCAGGCTATGCCTACCAGGGCCTCGGTCTCATTGCCAGCAGGTCCGGCAACCTGCAGGAGGCCGTTGCGCACCTCAGGGCGGCAAGCGCAGCGCTGCCGACAGAACACACGATTCGCAATGATTACGGTTATGTACTGATGATGTCCGGAGACAATAAATCCGCGGTGCATGAGTTCCTGACAGCGGTGGAGCTTGCCGGGGGCTATCGTCAGGCAGCGCATAACCTGATTCTCCTGCTTTACCGCGATGGCGAGAACGAGAGGGCCGATGCCTTTGCCAGCCAGTTCGGGATTGCAGCGGATGAACTGGCAAAACTGCAGGAAATGGCGCGACGACCACTGGCGAGCGCAGACACGAACCGGAATGGAACAGGAGGGCAATGATGATGCGAGTTCTCATATTGGCTATGGTGCTGGTGACGGGTGGCATTTCCGTCCATGCCGGGGAGGCGGGGCAGGACAAATCAATAGCCGGTGTCGCCGAGAGCGTGCCCAGGGAACAGGGCGCACCATCAGGCACGCGCGCCTGGCTGGAACTGCAGCGCAGCGGGCAGGCCGCTTCCGCACAGCCCCAGCCGATCTCCGGGCAAGCCATGGACAAGATTCATGAACGCTATATCAACAGTTTCGGCAAACCTATCCCGGAGTTCTACGACCATGCGGCGCCTGTCGCCAAATAGTTTTCGCAACCAGCGCGGCGCGATCGGCCTGTTCGGCGTGCTGACATTGCTGCTGGCCGTCCTGTTTACCGCGCTGGCGGTAGACAGCGGCCGATTATGGATGCAGCAGCGCAAACTGCAATCGATTGCCGATATTGCCGCGATACAGGCCTCCCGCCAGCTTGGCTGTTCAGCCAGCCTGAATGACGTCATGGCGGCGGCGCAGGCAGCAGCAGCCAATAACGGGTTTGCCGGGCAGTTGTCGCAAGGCCCCAACCTGGTCGATCTCGGCAGTGTGACGACCAGCGCAGGCATCCGTGAATTTACCTCAGGCGCAAGCGCCGAAGCGGTATTCGTCCGCGCAACCCAGGAAGTGCCCAGCAGCCTGGTTGCCGGCGGCCTCTTCGGTGGCACGATTACCCTGACCGCCGAAGCCGTTTCAGTTTCAGACCCGTCCCTGGCTGCGTTCAGTGCCGGCAGTTTCCTTGTCAGCCTGGATTCGGAAGATTCGGCACTGCTCAATGCCTTGCTGGGCGGCATGCTGGGTTCTTCCTTGAATCTCGATGTACTTTCCTATCGTGGCATTGCTGCGACCAGGATTACCTTGCAGGACATGTTGGCGGTTTCAGGTGGCATCGGGACAGTAGATGACCTGTTGGATGCTGATATGCAAATTGGTGACCTGCTGGAATTGTTTGCCAATGCCGCAGGACAGAATGGGGCTGCTGATATCCAGGCGATTGCAGGGATGCAAACGATTGCCGGAGCTACCGTGGATAATGCCAGCCTGACGCTTGGCGAGCTGCTGGCTGTCACTACGCCTGATACCAATGCCGCTGCGACGGTTGGCTTGAATGCCTTGTCCCTGATTACCGCTGCTGCCATGATTGCCAACGGCCAGAATGCCGTGACGTTGAATGCACTTTTGCCAGGAGTGAACGTGGGCCTGACGGTGATTGAGCCGCCCCAGATGGCAATAGGCCCTCCTGCTGGCGCCGATGGGACGGCGTGCACGACAGCAAAAACTGCACAAATTCGTGTTCTTGCCGGTGTTAATCTATTAGGGATTGATATCTTGCTAAAGATGGAAGTCGCGCAAGGTGAGGCCAGTTTGTTGCAGATCGATGCCAATGATGACAGTACCCAGGTCACAATTGGCGCCCAACCTGGCATTGCCTCAATAGCCCTGAGGAATCAGTCAGATACCGGGCCTGCTGAGATTAATTTGCTTGGGCTGAAGGTAGCAACGTTGGGACTCAATCTTCCGTTACAGAATCCTTCAGGCGCCGAGCTTGATTTTGATGTAGCGCACCCTGTGGCAAATGATCTTCCGCAGACCCAATCGGTTTCAAGCTCAGTGGGCGGCAGTTTGGCTAACGCCCTGAGCCAGCAAAGTACCATCGAGGTTAAGCTTCTTCCTCTTGTACCTCTTGTTGGTGCGGTCATTAGTCCGCTTCTCAATAATTTGTTAAATGGGCTTCTTCCACTACTTGGTACAACGCTTGGAAATATAGCAGGGGCAATTCTGGATCCGCTGTTGAACTTGCTTGGCATAGAACTGGGCGGCCTGGATATTACCCTGGAAGATCTACAGTATCGGCAGGCCAAGCCGCTGGTGATATAGTCGATAGCAATACAATAAAAAAGCCGGGAATCGCCCCGGCTTTTTTATGTTGATGACAGGCAGCGATCAGAACTTGCCGTAGTAGCCTTCCTTCAGCGCATCGTACAGATTTGCAGCCGAGTGGATTTCGCCGTCATACTCGATTTCTTCATTACCCTTGGCTTCAATCACCGTGCCGTCTTCCAGCGTGAACTTGTAGGTGGTGTTTTCCAGGTCTTTCTCTGTCACCAGCACACCCTGGAAGGCTTCGGGGTTGAAGCGGAAAGTGGTGCAACCCTTCAGGCCCTTGTCGTAGGCGTAGAGGTAGATGTTCTTGAAGTCCTCGAAATCGTAATCCGTCGGCACGTTGATGGTCTTGGAGATGGAGCTGTCGATCCATTTCTGTGCTGCGGCCTGGATATCCACGTGGGCCTTGGCCTGAATGGTGGAAGAGTCGAGGAAATATTCCGGCAGTTTCTGTTCTTCGGTTTCGCCGAACGGCATTGCCTTGGGATTCACCAGCTCGCGGTAGGCCAGCAGTTCATAGGAGAACACATCGACTTTTTCTTTGGATTTCTTGCCTTCGCGGATCACGTTGCGGTTGTAGTGGTGGGCAAAGGAAGGTTCGATGCCGTTGCTGGCGTTGTTCGCCAGGGAGAGCGAAATGGTGCCGGTCGGCGCGATGGAGCTGTGGTGCGTGAAACGCACGCCGTTTTTGGCGATTTCCTTGCGGAGTTCTTCCGGGAACTGCTGCATGTACTTGCTGTAAAGGCCCATCAGCACCTTGCCTTTGACCTTGGCGCCGAGCTTGATGCCGTCGGCTTTCATTTCCGGGCGTTTTGCCAGCATGTCGGCCGTGACCTCGAATTCTTCTTCCATGATCGGCGCCGGGCCTTTTTCCTTGGCGAGATTCACGCCGACTTCCCAGCCAACCTCGGCCATGACCTTGGTCACTTCTTCGGTGAACTTGAGCGAATCGGCTTCGCCGTATTGCATCCTGAGCATGGTCAGCGTGGAGCCGAGGCCGAGATAGCCCATGCCATGACGGCGCTTGCGCGCGATTTCGTCGCGTTGCTGCTGCAGCGGCAGGCCGTTCACTTCGACCACGTTATCCAGCATGCGGGTGAACGTGGCGACCACTTCGCGGTATTCATCCCAGTCGAACCAGGCCTTGTCGGTGAAAGGCTGGCGCACGAACTTGGTCAGGTTGACCGAACCCAGCAGGCAGGCGCCGTAAGGCGGCAGCGGTTGTTCGCCGCAAGGGTTGGTGGCGCGGATGTTCTCGCAGTACCAGTTGTTGTTCATCTCGTTGACGCGGTCGATGAGGATGAAACCCGGCTCGGCGAAATCGTAGGTGGAGGACATGATGACATCCCACAGGCGCTGCGCCTTGATGGTCTTGTAGACGCGGCAGGCGACCTTGCCGTCGGATTCGCGCGTCAGGTACCTGCCCTTGACCGGCCATTCGCGCCAGACGACCTGGCTGGCATCGTCCAGCTTGAGCCCGTCCACATTGGCTTCTTTCTCGGTGACCGGGAAAGCCAGTTTCCATTCGGTATCGGCTTTCACCGCTTCCATGAATTCTTTAGTAATCAGGCAGGAGAGGTTGAACTGGCGCAAGCGTCCAGCTTCGCGCTTGGCCTTGATGAAATCGGTGACGTCAGGGTGCGAAATGTCGAACGTGGCCATCTGTGCGCCGCGGCGGCCGCCGGCGGATGAGACGGTGAAGCACATCTTGTCGTAGATATCCATGAACGACAGCGGGCCGCTGGTGTAGGCGCCGGCGCCGGCAACAAATGCGCCCTTGGGGCGCAGCGTGGAGAATTCGTAACCGATGCCGCAACCGGCTTTCAGGGTCAGGCCCGCTTCATGGACCTTTTCCAGGATGCCGTTCATGGAATCCTCGATGGTGCCGGAGACGGTGCAGTTGATGGTGGAGGTGGCGGGTTTGTGTTCCTGCGCGCCTGCATTGGAAGTAATGCGGCCTGCGGGGATGGCGCCACGGCGCAATGCCCACAGGAATTTGTCGAACCAGAGCGCGCGCTTCTCTTCGGTATCCTCGGCGTCGGCCAAGGCGCGGGCGACGCGACGATAGGTGTCATCAATGGTTGCGTCCAGGCATTCACCCTGCTTGGTCTTCAGGCGGTATTTTTTATCCCAGATATCAAGCGAAACGGACTGAAGAGGCACTTCCTTTTCAGTCTCCCGGGATACTTTAACGGCCTTGAGCATGGATGATTCCTTCCTAATATGCTGGATTTTTATTATGAATTGCGATTATGGCTAAAATAAGCTTCAACCACAACATCTTGTGATTGACCGTAAAGTTATGTCATTTGGTAGGGCTCGTCAATCGAATTTTTAGCATTTTTTCTGCACCATGAAAGCGCATCCGCATTGAGTTCCGGGCCAGCCTTGGTATGGCGGCAGGTGAGTCCTTGCTCACGTTGCGCAAAATAAAGTTCTGGACATTTTTCCGGCAAATCGGATGTGTGAGAAAATCTGTCCATGCCCCGATTACTCTACTCCTTTTTGCTTTACCTGTTGCTGCCATTTACGCCGGTGAAATTGCTCTGGCGCGGCATCAGGCAGCCGGAATATCGATGCCATTTGGCGGAACGCTATGGTTTTTATGGGGTAAGGCCGCGCCAGCCGGTCATCTGGCTGCATTGCGTCTCTCTCGGCGAAACCCGTGCCGCCGCGCCGCTGGCGCAGTCGCTCATGCAGCAATATCCTGCACATCGCATTCTGCTGACCCATGCAACGCCGACCGGCCGCGAGGCGGGTGAGCAGTTGTTCGGCGACCGGGTAAACCGGGTGTATCTGCCCTACGATACGCCTGATGCGGTTGCCAGGTTCCTGAATCATTTCCAGCCCGAAATCGGCCTGCTGATGGAAACCGAACTCTGGTTCAATCTCATCGCCGGGTGTAAAAAACGCAACATCCCGTTACTGCTGGTGAACGCCAGATTGTCCGAACGATCGGCACGCGGATACGGCAGGATCGCCGGACTGGCCCGGCAAGGCCTGCAAAGCCTGAGCGCGGTAGCGGCACAGACTGAGCAGGATGCGGAACGTCTGCGGCAACTCGGCGCAACGGAGGTAACGGTCTGCGGCAATCTCAAGTTCGATGTGGAGCCGCCCGAAAATACTTTGGCCCGGGGTTTGGCCTTACGCAGCCTGCTCGGCGAATCGCGCCCCGTATTTCTCGCAGCAAGCACGCGGGACGGGGAGGAGGCGCTGATTCTGGATGCGGTGGAGCGGCTGGCCGTTCCCCATCTGTTGACGGTGATCGTGCCGCGTCATCCGCAGCGTTTTGATGAGGTGGCGGCGCTGCTCGGCAAGCGCGGGCTGAATTACGCGCGCAAATCCGTTATTGCGGCGGCCGATACGCCGGTTGGCGATACCTGTACCGTTGTACTGGGCGACACGATGGGCGAGATGTTTGCTTACTATGCGGCATGCGATGTGGCATTGATCGGCGGCAGCCTGCTGCCTTTCGGCGGGCAGAACCTGATTGAAGCCTGCAGCATGCAAAAGCCGGTGATTATCGGGCCGCACACATTCAACTTCGACTGGGTCGCCAGAGAAGCGGTGAATAGCGGCGGGGCCAGGCGGGTCAGCACTGCCGGCGACCTGGTGGATACCCTGAACGAATTATTCATGAGCAGCGAAACCAGGCAGGCCATGGGGTCGGCAGCCTATCGCTTCAGCCAGGGTGCCGGCGGCGCAAACCGGAGGATTCTGGAACTGATCGGCCGCTTTCTGCCTCATGGATAGCGCGTATTATTTTTTTCCTGCACCCCGAGGTGGATGGCGGCATTGAATTCCTCGAACAGTTCTTCGATCTGATTTGCCGGAACAGGCGGGCTGAAGAAATACCCTTGCGCTTTTGCACAATTGTTTTTTCTCAGGAAATCCAGTTGCTGTTCGGTTTCAACGCCTTCCGCCACCACATCCAGCTTCAGGCTTTTTGCCAGCGCGAAGATCGATTTGATGATCGCGATATCGACCTCATCATCGGGCAGCCCGTGCACGAAACTCTTGTCGATTTTAAGCGTATTGACCGGGAACTGTTTCAGGTAATTCATTGATGAATGCCCGGTGCCGAAATCATCGACGGAAATGCTTGTTCCGATTTTCCTGAGGGATTGCAGTATCTGGATCGTCGTCTCGACATCTTCCATCAGAATCGACTCGGTGAGCTCGAAATTAATGGTCCTGGGGTCGATCATGTTCCTGGAAATTGCGGTATTTATCTTGTCGACGATGTACTGATCCTGGAACTGGCGCCCCGAGATGTTGATGTTGACGAACAAGTCCGGCCTGTATTTGTCCTGCCAGACTTTAATCTGGGCAAGCGCAGTATTGATGACCCAATCCCCGATGGGCGTAATCAAGCCGGTACTCTCGGCAATCGGGATGAAAACGATGGGGCTGACCACCCCTATATTGGGCTGATGCCACCTTAACAGGGCTTCCACGCCGACGATCAGGCCGGACCCGACATTGACGATGGGTTGGTAATACAGCTCAAGCTCGTTGTTGCTCAAGGCATCCTGCAAATAGGTGATGAGCTGCTGTTGCTGGTAATTCAGGTCTTCAATTTCCTGCGAATAGAGCTTGAATGTATTCTTACCGTCCGATTTTGCCCAGTACATGGCGGCATCGGCATTCTTGATCAGGCTGGATGCAGAAAAGTTGTCATCGATATACTGCACGACCCCGATGCTGGTCCCGACAAAAATCTCATGCTTGTCGATCATGAATTTCTGGGAAACGGCACGTGTGATGCGGTTGCAGATTTTCTCGACATCATCGGTAGACCCGATATCCTGCAACGTAATGGCGAATTCGTCGCCGCCGATTCTGAATATGCCGTCTTTCTTGCTGAGAATCGAGCGCAGCCTTTTGCCGCACTCTTTGAGGAGCTTGTCGCCGCCCGCATGGCCGATCGTATCGTTCACCACTTTGAAGTCGTCCAGGTCCAGCATAAGCAGGTAAAAATGCCGCCCATTCGATGCGCAGTCGTGCATTATTCTGTTGATATGCTCCGTAAAGGCGTGCCGGTTAGGCAAAGTGGTTTGATGGTCAAAATAGGCGAGCAGGTCCAGCTTTTTCTCAATGTGCTTTCGTTGCTCCAGCTCTTCATGCAGTTTCTGGTCTCTAAGCGTAATGTTCTCCAGCATGTTGTTAATGCCGACGGAGAGCGCTCCTATTTCGTCGTTGGTCTGTATGACCGACCGGTCCGAGTAGCTATGATTTCTGGTGATGCGCGTGAGCAGGCTTTCCAGATAACCCAGAGGCTCTGTAATGTAGCGGTTCAACTGCCTGGAGATTAGCCGGGCCAGCAGCATCGCTATAAAAATCGCGACGAATAGAACGATCGAGAATACTTCGATCCTGGCGTCGATTTTGTCCTGGTTGGCATCCAGGTGAATCGTGCCTACATGCTGCCGGTTGACCAGGATGTTTCTTGCCAGGTGAATCCTGCCGGCCTGCGGTTCCGCCTGGCTTGATTGCCCGGTGTCGCTCCGGCCGGGTTGATGCGACTGGTATTCTGCAAAAACACTGTCGTTTTCCAGCAATATGTAAGCCCGCTCTACGCTCTTGTTCAGGCTGAGGGAGTTCAGCGTCTCATTCGCCGCCATATGATCTTCAAATGCGATTGCGGCGCCGATATTATTCTCGATCACGGAAATCTGTGATTCGAGATCATGTATTAAATCACGCTTGAAACTCATGGCCTGGTAGGCGACGACCGCAACAAACACCAGGAGCATTGCCGACCCCGTCACCAATAGATGCATGAGGTAGAGCTTTTGCTGTATGGCCAGTTTTTCGAAATAGGATCTCAACATAGGCTGCTCAATAGACCTCCGCCGCAAGGCGCAACAGCTTGGAACTCACCATCAGGCCGGCGCGTTTGGCCTCTTCGTTGTTGATGGTGAAATAATATTTGCTGTTGACCTGGCGGATGCTGATGATCCCGCTATCGCCCGGTTTTTCGGTGACGTCGACGATGGACAATATTGAGAAATCAACCAGGCTTTCCGACAGCCTCTTGTTCTCGAGGTTTTTTGATTTTTCCAGGTATAAAACCTGGCAATTTTCGAGTTCGCCGATATGGCGAATAATGGTGAAATGGACCTGCCGGCCGTTTATATTTTTCGATTTCAGCAGATGCCGGTTGACGTTGTCCTGGTCTTCATCGAATGCACAGACGGTAAAGGCGTTGCTGCCGTTTTCCGGCCAGGAGGTAAATACGGCAAAATTGTAGATAAGCGCAGCTTTCATGTCGCGCGCATCGACCGGTTTTGAGGCCGCTCCCGCAGGCAAGCCCAGTAATACCAGCAGCCATGGGAAATGGATGAACCGCCGCATGACCTGGAATCGTCGTAAGAGGATTGCAGCCGGAAATTGCGTTTGTCCCGCGCGGGATGACCGGAAAAATGGAAAGCCGGCGCAGGAACGGCGTATATGGTCAAATGGATTCCTGACGAGGGCCGCATTGCGGAGCGGGCCGGACAAGCAGGAAAAAAGGCCTGGGAAGCAGGCGTATCTGATCGGTCCGGCCTGAATGCTTGCGAGTTTCAGTAAGGTTCCCGATATGCCAGCGTAAATCGCTAATCTCATTCTTATCTACCATGCCTTGGCTAATTACGGAGCTTCGTTAGCTTATCGGCAACTTACGTCAAAACTGAATGGCTCAAGCTGTAATAAATAGCCTGAAACCAGGCCGGACGGAGTTAATTGTTTGAATCGGTTAAATTTTTTTGATGGAAATTTTTGGAAGAAAATACGGAATTCCCAGTTTCCTGATTTTTACCAGGTACTGTAAATCGTGCCCTTTATCACGGCCGAAAATTGCAATGGCAGCACTGTCCGTCACCACCTCAAAGCCCGTGAGCAGAAAGGATGCGGCCATGCCGCCCAGCCGACGGGAGGAACGGATTCTGAAATCCCGGCCCAATAAAGTGAAATACGTCATTTCTTCGAACGGGCAATCCCAATCGGTGATCAGCAGATAACCGCCATCGATGGTGATGAACTGGCGTAAAAGTACGTAACCGGGCAAAAGGATTCCTGTCGGCCGGCCATGGTGGAGCAGCCG
The DNA here is from genome assembly GCA_905339275.1 of Methylophilaceae bacterium. Taxonomy (GTDB): domain Bacteria; phylum Pseudomonadota; class Gammaproteobacteria; order Burkholderiales; family Methylophilaceae; genus UBA6140. The sequence continues at coordinate 244,665 of CAJPFK010000004.1, forward strand.
TGACTGCAATGGCCGCTGCTCGTAAGGGCCGCCATGCTGTTCCAGGGAGAATTCCTGAATGGGCTTCATTCACCTAGAGGACGGTGAGGGTTTCAACCAGCACCAGTTCGCAGGCACCCGGGCCAGTATCTTCACGTGTCAGGGAACTGCGCCAGCGCCAGCCGTCATTGGCATCTGCTTCCACCAGATAACCATTGATCCTGACGATTTTCCCGCTACTGACGGATTTCAGCTTGTTTTCGATTTCTGCGTTTGCCGGAATCATGTGCATGTTCGCGCTATGGGTTTCGATCTCGCGGCGCGGGATCGGGAAATTGTCGGTTCGCCAGAAATACCAGCGGTTACGCTGGCTGATATCGATATGCCGCAACACGGCATCATCGGCCATGCGCCCCCAGCCGAGCGCGAGATCGACCGGCGCCAAGCTGGATTCTCGATCATGGTTGTAATGCCTGACGGAGAGCACGCGCGCTTCGATGCTGAAGCCTTCCAATGGCTTGATGCGATGGCCGTTGATGAATACCTGGCCGCTATTTGCCGATGCCCGTTGCGCAGGCGCATGCGGTGCAGGCGCGCCGGGGCTGTAGGCAGCTTCGCGTTTTTGCCAGGATTGATATGCGCCAAAACCGATGACAAGAACGAAAAGCGCGACTTTCCAGTTCATCGGGCGGGGATTAACGAATCAGTTTGCTGATCTGCTTGAAGGCGTCGCCTTCAGCCTTGCCCAGCCACTCAAAGACGATGGACTCGGTATTGCTGACGATGACGCCGGCCTGGCGCAGTCTTTGCAGGGCGTTGGCCTTATGGATCGGGTTGCGCGAAATGACGGCATCCTCCGCGACGAATACCTGCCTGCCCTGGGCGTGAAGCGCCAGCGCGGTCTGCAGGATACAGATATGCGCCTCCATGCCGGCCAGCACGACCTGGGGGCGGTCGCTGGTGAGTTTGCGGCAGAAGGTCGGTTCGTCGCAGCAGGAAAAGACGGTTTTTTCCACGCGCTGGCTTCCGGTGAGCAGGGGCAACAACTCTGCCTTTGTCACGCCCAGGCCCTTGGGGTATTGCTCGGTATGGATTGCAGGTATTTCCAGCATTCTTGCTGCCTGGAGCAGGATGCTGGCGTTTTTCAATACCTGCTGCATGTCTTCAGCCGGCATGGCGGAAGAAAGGCGTTCCTGCATGTCGACGATCACCAGCTGGCTGTTTACGGCTTGACTGATCGGACTGGGCTTCATCGCAGCTTATCTGGAGGCAAGGAGCTGCTGGTTGATTTCGACCAGGTCGTTCTCGGTGAGAAGCCCGGTGGCGGATTTGAGGCGGATCGCGCCGAGCAGGTAGTTGTAGCGGGCTTGCAGCAGGTCGCGCTTGGCGCTGTAAAACTGTTGCTGTGCATTGAGTACATCGACGCTGGTGCGCACGCCGACTTCATACCCCAGGCTGGTTGAGTCCAATTGGCTCTGGCTGGAGGCAAGCGCCTGCTCAAGCGCTTTTACCTGGGCGACGCCGCTGCTGACATCCAGGTAGGCCTGGCGGGTATCCAGCTCCGCCTGGCGCCTGGCGACTTCAACATCCTCCTGCGCCCTTTGCATGTTGGCAGCGGCTTCACGCGTGCGGGAGCTGACAGCCCCGCCCTGATAAATCGGAATTTCCAGTTGTACGCCGATGGTGAGGTTTTCAAGGTCGCTGCCGAAGCCGTTGGCGCTTCCGCTGTTGCGCGTGTCGGTGTAGCTGGCGACGGCATCAAGTGTTGGCAAGTGCCCTGCCCTGGCCCGTTCCACCTCGCGCGTGGCGATTTCAAGGTTTTGCTGCTGGATGGCAATGGCGAGGCTGTTTTGCTGGGCAATATTGACCCAGCTATCCATATCTGCCGGTTCCGGCTGTTTCGGTTGCAGGTCTACGCGCACCGGGGCGAGGACCTGCGGCATGCTGCCGGTAATCGCCTGTACTGCGCGTTTCTTGATTTCGAGATCGTTAAGCGCGGCAATTTCCTGGGCGATGGTCAGGTCGTAGCGGGCTTTTGCTTCATTTACGTCGGTGATGGTCGAGGTGCCGACCTCGAAATTGGCGTTGGCTTGTTCCAACTGGCGGCTGATGGCAGATTTCTGTGCGTTGATGAGCTCGATATTGTCCTGTGCCAGAAGCACGTCGAAATAGGCTTGCGACACGCGCAGCATGAGGTTCTGCCGGGCAAGTATCAACTGCTGGTCGGCTTGCGACACCTGCAGTTTGGATTGCTCGTACAGCACCATGTTCTCTTTGCGGAATATGGGCTGGTTGACGTTGATGCCGTAGGCGAAAGTATTGAAGCGTTCACGTCCCTCGTTTCTGAAAACCGAACCTTCGCCCAGATACTTCACATTGGTCTCGGATTCGCTGGCATTGCTGTTCAACTTGACGGTAGGCCGGTAGAGCGCCTTGCCCTGTTCCAGTTTTTCCTGCGCTGCCAGGTTGGCGCTGCGCGCAGAAGCCCAGGAGGGATCCCGGCTCAATGCAGTCTGGTAGATATCGAGCAGGTTCTGCCCGCTGAACGACGGCAGTTCTTCAGCGACCGAATGCGTGCATAAAACAGCCGTTACCAGCGCAAGTGCGTGTATGGAAAAATTCTTTGCAAGCAAAGTGGAAACCTTAAAATTGAAAACGGTCAGGTTGCGGCGCGTTGCTCAGGGGTGGCAGACAGGTTTCGAAAAGCACGTCATGTTTGAAGCTATCCGCGCTGATGCGGCGAATCATGGTGGCTTCCATTACTGGCGCATCGCCTATCACAACGAACATACGACCACCGATTGCCAGACTTTGTTTCACCTTTTCCGGGCTGACCGGCAGGGAGCCGGTGAAAACGATGACATCATAGGGTGCCTGTGCCGGCCAGCCGTCGGCGGCGTTGCCGACTTCGAGCGTCACATTGCCGATATTCTGCCGGTCGAGACGCTCTTTTGCGGCTGCGCTGAGGCTGGCATGAAGCTCGACGCTGATGACTTCTCCGGCGGATTTTGCCAGTAATGCGGTGAGATAGCCGCTGCCGGTGCCGATTTCCAGCACCTTGTCGGTCTTCCGGACTTCCAGGGCCTGCAGGATGCGCCCTTCGAGCTTGGGGGAAAGCATGGTCTGGCCTTCGCCGATGGGAATCTCGATATCGGCAAACGCCAGCCCTGCATATTGCGCCGGTACGAAGGCTTCGCGCGGTACGTGTTTGAGCAGGTCCAGCACGGCGCCATCCAGCACCTCCCAGGTGCGGATCTGCTGTTCGATCATGTTGAAGCGGGCTTGCTCGCGCATATTTGATTTGGCAATTTCAGTGTCGGTTTGCATGGTCTTCAGGTTCAGGCAGAAAATTTATCATTGGATTATAGCGTAAGCCCATGACAGATTTAAGGAAACGTGGACTAAGTTTTAACGGAAGGGTTTTGCGTGCTTTCATCGGGATTGCCGTAGATGCCGAGCTTGTACCAGAGTGAGCGTTCACTGATGCTGAGCAGCTTGGCGGCTTTGCTTTTGTTGCCGCCCGTTTGTTTGAGCGCGGCCCGGATCAGGCTTTTTTCCAGAGCCTCGACAGCGTCAGGCAGGCAGGGCAATGTCGCATTCTCTTCCAGGGCCGTTGATATCTCCCGGCGGACGGGCGTATTGCCGAGAATGTCGGACGGCAGGTGCTGCGCCTGGATTCTGTCGCCATTGGACATGATGGCCGCGCGCTCCAGCACGTTGGCAAGCTCGCGCACATTGCCCGGCCAGTCGTATTGCTGCAGTATATCCAGCGCTGCCGGGTCCAGTTTCAGATGCCGCGGCTGCATGAAATGCGAAGCCAGCAGGCCGATGTCATCACGGCGTTCCCGCAGCGGCGGCAGATCTATCCTGAACACGTTGAGCCGGTAGTACAGGTCTTCCCGTAATTTTCCGTCTTTCACCGCCTGCAATGGGTCGATATTGGTGGCGGCGAGCACCCGGATATCGACGGCAAGCGGACGATTGCTGCCGAGCCGTTCGATAACGCCTTCCTGCAGGGCGCGCAGCAGTTTGGCCTGCAGCGCAATCGGCATTTCGGTGACTTCATCGAGGAACAGCGTGCCGCCATCGGCAAGTTCGAATTTGCCGACACGTTCTTTTATGGCGCCGGTGAATGCGCCGCGCTCATGGCCGAAAAGCTCGGATTCAAGCATTTCCCCGGGTATGGCCGCGCAGTTGACGGCCACGAAAAGCGACTTGCTGCGCGTGGATGAGCGGTGAATCGCATGGGCGACCAGTTCCTTGCCGGTGCCGGTTTCACCGACAATCAGGGTTGTTGCCTTTTCCGGCGCGACCTGGGCAATCGCGCGCTTCACTTTCTGTATTGCCTCGCTTTCCCCCACCAGATGCTTGCCGTCGCGCGTGACTTCCTCGCGCAGGAACTGGTTCTCGATTTTCAGGCGGGTGACCGAAAGTGCGCGATCGATGGCGATTTCCAGGGTTTCCAGGTCGAACGGCCGCAGGATGTAATCGGAGGCGCCGAGTTTCATTGCGGCCACGGCCGTGGCGATTTCGCCTTGCGCGGTGACGATGATGACGGGCGTCTCCAGGTTGTCTTCGCGCATGGTTTCCAGTAGTTTAAGGCCGCCCATGCCCGGCATGTGCAGGTCGCTGACGACCAGGTTGATGCCGCCCTGGCGCAACAGCCCGAGTGCTTCCCTGCCGTCTGCGGCCAGTACGGGCTGGTAGCCGGCCTGTTTCAGGCTGATTTCCAGCAGGCGGCGCATGCTGGGTTCGTCATCAACCGCAAGAATGCGTTTCAGCTCGCTCAAAAGTCTTCCTTGGTGGTGGGTAGCAGCAGGCGGAATTCTGCACCTTTCATGGCACTCTCGCCAACAATGATTTCGCCGTGATGCGCAGCGACGATCTGGCGCACTACCGCCAGGCCGAGGCCTATGCCGCCGGCACGTTGCGTGAAGAATGGGTCGAATACCTGTTCGCGCTGTTCGGGCGGAATTCCCGGTCCATTATCGGCGACCCGGATTTCCGCATTGTTGCCCACCTGCCGCACGGACACCTGGATTTTTCCGCCGTTGGGCAGGATCTGGATCGCATTCAGCAGCAGGTTGAGCAGGACCTGCATGATCTGTTCGCTATCGCATGCAATCATCACGGGGTCTGCGGTTTCCAGCGTGAGCGCGATCGACTTTTTCTCGGCTTGTACACGCAGCATGGCAACCGCCTGCTGCGTCAGTTCCGCAATATCGGCAGGCCTGAATTCCGGTTGGCGCGGACGCGCTGTATCGATCAGGGTGGAGACGAGCTTGTTGAGCCGTTCGGTTTCGGAAATGATGAAGCCGCATACCTCGCGTCCTTCCCTGGTCAGCGACGGTTCACGCAGCAATACCTGTGCCGATGAGCGCAATATGCCGAGCGGCGTGCGTACTTCATGGCTCATGGCTGCCGCCATTTCGCCGACTACGGCCAGTTTCGCTGCGCGCGTCAGGTGCGCGTTGGAACGCTCAAGGTCTTCTATCATCTGGGCGAAGGCCTTGGACATGGTGTTGATTTCTGCCGGCCCGCCGGCGGGCGGCCGCAAATTGCTCGGCGAGCGTATGAAGCGGTTGGCGAAATCAGTGAGTTTGAGCAGCGGTCCGCTGATGGTGCGGGCAACCGGGATGGCAATGAAGCTGGCAAGCAGGATGGTGGCTACTAGCAAGCCGATGAAAATCATCCCCATGCGCCGTATGGGGGCCAATGCCTCTTCGCGGTGCTGGGAGAAAATGACGCGCCAGGCATTGTCGGTCAGGCCTTGAAAGCCCTGAACCGTGGCTTTTGCCGAGATGCGTGCCTTGATGGTGTTCTGCCATAGCGCGGTTGCCGCGATCACCTGGTCCTGTTCATCCAGGATTGCTGCGGAGGTCCTGCCGGACACGGCTCCGTTCAGAATGTCGCCGATCTCCTGCCAGTTGAATTCCGCGACCAGCATGGCGATGGCTGTTTCATCCACTGTGTCCACGATTTCGGTGCTGATCCGCAGGATGCCGTTATCCGGCTTGGATATCCTGATATTGTTCCGGGCAAGGGGGGTATCCAGCCAAACCTGTTGCTGCAGGTATTCCTTGCCAAGCAATCCGGCATCGCTGGAAGCAATGACCATCCCCTGCTGGTCTATGACGTAGAGTGCGTGATAGACATGCTGGTAACTGGTTTTCAGTTCGCTCAGGAATTTGGAAAGGCGCTTGTCGACATCGCTGATGCGCACATCCTGCATGACTTCCAGCTTGCTCCAGGAAGCGACGTTTTGCAGGCGTTCGAACATCATACGGTCTATATCGTCCGCCGTGGCACTGGCCCTTGTTTCCAGGTCGCGCTGGATTTCGGTTTTGAGCGCAGTGCGCGCTTCGTAAAACGCCAGTCCGGTAATCAGCGTGGTCGGCAGCAGGCTGGTCAGCAGAAAGGCACCCAGCAGCAGGTAGCGGATGGGCAGGGCGCTCAGTCGCATGCGGTGGCTGTCGGTTGGGTAATAGGCGGCATGGCTTTTGCTGTGGGTTTTCGTTAATCGCAATAAACAAGATTAGAATGCCTGCTAAAACAAGGCAAGAACAAGGTGAAAATTATGCATACATCAATCAGGGCAGGTTGCAGGTTCGCCTGCCTTATCCTGGCCTGCCTTTTCTTTCTTGCATCCATTCGATTGGCACAGGCGGAAGAGAAACCAGTCGGAATATGGGATGGCTTTAATGTCGGCGGTTACGCCAGTGCCGGTATCCTGATTCCGCGCCATGCGCAGACCGAGCTTGCGATTAATGAGCTGAGCATGATCGTTACCTGGGAAGGCGACAGCCGCTTGAAGTTCTTCTCCGAAATCGAACTGGAGCGTCCGCTGGTATGGCGCGAGGGCGACGATTTCTCCAAGCAGGAATCCTACCTCGATATAGAGCGGCTGTATCTGGATTACAACCTGAATGAGAAACTCAATGCCCGTGTCGGCCGTTATCTGACGCCTGCCGGCCGCTGGAACCTGATCCACGCATCGCCGTTGGTCTGGACTTCGACGCGCCCGCTGGCGACCAGCCGGCTTTTCCCGATTGCATTGAATGGCGTGATGCTCTACGGCGCCTTGCCCTATCGGGAAGAGGCCTTCGAGTACATGCTGTTTGCCGAGGTGTTGAAAGACCAGGATATCGAGCACGATGAGGTCGAGTTCCGCGATACTTTCGGCGGCCGCTTCACCTTGAGCGGAAAGGTCGACTGGGGCTTATCCCTGCTGGAGTTTGCCGAGAATATCCCCGGCAGGCCGCGTTTCCGAATGCTGGGACTCGATTTTCATACCAGGCACCATGGCTGGGAATTCAGCGGCGAGGCTTTCCAGCGCTTCCATACCAACGGCAACGACGGCGGCAAGGGCGCATACCTGCAGGCGGTGGCGCCTCTCGGCAACCAGTGGTATGCCATTGCCAGGCTGGAGAATTTCCAGAGGCCGACGGAATCCGCGGTTGACCGCTGGCTGATAGGCACGGCCTGGCGCCCTGCATCCAACCGTATCCTGAAGATGGAGTACGTGGGTGGCGATGAACAGCGGGAAGACGCGCCCAAAGGCTTTCTTGCATCGTTTGCGATCCTGTTCTGATGGCTGGGCCTGCCATTTTGCGTGCGCTGCTGTTTTTGCTCTTGTTGAGCCTGTTGCCGCTATCCCCGGCCCGCGCGGGCGAGAGTAACGTGCTGGCCATTATCGTGCCGCCGGATTTCTCCGCGAGAAGCCTGACTGCCGCGGATATCAGCCTGATTTTCCTGCGCAAGAAACTCTACTGGCCGAACGGCAAGCGCATGCGCCCTGCCAACCTGCCTACGCAGCATGTCTTGCGTAAACGCTTTTCCCAGCACGTTCTGGGCAGCCTACCGGAAGTGCAGGCGGAGTACTGGAACGAACTGTACTTCCATGGCACATCGCCGCCGCATGTGGTGAATTCGCAGGAGGCCATGGTGCGTTATGTGGCCGATACGGCCGGGGCGATCGGCTACGTTGATGCTTGCGCGGCCGATTCCCGGGTAAAAGCCGTTGCCTGGATCGATGATGACGGCGTATTTCACTATTCGGCGCCGGTCATTTCATGCAATTGATCCTGCAGGTTTGGTAAGAACATACGAAATTTGCAGGGTATCAGCCTGCAAATTTCGTATGGTTGACTCCTTCCAACCCCTTGTTGCCCGGATTCTTTTACCGGGCAGGATGCGTATTCCTGTTTTATTGAATTATTAATATATTGATTATTAAATGATTAATTAATAATTCTCATATTCTTCCATTTCCTGCGGCATTGGTTGGCATGTCGTTTGCGCCAGATCAGGCATTCCTATTCCTGAGTGCCTGAACATGTTGCTGGAAACGTTACGAGCAGAGCCTGACCAATGCGGCGGGGTGCAGCCGGATTCTGATGGCAGCCTTGCCATCTCCGGGTCGCCCGGCGGCACGCACGGGTTTTGCGGCAATCGGCGCACCATGGCCCAGGTACGCCTGCATTCCGCCGAGAATGTTCATACCGCTGTTTCCGGCCCGGAGGCTGATGACAGGCGCGAGCTGGAGCAGTTCATCCACCGGATTTTCCGCGAGGCTTACGGCGCCGATGTGCAGGAGTTCATGCCGCAGTTGATGAGCCTGCGCAATACTCGCGGTGAATTGCTTGCGGTTTGCGGCTTGCGCCATGCCGAGAATACTTCGCTGTTTCTCGAACGTTACCTGCAGAGCCCTGTAGAAGCGGTCATCGCGGAAAAAAGCGGCCGGCAGGTTGCTCGCGCCGACATTATTGAGGTCGGCAACCTGGCCGTTGCGTATCCCGGAACTGCGCGCAGCCTGCTGGCGAGCATCAGCATTTACCTGCATGGCACGAGCACGGCGTGGGCCGTGTTCACCGGTATTCCTGCGCTGAGGAATGCGTTGAGCAAGCTCAATATGCATCTGCTGCCCCTGGGTTTTGCGCGCCTGGCGCATTTGCCCGAGAACGAGCAGGCCGCCTGGGGCCGTTACTACGATGAGAAGCCGCAGGTGATGGCGGTGCAGCGTCTTCAACCGCCTTGTTCCGCGAGCGCGGCGTGATGCAGCCGGGCATTATCCTTCGGGCCATTCAGGGCCATGCAGCCGGCAATCCTGATCGCATCGCCCTGCAGGGTGCGCACGGGACGCTGACCTATGCAGAGCTGGCGTTCGAGATCGAGCGCATGCAGAAACGGTTCATTTCCGGCAGTACGTGCGTGCTGGGCCTGGCCGTGGAGAACTGCCCGGCCTGGGCAGTAACGGACCTGGCGGCAATGGCATCAGGATGCCCGGTCGTGCCGTTGCCCGCCTTTTTCTCAGCGGAACAGGTTGTGCATGCTATCCGCGATGCCGGTATCAATCAGTTGGTCACCGACCAGCCTATCGTCATGGAACATCTGCTGCAATCCAATGGTTTCAGGGTGGCTTCGCGCCAGCGCTATCAGGCGGCCGAGCGCTGGCTGACCCAGTTCACGCTGGCGGATCCGGCCGAGAGAAAATTGCCGCAGGCTGCTGCGAAGGTGACCTACACCTCAGGCACTACGGGCAATCCGAAGGGTGTGTGCCTCGGATTGCAGGCGATCGAGCAGGTCGCATCGAGCTTGCTGTCAGCAACGGAAGCGCGGCCGGAAGACCGGCACCTCAGTATATTGCCGTTCCCCACCCTGCTGGAAAACATCGCAGGCTTGTATGTGCCGCTATTGGCCGGCGCACGCAGCGTCATCCTGCCCTCGCATCAGGTTGGGCTCAATGGCGCAACCGGGCTGGAACCGCAAAAAATGCTGCAGGCCATCGTCATGGCAAAGGCCACCACGCTGGTGTTGACCCCCGAACTGCTGAAGGCGCTGGTGATGATGGCAGAGGCGGGTGCGGCCATCCCCGATACATTGCGTTTTATTGCCGTCGGCGGCGCGACCGTTTCGCATGCCCTGCTGGAACGTGCAGCCAGGGCCGGCTTGCCCGTGTTTGAAGGCTACGGCTTATCGGAGTGCTGCTCGGTGGTCGCGGTCAACACCCCCGGCGCGCATCTCGAAGGCAGTGTAGGCAAGCCCCTGCCGCATGTGCAGATCAGGTTTGCCGACGATGGCGAGATCCTGGTTGCAGGCAGCACCATGCTTGGCCATACCGGCATGGCAGATACGGAATACGGTAATCGCTTCTGGCCGACTGGCGATATCGGCTATATGGATGATGCCGGTTATCTGTATATCAGCGGCCGCAAGAAAAATGTCTTCATTACCTCCTTTGGCCGCAATGTTTCCCCCGAGTGGGTCGAGAGCCAGCTTGCACAATCCCCGAAGATCGCACAGGCCGCCTTGTTCGGCGAGGCGCGGCCATGGAATACGGCCCTGATCGTGCCGGCTGCCGGCACGACGAGCGCAGACGTCGACCAGGTCATCAACACCGTCAATGCAGGCCTGCCGGATTACGCAAGCGTGCGGCACTGGTTATTTGCCACTGCGCCGTTTACCACCGGGAACCGGCAGATGACGCCTAATTTCAGATTGCGCCGGGATGTGATCTGGCAAGCCTACGCCGCAAGAATCAATGCCTTGTATGAGGAAGCATCAGATGTCTGTATATGAAAAATTGCTCGCCGCGACAGCGGCGGAGCGTGAAACCCTGCTTAACCTGCCGCTGCTGCGTGCAGGGGTTGCCGGCCAGGTTGGGCGTGAGGCCTATATTGCCTTTCTGGCCGAGGCCTATCACCACGTCAAGCACACCACTCCGCTCCTGATGGCTTGCGGCGGACGCCTGCCCGAACGTTATGAATGGCTGCGCGAAGGCATGGCTGAATATATCGGGGAGGAACTGGGCCACCAGGAATGGATACTGAACGATATCGCCGCCTGCGGCGCCGATGCGCAAGCCGTTCGGCACGGTAAACCGGGGCCGGCGACGGAAATCATGGTGGCCTATGCCTACGATATGGTTTACCGGGTTAATCCGGTGGGCTTTCTCGGCATGGTGCTGGTACTGGAAGGCACCAGCACTGCCATGGCGACGCAGGCCGGGAAAGCCCTGCAAAAAAGCCTGGGGCTGGGTGAAAAAGCCTTTACCTACCTGGCATCCCATGGCGCGCTTGATGTCGGGCACACCGCTTTCTACGAAAGCCTGGTGAATCGCATTGAGGACGCGGAGGATCAGCAGACGCTGATTGCCAGCGCCAGGATGTTCTACAAGCTCTATGGCGATATCTTCAGGGATCTGGCTCAACGGTTTCTGCCCAGGGAAACGCTCGGGGTGGCGGCATGAACCTGGCAGGCAAAAGGATATTGCTCACCGGCGCTACGGGCGGCATCGGCCGCCACCTGGCATTGAAGCTGGCGGCGCAAGGCGCCCGGCTGGCGCTGGTTTGCCATGACGGCCGCAGGCTGAATGCGCTGGCTGACGAGATTGCAGCCCAAGGCGGCAGCGCCTGCATGATCGTGGCCGATTTCAGTCATGCGCATGCTGCGCAAGGCGTTGCCGATTCGGCACTGCTCAAGTTGCAGGGCGTGGATATGCTGATCAACAACGCCGGCATACTGGATTTCGTGCTGTTCGCCCAACAAAGCCCGGAGCGGATTGCACAGATGGTGCAGGTCAACCTGACAGTGCCGATGCAGCTCACCCGTGCCTTGCTGCCGGGTTTCATTGCGCGCAACAGCGGCCAGATCGTCAATATCGGTTCCATCTTCGGCTCCATCGGTTTCCCGCATTACGCCAGCTACAGCGCTACCAAGTTCGCCATGCGCGGTTTCTCGCAGGCGCTGCGGCGCGAGCTGGTCAGTCATGATGTCGCCGTTACCTACATTGCGCCGCGTGCGGTCAGGACGCCGCTCAATGACGCGGCGGCAAACGAGATGCTGAAGGCAACCAATACCGCGCTGGATGAACCGGAGCCGGTGGCGGAAAAAATCATACAGGCGATCAGGCGCGGCAATCACGATTGCTATATCGGCCAGCCGGAATCCTTTTTCGCCTGGCTCAACGGCTTTCTTCCCGGCCTGGTCAGCCTCGGCCTGAAAAAACAGACGGCCATCGCCCAGCCTTATGCAGCAAGACATTAATTCAATATCAAGCGATCCATCAGGAGAAAAGTAATGAGGCATTTACTCACAGGACTATTCATCTTAAGCAGTTTTTCATTCCTGGCCCTGGGCACTCCCGCGCATGCCGACGAGAAGCTCGACGCGGACATTGCCCAATTGCAGCACGATTGGGCAAAGGCCAATTATCACACCGGCAAGGATGCGCAGGAAGCCGCATTCAAGGCTTTAGCCGAGCGGGCAAACCAGGTGACCGGCCGTCACGCCAATGCGCCGGAGGCCCTGATCTGGGAAGCCATTATCCTGAGCGGTTACGCCAAAGCCAAGGGCGGCCTGGGCGCGCTGAAGCAGGCCGAGAAGGCTCGCGACCTGCTGTTGCTGGCAGAGAAGATCGATCCCCAGGCCTTGCAGGGTTCGGCCTATACCACGCTGGGTTCCCTGCATTACAAGGTGCCGGGCTGGCCTATCGGTTTCGGTGACAAGAAGAAAGCCCGTGCTTACCTGGAAAAGGCGCTGCAGATCAACCCGGACGGTATAGACCCCAATTATTTTTATGCAGACTTCCTGAGCGGGCAGGGTGAGTACGACCAGGCTTTGCAGTACTACGCGAGAGCCCTGGCAGCGCCGCCGCGCCCGGGGCGTGAGGATGCGGATGCAGGCCGCCGCCAGGAAATCGAAACAGGCATGGAGCTGGCAAGGAGGAAGCGGTAAGCATGATGAATATAGCGCTAGATAAATCCATAAAGACGGCTCCGAACGACGTTTCAGGAGCCCAGCACGCAGGCAGGAATATTGATATGCAGCAGCAGGCAGGCGAAGAACTGGCGTTCTCGCAAAAATACGACGAAAAACATGCGAGACATTACTTTGAAAAACACCAGGACGGTTTGTGGCGCCGTCTTTCGGATTGGCGCGATCACCAGATTGCAAGAAAGGCGTTGCGCATTGCCGGCAATCCGCATGAGGTTCTCGATGTGCCTTGCGGCACCGGCAGGTTCTGGGATGTGCTGGCGGAAGACCCGGATCGCGTGATTCATGCCAGCGACTACAACCAGAGCATGATAGATACAGGCATGGCCAACCGCCCCAAGGAGATCACCGGCAGAATCAGGTCGTTTCAGGGCTCGGCCTTCAATCTACCGGTACCGGACAATTTTGTGGACAGCATTTTTTCCATTCGCTTCGTTCATCACCTGGGCGAGTCCGAAGACAGGTTGAAGCTGCTCAGGGAATTTCACCGTGTCAGCCGGGATACGGTCATTCTCTCCATGTGGGTCGATGGCAATGTCAAGGCCATGGCGCGTAGGTCGCTGGAGAAGAAACGTCCCGGACGGGCGTATCAGAACCGCTTCGTGATTCCCGTTGCAACCATCGAGGAAGAATTTGCCAGGAGCGGGTTTTCGATTGAAGCGCGGCTTGATTTTCTCAAGTATTACCATATGTGGCGCACTTATGTGCTGCGTAAAACACAGGGCCAGGCGTGATGTGCGAGATCGAATATGTCAGCGAGCGCTGGCGCGATCTGCTGCATTGCAACCATGTCGACAGTTTTGAGGCGCTGTGGCAGCTTGAGCAGGACAACTGGTTTGAAGCGCCCAACCGGCGCAGAGGCGGCTGGAGCGGCGTCTGCAGAACCACGCTGGCCTTGCCCGGCGAAGGCGAGGTCGGCGTATTCATCAAGCGTCAGGAAAACCATGTCTACCATGGCTGGCGCCATCTTTTCCGCCCGATGGCGACGTTTGAGCGTGAGTATCACAATATCCTGGCCTTCCAGAAATACGGTATTCCAACCGTCGACCTGATCTATTTCGGTCAGCGCAAGGTCGGCGGAAAATTGCGTGCAATCCTGGTTACCCGGGAATTGACCGGGTATCAGGCACTTGATGCGTATGCCGGTTCGTTCCCAGCCAGCATGGATTCGCTAACGCGGAAGAAGCTCTTCGAGAGCATGGCAACGGCGATGCGTGCCATGCATGCGCGGCATTTCCAGCACAACTGCCTGTACCCAAAACATCTCTTCATCAGAAACGCAGAAGATCACCCGGTCGAGACGCGTTTCATCGATCTGGAAAAAGCCAAAAGATGGCCTTTGAAAAGAAACGTCGCGTTGAAGGATCTGGGTACGCTCCATCGCCATACCGAACACTGCAGCAAGACCGATCGCTTGCGCTTTTTCCTGGCATACCGGCAGGAAAAACGGCTGAGTGACCGGTCCAGGAAAATGCTGGCTGCCATCATGCAAGGAAAGAAATCGCATCGGGATGGAAACGGCAAGCCCAGTGACTCCGGGGAATTGATCTCCAGGCTGCAGGACGCATCATGAAAGTACAGATAATGAAAAAAGCAACAAAACTGAATCCCGAACTCACGCCAGTATTTTTTCCGGCGTTTCTGGTGTTGATTGCGCTCACCTGCTGGTTTGTTTTAAGGCTGGGCTTGTGGCTGGAGACCGGGCCGGAAGAACTGACGGTTGGCGAATCGATCAGGACTTTTGCCCTGGGCGCCTGGTTCGATATCTGGACGCTGTCCTATCTGGTCAGCCTGTTCCTCATTGTCTCGGCATCGCTGGGCAACCGTTTCCGTGCAAGCCCGGCAGCGCATCTGCTGCGCTGGGTTGCGACATGGGGTGTCGTTGCGGCGCTGTTATTCGGCATGGTGTCGGAATACCTGTTCTGGCAGGAATTCACCACGCGCTTCAATTTCATTGCGCTGGATTACCTGATCTACACCAACGAAGTCATCGGCAACATCCGCGAGTCTTATCCTGTGCTATGGATTTTCGCTGCAATCGGTTTGCTGGCGACCTTGATCGTATGGCTATGCAGCCGTTATCTCCGTTTTCAGGATACCCCTCATAGCTGGCGCAAACGCGCTAGCCTGCTTGGCTTGGCTGCGGTGCTGCCTCTGGTTGGCAACCTGGCCGCCAATATCGACCAGACGCAACTGGCCGGCAATGCCTACGCGCAGGAACTGGGTGCCAATGGCCTGTTCAACCTGGCTTCCGCCATGCGCCGCAACGATCTGGACTATAACCGCTTTTATGCCACCATGCCGCAACGGGAAGCGGCCGCCACGCTGGCAGGCGCCGGCGTCAAGCGCACATCGGACATGCGCTATATCCATGCCCGGTTGAACGATGATCAAAATACGCTGGGGCCTTTTCTCAGGCGCCCGAAGAATGTCGTGCTGATTACCGTGGAAAGCCTTTCGGCAAGTTATCTCGGCGCTTACGGCAATACGGAAAACCTGACGCCGCAGCTCGACAAGCTGGCCGGTGAAGGATTGAAATTCGAACGCCTGTTCGCCACCGGGACGCGCACTGTCCGGGGCCTGGAAGCCTTGTCGCTGGGTACGCCGCCGATCCCCGGCCAGGCCATTGTGCGCAGGCCGAATAACGATCATCTCGGCACCATAGGCGAATACCTTGAGATACAGGGTTTTGCCACCGAGTTCATTTATGGTGGCTACGGCTATTTCGACAACATGAATGCCTACTTCAAGGGCAACGATTTCAAGGTGATAGACCGTACCGATTTCGATGAAAAATCCATCGTCATGGAAAACGTCTGGGGGGTGGCGGACGAAAGCCTGTTCGACAACGCGCTATTGTCTCTGGATAAAGCCGCCGGCGGTGGCCGGCCTTTCTTTGCGCAAATCATGACCACCAGCAATCACCGGCCATACACTTTCCCGGAAGGGCGCATCGATTTACCGCAGGGTAATCGTCGCGGTGCAGTGAAATACACGGATTATGCGATTGGCAAATTCATCGAGGATGCAAGATCCAGGCCCTGGTTTGCGGACACCTTGTTCGTGATTGTCGCAGACCATTGCGCCTCGGTCGCGGGCAAGACCAAATTACCGGTTGCCAAGTACCACATCCCGATGATTTTCTACGCCCCCGAGCTGGTTAAACCTGGCCGCTACGAGCGCCTGGTCAGCCAGATCGATGTGCCGCCTACCCTGCTGGATCTGCTTGGCGTGGCCGGTTCCGACCATTTCTTCGGGCAGAACATGTTCACGGATACCCATACTGCCCCACGCGCCTTCATCAGCAACTATCAGTCGCTGGGATATTATAAGAATGACCAGCTGATCGTGCTTTCGCCCAAACAAGGTATCGAAGCCTACCGGGTTGACCCCGTGACCTATGCGGCGGAAGCAACCGGGGCAGACCCGCTGCTGGTGAAAGAAGCGATCGCATATTACCAGACGGCATCCAATGATTTTAAGCGAGGCGACCTGAGCGAGCTGCCAATCATCGTTGTCAATGGAACTGTCCTCCCGGTCAATATAGTCAACTAGAAATGTATAAGGGAAACGCACTGAACCCAATCACCGTGCCATGGTTCAAGAGCGCATTTGCCGCCCTGATCATTTCAGCGGTGCTGATGGTTTTGCTCGGCCAGTTTACCGATGTTGATTTGATGATCGAAGATCACTACTACAATGAGGAGCTGAAGGTTTTTCCGTGGAAGAACACATGGTTTGCCAGAGATCTGATGCATGGGTCAGTAAAAAATGTCATTATCAAAAGCGGCTATCTGGTTATATTGACAGTACTGATCGACTTGATTTTCCGATTCAGGAAAATTACCCCATTCTTGCGTCTGAGATTGCGATTCTTAGCCTTGTCTTCGTTGCTCGTTCCTGCATCAATTCGTGCCATTAAGGAGTATTCGGTGCTGCACTGCCCGTGGTCGGTGGATCGTTATGGCGGTACCGCCCCGTTCCTCAGGTTGCTCGATCATGTCCCGGAAGGTGTGCGGTCAGGGCAATGTTTTCCTGCCGGGCATGCAACCGTCGGTTTATGGCTGGCGGCTTTGTGTGTATTCTGGTTGCCGCATAAGCCCAGGGTCGCGCTGGGCGTATTTTTTGCGGGCCTGAGTGTCGGACTCGTATTGGGATGGGTGCAGCAAATGCGTGGCGCGCACTTTCTGTTCCATACGCTCTGGGCTGCCTGGTTGGCCAGCCTGGTGATCGTTTTGATGATGATGGCGTTTGCACACAAGTTATTCCTCGAGGAGAAACAAGCATGACAATAAGAAACCATCCGGAACGTTACAGTACGCCAGTTGTTATCTTGCACTGGTTCATGTTGCTGCTGCTGATAGCGGTTTATGGCTTTATCGAGCTGCGTGAACTGTTTCCCAAGGGCACGGAGCCGCGTGAATTGATGAAGACCTTGCATTTCATGCTTGGACTCACTGTCCTGGCCACCGTTTTTTTGCGTTTGTTCTTCAGGATATCAAGCCGCACGCCAGCGATTCAGCCTGCTCCAGGCTGGATAAGCCGGCGTGTGTCGCAAGCCGTGCAGATAGCGTTGTACACCCTGATGATCGGCATGCCGATCGCCGGCTGGCTGGTGCTGAGTGCCGCAGGGAAACCCGTTCCGTTCTTCGGCCTCGAATTGCCGCCGCTGATTGCAGAGAACAAGGGCTTGGCAGACACCATCAAGGGTGTTCATAAAACTGTCGGCAAGGCGGGTTACCTGCTGATTGCGGCCCATGCGCTGGCAGGCCTGTACCACCATTATGTCAGGCGTGACAACACGCTGACGAGAATACTGCCCGGCAGGTGACTTCACTGAAAATTAAGCCTGGATTCAGCCTGGCGCAATAAAATCGCGCGCGGCTTAAATACTTTACAAATTATTCAAAGCCTTGGATGGCTCAATACTGACAGGTTCACATGCTCGAAAAGTTTTGGAAAAGATTAGAGTCTTTAGGGTTTTATGCGCCACTGGTAGCGATGTACCTGTTCTCGCTGCCTATTCTTTCCCTCTCCCGCGCAGGGTTGATGCTGTGGCAATCCGAGCGTGTCGCCGCGACCGGCATCTGGCCCGAAATGCTGTTGCAGGGCTTGCGCGTGGATATTATCCAGATGGGCCTGCTGGTGATTATTCCATTGCTCGTTGCCCCATTGTTCGCCCACAGGCACGCATGGCCATGGTGGCGCAGATTCAGTTTTGCCTGGGTTGTGCTGGCTGTGACATTGCTGATTTTTATGGAGGCCGTCACGCCCGGTTTTATCGGTGAATACGATACCCGCCCCAATCGCCTGTTCGTCGAATACCTGAAATATCCGCAGGAAGTCGTGCCCATGCTGTGGAACGGCTTCCGTATTCATGTTTTTGCCGCCATCGGCACCCTCATGGCGGCAGTGTGGGCAATCAGCAGATTCATGCGGCCATGGCTGGGTTCGGCAGCGCCGGGCAGAAAACTGGGCTATTGGCTGGCTTTGCCTTTCGTGATCCTGCTGGTGTCGTTTTCCGTGCGCTCGACGACAGACCATCGCCCTGCCAATCCTGCCATGTTTGCGATTACCACCGACACCATGGTGAATACGCTGATCATGAATTCCGCTTGGTCGGTATTCCACGCCATCTACAACCTGAAGCATGAGAGCAAGTCGAGCGAGATTTACGGCGAGATGATGGAAGAGCAGGCCATGGAGCAGATCAGGCTCATGCGCGGCATTCTGCAGGATAAACGTCCCCTGATCGGCAACGCCGACCTGCCGACGCTGACCAGGCAGGTCGCCACGGTCAGACGCGACAAGCCGCTGAACCTGGTGATTATCCTGCAGGAAAGCCTGGGGGCGACCTTTGTCGAGTCGCTGGGCGGTGTGCCGGTGACGCCCGAGCTGGAAAAACTCAAATCCCAGGGCTGGTGGTTCGAAAACCTCTATGCGACCGGCACGCGGTCTGTGCGCGGCATCGAGTCCGTGGTAACCGGCTTTGCGCCGACCCCTGCGCAGAGCGTCGTCAAGCTGTCGCTGTCGCAGGATCATTTCTTTACCCTGGCCAGCCTGTTCGACAGCAAGGGCTACCTGAACGAATTCATCTATGGCGGCGAGTCGCATTTTGACAATATGCGTACTTTTTTCATCAATAACGATTTTGAACAGGTGGTGGATAAGAAGGATTACATCAATCCCATATTTGTCGGCAGCTGGGGTGTCTCGGATGAAGACCTGTTCAACAAGGCGCACGAGCAATTCATGCAGCATCATGCGACGGGCGAGCCATTCTTCACCCTGGTCTTTACCTCGTCCAACCATTCGCCGTTCGAATTTCCGGATGGCCGTATAGAACTTTACGATCAGCCCAGGGCGACTGAAAACAATGCGGTGAAATACGCCGATTATGCCATGGGGGAATTCTTCAGGAAGGCGCAGGCCAGCCCTTATTGGAAGGACACGATATTCCTGGTGGTAGCCGACCACGACATACGCGTGCGCGGCGACGACCTGGTGCCCGTAAAGAATTTCCATATCCCCGGACTGATTCTGGGGGCCGATATCCAGCCGCGCGTCATCAAGACCGTTGCCAGCCAGATCGACCTGCCGACGACGGTGATTTCACTGATGGGGATCGATGCCGACCACCCGATGACGGGACGCGACCTCAGTGCCGAACCGGAGGGACTGCCGGGGCGTGCCATGATGCAGTACGAGCAGAATTATGCCTGGATGGAAGGCGATAACGCAGTCGTTTTACGGCCGAACAAAGCGCCGGCACATGCCATGTACGATAAAGCGGAAAGGAAACTGAAACCCCGGAATCCTCCAGCGGACGCGGAGGCAATGGAGAAGCGTGCATTGGGCCATGTTTTGCTGCCCTCGATTCTGTATCGCGAGCAGGATTACCACATGCCGGCTCAGAACTAGTTTTTAAAGATACAGGACTGCGGGAAATACGGATGCCGCGAGCACGAGGAGTACCCATTGCATCCCCCAGCGCTCGAGATGGCCGGTAAAGTGCAGGATGATAGCGAGTATTGCAACTACGTAAAAAATAGTGAATAGCATGATTTCGTTAGCCTGCCTGACTCTTCAATATGCATTACTTATCGGAAGTAGTAAGATAAAACTTGATCGGGTATCATTTTAAGGTATGTTCTTAAGCAATTTAAAATTGCCTGCCTGGATTATCGTCCTATGGCTTGTCAGTATGCAAGTCATTGCGCCTTTTATCCACGCCCATGTCGATGCTGACAAGTTCAGTCATTCGGGGGCCATGCACGTGCATCCGGCTGTGCCCGAGGCGCATCATGGCCACGATGCGAGCCCGTCCATAGAGGTTTCGCATGGCCCGCATCAGATTGTATCCATGGCCAAGGGGCTGCTGCAGAAATTCAAGCTGTTCATCGATATCCCGCCGGCAATCATACTGCCATTGCTGCTGATGCCGGTCGTCGTCACCTACGGCAGTGTTGCGACAACTGCTGCTCTTTTCCCCCAGCCTAAACACCGAAGCCCGCAACCCCAGGCCCCTCCCGCTTCCTGATTCAAATCTTCATTGACCAGGCCTGTGCCTCGTCAAGCGCATTTGATTTCAGGAGAACTACATGTTTACTAAATGGCTTATCCAACGTGGTGTTGGATTATGCATTTTCTCTCTTTTGTTTCTATCGGTTTCGGTGAGATCCGAAGAAGTGCCGCATCGTGATGTACTGGAAGTCAATCCAGACCTTACTTTACGTGAGGTGCTGAACCGGACTTTTACCCGGAACCCGCAGCAATATCAGCTGCAGGCGAAAGACAAGGATGTGCTGGCACGACGTGCCCGGTCCGACACGCTCTTTCCCAGGCCGCCGGCGTTAGCCTTGACCCACCAGAACGATGCCCTGGGTAGCGGCCGCGGGGAACGCGAATGGCAGGCGGATGTGGAAATCCCGCTCTGGCGCTCGGGCCAGCGCGCCGCCCGAACGTCGGTGGCGGAAAATGCAAGAACCGATCTGGAGGCCAGCAGGGAACGCTTGCTGCTGGAAGCAGCCGGCCAACTGCGAGACGCGGTGTGGGAAGTCAGGATGGTTGAAGGCCAGCTTGCCCTCGCCGGATTGCGTTATCAAACGGCAGAAGCGTTGCAGCAGGACGTGGAGCGGCGCTTCAATGCCGGGGAACTTGCCAGAACCGATCTCCTGCTGGCCCGGCAGGAGACGCTGCAAGCCAGGACCGAGGCCATTCGCGCCGAGGCCGAACTCAATCATGCAAGGCATCGATACACGATCCTGACCGGATTGCAGCAAATTCCCGCAAAACTGGAAGAAGTGCAATCGCAGATGGAAAGCTATAGCGAGTCTCATGCACTCTGGCGCGAGGCAGAAACCCGGGTGGCGCTGACCGAACGGGAGAGAAATCTGACCGCGGTGGAAAGCCGGGACAATCTGCAGCTGGTCGTCAATACCCGCAGCCAGCGCGGCGCTTTCGACAATGCCTACAACGATAGCGTCGGGCTGAGCATCCGCATCCCGCTCACCACGGAAAGCCATGCCGCGCCCCAGCTGGCTGCCGCGGACATGCATGTCGCGCAGGCCATTGCCGATCGCGAACGCTTGCGCTACCAGTTGGAAAGCGCAATGCACGAGGCGGAACATAACCTGGCCGTGACCAGGGCGGAATTGGAAATCGCGAATACCCACCATGCGATCGCCCGGGAAAACCTCCGCTTATCGGACAAGGCTTTTCAACTGGGAGAAATTGACCTGGTCAGCCTGCTGCGTACGAGGGCGCAGGCCTATGAGGCCGAGCGCGCATTGAGCATTCGGCAGATACAACTGACGTGGGATATTGCCCGTTATAACCAGGCTGTAGGAGTTTTACCATGAAAAAGAACAATTGGATCTGGCTCGCGCTGTTCCTGGCGCAACAGGCTCTGGCAACTGAAGTGCCGGCAACACAGATTGCCATTACGCCGGGCCAGCAGCAGACGCTGGGTATCAGGGTGGCGGACATCGGCAAGGATGGCAATCTGGCCAGCCAGAAACTGGCGGGCGAGGTGGTGATTCCGGTTTCCCAGGAGCGTGTAATCACTGCGCCGCAATCCGGCCTGGTTGCGGCATTGCATGCGGCGGCAGGGCAGCAGGTGAAGAAAGGCCAAGCCCTGGCGCAGGTCAGCAGCCCGGACATGGTTGGTTTGCAGAGTGAATATCTGCAGGCCTGGACCCAGTATCAACTGGCAACGGACATGCTGGCAAGGGACAATGAGCTTTATCAGGAAGGCATCATTGCCCAGCGGCGTTTCCTGACTACGCAGAGCCATCATGCCGAGACTTCGGCAGTATTGTCCCAGCGCAAGCAGGCCCTGTTGCTGGCCGGCATGAGCAGTGCGGGCATCAGCCGTCTGCAAAAAAGCGGGGCCATGAGCAGCAGCCTGACCTTGACGACACCGATAGACGGCCAGGTACTCGAACAGATGGTGAAGGTGGGTCAACGGGTGGAGGTGGCGACGCCTCTTTATCGTGTTGCTGCACTCAGTCCGCTCTGGCTGGAAATTCGGGCGCCTCTTGGCTTACTTGACGCTGTCCGTCCAGGCCTGCAGGTCAGGGTCTCGAATATCGGCGTTGAAGGCAAACTGGTCAGTATCATCCGCAATGTGAATAAAAATGACCAGACCATACAGTTGCGTGCCGAAGTCGGCAGGGGTGCCGAGAAGCTTTACCCGGGGCAATACGTGGAAGTCGAGATCGTGCCTGAACAGGGCGCCGAAGGTGTGCAGCAGCAGTTCGTCCTGCCGAAATCCGCCGTTGTCAGAAGTGGCACCGGTTACTATATTTTTGTGCAGAACAGGCAGGGCTTCGTCGCAACCGCAGTTGAGATCGTCAGTGAGAAATCCGACAAGGTTTCAATCAGGGCAGACCTGAGCGGCAACGAGAAAGTCGCCGTCGCCGGCACGGCTGCCATCAAGGGCAAGTGGCTGGGCGTGGGAGACGAATGATGCTGGCCCGTCTTATACAATTCGCGCTGACCCAGCGTCTGCTGATGCTGGTAATGACGGCCCTGCTGCTGGGTCTGGGCGTCGTTTCCTTTCGGGCATTGCCGATTGATGCCTTCCCCGACGTTTCCACCACCCAGGTCAAGATCATCATCAAAGCGCCGGGCATGACGCCGGAAGAAGTCGAAAGCCGCATCACCTCGTTGATAGAAGTCGAAATGCTTGGGCTGCCCAGGCAAACCATGCTGCGTTCCGTCGCCAAGTATGCGATGACCGACATCACGGTAGATTTCGCTGAAGGTACCGACATCTACTGGGCCAGGCAACAGGTGGCCGAACGCCTGAGCGGCGTCTGGGACAGTCTGCCTGCCGATATTTCAGGCGGCATGGCGCCGATGACGACGCCTCTGGGCGAGATGTTCATGTTCACCATAGAAAGCGATCAGCTCAGCCTGCAGGAAAAACGCAGTCTGCTGGACTGGGTGATTCGGCCGCAATTGCGCACGGTGCCGGGTGTGGCAGATGTGAACGCACTCGGTGGCCTGGTACGCACCTTCGAGGTGATTCCGGATAATGCCCGCATGTATGCAAGGTCTGTCACCTTGCAGGATTTGCAGACCGCCCTGACCCGGAACAACAGCAATGATGGCGCCGGACGTCTGGATGATGGCGAGGAGGCGCTGCTGGTGCGGTCCGAGGGCAGATTCATGACGCTGGACGATGTCGGCAACACGGTCATTCGCAGCAATCAGGGTGTGCCGCTGCGCATCAGGGATGTTGCCGAAGTGCGTATAGGCGAGCTGACCCGTTATGGTGCCGTGACCAGTAATGGCAGGAGCGAGGCGGTGGAAGGCCTGGTGTTGGGTTTGCGCGGTGCCAACGCCCAACTGCTGGTGCGCGGCGTCAAGGCCAAATTGGCTGAAATCGCGCCTGCATTGCCTGCCGGTGTCTCGGTTAATGTGTTCTATGACCGCGGCAGCCTGGTCGAGCGCGCGATCAATACCGTTTCCAAGGCGCTGATCGAGGCGATTGTGCTGGTGCTGATATTGCTGGTGATGTTTCTCGGTAATCTGCGCGCTGCGCTTACCGTGGCGCTGGTGTTGCCGATGGCAGCGCTGATTACCTTTATTCTGATGCGGCAGTTCGGCATATCCGCCAACCTCATGAGCCTGGGTGGCCTGGCGATTGCCATCGGTATGCTGGTCGATGCTGCGGTGGTGGTGGTCGAGAACATCGTTTCCCATCTGGCCGACAGCAAACGTGTCGAGAACCTGCCGCGCCTGCACCTGATCTACCGCGCCGTGCGTGAAGTCAGCGTGCCCATGGCCTCCGGCATCATGATCATCATCATCGTCTTCCTGCCGCTTTTGACCCTGCAGGGGTTGGAAGGCAAGCTGTTCTCGCCGGTGGCGCTGACCATCGTCTTCGCGCTGGGTGGTTCCCTGCTGCTGTCATTGACGGTGATTCCGGTGCTGGCATCGTTCCTGCTGAATAAGGTTGCGCACGAGGAGCCGTGGCTGGTGCGCAAGGCGCAGGCGGCTTATCTGCCCGCGCTGCACTGGGCGCTGGCGCACAGCCGCATCGTCATCGGCTGCGCACTGGCGGCGCTGGCGCTGACGGTTCTGGTCTATCTGCAGATCGGCAAGACCTTCATGCCGACCATGGACGAAGGCGACATCATCATCGGCGTCGAGAAGCTGCCCTCGGTCAACCTGCAGCAGAGCGTCAAGACCGACCTCATGATCCAGCGCGCGATCATGGAAAAGGTACCGGAGGTACAGGGCATCTATTCTCGCGTCGGCTCGGATGAACTGGGGCTGGATCCGATGGGGCTCAACCAGACCGACAATTTTCTTGTACTGAAGCCGCAATCCGAGTGGCGCGTGCAGACCAAGGAAGGCCTGATCGACCATCTGCGCGAAGTGATGGAACAACTGCCGGGCATCGCTTTCAGCTTCACGCAGCCGATCGACATGCGCGTCAACGAGATGATCCTCGGCGTGCGCGGCGATCTTGCCATCAAGCTGTTCGGGCCAGACCTCGATGTGCTGGCGGCAAAGGCGGAACAGATGGTGACGGTGCTGCAGGGCATCGAAGGCAGCGAGGACGTCTACACGCCTCAGAACAGCGGCATCCAGTACCTGCAGGTGGAGATCGACCGCATGGCGGCCGGCCGCCTCGGTTTCAGCATCGCGGAGGTCGAGGCGATATTGCGCATGCAACTGGAGGGCCGGGTGCTGGACGTGGTGCAGGAGGGCCAGCGCCGTACGCCCTTGATGATACGAGGTGACCAGGCCTTGCGCACATCGCCGGCGGAGTTTGCCAATCTGCTGCTGACGCTGCCGGACGGCAGCAATGTGCCCTTGTCGACGGTGGCGAGGCTGCAGCGCGTGGAGGGGCCGGTCAAGGTCGATCGGCAGCGCGGCGCGCGCATGGTGGTGGTGACCGCCAACGTGCGCGACCGCGATTTGGTCGGTTATGTGGAAGAAGCGAAAGCCAAAATAGCCAGCGAGGTGCAACTTCCTGCAGGCTATGCCATCGAGTGGGGCGGCCAGTTCGAGAACCAGCAGCGTGCTGCCGCTCGGCTCACGATGGTGGTGCCGGTGGCGCTTGGCCTCATCTTCCTGCTCTTGTTCGCCACTTTCGGCTCGGCCGGCCAGTCGGTGCTGATCCTGTCCAACATCCCGTTTGCCATGATCGGCGGCGTGTTTGCCCTCTGGCTGTCGGGCGAATATCTGTCGGTACCTGCCTCGGTCGGTTTCATCGCGCTGCTGGGCATCGCCGTTCTGAACGGCGTGGTCATGGTGACCTATTTCAACCAATTGGCAGCTGGCGGCATGGCAATGGCAGACGTAGTCATTGAAGGTGCAAAGAGACGGCTGCGGCCGGTGCTGATGACCGCCTGCATCGCCGCCTTTGGTCTGGTGCCGCTGGTGTTCGCCACCGGGCCCGGTTCGGAGATCCAGCGGCCGTTGGCCATTGTCGTCATCGGCGGTCTGGTGACCTCGACGTTGCTGACGCTGATCCTGCTGCCCATCCTTTATCGTCGTTTCGGGAGGTCATGACATGGAATCCGCACTGTTGACATTGAACGTGCCGCCGGCACTGGAAGAGGCGCTGGTCGACTGGCTGCTGGAGCAGCCTCATGTGCAGGGCTTCACCAGCATGCAGGTTTACGGCCACGGCTCCGGCGCCTCGGCCATGAGCGTCGGCGAGCAGGTACTGGGTCGGCAGAAACGTACCCAGTTCATGTTGCACGGCGAAGTCTCCGGACTGGAAAGGCTTTTGCAGGACCTGCGGCAGGAATACCCAAGGGCCGGGTTGCATTACTTTCTTTCGCCTGTCATCAGCGCCGGACCGATAGCAGGAGAGTCTCCTGAGTAATGACATACCTCTAAAAACAGTTAGCCACAGAGGAACAGAGGGCACAGAGTCAAAGCAAATGCACACCGCGCTATCGCGGCAGACGATGACTGGCACCATGCATACATTCAGTGACTGGTTTTCTCTGTGAACTCTGTGTCCTCTGTGGCAAGATTGGTTTTCCTAAGCTGAATCGCTAAACCCATGACTTTTGAAGGGTTTCTGTGGCCACCGATATGCAGCTTTTGCTTGCATTTCAGCCCACTTTCGCGTAACTTCGGCCCATTGCTGGGGGTCTGCAAAACGCCGGTTTTGCAGTGAGAAACACCCTTTGAACCTGATGCGGGTAATGCCGCCGTAGGGAAGCAGTTTTACCGCTTCCCTACCAATTATTGAATAGTGGAAGCAGTTCTACCGCTTCCCTATTACCAAAACTTGTAGGGAATGCAGATTCACTGTGTTCCATACGTAGACCAAACTGGAGCACACGACGTGAACGCAAGCGACAAAAACCTAACCCAATTCCTCAACGAGACTGCGCAGGTCGATGCCGGCGCCACGCAGCCGTTCGCCAAGTCCCGCAAGATCTACATCGAGGGCTCGCGCCCCGATATCCGCGTACCGTTCCGCGAGATCAGTCTGTCCGATACACCGTCCGCTTTCGGTGCTGAAAAGAACCCGCCAGTGGTGGTGTATGACACTTCCGGCCCCTATACCGACCCGGAAGTGAAGATCGACATCCGCAACGGCTTGCCGGCATTGCGCGCAGGCTGGATTGCAGAGCGCAACGATACCGAACAACTTGACGGCCCGACTTCAACCTTCGGCCAGCAGCGCCTGACCGACCCGGAGCTGTCCGAAATGCGTTTCAACCTGCACCGCAAGCCGCTGCGTGCCAAGCCCGGCATGAACGTTTCGCAGATGCACTATGCGCGCCGCGGCATCATCACGCCGGAGATGGAGTTCATCGCCATCCGCGAGAACCAGCGCCGCGAAAACATGAGCGAACTGCTGCAGACGCAGCATCCGGGCCAGAATTTCGGCGCCGCCATCCCCAAGCTCATCACGCCGGAATTCGTGCGCGACGAAGTCGCTCGCGGTCGCGCCATCATCCCCGCCAACATCAACCACCCGGAATCCGAGCCGATGATCATCGGCCGCAACTTCCTGGTGAAGATCAACGCCAACATCGGCAACTCCGCGCTCGGTTCCTCCATCAGCGAGGAAGTCGAGAAGATGGTCTGGGGCACCCGCTGGGGCGGCGACACTGTGATGGATCTGTCCACCGGTAAGAACATCCACGAAACACGCGAGTGGATCATCCGCAATTCGCCGGTGCCGATCGGCACCGTGCCCATCTATCAGGCGCTGGAAAAGGTCGACGGCAAGGCCGAGGACCTGACCTGGGAGATATTCCGCGACACCCTGATCGAGCAGGCCGAGCAGGGCGTGGATTACTTCACCATCCACGCCGGCGTGCGCCTCGCCTACATCCCGATGACCGCAAAGCGCATGACCGGTATCGTCTCGCGCGGCGGTTCCATCATGGCCAAGTGGTGTCTGGCGCACCACAAGGAAAGCTTCCTCTACGAGCACTTCGAGGACATCTGCGAGATCATGAAGCAGTACGACGTCAGCTTCAGCTTGGGCGACGGCCTGCGTCCCGGCTCCATCTACGATGCCAATGACGAAGCGCAATTCGCCGAGCTGAAGACGCTGGGCGAACTGACCCAGATCGCCTGGAAGCATGACGTGCAGACCATGATCGAAGGCCCCGGCCATGTGCCCATGCATCTCATCAAAGAGAACATGGACCTGCAACTGGAGCATTGCGGCGAAGCCCCGTTCTATACGCTCGGCCCATTGACCACGGATATCGCGCCCGGCTACGATCACATCACCTCCGGCATCGGCGCTGCCATGATCGGCTGGTACGGCTGTGCCATGCTCTGCTATGTAACGCCGAAAGAGCATCTGGGCTTACCGGACAAGGAAGACGTGCGCGTCGGCATCATCACCTACAAGATCGCCGCGCATGCCGCCGACCTGGCCAAGGGCCATCCGGGCGCGCAGATTCGTGACAATGCACTCTCAAAAGCACGTTTCGAATTCCGCTGGGAAGACCAGTTCAACCTCGGTCTCGACCCGGAAAAAGCCAAGGAATTCCATGACGAGACCCTGCCGCAGGAAGGCGCCAAGCAGGCCCACTTCTGTTCCATGTGCGGCCCGCATTTCTGCTCCATGAAGATCACGCAGGATGTGCGCGATTATGCGGACAAGCTGGGCGTCGATGAAAAGGAAGCCTTGCAGAAAGGCATGCAGGAAAAAGCCATCGAGTTCGTGAAAAAGGGTTCCGAGGTTTACCAGAAAGTCTGATGCAGAACCGGATGCAATGAAAACAGCCAGCTTCATGCTGGCTGTTTCAATTCGAGCCTTGAATGAACAAGCCATTTTGTCACTGGCTAATATGTACTAATGACGGCTATCCATAGTTTGTTAGAATGGTGTCTTATTGAAAGCTGACCTTGACCACACTCAAACTCCCATCCTCAAAAGTCAAAGCCGGGAATTCGGCGCACAAGCCGGTTCGGCGTCCTGATTCTGCCAGGCGGGTGCGCACAAGTGCGCCGGTAACGGCAGAAAAACCGCAACATCCTGCAGCGCAGCCTGTACAAACACCGGCAGCGGCCAAACCCGAACGCCAGCGTAACCATCGTCATGACGGCAGGCCGCGTCAGTCCGAGAGCCCTGACAGCCGGGTTCCTGCGGAGCGTCCAGTGCAGCGTGGCGAGTTCAAACGCGATGAATACAAGCGCAATCCGCCGAAAGCGCTGGTGCAGGGTCGCGACACGCCGCGCCGTGGCGGCAAGGCGCGCGACGGTTTCGAACAGGGCGATTTCAACCGGGATCGTGCGACCAATCCGATGTTTGCACCCGGGCCGGTCGCTTCCAACCCCGATTTTCCGCGCCTGTCAAAACGCATGGCGGAACTCGGGCTGTGCTCGCGCCGCGAGGCCGATGAATGGATCGTCAACGGCTGGGTCAAGGTCGACGGCAAGGTGGTCGATGTGCTGGGTACACGCGTTGCGCCGGATGCCGGAATCGAGATCAGCAAGGCGGCGGAAAAACATCAGTCGGAAATCGTCACGATCCTGCTGCACAAACCGGTGGGTTACGTTTCAGGCCAGGCCGAGGACGGTTACGAGCCTGCCGTGGTGCTGGTGCATCCCGATAATCAATGGGAAGACGACCCGGTCAGAAAGACTTTCCAGCGCGGATTCCTCAAGGGGCTGGCGCCGGCCGGCCGGCTGGACATTGATTCGACCGGCCTGTTGGTGCTGACGCAGGATGGCCGTGTTGCCAGGCAACTGATAGGCGAGGATTCGACCATCGAGAAGGAGTATCTGGTCCGGGTCGAGGGTGAGCTGTCCGCGGAAGGACTGAAAAAACTCAATTTCGGCCTGGCGCTGGATGGTGTGGCGCTCAAGCCTGCCAAGGTTTCCTGGCAGAACGAGGACCAGTTGCGGTTTGTCCTGCGCGAGGGCAAAAAGCGCCAGATCCGCCGCATGTGCGAACTGGTGGGACTGCATGTCGTGGGGCTCAAGCGCGTGCGTATCGGCAGCGTGACGCTGGGTAAATTGCCGGTGGGGCAATGGCGTTATCTCAAGCCGGGCGAACGTTTCTGAACTTGCCTGTTTTCAGTGAATGACCAGAAAGAACTGTAATTAATGGAATTGATACTGTTATTAAAAGCCTTCGTCCTTGGAGTAGTGGAGGGCGCAACCGAATTCCTGCCGGTGAGCAGTACCGGCCACCTGATTATCGTGGGTGATTTTCTGAATTTTAACGATGAAAAAAGCAAGGTATTCAAGATTTTTATCCAGCTTGGCGCAATTTTAGCGATATGCTGGGAATATCGCGCGCGCTTGCAGCACGTTTCCGGCCAACTGTTTCATGACAAGGCGGCGCAGCGGTTTATTTTCAATCTGGGCGTGGCTTTCATGCCTGCTGCGCTGCTTGGCCTGGTCTTCCACAGCCAGATTAAGGCTTATCTTTTTTCGCCGTTCACTGTCGCCATTGCATTGATTGCCGGCGGTTTTGTCATCCTGATCGTGGAGAAATTTGCACCGGCGCCGACTACCGAAACGGTGGATGATATGAGCATCAGGCAGGCGCTGAAAGTGGGTTGTGCCCAGGCGCTGGCGCTGATCCCGGGCGTATCGCGCTCTGGCGCTACCATACTGGGCGGCATGATATTCGGCCTGTCACGCAAGGCGGCAACCGAGTTTTCATTCTTTGTGGCGATTCCCATCATGTTTGCCGCTACCGGCTATGATTTAATCAAAAACAGGAATTTACTGGCCTGGGACGATGTCTCCGTATTTGCAGTCGGATTCATTACAGCCTTTTTCGCTGCGTTATTGGCGGTAAAAACCTTTGTGCGTTATGTGGCGCACCATGATTTCCGTCTTTTTGCTTATTACCGTATCGTGTTTGGTTGCATTGTACTGGCTTATTTCTGGAACGCAGCATGAATGATTACGAACGTTTGGTTGCTACTTTGTCGCGCTTCGAGCAGGAAGCCAAAGCCAGGCCGCTGACCTTGGGCGAGGCGCTGGACAGCCTGGATGGCACGGCGTATGCATTGATCGCGCTGATTCTGGTGATTCCATTCGTGCAGCCGTTGCCATTGGGGCCCATCACGGTGCTCGGCGGCATTACGTTTGCTGTACTGGGTTGGCAAATGTGGCGCGGGCATGCTTCCCCCGTCCTGCCTGCCAAGATACGCAATGTGGAGATGAGCGAGAACTCATGGCGCGTGCTCGGTAATGCCTGCCTGAAGATTGTGAATTTTTGTCATAAATTCACCAGGCCGCGTATGTTCGCTCTGGTGGAAGGGCAACAAGGCCAGAAAATCGGGGGCATTATTTTGATGGTGTCCGGCGCGCTGATGGCGATTCCGTTCGGTGTCTTGCCATTGAACAATTCCCTCCCCGGCCTGGCAATTCTGTTCTTCTGTTTTGGCGATATGGAAAGCGACGGCCTGATGACAGTGATTGCATTCGGCTGGATCATCATTACCATTCTGTATTTCTCCGCATTCTTTATCGGGTTGTATTTTCTCGGAAATGAAGTCTTCGAATATCTGAAATTTGGCATTTGAATCGGAAAATATCATGAAAAAACTGCTTAAATTCACAGCCATAGGCCTGGGCGGCCTGATTGTTATCGCATTGATTATCGTCGGCGTGGTGGCAGCCACTTTCAACCCGAACGATTACAAACCGCTGATCGTCAAGCTCGTGCAGGAGAAGAAGCAACGCACCTTGAATATCGAAGGCGACATAAAGCTCGCATTTTGGCCGAAGATAGGTGCAAATCTCGGCAAGATATCGCTTTCTGAGCATAAGGGCGACAAGGAGTTCGCTGCCGTCGACGGACTGCAGGTATCTCTGGCCCTGTTACCCTTGCTGCAAAAGGAATTGATCGTGGATACCATCTATATCGACGGCGCGCGAGCCAATATCGTGCGTTATGAAGACGGTTCCACCAATTTTGATGATTTGCTCAGCCAGGATGAAACCGAGTCCGAGCAGATCAAGTTTGATGTGGACGGCATCGTCGTCACTAATTCTGCCGTGACTTTTACCGACCGGCAGGCGGGCGGCGAGTACAAGCTCAGCAAATTCAATCTTAAAACAGGGCATGTGGCGCTGGCAGAACCCTTTGACCTGGCGACGGATTTCGAGCTGGCCGCCACCAGGCCCGCACTGAACGCCAAAGCAAAAATCCAGGGCAACTTCATGGCGGACCCCGAGGAAAAACACTTTGTTGCGAAAGGCCTGGATGCCAACGTGCAGGGCGATTTTGCGGGGGTTACCGGTATGAACGTCAATCTCTCCGGCGATGTGGACGTCAAGCCGGAGAACATGGAGCTGCTGGTGGATAGCCTGAAACTGGCGATGACGGGCGATTTTGACGGCGCCAGGCTGGCTGTTGATTTACAAGCGCCAAAACTGGCAATACAGAAAGACGTGGTCAGCGGCAAGGAAGCTCGCCTGGTCTTGAGCCAGGAAAAAGGCAGCGATACCCTCAAGGCCAACCTCGTGCTGGCCGACGTGAAAGGTTCGCCGAAAGCGCTGCAAAGCAGCGGAATTACCGGCGATATCGCAGTCAAGCAGGGAGCACGCAATATTCAGGGTAAATTTTCATCCCCGTTCAGCGGTAATATCGAGAAACTGATTTTTGAGCTGCCAAACCTTGCAGGCAATCTGGATGTGAAAGACCCTGTGCTTCCCAAGGGCGCAATGAAAGGCGATTTTGTACTGAAACTTTATGCCGACGTCAAGCAGGAACAGGTAAAAAGCGATTTCAACCTGGCAATCGACAATACCAAACTGAACGGTGACGTGGCGGTGGCCGGCTTCGGCAAGCCGAGCATCAAATTCAACCTGAATGCGGATACGCTCGATTTGAACAAGCTGCTCGGCGCACCAGCCGCAAAAACCACGAAGGCATCCACTGCCCCGAACAAGCCCGCCGACCTTTCCGCGCTGAAAAACCTGCTGCTGGAGGGCAAGGTCAGTATCGGCAGCATTATTTATGACAAGTACCGGCTCAGTGCGCTTAACCTGACAGTCAAGGCAGACGGCGAGCGGCTCAATGTCAGCCCGTTTGCCGTGAAACTGGATGATACGCAGATCAAGGGGGGATTCGGCATCAGCCGCTTCGACAAGCCGCTTTATCACTTCGATGTCGATATCGACAAGCTGGATGCGGATCGTTATATCGCCAGCAATGAAACACAGGCAGGTACCTCACCTGCCGCCAAGTCCGATCCCGATGCGCCAATCGACCTTTCTGCATTGAAAAGCATCAACGCCGATGGCGAGCTGCGTATCGGCTGGCTCAAGCTGGCAAACGTCAAATCGACCAATGTGCGCATCAAGCTGAAGGCGGATGATGGCGTAGCCCAGCTGGCGCCGTTTTCTGCCAACCTGTACGAAGGGGCGATGAACGGCTCGCTGACGGTGGATGCGCGCAGTACGCCCGATATTGCGCTCAAGCAGAACATAACGGGGATTGCGATTGGCCCGCTACTGGTCGACGCCATCAACAATGACATGCTCAGCGGCAAGGGCGCCCTGAATGTCGATGTGACAACCAAGGGAGCGACGGTGGGTGCGCTAAAAAAGTCGCTTAACGGCGCTGCCGGGCTGCAGTTGGCAGACGGTGCCGTGAAGGGCATCGATGTCGCTGGCACCATACGCGGTTACAAGGACAAACTCAGTGCGCTCAAAGGCGAGGCCAGTGTCGAAGGCGATAAAACCAAAAAAACCGATTTCAGTGAGATGACCGCGACTTTCAATATCAGGAATGGTGTTGCGCATAATGACGACCTCAACATGAAAGCACCGCTTTTTCGCATTGCGGGCAGCGGCGATATCGATATTGCAAACGAAACCATCAATTACCTGGCCAAGCCGACCGTGGTGAGTTCGCTTAAAGGCCAGGGCGGCGCAGGTCTCGATGAATTGGGCGGGGTGACGATACCGATCAAGCTGACGGGTACTTTCGCCAAGCCTAAATATGCGCTCGATTTTGCCGGGGTCGCTACGGCGCTGGCGCAGAAGAAAGTGCTGGAAAAAGTCGGCGGCTCCAAAGGCGAAGCCGTACAGAAGCTGATTGGCGGCGATACAGCAGGCGGCCTTGAAAGCCTGATCGGGGGGAAGAAGAAATCCGATACCGCGACTGAAGGCACATCCCCCGATGCAGCAAAGACAACGGAACCCAAGCCTGTGGAAGAGAAGCCTAAAACAGTCGAGGACAAGGCGAAGCAGAAGCTGGACAAGCTGCTGGGCTTCTAGCCTGCTAACCGGAGTCGGCGGTGCAGAACTTATCCATGTTGCCGGAAAATCTGCCGGTACCGGAGGATGACGGCGCATGCAGGCATCTGTTTCATCACGCCCTGCCGGATTGCGACCTGCAATCCACGCAAGGCGGTTACGTCAATCTCTCGAAAATTGCCAGATGGCTGGTGCTGTACTGCTATCCGATGACCGGCCGCCCCGGTACGCCGCTACCCGAGGGCTGGGATGCGATCCCCGGCGCGCGCGGGTGTACGCCGCAAGCCTGCATGTTTCGCGACCACTACCGGGAACTGCAAGCGTTGAATGCCGAGGTGTTTGGCTTGAGTACCCAGAGCCATGCCGATCAGGTGGAGGCTGCGAACAGGTTGCACCTGCCTTATGCGTTGCTTAGCGACGCGGCGTTTGCTTGCACGGATATGCTGGGTTTGCCGGTTTTTGAGGTGGGCGGCAGGCGCTTGAACAAACGCCTGACCCTGATTGCAAAAGACGGTCGTATCCAGCATTGTTTCTATCCGGTGTTTCCGCCGGACAGGAACAGCGCCGATGTGATTGACTGGTTAAAGAAGCACGGTGATTAATACCCTGTCTTGATGATGCCCCGCATTTTCGCTGTTGCCCGGCACGCGCGGCTCCGGCGGCAGTGCCTTGCAACCTGCGATGAACGCGCAGTTCAACGGAAGGATAATCGAGAATTTCATATGGGTTTCCTGAATATGACAAATGTAGCAACGAGCAGGAAATCCTGCCTGTGCATTCGATGATGAGCCGCTATATCGAGCCCGCCAATGAATGATTTCGCAGCTCGATTGATTGCCTGGCAAGCCGTGCACGGCCGCCATGACCTGCCTTGGCAGAACACGCGGGACCCTTATGCCATTTGGGTGTCCGAGATCATGCTGCAGCAGACGCAAGTTGCGGCTGTTATCGGCTATTACCGGAAATTCATGCAGCGCTTTCCTGATGTTGCCGCGTTGGCCGCATCCGGGCAGGATGAAGTGCTGCAGCATTGGAGTGGGCTGGGTTATTACTCGCGTGCGCGCAACCTGCACCAGGCAGCGCAGATGGTTGTCGATGAGCATGGCGGCATATTCCCGCGCGATTTCGAGGCGATTCAGCGCCTGCCGGGGATCGGCCGCTCCACTGCGGCAGCGATCTCCAGTTTTGCTTTCGATCTGCCACAGCCGATACTGGACGGTAATGTGAAACGTGTTTTTGCACGCCATTTTCTTGTGGAAGGATGGCCGGGCATGCCCAGGACGGAGAAGCGTTTGTGGACGCTGGCCGAGCAGTTGATGCCGCAGCAGGAAATGGTTGCCTACACGCAGGGGCTGATGGATCTGGGCGCCACGCTATGCACGCGAAGTAAACCCGGGTGTGAAATTTGTCCGTTGAGGCAGACGTGCGGCGCATTCCTCAACCAGCGGGTAAAGGAATTACCAAGCCCCAAACCGCGCAAGCCGCTGCCCGAAAAAGCGATCACGATGCTGTTGTTGGTGGACGGGGATGAAGTCTTGCTGGAGAAGCGGCCATCCAGTGGCATCTGGGGCGGGCTGTGGAGCCTGCCGGAAGTTGCGGATGGCGGGGATGCGCAAACCGCCGCGCGGGAGCGTTACGGAGCGGAGACCGATATGCTTCCGGCTTTGCCCGTTTTCACGCATGTATTCACGCACTTCCGGCTGCACATTACGCCGCAACCGATGCGCATCATCAGGCATTTGCCGGAGGCGAGGCAGCTGTCGGCAGTCTGGTTGAGCCGGCAGGAGGCCATCGGCGCCGCCCTGCCGACGCCGATCAGGAAGATACTGAAAAATTTACCCGATTAACGGCTCCGAAGAACCATTCCGGACTGGATCGGCGCGGATTGCGGTTCCTGGCTTGCAGTTTTTTCGCAGCGGTTTTATCCGGCTTTGCGGAAGGTGAGATTGATACGATGGTTGGCGAGAATGGGATGATGGCCGGGCTGTACCGGCATGACGCCATGATAACGCAGCCGGTCTTCGTCTCCCCAGACCATCACGTCGCCATGGTACAGCGGTATTTTGACTGCGGGATCGGTGCGTTTCATTCCGCCGAAAAGGAACACGGCAGGGATGCCCAATGAAACCGAAACGATGGGCTGATCGAAGCTGCGTTCGTTTTTGTCCTGATGCAGGCCCATTCCTGAACCCGCTGCGTACTGGTTAATCAGGCAGCTGTCCGGCACGAAATCTCCAAAACCGGCCCGGGCTGCCGCTGTATGCGCGAGCTTGTAGAACACCTCGGGCATTTCCGGCCATGGCTGGCTGGAATGCGGGTCGAGCGGGGCGTAACGATAGCCGCGTTGGTCAGATACCCAGCCAAAGTCTCCGCAACTGCTGGTTCTTACGGACATCATGCCGTTGGGCGTTGTCATGTTCCGCAAGGGTGAAGCCGACAGAATGCGATTGAGCCCAGCCAGCACCGCAGCTTCGTCTTCAAGCGCAAGCCCGCGCAGCAGCCAGGAGGCTGGGCCGGGTTTCCTGACCGGCGCACGGTCAGGAAATAAATCCAGGCCCGGGCATTCATTTTGCGTCATGAAAAATCAGCCCCAGTGTATGCCGTCGACCGGACCGGACAAGGCTCACGCCATGCCGCATGCTGACGCGATAGAATCCCCTTGTGCCGCTTACCGGCCTCTGATGCACGGCAAATATGGCGGCATCGCCTTGTTGCAGGGGCAGAACCTCTACTTTTGATTGCATGCGGGGGCGCTGTTCGGTGACCACGAATTCGCCGCCGGTAAAATCCGCTGCGGGTTGCGAAAGCAGGATGGCGACTTGCAAGGGGAAGACGTGTTCGCCATATAAATCCTGATGCAGGCAATTGTAGTCGCCTTCGCGATATTGAAGCAAAAGCGGTGTGGGCCGGCATTGCCCGGATGCATGGCAGCGGGACAGGAAGTCGGCGTGCACATCCGGGTAGCGTATATCGATGCCCATGCACTTGTTCCAATGGTTCGCAATCGACGCCAGCCTTTCATAAAGATGATTTCTTAAATCAGCGATTAAGGAAGGCAGCGGATAGCTGAAGTACTGGTATTCACCGCGGCCATAGCCATGCTGCTCCATGACGATACGGCTGCGGAATTGTGAGCTGTCTTCGTACATGGCGGCCAGTTTGCGGCAATCCCCGGCAGTCAATATGCGCCCGATGACTGCGAAGCCCTGTCGGGTTAGATCATCAGAGATGGCTGCCCAATCCAGTATTTCCAGCCGCGGCAAGCGGGCGTTTCTAAACGGTTTGTTCATGGAATGCTTTCTTTTTCCAGCAATGCACGCTTGCGTTCCACGCCCCAGCGATAGCCGGAAATTGTACCGTCATTGCGCACCACCCGATGACATGGGATCGCAACCGCCAGCGTATTGGCGGCGCATGCCCCGGCGACGGCTCGCACTGCTTTCGGCGCGCCGATTTTCTCTGCGATATCGGTATAACTGGCAGTCTGGCCGGCAGGAATTTCCCGCAAAGCCTGCCATACGCGTTGCTGGAACGCGGTGCCACGAATATCCAGCGGCAGGTCCAGCCCGATGGCAGGCGTTTCGACAAAACCGACGACCTGTGCCACCCACTGTTCAAAATCCGCATCCCCGCCGATCAGTTCGGAGTTGGGAAACCGGTCCTGCAAATCACGCGCCAATGCGTCGGCATCGTCACCGATCGAAATGGCGCAGATGCCACGATCGCTTCGTGCTACGAGAATCGCCCCCAGCGAGCATTCGCCGATTGCGAAGCGAATCTCGGTGTTGGCGCCGCCAGCCCGGTAATTGCTTGGCGTCATGCCGAGCAACTGGTCGGATTTTTCGTAAAACCGGCTATTGGCATTGTAGCCGGCATCAAAAATGGCCTCCGTCACGCTATTGCCCTGTACCAGTTGCTGGCGTACCCGCCTGGCTCGGTGCGCTGCCATATAGGCTTTGGGTGTGATGCCAGTCACCGTTTTGAACAAGCGATGGAAATAATAGATGCTCAGGCCGGCATGCCTTGCCAGCGCATCGAGATCAAGCGCTTCTTCCGCGTTTTCAATAAGCCGGCAAGCCTCTGCAATGAGGGCAGCATGCTGTTCGGCCAGAGATGCCTGGTCGGGTTTGCAACGTTTGCAGGGACGAAAGCCTGCGCGTTCTGCCGCCTCGGCCGTGGCATAAAACACGACATTCTCCGGTCTGGGCAAACGTGCGGCACAGGAGGGCCGGCAATAGATGCCCGTGGTTCTAACCGCATAGTAGAACTCGCCATCCGCGCTCTTGTCCCTCTGCGCCACGCGATGCCAGCGAGGATCGTTTTCCATGTTGCGATTGCTCATCTCGTTCTCTTCTCACAATGTTTCGTGTAATGTAAATCCTTTCATTTTGGCCGGCACTCCGGCTCTTGCTTTCAAATTTTCGTTTGTTGCGTGCAACGCCCTGAATTGGAATTTGACCGAATCCGACGGCAAGACGGCATAATTTTTTGCGGTATCGCTGCCAGGGACATCATTTAGGATACAACGCTTGAAATCAACCATTTCTCGGGAAAAAACCATCTCTGAAGCTGCCGATGACCCGGCCGCCGGACGGTTGAGATGCTGCTGATCTATACCCTTGCCCGCGAGGATATTCTGCCAGCGGATGATCTGAGCTCGGCGAAGCATGGAGTCCATGTCGGACAATAGCGGCCTGGTATTTGTGGCGCGTGCCGAAATAGTTAAAATGTATGCTTGGCGTGTTCAATAAATCATCATGTTATATAGATAAGTAACCCCGGTTCGTGCGAGAATAACTCCATACCATGATTGCGATACTCGAAGCCAAACGTGCCGGGCTGCTTGCCAGAAAATACTGGGCAGCTAATATCGTTTCGGGGTTGATTGTCGGGGTCGTCGCGCTGCCGCTGGCCATGGCTTTTGCCATTGCTTCCGGCGCCAAGCCTGAGCAGGGAATCTATACCGCCATCGTAGCGGGGGCATTGACTGCAGTTCTTGGCGGCAGCCGGCTGCAGATATCAGGTCCGACAGGGGCTTTCATTGTCATTCTTGCAGGCATCTCGGCCAAATATGGCATCGCCGGCCTGCAAATCGCCACCCTGATGGCCGGCTTCATGCTGATCGCCATGGCATTTACACGCATGGGCGGCGTCATCAAGTTCATTCCCGACCCCGTCATCATCGGCTTCACCAGCGGGATTGCGGTCATTATTTTCGTCGGGCAGTGGAAAGACTTTCTGGGCCTGGATGTGACACTGGGGCCGGAGCATTTTCATGAGAAATTCCTGACGTTGGCGCAGGCATTGCCGCATACGCATATGGAAACCGGCTTGCTGGGCGTGTTTACTTTGTTGGTCTTGCTGCTCGCCCCCAGGTTTTTCAAGCGTGTACCGGCACCGCTGATCGCCATCATACTGGCGACGACAGTACAGGCGGTTTTCCAGTTTGAAGGCGTGGCAACCATCGGAACGGCGTTCGGCGGCATTCCGCAACAACTACCGGAGTTTCAATGGCCGCAGGCCAGCTTCTCGGATGTGCTGCACCTGATCGGCCCCGCTTTCACGATTGCGCTGCTTTGTGCGATCGAGTCATTATTGTCCGCTGTGGTCGCAGATGGCATGACAGGCACCAAGCACAATTCAAACCAGGAGTTGTTCGGGCAGGGCATTGCCAATATTTTCTCGCCGTTGTTTGGCGGCTTTGCTTCAACCGGCGCCATTGCGAGGACCGCAACCAATATCAAACAAGGCGCCAACAGCCCGATTTCCGGCATCGTGCATGCGCTGACGCTGCTGATAATCGTCCTGTTGCTCGCACCGCTGGCTGAAGATATCCCGCTTTGCGCCCTTGCCGCCATCCTGTTCGTGGTGGCCTATAACATGAGCGAGGTACACCGCTTCAAGCACATGCTGATGACAGCGCCTAACGCAGATGTGGCCGTCCTGCTGATTACGTTCTTTCTTACCGTGTTCAGTGACCTGGTGATTGCGGTGAATATAGGCGTCATGATTGCGGCACTGCTGTTCATGAAACGCATGTCGGAGACCGTGATACTGGCGGAACAAACTTCCGAGCAACTGCAGAATGAAATTCAAGGGAGTGATTTCGTCCTGCCTGAAAGAACGGTCGTCTTTGCCATGGAAGGCCCTTTTTTCTTCGGCGCTGCGGAACGGCTCGAAGCAACGCTGGAGAATATCCACAGCCATGCCAATATCCTGGTGCTTCGTCTTGGCCAGGTGCCGTTTATCGATGCCACCGGCATACAGGCACTCTGGGATCTGCGGGATACCTGTAAAAAATACAACACGCGGCTGGTGCTATGCGAAGTGCGGCCCAACGTGCATCAAAAGCTGAAACGGGCCGGATTCCTGGGGCAGCTCGGCCAGTCGAATGTGATTGGCGCGCTCGATGAGCTGACCGGGTAACGATAGGGAGCCTGCCGGTTGGCAGGTTGTGCAGGCCGTAAAAGCACTAATCTTGCGCTACCCGAAAAATCTCCTGAACCACCCGCCATCTTTCTTTTTTTCTGCGATGACCTCCATCATGTTGGCTTTTACTGCAGCCACATAATCGGCATCATCCTGCTTGATGTGCGTAATCAACCAGCGGCTGAGAAGGTCGTGCAACTCTTTGGTGATATCGTCGCCCAGCATGAATCGTTCCTTGTATTCGCCAATCCGCCGGGCAAACAGGTCGTGCACCTTCTTGTGCGGCTTGCAATATCTGTAGCCGGCTTCCTCCTGCAGGTTCTCCTCGAAAGCAAAGTGAGAGAGGGTATAGTCTACGCACTCGTCCAGAACGCGGCCGATTGCAACCTTGTCCTGTTGATTGATGGCATCTTCCAGTTCGTTGATGTAATCCACGATCCTGCTGTGCTGCTTGTCGATGATCTCGATGCCGGTGTTTAAATCGCTAGTCCAGACAATTGCCATGAAGCATCCTCCCTGACTATGAAACCAAGCATTCTAGTCACGCGGGGTGGAGCCCGTATTGACGGATATCAATTCAGATGCATCTGCCTGTGCTCAGGCAAACAAAAAGCCCTTGCGGAAATTCCGCAAGGGCTTTTGCCAGATGGCGGTGCTGGAAACTACTTCTGGTCCCAGCTTTCTTCCCACATGCAGTGCTTGATCGTGTGGCGGTTCTTGATGAGCTCATCGATCGACGGCTCGTCATTCAATGCACGCTTGATCGCGAGCTTGGTCGCTTCGTAGTTGTTCTTGTACATGTCGGCCTTGTCCAGCTTGCCTTCCTTTGCCAGGGCAGCACAGCCTGGATCAATCCATACCAGGCTCACGATGCATAAATCATTGACCTGGTCTTTGGGAATGATGCCTTCAATGACACAGTCAACGATTGCATCGGCAGTTGCTGCCTGCACAACGCCGCCGAACAGCTCGATATTGATGGAGTCCTTTAACGTGACTTTCGGCACCATCATGGCAGCAGGGCGTACCAACTGGTTGATATCGCGTACCACGAACATCGCGGTATGGCCTTTGCTTTGTGCCATCATATTGGCGAATGCGGTGCCGACCGGGCCGTCGACAGCGCCGATGAGAATTTCCGGCATGGCGGCGGTAACATCCTTACCTTCGCTGAAAACGGTGGCTTCACCAGCCTTGAAAACGATTTTGGACATAAACTTCCTTTAAATAATAAGGGGTGGGGAAATACATTATTTTACCGAAGTGAAACATAATCAACAATTAGGAAAAGGCGATCGGGCGGAATGAAATCAACCGTTCGGGTCAGGGGTTAACGGGCTTTCGTGTCAATCGCATATCACGATGCGGAATTCCCGCATCAAGGTACGTTTCACTGCAGACTTCGAACCCTGCCTTTTCATAGAAGGGAATCGCGTGATCTTGTGCCGAAAGCGTGATCTCATGCCACTGCCTGGCGATGCATAATGCAACCGCGGCCTTCAGCAGCTTCGTCCCCACTCCTCGCCTGCGCCATTTCCTCAAGACCGCCATGCGGCCAATGGCGCCACCCGCCAGGACTCTTGCGCAGCCGACCGCATGGCCGGCCTCATCCACGGCAAGCAGATGCCTGGCCTCCTGGTCCAGGCCATCCCATTCCAGTGCTGCCGGCACATGCTGCTCAATGATGAAAACCGTGCTGCGAATAGCGCTTAATTCGTCGCCTGCCTCCTGCCAGCCAACTTCCCTTATTTCAACCAAGGCAACTCAATCAGTTTGTTCATCCAGGCCCTGTTGCCTCTGCTCGGTGGACCGTTCGATAGCCGACACCGCTTTTTTCGCATCTTCCAGCACTTGCCGCTGATCTTCTGCAATTTTTGGGGTCTGGTCAGGAGGGGAACAGCCCGCCATTAAAATATTGATGGAAAGTAATACGGGGATCATGCGTTTCATCTCGGTCTCCTTGCCGCAGACTTGCAGCTACAAGCACTTAAGGGCATTATGCAGCATCTTTATGACGCAACAAACAAGGATAAATCAATGAACAAATATCTGGCAGTGTCGGGGCGCGTGCTGCTCGCTCAAATCTTTCTGGTGCAGGTCTTCATGTTGATCAACAGCTTTACGAACAATCCGGCCGGTTACGAGCAGTATCAGGCAGCGTTGGCCAGTCATGGCTTGCCCGGCATCTTCGCGCCACTCATCATCCTCGTGCAGGCCGTCGGCGGCCTTGCCTTGCTGCTGGGTTACAAAACGCGTGTCGCCGCCATTGTCATGGCCGTATACGCGCTGTTCATCATGCTGGCGGGGCTGACACCGGCGCCATTGCAATATCTTGCCATCGTCGGTGGCCTGCTGCTGGTCGCCAGCGGCGAAACACCGTTCAGCCTTGATGCCTGCAGAAAGAAAGCCTGAGGCCATACCAAATAAAAAAGCGCCCGCGGGCGCTTTTTTATTGTCTATGAATTCAGGCCGATTTGAGATTTTTCGGCAACTGGAAGACGACATTCTCCACCACGCCGGCCACTTCCTGTACGTCATCGGCCCCCAGTGCCTTGAGCTTGGCGATGACTTCCTGCACCAGCACCTCCGGCGCTGATGCCCCGGCGGAAATGCCGATGCGTTTCTTGCCGACAATCCACTCAGGGTTCAGCAGATCGGCATTGTCGATCATGTAGGACTCCACCCCCTGGTTCTGCGCGACTTCACGCAGCCGGTTGGAGTTGGAACTGTTGGGCGAACCCACCACAATGACCAGATCGCAATCCCTGGCCATGATCTTGACCGCATCCTGCCGATTCTGTGTCGCGTAACAGATGCTGTCGCTTCTGGGCCCCTTGATTGAAGGAAAGTGCGCTTTCAATGCATCGACAATGGCCGCCGCATCATCGATCGAGAGTGTGGTCTGGGTGACATAGGACAGTTTTTCAGGGAATTGCACGTTCAGGTTGGCAACATCTTCCGGCGTTTCGACCAGGTACATGCCGCCTTTCGACTGGCCCATGGTGCCTTCGACCTCAGGGTGGCCCCTATGCCCGATCATGATGATCTCGTGCCCGGCAGCCCGCATCTTTTCCACTTCGACATGGACTTTTGTCACCAGCGGGCAGGTCGCGTCGAATACCCGCAAACCGCGGCTTTCCGCCTCCGTGCGCACATCCTTGGAAAC
This sequence comes from Methylophilaceae bacterium, assembly GCA_905339275.1. Classification (GTDB taxonomy): domain Bacteria; phylum Pseudomonadota; class Gammaproteobacteria; order Burkholderiales; family Methylophilaceae; genus UBA6140. The sequence continues at coordinate 288,190 of CAJPFK010000004.1, forward strand.
GCCGTGGGCACTGAAAATTACGGTGTTCCCGGCAGGTATCTCGTCCAGTTCTTCAACGAAAATGGCGCCTTTTGCCTTTAACTCATCGACGACGAATTTGTTATGGACCACTTCATGGCGCACATAGATTGGCGCACCGAATTTTTCGAGCGCCTGTTCAACGATGATAATCGCGCGATCTACGCCAGCGCAGAAGCCGCGCGGGTTTGCAAGAAGTATGTCCATGGTTCCTAGTTACCCAGCCAGTGGGCAAAGGTGATTAACAGTAATAGCCCGATCATCAGCACCAGAACGCGCCAGACCAGGCCGATTGCGCTTTGCAGGTAATCTGCATCGGCTTCGTCGCCGAGCCCGAGTTCGGGCCGGAAGACAATGACGCCCTTGTACGGAAGGGGCTCGCCCAATTTTACACCGAGCGCTCCTGCCCCACTAGCCAGGATAATGCCGAGCGCCTGGTTGGGCCAGGTTTCTGCCTGGGTGCGCCAGCAATAAACGGCATCTTCAAAATCCCCCACGATTGCGAAACAGGATGCGGTAACCCGTGCAGGCACCCAGTCGATCCATTCGAATACCCGTTCGGCAAACCGGTTGAAAGCATTGTCCTGCTGTGGATGCCATTCCAGTTTGAGCAAGTAGGTCAGGCGATAGAGCAAGGCGCCCGCCGGGCCGAGAATGACAAACCACAGTATCGGGCCGAACAAGCCCTGATGCGCGCGCTTCAGGGCGGTTTCGATGCTTGTGCGGGATAGCTGGGTCTGGGAGTAGGCATCGGCATCCACACCTTCCCAGCTTTTGAACAGGGCGCGTGCATGATCGATGTTGTAGTCACGCAATGCGGCAACAATCTGCTCCGCCCGCCGCTCAAACTGGCTGAATCGTAATGTCAGGTAAAGTACGGCGATGCCGAACAGCAGTCCCACGAGAAAGTTGATGCTGAGCAGGAAGAAATAGCCGAGCCCCACAATCAATGTGGGCAACAGCGCGCCAAGCAGCCATGCAATCACCCCATGCCGGTTTTTGCCGCCGTTGAAATTCCGCTCCAGCCAGTGGGCATATGGCGAGAAGATATGCTGCAACAGATCGAGCGACTTGTGCGGCCGGTAATAGGTCAGCGCCAGGGCGCCAATCAACGCGAGAAAATTCATGATACGCTCCCGGTGCCCGCGGCGGTTTTCTGATCTGTCGCAAAAGGCATTTCAACACTGAGTACACTGTCCTTGACGATTTCCAGCGTGGGTAAATGCAAGGTCATCCGATGCTGGTCCGAATAATCGATCAATGCGGAATAGGCTTTCCCGTAAGCGAATAAAGGGTGCGCCCTGATTTCGGCCACCACGACTTTTCGTGGCGGGATGATTTCGAGCGCCAGCGGCGGCTGGATATTGGCACCCTCGCCGATGATGAATCCGGTGCGCGCCCTGAGCGCTTTATAGGGCGTGCTTCTCGGGTCGGACAGAATCAGCGACAAAGGCGCGATTGCCTCGATATTTTGCTGTTTCAGGTAGAACATGACTTCATCGCGTTTGGATTCCAGTTTGGAATAAGGTCCCTCGGCCTCCATGTAAGCAAACCGGTAGTTGCCGCGTTCCGCAATCTGCACCGTGGCCGAAGAAAACAGGCCCCACCACCACAGTATTGCAGTGACCGGGATAACGAAGACGATCAGAAAATATGGCCAGTGTTTTTTCACGCGCAGAGAATAGAAGCCGGGAACGAGGATGAATACCCTGAAAAGATACCATAATCTGTCGGTGCCATACACCTTGTTGGTATAATCGGCAGGATTACCCGATCACCTCTGTCTGACAGCACCTATGATGAAAAATACCGCAACGTTGCTCATAACCTGCCCGGATCGCAAAGGGCTGGTTGCGGCTATCGCTGATTTTCTCTACAGCCATGATGCCAATATCCTGCATGCGGACCAGCACCAGGATAGTGAAAACAACCTGTTCCTGATGCGTATCGAATGGGATTTGAACGGCTTTGCCATCCCTGTGGAAGATATTCCCCGGCATTTTGCCCCGGTCGCCTCGCGATTCGAAATGCAGTGGCAGTTGAAGCTTTCAGCGAAGAAACCGCAAGTGGCGATCATGGTGTCGCAATACGACCACTGCCTGGCGGATTTGCTGCACCGCCACCAGGGTGGCGAACTCAATTGCGATATTTCCCTTATCATCAGCAACCACCGCCATACGGAAAAACTGGCCGCCTTCTACGGCATCCCTTTTCACTGCATCGAAGTCACCAGGGAAAACAAGGCCGAGGCAGAAGCGAAACAGTTTGCCCTGTTCGATGAAAACCGGATCGACCTCATCGTGCTGGCGCGTTACATGCAGATTCTCTCGCCGGATTTCGTCCAGCGTTATCCGCAACGCATCATCAATATCCACCACTCATTCCTGCCGGCTTTCGTTGGCGCCCGCCCTTACCATCGGGCCTTCGAGCGCGGCGTCAAGCTGATAGGGGCCACCAGCCACTATGTCACCGAGGTGCTTGATGAAGGTCCGATTATCGAGCAGGACATCACCCGCATATCCCACAGGGAGCAGGTGGAAGACCTGATTCAGAAAGGGCGGGACCTGGAGCGTATCGTGCTGTCGCGTGCCGTGCGCTGGCATATTGAAAGCCGAATTCTGGTGTATGCCAACAAGACCGTGGTTTTTGATTAGCAGTCCTTAACGATTTTTCCGCCATGGGGCCGGCAGGCAGTCTGCTGCGCCCGGCGGACAAGGCCCTTGGGCTCCGGCTGAATAACAGCCAATCAATTCCAGCATTATTTGTATTGTGGCAGATGCCGGATTATCGTCCGGCATGACAATTGTTAAGAGTTGCCGTTGTGCCAGCCTGCGTCGCAACCATTTCCGTCATTCCGGCCTGCGAGCCGGAATCTCGTGCAGGCTAACAAGGCGCCTGATGCACGTCCGTCATGAAACGGTTCACCGGCTGCTTCCGGTGGTGTAAACCAGCCCGATGCGTTCCAGCTCGAAAAGCTGTTCAACGGATTCGCGTTGACGAATCAGAGCGCAAGTATCCCCATCCACCATCACCTCTGCCGCTCGCGGGCGCGTATTGTAGTTGGAGCTCATGCTCATGCCGTAAGCCCCTGCGGAGAGGATTGCCAGCAAGTCGCCTTCCTCGATCGCTAGGCTGCGGTCATGCCCAAGAAAATCGCCGCTCTCGCATACCGGGCCGACCACCTCATACGGCTGGCCGGGCTGACTCCTGGATGCGACCGCGACAATTTCATGATAGGCATCATAAAGCGCGGGACGCATTAAGTCGTTCATCGCCGCATCGACAATCGCGAAGTTTTTTGCTTCCGTGTGTTTCAGGTACTCTACTCTTGTCAACAGCAAACCGGCATTACCCACCAGCGCACGGCCTGGCTCAAACACCAGCCTGACCTTGCGGTTGCCGAGTTTCTCCAGCATGGCGCGGGCGTATTCCGCGAAGTCGGGCGGGGTCTCGTCGCTGTAGCAGATACCGATACCGCCACCCGCATCGATATGCCGGATATGGATGCCTGCCGCTTCCAGTTCATCCACCAGCGCCAGCACGCGGTCGAAGGCGTCGAGAAACGGCGAAAGCTCGGTCAACTGGGAGCCGATGTGGCAATCGATGCCGTGCACGGCAATGTTCGGCAGCTTCGCGGCACGCTGGTACAGGCTGAACGCCTCTTCGTAGGCAACACCGAATTTGTTGTTCTTGAGTCCGGTCGAAATATAAGGATGCGTCCTGGCATCCACGTTCGGGTTCACCCGCAGCGAAACCGGTGCGACTTTGCCCATGGCGCCTGCTACCCGGTTCAGCCTTTCCAGCTCGGCCGAAGACTCCACGTTGAAACAGAAAATCCCCGCTTCCAGCGCCGCCTGCATTTCAGAAGCCGTCTTGCCGACCCCGGAAAATACAACTTTTGCCGGGTCGCCGCCCGCGGCCAGTACGCGCGCGAGCTCACCGCCGGAGACGATATCGAACCCTGCCCCCAGTTGCGCGAAAAGATTCAGGATCGCAAGGCTAGGGTTGGCTTTGACCGCAAAGCAGACCAGGTGGTCGCTGCCGTCGAAGCCTGCCTCAAAGCGCTGGAATGCCGACACCAGCGCCGCTTTTGAATAGACGTAACAAGGTGTCCCGTATTCGGACGCAATCTGCGCCAATGGAACATTCTCGGCGTAAAGCCCGGTTTGGCCCTCGCCCTGTTTAAAAGTAAAAGGATTCACGAAAGATATGGATATGGCAGAGTTGAAGGAATCAGTTTTTCGGCGCGGCGCTGGTATCGGCATCCTGCGGATATTGTTTTTCCGGGATGTAAAGCGGCCCCTTGGTGCCGCATGCTGCCAATCCCAGACACACCAGCAGGCAAAATGAAATCAGCCGCATCGTCTATTGATTCCAAAAAACTTCAGTTTAACATATCGCCTTCCATGAGGATAACCGCCCTTGAATGACCGCTTATCCGGCACTCGGCGCCGATTATCCGATACAACTGGAGTTCCGGAAAATTTTCCATCAGGATACAGTGAGCACAAAGGGGATTGCCATGCAAAACAGTGGAATGATCAAAAGCAAACGGACAATCGATGGCTTCACGCTCATCGAGTTGATGATCGTTGTTACGATAGTTGCGATATTGTCCGCGATTGCATTGCCCAATTATTCAGCCTATGTGCAGCGCGGCAAGATTGCTGAAGCCACTTCTACCTTGCAGGAACTCAGGGTGCGCATGGAGCGGTATTACCAGGACAACAGGACATATGCGAATGGTGCTAACTGTGGTGTTGCGATGCCGACTTCACCTGCAGTGGAACATTTCACTTATAACTGCGTACTTCCTGACGGAAACCAGACTTATCTACTGACTGCAACAGGGAAATCAGATAAGGGTATGTCTGGTTTTGTCTATACGATAGACCAGAATAATGCCAAGAAGACAACTACTTTCAAGGGCGGGACTGGTTCAGACGATTGCTGGTTGACGAGGGCGGGAGCCTGCTGATGAATAAGGCTGCCATCCGTGGCTTCACCATCATCGAGCTCATGCTGGCGATTTTTATCACGGCGATATTGCTCGCGCTTGCTATTCCCAGTTTTAAAACGATGCTTTTGAACTACCAGCTTCGCACGGTGGCAGAGGGCATCAATAATGGATTGCAGCTCGCTAGGGCTGAAGCTGTCAGAAGAAATACCAATGTTGAATTTACTTTGGGAGCAGGTTCCGACTGGACCGTGGGGTGTCAGATAGAGGTAGGCGATGATGACGGCGATGGAGTGGATGATTGCCCGCTAGAAATCCAGAGCAAATCCAGCAATGAGTCAGGTACCCTGGCAATTCTGTCAGTTCAGCCGGCAGGCACTCAAAAAGTCACATTCAATGGTCTGGGACGGGTAACAGCAAACAACGATGGGACTGACTCTATCAGTCGAATCGACATTGATATTGATGGGCTTGATGAAGAGGACAGTCGCGATTTACGTATAGTAATCAGTGGCGGCAGCGTTCATTTTTGTGATCCTAATGTGACGGCAGACGGAGATCCAAGGGCATGCTGAACAGGTTTAAAACTATGAATAAACCAGTGGTTGTGAAGGATCAACGCGGTTCGGTTTTACTCGAAGGCCTGATCTCCATATTGATTTTTTCCATGGGTATTCTGGCGATTGTCGGTTTGCAGGCATCGGCCATCAAAACCGTTGCAGATTCGCAATACAGGCTGGAGGCCAGCTATCTTGCCAATCAGGTAATTTCCAATATGTGGACGAATGTTTCCGCTATCAATACTTTTAGTTATCCCGGTGGCAGCGCTGAGTTTTTAACTGACTGGATCAATGAGGTTGAGGCTAAATTGCCGGGATCAGATACCAATGAGCCAACGGTGGTAGTAAGCGGTGATGCAACCGATGGATATACAGCGACGATTACGCTTTTCTGGAAGGCTCCGGGAGAGACGAATTCGCACAATTACACGGCAGTGGCCTATATCAACGCCAACCCATGAGGCATCAATGATGAAAAAACATTCTCAGGGTTTCAGTCTGGTGGAAGTGATGGTGGGCTTGGCAATCGGCATGCTCGGCATGATTGTTGTCATGCAGGTATTGTCCCTGACGCAAGCCAGTAACCGCACTACCACATCAGGTGCAGATGCGCAGCAGGTCGGCGCACTTGCACTCTACAGCCTGGAACGCGATGTACGTCAGGCAGGATTCGGTTTTAATGTTCCCGGATTCCTGGGATGCGAACTCAAGGGGTTCGATAAAAACCGTGGCGAGGCATTTGATTTTACTTTTACCCCAGTAGTGATTACCCAGATTGGCGCGGATGAACCTGACATCGTCGAGATCAATTATGGCAGTTCAGCCAAACTGGCGGTACCGACTAACCTGACGCAGTCAATGTCCGATACGACCAGCACATACCGGGTTGCCAATCGCTTCGGTTTTACAGTCGGAGATATTCTGGTTGGCGCAGAATCGGGTAAGAAGTGTGGCATTTCGCAAGTGACCGGGCTTCCTGCGGCCCCCGATTCGAATGCGATCGTGCATGCAAGCGTTGCCAGTGGCCGCTATAACCCGGCTGGCGGCTTATCTCCGGCTGCCGACTACACATATAGCACAAATGGCAAGCTCTATAACATTGGCCCTAACCCGGTCAGCAATGTTTATACGGTGACAGATCGGGGGCTGGAGGTGCTTTCCAATTTTACCGGCGAAATCCAGCTTGTCGCGGAGGGCGTGGTCGACATGCAGGCGGATTATGGTGTTGATACGAATAACGACAATGCAGTCGATACCTATCTTACAGACCCTGATACAAATGGCGATGGCACGATCACCGATGTGGAATGGGGCAAGGTGTTATCAATCAGGCTGGGAATCGTGGCAAGAAGCCGGAATCGTGAAGCGGGCTGTGATGCGACTACCACCCTGCCAAGCTGGGTGGGCGGCACATTCAATGCAGTGGAAAAAGACAGTGATTGGCAGTGTTATCGCTATCGTGTATTCGAAACGACTTCCGTTCTTCGCAATATGGTGTGGAGACCATTGTAATGAATGCAAACAAACAGTACAGATGTGCGTTGAAACTCCAGCAAGGCGTGGTGCTGGTGATTACCCTTATCGTGCTGGTGGCAATGACCCTGGCCGGTATCGGTCTGTGGCGTTCCGTGGATACGGGTATGATCATCTCGGGTAATCTTGCATTCAAGCAGTCATCACTGACATCTGCGGACCGCGGTGTCCAGGCCGCGCTCAACTGGATTGATACGACCCGGAATGCCGACGGCGGCAGTCTGACAGCATTCAACGAATCGAACACCGGGCAAGGCTATTATGCCTTTATCACCGATGACGAAAGCCTTTCTTCATTTCACAATGAAGAGGTCTGGGCCAATGCTGTCGACCTCGGCGTGGATGATGCAGGCAACAGGGTTGAATACATCATTCATCGCATGTGCAACGGTACCGGCAGCTACAACGATGTCCAGTGTTCAACCTATCTTTCTACCGGCGACACTACGGGGTGTAGTAATGATACCCCTTCAAAGTGCTTTACCAGCAATCCGGCGCTCTATTTCCGGGTCACGGCACGCGTACACGGACCACGCAATACCCGCAGTGTCGTGCAGGCGAATGTCCTGATCCCGACCTGATTGGCGTTTGCAAAATTTATATTGTCAGATTTTGACTGGCAGAGTGTAGCTTCAGGAGACATACATGAACATGATGAAATCGATGCAGAAGAGGTTTTGGGTCCTGATGACGGCTTTGATGCTGTCTTTGCCTGCGATACCTGTAATGGCGGATTTAACGGATATTGCTTCAACGCCTTTATCGACATCTTCCGGTACGGCTGTGCGGCCTAACATGATGTTTGTGCTGGATGACTCCGGCAGTATGGGCTGGAATTTCATGCCGGATTATCTGGGGTATAGCTTGAACAGTCAGGACAACAATAAATGCCGTAGATACGTACAGACAGGAACCAGTAGCACCAATGTCACCAAATGCGCTGGAGGTACTGGAGCTAGCTCCAACGGTATGGGCGAGGGCGGGGACCCCCCAATATACAGTTATCAGGTAAATACCATTTATTACGATCCTGGCATACGTTATATGCCGCCAGTAAACCCCTGTAATGTATCCGAGAATTTACCAAGCCAGACAAGCGCGACGAGCGTGCGTGAGGATGGCCTGAAAATCGACAGCAGTTGCAATCAGACCTCATCGACCAGGAATATCACGACCACCTATCCCGAGAGAGTCTACTGCGATGTTTCTGGTTCCGGCACATTGACTGCCCTGAGCAAAACCAGCGGCAGTGGTCAATATATGTGTAAACGGAACGGGGTTGACCATATCGGTGCTGCCACTACCGACCATTACGACTATCCAAATACCAACATTAGTGGCACTAATTATTGGTACTCGGGCACTGCTGCGAGCATGGGAACGTATAGATTCGGACGGGATTACAGCAGCAATCCGCACTATTACAAGGTCACTCCGCGCGAGCATTGCAAGGATGCTACACTGGTGGAATGTAAAATCAGTACTATCCCTGACGGTGATTTTAAAGAACCTGCATACGTGCGTTTCTGTAATACGGATGCACAAGCCAGCAGTTCGACTGTGCAAAGTGGTTCCGGCAAATGCCAGGCGACTTTCGACCGTACCAGCGGCACAACCTATACCTATGCGCGTTATGGCACATTTGAGCGGGTCGATATCAAGCCATCGGTGACCAGTTATCCCAAGGCAACCGGCAGAACGGATTGTGCGGGCGCAACCTGTACATACACGGAAGAAATCACCAACTTTGCCAACTGGTATGCGTATTACCGTACCCGGATGCAGACCATGAAAACGGCTGCGGGGCGGGCATTCAGCACAGTGGACAACTCTTTCCGCATCGGTTACTTGACTATTAAACCCACTACTGATCCCGATAAGGCCGACTCTGGTGTAACTGCCAGCAAGTATCTCAAAATTGACGAATTTGACCCGAGTCATAAAGAAGCCTGGTATAAAAAACTGTATGCGGCTGGTGCCAGCGGCGGCACGCCATTGCGTGTGGCGCTTTCTCGTGTTGGGCGTCATTTTGGCGGCGTGACGTCTGGTATTAACAAAGGCATGAGTGATGATCCCGTCCAGTATGCCTGCCAGCAAAACTTTACCTTGCTGACAACTGATGGTTACTGGAATGGTAATGCCGGCCAGACTCTGGCCGGCGGTTCCATCGGCAACCAGGATAATGTCAATAGCGGTTATTCCAAGCGGTCGGACGGTGCCTATGATGGTGACCTCCCCGGCAGTTCTAATACCTTGGCGGATGTTGCTCTGTATTACTACAAGACCGACCTGCGCAGCAGTTTAGCCAACAAGGTACCTACATCAGACAAGGACTTTGCAAATCACCAGCATATGACTACCTTCACGCTTGGCCTGGGATTGGATGGCAGGCTGGCATACAGTGAAGATTATGAAACATCCAACTCCGGTGACTTTGCCAAAATCAAACTAGGTACCCTTAACTGGCCATCACCGACAGCAGATGCGCCTACCGCATTGGATGACCTGTGGCATGCAGCCGTTAACGGCCGCGGCAAGTATTTCAGCGCCGAGAACCCCAACAGCCTGGTTGCAGGTCTGCAAAGCGCACTGGCTGGGGTAAATACCAGAACCGGGGCTTCTGCAGCGGCAGCCACCAGCAGCCAGAACATCACGGAAACTGACAATTTCATTTTCAGTACCACGTACCGTAGTGTTGCATGGGATGGTGAGGTTACTGCCAAGGAGATCGATCCCCAGACAGGGGAAGTGGGTGACGACTTATTGTGGTCGGCCCAATCCAAACTGGATTCCAGGGGCTATGCCGGCCGTAAAATCTACAAATTCTCAGCCTCAGGGACTAACAAGCTGGCACTCTTCGATTGGGCCAACTTGACGGATGAGCAGGCATTTTTCAATGGGAAATGTTCATTGCTGTCACAGTGCCCTGCACTGGATTCAGATGCACAGGCCATCGCCAATAGCGGCGAGCAACTTATCAATTTCCTGCGCGGACAGACCACGCATGAAGGCGATACCGACAAGAGCAACAAGGCTTTCCGCAACCGTGAACATATTCTGGGCGATACGGTGAATTCTTCCCCGGCTTATGAACGTATTCCGAGATACAACTTTACAGATGATGTGACGCCGACCTATGAAGCCTTCAAAACAAGTCTATCCATTCAGAATAGGAAAGGCATGCTTTATGTGGGCGCCAATGACGGGATGCTGCATGCCTTCAATGCCAGCTCCGGGGCTGGCGGCGGAGAAGAAGCCTGGGCTTACATTCCTAAAGCGGTCATGCCAAATCTATATAAACTCGCTGATAAAAATTATGGTGCCAATCACCAGTATTTTGTCGATGGCTCACCTACGACCATGGATGTTTATGATTCCGGTTCGTGGAAAACCATTCTGGTCAGCAGTATGAATAGCGGCGGGCGCGGGTATTTTGCGCTGGATATTACCAATGAGAATGAGCCCAAGGCCTTGTGGGAGTTTTGCCATAGCGCGGTACTGTGCGCGCAATCCGACCCCAATATGGGCTACGGCTATGGCAATGCTGTGATAGCCAAGCTGCCGGTTGGGCATCCTCAAGCTGGCAAATGGGTGGCGATTCTTACTTCGGGCTACAACAATGTTGCGCCGGGAGATGGTAAAGGCTACATATATATCCGGGATTTGATGACAGGGGCTTTGATCAAGACTATTGCAACAGGTGTTGGCGATGTTACAACCCCGAGCGGTCTGGGAAAGATAAACGGATACGCCGATTATTTTGATTATGATGCAACTGCAAGGTGGTTATACGCTGGCGATCTGCAGGGCAATTTATGGCGTGTCAATCTGGAATCGGGTGGGGGTGCATTATCCAAGTTGATCGCTCTTGGCACCTCTCAACCGATTACCACCCGGCCGACCGTGGCCAAGGTGCCTGCCGCCGATAATGATCCGGTCGTGTTTTTTGGTACCGGTCGCTACCTGGGTACATCGGATCTGACAAATGCTGATGGGCAGTCCGTGTATGCGATACGCGATAATGGTGATGTGCATAGCAGAAGCAGCCTGGTGGGGCGTACTATTGCTCATGGAGAAACGAGTGCCACTATCTCCGGTAGTCCGATGGATTGGGATAGCGGCGGCTGGTATGCTGACTTGCCCGCTTCAGGCGAACGCGTAAATATCGATCCCAAGCTGGCCAAAGGTACGCTGGTGGTGGTCAGCAATATTCCAACTTCCGAAGATGCTTGTTCTATCGGTGGGGCCAGTGCGACGTATAACTTCAATTACGAGACTGGGCTGGAAGTACCGGGGTCATCAGTTTTCGGCAAGCTCAATAGCGCAAATACCGTAGTTGGTTTTGTGTTGATACAGTTGCCGGATGGGCGTGTCAAAATGATTTCGACTGGCAGTGATGGTAGCCAGACGACTAGTCCGGTTGAAATTAATCCGAGCGGTGGTCTTTCAAGACGAACAGGCTGGCGAGAACTGGTGAAGTAGCCGGCACAGAAGGCAGACAAAAGCGCGGGATTTCCGCGCTTTTGTTTTCAGGTGTTGGTTTGATGTGATGTATGTAGTAATTTTGCTGTGACCAGTCCGTTGATTACGCCAAAAATCAAGGCGGCGAGTGCAAACACCGGGATCAGGTAGGCGACACCCGCATGCGGAATCAGCCAGAGCCGGACGACGAGCAGTTGTCCGCCGATATGGGCGAATGCGGCGAAAATGCTGAGGCTGACGGGGCCGAACCATTTCTGCGGCAGCCGCATGCCGAGCCATAGGGCGAGCAGGCTGGCCGCTGCGCCGGCCAGGCTCAATATGAAAGTGGGCGAAAGCATGTGGCCGAGCAGCAGGCTGCCGGCAAAGACGCGCAGCAGGCTGACCCAGGCTGCAGTGGCGAAGTCGTAGCGATAGAGCACATAAAGCGTGACGATATTGGCGATGCCGGGTTTCACGCCCGGTAGCGGCGACGGTACGATGGCTTCTACCAGGTGCAGGCCGATGGCAAGGGCCGCCAGTTTGGCTATGCGGTGGTCGTCTGCCGTGGTTCTGATGATGATTTCTTTTTGCTTATCCATTCTTACAATCGTGGCCTTACCGGAAGCGGCTCTTGGCGCGTGGGATTCTGGCTTGCGTCAGAATGACAGAATTTTGGCGTGAGCGGAATCTGTTGCGGCCAGTGAGCAGTATAAACCCTGTTATTCCAGGCTTGATTCGGGATTTTGCGCGTTGGGTGGAATTTGGATGAGATTCCGGATAACCACTACGTGGTTTCCGGAATGACAGGAACAAGGAGAGAAAAGGTCATTGTGATACGCAGGTATGGCTGATGCTGAGTTTTCGTCCGGCATGTAACAATCGTCATTGTCATTCCGGGTTCGACCCGGAATCCCGAGATTGGAAAGAGCAGGGTCGGGATTCCGGATAACTGTTATGCGGTTTCCGGAATGGCAGATAAAGGAGCGTGGATCGATAATCTAGTAATTGAGCGAATCATAAGGCCTGGATGCTCCCAGCAGTTCGATACTGACCTGATTGGGCAGGCACATGGCGACTTGCCCTGCCTGTGACAGCCAGCCTTGCTTGACGCAATATTGCCTTGGGCTGGGGTCGCTGGCGACGCGGGCTTTGCCGTTTTCGATTTGAATCCGGCTGATGCCTAGCGGGCCCGGCACTTCAATCGTTCGTTGCTGATTCAGGCTGTAGGTGCCGAGTATGTTTTCCCCGGCGCGGATTTGCAGCTTGCCGGCAGCGCCGCTTGTCCAGAGCGTATTGAAGAGGCCAATGACCAGAAGGCTGCTTGCTGTGATGACCAGCCAGTCTCCTGCCAGTGGGCCGGGGAATGCCTTAGTGAAGGATTTCAAACTGGCCATGTTGTTCCTGATTCCACTGTATATCCCGCGCCATGGCTTCGCTCATGAACACTTTTCCATCGGCGTCAATTACCATGAAAGCGTTGACTCCCATGGTATCAGCCACTGCAAGGCGTGTCTCGGTTCCGGCAATGAAAACAGGCTTGGATACCGCATCGGATAGCGTGCCTGCGAATTCGCCGGGGGGGATCAGCACGCTGACCGAGCGGGTATGCTGTACCGGGTAGCCGCTTTTCGGGTCTATGATATGGCAATAGCGCATGCCGTCCAGTTCAAAGTAGCGCTGGTAGTCGCCTGATGTACCGATAGCCCAGCCGTCTTTCAGTTCCAGCGTCGCTATTGCGCCAGGTTGCCTGGGGTGTTGAATGCCAATACGCCAGTGCTGTTTGCCGCGTTGGCCGAGTGCGATGATGTTGCCGCCGATATTGACCAGCGCATGTTCGATTCCCTCGCTGCGCAGGTATCCGGCTGCGCGATCCAGTGCGTAACCTTTGGCATATCCGCCCAGGTCGAGTTTGACGGCGGGGTTCTTGCTCTGCGCCAGGAAGCCGGTCCCGGTATCGTTCTGCTCGATCACAATATCGGACATTTGCGGATTTTGCCGGGCAAGATCAGCGATGGCATCAGCATCGATCGTGATGGGTGAAAATTCATTGCGCTGGAAGCCCCATTGCTGGATCAGCCTGCCGATGGCAGGGTTGAATGCGCCTTTGGACTGCACGGAAAGCGTTGTTGCGTGCTGAATGATGGCGGCCATTTCAGCATCGATCTGCCGGGGTTTTCCTTCGGCAAATGCGGCGTTGAGCTTGCTGAGTTCGCTGTTTTCATCCCAGGCATGCAGTTTCTGGTGCAGCCGCTGGAAATCTTTCAGCACGGCGTCGGCTGCCTGGCGCGCGCGCGTTTCCTCTACCCCGTATATGCTGATATCGACCAGCGTGCCGAAAACATAGCCTTGCGACTGATACAGTGGTTCGCGCCCGCAAGCCGTCAGCAGCAGGCAGATGAGGATGAGCAGTTTGCGCATCGTGCGGGGTCGAATCAACGGTTTGCGCTCTGTGCCAGGGCATCCATGAACATTTCGGCTGGATTGCAATCGGTCTGCGCCGAGATTTCCACCATGCCGGTCGGGCTGGTGACATTGATTTCGGTGAGGTGCTCGCCGATGACATCCAAACCAACGAGGAACAAGCCTTTGGCTTTGAGCACTTTGCCGACGGTTTCGGCAATTTCGCGGTCACGCGCCGTCAGCGGCCGGGCAACGCCTGTACCGCCTGCCGCCAGGTTGCCCCTGGTTTCGCCGGCTTTCGGAATCCGGGCCAGTGCGTAGGGGATGGGTTCGCCGTTGATGACGATGATGCGTTTATCGCCTGCCGTGATTGCGGGCAGGTAGCGTTGCGCCATCACGGTACGCTTGCCGAAATCGGTGATGGTTTCCAGGATGACGCCGATGTTGGGGTCGGTTTGTGTCAGCCGGAATACGCTGCTGCCGCCCATGCCGTCGAGCGGCTTGACGACGATATCGCCATGCCCGGCGAGAAATGCGCGGATCAGGTCCTGATCCCGCGTTACCAGGAACTCGGGAGCAAATTGCGGGAAACGCGCGATGGCGAGTTTCTCGTTCCAGTCGCGGACCGAGAACGGGTTGTTCAGAACGCGTGCACCCTGCTCCACGGCGAGTTCCAGCAGATACGTGCTGTAGAGGAATTCGTTGTCGAACGGCGGGTCCTTGCGCATCAGCACGGCATCGAAATCTTCCGGCGCGGATTCCTGTGCCTCGCCGAGCGTGTACCAGTCGGTGCCTTCGGTAAAGCGGAATGGCCGGGCGATCAGCCTGACCTTGTCGTGCCGCAGTATCAGGTCGCCCTGTCCGGCAACCAGCAGATCGTGGCCGCGCCTTGCCGCTGCGCGCATGATGGCGATGCTGGTGTCCTTGTAGGTTTTGAGACTTTCCAGCGGATCGAGGATGAATACCAGACGCATCATTGGCTGCCTTTATTTTGTACCTGGTTCAGGGTCTGTGAGGGTTGCCGGTTTTCATCAGCATGACAAAGCCTCGTGCCATGCCCATGATAATGAACATGGCCCTTGCAGTTCCCGGTCCGGCATCTTTGGCCAAGAGTGCCGGTGAGCGGGATTCCGGCTCGTTGGCCGGAATGACAGTTCCCGGCGGCTTCATTGGTTGGATGGGTCGTTTTCTTCCAGCTCAATGGCGGCTGCGAGCAGTGCGAGACGGGCGACGACACCATAAGCGTAGAAGCGATTGGGAATGGCGTCCGGCGCGCCGCTGACATCGGGCAGTGAGCAGGAGGTTTCGAATGCCAGCGGCACGAAGTGCATGCCGGGCGCATTGAGGTTTTCGTCGATGGCGCGGCCGGTATGCACGCGGTAGAAGCCGCCGACAACGAAGTGGTCCATCATGTAAACCACCGGTTCGGCTACGGCATCATTGATGCTTTCGAAGGTGTAGACGCCTTCTTGGATGATGACTTCGCTGACTTCCAGGCCTTCCTTGATGACCGACATCTTGTTGCGTTGCTTGCGGTTGAGGTCGCGCACATCGTCCGGGCTTTTGACTGTCATGATGCCCATGCCGTAGGTCCCGGCATCCGCCTTGACGATGACGAACGGTTCCTGCTCGACGCCGTATTCCTCGTATTTTGCACGAATTCTGGTCAGGAGGCTGTCGACCTTGGCCGCCAGGCATTCTTCCCCGGTACGAGCATGAAAATCGATTTCCCCGCAAGTTTCGAAATAGGGGTTGAGCAGCCATTCATCGATATCCAGCAACTGGGCGAACTGCGCGGCCACGCGGTTGTATGCCTCGAAATGCTGCGATTTGCGACGTGTCGACCAGCCGGCATGCAGCGGTGGAATCAGGTTCTGCTCGATATTTTTCAGTATGTCGGGGATGCCGCCGGAGAGGTCGTTGTTCAACAGGATGGCGCAACTGTCGAAGCCGTCCAGCACGAGACGGTTGCCTGCACGCTTGACCGGTTCCAGCAGGATGCTGTGCCCGTCGTGGGTTTCCAGGTATGTCGGCGCGGTAATCTCCGGGTTGATGGTGCCGATCCTGACTTCGAGGCCGGCTTGCCGCAGAATGTTTTGCAGCGCAGCCACGTTGCGCAGGTAGTAGGTGTTGCGCGTGTGGTTCTCGGGAATCAGCAGAAGGCGGTGCGCTTCCGGGCAGACCTTTTCCACTGCGGCCATGGCTGCCTGCACGCATAGCGGCAGGAAATCCGGATTGAGGTTGTTGAATCCGCCGGGGAACAGGTTGGTATCGACCGGCGCCAGCTTGAAACCTGCATTGCGCAGATCAACCGATGCATAGAACGGTGAAGCATGTTCCAGCCACTGGCTGCGGAACCAGTGTTCGATCTTGGGCATGGCATCGAGCATGCGTTTTTCGAGGTTGAGTAGCGGGCCGTTCAGCGCAGTTGTCAGGTGAGGAACCATATTCGATCAGCGAAAAGTAATCCCGGGATTTTAGCCTAATATCGGGAGCAATACGCGGGGTAAAAAAAATCGGGCGCGAGGCCCGAAAAGGAGGAGGAGATTAACATGGAAACCAAGCAGGCTATGTTCGTGGGTCTTGCGACCGGGTGAGCACAATTTGCTTGATATTTAACTAGCAACACTCGTGCCAGGTTCCGGGGCCTGAAATGCCTGAAATTCAGGGGGTAACTGCACCGATTGGAGGATTCGGGATCCGCGCCGCACACTTGTGGTGCATATATGGGTATTTATCCGGATAAATGGGCGCTGGGCATCCGGTTTGCCTGAAGGCATGCCCGGCAGTGTTGCAAACCCGGTTCGTTCTTCCTGCGGCGGTTACCATGATCTTGCCGGCAGGTGACCGGTGCCGCCAGGCGTTTCAGGTTTTTAGGCTTGAATTGCCGGCTCGAGGCAATAAAAAAGCGGACATTTTCATGTCCGCTTTTTCTATCCGATAAAGCCCGGATTAGTAGTGATAAGCACGTTCACCGTGTGCAGTGGTGTCCAGACCTTCACGCTCAGCCTCTTCGCTTACGCGCAGGCCGATCAGCAGATCAACGATCTTGAACAGGATGTAGCTGATAATACCGCACCAGAGGATGGTGACGCCTACAGCGACGATTTGTGTGTAAACCTGGCTGCCCATTGTTACACCTTCATCGAAACCTACACCGCCAAGTGATGGGGCCATCAGGATGCCTGTACCTATGGCGCCGATGATACCGGCAACACCGTGGATACCGAATACATCCAGAGAGTCGTCATAACCGAGTTTGCTCTTCAGGCTGGTAACTGCCCAGAAGCTGACGATACTGGCAACGAAGCCCAGGATGATCGCGCCCATAGGGCCAAGGAATGCACAAGCCGGAGTAATTGCAACCAGACCGGCAATCGCACCGGATGCGCCGCCCAACATGGAAGGCTTGCCTTTGGTCAGCCACTCGATGAATATCCAGCCAAGAACAGCCGCTGCGGTGGCAACTTGCGTGTTGACCATTACCAGGCCTGCGGTGCCGTCAGCAGCCAGTTCGCTACCTACGTTGAAGCCGAACCAGCCAGCCCACAGTAATGAAGCGCCGACCATGGTCAAGACCATGCTGTGTGGAGGCATGGCTTCCTTACCGTAGCCAATGCGTTTGCCGATGACGATTGCGCCTACCAGCGCTGCAATACCTGCGTTGATGTGAACCACGGTACCGCCGGCGAAATCCTTGGCGCCGAGTTCAGCCAGGATACCGCCGCCCCATACCATGTGGGCGACCGGGATATAAACGAAGGTAACCCAGAGCGCGACAAAGGCAAGCAAGGCAGAGAACTTGATGCGTTCGGCAAAAGCGCCAACGATCAGTGCCGGGGTGATGGAAGCGAATGTCAGCTGGAATGTGACGAACACAAATTCAGGAATTGTGCCGCTGATGGTATCCGGCGTGATTCCCGCCAGGAAGGCCTTGCTGAGACCGCCAATGTAACCATTGAGTCCGCCGCCGTCGGTAAATGCCAGGCTGTAACCGTATATCACCCAGAGTACGGAGATGAGCGAGAAGGTAACAAAGACCTGCATCAGCACGGACAGCATGTTCTTCGCGCGTACGAGACCGCCGTAGAACAATGCCAGGCCGGGAATTGCCATAATGATGACAAGTACGGCAGCCACAATGACCCAGGCAGTGTCACCCGAGTTCAGTGTCGGTTCTTCTTCTGCAACGGCTTCTTCAGGTGCGGCTTCTGCAGGCAATGCTGCATCGACTGCCTCTTCAACCGCTTCGATAACTTCGGCAGCAACTGGTAGCGCCTCTTCGGTTGGTATGGCTTCCTCTGCAAAGCTCAGGCCGGAAAAGCCAAGAGCACTCACCAGAGCGATCATAGATAGAATTTTTTTCATGGCGGTTCCCCTTATAGCGCGTCCGGGCCGGTTTCGCCGGTACGGATGCGATAAACCTGCTCGAGATTATAGACAAAGATCTTGCCATCACCGATTTTGCCGGTGGTTGCGGATTTTTCGATCGCTTCGACGACTTGATCGAGCATGTCATCGGAGATAGCGACTTCCAGCTTAACTTTTGGCAGAAAGTCGACGACATATTCAGCGCCACGGTAAAGCTCAGTGTGTCCCTTTTGACGTCCAAACCCCTTTACTTCGGTAACGGTGATGCCCTGTACGCCAATGGCGGACAATGCTTCACGTACCTCGTCAAGCTTGAACGGCTTGATGATTGCGGATACGAATTTCATGGTTGTCTCCTGATGAGTGTGAAAAAGTGGCGAGGCAGGTTGCTGTCTACCCCACCACCGACTAGCTAACCTTGATTAAAAGGTTTTTTGAACGAAGAACACGAACTGGTCTTTGGCAAGATGCTGGCCGGAAGCGTCAGTCCAGAGGCTTTTGCCTTTGGTGTCAGTGGCCGTGTAGTAGCCGCCAACGTTAACGCCGTTATCCCATGATTTGCCCAAACCGATCTTCCAGTCGGTGTAATCAAAGTCGCTATTGCCCTTGCCGGAGAAGTCCTGGTAACCGATGTGAGCATTAACGGAGAGGCCGTACCATGGCAATGGAATGTCGGCATTCAGTTCGGTGTAGGTGGTGCCGTCTCCGTTGTCCAAACCAAAGGCGCCGTCAGACACGACAACAGACAACTTGCCCGATACCCAACCGTAGCCAAGGCTACCGTAGATTTCGGTGGTGTTTGCGGATTTCACGCCGCTACCTTTGTCGCCTGGATAGAGGTATTGCAACAGGCCTACATCGTAAGAAATACCGGTTTCACCGATCTCTGCAGCATAGCCACCGTAGATGTCAACTTCCAGGCTGGAATTGTTGTAAGCATTCGCATCTTCAAGCCAACTGATGTTGGTGCCCCAGACGCCTGCATAGAAACCGCTGGAGTGTGAGTAGTCTGCACCGCCTTGCAGCGCCGGCTCTTCACCCGTTTGGGTCAGGCCACGGAAGATATACTGGCTGTAAAGACCAAGGTTGTAAGAAAAACTATGAGGAGATTCTGGAGCTGCTGCGGGAGCAGCCTCTTCAGCGAATGCAACATTAGAAGCTGCAAAAGTACCAATTACAGCTGCTAGTAGTAGCGATTTACGCATGGTATTTCCTTTCTAAGAATTAAAACGAGTAACACTGTTGAAACAAAAAATTAAGCAACAGAACCAAAGCAACACTCATGCCAGAGATGCAAAAACATAAAAAACATGAGCTTATGATGCTAAAGTAAAATTATTAATAAATAAATATTATTATGATGTTGTTTATAAACAAGAAATGCACTTAAACAGTGCGTATTGCGTAGGACTGTTGCACCAAAAACCTGCTAAACTGCGCTGTAAATGACGGAGAAAACCATGATTAATACCCAGTTTCTGGATGATTTATCACAAAAAATCAGGGAGTTGGCAAATGGCAGCCCTGCGGCGGATGTCGAAAAGAATTTTCGTGCACTATTACAGGGCGCATTCACCAAATTGGAGCTGGTCAGCAGGGAGGAATTCGACGTGCAGGCCGATATATTGCGGCATACGCGCGAAAAGCTCGTCGAGCTTGAGAAAAAGCTGGCAGCGCTTGAGGATGTGTTGCATAAAAACAACAATTGAAAATTAGAGTGCAATGAGTCTCGCTGTTATTCATAGCCGGGCATTGTCGGGCATGGACGCACCCGAGGTGGTCGTGGAAGTACATCTGGCGAACGGCCTGCCAAGCTTTACCATCGTCGGCTTGCCTGAAGCCGAGGTGAAGGAAAGCAAGGATCGCGTGCGTGCCGCCATACAGACTGCCCAGTTCGAGTTTCCTGCCCGCCGCATTACCGTCAACCTCGCTCCTGCCGATCTGCCCAAGGAAAGCGGCCGTTACGATCTGCCAATTGCCCTGGGTATCCTGGCAGCATCCGGACAGATACCAGCCAAAACCCTTGAGCATTATGAGATTGCCGGAGAGCTTGCCCTGACGGGCGAGCTTAGACCCGTGCGGGGCGCATTGGCGATGACTGTGAACATGATGCAGAGGAAAGCGGAAGGGCAGGCGCGTCGCGCTTTCATTCTGCCCCAAAGTAGTGCGTCGGAGGCTGGATTAGTGCAGGATGCCGTCATATACCCCGCCAGTTCTCTATTGGAGGTATGCGCACACTTGAGCGGCCATACCGAGTTGGTGCGTTATCAGGCCCGGCAACAAGCCGCTGCCGTCAGCTATCCGGATTTCAGCGAGGTGAAAGGGCAGTCCATGCCCAAGCGCGCACTCGAAATTGCCGCGGCGGGCGGGCATAGCGTGCTGATGTCGGGGCCTCCGGGAACGGGTAAGTCCATGCTTGCATCAAGATTTCCCGGCATTCTGCCGGCCATGACCGAGCAGGAGGCGCTGGAATCCGCTGCGATTCAATCGCTCAATAACAGTTTTCGTGCTGAATCATGGGCGCGCAGGACTTTCCGCTCACCGCACCATACGGCATCCGGCGTTGCGCTGGTCGGCGGCGGTGGTATTCCCCGTCCGGGCGAGATTTCATTGGCGCATCATGGGGTCTTGTTCCTGGATGAATTACCCGAATTCGACCGCAAGGTGCTGGAGGTGTTGCGTGAGCCACTGGAATCCGGCCATATCACTATTTCGCGCGCGGCAAGGCAGGCGGACTTTCCGGCCAGCTTCCAGTTGATTGCTGCGATGAACCCCTGCCCGTGCGGTTACCTGGGGCACCATAACAACAAGTGCCGCTGTACGCCGGATCAGGTGGCGCGTTATCGCGCGAAGATATCCGGCCCGCTGCTCGACCGTATCGATCTTCATATCGAAGTGCCCGCGCTGAAAGAGGATGAGCTGATGGCGAATGGCAGCGGCGAGGCGAGCGAGTCTGTCAGGATGCGTGTTGAACGGGCGAGGCGCTTGCAGATCGAGCGCCAGGGCAAGGCCAACTATTTGCTGGGCAGCAGGGAGGTCGAGCAGTATTGCGCTACCGACGATGCCGGCATGGCACTGCTGAAGCAGGCCATCAGCCGGTTGAATCTGTCCGCGCGGGCGTACCACCGCATCCTGAAAGTTGCCCGCTCGATAGCGGATATTGCCGGCGAGGCTGCCATCAAGCCTGCCCATATCGCAGAAGCGGTACAGTATCGCAGGTTTGATGCATAACGATATGAAGGGTGTTCTCAAGAGCTGGCAAGAGGAAAAGCGTTCGGCGTATCTTTACCGCATCATCGCAACCCGGGAGCAGCAGCCTGAAAGACGGCACCTGTTTTCGCAGCTTGCCGTTGAAGCGGATAAACAGGCGGATCTGTGGGCGAGCGAGGCTGCCAAACGGGGATTGGGAACACCGGCCTATCAGCCTGGGGTACGGGTCAGGATAGTGGCAGCGCTGGTTCGGCTATTCGGCCCTTCCAGAATCAAGCCCATTCTGGCGGCAAGTAAAATTCGCGGGTTGTCGGTTTATTCGCGCCAGCGCAGTCCGGGTTTTCATCCTGTTCCGGCTTCCGTGGATGAAGTCGGCGCTAGTCATCGTGGCAGCACAAGCAATAACGGCGGGTTGCGGGCGGCAGTGTTCGGCGTGAACGACGGGTTGGTGTCGGTGGCCTGTCTCGTCATGGGTGTTGCCGGTGCGGCGGCCGGGCACCAGCTGGTGCTGCTCACTGGCATTGCCGGGCTCATGGCCGGTGCTTTTTCCATGGCGGCAGGCGAGTATGTCTCGATGCGTTCCCAACGGGAATTGTTCGAGCATCAGATCAATCTGGAGCGGGAGGAACTGGCGCAATATCCGCAGGAAGAGACCCATGAACTGACCTTGATTTACATGGCCAGGGGCATGCAGCCGGATGAGGCGAGGTCGCTGGCTGAGCGGATGATTGCAGACCCCCAGCTCGGCCTGGATACATTGACCAGGGAGGAATTGGGGCTGAATCCGGATGAACTGGGTTCACCCTGGGTTGCCGCCGTTTCATCCTTTACGGCTTTCCTGGCCGGAGGCGCGGTGCCGTTGCTGCCTTACCTGCTCGGATTTGAAATGCATGCGTTGCAGG
The DNA here is from genome assembly GCA_905339275.1 of Methylophilaceae bacterium. Lineage (GTDB taxonomy): Bacteria > Pseudomonadota > Gammaproteobacteria > Burkholderiales > Methylophilaceae > UBA6140. The sequence continues at coordinate 310,602 of CAJPFK010000004.1, forward strand.
CGACCATCATCCTGACCGGATCGGCCCTGTTTGCCGTTGGCGCCGTACTTTCCCTATTCAGTGGCAGGAGCGCATGGCTGGGCGGCTTACGCATGTTGCTGATTGGCGCAGCCGCGGGCTCGCTGACCTATCTGATCGGGGCGCTTGTCGGGGCATCCATCGCTTAAAGGATCGATGCGTTGTCCCTCGTGCGTTGTCTGCAGCATCGCCACGTCGATGGCCGGAATCTCGGGCAATCAATGGTTTTGTGCCTTATAATTCGCATGTTACGCAGGTCCTGCCTGCACCTCTTGAGAATACCTGAATGAATCTGCAATCCGCTTCAAATCACCCCATGTCCGATACCGAGGTCAAACTGCGCGAGATTCTGTCGCAGCGCATCATGATACTGGATGGTGCGATGGGCACCATGATCCAGCAGTACAAGCTGACGGAAGCGGATTATCGCGGGCAGCGTTTTGCCGATTTCAGGGCGCCGGCAGGTGAACGCGAGTTATTCGTCAAGGGTAACAACGAATTATTGACTCTGACGCAGCCGCAGATCATCCGGGAGATACACGAGCAATACCTGGCTGCCGGGGCCGATATCGTCGAAACCAACACTTTCGGCGCCACCTCCGTTGCCCAGGATGATTACTATATGGCGCACCTGGTGTACGAGATGAACGTCCAGGCGGCCAGGCTTGCGCGTGCTGCCTGCGACCAGTTCAGCACGCCGGACAAGCCGCGCTTCGTGGCGGGCGCGCTGGGGCCGACACCGAAAACCGCTTCGATATCCCCCGACGTCAACAATCCTGCTGCGCGTAACGTGACTTTCGACCAGCTGGTGGCAGCCTATCTGGAACAGACGCGCGGCTTGGTGGAAGGGGGCGCCGATATCCTCATGGTCGAGACTATTTTCGACACCCTCAATTGCAAGGCGGCATTGTTCGCTATCGATACTTTCTTCGAAGAGACTGGAAAGCGCTTGCCCATCATGCTTTCCGGCACCGTCACCGACGCTTCCGGGCGGATTCTGTCGGGCCAGACCGTGGCCGCCTTCTGGTATTCCGTCCGTCATGCCAGGCCGCTGACCATAGGGTTGAACTGCGCGCTGGGCGCTGCCTTGATGCGGCCCTATGCGGAAGAACTCGCCAGGATTGCGGATACCTATGTCTGCATCTATCCGAATGCGGGATTGCCGAACCCGATGTCGGATACCGGGTTTGACGAGACGCCCACAGTGACTTCATCGCTGCTGAAGGAGTTTGCCGAGAGCGGCTTTGTCAATATTGCGGGCGGCTGCTGCGGCACGACGCCGCCGCATATCAGGGCCATCGCGGAAGAAGTCAGGAGCTTGCCGCCAAGAAAGCTGCCAGCACCCGAGCACGTCACCAGGCTTTCCGGCCTGGAGCCTTTCATCATCAACGATGAGTCGTTGTTCGTGAATGTCGGCGAACGCACCAATGTGACCGGCTCCAAGGCGTTTGCCCGCATGATTCTCAACGAACAGTTCGAGGAGGCGCTGCAGGTGGCGCGCCAGCAGGTGGAGAACGGCGCGCAGGTGATCGACATCAACATGGACGAAGGCATGCTGGATGCGGTCAAGGCGATGACGCATTTCCTCAACCTGGTGGCTTCCGAGCCGGATATCGCCCGCGTGCCCATCATGATCGATTCATCGAAATGGGAAGTGATCGAGGCCGGCTTGAAATGCGTGCAGGGAAAGGCCATCGTCAACTCCATCTCCATGAAGGAGGGCGAAGCGGAATTCCTGCGCCAGGCCAGGCTCTGCCATCGTTACGGCGCGGCGGTCATCGTCATGGCCTTTGACGAGAAGGGCCAGGCCGATACCTATGAACGCAAGATCGAGATATGCAAACGCGCTTATGACTTGCTGGTGGAAAAACTCGATTTCCCGCCGGAAGACATCATTTTCGACCCGAATATCTTTGCGATTGCCACCGGTATCGAAGAGCATAACAACTATGCGGTGGATTTCATCAACGCCACGCGCTGGATCAAGGAAAACCTGCCCTACGCCAAGATTTCCGGCGGCGTTTCCAATGTGAGCTTCAGTTTCCGCGGCAACGACCCGGCGCGCGAGGCGATCCACACCGTGTTTCTTTACCATGCGATCAAGGCGGGCATGACCATGGGCATCGTCAATGCCGGCATGGTCGGTGTCTACGACGATCTGGACCCGGAACTGCGCGAGCGCGTCGAGGATGTGGTGCTGAACCGGCGTGCGGACGCCACGGAGCGGATGATCGAATTCGCAGGCACGCTCAAGGCTGACGGCAAGAAAGAAGCCACGACACAGGAGTGGCGAGGCACGCTGGAGCATCCGGTTCCGGTCAACAAACGGCTCGAACATGCCATGGTGCACGGCATTACCGAATTCATCATCGAAGATACGGAAGAAGCGCGGCAACAGGTGCTGGCAGCCGGCGGGCGCCCGATCAACGTGATCGAAGGGCCGCTGATGGACGGCATGAACGTGGTCGGCGACCTGTTCGGCCAGGGCAAGATGTTCCTGCCGCAGGTGGTGAAGTCCGCGCGCGTCATGAAGCAGGCGGTGGCGCACCTGATTCCTTTCATCGAAGAGGAAAAACTGCTGGAGCAGCAACGCACCGGCGTGGTAGCCAAACCCAAGGGCAAGGTGGTCATCGCCACGGTGAAAGGCGATGTGCACGATATCGGCAAGAACATCGTGTCTGTCGTCCTGCAATGCAACAACTTTGAAGTGGTGAACATGGGCGTCATGGTGCCGGCCTCGGAAATCCTGGCAATGGCCAAGGCCGAGAACGCCGACATCATCGGTCTTTCAGGGTTAATCACGCCTTCCCTGGAGGAAATGGCGCACGTGGCCAAGGAGATGCAGCGCGACGAGCACTTCCGCGGCCTTAAAACGCCATTGCTGATCGGCGGCGCGACGACTTCGCGCGCGCACACCGCGGTGAAAATCGCGCCGAATTACGAAGGCCCGGTGATTTATGTGCCGGACGCATCGCGTTCGGTCTCCATCATGCAGTCGCTGCTCAGCCCCGAGCAGCGCGACGCTTATATCAGCGAAGTGAATACTGACTACGACCGTGTCCGCACCCAGCATGCCAACAAGAAAGGCACGCCGCTGCTGACGATTGCCGAAGCGCGCGCCAACAAGATGAAACTGGCATTTACCGGCGAATCCGCCCCGGTGAAGCCGAAATTCATCGGCCGGCGCGTATTCAGGAACATCGACCTCGCATTGCTGGCCGAGTATATCGACTGGGCGCCGTTCTTCCAGACCTGGGATCTTGCAGGCTTCTACCCCGCCATCCTCGATGATGAAGTGGTGGGTGACGCAGCGCGCAAGGTGTTCAAGGAAGGCCAGGACATGCTGAAGAAAATCATTGACGGCCGCTGGTTGACCGCAAACGGCGTGGTGGCGCTGATGCCGGCCAACAGCGTCAATGACGATGACATCGAGATTTACACTGACGAAACCCGTAGCGCGGTGGCGTTTACCTACTATGGCATGCGGCAGCAGGCGGTGAAGCCGGTGATCGACGGCGTTGCCCGTCCCAACCAGTGCCTGGCCGATTTCATTGCGCCGAAGGAAAGCGGTATTGCCGATTACATCGGCCTGTTTGCCGTTACCGGCGGCCTCGGCATCGAGAAGCATGAAGCGCGCTTCCATGCCGCGCATGACGATTACAGCAGCATCATGCTGAAATCCTTGGCCGACCGTTTGGCGGAAGCGTTTGCCGAATACCTGCATGAGCGCGTCCGCAAGGATTTGTGGGGTTATGTGCCGGATGAGCAGTTGGGCAAGGAGGCCCTGATCAAGGAAGAATACCGCGGCATCCGCCCTGCGCCAGGTTATCCCGCCTGCCCGGATCACACGGTCAAGGCGGATATGTTCAAGCTGCTGCAGGCGGAAGAGATCGGCATGACGCTGACGGATTCGTTCGCCATGACGCCGGGCGCTGCCGTGTCCGGTTTTTACTTTGCGCATCCGGAATCGAAATACTTCAGTGTCGACAAGATCGGTGCAGACCAGTTGGCCGACATGGCAAAACGGCGCGGCCTGACCAAGGAATACCTGGAACGATGGCTGGCATCAAACCTGAGTTAAAAGTGTATATAAACTAATAGTTTGCTAAAATTATTTTATCCAACACTTTAATCTGAACATGCATATTCATATTCTTGGCATCTGCGGTACTTTCATGGGCGGTATCGCGGTGCTGGCGAAAGCTGCCGGCCACAAGGTGACAGGCTGCGACGCCAATGTCTATCCGCCGATGAGTACGCAACTTGAGGCACAGGGAATCGAACTGATCGAGGGCTTTGCGCCGGAGCAGACCAGGCTTGATCCTGATATCTACGTCATCGGCAATGTCGTTTCGCGCGGCAATCCGCTGATGGAAGAAATCCTCAATCGCGGACTGCCGTATATTTCCGGCCCGCAGTGGCTTGCAGAAAACATTCTGCATCCGCAGAATGTTTCGGAGAAGACTAATGCATCGTCAGATGCGTTAGGTCGGAGCCAGAATGCACAACAAAGAAAGTGGGTACTCGCTGTTGCCGGCACGCACGGCAAGACGACGACATCTTCCATGCTGGCATGGATATTGGAGTATGCGGGCCTGGCGCCCGGGTTCCTGATTGGCGGCGTGCCGCAGAATTTTGCTATCTCGGCGCGCTTGCCGGGCGTGCCCAGGCAGGATGCCGATAGCTTGTCCCCGTTTTTCGTCATCGAGGCGGACGAATATGACACGGCTTTCTTCGACAAACGATCCAAGTTTGTGCATTACCGCCCAAGAACGGCGGTGCTGAACAATCTTGAATTCGACCATGCCGATATTTTTGCCGACCTGCAGGCCATCGAAACCCAGTTTCATCATCTGGTGCGCACTGTGCCAGGCCAGGGCCTGATCGTATCGAATGGCAGGGAGCAGAGCCTGGAGCGCGTGATTGAACGCGGGTGCTGGACGCCGGTCGAAACTTTCGGGACAGAATCCGGCTGGCAGGCTGCAAACGTCGACACGGGCGGCGGTTTCGATGTCATGCTCAATCAGCGGCTGCAGGGACGCGTGCGCTGGGACTTGCTGGGGGAGCATAACCGCATGAATGCCCTGGCGGCGTTGTCTGCGGCCCGCCACGCAGGCGTGGCGGTCGAGACGGGCATTGCGGCGCTGGGCGAGTTCAGGAATGTAAAACGGCGTATGGAAACACGCGGTATCGTCAACGACATTACTGTTTACGATGATTTTGCCCATCATCCGACGGCCATCGCCACGACAGTCGCAGGCTTGCGTGCAAGGGTCGGCAACGCCCGCATACTGGCGGTGCTGGAGCCGCGTTCCAACACCATGAAACTGGGAGTCATGAAAGCCGCCCTGCCCGGGAGCCTGGCGCAAGCCGACCAGGTGTTCTGCTATGGCGCCAACCTGGGCTGGGATGCGAAGGAAGCGCTCGCTCCCATTCAGCATAAAGCCCTTGCTTTTGACGACATGGCCGGGCTGGTTGCCGCAATCGTTGCCTCAGCCCGGCCCGGCGACCATATACTGGTAATGAGCAATGGCGGTTTTGGCGGTATTCATCAACAATTGCTCGACAGGCTCAAACAGGGTAGATAGCTTGAAACTGGCAGTCTTGAAATCGCAGGATCCGCTGATGCTTACCCTTGTCGGGTCGGCGCTGCTGCATGCTGTCGTGATTATTGCAATCAAGTTCGAGCCGCCCGACCTGAAGTTTCTCAAGGACCAGATTCCTGCGCTGGAAGTCGTGCTGGTCAATGCCAAGACCGAAGCCAGGCCGCAAAAAGCGGATGCGCTTGCCCAGGCCAATCTCGACCGGGGCGGAAACACTGAAGAAGAACGTCGCGCCAAATCCGCATTGCCGGCGCCGACAAACAAGCCGACCGAGGCTACGCTGAGACCTGCGGAAGCGTTGAAACAGGCTGCCAAGCAGGCGGAAGCCGAGGCAGAGGCCGAGCGTAAACGCCAGCGCATCGCAGAATTGGAGCATCAGGCGCGGGAGTTGATGACACAGGCGGAATCCAAAAAAATCGTCGAAGTCAGGCCGACCAGGGAGGCTGAAATTACACAGCCCGAAGAAGGCCGGAACCAGGAGTCGGTGTCCCGCACAATAGACCGGGCAGACCTGGCGTCTACCATAGCGGACATGGCGCGGCTCGAAGCGCAGATCGCCAGGCAGCAGGATGAATACCAGAAGCGCCCCAAGAGAAAATTCCTGGGGGCCCGCACGCAGGAGTATCGATTCGCTACTTACGTCGAATCGTGGCGGCAAAAGGTTGAGAAGGTCGGCAACCTGAATTATCCCGAAGCAGCCAAGGACCAGAAAATCTACGGGCAATTGCGTATGACGGTTTCCATCAAGGCAGACGGTTCGATTGAGTCGGTGGAGGTCAACCAGAGCTCGGGCCATCCTATCCTGGATAATGCGGCCAAGCGTATTGTGGAACTTGCAGCGCCCTATTCTCCGTTTCCGGAGGATATTCGCAAGGATACGGATATTCTCAGTATTACCAGGACCTGGACATTCACCCGTCAGGACAGCTTCGCCACCGATTAACCATTCTGCATCGACAATTGCTTAGTGGTCTGTTTTCACGGCATTGCCGATTCCGGAATGATTGGAACCAAGTGAGTAAATCATGAATTTTTACGAATACCATGTCTTTTTCTGCCTTAACACCCGTGAGGATGGCGCTGCATGTTGTACCGATTATGGCGCCGAGGCTGCTTTCGACCACATGAAGTCGCGCGTGAAAAAGCTCAATCTCAACGGCAAGGGCAAGGTCCGCATCAACCGCGCCGGCTGCTTCGACAGGTGCGGCGAGGGCCCGTTGATGGTGGTTTATCCGCAGGCGATCTGGTATCACTTTGTCGATAACGAAGATATCGATGAAATCATCGAGTCGCACCTCCTGCAAGGCAGGATCGTGGACAGATTGCTAGCCCAGGGCTGACTGCAGCCGGCTTTTCAGGCGTCTTGCCGTATCCGCATCCAGCGATAGCGAGACCGTTTCCCGCCTGCTCCGGCCCCAGATGGGATTGGGAAAGGTTTTATCCTGCCTGAACCTGGGAATGACATGCCAATGCACATGGGGCGTCATGTTGCCGAGGCTGGCGAGATTGATCTTTTCCGGCTGCATGATTTCGCGCAAGACCTGTTCCACAACAAAAACCACCGTCATCAGCCGCTCGCGTTCCGCCATATTCAGATCGCTCATTTCCTTTACATGGCGATTCAGGATCACACGGCAAAATCCCGGGTAGTCCAGGTCATCAACCAGCACGACACGACAAAAAGCATCCTGCCAGATCAGTTCGCCTCCCGGATTTTTGCAAAGTTCGCAGTTGGACATGCAGGACTTTCATCAATATTTAATCATGGGATTATAAGGTTTTCCCCATAAAATAACTCATGGCGTGCATACTCCATGGTGAGTATGGTATTTGCTTGCGAGGTCGTAGTAGACTCATGGAAACACGTAATAAAGTTTCATGACTTAGCCCAGGCTGTGGCAAAAAATATCAGGTATGGTTTTGATCTTCAGCGCATTTGGATGCTGGCGCCAGCATCCAAAATAAGACCGATAAGGAGTGGAAAAAATTGACGACGCAGTCTCTTGTCCAGGCAACTCCGCCGCATATCATCGCGGACATTTTCTCCGGCACTTCAGTGACCATCAATGGCGGCCAGCCATGGGATATACAGGTTTTCGATAACAGGGTCTATCGCATGGTGCTGTACCGCGGCTCACTGGGGTTTGGTGACGCCTATGTCGATGGGCTCTGGGATTCCGCGCAGCTTGACGAGACATTCAATCGCCTGCTTAGCGGCAATATCGATGAGAAAATGCGAGGCTGGGCACGGGTCAGGCTGATCGGGGAAGCATTGCGGCACCGCCTGCTCAATCTGCAATCATCCGACCGTGCGTTCGAGGTGGGGCAACGGCATTACGATATCGGCAACGATGTCTTTGAAGCGATGCTGGACCCCACGATGAGCTATTCCTGCGCTTACTGGGCAAATGCCGAGACACTGGAGCAGGCGCAGCTTGCCAAGCTGGACATGATCTGCCGCAAACTTGAATTGAAGCCGGGAGAGAGGCTGCTGGAGATCGGCTGCGGCTGGGGCGGGCTGGCGAAATTTGCGGCAGAGCATTATGGTGTTGAAGTCGTCGGCATCACCGTTTCGAAAGAGCAGAAAAAACTGGCTGAAATCCGTTGCCAGGGCTTCCCCGTAGAAGTACACCTGATGGACTACCGCGATCTGCAAGGCCATTTCGACAAGATCGTTTCGGTTGGCATGTTCGAGCATGTCGGCCCCAAGAATTATCATGTTTATTTCCAGAAGGCCCATGACCTGCTCAAGGATGACGGACTGTTTCTGTTGCATACCATTGGCAATTACACGACATCCACGCACACGGATGCCTGGATAGATAATTACATCTTCCCCAACGGCAAGGTGCCCTCTGCCAGGGAGATTGCAACCGCTGTTGAGGATCGCTTCATCATTGAGGATTGGCACAATTTCGGCCAGGATTATGACCGGACGCTGATGGCCTGGTGGGACAATTTCAACCGGGCCTGGCCTGCGCTGGAGCAGCGTTATGGCGAGCGGTTCTATCGCATGTGGAAATATTACCTGATGTGCTGCGCCGGATATTTCCGCGCGCGGCAGGGTCAGCTCTGGCAGTTGGTACTGAGCAAGCGTACGCGTCGCAGCATCTATCGGTCGATGCGCTGAGCCGTTCGGCGACCGCGGGCACCGGCTATTTTTTCCGGCCCGCTTCCATCGGTGAGGGGCAGCGGTTAAGATAGCCGCTAATTATCCAATAAGATATTAACAAAGCCCTTTTCATGTACGCTAGACTTCTGGCCGCCTGTCTGACGCTGTGCGTAAATCCTGCACAGGCTGGCCAATCGGCAAGCCCCGGTGACCTGTTATCGGAAGAACTCTACTTCGATGATATTCCCCGTGTTCTTACCGTCTCACGCTTATCCCAGCCGTTATCGGATTCACCTTCCGCAGTTACCGTCATTGACCGGGAGACGATTCGTGCCAGCGGCGTGATCGACCTGCCGGATATTTTTCGCCTGGTGCCGGGATTCTATGTCGGCGTCAACGCGGGTTATGTCCATAATACCAATCATGTGGTCAGCTATCACGGCATGACCAGTTCCTATGCCGGCCGCATGCAGGTGCTGATCGACGGGCGCACGGTCTACGAACCTTTGTACGGCGGCGTGCAGTGGAGCGAATTGCCCGTTTCGATTGCGGATATCGAGCGCATCGAGGTGACCCGCGGGCCGAATGCGGCAAGTTACGGCGCCAATTCCTTTTTCGGCGTCATCAATATCATTACCCAGCACCCGTCCGAGGCCCAGGGCGCTATGGTTTCCATGAGTCACGGCAATGGCCGCAATGAGGCATTTTACCGTTACGGGGGCAAGCGCAACGACACGAGCTACCGGGTCACGCTGGGTTACCGGCAGGATGACGGTTTGCAGGACCGCGTGGATTTCAAGCGTACCCGTATGCTGTCGGCCAGGGCGGATCATCGCCTCGGCGACCATGATGAACTGGAATTGCACTTCGGGCTCACCGACGGCGACCGCGGCGAGGGCGACCCGCTGGTCGATCCGCTGATTTTTCTGCCCCGTACCAAGCAGGTTGCCACCAATTTCCAGTTGGCAAAATGGCGCCATAGCCTCAGCCAGCGCAGCGACTTTTCCCTGCAAGCCTACCGTGCCTACAGCCGGTCGGATGATTTCTTCATCACCTCCGATCTCAGCAGGCTTGTCCCGATTATTTTTCCAACCCGCCTGCAATATGACCTGGAAGTGGAGAACGAACGTTACGAGCTGGAGGCGCAGCATACGTTTTCACCGACAGATTCCGTTCGCATGGTGTGGGGCGGCAGCGTCAGGCAGGACAGGACGAAGGCGCCTTTCTATCTCGGCACCGATAAGACCCAGACCTTCAACCTTCGGCAATTGTTCGGGCATGTCGAATGGCAGCCGTTCAACCGCCTGGTGCTCAATGCCGGCGCCATGGTCGAGCACAACGATTTTACCGGTACCGATACTTCTCCCCGGGTGAGCGCCAATTTCAGGCTGGCACCCGGACACACGCTGAGACTTGGCGTCTCGACCGCAACCCGCACTCCGGCGTATCTGGAGGAGAAATTCCAGTCTCACCTGATTGCCACGACGACAATCCCCGGCGTGACCCTGATCCGGCCTTATTTTGCCGACAGTGGCGGATTATCGCCGGAGCGTATTGTGTCGAGGGAAATCGGCTACCTTGGAACTTACGGCAGCATCACGCTGGATGCCAGGGTGTTTGATGACGACATACGGGATATCGTCAAAGAGTTCACCAACAGGACTTATGTCCCGCCTGCAGGCTTTACCCGAATCAGCAATCCGTTCGATTTCACCAATGGCGGCGATGTTGCTATCCGCGGCTACGAGGCCCGGCTGCAGTGGCGAATGAAGCCGTCCACCAGGTTGATTGCCAACTATGCGCGAACCCGGCTCAGCGGCAATGAAGATGAGCTGGAGCGCTATTTCCTGGATTCCGTGCCGGCTGAAATCATCAGCGCCTTGCTGAGTCATCGCTTCAACCAGGCCTGGGATGCCAGCCTGGCTTATTACCATACCAGCCGCGTCACCATGCTGGGCGATGGCAATCGCGTCGATGCGGCAAGATACTGGGATGCCAGGCTGGCACGCAGTTTCGCCAGCGGGAGCTGGAAAGGCGAGGTTTCTGCCGTCGTGCACAACCTGTTTGATGACGAGTTCCAGGAGTTTGCGGATTACAACACAGTCAGAAGGCGCGCCTTTGTCACTTTGAAGCTGGATTTCTAGATCTTGGCTGTTTTCGAGACATCTCTTCTTTCCCGGTCGGTAAATATCCTGCGATGTATCCTATTTCTCCTGCTGGTTTGTTTCTGGCCGGCTCTGCACGCCTCGGCGCCCACAAGTATCACTGTTGTCATCGGCACGCCCTCGGTACTTAGCAATGATTTTGTCGAGCAGTTCAAGGCAGAGCTCAAGCCTTATGCGACAAACGGCCTGAGAATCAATATCCTGCGGCTGGAAGACCTGCCAACGCAACGTATTCCCGAGAATGACGGCCACGTGCTGGTTGCGGTCGGCGTGCAGGCATTCAGCGAACTGAGCAGGCTGGAGACGAAACTGCCTATCTTCGGCGTATTCGTACCGCAGCTTTCCTATGAGGCGGTCTGGGCGGAAAGCAGGCGGAATCAGCGCAGGTTCAGCGCGATATTGCTGGACCAGCCTTTCGGACGGCAAATGGCCCTGTTGCGGACGATTTTGCCGGCAGCCCAGCGCATAGGCATTTTGTACGGACCGGCTTCGCGGCAGTTCGGTGTTGCCTTGCAGCACTCGGCTGCCGAACATGGTCTCGAGCTGGTGGAACAGGATGTCGAGCAGGATTCCGAGCTGATGCCGAAACTGAAGCATGTGCTGGCAGATAGCCAGGTGCTGCTGGCGATTCCCGACCCGGGTATTTATTCACGCGAAACTGCGCAGACGATACTGTTGACCAGTTACCGCTATCAAACACCGGTCATCGGTTTTTCCCAGGCATATGTTCGCGCAGGCGCACTGGCCGCGGTCTACAGCAGCCCACGCCAGATCGCGAGGCAGGCGGCCGAGATCATTATGCAGTCGCAGGATGGTTTTCCTGCGCCCAGATACCCAAAGTACTTTTCCGTTGATATTAATCGTCAGGTTGCTCGTTCACTGAGTATCGAACTGAGTGACGAAAACGCATTATCCGAAGCTCTTGTGCGGATAGAAAGGCAATCACCATGAGTAATCTTGGTATCAAGTCGCGCGTGCTGTTTCTTGCCATCATTCCTATTCTCATTGTCGCGATCCTGCTAACGGCTTATTCCATTTCAAACAGCCTGCACACGCTGGATGAGGCGATGCGCGAACGGGGACGGATTATCGCTACGCAATTGGCGCCGGCAAGCGAATATGGCGTGGTGTCGGGTAATCACGCCATGCTGCAGCCCCTGGTGCAGCAAGCCATCACCAATGAAAGTGAAATCGAGTCCGTACTGATCGTGGATGAGGCAGGGCGCACCCTGGCCGTAACCGGCCGGCCGATTACCGACCAGATTGCCCGTCTGCATGACCACACGCAGGTGGAGTGGCAATACGGCCAAAGCATTATTTTCAGCGCCCCTATCATCCGCAGCCTGGTGGAGATTGACGATTACCCGATTATTACCTTGCCGAACAGCCCGAAAACCACCGATGACAGCCGCATCGTTGGCCATGTCTATGTGGCGCTGACAACCCAGGGGATGTCAGCGCTGAAGAACTCGCTGATTCTGCATAATCTCCTGATTGCGCTGATCGGCCTGGCGATCAGCGGCCTGCTGGCCTGGGTTATCGGCCGCAGCATTACAAGGCCGATCAAATCGCTGGCCTCAACGGTAAACCAGGTCGGCGATGGTTATCTCAATGCTTATGTGCAGGAGACCTCAAGCGGTGAACTGCTGACGCTGCAGCAAGGGTTCAATGCCATGATTGCCAACCTGAAAGGCGCGTACGAGCAGATGCAGGAGCGCATCAATGAAGCGACACTCAAGCTCAGCTACCAGGCGCATTATGATGCGCTGACCGGGCTGGTCAACCGGCATGAGTTCGAGCGCCGTCTCGATCTGCTGTTGAAAAGCGCTCATGAGCATAATGCCCATCACGTATTCTGCTACATGGACCTGGACCAGTTCAAGGTTGTCAACGATACCTGCGGCCACAGCGCGGGGGACGGGCTATTGCAGCAGATCAGCCTGATCCTGAGCAAGCGCGTTCGTGAGAACGACACGCTGGCCCGACTGGGCGGCGATGAGTTCGGACTGCTGCTCGAGAATTGTTCGATTGCCGATGCCCACAGCATGGCAGACGGGTTGCTGGAAATGGTGCAGGATTTTCGCTATGTCTATCAGGACAAGATTTTCAACATAGGCGTCAGTATCGGCATGGTGGCCATTACACGCGATACCGAAAGCGTCAGCAGGATCATGAGTGCGGCCGATACTGCCTGCTATGCGGCTAAAGATAATGGACGCAACCGCGTGCATCTGTACCGGGCACAGGATGATGAAATGGCCAAGCGCCATGGCGAGATGGAATGGGTCGGGCGATTGACGCGTGCGATGGCGGAGGAACGCTTCCGCCTTTATTATCAGCCCATCGTTCCGTTGAAAAGCTGTGACGACAGGCGCCGGTATTTCGAAATCCTGCTCAGGAAATTAGATACGAACGGCAGGATATACCTGCCGATGGCATTTATTCCCGCTGCCGAACGCTATCTGCTGATGAGCAGCGTGGACCGTTGGGTCATACGCAACACTTTTGCGGAATACCGCCAGTTGATGGATAACTCCGGCGGCGAAACGGATTGCATTTTTACCATCAACTTGTCCGGGGTTTCGCTGAGCGACAAAACCCTGCTGGGGTTCATCCGTGAGCAATTCACGATTCATGCGGTACCGCCCGAGGCGGTCTGTTTCGAAGTTACGGAAACATCGGCCATCGTCAACATGAGCAATACGCTGGACCTGATGAATGCGCTCAAGGCCATGGGCTGCCGTTTCATGCTGGATGATTTCGGTAGCGGAATGTCCTCCTTCGCCTATCTCAAGAACCTGCCGGTGGATTTCCTCAAGATCGACGGGACGTTCGTCAGGGATATTGCGATTAACCCTGTGGACCTTGCCATGGTGCAATCCATCCACAGTATCGCGAACGCAATGAAGATCAAGACCATCGCCGAGTTTGTCGAAACCGCGGAAGTGTTGCCTATCCTGGAATCAATCGGCGTGCAGTATGCGCAGGGTTTTTATGTCGGTCACGAAGCGCCGATCGAGCAATTGTACGAGCGCGAATTCAAATCCAGGGCGCGTGAAACCGGCGATTAGAAATCCCTGCTATATTGGATTTGCGAGCCGGGATCAGACGCCTGCGGAGTGGGCCTGCTGGTCTGCATGATAGCTGCTGCGGACCATGGGGCCGCAGGCGGCATGGGTGAAGCCCATCGCCAGCGCTTTTTGTTCAAATGCCTTGAAAACCGCAGGCTCGACAAAACGCCTGACCGGCAGGTGATGCGGGCTGGGCTGCAGGTACTGGCCCAGTGTCAGCATGGTCACGCCATGGTCGCGCAGATCCTGCATGACCTGCAGGATCTCCTCATCGGTTTCGCCTATGCCCAGCATCAGGCCAGATTTGGTCGGCACATCGGGGTGATGCCTGCCGAACACCTTCAGCAGGTCGAGTGAGTTCTGATAATCGGAACCGGGGCGTGCTTCCCTGTAGAGGCGCGGCACGGTTTCCATGTTGTGGTTCATGACATCCGGCGGTGCCAGCGTGAGTATCTCCATCGCCCTGTCCAGTCGGCCGCGAAAGTCGGGGACCAGAATCTCGATCTTGATTTCCGGCGATTGCGTGCGTACTTCCTGGATGCAGTCGACGAAATGCCGGGCACCGCCGTCGCGGAGGTCGTCACGGTCGACGCTGGTGATGACAACATACTTGAGTTTCATCTGGGCAATGGTGCGCGCCAGGTTTTGCGGCTCATCGACGTCCGGGGCCAATGGCTTGCCATGCGCGACATCGCAGAAAGGGCAGCGCCGTGTGCAGATGTCGCCCAGTATCATGAATGTCGCCGTGCCGCCGCTGAAGCATTCGCCGATATTGGGGCAGGAGGCTTCCTCGCAGACGGTGTGCAGATTGTTTTCGCGCAGCACCTGCTTGATTTCCTGGAAGCGCGCGCTATCCGGCACTTTCATGCGTATCCATTCCGGTTTGCGCATCGCCGGTTGCGGGATGATCTTGATCGGAATGCGGGCAGTCTTGGCTGCGCCGGTTTCCTTGACGCCGGCCTGCTTGCCCGCGGCTCTATTGACGGCTGGCTGGCCTGGGGTAACGGTTTCGTTCATGCGATTCGGTCATTTGAATATTGGATGTCAGTATAAGCCAAATTGGCTGCCAATTTTTTCAGCAGGAACAAACCTGCTTCTTCGGGGGGCATTCCGATGCCGAGATCGCGCAACTGCGTCACTTGCAATCCATGATAACCGCAGGGGTCGATGGCGTCGAACGGGGAGAGGTCCATATCCACATTCAGGGCCAGCCCGTGATAACAGCGCTGGTTCTTCAGGCGCAGGCCGAGCGAAGCGATTTTGCGATCATCGACATAAACACCGGGCGCATCAGCACGCGCGGCGGCTGCGATGCCTTGCTCCGCCAGCAGTTCGATGATGGCATTCTCCATTGCGCTGACCAGTCCGCGGACGTTCAGGCCCTTGCGGCCAAGGTCGACCAGCAGGTAGATCACCACCTGGCCGTTGCCGTGATAGGTGATTTTCCCGCCGCGGTCGACCAGTATCAGGGGGATATCGTCGCGACCTGCAGGTTTTGCATCCTTGCGGTTGAGTCCCAATGTGTAAACTGCGTCGTGCTCGGTGAGCCATAGCTCGTCAGCAGTGAGGCCATCGCGTTTTGCGGTGAAATCCTGCATTGCGCGCCAGCTTGTCTCATAGTCGGTCCGGCCCAGTTGCCGGATTATCAGGGTTTGCTGCATGGGGATTTTAGAGGACGACCTTAACCAGCGGATGCGAGGTCAGCGCACGGTAAATATCATCCAGTTGCGGCTTGGATGTGACGAATATGTTGCAGGTGACACTGATGTATTTGCCGCCGGAACTGGCGCGCATCTCGATCCTGGAGGCATCGAAATCCGGGGAGTGCAGTTGAATCACGGCAATCACGGTTTCGGTGAAGTCGTCACGGGTTTCTCCCATGACTTTAATCGGGAAATCGCAGGGAAATTCGATCAGGGTTTCTTCAGCCATGGCGCATGACCTCATTCTTGTAATCCTGGTATAGCCGGTACATGCGATGGAATACCGGGCCGGGCTTGCCATCGCCTACCGGTTTGCTGTCCAGCGTGACAATGGCGAGGATTTCCCTGGTTGAAGAGGTGATCCATAGCTCATCCGCATTGCGGATGCGGGCTTCTGCAAAATAGCCGATTTCGAAAGGAATACCGTTGGTTTTTGCGAGTTCCAGCACCACGTCGTAAGTGATGCCCGGCAGCATATGCCTGTCCTTGGGCGGCGCCAGGATCACACCGTTTTCGACGGCAAAAATATTGCTGGCGGAGCCTTCCGTCAGAATGCCGTCACGGAACAGAATGGTTTCGGCCGCGCCTGCATCCACGGCCATTTGCCTGAGCAGAACATTGGGGAGCAAGGCAATCGCCTTGATATCGCAGCGATCCCAGCGTATGTCTGTTGCGCTGACGGCGGAAACGCCCTGCGCAACCTGGGCGGGGGATGGCGTGACCAATGGGTTGCTCATCATGAACACCGTGGGCACCGCGTGTTTGGGAAACGCGTGATCGCGCGGGGCGGGCCCGCGGGTGACTTGCAGGTAGATGGACTGGTCTTCAGACTCGTTCGTCCGGATCAGTTTCTCTACAAGCTTTTCCCATTCATCCGGTGAGCGGGGATTTTCCATCCGGAGCCCTGCCAGGCTATGTTCCAGCCGCGCCAAGTGCTCGCGCAGCCTGAATGCGCGTTTCGAATAGACGGGAATCACCTCGTATACGCCATCGCCGAAAATAAAGCCGCGATCCAGAACGGGCACATAAGCCTGTTCTATCGGGAGAAACCGGCCATTCAGGTAAATGATCTGGCTCATGCCGGGCTCAGTGCGCCGCAGTTAAATGAACCACAGCCTGATGGTGTCCCACAGGCGGCCGAAAAAGCCGGCGATGCCGACATCCTTGGAGGCGACCAATGGCTGCGTGTCAATGACCTTGCCATCCAGGGTGAATTCAATCCTGCCGATCTCCTGCCCGGCCTTGATCGGCGCAATCAGTGGCTGCTGGCTGGTGATGGTTGCTTTTACCCGGCTATATTCGCCTTTGGGCAGGGTAATGAACAAATCTTCCGTCACTGTGGCGGCAAGCGTATTTTCGCTGCCTTTCCAGACCTTGAGCTGGTTAATCGCCTGGCCGGTCTTGTATACAAGATGGGATTCATAGAACTGGAAACCATAGTTCAGCAGCTTCTGGCTTTCCGATGCGCGCGCATTCTCCGATGTCGCACCCAGGATGACGGAAATCAGCCTGGTGTCCCCGCGCTTTGCCGATGAAATCAGGCAGTAGCCGGCTGCCTTTGTATGGCCGGTTTTCATGCCGTCGACATAAGGGTCGAGCCAGAGCAGGCGGTTACGGTTCGGCTGCGTGATATTGTTGTAGGTGTATTCCTTGACTGAATACAGGCGCTTGTATTGCTCAGGAAAGTCCCGGATCAAAGCTGCTGCCAGTATCGACAGGTCATGCGCCGTCGTGTAGAGGGCCGGGTCGGGCAGACCGGTTGCATTGGTGAAGTGGCTGTTGGTCATGCCCAGCCTGGCAGCTTCTTTGTTCATGATCTGGGCGAACACGTCTTCCGACCCCGCCACGCCTTCTGCCAGCGCGATGGATGCGTCGTTTCCTGACTGGATAATCATGCCGTGCAGCAACTCATCAACGGTGACCGGGCGATTCGGCTCGACAAACATCCTGGAGCCCTCGGCTTTCCAGGCGGCAATGCTGATCGGCAAGGTCTGGTCCAGTTTCAGGTGGCCGTTCTCCAGCGCCTTGAATACCAGGTATGCGGTCATTACCTTGGTCAGCGAGGCGGGCTCTATCCGCAAATCGGCCCCCTGCTCGGAAATGATGTTGTTGCTGTTCATGTCCCGCAGGACGAAAGACTTCACTGCCATGTTTGGCGGCGGCGGTATGTCGTTGGCATGACTGCCTAATGAGGTCAGAAGCAATGATACGGCGATAAAGGCAGATTTCAGGATGTGCATGTTCGGTTCTTTGATACCTGGTTCGAATTAGTTTTGGAAAACAACAATGGCGCTGGTGCCCATGTTCTGGTTGATTCTGGCGGCGGCTTTGTCTGCCTCAGAACGGTTCGTGTAAGGCCCGAGCCTGACACGATAAGTGCCCTGATTATACCAGCTCTGGATGCCTACATTTTCTCCGTTCTCCGAGCGGGCCAGGTTCTGGTCCTGCAGGTTTTCACGCAGGCGGTCTGCGTTTTCCTGGGATTTGAATGCTCCTACCTGGACGTAAACTCCCGAGAGTTGACTGTTCGCGCCAGTCGCGGCAGCTTGTGAAGGGGCGGCCTTTGCCGCGGATTCAGGTCGGGTGTCTATCCACTCCACTTCAACCTGTCCGCTGCCTCTTTGTACGATCCCCAGCTTGTGGGCCGCCACATATGAGAGATCAATCAGGCGGTTGTTGAGAAAAGGCCCGCGATCATTGATGCGTACAACGACAGAACGGCCATTCTCGATATTGGTGACACGTACATAGCTGGGAATGGGCAATGTGGTGTGCGCGCCGGTCATGGCATACATGTCATAGGGTTCGCCGCTGGCGGTTTGATTACCGTGATAGCGTTTGCCGTACCATGAAGCCGTGCCGCGCTCCTTGTAAGGCTGGTATCTTCTCATCGGGACGTACTGCTTCCCTAGCGCCGTATATGGCCGGCTGTTCGCTTCGCGTTCCGTCTCCGCACGCGGAACTGCATCCGGAATGCTGTCGATGTCCTCGGGAAGCCTGTCTCCCGGACCGTCATCAAGGTAATAACCGCCGCCTTTTTGCGCAGGAGGCGTGGCACTGTCGCTGCGTTCAATTTTCGGGCCATCAGGCTTGACCCGGGCGCTGCCGCAGGCGGTGAGAATCAATCCCAGAAAGACGATTAAGACGATCTGTACAGGTTTCATCAGGTTCCCACGAGTTTTTTATGGGTATGTATGCTCATTAATATTCCAAAACCCAGCAACAAAGTTACCAGTGAAGTGCCGCCATAACTGATCAGCGGTAATGGTACTCCAACCACGGGCAGGATGCCGCTCACCATGCCGATATTGACAAATGCATAGGTAAAGAACGTCAGCGTGATGCTGCCGGCAAGCAACCGGCAGAAGGTATTCTGCGCCTGTGCGGCAATCACGAGCCCGCGTCCGATGATGAGTGTGAACAGCAGCAGCAGCAAAAGGTTTCCCAATAGACCGAATTCTTCCCCGAAAACAGCGATAATGAAATCGGTCGTGCGCTCCGGGATGAAATCCAGTTGCGACTGGGTGCCGTTCAGCCAGCCTTTGCCGGCCAGGCCGCCCGAGCCGATGGCAATGCTTGCCTGTATCGTGTGATAACCCGATCCAAGCGGGTCCTGGTGCGGATCGAACAGGATTTCGATGCGCCTGCGCTGATAATCGTGCAGCAGGGTCCAGAAGACGGGCGCCAGCGCAGCCGCGCCTGCGGCTATTGCCAGGATGAGTTTCCAACTGAACCCAGCGAGGTAAATGACGAAGACGCCTGAGCCGAGAATCAGCAGCGTCGTGCCGAGGTCGGGCTGCTTCAGGATGAACGCAGCGGGTATTGCCAGCATTACGGCAGCAATGGCATAGTCCGTCAGGCGCAGTGTTGCCTCGCGCTTTGCGAAGTACCAGGCCAGCATCATGGGTACCGCAATCTTCATCAGTTCCGACGGCTGGATTCTGGCAACGCCGAGATCGAGCCAGCGTCTTGCGCCATTGGTGATTTCACCGAAAAGCGCGACGCCCAGCAGAAGCAGAAGACCGAGAATGTAGAGCGGCAGCGCGATGCGTTCAAGATGCTGTGGCGGGATATTGGCGGCGATCCACATGACCATGATCGCGACGCCTATATTGCTCAGTTGCGCTCCGATACGCCCCATGTTCTGCCCGGATGCGCTGTAGAGAACGAATAGCCCGAGCATGAGCGTGAGGATCAGGCAGCCCATCAGGAAAGCATCGATATGCCTGACCAGTCTGGAGAATAGTTGATTAATCATGATAATGCTCCTCCTCGAGCACCGCGGCAGGAGGTGCTTCGATTTGAACGGCTGCGGGTTCCTGCGCTGGTTCCTTGCCGAGCAAGTAATAATCCATGACTTTACGCGCGATCGGGCCCGCTGCCGAGCCTCCGCTGCCGCCGTTCTCAACAATCACCGCCAATGCAATCCGGGGGTCATCCGCCGGCGCGTAAGCGATAAATAGCGCATGGTCGCGGTGGCGTTCGTCGAGCTTGCTGGCATCGTACTTCTCGCCCTGCTTGATTCCCACCACCTGCGCCGTGCCGGTCTTCGCGGCAACGGCATAAGGGGCGCCGGCACCGACAGCAACCGCCGTTCCGCCGGGCAAGGTGACATCCTCCATTCCCTTTCTCACCAGTTCGATATTCTCGGGCTTGAGCTCGATCCTGTCGGTGGCGACCAGCGGTACAGGCCGGCTAATGCCGGTAATTGTTTCCTGAATATTTGTCACCAGGTGTGGTTTCATGGCAATACCGTTATTGGCGAAGATGGCGGTGGCTTGAGCCAGTTGCAGCGGCGTTGCCAGCATGTACCCCTGGCCGATGCCAAAAATGACGGTTTCCCCAGGATACCAGGGCTGGTTGAATCGGCGTTTTTTCCATTCCGGGGTCGGTAGCAAGCCTTCAAGTTCGCCTTCGATATCGATACCGGATTTTCTGCCGAAACCAAAATGGCTGACAAAGGAGGTCAGGGCCTTGATGCCCATCTCATGCGCGAGACCGTAAAAAAAAGTGTCGCAGGAAATGGTGATGGCTTTTCGCATGTCGACGACACCGTGTCCCTGCGGTTTCCAATCCCGATAGCGGTGCGAACTTCCCGGCAGGGTGAAAAATCCCGGGTCGTTAATGCTGAATGGCGGGTTGCGCTTGCCGGCTTCAAGCCCGGCCAGTGCGACGAAAGGCTTGAACGTCGAGCCGGGCGGGTAGATGCCGCGCATGGGGCGATTGATCAGTGGTTTGTCCAAAGACTCGTTAAGGGCTTTCCAGCTTTCGGTATCGATGCCGCCGACAAACAGGTTGGGGTCGAAGGTCGGCATGCTGACATAGGCGAGGACTTCGCCGTTTTTCGGGTTGATGGCCACCATTGCGCCGCGTCGGTCACCGAAAGCGTCTTCCCCGATTTTCTGCAATTTGCTGTCAATGGACAGGATAAGGTTATTGCCCGGTACCGGCGGGGTGCTGGAGAGTATCCGGACGGCATGCCCGCCGGAGTCGATCTCGACTTGCTTGAAGCCTGTTTTGCCATGCAGCGTGCTTTCATAATATTGCTCCAGGCCGCTTTTCCCGATGTGATCCGAACCCTTGTAATTCGAAAAGTCGCCGGATTCCTTAAGGTTCTTCAAATCCTTGTCATTGATGCGGCCTATATAACCGACAAGATGTGAGCCCATTGCTTTTTGCGGATAATGGCGAAAAAGTCGTGATTTGATTTCAACACCGGGGAAACGGTAGCGATTGACGGCAAATCTTGCCGCTTCTGCTTCGTTCAGGTGGGTGCGCAAGGGAGCGCTTTCAAACTCCTGGCTTTCCGAGAGGATTTTTTTGAAACGCTTGCGATCAAGCGCGCTGACTTCGACCAGTTCGCTCAGTTGATCGATGGTTTCTTCCACATTCTTGACCTTGGCCGGCGTAATTTCCAGGGTATAAACAAAAAAGTTGTGGGCGAGCACGACGCCATGTTTATCCAGGATCAGGCCACGATTCGGCACGATAGGCACGAGCGAGATACGGTTGCTCTCTGCCAGCGTGTGAAAGTGATCATACTTCGTCATCTGCAGGTAGAACAGCCGCGAGGCCAGCAGGCCAAAGCAGGTCAGCACGAATATTGCAGCAATAGCCAGGCGTATGCGGAAAAAGTAATTTTCCTGCTGGTAGTTTTTTAGTTCCGAACGCGAATTCATGCGCTAATTTTTATGCGGTGGCGCTTCAATGCCAATACGGGAAAAGATCAGGATTTGCCAGAGCAGTATGCCTGACGCGCTGGGCAGGAAATATGTCCAATCGGGGATATTGCCGCCGCTGAACAGCTTGAGAATCAGTACGATCACCTGGGTCAGAAGCAGCAGTACAAACACATAGGCGGACTGTTGCCAGATATTAAACAGCGCAAGACGGCGCTGGTAACGTACCGCAAAAAATGCAGTGATGGCATAAGCCAGCGCATGCTGTCCGAATAAACCGCCACTGGCAAGGTCAATGACCAGGCCTGCAAACCAGGCGGTTCCGATATTGCAGAGATGCGGCGTGCGAAGCAGCCAGTAAATGACCACCAGCAACAGGAAATCGGGCCGGATCTGCAAGCCGAAGCCATCCCATGGTAATAACTGGCAGATGAGCGCCACCAGCATGGAGGCATAGACGGATTTCAGGCTAACGGTTTGCATTCGCTGGTACCCTGGCCGGTGGTGTGGAGGATGCCGGTTGATCCTTCCTGTTTTTTTTCTGTGCGGCAGTTCTGCTCGTGGCGGATCTGTTTACCACGGTGCCGAGCGAAGGCTCGATCTTGGGGATGCCCACGAGCAGGACCTGGCGATGGTTCTTGACGCCGGCAATCGGCTTGCTGCTGATCAGTGCAAAAGGCGAATCCGGATTGCGTTCGATATTCACCACTTCAGCCACGCCCAGCCCAACCGGATAGATGCCGTCTATGCCGGAGGTAATGAGCCTGTCGCCTTTGCGAATATCCACGTTTGCCGGCAGGTAGGGCAGGTCGAGAACATCGTCCCGGCCGGAACCGAAAGCAATTGCTCTCAGCCCGTTTCTTTCAACCTGGACAGGGATGGAAAGATCCTTGTCCGTAATCAATGTGACTTCGCTGGAATAGGGAAATACCCGGGTGACCTGACCGATCACGCCGTCGCCGTCAACAACGGCCTGGCCGGCAATGATGTTCTGCCGTGAGCCAAGGTTCACCATGATCTTGTGGGTGAACGGGTCCCGTCCCATGTGCAATATTTCGCCAAGGCGCGCGGGCTGGGCCAGCACTTGGGATGCGCCAAGCAGCGTACGTAAATGCTCGTTCTCGTTTTCCAGGTCCTTGAGTTTTTGCAGCCTGGCGCCCTGCTCAAGGGATTGCTGGGTCAGTTCCCGGTTGTTGCTGATGAGCGTGCTATGCGCAGTGAGGAATTCCGCCGTGGCGTGATAAAGGTTGAATGGCGCATTGGCAACCAACTGCAATGGATGCAGCAATGCAACAAAACCCTGGCGTACCTCAACCAGGTAGTGCAGGCGCGAGTCTGTGGCGATCAGGGCAAGTGATAGCGCGGAGAAAAAAACCAGGCGCGCGAACGGGCTTGGTCCGCGAACAAAAAATGACGGCGTTTGTTGGGGTTCCAGAGCGCGCGGCATGAGGCCTGATTGCTTTCAGAAAAAAACAGGCCGCCAGAAGCGGCCCAGGAATTGTTTTAAGAAGTATATGTCCGGATTATTCGTTGGCAAATACATTGCCCAGCTTATCCATTTCTTCCAGTGCACGGCCGCAACCGCGAGCCACGCAAGTCAACGGGTCTTCGGCGACGATGACCGGCAGGCCGGTCTCTTCGACCAATAAGCGATCAAGGTCGCGCAACAGCGCACCACCACCGGTCAGTACCATGCCTTTTTCGGCAATATCGGCGCCGAGTTCCGGAGGGGTTTGTTCCAGTGCGGATTTCACGGCGCCGACAATCGCATTCAGCGGCTCGGTCAGCGCTTCCAGAATCTCGTTGCTGGAGATGGTGAATTTGCGTGGCAAACCTTCGGCCAGATTGCGGCCGGTGACTTCCATTTCCAGCACTTCGGAACCGGGAAAGGCGGAGCCGATTTTTTTCTTGATGAGTTCGGCGGTCGGTTCGGAAATCTGCATGCCGTAGTTGCGGCGGATATAGTCGATGATGGCCTGGTCGAATTTATCGCCGCCGACGCGCTCGGATTTGGCGTAGACGATGCCGCCCAGTGAAATGACGCCGACCTCGGTTGTGCCGCCGCCGATATCGACGACCATGGAGCCGGTGGCGTCTGCAACGGGCATGTCCGCGCCAATCGCTGCGGCCATCGGTTCCTCGATCAGATACACCTGCCTTGCCCCGGCGCCGATGGCGGATTCGCGGATCGCGCGGCGCTCCACCTGGGTGGAGCCGACAGGAACACAGATGATGATGCGGGGGTTGGGTGAAAACAGGCGGGATTCATGAATACGGCGGATAAAGTATTTGAGCATTTGCTCGGTAACGGTAAAGTCGGCAATCACGCCGTCTTTCATCGGGCGGATGGCGGTAATGTTGGAAGGCGCCCGGCCCAGCATGCGCTTCGCTTCAAGGCCGACGGCAAGGATGGTTTTCTTGCCGGCCGGCCCGCCTTCCTGGCGGATGGCGACCACCGAGGGCTCGTCAAGGACGACGCCCTTGCCGCGCACGTAGATCAGTGTGTTGGCAGTGCCAAGGTCAATGGCCAGATCGTTGGAAAAGTAGCTGTTTAAAATACCGAACATTGTTTTTGTATCCCGTGCCTGCAGTTGATTAGCGATTGATGTTGCGCCTTAGATTAAGCGCATTAAATCAGGCTATAATAACCGATATCGTATTGAAAATTAAGATTCAAATAAAAATGCAAAGTAAAATTATGAATTGGGTGCAACAATGTCACTAAGCACCGCGGATGTAAAGCGCATTGCCCACCTTGCGCGTATCGAAGTCAGCGACCAGGAGGCAGAGGCAACGCTGCAGAAATTGACCGGTATTCTCGGTCTGATCGAGCAGATGCAGGCAGTCGATACTGCGGGTATCAGCCCGATGTCGCATTCGCAGGACGTTACCCAGCGCCTGCGCGAAGATATCGTCACCAAAACCAACCAGCGAGACGAATTCCAGAAAAATGCACCGGCCATCGGCAACGGCTCCGACGAGCCTGCAGTCGAGCACGGCTTGTACCTTGTCCCCAAAGTCATCGAATAGTTCCGGAATCATGATTAACAGTAGCCTTAAACAGCTGGGAGCCATGCTCGCCGGCAAACAGATATCCAGCGTGGAATTGACGCAGGAATTTCTCAAGCGGATTGCCCAGCTCAATCCGGATATCAATGCCTATATCACCCTGGATCAGGAGAAAACGCTGGCACAGGCTGCCGCTGCCGACACCAGGATTGCGCAGGGCAATGCAGAGCCGCTGACCGGGATTCCGATCGCGCAGAAGGACATCTTTGTCGCCAGGGGCTGGAGAACGACCTGCGGTTCGAAAATGCTTGAGAATTTCATCGGCCCTTACGATGCCGGCGTGATCGAGCGCTTCGATGCCGCCGGTGCCGTCAATCTCGGCAAGACCAACATGGACGAGTTCGCCATGGGCTCATCCAATGAAACGTCGTATTTCGGCAGCGTGAAAAACCCCTGGGATAAAACCCGCGTACCCGGCGGCAGTTCCGGCGGCAGCGCGGCCGCGGTGGCAGCGCGGCTCTGTGCGGCAGCAACGGGTACCGATACCGGCGGATCGATCCGCCAGCCGGCAGCGTTGTGCGGCTTGTCCGGCCTCAAGCCGACCTACGGGCTGGCGTCGCGCTACGGCATGATCGCTTTCGCTTCCAGCCTCGACCAGGCCGGCCCGATGGCCAAGTCCTGTGAGGACATGGCCTTGATGATGAACATCATGACCGGTTTCGACGAGCGTGACTCCACCAGCCTGCAGCGCGAAAAAGAGGACTACACCCGGCAATTGGGCAAGCCGCTGGCCGGCCTGAAAATGGGGTTGCCGAAAGAGTATTTTGCCGAGGGCCTGGATGCTGCCGTTGGCAAGGTCGTGCAGGAGGCGATAGACGAGTATCGCCGGCTTGGCGCCGAAATCGTCGAGATCAGCCTGCCGAACACCAGGCTTTCAATTCCTGTTTACTACGTGCTGGCGCCTGCCGAGGCATCGAGCAACCTGTCGCGCTACGACGGTGTGCGCTACGGCCATCGCGCCGCGCAATACACCGACCTCATGGAGATGTATTGCAAGACCCGCGCCGAAGGTTTCGGCGATGAGGTCAAGCGCCGCATCCTGATCGGCACCTATGTGCTGAGCGCGGGTTATTACGATGCGTATTACCTGAAAGCGCAGCAGATCAGGCGCCTGATCGCGCAGGATTTTGAGCAGGCATTCAAACAGTGCGACATCATCCTCGGCCCGACGGCGCCTTCGACCGCGTTCAAGGCGGGCGAAAAGGCCGATGACCCGGTTTCCATGTACCTGCAGGATATCTACACGATTGCCGTCAATCTGGCAGGATTGCCGGGGATGAGCATCCCTGCGGGTTTTGCCGATGGATTGCCGGTCGGCCTGCAGGTCATCGGCAATTATTTCGATGAGGCGCGCATGCTGAATGCCGGCCACGCCTATCAACAAGTGACGGATTGGCATTTGCGTATGCCGGAGGGTATCTAAGGTGGAATGGGAAGTCGTTATCGGGCTGGAAACCCATACCCAGCTACAAACCAGGTCAAAAATATTTTCGGGTGCTTCAACCACCTACGGTGCTGAACCGAACACGCAAGCCTGCGAAGTGAGCATCGCGCTCCCCGGCGTGCTGCCCGTGCTGAACAGGGAAGCGGTGAAATGCGCGATCAAGTTCGGCCTGGCGGTGGATGCGGAAATCGCGCCGCGTTCGGTGTTCGCGCGCAAGAACTACTTCTATCCCGATCTGCCGAAGGGCTACCAGATCAGCCAGTACGAACTGCCTGTCGTCGGTAAGGGCTCACTGACCATCCAGGTCGACGGTACGGAGAAAACCATTCGCATCACTCGCGCGCACCTGGAAGAGGATGCGGGCAAGTCGGTGCACGATGCGCGGGAAGGCATGTCCGGTATCGACCTCAATCGCGCGGGAACACCGCTGCTGGAAATCGTCACCGAGCCGGATATGCGCTCGGCCGCCGAGGCGGTGGCCTACGCCAGGAAGCTGCACGAACTGGTGCAGTGGATCGGCATTTGCGACGGCAACATGCAGGAAGGCAGTTTCCGCTGCGACGTCAATGTTTCGGTGCGACCCAAGGGCTCGGACAAGCTGGGTACCCGCCGCGAGATCAAGAACCTGAATTCGTTCAGGTTCATGCAGCAGGCGATCGAATATGAAACGCGCTGGCAGATCGAGACGCTGGAAGACGGCGGCACCATTCAGCAGGCGACCGTGCTGTTCAACCCCGACACCGGCGAAACCCGTTCCATGCGCAGCAAGGAAGAAGCCAACGACTATCGCTATTTCCCCGACCCGGATCTGTTGCCGCTGGAAATCACGGAAGCCGACAAGGCGGCAGTCAAGGCGGAGTTGCCCGAATTGCCGCAAGCCATGTATGCGCGTTTTGTCAGTGAGTACCAGCTCTCGGCCTATGATGCCGGCACACTGACATCCTCCAGGGCGATTGCGGATTATTTCGTCGCGACCGTCAATGCATTCGACGGTGAGCCCAAGATGGCCTCCAACTGGGTGATGGGAAGCGTCGCCGCCAAGCTCAACGAGGAAGGCAAAGACATCAGCGTTTCACCGGTGTCGTCAGGGCAATTGGCCGGCCTGCTCAAGCGTATTGCCGACAACACCATCTCGAACAAGATCGCAAAGGAAGTCTTCGATGCCATGTGGAATGGCGAGGGCGATGCAGACGGCATCATCGAGACGAAGGGCCTGAAACAGGTGACCGACAGCGGCGCGATCGAGGCCATCATTGATGAGGTCGTGGCTGCAAATGCCGCGATGGTGGAGGAATTCAAGGCCGGCAAGGAGAAAGCCTTCAATGCGCTCGTGGGGCAATGCATGAAAGCCTCCAGGGGCAAGGCGAATCCGGCGCAGGTTAATGAAATCCTGAAAAGGAAACTGTCCTGAGCAGGTAAGTCATGCAGGCATGGGACCGTTAATGGCCCCATGCCATAATTCCGCTCTGGTTCTGGGCGAAATTGCCGCATTTGCTGGGCTGGTCGAAGGCAGTTTGATCAGTTCCATGTTGGCGGGCACTTGCAAATCCGGCAGCACATATTTCCGGAATGCCTGCTCGGCCTTGGCTCCGTTGAAAAAAATCCGGCGGATATTCGTATGGCGGGCGAAAAAATCCGAAAAATCGTTGGCGATGATGGAAGCTTCGACGATATCGGAATCCAGTGCGCTTTCGCGATAGCATTCCTTGAGCACATCCCATAGCGCAACGCCGTTGGTTTTCAGCAAACGCAGGCGCTCTTCGTAGTCCAGGGCCGGTTCGGCCCCGAACAATTCGCCCATGATGGGCCAGAACAGGTTGCGCGGGTGGGCGTAATACTGATTGGCGGCAAGCGAAGCCTTGCCCGGCATCGAGCCGAGGATGAGCAATCGCGCGTCCGGTGCTGAAACGGGTGGAAAACTGAAGACGATCAAGGCTTCGTGCCGGTAAAAAGGCGACGCGGCCCGGGCAGCATCGCCAGGCAATGGTGATTGCCGGTGGAAGCGATCAAGCGTTCGGCATTTCGCCCATTGCCG
Source organism: Methylophilaceae bacterium (assembly GCA_905339275.1). Classification (GTDB taxonomy): domain Bacteria; phylum Pseudomonadota; class Gammaproteobacteria; order Burkholderiales; family Methylophilaceae; genus UBA6140. The sequence continues at coordinate 339,001 of CAJPFK010000004.1, forward strand.
ATTGCTGGTAGTTCTGCAATCCGACTTTTTCGATCAGGCCGATCTGGGTTTCCAGGTAATCGATATGGCCTTCGGTGTCGTCCAGAATATCGGTGAGGATGTCGCGTGAAACGTAATCCTTGACCGACTCACAGTAAGCAATGGCTTCGACATAGAGGCTGCGTCCGCCGATCTCCAGGTCGAGATCGCATTGCATGCATTCCGGCACGTTTTCGCCGATCAGCAGCTTGTTGAGGTCCTGCAGGTTGGGCAGGCCATCGAGAAACAGGATGCGTTCAATCAGCTTGTCGGCGTGATGCATTTCCTCGATGGATTCTTCGTAGACTTTCTTGGCAAGTGCCAGCAGCCCCCAGTTCTTGTACATGCGGGCATGCAGGAAGTACTGGTTGATGGCCGTCAACTCAAGTGTGAGCGCCTTGTTCAGATACTGGATGACTTTTTTATCGCCTTGCATGATGGACCTTCCGCAGTTTTGAATTCAAACATGCAGAATAATCGCGACAAACGCGAGTTGCAATAGGCGGGAACTAAAGATCAGCCGAATACGGCCGTGTTTTCGGCAGGGGACTGGATCGTGCTCTGCTGGTGCCCGCGCAGGATCCCGAGCGCGCAATGCGAACAACGGCCGCATTCCGAGGCAACGCCCAGGCGCTGGCGCAGTTCGCGCATTGAACATGCGCCTTCGCAGATCGCATTGCGGATCTGGCTATCGGTTACTGCATGGCAGACGCAAACGTACAAAATAGCACCCTGAAATGGAATGGTCAGGATGCATTATATCTAAATGAGAATCGTTGTCAATAGCATTTAATCGGTTCCGTATTGCGTCCGGTATGCTTCAACGGCCGCCTTGTGGGTGGCCAGTTGCGCGTCGTCGCCAAGATAACGCACGAGGTCGGACAGTGTCGCGATGCTGATGACCGGTATGCCATAGTCGCGTTGCACCTCCTGTACGGCCGAAAGCGTATCCTGGCCGCGCTCCTGGCGATCAATGGCGATGGCCACTCCGCATGGTGTGGCATGATGGGCGCGGATCATATCGACCGATTCGCGAACCGAAACCCCGGCGGAAATCACATCGTCCACAATCAGCACCCGGCCGTACAGCGCCGCCCCGACAATGGTGCCGCCTTCGCCATGGTCCTTGGCTTCCTTGCGGTTATAGGCATAGGGTACATTACGGCCCAGCCGTGCAAGCGCGATGGCAATGCTAGCGGCCAGGGTGATACCCTTGTAAGCGGGACCGAATAGCATGTCGAACTGGATACCGGATTTGAGTATGGCAGATGCATAGAATTCGCCCAGTTTCATCAGGCTCTCGCCATCATCGAACAGCCCGGCGTTGAAGAAATAAGGGCTCAGCCGTCCGGCCTTGGTTTTGAATTCGCCGAAACGTAAAACCTGCTTATCGATGGCGAAACGGATAAAATCCTGCGTGAAGTCAGTCATATTTTGAGCTAAAGGGAATATTTTGTTGAGAATTATATCCGTAAACCTGAACGGTATCCGTTCGGCAACCAACAAGGGGTTTTATCAGTGGCTGGCAAAACAGGATGCCGATGTCGTCTGCATGCAGGAACTGAAGGTGCAGGCAACTGATATGACGCGTGAAATGCTGCAACCGGACGGTTTCTTCGGCTACTTCCATTATGCCGAGAAAAAAGGTTACAGCGGCGTCGGCATCTACAGTAAAAAACAGCCGGATGCGATTATCGAAGGGCTCGGCATTGCCGACATCGATGCCGAAGGACGCTATATCGAGGCACGCTTCGGCAATCTTTCCGTGGTTTCACTCTACCTGCCTTCCGGTTCCAGCGGTGAGGAGCGGCAGGGGTTCAAGTTCAGCGTCATGGATCGTTTCATGCCGTTCCTGGAAGCCTTGAGGGCATCGGGCCGCGAAGTGATTGTCTGCGGCGACTGGAATATCGCCCATAAGGAAGCTGACCTGAAAAACTGGAAAGGCAACAGGAAAAACTCCGGCTTCCTGCCGGAAGAACGGGCCTGGCTGACGGATTTATTCGACCGCGTCGGCTGGTGTGATATCTACAGAAAGCTGCATCCCGATACGACGGATGAATGCTATACGTGGTGGAGCAATCGCGGCCAGGCGTGGGCAAAGAATGTTGGCTGGCGTATCGATTACCAGATCGCAACCCCCGGTATCGCGGAAAAGGCGAGATCAACCTCGATATACAAGGATGAGCGGTTTAGCGACCATGCGCCGCTGATTATCGATTACGAAGCCCAGCTATAGGGCGTTTTCCTGGTAAATTTTAAGCGTCTATCAGGCAAGGCAATGGAGCTGCATCCCGGCTTTGATGCTGTGATTGCGCGGAATGGCTGGAAACGCCAAAAGCGGACAAGGTGGATGAGGTGTTTGAAGGCCCGCAGCAGCATGGAGCGTAACCTGTGCCTGTCAGGCTGGCTGATCGAGCATGCTGGCGATTGTACGTTCGTATTCCGGGAAATAGCGCGCGATCACTGAAAGGTCGAAGCTGCGCAGAATGCTGGTGTTGGGTTCGCGCTCAAGCAGGAATTCGAACGACTTGCTGACCAGCGTTTCAGTGTCATTGTTCCTGCCGTTGAATTTCTCGGCATATTCTGGGCGTACCGTGACGATGTGCGTCGTCAGGCTGCTGCCCTGAACCCGGACCTCGAAACTGCTGGCATCAAGACGCTTGATGACGATGGTTTGCATGTTTCCGTCCTGCTGATTTTGATGTGTGTAAATTTACCCCAGTAAGAAGGATTTAACTACACATTTTCAATGTCGCTGCCTGCACACCTTAACGGTTCTCCTGTTTTGTGCGAATGTGGCACTTGTATTGTTGCCTTCCGCGTTAGGGCAGGTTTTTTCCGGGGGTATCCGTTTTTCCAAGCCGTTTTCGTCATTTGCCTGCAGGCGGCGCCAGGGGAGCAGAAATCGCATCATGTAGTTTCCGTTAATTTTCTTTAGTCGAATTGTGCGGTCATCACTTACACTTACGCATCTTCAAGCCAGCCGATATTCAACCCCATAGCGTATGAATGCCTATCTCGAAATTTTCCGCAGCCGCCGGGTTGCCGTGGTCTTTCTGCTCGGTTTCTCATCCGGTTTGCCGTTGGCCCTGACCAGCGGCACATTGCAGGCATGGATGACGGTTTCCGGCGTCGATCTGGCGACGATCGGGATTTTTACCCTGGTCGGCATTCCCTATACCTGGAAATTTCTCTGGGCGCCGTTCATGGACCGTTACGTGCCGCCGTTTCTGGGCCGCCGCCGTGGCTGGATCGTGGCGATGCAGGTGCTGCTGGGCGCCGGCATCGCCGTCATGGGGTCGCTGAATCCGACGACCATGCCCTGGGCGCTTGCGGCGCTGGCCTTGATGGTGGCTTTTATTTCGGCCTCGCAGGATGTGGTGTTCGATGCTTATCGCGCCGATGTGTTGCGGCCTGTCGAGCGTGGTATCGGCGCTGCGGTTTCGGTGCTGGGTTACCGCCTGGCGATGCTGGTGTCCGGTGCGCTGGCCCTGATTCTTTCCGACCAGATCGGCTGGCAGAATACCTATTGGCTGATGGCGGCCTTGATGATTGCCGCGATTGGCGCAACCCTGTTCGGCCCGGAGCCCGAGGTGGAAGTGAAGCCGCCGAAGACGCTGACGGAAGCGGTCATTGAACCGCTGCGCGAATTCTTTGCCAGAAACGGCGCATGGGGATTGTTGCTGCTCATTGTGCTCTACAAGCTGGGCGATGCTTTCGCCGGTTCCCTGACGACGGCTTTCCTGATTCGCGGGGTCGAATTCACGCCGACCGAGGTCGGCGCGATCAACAAAGGCATGGGACTTGCGGCAACGCTGGTCGGTGTCGTGTTCGGCGGAATGCTGATGGCCCGGCTCGGCCTGTTCAGGTCCCTGCTGGCATTCGGCATCCTGCAGGCAATATCGAACCTGACTTTCATGTGGCTGGCCTCGGTCGGCAAGGATTACGGCATCATGATACTGGCGGTCGGTTTCGAGAATCTCTCGGGTGGCATGGGTACTGCTGCGTTTGTCGCATTGCTGATGGCGATGTGCGACAAACGCTTCACCGCCAGCCAGTTCGCCCTGCTTTCGGCGCTGGCCGCCGTCGGCCGAGTCTATGTCGGCCCGGCTTCCGGTTACATGGTGGAAGCCATCGGCTGGACCACGTTCTTTGGCTTTACTTTCCTCGTTGCGCTGCCCGGCCTGTTCCTGCTGTTCGCCATGCGCCGCAGTATCGAGTCCATGGACCGTGCTTGAGTTCTCGCTGATAGCCGCTTTTCTGGTGGGATTGCTCGGTGGCGGCCATTGCATCGGCATGTGCGGCGGTATCGTGGGTGCCGTCACCATGACGCTGCCTGGGGATAGGCCGAAATTTCCATTTCTGATCGGCTATAACATCGGCCGTATCGGCAGTTACACGCTGGCTGGCGTCATGGCTGGCGCTGTTGGCGCTTCCGGCTTTTTTCTCGAACATGTGTTGCCGGTCGAGAAAGTCCTGTACGGGCTCGCCAGCCTGATGCTGGTGTTGCTGGGGCTCTACCTGGCCGGTATCTGGCGTGTGCTGACCGTGCTTGAAGTATTGGGCGGCAAGTTATGGCAGCGCCTGCAACCGCTATCCAGAAGCTTGCTGCCGGTGAAGTCGGTTCCGCAATCCCTTCTGCTCGGCGCAGTTTGGGGATGGCTGCCCTGCGGGCTGGTCTACAGTGTGCTGGTTGCTGCGATTGCCACAGCCAGCCCCATGCAGGGCGGCCTGCTTATGCTGGCATTCGGCCTGGGTACGTTACCGACCTTGCTGGCAATGGGTATGGCGGCTGTACGATTGAAAGTCCTGCTGCAGAATTCCTGGTTCAGGCGCCTGAGCGGTCTGCTGATAGCCGGCTTTGGCGTGGCGGGCTTGCTCAGCCTGTTATGAACGAAGGCGTGCTTATTTCTTTTCCAGCCGATACATCGCCAGGCTGCCCAGCAGGTTGGGCATGAAATGGATACGTTCGCCGCTGGTCAGTACCAGCCGTTCCTTGATGTGAATATTGTGGCTGGCGCAGAATTTATCGAAATCGTTGATCGTGCAAAGGTGCACGTTCGGCGTGTCGTACCATTGGTAGGGCAGTTCCTCGGAGACCGGCATCCGTCCGTTCAGGAACTGCAAACGGTTGCGCCAGTAGCCGAAATTCGGGAAAGTGACAATGGCTTCGCGCCCGACCCTCAGCATTTCCTGCACGATGTGTTCGGTGTTGTGCATGGCCTGCAGGGTTTGCGACAGAATCACAACATCGAAGGACTGAGCCTCGAAGCCGGACAAGCCGGCCTCCAGGTCCATCTGGATGACGTTGATGCCGTTGCTCATGCAGCTCAGCCAGTTGGTATCGTCTTTTTCCACGCCGTAGCCGCGCACTTCCATCGATCCTCGCAGGAAATGCAGTAATTCGCCGTCGCCGCAACCGAGGTCCAGCGCCTTGCATCCGAACTTGAGCCAGTTTGCGATAATCGCAAAATCTTGCCTGAATTCTGCAATATTGTCTAAATTTTGTATAGCGTTCATCGTGCGCTCCCTGTATCTATGCGCTGCAGGTACGCGCGCATGATGTCGTGATAATGCGGGTCCGGCATGAGGAAGGCATCATGGCCGTGGGCGGCCGTGACTTCTGCGTAACTTACGGAAAGCTCGTTATCCAACAGCGCTTTTACGATTTCGCGTGAACGTGCCGGGGAAAAGCGCCAGTCACTGGTGAACGAGACGACAAGAAATTCGGCTTTCGCGTTGACCAGTGCCGCGGAAAGATCGCCGCCATATTCAAGCGCGGGGTCGAAATAATCCAGCGCGCGGGTCATGCGCAAATAGGTGTTGGCATCGAACTCGCCGGCGAACTTGTCGCCTTGATAGCGCAGGTAGGATTCCATCTCAAACTCTACGCCAAAACCGTATTTAATCTCCCCATCCCGTAATTTGCGGCCGAATTTCGCGCCCATGGCGTCGTCGGAGAGATAGGTGATGTGGCCCAGCATGCGGGCAATGCGCAACCCCCGCCGGGGCACGACACCATGTGCGTAATAATGGCCGTCGTGGAATTCGGGGTCGGTCATGATGGCCTGGCGCGCAACTTCGTTGAATGCCATGTTCTGTGCCGTGAGGTTGGGCGCAGAGGCAATCACCAATGCGTGGCGGACCCGGTCGGGATAGCTCAACGTCCATTGCAATGCCTGCATGCCGCCCAGGCTGCCGCCCATGACGGCGGCAAGTTGCCGAATGCCCAGATAGTCGGCCAGCCTGGCCTGGGAGGCGACCCAATCCTCCACCGTGACCACGGGAAAATCCGCGCCCCAGGGTTTGCCGGTGGAAGGGTTGATGCTGGAAGGCCCGCTGCTGCCATGACAGCCACCCAGGTTGTTGAGGCCGATGACAAAGAAGCGGTTGGTATCCAGCGGCCGGCCCGGGCCAATCAGGTTGTCCCACCAGCCGGGATATTTGTCGGTTTCGCTATATTTCCCGGCGACATGATGGTTACCGGAAAGCGCGTGACAGATCATCACGGCATTGGATTTATCTGCATTGAGCGTGCCATAGGTTTCGTATACCAAGTCGAACGCTGGCAGCACCTCGCCGCTTTTGAGCGTCAAGGGTTCCGGGAAATGAGCGGTTTGCGGCGCAACAATACCAACAGATGAATTTTCTTGCATGGCGCGATTATACTACGCCTTATGTCAGCGAATCTCTCACCGTATCAGGGCATATATCCGGAATCGGGCGATGCCGTTTACATCCATGCCAGTGCTACCGTGATCGGCGACGTCACGCTCGCCGATCATGTTTCCGTCTGGCCGGGCGTCATCATACGCGGCGATGTCAATCATATCCGCATCGGCGCAGGCAGCAATATCCAGGACCTTTCCCTGTTGCACGTCAGTCATAAGTCGAGCTGGGATCCTGCCGGCTCGCCGCTGATTATCGGCGATCATGTCACCATCGGCCATAAGGTGATTCTGCATGGCTGCACGATCGAGGATGAGTGCCTGATCGGCATGGGCAGTATCGTCATGGACAAGGTCATCGTGCAAAAGCATGTATTGCTGGGAGCAGGCAGCCTGGTGCCGGAAGGCAAGGTGCTGGAAAGCGGTTATCTGTATTTGGGCAGTCCTGCCAGAAAAGTCAGGGCGCTGACGGAAAAGGAAATTGCCCATTTCATGTATTCGGCGCATCACTATGTCAGGCTGAAAAATCACTATCTGGATTCGACAAATAGTGATGGCGGCATATAGAATCAGACTCATGAACGCTATTTATCCCTCTCTCAAGTCCGGAACCGGCAAACGACTGTGGCTCTGGCATATGCCCATGACCGCTGCTTTTTTCGTTCAGTAATTTCTTCTGGCAGGCGCGGGTCTTGATCTCGAGCTTGCTTCCCTGATTAAGGCCCCTTGATTTTTATAGGCTCTTAATCAAATGAATCGTTTTTCAATGAAGGATTTTCTCTCGCATCATCCGTTGATGGGCATTGTATTTGCGTTAATTTCCGCTATCGGGTTTTCCGCCAAAGCCATTTTTGTCAAACTGGCCTATGGGTATGCGGTCGATGCGGTGACCCTGCTGGCGTTGCGCATGGCATTTTCCGTACCGTTTTTTCTTGTTGCCGCCGTGTGGGTCGGCAGGAACCAGTCAACCCGGATAATGACGGCCAGGGACTGGTTTTCCGTCGCAGTCCTCGGTTTTATTGGCTATTACTTGGCCAGCTTCCTGGATTTTCTTGGATTGCAGTATATCGGCGCGGGCCTGGAGCGATTGATCCTGTTTCTGTATCCAACCATGGTTGTCCTGATTTCAACGCTTGTGTTTCGCAAAAAAGTGGACAACAGGACAATCCTTGCCCTGCTTATCAGCTACGCGGGTATTGCGCTGGTATTTCTGCATGATGTCGGGGTGGAACAGGATGGGATGCTGCTCGGATCAATACTGGTTTTTTCCAGCGCCCTGGCCTATGCTATTTACCTGGTTGGGGCCGGGCATACTATTGCCCGCATTGGCGCTACGCGGTTTACTGCCTATGCGATGACGGTCGCCTGTGCGGCAGCCCTGCTGCAGTTTGTTTTCACCCATCCACTCTCCGGACTTGAGCAGCCTGCCGGGCTTTATGGGCTCTGCATTGCCATGGCGATTTTTTCTACGGTGCTTCCTGCATTTGCGCTGGGCGCAGCCATGCGGCGTATCGGCTCCACGCGCACTTCGATGATAGGCGCCATCGGCCCTGTCGCAACCATCTGTCTTGCCTACATGTTTTTAGGGGAGCTGCTGTCTGCAATCCAGCTTGCGGGTTCGGCGCTTGTACTGATGGGTGTTCTGATGATCAGCCTGAAAAAGCAGGCAGGCTGAATTACTGGCGGTTAAACTGCCCGAAGGTCACACGCGGAATCTGCGCCAGGTCTTTCGTGTGGCCGATCTCAAGGAAGTGATGTTGCCGCATCAGGCCTGCCACCCGTTCGGCCTGGTCGTAGCCATGCTCCAGCAGCAGCCAGCCGTTTTGGTTGAGGTGTTGTGGCGTAGCCGCGATGATATGCCAGATATCGTCCAGCCCGTCATCGCCGGATACCAGAGCGCTGAGCGGTTCGAAGCGCAAATCGCCCCGGGTGAGATGAATGTCTCCTGCCGCGATGTAAGGCGGGTTGCTCACGATGATGTCGAATATTTGTCCGGCGACGCCCGAGAACCAGTTGCTTTGCAGGAACCGTACATTGCTGATGCCAAGCCGGGCGGCATTATCGATCGCAACCTGAAGCGCGGTTTCTGAAAAGTCGACTGCCAGCACCTCGGCATGCGGTCGCCGGGAGGCAATCGCCAGCGCGATAGCGCCGGTGCCGGTGCCCAGATCCAGTACCTTGCATGGCGCATTTTGCGGGATGCGCTGAAGTGCGGCTTCGACCAGCGTTTCCGTATCCGGTCTCGGGATCAGCGTGTTTGCGGTCACCCCCAGATCAAGGCCGAAGAACTCCCGGCGGCCGAGGATATGCGCCATCGGTTCGCCCGAGAGGCGGCGCGTCAGCAATGATTGAAATGCGATGCCCGCCTGGTCTTCCAGAGCATCATTTTCATGGCTTAAAAGCCATGCATGGTTGACGCCCAGTATGTCCTGCAACAGCAGCCGGGCTTCCAGCCGGGCTTCGCGGCTATTGAGTCCAAGAGTATCTTTCAGGCGTTGCTGCGCGGCATTCAATCGCGCATGGATGCTCATTCCTCACCAAGCGAGGCCAGCAGGTCGGTCTGGTGCTCAGCAGAAAGCGCGTCGATCAGCTCATCCATATCGCCCTCGGTAATCGCATCGATCTTGTACAGGGTCAGGTTGATGCGATGGTCGGTAATGCGGCCCTGCGGGTAATTGTAGGTGCGGATACGCTCGCTGCGGTCGCCGGAACCGATCAGCGATTTACGTTCGCTGGCAATCTTGGATTGCTGCTCGTTGACCTGGGCCGCCTTGATGCGGGCGGCCAGGACGCTCATGGCCTGGGCCTTGTTCTTGTGCTGGCTGCGGTCGTCCTGGCATTCAACGACGATACCCGTCGGCAGGTGCGTAATACGCACGGCAGAATCCGTTTTATTGATGTGCTGGCCGCCTGCGCCGCTGGCGCGGTAGGTGTCGATACGGATTTCAGCGGGATTGATGGTGACGTCGGAAACTTCATCGGCTTCCGGCAATACCGCGACGGTGCAGGCGGAGGTGTGGATGCGTCCCTGCGTTTCGGTGTCTGGTACCCGCTGCACGCGATGGCCGCCGGATTCGAACTTGAGTTTGGAGTAGGCGCCGTGACCGATGATCTTGGCAATGATTTCCTTGTAGCCACCGAGTTCGGATTCGTTGGCGGAGACGATCTCCACTTTCCAGCGCTGGCGTTCGGCGTAACGCGAATACATGCGGAAAAGATCGCCGGCAAACAGCGCGGATTCATCACCACCCGTGCCTGCGCGGATTTCGAGGAATATGTTGCGCTCGTCGTTGGGGTCTTTCGGCAGCAGCAGCTTTTGCAATTCCGCTTCTACCGATTCCAGCCTGGCCTTGCCGTTCTCGATCTCTTCCTGCGCAAACTCTTTCATCTCGGGGTCGGAGAGCATTTTCTGCGCTTCGGCAATATCCGCTTCACCCTGTTCAAAGGCGCGGTACTGTTCGACGATAGGCGTGATTTCCGCATGCTCCTGCGACAGCTTGCGAAAATTATCCATGTTGGCGGTAGCATCTTCGCTACTCAGCAGGCGGTTCAATTCATCGAGACGCTCGCTCAGGGTGGCGAGCTTTTTTAACATGGAAGGCTTCATTTTTCAGTCTTGGATCTGGTAAAGCTGACGCAGCAGCGATTCGAGCTGTTCGCGGTCGTTACCGTGGGAATTGTTGAGCGCATGGCTGGGGCCGTGCAGGAGTTTGTTGGTCAGCGCATTACTCAGGGATTCGAGGACGGCGGCCGGGTTCTCGCCGCGTGCCAGCAGCTTTTGCGCCTTGTCCAGCTCGTTGCGGCGGTATTGTTCGGCCTGGTCGCGCAGTGCACGTATGGTCGGCACGGCATCGCGGGTTTTCAGCCACTGCATGAAATTCTGCACCCGCAACTCGATGATCGCTTCCGCCTCGGCTGCCGCCTCCTGCCTGCTGCCCAGGCCTTCCTGCACAACCTGTGCAAGATCGTCCACGGTGTAGAGATAGACGTCATCGAGTTCGCCGGCTTCGGGTTCGATATCGCGCGGCACGGCGAGGTCGACCATGAAAATCGGGCGATGCTTGCGTGCCTTGATGGCGCGCTCGACCATGCCCAGGCCGACGATCGGCAACTGGCTTGCGGTGGAGGTGACGACAATATCGAATTCCGCGAGCCTGTCGGGCAGGTCGGCCAGCAGGATGGCCTGGCCGCCCATTCTCTCCGCCAGTTCATTGCCGCGTTCCAGCGTGCGATTGGCAATCGTGATGGTGGCGGGTTTCTGCGCCGCGAAGTGTTCGGCGCACAACTCGATCATTTCGCCTGCGCCGATGAACAGGATATTCAAACCCTCAAGCTTGCCGTATATGCGCTGTGCAAGACGAACCGACGCAGCCGCCATCGAGATCGAGCTGGTGCCGATATCGGTGTTGGTTCGCACCTCCTTGGCGACGGCGAAAGTGCGCTGGAACAGCTTGTGCAGCAGTGTGCCCAGCGTGCCGGCATGGTCGGCGATCTTCACTGCCTGTTTCATCTGCCCCAGTATCTGCGGTTCGCCCAGTACCATGGAGTCCAGGCCGGAGGCGACGCGGAAGGTGTGTTTTACCGCATCCTGCTGGGGCAGCATATAGGTATATGGCTGGATGTTCTGAGGGTTGAGGCGATGGTAATTCGCCAGCCATTCCAGCGCCCGTTGCGGATCGTCGGTATTGCAATACAGCTCGGTGCGGTTGCAGGTGGAAAGAATGGCCGCTTCCTTCACGCCATAACCCGCGCTGCGGGCGGTCAGCTCGCGCAAAGCCTCGCCCAGATGCTCGTTCTGGAAAGCAACATGTTCGCGGATGGAAATGGGTGCGGTGTTATGGTTCACACCGACTGTGAATAAATGCATCCTGCAATTTTCCCGTATCGCTGATTCTTAAGCAACACAAACAATGCATTAAGCGCCTGTTTCAATGGAAAACGACCGGGCAATGACCGTATATTGCATGCAAGGTGGGGCAGGAACCCTGCTGTCGGGGGATTGCAAACACGCGGCGGGCAACAATGTCATGCGTGCAATACACGGCCGGCCCGGAGGGTTCGAGCAGCAAAAGGCGTCCGCACTGCCGCAAGCGCTTGCTGATGGAATGACCATACGCCGCATACGCACTTTGCATTTATCCGCTTTGCGTTCAAACGCATCTTTCGTTTTCCGCTGAAACAGGCTTTCGAATGGTTTTTGTGCACCTTTGTGGTTAAAATGCTGTTTTATTCGTTAATTCAGAATTCATCATCATGGCCAAACAGTTCAGAATCGCACCAAGCATCCTTTCCGCCAACTTCGCCAAACTGGGGCAAGAAATCACCGATGTGATTACCTCCGGTGCCGATATCGTGCATTTCGACGTGATGGACAACCATTATGTTCCCAATCTCACGATAGGCCCGCTGGTCTGTGAAGCAATTCGCCCGGTAACCGATGCCATCATCGACGTGCATCTGATGGTGCAACCCGTGGATCGCATCATTCCCGATTTTGCCAAGGCAGGCGCCAATATCATTACTTTCCACCCGGAAGCTTCCAACCACATCGACCGCAGCCTTTCTCTGGTGCGCGACCTGGGTTGCAAGTCCGGCCTGGTATTTAATCCGGCAACGCCGTTGAGCTATCTGGATTATGTGATGGATAAAGTCGACATGATCCTGCTGATGTCGGTAAACCCCGGCTTCGGCGGCCAGAAATTCATCCCGAGCACGCTGGATAAACTGAGGCAGGCGCGCGCAAGAATCGATGCCTATACGGAAAAAACCGGCCGCGAAATCTGGCTGGAAGTGGATGGCGGCGTCAATGCGGCCAATATCGCCGAAGTCGCGCGTGCCGGTGCAGATACTTTCGTTGCCGGTTCCGCCGTGTTCGGCGCCGGCAAGGATACGGATCCCAATCGCTATGACTCGATCCTGAGTTCGCTGCGTGCTGAACTGGCTAAAGTATAACCCTACCCATTAAATCAACTGGCTGATATATCTCAAAGCATGAATCTCAAACATACAACCTGGCGATGGTGGCATTGAACTAACACCACTTTAAGAGCAGCGGCCGATGCAAAATCTCTTGATCCAGGAAGTCACAGGTCTGAAAAGCTGAAGCGCTGCTGCAATCGCATGACGTTATATTTGGGGATTTTATGTTGCAAACAATGAATCAGTCAGAATTCGAGGACTTGGCTAGCCAGGGTTTTAATCGCATTCCCCTGGTCACGGAAACTTTCGCAGACCTCGATACGCCGCTTTCGCTTTATCTCAAGCTTGCTAACCGGCCTTACTCTTACCTGCTGGAGTCGGTTCAGGGCGGGGAGCGTTTCGGCCGTTACTCCATCATCGGTCTTCCCGCCAGGACGCGCATCGTTGCCCGTGGGCGCGATGTGGAGGTGCTGGAAAACGATCGCGTCGTCGAATCGGCGAGCGATGTCAATCCGCTCGATTTCGTCAAAAGCTACCAGGCCAGGTTCAAAACGCCGCCGTACGATGGTTTGCCGCGATTTACCGGCGGCCTGGCCGGCTATTTCGGCTATGAGACGGTGCGCTACATCGAGCGCAGGCTGGCGGCGACCCGGAAGCCGGATTCGCTCGGTGTGCCGGATGTGCTGCTCATGGTTTCGGAAGAGCTGGCGGTGGTCGATAACCTTTCGGGCAAGCTCTATTTCATCGTATACGCAGACCCGGGCCAGTCCGGCGCATACGCAGGCGCAAAGGCCAGGTTGCAGGATCTGATCCGGCTGCTGAGAAAACCGGCCACTGTGCCGGAATCCAGGCCGATGCAGGCAACGGTCGCGCAATCGGAGTTCGGCGAGGCCGGGTTCAAGGCGGCGGTGGAAAAAGCCAAGCAGTACATTTTCGATGGCGACATCATGCAGGTGGTGCTTTCGCAACGCATGGCACAGCCTTTTCCGGCCCCGCCGCTTTCCCTCTATCGTGCCTTGCGCAGTCTCAACCCTTCGCCTTATATGTTCTATTACGATATGGGCGACCATCATGTGGTCGGCGCTTCGCCGGAGATTCTGGTCCGCCTGGAGGGCGACACGGTGACGGCGCGCCCGATTGCCGGAACCCGCCCGCGCGGCAGCACGCGCGAACAGGATGCCGCACTGGCAGAAGAACTGCTGGCTGATCCGAAGGAGCGTGCCGAGCATGTCCAACTGATGGACCTTGGCCGTAATGACGTTGGCCGTGTCTCCGTGACCGGCAGCGTCAAGGTGACGGATAGCATGGTGATCGAACGCTACTCGCATGTCATGCATATCGTTTCCAATGTTGAAGGCAAGCTGAAGCCGGGCATGGATGCGATTGATGTGCTGAAAGCCACCTTCCCGGCCGGCACGGTCAGCGGTGCGCCCAAAATCAAGGCCATGGAAATCATAGACGAGCTGGAGCCGAGCAAGCGCGGCATATATGCCGGCGCTGTCGGTTATCTGGGTTTCAACGGCGATATGGATGTGGCCATTGCCATCCGTACTGGCGTTATCAAGGACAACATCCTCTACTCTCAGGCCGGTGCCGGCATCGTTGCCGACTCCGTGCCGGACAGCGAATGGATGGAAACACAAAACAAGGCGCGCGCCGTCTTGCGCGCAGCCGAAATGGTGTTGGCGGGGTTAGACAGCGGTGAACTCTGAGGCCATCAGCAAGCCTTTGATGATGGGGCGCATGCTGTTGGTTTTTCTGGCGTATTATGCGGCTGGCAAGCTCGGCTTGCTTATTCCCTATGTCGGTTCTCATATCACGCTGATCTGGCTGCCGACAGGTATTGCCGTCGCAGCCATGATACGCTGGGGCTACGGCAGTTTGCTGCCGATTTTTCTTGGCGCATTTCTTGTCAATTTTTCCATGGGGATTACCTTTGTCGCGGCGGCGAGTATTGCCGTAGGTAATACGCTGGGGCCATTTCTGACCGCTTTTTTGCTGCAGTATTTCCGTTTCAGTCACAAGCTGGAGCGGCTGCATGATATTGGCTTGATGATAGTGGCGGCATCGACCGGCATGCTGATTTCAGCCAGCGGCGGCGTGATTTCGCTGCTGATGTATGGCTACCTTGCCGCAGACCAGATGGTGCAGGCGTGGTTTGTCTGGTGGCTGGCCGATACGGTCGGCGTCCTGCTGGTGCTGCCCATGCTGCTCAATATCAACCAGCAGGAAATACGCCACCTCTGGCAGCATCGCACCCAGTACGTGATATGGGCGTTCGTTGCCTCAATACTGGAATGGGTCATTTTTCAGTATGCCAGGGACCCGGCAGGGCAATTCATGCTGCTTGCATTCATTTTGCTGCCGCTGGTGATCTGGGCCGCCATGCGCTTCGGAATTACAGGGGCTTCGCTGGTGGTTCTGGGGCTTTGCCTGATTGCTGTCTGGGCAACGTCGAATGCGCAGGGGCCGCTCTATCATCCGGATATGCGCCAGAGCATTTTTGCGCTTTGGATCTTCATGGTAACGCTGGCATTGGTCGCGCTCATGATTACGATGTTGCAAGCCACGCGTACTGCCAGCGAGCTGGCATTGCGCGCGAGCGAGACCAAGCTGCGGGGCGTGATCGACGGCGCCCTCGACGGCATAGTCACTATCGATGACAGTGGCGCCATCGTGGAATTTAATCCGGCTGCTGAACAGATTTTTGGCTATCGGCGCCAGGATGTCATTGGCAGGCAACTGGCGTCGGTCATTATTCCACCGGCCCTGCGCCAGGCGCATGAGGCCGGCTACCGCAGGTTTGTCGAGACCCGGAATCAGAGGATTTTCAATCAGCGCCTGGAATTGACTGCCATTCGTGCCGACGGCTCGGAGTTTCCGGTTGAGCTGACCCTGACTTCACTGCAGGAGCAGGGCTTGCCTTTGGTGACGGGGTTTATCCGGGATATCACCGAGCGCAAGCGGGCGGAGCAGGATATCCGTCACCTGGCTTTTTTCGATCCGCTGACAAGCCTGCCCAACCGCCGCTTGCTGGTTGACCGCTTGCAACAGGCGATGGCTGCAAGCGCCCGTTCCCGGCATTACGGTGCGCTGCTTTTCATCGACCTCGATAATTTCAAGGCGCTCAACGATTCCAAGGGGCATGATTACGGCGATTTGTTGCTGATTGAGGTGGCAGGGCGGTTGCGGTCCTGCATCCGGGCTGAAGACACTGTCTCGCGCCTGAGTGGGGATGAGTTCGTGGTTATCCTGAAAGATTTGCGGGGCGATCTGGATCTGTCCCTTACCGAAGCAAAAATTGTGGCGGAGAAGATACTCGATGCAGTCAAGCAGCCTTGCCAGTTGAAGGAAGTTGAGCACCATAACACCTGTAGTATCGGCATCAGCCTGTTCAATGGCTACGAGATTTCGGTTGACGAACTGTTGAAGCGCGCGGACACGGCAATGTATCAGGCAAAGGCTGCAGGAAGAAATGCGCTGAGGTTTTTTGACCCTGCCATGCAGGCTGCGCTGGAAAAGCGACTGGCACTGGAAGCGCAATTGCGCGTGGCGCTCGTCAGAAACGAGTTTGAGCTCTTCTACCAGATACAGGTTGATGGGAGCCGGAAAATTTTCGGCGCCGAAGTGCTGCTCCGCTGGAACCATCCGGAACAGGGCTTGCTGCTCCCGGCCCAGTTTATCTCGATCGCGGAGGAGTCTGGCCTGATCATTGGAATCGGTCACTGGGTGTTGTTCAAGGCATGCGAGGAGCTGAAGCGATGGCAGGACATGGACGACATCAACCCCTTGCAACTTGCAGTGAACGTCAGCGCAAGACAGTTCCGCCAGCCTGCATTTGTCGATGAGATAAAAAACATCCTGCAGACAACCGGTGCCGACCCGCGTTTGCTCAAACTGGAGCTGACCGAGAGCGTGGTGTTGGATAATATTGAGGATGCGATTGAGAAAATGAATGAACTGCGTGCCATCGGCATGCGTTTTTCGATGGATGATTTTGGTACCGGTTATTCTTCGCTTGCTTACCTCAAGCGCTTGCCGCTGAGCCAGGTCAAAATCGATCAATCATTCGTGCGTGACATTGCGATCGACCCGAACGATGCCGCCATCGTGCAAACCATTATCGGCATGAGCTCTACCCTGGGTTTGAGCGTTATTGCAGAGGGCGTCGAAACCGAGGCGCAATTCAGGATACTGGCCCAGTACGGCTGCAGGCAGTTTCAGGGTTATTTGTTTGGCGAACCTTCACCAGGGAGCGGGCTGGATGGTCTCCTGAAGTCCGGCGGGCTTTTGTTTGGTGAGGAATCAGGCGAGAATAATCAAAACATTTAATGTGACATGCCCTGGATCACGGGGCATCTTCTGGATGCAAATATATGCTGTTGATGATAGATAACTACGATTCCTTTACCTATAACCTGGTGCAGTATCTCGGTGAACTGGGGCAGGACGTGCAGGTATACCGCAATGACGAAATCGACCTGGCAAAAGTCGCTGCGCTCAAGCCCGATCATATCGTGATTTCGCCAGGCCCCTGCACGCCGAACGAGGCGGGCATCTCCGTGCCGCTGATACATGAATTCGCCGGCAAGATACCGATGCTGGGCGTATGTCTCGGTCACCAGAGTATCGGCCAGGCGTTCGGCGGCAGGATTGTGCACGCCAAGCAGTTGATGCATGGCAAAACCTCCCTCATTCATCATAAGAATATCGGGGTATTCCGCGGCCTGCCCAATCCTTACACGGCAACCCGTTACCATTCGTTGGTGATTGAGCGCGAAACCCTTCCTGATTGCCTCGAAATCACGGCATGGACGGATGATGGCGAGATCATGGGGGTGCGGCATAAAACGCTGCCGGTCGAAGGCGTGCAATTCCATCCGGAATCCATCCTGACGGAATATGGCCATGAACTCCTGAACAATTTCCTGAAAGCCCATTGATGAAGATTACGCCGAAGTTTGCGCTGCAGAAGCTGATCGATCATATCGATCTTGAGCATGACGAAATGCTGGATATCATGCGCCAGGTCATGCGTGGCGAATTCACACCGGCGCAGATTGCGGGCCTGTTGATAGGCCTGCGTGTCAAGGTTGAAACCGTGGATGAGATCGCCGCCGCGGCGCAAGTGATGCGGGAGCTCGTGACCAGGGTGCAGGTGGCGGATGACGCGCATCTGATCGATACCTGCGGTACCGGCGGCGCAGTCAACAAGGCCTTCAATGTCTCTACCGCTTCGGCATTTGTGGCAGCCGGTGCTGGCGCAAGAATTGCCAAGCATGGTAATCGGGCAGCCTCCTCGAAAACCGGTAGCGCCGATGCGCTGGAGGCGCTGGGTGTCAATATAAACCTGCTGCCGGAGCAGGTTGGCCGATGTATCGACGAGGTCGGCATCGGTTTCATGTTTGCGCCTAACCATCATAGCGCCATGAAGCACGCCGCTCCTGTGCGTCGCGAGCTGGGCGTGCGCACCTTGTTCAACCTGCTTGGCCCATTGACGAACCCTGCTGGCGCCAGGCGCCAGGTCATGGGCGTGTTTCACAAGGACCTGGTTCCGTTGCTAGCGCATACCCTGCAGCGGCTGGGCAGCGAGCATGTCATGGTGGTGCACAGCGCGGATGAGATGGACGAGATTTCCTTCTCCGGCGATACTTATGTCGCCGAGCTGAAAAACGGCGTGGTGACGGAATACACCGTGAATCCCGGCCAGTTCGGCATGCCATTGCATGGCATAGACAGTATCCGTGTGGAGAATGCCCAGGAGTCCAGCCGGGTAATCACTGCCGTGCTAAGCGGCGAGACAGGGCCGGCACGCGATATCGTATTGCTGAATGCGGGGGCCGCCATTTACGTGGCAGGCGTGACGGATAATTTCGCGGCGGGGATTGAAGCGGCTGAACGAGCCATAGACTCAGGCGCCGCAATGGATAAGCTTAATCAATTGAAAGCACGTACCAATTCGATATGAAGTATTGGCTTGCCGCATTTGCGTTTGTCCTGGTTTATTTCGGCTATGAACGTTTCGATGTTACCGTACAGGCCGATGCCGGTGTCCGGCAGGAAGTCCTGGATGATCGCGAGGTTGCCGGCAACAATGCCTTGCAGCAGGCTTTCGAGCAGCGTAAAAGCAATCTGCTGGTGGAAGGCAGGGGGCGTGTCGCCAAACTGCTTTCGGATGACCACAACGGTTCCCGGCACCAGCGATTTATTCTCAATGTAAGCCCGAGACAGACCGTGCTGATTGCGCACAATATCGATTTGGCGCCACGCATAGAAGGCCTGGCCGAGGGAGATGAAATTATTTTCAGCGGGCAATACGAATGGAATAATAAAGGCGGTGTCGTTCATTGGACGCATCACGACCCGCAAGGCCGCCACCCCGGCGGCTGGCTGCGCCATCAAGGCAGAATTTACCAATAGGATAATGCAATTCGATATGTCGGACATACTGAACAGGATACTTGAGACGAAACATGCGGAGGTCGCCGCTGCGACGGTTTCCAAGCCTTTGCAGCAAATGCGCGAAGAGGCTTATGCAGCTTCAGATCCGCGTGATTTTGCCGGCAGCATACACGCAAAAATCATGGCGGATAAACCTGCGGTCATTGCGGAAATCAAGAAAGCCAGCCCTTCAAAAGGCGTGATACGCGCGGATTTCCATCCGGCTGAAATCGCCAGAAGCTACGAGAAAGGCGGGGCAGCCTGTCTTTCCGTGCTGACGGATGCGCCCTATTTCCAGGGCAGCGCCGATTACCTGCGCGAGGCGCGGGCGGCCTGCAGGCTGCCCGTACTGCGCAAGGATTTCATGATCGACCCTTATCAGGTCTATGAAGCGCGCGCCATGGGGGCGGATTGCATCCTGTTGATCGTGGCGGCGCTTGAACTGCCGAAAATGCAGGAGCTGGAAGACCTGGCGCATGACCTCGGCATGGCCGTGCTGGTGGAAGTGCATGATGCCGACGAACTTGAACGCGCACTGCATCTGGAAACGCCGCTGATCGGCATCAACAATCGCAACCTCAGAACCTTCGAAGTGACGCTGGACACCACGCTGGGCCTGCTGGAAAAGATGCCGGATGATCGTTGCGTGGTGACGGAATCCGGCATTTTCACCCCTGAAGACGTGGCGCTGATGCGCAGCCACGATGTCCATACCTTTTTGGTGGGCGAAGCGTTCATGCGCCAGCCCGACCCCGGCGCCGAGCTGGCCAGGGTATTTGCTTGAGGAGCCATGATGAGCCAGGCCGTATTCCCCAATAACCGTCCGCGCCGCATGCGGCGCGATGCGTTTTCCCGTCGCCTGATGCGCGAAAACGTGCTGACGGCGAATGACCTGATCTACCCGGTGTTCGTGCTGGATGGTGAAAACCGGACCGAGGATGTGGCCTCCATGCCCGGCGTGCAGCGCCAGAGTATCGATGTGCTGATGAAAACGGCGGAACAATGCGTGGCGCTGGGGATTCCGGCGCTGGCGCTGTTCCCGGTCGTCGATGCTTCCCTGAAGAGCCTGGACGCGGCAGAAGCATACAACCCGCAGGGGCTGGTGCCCAGAACCATCCGTGCGCTGAAAACGGCTTTCCCTGAACTGGGCGTGATTACCGATATTGCGCTGGACCCCTACACCAGCCATGGCCAGGACGGCCTGATCGACGAAACCGGCTATGTGCTGAATGATGAAACCATCGTGGTGCTGGTGCGCCAGGCTTTATCGCATGCCGCCGCCGGTGCCGACGTGGTGGCGCCGTCCGACATGATGGATGGCCGTGTCGGCGCTATCCGCCAGGCGCTGGAGAAAGCCGGGCATATCCATACGCGCATTCTCGCCTATTCTGCCAAATATGCTTCGGCGTTCTACGGGCCGTTCCGCGACGCCGTGGGGTCGGCAGCGAATCTCGGCAAGGGCAACAAATTCACCTACCAGATGGACCCGGCCAATTCCGATGAAGCGATCAGGGAAGTCGGTCTCGATATCGCGGAAGGCGCCGATATGTTCATGGTCAAGCCCGGCATGCCTTATCTCGATATCGTCCGCCGGGTCAAAACCGAGTTGCAGGTGCCTACCTATGCCTATCAGGTCAGTGGTGAATATGCGATGCTGAAAGCTGCCGCGCAGAACGGCTGGCTGGATGAAAAAACCTGTGTCATGGAAGCGCTGCTCGCCTTCAAGCGCGCGGGCGCCGACGGCATCCTCACCTACTATGCGCTTGATGCCGCCAGATGGCTGAAGCAGGGCAGCTAGACCCCGGCAGTATTTCCGGTCTCAAGCGGTTTTGACGACTCGAGCAGCGTCATCAGGCTGCGCAGGTTCGCCTTGTTTGATAACGTACCCTTACTGGCGCTTTTCGGCGGGTTGCGCTCATCGTCGGTATCAAAAACGCTGAGCCGGATCAGTCCGTTCGGGCCTTCCAGCGTAAAGACAGGCACTTTCTTCCGCTCGCTGTCTTTTTTGTCGCCGTTCTTGCGATAGGTTTTTTCATTCGTCTCATAAGGCACCTGCTGGTTGAGCAGGAACATTTCGACGTCTTTCAGGCTATCGGCGTAAAGATGGATATCGGTTGCCGCGTAACGGCCCGCGGTGCCGTCCAGCACCGCACCCGTCAGGTAGGGGTTGAAGCGCTCCAGCATCTGCATGACAATGACGGCATCGGCGCGCAACTGCTGTAATGCTTCGGCCTGGCCTGCGCTGTTGTATATCTCGTGGAAGAGCTTGATCTCTTCCTCAACTTCCGCATTGGTCGGCATGCAATGGTCTTCCGTGATGCCAAGCTGGCGTCCTGCCTTGCGTTTGGCATAGCCATAATCCGAGACACCTTCATCCGCCATCAGGCGTGCTGCCTGTTGCGCGATGAGTTGGCGCAATTGCGACTGTCTGCCGCCGTTTTCTTTTGCCATGGTATGACCGATTGCACTAAAAAAGTTGATCGAAGATGGACTCCTGCCCCTTTTTGGCATCGGAGCCGGGCGTGCCGGAACTATATCCAGGGAAAGGCGAGAATTCGGCATCCGGCAAAACTTCCTCCTCAGGTGGCGGAAATTCGTGGTAGAAATACTCGTACATGCCGCCCCGGGTTTCGTCGACGCGCATCCCCGTGAGCGGGTCGATCTTGATCGAGGCAATGCCTGCCGGCGGCGTATTGGGATTGTCAGGCAGGCCTTTTAGCGCTGTTGCCATGTAGTCGATCCATACCGGCAAGGCCGCGCGGCCGCCGGTTTCGTTGTATCCAAGCGATTTGGGTTTGTCGTATCCCATCCAGACAACAGCAACCTGGTTGGGGTTGTATCCTGCAAACCATGCATCGAACTGATCGTTGGTGGTTCCGGTCTTGCCGGCGAGGTCGTACCTCCCCAGCTTGTTGGCCCTGGCGGCCGTTCCTATCCTGACCACATCCTGCATCATCGACGTCATCAGGAACGCATTGCGCCCATCGATCACGCGCGTGGCGCCCTTGCCGGCTACTGCCGGTTTGGCCTGCTCAATCATCTTGCCCTTGCTATCCACTATCTTGCTGATGATGTAGGGTTGTATCTGATAGCCGCCGTTGGCGAAGACCGCATAACCGTTCGCAAGGTGCCAGGGCGTCACCGAGCCTGCGCCCAGCGCCATTGCCAGATAAGGGGGGTGGTCTTTGGCCGAGAAGCCGAAACGGGTAATGTAGTCGCGCGCATAATCCACCCCGATCGCCTGCAGGATGCGGATGGACACCATGTTCTTGGACTTGGTCAGCGCAGTTCGCAGTTTGATCGGGCCTTCGTATGTGCGATCGAAATTTTTCGGTTCCCAACTCCTGCCGCTGCCGGTTTCTTCGGGAGAAAGGTATACGGGCTCGTCCTCCACCATGGTGGCAGGCGTAAAGCCTTTCTCCAGCGCGGCTGAATAAATGAAGGGTTTGAAACTCGAACCCGGCTGGCGCCAAGCCTGGGTAACATGATTGAATTTATTGCGATTGAAGTTGAATCCACCGACCAGCGCACGTATTGCACCATTCTGCGGATCCATGGCAATCAGCGCCGATTCGACCTGCGGTAGCTGGGCAATACGCCAGTTCTCTCCGTTCTGGTATACCCTGACGACAGCGCCTGGAACAACGTTGCGTTTCTTGGGGTCCTTTTCGGCAAGCGATTTTCTGATCAGGGTTAATCCGTCACCTGTAATTGATAACTGCTTCCCGGTTTTGGTATGGACATTGACTGATTTTGCGTCGATTGCAGTTACAACGGCAGGGATTAGCCCGTTAAACTCGTCAAACTCATCAAGCGCTGCCCCTACCGATTCGGGGTCGTCAAGATTGATGGTACCGATGTTCAGCAGCTTTTCGGGTCCGCGGAAACCATGCCGGCGGTCATAATCCAGTATGCCATCCACCACGGCCTTGTTTGCAGCTTCCTGGTTCGCTTTGAGAATGGTGGTGTAGACGCGCATGCCGCTGCTGTAGATGGCATCCTGGTAGCGGTCATACATCGCCTGCCTCGCAATTTCCGCCACATAGTCGGCGGAAAGTTCATGCAATTGCCTGGTTTTTCGTACCTTGCTAGGCTCGGAGATCGCCTGCTTGTAGACTTCGTCATTAATGAAGTTGAGCGTAACCATGCGGTTCAGCACATAACGCTGGCGGCTTTCGGCGCGCTTCGGGTTGGCGAAAGGGTTATAGCGGGACGGCGCTTTCGGCAGGCCTGCCAGCATGGCGACTTCGGCTACGCTACATTTTTCCAGCGGTTTGCCGTAATAGACTTGAGCGGCAGCGGCGAAGCCGTATGCGCGCTGGCCGAGGTAAATCTGGTTGATGTAAAGCTCGAGAATCTGGTCCTTGCTGAGACTATGCTCGATTTTGATTGCGAGCAGCGCTTCGCTGAATTTCCGTGTTGCGGTTTTTTCGCTGGAAAGGAAGAAATTGCGTGCTACCTGCATGGTGATGGTGCTGGCGCCTTCCTTGAAACTGCCGGCATTGATATTCGAGAGCATGGCGCGCATGATGCCAATGCTATCGACGCCGCCGTGTTCGTAGAAACGTTCATCTTCGGCAGCAAGAATGGCTTGTTTCAGCGAAGCCGGGACATTTTCGATGTTGATGAAGGCTCGACGCTCCTCGCCGAATTCACCGATCAGGTGGCCGTCTGCCGAATAGACGCGGAGAGGGACTTTGGGGCGATAATCGGTTAATGCCTCCAGCGAAGGCAAGGTCGGGTATATCAGAATTGCAGCGAGTCCGATCAGCGCTGCCAGGGTCAGACCAAGGACTAGGGGCAATATGAAGATGAATTGCCACAGTTTTCTGAAAAGCATTTTGAACAGGATTTGAGGAATTCAGACAACTGCATTATATGTGGCTAAGCGGATAAATTAAAACTAAAAATATGCTTTACACTATTTATAGTTGTTGCTAGCATTTAAGGTAAATTATCATTATTCTGTGTAACTAACCAATAATGAAAGGGAATTTCAATTTGAAATTCGACTTTTTTCAAGAACGCACTCCGCCGGTGATCGGTGTTGATATCAGTTCCGCCTACGTCAAGATCGTGGAATTGGCATCTGCCGGTAAGGGTGAGTACAGGTTGGAAGGTTACGCGATAGCACCGCTGTCTAAGGATGCGGTTGTCGATGGCAATATCGCTGAGCTGGACAATGTCGTCGATGCCATCAAGCGCGCATGGAAGCTGCTTGGTTCCCGCGAAAAGCGTGCGGCACTGGCGTTGCCTGCCGCAGCCGTAATCAGTAAGAAAGTCCTGATGACGGCGGGGCTGAGAGAAGAGGACATGGAGCTCCAGGTCGAATCCGAGGCCAACCAGTACATTCCGTTTTCGCTGGATGAGGTCAATATCGATTTTCAGGTGCTGGGCCCGGCTCCCAACAATCCCGAGGAAGTCGAAGTCCTGATTGCAGCGTCCCGCAAGGAAAAAATCGAGGATCGTGTTGCCGCCGCCGAAGGTGCGGGGCTCAAGGTTTCCATCATGGATGTGGAAACCTACGCAGCCGAATCAGCCTATACGCTGGTTTCCAGGCAACTGCCGAACAATGGCAATGATCAGACCGTCATGATCGTCGATATCGGCGCTTCCATGATGCATATCGATGTCCTGCATGACAACGAGTCGGTCTATACGCGCGACCAGGCATTCGGCGGCGGCCAGTTGACCCAGGAAATTCAGCGGCGCTACGGTCTTTCACCGGAAGAGGCAGAGATTGCCAAACGCAAGGGCGGCCTGCCGGAAAGTTATACGGTTGAAGTGCTTCAGCCCTTCATGCAGTCGCTCGCGATGGAAGTTGCCAGGGCCCTGCAGTTCTTCACCAGTTCCACGCAGTACAATCGAGTCGATCATATACTGCTTGCCGGCGGCTGTGCGGCGATACCCGCTATCAACCAATTGGTGCAGGAACGGACGCAGGTCAATACATTGATTATGAATCCATTCAAGGAAATGGCACTTAATCCCAGAATCAAGCCGCAGCAGATCGCGGCCGACGGTCCTGCCTTGCTGATTGCTTGCGGGCTTGCAATGCGGAGTTTTGCCTGATGATCCGGATCAATCTATTACCTCATCGCCAGATCAAGCGCGCCGAACGGCAGCGCGAGTTCAACCTTCTGCTGATTGCCAGCGCGGTCGCTGCCGGTGCCATCATCTTCATGGGCAACACCATTATCGGGGCAAAAATCAGCAACCAGACCGAGAGAAATGGGCGGCTGGAAGCAGCGAATGCCAAGCTGGATAAAGAGATAGAGGAAATCAGGGAGCTCAAGGAGCAGATCCAGAATGTGCTCGAGCGCAAGCAGGTCGTAGAAAATCTCCAGAGTAATCGCAGCCAGGCCGTTGTGGTGCTGGACGAACTGAGCAGGCAACTACCGGAAGGCACATACCTGAAGTCGATCAAGCAGCAAGGCAATATCATCGAATTGCAGGGCATTGCGGATACCAACGCGCGTGTTGCCACGCTCGTCAGAAATTTATCCACTTCCGAATGGATGGAGGCGCCGAACCTGATCGAAATCAAGTCTGTGAATATCAATAATCTCAAATATAACGATTTTACGATGAATGTCAGGTTGAAAGCCTTGCAGCCTCCCGAGGCGGATGACCCTAAAATTCAGGGCAGAAGATCATGAAGTTAGAAGATTTCAACAACATTGATTTCAAGAATGCCGGCAACCTGCCTTTGCCGGTTAAGCTGGTGCTGCTGGCTGTTTTGTTCTTTCTGCTCGTGGCCGCAGGCTATTGGTTCCTGTGGCGGCCAGCCACCGAAGAACTGGATCGGGCCAGGGCCAAGGAGGAGGAACTCAGGAATATTTACCTTGAGAAAAAACGGCAGTCCATCAACCTTGCGGCATACAAGCAGCAGATGACGGATATTGAGCGTACGTTTGGTGCGCTTCTCAAGCAGTTGCCTGACAAATCCCAAATGGATGCATTGCTGACCGATATCAACCAGGTCGGGCTCGAAAAAGGGCTGGAGTTTGAATTATTTAAACCGGGGCAGGAAATTATCGGGGATTTCTACGCCGAGATGCCAATCTCGATCAAGGTGACCGGCGGTTATCACGCCCTGGGTGATTTTGCGACAGACATCTCAAGGCTTCCCAGGATTGTGACGTTAAACAACCTGTCAATTGTGTCGGCGTCCCAGGACAAGAACGCGCAAAAAAATACCAAGACTGCCAACCAGCCGTCGGACGGCCTGTTGTCGATAGAAGCCGTAGCGAGAACATACCGTTATCTCGACGCCAGTGAAATTGCGGCAAAGAGAGAAGCCGAGAGAGCGGCAGCAGCTAAAAAAGGTGGCCGGAATTAATGTGCATTCTTCATAAAAAAAGCGCTCAAGAATGATGAATATTAAATATATGTTCTTGATTTCATTTGCATTGCTCATTTCTGGATGCGGTGGCGATCAAGGCGATGACCTGGATAAATTCATGGCAGACGCCGCGCAGAACATGAAGGTGAGAATTGATCCTTTGCCTGAAGTGCTGCCTTATATCCCTAAACAATATAACGCCGATGGCGTGCTGAATGATCCGTTCAAGCCCAGAAGTGCGAAGGCCAGCAGCTCCGGCAGCATACAGCCTAATCTCAACCGGCCAAGGGAGCCGCTTGAGGCATACCCGCTTGAAAGCCTCAAATTCGTTGGTTCCATTGAAAAAACGAAGCTCAAGTATGGGTTGATCAAAATCCCTGACAATACCGTTCAGCAGGTTAGGATCGGTAATTATCTTGGCCAGAATTTTGGCATGGTGACAGAGATATCGGAGACCGGAGTGGTCTTGAAAGAGATCGTGCAGGACGAACTTACTGGCGATTGGGTAGAGCGTCTGGCCAGTCTGGAATTGCAGGAATAAGGGTGGAAAAAATGAATATACATAAACAATTTTATCGCATGCCTCGATTTATGGCGGTTTTGTGTCTCGGACTTTTCGCATCTGTTCTGGTGGCAGAGGAATCCAGCCTCGGCAACAGGATCGAAAAAGTTGACTTCGCAGGCCTGCCAGGGGACAGGGTTGTGGTCACCATTACGACCAGGGAGCCGCTTGCGAATCCTCCTGCCGGCTTTACGCTGAAAACACCACCCAGGATCGCATTGGATTTTCCCAATACAGCCAATGGGCTTTCAAAGAGCAGTGTGCCGGCTGACCAGGGCGTATTGAAAAGCATCAATCTCGCCCAGGCCAAGGATAGAACCAGAATGGTGCTTAATCTCACCAAGGCTATAGGGTATACAACTGAGGTGAATGGAAAGGAAACCAGGATCATTCTGCAGGCTACCGATGTGGCGGCAACCCCCGCAGGGGCTGTAACGAGATTTGCCGAGCCGCAGGTTGGCGACCAGTTTCACAGCATCAGGAATGTGGATTTTGCGCGAGGGAAGAACGGCGAAGGCCGGGTCATGATCGATCTTTCTGATGCGTCTGCAGGGATCAATATTCGCCAGCAAGGTAAAAAAATACTGGTTGATTTCCTGAACACGGAAGTCCCGGCAAATCTGGAGCGCCGGCTGAATGTAATCAATTTCAATACCCCCGTGCTTTACATCGATACGATGAAGCAGGGTAAAAACACCCGCATGGTGATCGAGCCGCAAGGGAATTGGGAGCAGTCTGCTTACCAGGCAGACAAGAAATTCATCATTGATGTCAGGCCCATCATTGAAGATCCGAATAAGCTGGTTCAAGGTAGCCGCCCAGGCTATGCCGGTGAAAAACTCTCCCTGAACTTCCAGAATATTGATGTGAGGTCGGTATTGCAGGTAATCGCCGACTTCACCGGCCTGAATATCATTACGAGCGATACCGTCACAGGCAATCTGACTTTGAGATTGAAGGATGTGCCGTGGGATCAGGCGCTGGACATCATCATGCAGAGCAAGGGTCTGACAATGCGCAAGACCGGCAATGTGATCTGGGTAGCGCCTTCGGATGAGGTCAATGCCAAGGAAAAACTGGCGCTGGAAGCCTCTCAGCAAATTGAAGACCTTGAGCCACTCAGAACCGAGGTATTTGCGCTCAAGTACCAGAAGGCTGAGGCATTCAAGAATATTCTGACGGACGAAAAGCAGAAAATACTCTCCAAGCGTGGCAGTGCGGTCATTGACCCGAGAACCAACACGATTTTTGTGCAGGATATTGTCAAGAATCTGGAGAATGTACAGAACATTCTCAACAAGATCGATGTGCCGGTGAAGCAGGTCATGATCGAATCACGGCTGGTGATTGCAGACGAAGGTTTCAGCAAGGATTTGGGCGCACGGTTCGGTATTAACCAGCTATCCACTCCGGGAAGGAGCAATGTGGCTGTTGGGGGTAACCTGGGTAACAGGTATACGGAACTGAATGCGGATGGCACGGCAACAATGGGCACCAGCACAGGGACGATCACGCCTGCAGTATCGGGCAGCACAACCCAGTTTGGGGTAAGTTCCGATGGCTTGCCAGACCTGATGTCCAACTTGCCGGTATCAAATGCGGCAGGTAGCCTTGCTTTGAGTTGGTTTAGTCTGCCAGCTGGTATTTTGCTTAATTTGGAGTTGTCAGCTTTGGAGACTGATAATCGTGGCAAGGTTGTGTCCAGTCCACGGGTGACAACAGCGAACCAGCAAAAGGCAACAATTGAGCAGGGTACTGAAATTCCATATCAACAGGCTACAAGCAGTGGTGCGACAAGTGTATCTTTCAAGTCCGCCACTTTGAGTCTGGAAGTAACTCCGCAAATTACCCCGGATGACAAGATCATCATGGACCTTCTTGTGAAGAAAGATCGGGTAGGTGCGGTGTTTGCCGGTGTTCCATCCATTGAGACCCAGAAAATCACGACGCAAATCCTCGTGGCAAATGGCGAAACGGCAGTGCTTGGCGGTATCTACGAGCAGACCGAGCGTAATGATGTGGATAAGGTGCCTTTCTTCGGCAACCTGCCGGTCCTTGGTCATCTGTTTAAGCGTACAAGCAGGTCCAACGCAAAGACGGAGTTGCTGATATTCATTACGCCAAAGGTCCTGGACGAAAACCTGGCCATACGCTGATTTCCAGTCATTCCTGACATCACGCTGGTAATCACTTAAAATACCTGCCATGCAAATGGCAGGTATTTTTATGTCTGAAAACATTTTCTTTGTTGGTTTGATGGGTGCGGGAAAGACCACAGTAGGCCGCTTGCTGGCCAAGCACCTGAATAAAACCTTCTATGATACCGACCATGAAATTGAGCGGCGAACCGGCGTCAATATTCCTTTGATTTTCGAGTTGGAAGGCGAGGCAGGCTTTCGCAAGCGGGAAGCCGCCATGATAGAAGAACTGAGCAAGCTGCAGGATGTTGTGCTCGCGACTGGCGGCGGTGCAGTGCTGCTACCGGAGAACAGGCAGACCCTGAAAAACAACGGCACTGTTATTTATCTCCGGGCGAACGTTCATGATCTCTGGATACGCACCCGCAATGACAGGAATCGTCCGTTGCTGCAGACTGAAAATCCCAAGGCGAGACTTGAAAAACTATTTGCGGAGCGTGATGCTCTATATACTGAAGTTGCCACTATTATCGTGGATACCGGTGGGCAGGCGGTTGGCAGTATCGTGCATCAAATCGAACAGTTACTTGCAAAGCACCATTCAAACGAGATAGAAAACAAGCATGCAAACACTTAATGTCGCCCTGGGTGACCGCAGTTACCCGATACACATCGGAAGAAACCTGCTCGGTAATCCTCAACTGATACTTCCGTACCTGAAGCGCAAACAGGTTGCCATCGTTACCAACACGACAGTTGCGCCTCTCTATCTGCAAAAGCTCGCACAACCATTGCGCGATTCTGGCGTCTCTGTCATCGAAGTGATTCTGCCCGATGGCGAAGCTTACAAAAACAGCGAAACGCTCAACCTGATCTACGACGCACTGCTGCAGAATCGTTGCGAACGGAATACCACCCTGGTTGCCCTGGGCGGCGGTGTTATCGGCGACCTGACAGGTTACGCAGCAGCGACTTATCTGCGTGGCGTGCCCTTCATACAGGTGCCGACCACCCTGTTGGCGCAAGTCGATTCATCGGTAGGCGGCAAAACCGGCATCAATCACCCGCTGGGCAAGAACATGATCGGCGCCTTCTATCAGCCGCAGGTCGTGCTGGCCGATATCGCCACACTGGAAACCTTGCCGTCCAGGGAACTTGCCGCCGGCCTGGCAGAAGTCATCAAATATGGCCTCATCCGCGATATCGATTTCTTCGAGTGGCTGGAAAGCAACATGCCGTTGCTCAATGCGCTCAATACCGATGTCATGAGTTATGCCATTTATCGCTCATGCCAGAACAAGGCCGAGGTCGTTGCCGTTGATGAACGGGAGAGCGGCGAACGCGCCCTGCTCAATCTCGGGCACACGTTCGGCCATGCCATAGAAAATGCCATGGGTTACGGCGTATGGCTGCATGGCGAAGCGGTTGCCGCAGGCACCATGATGGCAGCCGATTTGTCCAGGCGCATGGGCTGGCTGACCGTAGGCGATGTTTCGCGCATGGCGGCAATCTTCAAGGCGGCCAATTTACCTGTGACGCCTCCGGACCTTGGCGCCGAAAAATACCTCGATCTGATGGGGCTCGATAAGAAAGTCGTCGACGGCAAAATTCGCCTGGTGCTGCAGCAAGGCATCGGCAAGTCGGTCGTCACGGGCGACTATGACGCCGAAGCATTGAACGCAACATTATCAATGTCATGCTGAATTTGAAAACCTCCTTCTGTCATACCGGGCTTGCCCCGGCATCTGTTGCCAGCCTGCATCCCGGACGGGAATCCATCTACAGGCCGCCAAGGCCGACGGTTGACCGGGCTCCGGCCCGGGGGCCGCAATCCTGTCCACCGGCAACGGCAGCAAACCTGCTCGCCCTGACGCCATGATGAAAATAACAGACATGAGCCAGCTTGCGTCCTATGCCGCCAACCCCGAGCAGAGCCGCGGGCGTAAATTCCCCGAACCTTTGCCGCAAGGCCGCAACCAGTTCCAGCGAGATCGCGACCGTATCATCCATTCCAGCGCATTCCGCCGCCTCGAGTACAAAACCCAGGTCTTCGTCAACCATGAAGGCGACCTGTTCCGCACGCGTCTCACGCACAGCCTCGAAGTCGCGCAAATCGCACGTGCAATCGCACGTAACCTATCCCTGCACGAAGACCTGGTTGAAGGCATCGCCCTTGCCCACGATCTCGGCCACACCCCATTCGGCCATGCCGGGCAGGATGCGCTTAATGCCTGCATGAAAAACCACGGCGGCTTCGAACACAACCTGCAATCCCTGCGCGTGGTCGATTACCTTGAACAGCGATATGCGGATTTTGACGGCCTGAACCTCACCTTTGAGATGCGTGAAGGCATCCTCAAGCATTGCTCTGTCAAGAATGCGCGCCTGCTGGGCGATGTCGGCGAGCGCTTCCTCAAAAAACAGCAACCCTCGCTGGAGGCGCAGGTCGCCAATCTTGCCGACGAAATTGCCTACAACAATCACGATGTCGATGACGGCTTGCGTTCGGGCCTCATCACGCTTGCGCAAATAGCCGAGGTACAGATATTCGCCGAACACCTGGCACAGGTCAGGCAGAAATATCCGGCTCTCGAAGGCAGGCGCCTCGTGCATGAAACCGTGCGGCGCATGATCAACACCCAAATTGTCGACGTATGCACGCAAAGCCGCCTGAATATTGCAGAAGCCAATGCCAAAAACATCGATGATGTGCGCAAGCAGTTCCCATTGATCGCTTTCAGCAAAAAGATGCAGAAGCAGCAGTTGGCACTCAAGCAATTTTTACGCACAAAACTGTATCAGCACTACCGTGTCAATCGCATGAGCGCCAAGGCCAATCGCATCATCACCGAACTATTCACCGCCTTTGCCGGCGATATCGGGTTGATGCCGGACGAATTCCAGGAATACGCCGCCAATCATCAGGCAAGAGCGGTTGCCGATTACATTGCCGGCATGACGGACCGCTACGCCATACGCGAATATCAGCGCCTGTTCTCGGTATCCGAGCGAGAACTCTGAGCCCTTTCATTCCGGCCTTGAGCCGGAATCTGATTGTGCTTGTGATGGATAACGAGATGCCGGGTCTGGCCCGGCATCCCGCGGAAATACATACACCAATCCGGCATTCGATTTAACGCATGCAATGTTTTGACATTGTTTATACCTTAAGCTGTGTGTTGCATGTAACGCGCGGTCATAGTATGCTGTAACATGTAACGTAATGAAGGAATAAAAATCATGCGAACAACTGTTGCGGATCGAGTCAATAAGCATCGTGCTTCACTGAGAGCGGCGGGATTGCGCCCTATCCAGATTTGGGTGCCGGATACTAGGGCGGCTGGTTTTATGGAAGAATGCCGCCGTCAATCCAGGTTGGCAGCGGAGCACGACAGGCAAGACAAGGAAACACTGGACCTTCTGGATGAGGCACTCTCGGATGTGGATGGGTGGGATTCTTGAAGCGTGGCGAGATTGTCACCATCGCAATTCAAGGGGATTTCGGTAAGCCAAGGCCAGCCCTCGTCATACAGGCAGATGCCTTTAATGAGACGCATGCGACAATCAGCGTGCTGCTTATCTCCAGTGAGACGATAAATGCTCCCTTGTTCAGGATAACGCTACAGCCCACGGCCGAAAACGGGTTAAGCAAATCGAGCCAGATTCAGGTCGATAAGATAATGACGGTAAGGCGTGAAAAAATTGGTGCTGTAATTGGGCGGCTTGATGATGCGACTATGTTACAGGTGAATCGGGCACTGGCGGTCTGGATTGGATTGGCGTGATTGCGTGGGCACAGCGGAACCATCGCGGTGCATGATAACGTGAAAGACGCCGGGGCAAGCCCGGCATGACATGAGGCTAAGGGTGCATTGTCATTCCGGCCCTGAGCCGGAATCTCATGCATCATTCAACTGCAGGCACACAGAACTACTAAAGAAACCACCTTCCGGCTAGTTAATGTCTTGCAGTATCTCTATGCGCTGCAGTGTGAATTGCCCGCCTGAGCACCCGCAGAAAGTACAATTAATAACATATTGTTGCAAAAAAACAACAATGCACCAAAAAGAGACAAAAAAAGAGATGCATTGCTTGCAGTGGTAAATCCCCCTTTGGCATACTCATACTACCTTCTCAATGAAATATTTGATTGAAGAAGTTCGCGATCTCACTTGCCAAGTCAGCGATATGTAAAATTTTGCAAACCGGGTAAGTGAAAATTTAAAACGCAACAGGAGAAACATATGAACAAGAAACTGAGCATGGCAGTTGCAGGTGCTGTAATGGCATTCGGCGCTTCTGCTGCAAACGCAGGTATCACCATTCCAGCAGGTGACTGGACCATTGATATCGGTGGTAACGTAAATGCATTCTATCAACACACCAAGCTGTCTGGTGATTTGAAGGCTCTGGAAACTGACGACAAGATTAATGATATCTCCACTGGTCTGCTGCCTTCTGCACTGGGCGTAGGTGGTAAGACCCGTCAAAACGACCTGGATATCGCATTCCAGTTCACATTCTTTACTGGCGCTAACTCCGGTACACAGTCTGCTGCTGGTGGCAACACCCTGAACATTCGTCAAGCGTATATGACTTTCGGCGATGCTTCCTGGGGTACCATCAAGCTGGGTCGTGACCTCGGTATCTTCGGTTCCGATGCTATCCTGTCCGACATGACTCTGCTGGGTGTTGGTGTTGGTCAACAATACAACCTGGAAAGCTCCACGCTGGGCCGTATCGGTTCCGGTTACATCTATGCTGACTGGGTCGGTCAGATCAGCTACACGTCTCCTAACTGGAATGGTTTCAGCTTTGCTGTTGGTGCACGTGAAGGCTGGGTAAATGGTGCAGCCGGCGAAGATCGTAACAACCTTGGCTTCGAAGGTAAGGTTTCCTACGAATGGGCTGGCGATGTTGCCGGTAAGGTTTGGTTGGGTGCTATTTCTCAAAAGCATGATGGCGATGCAGCTTATGACTCTTATACTTCCCGTGGTTGGGAATTGGGTGGTAAGGTTGGCTTCTCCGGCTTGAACCTGGTTGGTTACTACTACGATGGTAAAGGCTTAGACAGCCAGTTCACTGCAGCTAACACTCCATTCATCGGCGGCCTGCCATTCCTGGCTGGTCAAGAAACTGATGATGATGGTGGTTATGTACAAGCTACCTATGCATTGCCAGGTGTCGGCACCAAGCTTGGTGTGTCTTATGGCGTGAGCAATTCCGAGAGCGATGTCAGCGGTGTTTTTGATGGTCGCAACAAATCTTGGATCGTTGGTGCATACCATCCTTTGACCAAGAGTCTGAATCTGGTTGCTGAGTACACCAATCAAAAGATCGAAGACAAAGACAATACGTTCGACGGCAAGGCTAAGACCCTGTCCCTCGGCGCAATCCTGTTCTTCTAGGATGTCATTGCGGGCTTGACCTGCAATCTCGTCAAACCTGTCATGCCGGATTCAGTCCGGCATGACAGGTGGAAGACAAAGCTTGAAACGGCACCTTCGGGTGCCGTTTTTTTTTTTACAGTTTTTTTGCCAATTGATTGCCCTGGTATAGATTGGGTGGTCCCTTTGCGGGTTTATTGCGTGGAAGTTAAAAGGATTGATAAAACAAGCACTTCGCGGATTGAGCCGATAATAAAGCAAAACGACCACAAGGGTCGTTTTGTCAAGATGGTGCCGCTGACCGGAATCGAACTGGTGACCTTTTCATTACGAATGAACTGCTCTACCGACTGAGCTACAGCGGCGTTATTTCGCCAACTTGTGATTATAAGATTTTGCCGGGTTTGCCGCAAACCGGACGTCGCACCAACTGCCCGATTCCGGCTGCGTTTAATGTTTATCAGGTTGGACAACAAGGCCGGTCACCAGCCGGACCACGTGATAGACCAGCCAGGAGACGATGCGTTTTAAATAATGGCTGCGTACCCAGTCATCAGGAAGAATTTCATGCGCGCCCTCGGTAATGGAGCGCTCGATATCCGCGTTCAATGCCTCGGCAAACGGTTGATCCAGAATGACGATATTGGCCTCGCGTGCAAGAAACAGGCTGATGGCATCGATGTTGGATGAGCCGACTGTCGACCATTCGCGATCAATCACCGCGACCTTGCTGTGCATGAAGCTCTTGCGGTACTCATAGATTTGAATGCCTTCGGAGAGAAAATCCGAGTAAAAGGCATGGGTTGCGAACATCAGGAAATATTCCTTTTTACCTTGTAGCAGCAACCTCACCCGGACGCCGCGCCTGGCTGCCGAGATCAGCGCCCGCCTGAACCCTTTGCCGGGAATGAAGTAGGCATTGGCAATCAGGATTTCGGATTTGGCATTATTGATGGCCTTCAGGTAGGCTTGTTCGATATCGCGGCGATGCAGGAAATTGTCCCGCATGACGTAGGCTGCCTTCATGCCATTTGCGGGCAAGAGGGGCTGTCCTGGCAGAACCTGCGCATCGACCCGCCTCAGGTGCAACCAGGCGATTCTTCGCCAGAGGCTGCGGGCGCTGGATCGAATCTGCGGGAGCAACTCACCACGCACCGATACCGCATAATCTATGCGGGGCGGGTCGTGATTCGGCACGTTGTAATCATCGATGATATTGATGCCGCCCACGAATGCAAGCGCGCCATCAATGACGACCAGCTTGCGGTGCAGGCGTCTCAGTCGGCTGCGCTTGAATGTCCAGGGCGAAATCTTGGGCCGGAAGAACATCACGCCAGCACCTGCCTGCTGCAATTCCTGCACGTAGGGTTTGGGTAAATCCTTGCAGCCGAAGCCGTCCAGCAGGATATAGACGCCAACACCGCGTTGAGCGGCGCGCTTGAGTGCCTCGCCGATTCTCAGGCCGGTGCGGTCGGCCTCATAGATATAGGTTTGCAGGTAGATTTCATGGTGTGCGCCGTCTATCGCAGACTCCAGCGCAGGAAAGTATTCTTCGCCGTTTCTCAACAGTTCGATCTGATTCCGGGCCGTGAAGTAGGTCATCGTCGCGAAAGGGTTGCACTTAATGCGGCATGGTCGGAGACCTTGGCAAATTGCGGGCCGGCATGCACCTGCACATGCTGCACCTGAAAGCCGCGGACATAGATACGGTCAAGCCGGAAGAACGGGAGCACGGATGGAAAGCTGCGGGCCGATTTGCCTAAATGGTGCTCGAACACCTCATGCAAATGCAGGTCCGCTGTCAGTGTTTTGCCCGCACTCATGCCCCAGTCA
The DNA here is from genome assembly GCA_905339275.1 of Methylophilaceae bacterium. GTDB lineage: Bacteria > Pseudomonadota > Gammaproteobacteria > Burkholderiales > Methylophilaceae > UBA6140. Next base: position 375,312 of record CAJPFK010000004.1, read on the forward strand.
TTGAAGTCACCGGCAATGATGAGCGGTGCGTCCTGCGGCACTTCAGCCTTGATACGCTCGCGCAGGGCTTCGATCTGCTTGCGGCGCCAACGTGCAAAAAGCCCGAGATGCACGCAAATGCAATGTAAAGGCGCTTGCCAGCCGGGGATTTCGATTTCGCAATGCAGCATGCCGCGCTGCTCTGAAGCGTGCGCGGAAATATCCTCATTCACTGCCTTGATGATGGGAAATTTGGAGAGCATGGCATTGCCGTGATGCCCTGCCGGATAAACCGAATTCTTGCCATAGGCATAATCCGACCAGACAGAATCGGCGAGAAACTCGGCCTGGCCTTCCAACGGCCATGCGTGAAAGCGGCGGCTGTGCTTGATATGCACATCCCGTACTTCCTGCAGGAAAACGATGTCGGCATGCAGTTGGCGTATCAGGTCGCGCTGGTCGTGTAAGGCGAAACGGGCGTTGAAACTGGTCACGCCCTTGTGGATGTTGAAGGTGGCAATGCGTAAGGTAGTATGCAAGCTCAGTACAAATTCAAATTTACGAGGCTTCCAGCATGCGGTCCAAAGTCAGCTTGGCCAACCTTGCTTCGGCATCCGGCACCTTGATCTGGTTCACGATATTGCCTTCAACCAGGTTCTCCAGCGTCCAGGCCAGATGCTGCGGGTCGATACGGGCCATGGTCGAGCATTCGCAGATCACATGCGACATGAACTGCACCAGCTTGCCTTCCGGCTTCATTTTTTCTGCCAGCCGGTTGACCAGGTTGAGTTCGGTGCCGACCAGCCATTTCGTTCCGCTCGGTGCTTCGGATACGGTTTTCAGTATGTATTCGGTCGAACCGACGTAATCGGAATTCAGGCAGACTTCAAACGGCGATTCCGGATGTGAAATCACCAGGCCATCCGGGTGTTCGGCACGGAAACGCGTGATGTTCTGCTCGCGGAACATCTGATGGACAGCACAATGGCCCTTCCAAAGCAAAATCTTTGCATTCCTGATCTGCTCTTCCGTCAGTCCACCCATGGGCTGATCCGGGTTCCATACGGGCATCTGCTCCAACGGGATACCCATCTTGTAACCGCTCCAGCGGCCCAGGTTCTGGTCGGGGAAGAACAGTACTTTTTCACGCTGGGCAAATGCCCATTCGATGATCTTCGGTGCATTGGTCGAGGTGCAGACGATACCGCCGTGCTCGCCGCAAAAGGCCTTCAGGTCGGCGGCGGAATTGATGTAGGTGACCGGCGTAATGGTCGCGTCGAAATCCAGCACCTTGGATAATTCACGGCGTGAACGCTCAACCTTGGCAAGATTCGCCATATCGGCCATGGAGCAGCCGGCGGCAAGATCAGGCAGAATCGCAATCTGATCGGGGCGGGAAAGAATGTCGGCGACTTCCGCCATGAAGTGAACGCCGAGAAACACGATGAACTCGGCATCCGTCTCACCCGCATAGCGAGAAAGTTTCAGCGAATCGCCGGTATAGTCGGCGTGACGATAGACGCTCTCCTGCTGGTAATGATGGCCGAGAATCACCAGCCGTTTGCCGAGCCTTGCCTTGGCTGCGAGGATGCGTTCCTGCAATTCCGCATCCCGGGCCGCCATGAAGCGCTCGAACCGGATGGGTTCGGATTTGATCGATTCAGCCTTGATGGTCGCTGTTTGCATCATGTTCTCACAATATCAGGTTGTGCCGTTCGCCCAGCCGCCTGAGCGCATCCACATTTGTCCAGGAAAATACTTTTTTTGCCGCCTCGCGCCAGTCTACCCATTGATAGCGCACATGTTCATCCGGTGCGAGTTGGACAGGTAAGGGCCCCGGTAATTCAAGGCCGAACAAATGTTCTGTATTCTGCATCACACCGGGCGCATAGCGATAGCGCCAGTGCTCATAAATCTCGTACACGTTCGAGACATGCCAATCGGTGAGCCGGTAATCCGTGGCAATCAGCCCGGTTTCTTCCTTCACCTCACGGATGGCCGCATCAAGCGGCGTTTCACCGTCTTCCAGGCTACCTGTTACAGACTGCCAGAAGCCGGGCTTGTCGGCGCGCTCCAGCAGTAGAACCTGCAAATCCGCCGTATGGATCAACACCAGGGCGGAAACCGGCGTTTTATAGGCCACTAGTCTCCCTCGAACTCGCACAGTGCAAACATTCTGTACCCTTTTTCTTCCAGGCGCTTGCGTCCGCCAAGGCTGATGAGGTCGATAATGAATGCACACTCCACGATTGTACCGCCGAGTTTCTCGATCAATGCTGCGGAAGCGATCGCCGTGCCGCCCGTAGCAATCAGGTCATCCACCAGCAGGATGCGCTCGCCTTTCTCGACCGCATCGGTATGGATCTCCACCCGGTCGCTGCCGTATTCGAGTTCGTAATCATGACCCAGCGTTTCGGCCGGCAATTTGCCCTGCTTGCGCACCGGCACGAAACCCACACCCAGTTTGTAAGCCAGCGGAGTCCCGATCAGGAAGCCGCGCGATTCGACACCCACCACCTTGTCGATTTTCTGGTTTTCGTAACGGCTGAACAGCTCATCCACCGTTACCTTCAGCCCCAGCGGGTCTTTCAGCAAGGTCGTGATGTCACGAAACTGCACGCCGTGTCTGGGGTAATGCGGAACTGTACGGATGAGGGATTTAATCATTGTCAGGCTCAGGCAGCCGGAGTTTGCGTCCTCACGCGGATATGCAGTTCGCGTAATTGTTTCTCATCCACCTCATTCGGCGCATGCGTCATCAGACATTGCGCGCGCTGCGTCTTGGGGAAGGCGATCACGTCGCGAATCGATTCGGCACCCGCCATCAGCGTGACCAGGCGATCCAGGCCGAACGCCAGGCCGCCGTGCGGTGGCGCACCGTATTGCAGGGCTTCGAGCAGGAAGCCGAACTTCTCCTGCGCCTCTTCCTTGGAGATTTTCAGTGCATCGAACACCTTGGATTGCACGTCCTGCTTGTGGATACGCACGGAGCCGCCGCCGACTTCCCAGCCGTTGATGACCATGTCGTAGGCCTTGGACAGGCAGGCACCCGGATTGGTCGCCAGCAGGTCTTCATGGCCGTCCTTGGGCGACGTGAATGGATGATGCAGCGCCACCCAGCGGTCGGCTTCCTCGTCGTGTTCGAACATCGGGAAATCCACCACCCACAGCGGCGCCCAGGCGCGGCCATCGACATGGCCTTTTTCGTGGCCGACCTTGACGCGCAACGCGCCCAACGCTTCATTGACGATCTTGGCCTTGTCTGCGCCGAAGAAGACGATGTCGCCATTCTGTGCGCCGGTGCGCTCGATGATGGCTTTGAGCGCAGTCTCATGAATGTTCTTGACGATAGGACTTTGCAAACCTTCTTCATTCAGCTTGGTGATGTCGTTGATCTTGATGTACGCCAGACCCTTGGCGCCGTAGATTTTGACGAACTCGGTGTAGGCGTCGATCTCTGAACGCGAGATGGCAGCGCCGTTCGGCACGCGCATGGCGGCGACACGGCCATTTGCCATGTTGGCAGCACCGGAGAACACCTTGAAATCGACATCTTTCATGACATCGGTCAGCTCGGTGATTTCGAGCGTGACACGCATATCCGGCTTGTCGGAACCGTATTTGCTCATGGCTTCGGAGAAAGGCATGCGCGGAAACGCGGCGGGCAGGTCAACACCCTGCACCTGGCTGAACATCTGGCGAATCATCTGTTCGACGATGTTCATGATTTCCTCTTCGCCGAGGAAGGAGGTCTCGATATCAACCTGCGTGAATTCCGGCTGGCGGTCGGCGCGCAGGTCTTCGTCGCGGAAGCACTTGGTGATCTGGAAGTAACGATCGAAGCCCGATACCATCAGCAGTTGCTTGAACAACTGCGGCGATTGCGGCAAGGCGAAGAACTGGCCGTGATGCACGCGCGAAGGCACCAGGTAGTCGCGTGCGCCTTCTGGCGTGGAGCGCGTCAGCATCGGCGTTTCCACCTCGATGAAGCCGTTGGTGTCGAGATAGTCGCGCAGGTTTTTGGAAACGCGGTAGCGCAACATCAGGTTCTTCTGCATCGCCGGACGGCGCAAATCGATGTAGCGGTGTTCCAGGCGCACCATCTCGGAGAGATTGTCATCATCCAGCATGAAAGGCGGCGTCAGCGACGGATTGAGAACTTCAATCTCGCTTGCCAGCATCTCGACTTCTCCCGTCGGGATATTCGGATTAACCGTGCCTTCAGGGCGCGCACGTACTTTACAGACCACTTTTAAAACAAATTCATTGCGCACCGTTTCTGCAGTGCTGAAAGCCTGCGGTGTGTCCGGGTCAATGACGATCTGTGCCATGCCTTCGCGATCGCGCAGATCGATGAAGATCACGCCGCCGTGGTCGCGGCGGCGATGTGCCCAACCGCAAAGGGTGACGGTTTGGCCGATGTGTTCGCGGTTCAAATGGCCGCAGTAGTGGGTACGCATATGCAGATTTCTTATAATGATGAGTTGGAAGAGTTGTTTTTTTCAGCGGGCGAAACCACGCCCATGCTGATGATGTATTTCAGCGCGTCATCGACGCTCATATCGAGCTCGACGATATCTGCCCTGGGCATCATGAGGAAAAACCCCGATGTCGGGTTGGGCGTTGTCGGCACATACACGCTGACATAGTCGCCCTTGAGATGATTCGCCACATCGCCGCCGGGGGTTCCTGTCATAAAGGCAATCGTCCAGCTTCCCTGGCGGGGATATTGCACCAGCAGTGCCTTGCGAAAAGCAGTGCCGGTATCCGAAAACAGGGTATCCGACACCTGCTTGACGCTGTAGTAGATGGATTTGACGACAGGTACGCGGGCCAGCAAGCCTTCCCAGAAGTCGATGATGCGCCTGCCGAAGATATTGGTTGCAATCAGGCCGGTGACAAACACGATGAGCAAAGTCAGCAGCGCGCCGATTCCCGGCAGGTCGAAACCGAACAACAGGGCAGGCTGCCATGCCGCAGGCAGGAGCAGAAGGCTCTGGTCCATAATGCCGACAAGCAGTTTCAGCACCCATACGGTGATGAACAAAGGCACAAGCACGAGCAAGCCCGTAATGAAATAACGTTTTGCCATGAGGTGGTGCCTGGTTGCGTGAATGATCCGGAATCAATTAATGGCAGGCGCAGCCGGTGCCGCAGCCTGCTGATGGTGCTTCTTCCGCTTTCTTCTCAGGCTTGCTGCCGCTGTTCTTAAAGTCGGTGGCGTACCAGCCGCTGCCAGTCAATTGAAAACTCGGCGCAGAAAGCTGCTTGGCAAAGGTAGCCTTGCCGCATTCCGGGCAATCTGTCAGGTTAGGTTCGCTGATTTTGCGCATGACTTCCTTGCTGAAGCCGCAGCTAGTGCATTGATAATCATAGATAGGCATGTCGAAAAGCTCCGAGCATCAAAAGTACGAAATTATACCTGAGATGCATATGGCGATTAAAGGCGGAATATCAATAGTTTAGAACCTGCTTAAAGACAAAAACCGGCCAGGCCTGTTTAGTGTTCAAAGTCTCTTCATTTTTAACTGTTACGCATCACATATAACTGTTTAATTTCAACGCTCAAGCATCAAGCCCTCAAGAAGCGTATTTAGTGCAGAATCAATTGGCTGGTCACCAACCTTTTCCGGAAGTAGCAATCCCTCCATAGAGAGCATCGTTAAGCCATGAACCAACGACCAACATGCTGCCGCAAGCCCCTTCACTGGACGATCTTTAAATACCCCTTGACGTTGGCCACGCTCAAGTAAGCTAGTCAAAACATTTAATGTCGCCATGGCGCGCTCATTAAGATGAACCTCCTCACTTGCCCCCGCATCCCGACTAAACATCAGATGATATAAAGCTGGGTTTACATTGCCGAATTGGATATAAGCTTTTGCGGCGATAGTAAGTTGCTCTTCAACAGATAAGTTGTTATTGAGGGCAGCAGACAACTCTACACTCAACATTTCAAAACCCACCTTCGCCAGCTCAGATAACAGGGCAGCCTTATCGGGAAAATGCCTATATGGCGCAGCATGGCTTACACCCGCCCGCCTTGCAACTTCACGCAAAGTGAAATGCCAGCTTTTAAATTCTTTCACCATAGCTAACGCAGCGTCAATCAATGCCCGACGAAGATCTCCATGGTGGTATGGCTGTTCTACTACTTGGTCTTCCATGCCCACTCTTTCTCAAAAATTAATATTCTACACAAAGTTTCTTTTGAAAACATTGTTGACAGGAGAAACATTAGATCGCTATACTGTCTATGTTTTCACTGTAAACATTAATTGATCGAAAGGAAATAACGATGAATGCCTTAACAGATGTGCAAAATACCACCTTGATTCTTAACAACACCTTGGCAACTCAACGTGCCACATTTATCAAAGACGGGCCACCAACGTTAGCACTACGTCGAACCAATTTGGATAAACTCCGCGGTGCAGTTCTATCGAACAAGACCCATTTTGAAGATGCTTTAATCGCGGATTTTGGAAACAGGTCGCGCCATGAAACCGCCATCATGGAAATCATGACGGTGATTCAAGGCATTGATTACCTTAAGAGTAACTTGCGCAAATTCATGCGGCCGCAACGTCGCCACGTACCACTTAACTTTCAACCAGCGCGGGCTTATGTCACATATCAACCACTAGGTGTAATAGGGATCATGGCTCCATGGAACTTTCCGGTTTCTTTATCACTGATGCCTCTTGCTACTGCAATTGCAGCCGGGAATCGCGCCATGATTAAGCCATCGGAAATCACCCCAGTGACCAGTGCTTTATTAGAAAAAATTCTCAGCGAAACTTTTTCTAACAATGAGGTCGCTGTATTTCAGGGCGATGCCTCGATGGGTATTGCTTTCTCGAAGCTAGATTTCGATCATCTATTTTTCACTGGCAGCACTTTAGTGGGCCGCCACGTCATGAAAGCAGCCAGTGAGAACCTTGTACCGGTAACCCTGGAACTGGGTGGAAAATCGCCCGTGCTGGTCGCACCCGACTACCCGATTGAGCACGCTGCACGGCAAGTCGCACATGGTAAATTAGCCAACTGCGGACAAATTTGCGTTGCACCGGATTACATGCTGATTCATGAAAGTCAGGTGGATCGATTTGTAGAATCCTATGATACAGCCGTTAAAGTCATGTATCCAGATGGACCTTTATCGGATCAATATACGTCGATCATCAACGAAAACCACTTCAAGCGAATATCCTCGCTCGTAGAAGATGCCCGCACGAAAAATGCCAAAGTTCTAGAGGTAGGCATTCGCCCACATGAGGCTAGCCGTCGTGTCCATACGCTTGCTCCCACGCTTCTGATAAATGTTTCGGAGGACATGAATGTCATGCAAGAGGAAATCTTTGGACCAGTACTACCAGTGGTGACCTATCGTGATATTGATGATGCTATTGCGTATATCAATGCACGGCCACGGCCACTAGCCTTGTATTTCTTTGGTGACAATGAAGATCAACGTCATAATGTACTCACTAGAACGACCTCTGGGAATATCAGCATTAACACAACTATCATGCACTATGCGTTGGACGACTTACCCTTTGGCGGTATTGGATCAAGTGGAATGGGGGCATATCATGGTGTTGAGGGCTTCCGGTCCATGAGTCACGCAAAAGGAACATTGGTAACAAAGAAATGGAACATAAGCAGTCTTTTGGTGAAGCCGCCTTTTGGCCCAATCGCTAATTTCATTCTAAAAACAGTGCTGAGATAAATAAAATTGAATGCATTCTGAAAATATGATCGCGCTTAACTTTCCTGGTATCTGCCCAGGATTGGATAAGGCTATAGCAAATACCCCCCATAAACTTAATTATGGTCAATGGGGGGGTTACACTGTTAATACAGGTATATTTTAAAACGGAATGTCATCATCAAACTCATCAAACGATGAGCCGCCAGCCGCTGCAGGTTTCGCCGCCTGAGCTGCCGGAGCGGATTGCCTGGCTGGCGCCGCGCCTTGATCTCTATCCTGATCCTGGTTCATATCGTCATAGCTGGCATTCGAACCACCGCTATCACGGCCACCCAGCATTTGCATCTGGTCGGCGATAATTTCTGTTGTGTAACGGTCCTGGCCTTCCTTGGTCTGCCATTTGCGCGTTTGCAGACGACCTTCCACATAGACAGGACGGCCTTTTTTCAGATATTCGCCGGCGATTTCAGCCAGCTTGCGATACATGACGATGTTATGCCACTCGGTACGTTCCTGCTTCTGGCCGTTCTTGTCTTTCCAGTTATCGGTCGTTGCGATACTGAAATTACATACCGCTTCGCCATTTGGCATATACCGTACTTCCGGGTCTCGCCCGAGGTTGCCAACCAGAATTACCTTGTTCACTGATGCCATAATTTCTCCCTATATTCTCGCTAATTCGCCGCGATGAGTCGCAACACTTCCGCTTCATCAAAGCTCTGCTGCATATCAACTTTAAGTATAACCAAACCTTCGTCTGCAATCACTACCGCCTCGCGTACTCCGGCGATCGCACCCAAACGGGTGGACAGGTTCTTGGCCGCGGCCTTCGTCATTTCTTCAAGATGGTACATCTTACTCTTAACCGCGGGCGGTGTTTTCATGCTCAAGGCAGCAATCAGCCACAAGGCCATCAAGACGCTGCAGAAAACAAAAACAGAAGCGAAACCATAAAAATGGGACAGAAGCCCACCCAGAGCACCACCGACAAAAATACCCAGGGATTGCGCCGTATTGTAAACACCAATCGCGGTACCTTTGGATGCTGCCGGTGCCAGCTTGGAAATAATGGAAGGCAGGCTGGCTTCAAGGATATTGAATGCCACGAAATAGGCCGATAGTGAAATGACAACGCCCCAGAAAAAATCGATCGAACCGGCGAACAGCAACTGGGCAGCGAGCATGACCGCAATCGCGCCGAGAAAAACCTGTTTGAGCCTGGCCTTTTTCTCGCCATAAATAATCGCAGGCACCATCAACGCAAACGACAGCAGCATGATCGGCAGATAGATCATCCAATGGTCGTTTTCGCTCATGCCGCTGGTTTGCTTGATGGCGAAGGGCACGACGACGAACATGGCCATCTGCGCGGCATGCAGGGCAAAAATGCCGAAATTCAGCCGCATCAACTGCGTATCCCTGATGACGTCTTTCAGCTTGCCTGGCGCGGCCTCGGCATCGGAGTGAAAGCGGCTGACCACCGGGTCGGGCACCAGGTATTTGACATCGAGTATCGCCAGCGCCGCCAATATGCCGGTCAACAGAAATATGCCGGGGATGCCTATCCACTGATTCAACGCCGGGCCGAGAATCAGCGAAAGGGCAAACGTGACGCCAATGGTGCCGCCTATCATCGCCATTGCCTTGGTGCGATGTTCTTCGCGCGTCAAATCCGCGACCAGCGCGGTCACCACGGCGGAAACCGCGCCGGCGCCCTGGATGGCGCGGCCGATAATCACCGTGTACAGGTCGTTGGCAAACGCTGCTACCAGACTGCCAATGACAAACAACACCAGCCCGATGTAAATCATGCGCTTGCGCCCATAGCGATCCGACGCCATACCGAACGGCAACTGGAATATTGCCTGCGTCAGGCCGTAAGCACCGAGCGCCAGCCCGATAAGCAAGTGGCTTTCTCCGCCTGGCAAGGTTTCCGCATAAATCGAGAAGATAGGCAGAATGAGGAACATGCCCAGCATGCGTAATCCGTAGATCGAGGCAAGGCTCATGCTGGCCCGCACTTCAAGTGCGGACATATGTTCTGAGTGAGGCATGGAAAATGGGTTGAGTTAGTAGCTAAAAAGTGCGTATATTAGCAGGTTGCCTCAATCGACGTCATAAGCTAATGGACTACATCAGAATTCGCGGTGCTCGCACGCACAACCTGAAAAATGTTTCGCTGGATCTGCCGCGCAACAAAATGATTGTGATCACAGGGTTATCCGGCTCCGGTAAATCTTCCCTGGCATTCGATACGCTTTACGCGGAAGGCCAGCGCCGGTATGTCGAATCGCTCTCGGCATATGCACGCCAGTTTCTGGCGCGGATGGATAAACCTGATGTCGATCTCATAGAAGGCTTATCTCCCGCCATCTCCATCGAGCAGAAATCCACCTCGCACAACCCGCGCTCCACCGTCGGCACCGTTACCGAGATTCACGATTACTTGCGCCTGCTCTATGCACGCGCGGGTGATCCGGAATGCCCGGAGCACGGCATCAAGCTGGAGGCGCAAACCGTCTCGCAAATGGTGGATAGCGTGCTGGCACTGCCGGAAGACACCAAATTGATGATTGTAGCGCCGGTGGTCAGCAACCGCAAAGGCGAGCAGGTTGACCTGTTTGAAGAACTGAAGGCGCAGGGTTTCGTTCGTGTGCGTGTCGATGGCGAAACCTACGAGCTGGATGCCGTACCCAAGCTGGCCAAGACCACCAAGCATAACGTTGATGTCGTCGTTGACCGGCTGAAAGTACGCGCTGACATGAAACAGCGCATTGCTGAATCGTTTGAAACGGCATTGCGCCTGGCTGAAGGCAAGGCGCTCGCAGTCGAGATGGATGGCGGCAAGGAACACCTGTTCTCCGCCAAGTTCTCCTGCCCGGTGTGTGACTACTCACTTGCTGAACTGGAGCCGCGCCTGTTCTCGTTCAACAATCCGATGGGCGCCTGCCCCAAATGCGACGGCCTCGGGCAGATCAGCTTCTTTGACCCGAAGCGCGTCGTCGCCTTCCCGCACTTATCGCTCGCTTCCGGCGCCATCAAGGGCTGGGACAAGCGCAACCAGTTTTACTTCCAGATGCTGCAAAGCCTGTCGGCACACTATGGCTTTGACTTGGAAACCGCCTTTGAAAACCTGCCGCAGCATATCCAGCAGGTGCTTCTGCATGGCAGCGGCAAGGAGGCCATCGCATTCAAATACCTCAATGAGCGCGGCACTTTCTTCCAGAAAAGCCATGCATTTGAAGGCATTCTGAACAACCTGCAACGCCGTTATCACGAAACCGATTCCATCACCGTGCGTGAAGAGCTGGCGAAATACCTGAATTCGCAGGCCTGCCCCGAATGCAACGGTACACGGTTGCGGCGCGAGGCCCGGCATGTAAAGGTCGGGAACCAGAACATTCATGAGGTCTGCGAAGTGCCCTTGAAGCAGGCGCTCACTTTCTTTGAAACCCTTGTACTGACCGGGCAGAAACTGGCAATTGCCGACAAGATCGTCAAGGAAATCAGCAGCCGCCTCAAGTTCCTCACCAATGTCGGGCTGGAGTACCTGTCGCTCTCGCGTTCGGCTGAAACGCTCTCCGGCGGCGAAGCCCAGCGCATTCGCCTGGCTTCCCAGATCGGCTCCGGGCTGACCGGGGTGATGTATGTGCTGGATGAGCCTTCTATCGGCTTGCACCAGCGTGACAACGACCGCCTGCTTGAAACCTTGATGCGCCTGCGTGATATCGGCAATACCGTGATCGTGGTCGAGCACGACCAGGATGCCATCATGGCGGCTGATTATGTCGTCGATATCGGCCCTGGTGCCGGCGAACATGGCGGGCAGATCGTCGCCGAAGGCACGCCGGCCGAAATCCAGCAGAATGCGCACTCCCTCACAGGACAATACCTGAGCGGCAAGAAAGCCATCGAAATCCCCAGGAACCGCCACAAGCCCGATCCGGCACGCTGGCTGACCATGACCAGCGCCACCGGCAACAACCTGAAAGATGTCACGCTCAAACTGCCGGTCGGCCTGCTGACCTGCGTCACCGGCGTATCCGGCTCCGGCAAATCCACCCTGATCAACGACACCCTGTATCGCGTCGTGGCGCAGCATCTTTACGGCAGTTCCACCGAGCCCGCGCCTTATGGGGAAATCGACGGACTGGCATTTTTCGATAAGGTCGTGGATGTCGACCAGAGCCCGATAGGACGTACTCCGCGCTCCAACCCGGCAACTTACACCGGGCTGTTCACGCCGATACGCGAGCTGTTTGCCGGCGTACCCGAATCGCGTGCACGCGGCTACGGCCCCGGCAGGTACTCATTCAACGTCAAGGGCGGGCGCTGCGAAGCCTGCCAGGGCGATGGCGTCATCCGGGTCGAAATGCACTTCCTGCCGGATGTCTATGTGCCTTGCGACGTTTGCAAAGGCCATCGCTACAACCGCGAAACGCTGGAAATCCAGTTCAAGGGCAAGAATATTCGCGAAGTGCTGGAAATGACGGTGGAACAGGCACGTGCGTTCTTCGACGCAGTGCCCGTGGTGGCGCGCAAATTGCAAACGCTGCTCGATGTCGGCCTTGGCTACATCACGCTCGGGCAATCGGCAACCACGCTTTCCGGCGGCGAGGCGCAGCGGGTGAAACTGGCGCTGGAGCTTTCCAAGCGCGATACCGGGCGTACGCTCTACATCCTGGACGAACCGACCACCGGCCTGCATTTTGCCGATATCCAGTTGCTGCTGGATGTAATCCACCGCCTGCGCGACCACGGCAATACCATCGTCATCATCGAACACAATCTGGATGTGATCAAAACGGCAGACTGGATCATCGACATGGGGCCGGAAGGTGGGGATGGCGGCGGCATCGTAATTGCCGAGGGAACACCGGAGAAGGTGGCCGGGAATCCGAAAAGCTATACCGGGAAATATCTCAAAACGATGTTGTAGGACGCTTATTGCGATCAAACGAAATAGGCGTAAGCGAAAATACCCAGCATCAGCGCGGCAAACAGCAGCTTGAATGCAAGCGCCAGCACAAAACCCAGCCCGGCGGCAACGCCGATTTTCGTTGCCCGCCGCGGGTCGCGGTTTGCCAGTATTTCACCGATGGCAGCACCGGCCACCGTACCCAGGATAATACCCGGCAGGCCGCCGAGAATGCCGACTAGCGCCCCGATGACGGTGCCTGCCAGCGCTTGCCTGCTGGCTCCGGCGGATTTGGTGGTAATCAGGGAGGCGACAATATCGATGATCCAGGCCAGCAAGGCGAGGATGCCGATCACGATCATCGCCATCGTACCGACCCTGGCAAAGTCGTCTATCCAGGCCGCCATCAACAAGCCGCCGAACAGCAACGGCACGCCGGGCAGCACCGGCAATGCCAGGCCGAGCAGGCCAAGCACGACGAGAATGAATGCAACGATCCAGAGCCACTCCATTTATTGCTCCGGCATAGCGGCATGTCGATGGAAAAAGGTTTCCAGGGACGCGTATGCATCACGCGTGATGGCCGCAATACCGGGGCTCATCCGCTTTTCAGACTGAATCACTGGGGCACCTCGACCAGACGCATGCGCGATTGAATAGTGGCCGTCTTGCGGTTGAGGAAACGGGTGGAACGATGCTTGTCATAGAACCTGGGGTTCGGGACCATGGCTGCCATTCTCGCTGCCTGGTAACTGGACAGATTGCGCGCACTGACGCCATAGTAATGCCTGGCTGCCGCCTCGGCGCCGAACACACCATCGCCCCATTCGATCACATTGAGATATATTTCGTAGATGCGGCGCTTGGACATCATTTTTTCCAGCATCACGGTAATGACCGCCTCCTGGAACTTTCTCCATGGCGTGCGGCTGTTCGAGAGAAAAAGATTCTTGGCGAGCTGCTGGCTGATGGATGAACCACCTGCGACCAATTTGCCTTTCTTCAGATTCTTTTCATAGGCTTTCTGGATACCATCCCAGTCGAAACCGTCGTGCTCGGGAAATCTGGAGTCCTCGGCGGCAATTACTGCGCGTTTGAGATGGGTGGAGATATGCCGGTATTCCACCCATTGATGTTTCAGCTTTGCCGCCGGCCTTTTCTCCTGCAAGACTTGTAGCCGGTCTCTCATGAATGCGGTCGAGGCAGGGTTATGGTTCACCCACCAGCAGATATGAAGAAAAATCCAGAGCTGATAGAGCAGGATCAGTAAAACCAGCGCCAGCAAACCGCGCCAGATAAATCCTTTCCAGCTCATGCTCGGAAGGAGGCGATCACTGGCGCAGTTTGCGGACGCACGCCGCGCCAGAGATAAAACGATTCAGCCGCCTGCTCGACCAGCATGCCCAGGCCGTCTGCAACCATGGCATGGCGCTCACGCGCAAATTTCATGAAAGGTGTTTCGCGGCCGTACATCATGTCGTAAGCCAGCGCATCGGGCGCAAAAACACCCTCCGGCAAGGGCAGTTGGCTATCGGTCAGCCCTGCTGACGTGGCATTGACGATAATATCAAACGCTTGTCCTTCCAGGTCCTCGAACGCATAAGCGTTGACCGATACATAGCGGAAATCGCCTTGCTCCTCGACTTTTTTCACCATGCTGAGCGCCTTGTCCAGTGTCCTGTTTGCAATCACCAGCAAAGCCGGCTGTTGTTCCAGAATAGGATGCAGCACCCCTTCTGCCGCTCCGCCGGCGCCAATCAATAACACCCTTTTTCCGGCGATGCCAAAAGCCAGGTTATCCCGGATATCGCGCACCAACCCGACACCATCGGTGTTGTCGCCCAATAAGCCATGATCGGAAAAAGTCAGCGTATTTACCGCACCCGCATCACTGGCACGCTCGGTCAACTGATCAGACAGCCTGAACGCTTCAAGCTTGAAAGGCACTGTGACATTGGCGCCTTTGAACCCGGCCTCGCGCATGCTCCGGACAGTCGCCACAAACCCGTCCAGAGGTGCCAGTATACGTTCGTACAGAATGTCCTGGGCCGTCTGCCGGGCAAATGCGGCATGTATCAAAGGTGATTTACTATGCTCGACCGGATTGCCAATCACCGCGTAACGATCTGTCATGGACAATCTTTAACTTAGCCGTGCGTCCAGGGCAGGCGGGCAGCTTTCCAACCATTGATGCCGCCGCGTTGTTTACTTGCTGGCTCGGCTTCGCCTTCGAAACCTTCCAGCACGTTATAGGCCTCGGTATACCCTTCGGAGGATGCCGCGGCGGCGGCATTGTTGGAGCGGCCGCCTGTACGGCAGATGAACATGACCAGAGCCTCCTTGTCGACCTGCATATTCAGGTGGTTCAGGAAATCCGGGTTCGGCGTCCAGCCGGGATAGAAAGCCCACTCGATATGAATGGCCTCGGGAATCCTGCCCACCAGTTCCAGCTCGGCACGGCTACGCACATCGACAAGCTTTGCGCTTGATACCTGCTTCAACACCTCATGCGCTTCCGCCGGCGTCAATGCGCCCGCATAAGGCAGCCCCTTCTCCTGTGCCCGCTTCCTGGCTCTCTGCAGGATTTTATTGAGCGTTTCCATGATGCACTCCTTCTGTATTAATCCAGGACCTGTTCATCCCAGGCCTGTTATCACCCGTCGTCAAGTACGAAAGACCAGGCTAAATTATAGCTTTATTCGTCATCAGCCGCTTGAGCACTATTCTTGTGCAAACAACCAGAATGTCGCCCCATATTGGTGCGCTCACTTGTTGTTCTCTTTTGTAACCTTATGTGTGAAAATGAGAAATTGTAAGTAAAAGCATGGCACATTTCCTGCTAGTTACAAATTTCTGAAAGCTGCAATTACCAAATTTTAACTACTCTTCAATTGTTTTTAGGAGAATCAAATGGCGGTCGCTGATGTAATGAAAATGGTAAAGGAAAACGACATCAAGTTTGTTGATTTCCGTTTTACCGATACCAAGGGCAAAGAGCAACACGTTACTGTGCCCATCTCAGCATTTAACGAAGACAAGTTCACCGAAGGCCATGCTTTCGACGGTTCATCAATCTCCGGCTGGAAAGGCATTCAAGCATCCGACATGCAATTGATGCCTGATCCCGAAACGGCCAATATCGATCCATTCATGGACGAGCCGACCTTGATCCTGACCTGTGATGTCGTCGACCCAACCGACGGCAAGGGTTATGACCGTTGCCCACGCAGCCTGGCAAAGCGTGCCGAAGCCTACCTGAAGTCCAGCGGTCTCGGTGACACCGCCTACTTCGGGCCGGAACCTGAATTCTTTATTTTCGACTCCATCCAATGGAGTACCGGCATGCAAGGCTGTTCGGTGAAAATCACCTCGGAAGAAGGCGCCTGGGCTTCCGGCGACAGCTTCGAAGGTGGCAACACAGGCCACCGTCCAGGCGTCAAGGGCGGTTATTTCCCGGTACCTCCGGTCGATTCCCTGCAGGATATCCGCTCTGCCATGTGTATCGCGCTGGAAGAGATGGGCATTCCTGTCGAAGTGCATCACCATGAAGTTGCGACTGCCGGTCAATGCGAAATCGGCACCAAGTTCAATACCCTGACGCGCCGTGCCGACTGGACCCAGGTTCTGAAATATGTCGTGCTGAACACCGCGCATGCATACGGCAAAACTGCCACCTTCATGCCCAAGCCCTTTTTCGGCGACAACGGCTCCGGCATGCATGTACACCAATCCGTGTGGAAAGACGGCAAAAACCTGTTCGCAGGCAACGGCTATGCCGGCCTGAGCGAATTCGCGCTTTATTACATCGGCGGCATCATCAAGCACGCACGTGCATTGAACGCGATCACCAATCCGAGCACCAACTCCTACAAGCGCCTGGTGCCTCACTTCGAAGCACCGGTGAAACTGGCTTACTCGGCCAAGAACCGCTCTGCCGCCATCCGCATCCCATTTGTACATGGCGATAAGGCGCGTCGCGTTGAAGCACGCTTCCCCGATCCTACCGCCAACCCATATCTGGCATTCAGCGCGCTGCTGATGGCGGGCCTAGACGGTGTGCAGAACAAGATTCACCCAGGTGAGCCTGCAACCAAAGACTTGTACCATCTGCCACCCGAGGAAGATGCGCAGATTCCAACCGTATGTTCTTCGTTCGAACAGGCACTGGACGCACTGGGCAAAGACCATGAGTTCCTGACTCGCGGCGGTGTGTTCTCCGAAGACTGGATCAACAGCTATATTGAGCTGAAGATGGAAGAAGTGAACAAGCTGCGCATGACGCCTCACCCGGTTGAGTTCGGCATGTACTACAGCTGCTAAACCAGGCAACCGGCCCGCAACTCGGGCCGGTTCCGGTTTTGGCACAGCAATGACAGAAAGGCAGGTTTATCCTGCCTTTCCTGTTTTCGGGCGTCAACGAACTCATCGGCCAACTCGTTGCCTCAATACCATGTTCTCATCTACACTCCTAACCTATGGGAATGCTTCAAATGAAAAAGATTTTATTCGGCTTCATGCTTTGTGCCGGCGCTGGCCTGCCGCTGTCGGCAATTGCCGATGTCTATAAAATCATCGATGCGGATGGCCGCGTCACCTACACCAATGTGCCCACAAAAGGTGCAAAGAAAATCGAGATCGATCCGCCGCCCACTAATGGTGCAGGCGCCTCGTCAGGTAATGAAAAGGCGAAAACCCCGGCCAGCTTCCCGCGGGTCGATAAACAAACCCAGAATACGCGAGACGACAAGCGGAAGGAAATACTCCGTGCCGAACTGGAAGCTGAGAAAAAGGCTCTGGATGACGCCAGAAAAGCATATGTGGAGGGCGAGTCGATGCCGGAAGTCTACAAGGGCGCCAATGGGAAGACCTACCGCAACGTACCTAAATTCGAAGAAAAAATGCGACGTTTGCAGGCTGATGTTGATATGCATCAGAAAAACGTTGAGCTGCTGCAAAAAGAGCTGGAAGCACTCAATTAGGCTTTTGCATATACGCTCCCACCCATGGCCTGGGTTTTGCTTATACTAGGCTGCCATGAATCAAACGATCCCCTCATCCTTCGCCGGACTGGAACATTTAGCGACTGCCGTTCTCCTGCTCGACCAGGAGCGTAATGTCGTTTACGCCAACCCCGGCGCCGAGGTGGTCTTTGCATTGAGTGCGAAGCAGATCAGCGGCCTGAATATTTCCCAGGTTTTTCCGGATTGCGAGATCTTGCATTCCGCGCTGGAAAATGCGATTACCAACCACAGCCCGTTCCGCGAACACGAGTTTGTGATTACAACCTTGCGACAGAACTCCCTGGCGGTTACCTGCACCGTAACCCCGGTCGAATTGCCGCCTGCCTGCCTGGTGCTGGAGTTCCAGCAGATGGATCAGCAACTGCGGATTGCACGTGAAGAGAGAATGCTGATACAGCAGCAGGCGAATGCAGAACTATTGCGCAATCTGGCCCATGAGATTCGCAACCCGCTGGGCGGTTTGCGCGGTGCCGCGCAGTTGCTCGAACATGAACTGCCCCAGGTAAGCCTGCGGGAATATACGCAGGTCATCATCAAGGAAGCGGACAGGCTGCAATCCCTGATGGACCGATTGCTGGTGCCGCACCGCGTGCCGAAATACGAGCCGACCAATATTCATGAAGTGCTGGAACGCGTGCGCAGCCTGCTGCTGGCAGAATCGCCGCAAGGCATGATAGTCCGGCGCGACTACGACACCAGCCTGCCGGATCTGATCGGCGATCGCGAGAAACTGATTCAGGCTGTCCTCAACATCGCAAGAAATGCGGTTCAGGCCATGCAAAGCCAATCCGGGGATATGCATGCGCCAAGCGAGATCATCCTGCGAACCCGTGCCGAGCGGCAGGTCACGCTGGCAAAGAAACGCTACCGTGTTGCCATCAAGCTGCAGATCATCGACAACGGCCCCGGCATCCCTCCGGATATCCGCGACCGCATTTTCTACCCGCTGGTCTCCGGCAGGGACGGCGGTTCAGGTTTGGGCCTGACGCTCGCCCAGACCTTCATCACGCAACATCACGGCATGATCGAATGCGACAGCCGGCCGGGGCATACCTGTTTCACCATCCTGCTGCCGATCGAAAGCACCGCCATGAAATGCCTGATTCCCAGACAGTAAATGTATTTTGAGGCTTAATGAAATGAAACCAATCTGGATCATAGACGACGACAAATCCATCCGCTGGGTATTTGAAAAAGCACTGGCCCGTACCGACATGGAATTCAAGACCTTCTCTTCCGTGCCGGAAGCGCTCAACGCGCTGAACAGCGAAGAACCGCAAGTCGTGGTCAGCGACATCCGCATGCCCAATGGTTCCGGCCTCGATTTCCTGCAGGAGATCAAGCAGCGCCTGCCCGATGTTCCCGTGATCATCATGACCGCTTATTCCGATCTGGAAAGCGCGGTCGCCGCGTTTCAGGGCGGCGCATTCGAATATCTTGCCAAGCCGTTCGATGTCGACCAGGCCATTGAAATCATACGCCGCGCCGTCGATGAAACCATGCGCCAGGCGACCGAAGCGGTTGCCGTCGAGGAAACCCCTGAAATTATTGGCCAGGCACCGGCCATGCAAGAGGTCTTCCGCGCTATCGGCCGCCTCAGCCGCTCCCACGCCACGGTGCTGATCAACGGTGAATCCGGCACCGGCAAGGAACTCGTCGCAAGCGCTTTGCATCGCCATAGCCCGCGTGCCGACAAAACCTTCATTGCCATCAACACGGCTGCAATTCCCAAGGACTTGCTCGAATCCGAGCTGTTCGGCCACGAGCGCGGCGCATTCACCGGAGCGCAAGCGGCCAGGCGCGGGCGTTTTGAGCAAGCCGATGGCGGCACCCTGTTTCTGGACGAAATCGGCGACATGCCATCCGACCTGCAAACCAGGTTGCTGCGCGTGCTATGCGACGGCCAGTTCTATCGCGTAGGCGGGCACCAACCCGTCAAAGTCAACGTGCGCATCATCGCGGCCACTCACCAGGATCTGGAAGAACGCGTCAAACTCGGGTTGTTCCGCGAAGACCTGTTCCATCGCCTGAACGTCATCAGGTTGCGCCTGCCGCCGCTACGCGAACGCCGTGAAGACATCCCCTTGCTGGTCAAGCACTTCCTGCAACAAAGCGCGCAAGAGCTCGGCGTCGACACCAAGATTCCATCGGCAGGTACATTGCGCTACCTCGCAAACCTGGGCTGGAGCGGCAATGTCAGGCAACTGGAAAATGTCTGCCACTGGCTTACGGTCATGGCGCCCGGCCAGAATATCGACATCGCGGATTTACCTCCGGAACTCAAGGAGGAATCCACCAAACCCCTGACCTCCAGCAGTTGGCAGGAGTCGCTGGGGCTGGACGTCACGGATGCCTTGAACCGGGGAGAGCAGGAAGTGCTGGATACCCGCGTGAAGGAGTTCGAACGCATCCTGATTACCAAGGCCCTGCAACATACCGGCGGCCGCCGTATCGAGGCCGCGACGCAGCTCGGCATAGGACGCAATACACTGACAAGGAAGATTCAGGAACTGGGAATAGACGAATAACCCGGCTTGTATATCGTGAGACGCGATCCCGCGTCAGCCGGACTTGAGGCGGGATCATAGGTCATGCCGGGCCTGACCCGGCATCTCCAAATCAATACAATATTGACCGGAATAGCCTGAATCCGCTCAAACTCCGGTAATTCTCACGGCCACCTGTTTGGTAAAAAAGCTGAAGCTGATGTACTCATAAGACCAGCCATATTGGCGTACAGCCTCCTGGAAAGCCTTGAATTCATCTTCACGCCAATGCGCATTGGCAATGTACTCATCAAACACCATTACCGATCCCTGCACAATCCGTGGTGCAAGCAGTTCCAGCACCGTTCTGGTCGAACTGTAGATATCGCAATCGACATTAACGAATCTCACCGGCCCCGGATACGACTCAAGAAATTTCGGCAGGGTTTCATCGAACCAGCCGACATGCAAGCTGACATTATCCGGCACGGCGGGAATTACGCCGTTGGTGGTGTAACTGCCCTTGGGCTCATGATGCCAAACGTCGGGCAACCCCTCGAAGCTGTCGAATCCATGCACAGGCTGCTTCGCAATTTCGGCAAGCATTCGAATCGAATTACCGAAACGCACGCCGAATTCCAGTACCAACCCCTCCGGATTGGCCTGCGAGAATGCATGGCGGAAAGTCTGGATGGCGCTGCCCGTCACCGGCGGCAGAGGCTTGCAGGAAGACTTGAGATAGTGCCAGGCATCCAGCCTCGCCCGATACAATGATGAAATACGATCGAGCCCTTCAAGGCAGGCGGCTGCATCTTCCGCTGCCCCGGAATAATCCAGCAGCATACCCAACATGAACCGGGCTTCATGATCCCGTGGATTTAATTTCAACGCCTGCTTCAATGCATCGATTGCGGGGTTCAGATTGCTGCTGTCGATCAACGCCGCATGCAGGTTGTAATGGGCATTGGCGTATCGGGAATCCAGCGCAATGGCATGGCGGTATTGCGTGATGGCCTCATCCAGCGCCCCCTGCTCATGACAGGCCAGGCCCAGATTGCTGAAATACTCCGGGTTTCTGCCATTCAGCCGGATGGCGCGGCGGCTGTAATCTGCCGCTTCTGCGGTTTGCCCCTGTTGCAGCGCAATCGAGCCGAGCAAATGCCAGGCATCGGCAGCCCTGGCATCCCGGTCCAGTACTTCGCGCCCGATTTTCTCCGCATCGTCGATAAAGCCCTGCCGGAAAAAATTCCAGGCCGCCTGCAAGCTCTGCCGGGAAGTATTCTGTATCGGGTTAGGGTTTAATGCGCAGCATTGCTTGAACTTTTTACCGCTGCCGCAGGGGCAAGGGTCATTCCTGCCTGCTTTTTGATTCGTCATTTTTTATATACGTCTTTTCGATGCCCTAACCGCAATACCAGTATCCGCAATACGTGATCTTCAATCCTGGCAATAATTCGGTAATCACCCACACGATATTTCCAGAAATCGCCAAGTTCGGAGCCTGTCAAGGCAGCGCCAATGCTGCGTGGATCTTGCAACTCTGCGACTCTGTGCTGCAGAAAATCGATAAGCCTCAAGGCGGCTTGTCGATCAAATTTTTTCAATTCCTTTAGCGCACGCTCTTCAAACTCTATTCGCCAACTCAAGTTGCGCTCTCACATCTTCAATGGAAAAAGTCTTCGATTTACCTACATGTAAGTCTTTAAGCCGACTTTCTGCCAGATAAATATCTTCAAGGTCATCAAGGTATTCAAGAATGGCTTCACGTGCATAGAACGTCTTGCTTCTTCCTGTCGAGGCTGCCAGTGCAGCGAGGCGCTTCTCGATTTCTTCAGGCAATCTGATCGCCAACATCTTTCTCTCCAGCCACTTTGCTATATATGTATAGCAAGTATATCCCTTTTAACCTGACGGACAAATAAAAAACGGCACCCGAAGGTGCCGTTTCAAGCTTTGTCTTCTTCCTGTCGCGCCGGATAAATCCGGCATCCCAGGTTTGACGAGATTGCGGGCTTGACCCGCAATGACATCCTAGAAGAACAGGATTGCGCCCAATGACAGGGTCTTAGCCTTGCCGTCGAAGTTAGTGTCATCATCTTCCAGTTTCTGGTGAGTGTATTCAGCCACCAGATTCAGGCTCTTGGTCAGAGGATGATAAGCGCCAATGATCCAGGACTTGTTCTCGAGGTCGAAACCACCGCTAACATCGCTCTCGGAACGGCTGATACCGTAGGAAGCGCCCAGCTTGGTGCCAACGCCTGGCAGAACGTAAGTTGCTTGTACGTAGCCGCCATCATCATCAGTTTCTTGACCACCGAGGAACTGTAGACCACCCAAGAAGGAGTTGTTCAGGATGCTTTGAGAATCCAGACCCTTGCCATTGTAGTAGTAACCAACCAGGTTCAGGCCACCGAAACCAACTTTACCGCCCAGTTCCCAACCACGCGATGTATAGCTATCAAACTGAGATGCAAGAACTGCAACCACAGTACCAAAAGTTGGAGAAGCCGGATCCAAGTCAAATACTTGGGTAGCTGGAGAGTCCGCACCATCATGCTTCTGGCTTACAAAACCTGCCCAGACCTTACCTGCTACGTCACCAGCCCATTCGTAAGCTACCTTGCCTTCGAAGCCCATGTCGTTACGGTCATGACCTGCTGCACCGTTGGTCCATGGCTCACGCAGGCCAACTGCGAAACTGAAACCATTCCAATTTGGAGAGGCATAGCTGATTTGGCCAATCCAGTCAGCATAGATGTAACCGGAACCGATACGGCCCAGGGTGGAGCTTTCCAGGTTGTAGTTTTGACCAACACCGACGCCTAACAGAGTCATGTCGGACAGGATAGCATCGGAACCGAAGATACCCAGATCACGACCCAGCTTGATGGTACCCCAGGAAGCATCGCCAAAAGTCATGAATGCTTGACGAATGTTCAGGGTGTTGTTGCCGGCTGCGGATTGGGTACCGGAGTTACCTCCAGTAAAGAATGTGAACTGGAATGCGATATCCAGGTCGTTTTGACGAGTCTTGCCACCTACGCCCAATGCGGATGGCAGCAGACCGGTAGATACGTCGTTAATTTTGTCTTCAACACCAGGACTGCTCAGGTCACCAGACAGCTTGGTATGTTGATAGAAAGTGTTAACATTACCACCGATATCAATGGTCCAGTCACCCGCTGGAATGGTGATACCAGCGTTTGCAGCAGAAGCGCCGAATGCCATTACTGCACCTGCAATCATGCTGTTTTCGTATCTGTATGATTTATTTAAGAAAAGAACTGGATAAAAAATAGTCGAATTTTTATCCGGTTTGTGTTTCTGAGAAGCTAGTTTTTAATGGAATTTTCTAAATAATCACTCCACCATTGCATCATTTTTATTCGTTCATCCATGTAATTTGCGCGGTTATATGCGCGCCTTATTTCGTTGGGTTCGCAGTGGGCAAGCTGCCTTTCGATGGCATCCGGCCTGAAGCCGTGCTCATTAAGTACGGTGCTCGCCAGGGCCCTGAATCCGTGAGCGGTCATTCGTCCTTTGTAACCTAGCGAATAGAGCGCTTCCAGCAATCTATTGCTGTGTATTGGCATATCGGGCAACCTGCCTTTGAATATATATTCCGAATGGTTGCTTAGAGGCTTCAGTCGTTTTAATTTTTGAATGGCTTGTACGGATAAAGGGACAATATGCTCAATTCTCATCTTCATGCGTTCGGCGGGTATTCTCCATAACGCTCTCTCCCAATCGATCTCATTCCATTTCGCGTATATCAGCTCACTTTTCCTGACAAAGGTCATGGCCAGTAACTGCAATGCGTATTTTGTAATTTCGTCGCCACGTTCGTCATATTTCTCGATAGCCGTCATTAATTCAGGAATTTCTTCAATTCCAATGGCTTTCTGGTGAACGGTCGTGTGTGGATGAAGCGCTACTGACAACCCAATCGTAATGTCATGCTTGCAGATGCCTGTGGCAATCGCGTAGCGCCACAATTGCCGGCAGTCACTGAGGGCGCGATGGGCGATGTTATAGGCTTTGCGAGCCTCTATTTTCTGGATGATGGCCAATAAGTCCTGCGCTTTGATGCTGGCGAACCTTTTCTTTGCCAGATACGGGAGCAGATTGTTGACCAGCCTGCGTTCAACTTCTGTTGCATGGTGTTTTGACCAAAGCGGAGTTTTTCTTTCCAGCCAGTCTGCTGCAACTTTCTCAAAGTGGTCTGCCCCGGTTTTTGCAAGTCGGGCCAGATTGGAATCAAGGCAGGCAGGATGTTTCTGAAGATGGCTCGGGTGTTGATATTTTTTTAAGATGATCTGTTCATAAAATATTTTTGCTTTTTCGTACGCTTCCAGTTTGTTCTCTGTTTTGCAACTGTGCCTGTATGTTGTCCCATGCTCAAAATACATGGCCTGCCAATACGGGGAGGCATTATTTAAATAAACCTTCAATTTCCTTGGATAGTTTGGAACCGATGTCATCGTGCCAGGTATTGCCGCAGTTTTATGACGTGGAGAAGATGAAATGAGATTGGTTAGTGTATTTTTATTAAAATTATGTTTCATGAATCAAGTTTATGATGATTGCCAAGTTGCGGACAGCAGCAGATAAGTTATTGAACGTGTTTTTTAATCTAATTTCAACTCGACTACTATTCGACTACTTTGGGAAGCGATGATGCGGAGATGGCTTTCAGGCAAAGCATGAAGCATGCGCTAAAAGTAGCATTTAGACCGTCGGGCCCGGAATGCAAGTGCAGAAAAAACCGGGAATATCTGAAACTATTTTCATCATGGAGGCCTCTGCAGAATAATATCCGGTTGCCAGCTCATTGGCCTGACGGGTACGTCTGTATACTGGCATGGTGTTGGGATATACTCAATGCGGCCAAAAGCGCGGCGGAAGCCGCAATAGGCGGTTTTTGTTTCTGTTTGGCATGGTTATTGGACGGGCCGGGATTACGTGATTGTCAGTATTGGTCAAGGGCCGTACCGCGCCATTCAAATTTTACAGTTCGGATAGAATAGGAGTCTCCTTGAAAAATATCATGTTTGCATTTTCGGGCTTTGCATTTCTGATGGCCCTCATGCAGCCTCTTAACGCTGCAACGCTTGAAGAGGCTATGGCCGCTGCAAAGGCAACGGACTACAAAACGGCTGCAACCATTTATCAGGAGCTTGCCGGGAAAGGCGATGCCAAGGCGCAATATAACCTCGGGTTAATGTACTTCCGCGGTGACGGTGTCGAGCAGAGCTACCAGGAGGCTGCCAAATGGCACCGCATGGCAGCGGAGCAAGGCTACGCCGATGCGCAGTACAGCCTGGCTGCGATGCATTTCAATCGCGATATTCCGACCGAAGACTATGCGGAAGCTGCCGGCTGGTACAAAAAAGCGGCTGAACAGGGGCACGTCAAATCCATGTTGAATCTGGGTATTTTGTATTTCCGCGGAGATATTTTCGAGCAGAACCTGGAAGAATCGGTGAAATGGTATTTGAAAGCTGCAGAAGCAGGAAATGCCGAAGCGCAGTTCAATCTGGGCAACATGTACACCAGGGGCCTTGGCGTGCCTGAGGATATTGTGCGCGGCACGATGTGGATTCTGGTCTCCATTGAAAATCCCGATGTCGGCAGGCGGATTGTCAGCAAGACCAAAGTGGCCAATTTCAATGCGTACAAAATGACCGAAGAACAAAAAGCGCAAACCAGGGCGCTGGCAAACGAATGTAATGCGAAGAAATACAAAGGCTGCTGATATTGCTGCGTATTTAATAATTGAGCATTAAATAAAAAGCCGGTGTCTTGCCGGCTTTTTATCTGATTAATTCCCGGACCGGAAAAAATCCAGCTTTTTGTCCCGTGGGGTTTTCTTGAGTCTGGCTTCTGCCATGGAGGCCGTTGAACGATCGGCGTAGGGTTTTGTGGCAACGATACGCAAGGGAGGATTGGCGCGGGTATACTTTGCGCCGCGACCTGACTGGTGTGCACGAAACCTTGACTCGAGGTCAGTGGTGATGCCTGCGTAGTAACTGCCGCCTTGGCATTCAAGCAGATATAAATGCCATTGCATCACTATCTTTCAAAGATGATCAGTTGTTTGCAGCTCAATAATCGGCACTGCGTCCAGTTGAATACCCGGAAGCATCATTCTGCCATTCGCCACAGCGGTCACATCGATGATCCTGCATCGTTTTGCACAAGGTCAGCTTGTCATGCCCGCAAGCATGACATACATGGGCTACTGGAGCTTTGGCGTGTGTTTCGTGGTGCTCCTGGGCTACTCTGGTACTGCCTAATCCGTACTTGTTGTCCATGGGCAAAATCTCCACACAGGCGAGGCATTCAACGTTAACACGTATCGTTATCTTAATCGTCCGGGCAAATATATCAACTCCATTTTTAGTGGCGCGCCACACTTTGGAAGCGGTAAATGCCGATTCCTGCCCGCCTTGGTACATACATGTTTTTTCCAGGCGTTATAATTCCATTAAATCCTGCCGTTATTCGTCACCATCTATTTAGAGGGGTCATGCAACATGAAAAGTTATCGCAAGGAACTCTGGTTCAACCCGCCCACCCGGGTCGCGTTTATCAACATCACACCGCAGGTGCGTGAATGCCTGCATGAAAGCGGCGTTCGGGAGGGTTTTGCGCTGGTCAATGCAATGCATATTACCGCCAGCGTCTTCATCAACGATGACGAATCCGGCCTGCACCACGATTATCGTGAATGGCTGGAGCGCCTGGCGCCCCATGAACCGATCCGTAACTATCGCCATAACGATACCGGCGAAGACAACGCCGATGCCCATATGAAAAGACAGGTCATGGGACGCGAGGTGGTGGTGGCGATTACCAACGGCCAACTGGATTTCGGCCCATGGGAGCAGATTTTCTACGGCGAGTTCGATGGCCGCCGGAAGAAGCGCGTACTGGTCAAGATTATCGGCGAATAGTTTCGCTTTGCCTGGGTTTGCTTTTGCATCGGCTACGCATGTGTTTGGTGTGTTCACCTGGCATGAAGCCGTGTTGATTTGAAGTGTGTTGAATTAAGGTGTTTATGAAGATTCCTGAATTGCTCGCCCCCGCAGGGGATATGGACCGCATGCGGACGGCTTTCGATTATGGCGCGGATGCCGTCTATGCCGGCCAGCCGCGTTACAGCCTGCGTGTGCGCAATAATGGCTTTGGCATGGTGCAGCTCGCTGAAGGCATTGCCGAGGCGCACCGGCGCGGCAAGAAGTTTTTTGTGGCAAGCAACATCTCGCCGCACAATACCAAAGTCAAAACCTACATGGCCGACATGGCGCCAGTCATTGCCATGCAGCCGGATGCGCTGATCATGTCGGACCCCGGCTTGATCATGATGGTGCGCGAAAAGTGGCCGGAAATGCCGGTTCATCTTTCGGTACAGGCCAACACGGTGAACTATGCAACGGTGAAGTTCTGGCAGAGCCTGGGCTTGACTCGCGTTATTCTGTCGCGCGAACTGTCGCTCGATGAAATCGAGGAAATCCGCCAGCAATGCCCCGATATGGAACTGGAAGTGTTCGTGCACGGCGCGCTCTGCATCGCCTATTCAGGCCGCTGCCTGCTTTCCGGCTACTTCAATCATCGCGACCCGAACCAGGGAACCTGCACGAATTCCTGCCGCTGGGATTACAAGGTGCATGATGCCGCCGAAGACCCTGCCGGGGTGATCCGCCTCAACGAGTTTAATTTCAAGGCCGAGATGGAACAATCCGGCTTGTCGGGATGCGGCAGCATGCAGCGCCATCCCGAGGCGGACAAGGTTTACCTGATCGAGGAAAAAGGCCGCCCCGGAGAGCTGTTGCCCATCATGGAAGACGAGCACGGCACCTATATCATGAACAGCAAGGATCTGCGCGCGATCGAACACGTCGAGCGGCTGACGAAAATGGGGATCGACTCTCTGAAAATCGAAGGCCGCACCAAGTCCCGCTATTATGTGGCACGTACCTGCCAGAACTATCGCAAGGCCATCGATGATGCGCTTGCCGGGCGTCCTTTCAATATGAGCCTGCTGGGGGAACTGGAGAATCTGGCCAATCGCGGCTATACCGACGGTTTCTACCAGCGGCATCATACGGCAGAGCACCAGAACTACATGCAGGGACATTCGAAATCCAACCGCAGCCTTTATGTGGGGGACATCGTTGCCTACGACCCGGATCAGGGGCTGGCCGACATTGCCGTGAAAAACCGCTTTGCCCTGGGTGATCGTCTGCAGATCATTAAACCCGACGGCAACCGTGAAATGGTGGTGGAAACCATGTTCGATAAAAAAGGCCAGCCGGTCAGCGAAGCAGCAGGCAGCGGAATTTTCGTCCGCCTGCCGATTGCCGCCGGAAACTTTGATAATGCGATGGTGGCGCGCTGTCTGTAGGGGAACCGGCTAGCGGTTCCCCGGGATTCGCTGTCAGCCCTGAATATAGCTTTCCAGTTGCTTGATCAGGAATTGCTGATAGGCAATCGTCTCTTTCACCAGGTCGCCGATCGAAAGCACGCCAATCACTTTTTCATTTTCAATTACCGGCAAGTGGCGAATGCGCTTGCCGGACATCAGCTCCATGCACTCATCGACCAGTTGATCCGGCGTGACGGTGATGACCGTGGTGGACATGACTTCCTGGATTTTCGTCGTTCTGGAAGTTTTGCCCTTCAAGGCCACCTCGCGCGCATAGTCGCGTTCGGAAAAAATACCCGCGAGATGGCCGCTGCCATCAATCACGACCAGGGCCCCCACCCGTTTTTCCGCCATGACCAGCAATGCATCGTAAACAATCGAATCGGGTGTGACAGAGAGTACCTCATGGCCTTTGGATTCGAGTAATTGTCTAACGGTTTTCATATGCTCCTCCGTCTTGTGATTTTTGTTTTGGCAATGCTCAATGAAAATATACACCTGTTTTAGCGAGGACTAAAATCTTGATTACTTGACATAGTTAGCCAGCTAACTATAATGGAGCTAATTATGTTGCAACTACGTGATCTACCCAGCAGGGAAACCCTGCAGAAATTTGCGCTGCGTTATCCGCAGGCCGATATCAGCGCGATTTCCGCCTTTCTGCATTTGCTGCGCGTAGCAACAGACCTGTCGATTGCGCTGGATGAATGCCTGAGCCGTCATGGCCTCCTGCAAGGCCGCTGGTGGGTGCTGATATTGTTGATGCGTGAAGAAACCCTGACTGCAACGCCGTCGGTGCTGGCCGGCAAGGCCGGCGTAACCCGCGCCACGATGACGGGCCTGCTCGATGGCCTTGAGCGTGATGGCCTTGTGGAGCGGCTGCTGGACGTCAATGACAGGCGCAGTATCTCGATCAAGCTGACGCAAGCTGGCCAGACCAGGCTGGACGAGGTGATGCCGGATTATTACAGCCGTTTGCGCGCATGCATGGTGGACCTAGATGAGCAGGACCGCGAACGGCTGCACGATATATTGAATCTGATCAGTGGCGGAATAGCGGAGTTCAGCAAATAGGCCACCGTTTTTTTATCGATATAGTTAGGCAGCTAATTATTTTTTAATCGTAATATCCATGAGGAGAAAGAGATGCAAACAAGCGAAATCAAATCCACTATTCTTGACATCAATGCACGTTGGGATGCCGCATTCAACGCACGGCAACCGGCACAGGTCGCTGCATTGTATGACACGGCTGCAACGGTTCTTCCTGCCGGTGCGGCACAAGTCTCCGGCGCTACGGCAATCCTGGATTTCTGGACAAAAACCATAGCGCAAGGCATCGTCGATCATAAAATCGAGATGCTCGAAGTTGGCGTTGATGGCAATCTTGCCTATCAGCGCGGTCTCTGGAGCGCAGCCGCTGTTGACGCAGAAGGCGTACGCCAGGAATTCAGCGGGAACCTGCATGTGCTGTATCGCCGTCAAAGCGACGGCAGCTGGAAAGCGCTTACGCATATCTGGAATTAAACCGGTAGTTCCAACATAAGGGCTTGATATGTCATGGACGTCGAATAAAGTTCGTGCGGTTGCCGCTTTGCTGCTGCTTTCCATCCTGTGGGGCTACAACTGGGTGGTGATGAAAAATGCACTGCTTGATGCCGGTGCGTTCCAGTTCGGCGCGCTGCGCACCTTTCTCGGTGCGCTGTGCCTGCTGGCCTTGATTGCCATCCTGCGCAAGCCCTTGCGCCCGAAGGAGATACCCACGTTGATCCTCCTCGGCCTGCTGCAGACCAGCGGGTTTACCGGGCTCATCATCTGGGCGCTGGTGGAAGGCGGGGCAGGCAAGACGGCTGTCCTGACCTATACCATGCCGTTCTGGGTCATGGTGATGGCCTGGCCGTTACTGGGCGAAAAAATCAAGGGTACGCAATGGCTGGCGGCGCTGTTCTCGGTCATGGGGCTGCTGTTCATTCTCGATCCGCTGCATCTTGGTACGGATCAGTTCAGTATGATGCTGGCCGTGCTGGCCGGGATCAGCTGGGCCCTGGCCGTGATGCTGGCGAAGAAACTGCATCAGCGTGCGCCCGAGCTGGATTTGCTCTCGCTGACGGCATGGCAGATGTTGTTCGGCTCGTTGCCCATCGTCGTTGTCGCATTCCTTGTGCCCGCACCGCCGATCAACTGGACGCCCTACTTCATCGGCGCTGTCGTATTCAACGCTGTTTTCTGCAACGCGCTCGCATGGCTGCTGTGGCTTTATGCCCTGCAGCGGCTGGAAGCAGGCGTGGCAAGCATGGTGACGCTGCTGGCACCGGTGATCGGCGTGCTTGCCGCCTGGTGGGAGCTCAAGGAGCAGCCCGCGCAGATGGAGCTTCTTGGCATGCTGTTTATCGTGGTATCGCTGATCATTATCTCCATTCGCGGCATGAAACAGCACGAGAAAATAGACGCTGCGATGGCACAGGAATGATGCCTGCCTGATATGCTAAAATCATACGTATTTCAGACAGTCATCAGGGTACAACATGGCAGGACATTCCAAATGGGCCAATATTCAGCATCGTAAAGGCCGTCAGGATGCAAAGCGCGGGAAAATCTTCACCCGCTTGATCAAGGAAATCACGGTCGCTGCCCGCATGGGCGGCGGCGATGTGGCAACCAATCCAAGGTTGCGCATGGCAGTAGATAAAGCCAAGAGCGAATCCATGCCGAAAGACAACATCGAGAACGCAATCAAGCGCGGCTCCGGCACGCTCGAAGGCGTGAATTACGAAGAAGTGCGCTACGAAGGCTACGGCATCGGCGGCGCTGCCGTGATGGTTGATTGCCTGACGGACAACAAGCAGCGCACGGTTGCCGATGTGCGCCATGCTTTCAGTAAATACGGCGGCAATCTGGGCACTGACGGCTCGGTCGCCTTCATGTTCAAGCATTGCGGCGTCATTCTGTTCGAGCCGGGAGCCAGTGAAGACCAGGTCATGGAGATCGCGCTGGATGCCGGTGCGGAAGATATCATCACGGACGAAGACGGCAGTATCGAAGTCATCACCCAGCCCAATGATTTCCAGGCGGTGAAGGATGCGCTGGAAGCCGCCGGGCTCAAGCCAGTTCTGGGCGAAATCACCATGCGCGCTTCAACGGAAACCGTTTTTACCGGCGACGATGCGGTGAAGATGCAGAAATTGCTGGATGCGCTGGATGATCTCGACGACGTGCAGGAAGTGTATACCTCGGCTGCCATAGAAGAGTGACGGCAATCCGCATCCTTGGCATAGACCCCGGGCTGAGGCTCACCGGCTTTGGCGTCATCGAAAAAACCGGCGAGAAGTTGAGTTACATCTCTAGCGGCACCATCAAAACGACGACAGGCAAGGGTGCGGATATCGAGGACCTGCCCAGTCGTTTGAAAATTATCCTGGATGGCCTGTTCGAAGTGATCGACACTTACGCGCCTGAACAGGTTGCCGTCGAAAAGGTCTTTGTTAATGTGAACCCGCAATCCACGCTTTTGCTCGGGCAGGCACGCGGCGCGGCGATCAGCGCCGCAGTCATCAGAAATCTGACTGTGGCGGAATACACTGCCTTGCAGGTCAAGCAGTCCGTGGTCGGTAACGGTCATGCCGCCAAGGAGCAGGTGCAGGAGATGGTCAAGCGGCTGCTGAAGCTGCCGGCCAATCCCAGCCCGGATTCCGCCGATGCGCTGGCCTGCGCGATTTGCCATGCGCATGGCGGACAGGGGATGGGTAAACTCGCAACTGCGGGTTTTCGTGTACGTGGCGGTAGGCTAATATAAACTTATGTCGTTATTTTCAAGAAAGTCGCCATGATCGGTCGCCTCAACGGTGTCCTGCTGGAAAAAACGCCGCCTTTGGTGCTGATCGACGTCAACGGCGTCGGTTACGAGTGCGAAGTGCCGATGAGCACCTTCTACAATCTGCCTGCCATTGGCGAGAGGGTGGTCTTGCTGACCCAGTTCATCGTGCGTGAAGATGCGCAATTGCTGTACGGTTTCGGCAGCGACCGTGAGCGTCTCACTTTCCGCCAGTTGCTCAAGGTCAACGGTGTCGGTGCCAAGTCGGCGCTTTCCATCCTGAGCGGGCTATCCGTTGACGACCTGGTGCAGGCGGTTGCCTTGCAAGATGCCGCGCTGCTGACGCGCGTGCCAGGTGTGGGCAAGAAAACGGCGGAAAGGCTGCTGCTCGAACTCAAGGATAAATTCTCCATCGACGGCATGGCCATCACACAGGGCGGGCACGGTAAATCTGCCAGCGGGGACGTGCTGAATGCACTGCTGGCGCTGGGTTACAACGAGCGTGAGGCACTGGCGGCAGTTAAGCTGCTGCCAGCCGAAGTCGCCGTTTCCGACGGCATCAAACAAGCGCTGAAATCGCTTTCCAAGACTTAAGCCATGATAGAAACCGACCGCCTGATCACTCCCGCCGCGCAAAGTCCCCAGGAAGAAGCGATCGAACGCGCGCTGCGGCCGAAAGTGCTGGATGAATATATCGGCCAGGAAAAAGCGCGCGGACAACTGGAGATTTTCATCAATGCCGCAAGAGGGCGTTCCGAGGCGCTCGATCACGTGCTGCTTTTCGGGCCGCCGGGGCTGGGCAAGACCACGCTGGCGCATATCATTGCCAGAGAAATGGGCGTCAACCTGCGCCAGACATCAGGCCCGGTACTGGAACGCGCCGGCGACCTCGCTGCATTGCTCACCAACCTCGAACCCAACGACGTGCTCTTCATCGACGAGATTCACCGTTTATCGCCCGTCGTCGAGGAAATTCTGTACCCGGCGATGGAAGATTACCGCTTGGACATCATGATCGGCGAAGGCCCGGCGGCGCGGTCCGTACGCCTGGACCTGCCGCCTTTCACGCTGGTCGGCGCCACGACGCGTGCCGGTATGCTGACCAACCCGCTGCGCGACCGTTTCGGCATCGTATCGCGGCTTGAGTTTTATACTTCAGAAGAACTTGCGCGTATCGTCCATCGTTCCGCCGATCTGCTGGAAGTGGCCATGCAGGAAGCCGGCGCATTGGAAATTGCCAAGCGCTCACGTGGCACGCCGCGTATTGCCAACCGCCTGTTACGCCGCGTGCGCGATTATGCCCAGGTCAAAGGCGATGGCACGGTCGATTCCGGAATTGCGGATGCAGCGCTCAAGATGCTGGATGTCGACAAGCTCGGTTTCGATGTCATGGACAGGAAGCTGCTGCAAGCGGTGCTGGAGAAATTCGGCGGCGGCCCGGTCGGGCTGGATAACCTGGCGGCAGCGATCGGTGAGGAACGCGATACGATAGAGGATGTGCTGGAACCCTACCTGATTCAGCAAGGCTATTTGATGCGCACGCCGCGCGGGCGCGTTGCAACGCAACTCGCCTATCAGCATTTCGGCCTGGCGGTGCCGGGCAATCTTGCCAATGGAACGCTCTGGCAGGAATGAGCAGTTTTCACTGGCCGATTCGCGTCTACTATGAAGACACCGATGGCGGTGGCGTCGTTTATCACGCCAACTACCTTAAATTCATGGAGCGTGCCAGAACGGAGTGGCTGCGCAGCCTGGGGTTTGAGCAGACCGAACTAAAATCCGGAATGGGAATCATCTTTGTCGTACGCGGGATTGATATACAATATAAGCGTCCCGCCAGTTTTAACGATGCACTGACTGTAGTCACCACCATTTCTAAAACCGGACGCAGCTTATTAGTGTTTGAACAAATCGTACAACGCAACAATCAAATAATGACGCAGGCAACGGTCGAAGTTGCCTGCGTCAGCGCAGCCGACTTCAAGCCCGTGAGTATTCCCCAACCTATCCGCCTCGCCATGCAGGCAATTTATGCAAACAATGGAGTCTGAATGAACCCGACTGATATACATGCCACCACCGATATGTCGATTGTCGCGCTGGTATCCGGGGCGAGTACCCCGGTACAACTGGTGATGGTCATTCTGGTGCTGGCCTCGATGGTGTCCTGGTGGTATATCTTCATCAAGTTCTTCACCCTGAAACGCTCGGACAGGGAAGCGGAAGATTTTGAAAACAAATTCTGGTCGGGCGGCGATCTCAATAAACTCTACGAGAGCGTGACGGCAGGCCGCCGCAAGCCGCAAGGCATCGCCAGCATGTTTGAGGCCGGCTTCAAGGAATATGCGAGGCTGAAGCGTCAGAGCGGCCTTGAGGTAAGCGATGTGATGGAAGGTTCGCGCCGTGCCATGCGTGCCGCCTATAACCGCGAGATGGACGACCTGGATGCGCATTTGCCGTTTCTTGCCTCTGTCGGTTCCGTCAGCCCGTATATTGGCCTGCTGGGGACGGTATGGGGCATCATGAATGCCTTTCTCGGCCTGGCCAACACCGCGCAAGCCACGCTTGCGCAAGTCGCCCCCGGCATCGCCGAAGCGCTGATTGCAACCGCCATCGGCCTGTTTGCCGCGATCCCGGCCGTGATTGCCTATAATCGCTTTGCTTCCTCCGTGGATCGCCTGTCGGTACGTTACGAGAGCTTCATGGAAGAATTCACCAACATACTGCAACGCAAGGCCTGAGCCATGACGCGCCGTAAATCCCGCCGCATGATGAACCAGATCAACGTCGTGCCCTATATCGACGTGATGCTGGTACTGCTGGTGATTTTCATGGTGACCGCGCCGATGACCAATCCCGGCGTGGTTGAACTGCCCCAGGTCGGGCAAGCCCTGAAACAGCCGACGGCGCCTCTGGTGCTGAGTGTCAAGGCCGACAAGCGTATCGAGCTGGACGGTAAGCTCATGCAGCGGGATGAACTGCTGTTTGTCATTCGTACCCAACTGGAAAAAGACCCGCAACGGTCTGTCGTGATCGCTGCCGACAAAAACGTCAATTACGGTGAAGTGATCGGCGTAATGGATTTGATGAAACAGGGGAAAGTGGAAAAGGTTGGCCTGCTCCTGAGCCCGGCACCCAATTAACTCTCTATGATACGTGCCCATGAGAACCCGATAGCCCTGAAGGCGGGTGCACTTTCTTTATTGGTGCACATCATTTTATTGGGGCTGTTGCTGTTTTCGTTCAACTGGAAAGTGGTTCAGCCGGCCAGTGTGGCGACTGTCGAGTTATGGGATGCGTTGCCGGCCAAACCGGTCGTGCCCAAACCCGCACCGAAAATCGAGCCGCCCAAACCTGCGCCGAAAGCCGAGGTGAAGCCGGAGCCGAAACCGGAGCCGGTTCCGGAACCCAAGGCCGAGATACAGGTGAAGAGAGAACCGCCCAAACCCAAGGAAGAACCAAAAAAACCGGACCCGAAAATCAAGGAGCTGGAAGAAAAGAAAAAACAGCTTGCCGAACAGGCGCGCGAGAAAAAGGCACTGGAAGACCTGAAGAAAGCCATGCTTGAGGAAGATGCTTCCAGGCCGGAGGCCAGCCCCAACCCGCCGGGCCCGCAGACTGCACCAGCGGTGAACAGGGGCGAGGTCGATAAATACATCAACATGATCAACAACAAGATCCGGCGCAATGTAAACACCCAGCTATGCGGCACCGGGGACCCAGAGCTGGAATTTGCAATTTCACTGGCGCCGACCGGGGATGTCCTTGGTGCGCCGAAGATGCTCAAAAGTAGCGGGATGAGTCCTTGTGATGAGTCGGTCGAGCGTGCGATTCTGCTTGCGCAACCTTTGCCCGTACCGCCCCAGGCAGATTTATTTGCACAATTCAGGGATTTGAAACTTAAATTTCATCCTAATCGTTGAAACTAGGACATAATTCGCGTCTTGGCAAGTTCATGGCTGTGTTCCGTGGCTGCACAAGGGAACTTTGCATTATTTTTTACCACTAAATTGACTATGACAATCACACATACGCTACGTCGCCTGTTTGCAGGCCTTGTTTTAATGTTGTTGCCATTCACCAGCCATGCGGCGCTTACGATCGAGATCGTCGGTGGCGCGGCGCAGCAGATTCCCATTGCTATCGTTCCCTTTGCGCAGCCTGCCAGCCTTCAAACCGCCCAGCAGGATACGCTTGCCAACATCATTGGCGCCGACCTGCGGCGCAGCGGCCTGTTCAGGGTGCTGGAAACCCGCGGCGTGGCAAACCAGCCTACGGACATATCCCAGGTACGGTACCCGGAATGGGCGGCTTTGCAGGCCCAGGCGTTGACGATAGGCAATGTGGAAGCATTGCCGGGTAATCGTTTGAAAGTGACATTCAGACTGCTTGATGTGCTCAAGCAGAATCAGTTGGTGGGCATGGAATACAATATTGCGCCGAATCAGCTCCGCATGACGGCGCACAAGATCGCGGATGTCATTTATGAAAAACTGACAGGCGAGACAGGTGTTTTTGCGACCCGTATCAGCTATGTCTCCAAAGTCGGCAAGCGTTATACACTGCAAGTGGCGGATGCAGACGGCTTCAGCCCACAGACCGTGGTCTCCTCGGCAGAACCGATTATTTCGCCGACCTGGTCGCATGATGGCACAAAACTCGCTTACGTATCATTTGAGCGGAAGAAGCCGATTGTCTTCATCCAGTCGCTGGTGTCAGGCCAGCGTACGGTTCTGGCAAACTTCAAGGGAAACAACAGCGCACCCTCTTGGTCGCCGGACGACAGGAAACTGGCAATCGTGCTCACCCATGGTGCAAATTCGCAGATTTACACGATAAATGCAGACGGAACCGGATTGCAGCAGATTACCAGGACAACCGCGATTGATACCGAGCCTGTATGGTCGCCTGATGGCAGTTCCATCTTCTTTACCTCCGATCGTGGAGGTTCTCCCCAGATATACCGGATGCCGGCTTCTGGCGGACAGGCACAGCGCGTGACCTTCGATGGAAGTTATAATGTCAGCCCAAGATTGTCACCGGATGGTAAGTCACTTGCCTATATCAAACGAGACGAGGGCAGGTTCCGCGTAGCATTGCAGGATCTGGCCACGGGGCAGGTGCAAGTGCTCAGCGATACTGCCCGCGACGAGTCCCCGAGCTTTGCCCCGAATGGCCGCATGCTTCTCTATGCCACTTCCATGGGTGGCAAGGGTACGCTGGCTGCTGTATCCGCCGATGGCCGCGTCAAGCAACGGCTCAGCGATACCGGCGGCGACGTGCGCGAACCCGCATGGGGTCCGCGAGTAAACTAAAGGGGACCATTCCGGATGGTTGGCGCCATAAATTACGCTGACGTTTCCGCTATCGCGCATTTATGCTGTAAGGTTATGTTTTATTGATTTATTTGTAGACAAGTTGTTTTAACTATCAAGGAGAGAAATAATGAATAAGGGTCTAATTGGAACTATTTTGCTGGCAGTCATGCTTACCGCGTGTTCGAGCAAGCCCATGAAAGATGCCCCTGCTGGTGTTGAAGACAAGAGTCCTGCAGTTTCCAGCAGCACTGGTGATGCAAGCGACAGCGCAGCTACTTCAGGCGTAACCAGCTCGGATGTCGGCTACAACCCATTGAAAGACCCAAGCAACATCCTGTCCAAACGCAGCATCTATTTCGATTTCGACAAGGATGAAGTCAAGGCGGAATATCGCCCATTGATCGAAGCGCATGCCAATTACCTGAATCAGAACGGCAGCGCCAGCGTTGTACTGCAAGGCCATGCCGACGAACTCGGTACTCGCGAATACAACCTGTCTCTGGGTCAACGCCGTTCCGCTTCCGTCAAGAAAGTGCTGAACCTGCTGGGCGTACAGGACAAGCAGATTGAGACAGTCAGCTATGGTGAAGAAAAAGCGACTGGTACTGATGAAGCCAGCCGTCAGCAAGACCGTCGCGTTGATATCGTTTACCAAGGCGAGTAATTAGAGATTGCCCATGCGTCCACTGATTCTGGTTTCGATATTGCTGTTCTCCCTATCCCAAAATGCGCATGCATTTCTTGAGGATAAAGAGGCGCGCAAAAAAATTACCGATATACAAACCCAGAATCAGGCGACGCAGGCAACGCTCACTGAGCTAAAAAACAGTCAGCAGGCTCTGGAAGCGCGCGTGGCAGCTATTGAGGCCATCGTTAAAGGCCAGGGCTTGCTTGATTTGTTGAGCCAGGTTGAACAACTTAACCGCGAGTTGGAGCGCGTCAAGGGCGAGCTCGAAGTCGCAACACATAACATCTCCAGTACACAGCAGCGCCAGCGCGATCTCTATACCGATACCGACACGCGCTTACGTAAACTGGAAAGTGGTCCACAGGTGTCGAGTCCTGATGTCAACACTGCCAACGGCAGTACAGCAGCGGATAATTCGGCGGAAAACAGGGACTTTGAAGCGGCCCAGTCGCTTGCGAGAGCGGGCAAGCATCGCGAGGCATTCGATGCCTATGACAAATTCCTGCAAACCTACCCGGCCAGCACGCGTGTGCCTGAAGCCCAATACGCACTGGGATACTCACAGTTCTCGTTGAAGAACTACAAAGCGGCGATGTCGACCCAGCAGAAAATGCTGCAGCAATTCCCGGATCACCCGAAAGCACCGGACGCCATGTTCAATGTGGCCAATTGCCAGATTCAGCTTTCAGACGTCGAAGGCGCAAAAAAGACCCTGCGTATCCTGCTGAGCCAGTACCCGAACAGCGAGGTTGCGCCTAACGCCAAAAAGCGCCTGACCGTGCTTGAATCCATCAAGAAGCAGTAAGACTGCGCTTTGCATTCACCAGGCGTATAATCACGCCTCATAATTTTCGGCGGCAATGCCACCTGCCATGACGTTACGCGTTTACGAGATTTTCCATTCCCTGCAAGGGGAGTCCTCCCGCATCGGTTTGCCTACAGTCTTTGTGCGCCTGACCGGGTGCCCCATGCGTTGCGTCTACTGCGACACTGAATATGCATTCAGCGGCGGCAGCCATATGCCGCTGGAAGATATCCTGGCAAAGGTGTCGGCGTATGGTACGAAGTATGTGACTGTCACCGGCGGAGAGCCGCTGGCCCAGAAAAAATGCCTGAATCTGCTGGCCATGTTATGTGATGCGGGCTACGAGGTTTCACTGGAAACCGGCGGTGCAATGGATATTAGCGGTGTCGATCCGCGTGTTGCGGTCATTCTCGATGTCAAAACGCCAGGCTCCGGCGAGGTGCAGAACAATCGCTGGGAGAATCTGCAGCGTTTGAAACCCGAGGACGAAGTCAAATTCGTGCTGTGCGACCGCGGCGATTATGACTGGGCCAGGCAAATACTGGTTGAACACGGTATCCCCGATAAATGCAGTGTATTGTTCTCGCCGGTCTATAAACAGGTCAATCCGACTGAGTTGGCCGAATGGATATTGCAGGATAAATTGCCTGTGCGCATGCAGGTTCAACTGCATAAAATCCTTTGGGGCGAGAAACCGGGTGTATAAATGAAAAAAGCGGTCGTTCTACTTTCCGGCGGGCTGGATTCCGCCACTGTGCTGGCCATTGCGCGCAGCCAGGGTTATGACTGTTATTGCCTGAGCCTGGATTACCACCAGCGCCATGTTGCCGAGCTCAAGGCTGCAGAAAAAATAGCAAAAGCCCTGGGAGCAACAGCGCATAGAACTGCCCAGCTCGATCTCTCGATGTTTGGCGGTTCTGCACTGACTGATAGCCACATCGATGTGCCGGAATCCCCCACGCAAGGCATCCCGGTCACCTATGTGCCGGCGCGCAATACCATCATGCTCTCACTGGCACTGGCCTGGGCGGAAGTGCTGGATGCGCGGGATATTTTTATCGGCGTCAATGCGCTGGATTATTCCGGTTATCCCGATTGCCGCGCCGAGTATGTCCAGGCTTTCCAGCGTATGGCCAACCTGGCGACCAAGTCTGCCGTCGAGGGCCGTACGATTACTGTCCATGCGCCGTTGATTGATATGACCAAGGCACAGATCATCCGGCAGGGCACGGCACTGGGTGTCGACTATGGCATGACCGTGTCCTGTTACCAGGCCGACGAGCATGGGCGTGCCTGCGGATTGTGCGACTCCTGCCGCTTCCGGCGCGAAGGTTTTGCAACGCTCGGGATTGCCGACCCGACGCCTTACCAGAATTCCGGGCAGGCATGATATTTACCTTGCCAAAGTATTAAAAAATAACGTAAAATCCGCCCCTTTCTGCAAAAACTTAAGAGAACGAATATATGGTGATCATTCGATTGGCCCGTGGTGGCGCGAAGAAAAACCCTTTTTACAGTGTCGTGGTTGCAGATTCACGCAATCGCCGCGATGGCCGCTTTATCGAGCGCGTTGGTTTCTACAACCCGCTTGCCAAGGAAGGTCAGGAAGGCTTGCGTCTTGATGGTGCCCGCATTAACCATTGGCAAAGCAACGGCGCACGCCTTTCGGACTGCGTAGCACGCCTGGTCAAGCAGCATGCAAAGGGCCCTGAGGCTGCATTGGCTGCCAAGCAAAAAGAAACTGCCAAGGCTGCTGCGGTTAAAGCCAAGGCCGCCGCTGCAGAAGCTGCCAAGCTCAAGGAAGCTGCTGACGCTGCCAAGGCTAAAGAGACTGCAGAAGCCGCCGAAGCTAAAGCTGCTGCCGATGCGGAAGCTGCAGCAGAGCCTGCCGAAGTTAAAGATACGCCTGACGCTCCAGCTGCCTAATCCGGCCGGATCGCTTTCAAGTGCGAGAGCGGTCAAGTGAAACAAGCTTTGAGTGAAATGGTAATCATGGGGCGCATTGTCGCCCCATATGGCATTTATGGCTGGCTGAAAATTCAGCCGGATACGGAAATGCTTGATGGCTTGCTTGACTACCCTGAATGGTGGCTGGGTCGTGAAAACCAGTGGCAAAAGTACGAGGTGGAAACCGCCAGGGTGCATAGCGATACCTTGCTGGTAAAACTCAAAGGCGTTTCTGACCGCGATGCGGCTTTTGCGCTCAAGGGTAAACAGGTTGCAGTGCCGCGCGATCAACTGCCGGAACTGGACGAGAACGAATATTACTGGTCCGATTTGATCGGCCTGCAGGTAAGCAACCTGCAAGAAGTCGATTTCGGCAGGATTATTGATGTGTTCGAAACAGGGGCCAATGATGTGCTGGTGGTCAAGGGCGAGCGGGAGCGCCTGATACCTTTTATCGGGCAGGTGGTGCTCGATGTGGATCTGGATGCCAGAACCATGCGGGTCGATTGGGATGCCGAGTTTTGAGCAGTGCGTTAAAGCATGACGGCCTGGATGATGGCGGCACAGCGCCGTATCAATTCGATGTCGTTACCTTGTTTCCGCAAATGTTTGATGCGGTTACGCAATTTGGCATTACAGCGCGTGCGCTGGAAAAAAGGATTTATGCGTTGTCGTTGTGGAACCCGCGGGATTTCACAACAGATAACTACAAAACGGTCGATGACAGGCCGTATGGTGGTGGCCCCGGCATGGTGATGCTGGCGGAGCCGCTGGAAAAAGCGATTAATGCCGCGAAATTGCGGCAGCAGCAGGCGGGCGTTGGACCGGACGGAGCACGAAAGAGCAAAGTCATCCACCTGTCGCCGCAAGGCAAACCGCTGACGCATGACTTGGTCATGCAATTGGCGGGCGAGCAAGGCTTGATATTGCTGGCAAGCCGCTATGAAGGCGTTGATGAGCGCCTGCTGGACAGCATGGTAGATGAAGAGATTTCGATAGGCGACTATGTGCTGTCGGGCGGGGAGTTACCTGCCATGGTGCTGATGGATGCTATCGTCAGGCAATTGCCGGGCGCGCTCGGTGATGCGGATTCCGCGGTCGAGGATTCATTTGTCGACGGCTTGCTGGATTGCCCGCATTACACGCGCCCTGAAGAATACAAGGGTGTGAGGGTGCCGGAAGTGCTGATGTCCGGCAACCATGCAAAGATCAAGCAATGGCGATTAAAAATGTCATTGCAAAGAACCCGGGCAAAACGCCCGGATTTACTGGCCGTAAGGCCGTTGTCAAAAGAGGAGTCTCGGCTGCTTAAGGAAATTGAAACAGAGCAGGAACAAGACTCGCATAAC
This sequence comes from Methylophilaceae bacterium, assembly GCA_905339275.1. GTDB lineage: Bacteria > Pseudomonadota > Gammaproteobacteria > Burkholderiales > Methylophilaceae > UBA6140. The sequence continues at coordinate 417,776 of CAJPFK010000004.1, forward strand.
TAGAAGGAGCAACAAAGTGGCAAATATTATTGAAACGCTGGAAAAGGAAGAGATTGCCCGTTTAGGCAAGACCATCCCTAACTTCGCGCCAGGCGACACTGTCGTGGTTGGCGTGAACGTGGTTGAAGGTACCCGCAAGCGTGTGCAGGCTTATGAAGGCGTGGTGATCGCCATTCGTAACCGTGGCCTGAACTCTTCATTCATCGTCCGCAAGATTTCATCCGGCGAAGGCGTAGAGCGTACATTCCAGACCTACTCCCCATTGATCGCCAGCATCGAAGTGAAGCGCCGCGGTGACGTACGTCGCAGCAAGCTTTACTACCTGCGTGAGCGTTCCGGTAAATCCGCACGTATCAAGGAAAAGCTGCAAATCCGTGAGAAAGAAGTTCTGGCGCCAGTTGCAGAAGCACCTGCAGCAGACGCTCCAGCCGCAGAATAAGCGGTTGATGCTGAGAAAGCCCCGGGTTCCGGGGCTTTTTTATTTGCGCTACCATAGGGCATGACACACACATTTGATGCGATTGTTCCCGCGCCGTTTGGCGCAGTTGGTATCCGCACGCAGGATGACTTCCTGGTTGCGCTCGAATTGCTGGCCAAACCGCATGCCGAGCAAGTTTCCGGCGATCCTTTTGTGCAATACATTGCCAGCCGGATCAGCCAGTATCTCCGTGACCCAACGGCTTCCCTGGATATTCCGATTGCCATTAAAGGCACGCCTTTCCAGAAACGTGTCTGGAAAGCAATTGCCGCCGTTCCTGCCGGCAAGACCATTACCTACGGCGAGCTGGCGGACCGGGTAGGCTCCGGTCCGCGCGCTGTGGCGAATGTCTGCGGCGCCAATCAGGTGCCGCTGGTGATTCCCTGCCACCGCGTCGTCGCGAAGAACGGGCTCGGCGGTTTCATGCAGGGCAAGGAGAATGGGCTGGCAGTCAAGATCTGGTTGCTGGATCACGAGGCAGGCATATGAATGCGGCCGGTCAGGATTTGCTCGACAGCTTCATCGATCATCTATGGCTGGAAGACGGCCTGTCGAAAAACACCCTGACCAGTTATCGCCTTGATCTCGCCGCGTTCGCCGCGTGGCTGCAAAACAGCGAGAAAAAAGACCTGGTTGACGTGCAGCAGGCCGATATCCAACAGTATCTCGCTGTCAGGTTCCCTCAAAGCAAACCACGAAGCATCAGTCGCCTGATCGCCAGCCTGCGCCGGTTTTATCGGTATGCCCTGCGCGAGAACCGGGTTGTGGCAGACCCAACCTTGCAGATCGATTCGCCCAAGTTGCCGCGCTCGCTGCCGAAAAGCCTGAACGAAGAAGAAGTCGAGAGCCTGCTTGAAGCCCCTGACCTCGGCCAGTCATTGGGGTTGCGCGATCGCGCGATGCTCGAAATCCTCTACGCCTGCGGTTTACGCGTGTCGGAGCTGGTCGGCCTTAAAGTCACCGAAGTCAGCCTGCAGGAAGGCGTGATCCGCGTTACCGGCAAAGGCAGTAAAACCAGACTGGTGCCGATGGGTGAGGAAGCGGTGGAATGGGTTGCCCGCTACCTGAAAGAAGGCCGCCCGGAGATTCTGCAAAGGCGGTTGAGCGATAGCCTGTTCGTCACGCAACGCGGTGAAGCCATGACGCGCCAGGCCTTCTGGTACCTCATCAAGCGTTATGCGCTGCTGGCAGGCATACACAAACCCATGTCGCCGCATACGTTGCGCCATGCATTTGCCACCCACCTGCTCAATCACGGCGCGGATTTAAGGGTAGTGCAGATGCTGCTCGGGCATGCGGATATTTCCACGACGCAGATTTACACTCATGTGGCGCGGGAGCGGCTGAAGCAACTGCACACAAAACATCATCCCAGGGGGTAGGTTTTCTGCATTCTTTCAAAATGGAATAAATTGATAATTTTGCAGTGAGTGTTGTTGACACTCAGAAGAAGTCAGAAGGGAAATTGAAATGAATCAGATTACTGCAAGACTGCCCGATGAACTTGTGGCATCCATTGATTCTGCCGCAGCCCAATTGTACTGTACGCGTGCCGAGGTGGTACGCAAGGCGATTGAATATTATCTCGAGAGTTTTGAAGACCTCAGTTTAGCGTTGCAGGTGTTGCACGATCCGGCGGATGCCGTTCTGGAGTGGGAAGCCCTTAAGCATGATTTACTCAATCAGCAGTAGAGCATAAAAGTATTTGCAAAGCTTGATGCATTTATCATTTACAGTTGATTGATGCTATTGAGAAGCTGAAAACGAATCTAATAGACGTAAAGTGTATAAAGAAATTTTTATATTCACCGCATCAGTCAGAAGAACATGGGAGTGTCTGACTCTGTTGTATCCTCTATGGTTAGACGGTTATACCGAGGGCGTTGGTTGCTGCTGATTTGTCCTGTATCAATCCTCCATGGCCCGATAGAATATAGGCGGTGATTAATGGCCCTATACGTGGGGAGGAGCCACGCACGCGACGAAGGCAAGCGCAACGAGCTACAGCTCGCTGCCATCTAGCTTTGCAGCTGTTCAGCAATACGTTGCAAGCAAAAACACAGATCAAACTGCGATTCTTTATTCGTCTACCAGTTATGAAGCAACTATCATAAAGTTTCAACTAACTTTGAGACTTATCCTAACAATGCCTCAAACTGTCAGCAGTTTCAATTCACAATACCTGATAAAATCAATCAAAATAAGCTGAGCTTAATCATGGGAAAGTAAATTATTACGAATGTGGATAGTGCCCAGAGTAAAGGTACAACAGCCCTGGATAGAACAACGCGTTTGGAATAGTTGACCGCTCATGCCAAGCCGTGAATCAACTTGAGCGAGATAATGAATAACATTCACTTAACAGTTTTACTCTCAGCATTAAAGTGGTACACGACAGTGCTGCCTCAATACTTCATCAAGGTGAACATACATGGCGCAAGCTGATACCTTGGTCGCCTTGGTAAAAGCAGCCAGCAGCAGCGACCAATCATCTTTCCGGAAGTCGACCGAAGCCTTGATTCAGGAGGAGCGCGGCAAGGGGCACCGTATCCTGGCCGATCGCCTGGAAAAAGCATTGCGCGCCTCCCCTACCCAAGCAGCCTTGTTCCAATCTCCTACTCCAACGGCCCGCCAGACTCAAACCGGAGGCGTTGCGCAGAAGGACCTGGTTGCTGAATTGACGCCAGAACGCTCGCTGGACAGTCTGGTACTCGCCGACAGTATTCGCGGGCAATTACGGGAAGTCATTGAGGAACAGCATCGCTCCGAGTTGCTGCATGCTCATGGCCTGAGCCCGCGGCACCGTATCCTGTTGGCGGGGCCACCAGGGAATGGCAAAACATCCATCGCCGAAGCCTTGGCGTTCGAGTTGATGGTTCCGCTGATCGTTGTGCGTTATGAGTCGTTGATTGGCAGCTACCTGGGCGAGACATCTATCCGCTTGAAAGCCTTGCTCGACTATGCTCGAACACGGCGCTGCGTGTTGCTCTTCGACGAATTCGAGACATTGGGCAAAGAGCGAGGCGACACTCATGAAACGGGGGAGATCAAGCGTGTCGTCAGCTCTTTGCTACTTCAACTCGATGACCTTCCGGATTATGTCGTTGTCGTTGCTGCCAGCAATCACCCAGAGCTTTTGGATAGGGCCGTTTGGCGTCGCTTCCAGGTTCGGCTGGAACTCCCCCTTCCCACACGCGCACAGTTGACCGCGTTCGTCGCCTCTATCAGCGAACGCAGCAAAGTCAATTTTGGCTTGGCCGCTGAGACTGTCGCAAAAAGGCTTTTAGGCCTCAGTTTTTCAGAGGTGGAAGAGTTCTGCCTAGGAGTAGTCCGGAGAGCGGTACTGGATCAGAAGGTGGATGACGCCAGAACCATCGTCTCTTCCAGGTTGGAACAATGGAAGAAACGGTTGAAACCTGCCAATCAAGAAGCGTTAGACGAATAAGGCACAAGGAGGTGGGTATGCCTGATGAGTACTTGCCGTTGCTGGTTTTTCCTGAAAAGCGAGTCCTTCAACCAGAAAAGGGGAACGGTTTTCCACCGAGCAAACAGAGCTTGCCCGGTCATGGTGCCCAAGTGGCCCGTATCGGCAGGCAGATCGAACATCTGGAGCAAGACTTCGCACGTTACCAGGCAAGCCTGACTGGTGCACTAGCCGGGCTGGAACCTGAAATGGTTCTAGTCATCGAGATCGTTGGACGTCTTGACGAATTCAGGCAAGCCGTCGAAGCCGCTGGTTTGGAGTGGTTGGGGGAGACCGAGCTTGACGACCTGGAAGCTGAAGATGATGGCTTCTACGAGCCAGATGCTGCCGGACAACGAATGGTCAAGCCGTTGAGCGGCCGTATGTTTTTGGCCATGAGCAATATGGCCGGAATGCAGGAAATTCTCTCGCTTTGGGAGCAATGGAAAGCCAATAAAAGCCTGCCCCACGGAAAAACCAAGTGGAAAGTCATATTCGAGCAGTTGAACGTGTTGCGACGTTGGGGCATTGAGGAGACATTAGTCGAAACAGGAATGATCGACCTTTGGCAGGATATGCTTGATCCCCTCAATCCTGAGGAAAAGGTTAGATTTCAGATTGAGCTTTTCTATCGCAAAAAAGTTGAGAAGCGTCGAAATAATGAAGCGGTAATCCGATCACTCCTTGAAAGCCTCGGAGGCCAAACGCTTTCGGAGTTCCTTGATATGCCTCAGATTGCATTCCATGCGGTCAAGGCCGAGCTGCCCGCCCACGCCATTCAGTCGCTGCTCGATGAAGTCGCTACTGTTGGAGCAGACATCGACATCGAACTGTTCAAATTCGCCGGCATCATGTATTTCCGCCCGACTGGTCAAAGTCTGGCGGCTTCAGAAGAAGGCGAGGGAGAACCAGCCGCGTTTCCCCAAAGTGTCAGCGACCTTCCTCCTGTCGCGGCGCTCCTTGATGGCGTTCCATTGCAATTGCATGAAGCGCTGAAAGACCGACTGCTGGTTGATGACACCTTTGGCTTGGAGGCCACTTATCAACCTGGTGAGCGTAAGCATGGCACCGCCATGGCTTCCTTGATTCTTCATGGGGATCGCAGCAATCCCGAGTCTGAACCGCTACCGCACAAACTGTATTGCATCCCGGTGATGCAACCTGACCATCAGACGCGTGAACATGATGAACATATGCCGGATGACGTTTTCTTTGAAGACCGCATCCACATTGCCGTTCGGCGTATGTTCGAAGGCTCTGGCGATGTCCCTCCGCAAGCACCTACGGTCAAGGTCATCAACCTTTCCATTGGTGATACAGCACGGGAATTTATCCATACGCCAAGTCCCTGGGCACGGTTGCTCGACTGGCTGGCTTATCGCCACCGCGTGCTGTTCTGTGTCAGTGCGGGCAACTACGACGACGAGATTGATATCGGACTCAATCAACAGCAGTTCGCCGCTCTGTCCGATGACGAGAAGATAAACGCCACCGTCAAAGCGATATCAAATAGCTTGACTTCCCGGCGTCTTCTTTCGCCGGCTGAAGCGTTGAACGCTATTACGGTAGGGGCCGCGCATGCCGATGACTCAGGAGATGCTTATCCACAGTTTGGCCAGCGTGTCGATGTGCTGCCTTCGCAAGTACTGTTTAGCCCAGCCACCCGTCTTGGCTTTGGTTTCAGACGTTCCATCAAACCAGACATCCTTATGCCCGGAGGGCGGCAACTCTACAACGCCCCTGTGCTAGCTAGATCTACCCAGTACAGTGTCGACAACTCTATCGTCGGACCAGGTCAAAAGGTCGCACTGGACAGCAGACAGCAAGGCGTTTTGAACAACGAAGCCTTCTGGCGCGGTACCAGCAATGCGACGGCGCTGGCCACACGCGGTGCGGTGCGGCTGTACGACATGCTGGACAGGCTACGCAACGAGGAGGGGGAGGATATTCCCGAGACGTTGATGTCGGTGGTGATGAAGGCGCTATTGGTGCATGGCGCTAAGCAAGACGACGCAGGCAAGCAACACATCGAACAAGCGTTGAAAGACGCGCGCAACTCTCGTCAGTTCAAGCAAGTTATCACGCGCTATCTTGGCTATGGCGCTGTAGATATCGAGCGAGTGCTGACATGCACTGCCCAGCGAGCAACCGTTCTGGGCTGCGGAGAAATACGGGAAAACGAGGTGCATGAATACGCCTTCCCCATCCCTCTCAGTTTTTCTTCCCAAAGGATTTGGCGGCGCTTAGTCGTGACTCTCGCGTGGCTGACACCGATCAATCCAGACCACCGCAATCTCCGAGAAGCCAAGCTGACCGTGACTCCCGGAGGTGAAAACTGGGCCAATCAAATTCTGGGCTTAGAACGTCAAGATGGGGAGTGGCGGCAGGTTGAGCGCAGCACCGTGCAACATGAAGTGTTGGAAGGAAAAAAACAGATACAGGCCTTCGAGGATGGCGAGACTTTGCGAATCCGCGTCACTTGCAAAAAGGACGCGACTGCACGCCTTGATGCCGTCATCCCCTACGGGCTCGCTGTGACGTTGGAGGCGAAGGAAGACATTCCGATCTATCAGCAAGTCCGCGCCCGTATCAAGCAGCCGGTGCGTATTGCGCCAGGCATAGGCCGGTGATCGCATAACGGCATGAAACATATAGAACAAGGCATTTGTGCATGAAACCCATTGAACAACAATTCTTCAACGACCTCGAAAAAAAGCTCTGGACCGCCGCCGACAAGCTGCGCTCCAACCTCGACGCCGCCGTGTACAAGCACGTCGTGCTCGGGCTGATCTTCCTCAAATACGTGTCCGATGCCTTCGAGGAGCGCCAGCGCGAATTGCGCGAACAGTTCACTAACCCGGATCACGACTACTACATGGACCCTCATGAATACGGTGGCGCGGGCACGCAGGAGTACGAAGAGAACATCGTCGCCGAGCTGGAAGTGCGCGACTACTACACCGAGAAGAACGTGTTCTGGGTGCCCGTGGAAGCCCGCTGGCAAACCCTGCGCGATTGCGCGCAATTGCCGCCCAAAGCGGCGCTGCCGTGGAACAAGCCCGGCAAGGACGAACCCGAGGAAATGCGCTCGGTCGGCTGGCTGATCGACAACGCCATGGAAGCCGTCGAGCGCGAGAACGCCCGCCTGAAGAACGTGCTCAACAAGGACTTCGCCCGCGTCCAGCTCGACTCCAGCAAGCTGGCCGGGTTGATCAGCCACTTCTCGGATACCGACTTCAGCGCCAAGGAATACAGAGGCCAGCTGCTGGACCTGAAATCCAAGGACATCCTTGGCCACGTCTACGAATACTTCCTCGGCCAGTTCGCCCTGGCCGAAGGCAAGAAGGGCGGCCAGTACTACACGCCCAAGAGTATCGTCACCCTGATCGTGGAAATGCTCCAGCCGTTCAAGGGTCGCGTCTACGACCCGGCCATGGGCTCCGGCGGCTTTTTCGTGCAAAGCGAAGAGTTCATCGAACAGCACGGCGGCAAGGCCGCCAATGGCAAGAGCGGACAGATCAGCGTCTACGGGCAGGAGAGCAACCCCACCACCTGGCGGCTGGCGGCGATGAACATGGCCATCCGCGGCATCGACTTCAACTTCGGCACTGGCCCGGCCGACACCCTGCTCAACGACCTGCACCCAGACATGCGCGCCGATTTCGTGATGGCCAATCCGCCCTTCAACATGAAGGAATGGTGGAACGAAAAACTGGCAACCGACCCGCGCTGGATCGCCGGCACACCGCCGCAGGGCAACGCCAACTTCGCCTGGTTGCAGCACATGCTCTGGCACCTGGCCCCCACCGGCAGCATGGCGCTGCTGCTGGCCAACGGCTCCATGAGTTCCAACACCAACAACGAAGGCGAAATCCGCAAGCGCCTGGTCGAGGACGACTGCGTGGAGTGTATGGTCGCACTGCCCGGCCAGTTGTTCACCAATACCCAGATACCGGCCTGCATCTGGTTCCTGACCCGCGACAAACAGAACGGCTTGGCGCTGGACAAGAAGAAGCGCGACCGGTGCGGTCAGTTTCTGTTCATCGATGCCCGCCAGATAGGCTACATGAAGGATCGTGTACTGCGTGACTTTAATCCTGAAGACATCCAGAAAATCGCCGACACCTTCCATGCTTGGCAGCAGGGCGAGGGCTATGTGAATGTGCCTGGTTTCTGCTATTCCGCCTCGCTGGACGAAATACGCAAGCATGAGCATGTGCTGACGCCGGGGCGCTATGTGGGTGCGGCGGAGCAGGAGGAAGACGACGAGCCCTTTGCCGAGAAGATGCAGCGGCTGACGGCACAACTGGCGGAGCAGTTTGCAGAGAGTGTGAAGCTGGAAGAGGAGATTAAGCAGAATTTGGCAAGGTTAGGGTATGACATGCCGGTGGAGGCTCGTGAGTGATGTGGGCTGAAATTCCGGCAAAAGATTTTTGTTCTTCAGTAAGAGATGGGACTCACGACTCGCCAAAGCCTGTCGAAAACGGACAATATCTCATTACGTCGCGTCATATTGTTGATGGTCGAATTGACTTATCGAAAGCCTACCTTATTTCCAATGAGGATTTTGAGACTATTAATAAAAGAAGCAAAGTTGACCAATGGGATGTACTGATTTCAATGATTGGTACGGTTGGCGAGCCATGCCTTGTTAGAGATAAGCCTGAATTCGCCATTAAAAATATTGGCCTATTCAAGACTAAATGTGAGTTAGACGGCAAGTGGCTTTATTATTATCTGATAAGCCCGCAAGCGCAGGAATTAATCCGTCAAAATTCAAGAGGGACAACTCAAGCGTACGTTCCTCTAGGTGCTTTGCGGGATTTTCCAGTCAGAGTTCCGAAAGATCGAGAGATCATGCGAGCCATCACAAACGTGCTTGGTTCAATTGACGATAAAATCGACCTCAACCGCCGCATCAACCAAACCCTCGAAGCCATGGCGCAAGCCATCTTCAAGTCCTGGTTTGTCGATTTCGACCCGGTTAAGGCCAAGATCGCTGCCATCGAACAAGGCGAAGACCCGCTACGCGCCGCCATGCGCGCCATCAGTGGCAAGACCGACGCCGAACTCGACCAGATGCCCCGCGAACACCACGACCAACTCGCCGCCACTGCCGCGCTGTTCCCTGGTGCAATGGAAGAGTCGCAGTTGGGGGAAATTCCGGAAGGATGGGCATTTCAAGCAGCTGATTTGTTGACGGAAGTCGGCATTGGCAAGACCCCGCCAAGAAAAGAGCCCCAATGGTTCACTGAAGGTGAAGGAGATTGGCGCTGGGTATCCATCAAGGACATGGGGGCAAATGGGGTTTTTCAGCAACGATCTTCAGAGTTTCTGACTGCGGAGGCCATCTCGCGCTTCAATGTGCGTGTTGTGCCGGACAGAACCGTGCTGCTTAGTTTCAAGTTGACCATCGGTCGGGTAGCCATCACGGATGCTCCGATGGTGACCAATGAAGCCATCGCTCACTTTAAGTTGCCCAGCAATGCAGCGATTTCGTCAGAATACCTGTATCTGTACCTGAAGAGCTTCGACTATTCGAAGCTAGGTAGTACGTCGTCTATTGCGGATGCGGTCAATTCAAAGACCATTCGTGAGATGCCGATCATCGTAGCCAATTCTGATCTGATTGGCTGCTTTACAAAATCAGTCATCCCTATCTTTGAGGAAGTGCGAAACCGGCAGAATGAGATTGCAGCCTTGGGCGCGACTCGGGACACTTTGCTGCCTAAGCTTCTTTCTGGTGAGGTCGAGGTACCCGCATGAAGCATCTCATGCCTATGTTCGCAGATGCCTTAGCGCAAGAGCAGAATCTCTATGTCGATAAAGGAAGGATACATATCCGAAACAAGCACTGGGCACCGGATGAAATCCTGGAGGGATTGCTTGACCCAGATGCATACAACGATCTTTTTCTGGACTGGGTACAGGAACGCAAAGAAGAGCTGATCGAATCAGCAAGAACAATATTGGATGACTTTGGCTTGCAAGACCGGTTTGGAAAGCTCAAAGAGGTTTATGCCAGAGGGGCAGTTATACCTTTTGTAGGTGCTGGTTTGTCAGTTCCAAGTGGTTATCCTGGGTGGACTGCTTTTCTCAAGCAACACATTCGCGAGACGGCGATTGATTCGGGTGAATTCGACCAAATGCTGAATGCGGGCCAATATGAGGAAGCAGCCCAGAGGCTGGCAGATGCACTCGGTCCCGCTTTCAACGAAGGAGTAGAAAACGCTTTTGGGCGTTCGCGTGAAATTGCGGGCTGTGTGCAGATGTTGCCTCATGTCTTCGACTCCTGCGTTATCACAACGAATTTCGATGACGTGGCCAAGCGTTGTTTCGAGGCAGAGGGAAAACCATTTTCTGAAGAGCTGTCTGGGGAGTTCTCCCAAGAATTGCCAAAAAAGTTGGCAGAGGGGAAGAGGGTTCTGCTTAAACTACATGGCACATCAATGAGCCCTCGAAGCCGAATTCTTACGGCTTCGGAGTATGACAAGCACTACAGTGAAGGAAATGAGCTGCAAAGAGCAGTAGAAGCTATATGCACCAGGACGCTGCTTTTTATTGGTTGTAGTCTTACGGTCGATCGAACCCTTTCAGCAATGAAGGCACTTGTGCAAGCCAATGGGCACGACAACATCGCACGCCACTATGCGTTCTTGCCTGCGCCAAACAGCAACGATGAAAAAATTGCACGCCGTGATGCGCTGATTGAATGCAATATCTACCCAATTTGGTATCCCGCAGGTACGCATGATGAATCCATTGAAGCTCTTTTGATGGCACTTATGGAGGACGGGCTGTGATTACAGAACAAGAGCTCGAAAATTACGGCATTTCTTGGTTTCAGGGGCTTGGCTGGCAGCATATTCAGGGCTCAGGCCTCACACCAGAAGGACACAGCCCCGCCCGATCCGACTATCGCCAAGTAATACTGCAAGAACGCCTGTTGGCCGCCCTGTCACGCATCAACCCTCACATCCCCGTCGCTGCATTGGAACAGGCTGCACATGACTTGCTGACGGTGAGCGAACCGTTGCTGATCGCCCGCAACCGTCGGGTGCATCGGCTACTGCTGTCCGGCATCCCCGTCGAGTTTTCCGTAGGCGACGAAAAGCGCAGCGATCTGGTCAACCTGATCGACTTTGCCGAGCCGCGCAACAATGATTTCCTGCTGGTCAGCCAGTTCACCGTGACCGGCACTAAGCAGCCGCGCCGACCGGACATGGTAGCCTTCGTCAACGGCCTGCCGCTGGCGGTGATCGAGTTGAAGAACCCGGCCAATGAGCAAACCGATATCTGGGATGCCTTCAACCAGATCCAGACCTACAAGGAAGAGATCGGTGACCTGTTCAACACCAACGTGGCTGTGGTGGTCAGCGACGGCTTCACGGCGCGACTGGGGTCGCTGACGGCCAATCAGGAGCGCATGCAGCCCTGGCGCGCGATTGCCAACGAGGACGACCGGCCGCTGTTGGAGTTCGAGCTGGAGACGCTGGTGCGCGGCTTCTTCGAGCCTGCGCTTTTCCTGGACTATATACGCCACTTCGTGCTGTTCGAGCAGGATGCCGACCAGATCATCAAGAAGATCGCGGGTTATCACCAGTTCCATGCGGTGCGTGAAGCAGTGAAAGCCACGGTGATTGCCGCCAGCAGTCCGAATAAGGGTTTGTTGGAAGTGCAGGAGCCGCGAGCGACCTATGGCAAGGAAGTGCAGCCTGGCAGCCGCAAGGCTGGTGTGGTGTGGCATACGCAAGGCTCGGGCAAGAGCATCACCATGGTCTGCTACGCGGGCAAGCTGCTGCAGCAGCCGGAGATGAAGAACCCCACGCTGGTGGTGGTGACCGACCGTAACGATCTGGACGGGCAGTTGTTCGGCACCTTCTGCGCTGCCGAAGACCTGCTCCGGCAAATGCCGGTGCAGGCGGGCAGCCGCGAGGAACTACGCGAAATGCTGGCTTCGCGCGAGGCGGGCGGCATCATCTTCACCACGGTGCAGAAGTTCGCGTTGCTGGACGATGAGGAGCAGCACCCGCTGCTGTCGGATCGCAGCAATATCGTGGTGATTTCCGACGAGGCGCACCGCAGCCAATATGGCATGAAGGGGCGACTGGATACCAGGACCGGCAAGTACGTGTTCGGCTACGCCAAGCACATGCGCGACGCGCTGGCCAATGCCACCTTCATCGGCTTCACCGGCACGCCCATCGCCCTGGAAGACAAGGACACGCGAGCGGTGTTCGGCGACTACGTCAGCATTTACGACATCCAGGATGCGGTGGACGATGGTGCCACGGTGCCGATTTTCTATGAAAGCCGCTTGGCCAAGCTGGATGTGAACCAGGCCGAGATCGATGCGCTGAATGCGCAGGTGGATGAGGTCATCGAGGACGAAGAGGACATCACCGCCCGCGAAAAGACCAAGAGCGACTGGGCTACTCTGACCAAGCTGGTGGGGGCGCAACCACGTCTGGAGCAGGTGGCTGCCGACCTGGTGCAGCATTTCGAAACGCGCACGGCCACGCTGGAAGGCAAGGCGATGATCGTCTGCATGAGCCGCGACATTTGCGCCGAGCTGTACCGCGCCATCGTCGCCCTGCGCCCGGACTGGCACGACGACGACCCGGAAAAAGGCTCGATCAAGGTAGTGATGACCGGCTCGGCGGCGGACAAACCCTTGTTGCAGCCGCACCTGTACAGCCAGCAGGTAAAGAAGCGCCTGGAAAAGCGTTTCAAGGCCCCGGCGGACCCGCTGCAACTGGTGATCGTGCGCGATATGTGGCTGACCGGCTTCGACGCGCCGTGCTGCCACACCATGTACGTGGACAAGCCGATGAAGGGCCACAACCTGATGCAGGCCATTGCCCGCGTCAACCGGGTGTTCCGCAACAAGCCCGGCGGCTTGGTGGTGGATTACATCGGCATCGCCAACGAGCTGAAAGCGGCGCTCAAGACCTACACCGAGTCCAAGGGCAAAGGCGACCCAGCGCATGATGCGCACGAGGCGTTGGCGGTGCTGCTGGAGAAGCTGGACATCGTGCGCGGATTGATGCATGGCTTCGACTACAGCGGTTTTGAAACCGATGCGATAAAGCTGCTGGTGCCGGTGGCGAACCATATCCTGGGGCTGAAGGATGGTAAGCAGCGCTTCCTCGATGCCATGCTGGCGGTGAGCAAGGCATTTTCCTTGTGCAGCACGTTGGATGAAGCCACCGCATTGCGCACCGAGATTGCATTCTTCGCCGCCATCAAGGCCGCCATCGTCAAGTTCACCACGGTGGACCGCAAGCGTTCCGACGCGGACCGGAACAGCGCGCTGAAGCAGATCCTGGACAATGCCATCGTCGCTGACGGCGTGGCGGACATCTTCGCCCTGGCGGGCCTGGACAAGCCCAACATCGGCCTGCTGTCGGACGAGTTCCTGGAAGACGTGCGGCAGATGAAAAGCCGCAACCTGGCGGTGGAACTGCTGGAAAAACTGCTGCGCGACGAGATCAGAGCGCGAGCGCGCAACAACGTGGTGCAGGAGAAGAAGTACGGCGACCGCCTGCTGGAAACCCTGCGCAAGTACCACAACCGCGCAGTGGAGACGGCGCAGGTCATCGAGGAACTGATCCAGATGGCCAAGGACTTCCAGGCGGCACTGGAACGCGAAGTCGCGCTGGGTCTGAACCCGGACGAGATCGCTTTCTACGATGCGCTGGCCAACAATGAAAGCGCGGTACGTGAGTTGGGCGATGATATTCTCAAGAAGATCGCCGTCGAAATCACAGAAAAACTGCGTAACAGCACGACAGTGGATTGGCAGGTACGGAATAGCGTGCGGGCACGGCTACGGATTCTGGTTCGGCGCACTTTACAGAAGTGGAAATATCCGCCGGACAAGCAATCTGATGCAGTTGAGCTGGTGTTGCAGCAGGCGGAGTCACTTTCGAACGCGTGGTCGAAGTGATGGTTGTTCTGGATAGCCTGATATTTAGCAAGTGTCTACCAGCAGAACTCTAGTTACGACAGTGCTTTATGAATGTGAAGCAGAATGGCACGCATTTGCCTGTGCTGCTTAATTGACTGGTCTGATTATTCAATGGCATTGAATTTTAAGCTTTCTGTCTCCGCTCAATCATCACGCCCAGCGCCTTCAGCCCCGGCAATATCCCCGGCTTGGCGACTTTAATCTTCACCCATGGCGCGCCAAACTCTTTCAGGATGATTTGGCAGACGTGTTCGGCCAGCGCTTCGACCAGTTTGAAACTGTGTTCTTTGAGTGTTTTCCGAATACGCGTAACCACTTGCCCATAGTCTATGGTGTCTTCAATCGCATCTGTCTGGCAGGAGCTGCTGTGCGGCATGCCGATTTCGATATCGAGAATGATGGTTTGCGGCGTTAGCCGCTCCCAGTCCGGTACGCCCAATCTGGTTTCGACTTTGACTTCGCTTAGAAATATGGTGTCCATCATGCATCCCGTTGGAATTGGTCATTCCCGCACCGGCGGGAATCCAGTATATTCGAACCTGACTGGATTCCGGGGCAAGCCCGGGATGACGACATTAACGATTTTAAGAGATATTGAGAATGAGTGTATTGATTAGTGTGATTGCCGCTTATTTGCTGGGCTCAATCTCTTTCGGTATTTTGATGAGTAAGGCATTCGGCCTGCCCGACCCGCGCACCGTGGGTTCCGGCAATCCAGGTGCGACCAATGTGTTGCGTAGCGGCAAGAAGCTGGCTGCATTTCTGACCTTGTTTGGCGATGCCTTCAAGGGTTATCTGGCGGTATGGCTGGCGATACATTATGGTCTGGGCGACCAGGTGATCTGCCTGGTGGCGCTGGCGGTGTTTATCGGCCACCTTTATCCTGTTTATTATGGCTTTCAGGGTGGTAAGGGCGTGGCGACGGCATTGGGCGTGTTGCTGGCGATTTCGCCCTGGCTTGGCCTGGCGGTATTGTTGACTTGGGTTCTGGCTTTTGCGATCTGGCGTTATTCTTCGCTTGCCGCCATTCTTGCCGCCGCATTGTCGCCGCTGTTTGCCTGGAATCTGCTGGGCGATAAAGTCTACGTGGCGATGACGGCGGTGTTGGCGGTATTGCTGATCTGGCGTCATCGCAGCAATATCAGGAAACTGCTCGATGGAACCGAAGGCGGCTTCAGTAAGCCGAAATCCTAGGGTTTTTGCAGGTCTGCCAGATCCCAGCGCGGGCGTACCGTAAAGGCGTAATCCCGCTGCGTGGCGTGTTGCATGCGCATCGCGCCGGCAAAAGCGATCATCGCGCCATTGTCCGTACAGAACTCAAGACGTGGATAGCTGACCTTGCAAAGCCTGCGCCTGGTCGCTTCATTCAAACGTTCTCTTAATCTTGCATTTGCTCCGACGCCGCCGGACACAATCAGGCTGTCCAGGCCGGTTTCTTTCAATGCTGCCATGCATTTTGCCGTCAGCACTTCGGTGACGGCTTCCTGGAACTCATACGCAATATCCGCTTTGACCTGTTCTTCAAGTTCGCCGGCCCCGGATTTTTCAGCATTCACGATACTCAGCACGGCGGTCTTGAGGCCGCTGAAGCTGAAATTCAGGTCGCCGCTATTAAGTAACGGGCGGGGCAGCTTGAATCGGCCCGGTTTGCCTTGCGCCGCCAGCCTGGAAAGCGCTGGGCCGCCGGGGTATCCCAGGCCAAGCAGTTTGGCGGTTTTGTCGAAGGCTTCGCCTGCAGCGTCATCCAGCGTATCACCCAATAGCTCGTAGTCGCCGATGCCGGAGACCCGCATGAGTTGTGTGTGTCCGCCGGAGACCAGCAGTGCAACAAAAGGAAATTCCGGCGGGTCTGTTTCCAATAGCGGAGCCAGCAAGTGGCCTTCAAGGTGGTGCACGCCAACGGTGGGCACATTCAGGGTGAATGCCAGCGCCTCGGCAATGCTGGTGCCGACCAGGAGCGCGCCAGCCAGCCCCGGCCCTTGCGTATAGGCGATGCCGTCAATATCCTGCAGGGTGCGCCCGGCCGCATCCAGCACATGCTGTGTCAGCGGCAAGGCGCGGCGGATATGGTCGCGCGAGGCGAGTTCGGGCACTACGCCGCCGTATTCGGCGTGCATTTCGACCTGGGAATGCAGGGCGTGGGAGAGCAGGCCGCGCTCGGTGTCGTAGAGCGCGATGCCGGTTTCGTCGCAGGAGGATTCAATGCCAAGAACCAACACGGAGGAATATCCAAAAAGTCTTTGATAAAGATTGATAAATTGCGAATCGGCGGCTAGAATAGCAGACTTTTCAAAAGAACCTCAAGGAATTGAGCTGAATGTCTACTGTACGCGTTAAAGAAAACGAACCGTTTGACGTGGCCCTGCGCCGCTTCAAACGCATGATTGAGAAAACCGGCCTGCTGACCGACCTGCGTGCTCGCGAATTTTACGAGAAGCCAACCTGGGAACGTAAGCGCAAGGCTGCTGCTGCCGTGAAGCGTCACTATCGCCGCATCCGCAACCAGACTCTGCCAGCCAAGCTTTACTAAGTCTCGCTTACAAATCCCAAGCTAGGCGCATTCAGGCCGCAAGTCTGATTTCCGCCTTGAATGCAGGTAGTCTGATGTCGTTAAAAGCCAGAATCACCGAAGATATGAAAAATGCCATGCGCGCGAAAGACACTGCGCGTCTGGGAGCGATCCGGTTATTGCAGGCGGCCATCAAGCAGCGGGAAGTCGATGAGCGTATCGAGCTGGATGATACGCAGGTGGTTGAAGCCATCGAAAAGATGCTCAAGCAGCGGCGCGATTCGATTTCGCAATACGAAGCTGCCAACCGGCATGATCTGGCAGATGTCGAGAAGTTCGAAGTGACCGTGTTGCAGGAATACCTGCCGGTGGCGCTGACCGAAGCCGAGTTGAACGATATTCTCAGTCAGGTGATTACGGATACGGCGGCCTCCGGCATCAAGGATATGGGCAAGGTCATGGCAGCCATCAAGCCGCTGGTGCTGGGGCGAGCCGATATGGGCAAAATTTCCGGCCTGATTAAAAGCCGGCTGGGTGCCTAAGGTTAAGCAAGCAGACTTGAAACAGAAAATTGTTAAGATAAAGAGGAGCGAAAGCTCCTTTTTTGTTTTTGGGCTATCATTTACCTACGCATGATTCCAGAGTCCTTTATCCAGGAACTACTCAACCGTGTCGACATTGTCGACGTGGTCGACAAGAATGTGCCCTTGAAAAAAGCAGGGGCCAATTACTCTGCCTGCTGTCCTTTCCACAACGAAAAATCGCCTTCCTTCACGGTCAGCCCGACCAAGCAGTTTTATCATTGTTTCGGCTGCGGCGCGCACGGGACGGCGATCGGCTTCCTGATGGAGTATCAGGGCCTGAGTTTTGTCGAGGCGGTGCACGAGTTGGCGAAGATGGTCGGCATGATCGTGCCGCAGGAGACGCGGGATATTTCAAAGCCTGCGCAGAAAGTCGTTCCCGGCTTGCTGGAAACCTTGCAGCAGGCTGCAAATTATTACAAGGGCGAATTGAAAAAGTCGCCGCGTGCGATCGATTACCTGAAAGGACGCGGCCTCAGCGGGCAGGTGGCTGCCAGGTTCCAGATCGGCTATGCGCCGCAGGGCTGGCAGAACCTGCAAGGCGTATTCGATCACTATGATAGCGAAGTGTTGCAGACGGCCGGCCTGGTGGTGGAGAACGAGCAAGGCAGGCGTTATGACCGCTTTCGTGACCGCATCATGTTCCCGATCCACGACCAGAAGGGGCAGGTGATCGGCTTCGGCGGCCGTGTGATCGACCCGGAAGATACGCCAAAATACTACAACTCGCCTGAAACGCCGCTGTTCCAGAAAGGCCATGAGCTATACGGCCTGTTCCTGGCCAGGCGCGCAATTCGCGATGCGGGCCGCGCATTGGTGGTTGAGGGTTACATGGATGTGGTCGCGCTGGCGCAGTACGGTATCGAGTATGCGGTGGCTGCGCTGGGTACGGCAACCACGCCTTACCACATCACCAAGCTGATGCGGCAGACGGATGAGATCGTGTTCTGCTTCGACGGGGATGCGGCGGGGCGCAATGCTGCCTGGCGGGCAGCCATGAATGCGCTGCCTGCCTTGACCGACGGCTTGCAGTTGCGTTTTCTGTTTTTGCCCAGCGAGCATGATCCGGACAGTTATGTACGCGAATTCGGCAAGGAGGCGTTTGAGGCGGCCATGAAAACGGCATTGCCTTTATCGCAATATGTCATCCAGAACCTGAGTTCGGATAACCCGCTGCAATCACAGGAAGACAAGGTCAGGTTCCTGAACGAGGCCGAGCCGATTCTGAAGCAGATTCAGGCGCCGCGGCTGGCATTGCTGTTGCGTAAAAGGATTGCAGAATTATCAGGCATCTCCCTGGATGAGATGCGCAGTATGGTCAGATTGCCTGATCTCAATCAGCGACCGCAACGATCTGCGCCCAGGCAATCCCGTACTACCGTATCCCTGCACCGCCGTTTTGCCCTGATGTTGCTGATGCAGGCTTCCCTGGCGCGGGAAGAGGATATGCAGTGGATACAGGGCGATGGCGATGATGATTTGATGGTGCGCATGACCATGGAGGTGGCCTTGTTGAACCCTCAATCCAATCCCGCAGCGCTGCTGCACCAGTTGGAAAAACATCTGGATGACCGGTTGTTGCGCGAAATCCAGCGTGAATTGCATCTTTTGGACGAAACTCTGGATTTTGGGCTTGAATTCGAGGGTGCGCGCAAGCAACTAAGGGATATCTACACGCAGCGCAGGCAAAGCCGGTTGCTGGATAGCATCAAGGAAAAAAGCCTGAGTCAGTTGACGGAGGAAGAACGGGCGCTGTTGAAATCCATGAACACCCGAACCGGCGGATGAGATGGCTGCGTTTACTGGATAGACTCCCCGAGGGGGTAAAATTGAAGGCAATTTTGAGGTATAATACAGGGTTTTCCGCAGTATTAATTACGGCACAGAATATTTGAGGTTAAGCATGGCTAAAGAGCAGCAGAACGACAAAGTGAACGACAAAACTGCAGCAGCCCCCAACGAGGTTGAAGACCGTCGTACGCGCCTGAAGACGCTGATTGTCCTTGGCAAGGAACGCGGCTATCTGACGTATGCTGAGATCAATGACCATTTGCCGGATGATGTGCAGGATTCCGAGCAGATCGACGGTATTATCGGCATGATCAACGACATGGGCATCCAGGTCTACGAAGAGGCCCCTGATGCCGAAGTGCTGCTGATGTCCGATGCTCCGCCCGCAGTGACCGATGAAGATGCCGTTGAGGAAGCCGAGCAGGCGCTTTCCACGGTGGATTCCGAATTTGGCCGCACCACCGACCCGGTACGTATGTACATGCGTGAGATGGGTACGGTTGATTTGCTCACCCGTGAAGGCGAAATCGAGATCGCCAAGCGTATTGAGGATGGCCTCAAGCACATGGTGCAGGCGATTGCCGCCTGTCCGACCACGATTGCCGAATTGCTCTCCATGGTCGACAAGGTCGAGAAGGACGAGATGAGCGTCGATGATCTGGTTGACGGCCTGATTGACTCCGATGTCGGCATGGAAGAGGAACTTGCTGCCGAGGCTGCGGAAACCGAAGTGGACGAAGCCGATGAGGACGAAGACGAAGAGGACGATGACGGCGCCAAGGCTGCTGCAATTTCCGCGGAAGCGCTGGCAAAGCTCAAGGCCGAGGTTTTGACGCGTTTCGCAGTCATCCGTGGTGCGCATGAGAAAATGTCATCCATCCTGCAACAGAATGGTTCGCAGGATAAGGAATACAAGAAGCTGCACGAGAGTATCCTCGAAGAGCTGACGGCTTTCCGCTTCTCGGCCAAGCAGGTCGAGGCGTTGTGTGAAACCGTTCGAAAAATGGTGGAAGAGGTCCGCGGCCATGAGCGTAAGATCATGGACTTCTGTGTGGACAAGGCCGGTATGCCACGCCAGCACTTCATCAAGGTATTCCCCGGCAATGAAGTCAATCTCGACTGGCTGCAAGGCGAGCTGGCATTGAATAAAAACTATGTAGAGCGCCTGGACCGTTTCAGGCATTCCATCATCGACCAGCAACAGCGGTTGCTTAGCCTGCAGGATAAAGTTGGTATTCCCATCAAGGAATTGAAGGAAATCAACAAGCAGATGTCCACCGGCGAAGCCCGTGCACGCCGCGCCAAGCGCGAAATGATCGAGGCAAACCTGCGCCTGGTAATCTCAATCGCGAAGAAATACACCAACCGTGGCCTGCAATTCCTCGACCTGATCCAGGAAGGCAATATCGGCCTGATGAAGGCGGTGGATAAATTCGAATACCGCCGCGGCTATAAATTTTCCACGTATGCGACATGGTGGATACGCCAGGCGATCACCCGCTCGATTGCCGACCAGGCCCGCACCATCCGTATTCCTGTGCATATGATCGAAACCATCAACAAGATGAACCGTATCAGCCGCCAGATTCTGCAGGAGACCGGTCTGGAACCTGATCCGGCGACCCTGGCAGAAAAGATGGAAATGCCTGAAGACAAGATTCGCAAGATTCTGAAAATCTCCAAGGAACCTATTTCCATGGAGACTCCGATCGGTGACGATGATGACTCGCATCTGGGTGATTTTATCGAAGACAATGCCACGCTTGCTCCGGTGGATGCTGCTGTCTATGCCAGTCTGCGCGATGCAACCAAGGAAGTGCTTGAATCACTCACTGCTCGCGAAGCCAAGGTACTGCGCATGCGTTTCGGTATCGAAATGAATACGGACCACACGCTGGAAGAAGTCGGCAAACAGTTCGACGTCACACGCGAGCGTATTCGCCAGATAGAAGCCAAGGCACTGCGCAAACTGCGTCACCCGACGCGCTCGGAACGTCTGCGCAGCTTCCTGGAAACAGGTAACGATTAATCAAGGTTTTCCGGCCCTCTAGCTCATGCTTGGTTAGAGCAGCGGACTCATAATCCGTTGGTGCTGTGTTCGACTCACAGGGGGGCCACCACAAAATCAAAGGGTTAGCTCAAATGCTAGCCCTTTTTCTTTTTTAAACGTCAACAAACTGTCAACTGGGTTTATTGATAAAGTTAGTCCTTATTAATCTTGTGAGGTTATCGCTTTTGATTTACCAAGAAATTGTCGTAGCCGCATTTCTATTAGTGCTAAATCATTGAGCTCACACTCCCATAATGTAAGGGTATCCCAACCCAAAGCAATTAACTTTTGGTTATTTGCTTTGTCACGCTCCATATTGGCATTTAACTTCTTTTGCCAATACTCTCCTACCGGTACACGCCCCCCCTGGCAGGTATGGGCATGCCAAAAACAACCGTGGATGAACACAATTTTTTTCCGGCCCTTGAATGTAATGTCAGGTTTCCCAGGAAGGTCACGCGAGTGCAGGCGGTAGCGGTATCCCATACTGGTTAGGAGCTTGCGGACAAGGAGTTCCGGGCGTGTGTCCTTAGAACGAATCGCCTTCATTATCTTGCTGCGCTTTTCTGGTGAGATATTGTCCACCAGTCAAGTTTCCGATAGTTTTATTTAATCTGCAATAGGGTTCCTGCGATTGGGTTTAGGTGTTTTGCATCCTGAAGGTGCTCGGGTGCAAGATGGGCGTATTTCATGGTCATGGTGATGGAACTATGACCGAGGATGCGTTGCAGGGTGAGGATGTTGCCACCGTTCATCATGAAGTGACTGGCGAATGTGTGACGCAGGACGTGGGTTAGCTGTCCTTGCGGCAGGTCGATGTCCAGGGTGGCAATGCATCTCCTGAAGTCTTCG
Source organism: Methylophilaceae bacterium (assembly GCA_905339275.1). Classification (GTDB taxonomy): domain Bacteria; phylum Pseudomonadota; class Gammaproteobacteria; order Burkholderiales; family Methylophilaceae; genus UBA6140. Next base: position 439,470 of record CAJPFK010000004.1, read on the forward strand.
TAGCAGTCCCTGAAAAGACGCATGCCGGATGATTTTATTTTCTTCTGCAGTATCTCGTTTTCCAGTTCCGGCGTAATCGGGATCGTCCGGTTCTTTCCTGATTTTGTCCTGTTGTAGGTGATCTGTTCGTTTTTTACCTGGGTGACCGTGAGCTGTTCAGCTTCGCTCCAGCGTGCGCCGGTGCTGAGGCATATCTTTGCGACAATGTAGGCACTGGATTGTCTTGGTTGGAGTGCGCCGAGCAAGGTGCGGATCTGATCGGTGGTGAGGTAGCTGAGTTCGCGTTCCTCTATCCTGAATTGCCGGAGATCCCGGAGCGGGTTCTCCCGTTTCCATTCGCCGATCCGGCGCAGTTCGTTGAAGGCTGCGCGAAGGTAGGCGTGTTCGCGGTTCATGTTGCTGGCGGTGATTCCCTCATTGATGCGCCTTGTCCGGTATGCGGCAAAGGTTGCAGTGTTGAAGGTCTCGGCAGGAGGGTTGCCCATTGCTGCGACCATGTTGAGAAGCCTTGCATAGGTGTCCTTTCCGGCCTTGAGCTGGTTTCCGTGGTGTTGGTGCCAGAGTTCGACGAGATCCGTAAGGCGTCGCGTATCCCGTTTTTGCGGGGTCCACTCGGATGACTGGTTGACCTGGGTTTTGAGCCAGGCTTCCCACGCGAGGGCTTCGGCCTTGGTCTTAAATGTCTTGCGGTAGCGTTTCGCGCCGCGTCCGCCGGGTTGTATGTCGGCGAGCCAGCCGGTGTCGGATTTTTTGATGGCCATGGTTCGTGTCTATGGTTTATGTTGAACGTGCAGAGCGCGGATGCATATCCTTCGACCGGACGACGGTCGAATCCCTGCGGGACAAGGGACACATGCATCCGAAGACAGGCAGCGGTTTCGCTTCGCTCCAGCCCTTTCGGGCCTCACATCGCCGCTGCGGCGATGTTGGGGAGGCCGCATGGCTGGCATGTCAGAGGCGTTGGACTTGCATGACGAGGAGGATGTCTGATTTGTCATCGGTGTCGTTCTTGTTGTGAAGGAAGTCAGGGAGGAATTTGAGTCCCTGGCGCTGGTTGCTTACCTTTGATTCATTGAGGCCGCCGAGGAGGATCAATTCGCCGTGTTTTGTGTTGACGACGGTTTTTATCTCGCGCTTGATGAGGGTGGGTGAGTTGTTGACGCCGTTGGTGGTGGGGACGAAGCTGCTGAGCTGCTGAGTGATGTCTAGTTCTATGGTTTCGGCGAAGATCCTTGGCGTGATGTCGAGTATGACGCCGGATGAGCGGTAGACGATGGATTGGACGGGGTTGCCGTTGTTTGTCGTGGTGGTTGAGGATATGACCGGGGTTTCTGTTCCTACAGAGAAGCGGGAGTTTTTGCCGTGCTTGACCCTGAGCGAGGGGGAGCTGACTTGTTTAAAGCGGTTGTCGGAATCGAAGGCGGAGATCAGGATCTCGGCGCTCGGGAGGGTTAGTTTCAGCTGGTTGGCCTGAGGTTGTACGTCCAGGGTCATGCCGAGCTTCCTGTTCAGGAGGCTGAGCGCAGCGGAAATGGCGTTAACGTCCGTGACGTTGTTGGAAACTTCGTAGATGTACGCCTTAACGATTACTTCGCTTGACGGTTTGTCGAGGTCTGCAAGCAGGTTGGTGAGGATGTCCTGCGTTTCTTCTGATGCCCTGTAGAAGATGACATCGTCGACCGTGGACTGATTGACCCTTGCTCCTGCGAAGTTGAGCAGGTCGGTGATTTCCTTTTGTTCACGGTATAGGGGCTTGTAGGAGTAGATCTGGAGGTCGGATGGCTCCGGCTGCGTTGCAGAAGGGGAGTGCTGACTATCGAAGCTGGACAGGCTGGGAGCTACTGCAGGCAGTTCCGGCAGGACGAGCGGTTTCCTTGTCAGGTAGATGAAACCGGCACGTTCCGCAAGGCCGATGCCGTTCTCATCGAGGATACTAGTGATGAGCGGCAGCAGGTCCGTTTCACTAGTGTTCTTGATAGACATGGTGATTGTCCTGGCATCGTTGAGTACATCAGGACTCAGGACGTAGTTCTTTTTGATGATGCCTTTGAGGACAGCCTGCGCAAACTCGGGGATGGTGATCTCGCTGAATTCGAGGTTCACTTCCGCCCGAACGATTGAAGGGAACAGCAGGAAAAGGATGATCAGGGCTTTTTGTACCATGTGTTGCCTACCTTGTAATAAGTGCCGGTTGCGTCCATTTTCGAGTGCAGCGATTCAAGGACAAGGCCGGATTGCGTGGTAATGATGAAACGGTCGCCGAGATCCAGAACGCCTTTAAGGGGCTGAGATTTGGTTATTTCAGCCTGGGCCGGTTTCGGGGCCGGTTTGTGAAGCTGGTCAATGTGGTAAAGGTAAGAGCCACCGACCGATACGACCAGCAGGGACAGCATGATCGATGTGAGGGCCTTGCGGTTGCGTTCATAAAAGCTCATGTAGCGCCCCTTGAGGTGCCACGGGCTAAGGACGGTGTATGGCCCGGTTGCCTGGGCGGGATAGTCCCTATCCCTGCCATGCAGCAGGATGTCGCGTTCAGGTTCCTCAGTGAATACCTGGTCAGTGTTGTAGGCGTCGTATAGTTTTGTGCCGCGATAGATCCATGTGTCGACCTTCGGGGACCAATCCTGCTTGCCATAACGGACAATGCCGAAGTGGATCTGCGGCAGTGTTCCCTTGAATCCGAACAGCCTGAGGACTGGTCCAAGGAACGGTATGGATAAACGGTCGGTACGCTTGCAAACAACCTTGTGTTCAATCAGTGCACGGCGTGCCTGTGCATCGATGGATTCGATATCCTGGGTGATAAACAGCGTATGCCAGTGCTGCTTGCGGACATGGCGAAGGTACTTGATTACCTGATCGCGGGCCTTGCCTTGCCATTCCCTTGAATTAAGAAAGACTGCGAGTTCGTCGAGCGCGAGGAGTCCAAACGTGCTTTCGTCTCGGCTGCCTGAAGCCATACCCAGAGCCCAAAGATCATCAGCACTAGGAAAATCCGGTAGCTTGACATGTGTTACCCTTGATGTTGGGGGAAGGAATTTTTCGGGGTAGATGTCCATGTTGGTTGCGACCGGCAAACCCTTCATCAGGAAGTCCATGATCTTGCCGGTCGAGATGACGGACTTGCCGGCACCGAGATCACCTGTCAGCGTCCAGTTGGCCACTGCTAGAAACCCATTGTTACCTGGGTAAAGTCACGGCTTAACTGTTTATGCCAGTCGTAGACGCGCTTACTGATCAGCACTGTCAAATAGAAACTGATATAGCCTGCCGTTGATGGAGGCAGGAAGGCGAGCCCAAAACTGACGCCATTGGGCGTTAATGGCCTGAGGGCAGTGATGCCGATGTAAGTGGCAGACAAGAAGGCGGTAAACAGGCCAATCACAAAAAATGCATATGTAGTGAAATAAACGCCTTTCCTGAGTCCCCTGGAGATAAACCAGACGATTGCACGTTCAACAATATTGGCTAATCCAATAAATAACCAAGGCATCAGCTATTCCCCTCCGGCCTTTCCGCTATCAAATTGACCACCCCGAATACAAGCAGGATGAAGAAAACGAAATTAAGCGCAGAGTGTATAAAGGGCTGCGCATCGCATATCGATATCTGGTAGGTTTCATCAAACAAGGTAAAGCCGAATTCGCAGTTGGATGACTGGCCGTTCACAGCCATATGCCACGGTGAAATTGGCAGGATTGAGTTCTGGTAAAGCTGGAGTAGCCCGGACTCCTCAACAAGGTCATTCATTTGGCCTACATTGCCGTTGAATGTAAGGGTTTGTTCTGCATTGAATCTGGCAGCAAACCCCTCCCCGGCTTCATCTGCACCGGATTCTTCGCCGTTGATCACACCCTCAATCAAATCCTTGATGTTCGAGAGCGTGACTTCTGTCGCGCATTCAGGGCATGTCATGGTGCCATTAGATGAACTGCCTCCCATTGGGGTGGTTCCGATTGCAGTGCCCGTACCTGAATAAGTATTGGTTGCCTGGCCTGTGACTGTTGGCAAACCACCTCCGCTTGATGGTGCGGATACCTGGGTAGTTTTAACGGTTGTCGTTCCGTTCGCATAGTTGGGGGTGGATTGGGTGACGGTGGAAGTTCCATCCGAATTAAGCGAAACCATGACGGTTTCGCCTGTTTCATTGTCTGTGTATTGAATCTGGTTAGGTGCAGGCTGGGCGACTGCCGGGCTATTGTCCTGCGGATCCTGCTGCGGGTCCCTGACGAAGTTATTTCCTTCACGCTTGAATTCGTCTACACCCTTAGGCGGCTTTGTAACCTGTTGTGGGTCCAAGAGGGTGCAGGTGCTAGAAGATGATGTATAGCCGGCCGGACAGACTGACTGGCTATTGTTATTGTATGTAACCTGGGTGGTGCTTTCAGCAAGAAAAACGCCATTCTGAGTAGTCCTTACTGTAAAACTACCGCCAAATTGACCAATTTGCCAAGTTGATGGGATGGGATTTGTTGTAACGCTAGTGATTTCTCTTTCACGAGGATTGCCGTTGACAATTGCAGGCTGGTCTGCAACGTACTGTTCGGCAACGCCTAAAACACTAGTAGAAACATACTGACCATAATTATAAACAGGCGAATTCGTCACACCGGATGACGTGGCAGGAGGTTCAGTCGGACTTGTCCATCCTTCCGGCGTGACAAGGGGTTGTTCCGGCTTTAGCTGGATGTTGATTGGCGCGACCTGCGGTGTTCCGTTCTCGTCCTTTTTACTGAACTGGATGAAAGCGATTGCGGCACCATGAGCAAGGGCAGAAACAGTGATTGCCTGCCCCATGGTTGTAGACGTCGCTGCAACCAGCGGATATAGCAAAATTAATGCATTTGCCGCAGGTATATAGAAAAGGAAAATCGCTGTAGCGATAACAAATTTTTTTTTAAGATTTTTCATATGGGAAAAGGCAGGGGTTACCCCCTGCCAATCGCACTTTACTTGATGCCGGACTTGCCGAGGCCCTTCTTTGTACCGGACAGGATGAACCAGGAGATCGCCATGCCCACTACTACCGGGATGAATTTCACGGAAATATCCTTGGCAGTGTCGATAGCATCAGTACCGACGGTATCCAGGGCTGTGGCAGGCAGCTGGCTTGCTGCCATTGCCAGTTCAGGGACCAGCATTACTGCTGCTGCACCAGTTGCTGCGATTGCTGTATAGACTACAGATTTTTTCATGGTATTTACCTCGTAATGTTGTGAAAAGATTGAATGGTGCTTCCCAGCAGGTAGCCGAGAATAAGGCCAGCGCCATAGCCGACGAAAAGCCATTTCATGACTATTGCGATCGTCACTTCGCAATTCCTTTACCAAGACCGATGCCATGACCGAAACCGATCAGCAACGCGAAGATGACGGCACAGACGATGATCACGTCTTCAACAGTGATATCAGCGATCATCGTGTCCATCATGCTTCCTCGATTACTTCCCATGCCGAAAAGACGGCATAGTCATCGTCCAGGTTGAAACGTGCCGTATCCACCGCCTCATGCGGGCAATAGAGACGACCGGCCTTTTCTGCCAGATTGCTGTATCTCAGGTTCTCAGTGAGAAATGCCCCAGTGCTGCGGCACTGAATAATGTAGAAGCGGCGGAATTCGGACATGGTCAGGCAGCAACTTTCAGTTCGGCCTTGCCGATGTGCTTGAAGCCATGGCAGACCATGCCTTTAGTGGTCAGCTCAATGTCGAGTTCAGCCTCGACCGGGAATGGCAGGTTCTTGAGCTTTTCGAATTCGGCAGCAGTGCCGAAATTGATAGTTTGGGTGTTGAAACCGACTTCGGCACCTGAATTGGTCGATACAGGCATAACGACGTGGATCTTCGTAAAGTCGTGTTTTGTGCCATCGACGACATCATTGAAGTGACGGGCACCTAGTACGGTTGCTTTGGTTTTTAATTGCATGGTCTCTAAACTCCTTGGTTAACAAAAGACAGGACTAATGGCATGTGTTCCAGCGGTGAATGGTGCAGGCTGGAGTCGACATGCCGGAAAGATGGAGGAAGCACGCCCTTGGGGAGTTTTCCCTCTCGTTTGATTAATGCGAGGACAGATTCTGCATCGCCCTCAACATTAAGCATCAGGTTGAGAGCTGCACCGCACTGGCGTTTTAGCCATTTCTTAGTTCGCTCGTAGGAGACTTGAACGGTTTTTCTTACCGTGTCTATTCGCTGGATATCTGCAGAGAAATTGCGGAGTAAGGGGTAAGCCGCTGCAAAGTACTCTTGCGGGTACTTGAGAATGTCAAACGGTATAACTCGGTCAACTGATTTGAATTCGACTTCAAGCCGCATCCATGGCGAATCTGCATCACCAAGCTGCTTGCCCTTTTCATAGCCTCGGAAAAACTTGCCATTCGAGCGGTTGCCAATGTAGACGGATCGCCCTTTACCATTAGGATTTCTCCAGTTGCCCCGCAACTCAATATCAGGATTGCGCCCACCACAGTTAAAACTCCCCTGGTCATAGGATTCGATTAACGATTCAGGTCTGAACAAGGCCCCTTCGATGTCGTCATGGGTTAAGTCGATACGGGTGATCTTTGGGGACTGGGCTGAATTGAGGAAGTCATACATCCGTCTTTCCCATCCGCCCCTGGCTGCAGCGCAACCTTCACCGGACAGGGATACCAGAACGGTGTTTCTCTGGCCTCCATAGCAGACGAGGCCATAGTTTTCCCCCAGTACGTAGGATGCCCTGTAGAAGTTGGCACCCTTTTCCCGTTTGGAAGTGATGCCAAAGCCGAATATGGATTCACATGCCATTGAAACGGCAAAGATGATTTCTGAATCGGTGACTGCACCACTCAGAATCTGGAACGTATCTTCATGGACCGTAAAATTAAACCAGTCGATAAAACATACATTCGAGTTGTAGTGCGTACGGGGTAGAACCTGCTTTACCTTCCCACCCTCAAGAACGAGTTCTATGGACTTTCCCCCCGTATTACCTGTGGGGGTGGCCTGTGCTCCGGCGCCGCCCTTCGGGTGCCGCGCGGACGCACTGGTCGCCCTCATGGCGTTAACGGCGTCCTTGTTTGCGGCATTGATCCGCAGCAGGTCTTCAGGCACCAGGCGAGCACGTTCCAGGACGTGCGCATCTGCATTGAGGATTGGGCGTTTTTTAATGGAGGCCATTAGAGTGAGAACTCCTGCTCCAGAGCCATTCTTGTGACAAGGGCGATATTGACGAGACGGTATTTGCCGATCTCTACGACGGGGAGGTAGCCTCGGTTTATCCAACCGGTGACGGTGTCTTCTGTGACGCCTACCAGGTCAGCAAATTTTTTGCGTGACATGATTGGTACGGATGGCATTTGACTTGCATCTATTTGAGTGTCCATAATCGCCTATATGCTCCTTTGAACTTCATTACACAAAATGCATTAATATCCAACTCAAGATATATATAAAAATAGATATATTTTGAATTGGACTGTATAACGAACTGGATATACGTGTCAACAAATTACGGGAAAAGAATTCGATTTGTCAGAGAGCACTTAGGGCTGGGCAGGGCTGAGTTTTGCACTAAAACGGGGATACCTAAACAAAGCCTGATTAACTATGAAACAGAAAGAACTAAAGCAAATGCCGAGGTTTTAGGGGCAATTGCAAAAGTGTGGCCAGAATTTGCTGCATATCTGTTAACTGATGAAACAGATGTTAGGCAGCGCAATCCAGAAGTGGAAGCATTGGCGCGGGATTTAGAAAATCAGAAAAAGGCGAGTTAATCGCTCAAGCAGTAAGAAGTCGATGGTTAAAAAGAATTAATAAAAATGGTTAGGGGGTTTTTTAAGGGGAAACAATGCCGACAAATGTTAAATATGCTGTGATTGCTGTATGTATCAGTATTGGCCTAGCAATCCTGGGGACGCTTGGAGATAAGCTGTCCGGAATTATTCAGGATGGGGAATTTGTTTTCAATCTGATTATTTATTCCCTATTCTTTATACTCCCTTACAAAATTTCCAATCAAAGCAATTCTGCTAGATATGTGTGGTTAGCACTTGTGATCATAGGTGCAGTAATGTGGATCGGATTGTCTGATATTAAGATGTCTGCATTAATGGAAATTTCCGCTTACGTATCCACATTCTTTGAAGTTATCTCAATTTATCTACTTTTTACGTCCGAATCTAATAACTGGTTTAAAAGAGTCAACAATTGATTATGAAGGTTAGAAATCACTATGGATTTCGATAAAGATGCTCCATATAGCTGGGAGAAACGCAGATCCTCAGATAGGGATGAAAACAAGAGTCTTAACCCTGTTTCCATTTTCTTCTCGGTGCTAGCAGCCGGGGTGTATCAGGATTGGCAAAGGTGGTTCGTAAGACCTAGTGTTATTGGTAAGTAGTTGGATTTAAAAGTCGTTTGATAGATATCAGCGACAAAACATAAAAATCCAGGATTAGAAAAATGAAACAATTTTTTAACTAGAAGAGCTTATTGAAATTGTTGAAGGAAAATCATGCCTGAAAATGAATTAGCTGAAATCACACAGCTTGATTTAGATGAATTGCTTCTAGATGAAGAAAACCCAAGATTGCTCGAGTCAACTGCTCGAGACCAACAATCAATGTTGGACTACATTGCAGCGTCGACCTCGATTGAAGAATTGATGGGGGCTATTGCAAATAACGATTATTTTGCAGGTGAGCCGATTATTGTTGTACCTCATGAAACTATTGAAGGTAAGTTTGTCGTTGTAGAAGGTAACCGAAGGCTTACGGCATTGAGGCTTTTACAGGATCCAGAGGCATGTTCGAATCCTGGTAATAAAATTCGAGAAATAGCTAATCAGGCCAAATATAAGCCAACTAGAATTCCGGTCGTTAAAAAAGCGACCAGAGCTTTGGTTTTACCCTATCTTGGATTTAGACACATTACTGGCATTAAACAATGGGAACCACTTGCAAAGGCAAGATATATAAAACAGATATTTGATTTAACGGATCCAGCGAATGAACCTCGTGATCGATATTATGAAGTGGCTAAAGTTATAGGCAGTAGAAGAGATCATATTAAGCGCAGTCTCGATGCATTAGCTGTTTATCGAAAAATCGAAAATGAGAATTTTTATGATATTGAGAATTTGGATGAAGAATCAATAAAATTTTCGATATTATCAACTGCACTTGCTGATGACCGAATCGGTTTTTTTGTAGGAATGAGCAGAAAAGATGGAACTGGAAATTTCATATCGAATGATCCAATTGTTTTTCCCGAGTGTTTGTTAAATGAGCCAGTTTCTGAGTTGACTCATTGGTTATATGAAAAGATTAAAGGTAAAACAAAAGTAGGGGAATCCAGAAATTTAAGGATGTTAGCGGCTGTTGTTTCAGATGAAAAAGCTTTGGCGGCATTTAGAAGTGACTCTCCACTAAAGATCGCTTTTGAGATGACTTCTGATATTACGCAAGACTTTATGGCTTTACTATACCAAGCTGATAGTCTGGTTACAGAAGCAGCGAGTATGGTTGCAACTATTGATTATAGTTCCGAGGCGCAGACAGTTTCAAAAAGGATATTCGAGAATATACGTTTAATTGGTCGGGAGATGGTTGAGAAACTAAGAGCGGCTGAAGATGAATTTTAGTATCGGCGAGCTCCATCCCAATACTCCGCACTTGCTCGCGGATTTGGCTGAGTTACTTTTAATAGTTCGATATAACGGTCGTACAAGCTTACATAAAAATGATATCGAATCGATACTTCAGAATGGAACAATTAGTCCTGAAGAAATTGATGCGGAAATTAGTGTGGAAGCTCAAGATGTAAGCGATGCTGAAAAAAATGGTCGGCGCGAGCAGCAGCTTGAAGATTTATTGACCCACCTGGATTATCGCGCAAATGCTTTAACAGATTATTATCCATTTGTTTTGAATGGTGAAACTCTCATTCTGAGAGAAGACATCACTGAGAAACAGCGGGTGTATATGTTTTTAGTAGCTTGCTCAAGATTAAGGTCATTTGCTGGTGTGGGAATCCCTCAAAAGTGGGCAAAAAAATTTGCACTGCTTAGCAAAGAAGCACTTGGTGGATTACTTCCTGAACATGCAAATGTGAGAATTTTTGATGCAAATTCGGAAGATAGGGTGAACTATTACAATACAGACTTGCGAATCGCCCTTAAAAGATTAGGTAGAGATCTGAGGGTGCTTGGTATTAATGAAGAAGAATGTAATAAAAAGGGCCCTTCAGGAGATGCGGGACTTGATTTGGTTGCAATAGTAGATTTTGATGATGGGGCAGCTACAGCATATGCTGTACTTGCTCAATGTGGGGCGCAAGAGACTGGTTGGCCCAAGAAAACGCTTGAAGCACACGCAATGCGATTTCGCAATTTCTTTCAAATGATGATTGATTATCCTGGGGTTATGTTTACTCCAGTTTGTTTTAGGGTGGCGGATGGAAGCTGGGTAGATACTCAAAGTGCTAATGGTATCTTTCTTGCAGATAGAGGGAGAATATTAAAGCTTTTAGATCATCAAGATTTATGGGTATTAATAACAGGGTCTGATTGGTTCTTAGAATTTGAGACTACGTTAAGCACGGTTCAAGCACCTGATTAGAATGACATTGTGAACTATTGGTGGGTAAATCATAAGCAGACTCATAGGGCTGAAATTCAGGGCGGCTATATTTGGTCGCCTACGAGAGAGAAGAATGGAGCCAGAAGTGAGTTTTATCTGAATCTAACACGGGTGGATCCTGGTGATGTAATTTTCTCATATGCAAATACGAAAATTATGGCCATAGGGGTGGCTACTGATCAGTTTAGAGAATCATCCATGCCGGAGGAGTTTGGTAAAACTGGAGGTAATTGGGACGAGGCAGGCTGGCTTGTGCCAATAGAATGGAGGAGGCTTGGTCAGCCCTTTTCTCCAAAAACGCACATAGAAATAATTAGAGATCTGCTTCCCAATGGCTATTCTCCGATTGATGCCAAGGGTAATGGAAATCAAAAATGTTACCTGGCCAAAATATCTGACTCATTGGCGTTCGAGCTCATTGCAATTGCCGAAAGTGATAATCAAAACTTATCAATTGAGCTTGATAGCATTGAAGTGGAAATTTCGGCGGATCAAGTTGAAAAAGGGATACTTGGATCGAATATTGGTGAAACTGAGAAAGAGCAGTTGATTAAAGCTCGAATCGGACAAGGCTTATTCCGCCAGAATGTTATGGCTATAGAGAGTAAATGTAGAGTTACTGGAGTAGGTGAGACTTCATTTCTTGTGGCCAGCCATATTAAACCTTGGAGAGACGCAGATAACCAGGAACGGCTTGATGGTAACAACGGATTATTATTGTCCCCTCATGTTGACAAGTTGTTTGATGGGGGGTGGATAACGTTTACAAGCGAAGGGGAGATGCTTCTTGCTGATCCTTCACTAAACCAGCTAATACAAGCTTGGGGAATTGACCCTAAGGTGAACGTTGGCAGGTTCACTAAAAAGCAGGCCAATTACCTTGAGTACCACAGGAACGAGATATTCGAGGGAACAACTTAAGCCTGCTAGTCCCAGATATTTGGTAGAGCCTTAGCTACAGCCTCGAAAAGTGGGGGGGGTACAGCATTGCCCACTACTTTGTACTTCATGTTCAGGCTTGCATTTTTTGTTTCTGGGAATACAAAATCATTAGCAAAACCTTGTAGGCGTGATGCTTCACGATAACTAAATCTACGCGCGCGAGTTTCCGTGGTAAATGCCCATTTGTCATCTCCCAGTTTTGTCATGGTTGGGCTCAAGGGGTGAAGGGGCATATGTCTTGGGTTGCTGACGATGGTCTTAGATACCTCTTTCCAATCCCGCCTGCGATCTCTTGACATGTAATACCAGTGGAAATCCAAATCGTAAAACTCTCCCTCAGGCCATTCTGGCAAATCTAGAATTGCATCTTCGATCGTACGATATGGATTCAACTCGGTGCCATGAGTAGGCGTTGGGAATGTGTATTCAATGTCGTAATCATTGCGAATCCCGACAATGAAAATTCTCTTTCTTTCCTGAGCAACTCCATAGTCTGCTGCGTTAAGGACTTTATATTTAACTTTGTATCCAGCTTCTGTAAAGACCTTGATTTGATCTTCAAGCAAATGACGATAGTTCGACCTAACCATCCCAGAAACATTTTCAACTATGAAGGCCCTTGGTTTGATGACATTAAGGGCGCGGGCAAAATCCAGATATAGATAATTAATTGTACGGTTTGCTGCTCGGACTCCACCTTGAGAAAACCCCTGGCATGGATAGCAGCCGACTAGTAAGTCTGAGGAAGGAAATGTTTCGATTTTGCTAACAGATCCTAAAACATAGTCTGTTTCAGGGTGATTGGCGAGGTAAGTATCTTTTGCGTAAGGAAGGATGTCGTTGGCCATCAAAATATTGAAGCCAGCATTTATGATTCCGGCGTCCGAGCCACCGCAACCAGTAAAAAGAGATACGGCAGTGCGCAAATGATGTTCCTTAACGGCAATTAACTGAAGTTAACGCTAGAATTATACGGAAAGATTGAAAACCTGGCCATATTTATATTGCAGTTATGTACCGAAAGGTTTTATGTCGACGATGTGTCAACGTTATTGAGAAGTATTGATAGAGTTTGAGGTGTGATATTTATAAATTATTGGTTGTGATGGGTGATAAAATCTATTGCCGATGAATTGATAAAACTCATAATCCGTTGGTGCTGTGTTTAACTCACAGGGAGCCGCCAATCTATTCAACGGCTTAGGAATTCTTCCTAAGCCGTTTTTTATATTACAGCTCGGTGTTAATAATGGTTCCAATTATTTGAAATCAGATTGATTCAAATTTCTACTCTACTGTAGGAAACTGCCCCTAGCATGATGGCATGCCGGTTCATCAATTAGACCTTGTTATTTTTCTTTTCATTGTCGGTTATCCAACCTTTCCAGCTAACTAGGATTTACTTTCAATATCCAGCGCAATTCTGAGTAACTTTTCTTTTGAGTCCGTGCCAAGCCGGCCGTATTGCAGGAGGAGTTTGGCAAGACCTTCGTCACGCGTGTAGAAGTATGGTGTCGGTACGTTCAGGATAGTTGCCAACCTTTCAACCGTAGAAAAGTCAGGTATATGTTTACCCCGTTCATATTGATTCATGCGGGGGCTTGCAGAAAACTCATCGATACCTGCTGCAATGCCAAGCCGCTTCTGTGAAATTCCGGCGGCAAGCCTTGCTTCGCGCAAACGTTTCGATATTACCGAATTGTCGTCCATCAAGTCTCTGATCCAATGTTATTGGACTAAGAGACTCTTAGTTTTTGCATTGACTGGATACTAAGTAATCCTTAGTATAAGGCGGCGTATCGGAAATTGTTGCAAAGCGATATCGCGTTTAATAGTGTGTTATTGGATAAAAAGATAACCGGATTCAAACAAATTTTGCCTTCAGTCAATCAGAATCACTGGATGACCAAGCTTTTTCAAGGCTATTGCCGCTTTCCACTCTGCGATAGTCGGAAGCCAAGGCTTGAGTGTTGCGTTGCTCCGTTTTTACTTTCCATGCGTGGAGTTTCGCGAATGATTGCGACTGCGAGTTACTGGGGAATAAAAAATATTATATGCTATGAAAATAGCAGCTTATTATTGGCATAGACCATGAAAAAGTATGCGCAGTGGACAAATCTTGCCTTTTCCAGCCATACGTTTTATTTAACGGCTGAATTTAATATTTCGCGCGCGTTATCCAGACGGAATCTGCTGATAGACTTGCTGGAGATAAATAGCAATTACATTGCTTTCAGAATTTATCATGATGGATAAAGCCCAATTGCTTTCTTATACCCTTCATTCAGGGCTGGCCAAGGTTGACGTGGAGGTCGGGGGCAATCAATTTCACCTGAATGCCGGAGAGCTGGATAGCCTGATTGCGCATCTTGGGCTTTTGCGTTCCCGCATGCTTCCTTCTGTCGAGGCGTCTTTGGAATCTATACACCCTGATGATCGCCAGCGGGTCGATATTTCATATAAAAAGTCCATTCGGAACGGAGTTCCGTATGAGAGCACGCACCGATTGCTGATGAAGGATGGGCGTAGCGAATGGGTAGTCGAGCATAGCAAAATCGAATTTGATGAGTCGGGGCACGCAGTTGGTTCGACCGGTTCGATGCAAAGTTTAACCGGCGATATGTTGTTAAACGTGTCATTGCATCAAGAGCGGGACAGCCTTCGTGAGTTGTTCGAGAGACTTCCGATTCCATATCAATCGGTTGATGAAGATGGTTATTTGATCGATGCGAACGCAGCCTGGATGCAGTTGTTCAATCGTTCTCAGGATGAGGTGATCGGCAGGCCCATAGGCGATTTTCTAAAGGGAGTCCCCTTGTCGGCTATTGGAGGACAGGCTTCCACACTGATGCAGGACGAGCGGAATGAATTTTCCAGAATTGAGTTGACGGAGGATGATGGCAGGCTGCGTTATTTTGATGTCATTGGGTGTGCTGCGCGAGAAGGCAGCGATCATTCACTCAGGAGTCATAGCGTGTTTATCGAGGATGGGGCGCTAGATCACCAGGAACAGCAACGAATCGCCGAGGAAGCGCAACATCGTAATGCCCTGGTCCGGGAAGTGCATCATCGGATAAAGAACAACTTGCAGGGAGTTACCGGGATACTGCGTAATTTTCTTGCACATCACCCGGAACTCAATGATCCCATTACCAATGTTATCAGCCAGGTAAACAGCATTGCCGTGATCCATGGGTTACAGGGCATGGCTGCGGTGACCAAGGTGCGGTTATGCGAATTGACGACGGCAATTGCTTCCAATATTGAATCCTTGTGGCAAACTCCCATCAGGGTTGATATCCCCATGAACTGGATACCTTGCCGGATTGCCGAGTCGGAAGCCGTGCCCCTGGCGCTGGTGCTGAACGAATTGATATCAAATGCCGTTAAGCATGGAAACCTTGCAGCCGGTGTTGGCATAACGCTCAGGCATGAACCCCTGCCTCACGAGATACAGGTGACCATCATCAATTCAGGGCTATTACCCGCAGGCTTCGAATATCCGCATAAGCCCGCGACGGGGTCCGGCATGCAACTGATATCGTCTCTTCTGCCCCGCAAGGGAGCCAGTTTGATTTGGGATCAACAAGACGGGAAGGTCATTGTCCGGCTTGTGCTGAGCCCCCCCGTCATTACCCTGGAAAAAGAGGAATCCGAATCGATATGATAAACCTTGAGGATCAAGCTAAAAAACGCATGAAATCGTTATTGCTCGTAGATGATGACCGTCTGATCCTTTCTACATTATCCAGTGGGCTTTCCCGGGCAGGTTATATGGTAAGTACTGCCGAGTCCGTGGATGAGGCGGAGGTCTGGCTTGATAATAACGACAAGCCCGATCTGGTGATACTGGATGTGCGTATGTCAGGCCGCAACGGCTTGGAGTTGGCCGAACAGTTATCCAGGCACCATCACGTTC
The DNA here is from genome assembly GCA_905339275.1 of Methylophilaceae bacterium. Classification (GTDB taxonomy): domain Bacteria; phylum Pseudomonadota; class Gammaproteobacteria; order Burkholderiales; family Methylophilaceae; genus UBA6140. The sequence goes on from CAJPFK010000004.1 coordinate 454,947, forward strand.
CATTTATCATGTTGACCGCACATAGCGAGCAGGATGTCATCGCTCATGCCAACATTTCAGGCGCAATGGGTTACCTGGTCAAGCCGATTGATATCACCCAGCTGATACCGGCGATCGAGACGGCGATATCCCGTGCGCAGGAACTTTATGGCTTACGGGGGGCCAAGCAGCAACTGCAAACCGCACTTGATGCGGACCGTTCCGTGAGTATAGCTGTCGGCATTTTGATGGATCAGCACCGGCTTGGGCAGAAAGATGCAATGAACCTGTTGCGCGATTCCGCTCGCAGTCGGCAGATCAAGCTGGCTGAGCTGGCATCGCTGATTATCAACTCCCGCGAGACGCTTAACGTCAGAAATAGCGCATAAACATAATTTTAATCAGGTGATTGATTTGATGTAGAAATGTTATAGACTACGTCTGATGCTTCTGCCTTGCCCCTGTTTCTGGCACAGAAGCTTGTGAGGCCCCGAACATGCCTCGTTAGATTTTCCGTAAGCGTTTACGCCAATGACGGAGATCAACGATAAATTTCCTGGAAAGGAGTTGGCATGAATATTTGGGGCTATCTGAATTTTTCCGTTCCTTACGGAATTTATCCTTACATTTCAAACCGGCATTTTCTTTGCAGGCGATGGCTTTGCATCCCTGGCAGGTCCGGGCTTTATTTTCATGGCATTACATTTGATCTGAATTCCATTGTGGCCGGGGCGCGATGATGGAGATTCAGGATGACCATGTTTTCCTGTCCGATGCCTTTACCTTTCTGATCGAAGCGATCCCGGATTCCATCATTCTTAAGGATGGCAATGGCCGCTGGCTGAATACCAATGAGGCAGCCAAGGTTCTTTTCAATCTGCATGAAATCGATTGGCAGGGAAAGACCGACAAGGAGCTTTGCCTGGCGTATCCCAGGTTGTTTGCGACGTACTTCAAATTCCTGGCGGATGGCGTTGCTTGGGATAAAGCAAAAAAAAGCTTATTTTCGGAAACGGTCATCGATTCGGCAGGTAACTTGCGTGATTATGAGATCAGCAGGCAGCCTCTCTTCAATAAAAGTAATCTGTGTGAAGGCCTTGTCGTTATTGGCCGGGATATTACCGAACGCATTCAGGCCGAGCGAAATCTGCGCGTCGCGGATACAGTCATTGAATCGCTTGAGGCCATCATTGTTACTGATGCAAATAACTGCATCGTGCGCGTCAACCAATCCTTTACCCGGTTGACGGGCTATACACAGGAGGAAGTCATTGGGAAAACGCCGGCAATCCTGAAGTCCGGGCGGCATGACAAAACGTTTTACCAGGCAATGTGGAAGACATTGTCAAAAAACAGGTTATGGCAAGGTGAAATCTGGGATAGACGCAAAAACGGTGAAATTTATCCCAAATGGATAACGATCTCTGCAGTGTCTGGCCCGGATGGCGAAATACACAATTATGTCGGCGCATTTACCGATCTGAGCGAGCATAAGGAGGCCAGGGAGGCCATCCACCGGCTCGCATTTTATGATCCCCTCACCGATATGCCGAACCGCCGGCTGCTTCGCGATCACCTGGACCTGGCCCTCGCAAACAGCGCCCGTAATCTGCACTACGGTGCGGTGCTGATGATTGATCTCGATAATTTCAAGTATGTCAACGATACCAAGGGGCATGCCGTCGGAGACCTTCTGCTGATCGAGGTTGCCCAGCGAATAAAATCCAGTTTGCGCCAGGGGGATATCGTGGCAAGGCAGGGCGGTGACGAGTTCGTCATCATGCTTGAGTCATTAAGTACGGATGTGAATGAAGCCGCCGCGCAGGTTGATGCGGTATGCCAGAAAATTTTAAGGACGATCAACCAGCCATTTCTGATTCAGGGGTATGAGCTGCATACCTCGCTCAGCATCGGTATCAGCATGTTCACTTTCCCGAATGCTACCAGCGAGGAAATGCTGAAACGCGCCGATACCGCCATGTACCAGGCCAAATCCGCCGGCCGCAACACCATGCGATTTTTTGACCCAGACTTATATGCCTCGCTTGAGCGGCGCATGTCCCTGGAATCTGAATTGCGCCAGGCGTTAGCCAACGATCAGCTCAGGCTTTATTACCAGCCGCAGGTCGATCATAAAAACAGGATTTTCGGCGCAGAAGTCCTGCTGCGATGGGAGCATCCGGAAGACGGGATGATTTTACCCAATGACTTCATTCCCCTTGCCGAAGAGTCCGGCCTGATCCTGTCCATCGGTTACTGGGTGATGCGCACTACCTGCATGCAGCTCAAAATATGGGAAAGCGACCCTGCTGCGAAAGACTTGACCCTGGCTGTCAATGTGAGCGCAAAACAGTTCAGTCAATCAAACTTTGTTGAACATGTATGCAGCGTGCTGGAAGAAACCGGTGCAAGCGCCGCCATGCTCAAACTGGAGCTTACAGAGACGCTGGTGCTGAAAAATGTCACGGATACGATCGAGAAGATGAATGCCTTGAGGGATATCGGCATCCGGTTCTCGGTCGACGATTTTGGTACCGGCTACTCCTCGTTAAGTTACCTGAAGAAACTGCCCATCAGCCAACTGAAAATTGACCGGACTTTCGTCCGTGAAATCAACATCAACCAGAATGATGCCGTCATTGCGCAAACCATTATCGGCATGGCCAACAATCTCGGTTTCAACGTGATTGCCGAAGGTGTCGAAACCGAAGAGCAACGCTATTGCCTGCAATGTTTCGGATGCCTCTCGTATCAGGGCTATCTCTTCAGCAAGCCTGTGCCGCTGGAAGAGTTTGAAAAGCAGATTAAAACATCGAAAGGGGCGATGCATGAGCCTGGATGGAAATAAGGGCGCGCCCCTGGCGGCGATGCCTGGCAGAGGCGGCATGGCCATCACGGCATATGGTCCGGGTTGGCGGCATGTCGCGGATCCGGTCAGGAAATAAATTGTTGGCAGAAATGAAAGTTTACGAAACCGGTTATTTTTTATAGCGGTAAAAAAGGGGTAATGACATGATCGCAACAATGCTTAAGTCGATTTTGGGTGAGTCGGGAAAAAGTGCAGACCTGTCGCAGGCGCTTGCTGAGGCGCGCGGATTGCTGGCTGAATTCAATAGATCAAAATGCCTGGCTGAGTATACGCCGCAGGGCGTTATTGTCGGGGCAAATGAGAATTGGCTCAATGTCATGGGTTACGACCAGGCCGAAGTCGTGAATCAGCATCACAGCAAATTTACTGCGCAGGACTACAGTGAAAGCCCGGAATATCGTGTTTTCTGGCAGGCGCTTGGCCAGGGTCGGGGGCATGCCGGAGCTTACCGGTTAGTCGGCAAGAATGGTGAGGCAGCCTGGATGCAGGGAGAATATTTCCCCCTGCAGGATGCTGACGGAAAAGTGTGCAAGGTCGTGAGCTGCCTGACTGATGTCACCGCAGACAGGCTCAGAACGATCGCCGGCGAGCGTGAGTTTGATCGCATCAAGGGCGCGATAAACGGTTCATCAGCGGCCGTGATGACCGTAGACCGGGATTTTATCGTCACTTACGTCAACGAAGCGACCAGGCGGCTTTTCTCAGACAACCTGGAGGAGTTTCGTAAAGCGTTTCCATCTTTTGACCCATCAGGAATCGTTGGCACCTGCATCGATGTGTTTCACAGGAACCCCTCGCATCAACGCCAATTACTGTCCGATCCTTCAAGGCTGCCGTTTAAAACCCAGATTAAAGTGGGTTCGCTGAACATCATGCTCTATGTGACAGCCAGCATGGATAAGGAGGGGAATTATATCGGCAATTCGCTTGAGTGGCGTGATGTGACCGCCGAGATGAATGCTGCCGGTCAAATCAGTGCAATAAACAAGACGCAGGGAGTGATTGAGTTTGATCTGACCGGCAAGATCACCAGGGTAAATGAAAATTTTGCCAAGGTCACGGGCTATAGCGAGAACGAGATCGTCGGCCAGCACCACAGCATGTTCATTGATGCGGCCTTCAAAGGCAGCCAGGAATACAAGGCATTCTGGGAGAAGCTGGGCCGGGGTGAAGCGGATACCGGGTTATACCGGCGGATAGGCAAGGGTGGCCGGGAAATCTGGCTGCAGGCTAGTTACAACCCGATTCTCGATATGAACGGCAAGCCCTTCAAGGTGGTGAAATATGCTACCGACGTGACGCAATCAAAACTGGCCGACGCAGACAATGCCGGGCAGTTGGCTGCGATCGATAAAATCCAGGGCGTCATTGAATTCGACCTGACCGGCAGGATTCTCAAGGTAAACGAGAATTTTGCCAAGGTTACGGGCTACAGCGGGAAAGAACTCGTCGGCCAGCATCACAGCCTGTTTGTCGATGCGAAGTACAGGGACAGCCAGTCCTATAAGGAATTCTGGGCCAAACTGGGCCGGGGCGAAGCCAACGCCGATCAATACAAAAGGCTGGGCAAGGATGGCCGGGAAATCTGGCTGCAAGCTTCCTACAACCCTATCCTCGACCTCAACGGCAAGCCTTTCAAGGTCGTCAAATATGCTACCGACGTCACCAGTATCGTCCAGGCCCAGCAAGCCCTGGTCCAGGCCGTTACCGAAACCCGGGAGGTCGTTGCCGCCGCCAAGGCCGGCGACCTCACCCAACGCATCGCTACCGGCGATAAAACCGGCGACATTGCCAACCTCTGCACCGGCATCAACAACCTGATCGACAACATGGCCGACATCATCACCCGCATCAAGGAAGCCAGCGATGCCATCAACACTGCTGCCGGTGAAATATCCGCCGGCAACACCGACCTCTCGCAACGTACGGAAGAACAAGCCAGCAGCCTGGAAGAAACGGCCAGCAGCATGGAACAGCTCGCCTCCACCGTCAAGCAGAACGCGGAGAACGCCAAGCAAGCCAACC
>CAJPFK010000005.1 GCA_905339275.1 Methylophilaceae bacterium
TAGCACCTGTTTTATCAAATCAGCTCCGCGCATGGTATTTCTTTCGAGTATATCGACCATTTTCCGTTTGTTTTCATCAGGGCATTCTTCTTTTAACATTTGCAACGAGAGCATTATTGGCGTCAGTATATTGTTAAGGTCATGCGCTATTCCTCCTGCAAGCGTACCCAGGCTGTCCATACGCTGGGCCCGCAGGAATTGTGCTTCAAGCTTCTTTTTCTCAGTTATGTCAGTGTTGATAATAAGAATCGATTTTGGTGCACCTTTTTGATCATAAGTCAGTACCCAGCGGCTATGCACATTGATCTCTTTACCATCTTTTGTTACCTGGCAAAGCTCGCCGGCCCATTTGCCCCTTTCAATAACTGTCTTTTTGGCTTCCATAAGATCTGGCGATTCTTCCTTATAGAGAAGCTCATTTGCATTTTTTCCTCTGATTTCATCTTCAGTCCAGCCATATAACCCCTCTGCGCCTTTATTCCAGTAGGTAAGCCTGTGTTCTAAGTCCCTGACCGCAATAGCATCGTGCGTTATATTAAGAAGCGATGCCCGTTCACGTATTTTCTCTTGCGCCCTCTTGCGTTCAGTGATATCGCGGACGATACCGGTGTAAAATGTTCCTTCTTCTGTTTTCCAGGCTGCGATAGAAATCTCAATTGGAAATTCACTGCCATCTTTCTTGAGCCCGTAAGATTCGAGAATTTTTTCGTTCCATCCTGATTCACCTGACATTAACCGTTCCAATCTCCTGGAATGGATATATCTGAGTAGCTCAGGCATCAGGATGGTGAGCGGTTTACCAAGTATTTCCTCTTCGGAATAGCCAAAGATAGTTTCTGCGCATTTGTTCCATGAAATGATGTTTCCATTACTCTTGCTTGAAATAATCGCGTCATTTGCTGCCTGTACCACTGAGCGGAATTTCATCTCCGACTGTTCCAGAATTTTGTTCACTTTATACAATTCAGTAATAGAATCATGGAAACCGCGAAAGGTCATTTCAAACGGTGCAATGCTCTCAGAGAAGAACTGCGCTGCTTTTTTTAAGGTTTCTTCTATTTCTCCTTGTTTTATTGCCTGCGGCAAGACCGTAACCAGCACATCCCGGTGAACCGCTGCCATATCCAGGATACCTCTTCCGTCGGCTATTGCTTTTCGCCCAAGCTCATACGCACGCTCCAGAGACTTTTCCTTCCCTTCTTCAAGGTAATCCTGAAGCGCCGATATGTATTGTTTTCTTAATTCATCCGGAGTGTCATTTCTTATTTGCATATATACCGCACAACAAGAACCAGTGCATCATCTGTCCTTTTGGCAAAATGTGCCATGATATTATCAGCAATTTGTTGCGGCTTTTCACTCAAGTTTATACAGGTTTCAAAGCTGCTTCGAATGCCATCAGTGACAAAAATCAACGTATCACCCGGTATAACAGGGATAACGGCTTCTTTTAATGACGGGAGTTGATAACCTAATACTCCGCCGCGTAACAGCAATCTCTCGTGCGAAATAACTGAATTTGTATCCTGTCGCACCAGCATACCTTCAATATTGCCAACACCAAGCCAGGTGATCTTCTTATAAAGTAAATCCAGGAATGCAATGCTCATCACCACTCCACGTGTTCCCTTCAACGCCTCATGGCAGCGCCTGACCATCGCGATAATTTGTCCGTCAGCACTGGTATCAAGCGTTCCAATGGCAATCTTAGCAGCCGCAGCGGCTTCATAACCATGTCCTAACCCATCAACAACAGCTATGAGGATGCCGTTTTTAAACGATTTGATCATGTGACTGTCGCCTGAGACATCCTGTCCTGGCAATGGCATGATGAAAAAACCCGATTCGATCAACCTGAGTGGATCGGTCACTTCATCGGGCATGGTTTTGCACCCATTTCTTCATAGTTACTTTTGTTCCCTTGCCGACTTCAGAGACGATTTCAAACTCGTCCATCAATCGCTTCGCCCCTGGAAGTCCCAGCCCCAGACTTTTCCCGGTTGAATAGCCATCCTGCATAGCCAGCTTAATATTGGGAATACCTGGCCCATTATCGCAGCCGATCACAATGATGCCTCGTTTATCACCCAACTGGGCGATGCTCAGGGAGATTTCACCCTCCCTGGCATATTCCACGATGTTACGCGCTATCTCAGATATGGCAGTAGCGATAAGAGTTAATTCAGTGGATGAGAAACCTAACTTCGCCGCCATTTCCCGCCCCTTCTGGCGAGCTGTCACTATATCGACCTCGGAATTGATAGGTATGCAATTTTCATCAGCCACGCCTGGTATCTCCTTTTGTTTGACGGTCAAGGAGTGCCATTCCCTCTTCCAGATCCAGCGCGGTCGCTACACTTTCGAGCTTCAAGCCCAGCTGCACCATCGAAAATGCGACCTCAGGTTGTATACCGACGATGACTGTTTTTGCACCGCGCAGCATGATCATATGCGCCATGGAACGCAGGGTCCGGGTCGCGAAAGAGTCCATTACATCCAGAATAGTGACATCCACTATGACTCCGCGTGAACGGAACTCGCCTACACGACTT
>CAJPFK010000006.1 GCA_905339275.1 Methylophilaceae bacterium
AAGAGTAAAAATAAAGACGCCAGGCCCTTGGCCATGCACCCTCCTGTAAGCCTCCTCCTGGAGGAGCCTTTTACGGGTAATTGGAGCTACACTCTCTAGTATACCCCAAACACCCGGGATTGAGCGGCCTGGAAAGATAGGTATATCACTACAAAGGCGCACCTTACAAGCGTAAACTGGCCTATCTACTCCTTTTAACGCCGCGCCTTTCGCACCAGGAGGCTATGGCGCAGGAGCCGCAAAAAGGGGAGGCCGGGCCGCAGACGTTCTGTCCGTAGGCCACCAGGAGGTCGTTTACCGGTATCCAGTACCTCGCCGGAAGTATCTCCCTTAAAGCGTACTCGGTCTCCTCGGGGGTTTTCGCAGAGACCAGCCCCCACCTGTTGGTTATCCTGTGGACGTGGGTGTCGACGCATATCCCGGGCTTGCCGAAGCCGAGGGTCAGGACGAGGTTGGCCGTCTTCCTGCCAACGCCCTTAAGCTCGACAAGCCCCTCAAGCGTGTCCGGGACCCTGGAAGAGCGCCTTTCGACGAGCTCCCTTGAAATGTCTATCAGGGTCGCAGCCTTTGTACGGTAGAAGCCAGCCGGGTAGATGGCCTTTTCGATCTCGGCCGGCTTGAGCCTCGCCATTGCTTCAGGCGTTTCCGCGAGGGACAGAAGCTTTCTGGAGGCGGCCCTCGTCACGTCATCTTTTGTCCTGAGGCTGATGATGCAGCTGACAAGCACGCGAAAGGGGCTTGCCCGAAGCTCCTCGGCGACCTCCGTTACGGCCGGAGTGCGAAGACGGGCATACTCCTTTTTGAGGATTGCCATGACCTTCGGGATGTCGGAGACGAGCATGGGAAGCTCTCCTGTGGTATTGCACATTTCATCAGCTCGAGCCGCAGAGATAGTGGGCGGAGCCCACACAAGACTAGTTGCTGGTATCGCGAAGGTTTTTTTCGCAATCGGGGCATAATCCGTGACTGTATACTTCTTCCGGGTATCTGTTTATGTATTCATCTAGCTGCAGCCAATTCCCCTTATCATCGCGAACCCGCTTACAATTGTCACATGTTGGCACCAGCCTGCTCACCTTATCCAGCATATTTTGGAGTTCTTGAATGCGCTTCTCATCTTCTACCTTTCGCTTTTCAGTTATATCTTCCATTGCCAGCAATATTAAATCTTTCCTACCCTCTCGCTGGTGAATGACACGGGCATTCAGCAGAATAAGGCGTTTACCTATTCTTGTGAACTCATGCTCTATTTCGTAATCATTGAATTCGGTATTCTGGGTGATTACCCTCTCCAGTGGAACTCGTAGCGCAGGTATATCCCATTGTTTGCTGTTAATTTCATAAATCATCTGTCCTTCAACATTAGCCTCTTTGAGTTTAAAAAGGCTATAGAAGGCAGGGTTAGCCGTTACAACCCGCAAGTCCTTATCAAGGATTATCAGCGGTTCTCGAACCGTCTCGATTATGCTCTCAGCCCTTATTCGTAAATCGTTAATTATTCTGAACACATGATGATTCAAATCCTCCAGTTTATCAGCGCGAATGCCCATGAGGCGGAGTTCCTCAATCCGCTGCTTGAGTTCCTCCAATTCATCTGGTTCTTCTTTCCTTTTTGAAAGTCCCATGCCCTCTCCCTTTCAATACTTCTCTTATTAAAGTATAACGGGAATCAACGCGGAGTGGCAGGCGTGTATTGTCCCGCCATTCCCACCATAGTTAATGTGCTGCACAGGTACTTTCAACCTATTCCTCATTTGCTTGCGTTCTCCGCTATTTAACAACATACTGGCTTCAGAAAAAAACATTTCCCTTAAGGAGAGTAACTGAAGATAACTTTCAAAAATAAATATGTTTGTAAAAACTGTGGTGAGCCGCTGCGGATCATATACATGGGGCACGACAAAGAAAACACAACGAATACAGAACTGAAATGCCCCAAATGCGCTGGCATTATGGAATATAAGAGAGGCTCTATTAAAATTGAATAAGAAGTCCGTTTTTCCAACTTCCCTCAGAGAACCCGCCCAACACTCCCGTATCCGGACACTTCTAATCTAATTTGAATGTAACCCCCTCACTCCCCTTTCTTCTTCGCCCTCCTGGTCGGCTCGGCCTCCATGGGGTTGTCCGGCCAGTGGTGCCTGGGGTATCTCCCCTTCATCTCCTTTTTCACCAGCTCGTAGCTGCGGGCCCAGAACCCGGCGAGGTCGTCTGTCACCTGGACAGGCCTTCCTGCCGGAGACAGCAGCTGGACGACGAGAGCCACTTTCCCTCCAGCGACGCTCGGCGTCTTCGCAAGCCCGAACATCTCCTGAAGGCGCACCGAAAGCGACGGCCTCTCCCCTCCGTAATCTATCTGTATGCGCGAGCCGGTGGGCACGCCGATGTGAGAAGGCGCGAGCCTCTCCAGCGCCTTCTGCCGCTCCCGATCGAGCGTCGAGGTGAGGGCCGCCCTCAAATCGAGCCTCTTCAGGTGCTCGAGGCGCGTCATCCCGGCGACAAAAGGCGCGAGCCACCCCTCGAGACTTTCAAGGAGGCGTTCATCGGTCAAAGAAGGGAACTCGACGCCTGTAAGGCCGCTTACGCGGCTCAAAAAATTTATCCTCTCCCTCAACCCTTCGGCTGCCCTGTCCCAGGGCAGGACGCCGAGGCCGCTTTTTCTTATGCCTTCCAAGAAGGCCTTAACGACTTTTTCTTCAGGCAGTTCCGTTAGCCTTGCCTCTGACAGGACGAGGCTCCACAGCCTCCTCTGCCTTCTGGCGGCAACGCCCTTTATAGTGTCATCCCATTCAACCGACTCCACCTCTTCTATCTCGTCGGCGAAATCCCTTTCAAGCTCGCTTTCATCAACTGGCGCGGCCAGGTAGACTCTCGCTTCCCTGTCGCCGCCGTCGAGGCTTGCCGCAACTATATATTCTTCCGACGCGAGCGAATGCTGCTCTTCGAGGCGCGCTCCCCTGCCGTTGGCGAGAAGGAACCGTCCAATCGCGCCCTCGCGTTTTTTTCCTATCCTGTCCGGGTACGCCAGCGCGAGCAGCATCCCGGCCCTGTCGCTGTCTATCGGCCGCTCTTTTATAGCGAGCCGCTTCTCCAACTGCCTCGAAGCGGCCTT
>CAJPFK010000007.1 GCA_905339275.1 Methylophilaceae bacterium
CATAAATGGGCTACCTGGGCACGCAGCGCGGGCGCACTATTGCTGCCTTTGACATTGTTGTTTCCCACCGCGACGTTGGCACAAGTTCTGAATAATGCCAGAGGTGCTGGTATCGGTGTTACAGAGCAATCCGGTTTGCTGCCAGAAATGGCTATTGGCAGCACACCGATGATTTCAAATTCCAGGGATGGCTTAGCTCTGAAGATGAGCGGTCCCTCGGTTCTGGAAAAAAATGCTGCCGCAATTGAACCACGAGACAGGCAAGCCGTTGCTGAAGAAGACGTTTCGAACGAGTTTCAGGATTTCGTCGCAAAATCCGTGGGGCGTAAATTGCCGATGTATGGTTTTTCCCTGTTCAGCGACGTGCCGGACACTTTTGCGCCCGTGGAGAACATCCCCGTTACGCCAGATTATCTGATTGGCCCCGGCGATGAAATTGTCATAAAAGCATGGGGTCAGGTCGATATCGATTTTCATGCCGTGGTAAACCGTAATGGCGCGATCGACATACCCAAGGTTGGCAATATCAATGTGGCTGGCATCCGTTATCAACAATTGCAAGGCTATCTGAAAAGCGCTATCGGGCGCGTATTCCGTAATTTTGACCTGAACGTAACACTCGGAAAGTTGCGTTCCATACAAGTGTTTGTGGTGGGCCAAGCCAAGCGCCCGGGTGTCTATACCGTCAGTTCGTTAAGCACACTGGTGAACACACTATTTGCTTCCGGCGGGCCTTCCGTCAAGGGTTCGTTGCGCCACATCCAGGTTAAACGCAATGGCAAACTGGTGACTGACTTCGATCTTTACGAGTTGCTGTTAAAAGGTGACAAGACCAAGGATGTTGCGTTGTTGGCGGGCGATGTTATCTACATTCCGCCGGTTGGTCATCTCGTTGCGATTTCTGGCAGCGTCAATAATTCTGCCATCTATGAGATAAAGGATGAGAAGGCCACCTTGGCTAACCTGATTGAACTGGCTGGCGGATTCACCACAACCGCAGCGGGCCAGAAAGTCATGGTCGAGCGCATTGCCGATAGGACGATGCGCAAAGTTGAAGAGTTTGAGTTGGACAAGCTTGGACTGGAGAGACGTGTTCAGGACGGTGATTTAATCCAGGTCCGTGCCATCAAAGGGCAATTTGACAACGCCATCACCCTGCGCGGCAATGTTGCGGACCCCGGCCGCCGTCCCTGGAAACAAGGGATGCGTGTGAAGGATTTGATCCCGACCGTGGATGCCCTGATCATCCCGAGTTATTGGGAAAAACAAAACCAGGTATTCCCCAGCCCGGCGCAAGAGTCGAGCCGCATGCAAGCCGACATTAAGGACACGGCAAGGAAAACCAACGGAGACAAGATGCTGGAGGGGAAGCTTAAAAAATCGAAAACCAACGGAGACAATGCGCTGGCAGACCAACTCAAGAAATCGGAATCTAACGATGACAAAACGCTGGAGGAGCAACTCAAAAAAACAGAAATCAACTGGGACTATGCGCTGATAGAACGACTCAACAAAGCGGATCTCTCCAACACACTAATCCCGTTCAATCTGGGCAAAGCGATTGCGGATGAAAAGTCGGTAGAAAATTATCTTTTGCAGCCCGGTGATGTTATTACAATTTTTTCGAAAGAGGACATCCAGGTACCTATTGGCAAGCGCAGTGTTTATGTACGCCTGGAAGGTGAAATCAATGCTGCCGGTGTTTACAAAGTGCTGCCTGGTGAAACTTTGCGCCAATTGGTCGAGCGCGTTGGAGGATTGACGCCCAATGCATATCTGTTTGGCGCGGAGTTGAATCGAGATTCAGTACGTGAAATGCAACAGAAGCGTCTGCAAACAATGGCTGACCGTATGGAAGCTGACATCAATCGAAATTTGGTGGCCAAGCAGCAGGCTGCAATTAGCCCTGAAGATGCCAATAGTGCGAAAATACAGGCTGAAGCCCAGGCGGCTTTGGTGCAAAAAATCCGTAGTACCCGCGCGACGGGTCGTGTGGTGCTTGAAATGCCCGCACAAAATGCCACTATAAGAGACATCCCAGATATAGCGCTCGAAGACGGCGACCAGTTTGTGGTGCCAAGCACACCCTCGACAGTAAGTGTGATGGGCATGGTGTACAACGAAAACACTTTCATACATCACCCCGGCAAACATGTGTCTGACTATCTCGAACAAGCGGGCGGGCCTACACGTGATGCCGATGAGGCGCGCATTTACCTGCTACGTGCGGATGGATCTGTGCTCAGCACAAGAAAATCAAATTCTATTCTCAGCCGTTTTTCCGGTGATTTTGGCGGATCAAATGGCGAAGAACTGATGCCCGGCGACACCGTGGTCGTGCCGGAACTGCTGGATAAATTTGCTTTTACCAAAGAGCTGAAAGACTGGGCGCAGATTTTTTATCAGTTCGCATTGGGTGTGGGTAGCATCAAGTTGCTGAGGCTGTAGCGCTGCGTCTTACCAGCGCGTAGGCAAGTAGATGCCTTATTTCTCATCTAATGAATTCGCTCAACTGACACGAGAAATTGCGGCCCGATTAGTTAACGATAAATTGCCAAAATGACTGATAGCGCCATGCCCGAAAACCAAACCCTCATTTCATCCCAAGCAGACGATGAAATCAGCCTGCTTGATCTGCTGATAGTGCTCGCAAAGCATAAGAAAATGATTATGGGCATAACCATTGCGGCTGCACTTATTTCCATAGCTTATGCACTTAACCTGCCCAATATTTATACCGGCACGACTAAAGTCTTGCCGCCGCAACAAAGTCAATCTTCGGCCAGTGCGTTGCTGAGTCAACTCGGTGGGTTAGCGGGTGCTACGGGAGGCTCGTTGGGGATCAAGAATCCCAACGATTTATATATCGCCATGCTGCGAAGCCGCAACGTGATGGAAAAAATCGTGAAGCGCTTTGATCTGCAAAAGGCCTATAAAGCAAAGACCATAACAGATGCCTTAAATGCTTTACAGAAAGCGAGCAATATTTCCGTTGGCAAAGACGGTGTAATTACCGTAGAAGTAGATGACAAGAACCCCGAGCTTGCCTCAGCACTGGCGAATGCGTATATCGAAGAGTTGAATAAATTGGTGCAAACATTTGCGCTGTCTGAGGCTGCGCAGCGCCGGCAATTTTTTGAAACGCAAATGAAACCTGCGAGAGACAAATTGACAGATGCAGCAATTATTTTCGACAGAACGCCGAATACCAGCCTGCAGTATAGAGATGCATTGCGGGATCTGAAGTATCGGGAAGCAATATATGAAATTCTGGCCAAGCAATTTGAAATGGCCAAATTGGATGAAGCCAAAGACTCCCCGTTAATTCAGGTGCTGGATAAAGCGACCGTACCAGAGAAAAAATCAAAACCCAAGCGCAGCATTATCGTAATACTCACAGTGCTTGTTACGGGCTTTATGGGCATTCTGTGGGCGTTTATAAAAGAAGCCAACGAAAAAGCCAATGCCATTCCACAGCAGGCAGAGCGTTTACGTATTCTTAGAAAAAAATTGTCATGGAACGTTCAAAATGAAAAATAGAAATTTGACGAGTTGTCCCTGAAAAAAATTTTCAGGGACAACTCGTCAGATAAGTCAGGAATAAAACCGCCGATTATTGCACGTATAATGCGCGCCCCGTTTTTGAAAGTCTTACGCAATGAAAATCTCTGTAATTGGTACTGGTTACGTGGGCCTGGTAACAGGCACTTGCTTGGCGGAAGTGGGCAATGACGTGCTATGTCTGGATGTGGACGTGAATAAAGTCAATATTCTCAAGCAGGGCGGCATTCCAATCTACGAGCCGGGCTTAGAGGATATGGTTAAGCGTAACGTGGCAGCGGGAAGACTGCGATTTACTACCGATGTGGCCGAGAGCACAAGGCATGGCGTAATCCAGTTTATCGCCGTGGGCACGCCGCCGGACGAGGATGGCTCCGCCGATCTGCAATACGTAGTCGCGGCAGCACGTGCCATTGGCCAGAGTATGCAGGAATACAAGGTGATCGTTGACAAATCCACGGTGCCGGTGGGTACAGCCGAAAAAGTCCGTGCAGCGGTGCGGGAAGAGTTGAGCAAACGCAGTGTCCAGATTGAATTCAGCGTCACGTCGAACCCTGAATTTTTGAAGGAAGGTGCGGCGGTAGACGACTTCATGCGCCCCGATCGCATCGTCATCGGCGCCGACGACATACGTGCCGTGGAGCTGATGCGCTCACTTTATGCACCCTTCAACCGTAACCACGACCGCCTGATCGTAATGGACATCAAGTCCGCTGAACTGACCAAATACGCTGCCAATGCCATGCTAGCCACGCGCATTTCGTTTATGAACGAGTTGGCATTGCTGGCCGAGAAGATGGGCGCAGATATCGAGCATGTGCGCCACGGCATCGGTTCCGACCCACGCATCGGTTATCATTTCCTTTACGCCGGCTGCGGCTATGGAGGCTCCTGCTTCCCCAAGGACGTGCAGGCCATGCAGCGTTCCGCCAAAGAATACGGCTGCGATCTGGGAATTCTCAATGCCGTGGAAGTGGCCAACGAGCGTCAGAAAGAAGTGTTGCTTGACAAGATCACTGCACGCTTCGGTGATGACTTGGCTGGCAAGAACATCGCCTTGTGGGGTCTCGCATTCAAACCCAATACCGATGACATGCGTGATGCTCCCAGTCGTGTGCTAATCAAAGGGTTGTGGGCGCGCGGTGCCACTGTTACCGCCTACGACCCGGTGGCAATGCACGAAACCCAGCGCCTATTTGGTAACGACCCACGCTTGAAGCTGACAGATACGCCGATGGCGGCGCTGGAAGGCGCGGATGCCTTGGCCATTGTCACTGAATGGAAAATGTTCCGCGCACCGGACTTCGCTGCGGTCAAGGCCAAACTTAAGAACCCGGTGATCTTTGACGGTCGAAATATGTACGAACCCAAAGATGTGCGTGAGGCGGGTTTGGAGTATTTTGCTATCGGACGGCGGTAAAACATGAAAATACTAGTAACCGGCGCAGCCGGCTTTATTGGCATGCACACCTGTCTGCGCCTGCTGGCGCGGGGAGACGAAGTGGTCGGCCTGGACAATCTTAACGATTATTATGATGTCCAGCTCAAAGAAGATCGTCTGAAACAGTTGCAGGCGTTTGGCAACTTCACCATGGCCCGGATGGACCTG
>CAJPFK010000008.1 GCA_905339275.1 Methylophilaceae bacterium
CACGCCCGCGGGCAAGCAGCCGTGGTTCATCCGCCTGAAGGCCGGCGGCCTGCTCGCCTTCGCCGGCCTGTGGGAACACTGGCAGGCGCCGGACGGCACGCCGCTCGAGACCGCCACCCTCATCACCACCGACGCCAACGCACTGGTGCGCCCGGTGCACGACCGCATGCCGGTGATCCTGCAGCCGGCCGACTACGCCGCCTGGATCGGCGCGCAGACGAAAGCCGAAGACCTCAAGGCCCTGCTGAAGCCCCTGCCGGAAGACCTGATGGAGCGCTACCGCGTGAGCCGGCGCATGAGCAATGCGCGGAATGAGGGGGAGGAGTGCATGGCGCCGTGGGCAGGGGACTGACTTTCTTCAAAAGGAAGGAAATGGGTAACTTACACGATTGAACATCTATGGAAATCAAAAAAGTATTAAATCAGGCTTTTTGATGCCCAAGCTCCATATCGTCAATTAACTTCTTGTGCAACAAACTCTCACCACTTGTGCCGGGCTTAAAGTTTTCAACATTAAAGTCTGTATCGTCAATTTTGACTTTTGAAAACAGCTCATCAAAAACCGCCTCATCTGGCAACTTTTCGTGTGCTTTAATGGCACGACAAATAAGCAAGAGCGTACGCATGAGCGCCCTAAATCCATTTGTCCTGTTGAGGATCATTCCTCTCTCATTTACATTCCATGCCTCAGGCCAACGTGATCGAACTGCAGAAAAATATCTAAAAAGCACATCCGCAATCTTCATATCCTCGCCACTAACAAATAGGGGTCTTAATGGATGCCTTTCTATCTCCGCTTGGCTAGGTAATGAAAGTCTATCCCCCCGCTTCAAGATATCGCGGTCTATTGAGGGTACAGCAGAAATAAACGGCATGAGGGCCTCAACAAATGTCGCCTGAGTAAGCAATTCATCACGGCGCCCAGGTGTCGCTGTACCTAATCGTTTAATACGCTTATGAAGCGGGCTCGACGCTAATTGATCAAGAGCAACAGCGATATTGTGGCAAGTTTTTTGTGGGCTACGGGTCTTCGCCAGTTCCGATAAATCATAAGCAAGGCTTCGATTTACTTTGGTTTGTGCCAAATTTACTGTTGAAAAAATGTACGCCTGATCTTCAATATCAATGTCAATGAAAATACTGACATTCACCTCAAAGTCCTCTTTTGGGTAATCGATCAAGCCAGCAATCCTGTGTTGCCCATCGAGCACTTTCGCGATATTTCGATAGAAGACTGGCTCAAAACCGTCTTCGGGATTTGGGACGTTTCGCAACGTAAGGGTATTCGTATCGGGATCAAATGAAGCGCAACGACTCTCTATGGCAAGAATAACAGCAGTAGGAAAACAGGCATCCACTGTTCGGACATAGGATTGAAGCTGTGTAACCCGATCACGGTTCAGGGGTCGCTGGATGCCAAGATAAGTTTCTATATCTCTTTCCTTAAGCATCCGGCGAACATCGAAATAGGAAATCTCCCAAAGGCGTTTCGAAGGGATGGATGCGATTAGAAATTCACCGATTGGTTGGCGTACGGGAATTGCATCAACAGAGAACTCAACCAAAGTTTCGGTCGAAGGGTCTGTCATTGCTGGCCCCCCAAATGATTCCCAAAGGCATCAGTAAAATCCGTTGCTTGTTGCGCCACAGGTTGCGGCTCAGGCTCTCCAAGATGTTTCCGATATTGCTTAACAAAGCCCTCTTGCGGGGCCCTTAACTCAAGTTCGCTTACATCTGGTAGGCGGACATGGTGATAAACCAGTGCCAGGTAGCGGAAGATTAATGCTACCAATGTAAGTGCGACAGAAAACTGGAACACAAAATCAACATCCTTTACTGCATTAGCCTTAATCAGTGCGAAGAGGGCTGCACATGTAACCGCTATTAGAGTTACCGTAGTTGAAACTGGTAATTTATGTGGGAATGGCTCTGCTTGCTGTGGGTCATGAAGAACCAAGTATAGGATTGGCGCAAGCATTGAGATCGTAAAAACCAACAATTCTCCATTGCGGAATGTACTAAGCGCCAATTCAAAATGATTCTTATCAGATTGGTCACTAATTACATATAAAGTTATTGCGCCAAGGAAGAATGGAAGAACTGACCATACGAATAAATATGTAAACTCATAAAGAGCTCGAGCATATGTTTTGCGCCCCGCTCGAAATAATGTACCTATAAGCCATAGGTGCTGAATCTCCCCCCCCCATCGCGACACCCATGCTTTTAAATTGCATTTCATCGATAACCTCAGATTATCAACAGTTCTTCGAACCGACCCCTATGAGTTGGTGAGCCGGCAAGTACGCTCGCCCTGTATACAGTTTCAAATTGGAAGTGATTTTTATATAGTTCTTTAATCGATACATGATTCGCATTTGTCACAATTACGCGCGCCCCTCTGTTCCTCGCGCTGACTAGTGCGTCACTTAGTCGAACCTGATCGCTCCAGGAAAATAGCGAGTCGTTATACTTTATGAAGCCATTGAGGTTATGTTTTACTGTGTATGGAGGGTCGGCAAAAACCAAGTCCCCTTCGACTGCTTGAGCAATAGTTTCTTCAAAATCTCCGCAAACTATTCGCGCTGATCTAAGCAATGTAGATAGAGCATCCCAGTCGTCAGTCGGTAATAGAACTGCAGACTTTGTGCCGATTGGAACGTTAAATTGCCCTTTAAGATTTACTCGGTACAAGCCATTCCAACAAGTTCTGTTTAAATAAATAAATCGTGCGGCCTTACGGTACTCACAGCGCGGCTGGTAGTCGCGGATGCTGTAGTAATATTTCTTCGAGTGCCGAAACTGATGTTCCTTCAACAAGGCGTAAACCCTTCCAGGATCCACCTTGATTACCATATAGGCGTTGATTAATTCAGCATTGATATCTGAAAGCAGTGCGCGCTCTGGCTTCAATGCAAAGAAAACAGCACCCCCCCCGAGAAACGGTTCTATGTACCTACCCTCAATCGGTCCCGCCAGATCTAGGATCCGTTGAGATAGCCATCGCTTACCTCCTGCCCATTTAAGAAATGGTGTCGTTTCCATGTACATACTCAATATTTCTTTTTTTCGCTGGTGGCGTTATTGAATCTGGTATAAAACTCAGCCTTAATTAACTTCATAAATTCATAATCCGCCTCATCATATCCTCTTGCCCCGCTCGGGTGCGCCGGAACACGACGAATCTTGTTCAGTTTCTCCATCCAGTCTAGATAGTAAATTTTTCCTTTTTCTCCGGGGAGCGGGATGTTAAAAACAGGCTCAAAAATAGACCAATTGTTTTTCTGTTTAACAATATCTCGATAATCCAATACGTCGAGATATGCTTCTCTCGGAAGTTTTTTATCCTTAAGACCTTCCAAATAGCGCTTATAGGAGTTTTCCTTCGCCTTTTGACTTTCAATACCTTGCTCCCACCACACTTTCTCGCCAGACTCATCTTCTCCTGTGCCGTACTTCTCCTTCAATTTCGTAATGATGTAATCTGATATATCTTGGCTAATTTTAATTATGTCTTGGTGAGTTTGATTTACTCGATCATCTTTTTTCCGAGCAAGTCGTTCCAGAAATTCAGTTGATCCAAACTCTGGGATTGATTCGTGAATGATAGAGCACAAGTGGTCAAAGTAATCTACTACCCCACCTTCACCAAAGCGACGAGAGAACCTATCAGAAATATCCGTATCAGAAGCTGTAGCAAGGTATGAAGTAAGAGGGACAATAACTTTCTTTAAATGCCCTAGGATTGTGTTTTCGTCAGCGGCAT
Organism: Methylophilaceae bacterium; assembly: GCA_905339275.1. Classification (GTDB taxonomy): domain Bacteria; phylum Pseudomonadota; class Gammaproteobacteria; order Burkholderiales; family Methylophilaceae; genus UBA6140. The sequence continues at coordinate 3,767 of CAJPFK010000008.1, forward strand.
GAACATCAAGGCCATGTTTGAAAGATATATAAATAAGAATGTCAGACAGCAACAATAGATGCGCTCTGATACCTGGGTTTACGCAAATGTATGCATCACGACCTAACTCCCAACGATCTGGGTGTGCATCACGGATTTCGCTGAAGTAGGCATTTATTACTCGCTTGGCTCTAGCAAGAGTTTGTTCATCAGTAGCAGCAGACAATGGCCCAGGGGCTAGCTGCGACTTGTGGAGTACACGGCCAATAAGTGTGGATCTCGTTAGTCCGTTTACAAATTCTGGAAAAGTCAAACTTTGGTTTTCTTTTATAGAAACCCCTTGCAATGAGAATCTTTGAAAGAAAGGGCTCGTTGGGTCAGAGTTAAAGGTCTTTACAAGCGAGGATGCAAGCGCACTCAATCGATCCTTGGGATCAGAAGCCCCCCACTTTAAATCTGATTGCAACGACACAATCACGCTACGCTGAACACTTTTTTGTTTCTGGTTGATGGTTACAAATAGCTCAGCCTCATCCTTAGTGTCCATTTTCTCAAAGGCTAGTATCGACAAACTTTGGTCAAGCCATTCACCATCGAGGTGGGAATACCCGTAGAGCCTATGCTGGCCATCGATTATCCAAGCCGATTTGTATGTGTTAGGGAGGCTGAGTATCCCGAACTTTATATGCGGGTCCGCGTTCTCTTTGTTTGGAAGCAAGTCAAAGCGACATTCTTCTGTAAAGTTCACAAGAATATTTGTAGGGAAGTAACCCCCACCTTTTATAAATCCCTCTATCTCACGAATCCGCGATGGAGTAACCATACGCTGGTAAGCTGGACGACCATCAGGGTGATTTAGCGCCTGGTGATTCACAAATGCAATTTTTAGAAGAGTTCGCGGTGTAGTAACAAAGCTATAGAAAGTTCTACCTCCTAGCCTCCCCCTGATTGCAGGAACCTTGACGTTACTTAGACCTGGTATTTCCTGATTCTCGAGAAACTCTGCCAGGAACTGATATCGGCCAGCTGGTCCCATGTGACGAATAAATGCATCGAAATATTGCATTTCATTTTCGGTGACAACTCGGATGTTGCTCGCCGCAGCACGTGCAATGTCTGGCTCTGACCAAATGATATTGTTCGTCACGTATAGCCAAATAACTTTGGGTTTATAAGCGTCTCCGTAGTGTTTTCGTATCGACGTGGCTAAGGTTTTTTGGAGAGAATCAGTCTCATGTAAATCCTTTTGAAGTGTTCTTCGTCCTCGTGTCTCACGGGATTTACACTCCACCACGAGTACAGTTTCATCATCTTTTGCAAACACATCTATCTGCTTTGACCCAAATGAGCCGTCCTGGCGCTCAAAGTTGATTTTGAACTGCTCTCCACTAAGCTCCGGGTATCCCATTCTATAAAGCAAACACCAAGCTTGATCTTCCAGCAAACGATCATGACTTTTCTGGCGTTTAACCCTGACACGGGTTTTGGACTCACGATGTATCTCCCAACCTTCTGATTCAAACGCTTGAAGATCGGCGGGGTGAATACTTTCGTAGTAATAGTGGTCGTTGCGCTTTTTGTACGAGCTAATACGATCAGCTTTATTTACTAGTAAAGGTTCTAAGCGAGCCATCTGAGCATCTTGGATGGCGCCGCTAAGTGGCACTTTTTTCTTCAGTCTTCCCCGCATGTATTACCTCAATATAATCGGTAGCCAGAAAATGCTTTGCAAGGTTCCGGATTTAAATCCATTCAAGGCACTAGAACGAAACACAGTATGCTCTCTGGCTAGGTTGGCTGCAATTCTCTCGACATGACATGCGGCTTCGATTGGCGTGATAACTTCCCAACCATGCTATTCAGCCGTACAACCGGGACTGACTTTCTTGAACCCATGCTCGAGCCCCCTTCTGCCCAAACTAATGTGGGATTAAAAAAAACGGGAACCCCTTTCAGGATTCCCGTTTGAACCTGCCGCTTTGCGCGGCGAGGAGGAGGAAGGTTGCGGCTTAGGCGCAGCTGCCGCCGACGGACGGCTTGGCGACGCCAAGCTTGATGAGGATGGTCTCCAGCGGGCAGAACCTGGTGAAGCCGCTCTGGAACAGGTTGGCGCCGACGAAGGCGGTGAACCACAGCCAGGTCGGCTGCGACAGGTCGGCCTGGGCGCTGAAATGAGTCAGCGCCAGCGAGATCAGGATGAAGGCGCCGGCGAAGATGCGGATGTATTGGTTGACGGTCATTGCTTTGCTCCCGGATGGAATATTAATGGTTGCTAATATACTTTTGACGGGAGGTGGCGTCAAGGGTGGATTGGGGCTTGTGTGACTTGGGTTACAGAGGGGGGTGGGGTCCGTTCATGGTTCGATACGCCTTGCTTTGCAAGGCTACTCACCACGAACGGATGAGGGAACTTGCTTTGCATGGCTACTCACCACGAACGGATGAGGGAACTTGCTTTGCAAGGCTACTCACCACGAACGGATGGGGGAACTTGCTTTGCAAGGCTACTCACCACGAACGGGTGGGGGAACGTGCTTTGCATGGCTACTCACCACGAACGGGGGGAGAACTTGCTTTGCATGGCTACTCACCACGAACGGAGGGAGAACGTGCATTGCAAGGCTACTCACCACGAACGGGTGGGTGAAAGTCAGTCTGTGCGGGACGGCGACAGGCGGTTTCGCATCGCGGCGTAGTAGAGCACCGGGATCACCACCAGGGTCAGCAGGGTCGAGACGAAGATGCCGAAGATCAGGCTGATGGCGAGGCCGTTGAAGATCGGGTCGTCGAGGATGAAGATGGCGCCGATCATGGCGGCCAGCCCGGTCAGGGCGATGGGCTTGGCGCGGATGATGCCGGCCTGGATCACCGCTTCGGCGAAGTCCATGCCGCCGGCCACCTGCTCGTTGATGAAGTCGACCAGCAGGATGGAGTTGCGTACGATGATGCCGGCCAGGGCGATCATGCCGATCATCGAGGTGGCGGTGAACTGGCTGCCGAGCAGCGCGTGGCCGGGCATGACGCCGATGATGGTGAGCGGGATCGGCGCCATGATAATCAGCGGCACGAGGTAGCTCTTGAACTGCGCCACCACCAGCAGGTAGATGAGGATCAGGCCGACGGCGTAGGCGAGGCCCATGTCGCGGAAGGTCTCGTAGGTCACTTTCCACTCGCCGTCCCACTTCAGCGAATAGCCGGCGTAGGGGTCCTTCGGCTGGCGGATGAAATATTCGCCAAGGGTTCCGCCCTGCTCGAGGGCCATGCCATTCACCTTCGAGCGGATGTCGAACATGCCGTACAGCGGTGAATCGAGCTTGCCGCCCATGTCGCCGGTGACGTACACCACCGGCAGCAGGTCCTTGTGGTAGATGGCCTTCTCGCGCAGCTGCTCGCGCACTTCGACCAGCTCGGAGACCGGCACCATGCGGCCGTCC
>CAJPFK010000009.1 GCA_905339275.1 Methylophilaceae bacterium
GGGCAGATATTTCTGTTTACTCGCAAGCTCAGCTCAATGGCGTGGCGCGGAAATTGAATCAGCGTCCAAGGAAGACGTTAAACTATGAAACCCCGGCTGAAAGATTTGATCAACTTGTTGCATCGACCGGTTGAAACCGCAAATTCTAAGTGGTCGGTCAATTTCAGGCATGTGAATTACGGCTTCTGGCACACAGTGATCATCGAGGATTGCAAACTGTCTGCCGAGAAGCTGTCATTGGCAGAAAATAATTTTCATTGGCTGAAAGCGGCATGACGTGAAATGGTGCTGCCGACACTGAAGAGACAGTCACCAACCACCTCGGTAAAGTCCGGTTGTCGGCCAGAGCAGACCTTAAAGCTGCGATCCAAATATGTCGGCAATGAATCGGTTACCCGCCGTTCAGCCGCAGATCCCGAAATGGCTGCAGTTTGATCTGACGAATGCGAACTCTCGTCCTACATCGGACGCCAAATTTGCCTAGTGAAAGTGGACAAAGCCGACCATCACAGCCTCGGCAGCACGTCGTGCTCGTAGATCTCGATGGGTGTCATACCGTCTATGCTGCAGTTCTGTCCATGCAGTTCGCGCAGTGGCTCCTGATAGCCGCCGACGGCCACAAGCCCGTAGCCCAGCCGACTTTCGCCGAAAGCGACTTCCCTGGCCGGAAGGTGCTTCATTAGTTCCAGCATGTCCGGCTTGTCGCGCTCCAGAAATCGCTCGATGGACATTCCCTGCATGCTGAGCGCCTCTCGTACCTCTGGCGATATTAGCTCCGCTAACGACAGTCGATACTGGCGAAATTCCTTCACCATGGCCATGTCGGGTAGAGCTTGCGCCATGGTTATGTTGTCATACGCTTGGTACTTCACTGTCACGTCGGCGACTGTAAACGGAGGTGCCACGACGATCGCATGCGGCGCAGTGAAACGCCTGACGTCGATCGAATAATAGTAGCGTGGTTCCCTAGACACCGTCTGCGGGAAGTAGATCGCCAAGTTGCTCTTCGCGGTGTAGTTCCACACTCCGAGTTCGTCAAGAATTCGGGACAAGATGCCTGATGCGACGACGCACAACCCAGGGCGTCCATCACGCGCAACCCGGCGGTAAACTGCGTCAGCGGCGACCAGCACCTTCTTCTCAGCGGCAAGGAGATAATCCGAAGAGTAGGTTCTTGCCTCGACGAGTCGCGCGACCATGTTCATTGCTTTCGGGTCCTGGCGCTCAGCGCACAGAAATGCTGCACTGTCATGCAAGCCGGGTCTTGATGGGTCGATGTCGCGGTCAACGAACCACTTCTCAAGTTGCATCTGGCTGGTCTGGTTCGACAAAGGCCAAAGTGTAGCCACCGGAAGGGTTGCCGCCACACCGGTGGTGTTCGCCATCAACTTGCGTCGTCGTGCATCACCCATGGAATTATCCTCCCGTTGCTCAGATCTCTTTCAAGAGTATCAATGATTCCGCGCCCCGATTTCGGCCGCCAGAAAATCTAGTGGGCGATGCCAATTACAACATTGCCGAATCAGGCTCGACGCGAGCTGATAATTTGCGGTAGTGTTACGAGAGACGAATCATGTGCGCACCAGGCAGATTATCGAATGCTCGTCCTGCAATGATGACTTGCGACCCGGCCATCTGTTTGGTTGTGCATAAGTCAACGAACGGTTTCAACAGATAATTCTCGCTATCACGCAGATCTCCCGCCTTCAGGAACTGCGGCGGAAAATCGAGGATTAGGATTCCGGGATAGCTGTATTTCCCATCCTTCGTCAGCGACAGCAACGCGTAGTGGTACGCGATCTGGATCATGCAGGACGCTGTTCCGCCAGCCTTCACCGTCCACCGCTGGTTGTCCAGATACACTTCAAAATCTTCGCGACGCAGTCTGACCGTTACACGCCCAGTCTTCCACCGGCTCAAGCTGTCGGTATTAACCAAGTTGAGATAGTCGTTCATCCGGTCCGCGATAAGGTCGCCCAAAGACACTAAATCGATGGTTGGGGTAAGCCGTTTGATCTCGATATCGAGATCCGCGATTTGGGCATCAAGCGCGGCAATCTTCGCGTTCATGTCGTCCCTCGAACCGATTGCCCGCTCGACGCGATCGAGTTGCTGCAACTGCTCATCGATTTGCCCCGCCTCATGATCCAGCAACGCGATATCCGGCGGGACCGCACGTACGGCCAGCGATTGCGCCGCAGCGACTGTTCGCGTCTTGGTGCTGATCCGGTGGCTGATGTTGGCAATCTGAATCGACAGTGCCTTCATCTCCTGATCGAGCTCGCCGACCAGTCTATTTAGCTCCTCGCGTTCCTCGGCAACCTGTTGTTCCTCGAACTCGATACGGCGAGTCCCAGCAGCGTTATCGCCTTGGCGCCCCACATGAATCTGTCCGCAAACCGAGCATCGATCAGGGCTGCTTGCTCGGTCGGGAACCTCCTGGTCGCAGGCTGGACAATGGGTAACCCGAAGGTCCGCGAAGACAGAAGCCCCTGCCTTCGCTCGCGCCAGACGTTCAAGTTCCGCCGTCAGAGAGGCCGCATACGCGACCAACTCCGCCTGGCGGCGAGCGGTATCGTTACGTTGAGCTTCGGCCTTGCCAAGCTCCCCGTGTAGACTAAGCAGGTGCTCCCGCATCACATCGTAGTTCGGGGTCGCCCCCGCAGCACCTTGCCGGTCGAAGTCATCAAATAATGCCGCTCGCTGAGTCTCGATTGCGGTAAGTCTGTTCCGCAGGCGTTGCCGCGAAGTCGCCACCGAGTCCGGGGTCACCGCCACGGTCATTCCGGGTTGCCCAACGAGATCGACGGCGAGGTCTTGCATGACGCCAACGAATACGTCCTTCTGGGCTTCCAGTCGGTCCCTCTCCTTTTTCTTGGCAACCCTCTCCATGAATTCCTCCGGATAGAGGCTGGTTGCGGTCCCGAGGAAATGAAGAATGCAGGCGGAACGGGTGACCTCCGGCTGCTTTTCGGCAAAGCCGCTCCATTGCCGTTCCTGCTTGTAAATGTGCCGAAACAGCTCGCGCCAGCTTAACTCGTGCCAACTGCGTTCGTAGGGATTGCCGCTGGGAATCTGGATCACCGGAATGTTCAGCTTCTCCAGGAGAAAAGTGGAGAACTCTAATGGCGCCATTTTTTCGCCATCCACGAGAATCTTGCTCTTTGCTCCGGCTTCCTTCCAACGCCGTTCGACGACAATCTCCTCGCCATCTATAACCAGCGTAACGGCAATACGCTCATATTTCTCGGCGAGCGCCCCATCGAACGCTTCATCGACCTTCCCTGTATCACCCAGAACATAATCGATCATGCGCAACCAAGTCGTCTTCCCCGCTTGCAGTTCGCCGACGATGACATTGACGCCAGGCTTGAGTTCGAGGGAGTCCTGTTCGTCCTCAATGGGATACCGCACCGCCTGCTTGATCTGGATTTTTCTTGCGGTCATAGAATCAATTCCCCGAGTTTGCGCTGCTTGACCTCTGCGTCGAAGACCTCGTAGACCAGGTTCTTCAGCTGCGTGCCCGATTTCCTGCCGAGCAGTTTGCGCACCGCCTTCATTTGATCGACAAGTGGTCGATATGCATCGCTTTTCGACAGAGCCCCGACCTTGTCGTGCCCAAGCGGCGTCAGCGCAAACAAATACGAGTGGTTGTGCTTGGCCACCGTCATCAGTCCGCGCGCCTCCAGGAAACCGAGAATCTGGTAGTAACGCTTGTCCCATGGCCCATAGTGGTGGCGTACCATCGCCGATTCCATCTGCTGGGTTGCCGCGGCGGCAGCTTGATCGAGATGTCGGGCGATCCGCTCGAAGAAATTTGGATAGCGCACAAAGAAATCAAGTTTGGCCAGCTTTGTGAGCCCATCGATTTTGTCGCTCGCGCCGCAGTGGTGTAGCAGCAAGAGTAACCGCGCGGCATGCAATTCGGTGATGTCGTCGGCCGCCAGCGGCAACGATGCCGGCATGTTGCCCAGAGTGTGCGCCGATCTCATGGCCGGAGCTTTGTGAAACGATGGCGGCAGCGGGCAGTAATTTCGTACATGCATCCCGCCAAATATCCCGACATCACTGGCGCGGCCGGGTTCGCTGCCGCCGCGTTTATGGTGCGGACGTCGTCCAAGCAACGCGCATGGAAATCAACGCCAGTTTCGTCAATTTTTCCTGAGTCCAGCGATGATCGAAGGGCGTGTAATCTATCGAGAACTTGCCAGTCGAGATTGTCGATTTGTTGCGTATCGAGGTAGCCGGCCTGCCGTCGCGTCTGTAGGTAATAGCGCTGTTGATCCTTGGCGGCCTCAAGGCACACCTGATCGAGGCCCGCATCGGCAAGCTTTTGCTCCAGCTTCTCGGTCTTGCCCAAGTCCGGGTAGGGATTGATCCACGTCTTCAGCTTTTCGAGAAGCTGGTTACGCGAAACCGCCTTCTGCTTCCACTTGGCGGCGCCATATTCAGCGGTCTCCTTGGCCAGTGTAAGAAGATTCTCATAGATGCCTTTCACGGTATCGGGATCGCTCGGATGCCCAAAGCCATGCAGGGCAGTTGCCAGCGACTGGTGGTACAGGTGTTTAATGTCACGCTCGGCGATTACGTCCCAACAAGCGTTGATCAACCAGAAGGCCGTATCGTTTCCCTTGATCGACTTCGCTCCATCGAGACGTTTGCCGACATCCTCCAGGAGGGTCTTGAACTGCGGAAACGTGGCAGACCGGTGCACGTGGCCGCGCTCCCGGGTTTCAAGCAGTTCCAAATCCGAGTTTGCCTGCCGACATGTAACGATACGGAACCACGACGGCTCCAGGAACTTGTCCTGACCCAGGCTCTTCTCCAGAATCGACGATCCCACCCCATCTGGCTTTGTTGCTGACTTTGTCCTGTCGCATAACTTCGCAACTGACCAAAGTTGATCGGGATGCTCAGCCTTAACCTGTACGAACTCGATTATTTTCTCGACATCCCTTTGCCACACGAGCCGTATGTCGTCATAGGTTTCGCATGCGACTTCTATCAGATCACCACGCAGCAGCATCTGGATATAGAAGCCCGCTGCGACATCGTCCTGATAGGCGAAGCCCTTGCGGGCGGGAATGCCGCCCAGCACTTCAGGTGCCGCGTCGAATACGGATGGAAGTGTGGGTGCCGCAGCAGTGGGTTCAACGTTCGTGCTCATGACTGATGTGTATGCCTCCCCATTGTCAAAGCATAGCTTGTGTTGGTCGGCGACTGCAATAGCAGGAAGCAAACTGTGCAGGAAGCAAACTGGATGCCGAGCGCCGGATACGTGACCCGTACGTCCGGTGGTGTGGGAGGGAGGGGCCGCGAGGCTTCTTCCTATCCCGATTGGTGTCTGCTTTGGCCATGCGGTTTCAACCGGTCGATGCAACAAGTTGATCAAATCTTTCAGCCGGGGTTTCATAGTTTAACGTCTTCCTTGGACGCTGATTCAATTTCCGCGCCACGCCATTGAGCTGAGCTTGCGAGTAAACAGAAATATCTGCCC
>CAJPFK010000010.1 GCA_905339275.1 Methylophilaceae bacterium
AATTGCCTGAATACAGTCGGCCGTCATCCGTTAGAATTCGCTGAACGCAAAGGGATTAACGTACATGACGCCATCTAACAATACTAACAACAGGAGCAGCGAGCGCCGCTACACGCTGACCATCTCCTGCCCGGATCGCGCCGGCATCATCGCGGCGGTGAGCGGCTTCATTGCGCAGCATGGCGGCTTCATCGTGGAAGCGAGCTATCACACCGATCAGGAATCGCAGCGCTTTTTTATGCGCCAGGAGATACGCGCCGATTCGCTGCCGTTCGATGTCAGCGAATTCAGCAGCCGTTTCTCCGGCGTGGCACAAACCTTTGGCATGACGTGGCAGATCAGCGACTCGGCGCGCAGAAAGCGCCTGGTACTGCTGGTAAGCAAGCAGGATCACTGCCTGGACGATTTGCTGTACCGCTGGCGCAGCGGCGAGCTGCAGGCAGACATTCCGTGCGTGATTTCCAACCACGAAGACCTGCGCAGCTTTGTCGAATGGCACGGCATTCCATTCCATTACGTGAACATACCCAGTAACAACGAGCCAGCCAAGGTCGCTGCCTTCGCGGAAATCGCCCGTCTGTACGACACGGCGTGCGGTGATGTGATGGTGCTCGCGCGCTTCATGCAGATACTGCCGCTGGATTTATGTGGACGCTATGCGGGGCGCATCATCAATATCCACCATAGTTTCCTGCCGTCTTTTGCCGGCGCCCGGCCCTACCACCAGGCCTTTCAGCGCGGCGTGAAGCTGATCGGCGCAACCTGCCATTATGCTTCCGCCGAGCTGGATGCAGGCCCCATCATCGAGCAGGACACGGTGCGCATCGACCACGGCGACAGCGTAGTCGACATGGTGCGCTACGGGCGCGACATCGAAAAAACCGTGCTGGCGCGCGGCCTGCGCTACCATGTGGAAGACCGTGTGCTGATCTGCGGCAACAAGACAATCGTATTCAAGTAATCAATCAGGGACTGACCTCAATGAAAACCTCCGAAATCAAATTTACCGTTACTTTCGACGACAACAATGTGCCGGAAAAAATCCAATGGAGCGCTCCTGAATCAAAGGGCGAGAATTTCACCAAAGCATTGATGGTTTCTTTCTGGGATGAGAAGGAAAGAAATTCGCTGCGT
>CAJPFK010000011.1 GCA_905339275.1 Methylophilaceae bacterium
AACAGCGCACAAGCCAGAAAGCGTGCAAGACAAGCTGACAAGCAGCGCGGACATAACGCGAGCCTGCGCTCGGAACTGCGCACCGCAATCAAGAAAGTGGCGAAAGCCATTGAAGGCGGCGACAAGGCGGCAGCACAAGCAGTGTTCAGCGAATCCACCAGCATTGTGGATTCCATCGCCGACAAGAAGATCATTCACAAGAACAAGGCCGCACGCCACAAGAGCCGTCTGTCCGCTGCCATCAAAGCAATGGCCTAAGCCTCTGCGCGGTACAGTATGTGCAGAAAGGCCGACCGAGCGTCGGCCTTTTTCGTTTTGAAACAGCGCATGTAGTACGTTTAAGGAATTTTTCAATGTCACACTTGATGAATACTTATGCCCGGCAGCCCGTTGCGTTCACTCATGGCGAGGGCGCATGGCTGTGGGATGCCAGCGGCAAGCGCTATCTCGACGCCTTGGCCGGCATCGCCGTCAACACACTGGGACATGCCCATCCACGTTTTACCGCGGCCCTGCACACGCAGATTTCCCGGCTGATCCACGTCTCTAACGTATATCAAGTGCACGAACAGGAACAACTCGCCGACAAGCTGTGTGCGCTGTCCGGCATGGACGAGGTGTTCCTGTGCAATTCCGGCTGCGAGGCGAACGAGGCCGCGATCAAGCTGGCGCGCATGTACGGGCACAACAAGGGCATCGAAAATCCCGCCATCATCGTGATGGAAAAGGCCTTCCATGGCCGTACGCTCGCCACCCTGTCCGCCACCGGCAACCGCAAGGTGCAGGCCGGCTTCGAGCCGCTGGTCAAGGGCTTTGTGCGCGTTCCATATGATGACCTCGCCGCGATCCGCCAGGTCGCCGAACACAATCCCGACGTGGTGGCGGTACTGGTGGAACCCATCCAGGGCGAGGGCGGCATCCGCATGCTGGACATTCATTATCTGGAACAGCTGCGGCAGATTTGCGACCAGCATGGCTGGCTGCTGATGCTGGATGAAGTGCAGTGCGGCATCGGGCGCACCGGCAAGTGGTTCGCCTTCCAGCACACCGGAATACTGCCGGACGTGATGACACTGGCCAAGGGCTTGGGCTCGGGCGTGCCGGTTGGCGCCTGTCTGGCCGCCGGCAAGGCGACCGGCACCTTCAAGCCGGGCAACCACGGCTCCACCTTCGGTGGCAATCCGCTGGCCTGCACGGCGGCGCTCACCACCCTGAACATACTCGATCACGACAAGCTGCTGGACCACGCGACGAATCTGGGCAATTTCCTGCTGAACGGCTTCCGTGAACGACTGGGCCAGGTTGCGGGTGTGACCACCATTCGCGGCCAGGGATTGATGATAGGCATCGAATTGAACAAACCCTGCGGCGAACTGGTGCAGCGCGCGCTGGCGCAGGGGCTGCTGATCAACGTCACGGCGGACAATGTCATCCGTCTGCTGCCGCCGCTGGTGTTCTCGCAGGCCGAAGCGCAGCAGTTGCTGGACATGCTGTGTCCGCTGGTTACCGGCTTCCTGTCGCAAGCTTAGATAATAAAATGGACATCAAACACTTCTTGCAGTTCAAGGACCTGAGCCGCGCCGAGTTCGAGCATATATTCGCGCGCACCAAAATCATCAAGCAGCGCTTCAAGGCCTATCAGACCTACCACCCGCTGACCGATCGCACGCTGGTGATGATTTTCGAGAAAAGCTCGACGCGCACGCGCCTGTCCTTCGAGGCCGGCATGCAGCAACTTGGCGGCAACGCCATCTACCTCAACACGCGCGACTCGCAGCTGGGGCGCGGCGAGCCGGTGGAAGATGCGGCGCAAGTCATCTCGCGCATGAGCGACCTCGTGATGATCCGCACTTTCGAGCAAAGCATTATCGAGCGTTTTGCGGAAAATTCGCGCGTGCCGGTCATCAATGGCCTGACCAACGAATACCACCCGTGCCAGATACTGGCCGACATCTATACCTATATCGAGCAGCGCGGGACTATCGCTGGCAAGACCGTGGCGTGGATCGGCGATTCCAATAACGTGTGCAACACCTGGCTGCAGGCCGCAGAAGTATTCGGCTTCAACGTGCATGTCTCCACCCCGCCCGGCTATGAAGTGGAGCCGGAACGCGCAGGCTTGTTCGGCGAAGACAATTACGAGGAATTTGCCGACCCGATGGACGCCGCGCGCGGCGCCGATTTGGTGACCACGGACGTCTGGACCAGCATGGGCTTCGAACGTGAAAACGATGCGCGGCGCAAGGCGTTTGCCGACTGGATCGTGGATGCGGAGATGATGTCCGTCGCCAAGCCCGATGCGTTGTTCATGCACTGCCTGCCTGCGCATCGCGGCGAGGAAGTGGATGCGGCGGTGATCGACGGGCCGCAGAGCGTGGTGTGGGATGAGGCGGAAAACCGCTTGCACGTGCAAAAAGCTCTTATGGAATATTTGCTGTTGGGAAAAATTGATAGTTAGATGAAATGCTGCACCCTATGTGCAAGCGGTTTCGGCGTAGGCTAACTTGCGTAGCAAGTTAAACCGCATAGCGGTGGCCGAAGCCAAAACAGGCTGCACGTGCAGAAAGCGCTGATGGAATATCTGCTGCTTGGCAAGGTAAGCAGTTAATGTAGGGTGGGTTAGCTGCGCAGCGGCGTAACCCACCATCAAAAACCGGTGGGTTACGCTACGCTAACCCACCCTACGAGTGAGATGTATTGAAATGAGCGAAATCAAAAAAGCCGTCCTCGCCTACTCCGGCGGACTCGACACCTCGGTCATCCTGAAATGGCTGCAGGACACTTACCAGTGCGAAGTGGTCACCTTCACCGCCGACCTCGGCCAAGGGGAAGAGCTGGAGCCGGCCCGGCAGAAGGCACTGCAATTCGGCATCAAGCCGGAAAATATTTTCATCGATGACCTGCGCGAAGAATTCGTGCGCGACTTCGTGTTCCCGATGTTCCGCGCCAACACGGTTTACGAGGGAGAATACCTGCTCGGCACTTCCATTGCACGCCCGCTGATCGCCAAGCGCCTGATCGAGATCACCAACCTCACCGGCGCCGACGCCATCTCGCACGGCGCGACCGGCAAGGGCAACGATCAGGTACGTTTCGAGCTGGGCGCTTATGCCTTGAAGCCCGGTATCAAGATCATCGCCCCGTGGCGCGAATGGGATCTGCTGTCGCGCGAAAAGCTGCTGGCTTATGCCGAGAAGCACGGCATTCCGGTGGACATGAAGCATAAACAGGGTGGCTCGCCCTACTCCATGGACGCAAACCTGCTGCATATATCCTACGAAGGCCGCCATCTGGAAAACCCCGCCGCAGAAGCCGAAGAAGACATGTGGCGCTGGACCGTTTCGCCGGAGAAAGCGCCGGATGCTGCGGAATACCTTGAAATCGAATTCGAAAAGGGCGATATCGTCTCGCTGAATGGCACGCGCATGAGTCCCGCACAGGTGCTCGCCAAGCTGAATCAACTAGGCGGCAAGCACGGTATCGGCCGCCTCGACTTGGTGGAAAACCGCTACGTCGGTATGAAATCGCGCGGCTGCTACGAAACACCGGGGGGTACCATCATGCTCAAGGCGCACCGCGCGATCGAATCCATCACGCTGGACCGCGAAGTGGCGCATCTCAAGGACGATTTGATGCCGCGCTACGCCAGCATGATCTACAACGGCTACTGGTGGGCGCCTGAACGCCGCGCCTTGCAGACACTGATTGATCACACGCAGAGCTGCGTGAACGGCTGGGTGCGCGTCAAGCTGTACAAGGGCAACGTGATTGTCGTCGGGCGCGACTCCAAGACCGATTCGCTGTTCGACCCGACTATCGCCACCTTCGAGGATGACAAGGGCGCTTACGACCAGAAAGACGCGGCAGGCTTCATCAAGCTGAACGCACTACGCATGCGCATCGCCGCGAATTTAAAAAATCGCAAATAAGCGCTCGCCCCTCTCCCTCCGGGGGAGGCTTGGCCTGTCCTGAGCTTGTCGAAGGAGGGTGGGGGAGCAATATTGAAAATTACGGAGAACAAAAATGTCTGACAAATTCGACAACGTCTCGGTTGGCAAAAAAGCCAACGTATTCTTCGACGGCAAGTGCGTCTCGCACTCGGTGTTCTTTCCCGATGGTTCGCGCAAGACCGTCGGCGTCGTCATGCCGGGCAGCCAGCTCACTTTCAACGTCGGCGCGCCGGAACTGATGGAGATCACCTCAGGCGAATGCCAGGTGAAGATTGCCGGAGAATCCGCATTCAAGACTTACACCGCGGGCACCAGCTTCAAAGTGGCGGCGAACAGCAGCTTTGAAATTCATGCGAATGACGAAGTGAATTACGTTTGCAGTTTTGGCTCCGACTAACCTGAAGGTTAGTCTACGCCGAAACTTCGTTGTGACTCCGACTAACCTGAAGGTTAGTCTACGCCGCAACAAGTCGCTACGCGACGTGTTGTGGTCAAATTGTTTCAGGAGATACTCATGCCATCTTTCGATATCGTTTCCGAAGTAGACAAGACCGAAGTCAAGAATGCGGTCGAACAAACCAACAAGGAAGTCAGCACACGCTTCGACTTCAAGGGCTCCGATGCGCGCGTGGAGCAGGCTGAACTGGTGCTGAC
>CAJPFK010000012.1 GCA_905339275.1 Methylophilaceae bacterium
CCCAGCGAGTATGAGAGCTCTTCCCAGACGCCTTTCCTGCTGCCGGTGGCCTTGGCTTCGTCCAGCGCCTTGTTCATGCGGGTCATCTCTTTGAAGAGGTTGCCCACGACCTCGGCTGTGTTGAAGTCGTCCTCCATCGGAGAGAAGGCTTCGTCGAGCTTGTCCTGTATGCACGAATGGCAGAACTCTGCCTCGAGCACGTTGGGGAACTCCTCCGAGACGCGCTGGACGGTCTTGTAGAAGCGCTCTACGGCTGATTCTGCGTCACGGAGGGACTCCCTCGTGTAGTCGATTGGCGACCTGTAATGGCTGGAGAGGAGGAAGAGCCTTATCGCCTCTGCGGTGTGGTCGACGAGCGCGTCTCTTATGTTGAGGATGTTGCCGAGCGACTTGCTCATCTTCTCTTTTTCTATGTTCACGAAGCCGTTGTGGAGCCAGTACTTGACGTACGGGGCCTTGCCGGTGGCGGCCTCGGACTGCGCTATCTCGTTTTCGTGGTGCGGAAATATGAGGTCCTTGCCGCCGCCGTGAATATCTATCGTCTCGCCGAGCCACTCCATGACCATCGCAGTGCACTCGATGTGCCAGCCGGGCCGCCCCTTGCCCCAAGGGCTCTCCCAGAAGGGCTCGCCGGGCTTGCTCGCCTTCCAGAGGGCGAAGTCCAGCGGGTCTTTCTTGCGCTCGTCAACGTCGACCCTCGCGCCGCTTTCGAGGTCGTCTATGTTCTTGCCGGAAAGCTTGCCGTAGTCTTTCTTGCTGCGGACGGAATAATAGACGTCGCCGTCGATCCCGTAGGCGGCCCCTTTCTTGATGAGGGATTCCGTTACGCTTATTATCTTTTCGATTGACTCCGTGGCCTTAGGCCTGATGTCGGGCAGCTGCACGTGAAGGGCGGCCATGTCGTCGTCAAAGGCCTTTATGAACCTCTCCGCGAGCTCCTGCGGAGGCACGCCTTCTTCGTTGGCCTTGTTTATTATCTTGTCGTCGACGTCCGTATAGTTGCGCGCGTACTTGACTTCGAAGCCCCTGTAGCGAAGGAACCTCTGTATCGAATCGAAGGATACCGCGCTCCTGGCATGGCCTATGTGGCTCAATGCATACACCGTCGGCCCGCATACGTACATGGTGACTTTGCCCGGGGTCGAGGGCTCGAAGTCCTCTTTTGTTCTGGTGAGCGAGTTGTAGAGTTTTATGGTCATAAGGTGCTCCTTGAAAATTTATTCGTACTTCCTGAGCCTTTGAACTGCCCGTTCTTTCCCCAGAAGCGTCAAAACCCCGGCCAGCTCAATGCCGCTGTGGGTGCCGGTCAAGGCGAGCCTCAAGGGCATCAACAGGCGTTTTCCCTTCTCGCCGGTTGCGGCTTTTACGGCCTCGACCAGCTCCTTGTACGAGCCCTGGTCTATCGCTTCAATTTTTTCAAGCTCCTGCCTGAAGGCCTTGACGACGGCCCTGGCGTGCGGCTCTGAAAGCTCTTTTTCCTCTTCCTCGCCGGGCTGCGGCTCTGTCAAGAA
>CAJPFK010000013.1 GCA_905339275.1 Methylophilaceae bacterium
GATGGGCGGTGCTCGGCGGATTTTTATTAACCGCGACCAAAAATTGGGTCAAGATTCGCGGCTATCACGGTTCCATCTTATTCGTTCTGGTGATTTTGTGGCTCGTGGACAGGCTGGCATTTTTCCTGCCATCCGGCTTCCCCGCCTTGCTGTCAGCGCTACTGCACAATGCTTTTTTGCTGCTGATCCTGGCGCTTCTCTTGTGGACGCTCATTGCAAACCGCAAGAATGACAGCTATCCCGACAATTGGGTGTTTATTCTGGGACTTCCACTTTTTCTGCTGAGCAAGAACCTGATATTGAGCAGCGAATATTTTGAATTGGGCTGGACAATGGCAATGGGGCTGTTTCGGTTGGCAATTGTCATCATGCTTGAACGTACACTGGTTCAATTCATGAAATCGATTTTTCAGGTCGAAATATTGAAAAACAAAATGCTGGACAGGTTGATCAGGGCAGGAATTTTTGTCGGGATTTTTGAGGCTTTGCTGCCGGTTTCTGTTGCGGTCATCATATTGGGGACAACAGCAGCGCTTCTTCTGTTCCGTTTCTTTTTCTGGAGCCCATTAACGGCAATGCGCCGGCTCGACGTGGGTTTGATGCATGTTGGATATTTCTGCCTTGTCATTAGCCTTTTCCTCGAATGCTTTCGCCTGATGGGAAAGTTGAACGCAATGGGGGATATTGCGACTCACACGTTCACGATGCTTTGCATGGGGCTGATCATTCCGGGGATGCTTATCCGGGTTTCGCTCGGCCATACCGGGCGCAAAATTAATTTTACGGCCAGCGATAAATTTGCAATCTGGATTGTCGGCCTTGCTGGTTTTGTCCGGATTGTTGTTCCTCAGGTTTGGCCGGCAAGCTATCAGGCATGCATTCTCTTCTCTGCGGTTTGCTGGGCTATTTGTTTTTCGCTGCTTGCATGGCGGCTTACCCCTTTCCTGCTTGGCCCCAGAATAGATGGCAAGGAACACTAGCAGCCTGTTCTGACCGCTCCCCTGTCTTTTGACCATGAGTCACAGGGTGGGATATACTGCCGCAAGTGAGAAAAGTGCGGCCCTGCCGCACTTTGTTTTTGAAGCCTGTAAGTTGGTCAAGAGAAAATTATGCCAGTTATTACCTTGCCGGATGGTTCGCAACGCAACTATGCGCAGCCTGTCACTGTCGCCGAAGTCGCGCA
>CAJPFK010000014.1 GCA_905339275.1 Methylophilaceae bacterium
CTACAACATCATGTGTCAATTTGACACCGATCAAGTCTGCACCTATCTTTGGTTCATAATATCTGTTATATAACAGTTTATAAAGTGGATTTCCTGATGAAACGATCTTACTCATATCGATCATTCGTTTGTTGTATATCGCATATGATATTAAGAAACCCAATACACCCACGATCACGGGCAACAGTACTAAAAATGCTGATGGGTGGAATGCCTCGCCTTCATGAACAGCTATATTTACATCCATCAATTCAAAATTTTTCTCAAGATAACCATAGAAACCAATCTGGGAGAAACCAAACAACAGGGCAAATATTGCCAATATCATTAATGGTCCTGTCATTACTCCAGGCGATTCATGGGAATGCCTTTCAGAACGCGGCTTTCCTGTAAATGTCATGAACCACAGCCTGAATATGTATATTGATGTCAAAAGAGCTGCAATAATGGCAAAGCCGTATGGGATCATATCGTGTGTCACTTCCCCATACTCTAATGCACCTTCTATTATTGCATCCTTGCTGAAGAAACCCGCAGTTCCAATATTCATGATCGGCAGACCCAGACTCGCAAACGGAAAGCCAATACCTGCCAGTGCAAGTGCTGCTATTAACATGGTCGTACCTGTGATCTTCATCTTGCTGAATAATCCACCCATTTCACGAATATCGTTGGTGCCAAGTGCATGTATCACGCTTCCGGCACACAGGAAAAGCAGTGCCTTAAAGAATGCGTGGCTTAAGAGATGGAACATGGATATTCCTACGGCTTTTGCTCCAAGAACAGTTCCGGCTGTCCCAAGTGCCAGCATCATATAACCAAGCTGGCTGACTGTTGAATAAGCAAGCACTCTCTTAATATCATTCATTACAAGTCCCATCGTTGCTGCAAAAATGGCAGTGAAACCGCCAACATATGTAACAATCAGAAGCGCATCCGGCACACCCGCAGATATTGTTGACGGGGTTGCGACAAACATCGGGAATGTTCTTGCAACAAGGTAAACACCAGCTGTGACCATTGTTGCTGCATGAATAAGTGCAGACACTGTTGTCGGGCCTTCCATTGCATCAGGCAACCAGCCATGAAGAGGGAATTGGCCGCTCTTACCTACGGCTCCGCCAAAGAAGAGAAGTGCGATGTATGTTAATTGTGTCCCGTTAATCAGCGGAATTGCTTCAAACATCGTCTTGAATTGCAGTATGAAACTCTGCGATTCGACAATAAGAGTTCCATTATCTACCAGCAATTTCATATTTACGTATAGCAGTACAATCCCTGCAAGGAAAAGCACATCTCCTACCCTTGTAACAAGGAAAGCCTTCTTAGCTGCTGCCGCTGCTGATGGTTTATGATACCAGAAACCTATCAGGAGGAATGAACACAGGCCCACAAGTTCCCAGGAAACGAAGAACTGGAGGATATTATCA
>CAJPFK010000015.1 GCA_905339275.1 Methylophilaceae bacterium
TGTTTCAATCCACGCACCCGCGAAGGGTGCGACGTAGGAGAATTATTAACGCCATTGGTGGTTTTTATGTTTCAATCCACGCACCCGCGAAGGGTGCGACACGTTATTTGGTGTCATGGCCAACCCCCTGGTTAGTTTCAATCCACGCACCCGCGAAGGGTGCGACGCACAACGGCCTTGAAGTCGGTTCCATAGCTCTGGTTTCAATCCACGCACCCGCGAAGGGTGCGACGGCACATCTAATCTGGGTACACCCGGACACCATGGTTTCAATCCACGCACCCGCGAAGGGTGCGACATGTGTCTGTCAGCTTCATGCGGGCGAAATCCGCCGTTTCAATCCACGCACCCGCGAAGGGTGCGACCCCACCCAATGAGCCAAGCACTGAATCAGCACCGCCGTTTCAATCCACGCACCCGCGAAGGGTGCGACTGCATTATTTCGGCCTAGCAAATTACAAGGTTTATAGCCATGTTCTCCGCTAAACAAAAACAATGTGTTGCCATTTTACATGGACTTTCATATTGCTGACATTATTGCTTGTTATTCAGATTGTTAAAGAGCGATAACCGATTAGGAGTTTAATGAGAGCACTAGTTTAGCGGACTACAGAATAAGGGCATCACGGATGGGGTCAGGAGTGATTTTTGTACCTAGATGTTCTACTTTTTGACGACCCTTACTACCCAGTATATAGAACCGCAGGCTGTCTTCTTTGGGGTCATAGATATTGATAAGTTCATTTTTCAGTTTTACAAACTGATCTGGTGCGACTTCACACTCAAAAACTGAGTTTTGTACGCGCATCCCATAATCCATGCACGTTTTGGCAATGTCGCGCAATCGCTTTTGCCCCGCTTTTGTGAGCACACTAACATCGTAAGTGATCAGGACTAGCATTCTTTGGCCTTGAGTTCATTTGATGATATAGGGAGTATAAAATTGAGTATCCCCTCGCAAATGCCTTGCTAGCAATAACGCCTGGCAATGAGGAAGTAAGCCATAAGAAATTTTTTCATTTAAATACGGATGCATAATCTCTTCCTGCTTACGTTCCTGGAAGGCAACCAGCACCTTTTTACGCATATCATCCGTTAGTCTTACTGCGCCACTGGCCTCTGAAACAAAATCCTTTTGCTGGATTTGTTTTCGATTAAATAAGGTCAGTACAAAACGATCTGCCCATGGCGCACGGAACTCCTCCAACAAATCCAAAGCCAAGCTCGGCCTGCCGGGACGATCCTGGTGTAAAAAACCAACGTAAGGGTCCAACCCGACACCCATGAGCGCAGACACGCACTCCTGGGTAATCAAGGAATAAATAAACGACAACAGTGAGTTGACCGGATCTGTCGCTGGCCGCCTGATACGGCCATTAAACTGAAAGCTGTTATCGCGGATCAACGTATTGAATACCGCAAAATAAGTAGCGGCGGCCTCGCCTTCTATGCCCATGGTCTGGGCAACATCTTTGCTGGTTTGGCAATTTTTCAGGCTATAGTTCAAGCGCTCTACTGCATCACTCAGGCTGGCATTTTCGCCATGATTACGAATTTCGCGCATCAGCACACTGCGGGCATTCGCGATCTTCGCACCCACCATCACCTTGGCAATTTCATTCGCCTGTTCCGGTTTATCGGCAATCCGATACTGCGTGCGGCGCAACAGCACATTGCCCGTTTGCTTGCCCAGTACTCTCGCTAGAAAGCGCCCATATTCAGTATAGAACGAGAGCCCGATACCGCTTTCACCACAATACCCCATCAATGGTGGCGACACTGAAACCTGCCCAAAACATAGAATGTTGCTGATAGTCAGTGCAGGAAACTGGCCCAGTTTTTCACTCCCGTTTTTAATCACTATTGTGTCGCGCTCTTTATGCACATAACTTTCCTGACGGGTGATGTAGAGCGTGTTGAGGAGTTTTTTCACGAGAGAGCTATCTTCTGAAATTCATGATCGAAATGGATTCTGAATCGTCAAACCTTCTATTACCATCCCATGCTGCATATCTTCTGACAATAGAATTTGCGCGCCAGATAGCATGGCTGATGCACAGATATGAGCGTCATAAAAAGAAAACGCATACTTTTTAGCTAGCTCAACCGCAAGCTGATGAGATTCCAAGGTAAGCGATTGCACATCACAACTTGTCTTCACGGCAGATAATAAAATCTCAATCTCCTGCCACGGCATGCCCAACTTTCTGCGGCACACTGCTGTTACTTCATTCAGCACCTGCACGCTGACAAAACCGCCTGCAGAGATAATCGCCTCGGCTTTATCTGCCTTTACCACCTCTGCCGAAAGCAGATAAAGCACCACATTACTGTCGATAAATGGCTGGGGCAACGGCATCAATCCCGCATATTCGCTTCAAGCCTGTCAAAGCGCACATCCGCAGGCAAACGCCCCCTGAGATCACGCAAACGCGCAAACAACTCAGCAGCATCAGGTTGACGTGCAATTTCAAAACTTCTGGCACCCAGCACATGGAGATCAACGTTCTCCCCCTCTTTCAAATCAAGCGCACGCACTAATTCTGCGGGCAACCTCACTGCAAGTGAATTACCCCATTTTGCAATTTGCATGGTTTCCTCCATTATGGATATACATTTTAATAAAGTATATCATTCAACAAAAGGCACACCAATCCATTACTCAAACATCAGCGCAACATACTCCGCGGAACGATCTTTACGCAGCGTATCCGGTACACAAATATCAACCAGCGAGCACGCCTTACAGAGGGATTTTTCTATGGTTGGCGCAGGCGTTCTGCCAGAAGCCAGAATATCGCGCGCCAACGCAATGGCAGCCAATGTCGCTTCACGTAAGGGAGCATCAATCAGTACCCGCTCCCGCCTGCGCTCCTGCCAATACCACATGGCGCCCTCGGTAATCTCGATTCCACGCATTTCTTCCAGGCACAAAGCCTGTGCGCAAAGCTGAATACGATCCCAATCTTCTATCTTGGGCTTGCCACGTTTGTATTCGACAGGAAAATACTTTTTATCGGCTTTGCCTTCAATCTCAAGCAAGTCAAGCTTGCCAGTAATACCCAAAGTTTGTGAATACACCGAAACGGAACGTTCAAACCGTACATTGCCCCGCTGCTCCGGCGCTCCCTCATCCACACGCTCATGCAATACGCGCCCATGGGCCGTGAAATAATTTTCCTCCCACGCCTGTTCAACGTGAATCAGCGCAAACTGACGCGGGCAATACGCCACATGCTGAAGCGCTGAAATCATGAGCATATTGTCGTCTGCCAGCAAAATTCAGTGCCTTTTAATATACAAAGCAGTCATATCGCCAGATTCGAGTAACTGGGAATAATGCAATCGCAAGCCCCATCAAATAACTCTGGATATCCTGTAACGACGCCTATTTCCTCACCATGCCGGTTATCTCGGCATTACTTATGAGTAACCTTTGTTTATCAGGTAACCGTACATCAGTGAAATCCCGCCTGACATCGTATTTAGCTTCCAGCATGCAACCGGCATTGGTTTCGATAGGCACGGCCCCTACATCTTTTACCAAGGTGCAAGCAGCTGGATGCAAAAACAGCACTCCCTGACGAGGCCAATCTGGAATCCATAAAAGCGCAACTATCATACTGATGAAACTAAGCAGAAGAAAAACATTCGAGCTCATTTTTATGCCTTCCATTCGGGTTGTGCATCATTCACGATGTTTTTAGCAGTTCCGATAGACATTTCTCCCATCGACTGTAAGAATTTCAAGGCATACTTCATCACCTTGTTGAAATACAGCCCTCTAAATTACACCGCCTAGCTGCTTAAAAATACGCCTAGGGTTTATCAAACCCGCATATATCCCTAAGAAATCATCATACTCATAATCATTTATCCATGAATAAATACCATCCTGTTCGCATCCACGGATTTGTTTTAATTCAAGCTTATTAATTTTATTAAACCACAATTGGACCGAATGTTTTTGAACAAGTCTCCAATCAGCTAAATAGCCTTTTTCAAGCGCTTCAACGACGGAATTTTCTACAACAACTGTAGCGGTATTAGCGCTGATGACTTTGAATCCTTTATCCACCTCTTGGAAATTATTTTTTACTTCATCTTGATAAATAGACTCTGCAATAGCCTGACTCTCATTGCTTCGACTAAACTCTTTCCTCAAAGCAGTTGTTGTAAGTTCAGTGTAGCTTTTATTTTTGTTTACCAAACCCTCCCATAACTCATCAAAAATTATTGAGCTATCGTCAAAACTTGGATGTTTCAACATCTCTTCATCATGAATGAATGAAAAATCATAGAGCGTCCCAGATGCTCTGCGTCCATGCCTATTGATACGCCCTGCAGTTTGCAGAAAACTCGAAATAGAACATCTTTCACGATACCCTACTGCGAAATCAATATCCACACCAGCTTCAACACAGCTGGTTGCAACAAGAAACCATGCCTGACTATCCCACTCTGAGTCCTTTTGCCGCCTGAGTATTTCTTGAAGAATATTGTCCCTGTTTATTGGTGCCAATCCTGTTGATAAATGCAATACAGTTCTTTCTTTGACGGGTGTAGCATTTTTCTGGTTGAATTTTTCCGCCAAGTAATATGCAAGATATGCTGCACTTTGAACTGTATTTACAATAATCAATACTGACTGCTTCAGCTTTGTAGAACTGTCATCTAGAGATTGAATGATTTTTTCAACTAAATCAGACCGACTAATTGCCTGTTCTAATCTTTTAAATTCGACACGATTTTTTTCAATTTCACCAACTCGACTATCTATAGCGCCAGTAAGAATATCTGGAATTTTTTGCTTGAGTTCCCCAACAAAAAAACTGTCATTCCAATATTCCACCATAGACCCTGACGAAAATACTATTTGACAACCCCACTGATTTGAAAAAGCTTTTAGCCAAGACCATGCAATTTTAAGAAACCTTGGCGGTAAACATGCATGTGATTCGTCAATAAAAATAACGGCCCCAACCAAAGCATTTAATTTTCTTAGACTTGTCGGTTGCGCACTGGCTAGCGTTTCAAAAAATTGAACCGCAGTCGTTACAACAATCGGAGCTTGCCAGTTTGTTGAGTACTGACGTAACTCTTTATTACTGAACTCAACCTTGTGATGACATTCAGCAATAATTTTTTCAGATTCTTCACCATCAAGCAAAACTGCCTTTTTCAGAGTCGTAACAGTTTGCGTAATAATGTTTGTGAAGGGCGCAATAATGAATAATCTTGATGCATCCCGCTGAATTGCTTTACGCAACAAAAATGCCGTTACTGATGTTGTTTTACCTAAGCCGACTGGTGCAGAGCACATATACATACTGTCATTTGTTAGAGCGCGTTCTTTGCACTCTGAATAAAAATCATGTCTTATTTGATTGCGAACGGTTTTTTGGGCATAAGGAGTTTCATCCAGAGCACTAACATAATCGTTCAGGCGATTGAGTCGCTCTTGCCATCTGCGTGGTGGCAAATTAAAGCGCTTCATTTCAACATTATCGTGATAATTTGCAGAGCTTGTATGGTCAGCCTCTACCAAACATGACAATAAAAGTCTGGTAGTAATGCTTTCTTCAGGTAACTCAAATTTCAAGTTGGGGTACTCGCCACAGGATGAAATTTGGCGCTGTTTGTATAAGCTTAATCTGCTTTCAGTTAACTCAATTGCTTTTAAATGCGCTTCGAAATACTCTCTTGATTGAGACTCGCCATCTCGATGATGGCGCCTACCACGTAGTAAATAGTTTCTATCACGCGGTGCATTTGTGTTTTGAATGATCTTTCTCCGAAAGTTCCTTTCTTCGGATTTGCTCGGTAACCCTGGCGCGTGATGCCCTCGAATTACCCAAGCCAATAACTCGTTGAGCATTTCATTTGCGATGGCGATCCCAGCATCTATATGGTCAACTGGCAACTTTCCTTTGCTCCTGCCACTAAAAACTGTTTGATTATCTTCATCGAGCTTCCCCATATCGTGCAACATAATTGCGGCCTTGAAAGTATCCAATAACTGCAATTTAGTAATGCTATCCAAGTTGGAATAGCGCAATAAAGATTCAAATAATGGCAAACCATATTCCAGCATTTCTGAAATATGGTCAGGGTAATAATGTGGTTCCCGCCTGACATCACGCTCAGGCGGGGTATGTGCGATTAAGCTAGATAAGGTCATTGAGGTCTACAATATTTTTGAACCTATTTTTCAATTCCCCAATATTCGCCAGTGTGGGGATATCGTAATCCTCTCTACTGCTTGAATTTTCAATACCAGCCTTTAGCCTTGGTTTGAGCGCATCCATCAATAAATACTCAGGACAAGAACCTAATACATTTTTATGCTCGGCACACCAAGCATGTAAGATGGAAATCTGAGGGCGGATTGCTGAAGTAGTATGCTCATACAGATAGGGAGTTATAAATTTGAACAACTCCAGATCCTCACTGGTCGCACCAGTTTTTGTAGCAACACTGGGGTTCACAAAGAACGGAATGCAATAAATGCCATGCGCAACAGCACGATAAGCGAGTGGTGCCATGCCTCTGTCTTTATCTCCTTCAACCCCAGATTTGTTGGTATACGTCATCCGTTCTATTCTGACTGGAGCCACAGATAATCCAACTCCGATCTGTAACACGCCTGTGTTAATCAAATGCTCAAGCTCACCGTCTTTTTTTCGCTTTTCTAACCCTTTATCCCCTTCAATACTCTCTAAAAAAGTATTGCCGAAGAGTCTTGCATCCCAATAACGCTTGATAAACTCATCTTTTTTTAGGCTGGAGATTTCTTTTCTATCACGGCCCCGTTTTTCTAAAATCTGAAATTGATTCTGACCACTAAAATTTAACTTGGCACTTGCTTGCTCTAAAAAAGCAGGGCTATCCACCAAGTCGCGATATTTTCGCTTTACAGAAACAGGTGAAATCATTCCCAAACCGTCTAATTCACGTACCCTAGGTTCAGACTCCATCTCGGGGTCACCGTTTGGATTAGACATGGTTACTTCAACAACTATTAAACCTACATGACGATTAAAAGGTGCATTCATTATTTATTCCCCTCTTCTGTAGAATTAGATTGATTGTCAGATTTTTCAAATGGCCGACCAGCAAGATAGCCAAGCATCAATTCTGCTTGGTGGTTTTTTGAGTCGTTGCTATTGGATTGCAAAAGCGCGTCTTTAAGGTCTTTTGCATTACGCTGCATCCAATGGAATGCATACAAAGAATTGTCTTGCTTACCCTCCGCCTGCATGTCTCTAGCCCACCCCTCATAAGGCTTCAACCTCAGCGCTATGTACTCTAAAGCCCTAATAGGGCTATGTAATGCAATTGAATAAGCTGCGCTGCCAATGAGAGTAGTCGGCATGCTCCCTTTTCTAACAACGCGACAATAGCCCACATGCAACTCATTCATTGCTGAACAATATTGCCCCAATTTAAAAGAAAGCTCTCTCATGTAGTCCTCTTTTCTTCTATTCATTTTGAATAACAAAACAGCCATTAAAGTAGTCATTTTCAACGCGTAAGAGTTGGCATCAATCGGCACTTTTTCTTTAGAACCCATGTTTTTGACTTCTGCACACAATGCAAAAAGCCTTTGCGTTTGGGCAGTGATTTTTTTCAGGCTATGCTCAGCAATTTTTTGGCTAATATCATCTTGGCTAAAAAAGATGCGCATAGCTTCATTGAAGCTGATTGCTGGCACCTCGCCCTTTGAAACATCACCATTAGAGTCAAAAACTTGCCTAGATAAAGCCGTTAATTGGTCTGGGGCAATAGCATAAGGTTTAACATATAGTCTCTTTTTGTCTTTCCCAATAATCGCTAGTGTAAAGTCTGGGATGTTTGCGCAAGCGATTTGCCAAGATTGAGCAGACTTTTCAAGTTGCCGCAATGAACATGCGTTTGAATACACCACTTTTTGATTGGCTTTATCGACTTTTCTAATAACGACAAAATCTACAAGCGCGTCTGGAGATAAATTGCCTTTGTTAAATAGGCTGATTAAGTCTTGTGTTCGACTCTGATAGTCGTCCATATCTTCAACTTGAGTAACAAATTGAGTTGCTGGCAGACTTAAGTCCCCGCGGCAGTAAGCAATCAACAAATCCCTTTGCCCAGACTTTTCGGAAGGAATCGCTTTCCAAGTTTGATCTTTCATTTTTTCAGCAGTCAGCTTTTGAAATAAGCCATCAAACTTCTGGGATAGCTCTTTATCAATCGTGAAGCTATCAACCCCAGATTTTTTATAGCGCTGCACAGTTAGTTTCCCGCCTCCAGCATCAAACTTTGAGTAAGGTGTAATTTGACTAACAGGTTTACCTTTACCTAAATTTAAGCTTGGAAACTTATCAGTGATAAGCGAAGAACTACTACCAATTATTGGACAATCATGCGCCCTGAGACTAGTGCCTACACGACTTTCCTGAGCAATCAAATAGTCACTTAAATGGATTTTATTTTTTTCTAAATTGGTTGCGAATATATCGATATTTTCATTTGGCAAGTAATCCAGTATCAACTGAACTCTATTCTCTTTAATTTCACCGCTTGACTTGAGCTCAGAGCCACCAAACAAAGCATTTAACAGTAAAAGTATCATTGACTCACTTAAACTGTCATTTAATAAAGCATGCTCTATTTTCTCATCTAACTGAAAAAGAAAATCTATCCCATTTTTACCAAGCTTCGAGTATCGGTTATACAACTCGGCTACTACTCGAATCTGGTCATTTTCAGACGCGGCCAGCTGCTTATGCCTCTCCAAAATCTTATTTCTGTAGGACTCCTTGGGCCACTCTGATTCGTTCAAAGGCTCGCTGGGGAAGTTTTGGATTAAAAGACTGCTCAACAGTGGTAGTTGCTCATATAAAGTTAACTCTGGTGCTTGAAATCCAATCTGCTCGCAGAGCAAGTTCAACTTATTGATTATTTCTCTTTTAGTTTCTGGCTTTTTCTCTTTTCGATAGGCAATCACTAGATTATAAAATTTATTGCCTGACGGCCTCAGCGGCTTAGTTAGTTTGATTGCTGGAAATTGATCTTGGTTGCTTGTTCGTAAAACCCACACATTATTAAGATGTGTCTCGTTCATATACTCCAATCGTTCAATGCGGGCGGAATCTGTCACATCAACATCAAGAATTACTCTAATGGACTCTTTACCGCCCGCCTTTGTAATGTCTTTATGCGTTTGGTCTATATCAGTAACCTGTTCCAAACCATCCAGCATTGTTTTAAGTTCATTAAGCATAAATAAACTCCCCATTTATAATTTTTGCTTCTGAACCCCTCTGGAAGCGAGGTTGATAATTCCCAGAAATTGCTTTATCGAACACTTGGTTTAATACAGAAACCAAATCTAAATTTATCGCATCATTTTTTTCCGTTATGTCCTCACGTATCGGCCCCCAATAACTGGCAACAAACTCATTCCACCCCAGGCAAGGGGTTTTATAGCACTGACCTTTTGCTAACCGCCGCTCAAACATTGCCTGTAATTGATGACTTGGATTGTCACCATTCTTAAGATGTTCGCCACTACCATTCTCAATGTCAGCATAAATTCGATAACAGACGTCGGATAGGATAATTGTTGAAAACTGAAAAGCACCGGTATCATTGTTTTGAAGTGGCCCACGGTAATTATTTGTATATTTTTGGTATCCAATTTGTTCACATGAATCACCAACTTTTCTGCAAATTTCTACTCTTCTAGGATTTACCCAAGCGCGCCCGTCTTTTAAAAAGGCGATTGACTCAAAAATACCTTTCGCAGCAGACCATGTCGGTGCAGGGTAACTTGTTGGGGTAGACCCCGTATCAGGCCTTGCCCACATAGCAAAATCCCCAGAAATTTCCATAGCAATTTGGTACTTAGACATACAAACCAGTCCTTTCCATTTAGCATCAATCAAGTTCAGTAACTAAGTTATTAAGATTAATATCTTTCTAGTGAAAGAGTGGGTTAAAATAGTAAATAAGTAACGCATTGAAACTTAAACTATGGCACCGGATATTTCCGGTGCCATTTTTTGTTTGCCTTACTGAAACTAAACCCACCTCACTTCCACCTCGATCCTCTCCCAAGGGTCATCACTGAATTTCAACTCAGAAATCACAGCCTGAATGTTTTCGCCTCTATCAAGCAACTGGGAAACTGCGGCGTTATCCAAACGGGGAATATAGCCAAGCTTATGACCTTGCCATTCCACACGCACAGCACGATCATCGAACTTGTTTTCGGGTTCACGTATAAGTTGCAGCGGCTGGCCGATGGCAAGATCAGTCCAGATGGCCTCACCTTCATGATATTGAAATCCAGCAATTGGCGAATGCTGTAAAGTTTTGTGCGTTGCCAGACGTGCATGAGCAGCAGCAGGCAAAGTC
Source organism: Methylophilaceae bacterium (assembly GCA_905339275.1). Taxonomy (GTDB): domain Bacteria; phylum Pseudomonadota; class Gammaproteobacteria; order Burkholderiales; family Methylophilaceae; genus UBA6140. The sequence goes on from CAJPFK010000015.1 coordinate 10,399, forward strand.
AAGCCGCCGACCAGTGCGGTAAGGTTTTTCAGAAATGAACGTCTCGACATGGCCACTCCCTCTATTTCTCTTAACATCATTTTCCATAGGCATAAGGCCAAATCCTGACCCTGTGAAAAATATTTCCGGATGCCAGTCAACCCTGGAATAATGGAATCGCTACGACACCCCGTGTTTTTCCAACCCGGCCTTCAAGCGTGACAGCAACTCCATGCGTAACGATTCGGGGGAGATGACTTCCACTTCCGGCACATGGCGCAGGATATCCATCACCAATTCGCGTGGGTCGGCATAGGGGATGTGCAATTCATAGGAGCCATTTTCCAGCCAGTTGCCCTGCTGTCGCGGATGCCACCCTTCGGCGGCAACCCAACGAGCGCGTTCTGGAGTAAATCGTAGCACAGCGGTATGCTTGGCTTCGCCTGCGAAAATGCCGTAGCCATCAGCAAAATGGGCATCAAGTAGGGTATCGGCAATGTCAGAGGCAGAAGTATCCAACACTCGCACGGCACGAATACCATCGAGGGCGAAGTTGCGTAATGCATCCCGGGCATGACACCATGCATCTAAGTGCCAATTGTCGCGGTAATGCACCAGTCGTTGCGGTGAGATAACACGCACATTTTCGGTATTGTCGCCGCGAGCATGGTAGGTAATTTGTAGCTGCCGCCGTTGCAGCAATGCACCGGCAACCGTCTGGAACAATGCACCATCAAAAATACGTGCAGCGATAGGCAATAGTCGAATGCGGGACAGCTCACCGCCACCCATATGCTCGAATTCCAGCAGTTTTTCGATACGTGACTTCAATGGGGCGAGTTGCTGGTCAAGCAGACCCGAGCCAAGTTCGCTGAGTATTTTGTGCAAGGAGAGCAGCGCCAGCATCTCCTCGGGAGAAAACCACAGACCTGGAAGCTCATAACCGTCATTACCATAGAAATAGCCGCCACTATCACGGTCATACCTCAATGGCGCTCGCAAATAGTCGCGCATAAACTCGATGACACGCTTGACGGTACGCTCAGAGCATTGTAGATGCTCCATCATGCTCGATTTAGGTAATGCAGTACGGCGGCCACGCAATAATTCGTGAAGCTGGTAGACTTTCCGAGTATCCATTCCAGGCCTCCAGGATTGTTATTTTTTAGACCCTGTTGCCTTGTAAGTCACCGCAAACCAGGGAGCTTTCTTGCACGTCAAAACAGGCTATCTTCTGGATTTTCCATCACGAATCCAGATGTTAGCAAGATAAATACGCTTTTTAGTCAGCACTAATTGCAGCGCTTTTCTTTATAATGCTCCCTATGAAACATTACCCCGACAACGTCTCCGGCAATTTCCTCAAACTGCGCAACAGCCTGATCAGCGCCACCGGCAAGGCCATCGGCGATTACAACATGATCGAGGATGGCGACACCGTGCTGGTGTGCATGAGCGGCGGTAAGGATTCGCATGCCTTGCTGATGATTTTGCTGGCCTTGCAGGAGCGGGCGCCAGTCAACTTCAAGCTGATTGCGATGAACCTGGACCAGAAGCAGCCGAACTTCCCTGAGCACATCTTGCCGGAGTATCTGGAAAAACTGGGGGTGGAATACCGCATCGTCGAGGCGGATACGTATTCCATCGTCAAGGAGAAGATTCCTGAAGGGAAAACCACCTGTTCGCTCTGTTCCCGCCTGCGGCGAGGCATCATCTACCGCACCGCGCAGGAGCTGGGCGCCAACAAGATCGCGCTGGGGCACCACCGTGACGATATCGTGCAGACCCTGTTCCTCAACATGTTCTTCGGCTCGAAGATGAAGGCGATGCCGCCCAAGCTGGCGACCAATCGCGGGGAGTTCATGGTGATACGTCCGCTGGCTTATTGTGCTGAAAAGGATATTGCCAGTTATGCGCGCGGCATGGAATTCCCCATCATTCCTTGCGATTTATGCGGTTCCCAGGAGAATTTGCAGCGCCAGAAAATCAAGGAGATGTTGAATGCCTGGGAGCTGGAGCAGCCCGGCAGGGTCAATAATATTTTCCGCGCAATGACGAATGTCGAGCTTTCGCACCTGTGCGATGCCGATCTTTACGACTTCAAGGGCCTGACCAGTGCGCAACTGGAGGACGAAGATCCGCTGTTCGGCGATATTGCGCAGGAACCGGCACTGGCGCTGGCCAGCAGTTCAGAAAACCGCATCGAGTTTACCCGCAGGATCGCCTGAAAATCAGGTAATGGAACTTTCACAGCTTGATGGAACCCGCAAACGACTCTGGCCCGGATGTTGCATGAATTTCGTATGATGGCCGTGCGGGAGCATGATTGGCAGGGGAATTTCGTGATGAAGCGCTGCGGTTATTCTACGGTCAACCGAACAAAATCTTTCATATCGATCAAAAGACTAGCGAAGGTACATATCGACTTATGAAATGCCCGGACCAGCTATCTTTAGCGAATACTCTTCCATCCGGTTGCTTTTACTCTTATTATCTGCCGCATCCTCCACTAAATGGTCACCCCGGCTACTGTTCATGTCAAAACTGCTGATTGTTGAATCACCTTCCAAAGCCAAAACGCTGAAGAAATACCTGGGCAAGGACTTTGAAGTTCTGGCGTCTTACGGCCACGTGCGGGACCTCATCCCGAAATCGGGCGCTGTCGACACGGAACATGGCTTTGCCATGAAATACGAAGTCATCGAACGTAATGCCAAGCATGTCGATGCGATTGCCAAAGCCGTTAAAGCCGCCGATGCCATTTACCTGGCAACCGACCCAGACCGCGAAGGCGAAGCGATTTCATGGCATATCGCAGAACTGCTCAAGAATAAGAAACTGATCAAGGACAAGATCCTCAAGCGCGTAGTGTTCCATGAAATCACCAAAAGCGCCGTCAACGATGCCATCGCCTCGCCGCGTGATATTTCGATGCCGCTGGTCAATGCGCAGCAGGCGCGCCGTGCGCTGGATTACCTGGTTGGTTTCAACCTGTCTCCCTTGCTCTGGAAAAAGATACGGCGCGGACTCTCCGCCGGCCGCGTGCAAAGCCCGGCATTACGCCTGATCGTCGAGCGGGAACTGGAGATCGAGGCTTTCAAGAGCCAGGAATACTGGACGATACATCTGGAATCGCGCAAGCATCAGCATGTGTTCGGGGCGAAACTGGTGCAACTGGATGGCAAGAAGGTCGAACAGTTCACTATTACCAACCACGATCAGCAGCAGGAAGTGGTCGGCAAGTTGCTGATTGCCAGCGCCGGGAAAACCACCGTCTCCAGAGTAGAGAAAAAACAGAAAAGCCGCAGCCCGGCTGCACCGTTCACCACATCCACCCTGCAACAGGAGGCTGTACGCAAGCTCGGCTTCACCACCAGCCGCGCCATGCGCATCGCGCAGCAATTGTATGAAGGTATTGATGTTGGCGGCGGCACGGTCGGCCTCATCACCTATATGCGTACCGATTCATTCAGTCTGGCAACTGAAGCGGTCATGCAAATCCGCGATTACATCAAAAAAACCTTTGATGCCGAATACCTGCCGAAATCGCCCATCATGTACAAAACCAAGGCGAAGAACGCACAGGAAGCACACGAGGCGATACGCCCAACCGACATCAGTCGTACACCTGCCAGCGTGCGCGCTTTCCTGACGGACGAACAATTCAGGCTCTACGAAATGATCTGGAAGCGCGCCCTGGCGTGCCAGATGACGCAGGCCAAATTCGATGCGGTCAGCGTCGACCTGGCCGTAGGTTCCGACACCAACCTGTTCCGCGCCACCGGCCAGACCATGATATTCCCCGGCTTCATCGCGGTTTACATGGAAGGCATCGATGATGAAGAGGAAGAAAGCGAAAGCAAGCTGCCTGTCCTGGAAACAGGCGAAGTACTTGATGTAAGCAAGATTTTCGGCGACCAGCACTTTACCGAGCCGCCACCAAGATACTCCGAAGCCAGCCTGGTCAAGGTACTCGAAGAGTACGGCATCGGACGTCCGTCCACCTATGCCAGCATCATCTCGACCCTGCAGGACCGTGAATACGTGCTGCTCGATAAAAAGCGCTTCACGCCGACCGATGTCGGCCGCGTCGTCAACAAATTCCTCACCCAGCATTTCACACGCTATGTGGATTACGGCTTTACCGCCAACCTGGAAAACGAGCTGGACGATATCGCCGAGGGCGCGCGCGAATGGATACCGGTACTGGAAGAGTTCTGGCTGGGTTTCAACCAGCAGGTGAAAGACAAGGCCAATATCGACCGCGCCGACATGACGCACGAGCTGACCGGCGAGGATTGCCCGAAATGCGGCAAGCCGCTAAGCAAACGGCTGGGCAAATTCGGCATGTTCATCGGCTGCACCGGTTATCCTGAGTGCGACTACATCCGCAACACAGGTGAAGGTTTTGCTTCGTCAAACAGCGAGCCTACGACCATTGGGGTCGATGTCCCCAGCGGCAAGAACATCCTGTTGCTGAACGGCCCCTATGGTCCGTACCTGCAGCTTGGCCTGCCCGAAGAAGGCGAAAAGAAAAAACCGAAGCGGGTCAGCATCCCCAAGGATATTGCATTGGCCGACGTGAATCTGGAAGTTGCACAGAAGCTGCTCGCATTGCCGCGCGACCTGGGCGTACATCCCGACACCGGAAAGAAGATTATTGCCAACCTCGGCCGCTTTGGGCCTTATGTGAACCATGACGGGAAATTCAAATCCATCCCTAAAACCGACAACGTATTCGAGATAGACCTGGCGCGTGCGGTAGAGCTGCTGGCGCAAGCCAACAGCGGGCCTGCACCACTGAAGGAACTGGGCGAGCACCCGACGGCCGGCGGCAACATCGCCGTCTACTCAGGCCGGTATGGTCCCTACGTACAGCATGGAAAGATTCGCGCAACCCTGCCCAAGAGCCAGGAACCTGAAAGCCTGACCATGGAGGAGGCATTGCTGTTGCTTGAAGCGAAGGCGGCAAAAGATGCGCCAGCGAAAGCCACGCGAAAAACAGCGGCAGGAAAACCGGCCAAGAAACCTGCTGCACGCAAGCCCGCAGCAAAAGCTACGCCCAGGAAAGCAGCCACAAAAAAAGCGGCCTGAGGCCGCTTTTCCAGTCGCTTGAAACAATCAGAGCATCAACCCATGATCGATTTCAGGTAGCTGCTTTCTATCCATTTGCGGATACGGTTGGCATCGCCGATCCTGGTCTGCTTACCGATAGAATCAAGCAGGACAATGATTAACGGTTGCCCGCCGATCTCGGCCTGCATCACCAGGCAACGGCCAGCCTCACTGATGTAACCGGTCTTGGAAAGGCCAATCGCCCAATCCCCCTTGCGCACCAGTGCATTGGTATTAACGAAACTCATTGGATTGCGGTTGCCGTAGATTGCGACTTCCTGTGACGGGGTCGTGCTAACCTGGCGAATTTCAGGATATTCATAAGCGGCGCGCACCATGAGCACCAGATCTTCCGCCGTCGAAACATTCTGGCTGTTAAGGCCCGTGCTATCGACGAATTGCGTATTAAACATGCCCAATTCCACCGCCTTCAGGTTCATGGCCTGGATGAATGCGGAGATTCCGCCCGGGTAATGACGCCCGAGCGCCGAAGCAGCGCGGTTTTCCGATGCCATCAGCGCAAGCTGCAACATTTCGCCGCGGGTAAGTGCGGTTCCTATTCTCAAGCGCGAAGTCGTACCTTTCAGCATATCGATATCGGCTTCGGATACTGTCAGCACCTCTTCCATCGGCAGTTGGGCATCCAATACCACCATGGCAGTCATCAACTTCGTCACCGAGGCAATAGGCGTATGCTGATTGGTGTTCTTCGCGAAAAGGATTTCGCCCGTTTCCTGGTTGACGATCAGGGCTTTGGATGATGCCAGCTGCAATATGCCGCTGCCATCGTATTCATCAAGCAAGGCATCCTGTACTGAAGGTGCCTTCCGTGCAGTGGTTTTGTGCTTGACCTTGGTTATCTTGGGCTTGGCATTGGCGACTTTACTCTTGCTGCCAGTCGCGCTTTTTTCTGCCGCATTAGACAGGACAGGCGGCAGGAACAACGCCAGCGCTGCTACCAATATGACGAATTTTCTGAACATGACGTGCGCCCTTCATTCACATATGTCCCCGATGTTAATTAAAAATATTCAATCTGTCACCCACCTTTATGATTTATTTGAATAAATATTAAAATATTTGGGGATAACACAACACAATTACAAGTTTACGAATTTTTTTTCGCAGTTTATGCGAGAATTAACGGCAGTTTTCCATCTTAATTTAGCAATTATTTATGAATATACCTGACCACCTACGTTATAGCGCCGGGCATCTCTGGGCTCAAGCAGATCAGGACGGGCTCTGGCTGGCCGGAATCACGGATTATGCGCAGGATCTGCTCGGGGACATCGTTTACGTGGAAGCACCAGCCCCCGGTACCCAAATTGAAGCCGGCAAGGCCTGCGGCCTGGTCGAGTCGGTCAAGACAGGCTCTGACCTGCATGCCCCGCTCAGTGGGGTGGTAGAAGCCGTGAACACCGATCTGCAAAATACGCCGGAGCAGATCAACGATGCTCCCTACAAGGCCTGGATATTCAAATTCCGTCCGGATGACTCGGCTGAAGCCGCCAGACTGATGGACTCAACCGCTTATTCCAGCTTTTTAGGCAATCAGTAATACCGGCCCCACCATGTTATCCCCGGATAATACCGTAATCAGGTTCGGGATATGACCGCATTCAGGAGAGCCCTGATTTAAGTTTCTCCTTCAGGCTCTTGACGATTTCCTGCTCCACCAGCGTCGTCAGCGAATATTCCACGGCGGCCAATTCCTGCAACACCGCCTTCCTGGCTGCAGCTTCGATCAAAGGCATCATCTCGGCCAGCAACGCCTCACTTCGTTCTTCAGCAGTCAGTTCGGGCGGCAAATCCGGCGGCGGCTCAATATCAACAGCGGGGAGCGCCTCGCCCGATTCCACAAAATCGTTTAGTACCGGAGGCTCGGACGCCGGCATTGCAACAGGCGCCAGGGGCAGTTCGCCTTCATAAAGTTCAGTCAGGCGCGGTATGCCGCCGGTTTCGCCGGCATGCCCCGAATCGTCAACGACCGGCATGGCATGCTCATCATGCACCTGCGACTGCCGCTTCAAGGCATTGATGCGCTGTAAGACTTCACTCAGTCCATTCGTGTGTTCTGTCATCGGGACGCTCTCATAATGCTGCTCCGCTCGCGTCAAATGACCGCAGTTCATAACCGCGGTCGCGGTAGAATTTATAACGCGCCCTGGCGTGCACCTTGTCTTCCTCATCCGCTCCGACAATTTCGATCAGCCTGGTAAAACGGCTGAAAAATGCGGGCTGGCTCTGTTGCAGGTTAATCAGCACATCATGATGCGGCACCTGCCCGGCGTTCCAGTCGATCAAGATGGGCGTCTCTGCGGCCAGCGCATGATCAAGACGGCAGTGCGGCAGGAAACCGGTTGGCGCCTGCGTCCACAAGACATGGCCGAGCCTGGCCGCCGTTTCACGATCCGGCGTCAACACCATCAGCTTCCTGCCCTTGCCCACTGCAGCTCCGCTGAGCTCGGCAACTTTCCTGAGCTTGTCCTCAACGTTAAAAAAGAACTCGATACGCGTCATATGGCGAGGCTAATTTTTTGCTGCGCGCTGCATAAGGAACTCGGTCAACAGTGGCACCGGCCGGCCGGTCGAACCCTTTTCCTTACCGGATTTCCATGCCGTACCGGCAATGTCCAGATGCGCCCAGTCGTATTTCTTGGCAAACCGCGACAGGAAGCAGGCAGCCGTGACGCTGCCGGCAGCCCGGCCGCCGATATTGGCCATGTCGGCAAAATTGCTGTCCAACTGGCCCTGGTAATCTTCCAGCATGGGCATATGCCATGCACGGTCCTGCGCGCCTTCGCCCGCTGCGAGCAACTCCCTGGCAAGACTGTCATTGTTGCTGAAAAGACCGGAAAGATGATGGCCCAGCGCAATCACACAAGCGCCGGTCAGCGTTGCGATATCCACGACGGAAGACGGCTCGAAGCGCTCTGCATAAGTCAGCGCATCGCACAGGATGAGCCGGCCTTCCGCATCGGTATTGAGGACCTCGATCGTCTGGCCGGACATGCTGGTCAGCACGTCTCCCGGCCTGATCGCGTTTCCGTCCGGCATGTTCTCGCAGGTCGGGATGATGCCGACCGCGTTAATCGGCAGGTCCATTTCGACAATCGCCTTGAATGTGCCCAGCACGCTTGCCGCACCGCACATGTCGTATTTCATTTCGTCCATCTCGGCACCGGGTTTGAGCGAGATGCCGCCGGTATCGAAAGTAATGCCCTTGCCGACCAGCACGACCGGCTTCTGGTTTTTCCTGCCTTTTTTGTGCTGCATGACGATCAGCTTGGGCGGCTGGCGGCTGCCTTGCGATACGCCGAGGAATGAACCCATGCCGAGTTTTTCCATGTCAGGGCGATCCAGCACCTGAACCTGCAATCCGGAGGATTTGGCCAGGGCTTGCGCCTGTTCTGCCAGATAGGTCGGAGTACAGACATTCGGCGGAAGATTGCCGAGATCCTTGGCGAGACTTACCCCGGCTGCAATCGCCAGGCCTTGCCTGAGCCCGGCTTCACCTGCCTTCAGCGCCTCTCTCGGCAGGTTGATGACCACTTTTTTCAGCGCCCTGGCCGCGGCCTTGTCATCCTTGTGCTGCTTACCCTTCATGCGGTCGAATTTGTAAACGACATCCATCGCCACTTCGGCAAAGTGCGCCACTTTCCAGGCCGCATCATGCTTTTTCACCGGCAGTTCTGCCAGATAACTCGCTGCAGTCGCTGCGCCGGTCCCTTTAAGCGCCTTGATCGAAGCACTCACCGCCTTGCGATAGGTGCGCGCATCAAATTCGCGTTCTTTGCCGAGACCAACCAGCAACAGGCGGTCACTGGCCGTTCCCGGAACACCGTGCAACATCAGGGTACTGCCGATCTTGCCTTCCATATCCCCACGCTTGATAACCGTGCTGACAAACCCTCCGGATGCTGCGTCGATCAGCTCTGCCGCTCCGGTCAGTTTGCGTGATTCATAAATGCCGACAATCGTACAATCCTGACGCTGCTTTTCCGGATTAGTGTTTTTTATGCTAAATTCCATCAAGTGTTCCCTCGTGATTAAGCTTACTGAATTATCCTGCGTTTTCGTCCCAACTCAAAATTGTTACCGATAGAAATGACAAACCGTCCAACCTATGCTCTTTAAACGATCATTACTGCAAGAGCTGGTAGCGACGGCCATCGGCGCTTTCCTGATCCTGGTCGGGATCGTGATCGCGCAGCGTGTTGCCTATTACATCGGTGTGGCAGCCAGCGGCAGCCTCGCCAGTGATGCGATCAAGACCTTGCTGGGCTTCAGTCTGATCCGGTTCCTGCCCATGCTGCTGTCGCTGACTTTGTTTCTTTCCGTGCTCCTGACGCTGTCCCGCTGGTATCGGGACAGCGAAATGGTGGTCTGGTTTACTTCCGGCAAAAGTATTTCGAGCTGGATACGCCCGGTTATATTGTTCGCCATGCCGGTAGTGTTGCTGATTGCGTTTCTCAGCCTGTTCATTACACCATGGGCAACACAAAAAGGCTCAGACTTTCGTGACCAGCTCAAAAGCCGCGATGAACTTGCCACCATTACGCCCGGCGTTTTCAAGGAATCCAGGAATGCCGAGCGCGTCTTCTTTGTCGAAAGTTTTGACGAACTCGGCAATGTCGTCAAAAACATTTTTGTGCAGAATATCCAGCATCAGCGCCTGGGGATTATTGTCGCCAGCCAGGGACGGCGTGAATCCAGTGAAAACGACGACAGTTTCCTGGTGATGGAGAACGGCAGGCGCTACGAAGGAAAACCCGACACACCGGAATTCACAACCACTGAATTCGAGCGTTACGCGATACGAATAGAACCGGCAGAGGTCAAGCAGTCGCCGCCCAAAACCCAGGAAAAAGACAGCATGGAACTGCTTGCCAACCGCAGTCCGGATAGCCAGGCCGAATTGCAGTGGCGTCTGGCCATGCCCATCTCCGCACTGATACTGGTGCTGCTTGCGATACCGCTCAGTTTCGTTGACCCCCGCTCCGGCCGTTCCGCCAACCTGATGCTGGCGCTGCTCGTGTATGTCATCTACAACAACCTGCTCAGCATCATGCAGGCGTGGCTGGCACAGGGCAAACTGAGCCCCCTCGTCGGACTCTGGCCGGTGCACCTGTTTTTCCTGGCGCTGACCGCCTACATGCTCTACCGCCGCCTGTTCCAGCTTCCCCTGATCCCCAGGCTCTGGCATCGATGAATCTGCTCAACCGCTATTTGCTCAAGGAAATAACCTCCAGCATCCTGCTCATCATGCTGGCTTTGCTGGCGATGTTTTCTTTCTTCGACCTGATCCAGGAACTGGAAAGCATAGGCAAAGGCAGTTACGGCATCGGCAATGTCATGCTGTTCGTCCTGCTCAGCGCACCCGGCCATGTGTACGAGGTGGTTCCGGTGGCAGTGCTGGTCGGCACCATGTACGCACTGGGCAGGCTCTCCCGCCACTCTGAACTGATTATCCTGCGCGTCAGCGGTATCTCCATCAGCAGGCTGACCTGGTCCCTGTTGCGCATCGGCCTCGTGTTCGCGCTTCTGACTTTTGTCATCGGCGAATTCGTGACCCCGGTCAGCGAGAAAACCGCGCAACGGATGCGCATCAAGGCCACCGACTCGGTGATTGCCCAGGATTTCCGTTCGGGGCTCTGGATCAAGGACGGCAGCAGCTTTGTCAATGTGGAGGAAGTGCTGCCTGATGCCACATTGCTGAATGTGCACATCTATGAATTCGACCAGGAATTTCACCTGCGTACGATCAGCAACGCCAAAACCGGCGAGTTCGAAGAAGACGGCTGGAATCTGGGAGAGGTAACGCAGACGCTGTTCGAGGAGGACAAGATAAAATCCGTGTATTTCCCGGATGCCACCTGGCGGTCCCTGATCCGGCCCGAGTTGTTGAATGTACTGCTGGTCGTGCCTGAAAAAATGTCGGCACGTAACCTGTATTCCTATATCACGCACCTGAGCGAAAACAAACAGAAGACCTCGCGCCATGAAATTGCGCTCTCGGCAAAAATCGTCTACCCCCTTGCCTGCATGGTGATGGTCATTCTGGCACTGCCTTTCGGCTTCCTGCAGCAACGCTCGGGAGGCACCAGCAGCAAGATATTCTTCGGCATCATGCTGGGCGTCGTGTATCAGGTCATGAATCGTGTTTTTGTGCACCTGGGCCTGCTCAACGACTGGTCGCCGCTATTCAGCACCGTCGTGCCTACCCTGCTTTTCCTGATGGCAGGCCTGTTCATGCTGTTCCTGATCGAGCGGCGCTAGCGAATTCTCAGTCCTTCAGCGGCTTATCCAGCAATACCAGCTTACTGCCACACAAACGATCGTGCAGAAACAGGCCGTCGCGGTCAAAAAAAGCCCAGACAAAACCTGCGCCAAAGAACAGGCTGGCAACCAGATAGCGTTTAACCGCCTGCAACAAGGTCAATTGTTTGCCGGATTGCGTTATCAGCTTGATGCGCCATGTCTGCATGGCAAGGGTCTGGCCGCCACGCGACCAGTTCCAGACAAAATACGTCCCGCAAACCAGCCAAAGAAAAACCTGAAGGAAATAGCGCTTGGGAGCCGCCGTTGCGTCGCCAAAAAACAGAATAAATAAAAGCGTTGCCAGCATGAGGATAGCCATCAGCAACAGGCTCTCATAGACCATGCTGGCAATCCGCCTGGGGGCACCGGGCGAGGCAGTCAATGCTGGCATAAAAGGAGGCTTTCAGGGAAATCGATGGCTTCAGGAGGAAAACGGTTGCAGAACGCTATCAATCTATAAATAAAGTAGCGCCCCATGCAATACGAATACCTTAATTGTCGATGTCATCCTGGCCATAGAGATCAGGATTCTCCTTGCGCAGAACCTCACGCCTGGATTCCGGCAGTTCCTGGTATTCGCGCCATTTTTTTCTTAATTCCTGTTTCTGGGCTTCAGGCATGGCCTGGAACTTCTGGTGTCTCTTGCGTGCATTCTCACGCTCGTACGGCGTCATGCGGCTCCAGCGGGTCAGCCGGTTTTGCACGCGCTGTTGCTGTTCAGCGCTCATTTTCGGATAGTCGCGTGCAATATCCAGCATTTTTTCCCGCTGCCAGGGCCGCAGGGTATCCCACTCCTGTGCCAGCGGGCTCAGGACTTTCTTTTGTTCGGCAGTAAGCTGTGCCCAGCTTGGTTCCGGGACAGCTTCTTCCTTTGCGTGAACATTGCCGGATATTAAACCGAAAACTAAGACTATCGCCGCGAACTGCGCGCCACCCATGTATCAAACCCTTTATCCAAAAAAGCCTCCGGCGGAAGCTCAGAAGCCAGCAGGAAGGCATCGCCCTGCTCCAGTCTGGACTGATTCATATGCTGAGTCAGGACAAAAGCCACCAGCGCGGCGCTGCACACCATTGCAGCGGGCATTATGACACGATGCTGATGCATGAAGTCACTAAACATGCGCAGTACGCCGCCGATTGAATAACCGTCCGCACCTGCACCCGCATGCTTGCGCTCAACCATTGCAGCGGCAGCACGATTTCTGGCCATGCTGAGGCCATCAAGAATTTCCGGCTGAAGCTTTTCAACGCTTTCATCCAGCAGGTCGGTAATTGCTTTTGCGGTTTCTCGTTCGGTTCTCATCTTTCGACTTCCTATGTCTTCGCCCATCACAGTGTTATGGATCTACCTAGAAAAGCCATGTTTCTCCAGCATTGTTGCCAATGTATGCACTGCGCGTGAACAGTGCGTTTTAACACTGCCTTCAGAACACCCCATGACGGCCGCTGTTTCGGCCACATCCATATCTTCCCAGTAACGCAGGACAAAGGCTTCTCGTTGACGCGTGGGGAGTCTTTCCAGTGCCTGTTCGATTATAGCAATCGTCTGGCTACGTTCAAGCAGGTCGAACGGCTCATTTCCATCGTGATCCTGGTCGGTATTGAGCGTTTCCAGCGGGTCATGATCGTCATCATCATTGCCGCTACTGAAGGACGACAGCAAGGTGGTCCACAGATTACGGACTTTCTGCCGGCGCCAGAAGTCCTTCATGGTGTTCTGCAAGATACGCTGAAACAGCATGGGATACTCTTCCACCGGCTTCTCGGCATATTTTTCGGCCAGTTTCAGCATTGCATCCTGCACGATATCCAGCGCGGCATGGTCATCCCGCACAGCATAAGCCGTCTGCTTGAAAGCGCGGCGTTCTACTTGCGCAAGGAAGTTTGAAAGCTCTTCTGCTGTCGCCATCTCAAATCGGGATTAGTCGCAATTGATAGAATAGTTGAATGCTGATTGAATTGATTCATACACGTTACCGGCCAGGTCAAACCCGACCGTTCGTTGCGAGTATATCAGGTTTGGATTTTGTCTCGGCTCCGGATTTAGCTACAATCGCCTCATCTCCGCATGGATATACTCAAACTTATGGCCAAGATCATTCTTATCGCTATTGCTATCTGGCTTATCCTCACTGTGCTGAAACGTTATCGCAAAAATATCGATACCCATCCTGACACGGGGAATTCCCGCACCCCGGCTTCGGAATCCATGGTGCAATGCAGCCACTGCGGCCTGCACCTGCCGGAAAGTGATGGCATCCGCTCGGGTACCCAATTTTACTGCTGCCAGGAACATGCCGACGCGCAACAAGATGAACGCAATCACTGAGCGTCCGCCATCCCATCTTTTGCCAAGCGCCTACTGGCAATCCATGCGGTTTTCCCATCTGTACCGGCTGGTGCTGGCCTGCGCCCTGGTCGCCTACTATTTCTTCTGGCAGGACCAGCTCTGGCGCGATCATTACAGCAATATCCTGTACTTCAAGCTGGCCCTTGGCTACCTGTGTTTCAGCCTGATGGCGATGGGCATCAGCTGGTCCGGTTTGAAGATTCTCGACCGGCAGTTGACCCTGATCACCATCATCGATATCGCTTTCATCGTCGCGCTGATTTACGCCGCGGGCGGCCTGGAGAGCGGCCTCGGCGTTTTGCTGGTGATTGCCGTCGCCACCGCCAGCCTTTTCAGCCAGGGCCGGCTGGCCCTGTTTTATGCGGCTATCGCAAGTATTGCCCTGCTGCTCGAACAATCCTATGAGTTCGTGACCTGGAATCAGTTCCACCCCGATTACACGCACGCCGCCATGTTAAGCATGGGTTGCTTTGCCACGGCGTGGCTCGCGCACAGCTTGTCCAAACGCACGATACAGAGCGAGGCCCTGGCCTCCCAGCGCGGAATCGACCTGGAAAACCTCGCCCAGATCAACCAGTTGATTACCCAGGAAATGCAGGATGGCGTGCTTGTCGTCGACCGGGAGTTGCGATTGCGTCACCGCAATGTCCAGGCAGAAGACCTGTTGAGCAACCGGCACGCCAACACACTGATGCTGAGCGAGTATGCACCGGAAGTCGCCGCGTTGCTCAATGACTGGATGCAGGAAGGAGAACCGGAAAATATTCATTCCGGGATAGCCCGGCTGAAACTCAACGACCGCGACCTCAGATTGCGTTTCATGCCGATCGGGCATTCCCGCCACGATGGTGCCGTCATCTTTATCGAGGACTGGAGCCACATGCAGATTCAGGCGCAGCAGGTGAAGCTGGCCGCATTGGGCAGATTGACGGCAAATATTGCGCACGAGATTCGCAACCCGCTGAGCGCAATCAGCCATGCAAACCAGTTGCTGCAAGAAGAAGAGCCGCCCGACCCGGGTATCACGCGCATGCTGCAGATCATCCAGGATAATGTGCAGCGCCTGGATCAGATCGTCAAGGATGTGCTCGAACTCAACCGGCGCGACCGCACGCAACAGGAGCTGTTCTCGCTCAGGGCCTTTCTGGAGGAGTTCCACACGCAGTTCTGCCTGGCGGAAAGAGTCCCCGCCGACAGCTTCAAGCTCTTCCTTGCCGGTCACGATGAAGAGATCAAATTCGACCGTCGCCACCTGAATCAGGTCTTGTGGAACGTGTGCCGCAATGGCTGGCGCCACGGCAAACAGGGGAAGGGAAGCCTCTCCCTGTCGCTGCTCGAATCGCCCGCGGCACGCACGATCAGCCTGGCCATCAAGGATGACGGTCCCGGGGTGTCGGAGGCCATGGTCCAGCGCCTGTTCGAACCTTTTTTCACCACTGAAACCACCGGTACCGGCTTGGGGCTTTATATTGCCCGGGAGCTGTGCGAAGCTAACGGAGGCAGCATCCGCTACCAGTCCGCGCTAAACGGCGGCTTATTCGTCATTCAGCTTAAAAGGCAGATGTTGCGATGACAAAAAAACCTTCATGCCTGGTGGTCGACGATGAAACCGACATCCGGGAATTACTGGTACTGACACTTGAGCGCATGGGCATTGCCAGCGACAGCGCGGCGAATGTCGATGACGCCAAGTTCATGCTGAGCAAAGGCCAGTATTCGCTTTGCCTGACAGATATGCGCCTGCCGGATGGTAATGGCCTGGACCTGGTCAAGCATATCGGCAACCATCACAGCGGATTGCCGGTTGCGGTCATCACGGCTTACGGCAGTGCTGAAAACGCGGTATCCGCACTGAAGGCGGGCGCCTTCGATTATCTGACCAAACCGATCTCCCTCAACCAGTTGCGCCCGCTGGTACAGTCTGCGCTCAAGCTAAACGAGTCGGTAGCGGCACCGGCCAACGACCTGACCCTGATCGGCGAATCTTCGCCGATCAAACAGGTACGCTCCATGATCGAGAAACTCGCCCGCAGCCAGGCACCGGTCTATATCAGCGGAGAGTCGGGCAGCGGCAAGGAATTGGCTGCCAGGTTGATCCATCTCAACAGCTCCCGTCGGGAAGGCCCTTTTATCGCCGTCAATTGTGGCGCCCTCCCCGAAAACCTGATGGAAAGCGAATTCTTCGGTTACAAAAAGGGCGCCATTCCCGGCACCGATCATGACAAAGTCGGCATATTCCAGGCGGCCAACGGCGGCACCCTGTTTCTGGACGAGGTGGCGGATTTGCCGCTGGCCATGCAGGTAAAGCTGCTACGCGCAATTCAGGACAAGAAAATCCGTATGGTCGGCGACACGCATGAAGAGAACATCGATGTGCGCATCATCAGTGCGACGCATCGCAATTTGTCCCAAATGATGGAAAGCGGAAAATTCCGCCAGGACCTGTACTATCGACTGAATGTCATCGAGCTCAAAATGCCGGCGTTGCGCGAACGGCAGGAGGACATCCCCCTGCTCGCCCGCAACCTGCTGGAAACACACTGTAAACAGGCCGATATGCCGCTGCCCAGACTGGGCAGCGATGCGCTCGATGTGCTCAAGCAATACCCTTACCCGGGCAATGTCAGGGAACTGGAGAATATACTGGAGCGCGCACTTGCGCTCTGCGATGGCAAGACCATCACGACGGACGATCTGTTGCTGGAACAGGAGGCCCTGACGCCCGCCGTTTCGATGACCGAACCTGTGGATAGCAAAGGCCTTGCACTGCCGGATTACCTGGAAAACATCGAGAAAACCGCGATTCTCAACGCGCTTGAGAGAACCCGCCATAACAAGACCGAAGCGGCCAAGCTGTTAGGGGTAAGTTTCAGAACCCTGCGCTATCGACTGTCTAAACTCGGCCTGGGCAAGGACCAGGATGATTGACTCACAGGGCATATATGCCAAAGCCCGTTTCATCGCATCCCCCAATTGGGACGAGCGGCCGCCAGGTTGCGGCATAAGCCTCATCGTGATTCACAACATCAGCCTGCCGCCGCGGCAGTACGGCGGCAACGGCGTGATCGAGCTTTTCACCAACCAGCTCGACCCGGCAGCACATCCTTATTACACAGAAATTCATCATCTCAAGGTTTCGTCACATTTTCTTATCAGAAGAGATGGTAATGTGATCCAGTTCGTGTCCTGCGAACAACGCGCATGGCATGCCGGGCAATCAAGCTGGCAAGGCCGTGAACGCTGCAACGATTTCTCTGTCGGAATAGAGCTGGAAGGAAGTGACCTTGACCCTTTCGAGGATTTGCAATACCTTGAGCTCAATCGCCTGATCGAGGCCTTGAAGCTTAAGTATCCGATCGAGGCGATTACCGGACACTCTGATATAGCCCCTGGCCGCAAAACTGACCCGGGGCCTTATTTTTACTGGTCCAGAGTCATCCCGGCCGGATGATGATGACAATTGAAGAACACCGTTCAAGAAAGTTTTTGATAATGCCAAGAAATCTATCGGGACAGGTTTTGATAATCGCCTGTCTGGGACTGCTGTTGGGCGCTTGTAGCAAGACCGAGGAAGCCAGGCAGAATGGGCCGTCGGCAACACTGATCAGCACCGCCACCGCAGAAACCATCTTGCTCGAGATTCGCGAGGAGACGGTGGGTACGCTTGAAGGCCTGATAGACCCGACTGTAGCAGCCGAGGTTGCCGCACGCGTGCTCAAGATCGAGGCGCGACCGGGACAACGCGTTAAAAAAGGCGATGTGCTGGTCATCCTCGACCCGACGGACCTGGCGCTGCAACGCAAGGAAGCCCAGGCGGAAGTGGGGCGGCTGGAAACACTGCTGGCCAACCAGGAGCGCATTGTCGAGCGCAATCAGGCGCTGGTCGAGAAAAACTTTATCTCAAAGAACGCGCTGGATGATGTCGTTACGCAGAAATCCGCGCTGAACAAGCAGCTTGAGGCAGCACGCATCCGCCTCGCCAGCATCGAGCATACCGGGACCAAGACGCGGGCATTGGCGCCTGTAGACGGCATCGTCGAAAAGCAGATCGTCTCGACCGGCGATTATGTTACTGTCGGCGCGCCCATGCTGCAAATCATCAGCAGACAACGGCTACGGGCGCACCTGCCTTTCCCGGAAAGAGTCGCCTCCAGAATCAAACCCGGGCTGAAAGTACGCCTGACCACCCCCACCTCACCCAATGAAATCATCTCTGAAGTCAGGGAAATGAAACCGATGATCGGCGAGGGTAACCGGGCAATTGACGTTCTGGCTGATATCGTCGGCCAGGACGACTGGCAACCCGGCGCCAGCGTCAATGGCGTGGTCGTGCTCGGTGAGAACGAAGCAGTCGTCGTACCGGAACAGAGCGTGGTGTTGAGACCGGCGGGCGACGTAGTCTATGTCATCAAGGATAACAAGGCCGAACAGAGGAAGGTCAGCACCGGCTTGCGGCAGGAAGGTAAAGTCGAAATCATCGATGGCCTGTCAGCCGGTGAAGTCGTAGCGGTCGATGGCGCCTCATTTCTCACCGACCAGGCCGACGTCAACATACAGGGCAGCACTCAGAATCCATCTCAAGAGCAAGGCAAGCCATGACCTTACCTGAGCTCTCGATACGGCGCCATGTACTGGCATGGATGCTCTCCGGCCTGCTGGTCCTGCTCGGCGCCATCAGCTACCAGCGCATTGGGGTGGACCGATTCCCTTTCATTGAATTCCCCATCCTTTCCATCACCACCAACCTGACCGGCGCGAACCCTGACATTATCGATGCCAGCATCACCAGCGTCATTGAAACCTCGGTCAATACCACGCCCGGCATCGAACATATTGCATCTTCCTCGTCTCCCGGCGTGTCGGTCATCACCATCACTTTCGGCCTGGACAAGGATATCGACGTTGCCTATAACGAGGTGCAGTCCAAGGTCAGCCAGATATTGCGGCGACTGCCGGACGATGTCGATCCACCCATCATCCGCAAGGTGGAAACCAACGCCTCGCCCATCATGTGGCTTGGCTTGCGCGGAGACCGCACGGCGCAACAGCTCAACCTCTACGGCTTCAACGTCATCAAGAAAAAACTGGAAACGATTGATGGGGTCGGCGAAGTACGGCTCGGCGGCCGCCGTGACCGCACGATCCGGGTCAATGTAATCCCCGAGCGCATGGCTGCCTACAACATCGCGGCTGGCGACCTCATCACGGCTTTTGAAAACGAGCATGTCCAGCTTCCCGGCGGCTTCCTCGTCGGCAAAAAAGCCGAGCAACTGGTCAAGCTCGATCTGGAATATCACAACATCCGCGATCTTGCAGACATGATCGTCGCCTACCGGGAAGGCGCTGCCATCAAGCTCAAGGATGTCGCGGAACTGGAAGACGGGCTGGAAGACCTGCGCCAGGTGGCGCATTACAACGGTGAACCAGCCGTCGGCATCGGCATTGTCAAAGTCGCCAACGCCAATACCGTGGCCATCATCGATGCCGTCAAGCAACGCCTGGATGAAGACGTCAGGCCCAACCTGCCTCCCGGCATGCGTATCGACATCTCCACCGATGATTCGATTTTCATCAAGGAAATCGTCAAATCCCTGCAGGAACACCTGATCGAAGGCACCTTGCTGGCCGCGCTGATCGTCTGGATATTCCTGCGATCCATCCGTTCCACGCTCATCATTGCCACCGCGATTCCGGTCTCATTGCTTGGCGCAGTCTCGGTGATGTATTTCTCCGGCTTCACATTCAACACCATGACACTGCTTGCCCTGCTGTTGCTGATCGGGGTCGTGGTCGACGATGCGATCGTGGTGCTGGAGAACATCTTCCGGCATCGGGAGATGCCGGGCTCAACGGCCCTATCCGCTGCAATTAACGGCAGCCGGGAAGTGGCCTTTGCCGTCGTTGCCGCCACCCTTTCGCTGGTTTGTATATTTGCGCCGGTCATTTTCATGGACGGCATCATCGGCCAGTTCTTCAAATCCTTTGCCGTCGTCGTCACTTTCGGCGTCATGGTATCGCTCTTCGTCTCCCTCACGCTGACGCCGATGCTGTGCTCGCGTTACCTGAAAGTCGAGACCCAGCATGGCAGGCTTTACTATTGGCTCGATCGCATGTTCCATCATATGGATGCATTCTATGTAAGAAGCCTGGCATGGACATTGGCGCATCGCTGGAAAGTCGTCTTTGTCACGGTGCTCATCGTCCTCTCCAGCGGCTACCTGTTCGGCAAAGTCAGCAAGGAGTTCGTCCCGCAATCCGATGAAGGGCGTTTCGTCGTCTCGTTCAAGACGCCGCTGGGCTCCAGCCTCGAGTATACGGAAACGCGCCTGAACATGATCGAGGAGGTGCTCGCGGGCTACCCAAACGAGATCGCCAGCTACTTCACGACCATTGGTTTCGGCGCGCAAGGTCAGGTAAACAAGGGCAACGCCAATATTCGCCTGCATGACCGCAAACAGCGCACCATGAGCCAGCAGGAGCTGATGAAGCGCGTCAAGGAACAGTTCGACCAGATTCCGGGGGTGCGCGCATTCCCGGCACCGGTGGCGATCGTCGGCGGTCAGCGTTCGGAGAAACTGCAGTTCAATCTCTCGGGCCAGAACCTGCAGCAGGTCGGCGCGCTGGCAAAAACCATGCAGCAACGGCTATCCGATACGCCCGGCATGGGCAAGGTCGATCTGGATATCGAACTGGACCTGCCGCAACTGGTCATGTCGGTCGATCGTGTCCGCGCATCGAGCATGGGTATTTCCGCGCGCGATATCGCGACTGCCATCAGCCTCTACAGCGGCGGCATCGATATTGCCAGTTTCAACGACGAACCGGGTGACGGTCAACGCTACAACATCCGGCTCAAGGCTAAAGATGGCGTGCTCACGCAAACCGGCGACCTCAAGAAAATCTACCTGAAAAGCATGACGGGCGAATTGGTCAGGCTGGATTCGATCGTCAGCTTCAAGCAGGAACTGGGCGCAGCAGTCATTGGCCGCTTCGATCTGCAATATGCGGCAACGCTTTATGCCAGCCCAACCATGGCACTCGCCGATGCCATCGAGATCGTCAACAAAACGGCGGCGGAAGTACTCACGCCCGGTTACACCATACGGCTTGCGGGCGAGGCGGAAGAGCTCGGCAAGACCATTAAAAACATCACGTTCGTCTTCGCGCTGGCGCTCATCCTTCTCTATATGGTGCTGGCCAGCCAGTTCAACTCGTTCCTGCAGCCGCTCATCGTCATGGTCGCACAGCCGCTCGCGATTATCGGCGGCGTGATCGCGCTGCTGGTAACGGGCAACTCGCTCAACATCTTCTCCATGATAGGCATGGTTCTGCTGATCGGCCTGGTCGCCAAGAACTCCATCCTGCTGGTCGACCTCACCAACCAGTTGCGGGAAAAGGGTGCAGAGATCGACGATGCCCTGCGAAGCGCCTGCCCGATCCGCTTAAGGCCGGTGCTCATGACCTCGCTCACCGTGATCCTGGCCCTGCTGCCTGCGGCGCTGGGCCTGGGCGCAGGTGCTGAAACCAACGGCCCGCTGGCGATTGCCGTGATCGGCGGGATGATTTCCTCAACGCTGCTGACGCTGATCGTGGTGCCCGCGGTTTACTCGCTGGCCACGCATGGGCAGGAACGTTTTGAACACAGAATGAAAGTGAAAGCCGGCACATAACAGGCGGATCGGAATGCCGTGATGGGCTGAAAGATTGATTCCGCCAGGAGAGTTTGATGAATAATCGCGTTCAGCAATTGCTCGACCAGATCACCGCACTTGAAGATGAACTGAGAACCGCGCTCAGCGAGCAGCCTTCCAGCATCTACTTCCAGATCAAGGGCAAGCGCGTCGAATTCGAGCAATCCGTGCAGGAAGCACACCGACGGCTCAAAACGAATTTTTTCCGCTGGCTGGTCAACAACCGCCCACAGAACCTGATCACCGGCCCCATCATTT
Organism: Methylophilaceae bacterium; assembly: GCA_905339275.1. GTDB lineage: Bacteria > Pseudomonadota > Gammaproteobacteria > Burkholderiales > Methylophilaceae > UBA6140. Next base: position 32,116 of record CAJPFK010000015.1, read on the forward strand.
ACGCGATGATCATTCCGCTGGTCATTACGGATATTTTCATCAGCATCTACCAGCTAACCTGTTTTCCGATCTACGGCATCAGGAGAGTCCGTCGCAGCGACTACATCATCTTCGACCGGCAACAGCTTAATTACCTCAATTTCATCGAAAAATTCCACTGCACTTACTGCGCCTACGGAAGCGGCATGATTGCCTATATCAGTGAAATCGTGGCGAGGACCGAACAGTATTTCTGCCCGATCAAGCATGCGCGGAAAGTGCTGGGCACCCATGCACGCTATGCCCGTTTCCTGGATTTCGGGGAGGCGGAAAATTACGAGGCTAAACTGGAAGAATTCCGCCAGGCGCTATCACAGGAAAAATAGGCATTTTCGGCTTCCAGATCAGGAATTCCGTCCCTGATTCACCAGCTTGTCCACCACAAGGCTACCCACCACATCCCCTTCGACATTGACCGCGGTTCTTATCGTATCCAGCGCGCGGTCTATCGGCAGCAGAATCGCTATCGCCTCCGCGGGCAGGCCGACTGACTGCAATACCATGACCATGGTCACCATCCCCGCGCTCGGAATGCCCGGTGCGCCTATCGCAGCAATCATGGCCATGAAGAAGACGATCATCTGCTGGACCAGGTTAAGCTCTATCCCCACCAGATTGGCAATGAACAGTGCAGCCGCGGCTTCATAAAGCGCGGTGCCGTCCATATTGATGGTGGCCCCCAGCGGCACGACAAAACCGACGATATCGCGTTTCACGCCGAGATTCTGCTCGACGCAGCGCATCGTCACCGGCAGCGTTGCGGAGCTAGAGCTGGTGGCAAATGCCGTAATCAGGGCATCACGCGCACCGCGGAACATCCTCAGCGGCGTCACGCCGGTAATCAGATACAGCAGCAGAGGCAACACCACAATGCCATGCAACAGGGTGCCGCCCACCACGATCGCGACAAATTTTCCGAGGCTGGCGAACATCGCCGCATCCTGCGTGGCAGTCAGCTTGATGAGCAAAGCCATGATACCGAGCGGCGCAATCCGCATGATCCAGCCGACGATACGCATGGTCAGCTCCAGCAGTTCCTTCAACAACTGATGGAGATGGCGGTAACGCTCGCCGCCCATCACCAGCGCAATGCCGACAAACAGCGCGAAAATCACCACCGCCAACACGTTGTTCTGGGAAAAGGCCGTGAACGGGTTCACGAACAGCCCGCGCAGAAAATGTTCGAAGAACTGCGGCAGGGTCAATTCCGTGGCTTTGAAATTCTGCATCGCATCGGCAAACATGGCGATCTGCAAGCCCGCGCCCGGGCGGAAAACATTGCTCAGTATCAGGGCGATCAATACCGCAATCACCATGGTAAAGCCGAAAAAAATCAGCGTCGTGGTCCAGACGCGGTGCATTTGCTCGTGCCCCTGCAGATTGGCGATGCCGACCGCGATGGAAGTGAACACCAGCGGAATCAATATCATCTTGAGCAGGTCGATGAACAGGCCGCCGACCACGCCGCTCAAATAAAGGCCGGCCTGTACGGTTTCGTCCGCCTCCCCAAGCCACTGGAAAAGCAGGCCGATGGCAATGCCCAGCAATGCGGCCAGCAGGATTTGCAGGTTCAGGCCGGGGAATTTCATGCCGCTTCTTCCGTTTTTTCCCCGGCCGTTTTCGTGAATACGGCAGCGAAGAACCCGTCCGTTTGATGCACATGGGGAAACAGCTTGAGATAATTCCCCGTATCCAGTCCGATATGTTGCTGCGCAAGGATTTGATTGGCTGGGACCAAGGTAAATTCAGGATGCGTAGCGAGAAACGCCTCGGCAATCTTCTCGTTCTCATCCGCCAGCAAGCTGCAAGTTGCGTAGATCAATCGCCCTCCGCCCTTGACCAGCCTTGCCGCGCGCGCGAGGATTGAAGCCTGTTTGGCAGTCAGCTCGGTAATATCCTGCTCCGTCTGCCGCCATTTCAAATCCGGATTGCGGCGTAATGTCCCCAGACCACTGCAAGGCGCATCGACCAGCACACGGTCGAACTTGGCCTGCAAGCGCTTCAATTTCGGGTCCTGCTCGCCTTGAATCAACTGGCTATGCAGATTGGAAAGCCCGGAACGCTTCAGGCGCTGGCCAAGATTGGACAGGCGCTTCTCTGACACATCAAAAGCATACAATCTGCCGGAGTTGCGCATCAGCGCGCCCAGCGCCAGCGTCTTGCCGCCCGCGCCCGCGCAGAAATCGGCCACCATCTCGCCGCGGCGTGGCGCCACAAGATGCGCAAGCAATTGGCTGCCTTCGTCCTGCACTTCTATCTTGCCGTCGGTGAAAAACGGGTGGCGGCTGATCGTCATTTTCTGCGGCATGCGCAAGCCTATCGGCGAATATGGTGTGGGTGTGACTGCTGTAGATTCACTGGCAAACCTTTGCGCCACCTCTTCGCGTGTGGCCTTGATTGTATTCACCCGTAAATCCAGGCTGGCCGGCTGGTGCATACTGCGCGCAATGGTCAGTGCTTCTGCTTCGCCGTATTGTGCGCTGAGTTTCTGCCATAGCCAATCCGGCAAATCCGCCTGTTGCGCCAGCGACAATCCATCCGTCGACCTCGCCTTGATCTCCTGCGCCCATTCCTTCTGCCGTTTGCTCAAGCTGGCATCCAGGTCACGCAAGCTCATGCCTTGCACGCGCAGCAACAGGGCCAGCAGCAACTTGCGTGGGTCTTCGCCTCCGGTCAGATGCGCCAGCAAGCCTTTACGGCGCAATACGCCATAAACCGATTCGGCGACAAAGGCGCGCTCCCTGGTGCCGAGTTCGCGATTCTGGCGGAAGAAAGCACCGAGCTTGGCATCCGCCGGACCCGGATTATTCAGCACATCCGCCAGCGCCATACCGGCCAGGCGAAGCAGATTGGGATCGATTCTGTTCATTGCAAAATATCGGTCTTGATATCGGTCATTACCTGCTCAATCACGCTGCCGTCCTTTTCTGTTTTACGTATCTTCACTGGCAGGAAGCGGTAATCCACGGCAAGCCAGATCTCTGTTTTCTCATCGCCGTCATCATTCACGTTTTCTATGTGCATGGCGCGGACAACCCCTATTTTAGTCGACAATTCCTCTTCGCCGGCAAAACTGTAACTGTAGCTTTTCAATCGCTTGCCGTTGGTGATGCTCAATTCCATTTGCTCCAGCGGCGGCACGAACATGAACTGGTACATAAAACTCAGCAGGTCCTGCACCCCCTCCTGCAGTGTCATGGTTTGGCTTCCCTTGCTGGTTTGCAGGGTAATGCGCTGATTTTTCCAGTCGAAGAACGCGCGCTGCGACTTATTGCCCGCACTGCCGAATTCATAAAGGAAACTCGACGGCTGCAGCCCTTTTTCAGAGACCGCCCCTTCGCTGCGCTGCACCAGTTTTCCGGGAATAAACAGCGTCATCAGTCCCTTGGCCTCGCTGACGCTCTCAAGCAGATAGCTGCCGTCCTCCCTGGACTGGTAACGGATATGGCTTCGGCCTATCTTGCTGCCGTTGATGCCACGCAGGATATCGAACCCGGTCTCGACATACGCCAGCGGCTGCGGCTGCTCTTCTGCAATCTCGGGCACAACGGGAACCGGCTCCCCGGGCAGCTCGCTGCTAACCGGCCCGCTTTCGGATATGACCGGCACAGCCTGCTCCTGCGGCAGAGCTTCCGGAGCAAGGGGTTGGTCATCCAGCAGCGGTTCGGGTGCGACAGGCTCTGCAACCGCTGGTTCCGGCCGGGATTCGGGCGGTTTTTCCGCCTTCGGCAGCGGTGCTTCCTTCACCAGGCGGGCAAACCTGACTTCCACAACCTCCTGCGCCGGCTCAAACATATTCAGGTCGACACGGATGAATCCAAGCAGAATCAAGTGCAGCAATATTGAAATCAGCAGCGCCAGACTGGCGCTTGGGAGCACCGGATTGTTCCGGGCCGGCAACCATCTACTCAGCATGCAATCCGGTCAATACCTGTTCGACCACGGCGCCCTTGTCGTCGCGCATCACCAGCTTCACCGGCAGGTAATAAGCCTCGGCGCCCAGCCATAACTCTTTCTGGTCTTCGTCCGCACCTGCTGCTGCGTCCTGCAGGTGTATGGTTTTATAGCGGCCTGCGGGAACCGCCACCGGCTCGGCACGGGCGGCAATCCGGTACTCGTAGATTTTCAGCTTCTTGCCGGTCGTCACCGGCAGCTTGAAGGTATCGCCCTTCGGCTGCACGAACATGAACTGGTAAATCAGGCTGCTGATGTCCTGCGCGCCTTTTTCCAGGCTTGCAGTCACCGGCTTGCCTTTGACTTTCATGTTGAGGACATTGGCCGGCCAATCGAAGTCGGCATAGAGAGAACGCTTTGCGTTATCGCCCTGGTGCAATTCGAAATGCAGGGGCCTCAGGCCATCCGGCGTCACATCGCCTGCACTCATCAACCTGCGCTCGCCGAACAGCGCGTAAACACCTATGCCCCTGGTGACGCTCTCGATACGATAATTGCCGTTTTCTTCCTTGTAGGTTTCGGTAATATTGGCAAACGGCTGGCCGTTACGGGTTGCCTCGTAGGTCAGCGTAACGGACCTGGGAGCTGCGATGACGTGATGGGCCATCAGCAGATGGCCCAGGAATAAAATTGCGATGGAAATATAACGGATCATTGCATTCCTTTTGTGTGGCGTCACCCACACCAACGCACTCGACTGCCAAATGGTTGGCATGTCAGCGGAAGCGGGCTATACAACCACGGTTGGCGCTTCACCTGCAGCCTGCCGGCGGATTCTGCCAATCACCGACACCTGCTCGCCTTCTGCTTCCAGCAGTTTCCCGGCCGCGGCCGCATCCTGCTCGGAGACAATCACCACCATGCCGATGCCGCAGTTGAACGTACGGTACATTTCGTCATCCGTCACGTTACCCTGTGCCTGCAGCCAGTTGAACAGCGGCGGCACGGGCCAGCTGCCTTTTTTCACCTCGGCGGTCAGCCCGGCTGGCAGAACACGCGGCACATTCTCGGTAATGCCGCCGCCGGTGATATGCGCCATGCCTTTAACCGGGATCGCTTCAATCAATTTCAGCAGCGGCTTGACGTAAATCCGGGTCGGCGCCATCACCACATCGCGGAAGGGTCGGCCATGAAAGTCGCTGTCCATGTCGATGCCGGATTTGTCGATCAGTTTGCGGATCAGCGAGTAGCCGTTGGAATGCGCGCCGCTCGACGCCATCCCCAGCAGTACATCCCCCTCGGCAATGGTGCTGCCGTCGATGATGGCCTCCTTGTCGACCGCACCCACCACAAATCCGGCCAGATCATATTCACCGGCCGGATACATGCCGGGCATCTCGGCAGTTTCACCGCCCACCAGTGCGCAACCGGCCTGTTCACAGCCCTGGGCAATACCTTTGATGACCTCTGCCGCGGTACCGACTTCCAGCTTGCCGCAGGCAAAATAATCGAGGAAGAACAGCGGTTCAGCGCCCTGTACCAGGATATCGTTGACGCTCATGGCGACCAGGTCGATGCCGACGGTGTCGTGCTTGTCCAGCTGAAAAGCCAGCTTGAGCTTGGTGCCCACGCCATCGGTGCCGGAGACCAATACCGGATTCCTGAACTTCTTCGGCATCTCGAACAGGGAACCGAAACCGCCGATGCCGCCCATGACTTCCGGCCGCATGGTACGTCTGGCAAACGGTTTGATCTGCTCGACCAGCGCATCGCCTGCTTCGATATCGACCCCCGCATCGCGATAACTGATCGAAGTTTTTGCCGCATCACCGTTTGAAGAATTAGAATTCAACTGCGTTCTCGCTTTCCGCTCAAAAATACAACAAGATAAATCATCCATTTGAAGGCATAATTTTACCCGATATGACGACCAAACGAGAAAACCTGTTGCCCGATTACCGTATCGTCCTGCTGGCGCTTGGCTTTCTGGTGATTTTTTACCTGCTTCTGCCCATCATGGCACCGTTCCTGACAGCGGCAATCCTGGCTTATATCTGCAGTCCGCTGGTAGACAAAATCAGCCATTGGAGAATCGGCAGGCTGGCTTTCAGCCGCACGTTGGCGACCATCATCGTAATGTTGCTGCTGATCGGCATCACCTTCCTGCTTTTCCTGATTATCGTTCCCATGCTGCAAAAAGAATTGCTGCTGCTCATCCAGCGCCTGCCCGATTACATCACTGCCCTGCGCGACCGCATCGAACCCTGGCTGCTGCATTATTTCGGTGTATCGCTTTCCATTGACATCGCCCAGATACAGGAAATACTGGCCAAACACTGGAAAACAGCCGGCAATCTGGTTGCGCCGCTGTTGATTTCCGTCAGCAAAAATGGCTTTGCCATCGTCGCATGGGTCGTCAACCTGTTGCTGGTGCCGGTAGTGCTTTTCTACCTGCTGCGGGACTGGCACGGAATGGTCAAACGCATTGCGCAGCTCATTCCACGAGGCTGGTTCGACAAGACCGCCGTCATCGCGCAGGAGATCGATGCCGTACTGGCCGAATTCCTGCGCGGCCAGCTTTCCGTCATGCTGCTGATGAGCCTGTTCTACGCTGTCGGCCTGTGGGCCGCCGGCCTGGAGCTTGCCATCCCCGTTGCCCTGATCGCCGGCCTGCTCGGTTTTGTCCCCTACCTTGGCGTGACTATCGGTCTATTATTGGCATTGCTGGCAGCCGCGCTGCAATTCTCGACACCGGGTGAAATCGTGCCGATCCTGGTCGTATTTGCAGCCGCGCAACTTTTGGAAGGCTTTGTGCTGACACCCTGGCTGGTCGGCGACCGCATCGGCCTGCATCCTGTCGTCGTGATCTTTGCGTTGCTGGCAGGCGGCGAACTGTTCGGTTTTACCGGGATACTGCTTGCCCTGCCGGTCAGCGCCGCCATCGCGGTCGGAGTGCGTCATGCCAGGCAAACTTATCTTTCCAGCGATCTCTACCTGAAATAACCATGAAACAACTGTTGCTGGATATTCAACCGGCGCCGCCGTCGTCGCTGGAAAACTTTGTCGTCGGCCGTAACGCCGAAGCCGTGGACAGCCTCAAGTCGGTGATCGGCTGCCGGTCCGGGGTCCGTTTCATTTACCTTTGGGGCCCCGACGGCAGCGGCAAAACCCACCTCCTTCAAGCCTGTTCCAGGCTGGCAGCAAGGCTGGGGGTACCGCTTACCGTTGCAGACGACGTTCATGCCTACCCGGATTCCGAACAAATTGCGCTGTTCAATATTTTCAACAAACTGCGCGAAGACCCCGCCGCCGGGCTGCTGATCGCTGCCGGCATCGCCTCGCCCATGCAAATGGGCCTGCGCGACGACCTGGCGACGCGCCTGGCGTGGGGTCTGGTGTATCATCTGCATCCGCTGTCGGACGAAGAAAAAGCACAGGCACTGCGCACCCATGCCAGCGAGCGTGGCATGAAACTGCCGGAAGAGGTCATCGATTACTGCCTGCGCCACCTGCGGCGGGATTTGCCTACCCTGGTGGCCACGCTGGACGCGCTCGATGTCTGGTCGCTCACGGCAAAGAAACCGGTCACCGTGCCTATGCTGCGGCAGCTACTGCAACAGCGCTAAGGCATCCTCACACCAGAAAATCATGATAAGACTCACGGAAATCAAACTGCCCATAGAACGGGCTCAGGCACTCACGCATCAGGCAGACGAGATCAAGGCTGCCATCCTGAAAAAGCTGGAAATCGCAGAGAACGAGCTGATCGGTTTCGAGATATTCAAGCGCGGGGTGGACGCACGCAAATCGCATGCAATTCTCTACGTTTACAGCATCGATGCGGAAGTCAGGAACGAAGCGAAGATTCTGGCAAGATTCCGCAAGGACCCTCATGTAAAACCCGCCCCGGACACCAGCTACCAGCCGGTGGCGAAAGCCCCGGCAAATCTGAAGGAACGCCCGGTCGTGGTCGGCTTCGGTCCCGCCGGTATCCTTGCCGCCCTGATCCTTGCGCAATCCGGCTTCAGGCCGATTGTGCTGGAACGCGGCAAGGCCGTGCGTGAACGCACCAGGGACACCTGGGGGCTATGGCGCAAAAGCACGCTCAACCCGGAATCCAACGTGCAATTCGGCGAAGGCGGTGCCGGCACCTTCTCCGACGGCAAGCTTTACAGCCAGATCAAGGATCCGAAACACTACGGCCGCAAGGTGTTGCAGGAGTTCGTCAAAGCCGGCGCACCGGAAGAAATCCTCTATGTCAGCCATCCGCACATAGGCACTTTCCGCCTGGTCGGCATGGTGGAGGAAATGCGCAACACCATCATTGCATTGGGCGGCGAAATCCGTTTTCAGAGCCGCGTTGAAGATATCGAAATCGAACAGGGCGAGGTACGGGGCGTAGTGCTGCAAAACGGCGAACGCATTGCCACCCGCCACCTGGTTCTGGCCGTGGGGCATAGCGCGCGCGACACCTTCGAGATGATTCACAGGCGCGGCATTTATATCGAAGCCAAACCGTTTTCCATCGGTTTCCGCATCGAGCACCCGCAATCGCTGATCGACCGGGCGAGATACGGCAGGAGCTATAGCGAAGACCTGCTCGCCAAACTGGGTGCGGCAGATTACAAACTCGTGCACCACGCCAGCAACGGACGCTCGGTTTACAGTTTCTGCATGTGCCCCGGCGGCACGGTGGTTGCAGCCGCATCGGAACCGGAACGTGTCGTCACCAACGGCATGAGCCAATATTCACGCAACGAGCGCAATGCCAACGCGGGCATCGTTGTCGGCATCTCGCCCGAGCAGGACTACCCGGGCGACCCGTTGGCTGGCATGCGCTTCCAGCGCGAACTGGAATCTCAAGCCTATATACTGGGCGGCAGCAATTATCAGGCGCCGGGACAATTGATCGGCGATTTCCTCGCCAACCGGCCTTCGACAAAATTCGGTGAAGTCATGCCTTCTTACACGCCGGGCGTGCACCTCACCAACCTGGACACTGCTTTGCCGGAGTATGCCATCAGCGCGATACGCGAAGCGATTCCGGCATTTGCCAAACAGATTCCCGGCTTCGACCTGGCCGACGGCATACTCACCGGCGTCGAAACCCGCACCTCATCGCCGGTACGCATCAAACGCGACGATGCATCCCTGCAGAGCGTCAACACCAGGGGGCTCTACCCAACTGGCGAAGGCGCGGGCTACGCGGGCGGCATACTTTCTGCCGCGGTTGACGGCATCAAGGTGGCGGAAGCGGTTGCGCTGGATCTGCTGGCGGAACAGCCGTCTTCGCTCCCGGCCTGACCCCCAGCTCCATACGCAGATTGACCTGTTTGCCGTCACCCTTGACCTTGGCGGCTTCAGTCACCGCAACGCGACTCGCATCCAGCCCCGAAGAATTCACCAGGTAATCCCGCATCCCGGTAGTCCTGGATTGCGCCAGTTGGCGCAGTTCCTCATCGGATACCGCTACTGTAGCCCTCAGTTGCTCCAGTTTTTCAGTATAGACGGGCAAGTCCTCGGGCCTGGATTTCCTGAAGTAGTCTTTCACCGCATCCACCGCCCTGAGGCTGCCACCGCCACCTGTACGCGACTTCAGCAGGCGCTCGACGGCAGATTGCGCTTTGGGATTGGTCAGGTCCACCGGGCCGGGTTGCTCATCCGCCTGCAGCCTGATACCCATCTCCTCCAGCACATCCCGTCGCGTCGCCAGGTCCTGCAGTGCAGCCTTGTCCACCACAGGGTCGAAGGCAGGCACCAGGTTCAATGTCAGCGATGGACGCTTGCTCATGGCTTCCGCTATCGTCTTCAGCTTCTCCCGCTCTTGCGGTGCCAATTCGGCCCGGCCCGGATCGAAACCGACATCCTGCATTTTTTCGGAATCCGCGCCCAGCAGCTTGCCCAAGGCGCGGAACGGTGACGTCACGATCTTGGTCAGCACGTTGACCACGGCCTTCCAGATGATTTTCCCGTAACTGAACTGCGGGTCATCCAGGCTCCCGGAAATCGGCAAATCCAGATCGATCAGGCCGTCGCTGTCTTCCAGCAGCGCAATCGCCAGATCCAGCGGCAAGCTCATCGCATCCGGGCTTTCCACCCGCTCGCCGAGTTTCAGCTTGTTGATGACGAACTTGTTCTCGCCGGCCAACTGGCGTTGCTTGATCTTGTATTCGAGATCGACCGACAGCTTGCCGGAATCGATTTTACGACCGGCAAACTTGCCGGAATACGGCGTCAGGCGGTTCATTTCAAGATTCTGGAACGCCAGCTTGAGATCGGTGAAATCCGTCGCCTGGAATGGCTGCACCGAGCCTCTGATACGGGCTGAGCCAAATTCATCAACCTTGCCGTCCAGTTCCACCTGGGCGGTTGTCGCCGGGTCGCTGGACAATCCGTTGATGACGCCGGAGAGTGAATTGATATGCGTACCGAACTGCGGCCTGAGCGTCAAATCGGCAAATTCCAGATCGGCGCCATCAATGCTGACACGCTCTATCCCCACCTGGAAGCTGTCATTACCGGCTTCAGCCCTTGCCGGTCCGGCAGGCTGGTCCGTTTCCGCATCCTGCTGACGCAGAATCCGCTTCACATTCATCGTGCCGTCTTCATGGATGATGAACTTCCCTGCGGGCTGGACGATGCGAAGCTCATTGAGCTGCAAGCGGTTGGGAGCCAGCGTAAATTTCAGCGTATCGCTGGCAACCTCCTTCCAGGCGAGGAAAGGCGCGCCAGTCGCCTCCTCGGAGATAGCAAGCTGCCGGATGCTGAACCCGCCCTGGAATTGCCCTTTCAGGGACTTCGCATTGTCGAGGGCAAGTTTACCATGCAGGCGCAAAACGCCAGCATCCAGCTTGAGCAAGGCCGCCTGGTTGATATAAGGGGAGAAAGCCCTGAGTGCGAGGTCGTTCAGCTTGAGCTGCAAATCTGCCTTCATGGGGAACAATGCCAGTTTGCCTCCCGCTTCCATTGCCCCGCCCTGTTTCACCTGGAGCCTCGCTTTTACCGGCAAGGGTTTGGCCAGATCCTGCGAAACATGCTGCAACTCCATGCTTGCATTCTGGATATCGAATATCGCCGGTGTTCTGGTGGTTCTGTCCTCAATATGCACAGCGGCATTTTCCAGTGCCAGCCTGTCCACGCCGAATTTCCAGGCCGGTGCTGACACTGGCTGCCCGGCGGAATCCGCTGCTTTGCCGGACGGCAATGGCGTCAGCACGGCTTGCCAGTTCAACGGCTTACCGGCTTCCTGCAATACCTGGGCTTTCAGGCCCGAGAACACCATCTCCGACAAATTGAAGGTACTGTCTTTCAAGCTGAGGTTGCCATCCTTCAGGCTGATGCCGGCCAGGCTGGCGACAGGCTGCGGATATAGCGCGGACTGCAAGACCAGGCCGGCGATCTGGCTATCCAACGACTGAATCTCGATCGCGCCATTCGGATTACCGACCGAAAATCCCAGGCTGATCTCCTTGGCAGCCAGTCTGAGCGGATACAGGAAAGCTTCGTCCTGATGACTCGTCTGCCATTGCTCCAGCCGCACGCGATTGACCGCAAAATTCACCGGAGCGGATACCTCCTCCGGCTCCATGGCGGATTCGACCGCGGGCTCCGTCCGGCCGGTGGAAAATGCGCCTGCCAGTTGCTGCCAGTCGATGCTGCCATCCTTGCTGCGGCGAGTGTTGATGATGCCTTCCCTCAGCAGCACATCCTCTACCTGCAGCCGATTGCCGGCCAGATCAAAACCGACGCCCTTGACCGCAGCCTCATTCAGGCTGAACAGCGTACTTCCCTGTTGGGTAAGCGAAAGCTGCTGTAATGCAAGCTCCAGATTCCGGAAATTTAGTTCCGTCTCGGTCTGCCTGGAAAAGGACAGCGCAGGCAGTTGCAAACGAAGCTGCTCCAGCACGATGCCGGATTGGGCGCTGACCGGAGAAGCCAGATCGGCCGCAACATGGTCAAGCGTCAGGCCCAGGTTTTCAATCTGTACTTGCGGGAAAGGCTCCGTATCGCCCTTGACAAGGGCAAAGCGATAATTGAACCGTGTAGCGAGGCCGCCATCGGTGACGTTAACCGGATTGGCTTCCGTCCTGACAATTTCCGCCAGTTTTGCCAGCCTGATACCTTCCATCTGCACCTCGCCCGAGGATATGAGCGGGTTCAGGCCCAAGTCGCCTTTCCATTTGAGGCTGCCGCCCTGCTCCGGCAGTCTGGCCAGAATCGCATAATCGCCCCTGTCTTGCGGCAAGGTGGAAAGGCCATCCAGTTCAAGCCCCAAAGGCTGCAGCACGGCACGGAACGGAGTGCTGCGGTTGCGTTCCTCATAGAGAATGTTGCCGCGCTCGATCAGGATGTGGTCAATCAGCACGCGTGCGATCGACGAGCTCTCCTCCTGCTTGTCCTCACCGAGCCTGGCAAGCAGGTCGGCCCAGTTGAGCCGGCCATCAGGCGCGACATCCAGCGTCACCTGCGGCGCAGTCAGGCGGATATCCTTGAAACGCCATGCCCAGCGGAATAATCCGCTGGTTTCCATGTTGACATACAACCGCTCGAAACTGGCCAACGGCGAACCGTCCGGCCGCGATAGCCGCAGATCGTCCACCCTCAGGATCAGACGCAAGGGATCGAATTTAACGCGTTCGACCTGCAACCGGCTTGCCAGGCTGTTTTCCGCAAACCAGGGCAGTACCCGCCGGGCCAGCGGATCAACCGCCAGGTAAGCAAAAGCAAGATAGGCTGCCAGCAACCCGGCTGCAATCCGGAATCGCTTGCCGGCCAGTATGTTCCTGATTTTTGCTTTGACTGCTTTCATGACGGTACAACTATATCGCAAAAGTGCCGGAGGGGCCCAGGCTGAAGCCCGCAAGGAAAAAGAGCGGCGTGGTTTTCCGCCGCGCCGTTTGCTTTCCTGTGTGACCAAGGTTACCGATGATTTTTATGCCCTGTGTTAGAGTTTTTCTCACTCAGTCAACCGAAAGGCGCTATCCATGAAAGCAAACATAGGCAGCATCGACCGTATCATCCGCATCCTGGCAGGACTGGCATTGATCGCCTGGGCGCTGTTTTTTGGCGGCCCGGTGTGGGCCTGGATAGGCTTATTGCCGCTGGTGACCGGGCTGGTGAGTTTTTGCCCGGCTTACTCGATATTCGGCATCAGCTCCTGCAAAACCAGATAGTGCCGTGTGTTAAGCCTGGCTGACGGCAATCTCGTGCGTGCCGGTTTCGCCCTTGTTGTCATGCCAGGTGACCGCAACCTTGTCGCCGGCTTTTGCGTTCCGCAGGTAAAAGGTCAGGTAAGGGTTCTTTGAAACCCCGGTCCCCCATTGCGCCTCCAGCACAGGTGCGCCATTGAGCGCCGCTGTCACCAGCTGGATGAAATGTGCAGGGATGGTTTCCTCCAGGTCATTCTTGCGCCGGCCGGTTTCCATCGGATGGCTCATCAGCACTTTGACTTCAGTGATTCCGCCCTTGAGCTGGGCGCGCATTTTGATATCTCTGGCCACACGACTCTCCTAGCAACCGCTGAGGGAAACTTCGACCATTTTACTGGCGCTGTAATACTGGCTGCCTGCTTTCACAATCACTTGCACCGGCGACGTTTCAGCCATCTTGATGCGTGTCACCACATGCGGCTCCGTGCCTGCGGACAGGATATAGTTGGCAATCAGCGGCGTCGGGTTTTTCTCCACCAGGATTGCGATGGCTTCGGTACCCGCAATGCGGCTTCTCACCTCCACCTGCACGACGGCCCCGTTTTCGGCAAAATCCGGGGCGATGATCTCGATCTCATGGCTCGGTATTTCAGTCGCGATTTCCAGGCCCTTTACGGCCTCCGGGGCGGTAGTCGCCTCAAATGCCCGTTTATTCCAGAGCGCCGCCAGGGCATGAAGCGGCAACAGCATGGCCGCGGCGCCGGCACCCAGCACCAGTTGCAAAAAACCTCTGCGCCGCATGATCTTCCTCAATTGAAAAACCCTTCCTTTTTCGGCTCGAGCGCCATCTGCTTCAACTGGTTCAGGCGCGCCTCGACAATGGATTGCTGGTAAAAATCGCCGTCCCCGGACTTGGCCGCCAGATCCATCTGTTCCAGCGCGCCCTGCAGATTATAGCGGCGGAAGTAAGCTTCGCCCTGCGCCTGGTGCCTGAGCATGTTCTTGCCCTGCGCGGTGTAGGCCTGCGACATCAGTTCGTAAAAATACGGGTCATCCGGATAAGCCGGCTGTTTCTCCTGAATAAGCGCCAGCGCCTTGTCCGGCTGCCTGAGCGCCAGGAAATGCTCGGCATAGCCGTAGATCAGGGCACGATGATTGGGAAACTGGTTCAGCGCCTGGGCATACAGTTTGCCGGCCTGCCCGGAGTTGCGCTGAGCGACCAGCAAGTTGGCTGCCAGGGTTTCGATATAAGGGTGGCGCGCAGCATTCTTGCGCAGCCATTCCACCTGCTTTGCCGCGCCTTCCATGTTGTTGTTGCGCATCATGGCCAGACCCAGTCCGTATTGTTCGGCAGCTTCGTTGGTATACCTGCGCTCGCGCAATGTCTCCTGGAAGTAGACCACGGCCTGCGAGGCTGAACCGTATCCCGCACGCAATTTTGCCCGCACATACTGAAACTCCTGGCTATCCTGTACCTGACGGTAAGGCATGCTCTCGACGCGGTTCCTGACATCGGAAATACGCTCGGTGGTCAGCGGGTGGGTGCGCAGGAAAGAAGGCGCGCTGCCATCGACAAAGCGCGAGCTCTTCAGCATGGTATTGAAAAAATCCGGCATTCCGCGTGTATCGAAACCCGCGTTATCCAGGATCTGCAAGCCCACGCGGTCGGCCTCGCGCTCATGTTCGCGCGTGTAATCAAGCTGCTTCTGGACAGCCCCGGCTGATGCCGCCGCCATTGCTCCGCTGCCCAGTTGCGGATTGGAACGCGCCGCGAGCAGCGCCAGGCCCAAGCTGGCGATGTTGAGAATGGTATCCTGCTTCTGCTGGGCCAGCATGCGTGCCAGATGGCGCTGCACGACGTGGCCGATTTCGTGGCCGATCACGCCGGCCAGCTCGGATTCGTTATTCGCTGCCAGAATCAGGCCCGTGTGCACGCCGATCACGCCGCCGGGCATGGCAAACGCATTGATCGTATTATCCTGCACGACGAAAAAATTGAATTGCTGGCGCTTCTCCGGCCCGTTGGCCGCCAGCCGGTAGCCCAGGCTCTGGATGTAATCGACGATTTCCGGATCGCTGACCACCTGGTTGCTGCGCATGACGTCGCGCATGATCTGGTTGGCAATCGCCTGCTCCTGCAACGGCGACAAGACAGTGGCAGACACATCGCCCAGGTCGGGCAGTTCGTTGGCAGATGCTGCCGGCATCACAAGCACACACAAAAGAATCGTATAAATCAGTTTCATCGTTGCTATGATATCGGGATTAATCAATCAGTTCATTCTGAATAGGCATGAAACAGTTCACACATTTTGATGGAGACGGCCAGGCGCATATGGTTGATGTCGGCGAAAAAGCCGAAACGCGGCGTATTGCCAAGGCGGTTGGCAGCATACACATGCAGCCGGAAACACTGCAACTGATTATCAGCGGCAATGCCAAAAAGGGCGACGTGCTTGGCATTGCCCGCATTGCCGCGATACAGGGCTCGAAACGCACTTCAGAGCTGATTCCGCTCTGCCACCCCATCAGCCTGACCAGAGTCAGCGTCGAATTCGAGATCGATCAGGAAAAAAGCACCATACACTGTACCGTGACTGCGGAAACCGTCGGGCGCACCGGTGTCGAGATGGAAGCCCTCACCGCAACCAGCGTTGCGCTATTGACCATCTATGACATGTGCAAGGCAGTAGATCGCGGCATGGTGCTGAGCGATATCCGCCTGCTGGAAAAACAGGGCGGCAAATCAGGCCACTGGAAAATGGAAAAATAGCATCGATATATATTCGATCAACGGCCTGTCATGCGTCACGCGCTGAAAACCGGAAGCCGGCCTGCTGATCGTCATTTGGCCTTTTCTTTATGATGTTTGGTCCCTGCTTGATGCGCAGGCCAATCAAGCGATATCGCCGGTTCATGCTTGCCGTTAAAACCATACGGATCCCGCTTTCCATCGGCAGCCTATCAAAAATTGCGGCCGGATAATTCGCACGGGTACGTAAAAGGCTCATCGGCCATGATTAAACATTCGTCCTGATGCGTTTGCGCATGCAGCCATGGTAATGTTGCAGATAGAGAACGTCCCGGCGACATGTGTGAGCAACGCAAATGAAGGGAGGAATATGGAAGTTCCGATCATCGGCAACAGAACCTGTCTTTATCAAACGCCCCAGTTGAATGCGGTGCTGGACAGCATGGCCTGGCAGGCGGCGGGATTCCTCAATGCAAAACAGCGCATCATGATCGTCGGCATACTGCGTCGCGGTGCGCCGCTGGCGGAAATGCTGCATCAGCGCCTGCTGCGCCGGTTCGATCTGCCCGATATCACCCTGATGAATCTGAAGGTGAAACGCTATGCGGACGACCTGACCCTGCTGTACCCTGAAACCAGACTGACGGAGAACCCCGATCAGGCCGATCTCGATTTGACCGGCACCACCGTCCTCGTCGTGGATGACGTCATGTACCACGGTCATTCCATGCTGCGCACGGTGGAATACCTGGCCCGGAAACAGGCGGCCGAAATCCGTACCGTGGTGCTGGTGGATCGCGGCGCGAACAAGCTGCCGGTACGCATGGACATCACCGGGGTACGCCTTGATGTAGCGCCCAGCGACATCATCGAATGCAATGTGCCGCCGTATGAAAACGAGTTCAAGATCGACCTGCTGCAACCGGGAATCAATTGAACCAGCTCGAGCGAGGTGAAGCCATGTTCCACGACCGTAACGAAGCGGCACGCAGGCTAGCCGGGAAACTCGAGGCCTACAAAGGCAGGCAGCCACTGGTGCTGGCCATTCCCCGTGGCGCCGTACCCATGGCAAAAATCATCGCGGATGAACTGGGCGGCAGCTACGACGTGGTACTGGTACGCAAGCTGCGCGCGCCGCTATACCCGGAACTGGCGATCGGTTCGGTCGACGAAAGCGGCTGGACCTATATCGCCGATCATGCCGCCTCAACCGGGGCCGACAGCGCCTATATCGAAGCCGAAAAACAGCAGCAACTGGCGGTCATCAGGCAGCGTCGTGCGCAGTACACGCCGATCAGGGCGCCGGAAGACCCGGCCGGCCGCATCCTCATCGTCGTCGATGACGGGCTCGCTACCGGCGCCACCATGATTTCCGCACTGCATGGGCTGCGCAACAGGAATCCGGCCCGGCTGATCTGCGCAATACCCGTTTCGCCGCCAGACACGCTGCAGAAGGTCGCCGCACTGGCAGATGAAGTGGTTTGTCTCGAAGCGCCTGAGAATTTCAGGGCGGTCGGGCAGTTTTACGCACACTTCCCGCAGGTGGAAGACGAAGAAGTCATGCAAATCCTGCAGGGTTCATGACGTTATCCGTTGGGCCCGGCTGACTTCCCGAGATATTGACTGAACCAGAGCGCAGCCTGCCGTGCCACCTCCTCCAGCGTTCCCGGCTCATCGAACAGGTGCGTGGCACCCGGCACGATCACCAATGCCTTCCGGCACCGTAATTGCTCATATGCCGCCTGGTTCAACTCGATGACAACATCATCATACCCACCCACCAGCAGCAAAACAGGGCATTTAATCCGCTGCAAATCATGCGCGCCCGCCAGATCGGGACGGCCACCGCGGGAAACCGCCGCACCGATTCCGTCGCCGCCGGCTGCGGCCGCCTGCAACGCAGCGGCAGCTCCCGTGCTTGCGCCGAAATAGCCGATGGGCAGGCCCTGCAGATCCGGCTGGTCTTTTATCCAGCTCGTGGCAGCCAGCAAGCGCTGCGTCAGCAACGGAATATCAAAGCGGGCCTGATAATCCATATCCTCTTCCGGCGTCAGCAGATCCATCAGCAAGGTGCCGATGCCTGTATCCCGCAGCACCTGCGCAACATAATTGTTGCGCGGGCTGTGCCGGCTGCTGCCGCTGCCGTGCGCAAACAGGACCAGTCCTTGCGCATCCGCAGGGAATGCCAGCATGCCTTCGATATGGGCATGACCTGCCGGAATCCGGACCAGTTTTTGCAAAGCGGCTGACATCGGCAATCCTTGTTTCAAGCGTACTCTTTGATGGCGATCGGAATGCGCTTGCGGCCAAAATTGCCCGCGCGCTTATCGAACCGTCCGGCGATAGCCGCATCGCAGACCGGGCAATGACCGGCCTCCGTCAGGTGATACTGCCCGATGTCGTACCAGTCGCGCAAAATAAGCGGGGTCCGGCAGCCGGAGCAGAAGGTGGTATCGCCTTCCTGGTTGTGTATGTTGCCGGTGTAGACATACTGCAAGCCTTCGCGCAATGCGAGATCGCGGGCGCGTATCAGAGTGGCTGGCGGCGTGGCCGGGACCCCCGGCATCTTGTAATCGGGATGAAACGCCGAAAAATGCAGCGGCACATCAGGCCCGAGTTCATGCCTGATCCACCGGCACATGGCCGTCAATTCCTCATCGGAATCATTCTGCCCCGGGATCAACAAGGTGGTGATTTCCAGCCAGACCCCGGTTTCATGCCTGATATAGCGCAGGGTATCCAGCACCGGCTGCAGATGCGAGCCTGTCAGCTTGACGTAGAAATCGTCCGTGAACGCCTTGAGGTCGACATTCGCCGCATCCATTTTCGCGTAGAAATCGCGTCTTGCCGCATCATGCATATAGCCCGCAGTCACGGCCACGGTCTTAATGCCGCGCGCATGGCAGGCGTCGGCCACGTCCATGGCATATTCGGCAAAGATGACCGGATCGTTATAGGTAAAAGCCACGCTCCGGCAGCCGGACTGTTCCGCGGCGATGGCGATGGCTTCGGGCGCAGCCTGATCCATCAGCCGGTCCATGTCCCTGGACTTGCTGATATCCCAGTTCTGGCAGAACTTGCAGGCCAGGTTGCAGCCGGCCGTACCGAAGGACAGCACGCTGCTGCCGGGATAGAAATGATTGAGCGGCTTTTTCTCGATCGGGTCTATGCAGAAACCGGAAGAACGGCCGTAGGTGGTCAGCAGCATTTCGTCGCCTTCGCGCATGCGCACGAAGCAGGCACCGCGCTGGCCTTCATGCAGCTTGCAGTCGCGCGGGCAAAGATCGCACTGCATGCGGCCGTCTTCCAGCATGTGCCAGTAGCGCGCTTTGTATCGAGCGTTTTCAATCATGATACCGCTGCCTCGGAGCCGGATGCCGCCTGCCGGCCGGATTCGCTTTCCCTGAATTTTTGCACCGTGTAACGGTAAAGCCTGATCTCCTCATGCCAGAAAGCGGTGGGCAACCCGGCCTTCTGCTTGAGGCGCGCCATGAAGCCATGCACTTCCGGCAATTGCTCCCACACCTGCGGCAAAAAGGTGCTTCGATGGACGCCGAATTCGAGTACCACGCCATCCAGGCCGGCACGCAGTTGCGCCAGAGCATGCTGCTCGTCACGAAACTGCAATGGCTGCATGGTAGACAACAGGGAGACCTCTATTCCGGTCTCGTCCAATTCATCCGCCTGCAATGGCGAAAACCTGGGGTCGTGAAAAGCGGCCGCATAGGCGTTGGCCTTGATGTCCTGCAACAGCGGCCGATGCGCCTGCAGCGAACCGATGCAACCGCGCAACTGCAGGTTCTGCGTCAGCGTAACGAATGTCGCACCCGCTTCCTGCAGCCATGGCAGATGCTCCTCAACGGCAACCCCGGGCTTGCCCAGGGCTTTTGCAATAACGTCGCGGGCAAGCGGGATCAGCACCTGCCCCGGATTGTCCGGCTGGGCATGGTTTTCCTGCTGCTCCTGGAGCCGGGCATGAAATCGGGATAGCGCCGGCATCTCAGGCCCTTCCTGTCCGTTCGGTAAAGAGAAATGAAGCATAACCCACCACGCGATCTTTATCGCCAGCGGTATCCCCGGAGTTGCACATATCCACCAGCCGCGGCTCCAGATGATGCTCCCTGGCAGCGAAAATCAGGCCGTTGACCACCATGCCGCCGCAGGCCTGCTGGTGTGTCAGCGTATCCTGCAGCTTGAGGATCTTGTCCACCGCCAACTGGTCCGCCTGCCGCGCCTGTGCGTAGCTCAGGTAATGGGAAAGATCGGAACTGACGACAATCAAGGTCTCTTCGCCGCCCCACAGGACATCGAGCACTTCAGCAACCTCTGCAGGGCTTGCGTCACCGACCACCAGAGGCACCAGCCTGAAATCATCCAGCACTGATTGCAGAAACGGCAACTGCACCTCAAGAGAATGCTCCTGATCATGGGCAGCAGCACTGACGACTACCTGCCGCAGCCCTCGCAACCTGGCCATCGCCTGTTTATCCAGCTCGACCATGCCAAGCGGCGTCGCAAAACTATCGGCATCCGGCAGCGCCAGACCGCGCACGTATACGCGATGCGCCGGGCCGAGCAATACCACGCGTTTGATGGTATTACGCGCCGGCATCAGTCCGGCGTAGACCTTTGCCGCCGTCTGGCCGGAATAGACATAGCCCGCATGCGGCACTACGATCGCCTTGGGGATAACCGGCGCTGCATCGGCTGGCGCAGCACGCAATAATGCCTGGACATGGCCGGCCAGCATCCTGCTATCCCCAGGATAGAAAGCACCCGCCACAGCGGCATGACGAATTGTCTGCATCCAGACCTCCAATCAAATTTCAGTGTGCTAAAACTATAGTCACTGCAGGCAAACATTGCCTGTACTTGTAAATATCTGGTCGATAAGACAATTTATCAAGAGTACGGCCGCCAAATAATCCGTGCGAACACGTAAGCAAGACAAAACCTGATCGGCTGAATTTGCAGCAGGTCGGGATGTTGGAACTGGAAAACTGCAGGGATGCGCACCGTCACCAGGTGGCGGCGCGCTCATAAATGTCGCCTAAACCGGGCAAGCGAACGGTGTCGGGTCAATAAAAGGCTGTTCGCCACAGATCAGCGCCGCGACAATCTTCGCGCTTCCCGGCGCCATGGTCAGCCCGTAACGGAAATGGCCGGTATTGAGATAAAGATTCTCGATCTGCGGATGCGCGGCAATGGCCGGCAGATTTTCCGGAGTGCCCGGACGCAAGCCGCTCCAGTGCTTGATAATGGGCAGGCCTTTTAACGTTGGCATGACCGCTTCCGCCTTGGCGCTGAGTTCGTCGCGCGCCTGCTCGGTCGTGGCAGGGTCGAAACCCACGTCCTCCAGCGTGCTTCCCGCCAGCAACAGGCCGTCCTTGCGCGGAATCATGTAAAAACCTTCCCGATAAACCATGTGCTCCAGATTTTTCCTGGGCTGATAGAGCAGAATCTGCCCGCGCATCGGCTTGATTTTCAGCTTGCTGGCGGTTTCCTTGAGCAGGTCGAAACTCCATGCGCCGGAAGTCACCACGAATTTATCCGCCTGCAGCTTTTCTCCGCTGACGGTCTCCCATGCCCGCAGGCTGCCGGCACCCTCCAAAGGCTTGAGCTCCGTGCGCTCCAGCAAGGTTACCCCGTTCTGTTCCAGCCATTTGCGCAAGGCCCTCATGACGTAAGGGGGACGGGTCTGGCTGACGCCCGGCAGCCACAAGGCCTCATCGCCGCCGGGCGATTGCACGCCGAATGCAGCGGCTGACGCACCTTGTGCGGCAAAGTCATAATCCCTGCACCAGGCCAGCGCCTTCTCGCGGTCGAACGGCGGCAATATCAGCATACCGCATTGCTGCAACTCGGTATCAATGCCTGTTTCCTGCTTCAAACGCTCGCAGATTGCCGGATACAGCTTCGTGCCGGAAATGGTGAGCCGGTTGACGGCATCCCCGTACATCCAGGGCAATAGCGGGAACAGGATGCCACCTCCTGCCCACGAAGACTCTCCCGACATCTGGCTGGCGATCTGGCCGCGTTCGACAATGGTCACACGGCAGCCACGCCCTGCCAGCTCCATTGCCGTCATGCAGCCGACGATGCCGCCGCCCGCGATAATCACATGCATACTCATTTTTCAGATTCTTTCACAAACCGGCCAACGACCCGTCAATAATACTTTTTCTCTGCTCCCGGCGGCGCATGATATAAAGTTGCGGCAGGCGGAATTCCAGATAGACAGGAACAACCACACCGAACTCAGCTAAAGTCCCCTTCACTTCGGCAGCGGGCAATATGCCGGAAGTTTCCGCTC
This sequence comes from Methylophilaceae bacterium, assembly GCA_905339275.1. Lineage (GTDB taxonomy): Bacteria > Pseudomonadota > Gammaproteobacteria > Burkholderiales > Methylophilaceae > UBA6140. The sequence goes on from CAJPFK010000015.1 coordinate 54,263, forward strand.
CGGGCGCCAGGTTGACAAGGAAACAGACCCGCAGGCCGTGGCCGCAACCCCTGAAAAGCGCAACAGCGGGCACCGGGCTCATAAGCAATACCGGAATAACGCCGAAAGCATCCTGCATGCTCTGATCTCAAGATTTGCCCGGTCGGTTTACTAGGCAAAAATTATGCCTAGTTTGATAAAAAGCCGCTTTATTTGTCTTTTCAACCTTTATTCGTGGTTGATTCCCTTTTATACTTGGTGCTATGGAGATTAGTCAAATTCACCAATATCACAATCCAACAGTAGACGACAACCCGCAAACCGGACAATCCCCCTTGAGCCTTGCCAGAGAAGTTTTGCTGATTGAATCGCGTGAACTTGAAAGTATTGCGAACCGCCTGGACCGGCGTTTCACGGATGCTGTCGAACTCATTTTACAGTGCCGCGGCCGTGTCGTAGTGAGCGGCATGGGTAAATCCGGGCATATTGGCCGCAAGATCGCCTCTACCTTCGCCAGCACCGGCAGTCCCGCGTTTTTTGTGCATCCGGGCGAGGCCAGTCACGGCGACCTTGGCATGATTACCGCGGAGGATCTGGTGATTGCGCTGTCGAACTCCGGCGAGAGCGAAGAACTATTGGCGATTCTGCCGACGATCAAGCGTCTCGGCGCCAGAATCATCAGCATCACCGGGCATCCGGGTTCCACGCTGGCAAGGGAGTCGGATATCCATCTGGATGCCTATGTCAGCCAGGAAGCCTGTCCGCTCGGCCTCGCGCCAACGGCAAGCACGACCGCCATGCTGGCGCTGGGCGACGCCCTGGCAGTGACCGTCCTGGACCAGCGCGGCTTCTCCGCCGAGGATTTTGCCCGCTCCCACCCCGGCGGCAGCCTGGGCCGGCGCCTGCTGATTCATGTCTCCGACATCATGCGCAAGGATGCTGCCATCCCCAGCGTCGCGCCGGATGCCACGCTATCCGACGGCCTGCTGGAAATGACGGGCAAAGGTCTGGGGATGACGGCCATTGTCGACGAAACGAACAGGCCGCTCGGTATTTTCACGGACGGCGACCTGCGCCGCGCTTTTGAAAATGGCATCAGCGTCTCCGGCACGCTGATGCGCGATGTCATGCATGAGAACCCGCGAACCATCACCCCCGAACGTTTGGCGGTTGAAGCCGTGGAAATCATGGAAAACCGTAAAATCAATGGCTTGCTGGTGGTCGACCAGCAGGGAATCCTGGTCGGCGCATTGAACATGCTCGACCTGTTAACAGCAAAGGTTATTTAAATTGAGTCAGTTAAAGCTTAGCCCGGTAGAAGAACGTGCAAAACGCATCAAGGTCGTCGTGTTCGATGTCGATGGTGTCATGACCGACGGCAGCCTGATCATAGGCGATGATGGCCAGGAATACAAAAGTTTCCATTCGCTGGATGGGCTGGGAATGAAGCTGCTGAAAGCCACAGGCATTGAAATGGCCATTATTACCGGCCGCACGTCAAATGTGGTGACCAAACGCGCAGAGAATACCGGCGTTGCCCATTTCTACCAGGGTGTGGAAGACAAGCTGGAAGCGTTTCAGGACCTGGTCAGGAAAATGAATGTCACACCGGAAGAATGTGCCTTCGTCGGCGACGATGTGGTGGACCTGCCCCCCATGCGCCGTTGCGGGCTGGCCATTACCGTGCCGACAGCCACGCCACTGGTCAAGCAATACGCCCATTACACCACCAGCAAGCCGGCAGGACGTGGCGCGGTACGCGAAGTCTGCGAATTGATCATGAAAGCGCAAGGCACCTATGACGCCCAGATTGCGCAATTTTTAGCATAGGTTATACATACTTGCATGTACAGTCGTTCCACTATTGTGTTCCCGTTGGCATTGCTGGCTGCCCTGGCCCTGCTTACGTTCTGGATCGACTACAGCGTGCAGCCGCCGGAGCCGAAAATCGACGGCAGCAGCCGTCATGACCCGGATTACATTTTGAACAACTTCGTGACCACGAGAACCGATGAAAACGGGGACCTGCGCTACCGGCTGACCGCAGCGGAGATGAAACACTTTCCTGACAATGATACGACCGAATTGCAGAAACCGGATTTCACGCGTTATGACATCGACAAACCTTACACACAGATTCAGGGGCAGCGGGGGTTTGTGTCCAGCGACGGCAAAAAGATAGAGTTTGTCGATGACGTCAGGGTGGTGCGGCAGGCATACAATGGCAAGGGCCAGATGGTTGTGCTGACGGACAAACTGGATGTACTGCCCGACGAGGAAATCGCTTCTACCGATCAGCCCGTCGTCATTACCCAGGAACCAAAAACGGTCATTCATGCCACCGGCATGATCTACGACAAGAAGAATAAAACCGTGCAACTGCTGCATCGGGTAAAAGCCCACTATGAAAACCCCCGCCTGGCAAAAACCAGCACGCCGAGCAACCTGAACCGCAGGCCGCCTGATGCGATGCGGCTGGAACAGGGAATGAATGCGATTGCCCGGGATATAGAACGCAACGTCAGGCCGGCCGCTGTCAGGCAGCCTGAAGTGCAATTGAATTTAAGCAAGGATATAGATTGATCCGGAGATGCCATGAATAAGTTTTGCCCGCATCCATTGAGCATCGTGAGCCTGCTGGCCGCGGTGTTCATGACGATGTCCCTGAGCGCGCATGCCGAAAAGGCAGACCGGGACAAGCCGATCGACCTTGAAGCCGACAGCGTCACCGTCAATGATGCAAAAAAAACCAGCACCTACACCGGCAACGTGATCCTGACACAGGGCACGCTCATGATTCGCGGCGACAAACTGATCGTGCGCGAAGACAAGGACGGCTTCCAGCACAGCACCTCCTACGGCAACCCGACGACTTTCCGGCAAAAGCGCGACGGCAAGGACGAGTACATGGAAGGCAGCGCCCAGCGCATCGAGTACGACGGGCGCATGGACAAGGTGCAGTTGTATACCAAAGCCTGGGTCAAACGCGGCGAGGATATCGTGCATGGCGATTACATCATGTATGACGCCAATGCGGAATACGCGGAAGTCATCGGCGGCGGCGCGCAGGCGGCAACCCCCGCTACGCCGACCGGGCGCGTTCGTGCCGTGATACAGCCAAAGAAAAAACCCGAAGCCTCCAGCCCGGCCCCCAATTGATTATTGACCATCGAACCATTAAAGAACTCACACAATGAGCGAGCTAATCGTCGAAAATCTGCGTAAAAAGTACAAATCACGTACCGTGGTGCAGGATATTTCCCTACAGCTCAACAGCGGCGAAGTTGTAGGTTTGCTCGGCCCGAACGGCGCCGGCAAAACCACCAGCTTTTACATGATGGTAGGCCTGGTGCCGCTGGATGGCGGCCGCATCCTGCTCGACGGCAAGGACCTGAGCCACCTGCCCATCCACCAGCGCGCACGGCTCGGGCTTTCCTACCTGCCGCAGGAGCCTTCGATCTTCCGCAAGATGACGGTAGCTGAAAACATCCAGGCGATTCTGGAACTGCAAAAACTCAGCGATGAGGAATTGGAAACGCAGCTCGAATCGCTATTGCACGAACTGCACATCGTCCATATCCGCGACAACATGGCGGTAAGCCTGTCCGGCGGCGAGAGAAGACGGGTTGAGATTGCGCGCTGCCTTGCCACCAATCCCAGCTTCATCCTGCTCGATGAACCGTTCGCCGGTATCGACCCGATCGCCGTGCTGGATATTCAAAAGATCATCGGCTTTTTGAGCGAGCGCAATATCGGCGTGCTGATTACCGACCATAACGTGAGAGAGACTCTGGGTATCTGCGATCGGGCGTATATTGTCAATGAAGGGCGAATTTTCGCAGCTGGCCTGCCCAGCGAGATCGTACAGAACGACAGTGTAAAAGAAGTTTATTTGGGTAAGGATTTCCGTCTGTAAGACGCTACTGAACTGCTTATGAAACAAGGTTTACAACTCCGATTTTCTCAAAATCTTGCGCTCACCCCGCAACTGCAACAATCTATCCGTCTGCTTCAGCTTTCGACCCAGGAACTGAACCAGGAGCTGGATAGCATTCTGCAAGCCAACCCGTTGCTGGAACGCGACGAGAAGAATGCCGATGGCACCGATGCCGTGGATACCTTCATTCCATCGAGCACTGCCCAGGAAATCCCGAATCCGCAAGAAGCTGCCAAGGCAGAGGAAGCCCCGCCGCAGGAAAATTTTGCCGATGATTATTTCGAGTACTCGGGCAGTACGCGATGGGAGGACAGCAACTCAGGCAATGACGAAGACAACGATTACAGCTTCCAGGAAGCCGCCTCTCTCAGCCTGAGGGAGCACCTGCTCAGCCAGCTCAAGTTCCTTCCCCTGTCGGAACGCGACCAGATGCTGGCGTTGCTGCTGGTGGATGCCATCAATGAAGACGGCTATCTCGAGCAACCGCTTGAGGAACTGGTAAACCAGATCGTGGAGGAGTCCGAAGTCGACCTGCTGGAACTGCAGACGGCCCTGAAACATATCCAGAACCTGGATCCTGCCGGCGTCGGTGCGCGCAATCTCGCCGAATGCCTGTCGCTGCAACTGCGGGCGATGCCTGAGGATACGCCGTATATTGCATTGGCCAGAACATTGGCCGAACAGCACCTGCCGCTGCTTGCGGCGCGCGATTACGCCAAGTTGCGCAAATTGCTGCACTGCGACGATGAGACACTGCGCCTGGTGCAGCAGTTGATCACCCAGTTGAACCCGAGGCCGGGCAATGCCTTCAGCAACATCAGCTCAGACCACTTTATCCAGCACGAGATCATCGTCAAGAAAGTCAAAGGCATCTGGATTGCCAGCCTCAACGATGAGGTCGTGCCCAAATTGCGCATCAACCAGCTCTATGCCAACATCCTCAAGCGTAACCGCGACAGCTCCAATCAATACCTGATGAGCCAGATGCAGGAAGCGAAATGGATGATCAAGAACATCCAGCAGCGCTTCTCGACCATCCTGCGCGTATCGCAGGCCATCGTGGACAGGCAGCGCAATTTCTTCGAACATGGCGAGGTCGCCATGCGGCCCCTGGTCCTGCGCGAGATTGCCGATGAGCTCGAATTGCATGAATCGACGATCTCTCGCGTCACGACGCGCAAATACATGCTGACGCCACGCGGCGTTTACGAACTGAAATACTTTTTCGGCAGCCACGTCGCCACCGAATCGGGCGGCGCCTGCTCTGCCACGGCGATCCGCGCATTGATCAAGCAGATGATCGCGGAAGAGAACCCGAAGAAGCCGCTGTCGGACAACCAGATTACGGATGTACTGAGCAAGCAGGGCATCGTAGTCGCAAGGCGCACCATCGCAAAGTACAGGGAATCTTTGCAATTACCGGCGGCAAGCCAACGCAAGTCGCTTTAGTGTTATTTTTTAACGTTTTTTTGTAGTCGTCATCAAGGAGAGCATCATGAATTTACAACTTACTGGCCATCATCTGGATGTGACCCCAGCATTACGTGACTATATCGAAAGCAAGCTCTCACGAGTAAGTAATCACTTCGACCATGTGATCGATATCAAGGTAACGCTGAGTGTAGAAAAACTGGTACAGAAAGTTGAAGCAACCCTGCATGTGCCGGGTAATGACCTGCACGTCGAATGCACCGATGAAAACATGTACAGCGCGATTGACATGCTCACCGACAAGCTGGACCGCAAGATACTCAAGCACAAGGAAAAGCAGGGCGATCATCACAAAGTCAACGGCGCGCTGAAACACCAGACCACCGAGTAAGTAAAGAAATCCGACGAGCGCAACGAGAAAGGCATTGAATGGCTGAAATCAGCGTCGAGAGGCTCTACCGCGACACCCGCCGCAACCTCAAACTCACCTGGGTTGCAGGATTGTCCGGCGGCACCAACGCGCTCAGCAGCGATACCGTCAGCAAGCCCTCGCTTGCGCTCATCGGACACCTGAATTTTGTGCACCCGAACCGGGTGCAAGTACTCGGCTGTGCGGAGATGGATTACCTTCGCAGCCTGCAATCCCGGGAGATGGTCCAGGCCATCAACAACCTGTTCTCCACCGATCTCGCCGCCATCGTCGTTGCCAACGGCGAAAAACCCCCGGAAGAATTAATGGTCGCGGCCAACGACCATGAAACCCCGCTGTTCACCACGCCATTGCAAAGTCCGAGCCTGATGGATGTGCTCAGCCACTACCTGTCCCAGGCGGTTGCCGAATCGGTCAGCTTTCATGGCGTGTTCATGGAAGTACAAGGCTTCGGGGTGATGATAAAGGGCGACCCGGCCATCGGTAAGAGCGAACTGGCGCTCGAGCTGATCTCGCGCGGCCACAGGCTGATCGCGGATGACATCATCGATTTCTACAAGATAGCCCCGGACCGGCTGGAAGGCCGTTGCCCGAGGCTGCTGCAGGATTTTCTCGAAGTGCGCGGGCTGGGCGTGCTGAATATCCGCGAGCTGTTCGGCGATAACTCGGTCAAACCGACCAAGCCTCTCGACCTTATCATCCAGCTCGAGCATGCGGACAAGCTTGCGCCACAACTGCTGGACAGGCTGAAAATCAATTCCCAGCAGGAGAAGATACTTGGCGTCAAGATATCCAAAGTCGTCATTCCGGTGGCTGCCGGCCGCAACATAGCCGTGCTGGTTGAAGTGGCCCTGCGCAATCACATGCTGCTGTTGCGCGGCATCAACGGCACCAAACAATTCATGCAGCGGCAAAACCGCGAAATGAAGAAGAACATGCAGAACAAGGCCTGAAAATGCAGCTGGTGATCGTCACCGGTTTGTCCGGCTCAGGCAAGAGCGTCGTCCTCAAGGCATTGGAGGACAGCGGCTATTACTGTGTCGATAACCTGCCTGCCACCCTGCTGGCGCAAATTCCGCAGCACCTCCAGGGGCAAAGCCGGGTGGCCATCAGCATGGACACCCGTAGCGAAGGCATCGAAGCCTTGCCCGAAGCTATCCGCCAGATCAAGCAACAGGGCGTTGTCGTACAGCTATTATTTTTGGAATCCAGCATCGAAACGCTGGTCAAACGTTTTAGCGAAACGCGCCGGCGACATCCGCTGAGCGACGACAAAACCACGCTGGCGGAAAGCATCCTGCGTGAGCGTGAACTCCTCGATCAGTTGATTTATCTGGGACACCGCATCGACACCAGCGACCTCAGCGCGAATAGCTTGCGTAAATGGGTCAAGGAATTTGTTTCGCAGGAGCAAAACGGGCTGACACTGCTTTTTGCCTCGTTCGGCTTCAAGCACGGCATCCCGCTTGATGCGGATTTCGTTTTCGATGTGCGGTTCCTGCCCAACCCATATTATGACCCGGCCCTGAAGCGTCTCACCGGCCATGACCATGCCGTTAAGGAGTTCCTGGAGCATCAGCCGGAGGTGCACATACTGTATGAGGACATCCGCAGCTTTGTGGAGCGCTGGCTGCCGGCTTTCGTACGCGACAACCGCAGCTATCTCACCGTTGCAATCGGCTGTACCGGCGGTCAGCATCGCTCGGTTTATTTTGTAGAAAAACTAGGTCAATATTTCCGCAACGCCCAACAAAAAGTGCTCGTCAGACACAGAGAGCTAGAATAGCAGTGCCGCGGGTGACTTTTTGATAGAGGTTAGATAACAGCATGATAGGAATACTGATTATTGCCCACGGCACCCTGGGTGAAAGCCTGATTCATTGTGCCAGCCATGTGATGGGGACCAGGCCGCCTTTACTGAAACAGCTTAATGTCGGCACGCATGACGACCCCATGGCGCTGCTGCCGCAGGCACAGCAACTGATTGAGGAACTCGATCAAGGCGATGGCGTGCTCATTCTCTCGGACATTTACGGCGCCACCCCCTGTAATGTGGTCACCAAGTTACTGGTTGCCGGCAGAATAGAGGGCGTCGCAGGCGTCAATCTGCCGATGCTGGTCCGTACGCTTACCTACAGGAACGGCGACCTGAGAACGTTGATAGGCAAGGCTCTCAGCGGTGGCCGCGAGGGCGTCATTCATTTTACAGAACTGGATTAAAGTCAATGTTGAAACAAGAAATCGAAATCATCAACAAGCTCGGCATGCATGCGCGCGCCTCGACCAAGCTGACCCAGACAGCCAGCCAGTTCGGTTGTGAAATCTGGATCGAACGCAATAACAGGCGAGTAAATGCAAAAAGCATCATGGGCGTCATGATGCTGGCTGCCAGCAAGGGCAGCAAAATCCATCTGGAAACGTCCGGGCGTGACGAGCAGGCCGCGATGAATGCCCTGGTCGAACTGATCAACAGCCGTTTTGGTGAGCCGGAATAATCGTGGCAGACTTGAACCGGAAATTCACGATAACCCTGGCAAACCACCCTGTTCCGGCAGGTCTGGTGGCATTGCAAATTGCAGGCAGGGCACGTAACAGCGTATCGACCAAACAGCGGGGGTGGCAATGAGTTTTACCATGCACGGCGTTCCGGTCTCCGGCGGCATCGCTATCGGCCATGCGCACCTGGTTTCGCACGCGCTGCTCGAGGTAGCGCACTATGTCGTTCCCAAGGCCCTCATTCCGCAGGAGATCAAGCGCTTTGAGCAGGCAGTGGAAACCGTCAGGCAGGATCTGGAACACCTTCGCCAGCAGCTTCCAATCGGCGCGCCAGCCGAGCTGAGCTCCTTCCTCAATACCCACCTGATGATCCTGGCCGACAGGGCGCTTTCCGTCGTTCCCATCGACATCATCCAGAAGGAGCTGTGCAATGCGGAATGGGCATTGAAGCAGCAGATGGACGATCTCGTCGAACAGTTCGAGAAAATTGACGACGAGTACCTGCGCGAGCGCAAACAGGATGTCGTGCAAGTTGTAGAGCGCGTCATCAAGGTGCTGTTGGGCCACCCCAGCCAGGTGCCGGTACAGCAGCAGGAAAGCGCGATTATCCTGGTTGCACACGACCTGTCGCCGGCCGATGCCATCCAGTTCAAGCAACACAAGTTTGCCGCCTTCATTACGGATGTCGGCGGCGCGACTTCGCATACGGCCATCCTCGCGCGCAGCCTCAGCATTCCTTCAATCGTCGCCCTGCAGCGCTCCCGCGGCCTGATCCGCGATGGCGAGCTGATCATTGTCGATGGCAACCAGGGCGTCGTGGTCGTCAACCCGGACAAGGACACCCTTGCCGAATACCGGCTCAGGCAGGATCAGTGGGAACTGGAGCAGCAGAAGCTCAAACGCATCAAATCCACCAAGGCCGTCACCCTGGACGGCACTGCCATCGAGCTGCATGCCAATATCGAAGTACCCGAGGATGTCATCAAGGCCAAAGCTGCCGGCGCAACCGGCGTAGGCCTGTATCGTACGGAATTTCTCTTCATGAACCGGCGCGATATGCCGGACGAGGAAGAACAGTACCTGGCCTATCGCAAAGTGGCGGAAACCATGAAAGGCATGCCGGTCACCATCCGCACGCTGGATCTCGGCGCGGACAAGGAAATGAACCCGGATACGACGGTAAGAAGCTGCACCAACCCGGCGCTGGGTTTGCGTGCCATCCGTCTCTGCCTGTCCGAGCCGCTGATATTCCATACGCAGCTACGCGCCATTCTGCGCGCCTCGCATTATGGCAACATCAAGATACTGATCCCCATGCTGTCCAACCTGTCGGAGCTGCGCCAGTCGCTGCAGATGATAGAACGCGCCAAGATCAGCCTGCGCAAACAGGACCTGCCTTTCAAGGAGGATATCCAGATCGGCGGCATGATCGAAGTACCGGCCGCGGCCCTCTGCGCCGAAGCGTTCGCCAAGGAACTGGATTTTCTCTCGCTGGGCACCAACGACCTGATTCAGTACACGCTGGCAATCGACCGTACCGACGATACGGTTTCGCATTTGTACAATCCGCTGCATCCAGCCGTGCTGTACCTCATCGAAACCACCATCAGGGCATGCCATCGCATCGACAAAACGGTTTCCGTCTGCGGCGAAATGGCCGGCGACCCCAGGCTCACGCGGCTGCTGCTCGGCTTCGGCCTTCGCCAGTTTTCCATGCATCCCGCCCAGATGCTGGCGGTCAAGCGCCAGGTACTGCAAAGCGACCTGCTCAAGGTATCCCCTGCTGCCCGCAAAATCCTGGGCAATCAGGACATCGATAAAATTGAACCTTTGCTGGAGAAACTCAATCTTTTATAAGGAGAAATGCCATGTCTGATGTCGTCGCACCCGCCAATTCCGACGAAAAGAATATTGCAGTGGTTACCCACATCACCGGCATATTCTTCAGTATTTTCCCAGGGCTCATCGTCTGGCTATTGAAAAAGGATGAAAGCCCCTACATATCAGATCAGGCGCGTGAGGCTCTGAACTTCCAGATCACGATACTGATCGCCTGGTTTGTGTCGGGAATCCTGGTCTTCATTTTGATCGGCTTGCCGATGCTGGGGCTGGTCTGGCTGGCTAATATTGTGTTCAGCATTATCGCGGCGGTCGCCGCCAGCAAGGGCGAGAATTACCGTTACCCATTCAGTTTACGATTGATTAATTAGAGAATTTTATGACAGAAGCAAAGCACAACACGCCATCCGGCAACCCGCTGCTCGATTTTTCCGGGCTGCCCAGATTCGATCAGGTACAGGCGAAACATGTCACCCCTGCAATTGAATACCTGTTGGCGGAAGGCCGGGCGCTTCAGGAAAGGCTGGCCGGCAGCAGCGAGGCGCCAACCTGGGACAACTTCGCCCGGCCGCTGGAAGATATGGAAGAATGCATCTCACGCGCCTGGTCGCAAGTGGGCCACATGAACGCCGTGGTGAACAGCCCGGAACTGCGCGAAGCCTACAACGAAAGCCTGCCCAAGCTCACCGCATTCTATTCCGACCTGTCGCAGGACGAGCGCCTGTATGCCCGCTTCCGCGCCCTGCGGGCGAGCGATGCCTACCAGCAACTGAATGCTGCACAACGCAAGATCGTCGAAAACGAATTGCGCGATTTCCGCCTCGGCGGCGCGGAACTGCCGGACGACAAGAAAGCCCGTTTCAAGGAAATCCAGGAGTCGCTCTCCCGTCTGGCGGCCAGGTTCGAAGAAAACCTGCTGGATACCACCAACGATTACGCGCATTACGTTGAAGATGTCGCCGAGTTGAAAGGCATTCCCGAAGATGCGCTGCAAGCAGCGCAGGAAGCTGCGCAAACAGACGGAAAACCGGGCTACAAGTTTACCCTGCACTTCCCCTCCTACATGCCGGCGCTGCAATACGCCGAGAATCGCGCCCTGCGCGAAACCCTCTACCGCGCCTACGCCACCCGCGCCTCGGAATTCGGCAAGGCGGAATGGGACAACACCAGCCTCATCAGCGATATCCTCAAGCTGCGCCGCGAAGCCGCGCAACTGCTCGGCTACAAGAATTACGCGGAAATGTCGCTGGCCACCAAGATGGCGGATTCCCCGCAGCAAGTCGCCGACTTTCTGGATACGCTCGGCAAACGCGCCAAGCCGTTTGCCGAAAGAGACATGCAGGAACTGACTGAACACGCGAAAAAACTGGGCATCGCCGACCTGCAGGCCTGGGATGTCGCCTATGTCTCCGAAAAACTGCGCGAAGACAAATACGCGTTCTCCGACCAGGAAGTAAAACAATACTTCCCGGAAGCCAAGGTGCTGGAAGGCCTGTTCAAGGTCGTCGAAACCATCTTCGGCGTGCACGTCAGAAAATCGCAAGCCCCGGTCTGGCACCCGGATGCCGCCTTCTATGAAATCAACGACCAGGCAGGCAAACTGGTCGGCCAGTTCTACCTCGACCTCTACGCCCGCAACAACAAGCGCGGCGGCGCATGGATGGACGAAGCCATCACCCGCCGCAAAATCGGCGGCAATGTCACCGTGCCTGTCGCCTTCCTCACCTGCAACTTCTCCGCCCCCGTCGGCGGTAAGCCGGCGCTGTTCACGCATGATGAAGTCATCACCATGTTCCACGAATTCGGCCACGGCCTGCACCACATGCTGACGCAGGTGGATGATTACGGCGTCTCCGGCATCAAGGGCGTGGAATGGGATGCGGTCGAACTGCCGAGCCAGTTCATGGAAAACTTCTGCTGGGAATGGGACGTGCTGCGCCACATGACGCAACATGTTGAAACCGGCGCGCAATTGCCGAGGGAATTGTTCGACAAGATGGTCGCCGCCAAGAATTTCCAGGCCGGCATGCAGACCGTGCGCCAGATCGAATTCTCCCTGTTCGACATCCGGCTGCATGGCGACTTCGACCCCAACGACAGCAAAACCGCGCTCGACCTCATCGAAGAAGTCCGCGACGAAGTCGCCGTGGTGCGCCCGCCGAAATGGAACCGCTTCCCCAACAACTTCTCGCACATTTTCGCGGGTGGTTATGCCGCCGGTTATTACAGCTACAAATGGGCTGAGGTACTATCGGCAGATGCCTACAGCATGTTCGAAGAACATGGCGTGTTATCCGAAGAAACCGGCCGCAGGTTCTGGACCGAGATTCTCGCCATGGGCGGCTCAAGGCCCGCGCTGGAATCCTTTATCGCCTTCCGCGGACGGGAGCCCTCCATTGACGCGCTGCTCCGTCACAATGGCATGACCGTCTGACTGGCTGAATTTACAGTCTCCGAGCGCATGCTTTCCCGTTCCGGTTCGATCCTGAGACAAAGCGGCAATGCGCAACAGACGAGGACAATACCCATAGTACGGCGAGGCTGTTGCGAAGCGGCCAACGCCGTATCAGGGAAGAAATGGAAATGAGAAAGTGAAACTTGCCACCTGGAATGTGAATTCGATGAACGTGCGCTTGCCGCACGTGCTCGACTGGCTCGCCTCGGAAAAGCCCGATGTGCTCTGCCTGCAGGAAACCAAGCAGGAAGACAGCAAATTCCCTTATGAAGCGCTGAAAGAGGCGGGCTACAACGCCATTCACAACGGCCAGAAAACCTATAACGGCGTCGCCATCATCACCCCGCATGCACTGGAAGATATCAGGCTTGATATCCCCAATCTCGCCGATGATCAGAAACGCGTCATCGCCGCCACGATCAACGATATCCGAATAGTGTGCGCTTACATACCCAACGGCCAGAGCCTGGATTCGGAAAAATATCCCTATAAACTGGGCTGGCTGCAGGCATTGCACGACTATATTGCCGACACGCTCAACACCCACCCCAGGCTCGCCCTGCTCGGCGACTACAACATCGCGCCGGAAGACCGCGACGTGCACGATCCCAAGGCATGGGAGGGCCAGGTACTAGTCAGCGAACCGGAGCGCAAGGCCTTCAGGGAACTGGTCGCGCTCGGCCTGCACGACAGCTTCCGCCTGTTCGAGCAGGAAGAAGGCAGCTTCAGTTGGTGGGATTACCGCATGGCCGGCTTCCGCCGCAATCTCGGCCTGCGCATCGACCACATCCTCGTCAGCACACCACTCAAGGACGCCTGCAAAGCCTGCTGGATCGACAAAGCCCCGCGCAAGCTGGAACGCCCCTCTGACCACACACCCGTGGTACTGGAACTGGACTGCCGATAAGCATCTGGCAGCGCCAAACCACTCCGGCAGGAAACAGGTAACAGATGCCGGATCGTTGTCCAGCATGACAGCCCATCATTGTCATTCCGGCCACAGAGCCGGAATCTCTTACATCGCTCCGCCATATTCACTGCTACAGCTACATCAAGTATTCTGTACTCACATCTGCGCATCGCAGAAATAACTGGCACATAGCATGAACGAATTTACCGACTACCTGCATGAAGTCTTCGAGCTGTTCGGGCCCATCACCATCCGCCGCATGTTCGATGGTTACACCGTCTACCACCAAGGCATCCCGGTCGGCATCGTCTACGACGAAACGCTCTTCCTCAAGGCTGACGCAGAAACGCGCAAGCATTTTGAATCACTCGAACTCCCCCAGTTTACCTACCAGAAAAAAGAAAAAACTATCGGCCTGCCCTACTTCCAGGCACCGGATTTCGTACTGGAAGACCGGCATAAAGCTGCGTTATGGATGCGGAGGGCTTATGAAGCCGGTTTGAGAAGCAAACCCAAAAACAAACGCTAAATCTGGAAAAACGGTATCTAGGAGAATGCCACTTGTCATGGAAAACGATATGGCGTTTAATTTAACCCAAACAGGTTTACTAATCATGCAAGGTATAGCTATTGACACAGTTAATCGTAATCGCGTATCGGATTCAACAATTTAAGCGCTTTTTCTGCGGGGATGTTTCCTGAAAAATTAGGGTTCACCAATATTTATATAAATAATTAAAACAATGACTTGCAATAAAAATTCCAGATTATCCACCTTGGAGGTGCATTTCCTGTGCCTTTTTAGGGTGTCTATTTTTAGTTCGGCCTCTTAATCATGAGTGACGAAAATCCGCTAGCAAAACTTGGTGACCTAACAAAACCAGCCACCGTTCTGATCGAGAAGATTTCGGACGCTGTCGGCGGGGTGTTTAAGCCATACCAAATAGTTCGTATAGCGAAGGCTGAGGCCGAGGCTGGACGAATTCAGGCCGAAGCACAGATTCAAGTCACGGATTTACATAGACGTGCAATGCACCGCTTCCTCGAAGAGGAAGCTAAGAAGCAGTCAAACATTGAGGCAATTACTCAAGCTGCTATTCCGCTCCTTGAGGAAAAATCCTCTCCTGAAGGTGTAGCCGACGATTGGATCACGAACTTCTTTGATAAGTCTCGCATCATTTCTGACGAAGAAATGCAATCCCTCTGGGCACGAGTGTTAGCGGGTGAAGCAAATGCACCGGGCACCTTTGCAAAAAGGACAGTCAATTTACTTGGCGACCTGGACAAGAGTGACGCTGAGTTGTTTGTAAGGCTTTGTGGTTTCGGCTGGCAAATCGGAAATGTCGTACCCTTGGTGTTTGACGTGCAGGCGAGCATTTACAACGATCAAGGAATTAACTTCAATTCACTGTCTCACCTCGAAAGTCTTGGACTTGTCCAGTTCAACAACATTGCTGGCTTTTCTAGGCTTGGTATTCCAAACTCGGCAACGCTTTTCTATTACGGACGCCCCGTCACGCTCTCTTTCCCCGCCGAGATAGACAACAGACTGGAGGTCGGAAAGGTTCTTTTAACACGGGCGGGGCAACAACTGGCCCCAATGTGTGGCTCAAAACCAGTTGAAGGTTTCTTTGAATATGTGCACGAAAAGTGGGCAGCTAAAAATCTTGTCCCTAGGCCTGAGGCCGAACATATCGTTCCAGCGGATCCGCCTCTGGCGGGCCGCTGAACTCCAACGTTAGGCCATCATGCAAGCAAAGTTCCTAGCTGACGTACTGCGAAACAGCAACAACGCACAAATCGTTGAACGGTGGGATACGTTGAATTTGAGAGATGGCTGGCTAGTTGCCGGCTGCCTCTTTCAAACTGTTTGGAACCTGCTTTCAGGACATCCATCTGAGAGCAGAATCAAGGACTACGATTTCTTTTACTTCGACCCATCAGACCTTAGCGAGGCTGGAGAAAGCGCCGTACAACGTCACGTAGAAGTTGTGCTGGAGGACTTAGGCATAACCGTGGAGGTTGCCAATCAAGCTCGGGTTCATTGTTGGTACGAAAAGCACTTTGGCCATCCCTATGCCCCCTTGAGCAATGCAAAGGAAGGTATCAATCGCTTTCTAATTCCGGCAACATGCGTTGGCATCAACCCTCATGAGGTCTATACACCAAACGGCCTTCACCTCTTGTATGAGGGGACTCTCACAATGAACCCTCTCACGCCGCACGCATCACTTTTTGCAAAGAAAGCTGCTTCTTATCAGCAAAGGTGGCCTTGGCTAAGCATCCCACATGTTCCCGTACAAACAGAAGCATTTCGCGCAGAATCATAACTCGCACGCCTAACAATGCATTCCAGGGTCGACGGCCGCCTACGGCGTCCGCGCCCTGAACTCAAACGTTGAGCATAAGGAGATAGAGAATGTGGAACTGGATGGCTACGAATGTCGTTGGACCTGACTCTCAATGGTTCTGGGCGATGGCGAGCTTTTTTGCTGTCGCAATAAGCCTGAGCCTAATCTACCGTCAAATAAGCCTTCAGCGGCAAGCTAATCTTCTGCACACTCTTGGCGAGATGGACAAACGGTGGAACTCGAAGGAAATGGTTCAAGCAAGGAAGCAAGCGTGTAATTCGTATCTTGCAGACAAGCTTAGAATAAATGCGGATCAAGGAGATGTATTGGGATTTTTCGAAGATGTTGGTGTCTATTTAGAAAGGAAAGTCTTTGATTCTGAAGCGGTATGGGACAAATACAGCTATTACATTGAGCATTACTGGGCAATGTATCAACCTCACATAAATGAGTTTCGAGCAGAGACAAAAGACAACACGTGGTATGAGAAATTCCAAGTACTTCACAAAGAAATGCAGGCTTATGGATCAAAGAAAGGCGTTGTTATAAATCCAAAATCCCAAGAAGAAATAAGGAGGTTTATTCGAGGTGAAATAGGGGGAAACGCCCAACAAGTCGCTCCAGCGGACTCGTAAACCCGCCGCTAAGCTTGTTACGTTGAAAGCTGCGGAGACAGTCGCCTTTTCAGACTTCCCTAGGTATCGCTGTTTCTGGCGGGCGTTGCGCAGAAACCTGCCTTATCTATTTTGTTCGCGGCCAGGGCTTCCTGAGCAATGCCCTGAAATTCTCATCATTCCAAAACTGGCAAAAATCATTTGGTTGTTCCAAAGCTTGTTCGACCAAGAATCCTTGAGGTTTGCCAATCAGAAAACAAGCGTATATTTCATATTCGCAGCAATAGAGATTTACTATATTTCAAGTCGTCGATTCAGTTGCAAGAGGCCCAACAAGTGGTTCAATGACCCTCGTCTTCCGGCACGCGAGGGGAAATTCCAGAAGTTCGCGACACCTGGTGATCTGAAGGAGAAAATAATGACTGAAGCTAATCGCATCAAATATCTGCGTATCGTTCTGGTACTTGTAGGGTTAACCTTCACCTTCGGCATATGGCCGCTCGGCATCGTCTGGCCTTCCGGCTGGTCATGGCATACAGAAGGTCGATCGTATTACTACGAGATGATCCTCGCCATATACGCAACGCTTGGTGTTTTTCTCATCCTCGCCGCCCGTAACCCCCTCGCAAACCGAAGTCTCATCTGGTTCACCGTCTGGTCCAGTATCACACACGGCGGAGTGATGGCTGTGCAGTCGTTTGACGGCAACCATAATATGGGTCACCTCTGGGGCGACGTTTCGGCGTTGCTCGCAGTGGCGGCCGTGCTGGCATGGCTCACGCCCCGTGGGGTCACGGCCGGAACCAAGCAACTGTCAGCATAACCATCAAATCCAGCCGACGCTTCACAGCGCGGCTGATTTGAGGCGTTAAGTCGCTCTGGAAACGTCTCAAGAGAGGGAAAAGCGATATGGCCAAATACCGAAACGCACTGCCGCAACTCCGTGGCGACTTCTTTATGTCTGATGGCGGCATCGAAACCACGCTGATCTTTCTTGAGGGGGAAGATCTTCCCTATTTTGCCGCTTTCCACCTGTTCAAGACCCCGGAAGGCGAGAGTATTCTTCGGAAATACTTCCGGACCTACGGGGAACTCGCCAGAAAGTTCAATACGGGTCTGATTCTTGAGACGGCAACTTGGCGCTCCAACCCCGATTGGGGGGCAAAGCTCGGCTACAGTGTCGATGCGCTTTCTGACGGCGACAGAAAATCTGTTCGATTGCTCGAAGAAATCCGGAAAGAATATGAAAGCAATGAATCACCGATCGTTATCAGCGGCTGTATCGGCCCGCGTGGGGACGGGTACGTTCCTGATACGGCCATGTCGGAAAAGGAGGCGGAGAATTACCACCGCATGCAAATCGAAACATTTGCGGAGACAGCCGCCGACCTGGTGACCGCCATCACCATGAACTATGTCGAGGAGGCGATTGGCGTGGTACGGGCGGCAAAGCGGGCCGCAATGCCCGTAGTCATTTCCTTCACGGTAGAGACCGACGGCAATCTTCCAACGGGGCAGTCCTTGGCAGACGCAATCAACCAGGTTGACGAAACCACCTCCGGATATCCTGCCTACTTCATGATCAATTGCGCCCATCCAAGCCACTTTGACCATGTTGTACCTGAAGATGAACCTTGGGTGGCACGGATTCGCGGACTTCGCGCCAACGCCTCCAGGATGAGCCACGATGAGCTGAATGAGGCCCCGGAGCTTGATGCAGGCAGCCCGGCCGAGCTTGGGCAGGAATACGCCGCACTGAGGACTCTTAAACTGAAGTGGCTTAATGTGATGGGGGGCTGCTGCGGAACGGATCATCGTCATATCGAGCAGATTGCAATTGCTTGTCGGCCAATATTCCGGAAGGCGACCTAACAACTGTTTGCAGCCGGCGAGGTTTGATTAATGGTTACAGGCATGCGAGTCGTAATTTTGCTGGCAGCTTTCAGTGGTGCTTTATCTACTCTTGGACGGGCAGAAGATGACGATTGCGTACGGGGTTTGCCGCAAGCGGTAATTGATGCAGAAGCTCCCGGCATAGACAAGCACGCTTACACGGAACTGCCTGAGCGTAAGGCCATAGAAGCAGTAACTCTCAAGGATGGACTTCAGTTTCGGGTCCATCATTACGGATGCGCACACTATGGCCTCACTTTTGAATTCATGGTTGATACACCGAAAGCAGAAAATGGCCTGACACTTTTGAGGGAAGCGGCTCTGCTGCTTGAACGTCTCGTGGCGGCAGATCCGGACAGTTATGCCGGGTCGTTTCTGAAGGATGTCGAGAAAGCAGTGTCACAGCAGTCGCATGAGCCAGGCGATACGATACCGGTTATTGATGGATACAGTTGGATCATCATCACAGAAGAAACAGACGCAAAGGGGCAACGATGGATTCAATTGGCATATGATATTGCACTGTAAATCCACGCTATTGCACCCATCCAACCGATTACTTCAGCGTTGGACAGCAGAAAAGCATGGGCATTGAACAGCGCATCAAAAGGTGCCGCCCGGCAGCGATTGCGAGAACAGATTTCGCGCCTTCTTCCTTTACGGCACGTCGAATGAAGTGCGCTATATTGACCAATTTCATTTACAGGGTACAACCCGATGAGCCGTAAATTCCTTTTCTTTCTCTGGGCTGTTGTCGCCTGGATCACCCCTGCCATCATCGCCGGCATGCTGGGCTGGAAGGGCATCTGGGGATCGGGCAGCGCGTTCGCCGACTACCTGGTCCCGGTTCCTGTCTCGGGCGGCGCGTTTCACCTGCCGTCCTTCATCGCGGTTTCGCTGATCCTCTTCACGCAGCCGTGGGCCGGAAAGCTCGGCGGCTATGTGCGGGGAATCCTGCTCGCGGGCGCGCTCGTCGGCATCGCGACGCTGCTGGACCTCGACAAGCTGCAGCTCGCTGCCACGACAGACGTGGCTGGCGCCCGGTTCTGGCAACAGCAGCCGCTCGGTCTCTTCATCCTCACCGACTGCGTGATCGCGCAGCTCTTTGTCCGCGCGCTCGAAGGCCGCTGGCCGGAAGGCGCGAAGGAATGGGCCGTGTCGCTGATCGTGGCGCTGGCAATCCCGGCGGCCTATGCGGCGGCGGCGCTGCAGGCTGACCCGCGCCAGCAGAACCCCTTCGTGTACGCGGGCGCACGCGGGGCGGACCAGCGTGGCGACGAGATGGTCTTCTACTATTCGAAGCTGCCCGTGGGATCGGACGCATTTCGCCAGGCCGCATCTGACGTGCTGGCGCACCACGACCCGCGCATGAACGTGAACGCCGAGGACATCGCGCTCCACTTCTACGACAGCCTTGCCTCTGCGCAGGCACAGGACAGGAGCAGCGCAAAGTATACCGTGTGTCTCTACCAGGACGGCACGGCGGCGACGTGGAATCCGGGAAGCTTCGACTGCTTCCGCGACCATGAGAGCTTCTCTGAACGCTTCGAGGGGGCTTTCCGCGCGCAGGACAAGTCATTGCCGCAGGACGTGCGCATCTGGCTTGCGCGCCGTGACGCCTGCGTCGGCCGCGAGCCGCTGGTAGCATCGGCCGGCATCTACATGGACAATCAGGAAGTTCACTCCTGCGATGCCGAGCGTACCGAGCGGGCACGCCAGGAGCTGCTGGAACGATTCGAAAGTGATGACAAGGCCATCGCCTCGCTCACGTATGACCAAACACGGCCATTTCGAGAAAATGAAAACGTTTCTGAATAATCGCCATTTTGTTACTATGATTTGTGCAAAGGTGAATTATTTGCCTATGCACGCGCCAAGGTCCGACCCATCATTCCACCGGGCCTTGCGCGTAAAGCCCCGCAAGTCCAGTGAATTCAAACGTTGGGTACCTGAATGATATCGAGCATACGCACATGCGCCAGTTAGAGTTGAGCAAGGCCTTTACCCTGATGGAATCGGGACCTGTTGTTCTCGTGACGACCCACGATGGGCAGAAGGACAACATCATGACCATCTCCTGGACCATGGTGCTGGATTTCACTCCGGTATTTGCGATCACTACGGGTGAATGGAATCACTCTTTTGCGGCGTTGCGCAAGAACAAGGAGTGCGTCATCGCCATTCCTACGGTTGACATGCTCGATAAATTGGTCGGTATAGGGACATGCTCCGGGACAGACACAGACAAGTTTGCCAAATTCAAGCTCACACCCGTGCGGGGCAAAATCGTTAGGGCGCCCTTGATCGAGGAGTGTCTTGCCAACATCGAGTGCAAGGTCATCGACATCGTTGAAAAACACAACATTGTCGTGCTGGAGGCAGTTGCCGCATACATCGACGACGCACGCAAGGAGAAGCGCACGGTTCACGCTGTTGGTGACGGAACATTCATTGTCGACGGGCGCAAGATTGACCGGCGCAAGATGATGGCCTCCAAGCTCCCATACGGCGTTTAGCGTTCATTCGCCTGCCGCGAGAAATTCCGGGAACCAGAATAAAAGGCACAGTGGTGTCGAACAATTCGTTACAGCCGTCAGCTTCGTGAGTCTGAACATTTACAGGTTTCCGTATTTCGTACGGATAAAGGAAAATTTGTATATGCACCCATTCCATACACTGCTGGTGCTGTTTGCTATTTTGTCTCTCGTGGCGCTTGTTTTCCTGCTGCGCTGGGAGCACCACTATTTCCTTAAGTTGAATAAGGGCAATGCCTGGCTTCGGGTACGGCTCGCAACAATCCCGATTGCATTAGCTACGGCCGCGATCATCATTATTCCGGCGCGCAGTACATCGGGTATGGAAGCGCTTGCTTTCTTCTACATCCTCCTGCTCACGGTCGCGCCCATCTTCTGGTTCGGTGCTCAGGTTAGCAGGAAAAGCGTAATGTTCATGCAGGAAGTGGGGCAGGTTAAACTGTATTCACTTTCTACGGGCAAGATCATACGCTAAAGCTGCACCTTAACCCAAACGTTAACCATCAAAGGGAGGTCCACAATGAGAAAAAGCTATTGGTGTTACATCCCAATCACCATAATCATACTATTGGGCTTTACATTTGGTGGATATCTATCTTTCGGCACTGTGTATTTAAATGTACTCCCCTGCGTAGATGATTACTACGGCAGAACAATTCTGGCTCTGTTCGGAATCGGCATGCTTGGAGCGTCTACCTATTGCGCAAAGGCCTGGGCAATCGATATAGACGAGGTTGTTTATAGAGAACCAAAGTATCTTCCGCATATTTTCGATTTCGTTGGGTATTTAACGCTGATCCTGGGGGGCGGAATCACAGGCGTAATTCTTTATTTTCTAGTAAAGACAGGTATCAGCATCAGTATAACTTCAAGTGGCACGGTGAACTTAACAAAAGAAGCTTCCGTGTTGATTGCATATATGGGTGGCTTATTTCACTTTAGAGTTCAAGAGCAATTAGGGAAAGTAATTGATAAAATATTTAAGAACTCACCCTCCCATGGTGGTGGCTAACAATGCGCTCAACGCTATTTGCTACACTCATTGGACCCGCAAAAGCTGCCTTTTTGCTCACCTGTTAGCTTAAGCAAACCACCAGTATGAACAGCATCAGAATCTCACAACGCCTCCGATATCTGGTTTCTTCGGTCATATGCATCCTGAATATTCTCGGGATGTTTCTGGTGCTTTTCGGCGCAGCGGCTGGAGCGCATGTCGACTTGCTGCTGTGGCCAGCGGTCGTTTTGTTTACCGGAGGTATCCTGTTGCTGGCGTTCTTTTCCGCCATTCGGGCCTCGCAAGTCGGGCTGTCGCCGGCGGCAACAGCGATAGCTGCCATCCTGATGTGCGCTCTGGGCCCTGCTGTCCCCATTCTGGTCATTTACCTGACCATGAAAGATGAAAAGAATGGGAACTCAGCATCCGTACCAACTTCCCCATGGGGCCAGTGGCTGGCCCTGTTGTTTACTCCGTGGGTAATACTGTGGGCTATAAAGCATATGGCCACTGGCAGTTGAAAATTCTTTCAAGGCCGACCGGCCCGGCGGACGGCGGCCATAACTCAAATATCGGGCTCCATGATGACGACACCGAACGATTGGTTTTTCTGGGCAGTTCTATCTGCCTGCTTTGCCGCACTGACTGCCATCTTCGCCAAGGTCGGCATCCAGGATGTTGACTCCGACCTTGCGACGCTCATTCGGACTGTCATCATCGTCTTTGTCCTGGCAGCTTTCGTCTGGTACGCAGGCAAGTGGAGCGACCCGCGCGCGCTTTCAACCAGGACGATCGTCTTCCTTTCCTTGTCCGCCCTGGCAACCGGAGCGTCCTGGGTTTGCTATTTTCGCGCGCTTCAAATCGGCGATGCGTCGAAGGTTGCTCCGGTCGACAAGTTCAGCATCGTTCTCGTCGCTGTATTTGCATTCGCCTTTCTCGGTGAACGCCCTTCTGTACGGGAGTGGCTCGGTATTATCCTTGTCGCAAGCGGCGTTCTGCTCCTGGCGTTCAGACGGTAGCCAAATACCGGGACGGGCCATTCTTCAAGCCGCCCTTTTCCAGCTCCAGCCTGGGCTGGGCTGCTTAAGTCCAGCGTTATGCCTGTGATCAATCCGTAGTGTTTTGCTGTCACCACATGCGGCAGGGGGTGACTTCCTGGAGTTATTGGGGCGCCGGAGTAATTGAAGCGCCCCCACTGATAGACAAGGAACATCCTGAACAGGTGTAAACTATTTCATGTGACTCACAAACGGATTTCAGGGCATCAACTGCCGGAGACGAGCAGGGCTTTACGGCCGGGGTGAACAACCCGGATGGACCAGGCATCTGATGAGTATACATAACCAGCCGCCAACCGGATGCACCCGTCCTCGCACCGGTTGGCAACATGCTAGACGGAAACGAAGATGAACGAACCTGATCTCTCAAAAGCGTTTCAACTGATAGAACCGGGGCCGGTTGTTTTGGTAACGACGGCACACAAGGAAAAAGCCAGCAGCATAACGATGAGCCGGCATATGGCAATGGAATTTACCCCTCAACTCGGCTGCATTGTCAGTCGGTGCGATTACAGCTTTGCTGCGTTACGCAGCAATAAGGCAATCACCGCTAACGTCTGCTTACCCCTGCGCTCCGGCCAGCGCCGCCACGCGGTTTCACCGCAGCCGGGCTTTGGGGTTAACATCATCAATAAATTCGAGGCACGCCATGCGCTTGACTGATCTCGGCCCGCTGCCGCTAACACTCATTGCTTCACTGGCCATCGCCCTCGTTCTGCTGACAATCCGCGTGTTTGTCATGCAGCGCGTGCAGCAGCGACGCCAGCGTGAAAACCGTCAAGAGACGGAGCGCCTGAAATCGCTGGTTGCCGCATATCGTTCCCTCGCCGGGTCGTTCTCTCCCGCATTGGAGGAACATTCGTCGCAGATCGAGGAAACACTTGCTGAAATAGTGCTTTTTGGTTCGCTGCACCAGGTAGAACTCGCTGCCCGTTGCGCGGCCAATATCAAACGCGGCGAAGCCGTGGACTACCAACCGCTTATCGAGGAGTTGCGCTCCGACCTGCGCAAACAGCTCGGTCTCGAACCGATACCGGAAGACCTCATAGTACCCGCCTCCGGCCCTGGGCGCTCGTTGCGCTCACCCCGAGGCGAGGGTGAAGGTGGTAACCGCGAGGCACGAGCCTCTGGCGGAGGTGGAGGTGGGGCCGGAGGCGGCGGAGCAGCGGCAGGAGCCGGAGGCGGTATCGGCGCCGGCCTGATCGCAGGCAACGTGCTGAGCGACAGGGAGTAACCATGAAGCACTTGTCGTCTGCGGTTATAGCGTTCCTTCTGCTGAATGCAGGTCTCGTTTAATCGCAACGGCGCTTCTGGCTAGCCTTTCGGCCCGGCCCGATTTCATCCCTTGCCTCAAACGCCAGCGTTTCCTGGCAGTTTGTTTGGCATGCATGCAATTCGAATGGGGCCAAGGCAGAGGGGCAGGCAGGCCATATCAAGGCTGCACCAGGCTTTACCCGCGCTTATGCAGCGCATCACGGAAAACGGATTTATCCTGGCAATTTGCACTCTAACCCATCATTCCGGCTCGATCGCGTTTACGGTAGCCGGAACCAAATGTCAGCCCGAACACATATTCACAGGAGGACGCATGATGACGCACCCGGCTCCAACGCAGGCATCAAGGAATAATCGCACGATGAAAGCGGCTGTTTTTGCGGAACCCGGCCGTATTGTCCTGGAGGAAAAACCCATTCCCAGGGTGGGGCCGCGCGACGCGTTGCTGCGGGTGACGACCACCACCATCTGCGGCACCGATGTGCATATTCTCAAAGGGGAATACCCGGTAGCGCGCGGGCTGACGATAGGCCATGAACCGGTAGGCGTCATTGCGGAGCTCGGAGAAGCGGTTTCAGGGTATGAGGTCGGCCAGCGCGTGCTCGCCGGTGCGATCACGCCGTGCGGGCAGTGTCATCCCTGCCTCGACGGCCATCAGGCCCAGTGCGGCGGCAAGGCAATGGGCGGCTGGCGGCTCGGCAACACCATCGATGGTTGCCAGGCTGAGTACGTGCTGATTCCGGATGCCATGGCGAATCTGGCGCCGATTCCCGATCACCTGACCGACGAGCAGGTGCTGATGTGCCCGGACATCATGAGTACGGGCTTCGGCGGCGCGGAGAGCGGCCGGATCAGGATAGGCGATACCGTTGCCGTGTTTGCGCAGGGCCCCATCGGGCTTTGCGCCACGGTAGGCGCAAAGTTGATGGGCGCAACCCGGATATTTGCGGTGGATGCGCTACCCGAGCGGCTCGCCATGGCCCGCAGCCTGGGCGCCGATGTCACCATCAATTACAAGGAGCGCGATCCGGTTCAGGCGATTCTTGAGGCAACGGACGGCCGCGGGGTGGATGTGGCGATTGAAGCGCTCGGCACGCAGGCGACTTTCGAGAGCTGTTTGCGTGTGCTGAAGCCCGGCGGCGTGCTTTCGAGCCTGGGCGTCTATTCGGGCAAGCTCACGCTACCGCTCGATGCTTTCGCGGCAGGGCTGGGCGATCACAAAATCATCACGACCCTGTGCCCAGGAGGCAAGGAGCGCATGCGCAGATTGATGAACGTGCTGGCTTCAACACGGGCAGACTTGCGGCCGCTGGTCACCCACAGGTTTACGCTCGACCGGATTGAAGAAGCCTATGACCTGTTTGCCAGCCAGCGCGACGGTGTTCTCAAGGTGGCGATTACGCCATAATGGCGGCTATGCGGGGCCAATGGCGGGTACCCGTCGCCCTATGCCGGCGCCCGGTAATGAAGTTGACGACCATTCAAACCAGCCAATGCCGCTATCAATAATTCAAGGAGGAATCCATGCGTCTTTTTTTAGCCATCTTTTTGCCATTCGTTGTCTTTTTCACAATCGGACGCCCCATTGCCGGCATCATTTGCCTCATCCTGCAAATTACCCTGATCGGCTGGCTGCCTGCCGCCATTTGGGCAGTGTATGCATTGGGCCAGTACAAAACCGACAAGAAAATCGAGAAAGCATTGGCTGGCAAAAACTGACTCGGCAACCGGGCAGAAGGCGATGGGGGAAACTGCAAAAACAGGGGCAAGCATAATATCGGCGCCAGATAAAGACGCGCATCGCCCGCCGGGCGCACGAGAAAATTACCTGGTCTTGATGCCAAGCTGCTTGAGCTTGCGATAGAGATGCGTACGCTCCAGCTCCACACTTTCGGCAATTTTGCTCATATTGCCCGAGGACTTGGCCAGATGATACTCAAAGTAGATACGCTCAAAATCATCGCGTGCATCCCGTAGCGGTTTATCCATATCCAGCTTGATTCCGCCATTGAGATAAGCGTTGCCATTGAGCAGCGGCTGCTCCACCGGTTCGAATTGCTGCAGCACGCGGTTGACATCTTCAAGTGAGATCTTCTCGCCCAGGCTGGTCTGCATCAGGTTGCGCACCGCGCTGTCGAGCTGGGCCAAATTACCCGGCCAACTGGCGTTTCTCAAGGCATTCAGCGCAGCAATATCGAACTCGCGATAGACTGCTTCATTGGTTTCCACCAGCAGCGTCGCCATCGCACGCGCCAGGTCGGGGATGTCTTCCTGATGGTCCTCAAGGGAGGGTATCCGCAAGGTCGCAACTGAAAGCGCCTGCAACAGGTTGTTGTCGAACTGGTTTTCAGCCGCCAGCCGATTCAGCGCCCGGGTCGTGCTGCAGACCACCCTGACGGCATATTTCTCGGCTTTTGCCAGCAGCAGGAGCAAGCCTTTTTGTTCGGTTTTGGTCAAATCGGCGACTTCCGGAATGAACAGCAAGCCGCCGCGCACCTGCTCCAGGATATCGAGCGGCGCTTCTGTCAGCCGTTCCGACTCTTCAAGGATATGCCATGGCGTATCGGCAATGTGCAGGAATCTGGCACAAAGCTCGGCTCCGCAGCCTTTCGCGCCTATCAGCAATATGGGAGCGGTAATCAAGGACATCTGCTCGAGGCGTTGCCGCAGTTCGCTGATAACCGCACTCTTCCCGAGGCTGATCAGGCTGACATCGGACTTTGGCAATTGCTCACCGTGCTTGAGCGCAGCGTTGACCGTTTTCAGCAATCTTTGCAGCGCTATCGGCTTTTCCAGGAAATCGAAGGCGCCGATACGCGTTGCTTCCACTGCGGTGTCGATAGTGCCGTGGCCAGACATCATCACAACCGGCATGGTCAACTGGCCGCCGCTACCCCACTCCTTGAGCAAGGTAATGCCGTCGCAGTCCGGCATCCAGATATCGAGCAGCACAAGGTCCGGGCGCATTTGCTGCCGCCAGTCCCTGGCCTCGGCAGCGTTTTCTGCAAGCCGGACCTGGTAGCCTTCATCCTGCAAAATATCCCTTAACAATTCACGAATGCCGATTTCGTCATCGACCACTAGCACTTGTCTTGCTGTCATTGCGCCTGCTCCGTATTTTTACCTGCTGCAAACAAACTGATGATGACACTTGCACCACCTTGCTCGTTATTCTCGATCCTGATCGCCCCCTTATGCTCTTCCACGATTTTTTTCACAATTGCCAAACCCAGCCCGGTTCCGTGACGCTTTGACGTAATGTAGGGCTCGAATGCCCGTGCCATCATTTCGGTCGGAAAACCGTCGCCATTATCCGAAACCGTCAACAGCACGCGCTCGTCCTGCTTTTTGGTCGTCAATGTGATCCTGGGTTCGGGCTTGCCTTCCAGGGCATCCTGCGCGTTCTGCAACAGATTATGGAGCACCTGCCGCAACATGGTAGCGTCTCCGCGTATGGTCGTTCTGCCCTTGCTCAATGATAGCCTGATATCACTGCCCGCGGACTCGTAGAGCGCCATGACTTCCTTAATCAAGCGATTGAGGTCGATCTCCGCCAGATTCAGCACCGGTGCCCTTGCGTACTCACTGAACTCGTTGACCATGGATTTCATCGCGCTTACCTGGCTGACGATGGTGTTTGCCGCGCGTTTGAGCAGGTCGCTATCTGCCGCATCCAGTTTCGGCGAGAGCTTGTGCTCCAACCGTTCTGCCGAGAGCTGGATTGGCGTCAGCGGGTTCTTGATCTCATGCGCCAGGCGCCTTGCCACTTCGCCCCAGGCCGCATCGCGCTGGGCCTGCACCACCGTCGTCATGTCGTCGAACACCACGACATAACCACGATCGCTGCCGTTGGGCAGCCTGGTGCCGCGTATCAGGATGATTTGCTTGCCCGCGGCGCCGGTAATTTCCAGTTGTGTCTTGAATTCCCCGTTAACCGCATCCGTATTCCCATCCCCCCCATGATAATCAGCCAGTATCGCATTGACAAAGGTTCCCACCGCCGGATGCTCCTCACGCAATTCCTCAAGCGGACGGTTCACCCATAGCTGCAGGTTGATCCCCAGAATATTGGCAGCAGCGAGATTGAATGTACGTAATCGCATCTGCTCATCCAGCGCCAGTACCCCCGATGAAAGATGGGCAAGGATGGTTTCCAGATAGGCGCGCGCCGCCTCGACCCGCGCACGGTTGCGTTCAGCAGCCTTTGTCGCATCGCCCAATTGACGTGTCATGCTGTTGAAAGACTGCACCAGAATACCCAGCTCATCCTTGCCATGGGCCGGCAGCATTTTGCTGTAATCCCCATGCGCAATCGCATCCGTGCCTTCCGCCAGCACGCTCAGCGGCGCCGATAATCTGCGACTGAGAACAAAGGCAATCGCTACTGCGGAAAGCATCGCCAGCATCAGGACCAGCGTCAGGGTCAGCGCAAACACCTGTTTCAATGATTCGCGGCTGAATGACAGCTCCTGGTAATCCTGGTAAACCTCCTGCACCGATTCCGCCGTCGCAGACAGCACTTTGGGCACCGGTTGCAACAGTTGCAGTATACGTGTCTCACCCGCCATGTCCTGCATGCTGACAGGCGCCAGTACGCGCAGGTAAAGGCCCTTGTCGGGAATCGGCTCTATCGTGCCGTAAACATGATGACGTGCCTGCCGCAACTGGGAAACGGTCGGCATCTCCGGTAGAAAACTGGATGGGTCGTCACTGGAGAACGCCAGGATCCGGCCTTGCAATGTCAGCAGGACAGCATCCTGCACACCGCTTTTTTCACGCAGGTCGTTGAGCAAAGCAAAATGCGCCGTCGACGGCTGGAAAGCCAGGCCCAGGCTGATGGTCTGGCTTTTCTCCTCCAGGTCGGCCAGCATGATGTCCAACGTGCTCTGGCCAAGCCTCAAGCCGCCATCCAGCGCCGCCTCCACCTTGACGTTGAACCAGGATTCGATCGAGCGCGTCAGGAAATTCACGGAAACCGCATACACAACCAGGCCGGGAATAATCGCCATCAATGCAAACGCGCCCAACAGCCTCAGCGTCAAACGGCTGCCCATCACATGACGGCGCATCTGCTGGTAAAGACGCCAGAGCTGGACGCCGATCAGCAGCATCAATACCAGCGCCAGCATGATATTGAGCGCCAGCAGAACGGTGTAATTATCGCCGGATGCTGCGCTATTGGCACTGGCGCCCGACAGCATGTAGAGGAGAATTGCCCCGAGTATGGCGCTTGTGAAAACGATATATCGCATGGATTGCGTCTAGAACGCCAATGCCGGCGTCCAGTTGAAGCGCTGGGAAACCATGTTCCAGGCATCGGAGCCGAGAGCATCCACCTGGATCGGCTTGGGTAGCTTGGATTGGTCCAGCCTGATACGCAAAGCCGCCTGGTAGCTTTCATCCTTTTTCAGCAGGCTTTTATCAAAGACTTTCCAGCCGCGCAGGATCGAGAACTCCGCCTTGGCTTCCTGCAGGCTGGTGAAGGTCTGTTGATGGTTGTTGCGAATCAGCAGGTATTGCCTGGATAGCGCATGGTAACTGAATGCCACATTGCTGGTCACCGTGACGATTTCATCATCGAACCAGTACTTGCGTGGGCTGGACAATTGAAATTCGATCAGGAAGTTCAATTGCACCCCCTTGTTCAGGGCATCCTCGGCTTCCTCACTGAGGTTCAGCTCGAAATCCGCATTCAACAGGTAGGATTCGTCTGTAGGAACCAGCTCTGCAGTCCTGATGTTGAGACCGCTATTAGCCGCCCAGACGGCGGAAGAAACAAGAATCAGACAGCATAGAACAATGACCGATGTATTAGTCTTTTTGTAGAAGCGCATAAAAGAAACCATCGTGTTGTGCACAGGGAATAAGCTGTCCATGTTGTGGGTATATGAGTGGTAGCTGTTTCGCATCCGCCTGTTGTTCCAGGAACCGGTCGATTTGCTGTTGATTTTCCTCATGAAAAATCGAACATGTCGCGTAAAGCAATTTACCACCCTTTGCCAGCAGCCGCCACAATGCATGCAAAATCGCTGCTTGCTGCGCGGCAAACAAGGCAATATCCGACTCCCTGCGCAACCACTTGATATCGACATGGCGCCTTACCACGCCGGATGCGGTGCAGGGCACATCCGCCAGTATGCGGTCGAAAGGTCGCCCATCCCACCACCGGTCCGGCTCGGCTGCATCCCCGGCAAGCAGGCTTGCCTGCAAGCCGAGCCGGTCGAGATTCTGGGATACGCGCCGCAGACGCATTTCATCCGCATCCAGCGCTACCAGCTCGGCTGCGGCAGATTCCAGTATGTGCCCGGTTTTACCTCCCGGCGCGCAACAGGCATCCAGCACGCGCATGCCATCGGCAACGTCCAGCAATCCGGCAGCGAACTGCGCGCCGTAATCCTGCACGGAAACAGCCCCCTCGAAGAAACCCGGCAGTTGATCGACCGGCAAGGGTTTATCCAG
Organism: Methylophilaceae bacterium; assembly: GCA_905339275.1. Classification (GTDB taxonomy): domain Bacteria; phylum Pseudomonadota; class Gammaproteobacteria; order Burkholderiales; family Methylophilaceae; genus UBA6140. The sequence goes on from CAJPFK010000015.1 coordinate 84,918, forward strand.
TATCACCGCCTGTTTGCCGTGCAGTTGATAGGCGATACCGTTCTCGTCGAGCATAGCGGCATATTCGGTGACACTCTGACGATTCAGATTCACCCTGAGCGTCATCGGCGGATGCTGGTTCCCGGTTTCCAGCACAGCCTGCCACTGGTCCGGATATTGTTTCTTCAGCTTATTCACCCACCATTGCGGATACGAATACCGCACGACATCGCTATCTGCAAGGCGTTGATCAATGGTGTCCCTGTTGCGCAGGAAATTACGCAAGACAGCATTGACCAGTCCCGCCGCCCACGGCTTCCTGAAATGCTTGGCTGCCTCGACCGCCTGATTGACGATGGTATGCGCCGATGCCCTGTCGTAATTCAACTGATACAACGCCACCAGGAGCAGGCAACGCACGCCTGTATCCGTCACCGGCCTTTCGACCAGCAGCGCCAGCAGAGCATCCAGCCTGCCATGGAATCGCAGCGTGCCATAGCTGAGATCCTGCGCTACGGCACGCTGCTGCGAGGTGATATCGGGATGCGCCTGGAATGCCGCCTCAAGCGCAGAAGTGAGATTACGTCCGGCAAATACCTGGCCGACCGCATGTGCGGCAAGTTGCTGGGCAATGTGCATCAGGGATGAATGGGCTAACTTGCCATCGCCATCAATCTGGCAATCCGCTCTTCCGTCTGAGGATGCGTACTGAACAAACCTTTCAGGCCTCCGGCGGACAACGGATTGATAATCATCATCTGCGCCGTTTCAGGATGCTGCTCGGCAGTATCCATCGGAATCTGATGGGCATAATTATGAATTTTCTGCAGGGCGGAAGCCAATGCCTGCGGATCGCCGCTGATCTCGGCTCCGCCTTTGTCAGCGACAAATTCACGCGCGCGGGAAATCGCCATCTGGATCAGCATGGCCGCCATCGGCGCAAGAATCATGATCAGCAATCCCACCAGGGGATGCACGCCGCGCTCCCTGGCGCCGCCGGAGAACAGCATGCCGAACTGGGCAATCGATGAAATCGCGCCGGCAATCGTTGCCGATATGGTCGAGATCAAGGTATCGCGGTGTTTGACATGGGCCAGTTCATGAGCCATCACGCCACGCAATTCACGCTCGGAGAGTATGCGCATGATACCGCTTGTCGCTGCCACGGCCGCATGTTCAGGGTCGCGCCCGGTAGCGAATGCATTAGGCTGGGCCTCATCGATAATATATACCTTGGGCATCGGCAGATTGGCGTTCTGCGCCAGTTCGCGCACCATGTTGTAGAACTTGGGCGCGCTTTGCGCATCCACTTCGCGCGCGTTGTACATCTTCAGCACGGCCTTATCCGAAAACCAGTAGGCATAGACATTCATCGCACCGGCAATAACCAGCGCAATCATCATGCCGCCGGCGCCGCCCAGGGCCGCACCCACCGCGCCAAACAGCACGACGATGCCGGCCATCAATATCGTTGTTTTGAACCAGTTTCCTAACATTTCCAGACCTTTCGCAAATATCTGACATCTTCAGTCATGCTGTTAGATAGTGTCATGATACATAAATTCAAGTGAATCCTGACGAAATCAAGTGCCGAAGAATTCACCCGTATGCAAGGCGTGTCCGCGCAAGAAATCCCTCGCCTGCATACGCTTGCCGCCCGGCATCTGCAACTCCTCGATACGTAGCAGCCCCTCGCCGCAACCGACGGTAATGGCATCATCCAGCCTGACGATTTCGCCCGGCCCGGCCCGGCCCGGCACATGGGTTGCCATCCATAGCCGGCAGGTTTCAGTATTCAGCGTGGTTTGTGCGACAGGAAACGGATTGAATGCGCGTATCTGGCGCGAAATATCCGCTGCGCTGCGGCTCCAGTCTATCGCCGCTTCGGATTTTTCCAGCTTGTGTGCATAGGTCACCAGCGACTCATCCTGCGGCGTTGCCGGCAAATGACCGCGCAACTGCAGCTCCTGCATGGCCGCCACCATCAGTTCAGCGCCCAGAGAAGCCAGTCCGTCATGCAGCGTCTGCGCGGTATCCCGCTCCGAGATCGGCAGCGCGCCCCGGCTCACCATCGCCCCCGCATCGAGTGCAGGCACGACTTCCATGATGGTCACGCCAGTCTCGGCATCGCCGGCCAGCAAGGCGCGCTGTATTGGCGCCGCGCCGCGCCAGCGCGGCAACAGGGAAGCGTGGATGTTATAGCAGCCGAAGCGCGGTATCTGCAGCACTGCCGTTGGAATGATGAGCCCGTAAGCAGCGACGATCATGACATCCGCAGCTGCCGCAGCGATTCGGGCCTGCGCTTCAGCGGGCTTCAGGCTTTCCGGTTGAAAAACAGGAATCCCATGCTGCAAGGCAAGGGCCTTGACCGGACCGGGCTTGAGCTTCATGCCCCGCCCCGACGGCCTGTCCGGCTGGGTCAGCACCAGCGCGACCTGATGACCGGCATCGATCAGGGCCTGCAATGCAGGCACGGCAAAATCCGGGGTTCCAGCAAAAATGATTCTCATCGAGGCCAATCAGGCCAGCACGCGCTGGCGCTTCTTCATCTTGTTCTTGATCCGCGTCTGCTTGAGCGGGGAGAGGTACTCGACAAACACCTTGCCCAGCAAATGATCCATCTCGTGCTGGATACAAACGGCCAGCAAGCCTTCGGCATCGAGCCTGAACGGCTTGCCTTCCCGGTCCAGCGCTTCAACCGTGATTTTTTCCGCACGGGTGACCTTCTCGTAGACGCCGGGCACCGATAAACAACCTTCTTCATAATCCTGCGTGCCGCATTGCGAAACAATTTTCGGGTTGATCAGTACCAGCAGGTCGCTCCTGTCCTGGCTGATATCGATGACGATGATCTGCTGATGGAAATCGACCTGGGTCGCGGCCAGACCGATTCCCGGAGCCGCATACATGGTCTCCGCCATGTCGTCGATCAGGCGACGAATACCGGCATTCACTTCTTTCACAGGCTTGGCGACTGTGTATAAGCGCGCGTCAGGATAGTTCAGAATATCTAAAATTGCCATAAAAGCTTGATTGTTGAATGAATTACATGCAGAATTTAATGCAACTTCGCGGAAATTTGTTCCGCTTTGACACCCGCACATAGCGTGCATCAGCTATCGAGGCCAAAATTATGTACAGACACATTATAACGCTGCTCTTACTTAGTTGTACGGCAATCAATGCAGCAGCGCAAGATGTGCAACTCCGCGAGAATCATCCGGACCGCCATATCGTCGTCAAAGGCGACACGCTCTGGGATATTTCCGCCAGGTTCCTCAAGGATCCATGGCTCTGGCCCAAGGTCTGGAAGATGAATCGCGCCCAGATCAAGAACCCGCACCTCATCTACCCCGGCGATGTCGTCATGCTCGACCTGAGCAATGGCGACCCGCAACTGAGACTGCTGCGCGAGACCGTTACCCTGCAACCCGGTATTCGCGAAGAAGCGCTTGAAAAAGAAGCAGTGCCTACCATTGCCCCCAACATCATCGCGCCCTTTCTCACCCAGCCGCTCATCATCGAAAACGACGAACTCGACAATGCCGCGATCATTATCGGCTCCAAGGATAACCGCGTAACGATAGGCCCCGGCACCAAGGTATATGTGGACCAGCTCACTGAAGATCGAGGCCGTTTCTGGAGCGTTTACCGCAACGGCAAAACATTGACAGACCCGATTACCAGGGAACCGTTGGGTATAGAAGCCATTTATCTGGCAGATGCAAGAGTCCTGCAATACGGTGAACCGGCTACCGCCGAAATCACACGTGCCAACCAGGAAGTCTTCAAGGAGGACAAGCTGGTGGTCGCCCCGGAAGAGCTTACGAAGAGTTTTGTCCCGCATTCGCCCGAAGCCGATATCCGCGGCCATATCATCTCGGTTTACGGCTCGGTGAATGAAGGGGCCAGCAATTCCATCATCACCATCAATCGCGGCAGGAACGATGGCCTCGAACCCGGCCATGTGCTGGCGATTTACCGCGAAGGCACGCTGGTGAAAAACCCCAAGTTCAAGCAGGCAGGCAAGGAAAACAAGCTCAAGGAACTGAACGTCAAGACCGAGAAAAATGAAGACGGCTTGTGGGAAGTGAATCTCGACAAGGAACGGGAGAAGTCGCCCGACCCCAGCATGATCAAGCTGCCCAACGAGCGGGTTGGCCTGATGATGGTCTTCCGTACCTTTGATCGCGTTTCTTACGCACTCATCATGCAAGCTGCGGAACCGATCAACACACTCGACTTGGTACAAACGCCTTAAGGAATGCAGGCGGAGTCAGGTACCAACCAGGACACGGCGCTCTGGATAGCGCTGTGCAGCATCCATGGCCTGGGTAACCAGGGCATCTGTCAGCTACTGAAAGCACTGGGTGAACCGGCTTCCGTTTTTGCAGCCTCTTACGCCCAGCTTCGCTCACTCGTCAGCGAGACCGTTGCCGGGAAAATCCTGGCCGGCCCGGATGATTCGCTCATTCGGCCTGCCCTGGACTGGTTGAAGACCGAGAATAATCACCTGATTACGCTGGCTGACAGTCATTACCCGAAAGCATTGCTGGAAATCCCGGACCCTCCTCCCGTTCTCTATGCAAAAGGCCAGTTGAAATGGCTCAATACGCCGGGGATTGCCGTGGTAGGCAGCCGCAACGCCAGCCCGCAAGGCGAAAAGAATGCGGAAGATTTTTCCCATGATCTGGCAAACCATGGTTACACCATCGTCAGCGGCATGGCGCTCGGCATTGACGGCGCAGCCCATCGCGGCGCCTTGAAGGCCAACGGCGCAACCATCGCCATCGTCGGCACCGGGCTGGATATCGTTTACCCGGCACGGCATCGGGACCTCGCGCACAAAATTGCCGAACACGGGCTGATACTTTCCGAGTTCCCGCTCGGCACGCCATCCATGGCACAGAACTTTCCGCGCAGAAACCGTATCATCAGCGGTTTATCCATAGGCTGCCTGGTTGTGGAAGCCAATGTCCGGAGCGGTTCGCTGATTACGGCAAGGCTGGCCGCCGAACAGGGAAGGGAAGTTTTTGCCATTCCCGGCTCGATTCATTCGCCTGTCTCAAAAGGCTGCCACCAGTTGATCAAGCAGGGAGCGAAACTGGTCGACGACATACAAGATATTGTGGATGAACTTGGCGGCACATCAAGCGAAAAAAATTTCACGAAACTGCAAGATTCTCCGGAATCCAGCCCCCTGCTGGATTGCATGGGTTTTGAACCAGTGTCGATGGAGACACTCATAGAACGTAGCGGGTTGACGAGCGATAACCTTTCCGCCATGCTGTTGGTGCTGGAACTTGAAAGTAGAGTTGCCTCGCTGCCGGGAGGCCGCTACCAGCGTCTCACCTGATTCCGCTCTCACCATATAGGGGAATATATGTTCGAAGTTCTGGTCTACATGTTTGAAAACTACTTTGAAGCAAATATCCGTCCCGACCATCACACACTTGCCGATGAGCTCTTTGCCGCAGGTTTCGACCAGGAAGATATCAACGGGGCGTTCGATTGGTTCACCACCCTGGAAGAAATGACCGACCAGACGACAACTGCTGTCAACAGCCACTCGATGCGCGTATACGGCGAAACCGAGATCAAGAAAATCAGCTCGGAAAGCCTGAGCTTCATCATGTTTCTTGAGCAGGCCAAGGTGCTCGATTCCGCACAACGCGAGCTGGTGATCGACCGCACCATGGCGTTGCCGCAGCCGGAAGTCGGCATCGATGAAACCCGCTGGATCGTGCTGATGGCCCTCTGGAATCAGGGCAAGGCCAACGACTTTCTTTTCGTTGAGGATGCAATGTTCGGCGACACCCGACCGACCTTGCACTGAAGAGAAACTCAGGCAGCAGGCAGGGCCAATCTCTGCAATATGGTTGAGATAATCCCTGCCTGGTTCAGCGTATAAAAATGCAAACCGGGCGCCCCGCCCTCCAGCAACTGTTCGCATAAATCCGTGACCACATCCATGCCGAACGAGCGTAATGAAGGCATATCGTCCGCATAATCCTGCAGGCGCAGACGCAACCATCGCGGGATGTCTGCGCCGCATACTGACGAAAATCGTGAAAGCTGGGTGAAATTGTAGATCGGCATGATGCCGGGAACGACAGGCACCTTGATCCCCAGTGCGCCGCATTGATCCATGAAACGGAAATAGGCATCCGCATTGTAGAAATACTGCGTGATCGCCGAATCGGCACCCGCATCCACCTTGGCTTTAAAATGTTTCAGGTCGGCGCTGGCCGAGCTTGATTCGGGATGGAACTCGGGATAAGCAGCCACCTCGATCTCGAACCAGTCGCCTGTCTCCCGGCGGATGAAGGCCACCAGTTCATTGGCATGACGGAAATCACCGGCACTCACCTCGCCGGATGGCACATCGCCCCGCAGCGCAACCAGGTGCCTGATGTTTTTTGCGCGGTATTCATCCAGCAAGGCGGAGATTTCTTCCTTGCTGGATGAAATACAGGAGATATGAGGTGCGGCTTCATATCCTTCGTTCTGTATTTCCAGCACCGTATCCATCGTGCGGTCACGCGTGGAGCCACCGGCGCCAAAGGTCACGGAGAAAAACTTGGGCTTCAACTGCGCAAGCTGTTTGCGTGTCTCGCGCAGCTTGGCGATGCCCTCGGCCGTCTTCGGCGGAAAAAACTCGAAACTGATCACAGGATGGCTCATGTCGTAAGCGGGCTATTTGCTACCCGGAATTAATGAAGTCAGCAGCCAGGAGATGATGCTGTAAAGAATCGCCCCGACAATGCCGGAGAACAGGTTCTGTACGTGAAACCCTTCCAGCACATGGCCGACAAAGTAGAACAGCAGGCCGTTGATCACGAAGATGAACAAACCCAGGGTCAGAATCGTCACCGGCAGCGTCAGCACGATCAGCAACGGCTTGATCAGCACATTGACGAGCCCGATGACGGCCGCAGCAATCAGTGCCGACATAAAGCCCGACACTTCAATGGATGGCATGAGATATGCGACTGCCAGCAAAGCGATGGCATTCAGTATCCAGATTAGCAATAACTGCATGGCAACTCCTCCCTTTCCTGCCTGTATGGACCAGGAGCCTCTGCGAGGCCCCCGATCATGCAAGCCCTAGTATCGGTAATGGTCGGGCTTGAACGGGCCCTGGACCGGTACGCCGATATACGCCGCCTGCTGGTCGGTCAGCCTGGTCAACTGCGCATTGAGTTTCTTCAATTGCAGTATGGCCACCTTTTCGTCCAGGTGCTTGGGCAGCGTGTAAACACCCACCGGATATTGCGCTGTATTGCAAAACAACTCGATTTGCGCAATGGTCTGGTTGGCAAACGACGAACTCATCACATAACTCGGATGCCCGGTACCGCAACCCAGATTCACAAGGCGGCCCTTGGCCAGCAGGATGATACGCTTGCCATCAGGGAAAATCACATGATCGACCTGCGGCTTGATCTCGTCCCACCGGTATTTTTCCAGCGAGGCGACATCGATTTCATTATCGAAGTGCCCGATATTACAGACGATGGCCTGATCCTTCATCTTGCTCATGTGTTCATGGGTAATCACATGGTAATTGCCGGTCGCCGTCACGAAAATATCCGCATGCTCGCAGGCGTAATCCATGGTCACCACGCGATAACCTTCCATCGCCGCCTGCAGGGCGCAAATGGGATCGATTTCCGTTACCCAGACTTGCGCGGACAGCGCACGCAGGGCCTGCGCAGACCCCTTGCCGACATCGCCATACCCTGCGACCACGGCCACCTTGCCCGCGATCATGACATCGGTCGCGCGCTTGATGCCATCGACCAGGGATTCGCGGCAACCGTAAAGATTATCGAACTTGGACTTGGTTACGGAATCATTGACGTTGATCGCCGGGAAGGCGAGCTTGCCCTCCTTGTGCATCTGGTAAAGACGGTGCACGCCGGTCGTGGTTTCTTCAGTCACCCCTTTGATCTTGCCGAGGCGCGTGGAGTACCAAACCGGATCCACCGCCAGCTTGGCCTTGATCGCATTGAACAGGCAGACTTCCTCTTCGCTGGCCGGATGGTGCAGAACGGTCGTATCCTGCTCGGCCTTGGAACCCAGGTGCAGCAGCAACGTAGCATCGCCTCCGTCATCCAGGATCATGTTGGAATAACCGCCGTCCGGCCATTCGAAGATACGGTGGGTGTAATCCCAGTACTCTTCGAGGGATTCGCCCTTGACCGCGAACACGGCAGTACCGCCGGCAGCAATCGCCGCCGCCGCATGATCCTGCGTGGAGTAAATATTGCATGAAGCCCAGCGCACTTCCGCCCCGAGTTCTTCCAGGGTTTCAATCAGCACTGCGGTCTGGATGGTCATGTGCAATGAACCGGTAATGCGCGCGCCTTTCAGCGGCTTGGTCAGTGCATATTCTTCGCGAATCGCCATCAGGCCCGGCATTTCCGTCTCGGCGATGGCAATTTCCTTACGGCCCCAGTCAGCCAGGCCCAGGTCGGCTACAACATAATCTTTGATATCAGTCACAGTATTCTTCTTTCAATTCCTTGAATGTGTGACCGGAGGGAAGGGTTTGTGGCGCGTTCGGCATTTTGCTCACCCAATTCCCGTGCCCGGCACGAGTTAAATTAGATGAACGCCGTTACTATCAGAGAAAAACCATGATGTTTCTCCAATGCTGTTGAGCCTAGGGTTATGGGAATAACCTCGCAACGTTCCTCAACAATTTCAGCACTATACTACAACTACGACTCACTTTGCAGCCCCTGGGCAAACACTACACCTCGAGATTTGCCGAGTCCATGACCTCATCGAGATCGGTAATTTTCCACTTTTCCGGATTCTCATGCGAAACGACCCTGTCATTAACCGAAGGCCTGGAGAGATCCAGCAAGGTCGGCAAAATCCGTGTATTCGACTTGATGGAGAAGAAAACCTTGACGACCGGCGTAAGCAGGGAGCTTTCCGACTGATCGATGACAACTGCCAGTCGATGGGACTCAAGCCTGACCAGAGAGCCGATCGGATAAATACCTACGCTTTTGACAAAAGCCTGAAAAATGAGCGGATCGAAATGCCCCTTGCTCCACTCAGCCATCTTCCTGAGGGACTCTCCCGGAGTCCAGCCTTTCTTGTAAGGCCGGTCCGACGTGATCGCGTCGTATATGTCGCAAACTGCACCCATCTTGGCAAATTTGCTGATCTGGTCGCCGGCAAGCTTGTGCGGGTAACCGCTGCCATCCACTTTTTCATGATGATGCAGACAGACGTCCAGCGTAATGTCACTCACGCCATTGGCTTCCGTGAGCATTTCATGGCCGGCTACCGGATGATTCTTCACGATAAAAAACTCTTCATCGGTGAGCTTGCCTGGCTTGTTAAGCACGCCGAGAGGAATTGCCATCTTGCCGATGTCGTGCAGCAAGCCCGCCATCCCCGCTTCCCGAACATCCTCGGCCGACATATCCATTTCCCTGGCCAGCGCAATCATCAAAGCGCAGACCGCGACGGAATGCATGTACGTGTAATCATCCTTGGTCTTGAGCCGGGCAAGGCTGATCAGGGCACCGGGATTGCGCGATACGGAGCCGGAAATCTCCTCTACCAGCGGGATTGCGTCCGCTGCCTGCAAAGCCTTGCCTAAGCGAGCCTCCTTGAACATGCTGCTGACGGCAGTTTTGGAGTTGGCCAGAATTTTCCTGGCACGGATACGCTCACGAACGGCGGGTATGCGCACCAGATTATTTTTCTGCTCCAATCCGTTATTCGCACTGGCCAGCATCTGGTCGACAGCGGCAGTATTCTGCACAACCTGCGCAGACGCGGTTTTTGATTCGACATCAAGCCCCTTGCTGACATCGATCCACAGTTCCCGCACACTGCTTTCCTGGATACGCTGAATATCCCTGGGATCCTCGATGACAAAAGAGCTCCGCCAGAACGGATGATCCAGCCAGGAACCGCAAAGCTCCTCGACGAACATGCCGAGCCGCAGGTCATCAACGGCTATTCGCTTCAGCATACGGCGCCCCGCACAAACGCGTTAAAGACCCGCCGCTGCTTTCAGCAACGCTGCCTTATCGATGGCTTCCCAAGTGAACTCGGGCTCATCCCGGCCAAAGTGGCCGTAGGCTGCAGTTTTGGTATAGATCGGGCGCAACAGGTCGAGCATCCTGACAATGCCCTTTGGGCGCAGATCGAAATGCTCGCGCACCAGTTTCGTCAACACATCGTTCGATACCTTGCCGGTGCCATACGTTTCCACCATCACGCTGGTCGGTTGCGCCACGCCTATCGCATAGGAAATCTGTACCAGGCAACGCGACGCCAAACCGGCCGCGACGATATTCTTGGCAACATAACGGGCGGCATAGGCGGCAGAACGGTCGACCTTGGATGGATCCTTACCGGAGAATGCGCCGCCGCCGTGCGGCGCCGCGCCGCCGTAGGTGTCAACGATGATCTTACGGCCGGTCAGGCCGCAATCCCCCTGCGGCCCGCCGATGACAAAACGGCCGGTAGGATTCACCAGGTATTTGATCTCACCCTTGATGAGCTCTGCAGGAAGGACCGGCTTGATGATCTCTTCAATCACGGCTTCCCGTATCTGGGCTAATGGTATTTCGGGTGCATGCTGGGTAGAGAGCACAACCGTATCCATAGCAGCAGGCTTGCCATCGACATATTTAACCGTCACCTGGCTTTTTGCGTCGGGGCGTAACCAGGATAAACGACCATCTTTGCGCAACTGGGACTGGCGCTCAACCAGGCGGTGTGACAGCCAGATCGGCAAAGGCATCAATTGTGGCGTTTCTTCGCAGGCATAGCCGAACATTAAACCCTGATCGCCAGCGCCCTGATCAAGCGGGTCGTCTTCCGCCTTGTCGACACCCTGCGCGATATCCGGCGATTGCTTGTCATATGCCACCAGTACGGCACAACCCCTGTAATCGATACCATAATCGGTATTGTCGTAACCGATACGCTTGATCGCCTCCCGTGCCACCTTGATGTAGTCGACATTCGCCGTGGTGGTAATCTCACCGGCCAGCACCACAAGCCCCGTATTTGCCAGCGTTTCGGCTGCAACACGGGCAGTAGGGTCCTGTTCGAGAATGGCGTCAAGGATGCTGTCGGAAACCTGGTCTGCCAGTTTGTCCGGGTGGCCCTCTGAAACGGATTCAGAGGTAAACAGATATTCATTCATAATGGCTCGCAATTCGGTTGCTTGAAAATTGTGTGGCAAAAGGTTGTTAGAATAACAAATCTGGAAACGTTCAAAAAGCAATTGATGTTCAAAGTCCTGTTACGCCTTCTCTCCGCCCTGCCATTACCGCTGATTCATGCGGCCGGCATACTTGTCGGCTACCTGTATTTCCTTTTCTTCAGAAGGCGGCTGCGGCGCACCAGGAGGAATCTCAGATGGGTCAGGAACTCTCTCTCGAAAAAGGATTACCGGCATATCATGCACGGCAGCATTCGCGAGACCGGCAAGGGCCTGCTGGAAACGCTGGCCATCTGGTTCAGGCCGGAAAAATCCGTGCTGAAGCTGGTCCGTGGCAGTACGGGATGGGAACATGTAGAAACGGCACTTGCCAAGGGTAAAGGCATCATTTTCCTGACGCCGCATCTCGGCTGTTACGAAATCACGGCAATCTACTATGCATCGCACCACCCCATCAGCGTTCTTTTCAAACCGCCGCGCAATGCGAAACTGGGTGCATTGGTTGAAGAGGGCCGCCAGCGTACGCAGGTAACCCTGGCACCAACCAATATGCGCGGCATTCGCACCCTGCTGAAAGCGCTGAAACAAGGCGAAGCTGTCGGCATCCTGCCCGACCAGGTACCGGAGCAGGATGAAGGTGAATGGGCCAATTTCTTTGGCAGACCCGCTTATACCATGACGCTGGTCGGCAAACTGGCGCAATCGACCGATGCCACCATACTGCTGGCTTTCGGCGAACGCCTGCCATGGGGCAGAGGTTATGTCATTCACGTCGAACCGCTGGACCCCAATGGCAACATGTCCTCGCCACCGACGACGCAGGACATCAACGACGGAATAGAACGCATGGTGCGCAAGTGCCCGGAGCAATATCTCTGGAGCTACGGCCGTTTCAAGCGGCCATGAGTTCCCCTACAATAAGGCCTGATCACTTACCCATTGGTTGTCCATGAAACTCAAATTCACAAAAATGCACGGGATAGGCAATGATTTTGTCGTCATTGACGGCATTTCGCAGCATGTTGCGCTAACCGAAGCCCAGATTCGCCGGATTGCCGACAGAAATTTCGGGGTAGGCTGCGACCAGCTATTACTCGTGGAAAAACCGACCGGAACATTCCCCGGCGTCGATTTTCGTTACCGCATATTCAACGCAGATGGCGGTGAGGTAGAGCAGTGCGGCAACGGTGCGCGGTGTTTTGTGAAGTTCGTACACGAAAAAGAATTGACCGGCAAACGTGAGATAGATGTTGAGACGGCACGCGGCATCATCACCCTCGCACTGCAGGATAACGGCCAGGTCGTCGTCAATATGGGCCCGCCGCATTTCAGCCCGGAAAATATCCCGTTCGTTGCCGACCGGCTGGAGGCCAGCTATGCGCTTGACATAGACCACAAAACCATCCGGGTCTGCGCCTTGTCCATGGGCAACCCCCATGCAGTCCAGGTCGTGGAAAATATCGATACGGCGCCCGTATCCAGCCAGGGGCCATTGATCGAGTCGCATGAACGTTTCCCGCAGCGCGTCAATGCCGGTTTCATGCAAATCCTTGACCCCCACCGCATCCGGTTGCGCGTGTACGAACGAGGGAGCGGAGAGACGCTTGCCTGCGGTTCCGGCGCATGCGCCGCGGTCGTCGGCGGCATTCGCATGGGGTTGCTGCAATCACCGGTCAGCGTTGCCATGCGCGGCGGCGAACTCAATATCGCCTGGGATGGCGATCATTCCCCGGTATGGATGACGGGGCCGGCAGAAAGCGTTTTCGAAGGCGAAATCGACCTTGGCGCATTTGAATCACAAGACTAAAATCAGACGAACGATAACAGGGAGCAATCATGCAACTACCCGATGACGAATTACCAAGTGCCGAGCAGGTAGCGGCTTTTTTACGCAAAAATCCGCAGTTCTTTGAGCACAACACGGGCTTGCTGACCGAAATCTATCTGCCAAGCCCGCATGGCGGCGGCACGGTATCACTCGCCGAACGCCAGCAACTGGCCCAACGCGACAAAATCCGCGTAATGGAGGTTAAATTATCCGAACTTCTGCAATTCGGCAGGGAAAATGACCAGATCAGCGAAAAAGTGCATCGCCTGAGCCTCGGCCTGCTCGCATCTCCGACGCTGGAGATCATGGTGCAGTTGCTCATGCTCGACTTGCGTAACGGATTCTCCGTGCCCTACGTGGGCCTGAGGCTATGGGCCAACCCGAAGGACAGCAGCGATGCCGGCAATGAAGTGTTCAAGCCTATCGACGCCGAACTGCGCAACTGGGTTGAAAACCTGGCCGAACCCTATTGCGGCCATCACCCCGGACTGGAACTGGACGACTGGTTCGGCGAGAATGTCGCCCCAAAATCGTATGCGCTGATTGCCTTGCGCAGCGAAAACGTTTCCGGCCTCCTGGCGATCGCCTCAGACGATCCCGACCGCTTCCATCCCGACATGGGCACCAAATACCTCACGCGCATCGGCGAACTTGTCAGTGCGGCGATGCTGCGGTACACGGAACAGTAAGCAAAAGCCTCCCATCCCGGCGTGGACTATCTGGCAAGTTACCTGGAACATCTTGCATTCGAGCGGAATCTCAGCCCGCTGACGCGGGAGAACTATGCACGCGACATCAGGCTGCTGCTTGGCCTTGCAGAAAAACTGGCGCTCGAGGACCTGACCAGCCACCATATCCGGCGCTTTATCGCCAGCATGCATGGTCGAGGCTTGGGCGGCAAAAGCATCGCTCGCATTCTTTCTGCCTGGCGCGGGTTCTTCGACTTTCTTATCCGACGGTACGGCTTCACCAGCAATCCCTGCACCGGCATGCGGGCGCCGAAAAGCCCGAAAAGCCTGCCTCAGGCCTTATCCATCGACCAGGCGATTCAATTGGTCACGATTGAAGGTGATGCGCCGCTGACGCTGCGTGACCGTGCGATCCTGGAGCTTTTCTATTCCTCCGGCCTGCGGCTTGCCGAGTTGGTCGGCCTGAATATCGACGCCCTGGACCTGGCCGATGGCATGGTGACCGTCACGGGCAAGGGCAACAAGACGCGCATGGTGCCTGTCGGCAGCCATGCGGCTCACGCAATCCAGGCCTGGCTGACCGCTCGTGCAACGATTGCCGGCACGGAAGAGCGTGCCCTGTTCGTAGGCCACAAGGGAACCCGCCTCAGTCCGCGCGCAATACAGTATCGCCTCAAGGAATGGGCGATCAGACAGGGCATCAGCAGCGATGTGCATCCTCATATGCTGCGGCATAGTTTTGCCACGCATGTGCTGCAATCCAGCAGCGACCTGCGCGCCGTCCAGGAAATGCTGGGACATGCAAACATCAGTACGACACAGGTTTACACACACCTGGATTTCCAGCATCTGGCCAAAGTGTACGATTCCGCACACCCGCGAGCAAAAAAGAAATAGCCATTGCATGGGATTCCGGCTTCGACATCATGGCCTGCGGGCATGTGCTTCCATCGCAGGTTCCGCTACGCGGCACTGCCAACATCCGGCAAAAGCCCGCGCCGCGCGCCTCTGCGCAAAAAAATGCCGGCACCGCCGCCATTGCTGCTCATTACGAAAATCCGTCACAAAATTGTGGCAAAATAACGGTATCAAATTTGCTTTACTCCCGTAATGTCAATTCAACTTTAAATCTATAGGAAAACACATGGAACACCAATTACCTGCCCTGCCATACGCAAAAGACGCTCTTGCGCCCGTCATTTCAGCCGAAACCATTGAATATCATTACGGCAAGCATCATCAGACATATGTCACCAACCTGAACAACCTGATCAAGGGTACGGAGTTTGAAAATTCATCTCTGGAAGAAATTGTCACGAAGTCTACAGGCGGCATATTCAACAATGCGGCACAGGTCTGGAACCATACGTTCTACTGGAACGGATTCAAACCGAACGGCGGCGGCGCGCCAGGCGGCGAACTGGCTGCTGCGATTGACAAGGCATTCGGTTCATTCGAGGAATTCAAGAAACAATTCAGCCAGAAAGCGATCACTACGTTCGGTTCCGGCTGGGCTTGGCTGGTAAAGAACAAGGATGGCTCGCTCAGCCTGGAAAGCACCAGCAATGCAGCCACCCCGCTGACCAGCGGCCAAACGCCATTACTGACCATTGATGTGTGGGAACATGCCTACTATGTTGATTACCGCAATGCGCGCGCGAAATACGTGGAAGAGTTCTGGAACATCGTGAATTGGGATTTTGTTGCAGCCAATTACAAAGCCTGATTAACAACCTTCAGATGAAGGCAATCCGCAAAAGGCCGCAGCAGCGGCCTTTTGTTTACTTGCCAAAAGCGTTGTAAAATTGTTGTCTATACAGAATCAGAGCGATTCACCACCCAACCACACTGGATGCTCCATGAACATACAAAGCCATTTTGTCGATCTGCCCACGCCAACCGGTGTGATGCGTACTTACATTCATCGCCCGCTTGCAGAGGGCAGTTACCCGGCCATCCTGTTCTATTCGGAAATTTTCCAGCAAACCGGCCCGATTGAACGCGCCGCGAAAATCATGGCAGGCCATGGTTATGCCGTGCTGGTGCCGGAAGTTTTCCATGAACTTAATCCTATCGGCACCGTACTGGCTTATGACGATGCCGGCCGTGACAAGGGCAATGCTGATAAATCCGCCAAGGATGTGCAAGGTTATGACAGCGATAACGCCGCCATGATTGCCTGGGTCAAGCAGCAGCCCTGGTGCAACGGCAGGGTTGGCGCCATGGGTTTCTGCATCGGCGGTCACCTGGCCTTCCGTGCCGCATTGCAACCGGAAGTTAAAGCCACCGCCTGCTTCTATGCCACCGATTTGCACACCAACGTCATCCCCAACAAACCCGGTCAGCACAGCATGGAGCGCCTGGCAGACATCAAGGGCGAGTTGATGATGATCTGGGGTAAACAGGACAACCATATCCCAACCGCGGGCCGCGCTGACGTCTACCAGAAACTGACCGGTGCCAACCTCAGCTTTACCTGGCATGAGTTCAATGCCCAGCATGCTTTCATGCGCGATGAGGGTGAGCGCTACGACCCACAACTGGCAATGACAGGTTACCAACTGGCGCTGGATCTTTTCAACAGGAAACTGGCCTGATTACTGGCCGTTCCGCAAAAAAGGGAGCAATGCTCCCTTTTTTTACCCTGTGCCTACAAACCGATACCCTGCGCCACGCCAAACAGTGTTGCCAGCCCTAATGCCGTAAATATCCCTGCCGCAATCAGGCGTACGAGCTTCAACGGGATGCGATGCGCGATGCGTTCTCCCAGGATCACGGCCGGAATATTGGCAATCATCATTCCCAGCGTCGTCCCGATCACCACAAAAAGAAATGCCTGATACTGTGCCGCCAGGGCCACGGTAGCGATCTGCGTTTTGTCTCCCATCTCGGCCAGAAAGAATGTCAGCAGGGTCGTACCGAAGACCCCCATGTGACTCGCCTTGGTTTCAACATCGTCCAGCTTGTCCGGGATCATTGTCCAGCCCGCCATCAGAAGAAAGGAAATTCCCAGTATCCAGCGCAAGGTTTCCGGCGCCAGCAGTGTTGTCAGCCAGGCACCAAGCAAACCGGCAAATGCATGATTCGCAATCGTGGCAAGCAGAATTGCAAGGATGATGGTCCAGGGTTTTTTAAATCGCGCGGCAAGAATAAAGGCCAGCAACTGCGTTTTGTCGCCAATTTCTGCGAGTGCAACCACGCCGGTTGAGATGAGGAACGCTTCCATGAATGAGCTCCGGCCGGATATAACCAATGACCATGCAACCCCTCCAGCCAATGGAAGCGGCATAGTCAATGGTCTCGCCAAGCTCTTGAACCGCTTGCGCCATGGCTGGAAGCCAAGTATGTTGACGCAAGCCCTTTTTGAAAAGGAGGCTACTCCCCAATGAAGAAGAGCATTTTACTGATGTAACGCAATTCCGTCAAAACTACCATCAGAATACATTTTTTATATCCGACAAGCTCTGTTAGAATGCAATTATGTTGCATCGTCTGATTCTCACTTTTGCGCTTGCCTTTCTGCTCGGCTTCAGCCAGCAGAGCGCGCTGCTGCATGAAATCTCGCACTTTGCCGACATTGATCCGGTCTCGCAAGACCAAGCCCCGCAACACGCATCCGCTTGCGATCAATGCCTGGGTTTCAGCAATCTTGCACACGCCATCGGCTCAGGTTTTGCCCTTGCCGTTAATGCAACGCTCAGTGATATGCCGGCGCCTGGCTGCTGCCGGCATCACGTTCAACACCCGCCACAATTCTATACCGCACGCGCCCCACCTTTCCTCGTTTAGTGAGTGATTCCACGGCCATTGACTGGCTGTGACCTGTATTTATCTTTTTGTTGGTATCTGCCTTTTAGATAGGTACGCACTGTTTACTAAACGAGGTTTCCACAATGTTCCCTGTTTCTGCCGAAATACGCCTTCCTGCGCGTAAAAAACTATTCCTGGCGCTTGCATTTGCCGTCAGCCACCCATTTTTTTCCGGTTCCAATACATTTGCCGCCAATGCAACCGGAACCAGCGAGGCCATAGAGCTTGCGCCGGTACCGGTGACCGCCAACCCGCTGGGCGTTGGCTCGGATGAACTGGTCGTCCCGGTTTCCGTGCTGAACGGGCGCGAGTTATCGCTTACCCGGGAAAGCACGCTGGGCGAGACCTTGAAGAATATTCCCGGCGTCAGCGCCAGCTACTTCGGCCCGAACGCCTCACGTCCCATCATCCGCGGCCTTGACGGCGAACGCGTGCGCATCATGCAAAACGGGGTGGGCATCCTGGACGCAGCAAGCCTGAGCTTCGATCACGCCGTGGCGATCGACCCATTGGTGATTGAACAGATCGACGTGGTACGCGGCCCCGCGGCCCTGCTTTATGGCGGCAGCGCAGTCGGCGGGGTGGTCAATGCCATCGACCACCGCATCCCCAGGGAACGGCTGGATGGCATCACAGGCCGCGGCGAGATTCGCTTCGGCGGCGCGGAAAACCAGAAAAACGGCGCGATTGTGCTGGATGCTGGTAATGGCCTATTCGCGATCCACGGCGACATTTACGAACGCAAGACCGATGACCTGGATATCCCCGGCTATGCCGTCTCCAAACGGAAAAGCCGTGAAGACGGCACGCCGCGTGAAAATCGCGGACGCCTGGTCAATAGCGCCTCTCGCGGTGATGGCGGCGCACTGGGCGCTTCGTTGACCTTCGACAACGGCTATGCCGGCCTGTCTTATTCCACTTATAACAACAAGTACGGTACCGTCGCTGAGGAAGACGTCATCATCGACCAGAACAGCGATCGCTGGGATTTCGCCAGCGAATTCAGCGACCTGGGCAATATCATCAACCGCGTGAAATTGCGCATGGCGCACACCGATTACAAGCATGTGGAAATCGCCGGCGGCGAACCAGAAACCCGCTTCAGCAACCGCGGCCTCGAAGGTTCGCTCGAACTGGGCCACGGCAAGATCGGGCACCTCTCCGGCGTGATCGGGCTGCAATTCCAGGATTCCAGATTCCAGGCACTCGGCGATGAAGCCTTCGTGCCAAAAAATGAAACCCAGAGCCGCGGCGTCTATATCTATGAAGAGCTGCCACTGGGCTTGGTCGGCACGGACGACCTCAAACTCAGCTTCGGCGGCCGTATTGACCGCGTCGATGTCGATTCCAAGGGCGGCGATAATTTCGGTGCCCCCTTGTCGCGCAGCTTTACCCCCAGGAGCTTCGCCACCGGCGCCCTGTTCAAGCTCAACGAACAGTGGTCGGTAAGCAGCAATCTCTCGCACAACGAGCGTGCGCCAAGTTATTTCGAGCTATATGCCAACGGGCCTCACGTGGCAACCGGACAATTCGAAGTGGGTAATGCCGATTTTGACGAAGAACGCTCCAACGGCATAGACGCGCAAATCCGCTGGCAATCGGGCAAGCATTCTTTCAATGTAGGCGCTTACTACACCCGTTTCAATAACTTCATCGGGCTGTTCAATACCGGCAACGATATCGAGGTCGAGCCGGGCGAATTCCTTCCTGAAGCCCAGTTCGATCAAGTCAGCGCGACATTCAAGGGCATCGAGGCCGAAGGGAAATTCCGTATTTACGAAAGCTACGGCGTACTCGACCTGACCGTACGCGGCGATTACGTGCGTGCAAAAAATCGCGACACCGGCAATGATCTGCCGCGCATTGCGCCACTGCGGCTGGGATTCGGCCTGAACTATGCCTTCAACCGTTTCGGCTCACGCCTGGACGTTTTGCACGGCTTCAGGCAGACCCGCACGGATGACTTCGAACTACCGACCGACAGCTACACTTCGGTCAACGCCATGGTCACCTATCTGTTGCCAACCACGCTGCGCCTGGAAGCATTCGCCAAAGCCAATAACCTGCTGGATGAAGAAATCCGCGACCATTCCTCCCTCCTCAAGGATATCGCCCCGCAAGGCGGCCGCTCGCTCCTGATCGGTCTCCGCGGCGAGTTCTGATTGAAATTCAGCATGTTGACAAGCATTCGGCTTGCCAACATGCTGAAACGTGGCCGGCGACGCGCTCGCTATCGGCGATAACACGCCGCGTACCGGAACGAGAAGAAAAGGCGATTGTCCGCGCTCATCCCGGCAATGCGCAGTTCGCCTGAAACCACCATCGAACGTAAAGCTATAGAAGGATGGCCGATACTCCGGACAGATACCCGGCACAACCCTTCAATTGCCGTAAGAAACAGCGCGTACAAAAAACTGCAGGGACTCAATATCCATTTTACATTCCCGGCTTGTTGTGTTGCCAGACATTAGCCGTAATAATCGACGGTATTCGTATACCTCAACTCTGCCCAAGGTAATCAACATGCTGATACAACCCACCCGGCCATCAAAACAGCAAGTCGCCGGCCAAGCCCTGTTCAATCTTGGGTTCAGGCCGTTTTTTCTCGGCGCCGGGTTTTTTGCGCTGCTCTCGATAAGTGTATGGATGGCGGTTTATGCCCTGCAATTGCCGTTGCAGTTTGAATCGATCAGCGCGATGCAGTGGCATGCGCACGAAATGATCTATGGCTACGGCTTTGCCGTCATCGCGGGATTTCTGCTGACTGCCGTCAAGAACTGGACGGGCCTGCAAACCCCGCATGGCATATCCCTGTTCGGGCTTTTTTCAATCTGGGCGATTGCCAGGTTGCTGCTGCTCGGCGGCACCTCCTACCTGCTGCTGGCTGCGGTGGCCGACCTGCTGTTCGGCCTGCTGCTGATGGCCGCGGTTACCGGCCCCATCATCAAAACCAGGCAATGGAAGCAAATGGCCGTGCTATCCAAACTGATCATCATCGTGGCAGGCAACAGCCTGTTTTATCTCGGTGCGCTGGGTTATGTGAATGACGGCGTATATCTCTCGATTTATGGCGGGCTTTACATTGTTATCAGCCTGATCCTGGTGTTGGGCAGGCGGGTAATTCCTTTCTTTATCGAGCGCGGAGTCAGCGAAAAAGTCACCCTGCGCCAGTACCGCTGGCTGGATATCTCTATTCTCCTGTTCTTCCTGCTGTTTTTCGTAAACGAACTGTTCAGCAGGCAGGCCAATATCACCGTACTGGCTGCAACCGTATTATTCCTGCTAAACGGTTTCAGGCTCTATAACTGGCATACGCCGGGCATCTGGAAAGCGCCCCTGCTCTGGGGCTTGTATGTCTCCTCGTGGTTGATCAATGCAGGATTTCTGCTGCTGGCCGCGGAATACTGGTTTGAAATTTCCGGGTTATTGGCAGTGCACCTGTTCACCATAGGCGGTATCGGCCTGATGACCATGTCGATGATGGCGCGCGTGGCCCTGGGCCATACCGGCAGGAATATCAGGCAGCCACCGGCCCTGGTCGGCTATGCGTTGACGGCTTTGGTGGTGAGTGTGCTGTTCAGGGTGGGCTTGCCGCTGATCGACATGAACCATTACCCCTGGTGGCTGGCGGCCTCCTACCTGTGCTGGGTCGTTGCATTTGTCCTGTTCTTGCTCGTCTATGCGCCGATATTGGTCAAACCGAGACCGGATGGCCAGATTGGTTAAAAAACCGGCGGAGGGCCCGATTGCCAGATGCAGCCGGGGCGACCATAGGCTATGATAGAGGCCTTACCGGTTAACTTTTCAGAGTCAAAAAAATGGCACGTACTGTTCAATGCATTAAATTAGGTCATGAAGCCGAGGGATTGGATTTCCCTCCCTATCCAGGCGAGCTTGGCAAACGTATCTACGAAAACGTCTCGAAGGAGGCCTGGGCCGGCTGGCTCAAGCACCAGACCATGCTGGTGAATGAAAACCGCCTGAGCCTGGCCGACCCGCAGGCGCGCAAATACCTGTCGCAACAGACCGAAGCGTACTTTTTCGGCACCGGCGCAGATGCAGCTTCGGGCTACGTACCGCCCAGAAGTTAGGCGCCTCCAACCAAACTTGTCACAGTTGTCATAAAACTGTCACAGTGACGGGATACATTGAGGTTTTAAGTTGCGAACTGTCAAATTGAGTCCCGAATATTTCGTTAACCGCGAGCTGGGTATTCTCGCGTTCAATCGCCGTGTCCTTGCCCAAGCCGAAGATGATCGCGTTCCCTTGCTGGAACGCCTCAAGTTCCTATGCATTTTCAGTAGCAACATGGATGAATTCTTTGAGGTACGGGTTGCCGGCCTCAAGGAACAAATTCGTTTCAACGACATCTCCGTCGGTCCTGATGGCTTGCTGCCGAAACAGGTTTTCGCCAAAGTCAGTGCGGAGGCCCATGCGCTCGTCGACCACCAGTACAAGATTCTGAACGATGTCGTCCTGCCGCGCCTGGCTGAGCAGGATATCAAGTTCCTGCGGCGCGGGCATTGGAACGAAACCCAAAGCGAGTGGATACGACAGTATTTCTTCAGGGAACTGATGCCGATTCTGACGCCGATCGGCCTCGACCCTGCCCACCCTTTCCCGCGAGTGTTGAACAAGAGCCTGAACTTTGCCGTTGAACTGGAAGGCAAGGATGCTTTCGGCCGCAATTCCGGCGTTGCCGTGGTGCAAGCGCCCCGCGCACTGCCTCGCGTCATTCGCATGCCGACCGAGATTGCCGGTTGCGAATACGGTTTTGTCTTTCTGTCCTCCATTCTTCACGCCCATGTCAATGAACTGTTTTCCGGCATGCAGGTAAAAGGTTGCTACCAGTTCCGCGCCACTCGCGACAGCGATCTGACGGTGGATGATGAGGATGTGAAGGATTTACGGGTTGCCTTGCAGGGCGAGTTATCCCATCGCCAGTACGGCGATGGCGTGCGCCTGGAAGTGGCGGATAACTGTCCGGATGAAATGTCGTCGTTTCTGCTCGGGCAATTCGGTCTGGGCCAAGAGGATCTGTATAAGGTAAACGGCCTTGTCAACCTGGTACGCTTGATGCAGATACCGGATTCGGTTGACCGGCCAGACCTGCAATTCAACCGCTACAGCGCCGGCGCTCCGAAGGAACTCGGCAAGGACCCGGATATATTCAAGGTGATTCGCAGGGGCGATATCCTGCTGCATCACCCCTACCAGTCCTTCAACCCGGTGGTGGAATTCATCAAACAGGCCTCTGAAGACCCGAACGTACTGGCGATCAAGCAAACCTTCTATCGCACCAGCGCCGACTCCACCCTGATGATGTCGCTGATCGAAGCGGCCAAGCGCGGCAAGGAAGTCACGGTTGTAGTCGAACTGATGGCGCGTTTCGATGAGGAGGCCAATATCAATTGGGCGGCCAAGCTGGAAAATGCCGGCGCGCATGTAGTGTATGGCGTAGTCGGCCACAAGACCCATGCCAAGATGGCCATGGTAGTGCGCCGTGAAGATGACAAATTGCGCCGCTATGTCCACCTTTCGACTGGCAACTATCACCAGCGCACCGCCAGGCTTTATACGGATTTCGGGCTTCTGACCTGCCATGAGGAGATTTGCGAAGACGTCAACGACGTATTTGCGCAACTCACCGGCCTGGGTAAAGCGACAAAGTTGCGCCACCTCTGGCAATCGCCTTTTACATTACACAGCAAACTCATCAAGGCGATCAACTATGAAGCCGAAATAGCAAAGGCCGGCAAGAAAGCACGCATCATCGCCAAGATGAATGCACTGCTGGATGCCGACATCATTCGCGCCTTGTACGATGCCTCTGCCGCCGGCGTAAAGATAGACTTGGTCGTGCGCGGCGTTTGTGCGCTGAAACCCGGCATTCCAGGCGTTTCCGAAAACATCAGCGTACGTTCGATTGTCGGCCGCTTCCTGGAACATACCCGCATTTTCTACTTCTATAACAACAACGAAGAAAACGTTTATCTGGCCAGTGCAGACTGGATGTACCGCAACTTCTTCCGCCGTATCGAGGTCTGTTTCCCGCTACTCGATGGCAAGGTCAAGAAGCGCGTCATCAAGGAAGGCCTGGAGCCTTACCTGAAAGACAATCTCAATGCCTGGGAAATGCTGCCGGACAGCAGTTATCGCCGCCGCCCCGCGCGTCGCGGCTCTGAATTCTCGGCACAACAACACCTGATGGCCGAATTGGGACAGGACTTGCTGACAGAGCTTTAGTCCAGATCGCTGACCTGTTTGAGCGTAAGCAAAATGCCGACTTCCTGCCAATAGTCAATTTCATTGCGCAGTGCCGACTCGGTCAGTGGATTAAGCGCCAGCCAGTTTTCCGGGACCTCAAGCTGGAACTCGTTTTTGACCCAGAAAAGATTGAGCTGGGGGACATCGTCGTCCAGACGCTTACGGTTCAGCAATATTGCCAGCCTGAAAATCAGCACCAGCAAACAACGATCCTCCTCGAAGGCAGGCATCGAGAGCTTGGTGAGGGATCGGCGCTGCGCTCTCA
The DNA here is from genome assembly GCA_905339275.1 of Methylophilaceae bacterium. Taxonomy (GTDB): domain Bacteria; phylum Pseudomonadota; class Gammaproteobacteria; order Burkholderiales; family Methylophilaceae; genus UBA6140. The sequence continues at coordinate 108,962 of CAJPFK010000015.1, forward strand.
CCAGCAATCCCAGCGTCTGCTGCTCCATCTTCGAGAAGCCGGGCATATCGGCATTCTCAACAATATAGGCAGAGTGCTTGTGATAGCCGCTGTGGGCGATGGAGATGCCGATTTCATGCAACTTGGCCGCCCAGCCCAGATAATGCATGGCCGCTTCTTCATTCATCCTGAACTTATAGCTCACCTGCGCCAGAAGCTGTAAAGCCAGCAGCTCGACCCGTTTTGCCTGCGCGCGATCAACATGATAACGGCGCATGAAACTTCTGACCGTCGCCTCACGGATATCGTGATGTTGCATACGGCCCAGCAACTCATACAGCACCCCTTCACGCAACGCGCTACTGGCCGTGGTCATCTGCTCTATATCCAATTCATTGAAAGCCGCTCGCATGATGCAGAGCCCGCCCGGCAACACGACCGCACGGTCTGCACTCAGGCCATCCAGCTGGATTTTCTTCGTGTCCCTGGTCTTGAGCAGCGCTTCGCGCAAGGCTGCGAGGCCGTCCCTGGTAATGGAACCGTCACTCATGTTATTGAGGCGCATGATTTCACCCAGGGCGCGTGCCGTGCCTGAAGAACCCACCGCTTCCTGCCAGCGGCCGGCCATGAAATGCGCACGTATGGCCTGTATCTCTTCCGCGGCGGCAAGCTCGGCTTTTTTCAGGTTCTCTTCGGTAATTTTCCCCTCGGGGAAAAACTTGCGGCTGTAGCTGACGCAGCCCATGTACAGGCTTTCCATCTCGATCGGTTCCAGCCCCTCGCCGATGATAAATTCCGTGGAACCGCCGCCAATATCGATGACCAGCCGCTTGTGGCTCACCGCAGGCAGGCTGTGGCTGACGCCGATGAAAATCATGCGGGCCTCTTCCCGCCCGGCAATGATTTCTATCGGACAGCCCAGCGCGGCCTGCGCTTCAGCCAGCAGTTCAGCAGAATTTTTGGCAACACGAAAGGTATTGGTGGCTACAGCGCGAATCGCCTCGGCAGGCAAGCCGCGCAAGCGTTCGCCAAAGCGCCTGAGACAATCGATCGCACGTTGCTGTGCAGCGGGATCGAGGTAGTTGTGCTTATCCAGGCCTGCGCCCAGGCGCACGACTTCACGCAGGGAGTCATGAAAAACCAGGCGCCCGTCAACGACGCGCGCCAGTTGCATTCTGAAGCTATTTGAGCCTAAATCTACGGCAGCAATTTCAGAGAAAGGCGGTTTCCTTGTAATCAATTCCCGCCTTAACCAAGACAAAATATCAGTACATTCATGCTATTGCGTTTCACGCTCCATCTCTTCAACAGAGGTATGACGCACATCCTTGCCCTTCACCATATAAATCACATACTCGGCAATGTTCTTCGAATGGTCGCCAATACGCTCGATGGCCTTGGCGACAAACAGCACTTCAAGCGACATCGAGATGGTGCGCGGATCCTCCAGCATGAAAGTAATCAACTGGCGCATCGCCACGCGGAACTGCTCGTCCACCTGCTCGTCCTGGCGCGCAACTTCAACCGTCTTGCTGACATCCAGGCGGGCAAAGGCATCCAGCGAAGTCCGCAGCATCTCGCGCACTAGGCTGACCATGGCCTTGATTTCAGCAAAACGCGGCGTAAACATGCGATCCGATTCGAAAATCTTCTGCGCTACACGGGCAATCTTGGTTGCCTCGTCACCAATACGCTCCAGGTCGGTAATGGTCTTGACGATCATCATGATCATGCGCAAATCGCCGGCAGCCGGCTGACGGCGGGCGATAATGTGGCTGCAGTCCTCGTCGACCTGCACTTCCAGCGCATTCACGCGGTGATCGTTCTTGATGACGCTCTCAGCCAACGTCGGGTTGGTGGTAACCAGTGCCTCGAGGGCGTTGACGATCTGCTGCTCGACCAGGCCTCCCATTTCAAGAACCTTGGCACGGACGGCTTCCAGTTCCGCATCGTATTGCTTATAGGTATGTTCAAATTGCATGGAGTGATCCTCTGAAGTTTAAGCTTGGTATTTAGAACACCTTAGCCTAACGTCTGTTCGTGACAATTTTATGTCAATTCATCATGGCTGTACCAAACCAGCCTGGCCGCATCGAATTATTTCTTGTAGGTTTTGACGCCATCCGCTGTCGCCAGCAGCAAAACATTCGCCGGACGCGCTGCGAACAAGCCATTGGTGACGACACCGACGATCTGGTTGATCCTGGCTTCCATCTCAACCGGATTCATGATGGTCAAGCCATGCACATCCAGAATGATATTGCCATTGTCGGTCGTGAAGTCGCGCAATACCGGCTGCCCGCCCAGCTTGACCAGCTCTCGCGCCACATAGCTGCGCGCCATGGGCAATACTTCCACCGGCAGGGGGAATTTACCCAGAACAGGCACCAGCTTGGTTGCATCACAGATACAGATAAAGCTTTTCGCACAGGCCGCGACGATTTTTTCACGGGTCAAGGCCCCGCCCCCGCCCTTCAGCATGTGCATATTTTCGGTGATTTCATCCGCACCGTCGACATAGATCTCCATGCCATCGACGCTATTGAGGTCGAACACTTCAATGCCATGATCGCGCAAGCGCCTGGCCGTCGCCTCAGAACTTGCCACAGCGCCATCAATCCTGTGCTTGACCTTGGCCAGCTCATCAATGAAGAAATTCGCGGTTGAGCCTGTGCCCACGCCGATGATACCATCCTTCACATACTCGACGGCTGCCCTGGCTACCTGCTGCTTTAACTCGTCCTGTGTTGCCATTTACTTTTATCCTTCTGTTTTCTTTATAATTCAGGTCTTAATCCAACCCTGAATAATACACCGCAGCTTGCATATTGAAAAATAACTGCGCCCACCGATGAAAAACGACTACCTCGACAAGATCAAAAATGCGCGCGTTTACGATGTCGCAGAGAAAACCCCGCTTGAATTCCAGCCGAACCTTTCGGCGCGTGTGAACAACCGTATCCTGTTAAAGCGCGAAGATACGCAGCCGGTGTTTTCCTTCAAACTGCGCGGCGCCTACAACAAGATGGCCAACCTGCCGAAAGAGGCACTGGATAAGGGTGTCATTGCAGCTTCTGCGGGCAACCATGCGCAAGGCGTAGCGCTTTCTGCGCAAAAACTGGGATGCAGGGCGGTAATCGTCATGCCGACCACGACACCGCAAATCAAGGTGGATGCCGTGCAGAGCCGTGGCGCCGAAGTCGTCTTGTTTGGCGACTCCTATTCGGATGCTTATGTGCACGCCCTCGAACTGGAGAAATCCGAGCACCTGACTTTTGTCCACCCCTATGACGACCCGGACGTCATCGCCGGCCAGGGTACGATTGCCATGGAGATTCTCGATGAACATCCCGAGCCGATCGAGGCGATTTTCTGCTGTGTGGGCGGCGGCGGTTTAATCGCGGGCATTGCAGCGTATGTGAAAGCCTTGCGTCCGGAAATCAAGATCATCGGCGTTGAGGCGGTCGACGCCGACGCCATGACCCAGTCATTAAAAACCGGCAAACGCGTCATGCTCGACCAGGTTGGGCTGTTTGCCGACGGCGCTGCCGTGAAGCAGGTCGGCGTACATACGTTTGAACTGTGCCAGGCCTATGTCGATGAAATGATTGTGGTTGATAACGACGCCATCTGCGCCGCGATTAAAGACGTGTTCGAGGATACGCGCTCGATCCTGGAACCCGCGGGTGCATTGTCCATCGCAGGCATCAAGGAATACATCAAGCGCCATCAGTTGGTGGGGAAAACACTCGTTGGCATCGCGTCCGGCGCCAATATGAATTTCGATCGCCTGCGCTTCATCGCCGAGCGCGCAGAGATCGGTGAGAAACGCGAAGCCGTGTTTGCCGTCACCATCCCTGAAAAGCCCGGGGCGTTCAAAGCCTTCTGCCGGTTATTGGGCAATCGCAGCATCACCGAATTCAATTACCGCTACTCCGACGCCAGGGAAGCCCACATCTTTGTCGGCATCGCGATTCATAACCGCGAAGAAGCTACACGGCTGGTTGAAATGCTCCAGGCACATGGTTTGCCCGCAACGGACCTTACCGACAATGAGGTCGCCAAGCTGCATCTGCGCCACTTGGTTGGCGGCCATGCGCCGCTGGCCAGGCATGAAGAGGTTTACCGTTTCGAGTTTCCGGAAAAACCCGGGGCGCTGATGAAATTCCTTGACACCATGGGACATGACTGGAATATCAGCCTCTTCCATTACCGCAACCATGGCGCGGATTTCGGCCGCGTGCTGATAGGCATTCAGGTTCCCCCAGAGGAGAAAGCCGAGTTCGATGCGTTCCTGCAGACGCTGGGCTACCCTTACTGGGAAGAAACCAATAACCCGGCATATAAATTATTCCTGGGTTAATTTTGAAATATATTGGCTGTATACAACCACCAATGTGGCTGTATACAGCCAATTTTTCTGCCCCATTCCCCATATGTTTTTATAAGCAATTGTTTATTATATAAATATTTATCAAGAACAATTATTGCTTATTAATTCTCCAGTTCATTGCATCATGGTGCCATGATTAAAGTAGAAGATTGCATCGAAAGTAATTCCTGGGAACCTATGCAATCAGGTGTTGACCAATCAGTTCGCTTGTCCCTAAAGAAGTCAAATCCGATTTAACTAAAATTAAATAATCTATAAGGAGAAAGTCAGGATGAAATCCACCTACCTCGCAACGAGGATACGTACGAGTTTTCTATTAATCGCCTTCGCCGGCGCGCTCACCGCCTGTGGCGATAAAACCGGCGAACAGTCTGCCGAAAGCGCCGTTGACCAAGCATCCACAGAAACCGCAACCAATGACCGCGGCATTGCCTATGTCTCCAATCAGGATGGCAACGTGACCATCATTGACCTGAATACCATGGAAACCACCGGCAGCATCGATCCCAAAGGCAATGGCGTTCGTGGAATCGGCATCACGCCTGATGGAAAATTGCTTGTTACAGCCAACAAGGACGAAGGCAACATCTCGATTCTCGACACTGCAACCGGCCAGCTCATCCAGCATGTGGAAATTGGCAAAAATCCTGAATTCGTGCGCGTCGTCGGGGACACGGCATACGTTTCATTCGAACCCAGCTCCAAGGGCGGCCCACCACCAAAGCCGGGGGAGGCCGTACATGAAGAGGACGACGACGATGATGAGATTGAAGAGCCTGCACGCATCGCCATCGTCGATCTCAAGCAAGGCAAAAAGCTGCGCGAAATCATTGGCGGCCCGGAAACAGAGGGCATCGAGTTCTCGCACGACGGCACCAAGCTGATTATCACCAACGAAGCCGACAATACGGTCACCATCCACAACATCGAAACCGGCGAATTGGTCAAAACCATAGACACCAAGGATATCGGTATACGCCCACGCGGCATCAAGGCGGCACCCGACGGCTCCGCTTATGTCTCCACGCTGGAATTCGGCAATAATTTCCTTGTGCTGGACAGCGAATTCAACGTGGTTCGTACCGTACCAACCGGTGAAGCGCCATATGGCATTGCCTATAACCGCGCAGGCGACCTGATTTATGTTGCCAGCGGCAAGGCAAAGACACTGGAAGTATTCAATGCCAAAACCTACGAGAAAGTAAAGGAAGTCGCCACGGGTGATCGCTGCTGGCATTTCACCTTCACACCGGACGACAAGGAAATCCTGCTTGCTTGCGGCCGTTCACATGAAGTATTGGTGATCGATACCGACAAGCTGGAAGTCACCAAGCGTATCGGAGACAAGGAATTGCCCTGGGGCGTAATTGCTTATCCCAAATCAGTCGGCAGCCTGGACGCACCGCAATAACTCCAGGTATCCAGCATGAAAAAGCCTGCTTATGCAGGCTTTTTTATTTTATAGGGCAACCTATTCCAGCAATCGCATGATGAATTCCCACTCCCGCGGATCAACAGGCGTGATGGAGAGACGATTACCGCGTTGCAGTATCCGCATTGTCTCCAGTTCGGGATAACGCCTTAATTCCTGCAGGCTGAGCAATCTGGTTTTACGTACCAATTTGACATCGACATTGACCCAGCGCGGATTTTCGGAAGTGGATTTGGGGTCATAATATTTATGGCCTTCAATGAACTGCAGCCGATCCGGATAAGCCAGTTTACTGACCTCGACAATACCGACAATGCCGGGCACATCGCAATTCGAGTGGTAGAAGAATGCCAGGTCGCCCAGCTTCATCTGGTCCCGCATGAAATTGCGCGCCTGGTAATTGCGCACGCCATACCAGTCGACAGACTGATTGGGGAAAGTTGCGAGGTCATCTATCGACACATCTGAAGGTTCTGATTTCATTAGCCAGTAACGCATAAAATTAATCCTGTTGTTATTTCTCAAACGAGCCCGGATGTACGTATCATAGCGTATTACCCCATCAAACTCCCTAGCGAGAACACCATCATGGCACGCAATGTTTTAGGCACGACATTACAGGCTTGCAGCCTTGACCCGCTTACCGGCTTCACCAGAAACGGCTGCTGCGAAACCGGCCCGGAAGACAGGGGCAGCCATACTGTCTGCGCGCAAGTGACCGAGGAGTTTCTCGCATTCTCTATCGTGCGCGGTAACGACCTGAGCACGCCACGGCCTGAATTCGGTTTTGAAGGATTGAAACCCGGTGATCGCTGGTGTTTGTGTGCGGCGCGCTGGATGGAAGCTGCGGAAGCCGGCATGGCGCCGCCGGTGATTCTCGAGTCAACACATGAAAACGCGCTGGAGATAGTCAGCCTGGCCGACTTGAAATACCACGCATTGAGATAAGATGTCCCTGCGGCATTGCCCAGGCCAGCATCCTGAACCAAAGGTTCAAGTGGTAACAGTCTTAAGCGCTTCAGGTACACCCACAGATTTGGAGCGCGCACACGGCAACTTAATAGACCGAAACCGATGCAAAAGACTAGTTCAAGGAATATATAACCTGAACAACACCGCAGGGAGCAAACTGATGGCCCAGTCTAGAATCGATTTATGACCGGCCGATGAAAACTGGACTAGAAAAGCTTGTCGGATCCTTCAGCGATGACATCATCAATCTGGTCCTGCATAGATTCGATTCTACGCTTGAAATCACCGATGTCAAAGTTACCGCTCTTCGCATTCAATAATTCATGGGTAATGTTAAGCGCCGCCATCACCGCAATGCGCTCAACACCAACCACCTTGCCCGTGGTTTGGATATCCCGCATTTTTTTATCGAGGTAGTTGACGGCCTTCATCAGGCCAAGGCGTTCTTCATCCGTACATGAGATGGTGAACTCCCGCCCCATGATATTGACTTCAACACCGCGCATCTCACTCATACCGGTTCCTCGGGCAAGCGTTCAATCACTGCTTCCAGACGGCTGCTAACGATGGCGATATTCTCCCTGAGTTGCTGGGTATCATTCTGCGCCTGCGCAAGGTCCTGACGTAATACGGAATTCTCCGAGCGCAAGGTCTGGCACAGTGTAATCAAGTGCGCCACTTTGGTTTCCAAGGTTTTCAGATCGGCATCCATGCAGGCACTATAATTGTAAAAACCTTGCATGGTCAATAGGTAAGAGAGATTTATGAAAGTATTACAATATCTTATGGCAATATTATTTTGCCGATGAAGTGTTGAATAACTTATAATTTATCCAAGTTGTCAGGTGCTCGATTCTCTTTTCAGAGATAGGGTGAAACTGGGAAACAGGTGCGTTCTGCCGTATTGAAAGTAGAGCAATCCCTGTGCTGCCCCCGCAACGGTAAACGAGTATGTGCTTACCAACACGCCACTGTGATGCAACCATCATGGGAAGGCGGTAAGCAAGGTTAATGATTTCAACTCGTGAGCCCGGAGACCGGCCTGTACAACCAAGCATGGAAATACCGCGGGGTGACGGTATGAAAACGCGTTGCAGGCTCTTAACTCAGCCATCTTCCGTTTCTCTGTCTCTCCCCTTTCAAGGTATTTCTCTTATTGGATTAACACATGCGGGGCCGCGTGTGATTAAGGGAAAGATAATGAACAAAACCGCCATTGCCAGCCTGATCGGCTTGCTATTCTCGTCTCAGATTTACGCACAGGACACCCCAACCCAGACAGAAGATGTCGTCGTGACGGCCAGTCGCATCGAACAGCCCCGAGAAAACGTCATTGCCGATGTCAGCATCATCACACGCGAGGAAATCGAACGCGCAGGCCAATCGACATTAGTCGAACTGCTGCAAATGCAACCCGGCATTGAAATTACCAGCAATGGTGGCGCAGGCAAGACTTCCGGCATTTTTATGCGCGGCACCAATTCCAGCCATGTCGTCGTCCTGGTGGATGGTATCCGGTTAAATTCGGCAACTGCGGGATCAACCACTTTCGAGAACCTGCCTGTTGCATTGATCGACAAAATCGAGATTCTGCGCGGGCCGGCAACCAGCTTGTACGGGCAGGATGCTATCGGCGGGGTTATTCAGATTTTCACTAAAAAGGGCAAAGGCGCACCCCGGTTTTATGCGAACGTGGGGTACGGCACTTATGACACGAAAACAGCCGATGCCGGTGCACATGGGTCGATTGGTGGCACCAGTTTTGCGCTAGGCGTTTCGAGTTACGACACTGACGGTTTCTCATCCCTTAAAACCAGCGACCCGAATCTGGACGATGATGATGGATACCGCAATCTGTCATTCACCGGTTCGCTTTCCCACAAAATCGTGGAAGACCATGAGATTGGCCTGCAATTACTGCATAGCAAAGGCCATACAAGATTCGATAACCGCTTCAACATCGACCCTTTCTTTCCGGCGTTTAATCCCGCCTTTTCCGACCACGCCGATATCACGCAGCACAGCTATGCGATTACCAGCAAAAACCAGATCACAAAAAACTGGCTATCAACCGTACGTGCCGGGGAAGGGACTGATGAGTCCGTCACTTACGCTGCCCTGGGGCCATTCACTACAACAAGCCGCAGCCTGTTCAAAACCAAGCAGCGCCAGTATTCATGGCAAAATGATATCGAATTACCTCTTGGCACATTGACACTGCTATACGACAGGCTTGAAGAACGAGTCAAATCCACAACCGATTTCAAGCAGACCAGCCGCAACAATGATGGCTATTACATCGGTTATTTGGTGAATCATGGCCCCCACTCAGTTCAGATCAATTACCGTAGCGACCACAATTCGCGTTTCGGTACCAACGACACGGAAGGGCTGGGCTACGGATACCAGCTCAGCGACCACTGGCGCGTGACTGCCAGCTACGGCACTGCATTCAAGGCACCTACCTTCAACGACCTGTTCTGGCCGGACTACTTCGGCTCACCTAGCAGCAACCCCGATCTAAAGCCGGAAAAATCTCGCAATCTCGAAGCCAGTCTCAAATTCAGCGGTGCGGATAATAGCGCTTCCCTGACAATTTATGAAAACAGCATCAGAAACCTGATTGCCCTGGATGCCAACTTCGTACCGGAAAATATCAATCGCGCGCGCATCCAGGGCGCGACGCTGGCTGTGGCACAACGCTGGAACAACTGGCAGTTGCACGGCAGCGTCGACATTCTGTCGCCGCGCGACCGCAATACCGACAACCTGCTGGTGCGCCGTGCGAACCGTCATGCCAAGCTGAATCTCGCCTACAACTGGGGCGACTGGCGGTTCGGGGCAGAAACCCTGGCTTCTTCGGCCCGCTACAACGATTCTGACAACGAGCAGAGATTGGCCGGCTATGCACTGGTGAATCTGACCACGGACTACAACATCAACCAGAACTGGCAGTTGAAAGCCCGCCTCAACAACCTGCTCGATAAGGATTACGCATTAGCCTATGATGGCGACCCGGCCAATGGCGGCTTTGTCTACAATACGCCCGGCTCCAATCTGTTCGTCAGCATTCGCTACCAGACTGCGCCTTGAACGAAGCTATCGAAGCAAGGCAGGCAAGATGGTATGATGCGGTAAGTTTGAATCCCGCTTGCAAGCGGGATGCATTTTGGAGAATAAACATGAACGCTACCTTTAAAAAATTTACGCTTACCCAGAAGCTGGGTATCGCCGCTGCAATCGCATTCTTTATGCTGCTGACGCGTGGCAGCCATGTGCTTACTACCGTGTCCCTGCCTGACGCAAGCCTGGTGCTGTTCTTGCTCGGTGGTTTGTTCCTTGGCCGTGCAGCCTGGTTTCTCGTGTTTTTCGTACTGGGAAGCGTGATTGATTTTGGTGTCGCCGCGCTGGACCCCTGGCAAGGCTTTTGCCTGACCGATGGCTACTGGGGCCTTATCCCCGCCTATGGTGCGATGTGGCTGGGCGGCCGCTGGCTGGCTGGCCGCGCGGATGCATTTGCACCGCTTGCCTATGGGATAACGGCACTGATTACCACATTAACCGCTTTCGTGATCTCCACCCAAACCTACTATCTGTTTTCGGGGCGTTTCCCCAATAACGGAGTTCTGGAAACCATCCAGTATGGCTGGGATTATTTCCCTGGTTATGTGGGCTTTGCGGCCTTGTATTTCGCCATTGTCTGGGGTGTTGCGCGTATCGTTCGTCATTTCAGGATTGCGCATACTGCGGAGGCCTGAGCAGGCGATGAAGCCACAAGCCGCCCAGAACGCTCTGGTGCGGCTTTTTTTATGCCCGAAAAGATGAAAAACCCCAACGCCTACAACCCATCCGAACAGCGGGCGATTTATCGGGTGATTGCCGAACGCCGCGACATGCGCCATTTCAGGAACGACCCCGTTGCGCCTGAAGTATTGCAACGCCTGCTCAACGCCGCCCATCACGCGCCAAGTGTCGGCCTGATGCAGCCATGGCGTTTCATCCGCATCACCGATATCGCGCTCCGGAAACAGATTTACGACCTGGTGCAGGATGAACGGCTGCGCACGGCCAAAGCGATAGGCGAGCAATCCCAACGCGAAGATGAATTCATGCGCCTCAAGGTCGAGGGCATCATGCAATGCGGCGAACTGTTGGTCGCATCATTGTGCGATCACCGTGAGGATCATATCTTCGGCCGCCGCACGATTCCCGAAATGGATCTCGCATCCGTTTGCTGCGCCATCCAGAATCTCTGGCTGGCGGCGAGAGCTGAAGGCTTGGGAATGGGATGGGTTTCCATGTTTGAACCCGTGAGCCTGGGCGCGCTGCTTGGCATTCCCGCGGGTGCAAAACCGGTTGCCATACTTTGCATTGGCCACGTAGAGGCCTTTTACCAGGCGCCCATGCTGGTCGAAGAAGGCTGGGCGACCGAGCGACCAATCAGTGAAATGGTCATGGAAAACCGCTGGAAACCCTGATGAGGCTGCCGCAACGCATCGTCTGCCTGACCACGGAAACCACCGAAGTGCTCTATCTGCTGGGAGAACAACACCGCATTGTCGGCATCTCCGGCTACACGACACGCCCGGCCATCGCCCGCAAGGAAAAACCCAGGGTCAGCGCTTTCACCAGCGCAAACATTGATAAAATCCTTGCGCTGGAACCCGATCTGGTGCTCACATGCACGGATTTGCAGGCAGAGATTGCCGCCTCACTCATCAAAGCGGGTGTGGAAGTGCATGCTTTCAACCAGCGCTCCATCGAAGGCATCCTGCACATGATTGCAATGCTGGGCGCGCTTACCGGCGCGCTGGAAAAAGCAGCCGCGCTGATCGCCGATCTGGAAAACCGCATGGAAAAAGCACGCGAAACCGCGAGCTACCTGCCCGGCAAGCCTGTCGTCTATTTCGAGGAATGGGATGAACCCATGATCAGCGGCATCCGCTGGGTGGGCGAATTGATCGAGATTGCCGGCGGCATCGATTGCTTCGCCGAGCTTTCCGGCATGTCCTCCGCCAAGGATCGTACCATCGCCGACCCGGCAGAGGTCGTCAGGCGCAACCCGGATATCATCATCGGCTCATGGTGCGGCAAGAAATTCCAGCCGGAACAAGTGATCCAGCGGCCAGCCTGGTCAGAAATCAGTGCAGTGAAAAACGGCTGCGTGCACGAGATCAAATCCGCCGATATCCTGCAGCCCGGCCCGTCGGTCATCACTGAAGGCCTGACGCAGATCCAGGCCATCATCCAGCACTGGGGCGCAAGCCAGGCATTCAAAAAACACTGGGGTTAGAATAAGGAGTCATCATGAGCACAACCCTGATCCTGGGCGGCGCACGTTCCGGCAAGAGCAGTCATGCGGAACGCCTCGCGGCAGACTCCGGTCTCGCAGTCACTTACATCGCGACTGCGCAGGTCTATGATGCGGAGTTCCGGCAACGCATAGACCATCACCAGGCGCGGCGACCGGCTGACTGGCTGCTGGTGGAAGAAGCGCATTATCTCGCCGCCGCGCTGAAAGCGCATGCCGCACCCGGCCGTTGCCTGATCGTCGATTGCCTGACGCTATGGCTGGCGCAATGGATATGCGATGACTGCAACCCGCCGAAGGATTCCACCTGGGCGCATGAACGTGAGTGTTTACTTACTGTATTATCAACGCTGCCGGGCAGGATCGTCCTGGTCAGCAATGAAGTTGGCATGGGCATCGTGCCCCTGGGTGAAATCAACCGGCAGTTCCAGGATGAGCAGGGGCGGCTTAATCAGGCCGTCGCCAGCCTCTGTGACGAAGTGTTTTTTGTCGCGGCGGGCCTGCCGTTAAAACTCAAATAATGTAAAAACGAGACTATCGGTTCACAAAGCCGATGCGCGGTATTTCACCTTCCAGCGACAATTGCGTAACGCTGCCGTAATCGACCTCAAAGCGAAACAGGCCTTTCAACGGCATATTGAGCACATCGGCCAGCAGCGCCCGTATCAGGCCGCCGTGGGTCACCACCAGCACATCCTGCCCCGCATGCCGCTGCCTTAGCTCCTCGACAAAATTCCGGGCACGCTGGTGCAGATCGGCAAAGGTTTCTCCATTAGGCGGGCTTGAATGCGCGTAATCACTCGCCCATCGATCAAATACCGGTCGTGGTATCGCATCCCATTGCTGCAGCTCCCAATCGCCGAAATTCAGTTCTTTCAGGCGCTCATCCGCGACTGCCTCGCCATAGCCAAGCGCATCCGCAAGTTTATGGCAGCGCTGTAACGGACTCGTGTAGAACCCATCGAAAGCCCTGTTGACCGGCTTGATGCCGGACAATTTGGTTCTGATGGCTGCCACTTCATCATGAAAACCGGGGGCAACATCCACATCGGCCTGTCCGTAACAAATACCGCTCTCAATACTCAACCTTGTATGTCTTACCAGATATAGCTTCATTACTCACCCATCATCCACGGTTTCACTGCATGCCCGACCAGATCAGAACACCGATGTAGAATGCCAGTTCGGTGATTTGTTGCATCGCACCCAGGCAATCCCCGGTATAACCGCCAAGACGTCTTTTCAGTAACCGGCTGAACCAGAACCAGACCACGATTACAGGAATCAGGCTGGCCAGAAATTGCCACTGGCCTGAATACCATGTAAGCACCATCACTGGAAACAGCCCGAAGATCGCGGCAATCAATATCTGATTGCCGTTTAAATGAGTGGCTAGCGGCTTGGATTTGCCCTCGGCACGTACATAATCCTGCGTGTAAATCACAATAACGGCAGCGAAACGGCTGAGCGCATGCCCTGCAATCAGCACTACAGGCCAGAGTACTGGCGGGATATGGCCAAGTGCCTGGAATTTGCTGAAGAGCACCATCATCAGGGCGATTGCGCCGTAGCTTCCTATGCGTGAATCCTGCATGATGGTAAGCACTTGCTCTTTTTGCCAGCCGCCACCCAGGCCGTCTACCGCATCGGCCAGGCCATCCTCATGAAATGCCCCGGTAAGATAGACCGTCGCGCCCATGCTGACCAGCACGGACAACGGCAGGGGCAAAACCAGCATAGCCAGCCAGAACACCAGCGCACCCAATGCGCCCACCAGAATACCCACCAGCGGAAAATACTGGACCGAGCGATTCAGCTCGCTTTCCTGAAATCCGGGAAGGCTGACCGGAATGCGCGTAAAAAACATCAGCGCCGTCTTGAACAACCGCCACTGCCCGGCAAGCATGCGCATCATCGAGCCGCCTTGCCCGAAACTCCGGCGGACTCGAACGAGGCCATGTCATTGAGGAAATTCACCGCCGCCTGCACCAGCGGATAAGCCATGACCGCGCCCGTGCCCTCGCCCAGCCGCATATTGAGTTGCAATAGAGGCTCGGCATTCAGTTGTTTCAGCAACAAATCGTGCCCGGCCTCGTCCGAACAGTGTGCGAAGACGCAATAATGCAGGATGGCGGGCTGTATCCTGGATGCCACCAGCAAAGCCGCTGTTGCAATGAACCCATCGATCAGCAGCACCGCTTTATTCTGCGCTGCACCCAGCATCGCCCCGACCATCATGGCGATTTCAAAGCCGCCAAAGGCCGCCAGCGCCTGCAACGGCGTTCTCAGGCCGGCATGCAATTGAATGGCCCGTTCTATGACAACGGCCTTGTGCAACACTCCGGCCTCATCCAGCCCGGTACCCCGGCCGACGCATGATTTGGCCGGCAAGTCACACAACACAGCCATCAAGGCGGCAGCCGATGAGGTATTGCCTATCCCCATCTCGCCGAACGCCAATATGTTGGAACCCGCTACGATTTCCTTCAATGCCAGTGCTGCGCCTTTCTCAATCGATTCCTTACATCGACTTTCCGTCATGGCGGGTTCCTCTGCAAAATTGCATGTCCCCATGGCAATTTTGGCATCAACCAGGTCGGGGTGCGCCTCAAACACGTGATTGACGCCTGCATCAATCACGCGGACCAGCATGCCATGCTGCCTGGCAAACACATTAACCCCGGCCCCGCCTGCCAGAAAATTCAACACCATCTGCCGGGTGACCGCCTGCGGATAAGGACTGACACCGGTCTCCACAATGCCATGATCGCCGGCAAAAACCATCACGACAGGCCGATTCAGCATGGGAGACAAAGTATTCTGAACAAGGCCGACCTGCAGTGCCAGATGCTCCAGGCTGCCCAATGCGCCCAACGGCTTGGTTTTATTGTTTATCTTCGCGCGTAACTCAGCCTCCAGGCTTCTGTCCGGCGGAGTGATTTCAAACGTCTGCATGAGAAAACCTTGCCCAACCGAGTTTAAGAAAGACATGCGAGCATACGCCAGCAGGCGCTTTTTTTGAACCGCGCTTTTATGCAAAATGACGATCCTTTACAGACTTCTTTCGAGCGCATGACACTAATCAATGAAGTTTGCTATAATGCGCGACTTGCGAGAGCTCAAAGGCTCGTAATGATGGCCAGGTAGCTCAGTTGGTAGAGCAGCGGATTGAAAATCCGCGTGTCGACGGTTCGATTCCGCCCCTGGCCACCAATGAATATCAAGGCTTGCAGAAATGCAGGCCTTTTTCATTTAGCAGGTTGCGTAGCCAAATCGTAGCCGGATATAAAACTTTCCAATCGCCCTGTTGCACCCTGTAACGCATCAGGTGCCAAATGCGCGTAGCGCTCGACCATCGCCGTTGTTTTCCATCCACCCAAGCGTTGCAGCTCGTGCGTTGGTGTTCCAGCTTGACGGTGCCAAGTTGCCCACGTGTGCCGCAAATCATGCCAGCGAAAATCTTCAATGCCCGCACGTTTCAATGCATTCTTCCATGCACGGGTATTCACAGACGCAATCGGTTTTCCTCGATAGGTAAATACCCGTATCGGATGTTTGCCTAATTGCTTTTTTAATATCGCCAGCATGCTGGCCGTGAGGTTCAAGGGAATCGGTTGTTTGTTCTTGGATTTGTCCGCAGGTATGCAAGCATAGCCTTTATCTAAATCTATCCATGACCATTGCAACCCCAACAGGTTAGCTTGACGTAGACCAGACATGAGCGCGAATAACACAATATCGCGTTGATGTTCTGGTAACTCTTCAAGCAGCCTAATGACTTGTTCAGGCGTTAAAGCCCGCTCACGCCCCCTTGGCTCTTGGTACAGCTTGATTTTTGGTACTTTATCCAGCCATTCCCACACATCACGCGCACGAATCAGAATAGACCGGATTAATGCCAGATAACGGTTTACAGTAGATTTGCTGGCTTCGTTTAGCTTGGCCAACCTGATTTCATCAATCCTGGATAGCGTAATGGCATCCAAAGTTATATCAGACAGGTAAGCATCAAGCCATTTCAGCTTGGCAATATCATCCTTGTGCGTGCGTTTATCTGCTGTTTCTTGCAGCCAGCGTTCAACTGCTTGCCACCAATAACGTTGAGGTTTGACGCCTAAACGTGATTGTTCCCACATTTCGGCCTTTAATCTGTCGTGGTACTCCTGCGCCTTGGTTTTGTCGGTTGTGCCTGTACTGCGTTCAACCTTGACGCCATTAACAATGATTTTCAGCCAGTAATACGATGAATCCTTACGACGAAAAAGAGACATAATTAACTCCTTATGCTCCTTGCATCGTTCGCATGGATGATTCTGCCACGGGTTCCGAGTTGACCACAAGCTCCACAGCCTCGCCTTTGGCGACCTGCCGCGCTACGCGTGCGTGGCGTGCGCCACTTCG
Organism: Methylophilaceae bacterium; assembly: GCA_905339275.1. Lineage (GTDB taxonomy): Bacteria > Pseudomonadota > Gammaproteobacteria > Burkholderiales > Methylophilaceae > UBA6140. Next base: position 125,450 of record CAJPFK010000015.1, read on the forward strand.
CGCGGCAGGCTTTGGGCTATGGATTTGTGGACAATCGGAAAGGCCAAGCGCGGCATAGTAAGCCCGTTTTGATGCAATACCAGATGCCGTAACAGGCATACCCGGATACAAATGCACAGGCGGTACTTTTGCTTCGGTGTAACGGTTGCGGATACAAGCAATCAGATCATCTTCAATGAACACCCATTTCCCCGCCACCTTCGCCGCTGGTATCTCGCCGCTATTGGCTTTTACCGACAAGGTGACGTAATGCATATGCAGAAAAGCCGCCGCTTGTTTGAGATTAAGAATTTTCATTTAACCCCCCGTCAAAATATCGGGGTAAGTGCGCGGCATAACTGGATAGCCTTTTGGGGATGCCCTCACGTTTCAAGTCATTAACCACCGCAAAGGCATCGCCGCCATGTTGTTGCATCATGACGTTGATTAACATTCCCCCCATCTGACGGAGGTGATGCACTGCACTATCCAGTGTGATTTTAACGGACTTGCTGATGGTCTTGATTTTCTGCTGCACGGCAGATAAATAATTCAGGCAGGGGTAGCAGTCTGAAAGGTAATTGGCAGGGCTAACCAACACATCCCAAGGAATGATTCTGCCCTTGTCTTTCAGCTCGACTTCTGCCCGAACCCAAGGGCTTGTTACATCCCCTAGCTGCTTGCCTTTTTCATAGATTCGCAGGAGCTTGCCGGAGCCTCTTTGACCGACATACAGGGTTTTGCCATCACCACTGTCTAAATCATCTATTAAACGGCCTTTAACTGCGGTTGGCCCTTGGCGTGCACCATTTTTACTGAACAGACCATCACGCAACCATTGAAGCCCGCGTTCAATGTTCAGCACTTGACCCGTCATATCATCATGCGCCAGATCAACACGTGTGATTTTTTTGGCGTTCTGCTCGCACCAGAGTTTTAAGCCAACCCAATCGGTAATCATGGCGCAGGTCTGTGCATTGAGTTGAATCGTTGCCGTACCGCGCTGGCTTTCGCCACCATGTGCAATCAAGCCCAGGTCAGATTTTGGTAAATCGGCGTGCGTGATGGTGTGGCACACTTTGTAACCATACCAGCCCTTGCCGGTAGGAGTCAGGACAAGACGGGGTATAAATCGCCGTAGCGCTTGAACCAGCCAGTCAAGATGTTGAGTATCGCTGAGGGTGACGGTAAAGCCCAGCCAGTCAATGTGTGCTGTTTGCGGGCTAGGGGATTGAATGGATTTCGAGGGGAAATAGTTTCCCCCCGTAGTTACTACTCGGGGGGCAGGTGGAACGGCAGCAGGGGTGGCAAGCATCGCAACTCTCCAAAATGGTTATGGAGAGCAGACGCGCAGTAATAGCTAGGCCACTCTCCGAATAAAAGTAATTTCGCTCATTATCTTCTTCACCTTAAATTCACCTATTGAGTCTGCTAGCTCTATCCTGTCCGTATCAGGTACCAATATCTACCGGAGCGATGTATTGCCGAATATCTCAAATTTAAAAATAGTTGTCAATAGTGCCAGAATCGCCACCCTGTCAGCTACTTTGTCACCATTGAAAAGCTTGATGTTGTGCTCCGTCCGGCGCACGCTGGGCGCTTGCGGCGGGCGGTGCTCACATCAAGCATGCTATGCATCATAAGTCTTGAAGGTCAGGTTCATCAAATCACCTATAGTCATTTGTGGATGCTTTGCCATCGCTGCATGAACCGTTGATATGCCAATCTTCATGAGCCAGTCAGCAACAAATTCAATATCTTGCGTATTGAGTGTGCACGGATAGAGTGCACGTATTTTTATTTCTGTAGCAGAATCTAAACTAATAGCGGTTTGCATAAGCTTTCCTAACATCGCTAAAACGTAGCTACAGTGTTCTGTAGCTCGTTGATTTATGCTATTCGTAGCTAACCCTTGAATAAGGCGAACGATGCAAGGTGTTGTTTACAAATAACTTTCAACTACGATTGAAAAGTTGAAAATCCGCGTGTCGACGGTTCGATTCCGCCCCTGGCCACCAGATACCCCTGCCAGCACAAACAGCCTGGCGCAAGCAATGCAAATGAACCATCCCGCCATTGCCCAATCATAAATTCTGACATCCCCATGGCTTCCGGGAAGCCTGCTTGCAGTGACCCCTTGAGCCATAACAACCAGCTCCGGCCCATCAAGGAGGATCTGATGAAAACGATTACCCCGACCAGAGTTCCCGCGTATTGCAGCGCCCTGTTACTGATCTTTTTACATGCAGGGCCAGCCTCGGCTGCAACCGACATCGCCCCTGCAGAGTCTACCGACCCCGCCGAGTTGCCGAACGTGGTGCCAAGCAAGCTGGAGAATGCCGATTCAGCCTTTGCCAAGCTCGATGTCGGCAAAAAAGGCTATCTTACCCGTACCGATACCCAGGTCCTGAGCGGTTTTGAGCAGCCATTCCAGACACATGACAAGAATCATGATGGCAAACTCACGCCCGATGAATTCATGCGGAGCTGGGAAACGTATACCGGCATTCCCAGCAAACCAGAGAATTTCCAGCGCACAAAATAATCCCCGTGCTGCGAGCGCAATATCCTGTGCCTGCGTGCTCCGGTCTCTGGCATAATAAGATTTTAATATTCAAGCCCTTTGGGCATTTCAGGGATCAGGATGCAAGGCTACAACGAGATTGAAGCGAACGAGTTGTTCGACATGATGGCCAATGAAAAATTACTGCTGGTAGATGTCCGCAACGACGATGAAGTTGCACGCGGCATGATTTCCGGCGCGCAACACCTGCCGCTGGCGATGGTTCCGGTCAAGTTCGAATCTCTCAACAGCGACCAGGCACTGGTTTTCTATTGCCACAGCGGTATACGCTCCGCCCAGGCTGCTGCATTCGTCGCCAGCAAGGGGCGGCGCCAGGTATTCAATCTGCGCGGCGGCGTCCTGGCCTGGGGCAAGGCCGGCTACTCCTTCCAGCCCAAAGGTTAAGCGAGGAACCACTATGGATTTTGACAAGGAACTTGATGCACGCGGCCTCAACTGCCCATTGCCTATCCTGCGCTGCAAAAAGGCACTGGCTGAAGTCGAAAATGGCCAGGTATTGAAAGTGATGGCGACCGACCCCGGTTCGGTTAAGGACTTTCAGGCATTCTGCAAACAGACCGGCCATGAATTGCTGCTACTTGAAGAAATGGAAAAGGAATTCATTTTCCATATCAAGAAGCGCGCGGCTTGAGATAGCCTCCCATGGCCAAAAAACTTGCACTGATCGCCTCCAAAGGCACCCTGGATTGGGCCTATCCGCCTTTTATCCTGGCTTCAACCGCCGCCGCGCTGGATTATGAGGTGCAGATTTTTTTCACCTTCTACGGCCTCACCTTGCTGAAAAAAGACATCAGCGACCTCAAGGTCTCCCCGCTCGGCAACCCCGGCATGCCGATGCCCGTACCCATGCCTAACCTTGTGCAGATGATTCCAGGCATGGAGTCGATGGCAACGATGATGATGAAGCAGAAAATCGCCAGCAAGGGCATTGCCTCGGTCGAGGATTTACGTAGCGCCTGCCTGGAATCCGGCGTCAAGCTGATTGCCTGCCAGATGACGGTCGATCTGTTCGATTTCAACCCGGAAGATTTCGTCGAAGGCATCGAGTTCGGCGGCGCCGCTACCTTTTTCGAGTTTGCCGGGCAGTCCGACGTCAATCTGTTTATCTGATACGGATAAATAAAAGGAGCTTGTATGACCCAGACCGGCGAATCACGCCCGCCATTGCCGCCTTTCACTGCAGAAACCGCCGCCCGGAAAGTACGGATGGCGGAAGATGCCTGGAACAGCCGCGACCCGGCGCGAGTTGCGTTGGCGTATACCGTCGATAGCCGCTGGCGCAACCGCGCCGAGTTCATCACCGGCCGCGAGGAAATCGTGCAGTTTCTGACACGCAAGTGGAACAGGGAACTCGATTATCGACTTATCAAGGAATTGTGGGCATGCACCGGCAACCGGATTGCCGTGCGTTTCGCCTATGAATGGCATGACGATGCCGGCAACTGGTTCCGCGCCTACGGCAACGAAAACTGGCAATTCAGCCCGGAGGGCTTGATGGAATACCGCCATGCCTCCATCAACGACCTGCCGATCAAGGAATCGGAACGTAAATTCGACTGGCCTTTGGGCAGACGGCCGGATGATTATCCCAGCCTCAGCGAACTGGGCCTGTAACTCCCCACCAACCGTAGCGCCTCGTGCCGCATGCACAATGCGCGGATACCGGCAGAACCTTCAGCGATTATGCCCCGGTGCTGGGCTGCTGTAGATTCCGGGTTCATTCTGAAGGATGCCCCGGAATGACATGAGATTGGAGACCTTCCTTGCAGCTTTGGCACTCGCGGCAGTAAGCGTAATTAGCGCTCACTACCGCGTATTTGCGCCCTATTTGAGCTTGGCGAGCTGCGCGCGCAATTTTTCCAGCGTCGCGGTAAAGTCCGCCAGCCGCGCTTTTTCCTGCTCTACCACAGCCACTGGCGCACGTGCGACGAAGCCTTCGTTGCCGAGCTTGGCCTGCGCCTTGGCAACCTCGCCCTCGACCCGGGTGATTTCCTTGCCCAGGCGCTCTTTCTCGGCAGCCACGTCGATCTCGATTTTCAGCATGAGCCGGAAATCGCCGGCAAGGGCCACTGGTGCATCGGCCTCCGGCAACTCGTTCACGATTTCAACCTCAGCCAGCTTGGCCAATGCCTTCAGGTACGGCGCGTGAGCCCGCAGCTTTTCCACTGCGCCGGCGGCGATCAACGGCACGCGCTGTGCCGGGGAAATGTTCATCTCGCCGCGCAGGCTACGGCAGGCATCGACGGCCTGCTTGAGGGTGGCGACCCAGGCTTCCGATTCGGTATCGATCTTCTGTGGCTGGCTCCTGGGATAGGACTCCAGCATGATGCTGGGGCCGGTTCTGCCGCTAATGGGGCCAACCGTCTGCCAGAGCTCTTCCGTAATGAACGGGATGATGGGGTGCGCCAGGCGCAGGATGGTCTCCAGCACGCGCAGCAGGGTACGGCGGCTCGCACGCTTCTGCGCGTCGCTTCCGCTTTGAAGTTGTACCTTAGCCAACTCCAGATACCAGTCGCAGTATTCATCCCAGACAAATTCGTAGATGGCCTTGGCGGCAAGGTCGAAGCGGTAATCGGCAAAAGCCTTTTCAACTTCGGCTTCGGTGCGCTGTAGTTGTGAAACGATCCAGCGGTCGGCCTGCGAGAAATGCAGATAGCCTTCCGGGCCGCAGTCGGCATTACATTCACCCAGCCCGCAATCCTGGCCTTCGCAGTTCATCAGCACGAAGCGCGTGGCGTTCCACAGCTTGTTGCAGAAATTGCGGTAGCCTTCGCAGCGGTTCAGGTCGAACTTGATGTCGCGGCCGGGGCTGGCAAGCGAGGCGAACGTGAAGCGCAGCGCATCGGTACCGAATGCGGGGATGCCTTCCGGGAATTCCTTGCGCGTGCGTTTTTCGATCTGCTCTGCCTGCTTCGGATTCATGAGCCCGGTGGTGCGCTTCTGAATCAGGTCGTCCAGGCCGATGCCGTCGATCAGGTCGATCGGGTCGAGCACGTTGCCCTTGGACTTGGACATTTTCTGGCCTTCGGCATCGCGGATCAGGCCATGCACATAGACATGCCTGAACGGAATCCTGCCGGTAAGGTGCTGGGTCATCATGACCATGCGCGCCACCCAGAAGAAGATGATGTCGAACCCGGTCACCAGCACCGAAGACGGCAGGTATTGCTGCAACAACTGATTCTGCGCATCCTTTTCAGGGTCGCCTGTCCAGTCCAGCGTCGAGAAAGGCCACAAGGCTGACGAATACCAAGTATCCAGCACGTCGTCGTCACGCTTCAAACCTCTGCTTTTTAGTGATTCGAATGTATCTTCTTCAATGTCGGTTTTGCTTAGATGAGCCAACATATCTTCGAATTGTTTGACTGCCTCAGCTTCACTATGGACAACATAAACATTTCCGAAGGCGTCGTACCAAGCAGGAATCTGATGCCCCCACCAAAGCTGGCGCGAGATACACCAGTCCTGGATATTGTTGAGCCACTGGTTGTAGGTGTTGACCCAGTTTTCCGGCACGAACTTGATCTCGCCGGAGGCGACAACTTCCAGCGCCTTTTGCGTGATGCTCTTGCCGTCAGCCGAAGGCTTGCTCATGGCGACGAACCACTGGTCGGTGAGCATGGGCTCGATAACGACGCCGGTACGGTCACCGCGCGGCACCTTGAGTTTGTGTTTCTCGGTTTTTTCCAGATAGCCTTGGGCTTCGAGATCAGCCACGATCTGCTTGCGTGCGGCAAAACGCTCCAAGCCAATTAAATTTTTTGGCAAATCAATGGAAGCCTTACCGGAACCATCAGCAGCAACCACCTCGGCTGTCGAAGGTATGAATCCTTTAAGGTCGAGAACAATTACCTTATCTAGCTGATGGCGTTGCCCCACCGCATAGTCGTTGAAATCGTGCGCAGGCGTCACCTTGACCACACCGGTACCGAACTCGCGGTCTACGTAGTCATCGGCAATGATGGGCAGCTCACGATCGCACAGCGGCAGTTTGACGGTCTTGCCGATCAGGTGCCTGTAGCGCTCGTCTTCCGGGTGCACCATGACGGCAACGTCGCCCAGCATGGTTTCCGGGCGCGTGGTGGCAACAGTCAGATGGCCGGAACCGTCCACCAGCGGGTAATTGATATGCCACAGGTGGCCGTCTTCTTCTTCCTGTACCACCTCCAGGTCGGAGACGGCGGTACCCAGCTTCACATCCCAGTTCACCAGCCGCTTGCCGCGGTAGATCAGGCCTTCGTTATAGAGCCTGACAAAGGTTTCGGTCACGGTTCTGGACAGGCCCTCATCCATGGTGAAGCGCTCGCGGCTCCAGTCCGGCGAGGTGCCGAGACGGCGCATCTGCCGGGTGATGGTGTTACCCGAGTATTCTTTCCATTCCCAGACTTTTTCCAGGAATTTCTCGCGGCCCAGGTCGTGACGACTGATGCCTTGCGCATCGAGCTGGCGCTCGACCACGATCTGCGTGGCGATGCCGGCATGGTCGGTGCCCGGTTGCCACAGGGTGTTGTCGCCGCGCATGCGGTGGTAGCGCGTCAACGTATCCATGATGGTCTGGTTGAAGCCATGCCCCATGTGCAGCGTGCCGGTCACATTGGGCGGCGGCAGCAGGATGCAGAAGTTATCCTGTTTGACAGGGTCAACACCTGCGGCATAGTAACCGCGACTCTCCCAGAACTGGTACCAGCGGTTTTCTATATCCTTGGGATCGAACGATTTTGCCAGCGATTGCGCGGGTACTTTCGGGATATCGGTTTGTATATTTTCAGCGCTCATAGGGGCGGAATTCTACCACAGCGCCCGCGATGCATGGCCTTTGGCGAAGCTTCAGGGAGTTGAATTCATGGAGAAAATCCAGATCGCTGCGCCAGCCGCAGCAAAAAGGACCAACAAATGCACCGTGCTCCAGAGCAGGTAGCGGTTTTTCAGCTTTTGCGGTGACAGGCTTGCCAGCAGGAACAGCCTGCCGTCGCCGGGCGCACGCATCACGTGCGTACCGGCCTGCGCCCGGATTTCGCGATGCTGCTTTTCCACCTCGCGAATCGCAGCCCGACGCGCCAGCTCCCATTCCTGCAGGTCGATTTCGCCATTGCCGTCAAGATCGAATCGTTGATGCAAGGCCGGCCTGTCGCGCTTCCACTCGGTCAGCAGCAGTGCGACATCTTCCTTGATATCCAGCCTGGCGGCAGCTCCGCCCACGGTGGAAAATTCGCCCAGGACATAGACTGAATGTCCATACAGCAGTTCTTCCACATGCTTGTATTGACCAGTGGGATAAGTCACACGCCGCTCGGCGCCGATGACTTCGGCGTGATCGGGATCAATCACGCATTGGCCGGAGCCGTCGGTAATCGCGAACGTGCTGTGGCTACGCCCCTCGCTGACCCGCACCCATTTGTTATGGTGCCGCTTTGCATACACCCAATAGCGGAACCAGATACAGGCAATGCCGCTCAACGGGCTTGCGACCAGGTTATCCGGCTCAAGCACCGCCCTGCCATAGAGTTCCACGTACCCCTGCGCTGCCGAACCGATACGTGAAGTGGGCGTATCGGCGATCAGACGCATGCGTTTGAAATTGGCAATCCAGGCAAGGAAGCTGATACAGGCAATCAGCGCCAGGCAGCCCACCCAGGCCATGGGCTGGCCGATCTGGAAAGCGATGACCAGCAGAGCCAGATGACTGACCGATGTGATGAGCTCTACATAACGGCTCCTCAGGCCTTGCAGCATCCAGTACGCGCTTGATTAGAATCAGGAATTTGCGAAGCGTTTACCGATATCCACATCCTTCAGTTCGCTATTGGCGAATCTCAGCATCTGGAAGGGAAAAAAGCCGCAAACACGGGCTACGATCAAATCCGGGAATTGCTGGATGCGGATATTATTGATATTGACACTGTCGTTGTAGAACTCGCGCCGGTCCGCAATTGCGTTTTCCAGGCTGCTGATACGCGCCTGCAGGTGCAGGAAGTGCTCGTTGGCCTTGAGATCAGGATAAGCCTCCGCCAACGCGAACAGGTTGCCGAGACCCGCCCTGAGCGCGCCTTCGGCCACCCCCAGCGCGGCCACATCGTGCGCTTCACGCGCTTCGGAGACACGAGTACGCGCCTGAACGACTTTCTCCAGCGTATCCTGTTCATGCTGCATGTATTGCTTGCAGGTGTCGACCAGCTTGGGCAGCTCGTCATGACGCTGTTTAAGCAGCACGTCGATATTCGCCCAGGCCTTGGAGACATTGTTCTTGATGCTGACCAGGCTGTTGTAAACCATGATGAAATACAGGCCGGCAATGACCAGAACGATTAAGAAAACAACCGCCATGAATTCCTCCTTTTTCTTCTTAAAGAACCATTCGCCTTACGGCTGGCGATATTCGGCATTACCCATCAACAGGGGGCCGACCTTGTCCCAATAGCGGGAGAAGCGCTTGAGCCGCTTGCTGCTGATATCGACATCGACCAGTTTCGGCTCCGCCTGCCATTTGGGGGAAAAAGGCGCAAGCATGGCCCTGATTTCCTGGTTAGGGGTTGCCTGGGTAATCACCTGTCCGATGCCGCGCTCCGCCAGCACTTCGCGCGCATCTCCGAGCCAGACGTCAACTTCAGGCATCTCGTTGAGGCAATCCGCCATGAATTGCAGCCGGTTGAGGGACCACTTGCCATGCAAGTGGTCGTCAAACACGAAAATCTTGTGCAGCGATTGCTGCACGATGGGATTAGCAGCCGACAGCATCTCGTCATGCACGAAAACCGCCAGGGCCGTCTGCGTCGACACGGCGGGGCGGGTTGGCCGGTCGACCTTATGCTGTTCCGGGCTGCCCGGTATTACCTCCGGGAAAAGCTTGATATGCAGCCCATCGTAGCTATCATCGAACGGGCAGGTTTTCGTGCAGCTTGCGCAGTATTTCTCGCCCGTATAGCGCGCCAGGCTTTCCTTGTTGAAATAATAGGGTTTGGAGCTGAACGAAGAAGCCACCCACTGCCATGAAAGATGATTGGAAGCCATGTCGCCATCCAGCAGGTGCTCCTGGTACCAATCGGCGGCGGCACGCCAATCTACCTTGCGCCAGTGCAACACATACGCCGCGAACCACATGCGGGCATGATGGTGGACATAACCATCCGTCAGCAGGTCGCTGATGAAGCCATCCATACAAGGCAGGCCCGTGGTTCCGTTACGTATATCGTCGGCCAGGGGATCATGGCCGATCATGACCTTGGCCGCTTCCATATCGGACAAGATATCGTCACCGAACCGGTACCAGACTTGCCGCCAGTAATCGCGCCAGGCAAATGCGAAAATCAGCTTTTCCGCCTTTGCGCCGTATTTTGCCCTGATGCTGTTGCAAGCCTCGTTCAACGTAATGCAGCCGTGCCGCAAATAAGGCGATAACCGGGTAACGGCGCCGTTGAGAAAATGATGATTCCGCTCGTAGGCCAGCGCATCCATGCCGCTCAGCCGTCTCTGCGCTTCATGCCGCCCGCCGTGCCATGCATCCTTGAGGTCCGGGCCGGATGCCTGCGGAAACATGCGCTTGATGTAAAACAGGCGTTCGCTGCGATCATCCGGAATCTGAAGTTTGCGCGGTTTCGACATGATAGGGTTTTAAATTGGCTCCTGCTGCATCATACCTGTTTCAGGCGATTTTGAACTCTCCTGCCTTTTCCGTCTTTCTACACCATTCGCATCATGTTGACTACCCGGCATTTCCGGGGCATGCGGCCAACGGTTCGCGCATACGTCTTTCCCAACCGCGATTCCGGCAATTACGACCTTTCCGCCAGCGCACGGCTTCATGGGTTGCTTCATCCGCAGCCATCATCAAATACCATGGATTTCTGATAGCATAGGGAATCAAAAAGAAGGAGAAGAACTCACATGATGGAACCAACCTGGCTTTGGGGGATACTGGGTCTTATCCTGCTCGCTGTAGAAATGGCGACAGGGACCTTTTATATTTTATGGTTCGGCATATCGGCCCTGTGCATGAGCCTGGCGCTGCTGATATTTCCTGAAATGCATATCGGCATTCAATTCTTCATGTTTGCCGCACTGTCACTCAGCTCACTCGCCATCTGGAAGCTGCATTACAAAAAGGGCGCGGCAAATGATTTGCGCATAGGCCAGTCGCAGGGAGATGAAATCGGTCGTGTCGGCACCATCGTCGAAGCTGTCAGCCGCAAACAGAATGGCCGCATTCAATTTGCCCAGGGCGTCATGGGCAGCCGCGAATGGACCGCCATCTCGGATGAAGAGATCGAAGCCGGAACGGAAGCGGAGATCACGGCAATCATCGGCAACGCCCTGCAAGTCAAACGCCATTAGAACCTGAACTTATCCCAAGGAAATCAACATGACAGAATTTATGTTTGTACTCATCATCCCGATTGCCATACTGATCTGGAAAGGCATACGCATCGTACCGCAGGGCGAGGAATGGGTGGTCGAGCGCCTGGGCAAATTCAATGCCGTCATTAAACCAGGCCTGCACGTCATCAACCCGATTTTCAGCAAGATCACCTACAAGGTCACTACCAAGGACATCATTCTGGATATTCCGGAACAGGAAGTCATCACCAAGGACAACGCCGTGATCCTGGCCAATGCCGTGGCGTTCATCAAGGTCACCAACATCGAACGTGCCGTCTACGGCATCGACAATTTCGCCGAGGCGATGCGCAACATGGTGCAAACCAGCCTGCGCTCCATTATCGGCGGCATGGATCTGAACCATGCCCTCTCATCGCGCGACCGCATCAAGGCCGAGCTGAAAATTGCCGTGGCCGATGAAGCTGCCGATTGGGGCCTGACGGTAAAATCCGTTGAGATTCAGGACATCAAACCCTCAGCCAATATGCAGCAGGCCATGGAAAGGCAGGCGGCGGCAGAACGTGAGCGTGTCGCCGTGGTGACACAGGCGGAAGGCGACAAGCAATCGCTGATTCTGAATGCGGAAGCAAGACTGGAAGCTGCCCGGAAAGATGCGGAAGCGCAGGAAGTCGCCGCCAAGGCTTCGGCTGAATCCGTCCGCCTGATCTCGGAAGCGGTGAAGGAAAACAACAGTTCAGCCATGTTCCTGCTGGGCGACCGTTACATTCAAACCCTGCAAAAGATGTCGATGTCTGAAAACAGCAAGATCATCGTCATGCCGGGCGATCTGGTCGGCGCAGTAAAAACCCTGGTTAGTGGAAAATAACGACTCAAAAGGAGATTCAAATGGACCGCTCTATCATCGGCATACTGATTCTGATCGCTGACATCTACGCCATCATCAAAATCGCTCAAAGTTCGGCAACCCCTCTGGCCAAAGCCCTTTGGATAGTTGGCGTCCTGGTTTTCCCTGTATTGGGTGTGATTGTCTGGTTCCTGGCAGGGCCCGGCGGCAGAAAATAACCTCCTCCTTAAATTCCTTCCCCTTACAGGGGGAAGGTCAGGATGGGGGTGGAATCGACAAATAATGCACAGAATTCCCCTGAAAATCAAAGACTTTTCACGTAAGTTACGTAGTGAAATGACAGAAGCGGAGACCCGCTTATGGCAGCACTTAAGAGCACGGCAGATAAATGGCTTTAAATTCAGGCGGCAGCACCCGGTTGGTAATTACATATTGGATTTTGCGTGTATTGAGGTGAAGCTGGCAATCGAAGTGGATGGCGGGCAGCATAATGAATTGCAGGTGCAAGACAATTTACGAACCGCATGGCTGGAAACACAAGGATGGAGAGTCTTGCGTTTTTGGAATAACGATGTCACAGGAAATATTGAGGGTGTTCTTGACGAAATTTGCAAAACGCTTTCGCGGGTCAAATTTACAAGTCCACCCCCATCCTGACCTTCCCCCTGTAAGGGGAAGGAATATATATCTAGGCACCACAAACCTTGCACGCTGGGTCGCGTTTCAGCTTGATGCTGCGCCACTCCATGTTTTGCACATCCAGCAACAGTAAACGCCCTTGCAGGCTACCGCCCAAACCCAGCAATAGCTTCATGGCTTCAGCCGCCTGCGTCGTGCCTATCATCCCGACCAGCGGGGCGAATACCCCGTTTTCCGCGCAGCGCATCGCCTCTTCCGCCCCCATGTCGGGGAACAGGCAGTGATAGCAAGGGCTGCTGTCCGAGCGCATGTCGAACACCGTCACCTGCCCTTCAAAGCCGATGGCGGCACCCGACACCAGCGGTTTGCGCAGCTTTACGCAGACATGGTTGAGTGCATAACGGGTGGCAAAATTATCGCTGCAATCGATCACCACATCGGCTTCGGCTGCAAGCAATTCAAATCCGGCTTCGGTGGATTTTTCACGAACAGTCTCCACCACCACTTCAGGGTTGATCTCGTAAAGTGTCTGCTGCGCGGAAACCGCCTTGTTGATGCCAACGGACGGCGTGGTATGGATGATCTGGCGTTGCAGATTGGTAAGGTCTACATTGTCGAAATCGCAAATCGTCAACTTACCCACGCCGCCAGCCGCAAGATAAAGCGCAACCGGCGAGCCGAGACCACCTGCCCCGACGATCAGCGCATGGCTGTTCACCAGCTTTTCCTGGCCTTCGTAACCGATTTGCGGAAGCAGGATATGCCGGCTGTAGCGCAGGAGTTGGTTGTCGTTCATCAGGGAAGTTTACCGGCCGTGACCATGCGATTGAATAAAACGGCAGCAGGTACCCAAACGACAAGGTCATCAAATTCGTTACCGGCGACATTGGTCGGCGTGTGGCTGACAAATATCGCATCACCGTCCGAGTTTTCCTGTTCGTCAGCACCAGCACCGAACCCATTTTTACCCTTTGACAACAAGACAGCCGGAACATTAGAGGCAAGCATATTACCGCCAGCTTTTTCCAGAATCAGAATATCTCTTGGTGTCGAAAGCGTAAATCCGGTAGTACTATTTGCAAAAGCACTTGTTACACGATACCGATAAGCATTGCTCCAGTTGTCTGATTGACCAAGCCCTAGTGTAGCCCAAGGCACATCAGATTCAATATTGGTACACAGCCCGGTTGCTTCCCGATTCTCAAAACCATCCAAATCGGTATCAGGGCAAGGCAAATGGGGCTTACCGTCCAACGCCGTGTTACTGAGTGCATATCCAATCAAGGCTTCTCTCAAATCCGAGAGTTCCTTTTGTGTCTCGTTGTAATGTTTCATGTCTATCTGTGCGGTCAGAGGCAATGCGAGGCCGGCGATGAGCAATCCGACGATGACAAGCACCACTGCCATCTCAACCAAGCTGAAGCCACGATTTGTATGCGCAAATATCTTCATCAAGGGGCCACGATTAACATTTGATCATTGTAAATTGCCGTTCTCGGCGTCCCTACCGCATCAAAGATGGAGTCGCCATCTGTGTTCTCTATGCTGTCAAGATAGTCCGCAGCATTATTCGACGGCCTGACCTGAATTGCCAAAGCCCGGCCTGCGGATATCAGCAAAGCATGCAAATTGGTTTGCACACCTGCGGTGATGCCCCCCGTAACACATCCAGGAGTCGCGAAGCTGCAATCGCCGGAAACAGCATAATACAGGTAATCCTGCCAGCGGCTCTCAGTGAACCACGTGGGCAACAAAGTCAATCCGGGATTGGGATGCGTACAGCTGCTGGCGGGATTCGTAATCGGCAAACTTCCTTGCAATTGTCCTTCTTCACATAGGTTGTCCATATCTCCCAGGGCGGCTGCATATGGATAGTAGCGGTTGGCAGCAGTCACTGCGCTCGCAATGTAATAAGTGCGTAAAAGATTGGCCGCCTCACGGATCACACGGTTCTCAAGTGCGGCCAACAACTCGTCAATAGTGATATAAACCAGCCTGTCGTTGAATTCGTAAGGTTGCTGATATGTCGGATGTGTCGCGGACACATTGATCATATCCTCAGCCATGATGAAATCTTCATTCGGCAGGGTCGAATCGGCATTCGAGTAAGTATTGCCTGCTATGGTGACGCTATCCAGATAAGCTGCCGGGCCAGCGAGACCACCACTGCGATTCTGGGCGCCAACCGCGGGACCAGGGGCAAGAATCACCGCTGCGACACGGTTGGAAATGATTTGGCCGTTCTTGTCGCGTACGATCAGCCAGGGATATGTAGGCGTATCTGCAATTGCAGGGTTGATAACCAAGCTACCGACCGCAGTCGATGTTCTGATGAGGTTTCTGGATACCGCATACCATAAACGCTCACCATGACCGTCTGTTAAATTTGACGCCAGTCCATATTGAGTTGCACCGGTCCCTACACAAGGTGCCGTTTGGGCCACAATAGGTAATTTTCCGAGCAAATGTGGATAACCCAAACCTGTATTTACACAATCGCTATTGCCGTCATAGTCGCCATCTAAATTGCTACGATCAGGAAATGGCAATATACCGGGAAACTGTGAATGCCCTACCGACCACCCGATCAGAGCCACCTTTGCCTCAGCCAGAGCTTGAAAAGTCCGTCTTTCCCGCTCAACCTTATACTGACTACTATCAAAATATGTGAAGAAGGTAGCGGTTGCCACTAAAAGCAGCAGCACTGCGAACAGGATCAGTGCGGCGCCTTGCTGTTTTTTTTTAACTATTCCGTTATGTGTACGCGGATACATGGGCAACCAGTGGATTACTCCCGGCTTTCATCTTCTTCCTGGCTGGTGCCAGCTTTTATCTCGCTCACGCTATCCGTCTCCAGCACATATTCCTGCCCAGCCTTGAGCTTGAGGTTTTTACCGGTAGCAGGAATCCTCAATGGCACCTGGTTGCCGTTACGCGGGACGTTGCCTACCACCACGCTGCCGGCTTCCGAATTTTCCTGTACCGGGACATGATTGACCCAGACCGTGCTCTTCTTGCCGTCACTGCGTTTTACATAGCCTTGCACTGACACCGACGAGGGCAAATTCGGGGGTACCATTGAAGCTTCCGCTTCTGTCTCCTGCTCTGTCGTCGGTGCTTTGCTGGTTTTACGTAACTGGTCGAGATTGGCGCGTTCGGCTGGCGTGGTGAACAGACGGCCCAAGCCTTCTGCTGCTATCGCATGCTGGAAAATCAGCAGGCCGCATAGCGCCAGCAAGAGCCGATGCATGATTTTTCTCATGGTTGCAGCGCCCCTGTGACTTTAGGTTCGCGTACGGTGAGCCAATCCAGTTCGCAGTTGGCTTGCATGTTCGGAATGAATTTATCGAAGCTTGCGCCGGGCCTTTGGAGGATTTCACATTGGCGCACGATGAATGGCGTGCTTTTACGCGCATTGAGCCCATCGACCAGCACCAGCAGGTCGCCTTCATGCAGCATCGCCAGTTCGAGCTTCATGACGGAGCGTTGCAATAAAAAAGGGCCGGGGTTCATGAGATAGGCCGGCTTGTATGCTTCCTGCGCACCGATGGTGTACTGGATGCCGAACAATTTGTTCTCCTGGTGGATGCTGCGCAAACTATCCACCCATTCTATGCGGCGCTCTTCCCCTACAAAACCGTCGCGTATCAGCCGCTGATACGCAGGCAAATACTGCACGATGGTTTCCCGCTCCTGGCCTGAAGAAAGATAACGCTGGCGCGCCTGGTTGAGCCTGGCCTCCTGCTCCTGCAGCGTTGATTGCGTTATCGTCTTGTGTTGTTCCGCATACCAGATCAGCAGGGCCATGCAGATGACGGCCAACCCCAGGCCTAACAGCGGGTATTGCAATTTGGCCCAATCCTGTCGCGTCAGCCTCATGGCACGGCTCCTTCATGCTTCAAGGTCACTCTCAGCTTGAAGAGGGCGGCCGGTTGCTGCGCAGTGCGCTCATCCGTCGTGCTGCCCTGCAGGTTGGAGTATGAACTGACATTGACCGGCCCTTGCAGCACGACGACTTGTGCGACACCGCTTTCTGCCTGGATACGTTCGGCCAGCCGGTTCACATTCTCCAGCGCGGCGCGGTAATCGCCATTAAAGCGCCTGATTTCGCCGTTGACGAATGCCACTTCGTAGAGGAAATTGGGGTCAACGACAAAGCCGGGAGCGAGTGAAGCATTTTCTGCAGCATTGACCACCAGCGTGCCGGTTCTGTCATCGTCTTTCGGGTTGGGTTCGTTCGTCATCACCCAGTACAATCGATTGATCTCGATTTCAGGAGAGGCTTCGATTGCATTGCTCAACACCTGCATCATGCGTTGCGGGGTTTTTGCATTGGCGGCAATCGCACGTTCCAGTTCGACCGCGGTTTTCAGGTCATTGCCCGGTATCCGGGTTGCCGGGAAATTCTTGGCGACATCGTCGTAAAGCTGCTCCTGTTGCCGCGTGGCGATGGCTGCCTGCTCGGCCTGTACGGTATTGTCGAAACTCGCCTTCAGGTAGAAACCCGATAGCGCCACGCCTGCAACGACTGCAACGACTGTAGAGGCGTTGATGATCCGGCTTGCAAGCTGGACATGGTGCGCCTTGCTCAGACTATCCGGAGCCAGGTTGTCGGGAACATAGCCGATTGCCAGCAGGTGCATGTGCAGCAGCTCGGGGTTCTCTCTCAGCAGGACAGGCTCCAGCTTCAACCCCTGCGCGAACCGGAGTAGATCGATCGTCGTGGCTTCGATGCCCTGTTCCAGCTCAACATCGCGGCAAAGTATCTCGCTATTTTCATAGTGCGCCGGAATCACCATGCTTAATGCCGTATCCCGGGTGATAAACCGCTTGCTGATGAGGTACAGGCGTGTTTTTTCCGATTCGACCACGTAGAAATAGCCTGAAGAGGTCGGAGTCTCTGCAGTATATGGAGCAAGACGGCTGATTCTTATGCGGCCGTCATAGAAATAGGTCTGCCGTAATCCCGAAGACAGGGATTCGCTCAGGATGAGGTGTGGCGCCATCAGCTTCATGCGCCGGACCAGGGTCTGACTGACCATCGGCAACAGATAGACACCGACCAGCGGCGCCTGGTTTGCCTCGATCACGCTGATCCATACCTGAAGAAAATCCGTATTGTTCAGGGCGACAAACAGGAATCTGTCATCCTTGCGTTTGTCTTTTTCACGGTTGATGAAATGCGCAGTGCGGTAAGGCGTATTGCGGTAAAGCTGGTTCAGCTTGCGTTCAACCATCTCGCGCCTGGCGCCGCTACTGGCATGCGGCATCGTCTCCAGGCGGTAATCTTCTTCTATGGCATCCGCAAGCAGGTAAATATTGATTTTGCTGTTGTTCTGCAAAAACCGGCTGAAATCGTCAAGGCCTTGCTGGTTGTTCTGGAATACCTGATGCATGACCAGCCTGCCGAACTGCCATCTGCCGGCAATCAGCTTGTTGTTGGTGGCACACAGGATGATTTTGGAGAACATGCTCAATCGTTGGCTATATGTTAAGTTTACTGAAAGAATCGTACACCGGCCCGAGCACCGAGAACATGATAAAGGCGAGAATCGCGCCAAGAATCACCGTCAGTGTCGGTTCTATCATTTTCATCATTTTCTCGATGGATTCATTGACGTCACGATCATAAAAATAGCTGATATTCAGCAGCGACTTATCCAGCGCGCCGGTGCTCTCGCCCACGCGCACCATGCGTACCACCAGCGGCGGAAACAACCCGGCATTCTTGAAACTCTCGCTCATGCTGTCGCCGGCGTTGATCTGCTGGTGCGCCCGGCTCAATGCATCGGCCACCACCCGGTTAGCCACGATTTCTTCGCAAGTCTTGATCGCGTCCAGAATCGGGATGCCTGTCTGGTACATCAATGCAAAATATCTGGCGAAGCGCGCAAGGATGATCTTCTGCAAAATATCGCCGGTGACCGGCAGGCGCAGCTTCAGGTAATCGAATTTATAGCGGGCCTCCGCGCTTTTCCTCACCATGATAATGGTTGTCACCGTAACCAGCACCACCAGCGCAATCATCAGCCACCAATAATTGACGAATGCGTTTGAGAGCGCAATCAGCACTCTCGTTTCCAGCGGCAGGGTCTGCCCCATATTCTGCAGGAAAGCCACCATCTGCGGCACGACGTAGCTCATCAGGAATACGATCGCCCCCAGCACCACGACAAGGACAAAGAGCGGGTACGCCAGCAGCCTCTTGGTCTGGGCAACCAGCTCGTCCTGCCATTTCAGGGTCGAGGCCAGGTGATCGAACACCTCGGGCAACCGGCCAGTCTGCTCGCCGGCCTGCACAAGGCTGACAAACACATTACTGAACACATCGGGATGCTGCGCCAGCGCCTGCGAGAGCATCTTGCCCCCTTCGACCTCGGAGACCAGCGAACCAATAACCTTCTGGAAATGCGGATTGGTCGTGCTGTCGCGCAAATCGCTCAAGCCTTCCAGCAAAGGCACCCCGGCATTGGTCAGTTGCTCGAGCTGGAAGCAGAACATGACCAGATCCTTCAGGCTGACTTTACGGCTCCTGAACAATGCGGTGGATTTCTTGATCTGCCTGAACGTGACCAGGTCCAGCCCGATACGCTGCAGCCTCAGCTCCAAGTCGATTTCATTCAGCGCATCCAGTTGGCCCTGCGCTGGCCGCCCGACCTGATCTACCGCCTTGTAGTTATAGGTTGGCAAGGTGCTTTACTGTCTGATCAAACTGGTGAGGTCAATGACGCGCGTGACTTCCGCAATGCTGGTATAGCCTTCCAGAATACGGCGTGCGCCATCCTCAGCCAGTGTTACAAAACCTTTTTCCAGCGCCTGCGCGCGTATTTCGTCGAGGTGGGAGCGGCGGGCGATCAGCGCATCCATGTCGTTGTCGATGCGCAATAATTCCATGATCGCCATACGGCCCCGGTATCCCGAATAGTAGCAACGCTTGCAACCCACATGGCGGTATATCTGGACTTCGGCATCCGCCGCCAGTCCCAGCAGCCTGTGCTCATCCTCATCGGGGGCATAGGCTTCCTTGCAATGCGGGCACAGCACGCGGACCAGGCGTTGCGCAATCACCCCGATGATGTTGCCGGCCATGATATCCGGCGAAATGCCGATATCAAGCAATCTCGGGAACGTGCCCAGGGCAGAGTTGGTATGCAATGTGGTGAAAACCTGATGCCCGGTCATCGCCGCCCGGAAAGCCATGGTCGCCGTATCTTCATCGCGGATTTCACCGACCAGGATGATGTCCGGGTCCTGCCGCATGATGGAGCGAATACCGTTGGCAAAATCCACCTTGTTCACTTCGGCGACCGAGGTCTGCCGCATCATGGTAACCGGGTATTCCACCGGGTCTTCCAGCGTCATGATGTTGACGCTTTCGGTATTCAGATAGGAAAGCAGCGAATAGAGCGTAGTGGTTTTGCCGCTACCGGTCGGCCCGGTAACGACGAGGATGCCTTCCGGCCTGGTCATCATCAGCCGCAATTCGTTCAGCGTCTCG
Organism: Methylophilaceae bacterium; assembly: GCA_905339275.1. Lineage (GTDB taxonomy): Bacteria > Pseudomonadota > Gammaproteobacteria > Burkholderiales > Methylophilaceae > UBA6140. The sequence goes on from CAJPFK010000015.1 coordinate 145,328, forward strand.
TTACGCAAACCCATGCGATCCATCGGGATGATCGACTTCTCCCGGTCAAGCACGCGCAGTACGATATTCTCGCCATGGATAGTCGGGTGGCTGGCCACGCGAAAATCAATCGGGCGGCCGCCCAGGTTGATATTCAGGCGCCCATCCTGCGGAGACCGCGTCTCTGCGATATCCATGCCGCTGATGACTTTAAGGCGCACGGCAATGCCCGGCCAGTAAGTTTTGTGCAGGCTGCGGATCTGCAGCAGGACCCCGTCGATTCTGTAACGTATGCGCAGGAAGGCGTATTCCGGCTCGAAGTGGATATCCGACGCCCCGCGCTTGACCGCGTCCATCAGCAAGGCCCCGACCAGGCGCACCACGGGCTGCGTGTATTCATCACCATCCGAAACCAGGCTCTGGTAATCCACCTCGCCGGTTTCGATCTCGCGCAGAATGCCATCGACGGAAAGCTCATAACCGTAAAACTGGTCGATATACTCTTCCAGTTGCGCTTCTGCCGCCAGTACGGGCTTGACCTGTATCTGCCCGCCCAGCATCGCGCGCAACTGATCCAGCGCCACCACGTTGAACATATCGGCCATTGCAACGGTAAGCAGCTTCACACTTTCTTCGTAGGCAATCGGCAGCAGGTGGTAGCGCCGTGCGAATTCTTCCGAAACCATTTTCAGCGCATCGGCATCGGCAATCACCGTGGCCAGATCAACGCTGTCCTGGCCTATCGTGTGCGCGACCAGGTCGCGCACCATGGCTTCGGAGACAAAACCAAGACGCACCAGCTGACGGCCCAGCGGGATATTGTTCTGCTCCTGCTCCATGAGTGCAATGCGCAACTGATCCTGGCTGATCAGCCCCTGCTGCACCATCAATTCGCCTAAGCGTAGCTTTCTTCGCTGCTCGGCCATTAGCGTTCAACCTTCATGATCTTGAATCTTCTTCTTATATTCTTGATGAAACCTGATGAATCCGACCTCTGGCTTCCTTGCATCACTCCAACTGAGCAATCCGTGAATCCAGTGCTGCACGATCTATTGCAGCGGCGCTTGCATTACGGACCAGGTCGCGCGTCTGTTTGTAATACTGCAGGGCTAGCGCGGCCTTGCCCATGTGATCCAGGCTGACTGCAAGATTGTATGCATGCTCCGGACTGGCTGCGTCCAGCCGATGCGCTTCGAAATAGGCCTGCTGCGCCTGCGGCCATTGGTTCTGCTCGGCATAAAGATTACCCAGTGCCGCATGCAAATGCGCCGCATCAGGCTGCAAGGCAATCAGGTTCTTGATGCGTGACTCGCTGCTTACGGGGTCAAGCTGTCCGAGCAAGCCAACCATCGCCACTTGCGCGAAACTGTTTCTCGGTTCCACCTCGAGTACTTTGCCATACCAGCCCACCGCATCATTGCCTCGTCCCTGGCGCGCCGCAATTGCCGCCATGCCGAGCAGTGCATCCACATTACGTATGTCGCCCTGCAAAACCGACCTGTAGGCACTTTGCGCGGCTGCATCATCACCGGCATTAAAGGCTTCATAACCCGCAACCAGGTTGGGATTGATATCGGGTGCCGGCGTATTGCGTATTACTTTCACGCCCCTTTCCTCAGCCGCCGCCACAGCCTCGCCAAAAGCCAGCGGACCCGGAGTCGCACTGCGCCTGGCTGGAACCGGCTCGGCGAAGAGCGGCCCTGGCTCCATTTTTGCGGGACTGCCGGAAGGCTCGAAGTTTTCAGTCCGCGCGGGCGGATGAGCCATCATCCCGGTTTGCGCAACCGGATCGATACTGATGATAGTCTCCTCTATCGGGGGAGCGGACTGCCGTACCGCTACTGGGGCAGAAGCAATCAGCACGTCGGGCTGTTTCAATGTTTCCAGGTAATAGTAGAAAGCGCTCAGCACCAGCAACAGAACGACTGCCAGCGCAATCAGCCATATTTTCGCGGATGACGTCTCCTGCGCGGCCCTGGCGGCAAACACTCGGCTCGCCGCCTGCTGGCTGAATACCTTCTGTGCAGAAAAATCGGGGGGCTGGGCAAATGCACGAGAAGCGCCCTGAGTATTGTTGATATCAGGCGTTTCTTTCGGGGCTAATTCAAGTGACGGAGCACCGACCGATGCCACTTGTCTGCCATCAGTATTTTTTTCCTGTTCTGCTTTTTGCAGTGCCTTAATTAGCAGACTCATCGAAAGATTGCTGTAATTGTTGTGAAGGCAGGTATTGCCTGTAGGACTGCAACTCGTCGCTTTCCAGGCTGGCATTGGTGATTACCGTGGGTCGCAGGAAAATGACCAATTCAGTTTTTCTATTGCCATCGTTTTTGCCGGTAAACACTTTTCCGACACCCGGAATATCGGATAATCCTGGTACCTTGTCCGTATTCTTACGAATAACGTCCTGCATCAACCCGCCAAGAATCGCAGTGTTGCCGCTGCCAATCTGCAGTAGCGACTCCATTTCACGGACCTGAATTTCCGGGATACCCTGATTATTGACTGCCACCAGATTGGGGTTCGGGTCAGGTACGTATCTGATCAGGCTGGAAATCGTCGGGCGGACATTAATATTGACATTGCCAGTGTCATTGATCTGGGGAGTAACACTCATCACGATACCAACCGGCACAGTATTCGGCGTAGTGGTGATTGTCGCAAGCGTGCCGCCGACAGACCCGCCTATGGTCGATTGTTGTGCCTGCACCGTGAAATAGACCAGGTTATCCACCACCTTGAGCACGGCTGTTTGATTGTTGAGCACCATCAACTTCGGGCTGGAAAGCACTTTGGTATCGCCGAAAGTCTTGAGCAAACTGATCGAGGCTGCAATATTCCCTAAAGAACTTATCGGATTGAGATATCCCGCCACAAAACCGGCACTCGAAGTATTTCCAAAGGCATTGGCTGCCGTGCCTGTCAACAAACCACCTGAATTAAAGGTGGCGCCGGGACCAACGCTCTGTTGAAATGTAAATCCGCTATTTGTCGCTGAATTGTTCAAACGGCTCCAGTCGATACCCGCCTGGAAAGCATCATTGAGCACCACCTCCACAATGGTGGCCTCTATCAGGACTTGCCGCCGGGCGCTGTTGAGCACTTTATCCAGGAACTCCTGAACTCTTTCATGCTGCTTGTTTGTTCCTCGAACGCTGATGATGCCGGCTTCACGATTTGAGATAACGGTGGCGGCAAATAGCGTTTTGTATTCTGTTAATGCTTTTTGTGAATCAATTTGAACATTAGTGTTAGTACCACTTCGTTGCGTATTTGCTGCGCTAGCATTGGAACTACCACTAGCAACATTCGTAGAATTTTCCTTATTAACCTGACTGTCGAGATTAGCAGTTTGCTTGTCACCCTCAACCCTTCCAATGATGACTTCCTTATCAGTTTCAAAAAGAATGTCTTTAATGTTCTTTTCCAGGTTTTCCCAGAAATGATTTTGCGATTCACTGGTGACCGATGTGCGGGAACTGTTATTTGCTCCACTGGTAGAACTCGTGGAACCAACTCCTCCCGAACCCGTAGTCGTAGCTCCCTGTCCCGTACTGGATATCTCTGCGGCCGCGCCTATGTACCCTTTGGTATCCCGCGACATATTGACGTAATCGACCTTGTAGGTGCGCAGCACCGGATGATCCGGCGTGATATTCAATACATTGCCTTCCACCCTGTAAGTCAGATCGACCTGTTTGGCGAGCCGTTCCAGAATTGCAGGCAGCGTCTGGTCGACCGCATTCAGCGTTACACGCCCCTGTATCGCCGGGTGGATATCGATGTTGAGCCGGCTTTCGCGTGCCAGCGCAAACAGAATCTCTTTCACCGGCACTTCGTTCACCACCACACTGTAGGTCTGCTCCTTGGCCTTGGGCTTGGGCGGCGGCAGGTAGACATTGTTCCTGACAGGCTTGGGAATATCCGGGGCTTGCGTTGTAGCCGATTGATTTAATTGCTGATTCTGATTCGGCGCCTGCCCGTCGATATGCCCGGTAGATGGCGTCACCTTGGACTGATGGGCACAACCCGCCAGAGCCATTGAAACTAAAAACGGCAATATATACGTTGGAATATTTTTCATGGGCAAACAAACCGTCCAAGCGAAAGTCGGAACTTACACGTTTATCTCATAATCCGCTTTAGTATGCAAGACTAACTTATTGAAGATGCTTTATTTCTTGCAAAATCCCACCCGTAGTTCTTAACTGCGGGCGATATGATCTCAGCGCTTCGGGAAGCTGCTGCAAAGCCCGTACCGCCTCCCGCCGGTCAATATAAGTGCCATATAACACCGTGATAAACGGCTTACCGGTCACGGTTGTGCGATAAACGTAAACATTATCGATTTCGACTTTGGCCGCCAGGGATTCCAGTTGCTGCCGGAGCTGGTCGTCATTTGAGGCACCCATTAATTGAATGCTGACCGTCGACTCCGGTTGCTGATTCAGCCAGTGTTTTGTAACAGCAAGACGACGCTCCAGAATATCCTCGGCCTGGCTCCCGGCAGCAGTTTCGACAGCCTCTTCCGGCAGCGGTGCCGGCACTGGCGCTTCAGCCGCTATCAAGGCCGATGCCTGTTGCGCAGGCTCGCCGGCATTTGCGGCTACGGGCTCGGCAATAGCCACCGGCACTGTACGTTGCCACTGATTCACCAGATAGCCGATCGCCAAGCCCGCAAGCAGGATGACGCCTGCAGCCAGATACATTTTCAGGCTGGATTGCCGCTTCACCTGCTCCGCACCGAACTCGCTGTCGTTGATGGCAGCCCTGACGTGTTTCGGCGTCACTTCATAGACGTTGTCTGAAAACGCGGAGAGCAGCGACTTGTCCGCGAGGATATTCACGCGCCTGACCAGCCCCTGGGAATATCTCGAGATCATCCTGATAGCCGCTTTGGAAAACAGGTGCGGCCCATAGTAACCTGCTGCCCGCAGGCGGAATATCAGGTAACTCCCGACATCCTCCTCCTCCAGCGGGCCAAGGTTGAAACTGTGCGTAATGCGCTCGCGCAACTGGCGGATCTGCGTGTCGTTGAGGTTGATGTCCAGTTCCGGCTGGCCGAACAGCACGATCTGCAAAAGCTTGTCGTGCTTGGTCTCAAGGTTCGTCAGCAGGCGGATTTCTTCAAGCGTGGCCAGCGGCATGCCTTGCGCTTCCTCGACGAAAATAACAACCTGCCGGCCTGCGGCATGACGGTCAAGCAGGTAGGCCTGCAATGCCTGCATGACTTGCAGGCGGTCTGCATTTTTCGGCAGTTTCAGTTGCAGTTCGAAGGCTATCGCATGCAGCACGTCTTCCGGCGCAACACTCGGATTGGCCAGGTATACGCTTTCCACGTTTTCCGGCAGCAACGTCTGCAACATGCGGCAAAGCATGGTCTTGCCGCTCCCCACCTCGCCCACGACCTTGATGATGCCTTCGCCGTTTCTGATGGCGAAAATCAGCGCATCCAGCACGGCTCCGCGATTGCCACCGGAAAAAAAGAACTCGGTATTGGGGGTGATCTTGAAAGGCGGCTGTTTCAGGCCGAAGTGGGCGTAATACATTCAGAAGCCTCTGATTCTCTTTTTTACGGCAAGGTTAACAAGAGCTTGCATTACTCCTGCATCTGCATGCGGCTGTAAAGCGTTGTCCTGTTCACGCCAAGAAGCTTGGCCGCCTGGCTCAGATTGCCATGCGTTATTTTGAGTGCCGCCTCGACATAGGCTTTTTCCCAGGTTTTCAGCACCTGATCGAGATTGACGTTGGCCTGCATTTGCAAATGCCGCTGCGCGTGGGTCAACAAGGCAGCATCGTCATTCAGCAGCGGCAGATCACCGGATGCCGCGGCCATCTGCATCAGATCGAGCTCGGCAGCCAACTGCACATCGCTGACAGATTGCCCGGCATACTTTGCCGTCAGCCGGATGATAATGTTGCGCAACTCACGCACATTGCCCGGAAAATGATAGTCGAGCCAGCGCAGCCTGGCTTTCGAGTCGAATTTAAAGGGTTTCTGGCCGGTTTCACGCGCATAGAAATCGCTGAAGTGATCAAGCAGGACATACCGGTCCTCATCCATTTCGCGCAATGGCGGGACACGGACTGCAAACACGCTCAAACGATGGTAAAGATCGATACGGAAGCGTGCGCCACGCACTTCCTCGCGCAAGTCGCGATTGGTCGCCGCGATGATACGCGCCTTGCTTTTACGCGTTTGCGTCTCCCCAATGCGCTGGTATTCGCCGTTTTCCAGCACACGCAGCAGCTTGGATTGCATCTCCAGCGGCAATTCGCCAATCTCGTCCAGGAAAAGCGTACCCTCGCCCGCATCCTCGAAATAACCGGCGTGCGAGGTTTGCGCGCCGGTAAACGCCCCTTTGGCATGCCCGAAAAGAATGGATTCCGCCAGTGTCGGAGAAATCGCCGCGCAGTTCACGGACAGGTAAGGCTGGCGTGCACGGCTGCTCAAGCGATGCAGGCAACTGGCCACCAACTCCTTGCCGCTGCCGGACTCGCCCTCGATCAATACCGGGAAAGGCGCGTCCGCGAATTGGGTAATCTGCGTGCGCAAGGTTTGCATCGGCACACTCTCGCCCAGCAGGCCGCAACTTTCCTTCTCGCGCTCGCGGCTGCCTTCGGTCAACTCTGCATCATGCAGTTTCAGTGCATTCTGCAATAACTCACGCAGGCGATCCACATCGCAAGGCTTGGGAATGAAGTCGACCGCGCCCAATGCCATGGCGTGCTTGACGTTGACTTCCTCGTTCTGGCCCGAGAGCACAAGAATCTTCATGGTCGGCGAGTGCGCCAGCAACTCACCGATCATCTTGAAACCTTCGTCCGGCTTATGCGGCACAGGCGGCAAACCCAGGTCGACCAGGGCCAGCGATGGCGGTGTTTCCAGTTGGCGCAGGACGCTTTTTGCCTGGGTCCTGGATTCGGCCACATAGACATCGAAATGCTTGCCCAGCACGTAATGCAGCGTGTCTGTAATCAGCGGGTCATCGTCAATGATAATGAGGGAAGGATGCTCAGCCATCAGATGATCTTTCCAGATAATTGCATGGCAAATGTAAGGACTATATTCATAGCGGTAATATAACCGCTATGGCTTTGAGTATCAATCGGATAGGATAACTCGCCAAAACAGGCCGGCTTGGCCTTGGAACGACAAAAGCCGGGCTTTATCCCGGCTTTTGTCGTTTGTTACCTTGGCTACGACTATCTGATTGGCAGAAAAACCAGTTTTCCTGCTTTCATATCCGGCATCAGGATATATTGACCATCCGCTGAAAGCGCAATATCGGCAGACGATTGATGCCCTTCAGCAATCAACTGTGGTGTGGCATTGGGTTCACTCAACTGCCAGACCTTGCCATTGGCCCAATCGCTGACGTACAGGAACCCATTGCTATCGCGCACCAGTCCATCGGCGCCACCGAAGCCGCTGTTAAGCTCGGTAATGGCGCTACGCGCTTTGGCATTCCCACTCAGGGCAACCCGGTACAACTTGCCCGTGCCGAAATCAGCAACCAGCAACTTATTCAAACCATCCATCAGCAGGCCATTCGGGCGCTTGATGCCGGACTTGTCATTGACGATCTCGGTAATCCTGCCCTCCGGCGTGATCCTGTAAATACCGGCATACCGGCCATCGTCATTACCGCTGTCTGAAACATAGACATTACCATCACCATCGATTTCAATATCATTCAGGAATATGGGCTTACCCGGAAAATCTCCCGATTTGGCGATCACGGTACGTTGACCATCCAGGTCGATACGGACAACTTCATTGATATCGGCCACATAAAGCCGGTTGTTGAACAGGTCCAGGCCTTTCGGGTCATTCAAGCCTTCAGCCAGCGTCGCGGTCCTGCCATCAGGGTAAATGACGGTGACCTTGCCATCCCCGTTTTTACCGAATTCACCGATTTCAGTGACGAATATACGGCCGTCCGGATGCGCAATCGCGGATTCCGGCATTTGCAGGCCGGCCAGGGTCCTGGCCGAAACTACTGCCGTGGAGCGTGCGGCGGCGGATTGCTCACCATAGCTGACGCGGTAAATCACCCCATTAAAATCGTCGGAAACCAGCAATGAACCATCTGGCAGTTGCAGCACATCGGTCGGTCGGCCCCACGCCTCGCCGTCATTGAGCCAGCCGTCGATGAATACCTGCTGGCCGGTTACCTGATGCTTTTCATCGAAAGTGATGCGCATCAGTTGATAACCTACAGGCTTGCTACGATTCCATGACCCATGCTGCGCAACGATGGCATCGCCCCGGTATTCAGCCGGGAACTGCCTGCCGGTATAGAACTTGAATCCCAGATTGGCGCTATGCGCCTGAAACTCGACAACGGGGAAGGCCACGTTTTGAGGCGGCTTCCTGTTTTTCCAGTCCTTGTGCTGCTCCTTGCCTCCTGCGTAATAAGGGAAGCCAAAATGCAGGCCTTTTTTCGGGGCTGCATTAAACTCATCCGGCGGGATATCGTCGCCCATCATATCCACGTTGTTATCGGTAAAGTACAACTCACCTGTGACGGGATGAAAGTCGATTCCAACGGAATTACGCACGCCATGGGCAAATATCTCCGCATCGCTGCCATCGGGATTCATGCGAATCACGGTTGCTTCTATACCGGTCACATCGCAAATGTTGCAAGGCGCGCCAACGGTAACGTACAGCTTTTTATCCGGGCCAAAGGCAATATAGCGCCAGCCGTGATGGACCTTATTCGGCAACTTATCGTAAATGACTTCCCGCATCTGCTTGAACGGCAGGTTCAGGTCAAAGCCCGGCGCCGCATAGCGGGCAATACGATGCTGCTCGGCCACATACAGATTGCCTTCATGCATGGCCACGCCATTGCCGACGTTCAGGTCATCCAGCATCGTGACGACTTCATCGGCTTTGCGGTCCTTGTCCTTATCTACAACCGCGTAAACCTTGTCGCCCCGCGTGCCGACATAAACCGTGCCGGTAGATTGCCCAAGCGCCATCTGGCGCGCGCCCGGCACCTCTGCATAGATCTCGACCTTGAAGCCCGGCGGCATTTTAAGTCTATGCAGGTTCTTTTCGGCATCAGCCGCACCCGCGAAACTGCCGGTTGAAACCAGCCCGGTCGATACCAGTATCAACAGGCGGAGAAATCTGAAATTGAATTTCATGGTGTCTTCAAAAGTAATGGAAGAAACAAAGGTAAACGAAACTGGCCTGCGACCACAATGACTTATCCGGAAAGACATTATTCCAGTATCTGGAATACTTACCGTAATTTCAGGACAATTATTGAATTGAATGCATCAAAAACAAGGGTTACAGCTTTTGGAATAATCCAATTGGGAAAATCGTGAAAGTGCTTGATGAAGATGGATGGGGTGGCTGATGGGGCTCGAACCCACGACAACTGGAATCACAACCCCGCATCAGATTTATTGTTACTTATTGTTCTTATTTGTATAAATACAACACTAGAATCTAATTTATTTGACCATATACACATCGACAACAAGCTATAACTAGCCTTGTGTTTGGGCAATATTAGACTTGAATACGTGATATTTTCGCTTTGACATGTGTATATGAAAATTTAAGTTTTTCGTTTACAGCCAGATGATTGCTGTCGTAAACTTTCAGAAATATCTTATTGTCATATAATAACAATTCAATATTAGGGGAATGCTATGCCTAAAGTTGATTCAATGTTTTCATTGTTTCAAGCTCATTGCGCAGCCTTGCCAAACCAAGATAAGTTTCAATCCACACCCATCCAGACACTGGTGAAAGATGAAATGGCATTTGCGCCAACTCTTGACCCATATATCAGCCTTCATATGGCCGTTGAACGTTTGCAGTCTGGTCAAAGCGTTTTTTTTGAAACGCCTGAACAAGCCAAGAAAATATTGGCTGGTGCAACGCATGCCTGACTGCTTTCCTCGTTCCAAAAATCTACCTTCTCAATCACCTCTTTTTTGGGTGAGCCATAAAGATAGGTATCTTCGCCAGTTACTTATACAGGATATTGAAGAAGACACTGGCCGCTGCCTTATTGTTTATTTTACCGATTGCGATCGGACACTTGCTCAAATAGACCCCGGTGACGATGTCTATTTCGCTGAACTTTTGAGAACTTGCGTCAACCGTCCTGTTGACCTTCTACTTGAAACCAATGGTGGCATGACAGATGCAACAGAAAAGATATGTTCCCTATTGAGGCAATCAGCGCAAGATCTTCGAGTCATAGTTCCACGTAGAGCTAAAAGTAACGGTACTGTAATCGCCCTTTGCGGTTCAGAGATTCTAATGGGTATTGAATCGGAACTTGGGCCGATTGACCCTTCCATCAACAACATTCCTGTTGAGTTTGTTCTCAATGCTCCGGCTGGCACCATGAACGTGATTGATGTTCAAGTCGCCCAATCATTTCGCAACCAAACTCGTAAGCTTGCAACAAATCTCCTATCAACTGGCATGATGAAAGATAAGTCTGTTGCGGAGATCGAAGATGTAATAGGAAAGCTCGCTACCAGAGATCACTATCACTCTCATGGTTCTGTAATTGACTCAAATGAAGCTACTGAACTTGGACTTTGCGTTACATCTTTCGGCATTCATGATCCTTTTTGGCAAAAAATTTGGCTTCTTAGAACTATGTATCAATATGACTGTGGTCAAAATGGATATGCCAAGCTTTTCGAGAGTAATAAGGTCAGTACCGCTGTCACTATACAAAAGAATCCTTAATTAAGGGTTGTTAATATCCCCTTTCTCATCTATCTTGTTCTGAGTGTTACACGGAGTACATTATGAACAACGATGAAAAAAGCAAAGACCCTTCGAGTTCAACAGAAGCCATCACCTCAAGAAAACTCAGCATCACAGAGAATATAGCGACCAAGCTCGGTGATTTAATAGATCCGCGTAGAACAGTACCCCTCGATAAGAGATTAGCGAAACTTACTCCCGAACAAAAAGAACAACTTCAGACTATCGAGGACAAGGCGATTACCAACTTCGTCGGAATGATTGATGAACTTGAATCCGCTCTGGGAATGCTTCGAATTGGTTATCATGTAGGCTGGAAAGTAATTTACATGGTGCATAGCAAGAAGACTGTTCGCAAATATGAGGAAATTCTTGATATTAAGGTCAGAGAGATTTTTCCGGAACGTGGACCCAGTGCTGATCGCTCAGTTGGCTTAGCACTTGCCGACAAATTCTCCAACTTCTGGAAAGTCGTTTCGGGCGAGATCAAAATCGACCATCGAAGAGAAATCATATAAAGGGAAAAGAAATCCCCCTAAGGGGACTTGTAATTCCCTTTTAACTGATTTATCCTGCAAGGGAATTCAATATTCCTTTGTATGGATAAACTCAACTCACAACTTATTGCATTTAATAAATCCGCTTCCGGCTCGAAGGTTCAGGACCGCGCGCCCAGCGCGGCCGCGCCTTCGAACGGAAGCGGAATAGCTACATCACAATCTTCAAATGACCTGCCCAGAACGTGCAACCCCCGTCTGGTAATACGGGGGGAAAGTTTAAGGACAGCAACACCCCTAGATGAGGGGGAAAGTTACGAGTTGGTTTCCAGAGGCGGAAAAGCTGCTTTAATTTCTACACCTATTCCAAGTCAAAATACAGAGCCATTTGCTGCAATTACTGACTATCTCAATTGTACTTTTCCATTCAACTCATCCGACCTGCCGTTTGTTCTCAATGATCTGTTTAATCTCCTAGGTAGTAACTTCTCTCCTGCCATAGACCGCGGTAAGGGTCTGCACGGCTATCAACAATCTTTCAAACTTGGTATTTCTACAGCATTTTTTGCTTATGGTGGTCAGCGTGGAACCGCTTTTTTAAGCTTGCCTAGCGGCGCATGTGGACTGGTACAAGATTGGCCAGAGTTCGTAAGTCTAATGAGATATAAATATGGTGCTCGCATTACTAGATGGGATGGTGCTGTAGATGATTATCAAGGTGCTCACAGCGTTGATTATGCTGTTCAGCTTTATAGAGATGGATTATTTAGCAATGGTGGCAACAAACCCAAATGTAGAGAAAACGGCAGCTGGCTCGAACCAGATGGAAGCGGAAGAACCCTTTATATCGGCAAACGCGAGAATGGGAAAATGCTACGCGTCTATGAAAAGGGCATGCAACTAGGAGCCAAATGGCATCCATGGGTGCGTTGGGAGGTTGAGCTTCACAACGTAGATCGCTTTATACCTTGGGAGGTACTTTTAGAGCCTGGTAAATATGTAGCTGGCTCCTATCCCAAAGCCCTTAATTGGGTTCAGGATGAAATGCTGCGTATTCGTACAATTCAGAAGACCGTCGAAATTGGGTATGACTACCTCACCCATTACGCATCTGTAGCTTATGGCAAATTAATATCGGTAATGCTCGAAGTAGAGGGCACACCTGAAAAGGTACTCGCCAAACTCGTTAGGGACGGCATCCCAAAAAGAATGGATGTGCTATGTATTCCTGACAAGGCAGGCGCATAAATGTCCGCCCTGTCATTACTGTTTCTCACTCATGATGAGCTCAGAGAGCTAACTGATCTCAAACTGCCCAAAGCACAAATGCGCTGGTTAAGAGCCCACGCCTTCCCTTTCGAAGTCAGCGCTGCAGGCAAACCCAAAGTGCTTAGATCATTGCTGATTGATCGCCTTCAAATATCACTACCAAAAAACAAACAATCCGAACCCAACTTTGACGCAATCAAATAGCGAGGCTAATCATGGGGCGCAGACGTAAATCAAACTTCAATCTACCTCCTAGAATGTATCTCAAGCATGGTGCCTATTACTACGTTTCGAGAGAGAACAAATGGACTAGGCTATCAGATGATAAGGCTCTAGCCTTTGCAAAATGGGCTGAGATTGAAGGTGAAACACCAAGAGCGGCTGGTAGCGAAAAACCCATTAAGGGCTCAATGGCGGCCTTGATTGAAAAATACATGATTGAGATTGCACCAAAAAAAGCCAAAGCAACCTATACCGGCAACCTCATGGAAGCAAAGAACCTTAATGAGGTTTTTGGAAACATGCTTGTTCTGGAAGTCAGGCCAACACATATCGCCAAGTATCTCGATATTAGGGGAGTGAAAGCACCTATCAGAGCAAACAGGGAAATATCTTTACTCTCGCATATATTCAGTTATGCCATGCGCTGGGGTGAGATTGATAGAAACCCTTGTCTAGGCGTTGCAAAGCATCCTGAGAAAGGTCGTGATCGCTACATCACAGATCAAGAGTTTGAAGCCGTTAAAAAAATAGCCAGCGACTTAATTTCAACTGTAATGGACTTTGCCTACATCACTGCGCTTAGAAAGGGCGACATCCTCTCTCTAAGACTAGATCAGATTACGGACGAGGGCATATGGATAAAACAATCCAAGACAGGCGCAAAACAGCTTTATGAATGGACTGAGGGACTTCGTGAAGTTGTATCCAGAGCAAAGCAGCTTAAAAGACCAATAAGAGGCTTGAATCTGTTTTGCACTAGGCAAGGTCAGTCATATTCAGACACTGGTTTCAAGGCGATGTGGAATCGAGTGCAATTGAAATGGGCTGAACAAGGTGGAACACGATTTACTTTTCATGACATTAGAGCAAAAGCACTGACAGACGCGAAAAGAATGGGGCTTGATGCGCAATCTCTGGCTGGTCATTCAAGTGCTGCAATGACTGAACACTATATAAAACAGCGTGAATTTAAGATCGTGAAAGGACTTAAGTAAGGCTAGATTTTCTGCTTGATTCCAGCCTGCTTGAGAATACTGTTGGCTGTGTGTCTTGATTTCATCGTTACCGGAACGGTTACACAGTCTTTGCCGTCTTTGCACCAAAACTCGTGTGAGCCTTTAGCTTGACGATATAGCGTATAACCGTTCTGTTTCAGAATGCCGACAACCTGCTTATAAAACTCGGTCATGCTGCAATAAGATGGGTATTAAATTGTAGGCGAGTATGTTGAGGATGTTGTTTGGTATTTGTTAATTGATGATTAACTTCGAGTAAATCAGGAAGCACTGCTTCAACTTCGCATCTAATCTGATCTAAAGTAGATGCCTCTACAACCAGACCACGCACAGAAGGACTGGTCGCCACATAAACATTAGCGTCCGCGTCGTACTCAACTTCAATTTTAATCACTAGAGGAACACCTAGCGAAGCAACAAACATTGATAAAGGCCAATTCAATGGATACATGGCATTTACTCCTAAACGGTGATTAGCAGTTTGCTAAACAACTGCATTATATATACAGCTCAATGGTTTGGACAGGGTTTATAGGGTACGGTTCTGACACAACATATTAGACAATCGTCTAATAAATCAGCCTTGAGTTAAACCAGTGGTTTTGTAACTGCTTAAATATATGGGGTGGCTGATGGGGCTCGAACCCACGACAACTGGAATCACAATCCAGGGCTCTACCAACTGAGCTACAGCCACCATCGAGACTGACTAGATATCAGAAACTTGGCCTGCCCGACAGGAATCGAACCTGTAACCCCCAGCTTAGAAGGCTGGTGCTCTATCCGATTGAGCTACGGGCAGATTGTCGGGCAATCTAGAATTATCATTACGAGAATCTGGTCGGGGTGGAGAGATTCGAACTCCCGACATCCTGCTCCCAAAGCAGGCGCGCTACCAGACTACGCTACACCCCGAGGGCGTGAAATATATAACAAAGTGCTTATCAGGTCAATTCTAATCTTATCTGATAGTCGGATTAATTAGCATACCCTGCTAAAATAGTGGTTTTTTCACTCACATAGTTTATGTCAGCACAAATCATTAATGGCAAAGTCATCGCAGAAGAATTGCTACTTAGCCTGAAGGCACAAATTGATACTCGTATCGCCCAAGGTAAACGTGCGCCTTGCCTCGCTGTGATCTTGATCGGTGAAGACCCAGCCTCAGCGATTTATGTACGCAACAAGCGGCTTGCTTGCGATAAAGTGGGCATCACATCACTTGCCTATAATTTGCCTGACACAACGACAGAGGCTGAACTATTTACACTTATCAACAAACTGAATACTGACGATACTGTGGATGGCATCTTGGTGCAATCGCCTTTGCCAGCACAGATCGACGAAAAATTAATCATCGAAGGCATCAGTCCAGATAAAGACGTCGATGGCTTTCACCCCTACAACATTGGCAGGTTAGCTGTACGTCAACCGACATTACGCTCATGTACTCCTTTTGGCATCATCAAAATGTTAGAAGCTACCAAGATTGAGTTGTTAGGGTTGGATGCTGTGGTAGTGGGCGTGTCTAATCACGTGGGGCGCCCGATGGCATTAGAACTGCTGCTTGCTGGCTGCACAGTGACCTGCTGCCATCGCCACACAAAGGATCTGGCTGCTAACGTGGCACGTGCTGACATTGTCGTCTCAGCAGCCGGCAAAGCAGGGCTTATCAAGGGTGAGTGGATCAAACCTGGTGCTGTTGTGATTGATATCGGTATCAATCGGTTAGCAGATGGAAGCCTCAGTGGTGACGTTGAGTTTGCCATCGCGAAAGCGCACGCTGGATGGATTACGCCAGTTCCCGGTGGTGTAGGACCAATGACAGTTGCAACCTTGATGGAAAATACCCTGCTTGCCCAGACTTTGCGCGAATCTTCAATATCTTAGGCAGATTAAACCCATTAAAATACATGCTGGACATTATTCCTAATCGTAGTAAACTTGCGCCTGCTTTATTTTTCTGTTAACGCTGTTTTTCGAAATCGAGGCTATACCTCGCGAGACCACAATGGCTGAAGTAATCTCTAGACAATTCGTTCCTTACCAACCGCAACCCGGTGAGGAGTACATGAATGAAAAACAACTCAATCATTTCCGTCAGATTCTTAACGACTGGAAATCCGAGCTGAGTCATGACATTGACCGTACCGTGCACACCATGCAGGATGAGGTCACCATGTTTGCCGACCCCAATGACCGCGCAAGCCAGGAATCTGACATGGCGCTCGAATTACGCAATCGTGACCGTGAACGCAAACTGATCAAGAAGATCGACGAAACGCTGAGCAAGATCAATGAAGGCGAGTACGGCTACTGCAATAGCTGCGGCGTGGAAATCGGCCTCAAGCGGCTGGAAGCACGTCCGACTGCAACCCAGTGCATCGATTGCAAAACCCTGGACGAAATTCGTGAGAAACAAGTAGCCAAGTAAGCCTGGCTGCTTGTTTTCAGTGAGGCCTGATGCGCATAGCGCGTTAGAAACTAACCCCCCCGCCCCGCTTCAATTCGTTGTCTGTTTTCGGTTGAAACATAGCAACTTGTGCAGCAAGTTACACCAGAGTTGAAAATTCGATGAGTTCCACACAATAAAAAAGGCCGGAATATCCGGCCTTTTTTATTTCACCAAATTACTCTGCCGGCTGCTCTGCCTCGGCCTTTTCCTCTACGACAGGAGGATCAATCAGCGCCTTCATGCTCAGGCGCACACGACCCTTCTCGTCAGCCTCGACTACCTTGACTTTCACTACCTGGCCTTCCTTGAGGAAGTCGGAGACGGCATTCACACGCTGATGCGCGATTTGCGAAATGTGCAGCAGGCCATCCTTGCCAGGCAACAATGAAACGATCGCGCCAAAATCAAGCAGCTTGATCACGGTGCCTTCATAACTCTGGCCGATTTCGACTTCCGCAGTAATCGCCTCGATACGCTTTTTGGCTTCTTCGCCTGCATCGGCATTAACGCAACCGATCTTGATGGTACCGTCATCTTCGATATCGATCGTCGTGCCAGTCTCTTCGGTCAGCGCACGGATCACTGCGCCGCCCTTGCCGATGACATCACGAATCTTCTCGGGATTGATCTTCAGGGTGATGATGCGTGGAGCAAATGCAGAAAGCTCCTGGCGGACTTCAGCCATTCCCTGCTTCATGATACCGAGAATATGCATGCGGCCTTCCTTCGCCTGCGAAAGCGCAACCTGCATGATTTCCTTGGTGATGCCGGTAATCTTGATATCCATTTGCAGTGCAGTCACACCTTCTTCGGTACCTGCCACCTTGAAATCCATATCACCCAGGTGATCCTCATCACCCAGGATATCGGTCAGAACCGCAACACGGTTGCCTTCCTTGATCAGGCCCATCGCCACGCCGGCAACCGGCGCCTTGATTGGCACGCCTGCATCCATCAGCGCCAGCGTACCGCCACATACCGATGCCATGGAGCTGGAACCGTTGGATTCCATGATTTCCGACACCAGTCGAATGGTGTAGCCGAACTCTTCCTGGCTTGGCAGCACGGCGACCAGTGCACGCTTCGCCAGGCGTCCATGGCCGATTTCACGGCGCTTTGGTGTACCGACACGGCCGGTTTCACCGGTGGAGAATGGCGGGAAGTTGTAGTGCAGCATGAAGCGGTCGGTGTATTCACCCTGCAAGGCATCAATGATCTGCTCATCGCGCCCTGTGCCCAGGGTAGCTACCACCAGGGCCTGGGTTTCGCCGCGGGTAAACAGCGCTGAACCATGTGTACGTGGCAGAACACCGGTACGGACGCTGATCGGACGAACCGTACGTGTATCCCGGCCATCGATGCGCGGCTCACCGTTCAGAATCTGGCCGCGAACCGTTTTTGCTTCCAGGTTGAACAGTTCGGTCTTGATCTTGTTCGCCTCTTCGGTCGAAGTCTCTTCCGTAATCAGTTCGGCAAACACGCGATTCTTGATTTCTTCCAGCTTGGCAGAACGCTCGCTCTTGGCCTTGATCTTGAATGCATCGTTGACATCCTGAGCTGCCAGTGCCGCAACCTTTTCGATCAAGGCAGTATCCGCTTCCGGCGGTACCCAATCCCATGGCTCCTTACCGACTTCGGCAGCCAGTTCGTTGATGACGTTGATTACTGCCTGCATCTGCTCATGGCCAAATACAACCGAACCCAACATCACGTCTTCAGGCAATTCCTTCGCTTCCGATTCCACCATCAACACGGCTGAATCCGTGGCTGCAACAACCAGGTCCAGATCGGACTCCTTCAACTGGCTTGCAGTCGGGTTCAGCACATACTCGCCATTGACATAACCGACGCGGGCGGCACCGATCGGGCCGTAGAACGGAATGCCTGAAATAGCCAATGCCGCAGAAGCCCCGATAATCGCCGGGATATCGGAATCAATCTCGCTGTCGGACGACATGACGGTCGCGATGATCTGCACTTCATTGTAGAAGGCATCCGGGAATAATGGGCGCAATGGACGGTCGATCAAGCGGGATGTCAGTGTCTCTTTTTCGGAAGGGCGGCCTTCGCGTTTGAAAAAACCACCCGGAATCTTGCCGGCAGCATACGTTTTTTCCTGGTAGTCCACAGTCAACGGAAAGAAATCCTGGCCTGCCTTGACATCATGCCTGCCCACAACCGTTACCAACACGACCGTATCACCATAACTTACCATCACGGCGCCATCGGCCTGGCGAGCAATCTCACCGGTTTCCAGGGTGAGCTCATGCGCACCGTATTGAATTGTCTTTTTCACTTTATTAAACATAATCTGTCCTCTTCTCATCTATCTACACAATTCACTCTTACTGTTCTAGAGTGTTCTCAAATCAAAGTATTTTTTACAAAATACTGTCCAGCAAAAAAGCCAAAAGCATCGCGCAACCAAATGTCGACGCGATGCTTTCGGCTTTTGTATCAATTCACAAATTAATAACTTGTTTGTGAATAATGAATTATTTACGCAGACCCAGACGCTCAATCAAGCTACGATAACGGTCAGCATTTTTGCGCTTGAGATAATCAAGCAGCTTGCGACGTTGACTTACCATCGCCAGCAGGCCACGACGTGAGTGATGGTCTTTTGCATTGACTTTGAAATGCTCTGTCAGCGTGCTGATACGACTAGTGAGCAAAGCCACCTGCACTTCCGGGGAGCCGGTGTCGTTCTGTGCCTGTTGATAATCGCCAACAATCTTGGCTTTTTCTGCTGTCGTAATTGACATGTTTTCTCCTGGATCTTTTTTACTTTCAGTAACCGCGCATTTTAACCTTAAAAGCGCTGACTTATCAAGCATCTGATTGCTCAAATCTCAAATCATTTGGCGCGCCAATCGTTATGCACGCATTGCCAGCAATCTTCGCGGCGCCACCCTTCCATCAGAATCCAATTCACCAAGGCCAAGAAACCGGCCATCATCCTTGTATATCCTGAACAAACCACCGGCATTCAAGCCCGACTTCCATACACTTTGGCCTTGCAACAAATAAAACGCACTGTCCTGGTCCAGCACCACCGCAGGTAAATCAATCACGGAGGCATCGACAGGCAAAAGAATCTCGTCACGCGCCGTCGCCGTCATCTCTTCGAGCTGTTCCATGGTAAATGCATCCTGCAACCTGAAATGCGCCGTGCTCAATCTGCGCAAGCCCGCCAGATGGGCGCCGCAACCGAGCGCACGGCCAATGTCTTCAGCCAGCGTGCGGATATACGTGCCTTTGCTGCAGACCACGTTGATCTCGAGCCGATGCGCCTCCCGATCGAATCCGTTTAATTCGATATCGAAAATGGTAATCCGGCGCGCAGGGCGCGAAATCTCCACACCGTCTCGCGCATACTCGTAAAGCGCCTTGCCTGCATGCTTGAGCGCCGAATACATGGGCGGCACCTGTTCGATTTGACCGACAAAACGCTTGAGCACCAAGCATAACTGCTCTTGTGTTACGTTGACTTCGGCACGACTGACCACTTCGCCTTCCGCATCGCCCGTTGTTGTCGTGCTGCCCAGTTGAATCAGTGCCCGATAGCTTTTATCGGCATCAAGCAGGAAATGCGAGAACTTGGTCGCTTCGCCCAGACATATCGGCAAAAGGCCCGTTGCCAAAGGATCCAGGCTACCCGTATGACCGGCTTTCGCGGCCTGGTAGAGCCTCTTGACTTGCTGCAATGCCTGGTTGGAAGACAATCCCAGCGGCTTGTCGAGTAATAGCACGCCATCGATGGCGCGCTTGACGCGTTTGAATTGCATGTTTAGGCGCTTACCGCAGGTGGCGGTTAGTTTGATTGCTCGTCTTTTTTGCCGGGAATCAGTTGATCCGGCGCCAGCGCTTCATCAATCAACTGGGAAAGACGCATGCCGCGGTCAATCGAGGCATCGTAGATAAAATGCAACTGAGGCACTGTACGCAGCAACATGCGCTTACCGAGCTGGCTACGCAGAAAACCTGCCGATTTCTCCAGGCCTTTCTGCAACTCCGCCGTGCCTGCCTTTGCGCTGTAGTAAATCTTTGCGTGTGCCATGTCGCCGCTCACTTCAACCTCGGTAAGGGTCACCATGCCAATGCGTGGGTCCTTGACTTCAAATTGCAGCAAATCCGCGAGTTCTCGCTGGATTTGCTCTGCAACCCGGTCGCTGCGTGAAAACTCTTTAGCCATTAGAGTGTTCTGGCAACTTCAACCACTTCAAACACTTCCAGCGTATCGCCAACTTCAATATCGTTGAAGTTTTTCAGTGACAGGCCGCATTCGAAATTGGATTTAACCTCTTTCACATCGTCCTTGAAGCGCTTGAGGGAATCCAGCTCGCCTTCATGTATGACCACGTTGTCACGCAACACACGCACCCTGGAGCCGCGCTTGACTACACCATCCAGCACATAACAACCGGCGACAGCCCCCACCTTGGAAATCCGGTAAACTTCGCGAATCTCGACCAGGCCAATCGCATTCTCTTTCTGCTCTGGCGCCAGCATGCCGCCCAGCGCAGCCCTGACTTCATCCACCGCCTGGTAGATGATGTTGTAGTAACGCACATCCACGCCCGAACTCTCGATCAGCTTGCGGGCGCCAGCATCGGCACGAACGTTGAAGCCGATCAGCACAGCCTTGGATGCCGATGCCAGGTTGACATCGGATTCGCTGATGGCGCCCACACCCGTATGAATGATGTTGACCTTGACTTCGTCCGTGGAAAGCTTTTGCAGTGAGGTAGCAAGCGCCTCATAGGAACCCTGCACATCGGATTTGATGATCATCGGCAGCGTCTTGACTTCGCCCTCGGCCATCTGGTCAAACATGTTTTCCAGCTTCGCGGCCTGCTGCTTGGCAAGTTTCACGTCACGGAACTTGCCCTGGCGGAATAACGCGATTTCACGGGCTTTACGTTCATCGTTAAGTACAATGACTTCCTCACCCGCGTTTGGAACATCGGACAGCCCAAGAATTTCGACGGGTATCGATGGCCCGGCTTCCTTGATTTCCTGGCCACTTTCGTTAAGCATGGCACGCACACGGCCAAACGCACTGCCCGCAAGCAGCATATCGCCACGTTTCAATGTACCTGCCTGGACCAGAACGGTCGTCACCGGCCCACGGCCTTTATCCAGGCGGCCTTCAATCACCAGACCCTTGGCCGGAACATTCCTGGCCGCTTTCAGCTCAAGCACTTCGGCTTGCAGAAGCACGGCTTCCAGCAAGGCATCAATGCCCTGACCCGTTTTAGCCGACACTTCGACGAACATGGTATCGCCGCCATATTCTTCGGGGATCACTTCCTGAGCCACGAGCTCCTGCTTGACGCGCTCGAGATTCGCACCTTGTACGTCGATCTTGTTGATCGCCACCACCAACGGTACGCTGCCGGCTTTGGCATGATGGATAGCTTCAATCGTCTGCGGCATCACGCCGTCATCGGCAGCCACTACCAGAATCACCACATCGGTCGCCTTGGCGCCGCGCGCGCGCATCGCGGTAAATGCTTCATGGCCCGGCGTATCCAGGAATGTCACCATGCCGCGCGGGGTCTCCACGTGGTATGCCCCAATGTGCTGCGTAATGCCGCCGGCTTCACCCGAAGCAACGCGAGTACGGCGAATATAGTCAAGCAGCGAGGTTTTACCATGGTCGACATGACCCATCACCGTCACCACAGGTGGACGCGGCTCCTGAATCGCCTCTGCATGCTCCGCATCATCCAGGAATGTTTCCGGATCGTTCGCTGCGGCCGCCTTGGCGACATGCCCCATCTCTTCGACCACGATAATCGCAGTCTCCTGATCCAGAACCTGGTTGATGGTAACCATCATCCCCATTTTCATCAGCGTCTTGATAACTTCGCCAGCTTTAACGGCCATCTTGTGAGCCAGGTCGGCCACAGAAATGGTCTCTGGCACGACGACTTCATGGATGACCGGTTCAGTGGGAGCATTAAAGGCATGCAGCCCTTCTTCACCATCCTTGTGGGTCTTGGATTTGTTTTTATGGCCGCGCCAGCCCTGGGCCATGCCGGCATCGCCACGGGTCTTGATACCGCGCTTCTTGTTTTGCGTGTCGGCCCAGTCCTTGTTTTTGGTTGCTTTCTTGGCCCCCTTGTCATCAGACTTGGCGCCTTCCTTAGCCGCAGGTTTGTGCAAAGTGCCTTCTGACAACTTGGCAGCTTTCTCGGCCGCTGCTGCAGCCTCGGCTGCTTTCTTGGCTTCCTCTTCCAACCTTTTCTGTATGAGGGCCTGTTTTTTCTGCAACTCTTCAGTCTGCAACGCAATCAGGTTGGCGTGACGCTTCGCTTCCTGTTCACGCAAAGCGATCTGCTCAGGCGTCAGGACGGTCTTTTTGATGGTTCTGGTTTCAGCTGGTTTTGCTGCTTCAGCCGGCTTTACTGCCTCAACAGGCTGGGGCTCCTCGACCGCCTCCGCTGGCTGGGCTTCTATGCTTTCCGAGGGCGCGGCTTCCGCAACCACTTCTTCCGGAACGATTACCGGCTCAGATTCAACCTTGGGCAGGACCGGTGCCACAGCTTCTTCGACCGGGGCAACCTCTTCAGCCTGTTCCATATCGGTCACATCGCGGCGAACCAGCACACGCTTTTTACGCACTTCAACCTGGATGGTACGGGCCTTACCCGTGCTATCGGTTTTCTTGATCTCGGTATTCTGCTTGCGTGTCAGTGTGATTTTATTCTTGGGGGCTTGAGCACCATGTTCCTTGCGCAAATATTCCAGCAAGGAAGTCTTGTCCTGCTCGGTCAGCTCATCGTCATGCGCAGCCTTATTCACGCCAGCACCCCTGAGTTGTTCTAACAGCAACTCTGCTGGCAACCCTAACTCACTGGCAAATTGTGCTACGCTTGATTTTCCCATACTGCTACCTCTCCAGTCGTTTCTTTTGCGCTTACATACGCATATTACAAATACACATTTTCAATTATCACCCTGAGCATCTCACGCAAACCAGGGAGCGCGTGCCGTCATGATCAGCTCCTTGGCACGCTCGGCATCCATGCCGGTAAGTTCGACCAGGTCATCCACGGCCAAGTCAGCCAGGTCTTCCATCGTCGACACACCCTGGGAAGCCAGTTTATGCGCAGTAGCTTCATCCATGCCTTCCATGTTGAGCAGGTCTTCACTCGCCTCTTCAACCTTTTCTTCCTTGGCAATCGCTTCTTTCAACAGGGCAGCGCGGGCACGCTTGCGCAGTTCGTTAATCGTATCTTCATCAAAGGCTTCGATTTCACTCATCTCGGAAAGCGGCACATAGGCAATTTCTTCCAGCGTGCTGAAACCTTCCTCCACCAGGATGTCTGCGACCTCTTCGTCAACATCCAGCTTTTCCATGAACAACTGGCGGGTGTTGGTGTACTCTTCTTCGTGCTTCTTCGCAGCTTCTTCTTCAGTCAGGATATTCAGTGTCCAGCCGGTCAGCTCCGAAGCCAGGCGGACATTCTGCCCGTTACGGCCAATCGCTTGTGCCAACTGGTCTTCCGCCACCACAACATCCATGCTGTGCGCATCCTCATCCACGACGATACTGCTGACCTCAGCAGGGGCCATGGCATTGATGACGAACTGTGCCGGCTCCATCGACCACAAAATGATATCCACGCGCTCGCCGGCCAATTCACCGGTTACCGCCTGCACACGCGAACCTCTCATGCCGACGCAGGTACCAACCGGATCCAGACGCTGGTCATTGGTTTTCACGGCAATCTTGGAACGCAAACCAGGATCACGGGCTGCTGCTCTGATTTCAAGCAGGCCTTCCTCGATTTCCGGAACTTCCAGCTCAAAAAGTTTTACCAGGAACTCAGGCGCAATACGCGACAAAATCAGCTGCGGACCACGGCCGCCACGCTCGATGCGAGACAGGTAAGCACGTACGCGGTCGCCGACACGCAGATTCTCCTTCGGAATCATCTGCTCACGCGGCAACAGTGACTCAATGCGACCCACCTCGATAATGGCACTGCCTTTTTCCATGCGCTTGATGACGCCGGTAACCAGGTGTTCCTTGCGCGCCAGAAAATCATCCAGAATCTGTTCACGCTCGGCTTCACGCACTTTCTGCAGAATGACCTGTTTGGCAGCCTGTGCTCCAATGCGGCCAAACTCGATAGACTCAAGCGGCTCTTCTATGTACTCGCCTTCGGCCAGGCCTTTGGCACGTTCATCCGAAAGCGCTACCTGGGCCGCCGGATTCTCCAGAAGGTCATCATTGACCACCTGCCACCGGCGGAAAGACTGATACTCTCCGTTGTCGCGATTGATGGCGACACGCACATCCGCCTCTTCAGAAAAGCGCTTTTTGCTGGCAGAAGCAAGAGCTAGCTCCAAAGCAGTAAAAATAACGTCTTTGGCCACATTTTTTTCATGTGCCAAGGCATCTACCAATAATAAAATTTCGCGACTCATTTCAATCTCCGCTTAAAATTCTGCAGGCTAAAACTTCGGAGCCAACCTTGCCTTATCAATATTGGACAGTGCAATTTTATGGACAACTCCATCGCACTCAATTAATAAGCTCTCCGATTCCAACCCGCGCAATATACCTAAAAAATTCTTTCTGGCCTCTACAGGTACGCGCAACTTGACCTGTGCACGTTCTCCGGAAAAACGCTCAAAATCGCTATGCTTTTTCAATACCCTGTCCAGCCCAGGCGAGGAAACCTCAAGCCTGTCATAATCGATATCATGCTCAACCGCCAATAGATTGCTAAGCTGGTTACTTACCAGCACACAATCATCGATATTGATGCCCTCCGGCTTATCAATAAATAGCCGCAACAATTTGCCACGATTGGATATTTCCAGATCCACCAACTCATACCCGAGCTGGGTCAACGATCGCTCCAACAATGCATGCAAATCCTGCATCAATTCACCTTTAAACAAGTCCCGGAAATAAAAAATGGGCCCAAAGCCCATCAAAACAATATTATATCAACCAATTCAATGAATTGGTATTAGTAACTGCCCCAAACACAAAAGCCCTCATACGAGAGGGCTTTTGTTGAGACCATGTGAGGTCCTGAATAAGAAGCTTGGCGGTGACCTACTTTCGCATACGAGAAGTATACTATCATTGGCGCTGATCCGTTTCACGGCCCTGTTCGAGATGGGAAGG
>CAJPFK010000016.1 GCA_905339275.1 Methylophilaceae bacterium
CGACCACAAGGTCAAGCTCGTCATGACCGCCGAATGCGAGGCCGACCAGCTCTACCGCGAAGGCCCGCAGGCCACAGAATTCCAGCGCACCGTCAGCCGCCTCGTCGAGATGCGCACGCGCGACTACCTCGGCGCGCAGCACCGGGCGGAGCAGGGCGCCGCGTCAGGGCCTGATTGACCTTGCCACGCGAAGGATGACGAAACGCCCGCCGTCGAGACGGTGATAGTAGAGTGACCGCCCGTCGCCCGACAGCGCCGGCGCCTCGACGAAGCCGGTGATCGAGGCGAGCCGCTGCGGCGCGCCGAAAGGCGCCCCGGCGTCCGGCCGGACCGCGCGCAGGATCGCGGTCCTGGGCGACCGCGCCGAGCCTTCGAGGCGCGTGAAGAACAGCTCCAGCAGGTCGCCCGAGACCGCGGGCGCGTACTCCAGCGCCGCGGTGTTGACGTTCCTTAGCAGATCGCGCGCCCCTGGCAGGCGACGGAAGCCGGCCCCGTCGCGCACGGCGATGTCGATGTCGGCCGTCTCCGGCACGTGCCCGCCGGCGAAGCGGCCGTCCGCCACGAACAGGGTGCTACCGTCGGCGGAGACCTCCGCGTCGAACGTCACCATCCCGCGCTGGCGCAGCGAGATCCCGGCCACCAGTTCGATGCCCGACACCCTGCCCTGGCCGAAGCGTCCGCGATAGATCGTCGACAGCGTCTCCGCATAGCTGCGCGTCGATACAAAGAACAGGTTGCCGTGCCGATCCACGCTCGGCACGCCTTCGAGGGCGCTGGTGTTGGCGCCTTCGAGCTCGCCCCGATAGTCGAACGTCAGGTCGTCGACGCGTTCCGCGAAAAGCAGTTTGGTGTCGATTTTCGGATCGTTCCGGTTGTTGAACAGGAGGTAGCGCCCGTCCTTCGTGATGAACGGCTCCATGGCATCGCCCTGGTAGCCGCGTATCGCTACGAGCTGCGGCTCGCCGAACGCCCGGTACTCCGGCAGCGCGGCCACGGCGTCAGCCTTCTGCCGTGCCCCGCAAGCTGCGAGCGCCAGCGCTGCGGCCATCAGGACGGCCATGACGGCGGAGGACCGCGCGATGGAAGGGTTAGGCGGCACTCGTGCCTCGCACAACTTCGGCAGCCAGTCGCTCAAGGTTCTGCTCGTTGGCCGTGGCGACAAACCCTGCCAGTCGCTTGTAGTGTTCGACGGTGTCGAACGTCTGGCGCCACATCACGTTCGTTCCTTCCGCGTGCGGCTGCAGTTCGAGGGTGAGCACGAAGTGATGGCCGTTGAGGTGCTCGATCTCGAAGAGTTGGTCGGGGACGATGCGGGTGAAGCGGCTTTCGTTGGGGTAGTCCTTGCCGTCAGGTCCGTGCATCGTTAGCAACCAACTGCCGCCAGGGGTGAACTCGTACCTGTGAATCGTGTTCGTGAAGCCGGCCGGCCCCCACCACCTGGCGACGCGTGCAGGATCGCTCATTGCGGCAAACACCTCGGCAGGGCTTGCGGGAATGAGCTTGTTCCTTGCGTCTGAACGGCTCTCGACTGGTTCCATGTGATCTCCGAGCGAGGTGCACAGCGGCTATTCGTGCCGCATAACGTTTGAGCTCAGGCTGCGGCCCGAAAGGGCCGCCGCGCCTGCAGCGAATGGGTAGGCATGGGCGAACCATAACAATTCATTGGCACTCCTTTACTACTCGGTCAATCCTTTCGTGCGTGATCTGGAAGTTACGCCGATATTCAGTGGATGAGCCAGCGTCTTTTTGCGGACCCATTGGCCTAACCTTCGCCCAAATTGAGTGTATTGGAAGGAACGTTGGGAAATCTCTCGCCAGCACCACATCAATCAAGTAGTCGTCGTTTTCCTTGGTGAGCGATACTGAGACTTCAACCCCCGAAGAGGCAACGCCCTTCCAGCCGGCGGCGATGCATTCTGAGACATCAGCAGCATGCCGCTGACTCGTATATGTCAGTGTGGTGCATCCTTGGGCAATCAGGGCAGCGACAACACAAAGTGCAATACGCACGACCGTTTCCCCAATGCCTAACGTTCACAATGAGGGGCGCGCGCGCCGCTCTTGCGCGCGTCCCTCTCAATTGTGGGGTTAGGTGGCACTGTCAGTCCTCGTCCTTTGACAGGAACGCATACCCCTTGAAGCGTCCCCAAATCTCTATCGAATACATCGCGGTTAAATTATCTTCAGGCGTCACGGCACGGATGACGGTTATGCCGGGGCCTCTTTCGTAAACTGTACCGAAGCGATCAAGCATTGCCTTAAGCGGACTAGCACTTTCCTCAGTGAGGACATACTGTTGGACCTCGAAAGGTTTCTCGACAAACTTCATGTCCTCGATGTAGGTGATTCCTCGGACTATCTTCTCGACCAGCCGACGAATGCTGGTCGCACTAACTGGAACTGCCACCCGCACTTCGTCGTGTATCCCAGGCTGAGGCCCAAATCCCGGATAGACGGCTTGATACGGGATTGCGTCGCCCTCAAAGACCTCCTTTAGGACCTTCTGCCGAAGAGCCTCGCGCCGAGATGCGTCCTTTTCGTTCTTGCCATCTTGCGCGCTCACCGCACGGAGAGCTTTCTCTACGATTCCTGCGTTCTTAGGATCGTCCGGGTCGACGCAGAGGCCGAATCGGATTAGAAGGTCACCTTCGCTCTTCGAGTGGAGAAGATTGCACTCCAAGCATGAAGGAATCTTCCATTTCTCGAGATTGGCCGGGGTTGTCTCCGGATACCACGCCTCGGGGAATACGTGGTCCCAAGTCAGTACATCGAAATGGCGAAGGCAGTGAACACATCGTCCGGGCGGCGGTCGCTTCGCCATGGCTCTTGTGCCACCTAACGTTCAAGGTGACCGGCGCTGCGCGGCTTTATCGCGCAGCGTCCAGCGACCGAAGGGAGCGAGGTTGAGCGCCATGTTAGGAGTGTGTTTCATTGTCATGAAAAAGCTAAGCTTCGCATTTAACGTTGACAGTTACGTCAAGCGCCAATATTAGGTCGTACATGGCGTTTGTAACGGTAAGCATATTGGCCTGACTTATAACTTGAGGTTTAAGGGTGAATGACATCAGCTTTTTCTTTGTGAAAAATCCTTTCTCACCTGTAGTCATACTTTGAACCTGCAATTTGGAATTGACGTACCTCTCGATTTGTTCAGAAATACCGGCGTCTTCAAAGGGGCCAACATGAAAAATCAATGTCTTATTGGAATTATCAGAAAATTCGTTTGTGAAAAATTTGGCACCTTCTTCGCGTTCATTTTCATCAGCTAAATAGGGAAACTTGAGCTTAAGTTCCACGCGTCTCTCCTAACGTTTGAGCTGAGCGGCCAGCGCGGCCTGCCGGTGGGCGTCCGCTCGAGCGAGGGGTTAGGCCCCACTGGTCGCTACCCCCGCGCTGGAGCTCTTGCGAGGTAGCTTCTCCACTTCTTGCGGGACGCTCACCAGCACCACGCAGCCTGCCTCCGAGTGCACCGCGTGTATGTTGCCGGGAGCGGTGTACAGATAGTCACCTGCATGTAGCCGGTCCTTGCCGAGGCGAATGTCGCCCTCCAGGACGAAGATCTCTTCGCCCCCGGGATGAATGTGACCAGGGTATGTAGCTCCGGCGTCGAACTTCAGAAGAATGGTTGGCGCTCTGCCTTGCGCCGCGTCGAAGCGCAGAACCTTCACGTAGATGCCGCTCACTCCTGGTTCAGTGAGCGGTTGCCACTGTACGGCGCTGCTACGAACCAGCTGATTGAGCTTGGTGTCGGGTTTGATCTTGACTTCCATGTCACCCTCCTTCGGGTTCGAACCAGTACCTTGAGGTCGTCACGACGGTCGTTGTGTTGGGCCTAACGTCGAAGGTGAGGGGCGAGGTGACAGCAAGCGAAGCTTGCTGGCAGAGCGGCCCACTCGACCGATCTGTTAGACCGCTGGCGCATACAGATCTTCGAATACATCGTCTGGCATCCAGGTTTCGTATTGGCCTGACGTACCGAGACGACGGACAACAAGGTAACCCGGATAGATTTTTCCGCCATCCGGTGGCCCCTTCATGTTGTTGGATTGAGCCATTCGAATAAACCTGGTCCTGTATTCCACGTTGGTCAGTTCAGTCGCCCGGACTACGGCGCCATATTCCGACGCCACCTTTTGATCCGTGGCCACGAACTTCGGCATGTCCGATTGCGCGATGTATGGGCGTTCGTAGTCATAGGGCATGGAGGGCTCCGTCTTCTGGGGTCTAACGTACTAGCTAACCGGCCGCCGGAGCGGCGAAGCCGCGGAGGGAACCGGCAAGCCCTGCTTGCCGGCGGTCCCTCTCGACCGAAATGTTAGACCGCACTTAGCTTTCCCTTCAATGCGGAAAGAAACTCTTGCCTCTGGAAAGAAGAGGAAAAGGCTCTGCTTGGAATAATGTGGGCCGCATTAGCATTGATGTAGACAGCGATGAATCCAGGGCGGCTGATGACTTTGGCTAGACCTGGCCAATAGTGATATGAACGGCCGTATTTTGTCTCATCGTAGAACGCTTCGTCTTGGATTTCGACAACGTGCCTCGTAAGCAGAGATCGATTTTTTCCAAAAAGGAGGTAGAACGCGTTAAACAGTAATTGAACTACCCACATTGCAGCATAGGCGAGAACTGCTAAGTATGCTCTTGCGCAAATGGATTGGTCTCCAAGAGCCGAAAAGAAGATGAGCACAGCGAAGCCTCCATACAACAGCTGGACTGGAACAGAGAGCAACTGATGCATGATGTTGAACAGTAGATAGTCTCGGTACTTCAGTTCATATTCGATGCGCATGATGATGGTGTGCGGCCTAACGTCGAAGGTGAGGGGCCGCCGGAGCGGCGAAGCCGCGGAGGGAACCAACAAGCGCAGCTTGTTGGCGGTCCCTCTCGACCGAAATATTAGGTTTCATCTGGTAAGTGAGGGCTGAAATACTTTCGGTTGTACACGAGTAGCCCTGTCGCTAATAGCGCGAACGAGGACGCCAATCCGAAGGCGGCCTTCATTCCCTCGGTGGTAAATATCTTGTCGAGGTTCGCCTCCCGTGTCGGAAGGCCCTTCAGTTCGCGACTGAGAGCATAGGCTTCACGAGTACCGTCAAGATCCGAGAGCGCATACGACAATGCGGTGCCGTTGTAGATGAGATTGACGCCAATGGCCGCAAGGCATACCCAGAAGCCAACGGGTTGCGGGTGAAGGAGGAAGTAGGAGCCAGCGAAGTCAAGTAGGAATATGGCGGACAGGAATGCAAAGAACAGCAAATGTTGGTTGTGGAACCCGAAGATTGCGTAGTCCAGGCCTTGCTGATGAGTAACCATGAGTTGGAAGTCCTTCCCGACAGCCCACAGGAAGAATACAAAGAGGAACCAGACGGTAAGTGGGCGAGCGCTATTCATAGTGAAACCTAACGTGCTAGGTGAGGGGCCGTCGGAGCGGCGAAGCCGCGGAGGGAACCGAGAAGCGCAGCTTCTCGGCGGGCCCTCTCGACCGGCGGGTTAGAGGGCATTTCCTCATTGCACATGAGCACTCCGCCTGCGTCTAATGGAGAAAAGAAGAACGAAAAAGGCTCCGACAGGCAAAGAGACCGCACTCCAAAGAAAAACGGCCATGATAATCCAAGGCACCCAATCGTCTTCACCAAACTGCAACGGCCTAAACAAATCCGGCAATCGAGGCAAAAACCCCCATGAAAGGGAAACGGCTATTGGAACAGCAATGGTTAGAAAGACAAGAAGCCATAGCCGTCGGACTCCGGAAATAAACCACGATGCCGCCACAACGATTAGGCAGATGGGAATATAGCCAGAATCCAAGGAGTCAAACACTGTCGCCCTCTAACGTGCTAGGTGAGGGGCCGCCGGAGCGCCGAAGGTGCGGAGGGAACCGGCAAGCCCTGCTTGCCGGCGGTCCCTCTCGACCGGAATGTTAGAGGGCATTACTAGCGGCTTAAGCGATGCGAGCAACATTAGGCGACTTAGGATCATAAAAAATGCGGACTTTATCTCCAACCTTGTATGGGGCTGCTGAGGATTGACCACAGAAATCGGAGAGTTGAATTTCGGTGGCTGAACCTTTGGGTAAGAAGCGATAGGTCGCAATCCATTCACCTTCGCTTTCCTGTCCAATCTCGGTGATAGTGGCGGTGGCCTCAAGGCCAGCCGTCTTCAATAAATTTAGCTCTTCTCCTCGAAGGTGGCGATAGAAAAGAAAGCCAACGGCTGAGCCAACACCAAGGGCTCCGTAAATTCCCCAACTAACGAGTTCAGAGTCGGTCACGGAGGAGTGCCCTCTAACGTCGAAATTGAGCGGCCTGCGCGGCTTTTTGCGCAGGTCCGCTCGAATGTAGTGTTAGAGCACGCGGGTTCATTTCTCGACAAAGACGGCGTTTCCTGCGGCAAGGCGAACTGCGTGTAGGCGCTTCGCCTCAGCCAAGAAGGCAAATGACGCAGCAAACGAAGCGACTGCCGCGGCGCCCATAAGAAGAGCAGAACCTGTGTCCAGGCTACGGAACGCAGCACCCAAAGCCAGACCCGCCACGAAGAGAAGAGAGATGACCCAGCAAAGCCAAATGTTCGAGGCAGCAGAATTCAGCGCGAGGCGAGCGCGCCAATTCTTGTGAAGGATGTAGAAGCGCATGAGGCTGAGCATCGGTAGCGTGCTCTAACGTGCTAGCTCAGGGGCGCGGGCAAGCAAAGCTTGCACGCGTCCCTCTGGAGCGACGGGTTAGACAGCTTAAATAGCGGTTTTCCATTTTTTTGCCTCTAAGAACATGGCGAGGAATAAACCCCAGGTCAGCACTCTTAGCTTGACGGCATCCCAGTGAGGTTCATTCGGTGAGTTCATATCTTGGAGAATGAGAGGAAATGCTGTTATTGCAGCAATGGGAGCAAACCAAAGCATGACCAATCGAACCGTCGTCGACGAGTAGAGGCGGCGTGGCCAGAAAGCAAACGTGAAAAGGGCGGCACTTTGAGTAACGCAATAGACGATGAGGCTACCACTAGGTGTAAGCCCGCTCCACTCAAGTGCGAGAAGAAGGGTAAATGCGTCGAAGACGGCCAGTATCCTCAAAAACGTGATTATCGGACGGATTGTTGGATCCATGCGGCCTGATGTCTAACGTTTGAGTTCAGGGGCGATGCGCGGCTTTATCGCGCAGCGTCCCCTGGAACGATGGGTTAGCGCCATAGAGCAACGAAGTGGTTTGAGCAAGCATAAGGGAAAACCAAACGACGAAGACAGACGCAAACATAAAGGCAGTGTAAGCAGCGCGATTTGGCTCTGCAATTGTATCTCTGGCGGTAATCAGGGCCGCGAACGACACGACCCCAAGCACGGAAAGACCAAGACAGAACAAGCGGACTCGAACAGGGCAACCGCCATACAGTTCTTTGAACGAGAACCAAACATGGAAGAAGCCGAACCGCCGCCAGAGAACCACGTTATGCAAAACACCACCCAACAGTGCGAGAACGACTCCACAGATTTCGATCAATTGGCAAACCACGCCCATCGCCGTGACGCCGACAAAAAGCCCAATAGCTGCAAATGCGAGTACCAATGCGGCCAGCAGGCCAACGCGAGAGACAAGGGCGTCGGCCATTTCAATTGTGCCAGGAGGTTTCATTCTGTGGCGCTAACGTTTGAGGTAACCGGCCGCCGGAGCCGCGCAGCGGCGGAGGGAACCTGCAAGCGCAGCTTGCAGGCGGTCCGTGTTGACCGAGAGGTTAGGCCACACGGTTATCCGCCCTTGGGAAAACGACCTTCGAGCAGAAGGTGCGGGAGCTGGCCGCAAACGCCCACTAGACCGAGCAAGAAGCAAAACACCAGTAGTACTGAAGCGCCAGCTTGCAGATCGGCTATGGACTGCGAGCCCTGTAAGGTCACGACCACAATGAACAGAGAAACGAACCCGGCAACCGAGCAGACGAAGTGGAAGATGAAGTCTTGAACGTAACGGACAAGAACGATTTCCCAGCCCTTCCACACCCGTTTGTTCTGTGACTTGAGTTCGTCGTTCAGAAGTTGTGCGGCAATACGCTGCCCAACTACACCACGGGCACCGTAGTACAAGCTCGCAACTATGGCGAGGCCGACGTACCAACATGGCATTGCTGACAGGAGCGATGAGAGCATGGTGTGTGGCCTAACGTAGAGCTGACCGGCGCTGCGCGGCTTCATCGCGCAGCGTCCAGCGACCGAAGGGAGCGAGGTCGAGCGCCATGTTAGAGCGCACTTGGGATTGGTGTTCCCTTGATGAGTGCAATGCTGACAATTGCGAATAGCCCCAGCACGCCTAACAAAGAAAGCTCAGCTTCATAACCGGCCCAGCCGGCCAAGCCAAGACTGGAAATGACGCCGCAGTACAAGCAGAAGCGGATACGGCGCGCTTGGGCTTTACCCATTTCAACGTGAGGCACCAGCAGCCGATACCAAGCCCCAAAGATAGCGATTACACCAAAAACAGTCATGAGGCCAATGAAAATGAGTAGTACATCTCGTTCAACAATTCCAGCATAGCCAAGAATGATGCCATGCGGCGTAGCGATCAGAGCTACTAGAGTAAGCAAGACCCCCACAACGGCCAGAGCTATCCGCACTGCAGGATGGTCGATCAGGTTCGGTAGCATTGCGCGCTAACGTCTGACATAACCGGCGCTGCGCGGCTTCATCGCGCAGCGTCCGTGTTGATGGATGGGTTAGCGCTCAGTGCCAATTGTGAAAGCCAAAAACTCGCACGCTCTTTGGACAAAGACCGTGTAAGCAGTGGATTCGCAAGCTCATGCAGTAGCTCGTGAGCAATAGTTGTTGAAATGCGTACATCATCTCGGCACTCAAGTGCATTCGCCCACTCTTCGATCTCTGCGGCTGAAAGAGCACCTTGATTGAACAATAGCAGAGCGCGGCAAAAATGCTCTGGTAAAAGGACGACTAGCTCCGACTCACTGTCCCAAGCAAACGACGTTACTCCAGCAATTGCCTCCGAGATTGGCACGGTGATATTGAGCAATGCGTCAAGGGCAGCAGTGCGATTCATGAGCGCTAACGTGGAAAGTAACAGGCGCTGCGCGGCTTCATCGCGCAGCGTCCTTGTTGACTGGCGGGTTGGGCGGCGATGCGCCATGTGACTCGCCAATTCTTAACTGGTGTTCAGGTGGGGCTGGCTCCTCCCAAACACGGGATGGGTTGAAGATTCGAGTAAGCCACGACTGGGAGGGCGATAAAAGGTGAGCAGCAATAATCATGATCAGTGTTACACCAAACCCGACAAGCCAGCCCGCCCAATCAATAGGGACCCAGGCCCAGAGAAAGAGAAAGGCAAATGATGCAATTTGGAGCCACTCTGCCAGGGCTGCGCGTAGTCTCATGCTTCCCCGTGGGTAGCCGCCCAACGTGGAGCTAACCGGCGCTGCGCGGCTTTATCGCGCAGCGTCCGGTTGAGTGATGGGATGGACTCCCCCCTTTTGTTGGCGCAGTCTTTGCGCGGCTGAAGCTCATTGGACGTGGGTGTCAGCACCGATCAACTCCGAGGGGGAATCCAAAATGCATGCTACTACCGTTGCTGTCGATCTGGCA
>CAJPFK010000017.1 GCA_905339275.1 Methylophilaceae bacterium
CGTTGGCGTACTGTCCGGTATCGGCGGTTGGGCTGGCGTAGCGATGAACCTTGGCCTGACTAACCCGACAGACGCCCTCGGCGCTGCTGGTGGTTATGCAGAACTGACCAAGTACAACGCTGCTCCTGGCGGCGGTGCACTAAATATATTCACGCTGTAAAAAGCCCTTGGCGTCATCGACCTGAAAGGAAGATGGCGCCAACAAAAGCTCCATTGATAATCCCCGTAGTTTGGTGATTTCAATCTTTCCCTCACTCGACCAAAGTGGGGGATTTTTTATTGATGAAAAGAAAAGTCCGGGCCGGCTAGAAATAGTCGAATAATGAGAGACCCGCCGTCTTTATAAAAGACTGCTGCGCAGCCTGCAATATGACCTGCTGCTGGCTCAAATCCGAAATCGCCTTGGCATAGTCCAGCTCTTCAACTTCGGAAAGCGATTGCGCGTATTGCAGATTGAGTTCCTGGCCGAATTCCTCGAGCGCGTCCAGCTCATGCAGCCGGGTACCTACCATTGCCCTGGTCGTCAGCACCGAATCCATAATGGCATCAACACCGGCTTGGGCTATTACCAGGCCCGCACTCAAGGCTGCTGAACTCGCAGCATCAGTGACAGGTGTATCCAGCAGCGCGGCCAGATCGGTCAATGTCTGGAAAATATCGTTGCCGTTGGCCTGAAAGATGGACTCGCCCGTATCACCCAGCGGTATCTGCCGGGAAGCACTGACCTGCAGCAGCCTTTGATTGCTGTCGCCCTGGTACAGGGCACCGGTTGCCGTTTTGACATAGGCAGGCGTCTGCGACTGGTAACCGGAAAAAATATAGTTGCCTGTGCCGTCCTTGGTGTTGGCAAGGCCGATCAACTGATCGAGCGCGCTCCGCACCTCGGCAGCCAAGTAGCTGCGCTCGGTGTCGGAATAAGTGCTGTTGCCTGCGGAAACCAGGCCGGACTTCACCGAGAGCATGACATCGGTAATGCTGGCTAGCGTCGATTCTTCCACCCCAAGATAGCGGCTTACAACCTGGCGATTACTGGTGTATTGATTATTGACGCTGGTTGCCTGCTTCAATTCCAGCGCCCTGGCAGAACCTACCGGATCATCGGAAGGCGTCAATATGCGGCGCCCGGTTGCAATCTGCTGGTTCAGCTTGGCCTGCGATGCGGTAAGCTCACTGATGCGGGCAATCCCGGACTGGTATATGGTGTTGGTGCTGATGCGCATGATCGTGCTACTCCGCCTTGTTATCGCCCGAGCGCGAGAATTTCATCAAACAGCTGGCTGGCAATCTGCATGACCTTGGCCGCAGCCTGGTAGGCCTGCTGGTAACGCAGGAGATTGGTGGCCTCTTCGTCCAGGTTGACGCCTGACACGGATTGCTGCGCGGCAATAGTGCCTTCGAGCATGGCTTCCTCAGCCGTGCCCATCACTTTCAATTCATTGGTCTTGTTGCCGACCAGGCTGACCAGTTGGCCGTAAGCACCCTCAAAACTGGTCGTGCCGTTGAACATGGTCATGGCGCTTTGCAGGGCAGCCAGCTTCAAGGCATTTTCGTTATCCCCGTTGCCTGCTGTCGGCAGGCCGGCCAGCGCAATGTCACCGACATCCGTAATCGCCACGGAAAAACCTGTCGCTGCCTGTGCGGTCGGTTTGACAAGAAAACTGTCGCCGGGGGTCATGCTGCCGGAGGCAATATCAAATGCCACCCCGTCAACGGTTTGCGGCAAAGAGGCAAATGACTGACTGGCGCCTGTGTCGGTCCTGGTAATCGTGTAGTTGCTGCCGTCGAATTTCACCCGGTAATTGCTGCCGGTCAACGCTGAGACACTGCTGACGGTAGCGGTCAGGTCGGCGTTGCCGTTATTGGCCGTGCTAGGAGCAACCTGGGGTGCCGGTATGCTGAAGAAATCGGAACCCAGGGTACCTGATTGATCGTAGCCCAATGCATGCTGGGCATTGAAAGTCTCCGCCAAGCCGATTGCAACCAGGCCGAGCTGCCCCTGTATGACATCCAGCGATTTCTCGCGGAACTGGACCAGCCCGCCGAGTTTACCCCCGGTCAGGCTGTTGCTGCCCAGTATCACCGTAGTGGAGTTATTCACATAACCCACTTCGATACGGTTTGCGTCGGTAGGCGACCTGACGGTTGTCAACGCGTAAGTATCGCTCCCCACCACCAGCGGCTGGCCATTGCCGATAAAGACGTTATATTTCCCGTCGTCCTGCTTTACGACATCAACCTTGATCTGCCCGCTCAACTCGGCAATCAATTGGTCGCGCTGGTCCAGCAGATCATTCGGCGGATTGCCGCCTGCGATGGACGCTGCCTCAATCGACTTGTTCAACTGGGAAATCTGCCTGGCATAGGAATTAATCAGGCTGACGCTGGCGGTAATGTCGGAATTGACGCTCTGGCCGATATCATCAAGCCGCTTGCCAAGTGCCTGGAAACGCGAAGCCAGGGCCTGTGCGGTTGACAGCATGGATTGGCGGCTGGCCGGATCGCCAGGATTGGCGGCGGCCGTCTGCAGGCTGGAAAAGAAACCCTGTATTGCCGGCGAAAGGCCCGCACTTGCGTTTGCCAGCAAGTTATCGATCTGGCTCATCTGCGTAGCGTAAGTACTGAGCTCGCCGCTGGTGCTCTGGCTGCTGGCGACCTGTCGTGTCAGAAGCTCGCTGTAAACGCGCTGGACGGTGGTAACCTGCGTTCCCTGGCCGATAAACCCATAACCGAAATTCTGCGCAAGGGCCGCCCCCTGAATGACGACCTGGCGTGTGTAGCCGGGTGTGGAAGCGTTGGCAATATTGTGGCCAGTGGTGCTGATACCCACCTGCGCGGCAGTCAGTGCGCTTTTGCCTATGTTTAATATATTCGACGCCATCTTCCAGCTACCTCTTGTGATTACTCTCTATGTCGGCACATCCCGCGAAATCTTTAATCCCGCTATGCCACCGATGTCTGCTGCACCACTTTGATGAGCTTGTCAGCGTAATTCGGATCGGTTGCATAACCGGCTTTCTGCAATGCCTGCGCATAACCGGTCAGTTGCTGCAGGTTATCCATCACTGTCTGGTATCGTGGATTCTTGCTGATCATATTGGCGAAATCCCTGAACGACTCTGCATAGGAGTCATAAGCACGGAATTTCTCGACCCGCTGCGTCTTCTCGCCGTTGATATATTCGGTCGTCATGGTCTCGACCACCTTGCCATTCCACCCGCCCGTCGCCTTGATGCCGAACAGGTTGTAACTGTTGGTGCCATCGGCTCCTTTGATCTCGCGCCGTCCCCAGCCGCTTTCGAGCGCAGCCTGCCCGACCATGAACTGCGCCGGGATGCCGGTTGACTCGCTGGCTGCCTGCGCATGCCTTATCATTTTCTGCTGGAATGCAGCAACGTGTTCAGGCTGGTTGCCCGAGCCGCCGGCATTGAAGTCTTGCGCCATTTTCTGGATCAATGCCTGCGGAATGGCCGAAACCCTGTCTTCCTTGCTATCCGCTGCACCGGAAAAATCCATCCCCTGCTGACCTGCAGGAACCGCGCCGGTACTCTTGGTCAACTGGCGAATCAGCACATCTGCCAGGCCCATGCCTTTCGAGGCGAGCGACTGGCTCAGCTGCTGGTCCAGCATGGCGGTATAGGTACGCGTCTGGTCGCTATCGAACATGCCTTCCTGCGGCGTGGCGTCGCGCATGCTTTTCAACATCATGTTGAGGAACATCGCTTCGAACTGTTTGGCAGTTTCGCGTATCGCTTCCGGAGAATTCTCTTTCGCAGCCGCGCGCAGGCTGTTGAGGCCGTTGGAATCGAGCGCGAGCTTGCCGGTGAGGTCAGGTTGGCTGATCACTTAAATGATCTCCAGCTCCGCGCGGAAAGAACCGGCTGCCTTCATGGCCTGCAAAATCGCCAGCAAGTCCTGCGGCGTGGCGCCAATCGCATTCAATGCCTTGACCACTTCCGCCAGTGACGCACCGCCCTCCAGCAACATCACCTGGCCGGGCTCCTTGTTGATCTCGATCTGGGAAATCGGCGCAACCACCGTCTGGCCGCCAGCTAGGGGGTTGGGCTGGCTGATGACAGGCGCGGTATTCACCACCACGGAAAGATTGCCGTGAGAGACGGCGCAACTTTCCAGGGTCACATGCTGCGTCATCACCACCGAGCCGGTACGGGCATTCATGATGACCTTGGCCGATGTCTTGGCAGGCGCAACATTGATCGATTCCAACGCGCCCAGAAACGCCACCCGGTCTTCCATCCGCTCAGGCGCATTCACCCGGATCACCCTGCCGTCCTGCGCCACAGCGGTGCCCGGTCCGAATTGGCCGTTGACCGCATTCACAACCAGCGCTGCCGTGGAAAAGCTGGATTCGGTCAGTTCAAGATTGATGGTATTGCCCTCTGCAATGACATTCGGCAACGCGCGCTCAACCGTGGCGCCGCCCGAAATGCGGCCTACGCTCAAATGGTTGATCTGGGCAGAACTGCCGCTGGCCGCAGCGCCCACGCCACCGACAACCAGGTTCCCCTGGGCCATGGCGTAGACCTGCCCGTCAGCGCCCTTGAGCGGCGTCATCAGCAACGTGCCGCCGCGCAGGCTCTTGGCGTTACCCATGGAAGAAACCGTCACATCGAGCGTCTGCCCGGTCTGGGCAAACGGCGGCAATGCGCTGGTCACCATCACCGCGGCGACATTCTTCAATTGCAGATTGGTTCCGAGCGGCAAGTTGACGCCCATCTGCTGCAGCATGCTGATAATGCTCTGTACGGTGAATGGCGTCTGCGTGGTCTGGTCGCCCGTACCATCCAGGCCCACGACCAGCCCATAGCCGATCAGCTGGTTGTTACGTACGCCCTGTATGGTAGCGAGATCCTTGATGCGATCGGCATGGGCCATCGTACCGGCCAGCAGCAGGCCGCTCACCAGCAAGAGAGCGGTCATCAGGGGTTTGACACGACGGTATGCGTTCACGCTTGTCACCTTTAGAGCGGAATGAAACTCAGGAAGAAACGGGCAAGTATCGACGTTACCTGTGCGGCATCAAGCTGCGTATTGGTACGGTATTCGATGCGCGCATCCGCCACCTTGGTTGAAGGTACATTGTTGCCAAGCGCGATGTTGTCCGGATTGACCACACCCGAGAACCGCACGAACTCGGAACCGCGATCAAAGGCGATCTGTTTTTCGCCGCTCACCACCAGATTGCCATTTTCAAGCACCTCGACCACGGTCACGCTGATGGTGCCAGTGAAACTGTTGCTGGCGCTGGAAGCTGCCTTTTCCTCGTTACTGAGAGATGAATCGGCGCCAATCGATATGCCGCGCCTCAAATTGATCGGCAAGCCGGTCGTCGGATCGACAGAAGCGGAAACGGAGCCTGTCTTGCTCGAAGAGCCGGTGCCCTGTTTGCCGGCACTGGTATTTTCGGTAATCTGTATGGTCAACGTATCGCCAACAAAACGCGCGCGCCTGTCCTCAAACAGCGGCTTGTAGGCAGAAGCGCGATAAATGGCTCCATTGGCCGCCACCGCCCTGTCTGCAGGCTGCGGCTTCACCGTTGTCGGCGTCTGGACGATAGTGTCCGGTGTCACGGAGCACGCACACAAACCCAGCAGCAGCCCCATGAGCAGGAGATAAGCAGCCAGCGACCCCAACTGTCTCAAATTCAGGATATTCCGGTGATGTGACATCGATCTGCTCCGTCCATTCAATAGAGTGCCAGGCGCATCATTACATCTGCGTCAGTTTTTGCAGCATCTGATCGGATGTCGTGATGGATTTGCTATTGATTTCATAAGCACGCTGGGTCTGGATCATGTTGACCAGCTCTTCCACCACATTGACATTCGAGGTTTCAATGTAGCCCTGGGTCAGCAAACCCGCCCCGTTGGTGCCCGGCGTATTAGTGTTGGCATTCCCGGAAGCGGCAGTTTCCACATAGAGGTTCTCCCCCTTGCTTTGCAAACCGGCCGGATTGATGAATGTCGCCAGTTGAATGGTGCCGACCTGCACGGCGTTGGATGATCCTGCCTGTGTGATCGAGACGGTACCGTCGCGCCCTATCGTCATGCTCTGAATATCAGCCGGCAGCGTAATGGCAGGTTGCACCGGGAAACCGCTGGAAGTAACCAGTTGACCCTGGCTGTCGATCTGGAACGAACCGTCGCGCGTATAGGCAGTGGCGCCATCCGGCAGCAGCACCTGGAAAAAACCGGCGCCCTGGATAGCCACATCCTTGTCGTTATTGGTTTGCTGCAGATTGCCTTGCGTAAAGATACGTTCCGTCGCCACCGGGCGTACGCCCGTACCAAGCTGCAAACCCGATGGCAATTGCGTCTGTTGCGAGGATTGCGCACCCGGCTGGCGGATGGTCTGATACAACAGATCCTCGAATACTGCGCGGGAGCGCTTGAAGCCGGTCGTGCTGACGTTTGCCAGATTGTTCGAAATCACGTCCATTTGCGTCTGCTGCGCATCAAGGCCGGTCTTGGAAATCCAGAGTGAACGTATCATTATCGTCTCCTATCCACAGTCTTCATGGAGCGGCTGTGCAAGATTAATGGGTATCATGGGCAATCTTAATCCCCGGACTAAGAACTCAAACTCAAGAGCTGACTGGCTTTATTGGCGTTA
Source organism: Methylophilaceae bacterium (assembly GCA_905339275.1). Taxonomy (GTDB): domain Bacteria; phylum Pseudomonadota; class Gammaproteobacteria; order Burkholderiales; family Methylophilaceae; genus UBA6140. Next base: position 6,631 of record CAJPFK010000017.1, read on the forward strand.
TTCTCGGCTTTCTCCAGCAGCTTCATCTGAAAATCGAACTGGCGCGCCAGGCTGATCATGTTGACCATGGACTCCACCACATTGACATTGCTGCCTTCGAGCGCGCCGCCGACCAGATGCACTTCCGGATCAATCTCCGCAGGCTGTCCGCTCTTCTGCTCGAACAAGCCATCCTTACCGCGCACCAGATTCTCTTCAGGCGGATTCACCAGCTTCAGGCGGCCAATGATATTGATTGCGCCAGGTTCGTAATTATTGGACACGGTCGAGATGGTACCGTCCTTGCCAACCGAGATCGTCTCATCCGGCGGGATGCTGATCGGGCCGCCGTCCCCCATCAGGGTCCGGCCATCGGCTGTCTGCAGGATGCCATTCTCACTGATCTTGAGCGAACCGTTACGGGTATAGCCTTCGCTGCCATCCGGCCGTATGACGCTCAGCCAGCCTTTGCCCTGGATGGCAACGTCCAGATCCCGGTTGGTCTGCTGTAGCGGGCCGGGGGTAAAATCTGCGCCTACCGTCGCATCGACGACAAAGGTGCGCGTAGGCAAGCCTTCACTCACCACCGGCACAGCACGAAAGGAGTCAAGTTGGGCGCGAAAACCGGTCGATGTCGCGTTTGCCAGATTGTGCGAGTTTGTCGTCTGCTGTTCCAGAATGTGCTTGGCCCCGGTCATGGCGGTATATATCATGCGATCCATCGCGTACTCCCTCCTTTTCTACCCTGCATCAGTCATTCGATTAACGCAGGTTGACCAATGTCTGCATCACCTGGTCCTGCGTCTTGATCGTCTGGGCGTTGGCCTGGTACACACGCTGTGCCGTAATCATGTTGACCAGCTCTGCGGTCAGGTCCACGTTGGAATCTTCCACCGCCGACGACTGCAATACACCAAGACCTCCGGTGTTAGGCGCACCTACCAGCGGCACGCCTGAAGTCGAGGTTTCTGCCCAGGCATTATTCCCCAGCGATTGCAGCCCGTTTGGATTAACGAAATTCGCCAGCACGACCTGGCCAAGCGTGGAGGACTGGCCGTTGGTATAGCGACCAACGATCACCCCATCGTTACCCACACTGAAGCCGGCCAAACGACCTGAGGTGTAACCGTTCTGGGAAAGGCTGTTGACACTGAAACTGGAACCGAACTGCGTACTGCCGGAGAAATCCAGGGACACCGCCAATGGCGTTGCCGCGCCTGTCGTCACCGGGATACTCAAATTTGCGGTGGCGCCGGTCGGCGACACGCCCGTGCCGTCAAAGGTCATCGTCGTCAGCGGGGTAGCGGGAAGGGCCGGAGCTACGCCATCCACGGTAGTGAACACGCTCCATACGCCGGCACCCGTCTTCACAAAAAACGACTGCAAGGTATGCGCATTGCCCAGGCTATCGAAAACGGAAAGCGAAGTGGAATTGTGATACGTTTCCGGGTCGTTTGGATCAAAACCGGCGACAGTCAGATCGCCCTTGCGGGAGTCCAGGTTGACCAGGCCGACGATTTCGTCCGTTGCCAATGGCTGCAAATCCGCCGTGTTGATCTGCAGCTCCGAAGGGCTGCCAGTAGAAAGGACACCTTGTGCATTAGCGACATAACCGGTCAGCCTTTTATTGTCGCTGGTCACGATGTAACCGTCCTTATCCATCTGGAACTGGCCGTTACGTGAATAGGAAATCGTGCCGTTGTCACTCAAGCGGAAAAAGCCGCCGCCGTTGATGGCAATGTCCAGCGGGTTGTTGGTGTTGCTGATATTACCCTGGGTGAACTGCTGCTGCACCTTGGCGATCTTCGTGCCGATACCGATCTGCGACCCGCCGCTACCCGTCAGCGAGTTGGCAAAAACATCGGCGAATTGCGCCTGGGATTGCTTGAAGCCTACCGTGCTGGCATTGGATACGTTGTTGCCGATCACTTCCAGACTCTTGGAAGCTGCGTTCAAACCGCTCAAGCCTTGTTGAAAACTCATCTTGTTCTCCTTGGTAAATGTGCCCTGAATAAAGCGAAGTGACTTAAATATCCGTTAAAAAACCTGCCTGATTTCCGCCAGGCTGACTGAACTCATATTGCTCAAATTCAACTGGACGCCGTCCGCAGTATTGCTCACGCTGTTCACAAGACTGTAAGCCATTGGAATCGCGTCGACCTTGCCGCTTGAATTGGTGGCAGCGACCTCATAGAAATACCTGCCGTCGGCCGCCGCTTCCCCGGCATCCGTCATGCCGTCCCAGCCCAGCTCGAGCATTCCGTAGGACTGCTTGCCCAGATTCATCTCGCGTACCGTATTACCATCGATATCCTTGATGGTTACCTTGACGCTGTCGGCACTGGCGGGAAGATCAATCGCAAATATGCTCTCGCCTTCCGCATAATCGATATGGTTGCCCTCGGTCAGCACCACACGGCCGATCATGCTGGAAGCCTGCATGGACTGGCTCGACTGCACGCTGCCGATCAGCGACTCCAGCGTATTGTTCAATTTGTCGATGCCGGTGACCGTAGAGAGCTGTGCGAGCTGGCTGGTCACCTGGGCGTTGTCAAGCGGATTGAGCGGATCCTGGTTCTTCATCTGTGTCACCAGCAGCGTCATGAAACGGTCCTGCGCCTCCTGCGCCACCGACTTATTGCTGTTACTTGTGCCGTTCATGGCATCAAGCAGCGTCTGCGAAACCTTGTCGGTTTGTACTGTCGTCATTTTATTTACCTCTTTTCACGGAATCAGGATTGGCCGATGCTGAGGGTCTTCATCAGCATGGTCTTGGTGGTATTCATGGTTTCAACGTTATTCTGGTAAGCACGGGAAGCGGCGATCATGTTCACCATCTCCTCCGTCACGTTGACATTAGGCATCGCGACATACCCGTTTTCATCGGCGTTGGGATGCTGCGGCTCATACACCATCTGCGGTGGGCGGCTGTCCTCGATCACTTTCTGGACTTTCACCCCGCTTGTATCCTGGCCGCTAAGCGGAACGGCCTCGAATACGACCTGTTTTGCCTTGTAGGGCTGCCCGTTGGCACTGGTCACGCTATCCGCATTGGCCAGATTGCTCGCCACCACATTCAGGCGCTGGGAATGCGCGCTCATGGCAGAGCCGGCAATATTGAATACATTGAATAAAGACATATCGATCTCCTGATTAAAAGGCAGGTGCTTACGCTAAGCTACTGGCCCTGGATAGCCGTCATCAGCTTTTTCAACTGGCCGTTGAGCATGACCAGGCTGGCTTCGTAGCGGACGGCATTGTCGGCAAACTGGTTACGCTCGACATCCATATCGACCGTGTTGCCGTCAACACTGCCCTGCATTTCCCTGCGGTATTGCACACCGCCGGGAAACCCGGCATTCAGCGCATTTTCCAGGGGCTGCGCAGACAAATGAGATGCGGCAGTTTTCACAAGGACGTTATCCTGGGGAGCAGCTCCGCTCATCGCATTTTTAAACGCCGCCGCGAAATCAACATCCTTTGCCTTGAAATTCGGGGTATCGGCATTGGCGATATTGGCAGCAATCAATTCCTGCCTTTGCGCGCGAACGCGCAAGGCGGCCTGGTGAAACCCGAGTGCCTCGTCTAATTTACCTATCATGTTGCACCTCCTGCCTGGCGCCTGGCGGTTACTCGTTACCGCTCAAGAAATCCCGATAGACGCCGTTAACCTAAGATGAGGCAAAGTCTAGGGCCAACCAAATAGTTTCAATTGAAAGAGTAGAGGTGAAAAACCAGTGCTTTTTCCAGTTTTGCTGGACAGGGGCCTGCGTAGAATGCAGCTTGTGATTTTCTATTGTAAAGCGTAACGCAATATGAATAAGCTAACTCCTTACAAGACCATCTGGATAAGCATTGCCGCCGCCTATTTCCTGCTGTTCGCAAGCTATGAACCGCTGAATGCCGCAGAGCAGGACACCAAACACCAGGATATCGCCACGATCAAAGCCAGGGTGGGCGAATTCCTTGAAACCCAGACCATGGGCGTACCTGGCAGGGTGGCGATTACGGTTGGGCAGATCGACCGGCATATCAGATTGCAGCAATGCCCGGCACTGGAAACATTTCTGCCAACCGGCAGCCGCGCATGGGGCAAGACCACGGTAGGCGTGCGTTGCGCATCGCCAAGCTGGACGATCTATGTCCAGGCCCGTGTCAGCGTAACCGGCGAATACCTGGCTGCAGCGGTACCGTTGAAACAGGGTCACCTGGTCAGCGAACAGGACATCATGTTCCTGTCCGGCGACCTGACAACGCTACCGCCCAGCATCATTACCGAAAAAGGGATCGCAATCGGCCAAACGGTCGCATCGTCCATCACCTCAGGCACGGTGCTGAGGCAGGACATGCTGCGCAAGCCTGCTGCAGTCAAGCAAGGTCAGACCGTGCGCATCATCTCAACGGGCAAGGGCTTCAGCGTCAGTGCCGAAGGCATGGCGCTGACCAACGCCAGCGAAGGCCAGGTAGTCAAGGCAAAAACCGGCAGTGGCATGGTAATCAGTGGCATTGCCCGCAGCAGCGGAGAAGTGATTGTGACATTTTAATTGCCATCTGATTCAAGATGACGTTCATGCCTGTTGAATCAAGTGTTAAAGTTTTGGTATATCTTGCCGTAAAAGAATTAAATGAAACTAACTCTTGATATACAAGGATAGGGAAAGACCATGAAAATTGATGACGCACTGAAAGTAAATCCGGGACTGGCGACCGGGAATCCGGAAACGAAAGCTGCAAAAAGCGGCGAAACCCCCAAGACCGGGCAAGGTTCGACAGAAAAGGTCACGCTCTCCTCACGTTCCTCTGAGCTGCAATCACTCGAGACCAAAACGGTTGCTGAAGATGCCTATGATATAAACAAGGTAGACGCCATCAAGGCGGCAATCCTCGATGGCCAGTTCAAGATTGATTCTGGCAAGGTCGCGGACGGCCTGATCAATACCGTCAAAGACCTGCTCTCCAATCCCAAGCCCTGATTGCAAGCCTTGATAGAAAGCATCCGCACATGAGCACTGCCGTTTCGATCGAAAAGGAGTCGCGAGCCGTAAACAGGCTCGCCGAGATACTCGAGCAGGAACAAAGCTACCTCATCAGCGCAGAAATGGATCAGATGCAAACCCTGCTGGATGAAAAATCCAGGTTGCTGCAAGACCTGTCGCGGTCATCGCAGGAACGTTATCAATGGCTATCCAAAGCCGGTTATGCCGCCAATGAAACCGGCATGTCAGACTGGTTGAAACAACAAAGCAAAGATGCGCTGCAAAGCGCCTGGCTTACCATGCAGCAGACGCTGGTCAAGATCAAGGAACTGAACCGCATCAACGGCATGCTGATACACAAGCATTTCACCCGTAATCAGCAACTGCTCAACACATTGCAAGGCCAAAGCGAAATCGACCACTTCTATGGCCCCAATGGCCAGGCCACCTCAAAAGTCCGCATGCGCAGCGCAATTATCGGTTAGTTCAGGCCTTTCGGGATTCACATGCGCCCGAATCGTTTATTGATACAAAGTTCGTCCAGCCTGCGCGCAAAATACCCAAAAAACCAACCAGACATCCTTGTTTAGCTGCCTGCTCTAAAGCAGAATTCCATTGGCTGATGCGTTCGCATCGCAAAACCACACAAATGGTTATATAGATATAATTTTTGGCAAGATTGATATCAATGTAATTCTTGTAAACTAGAGATTACATTGTGTTTGATATCTATATCAAGGAGACTCTTATGGCGACACTTCGATTGGGAGACCTCGCTCCCGACTTTACTCAAAACTCCAGCATCGGCCCGATTTCATTTCATGAATGGCTGGGTAACAGCTGGGGGATTCTCTTTTCTCATCCGGCAGACTACACCCCGGTTTGCACAACCGAACTAGGCGCCACGGCAAAACTTGCGGAAGAATTCAAAAAACGCAATGTCAAGGCAATTGCACTCTCTGTCGACTCGGTCGAATCGCATCATGGCTGGATCAAGGACATTAATGAAACCCAATCCACAGAAGTCAATTTCCCCATCATTGCGGATGCTGACCGGAAGGTATCCGAACTTTACGACCTGATCCATCCCAACGCCAGCACAACCGCCACGGTAAGATCGGTATTTATTATTGATCCGAACAAAAAGATCCGCTTGACGCTCACCTATCCCGCCAGCACAGGCCGCAATTTCAATGAACTCCTGCGTGTCATCGACTCACTGCAACTAACGGAATATCACAGCGTAGCCACGCCCGCGGACTGGCAGGATGGAGACGATGTTGTGATCGTGCCCTCCATTACCGACCCGGAAATACTCAAAACCAAGTTCCCGAAAGGCTTCAACGCGATCAAACCTTATCTGCGCCTAACGCCTCAGCCCAATAAATAAAACGCTTACCCTCTTGTAACTGAAGGAAGACCACCCTCCTTCAGTTACAAAGCAAAAGCCCTTACTCGGAAGCAGCATAAGCCAGGCTCAATAGTAAGCTGCCGCCCTCGTGACCCTTAAATCCTGGTCTGCCCCTTATCACCGGTCCTTAACCTGCGCGCTTCAGCTACGGCAGGCCTAAATAAAAAAGCCGTCCCCATTGGGAACGGCATATTTATTGGTCGGGGCGGGGAGATTCGAACTCCCGACCCCTTGCACCCCATGCAAGTACGCTACCAGGCTGCGCTACGCCCCGAACCGTTGCTACGCATAGCGCGCGCAGCAAGACCGGGATTATAGCTGAAAAGGTCGGGCAAGGCAGCCCCGGAAGTCAGAGAAATTAAGAGAAGACAGGAACTAGGCACGAAGCAGTTGCAACAGATCGCGCAACTCGCTACGCAAGGCAGCCAAATCGACCGCAGGCGCCACCGCCTGATTTGGTGCGGCACGAACTGCTGGCGCAGCTTGTGTTTCAGCAATTTCATGATGGTCATCCAGTCGGTTACGCGCACCGCTGATCGTAAAACCCTGCTCATAAAGCAACTCACGAATACGACGGATCAATAATACTTCATGATGCTGGTAGTAACGGCGATTGCCGCGGCGTTTGACCGGCTTGAGCTGGGTGAACTCCTGCTCCCAATAACGCAGGACATGAGGCTTGACCCCGCACAATTCACTGACCTCACCAATGGTAAAGTAGCGCTTGGCCGGGATGGGCGGAAGCTGGACCTTAAGCGTTTGCTCCGGCATATGCCTCTTCTACCTTGCTTTTGAGCTTTTGACTGGCATGGAATGTAACGACGCGACGAGCGGTAATCGGAATTTCTTCCCCGGTCTTGGGGTTGCGGCCGGGACGCTCGGATTTCTGACGTAATTCGAAATTTCCGAAACCTGAAAGTTTGACACTGTCACCTGATTCAAGTGCTGTGCGTATCTCTTCAAAAAATGCTTCGACCATATCCTTGGCTTCGCGCTTGTTCAGACCAACCTGCTCAAACAGCAGATCAGCCAAATCGGCTTTAGTCAGTGTCATACAAACCTCTCAACTACTTACTTGATCTTGGTATTTAATTTTATTCGCTTATTATCGTAATTCTGCGTTGTGTTGATGCACGATTGAGTCCAGCAGTTTTGCCATCACTTCATCAGCTTCCGCATCAGTCAGAGTTTTTTGAGTATCTTGCATAAGCACCAGAAATGCAAGGCTTTTTTTGCTCTCAGCAATGCCTTTCCCACGATAAACATCGAACAATGCGATCTTGCTGACCAGTGGAATTCGGGTCGCCTGCATGGTATTCAGCAAGTCTTGAGCCGCAACTTTTTCATCGACCACGACGGCAAGATCACGACGCACAGGCGGGAATTTTCCAACCTCGGCGTACTGCACGAGTTGACGTTCCAGCAGAGGCGCCACATCGAGCTCAAACAGCAGCACGCCACGCGGCAACTGGTAATGCTGCTGCCATTTTGGATGCAGTTTTCCCAGCCAGCCCGCTGCCCTGCCATTCAACATCACCCGCGCAGATTGCCCCGGATGCAAGGCCGGGTGCTCATCCGCCACATACTCGGCATGGCCGCGCGTCAGCAGGTCGGTATCGGCCTTGATATCATAAAAATCCACGTCCCTCGCTTCTGCCGCCCATTGCTCCGGCACGGCATCGCCATAGGCCAGGCCGGAGATGCGCAAGGTTTCAGCAAACCCGCCATTGGCCGCTTGATAGGCAGCACCGATTTCAAAAAGCCGGGCACGGTCCTGTTTACGATTGAGGTTATAGACCAGCGTATCGAGCAAACCTCCCCACAAGCCTGAGCGCATCACGCTCATATTGCTGGCGATAGGATTCTTCAGTGCAATGGGCGAGGCGTTACCCAGCAGGTCCCGCTCCCAGCTCTCATCGACAAAGCTATAGCTGACAATCTCCTGGTAACCGCGAGCAGCCAGCGCATCTTGCAGTACTGCACGGCCCAATCTGGTTTCTGACACTTCCAGCATACGTAAATCCGCCTGCGGCGGCGTCGCGGGAATGTTATCGTAACCATGCAGGCGTGCGACTTCCTCAATCAGGTCTTCTTCAATCGCAATATCGAAACGATAACTGGGCGGGGTAACCTCAAATACGCCAGCCGCATACTGATATTGAAAACCCAGTTGTGCGAACAGCCTGGCAACTGCCGTCTCGTCAAGATGAATGCCCAGAACCCCGGATAATCTTGCCAGCCTCAACTTGACCGGGTTGCGCTGGGGCAGGCTGTGCACGACCTCCGTCACCGGCCCGGCCGCACCGCCGCAGATCTCCTGCACAAGTGCGGTCGCCCGTTCCAGTGCCCGGCGCGTATTGGCAAAATCGACACCACGTTCGAAGCGATAAGAAGAATCGGTTGAAAAACCGAGACGGCGCGCTTTACCGACAATAACCGCAGGCGCAAAAAACGCACTTTCCAGGAAAATATCCGTGGTTGCATCCGACACTGCACTGGTAGCCCCACCCATGATCCCGGCCAGCGCAATGGCACCGCCATCATCGGCGATCACCAGCATATCGGCATCCAGGGTTACCTTCTGCTGGTTCAGCAGCTCCAGCTTTTCTGCCTGAGTCGCATAACGCACCTGGATGGCGCCATGCAATTTTGCAGCATCGAAAGCATGCAGAGGCTGCCCCATTTCCAGCAGGACATAATTGGTGATATCGACAATGGCGCTGATACTGCGCACACCGCTACGCTCGAGGCGGCGAACCATCCAGCCCGGCGTTTTCGCGGCAGCATTGACGCCACGCACCAGACGCCCGGTATAACGCGGACAGGCAGTTGATTCCTTTACCGTGACGTTTTTGTACGCATCATGGCCAGCCGCAACTTCCGGGATTTGCAGCAGATGGAGCGTGGCACCGGTCAATGCCGCCACGTCGCGGGCGATCCCCAGAATACTCAGGCAATCGCTGCGGTTAGGGGTAAGCTTAAGCGTAAACAATTTGTCGTCGAGATCAAGCAATTCACGGATGTCTTGGCCAACAGCGGCATCGGCAGGTAATTCAAGCAAACCGCTGCTCTCTTCAGACAAGCCGAGTTCTTTCGACGAACACATCATGCCGGATGATTCGACCCCTCTCACCTTGGCCTGCCTGATGCTGAACCCGGGCAACTCTGCGCCTACCAGCGCGCAAGGCGCCTTGAGCCCGGCGCGCGCATTCGGTGCGCCGCAGACGATCTGCAAAGGCTCGCCAGTCCCGACATCCACCCTGCAGACTTGCAGGCGATCGGCATCCGGATGCTTCTCCGCGCTGATGATCCGTGCAACCACGACCTTGGTAAACACCGCGGCTACCGGCTCAAGGGCCTCGACCTCGAGCCCCGTCATGGTCAAGGCATGACTCAATGCCTCGCTATCCAGCACAGGATTTACAAATTGGCGTAGCCAGTTTTCAGAGAATTGCATAACTTACCCGAACTGCTGTAAAAAGCGCATATCGTTGTTGAAGAACAGCCGCAAATCATTGACGCCATAACGCAGCATGGTCAGGCGCTCCACACCAAGACCGAAGGCAAATCCGCGGTATTTCTCGCTGTCGATACCGACATGGCGGAACACTTCCGGGTGCACCATGCCGCAACCGCCGATTTCCAGCCAGCCGCCATTCCAGCTCATGTCCATCTCGGCTGAAGGTTCGGTGAACGGAAAAAAGGACGGGCGAAAACGTACCTCAAGGTCATCGCGCTCAAAAAAACGCTGCAGAAAATCCTGCACCACGCCTTTCAGGTTGGCGAAACTGATGTTTTCATCGACCCACAGCCCTTCCACCTGATGGAACATCGGCGAATGCGTCGCGTCTGAATCGACGCGATATACGCGACCGGGTGCGATGATTTTCAGGGGCGGCGTTTTGTTTTCCATGTAATGCACTTGCACGGGTGAGGTGTGGGTACGCAGCACATGCGCCTGTTTTTCATGGTCGGCATCAATATAAAACGTATCGTGCATGGCGCGAGCCGGATGGTCTTCGGGAATATTCAGCGCGGTGAAATTGTAGTAATCGCTCTCGATTTCCGGCCCTTCGGCCACTTCAAAACCAATCGAATGGAATATCTGCTCAAGACGGTGCATCGTCAGGGTCACCGGATGCAAGCCCCCCTTGCCCTGATCACGGGCCGGCAGAGTGACATCAATCGATTCATTCGACAACTGTTCTGCCTGTTCAGCATCCAGAATGGCATCGCGGCGGGCTTTCAATGCCTCTTCCACGCCTTGCTTCACTACATTGATGGAAGCCCCGGCAGCCGGACGTTCTTCAGCAGAAAGCTTGCCCAAGCCCTTGAGCTGTTCCGTCAGCAAGCCACTCTTGCCCAGATAGCGCGCCTTGGCCTGCTCCAGATCCTGGATCGTGGCACATGCAGCAAAGTCACGCTCTGCGTCAGGGAGTATTTGTTCCAAGTTTTGCATCGTCATATTTACCATAGGCTTGGGTTGTGCCGTCCTGAATTATGCCGTAAAAAAAGGAGGCACACGGCCTCCTTTTCTGTCAGCTTGAATTTAAGCAGCAGCGAGACCAGACTTCGCCAATTCTACAAACTTGGCAAAAGCTGGCTTGTCGAATACCGCCAAATCAGCCAGTACTTTACGATCCACTTCGATCGCAGACTTCTTCAGGCCGTTCATGAAACGGCTGTATGTCAAACCGAATTCACGTGAACCTGCATTGATACGTGCGATCCACAAAGCGCGGAACTGCCGCTTTTTCTGACGGCGGTCACGATAAGCATACTGACCGGCCTTCATCACCGCCTGTTTGGCGATGCGGTATACGTTTTTGCGGCGGCCGCGATAACCCTTGGCAGCGTTCAGGATTTTCTTGTGGCGTGCGCGAGCGATGACACCACGTTTAACTCTAGGCATGTTCTATCTCCTTATTGAGTTGGCATCATGGCGCGTACGCGCTTGACGTCTGTGGATGAAATGATCGCCGTGCCGCGCAGCTTACGCTTCTGCTTGGTGGTCTTCTTGGTCAGGATATGGCGCAGGTGCGAATGGGTACGCTTGACCTTGCCGTTGCCCAGGAACTTGAAGCGCTTTTTGGCGCCGCTCTTGGTCTTCATCTTTGGCATTTTTTTCTCCTTTGAGAGTAGTTAAGAGTGCCTGGGCATGCCATTTAGCCGTATCACTCAGAATTCTTTTCAAACCGCCATGCGATCTGCATCGCTAACGGTTTTTTTACTTGCGGTTTTTTACTTGAACTTCAATGCGCAAAATGTGCGTTATTATTTTTGTTTCTTGTGCGGCGCCAGCACCATCACCATCTGGCGGCCTTCCATCTTGGGGAACTGCTCAACCACCGCATGCTCCTGCAAATCGGCCTCAACACGTTTCAACAGGGCCAGACCCAGTTCCTGATGCGTAATCTCGCGGCCACGGAAACGCAAGGTAATCTTGGCTTTATCGCCTTCCTGCAGGAATCTCACCAGATTCCGCAGCTTGACGTTGTAATCGCCATCATCCGTGCCCGGACGAAACTTGACTTCTTTAACCTGAACCTGCTTTTGCTTAAGACGCGCCTCGTGCTGCTTCTTGCTCTCAGCGTATTTGAATTTACCGTAATCCATCAGACGGCAAACCGGCGGAGCGGCTTGTGGGGCGATTTCCACCAAATCAATATCAGCTTCCTCAGCTTTTGCAAACGCCTCGGCCAGCGTCACGATACCGAGCGGTTCACCATCCACGCCTACCAAACGGACCTGTGGCGCAGTAATGTCGCCGTTGATCCGTACTTCCTTGTCTTGAGCTATAGCAAATTCTCCAGAAATTAAATAATTAGGCCGCGCTACCTTTAGCTTCAACCTCGCCTGACAGTCGTTCAATCAACGCCTGTACCGGCATGGAACCTAGGTCTTCACCTTTTCGGGTACGCACGGCCACCTGCTTACTTTGCATTTCACGCTCACCCGCAACCAGCAGATAAGGCAGCTTCTGTAAGCTATGTTCCCGTATTTTATAGGTTATTTTCTCATTTCTCAAGTCGGAATCCACACGGATGCCATTTTTCTTCAATTCGGCAACCACTTCCTTCACATAATCCGCCTGCGCGTCGGTGATATTGAGCACCATCGCTTGCACAGGCGCAAGCCATAAAGGCATCGCGCCGGCGTAATGCTCGATCAGGATGCCGATAAAGCGCTCCATGGAGCCGACAATCGCGCGGTGCAGCATGACCGGGTTCTTGCGGCTATTATCCTCAGCCACATATTCGGCCCCCAATCTTGCCGGCAAATTGAAATCCAGCTGTATGGTGCCAACCTGCCAGAGCCTGCCGAGGCTGTCCTTGAGCGTAAATTCAATCTTGGGACCGTAGAAAGCGCCTTCGCCGGGTTGCAAATCGTACTGCAGGTTATTCTGCTCCAATGCAGCAGCCAGCGCGGTTTCCGCCTGATCCCAGGTTTCGTCGGAACCCACGCGCTTTTCGGGACGGGTGGAGAGCTTGACCAGCACGTCGCTGAAACCGAAATCGCCATACACCTCGTAAAGCATGCCGATAAACGCGGCCACTTCCGGCTCGATTTGTGCCTCGGTACAGAAAATATGCGCATCATCCTGGGTGAAGCCTCGCACGCGCATCAGGCCGTGCAGGGCGCCGGACGGCTCGTTGCGATGGCAGGAGCCGAATTCGGCAAGCCGCAAGGGCAAATCGCGATAGCTGTGCAGGCCGCTGTTGAATATCTGGACATGGCCGGGGCAGTTCATCGGCTTCACCGCGTAATCGCGGTTCTCCGATGCCGTCGTGAACATGTTCTCGCGGTAATTCTCCCAATGTCCGGACTTTTCCCAGAGGGTACGGTCCATGATGGTCGGCGTACGCACTTCCTGGTAATCGTATTCGACGAACTTGGCGCGCATGTACTGCTCGATTTCCTGCCAGAGCGACCAGCCGCGCGGATGCCAGAACACCATGCCGGGCGCTTCGTCCTGCATATGGAAGAAATCAAGCTGCTTGCCGAGCTTGCGGTGATCGCGTTTCTCGGCCTCTTCCAGCATGTGCAGGTAGGCGTCGAGATCTTCTTTCCTGGCCCAGGCCGTGCCGTATACACGCTGCAGCATCTCGTTGTTCGAATCGCCACGCCAGTAGGCCCCTGCCAGCTTCATCAGCTTGAACGCCTTGAGCTTGCCGGTGGATGACACATGCGGGCCGCGGCAAAGATCGGTGAAGTTGCCTTCGGTATACAGGGAGACTTCCTCATTCGCGGGAATGGAAGCAATAATTTCGGCCTTGTAATGCTCGCCGATGGACTTGAAATAGGCGACGGCCTCATCACGCGGCAACACCTTGCGGGTTACCTGTTCATCTTTTTTCGCCAGTTCAGCCATCTTTTTCTCGATGGCCTGCAGATCTTCCGGGGTAAATGGACGATGATAGGAAAAATCGTAGTAAAAACCGTTTTCGATGACGGGGCCGATGGTCACCTGCGCCTCGGGAAACAGTTCTTTCACGGCATAGGCCAGCAAGTGCGCGGTGGAGTGGCGGATAACTTCAAGCCCTTCCGGGCTTTTATCGGTAATGATCGCCAGATCGGCATCCGACGCTATCAGGAAGCTGGTATCGACAATCTTGTCATTCACTTTACCGGCAAGCGCTGCCTTGGCCAGGCCCGCGCCAATGCTCATCGCCACATCGGCGACAGTGACCGGGTTATCAAAACTGCGCTTGGACCCATCAGGTAGAGTGATAACGGGCATGCTGTCCTATCTCATCGTTAAGACCCTGAAACGACAAAAGCCGATTAACGGCTTTTGGTTGTTTCTGAGCTGAATACTGCTCGGATCTGAATTTGGTAGGCGCGATTGGACTCGAACCAACGACCCCCACCATGTCAAGGTGGTGCTCTAACCAGCTGAGCTACGCGCCTGCTTTTTTCATAAAGCAAAGAGGTGCGAATTCTAGCGCATTGCCGTCATCGACGCAAACAAAACTCTGGTTGCCCAAGGCAGTATAATCTCGCTCAATCATGCCAATCACAGACGCCCCCTTCAAAATTACGGAAAACCTGCTTGAGGAAATTGCCCGGCATGGTTACGTGATCATCGACAATTTTCTTCCGGATTCCGCCATCCGGGCATTAAACCGGCAGGCGAGGACATTAAAGACCGCCGGCAGCCTGAAACAGGCAGCTATCGGCAAGGCTGCGGCACAGCAGCAGGACAGCAAGGTACGAGGCGATTCCATCTTCTGGCTTGACGAAGCAGGCCCAAGCCCAGAGCTGGCGCTGTACCTGTCCCGGATGCAGTCACTACAGGAAAGCCTGAATCGCTATTTCTTTCTCGGGCTGTTCGAGTTTGAAACCCATTTTGCCGTTTATCCGCCGGGTGCCGTTTATCGCAAGCATCTGGATCAATTCAGGGATCAGCAGGAACGCCAGGTCAGCGCGATTCTTTACCTCAATACCGACTGGCAGCCGGATGATGGCGGTGAACTGAGGTTCTATCTCAACGGAACTTCGGATCAATCGTTCATCGACATTGCGCCTGTCGCCGGCAAACTGGTCCTGTTTTTATCGGGGGAGTTTCCCCATGAAGTCCTCCCGGCCAGGCGCCAGCGCATCAGCCTGACCGGCTGGTTCAGGACGCGCGCGCAGGATATCCGATGAACGACCGAGAGAAACTCCTCAATGCCATGTTCGATGTCCAGGCATTCCGCTCGACCGGCCATGAACTGATCGACCTGCTGGCGGAAGAACTGCATCGCAACCTGGCAGAGCAGCAACCCGTACTGCAATGGCGCAACCCCGCCATTGAAGACCGGCGATGGCAGAACCCGCTGCCGCAGCAATCCACGCTGGATCTGCCGGGCCTGCTGGACAGACTGCGGCAGGATATCCTGCCGGGCAATCTGGGCATACACCACCCGCACAACCTGGGGCACCAGGTAGCGACGCCCTTGCCTGTCGCAGCGCTGTGCGATCTGGTTGCGGCACTGACCAATCAGGCCATGGCCGTTTATGAAACCGGCCCCAGCGCCACCATGCTGGAACGGCAGGTTATACGTTGGCTGAGTGCCCTGATCGGCTGGCAAACCCGGGAGGTCAACGGCGTGCTGACATCGGGCGGTGCACAGGCAAACCTGACCGCTCTGCTGGCGGCACGCCAGCATGCGACTGCATCGAATATCTGGAAGCATGGCGTTTCAACGCAGCGCCCTTTGCGCATCCTGGCTTCGGAATACAGCCATTATTCGGTATCGCGGGCAGCGGGCATCATGGGGCTGGGTACCGATGCGGTGATCAGGATAGGCACTGACGAAGCCGGCCGCATGCTGATGAGCGAGATCGCGAGCGCTCACCAACGATGCCTGGAGAACCAGGAAATCGTCATGGCAGTGGCAGCCAATGCTGCATGCACCCCCACAGGCAGCATAGATCCCTTGCAGGCCATCGGCGAATACTGCCAGGCGCATCAACTCTGGTTTCATGTCGATGGCGCCCACGGTGCTTCTGCCCTGCTCTCGAAACAGCATCGCGGCATGCTGCAGGGCATAGCAATGGCCGATTCGCTGGTGTGGGACGGGCATAAACTGCTGTACATGCCGGCGACCGTTTCCGCCGTTCTCTTCAGGAATGCGGAACACAGCTACCTGGCCTTTGCGCAGGATGCCTCATACCTGTTTCAGGGCAACGACCACGACATCGAAACCTATAACGTCAGCTATCGCTCGCTGGAGTGCACAAAACGCATGATGGCGCTGAAATTATGGGCAGCCTTTTCGCTTTACGGTGTTGAAGGGCTGGCTGCACTGGTAGATGAGGCGTTTGGCAAGGCTCGCCTGTTTGCGGAAAAACTGCGTACGCGTCCCGACTTTGAACTGCTGATGATGCCGCAAACCAACATCGTCTGTTTCCGTCATCTGGCAAACGGGCTATCGGGCGATCAACTCAATCGGCATCAGGCCAGGTTGAGAACAAGCCTTGTCGAGAGCGGCGAGTTCCACCTGACCCAGGTCGAACTGCATGGAAAATGCTGGTTACGCACGACACTGATGAACCCGTTTACGCAGGAACAGCATCTGGACAACCTGCTGGATGCGATCGACCGGCATTCACATTGATTCGATCAGCCTGACGTACCCCGCCTGATAGTCCGGATATGCCAGGGAAAAGCCGGTAGCCAGCATACGGCTGTTGCTCAAACGCTTGCCCCCCTTGACATCAGGAATACCGATACCTGCGGTAATGCCCTGCTTTTCCGCCAGCCACATCAGCACCTCGTATTGAGGCACGGGCCTGCTGTCCGTCACCAGGTAAAGGGATTCGACGCTCTCGTTTCTGCTGCGTTGTACAATCAACTGCGCGATAAATGCGGCTGCGTCATCCCGGTGGATGCGACTCGTCCAGGTATTTTGCACGGGCCAGTCCCGAGGTCGGCGCGCCAGCCCGATCAAGCGCGTCCTGCCCGGCCCATAAATGCCGGATAGCCTGAGTATCGTGTATGGAATGCCGGTGTCGGAAAGCAGGCCTTCTGCTTCCAGCAACCGCGCCCCGCCAAAATCTGCAGGTTGCGCCGGCGACCGCTCGTCCAGCCATTCATCTGTCTGCTGGCCAAAAACACGTGTGCTGGAAACAAGGAACACATGGCGCACACTGTTTGACGGCTTGAGTTTTTCAAGGACGTTGACCAGCCCGTTGGCGTAGTGCGCCTGATAGCTCCCGTCGGTCTGGGCATCGGCGGCAACGCAATAGAGCAATATCTGCGGCTGCAATGACGACAATACTTCCAGGTCGTCCGGGTTGGTCACGTCAGCCCGGATCAGATGCACACCGTCGGGAACCACGGCGCTGCGGTATCTCAGGCCGCAGACATCGAAATCCTGTTGTATGAGTATGCGCGCAACCGCGCTGCCGAGATCGCCGCAACCAGCGATCAGGACTAGGCAGGCCATAGCCCCTGTAGATATTTTTCCAGCCAGAACAAGGCGATGATGGTCTTGCCATCCGTGATTTCGCCGCGCTGAACCATGCTCAAGCAGTCGTCAAGACCGGCCTCGAAAACCTGCAGCGCCTCATCCGCATCACGTTGATGCTGCCCCGACTGCAAGCCGCGCGCCAGATAAATATGAATGACTTCATCGGAATAACCGATGCAAGGATGCTGCGCAGCGAGGTATATCCATTCATCCGCGCGATAACCCGTCTCTTCAAGCAGTTCACGTTGCCCGGTGATTAACGGGTCTTCATCCGGGTCGATCTTGCCCGCAGGCAACTCGATGAAAACCTGCCTGAGGGGATAGCGGAATTGCCGTTCAAGTACGAGCTTTCCATCATCCAGCATGGGGATCACAAGAACCGCACCGGGGTGCATGATGTACTCCCGCTCGCCTTCGTTGCCGCTCGGCAGCCTGACCCGGTCGCGCCGGACGCGCATGAACCTGGTGTTTTCAATTTCCTGCGAATCAATACAGGACTCGATCAGGTCCGGATACTTCATTGCTTGACGAACTGTTCGCCTTCAATCAACCAGAGGCCGTTGACCTTCTGCAATTGAAGGGTTTTCAATCCTGCATCCTTGTGTCCGGAAGACTGATACTGCTGGATAAAACTTACTTCCACACGGTCGTTTTCAAGCCGGGTGATATTAATCTCCGACAAGGCGATTGCGATATTTCTACTTTGGGAAATTCTGGATTTCCGCTGGCTGCGCCAGGCTTCGGGAGAACCGAGTCCTCCGGCATAAGTTTCTGCATAGCAGGAAAAATACTCCTGTATACGTTTGTTCTGCCAGGCGTCAACCCAACGTTGCAGTTGAATCCCGATCTCTGTTTGCTCATTTGCTGGAGCAACGAGGCCGGCATCCGATGCCGGCGGATTGGATTCTCCGTTCGAATCGCCAGCCGTTGCAGGCTCTGCCGTCATGTTGAGGTCGGGTACCCGGTCAACCTCAACGGTTCCTGCTGGCTCGGTGATTTTTTCAACAGGGCTGGCCGCATCGGCTGCCGTTTGCGATATTACGCCTTCCGGTTGCACCGGCTCAGCGCTGCGGAATCCGAGCTTCGCCTGATTGACCCTGGCAGTGCGGATAATCTCGGCATTTTTGCCACCCGGAGCCGGGTCGGAATCAATAATCTGCTGATAGGTGTTGTGGGCAAGCGCCAGTTTGCCGCTATGCTGATAGGCCTGTCCTTGTTTGAGTCTGACGCCAAGATTGTTTGGATGAATCCGGGCTGCCTGTTCCAGCTTGTTAATGGCCTTGTCCCAGTTTGCATCATGTATGGCGGCATCGGCATCGACCATCAGTGCGTTGAACTCTGCATCGGGAAGCAGCTTGGGACTGATACTGCAGCCGGTGTTAAAGGCTGCGGAAAGCGAGGCTATCAATACGTATTTGATCAGTGTGTATTTTCTGTTCATGTCAGCGCTTACTCACATCAAAATGGTTGACGGCCTTATTGTCTGTTTAAGACCGCTGCCAGAAATAGCGATAAACAAACCCGGGGAAAGCGAAAACCAGGAACAGGCTGGCAGTCACTGCGTAGAACTCCCAGTTTTGCCCGGCTACCTGCCCCATGGTCGCCTGTTCGGTGTAGAACGCGACAGCGCTGATCACAAAATACAGCACCACGAGCTCCAGCAGGCACCAGGCGATGGATTTCGGCCGATGTTTGAGTGGAATCACATAGAACAGTCGATTGGAGAACCACGGCAGATTCGCAGCAAGCAAGGCAAGCAGCAAGAGAATCAGGTTGGTCATCAGCTGATACTGTTGAATATGGCGTAGGCAGATATACCCATCAGCACTTGCGGCATCAGCCCCAGCGCCAGCAGGCCAAGCGAGTTGATGCTCAGCATCACGCGCATCCCGGTTGGCGCATCGATCGGATGGGTGTCTACCGGCTCATCAAAATACATCAGCTTAACCACGCGCAGGTAGTAGAAAGCCCCGACGGCCGCCATCAGCACGGCAAACACCACCAGGCCGACAAAACCGGCTTCGAGCGCAGCCTGCAGTACCGTGAATTTGGCGTAGAATCCCAGGGTCGGCGGCACGCCGGCCATCGAGAACATCACGATCAGCATCAAAAAGGCATTCCATGGGCTGCGCTGGTTGAGGCCCTTCAGGTCATCCAGGTTTTCGGCTTCGAAACCCTGTCGCGAGAGCAGCAATATCATGCCGAAGCCGGCCAGTGTCATCAGCACATAGGCGGAAACATAGAACATCGAGGAAGCAAACCCGTTCAGGCTCGCGCTCATGATGCCGAACAGCAGGAAACCGATATGCGAGATGGTGGAATAAGCCAGCATGCGCTTGAGATTGGTCTGCGCAATCGCAGTAACATTACCGATGATGATGGACAACACCGCCATGATCACCAGCATGCCCTGCCAATCGGCAGCCAGCACATAAAGACCCTGTATCAGCAGACGGATCACCATGGCAAACGCGGCCAGCTTCGGCACGGAACCGATCAGCATGGTCATGGCGGTAGGTGCGCCGTGATACACATCCGGCACCCACATCTGGAAAGGTACTGCACCCAGCTTGAAAGCCAGTCCGGAAATGATGAACACCAGGCCAAGAATCAGCATGGAATAAGTAGGCGCACCTTGCGACAACGCATCGCCGACCTCCGTGATGTTGAGGCTGCCGGTTGCGCCATACATCATCGACATACCGTAAAGCAGCATACCGGAAGCCAGTGCTCCCAGTACGAAATACTTCATCGCGGCTTCTGTCGCACGCGAATTATCGCGGTCAAGCGCAACCAGCGAGTAAAGGCAGAGCGACAGCAGTTCCAGGCCCATATATAGCGTGAGGAAATTCTGGCCGGATACCATGATCATCATGCCGACCATGGAAAACAGCACCAGTGCGTAATATTCCCCGCGGAACATGCCGCGCAGCGTCAGATAATGCCGGGTATAGACAAACATGATGGCAGTGCCGATATAGATCATCAGCTTGAGCACATCAGACATGGGGTCATCGACAAACATGCCGCTAAAGGCATAGGTCACTGCCGGCGTATGCGTCAGCACGGTAATGACAGCCGCTCCAATCAGCGTGATCTGGGCAAGGATATAAATCAGCGCACGATTGGCGGGCTTGAGGAAAAGGTCCAGCAGCAGGATGAACATCGCCATGCCGAGCACGAACATCTCGGGTAATGCAGAGATCAAGTCAGGAAGAATATCGCTCATGGGTGCTCTCAATCTCAGAATCCGGCGGGCAGCTTGCTCTGCGCCATATGTGACAGCAACTGGGTGACAGAAGCATTGGTTAATTCGGTAATTGGCGCGGGATATAGGCCAAAGCCCAATACCATGAGCGCCAGCACGGCCAGAATGAAGAACTCGCGCTTGTTGAGGTCTTTCAGCTCAGCCACATGCTGATTGCCGATTTCACCGAAGAATACGCGCTTCACCATCCACAAGGTATAGGCTGCACCGAAAATCAGCGTCAGGGCGGCAAGGAAGGCATACCAGAAGTTGACCTGGATCGCGCCCAGTATCACCAGGAACTCGCCGACAAAACCAGAAGTCCCGGGCAGGCCTGCATTCGCCATTGCAAACAACACGGCAAACGCGGCGAAAGTCGGCATGGTATTCACCACGCCGCCATAATCCGCTATCTGGCGTGAGTGCATGCGGTCGTAGAGCACGCCGACGCAAAGGAACATCGCGCCGGAGATGAAGCCGTGCGAAATCATCTGGACGACGGCGCCTTCCATCCCCAGCGGGTTGAAAATAAACATGCCTAAAGTGACGAAACCCATGTGGGATATCGATGAATAGGCAATCAGCTTTTTCATGTCTTTTTGCGCCAGCGCGACAAACGCGATGTAGACAATGGAAATCAGAGACAGGGTAATCATGAACCCGGCCAGATAATGCGATGCATCGGGCGCAATCGGCATGGCAAAGCGCAGGAAGCTATAAGCGCCAAGCTTGAGCATGATCGCCGCCAGCACGACGGAACCGCCGGTCGGCGCTTCGACGTGCGCATCCGGCAGCCAGGTATGCACCGGCCACATCGGGATCTTCACCGCAAACGCCATGAAGAATGCGATAAAGATCAGTATCTGCACGGAGAGTGCCAGTGGCAGCTGGTAGTAATCGGTCAGTGCGAAACTGTCGGTCTGGTGATAGAGATAGATGAACGCAACCAGCATCAGCAGCGAGCCAAGCAGGGTGTACAGGAAGAACTTGATCGTGGCATACACACGATTCGGCCCGCCCCAGATACCGATCACCAGGAACATCGGAATCAGCATTGCTTCCCAGAAGACGTAATAGAGAATCGCATCCAGCGCGCTGAATACGCCTATCATCAGGCCCGACATGATGAGGAAGGCCGCCATGTATTGCGCAACGCGCTTCTCGATCACTTCCCAGCCCGCCACAACGACAATCATGGTGGTAAAGCTGGTCAGCAGAATCAGCGGCACGGAGATGCCATCGACACCCAGGTGATAATGAATGTTGAATGCCGGAATCCAGCTTATACGCTCCTGAAACTGAAAACCGCCGTTCAGGAAGTTGAATTCCGTGTAAAGCGGAAGCGTGGCCAGGAAGCCGGCGATAGATCCTGCCAGGGCCACCCAGCGGGCAAGGCAGGCACGCCTGTCGTCGCCGGTAAACAGTACGGCAATCCCTGCCAGTATGGGTAGCCAGATTGCAATGCTAATAATCGGTAAATCAAGCATAAGTTTCTTTTTCTATACCTTCATGAAGAAGGTCAGCATGAGGAACGCGCCAATAATCATGGCGAACGCATAGTGATAAATCATTCCGGACTGCAATTGGCGGATGATGCCTGAAATACGTCCGATCAACCTGGCCGTACCGTTCACCAGCGTGCCGTCAATCAACTTCACATCACCAATTTGCCAGAGCTTGTCGCCCAGCAGGCGCGAACCGGCAGCAAAAAACCTGTCGTTGAAGCTGTCAAAACCGTATTTGTTTTCCAGAATCCGGTAAATCAGGTCAAACCTCGACTTGATGGCGGCAGGAATATCTGGCCGCTTCATGTAGAAGAACCATGAGAGCACCACGCCTGCCAGCGCCAGGGCAAATGGCCAGGTCTGCAGGCCGTGGATCGCCATCGCCAGCGCACCATGGAAATGGTGGGCAAGCTCATGCATGGCAGGATGCGCAGCCTGGTCGACATGAATCACCCCCTTGAAGAAATCGCCGAACAGCATGGGTTCAATCACGATATAACCAATCGCCAGCGAAGGGATGGCCAGCAGAACCAGCGGCAGCGTAACCACCCATTTCTGCTCATGCGGCTTGTCGTTCGGCCCCAACCCGTGATGATGTTCATCATGGGCATGATCATCGTGATGCGCGTCATGCCCGGCTTCCATCCAGCGCTCCTTGCCGTGGAACACGAGGAAATACATGCGGAATGAATAGAATGCGGTGACGAAGACGCCTGCCAGCACTGCAAAATAGGCAAATCCGCTGCCGGTAATCTCAGAGAACTTCACAACCTCAATGATGGAATCCTTGGAATAGAACCCGGATAGGAACGGCGTGCCGATCAGCGCCAGCGAACCGATCAGCGAAGTGATCCAGGTGATGGGCATGTACTTGCGCAGGCCGCCCATGTTGCGGATATCCTGATCGTGGTGCATCGCCATGATGACGGAACCGGCAGCAAGGAATAGCAGCGCCTTGAAGAAGGCATGCGTCATCAGGTGGAACATCGCAACCGAGTAGGCGGAAGCGCCCAGCGCCACCGTCATGTAGCCCAACTGTGAAAGCGTCGAGTAAGCGACAACGCGCTTGATGTCATTCTGGATAATGCCCAGGAAGCCCATGAACAACGCAGTAATGGCACCGATCACCATCACTGTCGAAAGCGCAGTGGTCGAGAGTTCATACAGCGGCGACATGCGCGCCACCATGAAAATACCGGCGGTCACCATGGTTGCCGCGTGAATCAACGCCGAGATCGGCGTCGGGCCTTCCATCGAATCCGGCAGCCAGACATGCAACGGCACCTGGGCGGATTTACCCATGGCGCCGATGAACAGCAGTATGCAGATCACGGTCATCAATGACCACTCAACGCCCGGAATAATCTGCACGGTATCGTTCGCCAGTTGCGGCGCGACAGAAAAGACGGCGGCGTAATCCAGGCTGCCGAGGAAGTAGAGCACCATGCCGATACCGAGCAGGAAACCGAAGTCGCCGACACGATTCACCAGGAAGGCCTTGAGGTTCGCATAAATGGCCGTCGGGCGCTTGTACCAGAAACCGATCAATAGATAGGAGACGAGGCCGACCGCTTCCCAGCCGAAGAACAGTTGCATGAAATTGTTCGACATCACCAGCATCAGCATGGAGAACGTGAACAGTGAAATATAGCTGAAGAAACGGCTGTAGCCCGGGTCTTCCTCCATGTAGCCGATGGTATAGATATGCACCATGAGCGAGACAAAAGTCACCACCACCATCATGAGGGCAGAAAGCTTGTCGATCAGGAAACCCACCTCAAAAGCCGTACCGCCGCTGACAAGCCAGGTATAAACGGAGCCGTTGAATACGTGGCCGTCCAGCACGTGCATGAATACGTAGGCTGAGAGCGCGAAAGAGGCCGCAACGCCTGTGATGGTAATCCAGTGGGCCGATACGCGTGGCAACTTGCGGCCGAATAGGCCGACAATGGCCGCCGCAACCAGGGGCAGCATGGGAATCAATAAATAAATGGTTTGCATCGTCATCCCGACTTACCCTTTTAATTGATCGAGATCATCGACATTGATGGTTTGCATGCTGCGGAACAGCACGACGAGAATCGCCAGGCCGATTGCCGACTCGGCAGCCGCAACGGTGAGGATGAAGAACACGAAAACCTGGCCGGCCAGGTCGTTAAGGTAATGCGAAAAAGCGATGAAATTGAGGTTCACGGCGAGCAGCATCAACTCGATCGCCATCAGCAGCACAATGACGTTCTTGCGGTTGAGAAAAATACCGACAACGCTGATGGCAAACAGCAGGGAGCCCAGTACCAGATAATGTGACAGACCGACCATCAGGCTTTATCCTTAGCATCAGTTGGATTGGCCGGGTCATCCGCCGGCGGCTCCTTGAATGACGGCATGCTGACCATGCGAACGCGGTCGGCACGCTTGACCTTGACCTGATCGGCCGGGTCGATGAACTTGCTATCCTTGCGGTTCCGCAAGGTCAGTGCAATCGCCGCAATAATCGCCACCAGCAGCACAACCGCCGCCAGCTCGAAAGTCAGCAGATAATCGGTGTACAGCACCCTGCCCAGCTCCGCCGTATTGCTGTAATCCGCAGGCTTCGCCGGTGGCGCGCCCACACGCTCGACGCCGAAATTCTTGCTGCCGAGAATCATGACCATTTCCACTGCCATGAGCACGCCGATGAACCCCGCCATCGGCAGATAATCCCAGAAACCCTCGCGCAAGCGATCGAGATTGATGTCCAGCATCATGACCACGAACAGGAACAGCACCATCACCGCGCCCACGTAAACCAGCACCAGCGCAATCGCGAGAAACTCGGCTTCAAGCAGCAGCCAGATACCGGCCGCCGTAAAAAAGGCCAGAACCAGAAACAATGCGGCGTGCACGGGGTTGCGCGCGGTGATCACGCGCAGCCCGGCCAGCAGCAATATGGCAGCAAGTGCGTAAAAAACGTAATCCTGAAAAATCATTTTTATTAGCGTTCAAGAGAATCGCAAACGTGGCATGGCCGCCACATCGCTACGTTTCATCTTTCACATTTCACCTTTCGCAGTTTCACCTGAATTTTGCATCTTCGGCGCGATCGGCCGCAATCTGCGCTTCGTACTTGTCGCCGACTTCCAGCAGCATTTTTTTGGTATAGACCAGATCGCCGCGCTTTTCGCCATGGTAATCAAATATCCTGGTTTCAACGATGGAATCGACTGGGCAGGATTCTTCGCACATGCCGCAGAAAATGCATTTGGTCAGGTCGATGTCGTAACGCGTGGTACGCCGCGTATTGTCCTCGCGCTGCTCGGATTCAATGGTAATCGCCATCGCCGGGCACACCGCCTCGCACAACTTGCAGGCAATGCAGCGCTCCTCGCCGTTCGGGTAACGGCGCAATGCATGCAAGCCGCGGAAACGCGGCGACATCGGCGTACGCTCTTCCGGGAACTGCACCGTAATCTTGCGCGCGAACATATAACGCCCGGTAAGGGCCATGCCTTTGAGCAGCTCGAACAACATCAAGCTGGACAGTACTGATTTGATCCTATTCATCATGATCCTGGCTCGCTCAATGGAATAAGTGCGCAAAACGCGTTTGCATCAAGCCGCCGACCACGATAATCCAGACCAGCGTAATGGGAATGAACACTTTCCAGCCGAGACGCATGATCTGGTCGTACCGGTAGCGCGGAAACGTTGCACGGAACCATAAAAAGAAGAATATCAGGAAAGCGACTTTTGCCAGCAACCACAGGAAACTGTCAGGCAGGAACGGCAGCGGAGACAACCAGCCGCCCAGGAACATCAGGGCTGCAAGCATGCAGACGAGGATGATATTGGCGTACTCGGCCAGGAAGAACACCGCAAACGCCATGCCGGAATATTCGACATGGAAACCGGCGACGATTTCGGACTCCCCTTCCGCCACGTCAAACGGTGCACGGTTGGTTTCCGCAACCGCGCTGATGAAGTACACGATGAACAGTGGGAAAAGCGGAAGCCAGTACCATTCCCAGAAGCCGCCTTGCTGTGCCAGCACGATCTTGCCCAGGTTCAGGCTGCCGGCTGCCATCAGCACGCCGACCAGCGCAAAGCCCATCGCGATTTCATAGGATACGATCTGTGCCGCCGAACGCATGCTGCCGAGGAACGCATATTTGGAGTTGGATGCCCAGCCGGCAATGATGACGCCATACACCGCCACCGAGGTCATGGCCAGGATATAGAGCAGGCCGGCATCAATATTCGCCAGCACCAGATTGAGATCGAACGGCACGACCGCCCACGCCGCAAAAGCAGGGGCAATCGCAAGTACCGGGGCCAGCAGGAACAGGAATTTGTTCGATGCCGTTGGAATGATGATTTCCTTGGTAAACAGCTTCAGGCCGTCCGCAATCGGTTGCAACAAGCCAAAGTAGCCGACGCGATTCGGCCCGATACGGACTTGCATGAAGCCGATCACCTTGCGCTCGGCCAGCGTCAGATAAGCGATAGCGCCCATCAGCGGCACGACGATGGCAACGATCTTGATCAGCGTCCAGGTGGTCAGCGAAACCGCCGGCCAGTAACTTCCAAATAATTGTGCGAAAAAGTCCATCATGCTATCGCCGCAGTCTCGATCTTCTCAACGGTGATATCCCCCATCAGTTCTCCAAGGCTCGCCGTCAGCGGATCGGCCGCCTGGACGCGGATACAGCCCATGGCCACATGCGTGTCCACGCGCACGTCCAGCACCGCGCTTCCCTCGCCCTGCTGCACCAGCACCCGGTCACCCTCGCTCAAGCCAAGAATCTGCATCATATCGGGATGAATGCGCGCCATGGGCTTGATGTTGTACTTGGTTTTTTGTAACGACGGCGCCCGCCGGGCAATCGGGTCGGCCTGGTATTGCGGCACTTCCCCTATGCGCTGCAGGCCATCCGATTTGATCTTGACCTCAATCTCAACCAGTTCCTTCAGGTTGTTGTTGAGACTGCGCCAGACCACCGCGGAAGGCTTTTCGCCGCCGAAAATCGCATTTTTCACGTCTTCACTGCTGTCGTAGTCGAAACCTTCAAGGCCCAGCGTATTGCCAAGCACACGCAAAACCTTCCAGCCCGGACGGCATTCGCCAAGCGGCCTGGTCACCGCGCTAAAGCTCTGCACGCGGCCTTCCATGCTCATCAGGGTACCGGAAGTCTCCGTGAACGGCGCTATCGGCAACAGCACATCCGCATGCGCCAGCGCTTCGGATTTATACATGGTGAGCGCGACCACGCACTCGGCCTGCATCATGGCCTTGCGGGCGGCAGCGCCATTGTGGCAATCAAGCTCAGGCTCGATATTGACCAGCAGATAGGCCTTGCGCGGCACTTCCAGCATGGCCCGCGCATGCATGCCTTGCGCGCTCGGCATCACACCGACCAGATGCTGGCCGGTATTGTTGGCCCCTGCCGGCATCAGGCCGAGGGTTGCGCCGCAAAGGCCTGCAATCGCTTCAGCCAGGCTGTACATCTCGGTGAAACGCGGATCGTTCAGTGCAATATTGCCGATAAAGATACCCGTCCTCGGCGAAATCAGATCAAACAGCTTGCCCATACCGGCCAGGCTTTCGGCTATCGCCTGCGTATTGTCGCGCACGCGGATCTCTTCCAGCAAGGTGTTCAGTGAAGGCGGCAGGCACAGCGACAAACGCTGCAGGCCGGACATGGCCTTCAATACCTGGGCCAGCACATTGACCATGTCATTCGGACGCACGATCACTTTATGCGCGACATGCATCAACGGGTCGTTATCCAGCGGGTTGATGATATTGAGTTCGGCGCCGTTGGCCACCGCCTTGCGGAAGCGCTTGCTCAACAGCGGGTGCTCATTGCGCAGGTTGGAACCGATGATGAGGATGCGATCCAGTTCCTCGAGATCAGGAATGTTGCAACCCATCCAGGGCGTGCCAAGCCGCTTGCCGTCCAGCCTGAAATCGGTCTGGCGCAGGCGGTAATCGATATTGCCGCAACCCAGCCCCCGGGCCAGTTGCTTGGCCAGATAACCTTCTTCCATCGTGCTGTTGGGCGAGACCAGGATACCCAGCGCGTCTGCGCCATGCTCGTTGGTAATATCCTTCAACTGGCCTGCGGCGAATTCCAGTGCGGTTTTCCAGTCGGTCTCTTGCCACTCGCCATTATGCTTGACCATCGGCACCTTGAGGCGGTCGGAGCTATTCAGGCCCTCGTAGGAGAAACGGTCGCGGTCGGACAGCCAGCATTCATTGATGCTCTCCTTCTCGCGCGGCAGCACGCGCATGACCTTGCCATCCTTGACGTGCACCTCGATATGGGAACCGAGACCATCATGCGGCGCAATCGACGGCCTGCGCGTCAGTTCCCAGCTACGTGCCGTATAACGGAAAGGCTTGCTGGTCAGGGCGCCGACCGGGCATAGATCGATGATATTGCCGGACAGCTCGGAGTTGACGCTCTTATCGACATAGGCGGTAATTTCAGCATGCTCGCCGCGATTGACCATGCCCAGCTCCATCATGCCGCCGATTTCCTTGAGGAAACGCACGCAGCGGGTGCACTGGATGCAGCGCGTCATGTCGGTGGAAACCAGCGGGCCGATATTCTTGTTCAGCACCACGCGTTTTTCTTCCGTATAGCGGGAAGCGGGCGCACCATAAGCCACGGCGATGTCCTGCAAGTCGCACTCGCCGCCCTGGTCGCAAATCGGGCAATCCAGCGGATGATTGATCAGCAGGAATTCCATGACACTCTTCTGCGCCTCGATCGCCGCTTTCGAGCGCGTGAATATCTTCATGCCGTCGGCAACCGGGGTTGCACAAGCCGGCAACGGTTTGGCGAATTTCTCCACCTGGACCAGGCACATGCGGCAATTGGCGGCAACAGACAGTTTCTTGTGGTAGCAGAAACGCGGAATTTCGACGCCCAGCTTGTCAGCGGCGTCGATGATCGTCGTACCGTGCTCGACTTCTACCTGTTTTCCGTCAATTTCAATCTTCAACATGGTGCTGATTCCAGTAAGCTGCGCTTATTTTCCATCCAGCATGCTCTTGCCGTGCTGGATGTAATACTCAAATTCGGGGCGGAAATGCTTGACGAAGCTCAATACCGGCGTTGCAGCCGCGTCGCCCAGCGCACAAATCGTGCGGCCGGAAATATTGGCGCTGACATCGGTCAGCAAATCCAGGTCTTCCATCCGTCCCTTGCCATCGACGATACGCTTGACCACGCGATAGAGCCAGCCGGTACCTTCACGGCATGGCGTGCACTGGCCGCAGGATTCTTCAAAGAAGAAATAGGACAGGCGCTTCAGGGTCTTGACCATGCAGGTCGTCTCATCCATCACGATCATGGAGCCGGCGCCCAGGCTGGAACCGGCCTTGGAAAGCCCGTCGTAATCCATGGTCGCGCCGATAATGGCAGAAGCCGGCATCACGGCGGTGGAAGGCCCGCCCGGTATCACTGCCTTCAACTGGCGCCCTTTCCAGACACCGCCGGCCAGTTCCAGCAGTTCGGCGAAAGGCGTACCCATCCTGACTTCGTAATTGCCGGGTTTCTCGACATGGCCGGAAACCGAAAATATCTTGCTGCCGCCGGAATTGGCAACGCCCAGCTCCAGGAAAGCCTGCCCACCATGCTGCAGAATCCAGGGAATCGAGGTGAAGGACTCGGTATTATTGACCGTGGTCGGCTTGCCGAACACGCCGTAGCTTGCCGGGAATGGCGGCTTGAAACGCGGCTGGCCCTTCTTGCCTTCGATCGACTCGATCAGGGCGGTTTCTTCGCCGCAGATATAGGCGCCATAACCATGCACGGCATAAAGGTCGAAACTGAAGTCGGTGCCGAACAGGTTTTCACCGATGAACCCCGCCTTGCGCGCTTCTGCCAGCGCCGCTTCAAAAATCTTGTAATCCTGCCAGATTTCGCCATGAATATAGTTGTAGCCGACCCGCGTACCCAGGGTATAGGCCGCTATCGCCATGCCCTCGATCAACTGGTGCGGGTTATAGCGAATGATATCGCGGTCCTTGAACGTCCCCGGCTCGCCTTCGTCCGTATTACAGACCAGATATTTGATGCCGTCGAAATAGCGCGGCATGAAACTCCACTTGAGGCCGGTCGGAAAACCGGCGCCGCCACGGCCACGCAAGCCCGAGAGCTTGACCTGGCTGATGATATCGGTAGCCTTGACCTTCCCGGTCACGATACGCTTGAGCTGTTCGTAACCGCCCAGCTTTTGATAGGTTTCCAGGCTGCGAGGCTGCGGCTCGGTGAGCGTACGCAGGCAGACCAGCGTCTGCTTGTCGAGATTATGTGCGAGGACAGGTTCCGGCGCCGCCATCATTCCAGCCCTTCCAGAATTTCATCGACCCGGGCAGGCGTCAGGTTCTCGCACATATGGATATTGTTGATATGCAACAGCGGCGCACCGCCGCAAGTCCCCATGCACTCGCCTTCTTTCAGGGTGAACCTGCCATCGGACGTCGTTTCGTTGAAGCCAATGCCGAGACGGTTCTGCAAATGCGCGACGATGGAATCGGAATCGCGCAGCATGCAGGAAATATTGGTACAGACCGTGATCTTGTATTTACCCACCGGCTCGAGATCGTACATGTTGTAGAAAGTCGCCACCTCCAGCGCGGCGATTGCCGGAATACCGAGATAATCGGCGACAAAAGCGATCGTCTCCTTGGACAGCCAGCCCTTCTCGGTTTGCGCAATGCGCAATGCCGACATCACCGCCGCCTGGCGATGCTCGGCAGGGTACTTGGTCAGTTCGTAGTCAATCTGGGTAATGGATTCTGGGGATAACATATTCCGCTTATCTATCTATCTCGCCAAACACAATATCCTGGGTCCCGATAATGGCCACTAGGTCGGCAATCATGTGGCCTTTCGTCATCTCATCCAGCGCTGCCAGATGCGGGAAGCCAGGCGCACGTATCTTCAGGCGGTAAGGCTTGTTCGCTCCGTCCGAAACCAGGTAAATACCGAACTCGCCCTTGGGATGCTCAACCGCGGCATACGCTTCGCCAGCCGGGACATGGAAGCCTTCGGTAAAGAGCTTGAAGTGATGGATCAGCGACTCCATGTCCTGCTTCATATGCTCGCGCGACGGCGGGGCGATCTTGTGATTATCCGTAATCACCGGGCCGGGATTCCTGCGCAACCAGTCTATGCACTGCCTGATGATACGGTTGGACTGGCGGAACTCTTCGATGCGCACCAGGTAGCGGTCGTAACAATCGCCGTTGACGCCGACCGGGATGTCGAAGTCCATACGGTCATAGACTTCATACGGCTGCTGCTTGCGCAAATCCCAGGCAAAGCCCGAACCGCGCAACATCGGGCCGCTCAGGCCCAGCGCTAGCGCACGTTCGGGAGACACCACGCCGATGCCGACCGTACGCTGCTTCCAGATACGGTTATCAGTCAGCAGCGTTTCATATTCATCCACGTAGCCGGGGAAACGATTGGTAAAATCCTCGATGAAATCCAGCAGGGAACCCTGGCGGTTCTCATTCATGCGCCTGATATCAGCCTTGTTATGAATGGAGGAAGCCTCGTATTGCGGCATGCGGTCCGGCAGATCGCGGTAAACGCCGCCCGGCCGGTAATAAGCCGCATGCATGCGTGCGCCAGACACCGCTTCATAACAATCGAACAGGTCTTCACGCTCGCGGAAAGCATAAAGGAAAACCGTCATCGCCCCCACATCGAGCGCATGCGCGCCAAGCCAGAGCAGGTGATTCAGCACGCGGGTGATTTCGTCGAACATCACGCGGATGTACTGGGCACGGATCGGCACTTCCAGGCCGAGCAGCTTCTCGATCGCCATGACATAGGCGTGCTCGTTGGCCATCATGGATACATAGTCCAGCCTGTCCATGTAAGGCACGGATTGCAGGTAAGTACGGTTTTCCGCCAGCTTTTCCGTTGCGCGGTGCAACAGGCCGATGTGCGGATCGGCACGCTGGATCACTTCGCCATCCAGCTCCAGCACCAGGCGCAGCACGCCATGCGCAGCGGGATGCTGCGGGCCAAAGTTCATCGTATAATTACGTATCTCAGCCATGTTTTTTCACCTCTGCCGAGAAAGCCGATTGCACCCGGCTACGATGTACTTCAGTGGAGGCTAACTTGCCAAGGCAAGTTAAGCGCATGGCGCAGCCGGAGCTAAAGTTCATCGTATAGTTGCGTATCTCAGCCATTGTGGAATCCTTCGTCCCTGATCACACGCGGCACATTGTTTCGAGGGTCGATCGTCACCGGCTGGTAAATCACACGCTGTTGCTCGGGGTCGTAACGCATCTCGACGTTGCCGATCATCGGGAAATCCTTGCGGAACGGGTGCCCGACGAATCCATAATCCGTCAGCAGGCGCCGCAAGTCAGGGTGCCCTTCGAACATGATGCCGAAGAGGTCGAACGCTTCGCGCTCGAACCAGTTGGCAACAGGCCACAGATCAACCACGGTAGGCAGAACCGGAAAGTCTTCCTCCTGGGCGAATACGCGGAGCCGCACGCGCTGATTCAGGCTGATGGAAAGAAAATGATAAACCACGGCGTAGCGCGAACCCGTCCATGTGCCTTCACCATACTCTGCGTAATCCACACCGCATAAATCAATCAACTGCTCGAATTTAAGTGCTGGCGCATCGCGCAGGGTCCGGCAGACATCCAGTAGGTCGGTTGCCCTGGCTTCGATGGTAATCTCGCCAACATGGCTGACCAGACGGGACAACCTGTCTCCCAGTGCCAGCCTGATTTCTTCGGATAATTTATCTAGACGCGCGCTCATCGGGTTCTTCTTCAGTTATCGCGCAATGGTGTTGGTGCGTTTGATTTTGTTCTGCAACTGGATAATGCCGTAAAGCAGGGCCTCAGCGGTCGGCGGGCAACCGGGAACATAGACATCGACCGGCACGATGCGGTCACAGCCGCGCACGACGGAATAAGAGTAATGGTAGTAACCGCCGCCATTCGCACAGGAGCCCATGGAGATCACCCAACGCGGCTCCGCCATCTGGTCGTAAACTTTGCGCAGGGCTGGCGCCATCTTGTTCACCAGCGTACCGGCGACGATCATGACGTCGGACTGACGAGGGCTCGGCCGGAAAACAATGCCGAAACGGTCGAGGTCATAGCGCGAAGCGCCGGCATGCATCATCTCGACCGCGCAACATGCCAGACCGAAAGTCATCGGCCACAAGGAGCCTGTGCGCGTGTAATTGATGACCGTATCCAGCGAGGTCGTCACAAAGCCTTTTTCGAGTATGCCTTCGATACTCATATTTAGCCCCTCATTCCCATTCCAGCGCACCCTTCATCCACTCGTAAATGAAACCGACGACAAGCACGCCGAGGAATACCATCATGGCAACAAAACCGAATATGCCGATTTCCCGGATAACGACTGCCCAGGGGAAGAGAAAAGCAATTTCGAGGTCGAATAGAATGAACAGGATAGCGACAAGATAATAGCGCACGTCGAATTTCATGCGCGCATCTTCAAAAGCTTCGAAGCCGCATTCGTACGGAGAGTTTTTTTCAACATCAGGACGATTGGGGGAGACCAACTTGCCGAGTACGATGGGGGCAACGCCGACAGCGAGACCGACAATGATGAACAACAGTATTGGAAAATAATTTTCCAGCAAGGTTAACCCCAATTCAGCAGCCCAAACCGGGCAATCGAGAACCCGGCAAAGCAATAACAACAATTAATCTGGTGCCGTCGGAGAGACTCGAACTCTCACGACTTTCGTCACTACCCCCTCAAGATAGCGTGTCTACCAATTCCACCACGACGGCAAATTACGGGCTCAACACCCAATCTATCTCATTATTATTGCGGCACATCTTTCGCGGTGTTGGCTTCGGATGGCGCCGCATCACCTGTCGCAGCATTATCCTGATCAGGTGTTGTAACGGAATTTGTTTGCACTTTGATGACGCTCGAGCCTTGATCGCGATGGCCGGAGATATAGGCCAGGGAAAGACTGGTAGCAAAAAACAGCACAACACAGATTGCCGTGGTCCGGCTCATGAAATTGGAAGAGCCGCTGACGCCGAACAGGCTGCCCGAAGCTCCGCTGCCGAAAGCAGCGCCCATGTCCGCACCTTTGCCGTGCTGAAGCAGGACGAGACCAATCACGCCCGCTGCCGCCAGCACATGCACCACCATTACAAAAGTTTCCATAATTCCTTAATCCCCCGCCAGACTAACCAGCAACAGCACTGGTTTCACAGGCAGTGCGACATATTTCTATAAATTCATCGGGATTTAACGAGCATCGCCCAATCAAACCGCCGTCGATATCCGGCATAACGAATAATTGTGACGCATTTGACGGATTTACGCTACCCCCATAGAGGATACGCACCCTTCCTGCGACACTTGCATCACGCTCTGCGATCTGCTTGCGAATAAAAACGTGCATGGCTTGCGCCTGCTCCGGCGTCGCCGTTCTGCCCGTGCCTATCGCCCAGGACGGCTCATACGCAATCACGGCCCGCAACTGCACCGCCTTTGAAAGCACGTCCATGCCAAGCGTGTTCAGAATGGCAATCATCTGGCTTGCCACCACCGCCTCGGAAACGCCCGCCTGCCGCTCTTCCAGCGTTTCGCCAACGCAGAAAATCGGTGTGAGGCCCGCCTTCAGGGCCATGCCGAAACTCGCGGCTGCAGTAGTATTGGTCTCATGAATGAGAACCCTGCGCTCAGAGTGCCCGATCAAGGCGTAAGTACAGCCGAAATCGGCAAGCATCCTGGCAGAAACCGCACCTGTATAGGCACCATATTCATGCTGGCTGACATTCTGCCCGCCCCATGCCACATTCGTTCCCTGCAGCAGGGACTGCGCCTGGGAAAGATAGGGAGCCGGGACGCAGACAGCGAAATCCGCATTGTCAAGATCGCGCAAACCGGCTGTCACACTGGTGATCAGGGCTTTATTCTGCGCCAGGCTACCATGCATTTTCCAGTTGCCGACCACCAGCTTACGACGCATTTTTTCGCTCATATATTTAGGCCGGATTCTAACTTGCCACGCCCCTCACGGTCAACGCGATAAATCTTGCGCAACAGGCTGCCAACTCCTCAGGTTAAGCTGCAGGGAGAGGCTGCCGTTATATTCATTGCTCTGCAATTCGTAAACCAGCGCTACCGTGGCGGGCAAAAATTCCTGCTGTTGAAAAAAAATGGCATCGTATTGCCTTCCGTCCTTGTCCAGGGTAAGTTTAAGGTGACGCTCGCCGACCACGCGCTGGCTGACGACATCAAACACATCGAAGAAGCTGGGGGGAGGAAAACCCTGGCCCCAGACCTGTTTTTCCAGCAAAACTGCAGTCTGCAATTGCATTGCTTCTCCTGCCAGAGACCCATCGACCTCGATCACCGAGTCTAGGTCAGCCGGTGCCAGCAACCCGGAAACCACGTTTTCAAACACTTCGCAGAAACGCTCGAAATCGTGTTCGAGAATTGACATGCCAGCCGCCATGGCGTGCCCGCCGAATTTCTGCAGCAAG
The DNA here is from genome assembly GCA_905339275.1 of Methylophilaceae bacterium. GTDB lineage: Bacteria > Pseudomonadota > Gammaproteobacteria > Burkholderiales > Methylophilaceae > UBA6140. The sequence continues at coordinate 42,223 of CAJPFK010000017.1, forward strand.
CCCGGCTCACGTTTTGCAACCAGGTCCAGCGCATCGCGCAAGTGCAGCGTCCTGATGGAGCGCCCCGATCCCTTGAGCACACCATCGCCGGCCCGGGCAAAGGCGATAACGGGACGATGATGCCGCTCCTTGATCCTGGAAGCCAGGATGCCAATCACGCCTTGATGCCAGTCCGGATGATACAGGCTCAAGGTATATCGGCCCTCCGGTTCAATATCCTCAAGCGCAATCGTCGCAAGCTCCTGCATGTCCGTTTCGATTGCACGCCTTGCCAGGTTCAACTCATGCAATTGCTGCGCCATGCGCAAGGCATCGGCTTCATTTTCTGCAAGCAGGCACTCGATGCCGAGCGACATGTCATCCAGCCGCCCGGCCGCATTCAGCCGAGGCCCGACGCTGAAGCCAAGATCCTGGGCGATGGCCTTCTCCGCCTTGCGGCCGGACAGGCGCAGCAGGGCATTGATGCCGGGGCACGCCCTGCCCGCCCGAATGCGGCGCAACCCCTGCTCGACAAGAATGCGGTTGTTGTCATCCAGGCGCACCAGGTCAGCCACTGTACCCAGGGCAACGATATCGAGCAGTTCGGTTAAATTCGGCTCGGGCCTTTCCTCGAAAGCGCCCCTGGCGCGCAATTGCGCACGCAGAGCGAGCATCGCATAAAAAATCACGCCGACACCGGCCAGATGCTTGCTGGGGAAATGACATCCATGCTGGTTGGGATTCAGGATGCAGAGGGCCTGCGGAAGCTGGTCCGCGGGCAGATGGTGATCGGTAATCAATACCGCGATGCCGAGCATATTAGCCGCATCGACGCCCTCGACACTGGCAATGCCGTTATCTACAGTGACGATGATATCAGGCTGGCGCTCTGCAGCCAGTTTCACGATTTCAGGAGTCAGGCCATAGCCGTATTCAAAACGGTTGGGCACAAGGTAATCGACTATCGCACCCATGCTTCTTAACCCGCGTACGGCGACGGCAGTGGCAGTCGCGCCATCGGCATCGTAGTCGCCTATCACCAGAAAGCGCTTACGCTCGGCGATGGCGTCGGCCATGATCGCGGCCATTCGCTGGTTATTGGTCAGACGCTCAGGCGGAATCAGTCCTGCAAGCGATGACTCGAGCTGGCTGGCTGAGATAATTCCGCGCGCTGCCAATATCCTCGCCAGCGCAGGCTGTATTCCATCCGCGGCCAATTCAGCCGCAATAGAGGGGTCAAACGAACGTTCAACAATCACCGGCATGCGTCATCACACAAAGTATTCAATAACAGGCCTGGTCTTGCGCCAGAATTTCCACAAATCAACCGGCTTCACGAGACACGTCCGGACCCCGCCCGCTGCCCCGAGAGACAGGCGGATGCTCGAAGCCTCCCCGGTTTTGATCATTTTCATCGCAAATGACAGCCATGACCGGACGGCACCGTCTGCGGGATCGAGGTACAGCCATGCGTCGTTGACCGCATGCAAGCCTGCCGGCGACTCTGGCAAGGGTTTGCATGCGTGTCCGGCAAGGCTCGCCACTCCGCTGGCTAATGGAAAATTGCCATAGATGTCTATTTTCTCAGCGTCCGTGGTTTCCGGCAACTTACCTGCGCCATGGAACCAGAGACTGTTCAACGGTGTTTCTCCGCGGCTTTCACGCGCATGATTGACCGGATGCCGGAAAAGCAGCATCTGAATCTCATTGGTCAACTGATTCCACTTTGCCGCATCCGGCCCCCGGGCCAAGTAGGGGCCGATATTCCTTCCGGCGACGAGTTCCGGGTGATGGGTGACAATGCCCGCAGGATCGCCATGCGTCAGGTACCAGCGCCCGGAAGTTCCCATGAAAAAATGCAATCCATCTACGGCAAAATGCTGATTAAGCGCCTCGATAATTGCCCCGGCCTCCCCGGCTTCGACTTCCAATGGGACAGGCACATCCAGTGAAAACGAATCCCGCTGCAAGATCAGATGCACGGGATCTGCAAACATGCACCAGCGATTGTCCTGAAAAGACTGTTCTCCGGCGGAAGGCTCTCCCAGCAAGGAAATTGCCGCAAGCGGAAAATCGCTGTCCCCGGCTAGCGTCTTGACGCCCAGTTCGGTACAGAAAAAAGTATCCAACTGGATTGGGCGCCATTCGGTTCGTCCCGCGGCCAGCAGTTTCTCCAGCTCAGGCGAGGCAAACGGAGTCTGACGGTGTAGTGCAAATGAAAACGGGATAAAAAAATGAAGTCTCACACAAGGGTTCTAATCTGAAGATGGACTGAATATACCATCTTCAGGACAGCATGGTCAGGCTCCTATGACCCGGTTCCGTCCAGTGTGCTTGGCTTTGTAGAGCGCCTTGTCCGCGCGCATGACCACCACGTCGGGGATCTCGCCGGGTTTGCGCTGGGAAACGCCGGCGCTGAATGTAATCAGAAGACGGTCATTTTGATGCAGGAAGAGATGCTTGGTCAGTTCGCGCTGAACCCTGGTCAGCACTTGCACGCCTTCGTCCACCGTCGTCTCCGGCAGGATAATCAGGAATTCTTCCCCGCCATACCGGGCAATCAGGTCAGAGGGACGCAAGGCTGTCGTAGCAACATCCACCAGGTGGACGATAGCCTCGTCGCCGGCATCGTGCCCAAGGCTATCATTGATATTCTTGAAATGATCGATGTCCAGCAAAGCGACACACACCGGCTTGCCGGTACGTTCGGAGCGGGAGAATTCGCGGTCGAGGGCATCATCCACGCCGCGCCTGTTCAGTATGCCGGTCAGAAAATCCTTGCACGCCAGTTCGCTTGCCTGATCCAGTTCCAGCGAAAGGCGGTCGATCAGCAAATCGGCAGCGATGACTTTTTCGTGCGATTCCTTCAATTCCTCAAACGTCCTCAGTGCATCCCCCTGGAGCTGCTGCATATCCTGGCGCAGGTTTTCCAATATGGCATTCAGTTCAAGAATATCCTGGGTTTCCTCTATCCATTGTTGATACTGCTGAATCTTTTCATGATGCTCCCCTGCGTTGGAGGCGATGGTACCAAGCAACTCTATGCAGCTCACCGCCATCTGCTTAAGCGCCTGCTTGGCCTCCTGCAGACTGCGCTTAAGCGCGCCCTGCTTGCTCAGCAGACCTGCCAGCCTGGTTTCTATATCCTGCAAGGTCTCGAGATCGAGTGGCTTTTCGACCAGCTCCTGCACCATGAGTATCTGGCCATGCAGCCACTGGTCCCCATTTGCAAGCTCTCCCATATTTTCAATCAGCAAACGGAACAGCTTGAGCAAGGACTGATTGAATTTGGTCTGGACGGAAGTATTTGCCTCCAGTTTGCGCCAGTAGGACTTGAACGCCACGCCAAGCTTTTCGACCTCCGCGCCGGTCGTCGCCGAGCGCGCCTGCGCCAGCAGCAACTGCGTCTTTCTCGTCAGCTCCGGCACGGTCTTGAATTGCGAAAGCAAACCAAGCTCCAGAGCTTCTATAAGCAGATCCCGCCATAGAATCGCCACCCTGCCAGCCGTAGCGTCTGCATGCTCAGGCGCATCGCTTACCGGCACATTTGCCAGATGATGGCCATTGCCATTACGCCAGCTTACCGTAAGTTCATGGACTTTACGCAACATGGTTTCCGGGTCACTATCGAATTCCATCAGCAGATGTTCCAGTGACTCCGCTTTTTTCGCCACGCCTGAATTTTTGGCATCTATCTCAAAATGCTTGAGCAAGTCACGCAATACATTTCCCCAGCTCATGGACGTGCCATCGCTGGTCATATCGGGAAGCAACTGCCTTAACGTCGCCTCAACCTCTTTCCAGTCCTGCGTCTCCAGCGCCATTTGAAACGCCTTGGCAAGATTGAGGTATTTAGCGCGTGCCTTTCCCGCATCCTTCAGAATGCTGTCGACAGCTTTGCTCAGCCCGATGAATTCGGTATTTCGCGAGCGCACTCCGGCTATATCATCGTATACCTTGCGAAAATTATCCGGGGTCGGAGGCACCTTGCTGTATGCCAGCTGTTTCAAGGCAAGCCGTGCAATATCGATAGGTATACTCGGTTTTTCTTCCATTCTTGAATCCACATGCATGTTTTATGATGTACAGCTAGCTTTACGTCATTTTCAGGCAGATACTTTACCTGAAAGTGCCTGATATTTAAGGCAGGAAGAAGACTGGAATGCAACTTCAGTTTCGAATTGAAGTGTTTTTTCCATATTTTCATCAAACTGTCACTTTTTTTGTATCCATATGCTCGCTAACATTAAGCATTGGTAGAAAGTTAACATCGAAGAATGAACCTGATTTTATGGCGTCACGCCGAAGCGGAAAACACCAGCCCGGATATGGACCGGGGGCTGACAGCCAAGGGAAAGAACCAGGCGTTAAGAATGGCAGCATGGCTCAAACCGCAACTGCCTGAGAACACCAGTATTCTGGTAAGCCCTGCCGCCCGCGCCCAGCAGACGGCCAAGGCATTGAATCTCCCGTTCACTACACTTGATGTGCTGGCACCCGGCGCCACGGCGGAGCAGGTTTTATTGGCAGCTAATTGGCCGGACAACCAGAACACAGTGGTCATTGTCGGACACCAGCCAACGCTGGGGGTCGCTGCAGCGCTTGCGCTCTCGGGAAAAACACAGTACTGGAGCGTTAAAAAAGGCGCTATCTGGTGGATTTCGAGCCGCGTCCGTGACGCGGGACAACAAACAGTGCTGCGAGCTGTCATGTCGCCGGATTTACTGGAATAAAACAAACTTGATGAACCTCTGTTTAAATGAGCGGGCGGGAGGATGAAGTACACCCGGAAGAGTCCGTCAATATCTCGCCGTTAACCAGGCGTAGCGGCTGAAACCACCTGCCGCGTGATAGGTGAACACCGCGCAACGCAGGAAGTCGGCCGCGTTGCCACTGAACAGAGGTTTCTTAAAACAACTGGCTGCAAACTGGAGAAGTATTTTGAATACCATATTGATTGCCAACCCCAAGGGCGGCAGCGGCAAAACCACCATGTCGACCAACCTGGCAGGCTATTTTGCCAGCCGCGGGCGTCATGTCGTACTGTCGGACATGGACAGGCAGCGCTCTGCCACAGCATGGCTTAACCGTCGCCCTGTATCGCTGCCGTTGATTCACGGTCTCGATGGGCGCGGCAAGCATGCCGATAGCCTGAGCGCGGAATGGAGTATCATCGACTCGCCCGCAGGCCTGCATGGAGACAAACTCAGCGATGCCGTCAAACGTGCGGACTGGGTTGTCGTCCCCATACAGCCTTCCGCTTTCGACATAGGCGCCACCGAGGATTTTCTGGAAATTCTCCGCGCTGAAAAAGCCATACGCAAAGAGCGCACCTTTGTCGCCATGGTCGGCATTCGCGTTGACCCGCGCACGAAAACCGCCCTCAAACTGCAGGAGTTTCTTGATCAGGCCGGGTTCCCGGTCATGACCAATCTGCGCGATGGGCAAGTCTATATGCAGGCTGCCGAGCAAGGCATGAGCATATTTGATATGCGGCCATCGCTGGTTAAACGCGATGTGCAGCAATGGGCTCCGCTACTGCACTGGCTGATCAACGCCGACCGCAATGCCAAATGAAATAGAACTCAAGCTGCGCATCGCTCCGGAGGATGTGCTGCGGCTGCGGCGCCACCCCGCCATCAGGAGCCACCTGACAGGCAAGCCGATTACCCGCAGACTGGTCAGCACCTATTACGATACGCCCGACCTGCAGCTACTGAAAAAACAGATCAGCTTGCGCGTCAGGCGCATGTCGGGCAAGTGGTTCCAGGCAGTAAAGGGCGCCGGGCACTCCCTTGCCGGGCTGCACCAGCGCATGGAGTGGGAAGATATCATCGCCAGGGGCGCTCCCGATTTCACAAAAATCACCGCGCCCTCGCTCATACGGATTTTTGCCGACCAAACGCTGAGAGATGCCTTGCAGCCCATTTTTCTCACCGATGTGCAGAGAACGGAATGGCAGTTGGCCTATGAGGATGGCACCGAGATCGAGGTGGCGCTCGACCTTGGAAAGCTTGAGGCCGGGGACAGGTCAGAGCCGATCAGGGAAGTGGAACTGGAGCTAAAAAAGGGCGAAACCGGACGCTTGTTCGAACTTGCCGCGCTCTTACAGCAAAGCATTCCTCTGCATATTGAAAACATCAGCAAGGCCGAACGCGGCTATCGCTATTACTACACACATAATAAAAAGACGGCATCCCGGGCCAGACGAACCGATTTGCCGGCGCGATCGTCCCGCATGGCGGCATTCCAGGTAATTGGCCTGGAGTGCCTGCGCCAGATACAGGCCAACCAGGAACTGGTGATGGCCGGAGACATTGAAGCTACGCATCAGATGCATATCGCCGTGCGGCGCCTGAAAGTGGCGTTCAGGCTGTTCAAATTCAAGAACCGTGAAATCCGCCGGGAAATCGGCTGGCTGAATGCACTCATAGGCAGCACGCGCAATTGGGATGTCCTGGTCAGCGAAATACTGCCGGCATTGAATCAAAGCGGGCAATACGATCAGTTGCAGCAATTGGCCAGCCGAAAACAGCATGCCAGTTACAGAAAACTGCAAAAAGCCATCGACAGCCAGCGATACCAGGCCATGCTGCTGCAACTCGGCATCGTACTCACGAAAAAACCCGGAAAAGACGGGCATTCCATCAAGAAATTACTGCACCGCAACCTGCACGACATCTACGATAGCCTGCCGTGGGACAAGAAAAGGCTGAGTGACCTGAGCGAAGAGGACTTGCATCAGACCCGGATCAAAATCAAACGCTTACGCTACAGCCAGGAGTTCTTCGCATTGCCGGAGCTCAAACTATTGTCGTCCAGGAGCATGATCAGCTTGCAGAAAACCATGGGCATACTGAATGATATTCATGTCGGAAAGCCGCTCCTGGAAGCCACAGCGAAGGGTTTGCCCATACCGCAAAGGCAGGCACTTGCCGAGGAAATTTCAGGCTGGGAAAACCGGCTGGTGCAGCGAACCAGACGCAAGATGCAATCCAGCTGGAAAAAACTGCGAGACCAAAAAACTCGGCATAACTGATGCCCTTGCCGGAAAAATCCTCTAAACTCCCGATCATTCAATGTCGTAGAGAACAGCCATGAATCTGGAAAAAGTAATCTTTGGATTTTTTATCGTGCTGGCCATGACGCTCAATTTCGGCTTTTTCATCGGCGATATCGATAATCCGGCACATCACCATGTCTACGAGCTCTATGCAGCCATCATCGTCAACCTGATTGCAACCGTCCTGAAATTCGGCGACCGTACGCAGATCGGCGCGGTTCATCTGGCAACCAGCCTTGTCGCCGACCTGCAACTGATCACGGCAGCCATCATCTTTGCAGCAGTCAGTGGCACACCGGGCGAGTTCACCATGATCAATCATGTGGTCTCCCTCTCGGGCGGCGCATTGCTGGCGAATATCATTTCAGTGATCCTGCTCATGGCTGAGACAATCAGCCTGCGTCGCTAACCTTAATAATTGGCCTGAAAGCGGCCGGCAACCGCTGAGACTCAGACTTGAACAACATCATCTTCCTGATTCTGCGGCGCATGCGTGCGCCACTGATTGCCGTGATTGTCAGTTTTGGCATCGCGGTAGCGGGGATGACCTTGATGCCGGGGATGGAAATTGACGGCAAGACATCCCACCTGACCCTGTTTGAAGCGTTTTACATTATCAGCTACACCGCCACCACTATCGGTTTTGGCGAAGTTCCCCACCCGTTCAGCACACAGCAGCGCCTATGGATGACACTTTCCATCTATATGACCGTCATCCCCTGGTTTTATGCCATCGGGAAAATTATCTCGCTGTTCCAGGATCCCGGTCTGCGCCTGGCGGTTACCACTTCAAGATTTGCCAATGAAGTAGAGCGGCTTCACGAACCTTTCTACATTGTATGCGGTTATGGCGAAACCGGCAGCTTGCTGGTCAGTGCGCTTGACCGCAAAAACATGCGCGTAGTTGTCATTGAAATCCTGCAGGATCGCGTCAACGAACTCGAACTGGAAGACTACCAGTCCGATATCCCGGTGCTTTGTGCAGATGCCCAGTTGCCCGATGTCCTGATCAAGGCCGGAGTACGGCACCCGATGTGTGCCGGAGTAGCGGCCCTGACCGATGACGACCATGTCAACCTTGCCGTGGCCATTGCCGTCAAACTGATCCATCCTTCGCTGATGGTCCTGGGTCGCGCAGAGAATGCAGAAACCGCTGCCAACATGGCTTCTTTCGGCACAGACCATATCATCAACCCCTACACGCTGTTTGGCGAACACCTGGCAATGGAAGTCCATGCGCTGGGGACTTACCTGCTGCATGAATGGCTTACCGGCGTTCCGGGGCAAAGCTTGCCTTCGCCGGCCTGCCCGCCGATCGGCAAATGGGTGGTATGCGGATACGGCCGTTTCGGTAAATCCGTGGTCGAAAACCTGCAACGCGAACACATCACCATGACCATCGTCGAAGCCGACCCGGAACGGACCGGATGCGAGGACTGCATCATCGGTAGCGGGACAGAGGCAAAAACACTGGAAGAGGCGGGCATCAGGGATGCGCTTGGCATCGTCGCCGGGACCGACAACGATATCAACAACCTGTCCATTGTCATGACTGCGCGCGAGATGAACCCCGGGCTGTTCGTGGTTATCCGCAAGAACAGGCGCTACAACGAAGCCTTGTTTGAACACTTCAACGCTGACATCACCATGCAGCCCAGTGACATCATCGCCCACGAATGCCTGGCGCACATGATTTCGCCGTTATTGGCGCAGTTTCTTTCCCTGGTTCGCACGCAGTCGAACGCATGGGCCAATCAACTGATCAGCCAGCTGGTCGAGATTGTCGGCGAAAACGTACCTGAGACCTGGGCAATCACGATCGACCACCACCATGCCCCGGCTGTCAACAACCTCCTGTCCTGGGGGCTGCATGTCTCACTGGATAACCTGACACGCGACCCGGGCAACAGGAAACTGAAACTCGATCTCGTGCCGCTATTGCTGCTGCGAGGCAATCAAACCATCCTGCAACCTGAACCTTCCATGCTGGTCATGCATGGCGACCAGATTCTGCTGTGCGGTCGCCCAGGTGCAAAGGAGGCTTTGCCGCTGACCCTCAGCAATCACAAGGTGCTGAATTACATTATCGACGGCCAGGAAATTGCCGATGGTTTTATCTGGCGCTGGCTCAGCCTCAAGCTGAAGAAAAAGGTCAAACGCGAGACGGTATAAAAAAAGCCACTGGATCAGTGGCTTTTTTCTTACATGCCGTGCAGATCAATAGTAACGACGGTCTCTCTGGTCGTGTTTATGTTGCTGCTTATAAGCCTTCTGGTTTCCCTTCTTCCAGTCCCGCGCCCTGTCATCCTTGTGGCTGTACTGGATATTGTAGGTAAAGGACTGCGGGCGATAGCCGGCGACGGGGTAACCTGGAACGTAGGTTGGCACGTCATAGCTGTGCTTGTAGTACGTTATATTCGACACATGGCTATTCGCACTGACCGAAACCCGGACCGGAATAGTCCTGCCGGGATCATGGTCCATCATGGTCGTATAGTCGCGGCCGTTATAGCGGTAAGTGACCAGGTAGCCGCGATTCACGGTTTGCCAGTTATCAACAGTCACACAACGCTCGACAGGCCTTGTGCCGTAAGTTGTCGCAGCCTGGCTGTTGCCGATACGATCACCGACGACGGCACCGACACCGGCACCCACTGCAGCACCGGCAACGCGGCCATTGCCCTTGCCGATCTGGCTGCCCAGCAGGCCGCCGGCGACACCGCCGATAATGGCGCCTACCGGGGAACGGGCATTGCTGCCATAGCTCTCGCGCACATATTCAGTATGGCAACTCTGGGTAGGATAATTGACGCGCTCGACTTGTGGCGTCACTGCGAGCACACGGGCTTTATCAAAATATTCGTCATCAGCCATTGCCGGAAGAGAAACACCTGCTGCCATCAAGGCGGATACGATCAACGCTTTACGCATTTTTATTTCCTCTCTTTTCTGAGTATCCCTGCAAATCTCTGCAAGTGCTTACTTAACGCGGGGTCATCGGGAGTTGACGACGGCAATTTGTAATTAATTTGTAACTCATGATTTTCATGAGCCATCTTTATTTTGCGTTGTGTGATAAGAGTTACTGAGCCGCCCTGCGCATGGGTCGATACTGCGTATCATGAGCACCGCTCCGGTGCCGGTCGAATACCTGAATTGAAGGAGACGGCTATGAACATCATAAAAGTAGTAACGGCATCTGCCCTGGCGACGCTACTGGCAGGCATCGCGCTTGCCGGGGAATTCAGCGACCACTGCACCACCAGCCTCGCAAATGACCGCATGACCAAAACAAAATGCGAGATCAACACCATGGTCGATGGCAAGACCTATTGTTTCGGCAGCGAACAGGCCAGAACCGATTTCATGCAGGATCCTCGCGCAACCATCATGAAAGCAACGGCGTTCTATGCAAGGAATGCCGAACCCGAGCGTGAAAAACTCACGCAGGAACAAGCCATGTCCATCATCAGGAGCGGCAACTGCGACCTCTCGAACAAAGACTTGGGCTACCTCGATTTCAAGGGCATGGACCTCACGCACTGCAAAATGGTCAATACCAGCTTCTTCGGCGCCTATCTGATCGGCGCCAATTTGAGCGGCACGGACATGAGAAGCAGCTACCTGAACCTTGCCCGCCTGGAGAACACCAACCTGAGCGGCGCCAACCTGACCGACGCTACCATCTTCCAGGCCATCTTCGACAAGACCAACTTCAGCGCTGCCAACCTTACCAACGCTCGCATGATAGGTACGCTGGGTAATGTCGACATGCGTGAAGCCATCATCGTCAATGGCAGATTCGGCCTGGATATCGGCAACCAGCCCATGGGCCAGATGAAATTCGATTCCGTCGGCGGGAAATTCACCAACGCCAACTTCGAGGGTGCCGACCTGAATATTGGCAACTTCAGCTTCGGCGACCTGCGAGGCGCCAATTTGCGCAACACCAATATGTACCGCGCCGACCTGAGCAAGGCAGACCTCACCGGCGCTGACCTGACAGGGGCTAATCTCACGGATGCCGACGTGGATGGCGCCACGTTTCAGGATGCGAAGGGCCTGGAAAGCGTGAAAGGCTTCGATACAGTGAAAGGAAAATGTAAAAACTGCACGGTTGCGAAACCTGCCAGCAAGAGCTCGACTGACGGCATCATGGTTGAGAAGGTCAGTATGGCGGCACGGCAGCAGGCCCTGGCCTGTGCTGCCAGAGTAGCGCCGGCGATGAATTAAGCCAATTTCTCCAGCGCGGCCCTATCGAGGATTTCGATATGGCCGCGCCCAAGGGCGACCCACCCTTGCTGCTCAAAACGTTTCAGTTGCCTGCTGACCACCTCGCGGGCAGTACCCAACTCGTCTGCAAGCTGTTGATGGGTGCGCGTGATTTGCGGACCGGGCACTTCCAGAAGCAGCTTGGCCAGCCGCGCATTGAGGCTGTGAAAGGCCACCTCATCGAGCAATACGATCAGGTCGCTGATAAGCGCACCATAGTTCTGCATGACAAATCGCCGGAACACGCTGGATTCGACCATCAACTCGTTGAATGCCACAGCAGGAACGATGACATCGCGAATCGGCTCCTCGACGATGGTCGAGGCAGGATAATCGCTGTTGCCCAGCAGGCAGGTAGTCGTCAGCACACAGGTTTCGCCAGGACCGACACGGTAAAGCAGGATTTCGCGCCCGCTGCTGGAAATCTTGTAGACACGGGATTGTCCGGCCAGACGCAGCACGTAGGCACCGCATGGCGTACCCTCACGATAACCAATCGTACCTACGGGCGCCTCGACGATGCGGGCATATTTGGCAAGCAACCCTTTGGATTCAGGCTCCAAATGAAGCAAATCAGGGAACATGCCGAGCCAGTCCAGTGTAATTTCAGTTTGCTGCATGTCGCTTCCCCAGATTGTTAAGTTTTTTATTTTCCCGATTTGGCCAACCGGACCCGGTTACTCCAGTCGTTTGTCATGTTTCAATGATGCCTGCCCGATACAAAAAAGGGAGCGCATCTCGTATTGCCTTGCCGCGTAAACCACCATCCAGAAACGTCACCGCAAGGCTGCCGTTAACCCGCCTGGAGGAAGGCATCCGCCGTGTCTCGGCATGTTTCAACACTTGATTTACCTTCCTGACAAAATCTCGCCAATGAGTTTGATGCCCAGGCCTACACCAAATCCGCTGATATCGCTGCCGACCGCGCCGAGCCCGCCCTTGCGGTTTGCTGAAGACAGGTCGACATGCAGCCAGGGGACATCGCCCTCGATGAATTTGGCCAGGAAACGCGCAGCGAGGACATGGTCCGCCTCGGAATCCAGCGTACATTGCTTCACATCGGCAATCGCACTGTCGATATCCTCGTCATAGTCTTCATCGAAGGGAAAGGCACAGACGCGCTCGCCCGATGCCGTACCCGCCGCCACTGCCTTGCATAGCAGCTCCGGACGATTGCCAAGTACGCCGCTGTAACGCGTGCCGACCGCACTGACCATGCTGCCGGTCAAGGTCGCAAAATCCACCATGAATTGCGGCTTGGCACGCGATGCAAGTGTCAGGGTGTCCGCCAGCACCATGCGCCCCTCGGCATCGGTATGGACGATTTCAATCGTCGTGCCGTTTAATGAAGTCACGACATCGTTCTGTTTGTATGCTTTCGGGCCGATGTGGTTTTGTGCAATCGCCAGCCAGCAGTCGATTTTTACCGGCAGCCTGCTTTGCGTGGCCGCCAGTAATATACCGAGCGCAACCGCCGAGCCGTTCATGTCTTCATGCATGCCGTTCATGTAGCGTGCCGGTTTGAGGTTGTGGCCGCCGGTATCAAAGCAGATACCCTTGCCAACCAGTGCAATATGGCTTTTTGCCGATTTTGGGCTGTAGGTCAGATGCACAATCGCAGCATCCTGCGGTTCGGAACCCTGCCCGACCGCGACGAAAGCGCCCGCTCCCATCTTCTGCAGTTTTTTCATGTCGTATTCTTCAAGCTTCCAGCCCTGCTCTTTAGCCAGGCTGGCAATTTTTTCCCGATAGATGCCAGGCGTCAGCTCGTTGGGAGGCAGCATGGTCAGGGTTCTGGCCAAGGTATTGCCTGCCACCTGCGCCTCGATGGCGACGGCATTCTCCAATTCGCAGCCGAACAGGCTGATCATTTTAAGCAGCCGGGGCTTTTCCTTTTGCGCTTTCCGGGTCGGCAACACCTGGGTATTAAGCAACGCCACATAACAGGCATCATGGGCGGCCTGCCGGCGGAACGTTTCGTCACCAAAGACCGCAATCGCCAGGTTTTCCGGTTTTTCATCGAGCAAAGGCTTGACTGCCTTGCGCAAGCCGGTATGGCGCTGGAATGTGTTCTGCTTCGCATCCAGCACGACCCAGGTTGCCAGCGCACCGTTCGGCAGGTCTGCCGTCAGCGCAGTTTTGCCCAGATCGGCATATTTGCCGACGCCGCGCTTAAGCTTCGCTTCGAGTATCGATGCAAATGGCATATCCGCAGGTTTACGGCCGGGCAATACAAAAAGAATATGCGTTTTTTTCGCTAACGTTTTTTCATCAGCCAAGGCGGCGATTTGCTTGAGTTGTACGGACATACGGTGCCTTTTAATTTTTACTTAGATTTGAGTAGCATAGCGCATGGCATTCAGGCTGAACGACAAGCGCCAAACTTGACCAATAGCGGCAAAAAAGCCAATATAGCGTCTTTCTGAATAGCGCTTATCTTGAATGGCGCTTATTTTTTAAGGTTACCATAGACCCCATTTTTCAGAATGGCCCTGTACTGCGTCATTAAAAAACTAATGATTCAATATTTCTGGTTTGATGCAGTTTCTAACTGATTATACCCATCGCAACTTAAAAAAAGTTTCCTGGAGACCCCTACATGGCATTAACCCCCGATATCGACCAGCAAGAAACCCAAGAATGGCTCGAATCACTTGACTCCGTCCTGGAAAATGAAGGCACGGAACGTGCTCATTTCCTGCTCGAAACCATGGTTGATAAGGCGCGGCGTTCTGGCGCTTATTTGCCTTACAACGCGACAACTGCCTATGTAAATACCATCCCGGCGCACCTGCAGCAGAAGCTGCCCGGTGACCCGACCATGGAACGCAAGATACGCGCCCTGATTCGCTGGAACGCCATCATGACCGTGTTGCGCGCGAACGAAAAATCTCCCGGTGTCGGCGGCCATATCGCCAGCTTCCAGTCTGCGGCTACGCTGTATGATGTAGGCCTCAATCACTTTTTCCGCGCCGCCAACGAGAATTTCGGCGGCGACTGTGTTTACTTCCAGGGCCATTCATCGCCGGGCATCTATGCACGCGCGTTTCTCGAAGGCCGCCTGACGGAAGAGCAGTTATCCAATTTCCGCATGGAAACCGGCGGCAACGGCCTGCCCTCCTACCCACACCCCTGGCTGATGCCTGAGTTCTGGCAATTCCCGACCGTCTCCATGGGCCTGGGGCCTTTGCAGGGCATTTACCAGGCGCGTTTCCTCAAGTATCTGCATGACCGCGGCATCGCCGACACTTCCGACCGCAAGGTCTGGGTATTCTGCGGCGACGGCGAAATGGATGAGCCGGAATCGCTGGGCGCGATCTCGCTCGCTGCACGCGAAAAGCTCGACAACCTGATTTTCGTCATCAACTGCAACCTGCAGCGTCTGGATGGCCCGGTACGCGGCAACGGCAAGATCATCCAGGAACTGGAAGCGGATTTCCGCGGTTCCGGCTGGAACGTGCTGAAAGTCATCTGGGGTTCCTACTGGGATCCGTTGCTGGCGATGGACAAGGACGGCCTGCTGAAGAAACGCATGGAAGAATGCGTGGACGGCGAATACCAGAACTTCAAGGCCAAGGGCGGCGCTTACACGCGCGAGCACTTCTTCGGCAAGTATCCTGAGTTGAAGGAAATGGTAGCTGCGATGTCCGATGAAGATATCTGGCGCCTGAACCGCGGCGGTCATGATCCGCACAAGGTGTATGCGGCCTACCACGCGGCTGTCAACCACAAGGGGCAGCCTTCCGTCGTACTTGCCAAGACCGTCAAAGGCTACGGTATGGGTCTTGCCGGTGAAGGCCAGAATACCACGCATCAGCAGAAGAGCATGGACATCTCATCGCTGAAAGCTTTCCGCGACCGTTTCGACCTGCCGATTACCGACGAAGAAGTCGAAAAACTCTCCTTCTACCGTCCGGCTGAAGACAGCCCGGAAATGCAATACCTGCGCGAACGCCGCGAGGCCATGGGTGGCTTTGTCCCGGCACGTCGCCGCAAGGGGAACACGCTGACCGTACCGGCGCTGTCTGCTTTCGAAAACATGCTGGGCGCTACCGGTGATCGCGAGATCTCCACCACCATGGCTTTTGTGCGCATTCTTTCCACATTGGTACGCGACAAGCAGATCGGCAAGTATGTCGTGCCTATCGTGCCGGATGAAGCCCGTACTTTCGGCATGGAAGGCATGTTCCGCCAGCTCGGCATCTACTCATCCGTCGGCCAGCTATATGAACCGCAGGATGCAGACCAGGTCATGTTCTACAAAGAGCAGAAAGACGGACAGATTCTGGAAGAAGGCATCAACGAAGCCGGTTCTTTCTCCTCATGGATTGCCGCTGCGACGTCCTACAGCGTGACCGGCGTGCAGATGATCCCGTTCTACATCTTCTACTCCATGTTCGGTTTCCAGCGTATCGGCGACCTGGCCTGGGCCGCCGGCGACTCGCGCGCCCGCGGCTTCCTGCTTGGCGCCACTGCCGGCCGCACGACATTGAACGGCGAAGGCTTGCAGCATGAGGATGGCCATAGCCACCTGATGTCGGCTACCATCCCGAACTGCATCTCCTACGACCCGACCTTTGCTTACGAACTGGCCGTCATCATCCAGGAAGGCCTGCGCCGCATGGTGCAGAACCAGGAGGATGTCTACTATTACATCACCCTGATGAATGAAAATTACAGCCACCCTGAATTGCCGAAAGGCGCCGAGGACGGCATCCTCAAGGGCATGTACGCATTCAGAAAATCCAAGGCAAAAGGCCCCAGGGTACAACTCCTGGGCAGCGGCGTGATCCTGCGCGAAGTCATTGCGGCGGCCGAATTGCTGGAGAAGGACTGGGGCGTATCGGCCGATATCTGGAGCGTGACCAGCTTTACCGAACTGCGCCGCGAAGGCCTGGATGTCGAGCGCTGGAACCTGCTCAACCCGGAGAAGAAACAGAAAGAGACTTATGTCGGCCAATGCCTGAACAAGGCAGAAGGCCCGGTCATCGCTTCCACCGACTACATGAAGTCGTTTGCCGACCAGATTCGCAACTTCATTCCGCAACGCTATGTCGTGCTCGGCACGGACGGTTTCGGCCGCTCGGATTCACGCGAGGCGCTGCGCAGCTTCTTCGAGGTCGATCGTTACTATGTCGTGCTGGCCGCATTGAAGGCATTGGCTGACGAAGGCAAACTACCGGCAAGCAAGGCGGCAGAAGCGATCAAAAAATACAAAATCGACATCAGCCGTCCGAATCCAGTCACGGTTTAACTCAGGAGACGATCAGAAAATGGCAATTAAAGAAGTACTCGTCCCTGATATCGGGAATTTCGACAGTGTGGACGTCATTGAAGTGCTGGTGAAAGCCGGCGACACCGTCGGCAAGGACGACTCCCTGATCACGCTCGAATCCGACAAGGCTTCGATGGATATTCCAGCGCCATTCGGCGGCACGGTCAAGGAAGTCAAGATCAAGGTCGGCGACAAGGCTGCCCAGGGTACCGTCATACTGACGCTGGATGCAGCCGAGTCCGACAGCCCCGCTGCCGCAAAACCTGCGGAAGAGGTCAAGCCCGCCCCGGCAAAGGCCGCAGAAGCCCCCAAGACAGCGATTCCCGAGCCCAGCCGCCCGGCACCTGAGCCGCCCAAGGTCATCCAACCAGTTGCAACACCCAACCCGATTGGCGCAAGCCCTGTCGTGGTCCCCGGCAAGAGCTCGCATGCCAGCCCGTCCGTGCGCAAGTTCGCCCGCGAACTTGGCGTAAACCTCGCCCTGGTTCAGGGCAGCGGCCCCAAGAACCGCATCCTGCAAAGCGACGTACAGGCCTTTGTCAAAGGTGAACTGGCCAAGCCTCGCACCGAGAACATGGGGGCTGGCGCAGGCGCCGCACTTTCCGCATTGCCGATGCCGGTCATCGATTTCAGCCAGTTCGGCGAGATCGAAACCAAGCCACTGTCGCGCATCAAGAAGCTTTCCGGTGCCAACCTGCACCGCAACTGGGTCACGGCGCCGCATGTCACGCAGTTCGACGAAGCGGACATCACCGACCTGGAAGATTTCCGCAAATCCATGCAGGCTGATGCAGAAAAACGTGGCGTCAAGCTGACCATGCTGGCTTTCCTGATCAAGGCATCAGTCAACGCGCTGAAGGCCTATCCGAACTTTAATGCCTCGCTGTCGGCCGATGGCGATAGCCTCATCATGAAGAATTACTACAACATCGGCTTTGCCTGCGATACGCCTGACGGCCTGGTCGTGCCGGTCGTGCGCGATGTGCACCAGAAGGATGTGCTGGATATCGCACGCGATCTGGGCGAACTCTCTGCCAAAGCAAGGGAACGCAAACTGAAGATCGAGGAAATGCAGGGTGGTTGCTTCACCATCTCAAGCCTGGGCGGTATCGGCGGCACCATGTTCACGCCTATCATCAACTGCCCGGAAGTGGCGATTCTCGGGGTTTCCCGTTCATCCATGCAGCCGGTATATAACGCACAGACCAAGAACTTCGAACCGCGCCTGATATTGCCACTGTCCCTGTCCTACGACCATCGCGTGATTGATGGCGCAGATGGCGCAAGATTCACCAGCCATATGCGCATGATGCTGTCCGACGTTCGCCGTCTCTTGCTGTAACAGGAACCGCAAATGAGTAACTTAATAGAAGTTGTAGTGCCTGATATCGGCAATTTCGACAGCGTCGATGTGATTGAAGTACTGGTCAAGGCTGGCGATACTGTCGCCAAGGAAGATTCCCTCATCACGCTGGAATCCGACAAGGCCTCCATGGACATCCCCTCGTCTCACGCCGGCACTGTGAAGGAACTGAAGGTCAAGGTTGGTGACAAGGTCGCCAAGGGCTCGGTGATTCTTCTGCTTGAAGCCGAAGCCAGCACTCAAGCCCCAGCCAGCACCGATGCGCCAGCAGCCAAGGCTGCGGCACCTGCTGCTGCCAAGGTTGAACAGCCAGCGCCGGCCGTTGCGGCACCCGCGCCCTCTGTCGCGACCGGCGACAATGACGTGACGGCAGAAGTGGTCGTCCTCGGCTCCGGCCCCGGCGGCTACACTGCTGCTTTCCGGGCTGCGGACCTCGGCAGGAAAGTCGTGCTGATCGAGCGCTACGCCACCCTCGGCGGCGTCTGCCTCAATGTCGGCTGCATTCCATCCAAGGCATTGCTGCATACCGCAAAAGTCATTACAGAAGCAGAAGAAACCAGCCATCACGGGGTCAGCTTCGGCGCGCCGAAGATCGATCTGGAGCAACTGCGCAACTGGAAAGCCAACGATGTCGTCGGCAAGCTGACCGGCGGCCTGGCGCAAATGGCCAAGCAACGCGGCGTGACCGTGGTACAAGGCCTGGGCAAGTTCACCAGCTCCCACCAGATCGCCGTGACCGCGGAAGATGGAAAAACCACCACTGTCGGCTTTGAAAACGCGATCATTGCGGCAGGCTCGCAGGCCACCAAGTTCCCGGGCGTTGCTGAAGACCCACGCATCATGGATTCCACCGGTGCGCTGGCTCTGGAAGATATCCCCAAGCGCATGCTGGTCATCGGCGGCGGCATTATCGGGCTGGAAATGGGCACGGTCTACGACGCATTCGGCACCAAGGTCAGTGTCGTCGAATTCACCGATGGCCTGATTCAGGGTTGCGACCGTGACTTGGTCCGCCCTTTGCAGAAACGCATGGAAAAGCGTTTCGAGAAGATCATGCTGGGCACCAAGGTCGCCAAGATGGAAGCCAGGAAAGACGGCATCCATGTCAGCTTTGAAGGCGCAAACGCCCCTGCCGGCGTCGAAGTCTATGACCGCGTGCTGGTCGCCATCGGCCGCCGTCCGAACGGCAGGAACATCGGCGCTGAAAATGCCGGCGTGGCTGTCGATGACTACGGTTTTATCAGCGTGGACAAGCAGATGCGCACCAACGTGCCGCACATCTTTGCCATCGGCGACATCGTCGGCCAGCCCATGCTGGCACACAAGGCAACACATGAGGGCAAGGTGGCAGCCGAAGTCATCGCCGGCCACAAGGTAGAGTTCCAGGCCATGGCGATACCATCGGTCGCCTATACCGACCCTGAAGTAGCCTGGGCCGGTGTCACCGAAATCGAAGCAAAAGCCAAAGGCATCGAGATTGAGAAAGCTTCATTCCCTTGGGCCGCAAGCGGGCGTGCACTTTCAATCGCGCGTTCGGAAGGCGCAACCAAGCTGATCTTCGATAAGGAAACCCACCGCCTGATCGGCGCCGGCATTGTCGGTGTCAATGCCGGTGAACTGTTGGCAGAAGCGGTGCTGGCAATCGAGATGGGCGCAGACGCCCATGACCTCGGCCTCACCATCCATGCTCACCCGACCTTGTCTGAAACCGTCTGTTTCGCGGCAGAGATGAAAGAAGGCACGATCACCGATCTTTATATCAAGAAGCGGTAATCAGGTGCCGGTACTACCCAGGCCCATCCATAAGGTGTGAGCCGAGGTAAAAAAATCAGAACCCCAGGTGATTTATGCGCCTGGGGTTTCTGTTCTTGGGGCCTCAGGTTTTTCAGCAGCAGCTTCAGGCTTGGCGGTTTTCGGTTTTGCGGCTGCTCTGGGTTTGGCAGGAGCTTTCGGTTTTGCTGCAGAAACTTTGGCAGCCGCAGGTTTCGCCGTGGCCGTTTTTGCCGCAGGCTTCCTGGCTGCTGTTGATTTGGCTGCAGCGGGTTTGGTTTTAGCCGCTGTCTTTGGTGCTGTCGATTTTGCAGGGGCTTTTGCAGCCACCTCATCCCCGCCCTTCACTTTGCTGACCACCTTGGTCAACACTGTTTTACCTGCAACCACTGCTGCAGCCAAAGCTATTTTTTTTACGATGGATTTAAAGATACTCATGACAGCTCCTATTGGCAATTGACTTGTTTAAGTTCGCTACCGGGATATTCCGGATTGAGCTTCTCGATTTCGGCAACGATATCCATGGACATATTGCTGATATAAAGACTCGCCCGCCCACTCTCCTGATTGCGCACACCTTTGATTGCGGTGTCTACGCCTTTGCTCTTCAATTCTTCCAGTAGTTTAGCCGCTAATTGCTCATCCTTGAACACCCCAAGCGAAATAGCGTTGCGAAATTGTTGTTCCTGTACAACAAATATTTCCTCAACCCCGAGAGAAAGCAGCTCTTCGGCCTTAGCTTGGGCCGCTGCGGCACTGGGCAATCTCGGGATATAAACCCAATAACGGGTAGATTCTGCCGAAGTTTGCTGTTGCACGGTAGTCTCCAGAGCATATCTGCTCAGGAATTTTCGCGCACTTGCCAATTTAGCACGGGAAAAACTCCCCCATTCATAGCAAGCATGACTGACAACAGGTGCAGCTTCCAAAACTTCGGGTTCTGGCACGCGCCTGGGTAAAGTCTCGATCTCTTCCTGAGTCAGCAACTTGATCTTTTCCGGATACAGCGGTTCCTGTGCAATCTGCAGGTCAACAGTGGATTGCATCGGCAAATTGAAATAGGCCAGCAATAACGCATTGCCCACCAGCAAGAGCCAGAAAATCCACTTCATTTAACTTCTTCGTCCTATGACTAACAATCCGCGCAATACCAGATCTTCTATCACCACTATATCACTAATAACGGCACTGCCACGCAGTTGCTCAGCCAACGGCAAGGCATCGCCGCCGCTGAGGATACAATGCATGCCGGAATCCGTTTTTCGTAAAGATCGCGTGTACACCTGCTCGATTGCGCCGACCATCGCCAGCAATGCGCCCACCCGTATCGCGCTTTCTGTATTTCTCGGCCACTCAAAATGCTTGTCTGCCGTGCTTTCAGGCAAAACATGATGAATAGCATGCGTTCCTGCGCACAAGGACTGGTGCATCAGATGCCGGCCTGGAAGAATCACCCCACCCACAAAAACATGCTCCATTGATGCAGGCTCACGCAGCAATACATCTATCGTCAACGCTGTGCCCGCGTTCACCACCAGACAGCTCTGCTGCATATATTGCTTCGCCCCGATCATCGCCGCCCAGCGGTCGCTCCCCAACATCTCCGGCCGTTCATAACCGTTCTTGATACCAAGCTCTGAAGCTGTTGCGCTGATCCAGGATTGTTTGATGGCTTCGCCAAGCATCGCCTTGAGCTTTGCTGCAACACCGTCCCCGGCCACATTCGAGATAATCGCCAAAGTGCAATCGCGCCATGCCGGAGGGCTGTCTGCCAGACTCGTGTTGCTCAATACGCCGCTTGCCTCTATCGCGTTGGCGGTATTGAAAACGGCCCATTTGGTACGGGTATTACCCGCATCTATCGTCAAGATCATTACACCACTCCGCGCAAACTGATCTCCCCCGAGGAAAAGCGTTGCAAACCGCCGGCAGTCTCAACCAGCAGGATACCGTCATCCGCCACGCCGCGTGCCACGCCCTGCGTCTCGCGCCCGTCGGGCAGCAGCATGCGCACGGCCTGGTTATGGTAAGCGTGGTAACCCGTCCACTCATCGCTCATGGCAATGAATCCCTGCTGCTCGAACGCACTCAAGACCTCAGCCAGATGGCGCAACAATACGCCGAGCAAATAGCCTGGGCGCTGCCATTCCTCATTCAATGCCGCCAAATCAATAGCAGGCTGGTCGATATGTTTTTTTACCTGTTCGGGTAACCGCAAATTGATGCCGATACCGATCACGGCTGCACTCGGGCCTTCCATATCGCCTTGCAGTTCGATCAGGATACCGGCCAGTTTCCGGTATTGGCCCTGATGCTGCACGACCAAGTCATTGGGCCATTTCAGTTGCGTCTGCGAGATACCGAGACTGCGCAGAGCACGTGTCAGCGCCACGCCGACCGCAAGGCTAAGCCCTGAAAGCGCCGCCGCACCGGACTGAAAACGCCAGAGCAGGGAAAACGTCAGGCTCGCGCCCAGGCCTGCCTGCCAGCTGCGGCCCCTGCGGCCGCGCCCCCTGGTTTGCAGGGATGCGGCAACACAAGTCGCATGCGCTGCGCCCTGCGCCGCCTGCTTCATCAGATAACTATTGGTCGACTCGAGGTGATCATGCAACTCCAGCTTGAACCATGCGCGCTGTTCGCCGATGGCTTCCAGGATGGTTTCGCGGTCAAGCAGGTGTATCGGCTCAGGCAGACGATAACCCCTGCCGCGCACCGAATATATCCGCACGCCGAGTGCCTCGGCCTCCTGCAGCGCGTTCCACACCGTCGTGCGCGAGACCTTGAAATGCTGTGCAACCGCCTCGCCGGAATGAAAACGGCCATCGGCAAGCAAACGCAAAATCGGGAAAGTAAGTGAATTCATTCTGCATTCGATATTAGCACAGCGAGACAAGTCCTTAACCCTGCGCGTAGCGTGTAAAATACACCAATTACTTTCGTCGTGAATACCATGTCTTCAGAAAAAACACCCTCCGATAAAAATAGCGCGCCTGCCGCCAATTTCATCCGCAACATCGTCGAGCATGATCTCGCGCATGGCACCTATAAAACCCGCAAATGGGCTGGCAGCCCCGGCGACGCCGCACATCATGCCCAAGGCAGTCCGGACCCGGCAAAAATCCGCACCCGCTTTCCGCCGGAGCCGAACGGCTACCTGCATATCGGCCACGCCAAGAGCATCTTCCTCAATTTCGGACTCGCACGTGACTACGACGGCGTCTGCCACATGCGCTTCGACGACACCAACCCGGAGAAGGAAGAACAGGAGTATGTCGACAGCATCACCGAGATGGTCCAATGGCTGGGCTTCGGCTGGGAGAAAAACAACTGCTCGCACCTGTTTTATGCCAGCAACTATTTTGATTTCATGTATCGCGCAGCGGAATACCTGATCGAATCCGGCAATGCCTATGTCGATCAACAGACTGCCGACGAGATGCGCACTAATCGCGGAACTTTGACCGAGCCGGGCAAAGACTCCCCATGGCGCAATCGCAGCCCGCAGGAAAATCTGGCACTGTTCCGTGAAATGCGTGACGGCAAACATGCCGACGGCAGCATGGTCCTGCGCGCCAGGATCGACATGGCCTCGCCCAACATCAACCTGCGAGATCCGGCCATCTACCGCATCAAACGCGCCACCCATCACAACACCGGCGATAAATGGTGTATCTATCCGATGTACACCTACGCCCATCCGCTGGAAGACGCGCTGGAGCAGGTCACCCACTCCATCTGCACGCTGGAATTCGAAGACCAGCGCCCTTTCTACGACTGGGTGCTTGAACGTCTTGCTGAAGGCGGATTGCTGGCACACCCGTTACCCAGGCAATACGAGTTCGCACGCCTCAACCTCACCTATGTCGTCCTGTCCAAGCGCAGACTGATCGAGTTGGTCGAAAACAAACATGTATCAGGCTGGGATGACCCACGCCTGCCGACACTCGCCGCCGCACGCCGCCGCGGCTATACACCGGAAGGCTTCAAGCTATTCACCGACCGCATCGGTGTCTCCAAGGCCGATTCCTGGATCGAATACACCATCCTCGAAGACTGCATGCGCGAAGTGCTGAACGAATCTGCCGAACGCCGCATCGCCGTGCTCGACCCGATCAAGCTGGTGATCGACAACTATCCTGAAAACCAGGCTGAAGACTGCTTCGCCCCCAACCACCCGCAAAAACCGGAACTCGGCAAGCGCACAGTACCGCTCACGCGCGAACTCTGGATAGAACGCGAAGATTTCATGGAGGTACCGAGCAAGGGCTATTTCCGCCTGTTCCCGGATGGCCTGGTGCGCCTGCGCTACGGCTACGTGGTCAAATGTACCGGCTTTGAAAAGGACTCTGCTGGCAATATCACCGTCGTCCATTGCCAATACCTGCCCGACACCAAATCCGGCACACCGGGCGCAGATGCCATCAAGGTCAAAGGCAACATCCACTGGGTTTCGGCACAACATGCTTACGCCGCCGAAGTACGCCTCTATGATCGCCTGTTCAAGGAAGCCCACCCCGGCGCAGGTGACAGGGACTATCTTGACGACCTCAACCCGGATTCAGTCAAAGTCATCACCGCACAACTGGAACCCTCATTAAAGGATGCAAAACCGGAAGATGCATTCCAGTTCGAGCGGCATGGGTATTTTGTTGTGGACAGGAAAGACAGTGCGGCAGGTAAGCCGGTGTTTAACCGCACAGTTACCTTGCGCGATGCTTGGCAGAAATAGATATCCCAAAAACTCACTGCGAAAGGCAGTGCCACGTTATTACGTAGCACTCGTTCGCAGTGAACTAATCCGGACTGACCCGGACCGGTGAACATGGAACTAGGTATATGATGCCGACCTACTAGAAAGTGACCCGCATGCCCAGCCGTACCGTGCGCGGTTCCAGTGGATGTATCAGGCGCCCATCTACGCCATTGCCAGCACCACATCCTGCGCCTTCTAGGCTAGTACAAGCTGCGCCAAAATACTCAATATCATTGGCCTTACTGTTAAACAAGTTAAGCACATCAAAGGTGAATTGAAGAGATTTATCATAGCGATAGCCTAGCTTAAGATTGGTCGTCCAGAATGGAGACGACTTTTCAGTGCCAGTTTCCTCCAACGGATAAGCGCCAAGGAACCGCAATCGCAAACCACCAAACCATGTACCGCCCCGATCCAGCGTAGCTGCCAATGATGCAGTGACAGGAATTGCGTTTGGCACATGTTTACCTCCATTACTGCTCTCAGTAAAACGCGCATGTGAAAGGGCAAGGTCGGCATCTAGGATCAGGCCATCATGACTGTAATAATTGCTCCATTCCAGGCCATAACGGCGCGAGCTGCCTTTGGGCTCGGTGACACCTTCATCTCCGATATAAACCAACTCTGAGTCCAAGGCAATTTTCCACAATGTAAGACTACTGTACCAACCAGGCAACGGCTGTGTACGTACCCCGATTTCACCTCCAGTAGACTTTGCAATAAAGGGAATACTATCCACCGGCGTACCATCACTCGCATTGGTTATGGCAGTGGTACCCCTAGCATCGTTACTGTGAAAACCCTGACCCCAGTTGGCGTAATATTCAGTTTTCCCGAAAGGCCCAAATACCACGCCTAACTTGGGGCTTACCTGACTTTCGCTTGAACTGCCCCCATTGCTCATATTAAATACGCCATCCTTAGGATTGACCTTTGCTTTTAGGTTATCCCAGCGCAATCCGACCGTGCTACGCAACCAAGGTAACCATTGAGTGCGTGCTTCGGTGTAAATACCCAGGGAATTCTCTGTGATTTTGTCTTCACGAGTGGTATCAACGCGATCACGATTCACCGTTTGATAAAGCCCGACACTACGGATATTGTCTTGGCGGAACTGAGCACCTATGGTCGCGATGGTTTCTTTGCTACTCCAGTCCAGCAAATTGCTACGCGCAAGTTGCCCACCCCAAGTAATGCGCTCATCAGCTTGTTCGTGCTGGCCATCCAGGAATCCTGATGGAGTGGAAAAAAGATTAAGGCTGTAATCGATAAGATAAGCGCTCGCACGCCAGCTACCATTAATATCGGTTTTCCCCCATTCCCCAGCCAGGCTATAACGATGCGTTTTTCCTCCATCTGTATCTGCTAGAGTACCGTAACGGCTGATTTCCCCGTTTTTGATAGCTCGCTCAGGCACTTGTTCAGTTGCCGTCCACTTTGCTTCATAAGCCATCGCAGTTAACGCATAACCATCGCCCGAGGTCCCTGAAGACAGCCGCAATACCCCGTTGTGCTTCACTAGGCCCTCCGGCTGATCCCATGGACCATCATTGCCAACCACTTCTAATGCACCCAGCAGATTAAAATCACCAACTGCTTGGCTGCCGGCGACCAACGCCCGCTTATATCCATATTCCCCTATACTTAAATCCAGGAAAGGGGCAGTAAGACTCCTTGAATAGTCAATGCGCGCTGAACCAGTAACTGCTAGGTCACCATCCTCCGCGGTATAGATGCCTTTGCGATAACGCAAACTGCCAACCAATTCCGGTATCAGGAAATTCAAGTCCATATAGCCCTGCCCATGTGCATGGCTAACATTGTTCACTGGCATGCCGTTTATATAAGTAGCAAAGTCACTACCATGGTCCAGATTAAACCCCCGTAAAAAATACTGGTTAGCTTTGCCATCACCAGAATGCTGGGTAACAATCATTCCTGGAACAGCCTCCATGACTTCTGCGGGGCGCAATAATGGCCGCACAGCCAGTTGCTTTGACGTTATCGTACCTTCACTAGCGGTATCGGCAACCCCAGTCATATTCTGTGAACTTGATGACACAATTACGCTATCCAATACTGCTTCCTCCAGCACAGGAAGTCCTGCCGCATAAGCAGTATTAAATAAACCCAATGTGAGGTAACAAGTAAATGCATATGGATTGGTCAACATCCAGGCAAAAGACTTTTTGTTTAATGCTATGAGTTGCATGATGATTTTCTTATTCATTCCATTGATTAAATTTTCACTATTCATTTCTTAAAATCCAAATTTATATAACGTGGACAGCAAGGCAGCTAAATATGGATATGAAACATCAACCTTGATCAGTAGGCCCTTCAATATCATATAGGTAGGTAGCCTATATAGGATAAACAGCATGAAGCATGCCACAATTATTTAAGTATAATTATCAATAGGTTAATTAATTATTCACTACTGGACTGTTGCTTTAGCAACATTAAGACAATACCGATGCTGCTTATACAGCATGGCTGGGGAACTTAGATCGCTAGACTAACGTGACTTACTTCAAATAAGTTTTTAATACACTGATGACTTGTTCCAGATCCTGCTGGCGTTGTTCTGACTGCACGCTAACTTCTCCAAGATGTTCACGGATATGCCCTTCCAGCACTTCCGACATCAAGCCATCCATCGCCCCCCGTATTGATGCGATCTGATGCAAAAACGCAGAGCAATCTACCCCTTTGTTCAAGGCATTCTCCATCGCGTCCGCTTGGCCTCTGATACGGTGTATGCGTACCAATAAATTTTTTCTGTTGTGGACTATATGTGCCATCACGATTCCTATCAAAATTTATTCTGACTTACGCATATTTCATAATATGTACATGTGACATGTTATTAGCCCAAAACATTGGACCGATGACTCTGGTCCAATGTTTTCAGTTATCAGGCCTGAATATTGGCTCTGAATAATTCAATCAACTAGCGTATTTGATTGAGCATCCGTAAGGTTTGGTACTTGATTTAGTAATCGCCTTACCGCCGGCCAACTCGCTTAAGGCAATCTTGACATAGTTCTCAGCCTTGGCAATATCTTCCTTTTTATTGGTGGCGATGCTATCGATACCGCCTTTATAAACCAATATGCCTTGTGGGTTGATAATAAAAATATGCGGCGTGGTCTGTGCCTCATAAGACCGGCCGATCTTGCCATCGGCATCCAGAATCACTTTTGCTGGTTTGGCATTCCGGTCAGCATTCAGTTGAAGTGCGGTCTTGCCATCCACAAAGCCTTGCGTACCAGGTGCTGATGAAATTATCTGTAACCATATAATGTCTTGATTCGCTGCCTCTTTATGCAAACTCGGAATATTGCCGCTCTCATAATGTTTCTTCACATATGGACATTCATGATTAGTCCATTCAAGTACCACGGTCTTATCTTTTAATGTACTGAGTTCGATATTACCGCCTTCGGCAGTTGCTCCAGAAAAAGATGGTGCTGGCTGGCCTACGATAGCCTCGGCAGAGGCCGTGATGGGACTTAAAACAACGCTGAGGCTCAGCAAGACAATCTGATATAAATGACGTAATAACATTTTTACTCCTTTATAGTAATTAACAACAGTGGGATTCACAGCTTGGCAATTGCGTTTAAAACAATTTCCGGGGTCAATATCTGCGGCAACACAGTAGGCTCAGCAGCTTTGCCATCCGTCGAATTTCCTGCGGGATAAACTACATAAAGCGGCACACCACTACGTCCAAATGCTTTCAGCACTTTGGTGATCTGGATATCCTGGTTGGTCCAGTCCCCCTTTAAATAGGTAATACCCAAACGCTCAAACGCCTCGATTACCTTGCTATCACTCAATGCTACCCGCTCATTCGCAAGGCAGCTTATGCACCATGCTGCAGTAAAGTTGAGAAACACTGGCTTACCTTCTGTGCGCAGTTCCTGCAAACGTTCAACAGTGTAAGGTTCCCAGTTACTGCCCTTGGATATGCTTTGCTCGATAGCAGCGGGATTAGCCTGTATGCCAACGTAACCTCCAACCAACACTATCACTACAACAATTGCTGCAATAGCCGTTGATCCATGCCTGATTGCTGCGCCGCTAATACGTGTCGTCTGGTAAAGCCATGCGGAAAAAGCAATGGCGACCATGCCGCCAAGTGCAATGGCAACAGCATTCACTCCAGCCTGCTGGGACAATACCCATATAAGCCATACTGCAGCTAAATACATGGGGAAAGCCAGAACCTGTTTGACGCGTTCCATCCACATACCAGGACGTGGCAGCCAACGCTGCAATAACGGCCACGTACTCAACAATAGATAAGGCAATGCGAGTCCAAGCCCAAGGCTGAGGAACACAGATAAAAGTACAGCAGGTGACTGCGCCAATGCATAACCCAGTGCAGCCCCCATGAATGGGGCTGTGCAGGGAGTCGCAACGATAGTTGCCAGCACACCAGTGAAAAAACTACCACTGTATCCTGGACGCTCCGCCAGTGATGATCCTATATTCAGGACAGACCCACCGATCGTAAACACACCCGACAGACTCAACCCGACAGCAAACATCAGGTAAGCCACAATGAGCACAAACACCGGCGACTGAAACTGAAACCCCCATCCTATCTGTGCCCCACCGGCCTTAAATGCTATCAGCAATCCTCCAAGTAGGGCGAAACTGGAAAGTATGCCCAGCGTATAGGCAATCCCATGCCGACGCGTTTCCATTACCCCTTGTTGCGCATGATTCAGTAGAGACAATGCTTTGATGGAAAGCACAGGAAACACACAAGGCATAAGATTTAGTATCACGCCACCAAGCAATGCCAACAAAAGCGCAGCTGGCAGACCCACAATATCTGTTTTGCCTACAGTCGTGCCCAGCACTTTATCTACCGCAGGTGACACAATAGCGGAGACCGCATGAATGCTGAAGCCACGCGAGATTTGGTTGCTACCATTTCCTTCTGTTATGACCAGTACGCCGGATAACGCTTCCCCAGGTTTAGGAGGCGCTTCCCCAGCTTTCAACTTCAATACCAGCGTATCGCCATCAAGATAATGCCCCTGATCCGCATTATGTGAAATCACGCCCCATTCCAGCGGGTAGAAATTGATGTCACTAACCTGCCCAAGGGTAAAGGCAGAATTGTTACCAGAAATACGCAGCAGAATTTCATTTTTCCGATAGTCAACATTCGTTAGCCAAACACTCTTTACTGGCAATGTAGACAGTGCTTTCTGAATAGTGGGACTACCTTTTCCCGCTGCATCAGTATCCGCAACAACCGGTAAACTCAAAGAGAGATCAACTTCTTCCGGAACACAAACTTCATGACACACTAGCCAGTTAACCTTAGCGCGAACAGAGAATCTATTCCCAACAGCTACATTTGCCGGTACCTTGATGGAAGACAGCAATGTGACTTCATCTTCATACCCGTAATTAGTCACGGGGCCAAGTTTGAAACGACGGGGAATCGGCCACTGAATCTCGCCAGCTTCGGCTCCCTTGGGCAACTCCCAATCTATGGTTGTAGGTACCCCAGAATCACCAGAATTCTGCCAGTAGGTATGCCAGTGCGGAATAATGCGCTGGTTGAGACCAAGCAGGATTTCAGCACCCGGATACACCGCGTCAACGGACGCCACCAACTGCGCACGCACATGCTCTGTAGTCGCTATGGGGAAAAGCGCAGGGGATGCTTGTACCGCTCCGATACTGAACAACAATGTGACGATGAAAACTTTAGTCAACTTGAATAAAGAATCAACTAAATATCCCATTCTTAACCCACCACCAGACGGTACGGCATATCCATCGACACCTGGCCTCAGTGAGGCCAGGCATACGTTCCCTTTAACAACGAGTTAAACAAAACATCAATCTGCAGCAAAACAATAAAACAAACCAGCACCCCCTGTAGCTACCAGGTTTTCCTGGCCACACCCCCTGCTGCCATGGGCTGAGTTCCATGAAACATTACCACCACCAGTACGGTCAAAATGGCCGACTCTCACCGAACCATCAGCCGCACTACTGGTATAGTTTTTACAAGTAGTATCAACACCATCAGCAAAGGCGCGACCATCTGGTTGACTACCAGTAAGAATATCGTGCTGGTTGGGCTTATCTCCAGATCCCTTAACCGGTTCATTCTTCTCTGTCAGGGCAGTGTTTTTACTAAGATTGTTACCTATCCTGGCAGCATCAAGGCTATCGCCATGCAAGTCAGCCACATCCTTGGCAACTACAACACCTTTGGCATTATGCCAAGGTCCTTTCCCGATACGGTCACGCGCATTTACCGCAGGCTGGCCATCTACTGCCTGCGTGCTTAGATAGGCGCGCCAGGTTTTATTACCAGCACCTACCGCAGTCGCCAATTTTTGACAATGTGCATCGGCACCAGCCAATCCACCGAGATTAGCACCCTTGCCGAGACCTTCACTGGTAACAAAGAAGCTTAGTGGTCTAGGTGGTTCTTTTTTAACTTCCTGTACGGGCGCAACGGGTACCGCTGATGGAGAAACAGGGGCATCGGCTGCAAATGCATTTGCAAATAAAAATAAAGCTGGCAAACAGACAATTCTTTTCATAAACATTCCTTATGTTAAAAACTATGGGTAATAGTTGGTAATTTTTTGTGTTCAGTCACTCGTAATAACCACTTAGCGCCAAAAAACCAGAGCTATGTACTGGCCCACCTCCCGGAAGCCTTCACTTGCCAAAGTCCTGCCGAGCTTATGGGCCAGAAAGGCTTTCACTAGAAAAATTAACTAAAAGCTCTCACGTAAGCGAAAACTGTCATGGCAAGACTTGCAACTTTCACTTAGTTTGCCGAACTGGTTTTTAATGGCAAAAATGTCACCACTAGCGGCAACTTTTGCCAACTCATTAGCTTCCTGATTAAAGGTTATAGCTATTTTCCTGGCCTCTTCCTGTTTCTGGAAAAACTCAGGATTGAGGCGGGTTTTCTTCCAACCAACCCCTTCATCCGTACCGGGGCCATATAACTTCCCCAAGCCGGAATTGGCAATTGCTGCAATCACATTAGCTGCTGCCTGAACTTCATCCTTGTTGAAAGTTTTAGGATAATCAACAACTTGACTCTTTATTCTATTGGTATTCCAGCCTAAAAAAATATAGGCAGACTGGCGAGTTTTGATCTGCTGCTCTTCCTCTTTGCCGGCGATTGCCGGCATGGCTGTCCACGTCAGCAACAGCAGTGAAATCAATAACTTATTTTTCATAAAACAGCCCTTTAGATAACATTAACTTCAAAACCGAACTACCAATCCTGCACTGCTGGCAAATTCTTTTGATATGGTTGTAAATGTTCCAGAAAAAAATCACTCTGGATAACCCAAACCAGAACGCCACTGATAACAACAGCAATAAAAAAACGTATCCCCCCGCTACGAGTACTTGGCAGTTCCTCAGATTTTTTCACCTCTTTTTCACCTGTCAACATTGGCTTTACAAGGTTGGTTTTCTTTATAAAAAAATAAAAACCAATTGCCACCAAATGCAATGCCACCATTCCTACCAGAAAATTAAAAACTAGTGCGTGCAGACCACTCAGCTTGTCACTTAAATCTTTATCAACCAGGTTGAATAACGGCCCTTGAAAAGCAATATCATCGTTTGCAAACAACCCCGTGCCGACCTGCACAAACAACAGCCCCAGTAGAACCATGACGGAAATCGATCCCAAGGGATTGTGACCATATCCCTGCCACTGTCCTTTTGCGTGAGCAACAAGCTCGGCAGGTGTCACTGGTAAGTTCGCAAAGCGTGCGTAATGAGATCCAGCAACCCCCCATATCAACCGAAAAATAAGCAGCCCCAAAATCAATAGCCCGATCCTGCCGTGCCAATCGCTAAGCGATCCACCAAGCTGCCCAGTAACGAATGCAGAAACAACTGCAGCAACAAGTATCCAATGAAAAACCCTGAGAGGTAAATCCCAAACTTTTATTCTGACTGTCATCTTAATTAACGACTCCTAACCACCAAACCCCGACCTAGAGACATAATGCGACAGATGTACGCCAAGGCAAGGCATACAACTTTTAGCACTTATCATGCCAATCTGGGCAACTTTGATATTAAGGAGTTTGTAAGCAGGGAATCTTGCACTAACCAGATGAAACTATTATGCTATTTAAAAAATAATACCCACTTTGTTAAGAGCAAAACTTGGTATCAGCCAACGATTTCAGTACTCGTAGTGTTGGTTTGCCAACAGTACGAGTGTTGGTCTGTTTAAATAGCAGCAGAATACTGCCATGTTTGATAAATAACTAATTCACATCAATTACAGCAGTTTATTTCAACGCAAGAGCGCTGACATTTTGCAGCCCGGAAACAACAAGCGTGATTGGAGAGAGACCAACCACGCTTTGTCTGCAAAACCACTATTCGCCTTGAGTAAGTACAGCCAGCTTGGTAATGCCCGCATGTTCTATAACAGCCATTACCTTGGCCACCTGCCCATAATTCACTGCTTCGTCTGAGCTAAGATGCAAAGCAATATTCGGATC
Organism: Methylophilaceae bacterium; assembly: GCA_905339275.1. Classification (GTDB taxonomy): domain Bacteria; phylum Pseudomonadota; class Gammaproteobacteria; order Burkholderiales; family Methylophilaceae; genus UBA6140. The sequence goes on from CAJPFK010000017.1 coordinate 75,235, forward strand.
AGCGCGCTGCCTTGATTTCAGCTCTGCCTCTAGGGTAGGAATAGTAAATTCCTCTTTATCCACGTAGACCTTGCCTTGAGCATCGACACTTATCGTCACTGGCTTTTTGGGCTCAGGCGGCTGCGTAGTTACCGTTTTTGGCAAATTAACACTTACCGCATTATTCAGTAATGGCGCTGTCACGATAAACGCCACCAGCAATACCAACATCACATCAACAAGCGGAGTAATGTTGATCTCGCTCATTACATCATCAGTGTCACTTGAACTTGAAAAAGCCATTATGCCAATGCTCCTTTAAGATTACGAACAACACCTGCAGCATTGACAGCATTGTGATCTACATTGCCTGTCACCTCAGCAGGCTTGCGGAACGAAGCCTTACGAGAAAGTGCAATTAAATCTGCGGCCAAATCATCAAGATTATTGCTACTGGTTTTGAGACGGCGAAGAAAAAAGTTATAGGCCAGCACAGCAGGTATCGCCACAGCGATACCAATACCTGTTGCAATCAGCGCCTCACCAATCGGGCCCGCTACAACCTCCAAGCTCGCGGAACCAAGCTTACTGATATCAGTCAGCGCATGCATAATTCCCCAAACCGTGCCGAACAAACCAACGAACGGTGAGGTACTGCCAATACTGGCGAGCACCGCTAAACCACTTTCCCTTGTTACGCGCTCCCTTTGTATTTGCTGACGCAATGCACGCTCCAACACATCCTGACGATCTCCAAAGTGTTCTAGGTCGTGTGTGGTTTCAGAATCGACATCCCTTAAGGCATCAAATCCGGCTTGCACTAAACGTGCTGCTGGTCCAGTGAATCCCTTAAGGTTGGCAGCTGCCTGAAAGTCTTTTGCAGACCAGAAATTTTTCCTGAACAATGTGTTCTGCCTGCGCATACGCCATACCTGAACAGTTTTGATCAGAATAAGCGTCCAAGTAACAATCGAGAAAAAGACCAACGTCCACAAAACCCCCAAAACAACGACAGAAGTATTAGATGAAATTTCAAACATAATAGTAAGCCCTTAAAAAAATTTAGATAAATTATTAGTCCAGCCTGAATTCGATAGGCACAGTTGCCCAACCATCAATAGGTGTATTACCACGCTTGGAAGGGGAAAACAGCCATCCCTTTACCGCCTTCACCGCGGCTTGGTCAAGTATCTTGCGTCCGCTAGATTGCTTAATCTCGACACTACTGGCAGTCCCATTGGCCAGAACCCTTACCCTCAATACGACCTTGCCTTCCCAACCTTGCCGCTGGGCTGCAGCAGGGTATTCTGGCGCCGGGTTTTGCAGATACCCGGCATAACCGGTCGCCTCGGTCACTGGCTCCTCTACCACCGGAGGTGCCGGTGGTGCAGGGGGTTCAGCCGTCACCGGCCCAGTGCTGGGCGGAGCCTCAGTGTTCTCGACCACGGTAATATCTTCTGCAGTCACTTCAACATCTGGCTCAGCAACCGGTGTGCGCAATGCCTGCACAGGCGGTGGTGGCGCATTCCGCTGAACCTTGGGTTGGGGCTTGGGAGGTAGCGGCTTAGGGGGCTCAACCACAGGTGGAGGAATCACGACCGGTTTTACAAACTCAATGACAACCTCGGATTTTTTCACAGGCTGCAGCGTGGACGTATGGTCCAAACGGACATAACCCTCAACTGCTGCAATATGAAGAATCACTACCAACGCCCCCAGAAAAAACGAACCGCGAATACCAACTCCTGTCGGCTGCTTTTCTGTAACATCACGATACAATCCACGCACCACCCGGTCAGCAATCGTTCCTGACGCTTTTAGCGCCGAACCGCCCAAGGGCTGCTGCTCTGACCCTGCAGGATCAAACAAACTCGCTGCCGAGCTCAAAGCACTAGACACTTTGCTTCTCCTTTTGAGAACGCATAAAAAATCTTTTTACACCCGACATCCAATTACCTCGCACGATGCTGCATTCATTTAATAGATACCTGTCAAGCCAAATCCACCTTCACCTGTCTCGATATCGCAACCTTCGTGCCAGGTCGAAAAAATAAAAAATTATATTTAAAAATCAAATAATTAAAACAATCCATGCAATACGACATGCTTTATCTGTTCACTCAGCAACAGCAATCTGAATTCCATAATGTTGGATGCGCAACAGCGCGCGCAAACAGGATATTATTTTTTATAAGTGCTCTCTTGTGAGGGCCAGATTGCGCCACGTCCAAGTAATAAAGTGCCACTACGGCCTGATAAGGCCGTAGTGGCACTCAAAGAAATCAACCCTGCATATCAAACCATTCGGTTTTTACACCGAGAATCTGCATGTTCGACTCACACGACCTAACAATTACTTATGCGTAGTAAGTGGTGGGAATTTGGCCGGATTTACAGCATCGGGATACCAGTACTGCTGATGACATTTTTCACATGCCTGATCCAATTTGCCGCCGGCTATGAGAAAAGCTTCTGTATCTCTTGCATCGATTGCAACCAAAGCTTCTTTTGCATAATCCTGAAACTCGTAAGCTATGTTGGCAAAACGATGAGGATCGAGATCTATTTTTTTCTGGACTTGATCAGCCGTCAGAACGCCAGGTACATGTGAATCTTCCAATAGTTTCCCTTCAGCTGCCACCCGTCGGCCTTCCAGTACAAGCAAATTTGCAGCTTCGGCAAGAGTGATTGCATGATGCCTGACGATGCTCCACTCCTCCTCAGTACGTGGCTGCTTGTCTTCAGTGCCTTCTGCAGTAGTGGTACTGGAAACTGATTCCCAAAGCGCATCTGCGGCTGGATCAATTTGGGCTACCATAATATCCTGTATGGTAGCCACGAGCTTTGCTGACTCGACCTTGTTAGAAGAGCTATCGATCTTGTCTGAACAAGCAACAAGCCCTGAAATGATAACAACCGGAATCGCTAAGACTAAGAACTTCATTCACTCGTATCCTTAAAATAACTTTTTAATCTTGTGCTGATTAAATAAAACCAATGGCACGACCGGCAACACCCACACCAAACCATAAAGTCAGGGAGAGCACTGCCACCGACTTGACGACAACTGCGCCAGGCGCCTCCAACGAAATGACCTTGCGATAAATACTTACTTGGAAAGCAACCACCAACACAAGTAAAATCAGTTTTAGCCAGAAAGCCTCATTGGGATAATAATGGAGAGGGCCAGAAAGAAAGATGAGCACACCGCTGAAAACTGCAGCCAAAAGGCCTATCCAGAGTAACGGAATGGTAGAATCAGTCACCACTGATGCTACCTGACGCTTTAAGCCCATCCCGAGCAGCCTCAAATTCACCAGCACGACTGCTGTTAGCAGCAACACAAAACCCAAAATGTGGATCAATTGCAGAACGGCACCGAACAAATGATCTGCCCTGCCAAGGGCCAGCCCAAATGCAGTCTGTTGAAACCAGTTAAGTACATCATATATTGTCATCATGTCAGCCTAAAATAATCACGAATAGAGGAGCCAGAAGCTAGCCCAGGTAGGGAATCATACGGCCCGTGATAACTACGCCGGTCCACAGGATTAAAGATATCCAGCCAGCCAGCACCACGCCTTCTGGCAGCTCAGAGAGCCCTACCCATTCAGAGGCTTTGCGGCCCAGTCTGAGTTCAAACCATACGGCATTAATGCCAGCCAGAACAATCAAGAAGATTTTCAGCAGAAATACTTGACTCTCAAGCAACTTGACGGCATTAGCCGCAAATAGAAAAAAACCGGTAATAAATGTGATGGCAAATCCGCTCAGTACCCATGGTCGAAGCTGAAACAAGATATCCGAAACGGGTTCATTCCGCAGAAACTTCCCTACCAGACGCAAATCTGTAAACACGATCAAGCCAACTGAAAAGGCCAATCCCAATAAATGCAATCCCTCGACAATGGGGAACATATATATGGATTCACGCAACGCCGTACTAAACTGGAAATCCTGCAGCACCTGTGAATATTCAATAAGTAGTGACATATTTTTCGCCTAAAAATTACCTTAATGAGATTTCTTCGCTAACGAAGCAAATCCAATACCCCGTGATCAATCACATCAGCAGATGATCACGCAACTTTCAGGCCAATATCCAAAGAATTTATTTTATTTTCTGCAGGTTCAATGTTTTTAATTAACTATATAATTTATATATATTATTTAATTAAACATCTGAGAAGCATCTGACAAACTCAGTTAAATATCCACTGCTACTGCTCGGGGATCAGCAGATCAAGTGATGATCAACTGTTTATCTGGCAACAGATAGCCTTCACTTGATTCAGATATCAGCTCACTCAGCCTCGTAAATATTTTTCGAAGAACTCGACTGTACGCTGCCAAGCGAGTTTTGCCGCAGCTTCATCGTAGCGTGGGGTGGTATCATTATTGAATCCATGCTGAACCCCAGAATAGATATAAGCCTGGTAATTGACAGCCGCTGCCTTGAGCGCACCTTCATACTCGGGCCACCCTGCATTGATACGATCATCAATTTCAGCGAACTGCAAGAGCAGCGGTGCCTTAATCTTGATAACATCCTCTGCAGAAGGATATCCACCGTAGAAAGACACTCCAGCAGCCAAATCAGGAAGACGCGTTGCCAGGAAATTGACAACCCCTCCACCATAGCAAAAGCCCACGGCCCCGACCCTGCCATTACCGTCAGGTAGCAACTTCAGGGCTCTGGCTGCTGCAATAAAATCGTTTCGCGTTTTGTCCTTGTCAAGCTGGGTAAACAATTCCCGCGCCTTGTCCTCGTCTCCCGGATATCCTCCCAGTGGGAACAACGCATCTGGAGCAAAAGCAATGAACCCATCAAGCGCAAGACGGCGTGCAACATCTTCGATATGTGGGTTAAGGCCACGGTTTTCATGCACCACCAACACTGCAGGCAGGCGCTCCCGGACACCGCGAGCGGGACGCACCAGATAACCCGCCACCGTACCATATCCTTCCGGAGCAGGATATTCCACATAACCTGCCTCAATTCTTGAATCGTTTTCTTTCACCTGCTGCGCCTGCGCGAAACGTGGTGCCAGTGCTTCGAGCAGCCCCAACGAAGTAACACCCCCTATCGCAAATCTGGCAGCTTTTTGTAGGAAATCTCGACGGGTAATATTACCGTGAACATAACCATCAAAAATTTTCAGGACCTCCGGATGAAAATCCTTTGCTGTTTTGCGTGACATACTATGCCTCGTAGGAAATATATAAATGGATTACCAACAAACTTGCAATATGTCCAATCGTGACAACCTGCCCCACTAGCTCGCAAGCGCATCCGCGAAATCCGCATTATCCTTATCCAGCAGAGATAATACTTCCGCCTCGAAGCGCAGAAGCTCCGGATTGCGTCTATCTCGCTGCCTGGTGATAGGCACCCTGACTTCGCCACTTAACCGTCCTGGACGGCTACTTAATGTAATGACTCGATCGCTCAAATATGTCGCTTCATTAATATCGTGTGTCACCAATAGAAGCGTCGTCTCATGATTTGCAGCAATCGACAGTAAAAGATCTTGCAGACGCATCTTGGTGAATGCATCCACCGCACTGAACGGTTCGTCAAGCAGCAACAAGGAGGGCTGAGTAAAAAGCCCTCGTGCTATTGCAGCACGTTGCGCCATACCGCCAGATAATTGTTTAGGGTATGCGTCGGCACAATCCTGCAAACCAACTTCAGCCAACAGTTCCCTGACTCGAGGATGGATTCCGCCTTTGCGCCCAAGGTCAAAGCCAACATTCTCAGCGACAGTAAGCCATGGTAACAGCCTGGGCTCCTGAAAAATAAAGCCTACACCGCGTGAGTGAAGCTGTGGCAAACTGCCAAGGACTCTGACATCTCCCGTATAGTCCGTATCCAGACCACTGATGATGCGAAGCAAAGTACTTTTTCCGCACCCACTTGGCCCAACAAGGCTAACTATTTCGCCTTTCAGGATACGAAACTTCACGTTCTTAATAACCTGTTTCGCCAGAAACCTCTTTTCAGTGATCGACAACTCTACCAAGCAATTACTCATCTTGACTGCTTTCCAGTTTCTGCATCGCTTGTTTTATAAACATCCCGCCACACAAGAAAATAATGTTCCAACCAACTTAACAGGCCATCACTCAACTTCCCTAGTAATGCCAGGACAATAATAGCCACTATCACCAGATCCGCCCTGCCCGTCTCCCGCCCATCTGTCAACAAATACCCCAGGCCCTGGGTCGCAGCGATCAACTCAGCAGCCACGAGAAACATCCATGCCAATGACAAACCCGAACGCAATCCCACAAACAGACTGGGAAGTGCCGCCGGCAGAAAAATCCGCAGGACCAAACGTGAGTCCTGCAGCCCATAAATGCGGCCTAGCTCTACTAGTTTTCTATCCACATTGTAGATACCAGAAACCAGATTGAGATAGACAGGAAAAAAAGCTCCTATAGCAATTAGAATGATTTTTGGCACCTCATCAATGCCAAACCACAGCAATAACAACGGCACCCAAGCCAAAGAGGGAATGGCGCGTATCGCTTGGAACGTCGGATCAATCAATCTTTCTGCGCGTGAAGACAGCCCTACAACAGAACCCACGACAACGGCCAAACCAGCCCCGATCAGAAACCCAACCACCACCCTTATACTACTTACCGCCACATGCGCGTATATAGCACCATCCGATACCAGTTCCTTCAAGGTACTCACCAGACTAGTCGGAGGCGGCAAGAGGTTCGGCGCAATCATATCCGCCCGTACAACGGCTTCCCATATGATCAAAAGCAATAACGGCAGGATCAGACCTTGCCCCCGTGATATAAGGAATCCCCAGCCAGGACGAATCAATCGCAAGTTTGGCGTCTCTACAGGTTTAATAACAGTTGGTTGATAATCGGTGCTCATGGGATTAACGGATAACTGCTTTGGCAAAACCGGAGTCGATCAGGTCATCAATCACTTTCTCAATATTGGCCCCCTTCTTGACGAGCTTTTCTTCAAGCAATATAGGAGCCGCCACTTTCAATGCCTTGCTATGCTCCACACCAGGAACAGGGTTACTGAAGTCATTGCGGCTTAATTGAAGTCTGGCAACAGGCAGCGGTATTTTTGCTTCTTTTGAGAGAATTTTGGCCGCTTCCTCAGGATTAGCCAATATCCAGCTCCTAGCCTTTTCATACACCTTGATGACCCGCTTTATGTACTCAGGATTTTGCTTTGCGAATGTATCGGTGGTATTCAAAAACCCGTAAGTATTGAAGTCGATATTACGATAAATAATTTTCGAACCCTTCTCTATTTCACTACCAGCCATCAATGGATCCAAACCGGACCATGCATCAACCCTTCCCTGTTCAAGCGCAGCACGGCCATCTGCGTGCTGCAGGCTGGCATGTTCGATATCCCGTTTACTAAGTCCGTGCTGGTGCAGGCTTCTGAGCAGAAACAAATAGGCATCCGTGCCTTTGGTTGCCGCAACCTTCTTACCTTTGAGATCACTAATAGATTTTATTGAAGAATCCTTGGGCACCAGCAAGGCTACCCATTCAGGTCTCGAATAAATGTACACACCCTTGACCGGATTACCATTGGCGCGACTCAAGACAGATGCCAGTCCTGCCGTTGATGAGAAATCTACACTGCCACTATTCAAATACTCCAGCGCCCGGTTGCTTCCAGCACTCAACACCCATTTCACGGATGTTGCCTCGCTCTTAAATTCTTCTTCAGCCCAGCCAAAATGCTTGAGTACCAGACTGGGTGGAGAATAATAAGCATAATCCAAGCGTATCTCCTTAAGCTTTTCCGCAGCCTGCGCATTAGCCGCAAAAAAAACCACCACCACTGAGCAATTGAAAACAAGAAAGAATTTGTCGACTACTTGAGAATAAAAACTTTGTATTTTCATTAAACTATTCCAGTCGTTAGCAACATAAGGCTTTAATCTATTCTTAAAGATTTTTTAAGAATAGAAAGAAGGCTCTGGTATTTTTTTACTCAGAGACCAAGCACCCAGTTCCAACAATTTGTAATCGAGCGGATCGTGAAGACTATGGGTTCTGGCATTACGCCAGAACCGGTCAAAACCGAATTTTGCCGTAGTAGCCCTTGCACCAAGTACTTCAAAGATACGGCTACTCACATTCAAGACCGCTCTGGCACTTGCTACTTTTGCAGTTGCTATGGAAATGGCCGTTTCGCCACGGATGCTTTCGTTAACATCATCACCCAAATTAAAGGCTGTCTGAAAACGCTGTTGCGCCAAATCGGTCAGAGCCCTAGCACCCGCAACCTCAACCCAGTATTCACCAAAATTACGCAGCACCAATGGATCTTCGCCCACACTTTCAGCACGCGAGGCCCACCAAGGCTGAACATTCGCATTCACATAACCTGCAGCTTGAGCAAGAGCTCCTTCCGCGATACCGAGATAAATATTGGTAAGAATCAACTGCCCAAGGCATGAACGCAACGAAGCAAAAGGAGAGCCGAGAGGGCCTGGGCTTCTTAATATCTCGGAATCAAACAAAGCCACTTGTTCAAATGATACGCCTCCGCTATCTGTCTGCCTTTGGCCAATATTGTCCCAGTCGTCATGAACCGTGATGCCTTGCCGGGTAGTAGGGATAGCCGCAATGACCAAACCAGCAACATTGGCCTGTACTGCCGAAACAACCAGCATGTCTGAATCTGTGGCGCCAGAGCAAAAGCTCTTGCTACCGTTGACGAAATATTCACCTTCATTTTTACCAGGAACGATGCTAGTACGTTTATCCAGTGGGTTCAATGCATTACCCCAAAACCACTGATGTTGCACTGTCTGTTCGAACAATGGTTTCCACTGCGACTCCGGAGAAAAGAATTGCAGGGTAGCAAGCATAAAGTGATGGAACGCAAAAAGGTGGGCCAGCGAACTATCGACAGCAGCGATTTGCCTTGAAATATTCAGCGTCTCGTTAAGATCGCTCCCCGCCCCGCCCAAGCTTTCGGGAATCGTAAGCAACAACAACCCACTTTGACGAATCAAGTCGCGCTCACGCTTGGCTGTCCCGCCGGATTTGTCTCTCTGCACAGCGGTACTGGCAAGATCTTCCAATAAAGCAGAAACCACTGCAGCGCGCGTGTCCTTGGCTATGCCGTTTGCTAAAGAAATTCTGTCGTCCGGAATACTCGCCGCTGCGACCGGATCAATATGCTTACTCATAATTTTATTCCTAATGATTCAAGATTCAGGACACGCTCGGCATTCTTATGAAGCAGCAGTTCAAGAACACTGTCTTTCCATCCCAATGCCAAGAAATCGTCAACCGTTTGTTTCATCGCCCTGAATGGATATGAAGTAGCAAACAACAACTGATCTTTCATGAATCCATTAGCGGCCTCGACATAGAGACGGCCACCAGGCAAGAAAATATACATATCGGGGACAACGAAAACATTGTCGTGCTTGAAAGCGACGCCGATGATCTCGTTAACGTACGGATAAAAGCCGTGATAGCAAACGATAGATAGCCTTGGAAAGGCCGCGGCCACTTTGCCCACTACGGTCGGATCGGTAAACTCAAGACTCGGCGAAGTTGGTCCCGACATCAGAAAAACCGGTACCCCCAACTCTGAGCACGCCTCGTAAACCGGAGAAAAAACCGGATTGTCCGCTTTGAGTGGCGGCTTGCCAAAACCCGGCTCAATATTCACTCCAAGCAACCCCAGTTTATTGACCGATCGCTCTATTTCGTCCACCGCAACTCTGGCTACAGAATTCTGGGGATCTACAGAAGCAATACCAATCAGTTCATCATGTCCCGAGACAATCTCATGGATACGATCATTGGGAATAGTCAGCGCCGGCGTATCACGTCCAACAACAACCGCTTTTGAAATACCACTCTCACGAATTTCGCCTACAAAACCTTCCAGTGTAGAAGAGCGGGTAAAGTGCTCATCATTTTTTGATCCAGTTCTTCTGTTGAGCCACCGCGCAACGTCATATGCTGCTGTCCCGGATGAAGCACCATAGAAATCATGCAAAAAAGACGGCCGACTCCGTAAATCAATAATTTTTGTCATATCTTGCTTACTGTGTAATTGCGTTTAGAGGTATTGATCAACTCAAGTAAAGTCGCTAGCTTTGAGCCACTTTCAGTTGCACCGCCTCCTGGATGGCAGCATCAAAAGGCCCCCCGGTAAAATTGAATCCTTGATTAGCCTTTGCGTTCTTTCCTGGAAGCAAAGGGAATACTAATTCGGCAAAACGATAGGCCTCTTCCAAATGGGGATAACCCGACAAGACAAAACTGTCGATGCCCAGATCGGCATATTCCTTCAGCCTTGCAGCAACCGTTTGCGGATCTCCAACCAGCGAAGTCCCCGCACCGCCACGAACCAAGCCAACACCTGCCCACAAATTCGGGCTAATTTCCAGCTTGTCACGCCGACCGCCATGGAGAGATGCCATTCTCCTCTGCCCTTCCGAATCCATCTTGGCATAGTGGGCTTGAGATTTTGCAATGGTTTCATCATCTAGGCGACTGATAAGGTCATCCGCCGCCTGCCAGGCCTCTTCGTTAGTTTCACGCACGATGACATGCAACCGAATACCGAAGCGAACAGTACGTCCCAGCTTTTCAGCCTGTGCACGCACGTTAGCAATTTTCTCGGCGACTGCTGCCGGAGGCTCACCCCAGGTAAGATAAGCGTCCACATGTTTCGCAGCAAGCGCATGAGCCGCTGGTGACGATCCACCAAAGTAAATTGGCGGATACGGTCTTTGGTGGGGCGGGAAAAGGCTGCGCCCACCAGAAATCTTGTAATGCTTGCCTTCATAATCCAGCTTTTCGCCGGAAAGTAATGCTTTCCATATATCAAGAAACTCGTCAGCAGCTTCGTAACGCTGATCATGGCTGAGGAAAACGCCATCTGCAGCGAGTTCTGCCGGGTCGCCGCCAGAAACAATATTGACTCGAAGACGCCCTCTGGATGCCCGATCCAATGTTGCAGCCATGCGTGCGGCCACACTAGGTAAAACCGTATCTGGCCTCAACGCAACCAGAAAATTCAGTCGCCGGGTAATGGGTATCAGACTTGCCGCAGTAATCCATGGGTCTTCGCATCCCGCACCGGTTGGAATCAGTATCCCGTCATAACCAAGATTGTCGGCAGCAACTGCAACTTGACTTAAATATTCATTGCTGACAAGGCGCCCATAATTTGATTTACCAAGATAACGACTATCTCCTGAACTCGGCAGGAACCAATAAACATCGAGACTCATAACATCTTCTCCAAAGGAACAACCAATTTACTAATTTAGAACAATAGCGCACGCTTAAATAACGAACCCCAATCTTTCAGGTATGCAGCTAACCACACCCTCGACTCAAAGACGCATCTATTGTGCCAACCAGAGAAAAATAGGTTTAAAACATCAAAAATAATGACGAAGAAAATTCAATAATTTGATTAATATGGGTTTTATTTGATCTACATTTTGGCTGTCAGCAGTAGCGACACTCGAAAATGCGTGCGATGAAACAGCAAAGCTGCTGCAAGAACAGCACCTCACGTACAAATCTGCTGTCATGGCAACAACCCCAATAGAAAATCTCCAGAAGCGAGGCGGGTTGTCTGTTCCCCGCTTCCAGGGAATTAAAAACTTAATTATTTCTGGGTTTGAGCATTCTGCGGCTTATCCGGGTTCCATGAGCTTCTTCGGCCATCTTCCCTTGTCGCCTTAAGTGATGGCCAGTATGTATCACCATCGGCAATACGTGTGGCAGGACCACCGCCCAATGCGTACCAGTCTTTTTTCACACCATCGTGAGTACCTGTCTTATGGACAGGGAACAAATACAGCTTCCCATTTTGAATATCGAACTCGCCATTAACAGCTTTTTTGCTGATTCGACCTTCCGATACGCCGACCGCACAAAAACCACCCCACTGCGGCGCATATTTTTCAGGATCAGCCTTGAACAGATTTAAATGATCCTGGCTGGCGAAAAGCCATTTTGCACCTTTCCATTCTGCAGCAATCTCAGGATTGCCTTTAACTGCCCTATTCTCAGTAAAAAAAGCAACCGTATCGAAACCACTGATTGCAATTCCCTGATCCGATCCCTGTGTATTAATTGCCACCTCTGCAAATGAAACCTGCGCAACAAATAGCAATGAAGCTGCTATAAAAACCCTTATCCATTTCATTTAAAATCTCCTAAAAGAGTCAAGCGCACCACCTCAGTATGCTTAACTGCGTATTTACACAACTCAAGATAAGGCATGCTATGAAATATTCAGATAGCATGCCAATGAGCTAGATAATGTCTTAGTAGTTATATTCAAAACCGAAGGTAACATTACGGCCCACGCCCGGAGCAAAGACTGCGGCACGGTCGTACAATCCATTAGCATCAAAAGTTGGAGTGACAGATGTCACATATCGCTTGTCGCCAAGGTTACGACCCTCTACAAACACACGATACGTATTATTCTTGCCCGGCTTCACATAGCCCAGCTTTGCTCCCCATACGGTGTAGGATGGCGCATGAATAGAATTAGCAAAGTCAGCCGCATAGTCCGAAGCATACTCCCCATCCACGCCGGCGTAGAATCCGCTTGGATGCTCATAATTCAGTCCTGCCTGATAGAATCTTCTCGGAATGCCTGGCAAAGAGTTATCGCCAAATTGTCGACTGTTATCGAACTTGAAATCAGAGAACGTGAACGCTTGACGCAAAGTCACTCCGTGTGCGCCCGAACGCCAAGGAGTCCCACCGTCACTTGATCTCCAAAGCGCAATATCCAGACTTGCCTCAATACCCTGGTGTATCGTGTCGCTGTCAGCATTGGCCATGCGAGAAGTCGCCGGCAGCACAGGAGTTGCTGGCGTCAATTGAACCTGAAGAATTTCATCATCAATGACCTGCCTGTACGCGGTGATATTCCAGCGAGATATCCCCGCTTCACCACGCGTGCCGACCTCGAAGGAGTTAGCAATCTGCGGTCCGACATCCCAGTTGCCAACATAGACGCCTCCGGCTGAACGCATATAATTATGCGGCAATGGCAACTCTGTCGTTTTGCCATAGTTAGCATATATCTGGAATTTAGGATTGATGTCGTAACGTACAGCCAATTTAGGCAACAGATGGAAAAAATTCTGATCTAGGTCTTCATTGCTGGCAGCAGCAGGAGCTTTAATATCGATATATCGTCTCTGCCAGGTCGCCGCCACGCCGGTTGTAAGCCAGAAATTGTCAAACGCCTCTATTTCATTCTGCACGATAAATTGCGTATCCAATGACCCCTCGAAAGAGGCTTCCTGCGTTTTCAGGCCGGTCCAGCGGCCATAGGTGTCGCTATAAGAAGGCTCGAAGATATAGTTACCGATCACACCAATTTTCAGGTTATTCTGCCTGCCACCAAGCACCTCATCCTGACGTTTGTAAGCGGAAGAATAAGCAACATCGAAAATTCTATAGCGGGTATACGTTGTCGCAGCCGCAGGATTGTCGTTGTTATTGATCAGAGGGAAGTATTTAAGCAACACCCCGCCCTCGATGCTGGAATCGTCGTCAATATTGTAAGAAGTCTTGTTTCCCAGCAGAACAAATAGCTTGTCATAACGATTGGTAGTCAGCTCAGTATACTTTCCAGTTGCCGCATTATAAGTTCCATTGACTTTCGGGTTTTTCAACGCATCCTTCAAGAGGAGGTTGGCCGTGTTCTTGAAATCTTCATATCCATATTCAAAATAGAACCGCGTATTAAGATCATCCGTCAACTGTGCACCGACGTTTGCAAAAAGACGATGCGAATCCCAACCGGATCGATCACGGAAGCCATCCGTGTGATAAGTCGTGGCACTCACGTAATAATCCAGAGGGCCCTTGACGCCACCTGTACTAATTTGCGTTTTATTGGTGTTCCAGCTACCAAACGTATGCCTAACTTGAAATGGCGAAGAGTTATAGCCCGAGTGCGGCACGAAATTGATGGAACCGCCTGCAGTAGTTGCCCCGTACTCAAAGCCATTGGCGCCACGCAATACTTCAATATAGTTATAAAACAATGGCTCAGCGTATTGGAATGGATACCCCTCGGCTGTAGTCAACGGAATCCCGTCCAGAAGGAACTGGATGCCAGTGTGCCAAGCATTAGCCCCCCGAATGATACCGGACCCACGCATGGAATAACGAGCCCCCTCTCGTCCATCCGATGATGGCGCATAAACCCCAGCCTGGTATTTAAGTGCATCGGGAATACTGGTCAAAGTCCCTTTTTCCAGTTCCTGTTTGGAGGAAATACTGGTCCCGCCAGGCACATTATCCACATATGTCGGTAGCAGATTTCGTCCCTGAACCGTCACAGTGCCCAAATCAATGGCCGGGCCTTCCGTCCTCGCCACACCAGATTCAGGCTCGGCTGCAGTTTCGGCCTGATTCTGAGCCGCCGGTGCAGACGCACCCTTGTTATCAGCCTCCTCAGCGAAACTGTATCCAGGCACTTGCGCATTGATAAAGGCAAGCACAGCAATAGACCCGGCCGTTCGCTTGAACTGCGTAAAATCAAACTTCATTTATTGAGCTCCTATTTTCGTTTCAGGTTATTAAATTCTGGAAGAGTCTACGCAATAACAGTGCCAGAATTTTTTTCATAAAATTTTTTTAATTATCAATATGTTGAAATAAAATAAAATTTTTCTCTGCTGATTATCAAACAGCCGATATCGCGCAACTGTTGCAATATAACCAGCAGATAGAGGCAGGACTTCAGGAAGATAAAGAGTGTCTGCATGACCGGATTAACCCCAGATCATGCATCACTTGATTTCAGGATTGAGGTTCCAGAGCATAGAACTCGCGGTCGCCCTCATGACATGAGTATTCCTCGGGTTCATAGTTCGGTTCATTGAGACGGGTACGCCGCATGGGAGATTCAAGCGTCCATGGACGTGTAAACACACTTGGATCATTGTAAGTAGCTTCATATCTGTAAGTGTTCGCATCCAGAAAAATGAAACGCTCTCTGATATGTACTTTGTCACTGGCAAAATCGCCTTGGTTACTCAAGCGGTGTTTTGAATTGCTGCTCGTAACATCCACAACGAGCGTGTTGCCTTCCCAGTGACCGCGAGAGTCCGACATCCACAACTTGATATTTGCAGGTATGTGGGGTCGTCCATTCAACGGAATAATGCGATTGGACAATCCGCTCAACAATAAAACATAGCCAGGATATTGCCTGATCTCGACCGATCCGAACTGCTGTCTGGAAACACCCCCAGGAAAGCAACGTGCAAGCCCCTCCACATAACCCGGTTTGATCGGGTTTTCAAAATGGTCGAGAAGGTCTTGCTGCTTGGCGCGCGCCCATGGCAGATAGGGCACTTGCCCATCTGCCGGGTCGATAATACGACTGGGTCTTTTCTCTCTGATTGGAATTTTTCCATCAGGGCCACGAGGAATGATCGAACCATCTTTGCCAGGCCAACCGGCTTGACCATTCTCGCCGGCATTCACTAGCGAGTAAGTTCCGGAGTATTTTGCCCCCCAAAATCCCCTGACATCGGGTTGGCCATCCGGTAACTTTGCAGGCACCCATGGCAGAGGCGTTTCCGCTACTTTTTTATCAGCTGCCTGCGCTAGTTGCAAAGATGTCAAAACTGCCAACGCTAACATTTTTACCGCGAATACAGATAGCGTAATTCTCATTTTCCCGACCTTCCCATACATGCTATGGATAGTACTTCTCTAAATCGAAGGTGTAGCACTCATATTCCAGCAACTGGGCATTCTTTTCCTTATGCCGGTAAAGAATCAGACTGATCTTCCACGGTCTGGTAAACACTTTAGGGTCTTCGATCGTCGCTTCATACCGAATATGGTCTGGACCGATCAGC
>CAJPFK010000018.1 GCA_905339275.1 Methylophilaceae bacterium
TCGTGTTGATGCCCTGATAGCTAAAGGTGATGGTGTCATTGCCCAGGCCGCCTCGCAGGGTATTGGTGCCGCTGCCACTATCCGTGATGATGTCGTCACCGTCACCCCCGTCGATCAGGTCGCTGCCGCCAGCATCCGTGATGGTGTCGTTGCCGGCACCACCATAGAGGGTGTCGTTGCCATTGCTGTTGTCGGTGATCCGGTCATCACCGTCGCCACCGTCGATCACATCGTTGCCGCCACTGTCAGTGATGGTGTCGTTGCCAGTACCGCCGTAAATCGTGGTATTGCTGCTCGGCGCGGCAATGGTGTCGTCTCCTCCCAGGCCATCAATGTAAGTGGTATCAGCCCAGGGAGTAATGGTGTCAGCATTATCAGAAGCCATCGCACTCACCGCCATGTCACTCAACACTACCGCACTCCATACCGTGCCGTCCGCAAACTCGAAGCTCTCGATCCGGTAACGGGCATCACTCCAGTTCTGGATCGTGATCTGGTCACTTGATTCCGATGCTGCTGGGTTCGCAATGTGAATCACCAGATGATTGCCATCCCGAATCGCACTGATGTCAGAGGGTGTAATCCCGCCACCAAATACCAGGCGGTCTGTACCAACAAGGGCGGCACTGCTGTAATAGCCGTAGTCATTGATGATGTCCTGACCATCCCCACGGTTATAGTAGTAGGTGTCGGCACTGCCGCCGCTGGAGATGATGTCGTTGCCCTGGCCACCGGTGATGTGGTTGATGTAGACATTCCTCCCAAGGGTATTGTTGTCAACCTTGATCAGGTCGTCACCGTCGCCGCCTTCTATCGTGTTGCTGGCGTAATAGCTAAAGGTGATGGTGTCATTGCCCAGGCCGCCTCGCAGGGTATTGGTGCCGCTGCCAAGGTCCGTGATGATGTCGTCACCGTCACCCCCGTCGATCAGGTCGCTGCCGCCAGCATCCGTGATGATGTCGTTGCCGGCACCACCATAGAGGGTGTCGTTGCCATTGCTGTTGTCGGTGATCCGGTCGTCACCGTCGCCGCCGTCAATCACATCGTTGCCGCCACTGTCAGTGATGGTGTCGTTGCCGGCACCACCGTAAATCGTGGTATTGCTGCTCGGCGCGGCAATAGTGTCGTCTCCATTGCTTCCGATTACGAGCGCCCATGCAGATTGAACAACTGCAACCACATCCGAATCAAGCGGAATAACGGCTTGTATAAATGAATAATGATCGATACTAGCGTAGATACCTAATGTCTTAGTACTCTGCATGAATTCAGCAAATAGGTTCAGAGATTGTTGTCGATCTTCTAAGATGGATGCTGAAAGTACCTCGATAACCCCAATCAGATTGATTTTTAAAGACTCACTAGATGCATCAAAGCGATAATCAATAGCGTCATAGAAAGGTTTTAGCGCTGTTTGCGCGACAAGCTGGTTGTAGAAAAAATCTTTCACCTTGGCATAAGCCTGCTTGACTATGGGTGCAGCATTTTCTCCCGGGTTTTTCCCCAATCCTTCGCCCATGAATGCCTCAAGTGCAGTTAACTGGCGTGCATCCATATACTTTCCCCGGCTACCGTATACGACTCCACCGGTCCCGGCCCAGGCGATCAGGATGGAATCCATGAGCGCTTCGCGCCCAGCCCTGGTTTCCGTTGCAGCAAATTGCATAATCAATGACTTCAATTCTCCCGATGCATCCATTGCCATTGCCTGATGCAAGTCACGTACATTACCCCAGCCTTGCAGGTTTGGGAGCAAGGCAATGGCATCAGGCACAGCAACCCAGTCCTGCGCAATAGTCAGCATGGTGTTTACGTCAAACCAGACATCCGTCATGGCCCGGCTCTCGCCTGCCGAGGATAAATAACTGCCAACCTGCCGGTGCTCGTTGCCGCTAGCATCCACTTCGGTAGAGCTGGCATAATCAATATTGAGGCTGCCTACGCCAGCCTCTTCAAGCGAAATCAGTTCGCCAGCGGAGGTATAGCCGTCACCATCCATATCTTTCCATATTTTCAAGGATGCCCAGCCTGCATCCAGGCTATCGACCTTGCCATCCCCGTTGCCATCAAGCTCGGCAAGCGCGGCAAAGCCATGGACAGCCTTTTGTCCGCTAGCAAGGATCGTCTGGTTCCCGAATAGCTCCCGGCCGTTATCGATAAGACCGTTGCCATCGATATCCCGAACCAGCAGGCCGTCATCTCGGTCTACCCAGCCAGTGCTTTCGGCAAAACCATTACCATCGTGGTCGAAATTCGCCCAACCGTTGACTGTTGTAGTCTCAATGCCATCGCCATCAAGATCGAGGACAATAGGGGAAGATCTATTCTTCCCGTCATCAAAATCATCTGCGCCCGGAAGTCGTTCAGGAGGGTTCGGCAGAGGAAATGGAAGATAAGGAGTCGGAGGCTCGGGGCGTTTTGGCGCCGGACCTAACGGAATACCCAGCGAAGGAAGTCCTGCCGGTTGTCCGCCGCTGCCCCCCTCTCCGCCTGATCCTGAAGAACCTGATCCTGAAGAACCTGATCCTGAATTTCCTTCAGATACAGTGACTTGCTGCACACCATTTGCGCCATTCACCCATGCAGTGACGGTATTGGCAGAAAGTTGGTAGTAAACGACCTGTTTGTCATCGCTTACATAATAATTTGACTTTCCAACCCGGGTGCCTCCGCTCAGGGCGATGCCATCGACGATTACCCTGCCTTGACCGTCACTATCAATAATTTTATCGCCCGTGCCAGCATAATAAATATCGTAACCTTCGCCGCCGTAAAGGGTGTCGCTGCCTTCCCCTCCATTTAGCGTATCGTCGCCATCCCCGCCATACAGCGTGTCATTTCCCTTGCCTCCGTTCAGGGTATCAGCGCCTTCGCCGCCTTCCAGCCAGTCGTCGCCATCTCCACCATCAAGCAGGTCATCACCGTCCATGCCATAGAGATGATCGTTACCCTCCTGCCCATTCAGCATGTCGCCTGATGCGCTGCCAAAAACGATTTGACGGTCAGCAAGCGTAATGCTAATACCATCAATTTCAAGCGTGAGCGCAGTACCGTTAATCAGGATGGATTTATCGATAAAGTCATAATTGCCCACCGTGCTATTTGAGTTGTACTCACTCAAGTAGTCTTTGTCTTCTGTATCGTATTGCATTTTCCAGCGGAGCATCGTGGCCCGGTCGTTGAGGTATTTGTCACTGAAGTTGGCCTCGCCGTTGGCGATTTGTTCTGCGGTAAGATTGCGGTCGGCGTTCCATAAGTCGGCCAAGGCATCATGCGTTTCATAGAAGCCATTGAGCACGCCGGCATCTTCAATTTTGAAGGCAAAAGGGGTGAGGTAGTATAGGCTTAGAAATGTACCGAGGTCGTTGCGGGCTTCGCTGACTGAGGTAGGGGGAGCAATGATTTCGACCTTGCCGGTGAGAGCTTTATAAGCGGTACTGTCAGTGAGCGCAGTAATCGCGGTGTAAAGATCGTCTCTATCACCTGTATCAATAACCGGCTTTGTTCCCAGAACCAGTTGGCTTAGCCCCACTACCAGTTTTTCCAGGCTCTGGTCGGCAAGATTGGCGGATTGTTCCAGGATGGCGTTAATTTTTGATAGGGCTTGCGCTGGGGTTTGATTGGCAAGCGTATCGTCGAGTTGGATGATGAGGTTGGCGACGGCAAGACTATCGGTCATTTGGCTTGAGCCATGCCCTAATGACGCTCCCAGACCTGTTTCAATATAAATACCATCCCAGCCTCCTGGTTGTTGCAGCACGCTGTTATTCATTGCGGCAAATTCCGGGCCTGCAATTCCGTATATATTTTGAATCTTGCTCGCATCGAATCCTGGTACGACCGCTGTTCCAGAAATATTGCGTAAGGCTTCGAACAGGTTGTAGACGTTCATGTCGCCAATCTTGAAACCCAGTCCGTTTACAGCAGTGACATCATTGGCCGCTTCCGGGAACAGGCGTGAGAATGCCATCGCCAAATGGCCGCCCAAGCTGTGACCATTCACGCTGACGCTTTGCCCGGAGAGGATGCCGGTGCCTGAGCGCTGTTCGTTCTCAACCACGTATACTGTACCGCCCTCGACAACATACCCTTGCCCAACAAAATATGCCCTTGCAGCGGCGTAGGTGGTAGGGATGCCTACGCCAGCAAATAAATCAACAACTTCTGCCGTAATATTGGCACCACTAGTCAAGTAAAGAGCTGTCAGGAAGGTGCTGGCAATCGTCTGGGTCGTCAGCTTTGCGGCTTGATATTCGCCAGCCTGCGTCAGGCTTTGCCAGTAGTTATAGAGATCAACCAGTTGTGAAACGGCCACGCCGTCAGTGCTAATCAATTTGGTGTCAGCAATAAAATCCCGCCCCCCTTGTTCCAGTGTCGAACCACGGATTGCCAAACTATATTGACCTGTCCCCGTGCCATTTTCGTTCAACCGTTCGAATATCGTGGCGGAAAAACCGCTACTTGTATTGGCTTGATGTGAGGCCACTCGCCAATTTTTAATAAACTCGGTAGCTTGGGCAGAAGAAAATTTATATTTATCACCATCAAGGGCTATTAAACGCTCTTTAAGCAAGTTTTCGTTGTTTATAGTTCCCTCAAGTAAGGCATAGCTTGCTTCTGCCAGCTGAGCAAATTCAAAAAGACTTATTGTGTTTGTCATTTTTATTCTCCCAATCTTAAGAATTCGTTAAATGTTTTCTGCCACGTAGTTTTATCAGTGTTTCCAATATCACCGTCGCATTGGCTTAAATTTATCCAAAACTTGTAATCAGACAAATCATTTGGCGCCCCAGATATATTCCCTGACTGAAAAGTAATTCTTTTTACTAATAAATTTTTTTGTTTTTCATCAAACAAGAACTCTTCTAATCTCCTGTTTTTTGTAACCACAAGAATAGGGGTTACAAATTTTGTGTATTTAATATTTGATGTCGCTCGTGTGCTAAAGCTAGTTTTGTTCCCACCATCAGGTGTTTTTTCCATCAAAAAGTCATCCGAATTCTTTTCACTGTAGTCCAAAACTCTCATTTTTGGGTTCTCCTTCATCCACTGCTCTGGCGTCTTATATACCCAGAACCCCGCTTCGGTTGCGCAGTAGTATTGGTGAGTAGCAACCGTCGGTAGCCAGTCCCAGAACGGGATCAGCCACATCACCAGCCCAGCCCCCCAACCCCAGCGCTTGGTACTCTTGCCATTCTTTCTGGCATAGTTAATTGCCCATGCCACTACGCCTATCGCGAGCAAGAGGTATAGCCCCAAAGCTACAACAATGACAAATCCCATTACGCGCTCCTCTGCCAATAATCAATAAATGAATCAATAAATGGGGTCGGAGTCATTTAACGCTTCTCCACAGATAGCTTCTCATTGCACCTCTCCTGCAGTAGGTTGATATCGGATGGCTTTCTGGGACGACCTCGCGGTTTCGGTTGCAGTCGCCTGCCAAGAGCCAGTTCGATTTCGGCTTTGAATCGGTCTGTGCCCGTGACCAGTTCGCTGTTGAGCGCAGTCCTTACTTCGTGGAGCGTTTCCGGGGCCAGGTGCGTACGGAACAGGGCTTGGTAGGCTTGCTGCTTTTGTTCCGGTGTGATTCCGAGAGCGTGGTATTCGGGGTGCCGGGTGATTAGTTGGTCTGCTGCTCCGAGTGCGTTGGTCCGGTAGCTTGTCCATGGGTAGTCTTGCGGGTGCTTGACGATGCCGGCACGTACCGGGTTGAGTTCAATGTAGCGCATGCAGGTGAGCAGGTATTGTTCACTTTGGATCAGGCTGGCTTTGTAGCGGCCTTCCCATAGGGTGCCACTGCGGTTGTAGGTGTAGTTGATGTATTGCACGTAACGACGGCCAACCGATTGCATGAGGCGGGCGATGCTTTCCGGTTGATCTGGGGTGACTAGCAGGTGCACATGGTTGGTCATGAGAACGTAGGCATGGATATCGCCAGCGTATTTCTGTGCGGCTTCGGTCAGGCAGTCCAGATAGAATCGGTAGTCTTCTTCCGCAAAGAAGGTGGCCTGGCGGTTGTTGCCGCGCTGGATGACGTGCTGCGGGTTTCCAACTATATTCAATCTGGGTTTGCGTGCCATCTCACTCCCCTTCGGTCAGTTTTCAATAACCCTCTAGTTTAGAAAGCTAGTGAAAATTGACTCCGACCCCATTTTTTGCGCCACACCGTCGCGCTAAAACTTTCGTCACTGGCATTTTCTTGAGACGCTACCTCGAAGTTTTGTGTCAGAAAATCTGCAAGCGGTTGAGTGAGACGGCTTGCAAAAGTCTCGCCTTGATTCAATCGAACGTAAGAAGCGTCAGCAAGCAATGCATTTATGAAAGCATTATCTAGAGCAGTCATTTATCATCCCTCTTAGTGAGTGGGTATTAAGTTAGTTTGATCCAAACCTATAAACTTGCTTAAGTTTTAACTCCGCCAACAATTCATTGCTTTCTTTGTTATCAGTAGTACAGCTATGCAATAACCAAGGGATACGTCGACCATCCCATGGAATTGCAGATAGGGAGCTAACAGGTACTACTATCTTGCTTTCTAAAATAAGTTCATTAGTGTTGGCGTCAATCAAGTGCACTGTAATTTTTTTAACCGAAGCACTATTAGGTTTTTTATTATTAGTTAGCTCTCGAACTTCAGGAAATAAACTTACTAGTTTCTCATCCTTAAATTTCATTACATACTCACGCCCATAAGCATTTTTGGAGTCCATGCTGGAAGCAAACTCATATTTTCCAGCCTCTTGACACATTTCTAAATATTTTGGATACGCAACAATCTCATCAGTTATTGGTGAAAAGAAAATGACCATTGCCAATAGTAATTGGAGTACAGCGTTTCTTAATGTTTGCCATGGTGATTGCGCTACTTCAATTCCCTTCTGAGACGGATTCACAAAAAACCTGAATATCACCCACAGCAATTTACTTAAACCTAGAGCGATTAAGGCCCAAACAATTAATGCAGTTATAAAGATGATGCCTATCATTTATGCTCCCTATTCATATATTATGGTTTTAATTCATATAACTCATGCTGAAACCATCAAGCGTAAGGAACTCACCTAAAAATAGGGTCAGAGCCATTTAAAGATTCTCCACAAAAGATAGTTGCTCATCGTGCCTCTCCTTCGGCAGATTGATATCGGATGGCTTTCTGGGACGACCTCGCGGTTTCGGTTGCAGTCGCCTGCCAAGAGCCCGTTCGATTTCGGTTTTGAATCGGTCCGTGCCCGTGACCAGTTCGCTGTTGAGCGCTGTCCTTACTTCGTGGAGCGTTTCCGGGGTCAGGTGCGTACGGAACAGGGCTTGGTAGGCTTGCTGCTTTTGTTCCGATGTGATTCCGAGAGCGTGGTATTCCAGGTGCCTGGTGATTAGTTGGTCTGCTGCCCCGAGTGCGTTGACACGGTAGCTTGACCATTTGGGGAAATGAGGTCGGAGTCGATTTTTATTTAGTTCGCTCCTTGAAGGTTCTTTGTTCATCACATACACCTCTTTCTTTTTCATGTTTTCGGTTCCCTTAATGCGTGGCCTGTTTTCTTCACTTAAACTTGCCCTACTTAATTACTTGACCGCTCATGAGGCGTTTTCCCTGATGTTGCATTAAGAAAAATATGCAAAAAAATTATGCAGCAGAGTCATTGCCAGCTTTTCCATCCCGATTCCCAATGCTCAATCGCCTGGCTGGTTCGCTCATGCGCATTCCATTCTTCATCGTTTTTTGCACAGACTACCCAGCCATCACGCAAGGCACATGCGACATGTTGTCGCACTGGAAAATGCAGTGCGCAGCGAAGTCATGCCGCTTGCGGAACAAGCTGGATTTCTGATTGATGAGGATGTGTTCAAGGCTAATTCATGAGGGTGCTCCCTGACACCAGCTTCTTTACACAAGCTCATATTTCCGCCTTTTCCTCACCATTCCGGTCAGGCGGCATATTGGCCTGATTGCCGTTTGCAGATACTGGCTTACCCGCCACGGCTTCCTTCCCCAGCAATACCGCTTCATCCACAAGCAGCCCCTTGGGTAACTGATGCGTAATGAAAAGGATGGTGACCTTGCCCTTGAGGCGATTGACCGTCTGCGCGAAGTGTTCTGCCGTGTGTTGGTCGAGATTGGAAACCGCTTCATCAAATATCAGGATGCTCGGTTGCCTGAGCAGCGCCCTGGCAATGGCAAGGCGTTGTTTCTGCCCGCCGCTCAGGCCGGTGCCGTGTTCGCCGATTTCGGTCTGGTAGGCTTGCGGCAGTTTCTCGATGGTGTCGTGGATGCCTGCGAGCTGGCAGGCCTGGACGATCTGCTCGAAGCTGGCATGCGGGTTGGCAAGCATGAGGTTGTCGTAGAGGGTGCCTGAGAACAGCAGCGTCTCCTGCGGGACGATGCCGAAGTAATTACGCAGCTCATTGGCGGAGAGATGGCGGATATCCTTGCCATCAATTTTGATGCTGCCTTCCTGCGGTTGGTAGAAACCGAGCAGGAGTTTGGCCAGGGTGCTTTTTCCGCAACCGGATGGGCCCATGAGCACCGTGCATTTGTTGGGCTTGATGGTGATGCTCAGGTTACGGTAGAGCCAGGGGTGGTTATCCGAATAGCGGAAGCTGACGCCTTCGAGTTCGATATGCCCTGCCCTGGTGTTGGTCCTGCTGGGGATGAGGGAATACGGCTCCGTCGGCGCATCCATCAAATCGCCCAGCCGTTTGACGGCGATATCGGCCTGCTGGAATTCCTGCCACATGCCGACCAGGCGCAGCACCGGGCCGGAGAGCCTGCCGGAGAACATCTGGAAGGCGACCAGCATGCCGATGGTGAATTCCGGGTTGTGCATGACGATCCAGGCACCGGCGCAGAGAATGCTGAGGGTTTGCAGTTGATCCAGCGCATTGGCGAAGGTGTTGTAGGTATTGGAGAGCTGGCGGCTCTGGAAGCCTGCTGCGAGATAGGTAGCCAGATAGCCGCCGTATTGTTTTTCCAGTTGCGGTTCAAGTTGCAGGGATTTGACGGTCTCCATGCCGGAGACATATTCGGTGAGGAAAGCCTGGTTGCGGGCACCGAGCAGGAATTGCTGGTTGAGGCGTTTACGCAGCAACGGGGTAACGGCAATACTGAGAATGGTAATGAGGGTGAGCGTGGCGAGTGCAATGAGGGTGAGTTGCCAGCTATACCAGAACATGATGGCGAGGAATACGAACAAGAACGGGAAGTCCAGGAGCAGTGTCACCAGACTTCCCGCCAGGAACTCGCGGATGGTTTCAACGCCTTGCAGCCTCGCGACCAGCGTACCCGTCGGCCGATGTTCGAAATAGCGCATGGGCAGATGCAAGAGATGCCCGAACACCTTGTGCGCCAGCACGGCATCGATACGGTTGCCGGTGTGCAGCACCAGGTACTGCCTGACCCAGCCCATGGCGGCATTGAAGATAAGAAAGATGCCGAGCGCGACGGCAATGACGATGAGTGTGCTGACGGTGTGGTGCACCACGACTTTATCGATGATGACCTGCGTACCGAGAGGCGTTGCCAGCGCAACCAACTGGATGGCGAAGGATGCCAGCAGTATCTCGCGCCAGATCTTTTTGTGCTTGAGCAGTTCCGGAATAAACCACCTGAAGCCGAATCTGGCGGGAGCTTTGATATCTTCTGCTACAGGTTTTTGCAGCGGCGTGGCAAGAATGACCTGCCCGGAAAATTGCGCGTTGAATTCTGATAGTGGAATGGTTTGGGGGATTGTTGAATCCTGTGTAACCAGCAATACCCGTTCGGTATCTGCCTTGAGCACCAGCGCAAGACCATGGGGTTGCTCTTCGCCTTCGCCATGGGCCGCATGCTCATCGGCATCACCGGCCTGAGAGGCATCTGAGCC
Organism: Methylophilaceae bacterium; assembly: GCA_905339275.1. Lineage (GTDB taxonomy): Bacteria > Pseudomonadota > Gammaproteobacteria > Burkholderiales > Methylophilaceae > UBA6140. Next base: position 9,861 of record CAJPFK010000018.1, read on the forward strand.
CGCCCCAGGCCCGGGCGGCTCTTTTGCAGCCGGGGAAAGCAATGCCAGCACCGGAAAAACAGCAGGATGCAATGCTTCAAGCGTCGTGATGCTTGGAGAAACCTTGAAACCGAAGGATTTGACGGCAGACTGGAGAACACCAAGATCGTACGCAGGCGGGAAACGTCGAATCAGCAACTCAGCATCAAAGGGAATACGATGCAGGTTGCATAAAGTCGCAATACCCCAGATAAAAGTGTCCCTGTTCAGTGGTTTTCCCACCGTTCCCTCGCTAGTTATTTATTTTTGTTTTATGGGAGATTCTCCAGCAAAATTTATTCCAGCAATTCAGGGTGTAAAATACTATTCTTAACTATATATATCTAAATGGCTTTTTTGAAATTCATCCTAAAACCCATATCTTCCACCATTAAAAAATGGTTGATAGCAGCCACCACTATGGCTGCTATCAACCAAGATATTTTCTCCAGTCTCAAGATTAAGAACCATGAAGACTGGGGAAAAGGAAGCATATGAAGACCTGATGAGCCGAGGCAAAGGCTGGATTTCACGCTTCGAGCGGGGCTGGGTGCCGTAGAAAAGGCTTACCCATGCTCGAAATAAAGCAGTGGCTGACTTAAACTCCGCCTCTTCCGGCATCACTAACAGCCCCACCTGGTAATTTGCTATCTTTTTGCGTATATCCTGATTCATTATCTTTCCGATACCAGCCCGGCAAGCAATAACACCACAACCGTCATATATGTGCGATAGGCTCCTCCAAGAAAAGTTATACTAATATTTATATTGAGTTAGTATAACTTACGGGTTATACTAATTATTATCAGTCTCCAGTATAACCAATGATCCTTTACGAAGAGCTTACCTCTACCGCACAGACCGCCTACGCACAGCTTCTGGACGTAGCGCTGACAGCGGAGCATTTGCGAACTGTAGCCGACCTATCCGGCTCGTTTGCTTCCAAAACCGTCAAAGGGCATAAATATTGGTATTACCAATACACCGAGCCCTCCGGCAATTTGCGGCAGACCTTTGTCGGCCCGGACAATGAGGCTGTCAGGTCACTCCTGAAAGCAAAAGAGCAGCCGGCGGCCACGGAAGGCCTCATTCCGCTTGCGGCCAGCGCTGTAGCTCTGGGGTGCACAGAAGTATTGCCCAAACATCTCAAAGTAATACGCCGACTTTCTGAATACGGGTTTTTCCGTGCTGGCGGCGTGTTGATTGGTACACATGCCTTTCTTGCCTATGGCAACATGCTCGGGGTTCATTGGGGGGATGCATCTTTGACTCAGGACATCGATTTCGCCCATGCCGGCAAAAATATTGCCCTGGCATTGCCATCGAATGTTGAAGTCGAAACGCACGAAGCCATTGAATCCTTACAAATGGGTTTGCTGCCGATCTCTACGCTACATGGAAAATCCGGCGCCAGTTATCTCGCTCCACGCGATCCCGGTTTCCGTTTGGATTTCCTGACAACACTCCACCGGGGCGGTGAAGAGAAATACGAACACCCTCAGCTCAACGTCACGCTCCAGCCCTTGAAGTTCATGGAATTCTCTCTGACCCAGGTACAACAAGCGGTCATATTCAATACTTCAGGCGCGGTAGTGGTCAATATTCCCCATCCAGCTCGTTATGCCCTGCACAAACTGATTATCCATGGAGAGAGAGAAGGTGCCTTTGCCTCGAAGGCAAGCAAAGATCTGATCCAGGCGGTATCGCTACTGCAATACTACAAAGATCACAGGACTTGGGAAATCAAGGAAACATATGAAGACCTGATGAACCGAGGCAAGGGCTGGGCTTCACGCTTCGAGCGGGGGCTTAGTGCCGTAGAAAAGACTTATCCCACGCTCGAATTGAAGCAGTGGCTGACTTAAACTCCGCCTCTTCTGGCATCACTAACAGCCCCGCCTGGTAATTTTCTATCTTTTTTGCGTATATCCTGATTCATTATCTTTCCGATACCAGCCCGGCAAGCAATAACACCGCGACCGTCATATCCGCACTGGTGCCAGGGTTGATCGATTGTGCCTTGAGGTCGCGGTCGAAATCCAGTAAGGGGCGCAGGTAGGTTTTGGGGTTCTCCCGGCTTTCCAGCTCCTGCCAATAGGGAACGGCTTGCTGCCTGATATTTTCAGCCTGTTCAGCACCGTATTTGCGCACGATGTGGCTATCCGGAAAGGTCGCCAGGAAGCGCAGGTAAAGCCCGGAAACTGCCCAGGCTGGACGCTCCCAGCGTGCAAGCAAGCGGCGGTAATAAGCAAGGGCATCGAACACTTCGCGATAACCGTTGGCATACTGCCTGGCGATCATATCCCTGTCCGCTGCCTCGTGCATGGCGGCCAGCAAGGTCGCGCTTGCCGGCTGGCCGACGTCGTGCCGGTCACTACTGCCCAGGCCGGCGGGGTTGGCGATCCTGATGGCGGCATACGCATCCCTGGCATCATCCACGGTCAATTGATCCAGCACCACCTGCAATCGATGGGAAGATAACTCTTCGCCGCCGGGGAATGCCGCCTCGATCAGCGGCACGCAAAGCAGGATGATGCCGAGATTGGTGTTGCAGCCCACCGCATCGGCGGTTGCTTGCACGGCCTGCAGGATGCGCTGGCCGACGGTGAGGCCGGGCCGGGCAATCACGCTTGCTGCCGCCTCGGCACTCTTGAGAAAATCCTGCACCGTCATGCCGTGCCCATCCGCCAGCGCATGGACGTTACCGGGCTTCAGGGCTTCCAGTTCGGCGATGCAGGCTGATTTGAATTGTGCGGCCAGCTTATCCGTTCGCTGCTGCATGGTGCTCATACCGCGATATTTTGCAGGCCTGGCTGCGCAGCAGGCATTTTTGCGCAGAAGTCATCGACCAGCCTTCTGGCAATGTCGATTTCGGTGACGGCCTGCAACCCTTTCCATGCCGGGATGCTGTTGATCTCAAGCACGAAGAGTCGGCCATGCTGGTCGCGGATGATGTCGACGCCGCAGTAGTCGATTTCCACTGCGCGCGCCGCGGCTATCGCCAGTTCGGCGACATCGCTTTGCACGGGCATGGCTTCGCAGCGTGCGCCCAGCGCCACATTATTGACCCAGGTGCTGCCGTGGCGGGCCATTGCAGCAACGGCCTGCCCGTCGATGATGAATACCCGGTAGTCGTGCCAGGCGCCCTCGCCGCTGTCAATATAGCTTTGCAGGTAATAAAGCCCTTCCACGTGCTGCTCCATCGGTACCGGAAACACACTGGTGTGATCGAGCTTGCGCACGCCCATGCCTTGCGAGCCGAATAGCGGTTTCATGACCAAGGCACGACCGGCCATGGTTTCGCGCAGGATGATGTTTTGCGCATGATGACGCGATTCGCACACCCAGGTCGGCGGCGTCGGGACCTGGTGGCGGTGCAGCAGGAAGCTGGTCATGGCTTTGTCCACCGTGCGCTCGACGGCACGGCCATCGTTATAGACCATGACACCCAGCATCTTGAGCGCGTGCAGGATATCCAGCCTGGCGATGACCTGTTGCAGGCTGCCGCCGGGCACCCCCCGCACGAACACTCCGGCAGGCAAGCTGCCCTCGAAACCAGGAATCAGGACGCCGGACTTCCCCGGCAGCAGCTCCAGCGCACAGTCTTTCAGCGAGATGAAAACCGCTTCCAGCCCGCGTGCCGAGAATGCCTCCCGCAGGCGCTTGCCGTGCCAGCCGGGGTCGTCGGTGAATACCGGGATTCTGTTGGTTGCCGTCACCGTAACCGGCTAGGATGAGAAACCGAAGGATTGATCCAGCAGCGCGGCATCCAGCTTGCCACCGGTATAGCTCCTGCCCGACTCCAGCGCCGTGACGGTCACGGCAGCCGGGCTGAACAGCATCGGATCGATCTTGTAGAAATCCATGTTCACCGCCTTGAATACTTCGGCAAACGGGCGGCCGTAATCGCGCGAAGCGCTGCTGGGCAGTTCCTGCGCCAGTTTTGCCGCGGCTTCATCCGGCCCCTTGACGAAGATATGCGCATGCCCGCCGAACAGGATGGCGTCGTTGGTGCGCCCCATGCCGGTCAGGAAATCCGGCGCCGGCGGCGGGACGGGTGCGCTGGCCATGCCATCCACCACGTGATCGAGCGGGAAATGCAGGGTATGTATTTTATGCATGGCGACTTCAAGCACGCGCGCGACGATCTGCACCGTACCGGCCAGGCTGCGGGTCGGCGTCAGGATGAAGGTCAGGTTTTCCGGTTTTACGCCGGTGTCACGCGATACCTTTTCAACGACCTCTGCCGGAGGCGCTTTCTCGCTTTCCAGCACCAGACAGGCGCGGTCGGCCTGGTCCTTGTAGCCAAGCTCCGTGTAGAGCTCCTCCCGCCCGGCCAGGGCGCGGCCGGGGCCGGAGCCAAGCGAAAAGAATTTCTCGTGAGCCAGGCTCCAGCCTGCGTACTGGCTGCCCAGGCAGGACAATATGGGATTATTGGAGTGCACGGAGAGCGTCCATGGCCAATGCGGAAACGTCTGCGATGTCTGCAGGCTGACGTGCCCGAGGCCGCCCATGCAGATTTCCGCGATCAAACGGCCGGCTTCAAGACCGCCGGCATGGCGGATGCCGGCATCGATTATCGTGCATCCGTTATCCAGCTTCTCAACGCCCAGCCTAAGCTGCTTCGCATTCTCGACCAGATGCTGCACCAAAGGATTGGTCAGCCGGTTCACACTCGGCCAATCCGCCGCATCGATATTGGCTGTATTTTGTTCGCTCATGTTTTCTCCCCACTTTTCCGGCTTTGATTCGCCTGTTTGTTACCTGATTGTGCCTGCCTGGTTTTGCTTGCCCTGATGTTCCTGCTTAGTTCAGTTCTTTTATCAACTGCCTGACGCGTTCCGCCATCAGCATAACGGCCTCGTCGGCACTGCTGCCTTCGGCAGTCACCGTGCAAACCGGGTCGCCAGCTTCGATATGGCTTCCGGCACGAGGCAGATCCGCTGTCCAGTCCGGCCAGTCAAAATGCCCGGGCACACGCATGCTCCCAGGCGCATAGACAATATAGTGCGCCCTGGCCTGTTCGCCCAGTGACGGCCAATTGGCAAGATTGCCTGCCGAGGCCTGCATGTGCAGCTCGAATAAAGCCCCGTTTCCTGCCGGATACAAATCAAAGGTAGCGGTCAGGCGCGGGTTCAATTCCAGTATCCATAAACGCTCGCCGGCCATGATGCCGTCCAGGCTGTTCAGCCCGCGCAGGCCGACGGCACTGGTAAGCTTTTGTGCGGCTTCCAGCAACTGCTGCCGCACAGCCAGCGGGAGTTCTGCGCGGCTGACGGCGCCTCCGTAGCGATAAGGCATCAACGGGGTTGGCGCCAGCCACTGCTGGTTGAAGCCGACTGCCCTGGCCCTGGTGCCGTCGGCAGCAAACAGTATCGAAACCGGAATGCCCGGAATTTCCTGCTGGTAATAACTGCCCTGTTCAAGCACCGCGCCTGCCGGCACCTTGCGGATATGCGTCCCGCCGGACCCGCCATTCCTCTTGCTCAGCCATGCGCCAGACGCAAGCGCCTGCGGGCTCATCTGCTGCAGGCTGACCGCCGGATGCCTGATATTGAGCACATCGAGCAGCGCAAAGAATGTCAGCGCGCGCTTCATGTTCCTGACCACCCTGACCGGGTTGCCGATCAGCGGCATATACTGCTCAACCAGGCTCAGGAGCTCGGTTCTTGCTTCGAATCCGCTGCCGTAAACCAGGCCCTGCGGCGCTTCTGCTGCGATATGCTGCAGTGTTTGTTCAAGTGCATCCGCATCGAAACTGCCGTCCGCATACGGCAACGCATGCAAGCTATCGGCAGCTCGCCCGGTATCGCTATCCGCAAATGCGTCGAGCGCGATTACCGCATAACCTGCCGCAACGGCAGCCTGTACGAAAGGCCTGGCCGAAACCGAGGCAATAACGATTTTTTTCTTTTTGCTCAGGCGACTAATCTGGGTTCAAAGGCTCTTGCGTGCCATTTCAAAAGCAGACAAGAAGTCGAAATAATGTTTCTTGTCCACCTCCAGCATCTGCCTGAGCAGATTATGCTGGGTTCTGTATTTCACATTGCCGATTGCCAAGGCGCCGATACCGAAGGCGCCGGTCCCTTCGATGGCCACGCCATCGGCATACACATCGACGCCTTCCGCCCCGGTTGGAGGCACGGCATTCACGTCGGCCACCACTTTCAGCCTGGCGGAAGCTGCCATTTGCGCCAGCGTGATCACGCGCACGCCTGCGGCAGCGCAGCAAAGCGCAATATCGGTATTTTTCAGCAATTCCGTCTTGAGCGCCTCGCTGCTGCCATCCACGCAGGCGATTTCAATGTCGTAGCGCTTTTTATAGGATGCCGCCTTATCTTCCACATCGGTCATGGCGCGATGCGCGACCATTTCCACCTCCGCCCCGTACTTGGCCGCGATCACTGCGGTACAGCCGCCGACGGGCCCCGTGGCGCCAAAAATACTGACCTTACGCCCGGCCAGATCGCCGCCGAAATGCTTTTTAAGGTGTTGCTCGACTTTTGCCATCATTCCCGCCGCCGTGGTAAATGCGCCGGACGGGTCGGCAAATACCGAGATTTCAAACGGCGGCACCATGGATTCGCGTGCCGTTGCCAGCATATCCATCGCCACATCGATATCGCGGCCGCCGATAAAAATACTTTCGCGTTTCACGCCGCTGGGGCTGCGCGAGAAAATAGCATCCTGCACCAGGCCCATCACCTCTTTAAGCTCGACGCCCGTGTAAGGCATGATTTTTTCGAACCCGGCATCGTAAGCCATGTTGACATCGAAAGGGCTGGCATTCTTGGCCGCCGTGATCAAATGCAGAATCGATACTTTTTTATCCATTTACTCACCTTGATATTCTTAAGTGTTCCCCACCCAACTGAATTTTCAGCGACATTCACTGCTTTGGGCAACTGTTACTTATACAAAATCCATACAATCAGCTAACGTCACGCAATATACCGCCTCGGTTTCGTCCCTTGCAGAGCAGGAACGACAAATGCCTTTCCCCGGAAAACCCGGCTTGCAGCGCTTGCAGGTACTCGTCGGCCTGCGCCTGGCTGGGCAATACGGCAAACCCGGTCGGGCCCCAGGAGCTCTGGCCGAAACAGGCCACGCCCTGCCGGCCCAGCCATTCAAGCACCGACGCGACACGGGCGCTGGCATAACGGCCGCCTTGAACAGGCGCAAAATAATCCCCGGTACGCTCCTGCAATTCACGTATTGCCGCACCGAAGGCATTCAAATCATGTTCCGCCAATGCCGGCAGCGCCTGCATCAGTACCCGCCGGCAAAGCTCGGCAGAAGTATCGGCAGGAAACTCCGCCAGCGTGCGGAATGCTTCCGCTTCTTCAGAACCATGCACTCCTATATCGGCAGAATCGAAAATTAATATAATCCGCCACTCTTCGGGAAAATCGGCACGCGCGATGACCGGCGGAACCAGTGTCTGCGCACCCCGCCCGCCATCGATCACCACGCCGCCTTCCGCAAAAGTGCCCAGCCCGATGCCTGAACGCGCACCGCGCTCCGTTAACAAGGCAACATCCTGCAGGATCAATCCAAGCTGGTAGAGTTTATTCAGCGCAAGGCCGACCGCGAGCGACATCTGGGTGCCGGACCCCAGCCCGGAGTGTTCGGGGATCACCTCGGCCATCTGCATATGCATGCCGCCGTTGAGCTTGAGCGCCCCGGCGATTTTCTCGGCCACATGCACGGCACGCACGGCACCCGGCCCTTCGGCGGAAAACCCATGGCTACGCCATGCAGTGAGTACGGTGCTGGGCCGGTCCAGCGAAACGCCGATACTGCCGAATCGCCTGCCCAGGCCGCCATTCAAATCGAAGAACCCCATGTGCAGCCTTGCCGTCGTCGATACATGGACAGCTTCCTGCAGGATGGGATCGGTCAAGGACATAAAGGTAAACTTCGGATGCGGACTGGTAATAAAAAGCATCATTGTATCGCAGCAGGCAACGCTTTAGATAACCTGCCGTTCTTTTGTTTTATGGGCCGCAGCTCCATGCACAGCCGGCTTCGATGGCGCAACATGCTTTAGTCCAATCGCTATAAATGCTAGAATTGGTGCGCTTTCATGGTGTTATTCCGCCTTGACCATAGTTTCATGTCGCTTGCATAATCCATGGGGAAATACCCAACATAAAGCACCGTGTGGCCCATAAAATAAAAACACAAACGGTTTGATGAGAGAGAATGAAATGCAAAGCTCGGGCAAAAACCAGAATGATTTAAGCAGCACGCCCTCCAACGGCAAGGTTCACGAACATGTCGCCTGCCCGGCCTGCGGCCTTTTATGCGATGACCTCGTCATCAGGCAAGGCGCATCGGGCACGCTTGAAGTGACTAAAAACGGCTGTGCCAAAGGCATTCGTTTTTTCGAGCAGCCGCTGCTCGAGTCAAGCCCGCGCGTTGCGGGTAAGCCGGTATCGCTGGAAACCGCTGTTGCAAAGGCCGCGGCAATATTGGCGAACTCGAACCAGCCTCTCTTTGCTGGACTCAGCACCGAGGTGCAGGGCATGCGCGCTGTCATGCGACTGGCCGACAGTATCGGCGCAACGCTGGACCACATGAATTCTTACAGCAGCCTGAGAAATACACTGGTTGTGCAAAACGCAGGCTGGATGGTCACCACGCTGACAGAAGTACGCAACCGCGTTGATTTGTTATTGGTGATCGGCACGGATATCGTCAGTTATAACTCCCGTTTCTTCGAACGGCAGATATGGAATCCCGAAACAATGTTCGGGCAGGATACATCCAGCCGGGAGGTGGTTTACCTTGGCGGCAGGGGCCTGGATACTTCCCACGGCATTTCACCCGGCGGTACGAAACCAACCGTGCTGGAATGCGACATTGAGAAATTGCCTGAAGTCACTGCCGCATTGCACGCTTTGGTCGCCGGCAAGAAATTATCTGCAGAAACCATCGCCGGCATTCCAACGGATGAACTCGTAAAACTCGCGGCACGCTTGCATGAAGCCAAATACAGCGTAATCGCCTGGGTCAGCAGTGCGCTGGATTTCCCGCACGCCGAACTCACCGTGCAGAACATCACGGAAACGGTAATCAAGCTCAATGAAAAAACCCGCTCTTCCGGCCTGCCTCTGGGCGGCAGCGAAGGCGATTACAGCGTCAACCAGACCAGCACCTGGATCAGCGGCTATCCGGTTCGCAATTCATTCAAGCGCGGTTACCCCGAATACGATCCCTACCATTTCGACGCCGCGCGCTTGCTGGAATCCGGTGAGGCAGACAGCCTGCTGTGGATCAATAGCTTCAGTCCGGGAAAAGCGCCTCCCGAGACCAAAGCGCCTGCCGTCGTGCTTGGGCATCCGGCCACTGGGTTTGAACAGGAACCCGATGTTTTCATCCCGGTAGGCATCCCCGGCATCGATCATGCGGGCACGATGTTCCGTATCGACAGTTCGGTCACCCTCCCCCTGGCCAGGTTACGCCAAAGTACCTTGCCAACCCTGGCCGAGGTCATTACGGCCATTGAAGCGGCAACAGAATTGGATTCAACACATGCTGATTAAACTGACTGGCGGCAAAATTTATGATCCTGCGCACCAGGTTGATGGCAAGGTCATGGATATTTACATACGCGATGGCCGCATCGTCGAACGCCCGCACAACGACGAGAAAATAACGCAGGAATACGATTTGCGCGGCAAGGTCGTAATGGCGGGCGCCATCGACATGCACACCCATATCGGCGGCGGCAAGGTCAACATCGCACGCATGATGCTGCCGGAAGACCATCGCGCCGACCCGGTTGCCCACACCGAACATTGCCGAGCCGGCTGCGGACATGCCGCGCCTTCGACGCTGACGACCGGCTATCGCTACGCCGAAATGGGCTACACCGCTGGATTCGAACCGGCAATGATGCCGGTGAATGCGCGGCAGACGCACCTTGAAATGGGCGACACGCCGATTATCGACAAGGGCGGTTATGCCATGCTGGGCAGTGATGACTTTTTCCTGCGCATGCTCACCGCCAAACAGGACCAGAATGCGATCAATGATTACGTCGCCTGGACCATGCATGCCAGCCAGGCCATCGGCATCAAGGTCGTCAATCCCGGTGGCATCAGCGCCTTCAAGTTCAACCAGCGCGCGCTCGACCTGGATGAGCAGAATACGCACTACCAGGTATCGCCGCGCGATGTCCTGAAGTCGCTTTCACGCGCCGTGCATGAACTCGGCATACCTCACCCGCTGCACGTGCACGGCAACAATCTCGGCGTTCCCGGCAACATGGAAACCACGCTGAAGACCATGGGCGCGGTCGAGGGCTTCCCGGTTCACCTCACGCACATCCAGTTCCACAGCTACGGCACCGAAGGCGACCGCAAGTTTTCCTCCGGCGCTGCGGCAATCGCCGAAGCGCTCAACAAGCACAAGAACGTATCTGCCGATGTCGGCCAGATCCTGTTCGGCCAGACCGTCACCGCCTCCGGCGACAACATGCGGCAGTTCGCCAACGCGGCCCATGGCAGCCCGAAAAAGTCGGTTATCATGGACATCGAATGCGATGCCGGCTGCGGCGTCGTGCCGTTCAAATACAAGGACCAGAATTTCGTCAACGCCCTGCAATGGGCCATCGGCCTTGAAATCTTCCTCCTGGCCGAAGACCCCTGGCGCATTTTCCTGACGACCGACCACCCGAACGGCGCGCCTTTCACCAGCTACCCGCACCTGATCAAGCTGTTGATGGACAAGAGCTTCCGCAACGAGACCTTTGCCACGCTCAACCTGGATGCGCAGGCCATGAGCACCCTGACCTCGATCGACCGCGAATACAGCCTGTACGAAATCGCCATCATGACGCGCGCAGGTGCAGCCAGGCTGGTCGGCCTGCACGATCGCGGCCACTTGGGCGTTGGCGCCGGTGCCGACATTACCGTTTATACGGACAATGCCGACCGCGAAGCCATGTTCGCCAAACCGGATTATGTCTTCAAGGATGGCGAACTCGTCGTCAGGGACGGCAAAGTCGTCAAGGTCACCTGGGGCAGCACGCATACGGTGAAGCCCGAGTTTGACCGCGGCATTGAAAAAGACCTGAAAAAGTATTTCGACCAGTATCACACCATCAACATGGAAAATTTCAAAGTGCGCGATGACGAAATCGCAGAAAGCGGGCGAGGCAAAGTGATTGTGCAGGAATGCAAGGGACGCCGGGAGAAAACCGAGTGATGCTTACAGATTACCATCATCAAACTACGCCAATTAAGGCTGCGTTCATTCATGTTCTCTTCGAGGCTACGCTTACTAATGCTGCGTTCTTTGGAGCCACGGCATGATTATCAACGGCGTACAAATCGACGACACCTTCGCAGAAGCATTCAACATGCGCGGCACCCGGGTGATCATCACCGCACAGAACCATAAATGGGCATACAACGCAGCCAATGCGATGACCGGCTTTGCCACATCGGTCATCGGTTGCGGTGTGGAAGCAGGAATTGAAAAAGAGTTGAGCCCCGATGAGACGCCTGATGGACGCCCCGGCGTTGCCATCCTGATGTTCGCCATGGGCAGCGCGGTCCTGATGAAGCAACTGGAAACCCGTATGGGCCAGTGCATCCTGACCTGCCCGACAGCGGCTGCCTTCTCCGGGATCGACGGCAAGTCTGAAGAAGTCACGCGCATCAATCTCGGCAAGAACCTGCGCTTCTTCGGCGACGGCTTCCAGATTTCCAAGCAGTTCGGCGGCAAACGCTACTGGCGCGTGCCGGTGATGGATGGCGAATTCATCACCGAAGAAACCACCGGCATGGTGCGCGCGGTTGGCGGCGGTAATTTCCTGGTGCTTGCAGAATCCCAGCCGCAAGCGCTCGCCGCTTGTGAAGCCGCGATCGAGGCCATGAAAAAAATCCCGAATGTCATCATGCCTTTCCCCGGCGGCGTCGTGCGCTCCGGCTCCAAGGTCGGTTCCAAGTACAAATCCATGTTCGCTTCAACCAATGACGCGTTCTGCCCGACACTGAAAGGCCTGACCAGGACCGAACTTTCTCCCGATATCGAATCCGTGATGGAAATCGTCATCGACGGCCTGACCGACCTCGATATCCGCAAGGCGACGCGCGTAGGTATTGCGGCAGCATGCGAACTGGGGGCTGAAAACGGCATCAGGCGAATTTCGGCCGGTAATTATGGCGGCAAACTCGGGCAGTTCCAGTTCCATTTGCGCGACATCATGTCCGATTCAACATTAGACGGGGTTAAAGCATGAGCGCCCTTACCTTCACCCTCAAAATAGAACCGAAGCAGCGCATCGACCTGTCGCCGTTGATTCCCGATGCGCTTGCCGGCAAATCCGCCGGGGAAATCGGCTCGCTCACCCTTGCATGCGGCAAACGCAATATCCGTGTGGATGAAGCTTTCGCGATCAGCGGCGAAGATAGCCAGAACATCGTCATCGAAAACAGCCATGCCAAACTGGATTATATTGGCAGCCAGATGAAAACAGGCGCGATCACGGTAAAAGGCAATGCGGGTTCCTTCCTGGGTTTCCAGATGCGCGGGGGCAGCATTGCCGTGCACGGCAATGCCGATGCTTATGCCGCAAGCGGACTATCCGGCGGCCTGATTCATATTCACGGGAACACCGGCGACTTCCTGGCTGCAGCCATTACAGGTGACAGAAAAGGCATGAAAGGCGGTATCGTGATCGTGACGGGGAATGCCGGCGACCGGGTCGGCGACCAGATGCGGCGCGGCATACTCCTGATTGAAGGCAATGCCGGGCAATACTGCGCTTCCCGCATGCTGGCAGGCACGATCGGCGTGCTCGGCGAAGTCGGCGCCTATGCAGGGTACGGCATGCGACGCGGTACACTGCTGTTGACCAGGCAACCCGGCCTGCATGCAACCATACAGGACTGCGGCATGCATACCCTGCCTTATTTGAGCCTGATGATGAAGTCATTTGCCGCATTACCCAGCAAATTTGCCAAAATAGAAACAAACCGCGTGCAACGCTATGCAGGAGACATCGCCAACGATGGCAAGGGCGAAATTCTGGTGCTGACCGGCTAGAGAATCATTCGCATGCCGCCGGCCTGCTGGCGGATGCATTATGGATATCGACCGGCAGTATGTTTATAGTTTCTTCGGCCCGGTTATAATCCTGATTTGAACGCTCGCCGTACATCCACAATGCCCAAGTACCTCACCGCCGCACTTTACAAGTTCGTCGCCCTGCACGACTACAGGGATTTGCAGGCGCCGCTCCTGGCCGTCTGTGAAGCCAGGCAGATTACCGGCACGCTGCTCCTGGCCGAAGAAGGCATTAACGGCACGATAGCCGGTTTGCCGGATGACATCCGCCATGTGCTTGCGTTTCTGCGCTCGGCGGACATCTTCAGGGGCAGGCTGGCCGATCTCGAACACAAGGAGTCCTGGACGGAGAAAAAACCTTTCTATCGGCTCAAGGTCAGGCTGAAAAAGGAAATCGTCACGCTGGGCGTGCCCGAGGTCAAACCCAGTGAGATGGCGGGCACCTACGTCAAGCCGGAAGACTGGAATGCGCTGATCAGCGATCCCAATGTCATCCTGGTCGATACCCGCAACGACTACGAGGTGGGCATCGGCACCTTTAAGGGCGCAATCAATCCCAGGACCAGAAGCTTTTCCGAGCTGCCGGATTGGGTCAGAAACGAAGCGGACTTACGCAAAAAACCGAAAGTCGCCATGTTTTGCACGGGGGGCATTCGTTGTGAAAAGTCCACCGCCTACATGCGCAGCCAGGGGTTTGAAGAGGTCTACCACCTGCAGGGCGGCATTCTCAAATATCTCGAGACCGTGCCGGAGGAACAATCCATGTGGCAGGGTGAATGCTTTGTTTTCGATGAGCGCGTCTCCGTCGGCCACGGCCTCAAGCCCGGAAACTATGAATTCTGCCGGGCTTGCCGCCAGCCACTGAGCCCGGAAGACCGGCAATCGCCATTATTCGAGCAGGGCATCAGTTGCCCATATTGTCACGGCAAAATCAGCGAGCAGAAAAAGCAGGCTTTGGCCGAACGGCAAAAACAGATCGAGCTTGCCCAACAACGCAAACAGGTGCATGTCGGCGCCAAATTCACGCCCAGGCGCAAACAGGCAAAAGAGCGATCGGAAACCTAGCCTCGGTTGTTTGTTCAGAACTGCGGAGCACGGTCAGGCCGTTTTACGAAAAATTCCATACAGCGAAAATCAGCGAAGCTGGTAACGCGCAACCAGGGCATCTGCATCCTTGACCGGCACGGATGCCCTCACCCTGACATCGGCATCAAAAAATTTATCCAGTAACTTTCCATTGAGTCTGCCCAGGTCGCGAATGAAGCTATCGAGGCGCGAATATTCCATGCGCAACTGGATTTCCGTCATTTCGACAAAAGGCATGAGCCTGGCTGCATCAATCGCAAGCTTTGCGGTGCCGCCGTAGGCGCGCGCCAGCCCGCCGGTTCCCAGATTGATGCCGCCATAATACCGAATGACGCCTACACAGACATTGATGAGCCTCTGCCCTTCGATATGTTGCAGTATGGGCCTGCCTGCCGTGCCGGACGGCTCTCCGGCATCATTCATGCGCTGGACCAGCCCATCCGGCGTTTTCAACTGGTAGGCAAAAGCCAGATGATGCGCATGTGGATGTTCCGAAGCCATCTTCCTCAGCATCAGCACGACTTCCTTCTCATTCCCGCAATAGGCTGCCAGCGCAATAAACCGGGACTTGTTGATGGTCTGCTCCGCAAGGCCGGACTGGGTAATACTTTGCATATTCAATTAAACGGCGCTACTGAGATTGTTTCTGGCGCGTTCCAGGTCGTCCTCTGTCAGCACCCGGTTTTTACCCGTCGATTTGGCCAGGTACATCGCCCGGTCAGCCCGATGCAGGACGGTCTCCTGCTGCTCGCCTGCCTTGTACGATGATATGCCTGCGCTGAATGTCACCAGCAAGCGCTCATTATTATGCAAAAAAAACCGCTTGGTTAATTCGCGCTGGAGCCTGGTCACGATGGCCACTGAATCATTCATCTCCGTATCCGGCAGCAGCAGGACGAATTCCTCACCGCCGAAACGGGCCACTATATCCGTAGGGCGCATGCTGTCCTTGATGGTGTTTGCCAGATGCTGCAAAGCCGCATCGCCGGTATCATGCCCGTACTGGTCGTTCAGGCGCTTGAAATTATCGATATCCAGCAACACGACACCCAGATGGCTATCGCCCCGCTCCGCCCTTGCGATCTCACGCACAAACGCCTCTTCGAGCCCGCGGCGGTTCAGCACGCCGGTCAGTTGATCGATACGCACCTTTTCGCTCAGTTCGGTCAGCTCCATCTCCAGGCGGCGCATTCTTTCTTCCGTGGCAAGCACCCTGTCACGCTCTTCGTTAAGGATATCCTGCGATCTCAGGATGCCGGTCTGCATCTCGCGCGTATCCTGCATCAGGTTTTCCACCAGGGCATTGATCTGGACAATGTCATCGATGTTGGACAATTGCTCGTGGTAGTTTTCCACCTTGCGCTGATAGCTGCCGGTTGAATCCGAAAGCGTGCCGAGCCGCTCGATAAAGGTCGCCACCATATGCTTGAAATTGTGCTTGGCTTCAGCCAGGCCATGCTTCAATGAGCCCTGCTTGAATATCACCTCCTTGAGGCTTTTTTCGGCATCCTTGATCAAGTCCTTTTCCAGAGGGCTGGAGATAATCGTCTGCACAACGGCGATCTGCCCTCTTAGCCACTGATCATCGGAGACCAGTTCGCTGATGTTATCGATCAACAGCTTGAGCAGCGAAAGCAGATCGTGCTTGATCGCCTCTTCCTCCACGCCGATCAGCTCGACCCTGACAAAAAGTGATTTGAGCTGTTTCGCCAGAAGTTGCCAGTCTTCCGGCTTATAGGTTTTTTCCGCCAGCTTGAGCAAATTCCTGGCATCAACCTGCAATTCCGGGTAGCCATCCAGCCTGGGAATCAGGCCATGTTGCAGCGACAAGTGCAGCATATCCTGTGCCGTTCTGATGCTTTCCTGCAATGCAGCCACCCGCAGCCCGGATTGACCGGGCAATGCGTTATTCGATTCAGGCGAGTGGCCTGACGCCTGGTCGCCTCCCGCCTGGGACTCGTTCTCAGTACCGCTTAAAACAACATCTTCAGAAGCC
This sequence comes from Methylophilaceae bacterium, assembly GCA_905339275.1. GTDB lineage: Bacteria > Pseudomonadota > Gammaproteobacteria > Burkholderiales > Methylophilaceae > UBA6140. The sequence goes on from CAJPFK010000018.1 coordinate 26,041, forward strand.
TTGTATTCGGACCAGCTTCTGCTCATCGCCTGGATTTTTTCCGGCAGGGAAGGATCGTTGGCAAAGTTGATCAGGACACGCTCCAGCGCCTCTTTCTTTCGCTGCTGCGTCAAGCCCGATCTTTTGCCGTCCCAGTTTCGCAGCAGGTCCCGGATGGCATCGGGCCAGCGCTTGGCTTGCGCCACCTTCTGCTCCATCTCCGATACCAGCATCAAGGGCAAAGATTTCCAGTTGCGGCTGGACAGCAGTTTCTCCCAGCCGGATATCCATTTGATATTTTCCACCCGGTCCCGTGGCAGTTGCTTGAGTGCGCGTGCCATTGCCTCTTCCAGGCTCTCGATATGCGGCAGGCCCGCAATTTCGTTATAGATGCGCTGGTAGTTATCAGGCGTGGGGGCAATACGTTGCATCGCCATCCGCTTGATGGTCTCACGTGCAATTTCTGCAGGTTCCAGGCTCGTATTTCTGGATTTTGAATTTGCCATAGACTGAAAAGATTTACTTCTTGCCGCCCAGAATCGAGCCTAATACTCCGCGAATCACCCTTCTGCCGAGCTCGGAACCTATAGTGCGCGCAGCCGTTTTGGCGACCGTTTCCAACAATGTATCAGGTTCACGCGCAGCCGTTCTTTTCGCCGACTGGCTGGCTGCAGCCTGTGCTTTAGCCTGCTCGTTCGCCTTAAGCGTTTCCTCGGCCTTTGCCTTGAGTATCTCGTAAGCGGATTCACGGTCAACGGTTTTCTCATAATGCCCGTACAACAGGGAACTGCGCATGGTTTCATTGCGTTCGGCATCCGTCGCCATGCCGATGCGGCTTCCCGGCGGGCAAATAAAAGCACGCTCAACCGGCATGGGGCGGCCTTTTTCATCCAGGAAGGAAACCAGGGCCTCCCCCACGCCCAGTTCCGTGATGGCCGTCTTCACATCCACTTTGGGATTGGTCCTGAAAGTCTCTGCTGCCGATTTCACCGCTTTCTGGTCGCGCGGCGTAAATGCGCGTAGCGCGTGCTGGACGCGATTGCCCAACTGACCAAGCACGATATCCGGAATATCGAGCGGGTTCTGGCTGATAAAATAGACACCGACTCCCTTGGAGCGAATCAGCCGCACGACCTGTTCGATCTTGTCCATCAATGCATTCGGCACATCGTTGAACAGCAGATGCGCTTCATCGAAGAAAAATACCAGCTTGGGCTTATCCAGGTCACCCACCTCCGGCAGTTTTTCGAACAGCTCCGAGAGCAGCCACAGCAGCAGCGATGCATAGACGCGCGGCGAGTTGTACAAGCGGTCCGACGCCAGGATGTTGACGACCCCCCTGCCCTTGCTATCGGTTTGCAGCATGTCATCCAGATCAAGTGCAGGCTCACCGAACAACCGGTCCGCGCCTTCATGCTCAAGCTGCAGTAACGCACGCTGCACCGCACCGACGCTGGCTGCCGCAATATTTCCATACTTGGCAGTGTATTCAGCGCCATTCTCGGATGCGTGCTGCATCATGGCGCGCAGGTCATTGAGATCCAGAAGCAGCCAACCCTTGTCGTCGGCAATCTTGAATACCGCCGTCAGCACGCCGGCCTGCACTTCGTTCAGATTGAGCATGCGCGAAAGAAGCAATGGCCCCATCTCGGCCACGGTGGTCCTGACCGGGTGCCCTTTTTCACCGAACACATCCCAGAAAACCACGGGGCAGGCCGCATAGCCGAAGTCTTCGACGCCAAGTTGCGCAATACGCTCCTCGACTTTCGCATTGCCGCCTCCCGCCCGGCTCATGCCGGAAAGGTCGCCTTTCACATCCGCCATGAAGACCGGCACCCCGTTGCGGGAAAAGTGCTCGGCCAATGCCTGCAGGGTCACCGTCTTGCCTGTGCCGGTCGCACCTGCGATCAGGCCATGCCGGTTTGCCATGCGCGGCAGGAGGTAGATAAAGTCTTCACTTTTAGCAATCAACATTGGTTCAGCCATGTTTCCATCCGTTTTTCTGGTTTTCTGGTTAAAAATCGCCCTTGCGTGCCTTATCCATCATGCCGATGAGAACATCCTCAAGTTCCTGTGCAGATTTTCTGGCACGCTCTGTCGGATTCCTGATGCTTTTCAAATCGAATGTTGGCCGGTCCAGTCCGAGATACAGTTTGCCCTGCCTCCGGTAGATGGCGATCCTGCACGGCGCAAACACGGAAAACTCCGGGTGATCCAGCATGATCTCCGTTCCCAGCCCAAGATTGCAATAGGTGCGGACTTCCAGCGGTTCTTCCGGCTGCAAGCCGCGTAACTTCATGTGTTCCGCAATCGGAAAGTTCATCGGGTTGACGAAATTCATGCCTTCGGAGACGGTCTTCAGGCTGAATATCACATCTTCATAAGTAACGCCCGGCTCAACCGGCACTTCGTAAAGTGCGCTGGCATGGTCGATCGGCGGCATTTTCGTGGCCGCGCATGCCACCTGCGTTGCCGGAAAGATCAATATGAAAACGAGTAACCTGAGCATGTATCCCATATTTCAGCCAGCCTTGCAGACATTGAAATCCAGCCATAATAATACGCGGCCCCAGCGGCAAAACACTAGTCCTTGAGCGCCGCCTGCACAGCTTTTTTATCGTAGCTTGGCGCCAGTAACTGGATAAATCCGTAAGCAAACCCGCGCAGGTAGGCATCCCGCCGGATTCCCAGATAGGTCGTGCTCGGCGGAAACAGATGACTGACATCGATCCTCGCCAGATTGGCATCCCGCTCCTCGTCATAAGCCATGTTGGCCAACAGTCCGATCCCGAGGCCCAGGCTCACGTAAGTCTTGATGACGTCCGCATCTATTGCCGTCAGCACCACATTCGGAACCAGTCCTTCCTTCTCGAACACACGGCTCACCAGAGACCCGCCAGTAAAAGCAAAATCATAGGTAATCAGCGGATATTGCGTGATTTTTTTCAGTGTCAACGGGAGATCATCAAGCAGGGGATGGCCGTGCGGCACCACCACGCAACGATTCCATTGATAGCACGGCAGGCATAGAAGCTTGTCGTAGCTGCTGATCGTCTCCGTGGCAATACCGATATCGGCCTCACCGCTAACCACCTGCTCGGCGACCTGGGTCGGATTGCCCTGGTGAATGGTCAGTTTCACCTCCGGGTATTGTTCCATGAACGCCTTCACGGCAGCCGGCAAACGGTAACGCGCCTGCGTATGGGTCGTCGCCACCGTCAGCACGCCCTCCTCTTCATGGCTGAATTCCTCGCCGACACGCTTGATATTCTCCATCTCATACATCACGCGTTCGGCAAGACCCAGAATCGCCTTGCCCGGTTCCGTTATGCCGACAAGGCGCTTGCCATTGCGCTGGAATATCTGTAGCTTGAGTTCCTCCTCGAGCAACTGAATCTGCTTGCTGACACCCGGCTGTGAAGTATGAAGCACCTCGGCAGCCAGCGAAATATTAAGGTTCTGTCTTGCGACCTCACGCACATAGCGTAGCTGATGAAGCTTCATTCCCGACCCCGATCAATATAACCAAAAAACATATCGATAGAATAACCTATTATTAAAATAATTATCCAGAAACTGTTATATTGCGGGGTTGTTTTACGCCAGACTCAAATAGTTCAAGGAATTGTCAGTGGAGATTGGTTACATCTTTTCCGGCCTGCTGGTTGGTATTCTGGTCGGACTCACCGGAGTAGGTGGCGGCTCCCTGATGACGCCACTGCTGGTGTTCCTCTTCAACTTCTCGCCAGCGGTAGCCGTCGGCACCGACCTGCTGTTTGCAGCCATCACCAAGACCGGCGGCGTCTGGGTACATCACGGCACGCACGGCTCGGTCGATTGGAAAATCACGCGCCAGCTTGCATGCGGCAGCTTGCCAGCCGCGACTTTGACCATCCTGCTGTTGCGCTACCTGGATCAAAACAGCAAGGACATCTCGGGGGTCATTACCTACAGTTTGGGGATCGCGCTGATCCTGACCTCGATCGCCATCCTCGTTCGCGCATACCTGCAACGGCACGCACCCCCTTTATCCGAAGAAAGCAACGAAGGCCGCTTTGGGAAATGGCAACCTTTGGTCACGGTTACTGTCGGTATCGCATTGGGGATCCTGGTCACGTTATCTTCGGTAGGTGCCGGCGCATTGGGCACGGTCGCCCTGTTTTTCCTCTACCCCCGCCTGCCCACCCTCAAAGTGGTCGGCACAGACCTCGCCCATGCCATCCCGCTTACAGCCTTGGCCGGAATGGGGCACTGGACGCTGGGTAATGTCAACTTCGGCCTGCTGGCAACGCTTTTAATCGGCTCCTTACCGGGCATTTGGATAGGAAGCCATCTAAGTGCGCGGATTCCTGATAAAATATTACGCCCTGTGCTGGCCGCAGTATTATTGATGATCGGCCTCAAGTTTGTAACGAATTAGTGATTTAAACCATGTATAAATACGACGAGATAGACCAAGCCATAATCGACGAACGGGTCGCTCAGTACCGCGACCAGACGCGCCGGTTCCTGGCTGGCGAACTCAGCGACGACGAATTCCGTCCCTTGCGTTTGCAGAATGGCCTGTATATCCAGCGCCATGCTCCCATGCTGCGCATTGCGATCCCTTACGGCACGCTCTCCTCCAGGCAATTGCACAAGCTGGGCGATATCGCGCAACGTTATGACCACGGCTACGGGCATTTCAGCACGCGCCAGAACCTGCAACTGAACTGGCCCAGGCTGGAAGACACGCCAGATATCCTGGCCGAACTCGCCACGGTGGAGATGCACGCCATCCAGACTTCCGGCAATTGCATCCGCAATATCACGACAGATCAATTTGCCGGCATCGCACCGGATGAAATCATCGATCCGCGCGCTGTAGCGGAAATCATGCGCCAGTGGAGCACTTTCCACCCCGAGTTCGCGCTGCTCCCCCGTAAATTCAAGATTGCCGTCTCTGGCACGCGGCAGGATCGCGCCATCGTGCAAGCACATGACATCGGCCTGGAATTCTATTACGACGACCAGCAGAAAATGGCGATCAAGGTATGGGTAGGCGGCGGCCTCGGTCGTACGCCCATCCTCGGCTCCGTGATCCGCGAGCATCTGGAATGGCAACACATACTGACCTACTGCGAGGCCATCATTCGCGTGTACAACCTGCATGGCCGCCGGGACAACGCTTTCAAGGCGCGTATCAAGATACTGGTCAAGGCCCTGGGTATCGATGAATTCCGTCGCCAGGTCGAGGAAGAGTGGAAATTCCTGAAAGACAGCCCGAACACCATCACCGAATCCGAGTTGGCACGCGTATCCAGGCATTTCACTGCGATGCCTTATGAAGACCTGCCATCCCATGATGCCGGTTATGACAGCGCGATTGCCAGCAATCCGGCCTTTGCCGCCTGGGCAAAACGTTCCGTGCATCCGCACAAGCAGCCCGGTTATCGTGCCGTCACGCTCTCACTCAAGCCCCACGGCAAGGCGCCGGGCGATGCGACATCGGAGCAGATGCATGTCGTGGCCGACCTGGCAGAGAAATACAGTTTCGGCGAGCTGCGCGTTTCCCACGAGCAAAACCTGATCCTGACGGACGTCAAGCTCGGCGACTTGCATACCGTCTGGGAAATTGCCCGGGCCAATGGGCTGGCCACGCCTAACATCGGTCTCCTGACCGACATCATCTGCTGCCCCGGCGGCGACTTTTGCTCACTGGCAAACGCCAAGAGCATCCCGATTGCGGAAGCCATCCAGATGCAGTTCGACAATCTCGACTACCTGCATGACATCGGCGAGCTGGAACTGAATATTTCCGGCTGCATGAATGCCTGCGGGCACCACCATGTCGGGCATATCGGCATTCTCGGCGTCGATAAGGACGGTTCCGAGTGGTATCAGGTCACCATCGGCGGCAAACAGGGCAATGACGCCAGCATCGGCACCGTGATCGGCCCGTCATTCGCGGCTGAAGAAATGCCGGGAGTCGTTCAGCGGCTGATTGAAGTGTATATCCGGGAACGTACGGCGGAAGAACGCTTCATCGATACGGTACGCCGCATTGGCGTTGCGCCGTTCAAGACGCATGTCTATGCCAGGGGCGAGGAAACTGCGAATGTCTGATGCACAAAAAACAAGCTCCAACCTGATTCGCAACAATGCCATTGTCGAGAACGAATGGACTTGCGTCACCCTGCCCGCCGGCGAAGAAACCGTGCGCAGGCAGGCCGGCAAGGTGGTGCTGTTCAAACTCACCGGTGAGGTGACGTATACCGAGGAACAGATCGCCGGAACCGTCATCCCGGAAAACGGCAAGATCATCGTGCCGCTATCGGTATGGCTGGCCCGCAAGCAGGAACTCACGCAGCGCCTTGAAAAAGGCGAGCTGGGTATCTGGCTGGATACCCACGAACTATTGGAAGCACTCGTGGAATCCGTATCCGACATCAACCGCTTGCCCATTATTGCAGTGCATGTCGAGCGCTTTGCCGATGGCCGCATTTTCTCCATCGGCAACCTGTTGCGTACCAGATACGGCTACAGGAACGAGCTGCGTGCTTTCGGCGACGTCCTGCGCGATCAACTGTTCTTCCTCAAACGCTGCGGCTACGACAGCTACCTGATTCGCCCGGACCGCTCGGCTGAGGATGCACTGGCAAGCCTGCAGGATTTCAGCCAACCCTACCAAGGCGCAGTAGATGAAACACAGCCGGTCTGGAGACGCATCAACCGGGGAGTGCAATGAGCGGAGAAGTTTCCCTGCTGCACCCTCCCGTCAGCAATCCGGCCACTTCTCCTGATCTCACCGATGCACTGAAAGCATCGACTGCAGCCAAACGGCAGGTTGTACTGGAGCTACTCAAGGCTGTGGTTGATGAGTTTGGCGACCGGCAGCAGGTCACGTTCGCCAACAGCATGGGCGCAGAGGATATGGTATTGACCGACATTATCCTGCGCGAGGGATTGCCCATCGAGATATTCACCTTGGATACCGGCCGCCTGCCTGCAGAGACTTATGATCTGATGGCGGAAGTCGAAAAAACCTACGCTACCAGGCTGAAGGTGCTGTTCCCCCGGCTGGAAACGGTTGAAACTTATGTCGGGACGCATGGTATCAACGCGTTTTACGAGTCCATCGACCTGCGCAAGGCATGCTGCCATATGCGCAAGGTGGAGCCGCTACAGCGCGCGTTGCAAGGCAAAAAAGCCTGGATTACCGGCATGCGCGCGCAACAGTCTGCCACCCGCACTGCGTTGCCTGTACGCCAGTTCGACGAATCAAATGGCCTGGAAAAATTCAATCCGCTGAGCGATTGGACTGAAAAGGAAACCTGGGCCTATATTCGCATGCACGATGTACCCTATAACAAACTGCATGACCAGTTCTACCCCAGTATCGGGTGTGCCCCTTGTACGCGCGCAGTGGCAATGGGTGAAGATGTCCGTGCCGGACGCTGGTGGTGGGAAGACCCGGCATCCAAGGAATGCGGCCTGCATGTGAAGAAATAAGCCCTGTCGATTGACGACATGGATGTATGCCGATTTAATCCCCTCTTTTTTCAATCAAAGACTAAAATTAGCGGTTGAAATGAACTTTTGATTAAGATGACGACTACTTTGACCAAAGAAACCTTAAGCCATCTCGATTGGCTCGAATCCGAAGCGATTCACATCCTGCGGGAAGTCGCGGGCCAATGTTCCAACCCTGTGCTCCTGTTCTCCGGCGGCAAGGATTCGCTGTGTATCCTGCGCCTGGCTGAAAAAGCCTTCCGCCCCGGGCGTTTTCCTTTTCCGCTGATGCATATCGACACCGGCCACAATTACCGGGAAGTCATCGACTTCCGCGACCAGCGCGCCGCCGAACTCGGCGAACGCCTGATCGTGCGTTCGGTCGAGGACTCGATGAAGCGCGGCACTGTCGTATTGAAATCAGCGGATGAGCCTCGCAACAAGCACCAATCGGTCACTTTGCTGGAAGCCATCGAAGAATTCGGTTTTGATTGCTGCATCGGCGGTGCACGCCGCGATGAAGAAAAGGCCCGCGCCAAGGAACGCATCATGAGCTTCCGCGACGAGTTCGGCCAGTGGGACCCCAAGAACCAGCGGCCGGAACTGTGGAACCTGTTCAACGCGCGTTCGCACAAAGGCGAGAACATCCGCGCATTCCCGATTTCCAACTGGACCGAAATGGATGTCTGGCAGTATATCGAGCGCGAAAACCTTGGATTACCAAGCATCTATTTCGCCCATACACGCCCCATCGTCCGGCGCAGCGGCGCCATCGTGCCGGTGACGGATGTCACACCGGCCAGACCGGGCGAACGGATTGAAGACCTGCTCGTTCGTTTCCGCACGGTCGGCGACATTACCTGCACGGCGCCGGTCGAGAGCGATGCGGACACGGTAGCCAAGATCGTACTGGAAACCGCCACCACCACCATTACCGAACGAGGCGCAACGCGCCTTGACGACCAGACCTCCGATGCTTCCATGGAGCAGCGCAAGAAGGAGGGCTATTTCTGATGAATGCCATGCACAAACCACATAACGACAGCCTGCTACGATTCATGACCTGCGGCAGCGTCGATGACGGCAAAAGTACGCTGATCGGCCGCCTGCTGTTCGATACCAAGACCATCCTGGCGGATACGCTGACGCAGATTGAACGTACCTCGCAAAAACGCGGCCTGGGCGCGGTTGACCTGTCCCTGCTGACCGATGGCCTGCAAGCCGAGCGCGAGCAAGGCATCACCATCGATGTCGCCTATCGCTATTTCAGCACCGGCACGCGCAAATACATCATCGCCGATGCTCCGGGCCATGAACAGTACACCCGCAACATGGTGACGGCCGCCTCCACCGCCAACCTCGCCATTATCCTGATCGATGCGCGCAAGGGCGTGCTGACGCAAACGCGCCGCCACTCCTACCTGGCGCACCTGGTACGCATTCCGCATATCGTGGTTGCGGTCAACAAGATGGACCTGGTCGATTACGATGAGTCCGTATTCGACAGGATACGAGCGGATTACCTGGCATTTGCCGAACAGATCGGCCTGCAACGCGAGGGACATGATATCCAGTTCATCCCCATGTCCGCGCTGAATGGCGATATGATCGTGTATCGCGGCGATGCCATGCCCTGGTACCAGGGCCCAACCATGCTGGAATTGCTGGAAAACGCGCCGCCCGCGCATTCGGAACACAATGAAGAATTCCGCTTCCCTGTGCAGTTCGTCTGCCGTCCGCAAGCTTCCGACGACCCTGAATTACATGATTTCAGGGGATTCATGGGGCGTATCGAATCCGGGGAGATTGCCGTCGGCGACAGCGTGTCGGTCTTGCCTTCCGGCCGCAGTTCACGCGTCAAGGCTATCCTGCTTGGCGAACAGTTTTTGCAACGTGCAATAACCGAGCAATCCATTACCATCCTGCTTGAGGATGAAATCGATATTTCGCGTGGCGACATGATCGTCAAAACCGGCCAGGCGCCCGAGCCGGTCAAACAGATCAATGCCATGGTCTGCTGGCTTTCGGAAACACCGCTATCAACGGCACGGACTTACATCGTACGCCACACCACGCGCGAATCGAAAGCCAAGGTCGGCGAGATTGCCTACCGGGTCGATGTGAACTCCCTGGAAAAGCTGCCGGCCCAAGGCCTGGCGATGAATGACATTGCCATGGTAAGTTTCAGGCTGGCGCAACCGCTGATGGTGGATCCCTACAAGATGAACCGTGCCACCGGGGCATTCATCCTGATTGATGAGTCCACCAATAACACGGTGGGTGCAGGCATGATCGAGCGTTGAAGCTTTCAACTATCTGCGAAAATCCATTAAAATAAAAGCTGGCCGCAAAAACGGCATGAGAGGAAAAGAGAATGACTTATGTAGTGACTGAAAATTGCATCCAATGCAAATATACGGATTGCGTAGATGTTTGCCCGGTGGATTGTTTTGTCGAAGGCCCGAACTTCCTTGCCATCAACCCGGATGAATGTATCGATTGCACCTTGTGCGTTGCGGAATGCCCTGCGGAAGCGATTTTTGCCGAAGATGACGTTCCCGCCGACCAGCAGGAATTCATTGCGTTGAATGCGCGGCTATCCCAGGTCTGGCCGGCAATTACCAGCAGGAAAGATCCGCTGCCGGATGCGGATGAAAACAACGGCAAACCCGGTAAACTGGATTTGCTCATCGAGTAAGGCCATGCGGCCATGCCGGGACAAAGCCGGCGTTCGCGTTCGCAAAAAAAGGAGGCTTTCATGCCTCCTTTTTTATCATGCTGCCAGCGCAAGCCTGGCGGAAGTCCGCATGTGGCTGGGCGCCTCGGCATCACCTTTCCAGAAGTAGTAGAATTCACGCCCGACCTTAAGGAGCAGCTGATGCATTTCTTCCCTGGTAAACAGGGCCAGGTTGGCATCAACCGCCTGGCGATAGACATTCGGCTGCTTGTGCGGCGCACTGCGTAATCTGAGCAACAGCATTTTGACCAGTTTCCTGCTGGTATCCAGGAACAGTTCATCCGCCCCGCCACTGCGAAGTGCCTGTTCATAACGTTCCAGCGGCATCATCTCAAAGGAGGTCAATGTCACTGCATCCAGCGAGGCCAGCATATACTTGATGTCCATTTGAACAGGCTTCCACTCGACTACCCCGCTTTCAAATGCCCTGTCCTCATTCATCGCGGCAATCGCCTTGATGTCATTGATCCAGAATGAGAAATATTCGCGCAGCACCGGGAGCAGTATCGGCCATTCGGCTTTTTCCACGGTCTCGAACAAACGGTCAACCGCCTGCCTGTATGCCGGACCATTCGGCGGGATATATTCGATATAAGGCACCAGTTTCAAAACTGTCATCTCACGTTGACGCAATGACTCCCTGGCCATGCCCTTGCGGCGCAACAGGTTGATATAGGCATGCAACGCTGTATGTTCTCGACTTTCGATCATTTAATGCTCCCCGAATCATCCATTTATGCTATTTATCCGATGAACCATGTCTCGCCGGCTCTTACCTGCTCTAACGGCAGACTGGTGACAGACTTGAGTATCCGCTCTTCTGACATGGATAGTACAAGGGCGGCTGGCAACTCGATAAATGGAAAAACACGGGAAAAGAATTGCAGTTCGGAGTTTAAACGCTCCCGCCTATTTCAGGCATAATCTCCAGAGCGAAGTGATTTCAGCCTGCCGCGCCTGATGCAAAGGGTCCTGCCGGTCGGATACCCTGGAATGATGCGGACGGATGTCGCGTTTCTCCACCACCTGCAAACCGGATGAGGAGATCATGTCGAGCAGGGTCTGGCGGGTACGCAAACCCAGATGCTCGGCCAGGTCGGAAAGAATCAGCCAGCCCTCTCCCCCGGCTTCCAAATGTGATGCCAACCCGTGGAGGAAGCCTTTCAGCATGCGGCTGCCAGGATCATAAATCGCATGATCCAACGGACTGTTGGCGCTTGCAGGCAGCCAGGGCGGATTGCAGACGATCAAGCCGGCTTTGCCGGCGGGAAAAAGATCCGCTTCGACGATATCGACCTGTTGCCGCAACCCCAGCCTGGCAATGTTGTCGCGTGCGCAGGCCAATGCTCTCGGGTTATTGTCGGTTGCCACGACAGTTTCGATCCCTCGACGGGCAAGGATGGCCGCTATCACGCCGGTACCGGTGCCGATATCGAACGCCCGGCTTGCTGCAGGAAGCGGCGCTTGCGCAACCAGCGCCAGATACTCACCCCGCACAGGTGAAAATACCCCGTAATGCGGATGTATCCTCGCCCCGAGCACCGGGATATCCACGCCTTTCTTGCGCCATTCATGCGCACCGACAAGGCCGAGCAACTCGCGCAATGAAACCACCAGCGAAGCCACTGGCGGACCGTAAGCTTCAATACAGGCTTGCCTGACATCCGGGGCACGCCTGAGATCGATCCTGTATTGCGCATCCAGCCCAATGAGCAGCATGCCCATGATGCGAGCGCGTTGTAATTGCGACTGGCGGTAGAGATGAAATGCATCGAGGCCGGTCGCCGCCTGCTTTCTTGGCGGCTTTTTATCGATGCGCCGGCCAATGGCCTGCAACAACTGGCGTGCATTCTGGAAGTCGCCGCGCCAGAGCATTGCCGTACCTTCGCAAGCCAGTCTGTAAGCACTATCCGCTGTAATGCCGTCATCCACAATCACAACGCTTTGTGGCATTTTCGCGCCGTTCTCGGAGTGCCATAACGCAAAATGCGTCACGCCGGACTCGACCCAGTTGATCGTCCCGCTTTCCTGCATGCTAAATCACCTTGCTCCGCCATAGCCGGGTCTTGCGAATGGCCAGCCAGCCGATGAGCACGTAAACCGCCATTGCCAGTGCCAGCCCGGAAGGATGATGCCAGACCAGGGGCGCAACCATCCCGGCAGATACCGTGGACAGGAGCATCTGGATAAAAGCCTGGCCAGAGGCAGCCGTGCCGCGAATCCGCGGGTGTCGGTCCAGGGCAGCAATGCTTAACACCGGCATGGCCAGCGCCATACCGATGTTGAATAAGGCAACGGGGGCAATGTTGTAAATATAATCTGCCGGCAGGAAATAACAGACCAGCAGATTCAGCAGCACGATGAGAAACATCCAGATATAGGCCGTGCGCAGGATACGCTGCGGCGAATATCTGCCTGCTGCCCGTTTTGCCAGATAGGAACCGAATACCATACCGCATACCGTGGGAATAAAGAGCCAGCCGAACTGGTATTGCGTCAGCCCCAGGTGCTTTATCAGGAAGACGTGGCTGGAAAGCACATAAATGAAAAACCCGGAAAAGTTCGCGCCGACCGCAATGACAATGCGTCCGAACTCACAGTCAGTGAATATCTGCCGGTAGCCCGACAGCACGCTGTGAACAGAGAGCTTGATCCGCTTCGGTTCTGGCATGGTTTCCGGCAGGAATTTAACCGCTGCCCACAAGGAAGCCGCCGCATACAGCGCCAGAAAGACAAAAATCGCCTGCCAGTGAATACCGAGCAGCCAACCGCCAATGACCGGCGCCACTGCAGGTGCAATACCGAACAGCATCTGCACGGTAGCCATGACCCGCTGCGCCTGCGCCCCTTCGAACAGGTCGCGCACCATGGCCCTTGCCACAACGTTACCCGCACCACCAGCAATGCCCTGCAATGCCCTGAAAAACCACAGGGTCTCTACATTGGGTGCGAATGCGCAACCTATCGATGCCAACACAAATAGACCCAACCCCCACTTGATGGTAGATATCCGGCCTATGGCATCGGAAATCGCGCCATGCCACAGCGTCATCAGCGTGTAGGGCAACAGGTAGAAAGTCAGGCTCTGCTGAACTTGCAGCGTAGTAGCGCCGAGATCGCTCTCCATCGCGCTGAACGCAGGCAGGTAGGTGTCGATCGCAAATGGGGCCAATGCCGCAAGACTGGCCAGGACAACGACGAAAATCGGGCTTGAGGACTTCATGAATGGGTTGGCTCAAAATAAAAAAAGCGCGCTTCTCAGCGCGCCTTCGATTATAGACTGAATCGAAGCCTGTCTTCAGGGCAATGCATGGAACTCCGCGGTTCGTTCCTTCAGCTCACCGCTGATTGCTTTCTTCGAATTCTTGTCATTGCGGAAAATGATGGGCTGCGCCTGAAGTTGCGGGTTCCTGGCGTCCTCTATCGCTTTTTCTATCAGATGGTGGTGCGGCGATAACGTACAGACCGGGTCGGCAGCTTCGGCATCACCTGACAGCAGGAATGCCTGGCAACGGCAACCGCCCAGGTCCTTTTCCTTCTCGGAGCATGTGCGGCACGGCTCTTTCATCCAGCTGTCGCCACGATATTTATTGAAGGCCGGCGAATCGTTCCATGCCCATTCCAGCCCATTCTCCTTCACATTCGGGAATTTCATTCCCGGCAATACACGGGCTGAGTGGCAAGGCAGCACATCACCGTTGGCCGTCACGATCATGAAAACCTCACCCCAGCCGTTCATGCATTTTTTTGGACGGTCCGAGAAATAATCGGGGACAACAAAGAATATCTTCATCCTGTTGCCGACTTTCTTGCGGAATTCGTTGGTAATCATTTCCGCATGATCGATCTGCTCCTTGCTTGGCATCAACTGGCTGCGGTTGATCAGCGACCAGCCGTAATATTGGGTATTCGCCAGCTCGACATAATCCGCGCCAAGCGCTTCCGCCATCTCCAGAATTTCCTTGATATGGCCGATGTTGTAGCGATGTATCACCACATTCAGCACCATGGGGTAGCCGTGCCCCTTGATCATGGCGGCGACTTTTTTCTTGAGCTCGAAGGTCCTGGTGTTGGTGATGAAGTTATTGATCTCTTCAGTAATATCGTGCATCGAGAGCTGGATATGATCGAGACCGCCCTCCTTGAACTCCTGAATGCGCTTTTCCGTGAGCCCGACGCCGGATGTAATCAGGTTGCTGTAGTAACCCAGCCTGCGTGCCTCGCGCACGATTTCTTCAATATCATCGCGCAACAGCGGCTCACCGCCGGATATGCCCAATTGCAGAGCGCCCATCTTGCGGGCATCGCGCAATGCCTGCAACCACTGCTCAGTGCTCAGTTCGTTCTGCGTGTGTTTGTCGTAGTCTGTCGGGTTGTAACAGAAAGCGCAGTGCAATGGGCAACGGTAAGTGACCTCAGCCAGCAACCATAATGGCTGAGTATTGGTTTTGGAGGCGGCGACGCCGTTGTTGCCTATGGTAGTCATAATCTGTCCAATCTTGCGTGTTGCCGTTCAGTTAACCTTCTCTATCCATGCTTTTTCAAACGCCAGGCCGAACATCGCGAGCACATCCGTTTGCAAATCCGGCACATCAGGAAATGCGGTTTCCAGTTCTTTGACAATATCACCCACGGTTTTTGTTCCATCCACGCGCTTGATGACCTCGCCGGCCCCGCCGTTCAGCTTGATCATGCCTTCGGGGAAAAGCAACACGTAGCATTGCTGTGCATCTTCCCACTGAAAACGGTAATGCCGGGCAAGCGAGAAGATATCAGCGCGGTTGATGGGTATAGTCACGGTCTTCTACCTTGATATCGGTACATGCCAGCATGATGGAGTCGGCAATTACCCATAGCACGTCCAGCTTGAACTGCAGGATATCCAGCGCTTTTTCCTGCATGGCACGGCTCTGGCTGAAATAATCCAGTGTCACTTCCAGGCCCTGTTCCACGTCACGCCTGGCTTCGGTCAGGCGTTTTTTAAAGTAGATCAACCCCTCTTCCCTGATCCAGGGATACATCTCAGGCCAGGAGCTGATGCGTTGCTGGTGGATGTGCGGTGCAAAAAGTTCGGTAAGCGAGGAGCAAACAGCCTCCTGCCAAGGCCGCTGGCGCGCGAAGTTGATATAGGCATCGACAGCGAACCTGACGCCCGGGCTGACAAACCTGAGGGAAGTGACATCATCACGGCTCAAGCCGACCGCCTGGCCAAGCTTGATCCATGCCTCGATACCGCCCTCCTGGTCGCCGACCCCATCGTGATCGGTAATGCGGACGATCCATTGCTTGCGCACTTCCTTGTCCGGACAGTTGGAGAGAATGGCCGCATCCTTCTGCGGGATACCGATCTGGTAATAAAAGCGGTTGGCCACCCAGCATTGCAACTGTTCCCTGGTCAATTTGCCTTCATACATCATCACATGAAACGGATGATAGATATGGTAGCCCTTGCCTTTCTCGCGCAGCTTTTCTTCGAATTCCTGACGCGACCAGGGCAGATTTTCATTTACGACTGCATTCATTCCGTTCTCCTCAAAGAATAATATCCATACCGTCATAAGCCACTTCGATGCCATGACGGGCAAGCTCCGCGCGCTCGGCGGAATCCTCCCTCAAAATCGGGTTGGTATTGTTGATGTGTATCAAGACCTTGCGCGAAGCATCAAATGCATCCAGTTTCTCCATCATGCCGCCCGGACCGGATTGGGGATTGTGGCCGATATCCCTGGCTCTTTTATCCATCAGCCCCATATCCATCATTTCCGTATCGGTCCAGAAAGTACCATCCACCATGATGCAATCGGCCTGGTTCATCAGTGGCGGCAGATGCGGCTCGATATCAGCAAGTCCCGGCGCATAAAAACATTTCCGGCCATTGCTGGTATCCTCGATCAGCACACCGATCGTATCCCCGGGATGCGGGTCATTTCTATGCGGGGAATAAGGCGGCGCAGCGCTTTTCAGGGCAACTGCCGTAAACTTGAGGTTGGCCGCCCCCTTCACTTCGAACGAAGTTTGACCGTCTGTAGCCACTTGATGGTGATTGATACCGCAGTAATGCCCGAGGATATTGAGCAAAGGGTTGCCCGTCGTCAGATCCTGATACACCATGTCGGTACAATAAATCTCGCGCCTGACCTGCCCTTCGCGCAGCATCAGCAGACCTGTCGTGTGGTCGATTTGCGCGTCGATCAGGACGATGCCGACGATACCGCTGTCGCGGATGCTTCGCGCCGGCTGCAGCGGTGCAAAGCTTTGAATCTGCTGCAGGACATCCGGCGAAGCATTGAACAATACCCAGTTGATGCCATCGCTACTGACGCAGATCGAGGACTGTGTCCTTTTTGTCGCCTTGATAGTGCCTTTACGCAGTCCATCGCAATTCTGACAATTACAATTCCACTGTGGAAAACCACCACCTGCTCCTGCTCCTAAAACATGAATATGCATAAAAATCTCTGTTTCTCATTAGCCCGGGAAAGGCTTTAGTGTAAACCTAACCCTGCAATAAAACACGGGCCGCCTGGATCAGGCAGCCCGCATGCGCAATCAATTAACGATTGCAAACGTACATTGTTACTTCAAAGCCGAAACGCATTTCAGTAGCTTCTGGTTTGGTCCACATGATAAATCTCCTTTTCGTTGATTGGCGGTCACGCCACGATGTATTCCTGACGTGTGAAAGCATTCTGAACGCTGGCCGGCAATCGGGACAGGGCTAAAATACCGAATCGCGCCTAAGGATTTTCATTATCGCGTTTTCTGCAAAACGCCTGAAACAGGCGAAAAAAAGCGCTTTACTGCGAATATCCACAGAAAGCGCTTTTCAATCCGAATACAACAAATATCTATAGAATCTCGCGGCCGATCACGCTCGCAATGCCGCGCAATTCTCCCATCAATTTAATCAGTTCACCCGGGTTCAGGGCCTGGTCAGCATCGCACCATGCCTCGCATGGGTTGGGATGCATTTCGACCAGAAGGCCGTCCGCACCGGCGGCTACGGCTGCGCGCGATAGCGCCGCCACCATCCACGCCTTGCCGCCGGCATGGGAAGGGTCAACGATAACCGGCAGGTGCGTCTCTTTTTTCAACACCGGGATTGCCGTCACATCCAATACGTTTCTGTAGGCGGTTTCAAAGGTACGAATACCGCGCTCGCAGAAGATGATATCGTGGTTGCCGCCAGCAGCAATGTACTCGGCCGCCATCAGCCACTCAGAAACCGTCGCCGACATGCCGCGCTTGAGAATGACAGGCACGTTGACCTTGCCGACCTCCTTCAGCAGGTCGAAGTTCTGCATGTTGCGGGTGCCGATCTGGATCACGTCGACCTTGTAATCCATAAAGGTTTGCAACTGGCGCACGTCCATCAATTCGGTGACAATCGGCAGATTTTCCTTGTCGGCCGCCTTGCGGAACATGTCCAGCCCATCGAAGCCGGCGCCCTGGAATGTATAGGGACTGGTACGCGGCTTGAACGCCCCGCCGCGCATCAGGCGGCAGCCGGCAGCCTTGACGGCGGCGGCGGAAAGCGCCATCTGTTCAGGCGTCTCTACGGAGCAGGGACCGGAGATGACCTGCACCTGCCTGCCGCCGAGGGGAATACCCCTGATGTCGATGACGGTGTCTGCCTTATGCCACTCACGCGCTACGATCTTGTAGGGCTTGACGATATGCAGCGCCTGTTCGACACCGGGCAGTGACTCAATCAGCTCCTGATCCAGCCTGCGCTCATCGCCGATCGCGCCAATGACCGTGCGTTCGGTACCGCGGGAGATATTGACATCCAGCCCCTGCTCCCTGACACGTTTCACCACCGCATCGATCTGCGCTTCCGTGGCGTCGTTATGCATTACGATAATCATGATTCTTTCCTGAGTTTCTCTTCAGAAAGTATGTTTTTCAAGGCTTCCAGAAACCGGGCGTTTTCGTCATGCAAACCGATACTGACCCGGAGATAATCCGGCATTTCATAATTGGCAATTGGCCGGACAATCACGCCATGCTCGAGTAAACGCCGGTAAACCCCCATGGCATTACCGATGCGAAAACTGACAAAGTTACCGAATGAAGGGATATATGATAATCCCAGTTTATTAAAGCCCTGTGTCATCTGCAACATGCCGGCCTGGTTCAACGCATAACTGCGCTCGACGAAGTCATCATCTGCCAGCGAAGCAACGGCAGCCGCCTGTGCCACGCTGTTGACATTGAACGGCTGGCGCACGCGGTTCATCATATCCGCGACATCGGACGTAGCCACGCCGAACCCTACACGTAAGCCAGCCAGACCATAAGCCTTGGAAAACGTGCGTGAAATGATCAGGTTCTCGAATTCCTCCAGCCATCGGAAGCTTTCCGATTTCAATGCCGGCGGCAGATACTCATCGTAGGCTTCATCCAGTACAACCAGTATTTGCCTGGGCATCTGCCGCATAAAAGCCAGCAACGCCTCTTTTTCCAGCAACGTGCCTGTCGGGTTGTTCGGGTTCGCGATGAATATCATGCGCGTCAGCGGCGTAACAGCCGCCAGGATCGCGCCCAGGTCGTGGCCGAAATCCTTTGCGGCAACCGCAATGCCTTCCGCGCCAACCGCCTGGGTCACCAAAGCATAAACGGCAAATGCGTGCTGCGAATAGACCGCTTCCGTGCCCGGTGTCAGAAACGCACGGGCAGCCAGTTCCAGTATGTCATTGGATCCGTTACCGAACACCAGTTGCTCAGGTTTGAGGCCATATTTTGCGCAAACCGCATCACGTAATGCAAAGCTATTGCCATCCGGATAACGGGCAATATCCTCCAGCGCATCTTGCATCGCAAGATAAGCCTTGGGGCTTACGCCGAGCGGGTTTTCGTTCGAGGCCAGCTTGATAATCTGGTCGGGCTCCAGGCCCAATTCGCGCGCAACATCGGCAATCGGCTTGCCGGGCTGGTATGGCGCAATGGCGCGTATGTATGGAGGTGCAAGATCGCGGGGATTAGTCAACACAACACCTGTCGGCAGATATCATTCGAGTCGGATCGCAAATAAAAATGCGGCTTGCGCCGCCTGATTGCCCAATATTATATCACCGACATTGCTTCAAGCTGTCGAATCATCGATCTCATAGTCTTCCGCAAAGGCTATTCCGGCTTTGCCGCCTCGCTTGATCTTGTACATGGCATGGTCAGCGCGCCTGACAATATCGGCCGACGTGCAATGCTTATAGGGAAACAGGCAGACGCCGATACTGGCGGTAATGCCGGGTATGGTGTGGAAATCGCTCAATATGAAAGGCTCCTGCAGTTGATGCAGCAGCTTGTGTCCCAATACCTGCGCTGCTTTCTTGGTCGGAATATCGCGCGCCAGGACGAAAAACTCATCGCCGCCAATGCGTGACAAGGTATCTGCCTCACGCATGATGTCTTTCAAGCGAGCGGAAACTTCCTGCAGAAACATGTCGCCCACATCGTGGCCATAGGTATCGTTGATATCCTTGAAACCATCCAGATCGATAAACAGGCCGGCACACAAACGCTCATCGCGCACGGATTGGCTGATTGCCAGTTCCAGCCTGTCTTCCAGCAATTCACGATTAGGCAGGCGTGTCAGGCTGTCGTGCAGGGAGCGGGAAAGATGGTGCTTGCGCTCATTATCCAGCTCGCGCCTGCCCAGGAATAAACGACGTCCCTGCAATTCGGCGCTGTAACTCGAAGCCGCTGCAAGCAGGTTGGTTCCTGCCAGGTACAGGTTGTAGGATACGAGATCAGACGTGGTAAGCGCTGCCTGAAACAGGTAGATGAAATCAAATGCCAGCGATATCAGTATCGTGGTCAGGCATGCGCCGAGAAACCTGAGCCCGGCATAGGTATGGCACCAGAAAATAAGCAGCATCAAACCGGGAAAGTAATGCGCAACGGCGACCTCGGGCAACAGCCACATCTTGACGACCAGGCCCGCCCCGCTCACCAGGGCAACCAGCGTAATCAGTTGCTGGTTATACGAGGTAAAAATCCTGAGATAGGTGAGCGCAATGACCAGCAGCGCCAGGGAAATGATGGTGGCATGCAGATAACCCGTGTCCGCAAACGAGTACCCGGGCAGGAAGATGGAATCCAGAAGACTGAACAGCAGCCATAGCACTATGCCCATGGTAAGGCCCAGCCTGGCCTGCCGTTTCAGAGAAGGTAGAAGGTCATTGCGATATTCGAGTTCAACTTCAGCATCGTCGAACTCCAGGGTGACGGGATGGATGGATGTAACGGTTGGCTGGAATGGATTAGAGGCCATATCGATATGCTTTGACGTTTTGTACAATACTAAGTCACATTCAACCTCTTCCTTTTACCGCTCAACAACACTTTACATTTAAAACCTCGGGATGTATCGCAAAAAAATGCTGCACAACACTTAAATAATCGCCACCGGATACGAGCCAAGTACCTTCAACAAGGAAGCACGCTGTTGCAGTTCGGCCAATGCATTGGCGACGGGCACATCCTGTTGATGCCCTTCAATATCAACGAAAAATACATATTCCCACATCCCCATCCTGGATGGCCTGGACTCCAGCTTGGTCATGCTGACCTGATGCCTGGCAAGAGGCTCCAGAAGATCAACCATCGCACCGGGTACATTTTTTGCCGCCATCACAAGCGAGGTTTTATCCTTGCCGGAGGGCGCCACATCATGGCTGGAAAGCACGAGAAAACGGGTAGTATTCTTGGGATCGTCTTCAATATTATCGGCCAGCAGATGAAGCCCGAACAGATCCCCTGCACGACGGCTTGCTATGGCCGCTGCCCCTGCTTCCTGCGCGGCAATTTTTGCGGCTTCCGCATTGCTCGCAACCGCCTGGCGCTCGACTCCCGGCAGGTTCTGGTTCAACCATTCATGGCATTGCGAGAGTGACTGTGCATGCGAATAGACTTTGCGAATCCGGCTTTGTTCTGATTGTGCACTCAACAGGTTATGATGTACCGGCAAGGCAATTTCGCCGCAAATACTGGCACTGGTCGTCATCAGCAGGTCAAGCGTCCGCCCTATCGCGCCTTCCGTGGAGTTTTCCACCGGTACGACGCCGTAATCAACCTTGCCGGACTCGACCATGCGGAACACGTCGTCAATGGAGATGCATTGCACGGGGGAAGACAAACCGCCGAACTGCTTGTTCGCCGCTTCCTCGCTGAACGTACCGAGCGGTCCCAGAAAGGCGACCGAGAGCTCTTTTTCCAAAGCGCGGCAATTCGACATTACGCTGCGAAAAATGGCCGTAACCGCTTCGTCCGATAAAGGCCCTTCGTTGCTGTCCAGCAGTCTGCGCAACACCTGCGCTTCCCGCTCAGGGCGGTAAATCGGGCCGCCGCCTTTCAGCGTACCGATTTCACGGGCATGCCTCGCCCGCTCGTTGACCAGCTTCAATAGCTGCTCATCAATGGCATCGATACGTTCGCGGTGCTTTTTCAGTAAGTCATCCATGATATGGGCTAGGTGTTCACTCGCTCGAATTCCTGCATAAATTCTACCAGCGTACGCACGCCTTCAACCGGCATTGCGTTGTAGATGGATGCGCGCATCCCGCCTACCAGCTTGTGGCCTTTCAGTTGCAGCAGGCCGTTTTGCTGTGCCTGCTGGAGAAAAGCCGCATCCAATTTACTATCTTTCAAGGTAAATGGCACATTCATGCGCGACCGGTTCTCGGGCGCAATCGGGGAATCGTAAAAACCTGAAGTTTCAAGGTAGTCGTACAGCAATCCCGCTTTCAGGATATTGGTTTTTTCCATCTCCGCCAAGCCGCCTTTTGCCTTCAGCCACTTGAAAACCAGCCCCGCAATATAAATGGCATAAGTGGGCGGTGTGTTGTACATGGAGCCATTGTCTGCATGTATCCTGTAATCCAGCATAGTCGGCGTACCCGGCATGGTTTGACCAATCAGGTCATCGCGCACGATGACGATAGTCAGCCCGGCCGGCCCGATATTCTTCTGTGCACCTGCATAAATCAGGCCATAACGGCTGACATCGATCGGCCGGGAAAGAATGTGCGAAGACATGTCCGCGACCAATGGCACGCGGCCGGTTTCGGGTGTCCAGAATATCTCGACGCCGCCTATGGTTTCATTCGATGTGTAATGCACATAGGCTGCGCCGGGATCAAGTTTCCAGGCATCCTGCCGGGGTGCATAAGTAAAGTTGCGGTCTTCTGAAGAAGCCGCGACATTCACCCGGCAGAATTTTTCCGCCTCGGCAATCGCCTTTTGCGACCAGATACCGGTATTGATGTAATCAGCCGAGGCCCTGCCTCTCAGCAGGTTCAGCGGAATCATGGAAAACTGGCTGTGTGCCCCGCCCTGCAAAAACAGCACCTTGTAGTTTTGCGGAACAGCCAGCAGCTCACGCAAATCCGTTTCCGCCTCATCAGCGATCTGCATGAACTCCTTGCCCCGATGCGACATTTCCATGACCGACATGCCTGATCCATGCCAGTCCATCATCTCATCGCGAGCCTGCGCCAGGACATCCTTGGGCAACACTGCCGGGCCGGCAGAGAAATTGTAAATTTGCGTCATGACACCTGGTATTTCTTAGTGTTTATTCTTCATCTTCTTCGGTTTCGACGACTTTTTCCAGCCCGGAGAGCTTTTCACCGTCACCAAGGTTAATCAGGGTCACGCCCTGCGTTGCACGGCCCAGTTCGCGGATTTCCTTGACGCGTGTACGTATCAGTACACCGCCCGTGGTGATCAGCATGATTTCATCGTCGTCATTTACCAGCCTGGCGGCCACGACAACGCCATTGCGCTCACTGGTTGCAATGGCCTTGACGCCCTGCGTTCCACGACCCGAGAGGCGGAAGTTGGAAAGCACGGTACGCTTGCCGTAGCCGTTTTCAGTAGCAACCAGCAGCGTTTCGTTCTCGTTCTGGGCTATCAGCAGGGAAATCACGCGCTGCTTCGCCGGGAGCCTCATGCCGCGCACGCCGCGTGTCGCACGGCCCATCGGGCGCACATGCTCCTCATCAAACCAGACCGCCTTGCCGCCATTGGATACCAGCACGATGTCGTTCTCGCCGTTGGTGATTTCAGCACCGACAAGGTAATCGCCTTCATCAAGGTTGATCGCAATAATGCCGGATTTGCGAGGATTGGAGAACTCGACCAGGGCCGTCTTTTTCACCGTACCCTCGGAAGTCGCCATGAAAACAAAATGATTCTCGTCGAATTCCTTTACCGGCAGGATGGCGTTGATCTTTTCCCCCTCCTCCAACGGGAACAGGTTGACGATCGGCTTGCCGCGGCTGATGCGGCTGCCTTGCGGCACTTCATAGACTTTCAGCCAGTAGACGCGGCCGCGGCTGGAGAAGCAGAGGATGTAGTCATGGGTATTTGCCACGAACATCTTGTCGATGAAGTCATCTTCCTTGGTGCCGGCCGCCTGCTTGCCGCGGCCTCCGCGTTTCTGCGCACGGTATTCATCCAGCGGCTGGGATTTGACATAGCCGGTATGCGACAGGGTCACCACCACATCCTGCGGCGTGATCAGGTCTTCCAGCGAAAGGTCCTGCGCATTATGCACAATCTCGCTACGGCGCTTGTCGCCGAACTGCTGGCGTATGGCAGAAAGCTCCTGCACGATAATTTCGGTCACGCGCTCGGATTTCGCCAGGATATCGAGCAAATCGGTGATGACATCCATCACTTCCTTGTATTCATTGACGATCTTGTCCTGCTCAAGCCCGGTCAGGCGCTGCAAACGCATTTGCAGGATTTCCTGCGCCTGCACGTCGGAAAGCCGGTAGCCCTTGGGCGTCAGGCCGAAGTCCACTGAAAGCCCTTCGGGACGCGATGCGTCGGACGCCGCGCGTTTCAGCATTTCCTCCACCACCGGCGATGTCCATGTACGCGCCATCAATTCGCGCTTGGCTTCCGGCGGTGTCGGTGCCGCCTTGATCAGGGCAATCATCTCATCGACGTTGGCCAGCGCAACAGCCAGGCCTTCCAGCACATGGCCGCGTTCACGCGCCTTGCGCAGTTCAAATACGGTACGGCGCGTAATAACCTCGCGGCGGTGGCGCAGGAAGGCTTCCAGCATCTGCTTCAGGTTCAGCAGCCTTGGCTGGCCGTCGAGCAAGGCCACCATATTCATGCCGAAGGTGTCCTGCAATTGCGTCTGCTTGTAAAGGTTATTCAGAATGACTTCCGGCACCTCGCCGCGTTTGAGTTCGATGACGACACGCATGCCGGATTTATCCGACTCGTCGCGCAGGTCCGAAATGCCTTCTATCTTCTTTTCGTTGACCAGCTCGGCGATCTTCTCGATCAGGGTCTTCTTATTGACCTGGTAGGGCAGTTCATCGATGATCAGGGCCTGGCGGTCGCCTTTGCCTATATCTTCAAAGTGGGTGCGGCCGCGCATCACTACACGGCCGCGGCCGGTGCGATAACCTTCCTTGACGCCAACCGTGCCGTAGATAATGCCGGCAGTCGGGAAATCCGGGGCCGGGACAATATCGATGAGTTCGTCCACCGTGGTGTCCGGATTCTTCAACAGCAAAAGACAGGCATCCAGCACCTCATTCAGGTTGTGCGGCGGGATATTGGTCGCCATGCCCACCGCAATCCCGGAACTGCCATTGATCAGCAGGTTGGGAATACGCGCCGGCATGATGAGCGGCTCGTTCTCGGAGCCGTCATAATTGGGGCCGAAATCCACGGTTTCCTTGTCGATATCCGCCAGCAACTCATGCGCGATACGCGCCATGCGGATTTCGGTATAACGCATCGCCGCCGCATTATCGCCGTCCACCGAGCCAAAGTTACCCTGGCCGTCCACCAGCATGTAGCGCAGCGAGAAGTCCTGCGCCATGCGGACGATGGTGTCGTATACCGCGGTATCGCCGTGCGGGTGATATTTACCGATGACGTCACCGACGATACGTGCCGATTTCTTGTAAGCACGATTCCAGTCGTTATTGAGCTCATGCATGGCGAAGAGTACGCGCCTGTGCACAGGCTTGAGGCCGTCCCGTACATCGGGCAGGGCGCGCCCGACAATAACGCTCATCGCGTAATCGAGATAGGAACGGCGCATCTCGTCTTCAAGGCTGATAGGGAGGGTTTCTTTTGCGAATTGATCCATATTGGCTATCGGCTTAATTTATGGCTAAAAGTATGGATTTTAGCATGATACGAGTACCAAATCATGCTTGATTACACCCTGCGCTTATCGGCCACCAGAGCCGGTTTCAGAGGGTTTATCAGAAAATCTTTTTAGCGCCTGATGTTTAATTGATAATCATTATCAATTAAACATCTCTCATAGTCAAAATATATCAAGCTCATTGAAAGCCTTCATTAGACATGGAGATTGCCAGGGTCTAAATTTTTATGGCTGATAACTCAGTAACAATGATTGTCGTGTTACCTGAATGATTGTTCATACAACATAACTGGAGGTCATCATGCAACTCAAAGGATCAAAAACCGAAACCTGCCTGAAGGAAGCGTTTGCAGGCGAATCCCAGGCCAACCGCCGTTACCTTTATTTCGCGAACAAGGCTGATATTGAAGGCCAGAACGATATCGCGGCGCTGTTCCGCTCAACTGCAGAAGGTGAAACCGGCCATGCCCACGGTCATCTGGAATTTCTGGAGCAATCCGGCGACCCGGCCACCGGCCTGCCTATCGGCCCAACCCGCCACAACCTGGAAGCCGCAGTTGCCGGGGAAACGCACGAATATACCGACATGTACCCAGGCATGGCAAAAACGGCACGCGAAGAAGGTTTCGACGAAGTGGCTGACTGGTTCGAAACCCTGGCAAAAGCCGAACGCTCTCACGCGAACCGTTATGCCAAAGCGCTGGCAGAACTGGTCGATTAAGTATCACTGATACCCCTGCACGCGATCATCCCCCTGGCCGACAGGGGGATGACGCAGGCGAGCTTGTCCATCCGTTTGTCCATGAGCTTGCTTGCATCGTTTGTGTTCAACGATCATCCGTGGGTAATCATAACAGCGAGGTGAACAATGAGTCGTGAAGGCAATCTCGAAGCCCCAACCCGTCATCCCGTCGACTGGAAAAACCCTGACTACTATGATGAAGAAAAATGCACAGCCGAACTGGAGCGCATTTTTGACATCTGCCACGGCTGCCGCCGCTGTGTGGGCCTGTGCAACACCTTCCCCACCCTGTTCGATCTGGTCGATGAAAGCCCAACACTTGAAGTCGATGGCGTAGATAAGAAAGATTTCATGAAGGTCGTCGACCAATGCTACTTGTGCGATCTGTGCTACATGACGAAATGCCCCTACACCCCGCCCCATGAATGGAACCTGGATTTCCCCCATACCATGTTGCGGGCAAAAGCCATCAAGTTCAAGAAAGGCGAAGTCGGCCTGGCCGAGCAGTTACTTGCATCCACCGACATTCATGGGCAATTTGCCGGTATTCCCGTCGTCGTGCAAATTGCAAATGCAGTGAATAAGACCAGGGTCGCACGCAGCCTGATGGAAACGACGCTCGGCGTCGACAGGAACGCCTGGATGCCGTCTTTCGCCACCAGAAAATTCCGTTCCGGCGCAGCCAAAAGCGCCGACCATGCCATCCAGGACGGTGAACGCACTCCCGGCAAGGTGGCGATATTCTCCACCTGCTATGTCAACTATAACGAGCCCGGCATCGGTCACGACCTGCTCAAGGTACTCGACCACAATAAAATACCCTATGTGCTGGTGGAAAAGGAAAAGTGCTGCGGCATGCCCAAACTGGAGCTGGGCGACCTTGAAAGCGTGCAGGCCAGCAAGGAAGCAAATATCCCGGTATTGACGAATTATGCCAGGGACGGTTATGCCATTCTCTCCGCGATTCCTTCCTGCACGCTGATGTTCAAGCAGGAAATCCCGCTGCTGTTCCCACAGGATCAGGATGTGCTTGCCGTGCAGGAGGCCATGTGGGACCCCTTCGAATACCTGATCGCACGCAAGAAGGATGGGCTGCTCAAAACCGATTTCAGCCAGCCGCTAGGCAAGGTCAGCTACCACATCCCATGTCATGGACGCGTCCAGAACATCGGCCGCAAGACGGAAGAATTCCTCAAGCTCATCCCCGAAACCACCTTGAATACGATTGAGCGCTGCTCCGGCCATGCCGGTACTTATGGCGTGAAAAAGGCCCACCACAAAACTGCCATGAAGATCGGCAAGCCGGTATTCAATGCCATGGGCAGGAATGATCCTGACTACATCAGTTCGGATTGCCAGCTCTCCGGCCACCACATTGAACAGGGAATGCAGGAAAACGGCCTTTCAGAAACAAAGCTGGCCCATCCCTTAACTTTGGCCCGCACTGCTTATGGCCTGAAATAAGCACCGTATCGAATACAAGGAAACCACCATGAGCATTACCAGAGAGAACCTGATGACACTGGAAGCCTACTCCAGGTATCGAAAGGAAAACAAATTGGGCGTCATTGCTCATCGCCGGCTTCGCTCGGTAAGCATCGGCGAACATCTGAATCTGCAGTTTGAGAGCGAACTGACCATACGCTACCAGATTCAGGAAATGCTGCGTATCGAGAAGATCTTCGAGGAAGAAGGCATCCAGGCAGAAATCGAAGCCTATGCCCCCCTGGTGCCAGACGGCGACAACTGGAAAGCCACCTTGCTGATTGAATTCACCGATCCGGAAGAACGAAAATCCGCATTGGCCAACATGATCGGTATTGAAGACAGGGTATATGTCGAGGCGGAGGGTTACGGCAAGGTCTACGCAATCGCGGACGAAGACCTGGACCGCGAGAACGACGAAAAAACCTCGGCAGTGCATTTCGTCAGGTTTCAATTCAAACCGCAAACCATCAATGCCATCAAATCCGGCGCAAAAGTCACCCTGGGTTGCGATCACCCCAGCTACACCGACCAGGCGTTGATTCCCGGGGAAACACTGGCATCACTGATTGAAGACCTGAAATAAAAAACTTCCCGGCAATCGAAACGGAGCCCGCAGTCTCCGTTTTTTATTGATCCCTCTTGCATTTTCAACAGACGGTCACATATTTATCGAATAATGGAGATGGACGGCAGCAGCCCGCCTTCATTGTGCAGTTCTTTGCATTGTGATTTTCAATTAGAGTTTTTCTGATATTTAACTTAACCTATCGGTCTTTTTAACCCCCTCCAAATCAACCTCAATAACACAGGAGATTCAGAATGGCTGTTCTTGTTGGCAAATCCGCACCCGATTTCACCGCAGCTGCAGTGATGGGTAACAACGAAATCAGGGAAGATTTCCACCTGCATTCCCATATCAAAAACAAACCTGCGGTGATCTTTTTCTATCCGTTGGATTTCACCTTTGTCTGCCCTTCGGAGCTGATCGCTTTCGATCATCGACTGGATGAATTCAAGAAGCGTGGCGTTGAAGTCATTGGTGTTTCTATCGACTCGCACTTTACCCACCTGGCCTGGAAGAACACGCCAGTTGAAAAAGGCGGTATCGGACAGGTTGGCTATCCGCTGGTTGCTGACATCAAGCATGAAATCTGCAAGGCTTATGATGTGGAAGCAGAAGGCGGTGTTGCTTTCCGCGGCTCTTTCCTGATCGACAAGGCTGGCGTCGTGCGCCACCAAATCGTCAACGACCTGCCGCTTGGCCGTGACATTGACGAGATGCTGCGCATGGTCGATGCACTGCAATTCTTTGAAGCCCATGGCGAAGTTTGCCCAGCCGGTTGGAAGAAAGGCAAGCCCGGCATGAACGCTTCAACCGAAGGCGTCGCCAGATACCTGGCCGAAAATGCCGAAGCCCTGTAATTACGGCGGCAGCAATCAATAAAAACGGGGCAATTGCCCCGTTTTTATTGATCTTTCATATTAAAAGCCTGGGTAAACCATCACTTCATTCTGCCGCCAACCACGAGCACCAACACACCTGCGATGATGGCACCTATGGCTAACACGTCAGGGATAGCCACTTCTTTCTCAATTTCCGCAGTTGCCTTCAAAGACCCGAGTTGTACCACGGTCTCTTCCGTCGTGTAGCTGAAGCTTTTGTAAACCAGGGCTGTCGCACCAAGAACTATCAGCAAGATACCAATAAGCACAGTCGATTTCATCTAAATTCCTCGATAATTGGGTGCAGAGTCACTCTCCAAATTTCTTGCGCGCTTCGATAAACGCATGCTTGATGCTTTCCCAAGCCTCATCGCCGCCTTTACGTAGCTCCTGCCAGGCATCTCCCGCCGACTCCTGGATTTCCTTCAGCCTGACCTTTGCCTCATCCCGCTTGCTGCGAAGCACAACGAGCTGCTCATCGCACTTGACGCGCAGTTCGGCATCCACCTTTTTTGCCCGGGCCTCAAGCACGTCGATGTCGGCACTCCATTCGTCCAGTTGAGCCTTCAGCTTCTCGACATAAGCATCTTTCAAACTCATGATTAACTCCTTTTGTTATTTAAGCCTACTGTGTGACAAATACCGTCGCCAAAAGTGCAAATTGATTATACGCTCAACACGGTCAGATCAGCCTTGAGATCATCGATATGTTCCAGCCCGACGGCAATGCGCACCAGGCCGTCCCCGATCCCGGCAGCAGCCCTTGCCTCCGGCGACACCCGGCTATGGGTTGTTGTGGCCGGATGTGTAATCGTGCTCTTGGCATCACCCAGATTCGCCGTGATCGAGATCATGCGGGTTCCGTCGATCAAACGCCAGGCGGCATCCTTGCCGCCCTTCACGTCAAATGAAACAATGGCCCCGCCGTTCTTCTGCTGCTTCATCGCCAACGCATGCTGCGGGTGCGAGGCAAGCCCGGGATAGTAAACGCGGCTGACGCCCGGCTGCTGCTCCAGCCATTGCGCAAGCTCCAGTGCATTGCGGGCATGCGCATCCATGCGCACATGCAGCGTTTCCAGCCCCTTGAGGAAGACCCAGGCGTTAAACGCGCTCATGGTCGGGCCGGCAGTCCGCAGGAAGCCATATACCGGCTCCAGCACATCTTTCCTGCCAAGCACCGCGCCGCCAAGACAACGCCCCTGGCCGTCAATGTATTTGGTGGCTGAATGAATGATGATATCCGCACCGAGATTCAGCGGTTTTTGCAATGCCGGCGTACAAAAACAATTATCGACGGCCAGCAACGCCCCTGCCTCATGCGCGATTTTTGCCAATGCTTCGATATCGCAAACTTCAGTCAGCGGATTGGAAGGCGTCTCGACGAAAAACAGCTTGGTATTGGCTCTGGCTGCCGCTTTCCATTCGTCAATATCCGTCAGGGACACGAAAGTTGTCTGCAAACCCCAGCGCTGCAGGATATTGCCGAACAATTGCACCGATGTACCGAAGATGCTGCGGGAAGCCACCACGTGATCCCCGGCGGAACACAATCCCATGACGCACGCCAGGATGGCTGACATGCCGGAAGATGTCGCCACGCAAAACTCCGCGCCTTCCAGGGCTGCCAGCTTGTTCTGGAACATGGTGACCGTGGGATTGGTAAAGCGGGAGTAGATATTTCCCGGCTCTTGCCCGCCAAACCTGGCGGCCGCCTGCGCCGCGTTTTCGAAGACGAAACTCGATGTGAGGAACATTGCCTCGGAGTTCTCGCCATATGCCGTATGTTCACTGCCCGCACGTATTCCCAGTGTTTCCGGATGCCATTGATTGCTCATTTCATTACCTTTCCAGCCTGAATGTTTCATACAATACGGGCGTAAAAAAACCCGTGTTAGCTTAGCTAAAACGGGTTTGCCTCAAACTTCTGCATCTCGCTTTAGCAGTATTTATAACGCGCCCGCAAGCTGAGTTTATGCTGCAGACCATCGGTCGGTCATACAGCAAGCTCAAATCAGCGCAGTAGGAATCTTAGCCCCCGGCAGGCCGGCGGTCAAGTCAGGCCGCCTCTTCCTCGTATTCCTTTGCGGTAACCAGATTCAAATCCAGCTGCGTGCTCGAGTTGGCAGGCTTTCTATGTTTCTGCCCTTCACCGCGCGCAGACTCGATCTCATTGAGGTAGGCCTCATCGATATCGCCGGTCACATAATTGCCGTCAAAACAGGAGCAATCGAAAAACTCGATCCCCGGGTTGCTCAATTGCACATCCTTGATAAGCGCATCCAGGTCCTGGTAGATCAGGGCATCCGCACCGATCTCCCTGCATATCTCTTCATCGGTACGACCGGTTGCCAGCAACTCATCCCGCGTCGGCATATCGATCCCGTATACGTTCGGGAAGCGGACTGGCGGCGCTGCGGAAGCAAAGTAGACCTTGTTGGCACCGGCATCCCGCGCCATCTGCACAATCTGCTGCGAAGTCGTGCCCCGCACGATGGAGTCATCCACCAGCAGGACATTTTTACCTTTGAACTCCATGCCGATCGGATTGAGCTTCTGGCGCACGGACTTCTTACGCAACGCCTGCCCCGGCATGATGAAAGTACGGCCGATATAACGGTTCTTGATGAAGCCCTCACGATAAGTCAGGTTCAGGCTGTTTGCCAGCTCCAACGCACTGGGACGGCTGGTATCCGGAATCGGGATCACCACGTCGATCTGCAGGTCCTTCCATTCGCGTCGGATTTTTTCTGCCAGGCTTTCCCCCATGTGCAACCGGGTCTGGTAAACCGATATGCCGTCAATCACCGAATCCGGGCGCGCCAGATAAACATACTCGAAAATACAAGGGGTGAGCTTGGGATTCTCCGCGCACTGGCGCGAGAAGAAATTGCCATCCATATCGATGAAAATTGCCTCGCCGGGCTGCACATCGCGTAGCAGGGTAAAGCCGAGCACATCCAGCGCAACGCTCTCTGACGCGACAACATATTCCACACCTTGCGCGGTCTCGCTTTTACCGATGACCAATGGACGAATGCCGTGCGGGTCCCTGAATGCCAGCAAGCCGAAATTCGCGATCATGGCAACAACGCCATAAGCGCCCTTGCACCTGTTATGCACTCCGGATACCGCCTCGAATATCATATCGGTATTCAGTACGGCATTGTGGGCAGTACGCTCGATCTCATGCGCCAGCACATTCAACAGCACCTCGGAATCGGAGCTGGTGTTGATGTGACGCAGATCCTGCCTGAACATTTCCTGCTTGAGCTGGGCGGAGTTGGTCAGGTTGCCGTTATGGCCAAGGACGATGCCAAAAGGTGAATTGACGTAGAAAGGCTGGGCTTCTGCCGCCGATGAAGAGCCTGCGGTCGGATAGCGTACATGGGCGATTCCGGCGTTTCCGACCAGGCTGCGCATATGGCGGGTTTGAAAGACATCCTGCACCAGGCCATTGCTTTTGTGCATGTAGAAGGTATTGCCATCGCATGTGACGATCCCCGCTGCATCCTGCCCGCGGTGCTGCAATACCAGCAATCCGTCATACAGCAACTGATTGACCGGGTTTTTACTGACGATTCCGATAATTCCGCACATTAATTTAAGGCCCTAAAACTAGAATTCTTGCCACGAGATTGAGCATCGTCCACCGGCTCAATTTAGTCGTATTTGACATGCTTTGCAATGTCATTAGGAAGCCATGGCAGTATAGCTGTCACCATGGCTTCAAGAGGCGCGCTGAACATCGCATTACGCCACCTGGAATCCTTGGGGATTGATGTCAATCCGGCAAGCAATACAACAAGCCCGACAACAAACACCCCGCGGATCAACCCGAACAAAGCGCCCAGCCCGCGATCGAGCCAGCCCAGCCCCACTTTTTTGAAAATTTGCGAAAGCGCAACTGCCAGCAGGCTGCATAACAATAAGGTCGAAAGAAACAGTATCAGAAAAGCGGCCAGAGTCGCCAGCGCCTCGCCAGGGATCGCTTCCGGCAACAAAGGCACCAGGTCAGCGGTGTATTGCCTGGCAACGATGAATGCAATCAGCCAGCTTGCCAACGCAAGCGTCTCTCTGACAAAACCGCGCATAATGCTCAGCAGGACGGAAATTCCTATCACGGCCAGTACCGCATAATCGAAGCCTGTCATAAGATGATTATTTATTGGTAATAATCATGCCAGACAAACCAGCTTTATGGATGACGGCCAGTGCCTTTTCCGCTTCCGCCCTGCTTGCGAAAGGCCCTGTACGAAGGCGGATTTTCTCGCCTTTATCGGTTTGCAACTTTTCCGTATAGGACTTGAAACCTTTTGCCTGGAGTTTCTGCTCAAGCTGTCTGACATTTGCCGCATCGGAGAAAACCCCGATTTGTATCAGGTAGCTGCTCTGCGCCTCGACTGGCTTTGCTGCAGTGCTGGCAGGCTTGTTTGCGGCAGTTTCGGTTTTTGTGCCGGCCGCAGGCAACGGCTTCACGGTTTTCTCAGTTCTTTCCGGCGCTGTGCGTGCCGTGCCGGCATCGTCAGTCTTCACCTGGCCGGGAGCAGCCCCGGTGGCTGTTTCCGGCTTGCTGTCAGATGGTATTTCCTGCAATCCTGATTCTGGCAGAGGTTCGACAGGGACAACCCTGGAGGTGAATTCTTCATCATCCTGGCCAGGGATGGTGATTGCAATTTCCTGTTGCGGAGGAGTGCTGGAGCGGTCATCGAGGATCATCGGCAGGATGGTGACCATCAGCAAGACCAGTGCAATTGCGCCGACAAGCCTTCTGCGTGCACGCTTCTTGAATTGAATTTCCTGTTCATCTAATGGCATCAAACTCACTCCACTGAAAATCGGTCATGCCGGCAGAACTCATGCTTTTGAAACAGAATATTCCGGTAAGGCCTGCATGACTTCGGATACCGTAAAGAACGATCCAAATATAATTATTTTATCATTTTTGCCCGCATCACGACAGGCTTGATGATAAGCGGCAACCAGACTGGAACATGACCGGACATTGGCATTCACATCATGCGCCAACAATAATGCATGAAGCTGTGCAGCGCTTGCGCCACGGGCATTTTCCACGCCAGCGACGTACCATGCATCGACTTCGCCATACAAAGGCGCAATCACTCCGGCAATATCCTTGTCGGCCAACATGCCGAATACAGCCATTGTCCTGCCACTCTGGCCCAGTCGACGCAGATTTTCCGCCAGCACTCGCGCTGCCTGGGGGTTATGGGCAACATCCAGAATCACCAGCGGCTGGCGGCTTACCTTCTGGAACCGCCCAGCCAGCTTGACCGAAGCCAGCCCCGCCATGATAGATGCCTTGCTGACCGGCAAAAGCGGCATCATGGACTCCAGGGCAGCAAGGACGCAAGCGGCATTATTCAATTGAAAGTCACCGGTAAGCGCCGGCAGCGGCAAATCAGCGATGACTTCGGCACCAAGATAATCCCAGCAATCCTCACCTTGCCTGAACTGAAAATCCCTGCCGGACAACTTGATATCTGCGCCGATCTTTTCGGCGCTGGCCGTCAGGGTATGCGGGGGATCGGCATCCCCGCAAATCGCCGGCATTCCGGGGCGAAAGATGCCGGCTTTTTCAAAAGCGATGCTTTCCCTGCTATCGCCAAGATAATCCATGTGATCGAGGTCGATGCCGGTCACAATTGCGCAACGCGCATCGAATGCGTTCACCGCATCCAGGCGGCCGCCCAGCCCTACTTCCAGAATTGCGACCTCGACCGGAACTTGCTGGAAATGCCAGATTGCCGCCAACGTACCGAATTCGAAATAGGTCAAGGGAATATCCTGGCGCGCTCGCTCTACCGCAATGAAAGCTTTGACCAGGGCTTGATCCGAAACCTCAAGCCCATCAATCCGCACGCGCTCGTTATAGCGCAAAAGATGTGGTGATGAATAACAGGCAACACGGTAGCCGGCTTCAAGATAGATGCGCTCAAGCATGGCGCAGGCAGAACCCTTGCCGTTGGTCCCGGCGACGGTAATGAGGGGGAAATCCGGGGCCAGCCTGAGGCGCTGTTTGACTGCGGCAACACGGTCCAACCCCATGGCAATGGATTTGGGATGCTGCGCTTCAATATACTCAAGCCACCCTGCCAAATCGATTGGCAGGGAAAGAGGTGAAGACACGGAAAAAGCCGACCTGGGAGTTAGGCCGCAGCCGGCATATTCTGCATATTGGAAATCAGGTTGGCCAGTTTATCGCGCATTTGCCTCCTGTCGACAATCATGTCGATTGCCCCATGTTCAAGCAGAAACTCTGCGCGCTGGAAACCTTCCGGCAAGGTCTCGCGTACGGTTTGCTCAATCACGCGTGGGCCGGCAAAACCGATCAAAGCCTGGGGTTCTGCGATAATCACGTCGCCCAGCATGGCAAAACTGGCCGATACGCCACCCATGGTCGGGTCAGTCAGGACCGAAATATACGGCAATCCTGCCTGGCTGAGCTGAGTCAGCGCCGCACTGGTTTTCGCCATCTGCATCAGGGAGAACAATCCCTCCTGCATACGGGCGCCACCGCTGGCGGATACGCAGACGAAAGGCAGTTTGTGTTCGATACAAGCCTGCACGCCGCGCGCAAACCGCTCTCCCATCACCGAGCCCATGGAACCGCCCATGAACCTGAATTCAAATGACGCAACGACAGCAGGAATAGTCTTGATGCTGCCCTGCATGACAATCAGCGAATCCGTTTCGCCAAGTTCACTCTGCGTGGATTTCAGCCTGTCGGCATAACGCTTGGTATCCTTGAACTTCAGCGGATCGACAGGCAGCACCTCCGCGCCTATCTCGAACCTGCCTTCCGCATCCAGTATCAGATCCAGCCTTCTTCTGGCCGAGATACGATGGTGATAGCTGCACTTGGGGCAGACTTCGGCATTATTCTCCAAGTCGCTGCGATACAGAACCGCATCGCAGGACGGGCATTTGCTCCATAAACCTTCGGGGACGACCTTTTTGGCCGCGCCGCTGGCACGATTGATTTTGGGGGGTAAAAGTTTTTGCAACCAGCTCATGTCGTTGCTCCTGTCTAGTTGGAATCTATCGCATTGCGTAATTCACGGGTCAATGCGGCAACATTGGCTATCAGGTCCTGCTCCGTGGACTTTTCCACTTCCTGCACCATGCGGCTGCCGACAACAACCGCATCGGCAATACCGGCCACCTGCCTTGCCGTTTCTGCGTCGCGCACGCCAAACCCGACACCAATCGGCAACTGCGTCCTGCTGCGGATTCCGCCCAGGCGCCTGGTGACGTCGGCAATATCGAGATTCTGCGAACCGGTGACGCCCTTGAGCGAAACGTAGTAAACGAAACCGCTGGCCTGATGCACGATGGTATCTATGCGCGACACTTCCGAAGTGGGCGACAACAGGAAGATCGGGTCGATGTCACGGCTTTTGAGCAAGGCAACGAATTCGATGCACTCTTCCGGCGGATAATCCACTGTCAGTACCCCGTCGATACCGGCTGACTTTGCCCTGTCGACAAAGGTTTCGATACCCATGGCTTCGATGGGATTTGCGTATCCCATCAGCACGACGGGCGTTTTCTCATCGCGCTCGCGGAACTTTCTGACCATATCCAGCACGCCGCCAAGACTCACATGATGCACAAGCGCACGTTCGCTGGCACGCTGGATAACCGGTCCATCCGCCATCGGGTCGGAAAACGGCACCCCCAGCTCGATAATATCTGCACCGCCCTCGACCAACGCATGCATCAGGTCAACCGTATGCCTGGGATGCGGGTCGCCCGCTGTGATATAGGGAACAAGCGCCTTTTTATTTTGCTGAGCCAGAGCGGCAAAGGTTGATTGAATACGGGACATAAATAATTTTTGCAATCCAGTTGATTGAGTACAGGGGCTTAGAGTTCTATACCGGAGAGCCTGGCGACAGTGTTTATATCCTTGTCCCCACGTCCGGAAAGGTTTACCAGAAGCACTTTGTCCGACGGCATGGTGGCTGCCAGCTTCATTGCATATGCAATGGCATGGCTGCTTTCCAGGGCCGGAATGATACCCTCGGTACGGCACAGCGTATGGAAGGCATTCATGGCTTCATCGTCCGTGACCGCCACATACTCGGCCCGCTTGGTATCCTTCAGCCAGGCATGCTCAGGCCCGACACCCGGATAATCCAGGCCGGCTGAAATCGAATGCGTCTCGATAATCTGGCCATCCTTGTCCTGCATGAGATAGGTGCGATTACCGTGCAACACGCCCACTGGGCTGTTGGCAGTCAGCGGCGCCGCATGCTTGCCGGTTTCCAGACCGTAACCGGCAGCCTCAACCCCGATCAGCCTGACATTCTTCTCGTCGATATAGGGATAGAAAATCCCCATCGCGTTTGAACCGCCTCCCACGCAGGCAATAACGGCATCAGGCTGGCGCCCGATCATTTCCTGCATCTGCTGCCTGGCTTCGATACCGATCACCGACTGAAAATCGCGAACCATCATCGGGTATGGATGAGGGCCGGCAACGGTGCCGATGATATAGAACGTATTGGAAATGTTGGTTACCCAGTCGCGCATCGCCTCATTCAGGGCATCCTTCAGCGTTTTGGAACCGGATTCGACCGGAACTACCGTGGCTCCCAGCAATTTCATGCGATAAACATTCGGGGCCTGGCGTTTGACGTCTTCAGAACCCATGTAGACGACACATTCGAGGCCAAGCCGAGCCGCAATCGTCGCCGTTGCTACGCCGTGCTGCCCTGCCCCGGTTTCAGCGATCACTCTGGGCTTGCCCATGCGTTTTGCCAGCAGGGCCTGCCCAACGGTGTTGTTTACCTTGTGGGCGCCTGTATGGTTCAGGTCTTCGCGCTTGAAATAGATGCGCGCACCGCCGATATTCTCGGACAAGCGTTTTGCGTAATAAACCGGGCTGGGGCGGCCGACAAAATGCTTGAGGTCATAAGCAAACTCGGCCAGGAATTCGGGGTCGTGACGATAACGCTCATACATCACGCGTAATTCATCAAGCGCCTCGATCAGCGTTTCGGCGACAAAAACACCGCCGTAAGGGCCAAAATGCCCGCGCTCATCCGGCATATCATATAGCTGCATTGCTGACTCCTCGCATGAATGCGGCAATCTTCGCCACATCCTTGATTCCTTTAGTTATTTCGACGCCGCCACTGACATCGACGGCATAGGGACGCACCGCTTCGATTGCCGTGCCGACATTCTCTGCCGTCAAGCCGCCCGCCAATACGACAGGCAACGGCAGCTTTTGCGGAATGATTCCCCAGTCAAATACCTGGCCAGTGCCGCCAGGCACGCCTTCCATAAAGGCATCCAGCAGCAGGGCTTTTGCCCGCTTGAAATCCAGTGCGTATTGTAGCAAATTTGTATCTGCTTTGACGCGTATCGCCTTTATATAAGGCAATCCGTACAGTTCGCATTGGTCAGGCGACTCGCTGCCATGAAACTGGATGATATCTAGACGTACCCGGCTCAGGACTGCCCTGATCTCATCGGGTTCGGCATCGACAAACAATCCGACGACACTGACAAAAGCGGGAATGCCGGCCATGATAAACGCAGCCTGTTCAGGCGACACATAACGCGGGCTGTGCCGGTAGAACACGAGCCCTATTGCATCACAACCCTGGGCAACGGCAGCAAGCGCATCTTCCAGGCGGGTGATGCCGCAGATTTTGACGCGAGTTCGCAAGAAATCCATTCCCTTTGAAGTATTAATAAATAGCCGCTATCTTAAAACAGGCGCCTCGATAACCGAAGCCCGCCAGACAAAATCAGCCGAAAATCGCATTCAAATTGCGCGCGGTTTCCGGCAAACCCCACTTTTCATCATACCCTATGCCGGTGAGATACAATCCGTCCGGCGAAAAGGTAGGCGGCGCCAGTTTGCGGTCCCTGGCCGCTATCAGTTCCAGGATGAATTCAGGCGGATATCTGAATTTACCCACATAAACCAGGGCGCCAACCATGTTACGCACCTGATGGTGCAGAAAGGCATTTGCGCAAAAATCGAAAATAAAACGCCCGTTTGCGCCGCTGACTTCAGCCCTGTGCATCTGCTTGACCGGGGATTTGGCCTGGCACTCTGCCGCCCGAAAGGCGCTGAAATCATGCTGGCCGAGCAGATAACCTGCCGCCTTCTGCATGGCATGCAGGTCCAGCGGCAGATGAAACCAGCCAGCCTTGCCATTCATCACCGCCGGCGCAACCGGCTGGCTGAAAAGCAGGTACTGATAACTGCGCTGGTATGCGTCAAATCGTGCATGAAACCGGTCATCCACCTGTCGTGCCCATATGACGCGAACGGCTGGCGGCAGATGGGCGTTCGTCCCGCGCACCCAGGCGCTCGCAGGGCGCTCTGTCCCGGTATCGAAATGAACGACCTGGCACAACGCATGCACGCCCGTATCCGTACGCCCTGCCGCATGGACTCTGAGTGAATGGCCGGCCAGCATGCCCAGGGCATTTTCCAGCACATCCTGTATGCCGCAGCCCCCGGGCTGGCTTTGCCAGCCACAAAAACCGCGGCCGTCATATTCAATGCCTAATGCGACGCGCATAAGCCGTAAACACCAATACCGATCAATGCCACAAGCATCAGGCCATCACTCCACCGGAATGCCGGATGAACGAGCCTGATTGATTCCGGGCCGGACTCGGGAAACCCGTTATCCAGTCGCATCGAATCGAGTCGAGCCAGCAAACTGGCTTTGGCTGCCGGCTTCGGCGACTGTTCCACATAATGCAAAGTCAACCACAACCTGACTGCGAAGCGCTCAGGATCGAGGCCGATAAGCCGAAAAGGGCTTGAAAGAACATACAGGCCGGCAATGATATGCTCACGGGAAGTAGTGGCCAGCAACACGGACAGGCCGGCAATCAGCAGACAGACCCTGATTGCCTGCTCAAAGCCCAGCCGGATACCTTCATAAGTCGGCACGAAGCTGACAGGCCAATCATACAGGTATTCGCCCGGGGTATTGAAAGCATAAATTATCAACAGGAATGCCAGTATCCATCGTATTCGCCGTAATAATCGAACGAACTCCGCCCGCCCTCTGGCCATCAGGCATAGTCCTGCGAATGACACAGCAATCCATAATGACGAACCTTCCATCCGGTACGCCAGGACAGAAAAAACAAGAAAAACCAGTATCTTCATTGAAGGATGCATATTGTTTAAAGAAGCTTCTGCTTCAATCCCGCATGATGAGACTCAGGTCGAGCGTGTAGATATAAATAAACACGAACAACCGGGAAGATTAAATCACATGGCGCCGGAACCAGGTTACGTGTTCATGGCAAGACAGGTCATTCCCGATGTGCCGGTTTCCTGCATCATCAACAAAAAAGCCGAGCACACAGCTCGGCTCTTGATGCGAGAACAAAATCAGGCGAGGCTGTTAAGCAGTTGCTGTGCACGCTCACGCTGACCGGGGCCGCCTTCCTGCAGGACTTCTTCCAGCAACTCGCGCGCGCCTTCACTGTCTCCCATGTCCATGTAAGCCGTGACCAGGTCAAGTTTGGTATTCACTTCTTCTGATTCATCATGGGTAATCGTAATTTCTTCAACATCGGGCGCGTCTTGTGCATTCAGTTCCAGCGTAATATTGGAGTAATCGATTTCCGCTGGTTCAGTCGAGGCCGAGCCCGATTCCACTTCATTAAGCTCGGCAGGAAGCGCATCAATCGATGGTTCAGTGACGTCCAGGTCAAGATTAAAATCAAGGCTGCTTTCCTGCTGATTTGCTGATGACAGGCTCAAGGGCTCATCGTCCGGTGCAATCTCCGGTTTCTTCAAACCGCCAGCATCAAGGCCGATTTCAGTATCAATGTCCGCAACCGGCTCCGAAGTGAATTCCGGCAAATCAGGAAGCTTCTGATCAAAATCGGGTGCATCAAATATCAGTGTGTCATCCCGACCTGCATCGGCCGGCTTGATTTCCGGCGCATCAGGTTGCTCTTCCGGCACAGACAGGCTGGGTTCGAATGCGAAATCCAGGCTGTTATCGCTGGCGCCGGTTGTGGCAGCATCGCTTTCGGCCACAGGCGCCGGCTCTTCGGATGAGGGCAGCCCCAGATCAAAGTCGAGCGTATCCGGAATCTCACTGACGGCATTCTGCCCTGCATTTTCTTGCGCCGAGCCCACATCAAACGAATAATCGAGGGTCGGGCTTTCGGCTTCCGCCGTCATGTCTGGCGCAGAAGCACTGTCATCGCCCGCCGGAATGGTCGGGGAAAGCAATGTATCGCCGACGGCATCAATTTTTGCTGCGGCAACATGTGCCTGGCTAAGGTCATACAGCGGATTTGCCGGTTCCATCTGGTGGCCCATTTCCGCCACTTTCACCCAGACAGGATCACTCGAACCAAGCGTGGAATACAACTCGCCGGCGATCGCCTCAAACGCAGAAGTGTCATTGCGTCCGGCAAAAATCTCCAGCAGTTTCAGATGCAGCTCATAGCGCGTCGGCTCTTTTGCGATCGCATCATTAAGAATTTCTTCGGCCTGCGTTTCGCGGCCATAAGCCATATAGACTTCAGCTTCTGCAATAGGGTCGACATCATGCGTATCGATCATACCGCTTGGGCTTTGGGAAAAGTCCGTCAGGAATGAAGTATCCCCGGTATCCACCGTGCCGCCCGATGTGTTACCAAATACGGTGTTTGCCTTGAGGCCGCCGGCAGTCAGGATTCCCTGCTCGAAGCTATCCAGATTACGTTTGCGTCGGTTACGCAGGAACAACCAGGCGCCGGCCAAAACCGCCACCGCACCCCCGGCACCGCCAAGCAACAGCGAGTTATCCGCCATGGAGTCCAAAATACCCGGCTCCGCTACCGGCTCCTGGGCAACAGCCGGCTTTGCCGGTTCGGCAGATGCAACCGGCTGTTCATCAACTGGCGCTGCTTCTGGCGCAACTTCGCCAGCATCGGCCGCAGCTTCTTCCGGTTGAGATGCGGGCGCTACAGGCTCAGGCACTGCTTCAGTAGGTTCTGCGACGCTATTCTGCAGCCCGGCCAAGGTCTCATTCTTGATAGCCAGAAGCTTCTGCAGATCAGCGATCTGTCTTTCAAGCGCAGCAACACGCTCATTGGCTTCATTCAGGCTGTTCTGGCGTGCGACATTCTCTTCTTGCATGGCATTCAGTTTGTCCTGAATGGCTTTTGCATCGGCCACGCCTTCACTTTTGGAAAGTTTTACAACATCCCTGGGACCGGATTCAGCCGCCGCGCGGTCTTCAGTCGCGGCTTTCAGCTTGCCAGAGGCTGCCTGATTCCCTGCGCCCTCTGCCGTAGGCACTGATTCCGCAACAATCCCGGCCAGTCGATTCCGGTAAGCATTCCAATCTGCCGTCTGGACACGAATCTCTTTTGCGGCTTCCTGCCTGCTGATGCCTGCCAGTTCATCCTGGCTCGGCGCTCGAATAATCTGGCCCACCTTCAGGCGATTCATGTTGCTGCCATCGAAGGCTTGCTGGTTGGTGCGGTAAATTCCCACCAGCATCTGGTCCAGGCTAACGCCTTCCACCCGCATTTCCCTGGCTATTTTATTCAATGTATCGCCCGGCCTCGTTTTGTATTCCTGAGGCGGGGAAGATGGCGCTGCGCCAGTTGCAGCGGAAGGCGCCGCGGAGGTGCCGGGCCTGGCAGCGGGAATCGTAACGGGAGCCGGTGTTATGACCGGACTAACCGTTGCCTGATCATTGCTATAGCCTGGAGGATCCAGAAGAACCGTGTACTCCCTGAGCAAGCGGCCCGTCGCCCAATCAACCTGAATCAGCATATCCAGAAACGGATCGCTCACCGGCTGGCGGCTGCTTAATTTCAATATCGGGGCGCCACTGGGGGCTTTTGCCACTTCGACCTGTATGGCATTATGGATTGCACTGCGTTCGATACCCTGCACTGCATAGGCTTCAGGCGGGGCAATGCTTGCGCTCAGGCTGGAAAGCTCTTCTGGTGTGGTAGAAACTAAATCAATTTCAGCGAGTAGCGGCTCACCAAGCCCGGATATCACGGTCAGTTTTCCCAAGCCCGCTGCATATGCCGACACTGGCAAGAGAACAAAACAGACAGCGAGCGTGACCCGCTTTAATTTAGACTTATGCACTATCCCACCTTTTTCCAACTCTAAAGTCGTGTTATTAAATTAACATCAAATAGTTAGACATGCAAGCTCATATCACACATTAGTTTCGCGTCCTATCTGGATTCAATAGTTCTTAACGGTTATGGCCCACCCAGGCCGG
This sequence comes from Methylophilaceae bacterium, assembly GCA_905339275.1. Taxonomy (GTDB): domain Bacteria; phylum Pseudomonadota; class Gammaproteobacteria; order Burkholderiales; family Methylophilaceae; genus UBA6140. Next base: position 69,321 of record CAJPFK010000018.1, read on the forward strand.
TCTCAGTGCTCCACCAAAATCCTGAGCATGCGCCTCAACGGCTCAGCCGCACCCCACAGCAATTGATCGCCCACTGTAAAAGCGGCGAGATAATCATCACCCATGCTCATCTTGCGTAAACGTCCCACAGGCACATTCAAAGTGCCGGTCACCGCTGCCGGGGTCAGTTGTTTCATGGTCGCATCACGTTCGTTCGGCACCACGTTCACCCAGGCATTCGCATTGGCGATGATGGAATTGATATCGTCAATCGATACAGTTTTCTTGAGCTTGACCGTCAATGCCTGCGAGTGGCAGCGCATGGCACCGATACGCACACAAAGACCGTCGATTGGAATCGGGCTGCTTTCCAGGCCAAGTATCTTGTTGGTTTCTGCGGCTCCCTTCCATTCCTCCTTGCTTTGGCCGTTGCCCAAGTCCTTGTCTATCCAGGGAATCAGGCTGCCGGCCAGGGGCACGCCGAAATGCGCGGTTGGGAAGCGTTCGTCCCGCAGTGTGCCCGCTACTTCGCGGTCAATATCCAGAATCGCCGAGGCCGGGTCAGAGAGCAATTCACTCGCAACACGATGGGCCTCACCCATCTGTTTCAACAACTCGCGCATGTTCTGCGCGCCGGCGCCTGATGCCGCCTGGTAGGTCATCGCGGTTGCCCACTCAACAAGATTTTCGCGAAAAAGCCCGCCCAGCGACATGAGCATGAGGGAAACGGTGCAATTGCCGCCTATCCAGTTCCTGCCGCCCTCGACCAGCGCATCATCAATCACATGACGATTGACCGGATCCAGAATGACGACCGCATCCTTTTCCATACGCAGGGTTGATGCCGCATCGATCCAGTGGCCATTCCAGCCTGCTCCGCGCAACTGGGGAAATATCTCGGTAGTGTAATCACCGCCCTGGCAGGAAACGATGGCGTCCATCAGCTTCAGTTCCGCCAGGTTTCGGGCATCTTTCAACGGAGGAACATCCCGGCCCACTTTCGGGCCCTGCCCTCCGGGCTGCGAAGTCGTGAAAAATACAGGCTCAATCAGCGCAAAGTCATTTTCTTCGCGCATACGCTGCATGAGCACGGAGCCCACCATGCCGCGCCAACCTATGAAACCTACTTTCATCATGTTCCTATCCTCGTAACGCCGCGACAACGGCATCGCCCATTTCACTGCACCTCACCTTCCGGCAGCCATCAGTATGGATATCCGCCGTACGATAGCCTTGCGCCAACGTCTTCTTCACGGCGTCTTCAATACGTGCGGCGTTGTTTTCATCGTTGAAGGTATAACGCAGCATCATTGCCGCAGACAATATGGTTGCCAGCGGGTTGGCGATGTCCTTGCCGGCAATATCCGGTGCCGAACCGTGGCTGGGCTCATACATGCCCTTGTTGTCTGCATCCAGCGAAGCGGATGGCAGCATGCCAATCGATCCGGTCAGCATGGAAGCCTCATCCGATAAAATATCGCCGAAAATGTTGCCGGTGACCATCACATCGAACTGCTTGGGTGCACGCACCAGTTGCATGGCTGCATTATCGACATACATATGGCTCAATTCAACTTGCGGATAATCCCGGGCCACCTCGATCATCACCTGGCGCCATAGCTCGGTTGCTTCAAGGACATTGGCCTTGTCCACGGAGCAGACTTTCCTGTTGCGTTTCATGGCAATCCTGAAAGCCACATGGCCGATACGGCGAATTTCGGATTCGTTGTAACGCATGGTATTGATGCCTTCACGCTCGCCGTTCTCCAGCGTCGAGATGCCGCGCGGCTGCCCGAAATAGATATCGCCGGTAAGTTCGCGCACGATCATCAAATCCAGCCCGGATACTACCTCCGGCTTGAGGGTGGATGCCGACGCCAGCTCGGCGTAAAGCAGGGCCGGGCGAAGATTGGCAAACAGGTTCAATTCCTTGCGGATACGCAACAGGCCGCGCTCGGGACGCTTGTCGCGTGGCAGCGCATCGTATTTCCAGTCGCCCACGGCACCGAGCAGCACCGCATCGGCGGCTTTTGCCAGTGCCAGCGTTGTATCCGGCAGCGGGTCGCCGGCAGCCTCGTATCCGGCGCCACCAATGGGGGCCTCTTCCATCTGCAAATCCAGATTCAATACATTCAGCACCTTGACGGCCTGGGCAACGATTTCTGGGCCTATGCCATCACCTGGCAATACTGCGATTTTCATAACGTGACGAATTCCCGGGAATAATTAAGATATCGATGAATGCGTGAGGCTCAGTTGAAGAGCCAGGGCTGGGTGGCCTTATGCCTGGTTTCGAAGCTTTTGATCAGGTCCACTTTCTGCAAGGTCAGCCCGATGTCGTCCAGCCCGTTCAGCAGGCAATGCTTGCGAAAGGCATCCACTTCGAATGCAAAAGACTGGCCTCTGGGCGTTACCACCACCTGTTGCTCCAGGTCGATCAGCAAGCGATAGCCCTCATTGGCTTCAACTTCGCTGAACAGCGCATCCACTTCGCCGGCATCCAGAACAATCGGCAGGATGCCGTTCTTGAAACAGTTATTGAAGAAAATGTCGGCAAAACTCGGGGCGATGATGGCACGGAAGCCATAGTCGAGCAGTGCCCAAGGGGCATGCTCACGGCTGGAACCGCAGCCAAAATTTTCACGCGCGAGCAGAATCTGCGCGCCCTGGTAGCGCGGCCGGTTCAGGACAAAGTCAGGATTGGGCTTGCGCGTGGCGTTATCCATGCCCGGCTCGCCATGGTCGAGATAACGCCACTCATCGAACGCATTCGGGCCGAAACCGGAACGCTTGATCGACTTGAGGAACTGCTTGGGGATGATGGCATCGGTATCCACATTGGCCCGATCCAGAGGTGCCGCCAAGCCTTCCAATTTCACGAAAGGTTGCATATGTTTGCTCTATTTGGTTGATTTCTGTACGGCTTCACCCGCTTTTTCCAGATCCTTGCCCATACCTTCTACCGTATTGCAGCCAGCCAATACAAAAGCACAAATCAGGAGAAAAAAGACACTCGATTTACTCATCGTTTTCCTTTCAGTTCAACTGCCTGACATCGACAAAATGCCCGGCTACTGCGGCAGCCGCAGCCATTTCCGGGCTGACCAGGTGCGTACGCCCACCCTGCCCCTGGCGGCCTTCAAAATTACGATTGGAGGTAGAAGCGCAACGCTCACCCGGCTCCAGCCTGTCAGCATTCATTGCCAGGCACATCGAGCAGCCCGGCTCGCGCCACTCGAAACCGGCCGCCTTGAATATCTTGTCAAGGCCCTCCTGCTCCGCCTGCGCCTTCACCAGGCCTGAGCCCGGCACCACCATTGCCAGCTTGACATTGGAGGCGACGTGCTTGCCTCTGGCCACGGCAGCAGCAGCACGCAAGTCCTCGATACGGGAATTGGTACAGGAGCCGATGAATACCTTATCGATACTGATCTCCGTGATCGGCGTATTCGCATCCAGGCCCATATACTGCAATGCACGTTCGATACCGCCACGCCTGGTAGGATCGCTCTCCTGCGCCGGGTCAGGCACACGGCCATCGATGCTGGTCACCATTTCCGGGGAGGTACCCCAGGTGACTTGCGGCTGAATGTCTTCAGCCTTCAGATCAACCAGCGCATCGAATTTCGCCCCTTCATCGCTGTGCAAGGTCCGCCAGTAGGCAACGGCAGCGTCCCATTGTTCCGGCCTTGGCGCATAGGGGCGGCCTTTGATGTAATTGATGGTCGTGTCGTCGACGGCCACCATGCCCGCGCGCGCGCCAGCCTCGATTGCCATGTTGCACAAGGTCATGCGGCCTTCCATGCTGAGGCTGCGTATGGCGGAACCGGAGAACTCGAGCGCATAGCCCGTGCCGCCCGCGGTACCGATCTTGCCGATAATGGCCAGCGCAATATCCTTGGCGGTTACGCCGCGGCCCAATTGACCCTCGACCCTGATTTGCATGGCCCTGGATTTCTTTTGCACCAGGCATTGCGTCGCCAGCACGTGCTCCACTTCCGAAGTGCCTATGCCATGCGCCAATGCGCCGAATGCGCCATGGGTGCTGGTATGCGAATCGCCGCAGACGACTGTCATGCCAGGCAGGGTCGCGCCCTGCTCTGGCCCGATGACATGGACGATGCCTTGGCGCGCATCATTCATCTTGAATTCGGTGACGCCGAATTCGGCGCAGTTATTGTCCAGCGTTTCCACCTGCAAGCGCGATATCGGGTCTGCAATCCCCTGGCTGCGATCCGTGGTCGGCACGTTATGATCCGGTACCGCCAGAACCGAGTTCACGCGCCATACTTTGCGCGCACTGATCTTCAGCCCCTCGAATGCTTGCGGGCTGGTGACTTCATGCACCAGGTGACGATCGATATAAAGCAGTGCCGTGCCGTTTTCCTCATGCACGACATGCGAATCGAACAACTTATCGTAAAGCGTTTTTGCCACGATCAATCCTAAAATCTAATCTCTGAAATTACCGAACTGCAGCGGAAAATCCGTTACGGTTTTTTTAACATGCGCGATAGCATCCTGCAGCACGTCACGCTTGGCGCCGTTCACACGAACGGTATCACCCTGGATGCTGGCCTGTACCTTCAAGCCTGAATCCTTGATCAGTTTGACAATACGTTTTGCCAGCTCGGTATCGATACCTGCACGAATCTTCAGCTCCTGCTTGACCTTGTTGCCGGAAACCTTCTGCACATCCTGATGATCCAGGCGCTTGCTGCTATCCGGCTCCTTCTTCTCCATACCGGGAAGCAGGATGTCCTTGATCTGATCCAGCTGAAAATCCGAATCGCCATAAAGGGTAATCAGCTTGTCTTTTTCATTGAGCTCGACATTGGCACTGGTGCCCTTGAAATCGTAACGGTTGACGATTTGGCGGCTGGCAACATCGATCGCGTTCTTCAACGCGACCATATCGACTTCAGAACTGATATCAAACGACGGCATCTTGATTTACTCCGTTATACAAGCGTTGCCTCTGCTGGTTATGAATGCCAGGGAACTGCAATTCTCCTGGCAAGTGCGAAAACGTCGCAGAAGCGAACAATCATTATTCAAAATGGCAAACGTAGTCGAGCATCTCGACAGTTTCTATCTCGAAGCTGGAATTACCCGGCACTGTGAACTTGTCTCCGGCCTTGTAGGTTTTCCAATCGGTTTCGCCATGCAGGCGCACCTTGCAGAGACCCAGATTGATTTCCATCAGTTCCGGCGCGGCTGTGTTGAAAGTCAGCGTACTGGGAAAAATCACGCCTATCGTGCTACGCGTGCCATTTGGCAGCAGCACCGTATGACTGACACATTTGCCATCGAAATAAACGTTGGCCTTCTTTTTGACACTGACATTATCGAATTGCGCCATGCTGTATACCCCAAGTTTTGCTAGCCTTTGATTATCGCAGAAAACCGCTCATGGCTCTACTGGCAGGTGGCATCAAGGGGCGGGATTCATATACCGCAGATGCAGATTCTCGATTTCTTTCAGCAGTTCGTCCGACAGGGGTTTCTGCCAGGCCGAGAGATTTTCCTTGAGTTGCGCCATGCTGGTAGCGCCGATAATGGTACTGGCGACAAACCAGCGATGATAAACGAAGGATAGTGCCAGTTCGGCGGGCGTAAAGCCGTGCTGCCTGGCCAATGCGGCATAGGCAGCCGAGGCGGGGGCGACATTCGGCTTTTCATAACGCTGGGCAAATCCCTTGAACAAGGTAGCGCGGCCGTTGCCGCCTTCAAGGTATTTACCGGTCAGATGCCCGAATGCGAGCGGCGAATAGGCAAGCAAGCTAAGTTGCTCACGATAGCCGATTTCGGCGAGGCCGAATTCAAAACCGCGATTGATCAGGTTGTAGCAGTTCTGGATGCTGGCAATGCGCGGAAGATCATATTCATCTGCAATGCGCAGGAACTCCATGACGCCCCAGGGCTGTTCATTGGATACGCCTATGTAGCGGATTCTGCCTTCCTGCACCAGTTCGGCCAAGGCCTCCAGTTGGTCGCGAATGCCGACCCACTCCCGCTGCTTGCCGTTTTCCAGCTCCTGGGACGGGTCAAACTGGTATTGCCCGAACATCGGCACATTACGCTCCGGCCAGTGCAGTTGATAAAGGTCAATGTAATCGGTCTGCAATCTCTGCAGGGAGCCCTCGACGGCAGCGCGTATATTCTCCCTGTCCAGCGCTTTCGGGCCGCCGCGTATCCATTCCATTTTGCGCCTCGGCCCGGCCACTTTCGTCGCCAGTACGACCTTGTCACGCTGCTGGCGTTTGAGCCAGCTGCCGACGATAGTTTCGGTACGGCTAAACGTAGCGGACTTGGGCGGCACCGGGTACATTTCAGCGGTGTCGATGAAGTTGATGCCATGCGCCTGCGCGAAATCCAGTTGCTGATGCGCTTCCGCTTCGGTGTTCTGCTCTCCGTAAGTCATGGTACCGAGACAGATGACTGAGACACGCAGGTCGCTTTGACCTAATTGGCGATATTCCATAATTTTTTATGCGGCGATGCCTGAAGATGATAATTACCTGAATATTACCGGTTCGGCAGCCACACTTCCACGCTCAGGCCGCCTAAATTGCTCGAGCGTGCAATGGTCAGGTTGCCGCCATAGCTCTCCACGATATCCCGCACGATCGCCAGCCCCAACCCGCTTCCCGGCTTGCTTTCATCCGCCCTGAAACCGCGCCTGGTCAGTTGCTCAAGCTCTTCCGGCCCGCATCCGGGGCCGTCATCCTCGATGCGGAACACCACGCCATCGCGGCTGCTCACATTGAGCACAACGCGATTCCTGCTCCACTTGCAGGCGTTATCCAGCAGGTTGCCAAGCAGTTCGAGCAGATCCTCCTGGTCGCCAATGAACTGCGCATCCTTGTCGACATGCCAGACGATATCCGGCGATTTATCAGAGTGCATGAGCTGCAGCGTCTGCACCAGCAGGGTAATCTCTTCCCGCAGGTTGACGCGCTGCCCGGGCAGCGCGTCCCCGATGAGCCGCGCACGCTTGAGTTCACGCTCGACGATACGTCGCATGGCTTCTGTCGAGTCCTGTATGGATTGCCTGATTGCCGGCAATGCTTTCAGTTCGGGCTGTTCAACGAGCTGGTTCAAAACGGCAAGACGGGTTTTCAGTGCGTGCGCAAGGTTACCGAGCGATTCACGGGAACGCCTCGCCTTTTTGCCCATGGTCGCCAGCAGGCGATTCAGTTCAGTAATGACCGGCGCAATCTCGGCCGGCCCCAGCGTTTCAATCCGGTCCGTTTCGCCGCGTTCAAGGCTGGCCATATTGGCCCGCAGCGTTTTCAACGGCTTCAATTCACGACGTACGATCAGGTTCTGCACCAATAGCAATATCGCCAGGACCACCGTCGAAACAGCGCCATAAATCCACTGGAACTGACGCAGGCCGGCATTGAAGGCATCGAGATTTTCCGCCACGGTAATGCTGATCTCCCGGTCCTGTTTCCGGTAACCATGGGTGACGGCAAGCAGGCTTTCCTGCTCCGGGCCATCGATAGTAAATTGCACATCGACGCCGGGCTTGACCTCCGGCACGGCAAGATCGCCATCCCACAGGGATCGCGAGACATATTTTTCACCTTCTACACTGATGACGAAATAATGCCCGGAGAACGGGCGCTGATAGATTACGTTGACACGTTTGGGATCGATATGGAAAATGCCGGCCTCATCGAAGCGGATACCCGCAAGCAGGTTTTCGCTGTCCTGTATCAGGCGGCTTGCCACCTGGTTTTCCGTCAGGTATCGAATCGCATAGCTGGCGATCGCCCATTGCATTATCAGCAGAATGATGAGGCTTAAGGCCAATCCCCAGGAAAGACGTCCACTCAGCGATTTCACGCAAGTCGCTTCATGAATGCCTGGCGCCAAAAATGTAACCCTGTCCCCGCCTGGTCTGGATCAGGTCAGGCCCGACTTTCTGGCGCAACCGGTTCACATAGACTTCCATGACATTGCTGTCCTTGTCACTGTCGTAATCGTAAACGTGTTCGGCCAGGCGGCTTTTGGACAGCACTTGCCCGGGATTCAACATGAAATAGCGTAACAAACGGTATTCCGTACCCGTCAATTCCTGGCGATGGCCGTTTTGATCCACCAGCGACTGGGTTTCCTCATCCAGGGAAATACCCTCAACCGTCAACGGCCCGACTGGTGCGCCCTGACTGCGCTTCAGTACCGCACCGATACGTGCCAGCAGTTCCTCCATCTGAAACGGCTTGCCGACATAATCATCCGCACCGGCCTTGAATCCTTCCACCTTCTCCTGCCAACTGCCCCGTGCGGTCAGAATAACAACCGGGACTTTGTTGCCGCGGCTTCTCCAGTTGGCCAGGACCGTCAACCCAGGACGTTTCGGCAACCCCAGATCCAGCACGATCAGGTCGTATGGCTCGATATCCCCCAGGCCCTCGGCATCGATACCGTCGGTAGAAACATCAACAGCGTATCCAGCCTGTTGCAATGCGCTCTGTATTTGCGGGCCCAGCGTTTCATCATCCTCGACTAGCAGCAAACGCATCTGTGGAACCTTTAATCATCAACCTCGATTTTAATAAGCTCGCCAGTCTTGGCATTGATGTCCAGTTCCCACACAACGCCCTTGGCATCAAGAATCTCTATCTCATAGATATACAAACCATTTTTCCTGTTCCGCTCCAACTCGGTTTCCAGTATATCGCCGGGTTTGATTGAACGGGCGATCTCTGCGATTTTTTCAAATGACAGAATTTCTCCCGCAGCCTGCAATTTGCGTGCTTGCAGATAACTGACATCCTCCCCGGCAATGGCGGGAATGGTAAAGGTCATCAATAAAACGGTCATCACACCAGCAATAAGGACCGGTTTAAATTCAGGTTTCTCGTTTTTTTTCATATCCGTTTTGATTTTCTGCCGCAAAGACATGGCAATCAGCTTTCTGACCAGGCAGATCACGCCGTCAACCACCACCCAGCCTAGAAATATAAGCGCGAGCGCAACATTAAACAACCATACCAACAACCTCGCTACCGGTAATTGTCCCAATAATGATGAATTCAATGGCATGTCACGCTCCTTCCGGCATCTGATATTCGCCAGTGTAGACATGCAAGCTGAATTCAAGCTTAAAGTAAAATGCCCATAAAGAAAAAGCGGCGCTTGAGCGCCGCTTTTTTCCTGTAAACCCGGCAACCTGCCAGGGTTAATTCCGGCGCTTGTCAAGGTTTGCCGCAATACGCATGCGCAATGCATTGAGCTTGATAAAACCACCGGCATCCTTCTGGTCGTAAGCACCGGCATCATCCTCAAAGGTGGCAATGGTCGGATCAAACAGTGAGTCACTCTTGCTGTCACGGCCGACGACGATGACATTACCCTTGTAGAGCTTGAGCCGCACGAAGCCGTTGACATTGTTCTGCGTATGGTCGATCAGGGTTTGCAAGGCAACACGCTCCGGACTCCACCAGTAACCGTTGTAGACCAAGCTGGCATAACGCGGCATCAGATCATCCTTCAAGTGCGCGACTTCACGATCCAGCGTCAGCGATTCAATCGCGCGATGCGCCTTCAGCATGATGGTGCCGCCCGGGGTTTCGTAACAACCGCGCGACTTCATGCCGACATAACGGTTTTCCACCAGATCCAGGCGGCCGATACCGTGCTTGCCGCCCAGGCGGTTCAACTCGGCCAGCAAATCATGCGGCGCAAGTTTTTTGCCATTGAGTGCAACCGGGTCGCCATGCGCATATTCAATATCCAGATACTCGGCAGTATCCGGCGCATTTTCCGGACTGACCGTCCAGCGCCACATATCCTCCTCGGCTTCTGCAGCGGGATTCTCCAAGTGACGGCCTTCGTAGCTGATGTGCAGCAAATTGGCATCCATCGAGTACGGGCTGCCGCCTTGTTTATGCTTCATCTCGACAGGAATGCCATGGGTCTCGGCATAAGCCAGCAGCTTCTCGCGGCTCAACAGGTCCCATTCGCGCCAAGGGGCAATGATCCTGATATTGGGATTCAACGCATAGGCGCCCAATTCAAAACGCACTTGGTCGTTACCTTTCCCGGTAGCGCCATGGGAAATTGCAACGGCACCGGTTTTGTTTGCAATCTCGATCAGGCGCTTGGCAATCAATGGGCGTGCGATCGAGGTACCGAGCAGATATTCGCCTTCGTACACGGTATTGGCACGAAACATGGGAAATACGAAATCGCGCACGAATTCCTCGCGCAAATCGTCAATGTAGATTTCCTTGACGCCAAACTTCCTGGCTTTCTCACGTGCAGGCTCCAGTTCCTCGCCCTGGCCGATGTCGGCGGTAAAGGTCACGACCTCGCATTGATAGACGTCCTGCAGCCATTTCAGGATGACTGAGGTATCCAGGCCACCGGAATAGGCAAGTACTACTTTATTCACATCACTCATTGCTTTACTTTTCCTAACAATAAATATTCCATCAGTGCCTTTTGCGTTTATAGCGCGGTTTTGGCTACGGCCGCCGCTTCGCGGCTTAACTTGCTGCGCAAGTTAGCCTGCGCCCAAATCGCCTTCACACCATTGGCGCCTATCCAGCCACCTTCCCTAACAACAAATACTCCATCAACGCTTTCTGAGTGTGAAGGCGATTTTCAGCCTCATCCCAGACCACGGATTGAGCGCCGTCGATCACCTCTGCTGCGACTTCTTCGCCACGGTGTGCAGGCAGGCAGTGCATGAACAAGGCATCCCTGGCAGCAACTTTCATCATGTCGGCATCGACCTGCCAGTCAGCAAAGTCGCGCATGCGCTCCTCGTTCTCCGCCTCGAAACCCATGCTGGTCCAGACATCCGTGGTCACCAGGTCGGCGCCGCGGGCTGCTTCCATCGGGTCTGAAAATTCCTCATAGTGGGCATGACCGTATAAACCGGCACGTTCCTGTTCCACTTCATAACCCGGCGGCGTAGAGACATGGACGTTGAAATCCAGCACTTCCGCAGCTTGCAGCCAGGTGTTGCAGACATTGTTCGAATCGCCAATCCATGCCACCGTCCTGCCCTGGATCGGACCGCGATGCTCGATGAAAGTAAAAATATCAGCCAGTATCTGGCATGGGTGATATTCATTGGTCAGGCCGTTAATCACCGGTACACGCGAATTCTCGGCAAAACGTTCGATGATTTCCTGTTCAAAAGTACGGATCATGACAATATCGCTCATGCGCGAAATCACCTGGGCGGCATCCTCCACGGGTTCGCCGCGGCCAAGCTGGGAATCGCGCGTGTTCAGGTAAATGGCGGCCCCGCCAAGCTGTTGCATCCCCGCTTCAAAAGACAGGCGCGTACGCGTACTGGCCTTCTCGAAAATCATCACCAGCGTGCGATCAACCAGCGGCCAATATTGCTGGTAAGCCTTGAATTGCGCTTTGATCCACCTGGTGCGCTCGAAAATGTAATCAAGCTCGTCCCGGGTCAGGTCATTGAACTGTAGAAAATGTTTGATTGCCATAAAATTAACTGCTTCTGGTTATAGGCTGCCGGTTTTATTCATTCAGGAAATCCTTGATCAGCGGTGCCAGAATGCGCACAAGCTGGCCTGCCTCGTCCTGGGTCATCACCAACGAAGGCAACAATCTGACTACATTATCAGCGGTAACATTGATCAGCAACTTCTGCTGAAGCGCGCGCCTGACAAGATCGCCACAAGGCCGGTCGAGCTGGATGCCGATCATCAGTCCCGCATTGCGTATTTTCTGCACGCCGGGGGTGTTCGCAAATTCGGCCCTGAACTGATCGCAGATCCAATTGCCGACAGTTTCCGCATTCTCGCGCAGTTTCTCCTGCTCTATCGTTTCCAGCGTCGTCAGGCCGGCGACGGAAGCCAGCGGATTGCCGCCGAATGTCGAGCCGTGCTTGCCATAGGTAAACACTTCCGCTGCGTCGCCTTTCGCCAGACAGGCGCCGATCGGCACGCCCGAGCCCAGGCCTTTCGCCAGCGTCATCACGTCAGGGATGATGCTGGTGTGCTGAAACGCGAACCAGGTACCGGTACGGCCGATACCGCTTTGCACTTCATCCAGCATCAGCAGCCAGCCATGGCTGTCACAGATTTCGCGCAAACCCTCGAGATAGGCTTTGACGTCATGCGGCACATTGACGCCGCCCTCGCCCTGCACGGGCTCGACCAGGATTGCCACCACGTTCTGGTTGCGTGAAGCAACCTGCCGCACGGCTTCCAGATCGTCGAAAGGCACGCGTATGAAACCGCTGACCAAGGGCTCGAAGCCGGCCTGGGCCTTGCGGTTGCCGGTCGCCGAAAGCGTTGCCATGGTACGCCCATGGAAAGCTTTTTCCATGACGATGATCTCCGGGCTCTCAATTCCTTTGTTATGGCCATAAAGCCGTGCCAGTTTGATGGCCGCTTCATTGGCTTCGCAACCGGAGTTGCAGAAAAACACCTTATCCATTGCCGAGATTTCAGCCAGCTTGGCTGCAAGCCTTGCCTGCTCGGCAATCTGATAAATATTGGAGACATGGATCAACTTTGCAGCCTGCGCCGAAATGGCTTCGACCAGCTTGGGATGGGCATGTCCCAAGCCATTCACGGCAACGCCGGAAAGCGCATCCAGATACTTGTTTCCCTGGTCATCCCAAAGCCAGACACCCTTTCCCTTCACAAAGGTCACAGGCTGCCTGCCGTATGTATTCATTAAATGTTCTGGCATATTCTTCAATATTCTGAAAATAAAAATGCAAACGGCGGCTCCAGCCGCCGTTTGCAGCTTGGATAATTTTTATTACAGGCCGATTGCAGCCTTGTGTGTCAATCCATTCGCCATGAAAAACAGCATGGGGATGGAGAGCATGGTATTGGTTCGCGATGCAAGGAACGCCACACGGCGCGCACTGGCCTTCTCATCATCCGTGGCCGGCACCATGCCCAGTATTTTTTTCTGGTTCGGCCAGATCAATACCCAGACATTAAACAGCATGATCGTGCCCAACCAGGCGCCAATGCCAATCCCCGCATAGGCGGCTTCCAGCGTGAACGCATGCGTGAAATTGGCCCCCAGCAACGCCGCACCCGCAAGCCATGTCACCACAGCCGCCCAACGGAACCAGAGCAAGGCGCGCGGTGCGATATGCTTGGAAATGCCAGCCGCCGTGCCATCCGCCGTAGCCTCCTTCATCGCTGGAACCTGCACCAGGTTGAAGTAATACAACAAGCCTATCCATGTAATGCCTGCAATAACATGCAACCAACGGAAGATACCATCAAGCAGGAAGTCCATGACTATACCCCCGCCAGAATAAAGTTCTTCAGAAACAGATACAAAACCAGCGTAAGCACCAATCCTGAGACTACTGTGCCCAAGATCGAATCCAATGGGTTTTTCATGGCTTTACTCTCCTCTGTTGAAATTCTGGCTTGCTAAATATTGTTTTATATCAACAGCGCTGAGCGTAGCTCAAAACCATCTATTAATCAAGGATTGCGCCTATTTCGGGAAGCCGCGGGCAACCCGGTTCAACAGCCTGCCGGGCAAAAGTGGTTTATTAAAACCGCACTTTGGGGCAAAATTCAACGTTCGCGTAAAAATCCATTATCAAATCAATTGTTTCGATATTTAAGTATTTCCGTATTCTATGGCTTCACTTGTATCACTTAAATCCGCGGCGACAGCCAGTGCGCCGGCGGAAACCCAGCTACCCGTTTCCTGGTACATAGATCCTGCCATACATGCACTTGAGCAGAAATATTTGTTCCCGTCATCGCCGCAATATGTCGGGCATGCGCTGATGGTGCCGAACAAGGGCGATTTCCACGCCATTGGCTGGATGGACGAAGCCAAAATCCTGATCAACAATGGCAACGGAATCGAGCTTATCAGCAACATCTGCCGTCATCGGCAGGCAGTGATGCTGAACGGAAAAGGCAATACGCACAATATTGTTTGCCCCCTGCACCGCTGGACCTACAATCTGCAGGGAGAACTGATGGGAGCGCCGCATTTCGAACAGAACCCCTGCCTGCACCTGAACAAATCCGGCATGCAGAACTGGCAAGGCCTCCTGTTCGACAGCCGGCGGGATATTGCAAAAGACCTCGCCGGACTCGGCTGCAAACAGGATTTCGACTTTACCGGCTACATGCTGAACCGCGTCATGATCGAGGAATACAACTTCAACTGGAAAACCTTTATCGAGGTCTACCTGGAAGACTATCACGTCGGACCTTACCATCCCGGCCTCGATAAATTCGTCGATTGCGAGAACCTGCAATGGGAATTCGGCGACCGGTACAGCGTACAGACGGTGGGCGTCAAGCAGTCGTTGCAGAAAGCCGGCTCTGCCATCTACAGAAAATGGCAGGAACAGGTATTGCAGTACGGCAATCGCCAGCCTCCAAAAAATGGCGCCATCTGGATGGTTTACTATCCGTTCCTGATGCTGGAATGGTATCCGAACGTGCTGGTGGTGTCGCACATCATCCCGCGCGGCGTGGATGCCTGCACCAATGTCGTCGAATTCTATTATCCGGAGGATATTGCCTTGTTCGAGCAGGAATTCGTCGATGCACAGCAAGCCGCATACAATGAGACCGCCATTGAGGACAAGGATATCTGCGAGCGCATGCACCGGGGCCGCAAGGCCCTGTTCAGGCAGGGCGTGGACGAACGCGGCCCGTACCAGCATCCCATGGAAACCGGCCTCGGGCACTTCCATTCGTGGATACGCCAGCAACTTGAACCGCATATATCCAGCGCTACCGCCTGACCAGATGCTTCCCTGCAAAGTCCAATCTTGAAAATCCCGCGGTTATCGATCAACAAGCCGGGCAGCCTGTGGATGTTGGTGGCTGCCTTTTTCTTTGCAATCATGGGTACTCTGGTGAAGATAGGCGGCCAGACATTTTCCAGCCCGGAACTGGTGTTCTATCGTTCTTTTTTTGGACTGATATTTATTTTCATCCTTGCCAGGAAACAGAACCTGCAACTGAAAACGCCGGTGCTCGGCAAACAGCTGACACGCTCGATTCTCGGATTCCTTTCGCTGGTCATGTTCTTCTATGCGATCAGCGAACTACCCCTTGCCACGGCGATTACGCTCAACTATACATCGCCGCTCTTCATGGCGATGTTTGCGCCGTTCATGCTGCAGCATGAACGTCCCCGCAACATTCTGGTTGTAGCCATCACCTTGGGGTTTCTCGGCGTTATTCTGCTGCTGAGGCCCAGCCTGCATGCGGATGAATTGATTGCCGGCACCATCGGCCTGCTGTCCGGCTTAACGGCAGGCATTGTTTATGTCCATGTTACGCAACTGGCACGTTCCGGCGAACCGGATTGGCGCACTGTGTTTTATTTCACGCTGGTCTGCACTGTTGGCGCCGGCTTCTGGATGATGGTTCACCATTTCAATCCCGTCTCCTGGCAGGATATACCGCTGCTCCTGGGTTTAGGCGCATCTGCCACCATCGCGCAATTCGCCATGACGAGGGCTTACCGTACCGGCAATCACCTGGTCGTCGGCAGCCTCGCATACACCACGGTCCTGCTTGCCAGCCTTTTCGGCATCCTGCTCTGGGGCGAAACCCTGTCCCCGGACCGCTGGCTCGCAGTCGCCTTGATTATCCTGGGCGGCATCATCAGCGTGCGTGCCACGCCGCGATAACCCCATCATTTAACCGATGGCAACAGCAAGTGATACTGGACATTCGTTTCTTCCGGGCATACGCTTAACTTCCTGTCCTGAGAATGTATGCTTGAAATCAAGAGATGATTGCCATACTGGCCGAAATCGCTCGACGCTGCGGGATTCCGATACTCCTCGCTTGCACGGCATTGCCCCTTAGCGGTTGCATGGGAGGTGCTATCGCGCAGCAACTGGCTTCTTCCATGCTGATGCAAGGGGCCGACAACATCATGCACAACGCTTATGAGGCGCAGCAACGCGAAGCCTTGAACAAGCGGGTTTTGAAGGACTCTTCTCCAGACGAGTACTGGATAAGCTTTGTCAGTTCTGGCTTCCAGCCCATCAGCCCCAGCGAGGAACCCCTGCCGGCAGAGATGGTGCCTGCGGAACAGGCAGAGGCCGAAGTTTCGCCCTTTGTCCGGGTTGAAGTCTGGAATTTGCTGATCGGAGACGAAAAAATGTCCGTTCTGGAACAGGCTTACACACGCGGCGAAGCGGAATTACCGCCCAAAAACGAATGGGCAGGCTTACGCGTGGCTACCGGCGGGCTTGAGGGCGGACAAGGGCAGGCCATCATCTTTCTGGTCCCCCCTGAAATCGGCCGGCTCAACAGCGGCCAACTGGCCATCGTGGAATTGGGTAATGACGGCCAACCGAATATCGCCCGCTATCTTGCCCGCTAAAGGCCGATCAGGCTAAGGGTCGATCAGGCCAGACCGCATGGCAATCAGCGCAATCTCGGCCGAATTGTTGGCATTGAGTTTTTGTTTGATGTTGTAGAGATGGGTGCCTACCGTTCTCGGCGATAGACATAAGGTCTCTGCGATTTCGTTCGTCGTTTTACCTTTGGCGAGCGCCATGAATACCTCGAATTCGCGATCCGACAGGACATCAACCGGATTCTGCTCACCGGAAAGCTGCTGTATCGCCATCTGCTGCGCCACGCTTGCCTCCAGGTAGCGTTTTCCGCTTGCCACCGTCCTGATTGCCTTGATCAACTCTTCCGCTGCACTGCGTTTGGTCAGGTAGCCCATGGCGCCCGCATTGAGCACGCGCTTGGGATGCACGGAGTCTTCGTGCGCGCTGAGCACGAGGATACGCGCATTACTTTCCCTTGCCATGATGCGTTCTATCGCTTCCAGCCCCCCAATGCCCGGCATGGTAATGTCCATGACGACCACATCAGGATGGTATTCGGAATAGAGCTTGACGCCCTGCTCCCCACTATCGGCTTCGGCCACGACCTTGATGTCGGATGCCGATTCCAGCAGCATTTTGAATCCCATGCGGACCACCGCATGGTCGTCCACCAGCATGACATTGATTTGACTCATACCTGGCGCCCTTTCGGAATGTTGATGTATATCGTTGTTCCATGCCCCGGCTCCGAATCAATGTTGAAACTGCCGTGCAAAGCCTGTGCACGCTCGCGCATGCCGAGCAGGCCGAAATGCCTGCTCTGATCCACCAGATGAATATCCATACCCTCGCCATTATCCTTGATAATCAATTGCAACTCTCCTGTTTTTGTCACTGCCAGCTTGATATCAATCCAGCTCGCCCCCGCGTGCTTCAAGGCATTGTTCACCGCTTCCTGCACGACACGATAAATATTGATGTTGATGGTCTCACCGAACACATCGACATCTCCGCTCATGGTCAGGTTGATCTTGATCTCCGGATGCTGGGCCTGATAGGTTGAGACGACATCACGCAAGGTTTCGGACAACCCTAGATTATCCAGCACGCCAGGACGCAACTGCCGGATGATGTTGTGCATGCCGTCGTAGATATGATTCGCTGCCGACACAATAGTTTGCGCATTGGCCGAAACATCCGGCATTTTTTCCTTTGTCTTGTTGGAGATGCCGACGGCAAACGTCTTGACGGCCGTGACATATTGCCCGAGTTCGTCATGCAACTCGCGCGCCAAGCTGCGACGCTCATCCTCGATATGCCGTTGAATCAGATGCGTTAACTGGCGATTCTCCTCAAGTTTCCTTTCCGCCTCCTCGGCGTGTTTGCGCTCGGTAATATCGCGCATGCTGCAGATATCGCCGATCACCTCATTGGTGATCGGGTCGATGAGCGGAGCAGCCGAGATGGAAACATCGATGATGCGTCCATCCCTGGTTTGGCGCTGCGTATCGTGATTCTCGACCTTGCGCCCTGCGGTAATCTGCTGCATGCTCTGCGCCAGATCGGCCTTTTGGCTCGCGGGAGTCAGCAGGTCCACCGATTTTCCGATGATATCTTCCGGCGCATAACCGAACATGCGCTGGGCAGCCGGATTCCAGAATGAAATATTGCCGTTGAGGTCATGGATCATGATGGCATCCGCCGTCTGCTTGACCAGCAATGCAAGCCGGCGGCTCTCTTCCGTACTGGCCTGCAACGACTCGCCCATGCGGTTAAAATTCTGTGCGATTCTCGTAAACTCGGGCAAATCGAAATCCGGCAGGCGGGTACTCAAGTCCCCTTGCTCCATCTTGTTCATGGCTTGCAGCATGGGCTGCATCGGCTTCAGCCATCGACCCAGCATCCAGTAGACCGCAAAGTTCAGCAGGATGAAGAAAGCCATGCCGATCCAGAACAGGTCCAGCATGTTGACCCACGCTTCGCGGATGGAGCCTAGCGGCGCCGGATCGACGACCAGCTTGCCGAAGCGTATCGTTCGTGTGACAGAGGGCTCATTCGGGTTCAGCGTATCGATAAACCATTGCGGCGGATCGACATCGGCACGATAGCTGGAAGGCGGGGAGCGATAGATCAGATTATCCTGCAAATCATAAAGCGAGATGCGCGTGCCCCTGACATGCTTCAGGTGCTCAAGAAAACGCAGCATGACCAGGTGCGTGTAGCCCCAGGATGGATTCTGCTCGGAACTGATAATGACGGTATCCAGCAATTGCACGGTGACTCGCGAAGCCGCCTCCACGCCCTCCTGTGTCGAAGTGCGCAGGCCTTTGATCATGACGTAGCCGACAGCAGCCATGAACATCAGCATGATGATGGTGATCAGGAGATTCAATCGAAAACGCAGACTCATGGCCGCAACACTTGAAAATTGTTTGTAAGGGAAGATTATCATACAGAAGTCATGATGCCGAACTGATAGAATTCCGCATTGCCTTCCAAGTCACATTGCATGAATACTCCGGCATCCGGCAAATCACGACTTCCCCTGCTTGCCCTGGCGGCACTCGGTGTTGTCTATGGCGACATCGGCACCAGCCCGCTCTACACCATGAAAGAAGTATTCGCCGTCAGTCCGCACCCCGTTCCACTCAACCACGACAACGTATTCGGCATCCTCTCGCTGATACTCTGGTCGCTGATCATGGTGGTTTCGGTCAAATACCTAGCTTTCATCATGCGCGCCAACAACCGTGGCGAAGGCGGGATTATGGCTTTACTTGCCCTGGCAGGCAGAACTGTAGCTGACAATGCCAAGAAGCAACGGACCATCATGCTGGTCGGCATTCTCGGAGCCAGCATGTTCTATGCGGATGGCATGATTACGCCGGCAATCTCGGTGCTCTCTGCCGTTGAAGGCCTGGAAGTTGCCGCTCCCGCACTGCATGCCTACATCGTGCCCATCACGCTTGTGGTGATTTTTGCGCTGTTCTGGGTCCAGAGCAGCGGCACATCAATAGTCGGTGCGCTGTTCGGCCCGGTAATGCTGCTGTGGTTCAGCACCCTGGCGATCCTGGGCATCGTCAACATCATGCATGAAACTTCAGTCCTGCAGGCCATCAGCCCCTATTACGCCTTTCTGTTTTTTGCAGAAAGCCCATGGATTGCCTTCGTTGCCCTCGGCGCGGTCGTCCTGGCCGTTACCGGCACTGAGGCGCTATATGCGGACATGGGACATTTCGGACGCAAGCCCATCAGCATGGCATGGTTCGGCCTCGTACTGCCGGCACTGGTACTCAACTACTTCGGCCAAGGCGCCTTGATCCTGCATGATGCAGCGTCCATCAAAAATCCCTTCTACCTGATGGCACCGGAGTGGATGCTCTATCCGCTGATCGTGTTGGCGACACTGGCAACCGTGATCGCATCACAGGCTGTCATCTCGGGCGCGTTTTCCGTATCGCATCAGGCCCAGCAACTCGGCTTTCTTCCGCGCATGCAGATATCGCACACATCCGAGCGGGTAAAGGGTCAAATCTACATGCCACGCGTCAACTGGCTGCTCATGCTGGCGGTCATGGGGCTGGTCATCGGGTTTGGCACATCAGGCGACCTGGCGGCAGCCTATGGCATCGCAGTCACCGCCGACATGGTCATCACCACCCTGCTGGCAGGCGTCGTATTCCATGTCATCTGGGGCTGGGGCTGGCTGCGTGCAGGTATTCTGATCGCCCTGTTCCTCATCATCGATCTCGCATTCTTTGCCGCAAATCTGCTGAAAGTGCCCGATGGCGGCTGGTTCCCGATGATTGCAGGCGCAGTGATACTGATCCTGATGGCGACATGGAAAAAAGGCCGGACCCTGCTGACGGAAAAAATGCAGGACGACGCCATGGCGCTGGAACCTTTCATTGAGTCGATCGGCCATTATCCGCCTGCGCGCGTGCCGGGCAATGCCGTATTCATGACGCCCAACCCGGACGGCGTGCCACATGCCATGCTGCATAATCTGAAACATAACAAGGTCTTGCACGAACGCGTCGTGCTGCTCAATGTCAGAACGGAAAACGTACCTTACGTGGAAGAAGACCGGCGCATTACATATGAGAAACTGCCTCATGGATTTTACCGTATCGTCATGCATTACGGATTCAAGGATGAACCCAATGTTCCCGGGGATCTGGCCCTGTGCGAACCTTACGGCCTCAGGATGGAAGAGATGGAAACCTCCTATTTCATCGGCAAGGAAACGCTGTTCGCCAGCAGCAAGCCCGGCATGGCGCATTGGCGTAAAAAACTGTTTGCAGGCATGTTCCGTAATGCAGATAGCGTAACCAACCATTTCCGGCTACCTCCCAATCGGGTCGTGGAATTGGGCGCACAAGTCATTTTGTAAGCGCTATAATTTTCATATATCCATTTGAGCATTGCCGGGCAATCTTCAACTCAGACGAATGATTAGGCGGAACAGGCTATGAAAAAACAACTCATCATCTCATTATCGATCATCACATCCCTGTTCACGGGCTGTGCGACGACAACCAACCCCAGCGCCTCGGGCGTTGAACGCAAGCAGTTCATGATGCTTTCTGAACAACAGGTTGAAAGCATGTCCACCGAGAGCTATCTGGCGACGCTGAAAGAAGCCAGCAGCAAGAAAACGCTGAATACGGATGCTGCGCAGGTAGCCAGGGTAAGGGGCATTTCGCAGAAACTCATACAACATTCAGGGCAGTTCCGGCAGGATGCCTTGCAGTGGAAATGGGAAGTCAATGTAGAGAAAAACGATCAGGTCAACGCCTATTGCATGCCTGGCGGGAAAATCATGGTGTTCACCGGCCTGATCGAAAAGCTCAAGGCGACGGACGACGAACTGGCCGCAGTCATTGGCCATGAGATTGCCCATGCACTTCGTGAACATGGGCGTGAGCGCATGTCGATCGCGTCTGCGCAGCAAATGGGCCTGGCAGGCCTTGCCGTGCTGGCAGGCGCATCAAGCAACAAAACTGCCGCCGCCGCGGGCGTGCAAGCCGCCGCTTTGGGTTCTTCCCTGTTTTTTGCCTTGCCCAACAGCCGCGAACAGGAGCGCGAAGCTGACAGGATCGGCCTGGAGCTGTCTGCCCGCGCAGGCTTCAACCCCAACGCAGCCGTCAGCTTATGGCAGAAAATGGGGCAACAGGGAGGCAGCAACCCGCCGGAGTTTCTCAGTACCCATCCATCCAACGATGCGCGTATTACCGACCTGCAGAAAATGATCCCCTCAATGATGCCGCTATACCAGGAAGCCATCAGGAAAAAATAGACCTGACTGACGGCAGACAGCTTTGGACGTCAAAATCGACATCAGGAAAATCCAGAAAGGCATGTTTGTCAGTGAACTGGATCGTCCGTGGACCGATACCGACTTCCTGTTCCAGGGCTTCCTGATCGAGTCGGACGAGCAAATCCAGGCGCTGCAGGATCAATGCAGCTATGTCATCGTTGCGCAGGACAAATCCCTCCCCGGCATCTTTGTAGCCCCGCCTTCCAAAACCCAGCCCCAAAAGCGCCCTCAGGAAGCGGAACGCCCCGCGAGTTACATACAAGTCGAGCAAAAACATCGCGCACCCAAGCCAAGCAACGGCGGGGTGGCGGGATTTTTCGGCGCCATCAGGCAGATAGGCAGCGAGCTGTTTAATTTCAGGCAAGCCTCACTCAGCGCTTACCCCGCGGGCAGCTTCTTCCCGGCGGAAGAAAGCGAGGATGACAAAATCGCAGAGGTAAGACGCAAACAGGATATCGGCAAAATTCGCGAGGTGTTCGCGAATTATGGGGATATCCCGGCGGAGATTGCGGACTACCCGATCAAAACAACCGTGGAAGAGGAACTGGCCACCGCGAAAGAAACCAGCAGGAAATTCGAAGAAGACATCACATCCAGTTTTATCCTGGAAATGACCGGCACAGATCTCAGCGACCGCATCGAAATTGCCAAGGACCTGCTTGCCGATGTGGTGGAAAGCATCATACGCAACCCGAATGCCATGCTGCTGATCAGCAACATGAAAAGCATGGATAACCTGACTTACCACCATGCGATGGACGTCGCCATCATGCTGGTCAGTTTCGGCAGGCAACTGGGGTTGCCCAAGGAGGAACTGAATGAAGTCGCACTCGGCGGGCTGCTGCATGACATTGGAAAATCCAAAATCCCCAGTGAAATCATTAATAAAAACAAGCGTCTCGATTTGAACGAATTTGAGCTGGCAAGAAAGCATGTGCCGCATGGGGTCGATATCGTGGCCGAACTCGAACAGCTCAGCCACGTCGTCAGGCAAATTGTCGAAAGGCATCATGAACGCTACGATGGCCAGGGTTATCCGGCCGGCCTGAAAGGGGAAGAGATTGGTTTGTACGGCAGCATGGCCGGCATCGTGGAAACGTTTTCCACCATCACCTCCCACCAGCCATACGCGCCCGCCCGCTCCTCGGCAACCGCCATTTCGACCCTGGTAGCCCTCCGCAGCCAGGCTTTTCAGTCCGAACTGGTTGACCAGTTCATCCAGGTCGTCGGTGTCTATCCCATCGGCTCGCTGGTCAAGCTAAGCACCGGTGAAGTAGGCATCGTCATCAAACAGAACAAGCTCTGGCGGTTGCAGCCCATGGTGACAGTCATGGTCGGTGCAGACGGTGAAAGGCTTGAACGCCAGAAAACCATAGACCTGGTAAAATTCAACCAGAACAACGATAACCCGATCTCAATCATCACGGAGTTGCCTGCCGGGTCTTACGGCATAGACCCGAAGGATTATTTTCTCTAAGGAACCCGGTGACAGTCAGCCCCATCTCAATAAAAGACCGCCAATTACTCGCCAGCATCCAGACAACACTCTCCGCAGAACCGAATCCGCTTTGCCCGGACTTTTATCAATTGCTGGCGCAATACGGTTTTGCCGACGGACACCCGCTGATCGGCCATTTCGAACATTTATTACTGGACGATACGAGAGAGCTGCAACGGCATTTCGAATCCAGCAGTTCACTGACCGCATCCGAAATCCTGGTGATTTTCGATCACTACCTGCAATGCATGGCAAGACGCGTTCCTGCCGCAATACAGGATGAAAGACAGTGCAGAATTGCCCTTGAATGTTTACGCCGGCTGTCCTTTTACATCATGCAGGAGGAGCTGATTGCATTAACGGAATCGACCAGTCTCGCCTCCAGGCGTCCTTCAAGAATCACGGATGCGCTGTTCGAGCACGTCATGCACCAGGAGCAGTTCCTGCAATCATGTAATCAACTTCTGCGCTCCGAAAACACCAGGGAAATCGCCATGCTGGCGATTCAGTTCGATTTCGGCGTGCACTCCAACAATGCTGTGCAGCATATTCTGCCGGAAATCGTTAACAGGCTGAGACAGATACTGCGGGAGCAGGATCTGATCACGCATATTTCCACGCGCCGCTGGGCGATCTGCCTGAGGAATGTGGACAACATCGCCCTCGCCATCCTGGCCACCAACAAGATCCAACGCCAATTCGAGGCACTGTTCCATATCACCGACCATATGGCGATGGTCAAACCCTACATCGGCATTGCACTCTCACACGGCATGGACAACAAGGATGCCGAGTTCCTGCTTGAAGCCGCACTCAAGGCCTCCTCAATGCCAAGCACCCACCCGGATGGCTATGAAATATACGATCCTGACCTGGATGCAGAAACCAAACGGCTGGACGAATTATCGAAACAGCTGAAAAAAGCCCTGTTCGACAATGCGCTTGAACTCTACTACCAGCCGAAATATTCTCAGAAACTGGGGAAAATCGTCGGCCTGGAAGCCCTGCTGAGATGGCAAACGGATGACGGGCTAATCCCCATTCCCGTTATTTTCACCCTGATTGAACGTGACGGTCTCCTCAACGAATTCACCAAGTGGCTGTTGCAAACCGCGTTCCGTCATCTCACGGATTTCGTTGCGCGTGGAATGGATATCAAGCTCAGCGTCAACATCTTGCCGCAGAATCTCAGCGAACCGGATTTCTCCAGTTCCCTGACCAATATGCTCAATATCTGGAAAGTCCCCAGGGACAGGCTGCTGATCGAGATTACAGAGGGCAGCATGCTTGACGATGCCGATCAGACCATTACCGCCTTGAAGCAGATTCGTGCAATGGGGCTGAAAATATCGATGGACGATTTCGGTACGGGTTATTCCTCGCTCTCCTATTTAAGCCGGTTACCCATCAATGAAATCAAGATCGACCAGGCATTCGTCAAAAACATGTTCGCTTCCGAGCGGGATGAGGCGATTGTCAAAACCATCATTGAACTGGGCAACAACTTCCGTCTCGATCTCGTCGCCGAAGGCGTCGAAGATGAGCGGGCAGCAAGGCATCTTGCCGATATCGGCTGCGACATCCTGCAAGGATTCTGGATCAGCAAACCCGTCAGTCGCGCAGACCTGATTGCATGGTTTGAAAACGACACCGGAGGCATCTGGCAGAAAATCGCCCAACCACATGATTTAAAATAACATTCCAGTCGACCTGGAACACCGGCTTCGACCTGGCATGACTTTCCGAGTAAAATAGCGGTTTTACTATTGTCAATTTTCGAGAAAGCATCATGAGCGATTTGCAAACCACCATTGAAGCGGCATTTGAAAACCGCGCCGACATTACCCCGGCCAATGTCGATAAAAATGTCAAAGACGCGGTATTTACCGTACTGGAAGACCTGAATACCGGCCGCTTGCGTGTCGCCTCCCGCAAGGGCGATACACAGGAATGGGAAACCCATCAATGGATCAAGAAGGCAGTGCTGCTCTCCTTCCGCCTCGAAGACAATGTCCTGCTGGATGGCGGATGCACCAGGTACTTTGACAAGGTGCCCCCGAAATTTGCCGACTATACCGAAGCTGATTTCAAGGCCGGCGGCTTCCGCGTTGTCCCGAATGCCATCGTCCGCCGCGGCTCATTCATCGGCAAGAATGCGGTTCTGATGCCGTCCTATGTCAACATCGGCGCCTATGTCGATGAAGGCACCATGGTTGACACCTGGGCAACAGTGGGTTCATGCGCCCAGATCGGCAAAAACGTCCATCTATCCGGCGGTGTCGGCATTGGCGGGGTTCTTGAACCCGTACAGGCAGGCCCGACCATCATCGGCGATAACTGCTTCATCGGCGCACGTTCCGAAGTGGTGGAAGGTGTCGTGGTCGAAGACAACTGCGTCATTTCCATGGGCGTCTATATCGGCCAATCCACCAAGATTTACGACCGCGAGACCGGTGAAGTTTTCTATGGGCGCGTTCCCGCAGGCTCCGTGGTGGTTTCCGGCAACCTTCCCTCCAAGGACGGCAGCTACAGCCTGTATTGTGCAGTCATCGTCAAGAAGGTCGACGCCAAAACCCTCGGCAAGGTCGGCATCAACGAGTTACTGCGCGGCATTTGATTAACCCAAAACTGTCGATTATTCGACAGTGCCGTTGCACTTCTAACGACACCCGCTTTCGCGGGTGTCTCTTTTTGTAGCCCCCTTCCCGCTTCAAATCCATCCAGACTATGACGGGCATTGCCTGTGCTGCCGACCATGAGTTGGCGGGAAAACATTCATGGCAATTGGCATGAATGTTGCCCATTGGAGATTACACATTGATATGGAATGCATTGCGAACAGGATGAACGACTTTAACTACCTGCTGATCTGGCTGCCCATGCCGGCACTCATCATGCTTACCCTGTGGGCCGGACTGGCTTACAGGAAATATACGGGGGAAGAACAACCGGGCATTGCCCGGCACGCGAAAACATCAGGAAGAAAGCCCCTTTCAACAGCGGCAAGATCATTACGCGATGGGTAATTTTGAATACCTGCTGGTCTGGATAGCGCTGCCCGCACTTCTGTTGCTTGGGCTTCTAGCTGCGCATGCCTGCAAAAAGCTCGGATTATCGTTACATCACCTGTTCTCGCCGGGGAACTCAGGCCCTCATTCCCATACGGAACTGAACCGTATTGCAATGACGGATGCGCTGACGCAACTCCCTAACCGGCGTGCATTCAAACAGCAACTGGAAGCGGCCATCACGAGATCCGCACGCCAGGAATCCATGCTCGCCGTTGCTTTCATTGACCTGGATGACTTCAAGCCCATTAACGATGCCTATGGGCATCATGTGGGAGACGAGGTTTTGCAGATCGTTGCCAAGCGGCTGGGTGCGGCCATGCGACACTGTGACCTAGTTGGCCGCATCGGCGGTGACGAATTCCTGGCATTGATCGAGGACATCAAATCCGACCAGGACATTGTGCCGATTGTCGAGCGCATCATTCACTCGCTTCAAGATGCCATTCATATCAACCATCATGAAATCACCATTTCGGTATCAGTCGGCATTGCCGTTTACCCAAAGGATGGCGATATCGACCGCCTGTTAATCAGTGCCGACTCCGCCATGTACCATGCGAAAGGCGCAGGCAAGAACCAGTTCCGCTTCTATGACAAGGAAATGGGAATAGCCTCGGATCGTTTACTGGAAATGCATCAAGACCTCAAACTGGCACTGAAAAGGGATGAATTCGAGCTTTATTTTCAACCCAAGGTTGACAGCAAAAGCTTTGAAATTACGGGCATTGAAGCCCTTATCCGCTGGCGGCATCCGGTCAAGGGCTCCATACTGCCCAGCGTGTTTATCCATGCTGCCGAACGTTTTGGCCTGATGGACAGGATAAATCAGTGGGTCATTGAAGAAAGCTGCCGCACCCTGCATCGTTTGCGCAGCATGGGCATTCAGGTGCAGATTTCCATCAATCTGGCAGCCCAGCAATTCCGCGACCCAAATCTCGTGGCCAATATTGTGGAATTGCTGAATCGCTTCGACCTGCCTCACTCATGCCTGATGTTTGAAATCACCAGCTTGATGGCGCTCAACCACCCCGAGCAATTCAATACGAAGATGGATGAGTTCCGCGAGGCGGGCATTGACATTGCAATGGATGACTTTGGGATCAGCAATTCCAGCATCGCTTACCTGAAAAAAGTGCGCCAACTTAAACTTGATCGCGAGATTACCGGGAAGATCAGCGAAGACAGGAAATCCTACGAAATGACGGACGCATTGATTCGCCTGGCCCATGCGCTTGATCTTACCGTCGTCGCCGAAGGCATCGAAACCGAAGCGCAATCCAGGTTATTCAGGCAGCTCAACTGCGATATGCTGCAGGGCTATCTGTTTGGGCGCCCTGTATCCGGTGAAAAACTCCCGCAACTTTTACAACAAGCCAGAAATGCCGTGAAATAACGAACCGTGCCGCCTGAGGTTCCTCAGTCATCGTTGTAGCTGTTAGAATTGGGTTTTACTTACGCAGCGCTGATTCCAATGAAGCTTTACGGCATCCCCAATTGCAATACCGTGAAAAAAGCCCGCACATGGCTGGATGAACACGGCATTGCCTACGAATTTCATGATTTCAAGAAACAGGGCGTTGACAGCAATACCCTGGAAAACTGGCTTGGTCAGACGAGCTGGGAAAAGCTGGTCAATCGGGCGGGCATGACATGGCGCGGGCGCGGCGATGAAACCAGGGCCGCCATCGTCGATAATGCCTCTGCGATCAATCTCATGATGGAAAAAACCTCGGTCATCAAAAGACCGGTTCTGGTCAGGGACGGAAAAGTATTGAGCCTGGGGTTCGATGAATCCACCTACAGAAAGCTGCTTTTATCATGACAAAAACCCTGGAACTCGCCAAGGACCTGATTTCCCGCCGCTCCAATACGCCGGATGATGCAGGCTGCCAGGAAATCATGATCCGGCGCCTGGAGCCGCTGGGGTTCAGGATAGAACGCATGCGCTTCGGCGACGTGGATAATTTCTATGCCCGCCGCGGCAACAGCGGCCCGCTGCTGGTGTTTGCCGGCCATACGGATGTCGTCCCCACAGGCCCGGTCGAACAATGGCACACGCCGCCCTTCGAGCCGACCATCAAGGACGGCATGCTCTATGGACGCGGCGCGGCCGATATGAAAACCTCATGCGCTGCCTTCATTACCGCAATTGAAGAGTTCGTCGAAGCGCATCCCGATCATCCCGGCTCCATCGGCCTGCTGATTACCTCCGACGAAGAAGGCATCGCCATCAACGGCACGGTGAAAGTCGTCGAGGTACTGCAAGCCAGGAACGAACTGATCGACTATTGCATCGTCGGCGAACCGACCTCCAACAAGGTAGTCGGCGACATGATCAAGAACGGCCGCCGCGGTTCGCTCTCGGGCAAACTGGTCGTCAAGGGGGTGCAGGGGCATATCGCCTACCCGCACCTGGTCAAAAACCCCATCCACATGGTCGCCCCCGCCATCAAGGACATGGTGGAAACCGTATGGGATAACGGCAACGAATACTTTCCGCCCACCTCGTGGCAGATATCCAACATGAACGGCGGCACGGGCGCCACCAACGTCGTGCCTGGCGAAGTCGAGATCCTGTTCAATTTCCGTTTCTCTACCGCCAGCACGGATCAAAGCCTGCGTGAGCGCGTGCATGCCATCCTGGACAAGCACGCATTGAATTACGACCTGGATTGGGAATATTCCCCGCCCTACATCACGCCTCGCGGCAATCTGGTCGAAGCAATTTCGGAAGCGATACAACAGGCCTATGGAGTCACCCCCGAGCTGTCGACCACAGGCGGCACCTCGGATGGACGCTTTATTGCGAACATCTGCAAACAGGTGATCGAGTTCGGCCCGCTCAATGCCACCATCCACAAGCTCAATGAATGCGTTGCCGTGGCCGATATCGAGCCGCTAAAGGATACTTACCGCATTACCCTGGAAAAGCTGCTGATTGCATGATGTACCCGCGCATCGCCGAAGAACTGCTCACCATCCGCGACTGGCTGCGCTTCACGGTCAGCCGTTTTGAAGACTCCGGCATCTTCTTCGGTCATGGCACGGACAACGCCTATGACGAGGCTGTCTGGCTCGTCATGAGCGCACTGCACCTGCCGCTGGATACGCTCGACAACTTTATCGACGCACGTATCACGGAACCCGAACGCAAGCACCTGGCGCATCTGGTCGAGCGCCGCATCACGGAACACACGCCCACAGCCTACCTCCTGCGTGAAGCATGGCTGAGAGGCTTCAAATTCTACGTCGACGAGCGCGTCATCGTACCCCGCTCGTTCATTGCGGAACTGCTGGAAAACGGCCTTGCCCCATGGGTAGACTATCCGGAGATGATTGAAAGCGCAGCGGATATCTGCACCGGCAGCGGCTGCCTGGGCGTGCTGCTGGCGCATGCTTTCCCGAATGCCCGGGTCGATGTCATCGACATTTCGCCGGATGCGATTGCCGTCGCCAACATCAACATTGCCAACTATGCACTGGGAGACCGCGTCACGGCCATCCGGTCCGACATGTTCAGCGCGCTGGCAGGCAGGCGCTACGACCTGATTATCAGCAACCCGCCCTATGTCGACGCACCCTCGATGGCACAATTGCCGCGCGAGTACCGTAATGAGCCGCAGATCGCGCTAGGCAGCGGAGATGCCGGCCTGGACCATACCCATGTCATCCTGCGCGAAGCAGCGAACTACCTGAACGACGACGGCCTGCTCGTTGTGGAAATCGGCCACAATCGCGATGCCCTGCTCGATGCCTATCCGCAGATGCCTTTCACCTGGCTTGAAGTCGAGTCGGGGGATGAGTTTGTTTTTCTGCTGACAAAAGAGCAGTTGGAGAAATTCAGCCAGCCGCCCGTTCAAGCCAGCGGCCGGGGCTAAGCAACAGAATCAACAGCAGCGCGATCGGCAGGCTTACCGACCAGTAGCCGAAATTCAGATACCCCCCGGCAGCACACAATGCACCGGCAAAGAACGTACTTACTGCCGGGGCCAACTGTTTCAATCGGGTTCTTGCGCGCGCTTTAAGCGCATCATCCCCGCTGTAGGCAATATCGACAACGTCGATCACCATGTGCGTCACGTTACCCGTCATCACGGTAGTGTGCACAATGCCAGCCAGCGTCGTTCTGCCTCCGGCACTTTGAATCGCCATCGCCGCGGCACCCAGCATCCCGGCAAAAATCGCCGCCAGCTCGGTATCGGATTCCAGCGGCAAAGGCGCCATCAGCCCGGCCGCCATGAACCCAATGAGCAATAAGAATTGCACGAGAAACAGGACCTTCAGGGGAGATCGCCGGCGCTGCTCGTAGTTCAGCACGATGATGCGTGAGGCCGCGACGCCAAGCAGAAAGGCCGGGAAGGCAAGCAGTTTCAGCAAACCACCCTGCATCGGGTGCACCAGCATTGCGCCCATCAGCACGAAATTACCGGTGATATGCGCCGTAAACAGCCCGAAAAGTGCAATGAACCCGAAAGTATCGACATAGCCGCCGATAAACGACAGCATCGCAATCATCAGGTAGGAGTTCTTGTCAGGCATGCGTGGAGCTTAACGGAATACCGTGGCATTTAGAATCCCGAAGATGACCGTTGACAGCTTTTTCCTTGCTCCTGTAGGGTTGCATTAAATACCGGGAGCAGAACAATGAAAAAAATCATCGACTTCTTCAAACACAAGATCACAGGATTTCGGGCTTTCACCGCAGTCATCAGGGAAAACCGCATGGTAACACTGTTGCTCGCCGGCCTGCTTTTTGCGATCACCACCATCGCAAGCAACCTGATCGGCAAGGCCACAGGCTATTTATTCCCGCAACTGGATGACTCCGCTGCCATCATTGAAAACCAGAACAAGCAGTTCGACGCGGTCAAGGCCAACCTACAAAAACTCCAGAGCGCCATCAGCGGACAGGACAGGCAATACCTTAGCAGCGCAATCGAAGCGATCAGGAACATCAAGGATGACAGCGAGCAGCTGTCAGTCCGGCTCGCTGCCCTGCAGGAAGAGAACAGGACGCTCAAACAGGCTCTCAAGTCCGAGAAAGGCGTTTACGGCGGCGTTGACCTGATGCTTGCAGACAAGGCCGGGTTCAAGATCGACAGCCAGGCATCCTATGCCCACCACATTTCCGGCAACGGCACCTATATCAACCTGACCTCACTGAACGAGACCGACAATGTCAGAAGCAAATACCTGAGGCCCGGCGAAGGCGTTTATTTCACGAATGACAAGAACGAGCGATGCTCGCTGACACTCAATAACATCACGCAGGTCCAGAGCAGCAGAACCGGCATCGCAAATTTCAACATTGCATGCAAAAAAGGGTGATTTCGCGCAGTTCTTGCGCAGGATTCAACCGCGTCCTCTATTCCTGTCGCTACGCTTCTGCTGCCTGGGCGGCGTCAAATCGCTGCTCTGCCTTACCCGCCTGTTTGCCGCCGGCTTTCTGGCGGCAACAGGCGGCTTGCCTTTACCCGTTCCCGTTCTTTCACGTTCATCGATACCAGCCGCCTGCAGCCTGTTTGCACGCGCAGGAGCGGCTTTGCGCGCTTTCGGGGTGTAGGCGGTGGTGGCTTTCTCGATCTCGCGCTTGGTGCGCTGCCTCAGCGGGCCTTTCGGCGCTTCCAGCCCTGCCCATTCGAGCAGGCTGAGCACTTCTTTCGGTTCCATCGCCATCATCATGCCGCGCTTGAGACGCGGCGGCAGCACAACCGGCCCGAAACGCACGCGCATCAGGCGGCTCACCGGCAGTTGGAACGCTTCAAACAGGCGCCGCACTTCGCGGTTGCGGCCCTCGCGCAACACAACCTGATACCAGTGATTCGAGCCTTCCCCGCCCTGCGAGTGAATATGATCGAAATTCGCCGGGCCGTCCTCCAGTTCAATACCCTGGGTCAGCTGCAGCAGCTGGCCTTCCGTCAGTTCGCCGAAAACACGCACCGCGTATTCACGCTCCACCTCATAACGCGGGTGCATGAAACGATTGGCCAACTCGCCGGAGGTCGTAAAGATCAGCAAGCCGGAAGTATTGATGTCGAGGCGGCCGATGGCAATCCACTTGCCGCCTTTGACACGCGGCAATTTGTCGAAGACCGTTGCGCGTTTTTCAGGGTCATCCTGACTGACAATTTCGCCTTCGGGTTTGTGATAGAGCAGCACTTGCGGCAGCTCCGGCGTAAACGGCAAGCGTACCGGCCGGCTGTCGACACGAACGACATCCCCTAGAACAACGCCTGCGCCGACTTCCGCCACCTTGCCGTTGATGGTGACGCGACCGCTGGCAATCAGCGTTTCCATGTCCCGCCGCGAGCCGAGCCCGGCCAGCGCGAGCAGTTTGTGCAGGCGTTGCGGCACTGCATCGGGGTCGATGGCGACCGGTCTGGTTTTGATTGCGCCGGGATCGCGCTGCTGTTTGAAAGGACGGGCCATGAAAGATGCTTTGAAAAATAAGTGCTTATTATAAAGCAGCATGGGCTGCTAAAACGAATCGGCGGGAAAACTACAACTAGAGCTCGAGCTGAATGTCCTGCTGCGTGAAAATTTCCATCGGCGGCAGGTCGGCCAGTGAACGCAGGTTCAGGTCATCGAGAAAAGTCCTGGTGGTGGCGTAAAGCGACGGCCTGCCGGGTACGTCGCGCTGGCCGACGACATCGATCCAGTTACGTTCCTGCAAGCTGCGCATGATGTTGGGATTCACTGCCACACCGCGAATCTGCTCGATATCGCCACGCGTTACCGGCTGGCGGTAGACGATGATCGCGAGCGTTTCCATCGCCGCACGGGAATAACGTTGCGGCTTTTCAGGGCTCAGCCGGGCAAGGAATGGCCCATATCCGGCGCGTGCCTGGAAACGCCAGCCGCTGGCAACCTGCACCAGCTCCATGGTCGATTTCGCACTCTCCGGCTGCCACTCGCCCTTGAGCTCATCCAGCAGCATGCGCAGCGTGGCCCGCTCCATGCGCCCGGCAAACAGTTTCAGCATGTCGTCCAGCGACAGCGGTTCGGATGCCGTCAGCAGGGCCGCTTCCAGCACCTGCTTCATTTCCTGCGCCGTGTTGGGCTCGTTCATGACTTTCATTTACCGGCTCAGTCAGCCTGGTTGATCTGCAAGTAGATAGGCGAATAGGCAACCTGCTGCGTGAGATGCACCAGGCCTTCACGCGCCAATTCCAGAATCGCCAGGAAACAGACGACCAGTTTGGATAATCCATCATTCGCCACATCGAACAGCGCAGAAAATTCCAGCATCTTGTGCTGCTTCAGCGTACGCAGGATCTGGCTCATGTGCTCGCGCACCGAGAGCTCTTCCCGGCTGATCTTGTGGTGGGTGAAATGACTGGCGCGTTCCAGCACCGATTTCCAGGCGGCCATCAGGTCTTCCAGTGAAATCTGCGGTGGCTGCGTTTCGACGATTTGTTCATAATAAGCGCGCGCCACCCATATTTCATGGCCCACTTGCGGCAATTCATCGAGCTTTTGCGCGGCAAGCTTGATCGCTTCGTATTCCATCAGCCGGCGTACCAGCTCGGCACGCGGGTCGTCCTCCTGCTCGATGTCGGCTGGCTTGGGCAACAGCATGCGCGACTTGATCTCGATCAGCATGGCGGACATCAGCAGGTAATCGGCGGCAAGTTCCAGCTTGTGCACGCGCATCTTTTCCACATACGCCATGTATTGGCGCGTCAAATCCGCCATGGGGATATCGAGGATATCCAGGTTGTTTTTGCGAATCAGGTAAAGCAGCAGATCCAGCGGGCCTTCAAAGGCTTCAAGATAGACTTCGAGCGCATCGGGCGGAATGTAGAGATCATGTGGCAGCGTATCCAGCGGCTCACCGTAAATCCTGGCGTCTATTGTAAGTTGTGAATGCATGCCTTAGTGACTGACCGATCGGGAAAATACGTTGATCACGACGACACCTGCAATAATAAGCGCAATGCCCATGATTGCCGCCAGATCCAGCGACTGTTTATAAAACAGCCATCCGATAATGGAAACCAGCGTGATCCCCAAACCGGACCATACTGCGTACATGATGCCCACAGGCAGCACGCGCAGGCTCACGGTCATGAAGTAAAAGGCGACACCATACCCCACAAGCACAATGACGGATGGCCAGAAACGGGTAAATTCACTGGTCGATTTAAGTGCTGAAGTGGCAATCACTTCGGCAACAATGGCGATGCTGATGGCTCCCCAATGATTCATGCCGCGCCACGCATCACGAGTAATTGAGCCCCATCGCTTCGCGTACTTCCCGCATCGTCTCCCGTGCCAGTTTGCGCGCACGCTCACAGCCTTCGGCAACGACATTTTTCACCAGCGTAGGATCTTCGGCGTATTGGGCGGCACGTTCCTGTATCGGCTTCAGTTCCTCCAGGACGGCATCAATCACGGGCTGCTTGCACTCGATGCAGCCGATACCGGCTGATTTACAGCCGGTCTGCACCCATTCCTTGCGCGCATCATCGGAGTAGACCTCATGCAACTGCCACACCGGGCATTTGGCCGGATCGCCCGGATCGGTGCGGCGAATGCGCGCAGGATCGGTCGGCATGGTCCTGATTTTCTTTGCAACGGCATCCGGCGATTCGCGCAGGGAAATGGTGTTGTTATAGGATTTGGACATCTTCTGCCCATCCAGGCCCGGCATTTTGGAGGCAGGAGTAAGCTTGTATTCCGGTTCGATCAGGATGATCTTGCCGCCGCCTTCCAGGTAACCCAGCAGGCGTTCCTTGTCCCCCAGGCTCAAGCCCTGCTGTTCCTCAATCATGGCGCGGGCAGCCATCAACGCCTCTTCATCGCCTGTCTCCTGGTAGGCATTACGCATCTCTTCATAAAGTGCGCTGCGTTTATTGCCGAGCTTCCTGATAGCAGCCTCGGCCTTTTCCTCAAAGCCTGGCTCCTTGCCGTAGATATGGTTGAAACGGCGGGCGATCTCGCGGGTGAACTCGATATGCGGAATCTGGTCCTCCCCTACCGGCACCTGCGTCGCCTTGTAAATCAGGATATCGGCACTTTGCAGCAAAGGGTATCCGAGGAAACCGTAAGTCGACAGGTCCTTACTGGAGAGCCTTTCCTGCTGATCCTTGTAGGTCGGCACCCGCTCCAGCCAGCTCAGGGGCGTAATCATCGAGAGCAAGGTATGCAATTCCGCGTGTTCCGGCACACGGGATTGAATGAAAATGGTTGCGTTGGCCGGATCGACACCGGCAGCCAGCCAGTCGATCACCATCTCCCAGACGCTTTCTTCAATCACTTCCGGCGTATCGTAATGCGTGGTCAGTGCATGCCAGTCTGCAACAAAAAACAGGCACTCATGCTCATGTTGCAACCTGACCCAGTTCTTCAAAACTCCATGGTAATGCCCCAGATGCAAGCTTCCCGTAGGACGCATGCCCGATAAAACCCGCTCAACCGCCATAGTGATTAAAACCCATAATGAGATAGTGTGATTATACGAATAATCTTGATGCTTAAGTTGTAATCGCACCAATCAACCAGAACACGCCCTGAATGAAAGGCATCATGATCTGGTAAAGCACACCGGTAAACAGCAAAACGATAAGAATAATAAAACCGAAACGCTCCAGTTTGGAGAACTGGTATGCAAGACGATTTGGCAGCAGGCTGACCGCAATGCGGCCACCATCCAGCGGTGGCAATGGCAGCAGGTTCAATACCAGCAGCACGACATTGATCATCACGCCGGCCTGTGCCATGTAAGCAAGCGGCGTCACGAATGCGGCAGGCGCATGTTCGGAAAAACTGAACACCAGCGCCCAAATGATCGCCATGGCCAGATTGGATGCAGGCCCGGCAGCAGCTACCCAGAGCATGTCTTTTTTCGGGTTGCGCAATCTGGAAAAATCGACCGGTACCGGCTTGGCCCAGCCGAACAGGATGCCGCCCGCGAGCATGGTCAGGGCAGGCACCAGTATGGTACCTATGGGATCGATATGGCGCAGTGGGTTCAGGGTAATCCGGCCTTCCAGTTGCGCCGTCATATCGCCGAAATATCTTGCGGCATAGCCATGTGCGGCCTCGTGCACCGTGATTGCAAAAATCACCGGCAAGGCATAAATGGCAATTTTCTGTATCAGCGTCAGTTCCATTCAGTCTTCCAATCCAAAAGGGCCCGGGTCTCCGGCACCACGGCGGACCAACTGCGGGATGTCTCCCGTAAGGTCAATCACCGTCGTAGGTTCCGCGTTGCAAGCGCCGGCATCGATCACCAAATCGACCTGATGCTCCAGCCGGTCGCGTATGTCCCATGCCTCGTTCAAGGGTTCGCTGTCGCCGGGCAAGGACAGTGTCATGCTTAACAGGGGCTGGTTCAGTTCGCCAAGTATAGCCTGCGTAACCGCATGTTTAGGCACGCGCAGGCCTATCGTACTGCGTTTGGGGTGCTGCAAACGACGCGGGACTTCACGCGAGGCTTTCAGCAAAAAAGTATATTGGCCGGGGGTATTCGCCTTGAGCAGCCTGAACTGGCTATTGCCCAACTGGGCATAATTGGCGATTTCAGAGAGGTTGCGGCAAACCAGCGTGAAATGATGAGATTCGTCCACGCCCCTGATTGCCCTGATTCGCTCCTGTGCTTCCTTGTTGCCTAATATACACCCCAATGCATAAGTTGAATCGGTGGGATATGCAATCACCCCGCCATTATTCAGTATGGAAACAGCCTGTTGAATCAGCCTGGCTTGAGGCGTCTGCGGATGAATAACAAAATATTGGGCCATGGAGCATTCTCAAAGCAGCCTGGCTTCAGGCCAATCCTTCCATACAGGGACACAACCGCTGGGCAACTCGGGCAAGACCCCCATCTCCATGTAGCTCAGTCCGGGGCCGTGATAATCGGATCCTTGCGAGGCGTGCAGTTCGTATTTCTGGGAAATCTGTGCGAATTCCTGGAACTGGGTCGTGGTATGGCTGCCGGTCACAACCTCGATGCCGGTCCCGCCAAGCGCGCGAAATTCATTCAACAGCAATGCCATGCTGGTGCGCCCCAGGTCGTAACGCCCGGGATGCGCAATCACAGCCGTACCGCCGCTGCCCTTGATCCAGCTCACGGCATCTTCCAGCGAGGCCCAGCGGTGCTCATAATAACCCGGCTTGCCTTTCACCAGGTACTTCTTGAAGACCTTGCGCATATCGCCGGCAAGGCCCTTTTCCATCAAATATCTGGCGAAATGGGTGCGGCTGATGATGCCTTGGGTCGCATAACGGTAGGCACCTTCCAGGCTGCCATGGATTCCGGCTTTCTCAAGACTGGCCGCCATCCCTTCCGCTCGCGTGCGGCGCCCCTGGCGTATACTCTCCAGCCCCTGGACCAGCGGGGAATACTCGGGGTCGATCCTCAAACCGACGATATGCAGGGTACGGCCATGCCATGTCACGGAAATTTCAACACCGTGAATCAGTTCAATCCCATGCGCCTGTGCCGTAATCCTGGCCTCCGAAAGACCGCCGACATCATCGTGATCCGTCAATGCAAGGACGCGCAAACCCCTCCTGGCAGCGTGTTGCACCAGTTCCGTGGGGGTGAGCATGCCATCCGAAATGCTGGAATGGCAATGCAAATCAATCAGTGACGCCATTATTAGCCGGTCCTCGTTTATCACATGGAATCTTGTGGGACATGCCGAATCATAGCAAAATACGCATAGTCACACATAAGTTGCTTTCACGATGCGCTGAATTTCATGCAGCAAAGCCGTTTGCTTTTACACTTCTCCACCTAAGTCCGGGATATTAAATGAAGTTTCTGTTCGATCTCTTTCCTGTCATCCTGTTTTTTGCCGTATTCAAATTAACCGGCATCTACCCCGAGTCCGCCGCAATGCTGGCACAGCTTATCGACTACCAGGCCGAACCGGGGCAACTGCCCATCCTGTTCGCAACAGCCGTTGCCATCATTGCCACGCTGCTGCAAATTGGCTGGGTAAAGCTGCGCCACGGCAAAGTGGACAATATGCTGATAGCCAGCGGGATCATTATCATCGTCTTCGGCGGCGCCACGCTGTGGCTGCACGACGAGCTTTTCATCAAATGGAAACCGACTGTACTGTATTGGCTGTTCGGTGCAGGCCTCGCTATCGCCAGCCTGTTCTTCAAGAAGAATTTAATCCGCAACATGATGGAAAAGCAAATCGCCATGCCCGATGCCGTCTGGAACAAACTTAACGGCGCGTGGGCTGTATTCTTTATATTTCTCGGCTGCCTGAATCTTTTTGTCGCCTACAATTTCACCTCGGAAGTGTGGGTCAACTTCAAACTCTTCGGCACCATGATCCTGATGTTCGCATTTGTCATCGGGCAAAGCCTGATGATCAGCAAATACATCACCACTAACGACAGCGAATAAAGAAAACCCTTAATTCAAGGATACATCACCATGTGGTACGCCATCATTGCCGAAGACACTCCCGATAGCCTGGAGAAACGCATGGCCGCCAGGCCAGAACATCTTGCACGATTGCAACAACTGCAAGATGAGGCGCGATTGCTGCTTGCCGGGCCCTTTCCGGCAATTGACAATGCCGACCCCGGAACTGCCGGCTATTCCGGCAGTCTGATTATTGCAGCTTTTGCAAACCTGGAAGCCGCCAAATCCTGGGCCGAGGCCGACCCTTTTGTAATAACCGGTGTCTATGCCAAGGTAACGGTAAAGCCTTTCCGCAAGACTTTACCCGCACTGCCCGTACTGCCCGACATCGAACTGGATTAAATGTGGACTTGACCGGCGAAATCCGTGAAAAACTGGAAGTATTGACACCAACACGATTGGAAATACAGGATGACAGCGCCTTGCATGCAGGCCACAAAGGCAACACGGGTGGCGGCCATTTCAAACTCCATATCGTAAGCTCGCAATTTTGCGGAAAATCACAGATAATCCGTCACCGCTTGATTTATCAAGCACTTGCCGGGATGATCCCGCACCAGATTCACGCACTCAGTATCCAAGCCGTTGCTACTGACGAGCTATGACAAGTGCACTCACCTAAGGAATAATGAATGACTCTGATTAAGAACACACTGATAGCACTCACCATGTTTACCCTAGCCCAACCGGTGCTGGCAGCAGAAAGCGTTGCTACCGTGAATGGCAAGGCAATCAAACAATCGCTTTACGATTACATCAGCAAGGACGCGACAGCCCGCGGCCAGAAAGTGGACGAGAACGTCAAACAGATGATCGTCAACAAACTGATCAGCAGCGAGCTGATTTACCAGGAGGCACAACGTATCGGCCTGGATAAGCAAGCGGACTATCTTGCCCAGGAAGAACTGAGCCGTCGCGAATTACTGGTCAATACTTACCTGCAGGATTACATCAAGAAGAACCCGGTCAGCGAAGCCAGCACAAAAGCGGCTTACGATAAATTCAAGGCAGAAATGGGCGACAAGGAATACAAGGCCCGCCATATTCTCGTCGCCACCGAGGCTGAAGGCAAGGACATCATTACGCAGTTGGGTAAAGGCGGTGATTTTGACAAAATCGCCAAGGAAAAATCCCTGGATCCCGGCTCGAAGGAAAAAGGCGGCGACTTGGGCTGGTTCTCCCCGGCAGGCATGGTAAAACCGTTCAGCGATGCCGCTGTTGCCTTGAAAAAAGGAGGCGTTACAGCCGCGCCGGTACAGACCCAGTTCGGTTGGCATGTCATCAAGCTGGAAGACACCCGCACAGCCCAACCGCCTGCTTATGAAAAGGTCAAGGACGGCTTGCAGAAACAACTTCAACAGCAACAACTCGAGAAGTTCCTGAGCGAATTGCGTAGCAAAGCAAAAATCGTCACCAAGTAATCGCCCTGATTAATAACGCCTACCCAGCGGCCTGCCCATCGCAGGCCGTTTTATTTTGTGCAACAAACATCATAATATGTGGAATAATGAGAACTATTATCATTCGTAAAATATAAACAGCGACAATGACTTCACTCGACTTTCTCAATGTAGGTGATTCAGCCCATATTCATGCAATTGATGCCGAAGCATCGCTGCTGCATCGACTCTCCGCACTTGGATTCCGTAGCGGCAAAAGAATCAAGGTCATACGCCGCGCCAAATTCAATGGCCCCATTCACGTTCGCATCGGCACGACCGATATCATTCTTCGCACAACCGAAGCCAGACGCATCAAAACCAGCCACGCTGTATGAAAAGAATTGCCCTGCTTGGAATGCCCAACACGGGTAAATCCACCCTGTTCAACCGTCTTAGCGGAGCATCCGCCCGGGTAGGCAACTGGCCCGGCATCACGGTCGACCTGATGAGCGCCAAAATATTGCTGGGCGGACATATCGCAGAGCTCGTCGATCTGCCTGGCCTTTACGACCTGCAGGGCTTCTCGGACGATGAACAGGTCGTCAGGAACTTCCTGACCGCACACCAGGTGGATCTGGTGATGCTGGTACTCAACAGCTCGCAGATCGACCGCCAACTTTCCCTGGCCTTGCAGATTCGAGCACTTGGACTGCCGACTTTACTGCTGCTTAACATGGGCGACGAAGCCAAGCGCGCGGGTATCAGTATCGATGCTGAAAAAATGTCGCAGCAGTTAAAAATGCCGGTGATTGTCATGAGCGCCAAATACGGGGATAACTGCCCGCAGGCGCTGCAGGCAGCATCGCAATTGCTCGATGCCGATACCGGAAAATCGAGCCCGGAACAGGTCGTAGCACTGTTTGAGGTGGAAAATCCGGTCGAACAGGAATTGGAGCAGATCATCAGGAGCACGGTTACCATGCCGATGGAGCTCGATGACGCCCTCACCAACCGGCTGGACAGAATACTGCTTCACCCATGGTTCGGCCTCCCGCTGTTTTTTGCCGCCATGTTTCTGCTGTTTCAACTCATCTTTACCCTGGGGGCGCCGTTGCAGGACGGTGTCGCCTGGCTGCTCGATCACTTCAGGAGCGCAGTGCTGGAACCGGGCATGTCATCAGCCCCGGCATGGATGTCAGGGCTGATGATCAATGGTGTTTTCGACGGCGTTGGTACGGTCGCTTCGTTTGTCCCGATCATCGTGATTTTTTTCCTTGTCATGACCATCGTGGAAGACAGCGGCTATATGTCGCGCGCCGCCTTTCTGATGGACTCGCTCATGGCCAAGGTCGGTATGGATGGCCGGGGCTTCGTCATGATACTGATGGGCTTCGGCTGTAATGTACCGGCCTTGATGGGAACGCGCATCATGCGCTCCCGCGGAATGCGCCTGCTCACCATGCTGGTGATCCCGCTTTCCTTGTGTTCTGCCCGGTTACAGGTATTCGTTTTCATGACGGCCATCCTGTTCAGCCCGCGGCAGGCGCCACTCGTCCTTTTCAGCATGTACCTGATGAGCTTTGCCACCATCTTCCTCACCGCCTGGCTGTTCAAGGGAAAGCTGCATAGCAGCGAACCCTTCATCCTCGAATTACCGCCCTACCGCTTTCCTACGGCGCGCCAGATATGGCTGCGCGGCTGGCATGAAGTCAGGCATTTCCTCAGGCGGGCGACCAAATTCATCATCATAGGCGTTGTGCTGGTCTGGGCCCTGACCAACTTCCCGGCGGATGTCGCGCCTGCAAGCGAAGCATCCTATGCGGGACAGATCGGTGCTTTCTTTGAGCCGATATTGCAGCCTATCGGCATCGACGCGAAACTTGCCATCGCGCTGATTTTCGGCTTTGTCGCAAAAGAAATCGTGATCGGGGCGCTGGCGGTGATTTATGGGGTACAGGGAGAAGCGCTGCAGGCACTCATGGGAAGCAGCATTGATTGGGTACAGGGTCTAAGCTTCATGCTGTTCACCCTGATTTACACCCCATGCCTGTCCACGATAGCCACCATCAAGAGCGAGTCAAGAAGCTGGCCTTACACGGCGCTCGCGCTGGCATGGCCCATGCTGCTGGCATGGCTGGTCAGTTTCGCCGTCTACCAATCCCTCAGGGCGCTTGGATTTTAATCCTGACGGTTTAATCCTGGTTAAGCTGGGAAAATTCAAGCGCATTGCCATCCGGGTCGCGGCAGAACAATGCGGCACGACCGGACTTGCTTTTACTGTAAGGAACTCCAGCAGCATCCAGCGCCTCAACGACAGCCTCAAGGCTCTTCACATGCATGGCCAGATGGATATCACGCCCGCCATGCTCGGGGCGCTGGACATTCGCGTAGGGATTATCCACCTGCATCAGGTGAATCTGGTTAGGGCCGATGTCGTACCAGACCCCCGCAAACTCCCGGTCCGGGCGCTTAGGATCAGGGGTCAGGCCCAATAGCCCCTCATAAAACGCCCTTGATCTGGCCAGATCCGAGACAATCAAACCTGTGTGCAGATATTGTGTAATTTCAATCATATGTATCCGTCTAATGAAACAAGCCCTATGACCTGAACATGAAATAGACCGCACCCAGCAGGCACAATGCCGCCCATAAAAAGTCCAGTTTGATAGGCTGATGCATGTAATAAATCGCAAAAGGCACGAAAACCGATAACGTGATGACTTCCTGCAGGATTTTAAGTTGCGCCAGCGAGAGTATCGTAAACCCGATGCGGTTAGCCGGCACCTGCAACATATATTCAAAAAGCGCGATACCCCAGCTCAGGAATGCAGCAACGATCCAGGGCTTGTCGCTGAGGTTTTTAAGGTGCGCATACCAGGCGAATGTCATGAAGACATTCGACATGGTCAATAGCAATACCGTTTTCAGGACAACAGGCACAGCAACAGGGTCAGTACCTTAGACTGCGTCCTCACCGGTTTCGCCGGTACGTATGCGGATGACCTGCTCGATAGAGGTCACAAAAATCTTGCCGTCGCCAATCTTGCCGGTACGTGCCGCCTTGATGATGGCTTCAACCGAGGCATCCGCCAGATGATCGGCAATCACCAGCTCCAGTTTGATCTTGGGCAGAAAATCGACCACATATTCGGCACCGCGATATAACTCGGTATGCCCTTTCTGGCGACCAAAGCCTTTCACTTCCGTCACGGTAAGCCCGGTAACGCCTATCTCGGACAAGGACTCGCGCACTTCATCCAGCTTGAATGGTTTGATCACTGCTTCGATTTTTTTCATATATACCCCCGATTATTATTGATATGTCCCTGGATACCAACATCATGCTGCAAAATTGAATTTGGATGTTATCGGATAACGCCTGTCCTTGCCAAATCCTCTGTGGGTGATTCTCACTCCTACCGGTGCCTGGCGGCGTTTGTATTCATTACGGTCGATCAGATTCAGGACACGGCTCACATCCTGCTCCCGATAACCCATGCCGACAATTTCCTGATGGCTGCAATCATGCTCGACATAAGCCTCCATGATGGCATCCAGCACTTCATAAGGAGGCAGGCTATCCTGGTCGGTCTGCCCATGCCGCAGCTCCGCAGAAGGAGGCCGCGTGATGATGCGCTGCGGAATCACCGGCGAAATGGCATTGCGATAACCGGCAAGTTTGTAGATCAAGGTCTTCGGGACATCCTTGAGCAGGGAGAATCCGCCCGCCATATCGCCGTAGAGGGTCGAGTAACCGACAGCCATCTCGCTCTTGTTGCCAGTCGTCAGCACGATACTGCCGAATTTGTTCGAAAGCGCCATCAGCAGCATGCCGCGAATTCTGGCTTGCAGATTCTCTTCCGTAGCGTCAAAGGGCAGGCCTGCAAAATCCGGGGCCAGCGTTTCACGGAAATGCTCATACAGGCTCCTGATAGGCAGCTC
Organism: Methylophilaceae bacterium; assembly: GCA_905339275.1. Lineage (GTDB taxonomy): Bacteria > Pseudomonadota > Gammaproteobacteria > Burkholderiales > Methylophilaceae > UBA6140. The sequence continues at coordinate 113,207 of CAJPFK010000018.1, forward strand.
CGAATACTTGACACCCAGATTCCTGGCCATCTGCTCGGCATCCTGCGTACTCATGTCAGAAGTGAACTCAGAGGGCATCATCACGGCGCGAACCGCTGCGGAGCCCAGGGCATCGACCGCGATCGCCATCGTCAATGCCGAGTCTATGCCGCCGGATAAACCGAGCACAACCCCGGGAAAACGGTTTTTCCACACATAATCCTTCAGCCCCAGGCACAGGGCTTTATAAACCGAAGGCTCCAGGCTCAGATTCGGTATTTTTTCGGCAGGCAGCGGATGGGTATCCTGGAACTCGACAATACCCAGCGCCTCTTCGTATTCAATCAATTGCTGGGTAAGATCGCCTGCGGAATTGAGCACAAACGAGGCGCCATCGAACACCAGTTCATCCTGTCCGCCCACCAGGTTGGCATAAACCAGCGGCAGCCCGGTTTCCGCGACGCGCCGGCTGGCGACTTCATAGCGCTCGGATTGCTTTTCGATGTGAAACGGCGACGCATTCAATGCCAGCAACACTTGCGCACCGGCTTTCCTTGCCTTGATTGCCGGCTCCGGCTCCCATACATCCGCGCAGATGAGAACGCCGAACCGGATGCCTTCGTGGGAAAAAACCAGAGGATCGGTTCCGGAAGTGAAATAGCGCACTTCATCGAACACGCTATGATTGGGAAGCACATGCTTGTGATAAGTAGCTTTTATTTTGCCATGTTCAAGCAAAGAGGCAGCGTTAAAACACGAACCATCATTCATATCCATGGCAGGATGGCCGACAAGCACCGATATACCGGCAACATCTGCCGCAAGCTGCTTCAAGGCGGCTTCGCATGCCTGGTTGAAATCCTCGCGCAGCAGCAAATCTTCTGGCGGGTAACCGCTCAGTGCAAGTTCCGGCGTGATCAGCAGGCTGGCACCAGCCTGTTTTGCCTGCTCGGCGAATTGCAGGATTTTAGCGCAGTTACCATGCAGGTCACCTACAGTGCAATTGATTTGCGCGATGGCAATTTTCATCTGGCGGGTATGTCAGTCAGGTTGATGTACAGGGAGTTCAATAGCCGCCGGCATCCTTGATCAGCTTCACGATTTCTGCGTTTTTACCTTTCAAGGCATAAATGTAAGCCGTGAGGCCGTACTGATCGCGGGCTTTGACCTTCGCACCGCTGTCGAGCAGCAGTTTTACCATTTCGATGTCGCCGTTAACGACAGCAATCTGCAGCAAGGGCGTGCCTTCCGAGTCCTTGTGGTTGACATCCGCGCCCTTGCCCACCAGCAGCCTGGATGCTTCGAGCTGTTTCTTTTTCACCGCCCAGGTCAATGCCGTCCATTTTTGGTAATCGCTGGAATCGACTTTTGCACCTTTGTCTATCATCGCAGCAAGCGCATCGGCATTACCTTCCCTGGCTGCATACATCAGGGCGGTAGCTCCGTAGCGGTCACGCAGGGAAGCATCCGCCCCGTTATCCATCAAGATTTTGATTGTCGGCACATCACCGCTTTTGGCGGCATACATCAGCACGCTCTTGCCATCATCGCTTTTTGAATTGGGATCGACCCCGTGCTTGACCAGCAACTCCACAACTTCGAAATAGCCCGATGTCGCAGCCATCCCGAGGGCGCTCCAGCCGGACCCGTCCCGCGCCCTGGCATCAGCCCCGTGTTCCAGCAGGACCTTGATCGTTGCCACATGATTCTTCTTCGCAGCGAACATCAGCGGCGTCCAGCCGCCCTTGTCCTTGGCATTCACGTCCGCGCCCTTTTCCAGCAGGGCTTTTGCCGCGTCGGCCTGATCCTTGCGGGCCGCGTACATCAGCGCCGTGATGCCATCCTTATCCCGGGTATCGGGATTGGCGCCGCTATTCAGCATGGCACGCAAGGTCGGCACGTCGCCTTTGGAGGCAACGGTGAGCAGATAAGGGATTTCTTCAGCACTGGCAGGTATCGCAAGGATACCCAGCAGCAACAGCAGAAATAATTTATTTAACATGCCATGTTTCCCGTCCCGGTCTTTCGGTTATGCTGAATCGGATCAAGCCGCCTTGGCCCCGATCGCAGCCTGTACTGCATCTCCCAAGCCAGCAGGCGAGCTGGCGACGACGACGCCCGCATTCTCCAATGCGCGGATCTTGTCTTCCGCCTTGCCGCTGCCGCCGGAAATGATGGCGCCGGCATGCCCCATGCGCTTGCCTTTCGGCGCAGTCTGGCCGGCGATATACCCGGCGACCGGTTTTTTCACGTGCGACTTGATGTACTCCGCTGCGGCCTCCTCGTCGCTGCCGCCGATTTCACCGACCATGATGATGGCCTCGGTTTCAGGGTCCGCCTCGAACAGTTGCAGGCATTCGATGAAGTTGAGGCCGCGAATCGGGTCGCCGCCGATACCGATACAGGTCGATTGCCCCAGGCCCAGCGCCGTGGTCTGATGCACCGCTTCATAGGTCAGCGTGCCCGAGCGGGAGACGATCCCGACCTTGCCGCGCAGGTGAATGCTGCCGGGCATGATGCCGATCTTGCATTCATCCGGCGTAATCACGCCGGGGCAATTCGGCCCGATCAGTTTCACACCGTTTGCTTTCAGAGCCGCCTTGACGTTCAGCATATCCAGCACCGGAATGCCTTCGGTGATGCATACGATCAGGTCGATACCGGCATCCGCAGCCTCCAGTATCGAGTCTGCAGCAAATGCCGGCGGCACATAAATAACAGAGGCGTTAGCGCCGGTTTGGTTCACCGCATCGCGCATGGTATTGAAAACCGGCAGGCCCAGATGCGTCTGCCCGCCCTTGCCTGGCGTGACGCCGCCGACCATCTGCGTGCCGTAGGCCAGCGCCTGCTCGGAATGGAAAGTGCCCTGCTTGCCGGTAAACCCCTGGCACAGGACTTTGGTGTTCTTGTTAACGAGTACGCTCATGGTGATATCTTCAATTCTTTACTGAATGCACGGCCTGCTGCGCAGCATCGGTCAAACCCGCGGCAGAAATGATCGACAGGCCGCTCTCGGACAGCATCTTCCTGCCCAGTTCAACGTTTGTGCCTTCCAGGCGGACGACAACGGGAATCTGTATTCCCACTTCCTTCACCGCTGTAATAATGCCTTCGGCAATGATGTCGCAACGCATGATGCCGCCGAAAATGTTGACCAGGATAGCCTTGACATTGCTGTCAGCGAGAATGATCTTGAACGCCTTGGCCACTGTTTCTGCCGTGGCCCCGCCACCGACATCGAGGAAATTGGCCGGCGCGCCGCCATGCAGCTTGATCAGATCCATGGTCGCCATGGCAAGGCCGGCACCGTTGACCATGCAGCCGATATTGCCGTTGAGGGCAATGTAATTGAGGCCGGCATGATGCGCTTCGGCTTCCTTGGAGTCTTCCTGGCTCCAGTCGCGCTGTTCTGCCAGCGCTTTCTGACGGTATAAGGCATTGTCGTCGACACTCATCTTACAGTCGAGCGCAACCAATGCGCCTTCCCTGGTCACCACCAGCGGGTTGACCTCCAGCAAGGCCAGGTCGTTTTCCTTGAACAGGCGATAAAGCCCCTTGAGCAACCTGGTAAAGGCGCCGATCTGCTCGCCTGCCAGGCCCAGCTTGAATGCCAGGTTGCGCGCCTGGTAATCGACCAGCCCGTTCAAGGGATCGCAGACTTCCTGCAGGATCTGCTCAGGGCTGGTTTGCGCAATCTCTTCGATATCCATGCCGCCTGCGGCCGAGGCAACCACCACGACTCGCTCCAGGCTTCTGTCCACCAGCATGGAAAGGTATAACTCACGCGCAATCGGCAGGGTTTCTTCCACCAGCACCGTGTTCACCGGCTGGCCATCGGGAGCGTTCTGGTATGTCACCAGCCGTCGCCCCAGCAGTTCCATGGCAAGCACCTGTAATTCCTCTTCCGATTTAACGACCTTGACGCCGCCTGCCTTGCCACGCCCGCCGGCATGCACCTGGGCTTTTACCACCCACGCGCTGCCGCCCAGCGACTGGGCTGCGTCTTTGGCTTGCTGCGAGGTTTCGGCGAGAATGCTTTTAGGGACAGGCAGGCCATAACGCTGCAATAGCTGTTTGGCCTGGAATTCGTGCAGATTCATGGGAGCGGCTATAGATATCGGAAAAGCTGTATTTTGGCGGAAATCGTTACGTTATGCCAGAAAATACGCCACCAGGCACATGGAGCCGCCCGGCAAAATCCCGCTATAATGGCAGGATTGGTTAAATAAGAATTCCCGCATGCGTCTCGTTATCCAAGGCTCTGCCATCCGCAGCCAGCATCTGGCCGCCATTACTCACATACTACCCGGCTACCGCGGTGAGCAATTTACGCAGGTAGGCCAACATGCCTACTATCTGCCGAACCAGCAGGATATCTCACTGGAGGTACAGCATTTCTGTGCTGCAGAAAAAATTGACTGCGCCTATGTACAAAACCATTTCACCCTGAAAAACATCGGCCTGGCAGTAATGGACATGGACTCCACGCTGATCAGCATCGAGTGCATCGATGAAATTGCCGACATGTGCGGGCTGAAACCGCAAGTCGCGAAGATCACGGAAAGCGCGATGCTGGGCGAAATTGAGTTTGCCGAGAGCCTGCGCCGCCGCGTAAAGCTGCTTGCAGGGCTCGACGAATCCGCCCTGCAACGTGTCATTGACGAGCGCCTTCAGCTCAATCCCGGCGCGCTCGAATGGATCGATTGCTGCAAGGAAAACGGCATCAGGACCATGCTCGTCTCCGGCGGCTTCGACTTCTTTGCCGAGCGCGTGCAGGCAATGACCGGCATCGATTACGTACGCGCCAACTCGCTGGAAATCATCAATGATAAACTGACCGGCAACGTGCTGGGCAATATCGTCGATGCGCAGGCGAAAGCCGATTTTCTCATGCAGGCAAGCGCGGAACTGGGTTTGAAGCAGGCGCAGGTAGTCGCCATCGGCGACGGCGCAAATGATCTCAAAATGATGTCTGCCGCCGGCGCAGGCATCGCCTACCATGCAAAACCGCTTGTGCAGCAACAGGCAAGCTATGCCTTGAACCATTCCGGCCTTGATGGTCTCATTTACCTGTTCTCAACCTGATTCTTAAAGGAGCAATATGTTGTTAACCCGTCTTCTGGCACCACTGATCCTGATGCTTGTTTCCATTTGTGCGCAAGCGCAAACGTCCGTCGTCGAAATGAAAACCAGCCAGGGTGTGATCATAATCGAATTGAACGGCGAAAAAGCGCCGAATACCGTCGCCAATTTCCTGCAATACGTCAAGGATGGCCATTACAGCGGCACGATATTTCATCGCGTGATCTCCGGCTTCATGATCCAGGGCGGCGGCATGGACAAGAACCTGAACGAAAAACCTACCCGCGACCCGATCAGGAATGAAGCCGACAACGGCCTCACCAACAGCATCGGCACCATTGCCATGGCACGCACCAGCGACCCGCATTCCGCAACTGCGCAGTTTTTCATCAATGTCGCCAACAACACCTTTCTCAACCACACCGATAAATCCCAGCGTGGCTGGGGCTATGTCGTATTCGGCAAGGTGGTAAAAGGCATGGATGTCGTGCAACGCATCGCCAGCATGCCGACAGATGGCGGCGATGTGCCTTTGCAGACCATCACGATTGAATCGGTTACATTGAAATAGACCGGCGCCCGGTCAGACCAGAAGCGCAAGCTCTGATTCAGTAAACCCTGCCGCGCGACGCGCCTCAACGTTGAACGGGCCGCGCAGGACAGGTGCGCGATATTCTTTGGCCAGTCTTTCATAAGCCTGGACTGGATTCAGGCCGCGCAGTTCACACAGATAGTTGAACCAGCGGTTGCCGATGGCAACATGCCCGATCTCATCGCGCAGAATAATATCCAGAATCCCGGCAGCCTTTGCATCTCCTGCCTGCGCCAGCTTCGACCGCAATGCCGGTGTGGCATCCAGGCCGCGTGCTTCCATGGTTCTCGGCACCAATGCAATACGCGCAAGAATGTCATCCCCGGTCCTCGCAGCCATTTCCCACAGGCTGTTGTGGGCGGGGAAATCACCGTAGGCATAACCAAGATGCTGCAAATGCCCGCTCAATAGCGAGAAGTGGTATGCCTCCTCCCTTGCCACCTTCAGCCAGTCCTCATAATATTCGCGCGGCATGCCGGCAAATCGCCAGACCGCATCCAGCGCCAGGTTGATCGCATTGAACTCAATATGCGCCAGCGCATGAATCAGTATGGCCCTGCCCTCAGGCGTGTTCATTGCCCGCCTCTTCACTGACAAGGGCGAAACCAGCGCAGGCTTGTCCGGCCGCCCGGGAATTGTCCTGCCGGGAACAAGTTCGACAGCCGTATCCAGCGAAGCCTTTCCCTTGGACCATGCTGCTGCCAGGCGCGAAGTACCCTGCACCTTCATATCGCATGAAGGCTCAGCCAGCAGGTCGAGTGAAGCATGGCGAATTTCCGTATGTACCGATTCCTGGTTCATTACCTTCCTGCTTTAAATTCATCAAGAAACAGAGGTGCGATATAGCCTACGCCGCCCCACCCAAGTTGATGCGTGCTGATACATGATATCCGGAATTCATCCAGACCCGCTTGCCATGATTACGGCAACGCCAGCCACACCACTCGATTCGAGTTAAAATGCCATGCATCATGAATGCGCACTTGAAAAACCACCCGAAAAAACATGTACTTCTGGCATTCGCGATTCTTTGTCCATTTCAAGCCAGCTTGACCCATGCTGCGATACAGGATGGTCGCTGGCATGCAGGGATTGGCGACCCGACCCTGTATGGCTGGCTAACGGTTGTCATTTACCTGGCCGCTGTTATCTGCATTGTCAGGCAAGCACGCATTGCAAGGCATTCAGGCACAAATGCAGGGTTCTGGTATTTCCTGGCATTGTTCCTGCTGTTTTTAAGCATGAACAAGCAACTGGATTTGCAAAGCTGGCTTACACAAGTCATGAAAGACAATGCGATTGAACATGGCTGGTATGAGAACAGAGGATCCATTCAGCAAGCATTTATTATAACGCTAGGCCTGGGCTTATTGATCGCACTCATCAGTTTGCGGCTGTTCCTGGCCAACGCGTGGCGCAGCTACAAAATCATCTGGGTAGGCATGATGTTGCTTTGCACTTTCATCTTGATGCGCGCAGCCTCTTTTCATCATTTCGATACTTTCATTCACACAGATTTTTTAGGTATAAAGAACAATGCGCTGCTGGAAATAGGCGCTTTATTACTCATTATTCTTGGTACTTTTTTCAATAGGCAGGCGACAATGGCGAAACAAACCAACGTGAGCTGAGTCATTTGAAATCCCGGCCGGAATCGATTCCGGCCTTATCCAGTGACCCTGCCGCATACAACCCTGAACACTATTGGTCGATGCAAGGGTCGTGACCAAAAAAACAGAAAGGGCTTTTTATGTCCATTCCTCATGCTGCCTCCGGTGAATTAATTGATATTCAGCCGCTTGGCGAAAACCTGCGTCAAACGATTTCGACTACCCTGGTCAGGGCAGATCATCTTGAAGTGTTCCGCATGACCTTGGCGGCTGGCAAGACCACACCGGAGCACAGGGCGGCTGGTGCAATCACCATTCAGTGCCTGGAAGGCGTTGTGGAACTCGAAGCGCACGGAAAAACGCAGATACTGCGTGCAGGATACATGGTCTATTTGTCGGATGCCGAACCGCATGCAGTCAGGGCGCTGGAGGATACCTCCCTGCTCATTACGATTCTATTGAGACGCTTGTAATGCATCACCAGACAGTCCTGTAATAAAAACGGCGCTTCGGATGCGCCGTTTTTATTTATACAAAATCCACAAAGGTTCTAAATACGTTCCGGCTGGAACGGCTCCAACACGCAGCGGATTTCCAGAACCCTGGCTTGGTTTTCAACGCCCGGCTCTTTTTCGAACCTGAGGGCGGCGTGTTGAGGAGCGGTCCAGACGACGCCATTGGCTTTCTTGATCTGGGCGGCATGACTTTCCAGCCGCGCAGTACAGGATTCAAGGTCATCATGGACCGAGGTTTTCAACAGGTAGTGATTATCCAGATGGTCATAAACGGCAATGACTGTAGACCATTGGCCGGGTTGTGGATTCAGCTTCTCCGTATTTACCGCAGCATACGCGGACGCGGATAGAGCGGTAATCAGGCTCATGGTTAGCGTGGCTATCGTACGTGACATCATGGTTAAGCTTTCTTTTGAGTTGGAACAATTAAATAGACCACGCAGTGCATCAAAAGTTGACTGCATTTAGTCATCAGGGGGCAAGTGTGCAAGACCTGCTCCTGCGGTACGATGAAATTGCCGGCAGCAGGGTGGCCCAATCCCGGGATCATGATGTCAACGCTGGCGAAGCTGGCTCGTTGGAGTAAACTAATCCAATGCTTTCGGTCTTCATCACAATGCACCCGTTTCCCAGCTCCCGGAAATTCCTGCTGATTCCCTTGGCATGCCTGCTTGCGGCATGTGCGGCCGGGCCGCGCACTGTCAGCATCAGCGAAGCAGAACTACAGAAAAGAATCACCGAACAGCTATCCGTGCCGATTACGGTATTGAAGATTTTCGACATCAACCTGACCAACCCGGTGGTCCGGCTGGATGCGGGGACCGAGCGCCTGCATGCGCAGCTTGACACCAGCGTGAGCAACCCTGTGAGTGGAGAGCAATTGCTCGGCAAACTGAATATCTCCGGCAAACTCAGGTTCGATCCCGCTTTGAATGCCATCATGCTGTCGGAGTCGAAAATCGAGAACCTGAACATGCAGGGAGTGGATGCCAGATACAACGAGGCATTCAGCCTACTGGCAAGCAAGATGGGAGAAGAGTTGCTGAATCATTTACCGCTCTATACCCTGAAACCCGAGGAGCTCACGCGAGGCTCGACGCGTTATGCGCCCAGTGCATTCAACATCCGCGGCAACGACCTGCAAGTCACGCTTGTGCCTCAATAAGGTCTGGCAACAAAAAAGCCACGTAAATTCGTGGCTTTTTTGTTTGTCGAGTACTTTCCTCAGTTCACCGGCACCCAGACCAGCTCGCCAGCCTTCATGTCCGGCACCAGAAGATATTTGCCATCAATGGTAAGCGCAATATCTGCGGCAGCCTGAAAACCCTCCCTGACCAGCTTCACTTCATCATGCAGCACGCTGAATACCTTGCCGTTCTTCCAGTCACTGACATACATATAACCATTGGGATGATGCACCAGACCGTCACCGCCGCCGAAGCCTTCGGCAAGATCGGTCAGGATACTGGTTTTCATGTTGAAGCTGTAAAGCACGCCTGAAGCAAAGTCCACAAACAGCAGCACATCGCCCGAATCATCCATCAGCAAACCGTTGGGCGCCAGAACCCGTGCATCCTTCTCATGGTCGATGACAGGCGTCACCGTGCCATCCAGGCTGATGCGATAGATAGCGCCGCCCTTCTCCAAGTCGCCACTATCGCTGACATACAGGTAATTGCCCTGCAAATCGCGCTCCAGGTCATTGAGGAATTGGGGGATGACGGGAAAGGCTCCGGCCGCAACAAACACCTGCCATTTACCGTCCGGTGCGACTTTTAGTATGCGGGTTTTATCCGCCACATAAAGATCGTCGCCGATGATCGCCAACCCCTTGGGGTCATCCATGCCGGAGGCAAAAACCGACAGTTTTCCGCTCTTGTCGATCACGCTGATCCGGCCATCGCCATCCTTGCCGAACTCATTGATCTCAGAGACAAAAATTCGCCCATCCTTGGCCTGTATCACGGACTCGGGCGTTTTCAGCCCGGTCACTTTCTGCGGTGGTTGCGCTGCGCAGGCTGACATGCCAAGCAGCAGCATGCATGCACCCAGCAAGGGAGTTGATGTTTCGGCAAAATAGGACATGGGCTACCTCGGATTAATGTATGCTTTTAAAGAAATAGTTGAGATCAATCGGCGCGGGCGGCGGCAGGGCCGTCACCATGGCACAGGTAGCGGCCGCATTGCTGTTGGGCGTGCCTTCGGCGGCGACTGACTTCAGGCGCTGGTCCTTGCGCATTTTTCCGAGCAGGTTCTGCATCGCCATCTTGTAGACGGTTTCTATCTGCTGCTGGGGATACACGTCAAGAAAACCCTGTTTTTGCGACTCGCCCACATAAGTAGCGACCGGCACGCCCTCACTGGTATAGGCGCTGGCCGTAATCTCGCCGTAATAAGTTTTCATCTGCGGATTGTAGTACATACGCGGCTTGAGCCAGACCAGAGACTTACCTTCACTCCCAGCCCGGCACATTGCCACGTCACCAAATTCCTCGGCAAGCATCGCCGTTGCCAGCGGCTCGACGGTTGGCCCCTGCTTGAACCAGTAATCATCGAAATATTGCCAAAGCTTAACAGAATGCGTGTACTCCTGCGGATGAATATAGACCAGCATATTGGCAGGTGCGGCCTGAACCGGCATTGCAGCAAGCGTAAGCGCGAGGCTTAATCCGGCCAATTGATACTTGATGTTCATCATAAATCCTTTCATGCGGTTTAATCCAGCCTGCCGTAGCTGATGCGATAGACAAGCCCGGCACGGTCATCCGACACGTAAAGCGCGCCATCCGGCCCTGTAATCACGTCCACCGGACGGCCCCAGGCCGCCTTTCCATCCAGCCACCCGCTGGCAAAATCGACCACTTCAACCGGCTTGTTCTCCCTGAATTTCACGCGCACCAGCTTATAGCCTGAAGGTTGTACCCGATTCCACGATCCGTGCAGGGCTACGATTGCATCGCTTTTATATTCGCCGGGGAAATTGCTTTGCTCCAGAAAGCTGATACCCAATGGCGTGGAGTGGGAATCGAACATGATTGCCGGCGCTCTTGTGGTTTTGCAAAAGCCCGCATCCGCCGGAAATTGCGGATCATTGATCTGATTACCCCAGCAATAGGGCCAGCCGTAATGCTGATTCGGTTCGATTTTATTCAGATGCTCCGGCGGCAGGCTGTCGTCCATCGGGCCATCTTTTGTGGCTGACCGCATATCGGAGCCGTTATTCGTCGCATACATCTCACCCGTCACCGGATGCCAGGCAAACCCCTGGGAATTGCGCAAAGCTCTCGCCCAGGTTGCACCCGGCTTGTGGCGGCCCAGTGTAACGAGTGCACCAGCCGCCAGGCCTGCTTTTGTATAACGCTCGATGGTAGCCCGGGAAGGGTCGGTTTCCAGACAGGCGTTACAACTCGATCCTATATTCAGATAAAGATGGTTATCCGGGCCGATTTTCAGGGTTTTCATGGTGTGCCCGCCTGTGGCCAGCCCCTTGATCAGCGGGGTTGTTCTTGCCGCAGGCCACCGCCCCTGCGCATTCCGTTCCAGTTTGACGACCCCATCCTGGTTCGCCACCAGTAAATCTCCATCGACGAAAGCCAATCCTTGAGGAGCATTCAGCTTTTCCGCCACGGTAACGATTTCATCAGCAACGCCATCCTTGTTCCGATCGGCCAGCATCAGCACCTTGCCATCCATGCCTGTCGATAAATAGAGATGACCATCCGGGCCGAATGCCATGAACCTCGGACCACGAAAATAATCACCGCCGGCACCTGCCAGCCTGGCAAATACCTGAAGCTTGAAACCGTCAGGCAGCTTGATGCTGTTTGCCGGATCGGGCGGTGCCGGCTTCACCTCCGCCATATCGGCAAACCCGTGAATTGACACGCCAAGGAAGGTAACAAGAACCATTCTGCCCAGTTTTTTTATTGTCGCATCAAGCATTCCGAGCCTGTTCAATCCAATTCAGGTAAGTACGTCAGACCAGATATTTCTTGCCCAATCATAAGCATAATTGCCTTCCAGTTCGGATGGCCTGTCCGATACGCCTCCGCCCTCGGCGGGAAGCATGATCTTCTTCGCCGTATCATAGCGATAGACGTGCGCCACGTGCATCGCCATCTTGTCACTGACGAAGCTATAGCAAGTGTTGGCAAATACCGGCACCGGCACCGGGTCTGGCGCCTGCTGGCTTAAAGCCGCCACAATTGCGCTGGCGCAGACCCTCGCTTGCGAGGTTGCCATATGGGCCGACTTCGGCAAGCCTGCAGAAACCGCATCTCCCACAATGTACGTATCCGGAACGACTTTTGATTCATACGTCAGGAAATCCACTTCGCACCAGCGCCGGTCGACATTGGCCGCCCCCAGCATCTGTGCGATCTTGCCTGCGCGTTGCGGGGGGATCACATTCAATACATCGGCAGTTACCGCGTCGAACTCGGTTTTTACCCATTTCCGGGCAACGTCCACCTCCACTGCGCTGCTGTTCGGGCGGTAATCGACCATGCCCGCATACATCTCCGACCAGACCTTGATGAAAAGGCCTTTCTTGGAAACGATATCGGGGTTGGCATCGAGCACGATGATTTTTGCAGTGGGATTATGCTGCTTCAGGTAGAAAGCGGCCAGGCAGACGCGCTCGTAAGGTCCGGGGGGGCAACGATACGGCGCTTTCGGAATACTGACGACGAACACGCCGCCTGCCGGCATCGCCTTGAGCTGCCGGTGCAGATTGACGGTTTGCGGTCCAGCCTTCCAGGCATGGGGAATCTGCCTTTGCGCTTCTTCACTCTGCAACATGGGCAGTTGTTCGTAAATAAAATCAATACCTGGCGCAATCACTAATTTGTCGTAGCTTAGCTCTCCACGCTGCATACTGATTTTTTTTGCGGCAGAGTCAACCGAAGTGACGGTGTCCTGCACCCACTGGATACCATGATGGCGCTTCAATCCATCGTAACTGAAACTGAGATCATCCAGCCCCTTGCTGCCGCCCAGTACGAGATTGCTCAGCGGGCAGGAAATAAAATACGGATTCGGCTCGATGACAATGGTATCTATCCCGGCGTTACTCCATATGCGCAGATATTTTGCCACGGTGGCGCCCGCATAACCGCCGCCGATAACGACAACGCAAGGCTTGCTGCCGGCAGGCCTGATGGCAGTGCTACCGCAAGCGCTGAGTGATGCCAGCGCGGGTGCGGCAATTGAGAGTTTGATGAATGCGCGTCGATTCAAGCTCATGGCCGCTATTTCCTGTTAATTGCAGGTTGCGGCATTTGCGCGCTACGCCGTACTTGCCTGGAGAAATGATCGGCAAGCTGGACAATCTCTTCTTCAGTCAAACCTCTGGCATGGCGGTACATGACGGTTGAAGCATGCTCGCCTGAGCGAAAAGCCTGCATCCGGCTGATGAAATACTCGGGATGCAATCCGGCAAGTACTGGCGTGCCGCCGACACTATTTCCGTTTGTGCCATGGCATGCGGCGCAGGAGGCCGCAAGTACTTGCGTATGTATGCCTGGTGCTGGATAAGCGCTGCCAGCCCATACACTGGCGCATAGCAGCAGGCCGGAAAGGCCTGCCAAAGCGATGGTATGGGCCTTGGTCATGGCTGGCAAGACCTGGATGAGCTTACCTGATTAGAAGCACTTCTCATCCTGGCAACCGTCATCCTTCACTCCAAGATCCATCAACAACTTGACCATCTCGGTCTTTCCCTCGTCGCGCAATGGGCGCAGGATAGAAACATCGGCACGCATTTTAATGTTGATATCGGCGCCCTTGGCAGCAAGATACTTTACAACATCCGCGTGGCCGTTCAATGCTGCCAGGTGGAATGCCGTAAGTTTGCTGACAGGGTGCCGGATATTCATATCCGCGCCACGATTGACAAGTTCCTCTACAATTTTCAATTGGCCCTTGTTGGCTGCAATTTGCAGCGCAGTCCATGCAAAAAAGAGATCGTTGATGCCGGCCTCACCATTATCCAGGTATTTCTTCACTACTTTTACGTTATTGTCTTCAATTGCCTGAGTGTACTCCATGGAATGCTCGTCCGTGAGCGCTGCGAATGCAGATAGCGGTAAAACCATTGCCGCGGCCAGAACTAACGCTTTTATCATTTTCATGCTGATCTCTCTCCTGCTTCTTATAATTGAAAAATTAACCGACAAACTTTCTTGCATTTCTGAACATGCGAATCCAGGGCCCATCTTCACCCCAGCCTTGCGGATGCCATGAGTGCTGCACCGTGCGGAATACCCGCTCGGGATGCGGCATCATAATGGTAAATCGCCCGTCTGTCGTGGTTAAACCGGTAATACCTTGCGGCGAGCCATTCGGGTTGAACGGATAAGTTTCCGTTGCCTGGCCGGCATTGTCCACAAACCGCATACTGACCAGTTTGTCCACAACCAGCTTTTGGACAGTGGCCGCATCGGAAAATTCCGCATAGCCTTCACCATGTGCCACGGCAATCGGCATGCGGCTGCCTGCCATGCCCGAGAAAAACAGCGATGGCGATTCCAGTATCTCCACCATGGCAAAACGCGCCTCAAACTGTTCGGATTTGTTGCGCACGAAATGCGGCCAGAGATCGGCGCCGGGAATGATGCTATGCAGGTTGCTCATCATCTGGCAGCCGTTACAGACGCCCAGCGCAAATGAGTCCTTGCGATCAAAAAAGGCAGAGAACTCATCGCGGGCACGTGCGTTGAACAGGATGGACTTCGCCCAGCCTTCACCCGCACCAAGCACGTCGCCATAGGAGAAGCCGCCGCAGGCAACAACGCCGATAAAGTCTTTCAGGCGCACCCGGCCGCTGATGATGTCGCTCATATGCACATCATATGACTCAAAGCCGGCGCGGTCGAAAGCGGCCGCCATTTCGACCTGCCCATTCACGCCCTGCTCGCGCAGGATCGCCATTCTTGGTTTTGCGCCGGTTACCAGATACGGCGCCTCGACATGATGTGCAAGATCAAAGCTGAGATGGGCATGCAAACCGGGATCGTTCACATCCAGAATGCGGTCGTACTCCTGCTGGGCGCAAACCGGGTTGTCGCGCAGTTTTTGCATCTGGTAGGTCGTTTCCGACCACATGCGATGCAGATCTGCACGCAGTTCGGCAAACACCACCTCACTCTGGCGGCGAATGATGAATCCGTGATTGTTCAGTACAGGCGCCCCTATGATATGCACACAGTTGCCCAGCACCTCGCCCAGTGCCAGCCTGATCGACTCGGCTTCGGCTGCAGCAACCTGGATCACCGCCCCCAGCTCCTCATTGAAAAGCACACTCGCGAGGTCCCCGTACAGCCCACTGACATCGACATCCAGGCCGCAACGGCCGGCAAATGCCATTTCCGCCAGCGTGACGAACAATCCGCCGTCAGAACGGTCATGGTAAGCAAGCAATTTGCCGTCCGCATTCAAGTTCTGGATCGCCGCAAAAAATGCCTTGAACTGCTGGGGTTCATCCAGGTCCGGGGCCTGGTTGTCAGTAGCGCCGTAGACCTGAGCCAGTGCGGAACCACCCATGCGGTTCATGCCGTTGCCCAAATCAATCAGAATCAGCCTGGTTTCACCCTGGTTGGTAATCAATTGCGGCGTGAGGGTCTTTCTCGCATCCGGGGTCAGCGCGAAAGCCGACACCACGAGTGAGATCGGGGCAGTGACGGCTTTCTTCTCGCCTCTCTCCTCCCAGACCGTTTTCATCGACATGGAATCCTTGCCGACCGGAATGCTGATCCCAAGCTGCGGGCATAGCTCCATGCCCACTGCATAGACGGTATCGAACAGCTCGGCATCTTCCCCGGGATGCCCGGCGGGCGCCATCCAGTTGGCAGAAAGCTTGAGCTCGCTCAGGTTCCCGATGTAACTGGCGGCAATATTCGTAATCGCTTCGCCGATGGCCATGCGCCCTGACGCAGGCGCATCGATCAGTGCCAGCGGCGCCTTTTCCCCGATGGCAAATACTTCACCGCGGTAAGTGTCGTATCCCGCCAGGGTCACCGCCATATCGGCAACCGGCACCTGCCAGGGGCCGACCATCTGGTCGCGGGCGATCAGGCCGGTAACTGTGCGATCGCCGATCGTAATCAGGAAGGTCTTGTCCGCCACGCCGGGCAATCGCAAAACCCTGGATACCGCATCTTTCAGATCGATTTTTGCAGTATCAAAAGCCTGCAGCCTACGCTCCCGATGCTGCACATCGCGCGTCATTTTTGGCGGCTTGCCGAGCAGGACCGACAAATCCATATCGACAGGACTATTGTCGAAGTGACGGTCCTTCACTGTCAGGTGCTGCTCTTCAGTCGCATGGCCGATCACGGCGAATGGACAGCGCTCACGCTCGCAGATATCTGCAAAGAGCGGCAAATCCTCATGCCCCACCGCCAGCACGTAGCGCTCCTGCGCTTCATTGCTCCATAGCTCTCGCGGCGACATGCCCGGCTCTTCATTATGTATGCTGCGCAACTCGAACCGCGCCCCCACGCCCGCATCGTTCACCAGCTCGGGAAAGGCATTGGAGATGCCGCCTGCGCCGACATCGTGGATACTGAGAATCGGATTGGCGTCACCGAGCTGCCAGCACCGGTCGATCACCTCCTGGGCGCGTCTTTCCAACTCGGGGTTGCCGCGCTGGACCGAATCGAAATCCAGGTTCTCGGTATTGGCGCCGGTATCCATGCTGGAAGCAGCGCCGCCGCCAAGGCCAATCAACATGGCCGGACCGCCAAGTTGAATCAGCGCCGCGCCGGGAGGAATCGGGTTCTTTCTGGAATGTTTGGCCGAGATGTTGCCGACGCCGCCTGCCAGCATGATGGGCTTGTGATAACCACGCACCTCGCCTTCCGCTTCAATTTCAAGCGTACGGAAATAACCGGCAATATTGGGACGGCCGAATTCATTGTTGTAGGCTGCGCCGCCCAATGGGCCGTCGATCATGATCTGCAAGGCGGAAGCGATACGCGAAGGTTTGCCGTAATCCCTTTCCCAAGGCTGCCTGAAGCCCGGGATATTCAGGTTGGAGACCGAAAAACCGGTCAGACCGGCTTTCGGCTTGGAGCCCGAGCCTGTGGCGCCCTCATCACGAATCTCGCCGCCGGCACCTGTCGCCGCACCCGCAAAAGGAGAAATGGCTGTCGGATGATTATGGGTTTCAACTTTCATGAGGAAGTGTATGTCTTCCTCGACATAGCCGTAGCGGCCGTCAGCTTGCGGGTAGAAGCGCCTGGTCGATTCCCCGGCGACAATCGAGGCATTGTCCGAGTAAGCCACCACCGTCTTGCCGGGGTTGAGCTTATGCGTATTGCGGATCATCGCAAACAGGGAAGCATCCTGCCTGATGCCATCAATCACCCAATCTGCGTTGAAAATCTTGTGCCTGCAATGCTCAGAGTTCGCCTGCGCGAACATCATGAGTTCGACATCCGTGGGATTGCGCCCCATGCGCCTGAAATTCTCAAGCAGGTAATCGACCTCATCAGGAGACAAGGCCAGCCCCATCCCGGCATTCGCGGCTTCCAGCGCTTCCTTGCCGCCGGCAAGGATGTCGATGCTGGACATGGGCGCCGGCTCGGCCGTGTGGTAGAGCTGCGCAGCATCAGCCAGGTCGGCAAATACAGCTTCGGTCATCCGGTCGTGAATGAGCGGCTTCAGTATCTGGATTTCCTCATCATCCAGCACCCGGCCGTCACTGGTCGTAACGTAATAGGCAACGCCCCGCTCCAGGCGTTTCAGTTCCACCAGTCCGCAATGCCGTGCAATATCGGTGGCCCGGGACGACCAAGGTGAGATGGTCCCCGGACGAGGAACTACCAGGAAAAGCTCACCGGATGGCGTTTCCTCTTTCAGCTTGGGCCCATAGGCCAGTATTTGCCTCAAGGTACTTTGCTTAGCCTCACCCAGTTCTGTTTCGGACCAGGAAAAATGCCAGAACTCCGCGTAAAGATGAGTAATGCGCGGCACATCGGCCCTTAGCGCACCAAGTATCTTGTCCAGACGGAATTGGGAAAGGGCAGCACTTCCGCGCAGGCTTAACAGGTGAGGATATGACATGGGATGACTGGGCATGAAAATCAGCGAGTTGGCAAAATCTGGATTTTACCAGAAAGCACAAGGCTAGCCCTTGCAAGTTAATTGCTGAAACAATCGGCATCCAGACAACCCGGGCAAAAAAAGACCCCCGAAGGGGTCAGGCCAAACCGGATAGGTCAGTTTATCAATCGCTTAATGATGTCCCCGCCCCCAACCTTGTTTGTGTCCATGCCGGTAATCGTGACGAATTCTTGGTTTGTCATAATGATAATACGCTCTGGGTGCGCTGTAATAATGGTGGTAAACCGGCGCTGGCCTGTAATAAACAACCGGGGGCGCATGGTAATAAACTGGCGGTGGCGCGTAGTAATAGCCTGGTGAACCGATACTGATACTGAAACCCACAGAATCACGGGCATATGCACTGCTTGAGGCACCCAGCACGATGATTGCGGATGCCAGAATGAAACGCATGATTTTCATGGTTAACTCTCCTGTCAGAAATTTATATCCCCGATAGTTAAAGATAACGCGTGATTTTGAAAGTGGTTGACTCGTAATGACCTGATCTTTCGACACGGTTCCACCAAAGGAATTCCCGCCGGATCAAATATCTTAAAATACATAAATAAAAACAATAACCTATGAAAGCACCTAATTTGCGACAGCGCCAAACACCTTTTTCAGCAGACTACTGGCCTGCCCCATCGGGTCTTTTCGTATTGCCTTCTCTTCTGCCGCCATCATCAGATAAACCCCGTCCAGAGCCTTCTGCGTAACATACTGCTCCAGATTGGCCTGCTCTTTTTTCACCAACCCGTATTTGGCGCCGGTTTCAGCAAATTTGTTGTATTGCTGGGCAAGCTGCACATCTTCTGTCGCTTTTTTTACGATAGGCAGGAATTTCTCCGCCATTGGCGCAGATGTCGATTTCCTGAAGTACTGGGTGGCGGCATCATCGCCTCCGGTGAGAATGTTTTTGGCATCGGTGACGCTCATTTTTTTCACGGAATCGACCAGCAAGGCCCTGGCTTCGGGAACGGCAGCTTCTGCGGCGCGATTCATCCTGAGCACCAGGTCATCAGCCTGTTTACTCATGCCGAACATGCGCATGGCTTTTTCAGCCTTTTTCATCGAGTCCGGCAGGGGAATCTTGACCTGCGGGTTCTTGAAAAACCCATCGACCGCGCCAAGCTTGCCGACGGCTTTACCGGCACCTTGAATCAGCGCTTCCTTCAATCCTGCTGAAGCATCCGCATTACTAAGGTCGTTCAAGCCCAAGGCATGAGCATGGGTAGCAAAAAAAGCGATGGTCAGCAAACTCAGCAAGCGGCGCATGACTAACTCCAGAGTTGGGGATCCGATGGCACTAGTCTACTCAAAGCATAGTGCAATGCAAGTTCCCTTTTATTAAGGTTTGTTAAGAAATCGCCGGTCAGGCGAACGAGCCTGGTCCAGTGCAAGAACGCAGGATACGGGACAAGGCTCGATGCGGAAGGCTGGCCTGTACATGCAGGCTAGGTGCAACGGCTGAAGAAGCCAATGCCACGCAGCAATTTTTCCGGGAACCGCCTGGTTGCTTACAGTATCGGCCAGCTCTTCACGGATTACAATTTCCAGATATTTTCCGCATACTCGGCAATTGTGCGGTCACTGGAAAACTTGCCGACGCGCGCGACATTCAATATGGCCATGCTCGTCCATTTATCCTGGTTCTTGTAAAGCTCGCCTACCTCATCCTGTGTCTTGATATAGCTCTCGTAATCGGCAAGCAGCAGATATTGATCGCCCTTATGCAGCAGGTTATCGAAAATCTGGCGGTAGCGATCCGGCTGCTCAACAGAGAAAAAGCCACTGTCTATCATATCCAGCACCTGCTTCAACTCCACATGCCCATGGTAAAAGTCCCATGGGTTGTAGCCGGCGGCCCTGGTCTCGGCCACCTGTTGTGTCGTCAATCCAAAAATAAAGATGTTGTCGGCACCGACTTCCTCCTTGATTTCGACATTGGCGCCATCCAGCGTGCCTATCGTCAGTGCCCCGTTCAATGCCATCTTCATGTTGCCGGTACCCGAAGCCTCGGTACCTGCAGTTGAAATCTGTTCCGAAAGGTCGCTGCCGGGAAACAGAATTTCTGCCGCAGAAACTTCGTAATTTGGATAGAACACGACTTTGAGCTTATTACCGACGGCAGGGTCATCATTGATCACCGATGCCACATCGTTAATCAACCGGATGATCAGCTTTGCCATCAGGTAGCCCGGAGCGGCCTTGCCGCCGAAAATCACGGTGCGCGGGGTAACATCCGGCGCCTTGCCTGAACGGATGCGGTTATACAGCGTAATCACATGCAGCAGGTTCAGCAATTGGCGCTTGTACTCATGGATACGCTTGATCTGCACATCGAACAGGCTGGTTGGATCGACCTCGATGCCTGTCAGCTTTTTTATCTTGTTTGCCAGGCGCACCTTGTTTTCATACTTGACCTGGCGGAATGCCTTTTGAAATTTTGCATCGTTGGCGAGCGGTTCCAGTTTTCTCAGCAAATGGAGATCTTTCTGGAAACCCGTGCCGATCGTTTTCTCGATCAAGTCTGTCAACCCGGGATTGCACTGATTCAACCAGCGGCGCGGTGTGATGCCGTTGGTGACGTTGACGAGCTTGCCCGGATAGATGCGATTGAAATCAGCAAACAAGGTGGTTTTAAGCAACTCGCTGTGCAAAGCCGCAACGCCGTTAACGGTATGGCTGCCGACAACAGCCAGGTGCGCCATGCGTACGCGCCTGCCATGGCTTTCGTCGATGATGGAGACCCGCGTCAGCAAATCGGTGTCGCCCGGGAACCTGTGGTTCACCATATGCAGGAATTCATGATTGATCTGGAAGATGATCTGCAGATGGCGCGGCAGCAGCCTGCCGAGCAAATCTACCGACCATGTCTCCAGGGCTTCTGGCATCAGCGTATGGTTGGTATAGGCAAAAATCTTCACCACCAGACCCCATGCTTTCACCCACGAAAGACGATGCACATCGACCAACTGATACATCATTTCCGCGACGGCAATCGCCGGATGCGTGTCGTTCAGCTGAATGGCCACCTTGTCCGCAAGCTGTTCCCAGCCCTTGTGCGTGGCGAGGTAACGACGCAGGATGTCCTGAATGGAGGCAGACACAAAGAAATACTGCTGCTTGAGGCGCAACTCCTTGCCCAGCTCGGAAGTATCGTTAGGGTAAAGAACCTTGGAAATATTCTCCGTGGCATTACGCTCTTCAACCGCTTTCTCGTAATTACCTTCGTTGAAATGGGAGAGGTCGAACTCCCTGGCCGCCTTGGCGGACCACAGGCGCAGGTTGTTCACGGTCTCGGTATCATAACCGGGGATGGGTACATCATAAGCCATTGCCACGACCGGCTCGCAATCCACCCAGTGACACTCCACGCTGTTTCCTTCAGGAATCTCGAGCACATGGCCGTAGAATTTTACCGTGTAGGTGCTTTCGGGGCGCTGGAATTCCCAGATGTTGCCATAACGCAACCAGTTGTCAGGGTTTTCCACCTGCTGCCCATTGATGATGGCCTGGCGGAACATTCCGTATTCATACCGTATGCCGTAGCCGGTACCGGGGATATCCATGGTCGCCATCGAATCCAGGAAACATGCAGCCAGGCGCCCCAGGCCGCCATTGCCTAGCGCCGCATCGTTCTCCATTTCCACCACGGCTTCCATGTTCTGGCCCAGCGCATGCAACCCTTCCCGAATCTCGGGCTCTATGCCCAGGTTTAGTGCGGCATTCGAGAACATGCGCCCGATCAGGAACTCGAGCGAGAGGTAATAGACCCGTTTTGGGTCCTCTTCGAAATAGGATTCTGAAGTATGCACCCAGCGTTCAACCACATGGTCGCGGACAGTATTGGCCGCCGTGACATACCAGTCACGCGGCGTTGAAACCGCCTGCGTTTTAAAGGAGGTGTAACGCAAATGGTTCTCAAGCGCTTGAGTAACCGGTGTTTTTTCTGTTGCTACGGACGGCGTTGCTGGCTTTTGTGCACGAGGTTTTGGCGTGTTAGGCTTCGTCATAATTAGGTTTCTTTCCGGATATGGCTCGGGTCATGCAGGTGAGCAATTAAAATTCCCGACCTGCAGCAAATCTTCACTGGTCAGATCTGATTATAAACTAGCAAGAAGCGTACTAGAGGTTGTTCACACGAAATTCACAAAGTTGGAGGGCAAATCCGGCATTGCCGCCGGGTGCATGCCGTGTCGAAGCTGGAAGCCGTTATGCCCCGGAACTGCGCACATCATCGAGGCACGTGCAGCCGCACAGCGCCATGGTCATTTCCAGTTCGTCGCGCATCAGGCGCACCACATGAGCAACGCCGAGAGCGCCGCAGGTGGCAAGTCCCCAGATGTAAGGGCGGCCGACCATCACGGCGCACGCTCCTGATTCAAGCGCCTTGAAGGCATGGCGTCCGTTGCGGATGCCGCTATCAAACAAGACCTTGCCGCGGCCGGCAACCGCCTCGATGATGTCCGGCAAAACGACCAGGCTGGCTGGCGCGCCATCAAGCACGCGCCCCCCGTGGTTGGAGACGACAACGCCTTCGCATCCCAGTGTCATCGCCCTGGATGCGTCTTCAGGATGCAGCAGGCCTTTCACCAATAACGGCATATCAAGTTGGTCCCGCAACCAGGCCAGGTCTTCCCAGGTTGGCGCCTGCGTCATCCAGCCGTCGAACACCATGCTCTGGCCGGATAAAAGCGGCGGCATGGGGATTGCCGGCTCAAGATTGGCCGCGCTGATGCCGGACGGCAATGCCATCACGGCCTGTTTAACCGGCGCATCCACTGTCAGCATCATCACGCTGTAGCCTGCGGCAATCGCACGCTGCACCAGCTTCAGGGTACGCGGGCGGTCTCCTTGCCAGTAAATCTGGAACCACAGCGGTTGCCCGGCTGCTTCGATAATCTCCTCCAGCCCCTGGCTGGCGAGGCTGCTCACCACCATCTGCCCGCCCTGGGCAGCGGCGGCCATCGCACTCGCCTGCTCGCCATCGGGATGAAACAAACGCTGGTAAGCCACTGGCGCCAGCAGCAGTGGATGATCGAACGTTTGGCCGAACAACTGCAACCGGGTGTGGCCGCCGCGTACGTTTGCAAGCGGCCGCGGTATCAGGCAGGCCTGTTCGAATGCAGTTGCATTGGCTTTCAGGCTCAATCCCTGGCCGCTGCCCTCGTCCAGGTAGCGCCAGACCTGGGATTCCAGACGATCCCGGGCAAAGGGCTGGTAGTCGGACGCAGCCTGTATGCCTTGCGGAGTCGCGCTGAGCCTGGCCTGTAACGCGCTCATTCCGCCCAGCGCCGCAACAGGTTATGGTAAACGCCGGTCAGTTGTACAACGGCTTCCGTTTCACCTATCGATTGCCGCAACTGCAGCAGGGCCATGTCCATTTCGTAAAGCATGCGGCGTTGCGCAGGGTCGCGCACCATGCTCTGGATGAACATGAAACAGGCCACCCGCGCGCCCTTTGTTACCGGGCTGACCTGATGCACCGAGGAAGACGGATAAACCACCATGCTGCCCGCCTTGAGCTTAAGCCCGTGCCGGCCGAAGGTATCGTCGATCACGAGTTCGCCGCCTTCGTATTCATCGGGCTCGGACAGGAACAGGGTCGCCGACACATCGGCACGCACATAGCCGCTGCCATCCGGCATCATGCGCATGGCATTGTCGACATGAAATCCGTAATGGTTGGCTTCACCGCTGTAGCGGTTGAAAAATGGCGGCAATATCCTGGAAGGCAAGGCTGCGGTGAAAAACAGGGGACTGCGATTGAGCGCCCCCAATACAAGACGCCTAAGTGCCATGACCTGCGGTGCATTCTCGGGAAGCTGCTGGTTGTTCTTGACCAGGGCAGCCTGCGTGCCGGCCGTCACCCTGCCATCCACCCACTCGGACTGCGCCAGCAATCGGCGCATTTCAGCGAGCTCTTCGGCATTGAGCAAATCCGGTACTTGCAACAACATCAGGTTTTTTCCTCGATCAGGGTTTCAGTTCAGTCGCCATGATAACGGTTCTGCGATTCCCTGGCATGACCAACGCTTCATTATCGTACTTACGTAGGCATTCATATGACTTGCGGGAATCACGCGCCGGCATCCGGGTCGATCAGAATCGAGGGCGGAGTTTCATCTGAGGGGGGCCCGGCTCGCCGGCAGTGAGCGTCGGCAATAAAACGCAGGTTACTGCGCTCCCGGCTGGCTGACAAAGCCCAGCTTCTGGATACCGGCGTTCTGCGCATCGGCCATGACTTCTGCCAGCAACTGATAGCGGGTTTGCTTGTCGGCCCGGATATGCAGTTCCGGCTGCGGCTCCTGCGCAGCGGCCCGCCGCAGCTTCACAACCAGTTCGCCCTGCACCATGGGCACATCATTCCAGTACATGCGCCCGACCTCATCGATCGCAATCGAAATCACTTCAGGTTTTTCCGGCAAAGGCTGGCTGCTGGCCTGGGGCAGGTCGATCTTCACCGCGTGTGTCAGCAACGGCGCGGTAATGATGAATATCACCAGCAATACCAACATGACGTCAATCAGCGGAATCATGTTGATTTCATTCATGGGCGCCGTGTGGCCGCCCGAGCTGAAACCATGCCCCGAGCCTATCATGCCGGAACCTCCTGCAGATGGGCCACCGGCTTGGTGCCAGTTGCAGGTGCTTGCTGCAAACCTGATTGTTGGGAGTCTTTCAGCGCAACGCCTGTCGTCAGCAGGACATGGACGTCCTGGGCAAAGGATTCTGTTTCGGCGAGCAGGTTACGATTCATCCTGACGAAGGCGTTATAGGCAAGCACCGCGGGAATCGCCACAGCCAGGCCCAGCGCGGTCATGATCAGCGCCTCGCCGACCGGGCCGGCCACTTTATCCAGGGTTGCCTGGCCGCTCAGGCTGATGCTGGCAAGCGCATGGTAAATACCCCAGACCGTGCCGAACAAGCCGACGAAAGGCGCGATACTGCCGACCGAAGCCAGTACGGTAAGCCCTCGTTCCATTTGCGCAGAAGCCTGCCCCATCACCTTGCGCATGCTGCGCGCGATGAACTCGTCCTGGTTGCATATCTCGCCCGATTGCTGCGGCACGTGCCGCTGATAATGCTCAGAAGCCCTGATTGCCTGCATCACCAGCGTGGATGCCGGGCTACTTTCGTTTTTTTTATCGACAACCGCATGTATCGTGGCAGCCTGCCAAAAGCGCCGGATGTAAGCGCTGGACGCCTTACGCAACTTGAACGCCTGGTAGGCCTTGACAACGATCAGGTACCAGCTTGTAACCGACATCAGCAGGAGCGCCGCGGCGACCGCCATCGAGACCAAGCCGCCTTCGGTAATAAATTGCAGGCTGTTGAATTCATATCCGCTATTCATGATGTTTCCTTCCGTATTGAATCCTTAACCATTCAGCGTGAATTGAATCGGCACGATCACATACGCACTAATGGGCTGATTATTTCGCTTGGCAGGGATGAAGCGCCACTTCTTCACGGCATCCAATGCCGCCTTGTCGAGCCTGGACGAGCCGCTGCCGGTTTCGATCTCCACATGCGCCGCATCGCCGTTCCTAGTCACCAGGACACGCAGCATTACGCGCCCTTCTTCACCAATACGGCGGGACAGCGGCGGATAGGTCGGCGGCGGATTATGCAAATAGGCGGCGCCAAACTTTGGCGGTTCTATGATATCCGCAACCACGGGCTCCTCTTCTTTTGCGACCACAGGCGCAGGAACAGGTTCTGCCTGGACAGCGGGAGCAGGCTCCGCCGCCGCGACAGGTTCGGAACTTGGAATCACGGGCTCAGGGGCGGCTTCCGCCTGTTCCGGGATCGGGGTCGGCTCCACCACTTTCTTAACCGGTTTCTGTTTCTTCACCACCGGCTTCGGTTCCGGCGCGGGAACGATTTCCACCAGTTCCGGCACCGGGTCAGGCGCCGGTTCGCTCACCAGGCTCACCATCATGGCGGCAGGCTCCGGTACCTGGATTTCTGCGTTCTCGAGCGGATTGAGCAACAGCAAGCCAAACAACACCAGGGCATGTGCGATGATGACCAGCGTCAATACCCCGGCAGAGAAAGACGACCCGCCTGCCCGGGATGCAGCGCCATCGGGCTGATTGATGACGTCGTTGGCGGCCGGCATAGTTATGACGAGCCGCCTTTGCCCGGGATGTTGAAGCCCCGGTTGTTGACTGATGAGCCGCTGCGACAGGTTTAGTTCAATGGACATGCTGGCTGCCGACCTCGCGCTCATAGTCCGCCCTGGCTGCATTGAAGGCGGCCAGTTTTGCCGCGGCTTCCTGCAGCACGTCAGCCAGAGTGTTGAATGCATGAACTTCAAGACGCAGGCTCAGCGCGCCGACCTCAATCTCTGCGACACGGCAATCCTCGCAATAGGAAACACGACATCCATCGCTACCGGATAACACGATACGCTTACAGGGGGTCGTATTCACGATTTTTCCTTCGCTCTATTTGGTCAGGATCAGCTTGTCTTGACTGGTCAGGCGCAAGCGATATTCCACACCGCCATGCTCTATGACAATTTCGCGCGTGCCGGCGAACAGGGATTTACTTGTCCAGCGCAAAACGCCTGCTGACTGCTTTTCCAGCAGGGCAGGTTTTGCTTCCACGACAGTCGGCGATTGCTTATTCATTGGAATGAATGATAATAATTCTCATTTAATTAGTCAAGTAATTGTTTATCAAAAAAAAGGTCGTCCTAAGACGACCGAGGTGAGGAGAGCTTGTATTTCTGGCCGGGCATTCATGACCCGGCGGTATTCTGTTTATATTCGATTGGCGTAATACTCGACGACTTGTTGCACATCCACAGGGAACGGCACATCTTCAGCCGCAGGCAAATGCGCGATTTTTCCGGTTTTACTGGATTCATCCCAAGCCAGCCATTCCGGCCTGGTCAACGGCATGTCCTTAAGCGTCTCCAGCACGACAGGCAGATTGGCGCTCTCGGCCTTGATGGCTATTTCATCCCCCACTTTCAAACGGATGGAGGGAATATTGACCAGCTTGCCGTTGAGCTTGACATGCCTGTGCGAAACCAGTTGCCTTGCCGCCGGAATCGTCGGCGCCAATCCGGCGCGGAACACGACATTATCCAGACGACGCTCCAGCAACTGCAGCAGGGTCTCGCCGGTCGGCGCGTTGCCTTTTCTTGCATCCAGCATCAACCGGCGCAACTGGCGCTCGGAAAGACCGTAGTTAAAACGCAGTTTCTGCTTTTCCTGCAACTTGACGCCAAAATCCGATTTCCTGCGGCGCACGGCTTTCGCCCCATGCTGCCCGGGCGGTGTTGGCCTGCTTTCTATGGATTTGCGTGACAAACCGGGCAGGTCAATACCAAGGGAACGCATCACTTTCAATCGTGATCCAGTAAAACGCGACATGAATACTCCTGTATTTTTTTAATGTATTTCGATTAGTGCAAATTCGGGCTGGCCGGAATCACGCGGCTCATCTCATTCGTCTGTTCAAACAGCACATCATCCCATTGCCTGACCAGGCGCTTTGCCACTTCAACCACCAGCTTGGATTCGGCATACTGCGGCGCCGTCAGCTTGTGCGCCAGGCTTGCTGCCAACCTGGCAAGCTCCATCGAAGGGTTGCTGGCATATTGCGTCGCCACGCAGCAAAGCGACGCCATCACTGCGCTCGCATCCGGCAGGTCCGGATCGTATTTCGCTTCAGGATGCTGGTTCATACAGGCGCCTCATTGTTTATTTATGATAATGATAATAATTCTCATTTATATTGTCAACAATAAAAAACCCGCCAGCCTTGTTGGGCGAGCGGGTTTTTAATAAGGCGGATTAAGCGAGCAGGCTATTCATGCGCTTGACGAAACTGGCCGGGTCGTCGAGCTGGCCGCCTTCCGCCAGCAACGCCTGGTCAAACAGCACGTGCGCGAGGTCATCGAATCTTGCCGGTTCATTCTCCGCCTTGAGCAGTTCCAGCAAGCGGTGGCCGGGGTTGACCTCAAGTACAGGCCTGGATTCCGGCGTCTTCTGCCCCGCCGCTTTCAGGAGCCGTTCCAGATTACCGGAAAGATCATGTTCGCCCGCCACCAGGCAGGCCGGGGAATCCGTCAGCCTATGCGTCACGCGCACCTCTTTCACCTTGTCGCCCAGCGCTGCCTGGATTTTCTCCACCAGCGTCCTAGATTCGTCTTCCACCTTCTTCTGCTGTTCCTTTTCGGCCTCATCTTCCAGCTTGCCCAGATCCAGGTCGCCCTTGGCGACGGATTGCAGCGGCTTGCCATCGAATTCGGTCAGGCTGCCCAGCAGCCATTCATCGACACGGTCCGAAAGCAGCAGGACCTCGATGCCTTTCTTGCGGAATATCTCCAGGTGCGGGCTATGCCTGGCTGCGGCGAAGCTATCGGCAGTGATGTAATAAATCTTGTCCTGCCCTTCTTTCATGCGTTCGATATAAGCCTTGAGCGAAACCACCTGTTCTTCGGTATCGAGGTTTGTCGATGCAAAACGAAGCAATCCGGCAATTTTCTCCTTGTTGCCGAAGTCCTCGCCCGGGCCTTCTTTCAATACGCGGCCGAACTCGTTCCAGAACCTGCTGTATTCCTCCGGCTTGTTTTCCGCCAGATCCTCCAGCAGACCCAGCACCTTCTTCACCGACCCGGCCTTGATCGCGTCAATATCCTTGCTGTGCTGCAGAATTTCGCGCGAGACATTGAGCGGCAGGTCGGCGCTGTCGATCACGCCGCGCACGAAGCGCAGATATTGCGGCATCAGTTTCTCCGCATCCTCCATGATGAACACCCGCTTCACATAAAGCTTGATGCCGTGGCGGCGTTCGCGGTCATAAAGATCGAACGGCGCCTTGCCCGGGATATACAGCAGCGAGATATATTCCTGCTTGCCTTCGACGCGGTTATGGCTCCAGGCCAGCGGGTTCTCGAAATCGTGGGAAACATGCTTGTAGAATTCCCGGTAATCCTCTTCCGTAATATCGTTCTTGCTGCGCGCCCAGAGTGCGGAAGCCTTGTTGACGACCTCGTCCTCATCGGTCGGCACCTGTTCGCCATCTTTCCATTCCGACTTCTTCATGACGATAGGCAAGGTGATATGGTCGGAATACTTGCGGATGATGGACTTCAGCTTCCAGTCATTGAGGAACTCGTCCTCGCCTTCACGCAGGTGCAGGATGATATCGGTGCCGCGCGTCGGCTTCTCCACGGTTTCCAGCGTGTAATCGCCCTCGCCTGCCGATTCCCACTGCACTGCTTCACTGCTGCCTGCACGACGGGTTACCAGCGTCACCTTGCCGGCAATGATGAAAGATGAATAGAAACCGACCCCGAACTGGCCGATCAGGTTGGCATCCTTGGCCTGGTCGCCGCTCAATGCACTGAGGAATTCCCTGGTCCCCGA
The DNA here is from genome assembly GCA_905339275.1 of Methylophilaceae bacterium. Classification (GTDB taxonomy): domain Bacteria; phylum Pseudomonadota; class Gammaproteobacteria; order Burkholderiales; family Methylophilaceae; genus UBA6140. The sequence goes on from CAJPFK010000018.1 coordinate 142,485, forward strand.
TTTGGCGATGGTGCCGATATGGTCGATCACCTCCTGGCGGCTCATGCCGATGCCATTGTCCGAGATCGTGACCGTGCGCGCTTCCTTATCGAAAGCCACGCGGATTTTCAGGTCACTGTCATTTTCATACAGGCCGTTGTTCGCAAGCGCCTCGAACCGCAGTTTGTCGGCTGCATCCGATGCGTTGGAGATCAACTCGCGCAGCACGATCTCCTTGTTGCTGTAGAGCGAATGAATCATCAATTGCAGCAGTTGCTTCACCTCGGCCTGGAAACCCAGGGTTTCTTTTTCCACTGTTTTTACGGTCATTGTTACGTCTCCCAAATTAGAACGATTTTATGAAAGCTATATGCGGTTGCAAACAGATTTTTTCAAGCCCGGCAACCAAACATGGCAACCATCTTTTACAACTCATTTACATATTATTTACAACTTGTTTACACAATGTATAATCAGGCACTATAAAGGTGCAGGTCGTGTGTTTCGTTGTTCACTCAACTCCACAATGGTGCGGCTCATGAGAATGCAGATACAACAACCGAAAATGGCATCCCAGCAGGAAATCCAGTCCTTGCTCAATTTGCTGAATTCAGGCCAGTTGCCGCAGGCAGAAGCAACTGCAAAAACCCTGATCCAGCGATACCCGCAATTATTCATCCTGTATAACGTGCTCGGTGTTGCCCTCGAAGGCCAGCGCAAGTTCGCTGAAGCGGAAACCGTCTATCGCAAGGCCATTGTCCTGGATAACAAGATCGCGGAGATTCATTTCAACCTGGGTGCGGTACTCGGCCACCAGGGTAAAACCGAAGAAGCGATCCAGAGCTATCGCAAGGCCGTCATGCTCAAGCCCGGCCTGGCCCCGGCTTATTTCAACCTGGGCATTGCGCTGCAGGCGCTCGGCCGTTTCGATGAAGCGCTCGCCGCCTATCGCAAGGCGATTGCCGTTGAACCCGGTTTTTACGAAGCCCATGGCAACCTCGGCGCCCTGTTGCAGCAGCAGGGCAAACTCGAAGAAGCCATCGCCAGCTATCGCAAGGCGCTCGCCATTTACCCGGATGCCAGGGGCCATTTCAATCTCGGCACGGCGTTACGCAACCACGGCCTGCTGGAGGACGCCATCAGGAGCTTCCAGAGCGCCCTGGCCATTAACCCCGATTACGCAGAAGCCCACAGCAATCTCGGCGAATCGCTCTGGTATCACGGCAAGTTGAATGAAGCCGTGGCGCATTTCAATCAGGCACTGGCCATAGACCCCGGCAACGCCAGCGCCAATTACAATCTGGCGGTTTTCCTCTACGACAATGGCGAGCTGGAACGCGCCATCCCGCATTTCGAAGCCTCGCAGCATGACGACTGGCGCGAACGCACGCTTTACTGCCTGTATAAAACGGAACGCTATGACGAATTCAGGGAAAAACTGCAGGATGCCATCGCAGCCAACAGCAGTTCGCCTTTGCTGGCCACGCTTTCCACGCATTACGCCCTCAATTTCGGCACGCAGGACGATTACAACTTCTGCAACAACCCGCTCGATTTCGTCTATCACGGCAGAATCGATGCGCTCGCGGAACCGGATAGCCCGATACTCAAGGAATTGCTGCACGACATCGACCAGGCGGAAATTTCGGCAAGGCAGCAGAGCCGCTTGCATCATGGCATCCAGTCTTCAGGCAACCTTTTCAAGCGCCCCGAAGCCTCGTTCCGCAAACTCGCCGGCCTGATCGCCGACACCATTCGCAGCTATTACCGGAAATATGCGCATGAAGACTGCGCGTTTATCAGGGAGTTTCCCAAGGAAGTGGAATTCAGCAGCTCCTGGTATGTGAGGATGCGCCAGGGCGGCCATCTCGACTCGCACATCCACGAAGAGGGCTGGATCAGCGGCGCCGTTTATCTCGCCATGCCGAAACAGCTCGCCAGCGAGGAAGAGGGCTGCATAGAACTCAGCACGCATGGCGACCGCTACCCGCAGAAGCACCAGAACTTCCCCAGCAAGCTGGTCAAGCCTCAAGTCGGCGACGTCTGCTTCTTCCCCTCCTCGGTATTCCATCGCACCATTCCGTTCACCTCGGATGAAGAACGCATCTGCGTTGCTTTCGACGTGAAACCGGCAAAAATGGTTAAAACCGGCTTCCCTGCCATGATGGCAGGCTGGTTTGCGCTGCTTTATGCGGAAGCCGCGGAGCTGCTCCTGGTTCCCCTGTATGTATTCGCCTAGCCGGTCGCGCCTCGGCCGGAAAGTTCAGGATAGGCTATTGAAATAATAAATTATCAGGCTCATCATATATCCACACATTCAATCACAATGTTGGAGATGGCAATGATGAGAATCTCGGCTTGCAAGCTTTCAATATTGATGCTGGTATCCGCGCTCGGTTACGCACCCGCCCTGCTGGCGCAGACCGTCGAAGATGACCCGGATGTCTATGTGCAGGAGCCCTGCACCCCTGAGGAAAGCCGGCTGCCGCAAGAAACCTACAGCACGGAATGGGCAGAAGTGGTTTATGTCTCGGGCGGCATAGGCTACTGCGAATCGCAGGAAATGCAACGCATTGCCAGGGAATATCCTCTTGAATTGATGTTCGTCCGCAAAGCACGCGCCTCGGAACAATTCCTCGCCAGCATTCCTGTCACGATCAAGGATGGCAAAGGCAACCTGGTGCTGGAAACTGTGACCCAGGGGCCGATTCTGCTGGTGAAGCTGCCTGCCGGCAAGTATGTGGCGACAGGGGAATACAACGGTGTGGTGAAAACCCACAGGCTGGCGGTAACACAGAAATACCAGCGCGTGGCATTTGTCTGGAGCGTAGAAAACTAGCAGCAGATTTTTATCGGCGCCTGCAACCTCCCGCAGAGCCAGACGAATTCACGATATATCCCTGGCCCATGCCAGGTCAGGCTTTCCCGGGTTCTCCGGATTGCTGCAGGATATTCAGCACCAAAGCTGCAGCCGCCATGCCAAAAGGCGCCGTCACACAGACGGATGAACCGTAACCGGCGCAGTTGAGGCCGGTAATGGCGGCATCGGCATCGCAGTTTTCATTTTTCGGCTTCTGTACCGGTTCGTCGGAATAAATGCAGGAAATGCCGAATCCGGCTTTCTCGCCCCTGGGGAAACCATGATCGCGGCGTAATTGATTGCGGACTTTTGCCAGCAGGCGGTCACCAGTAGTGCGTGCCAGGTCGCCCGACCTGATTCGGGTAGGGTCCAGCCGGCCGCCGGCACCGCCGGTCATGACCAGCGGCAGTTTTCTGCCCCGGCAGAAAGCGGCAATGGCAACCTTGGCCCTGGCGTCGTCAATCGCATCCAGCACTACATCGTAATCCCGTGCCAGCAGGTTCTGCGCATTATCCGGTGTGATGAAATCTTCAATTTCATGCACTTCGCAATTGGGATTGATACTGCGGATACGCGCAGCCATGGCAGAAACCTTGGCCTTGCCGAACTCCCCTTCAACCGCATGCAACTGCCGATTGACGTTGGATTCGGCAATATTGTCCAGATCGATCAGGGTGATACGGCCAACCGCATTGCGCGCCAGGGCTTCAGCCGCCCAGGAGCCGACGCCGCCGATACCGATGACGCAGACATGCGCCTTGCTGAAGCCGGCCAATCCCGCATCGCCATATAACCTGCGCACACCGCCGAAACGGCGGGCGAAATCGACATCATTCATCAAATTTCCAGCACGACGAACGCCGCAGCCAATGCCTTCTCGTCGCTGATTGAAAGATGCGTGTAACGTATGCCCTTGCTGTCCAGCATGAGCTGCAACTCCGGCGCGATATCCAGTACCGGCTTACCCAGATCGTCATGAGTCACGCCGATATTCTGGAAAGTCGCCGGCGTTCTCAAGCCGGTGCCAAGGGCCTTGGCAAAAGCCTCTTTCGCGGCAAAGCGTTTCGCCAGAAAGCGCGCCTGCATACTGGACTGGCTGTATTCGTGCCACTCCTGTTCATTCAGGATGCGCTCGGCAAAAGCATGGCCGAATCGCGCGAGCGAATCCTCGATACGGGAAACTTCGACGATATCCGTGCCGATGCCGAAAATCATTTCTGACTTGAAATAGCGAAAGGTGAAAGACGAAGGGTGAAAGCCCGAATGCAGCTATTCCCGATGTTGGCGGAGTTCATCATACGCGTCTGGCCGCCTGTACCATGAGCGACTTCATTTCCCGAATGGCATACTCCCAACCCACGAATAACGCATGCGCAACAATGGCATGGCCAATATTCAGTTCTTCAATACCGGGGATAGCCGCAATTTCGTGCACATTATGGATATTGAGGCCATGCCCGGCATTGACCACCAGCCCCAGTTCAAGCGCATGCCCGGCGGCCTGCCGGATGCGTGCCAGCTCATGCAGTTGCACGGTACCTGTGGTATCGGCAAAATGCCCCGTGTGCAATTCGATCACGGCAGCGCCGGCTTGTTTTGCCGCGTTGATCTGATCGATATCCGGCGCGATGAACAACGAGACACGGATGCCGGCATCGCCAAGCCGGTCGCAAATCTCCGCGATTCTGTCCTGGTTGGCAACGACCTCCAGGCCGCCCTCGGTCGTGCGCTCCTCGCGCCGTTCAGGCACCAGGCAGACATCCTGCGGCCGTACGCTGAGCGCAATATCGACCATCTCTTCAGTCGCCGCCATTTCCAGGTTCATTTTGGTTTGCAGCAACGGACGCAAGGCATGTACATCGGCATCCTGGATATGGCGCCTGTCCTCGCGCAAATGAATGGTAATGCTGTCGGCTCCGGCTTCTTCCGCCCGCAAGGCAGCTTGCACCACGCTGGGATACTGGGTGCCGCGTGCCTGCCTTAAGGTAGCGACATGGTCGATGTTAACGCCGAGCTTGATCATAATTCCTGTAAATCAATGAGTAACTGTCGTGTATGCAGCGGCTTGTCGCCAAGATAATGCCCCAGCAGCACACGCATCAACTGTTTGCTCTGTTGCTGGGTCTGCGCATCGGAATATTCATCCTGCGCCATTTCCAGCAGGGTTTTACCCGATAATTGTACTCCGTTTTGCTGCCGGCCCCCTGCCTGCAGACTGCAAGCACCACGTTCCGGAATATAGAAATAGGATCGCGCCGGCACGATAGGATCGCCCGCCTCATCCCGGTCCAGCGGCATTGCATAGCCCATTTCCTGCAACATCTTCAGCTCGAACCTGCGCAGCGTAATCGCACTATCCTGGCTTTTCGCCAATGCACGCAATGTTTGCGAGTAATAATCGAACAGCGCTTCATGCGCATCCTCGCGCGGCAGCAGGCGCAACAGCAGTTCATTCATGTAAAAACCGCACATCAGCGCCTGGCCTTGCAGCAACAGCAAGCCCTCGCCCCATTCCAGGCTATGCAGGTTACGCAGTTCATTCTTGCCGGACCACGCAGCCTCCAGGGGCTGGAAGGATTGCAGCATGCCGCGCATGGCCGATCTCGGGCGCCGCGCGCCCTTGGCTACCGCCGCCACGCGGCCGAAATCGCGCGAAAACAGCTCGACAACCAGGCTGGTTTCCTTGAACGGATAGGTATGCAGCACGAAAACCGGTTGGTTATCCTGGCGATTGATCCCTGAAGTGGCCATACATATGCCTACCCGAATTCCAGGATACCCGGGGTTGGCGTGAAACTGAAGCCGGCAGTCGACGCCGCATTCACGCGAATCGCCAGCATCCTAGTAGCCAAGACTTTTAAGGGCCCGTTCGTCATCTGCCCAGCCGCCCTTGACCTTGACCCAGACCTCGAGCCAGACTTTTCCGCCAAACAGCTTTTCCATGTCCTGGCGCGCCTCGGTGGAAATCTGCTTGAGCTTTTCACCGCCCTTGCCGATGAGCATGGGTTTCTGGCTATCCTTATCCACGATAAAAGCCGCATGAATGCGGCGCAGTTTGCCTTCCACCTCGAATTTCTCTATTTCCACTGCAATCGAATAAGGCACTTCATCGCCCAGGAAGCGGAAGGCTTTCTCACGCAGCAATTCTGCCGCAAGAAAACGCTCGTTACGGTCGGTGAGTTCATCTTCAGCGTAAATCGCGGGCTGTTCCGGCAAGTAAGAGCGAATGGCCTTCAGCAACTCTTCGATATTGAGGTTTTTCCTGGCGCTGACCGGCACGATCTCGGCAAAGGGGAATTCCAGGTCAAAATCCTGGATCAGGGGCAATACATTGCCCTTGTCGCCCATCAGGTCCAGCTTGTTCACCACGAGCAACGCCGGTTTATCCCTGGGCAGCAGGGCCAGCACCTTGCGGTCGGCATCGCCCAGGTGCATGGGCTCGATCACGAACAGCACGACATCGACTTCCGTCAGCACTTGCGTTACGGTTTTATTCAGCGACTTGTTCAGCGCATTGATATGCTTCTGCTGGAAACCGGGGGTATCGACAAACAGGTATTGCGTATCTTCCGTGGTGTGTATGCCCAGCAAACGATGGCGCGTAGTCTGTGCCTTGCGCGATGTAATGCTCAGCTTCAAACCCAGTATATGGTTGAGCAAGGTCGACTTGCCCACATTCGGGCGGCCGACAATGGCGACGGTTCCGCAACGGAAATTTTTTTCGGCATTACTCATTACATACCTTTTTATAGGCAAGCTCGGCGGCCTGCTGTTCCGCAGCGCGGCGGCTGGAGGCCTCGCCCTGCGTTCTGACTTTCAATTTCGGGATATGGCACTCGACACGGAAAGTCTGGCAATGCGCCTCGCCCTCGGTAGCCAGTACCGTGTACTCGGGCAGGTCGATTTTTCGGCCCTGCAAGTATTCCTGCAACAGCGATTTGGGATCCTTACCGATGGACTTGGGGTCCAGTTTTTCAAACAGGGGCGTGTAAAGGCGCACTACCAGGCTTTCCGCCGCTTCATATCCGGCATCGAGAAAAACCGCGCCTATGATCGCCTCCAGCGCATCAGCCAGCACCGACGGGCGGCGCCAGCCGCCGCTTTTCAGCTCCCCTTCACCCAGGCGCAGGAATTCGCCGATATTCAGGCTTATGGATATTCCGCTCAGCGTCGGTTCCTTGACCAGGTGCGCACGCATGCGGCTCAGGTCGCCTTCGCTCAGTCCGGGGAATCGCTGGAAAAGCTGATGGGCAACAATGAAATTGAGCACGCCGTCGCCGAGAAATTCCAGGCGCTCGTTATTCTGGCTACCATGACTGCGGTGCGTTAATGCCTGGGTGAGCAGCGCCTCATTATTGAATTGATGTGCCAGCTGCCTTGCCAACCCGCTATGCGACATGACGCCCAAAACTATAGCGCATCATCTGTGGATGCAGAGAAATCAAGCAGGACGCTGACGTTACCCATTAGCGGGATGAGCACCTCGTAATCAACGGAAACGACGTTCCCCGAAATTTCACTTTTCGAAATCAGCAGTTCTGTACTCTTGACGCTCCTGATATTGTCTATCGTCGCCGTCCTGTTGAACGAATCATATATTTCCTTCCGGCTCATCTCACGGAAGCCCGGGTCATTTCCGATTTTCTTGATCGCCTTCTTGACTGACATGAACTCAATGTAGGCAGGGGCCATCTTCATACCGATCACTGCGACGAAAATGATGGCAGCCACTGTTAGCACCAAGCCGATAAACGTCATCCCACGTTGTTTACGCATTGCTGATCTCCCTATTCAATCGCGTTACCGATTCTGCTGAAGTTATCAAAATTCCACCAGATGAAAAACGCCTTGCCAACCAGGTTTTCTTCCGGCACAAAGCCCCAGACACGGCTGTCCTTGCTGTTATCGCGATTATCGCCCATCGCAAAATAATGTCCAGCAGGAACTTCAACCTCGCCATCGAAGCTGATGGCGCTGTCCTCGATCAGGATGTCATGCTGCCTGTCGCCCAGTTGTTCCTTGTATTGTTTCGCACTGACCATGTTCAGGCCGGAACCGATGTATTCATAATTTCCAACCAGGCCCATCTCCAGCGGTTCGCCGTTGATGAACAACTGCTTGTTCTGGTAGGCGATCCTGTCGCCTGGCAGCCCCACCACACGCTTGATGTAGTCGATGGATGGATCCGGCGGATAGTGGAATACGAAAACATCGCCGCGCTGGGGTTTGCCCGTCTCGATGAATGTGTGATTGAGGATGGGAACCCGCAATCCGTAGCTGAACTTGTTCACCAGGATAAAATCGCCCGCCAGCAACGTAGGCATCATGGAGCCGGACGGAATCTTGAACGGCTCCACAATAAACGAACGAATCAGGAACACGACAAGAATCACCGGGAAGAAGCTTTTTGCATACTCGACCACTACCGGATCCGCACTGCCGGCCGCACGCTTTCTTTTCCAGAACAGGCTGTCCAGCAGCCAGATCAGGCCCGTAAGCACCAGGATCACAATCATGAACAATGCAAACATCATAAACACCTACCCTATTTATCTTCGACTTTGAGAATGGCCAGAAACGCTTCCTGCGGAATTTCCACATTACCGACCTGCTTCATGCGCTTCTTGCCCTCTTTCTGCTTCTCCAGCAGTTTCTTCTTACGCGTGATATCGCCACCATAACACTTTGCCAGGACATTCTTGCGCATGGCTTTCACCGTTTCGCGCGCGATGATGTTCGCACCGATTGAAGCCTGCACGGCCACGTCGAACATCTGCCGCGGAATCAATTCGCGCATCTTGGCGCAAAGCTGGCGGCCGCGATATACGCTATTGGCGCGATGCACGATCAGCGACAGGGCATCGACCTTTTCGCCATTGACCATAATGTCGAGCTTGACCAGGTCCGCGGCGCGGAATTCGATGAACTCGTAATCCATCGAGGCGTAGCCGCGCGAAACGGACTTCAGCTTATCGAAGAAATCCAGCACCACTTCGTTCAGCGGCAACTCATAAGTCAGCATGACCTGGCGCCCCATGTACTGCATATTGCGTTGAACGCCACGCTTACCGTTGCATAACGTCATGACCGGGCCGACATAATCCTGCGGCATGAGCAGATTGACCTTGATCATCGGCTCACGGATTTCCTCGATGCGCGAAGGTTCGGGCAGTCGCGACGGATTCTCGATCTGCTGCACTTCGCCGTTTTTCAGCAATAACTCATAAACCACGGTCGGGGCGGTGGTAATGAGGTCCATATCATATTCGCGCTCCAGCCGTTCCTGCACGATTTCCATGTGCAGCAAGCCGAGAAAACCGCAACGGAAGCCGAAACCCAGCGCCGTCGAGTTTTCCGGCTCGAACTGCAGCGATGCATCGTTCAAGCGCAATTTTTCCAGCGCGGTGCGCAATGCCTCGAACTGGTTGGATTCGACCGGATAAAGCCCGGCAAATACCTGCGGCTGCACTTCCTTGAAGCCGGGCAGCGCTGTCGCTGCCGGGGCATTATCAAGCGTGACCGTATCGCCGACCTTGGCACTGGTCAGCTCCTTGATTCCGGCAATAATGAAGCCTACTTCTCCCGCTGACAACGACGCCCTGGCCAGCGACTTCGGGGTGAATACGCCGACCTGCTCGCACAGATGCACCGCCCTGGTCGCCATCATGCGAATTTTATCCTTGGGCCGCAGCACGCCATCGACCACGCGCACCAGCATGACGACACCGACATAATTGTCGAACCATGAGTCGATGATCAGCGCCTTGAGCGGCGCATCGGGATCGCCTTTCGGCGGCGGCACTTTCGCCACCACCGCCTCGAGCACATCGCGCACGCCCTCGCCGGTCTTTGCTGAACAACGCACGGCATCCGTTGCCTCGATGCCGATGACATCCTCGATTTCCTGGATCACCCGGTCGGGGTCGGCCGATGGCAAATCGATTTTATTGAGCACTGCGGTGACTTCAACCCCAAGGTCGATGGCCGTGTAGCAATTGGCAACGCTTTGCGCCTCGACTCCCTGGGACGCATCCACAACCAGCAGCGCGCCTTCACAGGCGGACAGGGAACGGCTCACCTCGTAGGAAAAGTCAACGTGGCCCGGGGTGTCGATCAGGTTGAGCTGATAAATCTGCCCATCAAGCGCCTTGTATTGCAGGGCAGCCGTTTGTGCCTTGATGGTAATCCCGCGTTCGCGTTCCAGATCCATGGAATCCAGCACCTGCGCCTCCATCTCACGGTCGGATAATCCGCCGCATGTCTGGATGATACGATCGGCCAGCGTGGACTTGCCGTGATCGATGTGGGCAATGATGGAGAAGTTACGAATATTTTTCATATTAAGGCTAACGGCAAACAATTAGATTGCTAGGGCACGGCTAACAAGAAGGGCGCCGAAGCGCCCTCTTGAGGATTGGCTATTTGAATGCCGCGATTTTACAGCATTCACACGTCCAACGCACCTTAATGGAACCTGATCGATTCAGGTACGGGCTGCACCGTACGCCATGCAATCATCCCAAATCCGTTGCAACCCGCCGCTATCGCGGCCATGCGGGACACCAGAGTTTCCCGCCTTATTTCGCAGCGCCAATCTTCACTGGCACATAAAGCGTGTTTTCGCCCCTCAATACCAGCAAGGCGACGGTTTTGCCCGCCGGAATCGCTGCAACCTGTTTATTGAATTGCTCCAGGCTTTGTATTTCGGTGTTATTCACCCCCAGGACCACATCGCCGCGGCGAATGCCCGCCTGCGCTGCAGGTGCTTGCGAATCGACGACCAGCAAGCCGTTCTTGCCACCGATCTTGTTTTTTTGCTGCGGCGTCAGATCACGCAATATCAGGCCCAGGCGATTCACCTCGCTCTTGGCGGGCGCTTTCGAGGCCGGGACAACCTCATCCTTCTCGGTAGGCATCTCGCCCAATGCGATGGTCAGGTTCCTGCTGCTGCCTTTCCGCAGGATTTCGACAGGCACCTGCTTGCCGGGTTTGGTCGCGCCGACTACCCGAGGCAAATCGGACGAAGCGACGATGGCTTTATTATCGAATTTCACGATGACATCGCCAGCTTCCAGCCCGCCCTTCTCGGCCGGACTGCCCTTTTCCACATTCGATACCAGCGCGCCGTTGGTATTTTTCATACCGAAGGATTCTGCCAGATCCTTGTTGATTTCCTGTATGCCAATCCCCAGCCAGCCGCGGGTTACTTTACCGGTCGCACGCAACTGGTCGGAAATGTCCATTGCCACATCGATCGGAATGGCAAAGGAAAGGCCCATGTAACCGCCCGTGCGGCTGTATATCTGGGAGTTGATGCCGACCACCTCCCCCTTCAAATTGAACAGCGGCCCGCCGGAATTACCGGGGTTGATCGCAACGTCGGTCTGGATAAACGGCACAAAATTCTCCTGCGGCAAGGCGCGCCCCTTGGCACTGACCACACCTGCCGTCAGCGTACTCTCCAGCCCGAATGGCGACCCGATGGCGACTACCCACTCGCCCACCTTCAGGGCTTCAGGATTACCGAATGTGACTTTAGGCAGCCCACTTGCTTCTATCTTGAGCAAGGCGACATCCGTACGGGAATCCGCGCCTATGATCTTGGCGGTAAATTCGCGTTTGTCGGACAACTTGACGACGACTTCATCCGCGTTCCTGATGACATGAGCATTGGTCAGGACATATCCATCATTGCTGATGATAAAACCGGAACCCAGAGACTGCGATTTGTACTCTTGCTGGGGACCGCCTTGCCCAGGTATGCCAGGGGCAGGAATGCCGAAGCGGCGGAACAGTTCACCCAGCGCCTCATCCTGCGGCATCCCGGCGAACGGGGAGCTGACCTGCATCACCTGCGTGATACTGATATTGACCACGGCCGGCCCCTGTTTTTCAGCCAGCTCGGTAAAGTCAGGCAATTGATTGGCTAGCGCATTTCCGGCAACCGCCACATTCCCCAGGACTGCCAGACAAAATGCAGAAATCGCAATCACTTTCTTAATCATCTATTCACCTCGTTCACACTGTAAATTCATCATCACATGATCATCGGCCCGCAATATGACAGGACGATAACGCGCGTTATAGCGCTGACCTTCCGAATGGCCCTTGAGCCAGAACAAACTTAAAACCAGGCCGGCAATTGCCCCCAAAACGGCATAAGTGTCTTTTTGCCCCTGCACAGCGCCTTCCGGGATAAACGCCATGCCTGCAAATGCGCCGCACAGCACGGCTGCAAGCGGTATGCCGTAAATGGACATCGAGCTTTTTAGCAGGGCCTGTTCATCAACCCCGACAATCACGCCATCCCCCACTTTTGCGCCGATATTGTTCGATGCCTTAAAGACGCTTTTGTGATTGAAAAGTTTACCCCACAGCGAAATGCCACAGCCCCTGGATTTTCCGCAAAGACCACAAGGCGTTTTGCGGACGATTTCCAGCAATGCTGAATCATTCTCGAGGCCCACCACAATTGCGTGTTCTTCAATCATACCAAAGCAGCCTGCTGACTTTACTTCTTGAAATTAACGGAATTGGCGATTTGCGACACGGTCGCTTCGGGGACTTCACCTACGACCATGATCTGATAGCCGCCATTGACGTACGCGTAGAAATTCGTCGGGCCCATTACCGTGTGCCCGACCTTGGGCCTGGCGCCCTTGGCCAAAGGCTCGATAAACAGGGAAACAGAGGACAGCCCGTCTGAAAAGATCAGTTGATTGACCGGTATTGCCTTGCCAGGCACCATGCGCTTGATATGGTCGATCAGCTTATAGCCAAGGGGCAACTGCCCCACTTTCCAACTGCCGGAGTCGGTTGCAGCGCTTTCAGGCACTTCCTCTTCCATGACATAGGGTTTTCTCGGGTCCACTTTCGGCTGGAACCACTCCATATCCTGCACGATAAGCAAATTAAGCTGGTTGAACGCAATCTGCTCGATGACTTCATTGCGCTGATTCAGCGTCGTTGCCTTTAATAAAAGGCCGAACTCACGATCAGTAAGCAATTTGTAGCTGTAGCGATAGCTATCGCGCGGCTCGAGGTGAACAATCAGCCCTTCACGGCCGGCGACCCGCTCCTTGCCCGACATACGCGCCTGGTAACTCGCCTTGATCAGATCGAGATTGACCGGCAGCAAGGCGGGGAAAAGGTTTTTGCCCCGGCGTTTTTCGATCACCACCTTTTCATTCCTGGGGCTGAAAATGACGATGTCGCTACCCTGGCTCAGAACCTCGCGCGGCAGGCCGTCGAGCATGATGACTCTGGCATACTCGCCCTGCCCTGAGTTCATATGGGTAATTTCGATCGAGCGGCTATTGTCGCCCGACTGATAGGTGAATACACCCTTGTAGCTTAAATCTCTCGCAGCATGTGCTGCTTTCTCCAAAACCAGCCAGGGGTCGTCTTCTGCCTCGGGGTTGGCCACTGCTAATGACATGGGGCCTGCCAACAGGCAAGCCAGCAATAAACGCTTCATTACTTCGAACTCTCGGAGAACGCTGCAGACTGTATATAGTAGGCTGCACTGCTGGGTGCAACGGACTGGTGTGCAAACAGATATTCCGCGGGAATATCCTGGGCAATCTCCACCGGTAGGATGTCTTCGGTTTGCTGGGCTTGTTGCTGCAAGACCATCCATCCAACAAACATCACGGCCGTCATCGAGGCTGCGACAGACCACATCACCGGCGATCTTTTCGCGGATTTGCCGGGAGCATCCTGCTCAACGCGCTTCCTGGGCGCCAGCGCCACAGGCTCGGCTTCAAGCTTCTGCATCAGGCGGTCACGAAAATCCCGTTGAAACACGGGGCTTCCACGCATGGCATCACCGATTAAATGATAAGTGGTCCAACACTCGCTGCTTTCTCCGCCAGCTTTTAGCGCCGTATAAAGATATTCGGCATCGCTGAGCGAAATCTCGTCATCCATCAGTGCTGAAATTTGGTCTTTCATGATTTCTCCTGTTACTTCACTACCGCTGGCCTACCAGCGTTTATCCTGCGGGGTATCAAGCAAAGGACGCAACTTCTGCGCAATGGTTTCACGCGCCCTGAAAATACGGGAGCGCACTGTACCGATCGGGCAATCCATCAGGGTTGCAATCTCTTCGTAGCTCAAGCCTTCGATCTCACGCAAGGTAATCGCCGTACGCAGTTCATCCGGCAGCGATGCAACCGTGTCATTCACAGTCCGTGCAATTTCCTTGGTCATCAGCTCGGTTTCAGGCGTATCCATCGTGCGCAGTTCATTGGCATCCTCGAAGTTTTCCGCGTCTTCGATCTCGATATCGTTGCTGATCTGGGGCCTGCGCCCCATCGAAACCAGGTAGTTCTTCGCGGTGTTGATGCCAATACGATAGAGCCATGTATAAAAAGCACTCTCGCCGCGAAAGTTGGGTAATGCGCGATAAGCCTTGATGAACGACTCCTGTACCACGTCTTCAACTTCGGTCTGGTCGCGGATCAGCCGGGATAACAGGCGTCCCAGCTTGCGCTGGTATTTGTCTACGAGCATGCCGAATGCACGCTTGTCACCGCGCTGCGCACGTTCTACCAACTCCTGATCGATTTCACGGTTGCCCGCTGTGGGGTTGGAACCCATAGAGGCTTTGCTCCTTGTCAGCACTTTTTCAACTGTCGGAGTATAACCTTGCATCGTTGTATCAACGAAGCTCAGCCGTGAAAATTCTTCAAGATTTTTCGTGTTTAACATTTATATTCTCCCAGCTTGTACTAGATCGATTACTAGCTTACAAACAGAGACAGCGCTAAACTCGCATAAGTTCTTTCGGCATACAAACAAAAACCATTATTCCAATGCGGCAATACGACGTACTCATCATCGGCAGCGGACTTGCCGGACTCACGCTGGCCCTCAAGGTTGCCACAGAAAAAAAGGTTTGCCTGGTCAGCAAGCGTAACGTCAATGACAGCGCCAGCAACTGGGCGCAAGGCGGTATCGCAGCAGTGCTGACCGACGACGATTCCATTGAGGCCCACATCCACGACACGCTGATTGCCGGCGCCGGCCTGTGCGATGCCGAGGTCACCCGCCTGGTGGCCGAGCATGGCCGGGAAACCGTGGAGTGGCTGATTGCCGAAGGCGTGCCTTTTACCCGGGAAGACGACGACAGCGGTTTTCACCTGACACGGGAAGGCGGCCACAGCCATCGCCGCATCATCCATGCTGCGGACGCCACCGGCCATGCCGTGCAGAAGACACTGGCCGAGAAAGTCAGGGAACATGCCAACATCGACGTGCTGGAAGATCATATCGCGGTCGACCTGATCACCGCGCGCAAGGTCGGGATTGAAAGCGCCGAATGCCTTGGGGCTTACGTGCTGGACAATACGACCGGCAAGGTCATGACGATCGGCGCACAGCATACCATCCTGGCAACAGGCGGCACCGGCAAGGTCTACCTCTACACAACCAACCCGGACGTGAGTACCGGCGACGGGATTGCCATGGCCTGGCGCGCAGGCTGCCGGGTCGCGAACATGGAATTCATCCAGTTTCATCCAACCTGTCTTTATCACCCGCAGGCCAAGTCCTTCCTGATCACCGAGGCGGTACGCGGAGAAGGCGGAATCCTGACGCTGCCGGACGGCACCCGCTTCATGCCGGAACATGATGCCCGGGCAGAGCTGGCGCCACGCGACATCGTGGCGCGCGCCATCGACTTCGAGATGAAGAAACGCGGGATCGACTGCGTTTACCTGGATATTTCCCACCAACCGGCAGACTTCGTGCTGTCGCACTTTCCGACGATTTACCGCCGCTGCATGGAATTGGGCATCGATATCACCAAACAACCCATTCCGGTGGTCCCGGCAGCGCATTACTGTTGCGGCGGCATCATGACCGACCATGCCGGGCGCACCGACATCCCCGGTCTTTATGCCATCGGCGAGACCGCCTGCACCGGACTGCATGGTGCAAACCGGCTGGCCAGCAACTCGCTGCTGGAATGCCTGGTCTTCGGCCAGGCGGCGGCGGAAGACATTCTCTCGCAGGCGGTCAAGGACGTGCCCCCTTTGCCCTACTGGGACGAGAGCCGGGTGACGGATGCCGATGAAGAGATCATCATCACCCATAACTGGAATGAGTTACGCCGCTTCATGTGGAACTACGTCGGCATCGTGCGCACCAACAAACGGCTGGCGCGGGCACTGCACCGCATCCACATGCTGCGGGATGAAGTCCATGAGTTTTACAGCAATTTCCGCATCAGCAACAATCTGGTCGAACTGCGCAACCTGCTGCAAGTGGCCGAACTGATTGTAAAAAGCGCGATGGAACGGCATGAAAGCCGCGGCCTGCACTACAGCAAGGATTACCCGGACATGCTGCCGGATGCCGTGCCCACGGTGCTGGAACCATCCAACTACTACAGCCTGCTGGACAGCCAGCACGGCCATCACCACCACTAAACGCCGCCATCATTCGCCGGGCGTATACGCGCGAGCGGATCCTGCCGGTAAAATGCCTCGAGCTGGCGGTAGACATTGGGATATTCCGCATGCAGCACCTGCGGAATCTCGAAGAAAGCTTCGCTCATGACGGCGAAGAACTCCGCAGGATTTTCACTGGCATAGGGATCGATCAAGGTTTCCCCGCCGGCATCGGCGCGCGCGCAGAAATCCTCGTAGGCGGCGCGGAAGGCGCGCGTCCAGGCAGCCACCGACATGCCGCGGTGCAGCGGCGGAAAACCATCCGCAGCACCATTGCGCATGTCCAGTTTATGCGCAAATTCATGGATGACGACATTGACGCCATCGAACTCGCCGGAACGCTCGACATCCGCCGCCGACAGCACGACCGGGCCGCGATGCCAGGCCTCGCCGACCATCGGCGTGCGCATGCGATGCACAACCCCGGCCTCGTCCATGAACTCGTGTTCCGGCACGAACTCGCCAGCGTAGACGATGACCGAACGCCAGCCGTCGTAGTATTCCAGCCCCAGCGCGAGAACCGGCAGGCAAGCCTGCGCAGCAATCTTCAGGCGCAAGCCGTCGTCCAGACGATACCCGGCAGCGCCAACGACGTCTTTCGCGTGCAGGAACAAAGCCGCCAGCTCCCGCAAGCTGCCCAGCTCTGCCGCGGTAAGGCCGCGCAGCAGGGGCAATGCCGCCACAGCCTGCCGCCAGGCTTCATCAGGCAGCGCATGCCGGCGCAGGATGCGCCGACGCCGCCAATCGGTGAACCCCAGCCATCTCATGCCGTACTGTAGATG
Source organism: Methylophilaceae bacterium (assembly GCA_905339275.1). Classification (GTDB taxonomy): domain Bacteria; phylum Pseudomonadota; class Gammaproteobacteria; order Burkholderiales; family Methylophilaceae; genus UBA6140. The sequence goes on from CAJPFK010000018.1 coordinate 159,560, forward strand.
CCGAGAATGGCGCCTCTTGCCTTGAGTTCGTACAGCAGGCTGGTGCCGTAGGTCACCACGGCTTCCGGATCAACCTGCGGCAGCGTGCCTGCAACCCGGTGCAGGGCGGCTTCGCCAGTCAGGCGTTCCCGCTGCAGCAAGGCCAGCAGGCATGCACTGGCCGGGTTGAGCTCAATGAAACGCACCTCGTCGCCTGCATCGCGGAACACCAGCAGGTCTACGGGCTCCGGGGCCTGCGGCCGGTAACGCGGCGATATGCGCTGCACCGGGTAGTCATAGTGCAGAAGCGCCAGGGCCGGGGCCAATACCGGCCTGCCCCGCATGAGGTCACCCGCCGTATCGATACAAGACCAGTCCGGTGCCGCATCGAGCGCGGCAATGGCAAGCTCCATCCATTCGTAATGCGCAAGTTCGGCAAAATAGCCGGGCAACGGCGGCAGACTATCCCTCGCTGCTTGCAGGTACTGCAGGAATTCCTCGGGAATCTGCCGGAACAGCGGGCCCTGCGCACGATGATGGGCGAGAAAACCGCGTATCAGCTTGCGCCACAGCCGCAGACCGGCAACTTTCCGGCAAACGGGGAAACACTGGCCAAGTGTTGAGTCCAGGTTGTTGAACACCAGCGCGCGGTAGACCCGCATACGGGCATCCGCCACGCGAGGAGGCTTCGCCACCGTGTTCGGATCGCGCAGATGCGCGGCAAAATGCAGCTGGTATTGCTGGAAGGCCGGCAATCCGTTGCCGGTTTTCGTCATGCCGCAATTTCCCCGGTAACGCGCAAGGCCGTTTTCTGCAAGGCCGCGATCCGATCGACCTCGCGCATCAGGACCGGCAGCGGCGGGATATTCGCATCGCGCTCCAGCAGCGTCGGAAAGCTGCCGTACAGCGCATAAGCTTCCTGCAGCAAGGCCCAGACCGGATCGATGACATCCTGTGCATGAGTGTCGATGATGAGGTCGGGAGCTTCCCGGTCATGGCCCGCGACGTGCGCATAAACGATACGCTCGCCCGGAATGCCGTGCAGGAATGCATGTGGATCAAACCCGAAGTTGACGCTGTTGACGTAGATGTTATTGAGGTCGAGATGCAACCAGCAATCCGCTTCTTCCAGCACCGCGCGCAGGAACGTCAGCTCATCCATCTCCGAAATCGGCGCGGCGGCGTAAAAGGAGGCATTCTCCACTGCAATGCGCCGGCCGAGAATATCCTGCGCCCTTCTGATACGCCCGGCGACATAATGCACGGCTTCTTCAGTGAACGGGATAGGCAGCAGGTCGTAAAGATAACCGCCATCCGAGCAATAGCTCAGATGTTCTGTGTAGAGCGGTATCCTGCGGGTTTCAAGAAAATTTCCGACACGCTTGAGAAAAGCTTCATTAAGCGGGTCCGGGCCGCCCAGCGACAATGACAGCCCATGACAGACCATCGGGTAACGTTCGGTCAGCCATGCCAGTTGTTTCGCAGCGCGGCCGCCGGCATCCATCCAGTTTTCCGGCGCGATCTCAAAGAAATCAATCGAGGCTGTCAGGCTAGTGCCATGAGCGGCTTGAAGCTGGGGAATAAGCTCGCGCTTGAGCCCCAGCCCAGCACCTCGAATGTTTTCCAATCGCGACATTCAGCCCTGATTACTTCTTTTCAGTACCGCATTTGCCTTCGGCTTCGGTTTTCTTTTCAGCACCGCACTTGGCTTCGGCGCCTTTCTTTTCGGCCCCGCAGCTCGCTTCTTTCTCGGACTTCCTTTCAGCCCCGCACTTGCCGGTACCGCATTTGCCTTCAGCGCCCTTCTCACCGTGATGATCGGCAACCATGTAACCGGAAGACAAGGGCTTGAGCAAAAAAGGATTTTCTGCGGCAACAACAGAAGTCGCTGCAATCGAGACAGCGAATGCGCCACCGGCAACGAGTGCTAACGTGGATTTGGATGATTTCATGTGAATCTCCTTACGAGTTGGTTTTAAATGACGACTGGTTGAAAGATTTGCCTGTCCATATACGGCCGTTACTCCGATCCGGATTCAAGCGCACGGGTAATGCGATCCCTTACTTGCCGGGACAATTGTAAACTCTCGTTCTGCTCCGTCTCGGAAGCCAGCTTTTTGATTGCAGCATGCATCAATGCCAACTGGCGGCTGAATCGTGTGCATGCCGTGCAGATCAATAAATGGAAACGCACGGCGATTCGCTCCCTCAGGTTAAGGGGACGATCAAGCGATTGCGAGACCAGTTCGCTGGCTTGCCTGCAACTGAGCATATCCGATTACCTTATCCAGCAACTCATTTTCCCGATTTATTTTCCGAGCCAATGCAATTCGAGACATTTCCTTAAACCCAGGCGCGCCCGATACAACATTACCCATGCATTCGTCGTACTGATTCCCAATGCCTTACAAATTTCTTCGTTACCGTCTTCGTGAATCTCGCGCATGAGAAAAAGACCGGCGAGTTTCTTCGGTAGCCTGTCCATGCAATCCTGCAGGATGGCAAGAAACTGTTTCTGCTCCAGCTCCCCATCCGGCGCAGCCCAGGCAGCGGGCTTATCCGCCCAGTGCCCGCTTTCATCGAAAAACTCGTCCGGAAAGGACTCATCCCGTGAAAAATCTTCAGCCGGCCGCTCCCGGCCTTGGCGTCGAATCAAATCGATGATCTTGTGTTTGAGTATGCCGGTCAGCCAGGTACGGGGAGCGGATTTTCCTTCATAAGACTGACTCTGCATCGCTGCCAGCAAGGTCTCCTGCACGGCATCCTCAGCCAGGTGAGTATCTCTCAGGCGAGCCAATGCAAAGCGATAAAGGTAATCGCCATGCTCGTTAAGCCAGTCGTGCGGCGTTTTGGATGCCATGGCGTTATTCAATCATAAAACCCGTGAACAAACCCTAATTGGCAGCAGATTTTTGCCTGATCAATGAAAGATAGGCTTCACTGTCCGGCGCACTCTGCATGCGTTGCGCCTGCCAGATGGTTTCGGCCAGGCAATCCATCAATTCATGCTGCGCAAGATGGATATCAGGGTACCGGGATTGCAGGGACTGGTAAGCCGCCTTGATTCCCGGGGGCTGATCAATCGCGATCTGTTCCAGAATGGAGAGATGCAGGCTCATGTGCAGGAAAGGGTTGGTTTCCCCCATCTCGGGGAAATACGCCTGTTCAAGGTAGCGTTCGGGAGCATCCAGCACATGATGATATTCGGGATGCATGTGCATCACCTCAAGTGCAATGGTCTCGAGGTCGGACAGGCCCTGGTTCAGCTTGAACCTTGCCCAGGCATCGAAGAAAAATTGCCGCACCTGATCGCGGCTGGGATTGAACAACGCCATTATCGTCTTTGCGAAAACAATCCAAGAACAGCCGAATATTCCAGCAATTCACAGCCGATCCTGTGGTCATGCGAAACCGGTGCGATTTCGCCATTGCCATAAAAGCCGATGACCGGCATTCCCGGAAATTTGGTCGTCAGCAACGACAGGTCACGATCCATGCCGCCATAAAAATACGGGCCGCGCCCAAGGCAGGAGAACATCAATGCGAAATCGGGACGGGCCGCCAGCTTGATTTCAAGGTTGACGGCTGTCTGTTGCAGGTCGGCCAACGCAGCCTCCTGCTCGCGCACGGCCCAGCTCAGATACTGCCCAACCTTGATCTGCTTGGCGAGCGTAACGGAGGACGCCTCCTCATTACCGCTGACCAACGGTGCAATCTGGTAGTTTCCCTCGCTGATCGCCTCCGCACTATCCGCAAATACCGCCATGATGTAATGCATGGGCAGCGCCTGGTAGCCGTCACTGGCAATATGCAATGAATCCAGCGCTGTTTTCCCGCCCAGCTCCAGCAAATCATGCCCGCTCACTGCCGTGACCGGTCTCGGCAGGTTCAACACGCGCAAGCCATGTGCGGCGGCAACCACGCCCTTGACGCCATTGATCGCAGCTTCGCAATGCCCTACGGCAGTACCTCGGCCATGCTGCCAGACCGAGAACGGGCCTTGCCCGGTTGCATCGCCGGAAACGCCGCCGAAACGAATCCCGTGCGTAGTCATCCAGGTCGTGTTGATGGCATTCGGGGCTGCCAGCGTCAACAGTAGCTGATGCATGTCGGCTTCTGCCGGCATATCAAAGCTGATGGTGTCGGGAAACACCATGGCTGCGGCTGCCGGCGCATCCAACACCCAATCTTCTTCGGTAAAAATGCCGGTGGCTGAGCAGCCCATCACCTGCGTGCAATTGGCGGCCTTGGCGGCAGCCCTCAATGCAGGAACTGGATCGCGCGCAAATTCCGAGGTCAGGAAAAGCAGCACGCTTCCCGCTACGCTGAGGTTCGCCTTTTCCATGGCCTGCTCGATGGCATGGGCCGCAAGTGCGGGGCTTGCCTCATTGCCTATGCTCAATCCGGTCGCTACGGTCATTTCAGGCGCCTGCCAGCTCCTTGCCCTTGAATTCACATAAATCGTTGATGACGCATATCTGGCACTTGGGCTTGCGCGCGGTACAGACGTAACGTCCGTGCAGGATCAGCAGATGGTGTGCGTCTCTCAGGTATGGCTTGGGCACGGCTTTCATCAATTTCTTCTCGACTTCCAGCGGCGTTTTCCCAGGAGCAAGCCCGGTACGGTTGCCCAGCCGGAACAGGTGTGTATCAACGGCAATCGTCGGCTGGCCGAATGCCGTATTCAAGATGACATTCGCCGTTTTACGGCCTACGCCCGGCAATTTCTCCAGGTCTTCCCTGGTCGCCGGGACTTCGCCGCCATGCTGCGCCAACAGCATCTCGCAGGTCGCCATCACATTCCTGGCCTTGCTCCGGTAGAGACCGATCGTCCTGATATATCGTTCCAGGCCCTCAAGACCCAGCGCAAGAATGGCCTGCGGCGTATTGGCGACCGGGAACAATTTCGCTGTCGCCAGATTGACGCCCTTGTCGGTTGCCTGTGCGGACAGAATCACCGCTATCAACAATTCGAACGTCGTTTGATGAACCAGTTCCGTGGTGGGTTCGGGAATGGCGATACTCAGCCGGCGAAAAATCTCGTGACGCTTTTCTGCATTCATGACCGGAACTTAGCGGCCAGATGCCGTTGCCAGCGACAGGGCATCCGGTTGTGATGTCACCGCCTTACGTTGTTCCACCCAGTTTCTCGCGGCTATCAGGATGGCAAGGCCGATAAAGGCGCCCGGCGGCAGTATTGCCAGCAGAAAGCCCTGGTAATCGGGAATGACGGTCACGATGAATCTGGCCGCATCAGGCCCCAGGGCCAGATCAATACCTGAAAACAGCGTGCCCTTGCCGACCAGTTCGCGCATGCCGCCAAGCAGGCTCAATACCAGCGTCAGGCCCATGCCCATCATGAAGCCATCCAGCACGGAAGGCACCGGGCCGTTCTTTGCCGCAAAAGACTCGACCCGTGCGAGCACGATACAGTTGACCACGATCAGCGGAATGAAAATACCCAGGACTTTGTGCAGCGGCTGGGCAAATGCATTGATGGAAAGATCGATCACCGTGACCACTGCCGCAATCACCAGGATGAATACCGCCACGCGGATTTCATCCGGCACAAAACGGCGAACCGGCGATACCGCGCCATTGCTTGCAGCCATGACAAGCACCGTTGCCAGCCCGAGACTCAGCCCATTGACCAGCGTGGTGGTGACGGCAAGCGTCGGACACAGCCCCAGCAATTGCACAACGCCCGGATTCTGCTTCCATAAACCGTTTTCGACAATTTCCCTATAAGCACTCATGATGTTGCCCCTGCTGCTGCATCCTGTCCATTCTCTGTGACCTCAACTGCAAAAAGTGATTCACGATGAATCGCATAATACTCCAGTACCCGGTGCACTGCGTTGACCACCGCGCGCGGCGTGATCGTCGCCCCGGTGATGTAATCGAACTGTCCGCCGTCCTTTTTCACCTTCCATTTTTCCGGCGGCGTCAGGGTCAGCGATTGCTGATCGAACTGCCTGATCCAGGCGCTGCGGGCAATATCAATATAATCACCCAGGCCCGGCGTCTCCTTGTGCGTCAGCACACGGACACCGGCAATCGTGCCATCTGCATGGATCGCCACCAGCAGCTTGATGTCCCCGCTGTAACCATCCGGCGCTATCGCTTCCAGAATAACGGCTGCCGGCTTGCCCGCAAGACGCGCCCTGTATACATGCGAGGTCGTCCTGTTGCCCAGTGCCGCATCCGGGCCGATCTCGATGACATCCTGCAGCAGATCGTTATCGTGCATGGTATCCGGCACAATCTGGCGGAAAAGCGCCATGCGTGCCTGCGCCTCGCTCTCCGCGATCGGCGCCTTCGTCAGGTCATGCATGTATGCCAGAATCGCAGTGCCGACAACGGTAAACGCGATCATGACAAACGCTGTTTTTGCAGCGTGTTTTACGATTTCTCTCATACTTTATGAACGACGATTTTTCCCGGTATGTTTATTTCTCGTGCCCGAATACGCGCGGTTGCGTGTAGGCATCGATCAACGGCACGCAGATATTGAAGAAAATCACGGCAAACGCCACGCCGTCCGGGTAACCGCCATACACCCTGATCAAATAGGTCAGCACCCCTATTCCCGCAGCGAAAATCAGCTTGCCCCTGGGCGTGGTGGGGCCGCTCACCGGGTCGGTCACGATAAAGAACGCGCACAGCATGGTGGCGCCGCTGAACAAATGAAATGCCGGATCGGCAAATTTCGTTGCATCGGCCAGGTAAAACGCACCCGCCATGATCGCAATGGCGGCCAGGAAAGCCGTCGGTAAATGCCAGGTGATGATACGCTGCTGTATCAGGTACAAACCACCGAGCAAATACGCAGCCGCCACCAATTCGACGCCTTTTCCGCCCAATGCCCCGAATATCGGCGCCTGGGTAATATCCTGCAAACCGTGGTTCAGCGTCAGTTGGGTTTTCAGGTAATCCAGCGGCGTAGCAGAGGAAATCGCATCCAGCGCCACACCGGCAGGCAGCGCGCCGCCAAGTATGAAATGCACCTGATCCAGAAACCCCAGTTTCGCCTCCGCCAGCGCGAGTGGCGCAGGCCAGGTCGTCATCAGCACTGGAAATGAAATCAACATGGCCGCATAAGCGATCATCGCGGGATTGAACGGATTGTAACCCAGGCCGCCATACAACTGCTTCGCCACCACAATGGCAATTGCCGTTCCCAGCACGATCAGCCACCAGGGTGCGAGAGGCGGCAATGCCAGCGCCAGCAGCCATGCGGTGACCAGTGCGCTGCCATCCGTGATGAAAGGCTTGACCGGGCGGCCGCGTAATTTCAGCATCAGCGCTTCCGTGATGATTGCCGTCGCCGAGGCCAGGGTCAGCGCCACCAGGATACCGCCGCCAAATACCCAGACATAAGCGGCAATGCCCGGTACAAGCGCGAACAGAACCTTGAGCATGATGGATGTCACGCTCGGCGCGGCTGTCAAATAAGGTGATCGATTCATTTCAGTTCTTCTTGCGATGGCTGTTCGGCATTCGTTCCGGCATTGGCCTGTTGCGCGCGTCTTGCCTCGATCCCGGCAATCTCGGCCTCGACCCTGGCTGATACCGCCTCGGTGTTTTTCGGCTCGACTTCCGCCTTCTGTGCTTTCGCACGTTCAATCGCCGCGGCAATCGCCGCCTTCTTCGCCTCGTCCGCCTTGTTGTCTGCGCCGGCTTCCACCCTGGCGCCAGCCGCTTTCTGCGCATGTTTCTGTGCGCGTTCCTGTTTCTCGCGCTCGATACGCATCAGGCGGAACTCGTTACGTTCGCGTGCGATATCCGCCGCCTCTTTCGCCCGGTCCTGGGCGATGATCTCGCTCTTGGCGAAGCGGTAATACTGCACCAGCGGAATATTGCTCGGGCAGACATAGCTGCAGCAGCCGCACTCGATACAATCGAAGATATTGTATTCACGCGCTTTTTCCAGATTCTGCGATCTGGAGAACCAGTACAGCTCCTGCGGCTGCAAATTCACCGGGCAGGCATCCGCGCAACGCGTACAACGTATGCATGGCAGCGCCGGCGCAGGCTCGGGAAACATTGCACTGTCGGGAACGATGATGCAGTTGGTCGCCTTCACCACCGGCACATTGGCGGAAGGCAGATTGAAGCCCATCATGGGGCCACCCATGATCAAACCGGCCTGATCGGGTGAGCCGCCTGCATACTGCACAAGTTCGCTGATCGACATGCCGAGAGGCGTCTCGTAATTGCCGGGGCGACTGACATGGCCTGTCACCGTCACGATGCGGGAAACCACCGGCTCGCCGTGATTCACTACCCGATGCACGCTGTACGCCGTGGCCACGTTGAAACATTGCACGCCGATTTCCGTCGGCAAGCGACCGCTGGGGACTTCCATGCCGGTAATCACCTTGATCAGCTGCTTCGCCCCGCCGCCCGGGTAGATGGTCGGCACTTCCACCACATCGATTTCGACGGCGCTCCTGTTGGCTGCTTCGCGCATCGCCCTGAGCGCTTGCGGCTTGTTGTCCTCGATACCGATCGCGCAGCGTTCCGCATCCAGCAGATAGTGCATGATTTCAATGCCACGGATAATCTCTTCGGCACGCTCGCGCATCAGCATATCGTCGCATGTGATGTAAGGCTCGCATTCCGCCCCGTTGATAATCAGGGTCCGGACTGGATGCCTTGCATCCTCGCGCAGTTTGATATGCGATGGGAAAGTCGCCCCGCCCAGGCCGACCACGCCGGCCTCGCGCAAACGCTCCAGCAATTCCGGCTTGCTGATCGCGCGATAATCCAGCGCCTCGTGCTCTATCCAGGCATCCCGGCCATCCGCCTCAAGCGTGATCGAAACGTCAGGCAGGCCGGACGGATGGGGAATCAATTGATTCCCGATCGAGACAATCACGCCGGAAGTCGGCGCATGCACGGCGGCGGACACCTGCCCGTCCGCACTGGCGAGCAACTGCCCCTTCAATACATGGTCGCCCGCGGCCACCTGCAGCTTGGAAATATTGCCGACGTGCTGGCGCAACGGCAGCACCAGCCGCCCTGGCGGCGCTACGATGCGGATCGGGCTGCTGGTTGATTCAAGCTTGTGCTGCGGCGGATGCACGCCACCATTGAATCCGGACAGGCCGGCCTTGCCCAGCCGGCCTTTGAACCAGCCGGATATGTTCACTATGGCATTCATGCGGCAGTTTTCATCTCTGCCGCGGCCGGCTCCGGCCTGATTTCAAATACCGGGTAACGCCACTTCCAGTTGGCCGGCGACTCCGCAATCGGTTCCATCGTAATGCAATCCACCGGGCATGGCGCTACGCACAGTTCGCAGCCGGTACACTCCGATGCAATCACCGTGTGCATGTGCTTGGCCGCCCCCAGAATCGCGTCCACAGGGCAAGCCTGTATGCAAAGCGTGCAGCCGATACAGACATTCTCATCGATCACCGCCACCGATTTTGGTTTTGGCACGCCATGCTCGGCATTAAGCGGCTTGTATTCCACCCCGAGCAGGTCGGCCAGGGCATGCACCCCGGCATCACCGCCTGGAGGGCACTGGTTGATGTCTGCCTCGCCTTTGGCAATCGCGGTTGCATAAGGCTTACAGCCGGGATAGCCGCACTGCCCGCATTGGGTTTGCGGCAGAATGGCATCGATTCGGGCGATCAGAGGATCGCCCTCCACCTTGAACTTCAGGGCAGAGTAGCCGAGCACGACACCCAGCAACAAGGCCAGGCCTATCATCACGTAAAGCGCGGTCAGCATTAACGCACCAGCCCGGCAAAACCCATAAACGCCAGACTCATCAGACCGGCAGTCACCATCGCAATGGCTGAACCCTTGAAGGGTGCGGGCACATCCGCCGCATCGAGGCGCTCGCGCAGGGAGGCGAACATGATCAACACCATGGAAAAACCGATCGCCCCGCCCAGCCCGAACAGAAGGGATTCAATGAAATTATGATTGGACTGCACGTTCAACAGCGGAATACCCAGCACGGCACAATTGGTCGTAATCAGCGGCAGGAATATGCCGAGCGACTGGTACAGCACCGGGCTGGTTTTTTCAAGGAACATCTCGGTGAACTGTACGACGCCGGCAATCACGACGATGAAAGACAACGTACGCAGATAGAACAGTTCGGTGCCGAGCAGGTAATGGCTGATCAGGTAGCTGGTTCCCGAACCGACGGTCAGCACAAAGGTCGTGGCCGCAGCCATCGCAATGGAGGTTTCCAGTTTCTTGGAAACCCCCATGAACGGGCACAAACCCAGCACCTTGATCAACACAATATTGTTGACCAGGACCGTACCCAACAGAATGAGTATGTATTCTTGCAGCATTCGGGTTCACATTAACGACTAAGCGCCAATTATACAGGCGATCAGCATCGCGGGAATAAGCCTGATGCACCTTGCGGATGCGGATTTGATGCAAAATATCGGGTTTGGTGCTGCGCCACTAAAGACTGTGTGATTATATTTTTATAATCAGCCGTTCTTTTAGAACATTGCGCCAGGGCACAAAACCATGTCCCTGGCCTTGCAGTTTCAGTTAAAATAATCGAATTTATTTAATCGGGCAGGTAAATCATGCTGCAAGGCAGTCTCGTTGCCATCGTCACTCCCATGCATGAGGATGGCGGACTGGATATCAATGCCCTTCGTTCCCTCATTGATTTTCATATCGCGGAAGGTACGGATGGGATAGTCGTCGTTGGCACGACAGGCGAATCTCCAACAGTCGATTTCGATGAACATTGCCTGCTGATCAACGCTACAGTTGAACACACGGCCGGACGTGTCCCGGTCATTGCCGGTACCGGCGCCAATGCAACCAAGGAAGCAATCACGCTGACACAACAGGCCAAGGCGCTGGGTGCCGATGCCTGCCTGCTGGTTACCCCTTATTACAACAAGCCGCCCCAGGAGGGCTTGTATCAGCACTATCGTGCCGTTGCAGAGGCTGTGGATATTCCGCAGATTCTCTATAACGTCCCCGGCAGGACTGCCTGCGATATTTCAAACGATACGGTCTTGCGCCTGTCGCAAATACCCAATATCGTTGGCATCAAGGATGCGACAGGCAACATGGAACGCGGCAGTGACCTGATTGCGCGCGCTCCCGAAGACTTCGCGATCTACAGCGGCGATGATGCAAGCTGCATGTCGCTGATGCTGATGGGTGGCCGCGGCGTCATCTCGGTCACGTCCAATGTCGCCCCCAGGCTGATGCATGAGATGTGCGTCGCAGCGATGGCAGGCAATGCGGTCCTGGCCAGGCAGATCAATAAAAAATTACTGGCACTTCACCAGAAGCTGTTTGTCGAAGCCAATCCCATCCCGGTGAAATGGGTGCTGCAAGAAATGGGCATGATTAAATCGGGCATTCGCCTCCCGCTGGTACCACTTTCCGCTGTGTATCATGATACCCTGCATAAGGCGATGGAAGCTGCAGGCATTGAACCAGGCCTTAAAGATTGATTGTAAAGAGAAAGCGCATGAACCGATCCGAATTGAAACATCTGACTTTTGCAGGCTTGCTCGTTGTCTTTCTAACCGGATGTGAAAGCATCCCATTTTTTGACAATACGCCCGACTATAAAACCGCTGGCCGCTCACGCCCGCTGGAAGTGCCTCCGGACCTGACCTCGATTTCTGCGAGCGACACCTACGCGGTTCCCGGTGGCGCCACCACCTATTCGAGCTACACGCAAGGCCAGGGCTCGGTTCTTGAACAGGAAAGAATCCTCCCCAACCCGGACAACGTCAGGATGGAACGCGCCGGCTCGCAGCGCTGGCTGGTGGTCGATGCCCCGCCGGAAAAAGTCTGGCCGGTGATTCGTGAATTCTGGAACGAACTCGGTTTTGCCGTGCGCGTGGAAAATCCCGAAACCGGCGTCATGGAAACCGAATGGGTTGACCCTTCAAGCATCACCAAGGATGACAAAGGCAACTACCTGGACAAATTCCAGGGCTGGCTCGACAAGCTCAACACCCTGCAAACCCGCCAGAAATTCCGCACCCGTATCGACCGTGGCGAAAACAATGCCACCGAAATATATATGAGCCACCGCTCAGTCGCTGATGCAGCAGATGACGGCAAGGAGCGCGTTCGTACCAGCGTCGGCACTTATGAAACTGGCTACAGACTCAATACGCCTGAAGCCAGAAAAGCGCAGGAAGCCCGTGCAAACTCCGAGGACATCGATGCCGAACTCCTGCGCCGTCTGATGGTAAGGCTGGGCGTTGAGGAGCAGAAATCCAAATCCGTCGTTGCAGCGGTCAATAATGAAGTGCGTGCAACCATCAACCGGGAACCGGACGGCACACTGATACTCGCCGTCAATGACCAGTTCGACCGTGCATGGCGCCGTGTCGGCCTGGCACTCGACCGCGTCGGCTTCGTTGTCGAGGACAGGGATCGCTCCCGTGGCCTTTACTACGTTCGCTACGCCGACCTGGGTACCGCCGAAGATACCCCGGAGAAGAAAAAGGGACTGCTCGAATCGCTGAAATTCTGGGGCAATGACGACGAAAAGAAAGCTGAAAAGCAGGAAGTGAGAAAAGCAGAAGCCAAGCCGGCGGATCCGGAAGCTGAAGAAAAAGGCGTGCCTCTCGGAGAATACCTGAAGTTCTGGGAAACCCCGAAGGACGAAACCACACGTGAAAAACAATACCGCGTGAAAGTTGAAGACCGTGAGAACGGCGGTTCGGATGTCGTGGTCGTCACGCAAGATGGCGTTCGTGATCGCTCGAATACTGCAAATCGCATCACCAACCTGCTATATGAGCAACTGAGGTAATGTCCCGGTACTCGCGACGATATGCGCTTTGCATCCCTGGGCAGTGGTAGCGCCGGCAACGGCCTGATTGTCGAAGAAGGTGCTACCCGTCTTCTGCTGGATTGCGGCTTCGGCCTGAGAGATGTTGCTGCCCGCCTGGACAGGCTGGATTTATCAGCAGAGAACCTGAGCGGTATTCTCGTGACGCATGAGCATGACGACCATGCGGGCGGCGTTTTCAAGTTTGCCAATAAATACCGGATTCCGGTCTGGCTGACGCATGGAACGCTGACCATGGCCGAGCGCTACCTGCCTTCGGCCTCGAGCTTCGAAATGCACCTGATTGACAGCCACGAAACCTTCGCCATACAGGACATCCATATCCAGCCATTCCCGGTACCGCATGATGCACGCGAACCAGTGCAATTTACGTTCAGCAACGGCGACAGGAAGCTGGGGGTACTCACCGACACCGGCACTTCAACCGCTCATATCGAAAACATGTTAAGCGCATGCGACGCCCTGGTGCTCGAATGCAACCATGACATCGACATGCTCATGAACGGCCCTTATGCCAGGCCGCTCAAACAGCGTGTCAACAGCCGGCTGGGGCATCTGGACAATACCAGTGCGGCAACACTGCTTTCACGATTGGATAACTCCAGATTGCAACACATCATCGCCGCACATCTCAGTGCCAAGAACAATCTGCCGGAACTCGCCAGACAGGCATTAAGTCAGGTTTTATGCTGCGATGAGGACTGGATAGGAATCGCAGATCAGGTATCCGGGTTTGATTGGCGGCAAATTCTCTGAAGCGGCATGCAAAAAACAAAAAGCCGACCCTTGGGTCGGCTTTTTTATTCCAGTCAGATGAACCCGACCGGAAACGTATTACTCAGCTGCGGCAGGTGCTTCTTCAGCAGGAGCGGCTTCTTCTGCGGCAGGTGCTTCTTCAGCAGGAGCAGCTTCTTCAACAGCAGGTGCCTCTTCTACAGGAGCAACTTCTTCTACAGCAGGTGCTTCTTCTACAGGAGCAGCTTCTTCTTTTTGACCGCAAGCAGTCAGAGCAAGAGCCAACAAAGCGGCTAACAGAGCGGAACGTGTCATGTTTTATATTCCTTAACGATGGATAAATAATAAGATTTGGCCTGGTACGGAATGTTTAATTGATTACATCAACATCAACTATCCGAGTGTGCAAATTCTAGCAGTTCTAAAATGAAAACCCTAGTGTTTCTAGATAGTTCTGGCGCATTTTTTAATTATTTACACCAGGAATTGAGCTTTCAATCCACCTTGATTCTTAATTTTGATATCCGGCTTTCCCTGCTCTGGCCGCTGCTTAAAATTTCCCGGCTGATTTCATCCCTGTTCTGCATGCTGCCGCCGAGATCGAACCATTCGCCCGGAGAGACTCGCACCACGGTGCCAAGCTCTTCAAAATCCACAAACCCTGCCTGGTCGAGTCTCGCTATTCGCGGTGTAATCTCCAGTTCGACCTGATCGCCGATATAGCGCGGCCTGACAGCAAAACCTGTCGTAATATCACGGAACTCCACGGTTTGCTGCGCACGTAGATAGCGCCGGCTCAGTGCCACCCACTGCTGAGTGTAAGGTACCGATTGACCGACACGGATAAATGCCCGTTCACCATCCATCACTGTGAGGAACTCGGTATTTGCGCTACCGTATTGAGCGCTCCGGTCGTCCAGGTCAATATGCACGCCGTCCCTTGCGCCGCGGGGCAACTGTACTTCAACATCTCCAACCCGCCCTCCTGCCTGCACTCCAATGCCGTGCTGCTGCGACTGCACATCCGCTGCATGGCTGACGGTGATTCTGAGATTCCTGCGGGCAACATCCAGTTGGCTGATCAGCGCTTCGATCTGCGAGAGCCGTTCGGGCGTGGCAGTAACCATGAGATGATTATCGATGGCGCGAACGCTACCATCAGCACCGACCATGGGTTCGATCACGGGCAGGATATCCTGAGCGAACCGATATTGCAGGGTCATCATCCTGAACTGGGTGTCAGCCATGGCGGCGCTTGCCAGGAAAGTACCCAGCAACAGAATGATGACCATACTGCAATGGCGCAGATTTCCCATTACAAGCCCAATGTCGTGATGCTCAGGATGGAATCGGTCGCCTCGAGCAGCTGATCGAAGCGTTCGTGCAACGGTTTTGCGGCGGCCTGATCATCCAGGCCATACTTGAACCTGGCATGATCTATATGAAAACGGTGCAAATAATCGCGGTTATCCGCCAACACGAAGGCATCCTGCGCTACATGCGCCCGCGTATCGGTAAGATAGACCGTAATGGCATGGCTGTAGTCTCGCATCAGGTTGATCAGTCTCGGACAGTTTGCCGTGAGAAACCGGCAGTCGTGCAGAATGATCGTCAAGCGGTTTTGCCTGTTTTTTGCTAAGAAATCCTGCAGCAACGCATGGCATGAACGCCCCTGATAGCCGCCCCGGCTCAAATCCGGATCGAATATCTTCAGTTGCCGCTCAGCGCGGGAGATGAGCAGCGCGGTTGCGGCTTCATGGTTACGCTCGCCCAGTATGATCCTGTTCGGCACCAACGCATCATTAACGCTCACAATATCGCACCTCCGCCCGTTTTACCTGCTGCCGCATCGCACATATCCAGCCTGATGCCAGCTAAAAAGCAATGCCAGCAAATCGCGATCCTCCAGAACGGCAGCCATCGCTTCCGCAGGCAATCGCCTGCGGTCGGCGAGAAGTCTGAGGCAAACCGCCCAACCGGGTTTCATTGCCGTTTTCTCGCCATTCATGAAAAATTCATTTTCATAAAAAAGCGCCTGTGACCGCAGATCCAGTTCCACCCCCTGATTCGCCACAGCTCTCCTGAAAGCATGCAGGCCCATGCCAGCCGCGGTGTCGAACACGATATCGGGCTTGGGTTCGGACAGGTAAACACCCAGGAATTCCGCCACTACCTGTTTATTCCAGCGGATTTTTTTCAGCATGGCGCCGACACGTTTCACCATATCTTCACTGATCTCGGCCGGGTGTTTCTGCAGGGAAAGATTAAGGTCGGTATACATACCGTCAAGCTGCACCTGCTCCTGCAAATATGTCAGAAACTGGGTTCCCAGCTCTTGGGCGGATGGCGCCCGGAACCCGATCGAATAGGTCATGCAGTCGCCGACCGCAATTCCCCAATGCGCCACATGGGGAGGCAAATAAAGCATATCCCCGCTTTCCAGTACATATTCCTGTTCCGTCTCAAAATTCCTGAGAATACGCAAGGGCGCATCTTCGACCAGGGACAGATCGCGCTGCTGGCTGACACGCCACCGGCGCTTACCCTGCCCCTGCAGCAGGAAAACATCATATGAATCAAAGTGCGGTCCAACGCCGCCGCCATCGGGCGCATAACTCACCATCAAGTCATCCAGCCGCGCATGCGGGATGAAATTGAAATGCTGTAAAAGTTCTGCCGCCTCCGGCAGATGATGATTCACGCTTTGCACCAGCAAAGTCCAGCTTTTTCCGGGCAGTTGCGCGAAGCGTGTTTCCGGAAAGGGCCCATGCTCCAGATACCACTTACCCCGGCTTTGGCGAACCAGACGCGACTGCACATCGTCCTCACAAGCCAGCCCTGCAAGCTCGTTTGCATCCAGGATGCCCGTAAAACCGGGGATGGCTGCACGTATCAGCAGCGGTTTCTTTTGCCAGTATTCCTTCAGGAACTGCTTGGGCGAAATGCCGCCCAGAAGAATTTTCTGCTGAATCAGCCGTACATTTTTTTTCGAGGTTTTTTTCAAGATTTTTTTCATGCTAATTTGATAATTGCATCATAGCGCATTGCAATCCGGGAATAGAAATAGGTTAGAATCCAAGCACCATCATTCAGCACAATCCCCTATGCTACAGATTGGCGACCTCGCCCCTGATTTCTCCATGCCTGATGCCGATATGGAAATGTTCAAGCTTTCCAGACTACGCGGCAGAACCATTGTGCTATATTTTTACCCCAAGGATGACACGCCGGGATGTACGGTGGAGGCAATCGAATTCAGCGACCTCGAAGAGGAATTCTCAAAACTCAATGCTGTCGTTATTGGTGTCAGCAAGGATGACTGCATTACGCATGCCAGCTTCCGCGATAAGCATGGCCTGAGTATTCAGCTCGTCTCGGATGAAGAAGGCAAAGTTTGCGAGAAGTACGGGGTCTGGCAGGAAAAAGAAAAGGATGGTGTCCGCAAAATGGGCATATTACGCTCAACCTTCGTCATCGATACCGAAGGTAAAATACGATATTGCCAGTACGGCGTTGTCGCAAAAGGACACGCCCATGAAGTGCTGAACCTCATCAAATCATTTTAAATCGAAGGTACCCATATCATGCAAATCGCCATGAATACTGTTGTTTCAATGACTTACGAACTCCGCGACAGCGAAGGAAATGTGCTTGAGTCGAGCGCCGATCCCGTCAGTTATCTGCATGGCGGATATGACAATATTTTCCCGCGGGTTGAAGAAGAGCTGCACGGCAAATCAGTCGGCGATACCGTGGAAATCGGCCTGGAACCTGCCGATGCGTTTGGCGAGTACGATGAAGAGCTGGTACAAATGGAGCCGGCTTCCGCATTTCCGACAAAAGACCTTAAAGTCGGCATGCAGTTTGAAGGCGAAGATGACTCGGGTGAAGTGATTCTGTACACCATCACCGACATCCAGGACGGCAAGGTCGTGGTTGACGGCAATCACCCATGGGCCGGCGAACGTGTACTTTTTAAAGCCACCATCACCGGAGTACGCTCTGCCGGCAAGGAAGAAGTCGAGCATGGGCACGTGCATGGGCATGGCGGGCATCACCACTGAACATCAGGTGAAACATCACCGCTTTTGATGCGTTAAATCAGGAAGCGGGTTACATCATGACAAAGGACGATATTGCAATCGTCCTTTGTCATTCATTACTGCCACTACTTATTTTTTGCTTATTGCATTTTTAATCAGGCCGACGATCAGCATTACCAGAATACCCCCCACGCCCCCGCCGGCAACGTCACCCAGCATACCGCTGGCAGCGTCCGAACCCAGTACCGCGCTTAAAATCTGTCCACCCACACCACCGCCGACAATCCCGGCAAGACTGTTACCTAAAGTTCCAAGACTTAGATTCTTGAAAAGCGCTCCGCCAACATTGCCTCCAATTGCCCCAAGCACAAGCTGAACGATAATTTCCATCATGATCCCTCCGATTATCAGACGTATTAAGTAACGTCTGGAAAAGCATTTTAATGAAAATTATCGGCGAAGCTGGAATCAACAGAAGCTATTAACAAAACTTAACAGATCGGCACTGCTTAAATAAGCTGTCTCAACTTATAGATTAATTCGAGCGCCTGTTTGGGAGTCAGATCGTCCGGCTGAATGACTTCCAGTTGGGCCAGCGCAGCATGCAGGACTGGCTCCGGTTCCGGCACCTCCTGTGCAAACATATCGGTCTGCGGGCCGGTGTTGAGATGCTGTTGCTCCAATTGTGCAAGCTTGCGCTTGGCTGCATTGATCACGGACCTGGGAATACCGGCCAATTGAGCGACCTGCAAACCGTAGCTCTGGCTGGCCGGCCCCTCCTCGACACGATGCAGGAAGACGATCCCGTTGCCGTGCTCGACCGCATCGAGGTGTACGTTGGCCGCATGCTTGAATTCCTCGACTATCCGCGTCAGCTCGAAATAATGGGTCGCAAATAATGTATAGCTGCGGTTTTTTTCAAGCAACTGCCTGGCAACGGCCCAGGCCAGCGACAAGCCGTCAAAGGTAGAAGTGCCGCGACCGATCTCGTCCAGCAACACCAGGCTGTGTTCTGTCGCGTTATGCAGGATGTTGGCGGTTTCGGTCATTTCCACCATGAAGGTGGAACGGCCGCCTGCCAGGTCGTCGGAAGCGCCAATACGGGTAAAGATGCGGTCTATGCACCCCATGCTGGCCGAAGTTGCCGGCACGTAGCAACCGCAATGCGCGAGCAGCACGATCAATGCCGTCTGCCGCATGTAGGTGGACTTACCGCCCATGTTCGGGCCGGTAATCAACAGCAATTGCCGGTAAGGCGAGAGTGTTACATCGTTGGCAATAAAGGGCTGGGCCAACTGCTCGACGACAGGGTGGCGCCCATCGGTAATCTGCAGCCCGGCTTCTTCGACGAAGCTGGGCGCGACATAATTCAGCGCCTCGGCCCGCTCGGCAAATGCAACCAGCACATCCAGTTGGGCGACAGCCGCTGCATTGCGCTGCAACGCCTGGATGTACGGCGACAATACCTCCAGGATTTCTTCGTACAGGGCCTTTTCCCTGACGAGTGCGCGCTCGTTGGCTGAAAGCACTTTATCCTCGAAAGCCTTCAGCTCCGGTGTAATGAAGCGTTCGACATTCTTCAGGGTTTGCCTGCGCCGGTATTCCGGCGGTGCATTTTCGGCCTGCGCACGGCTGATCTCGATGTAAAAACCGTGTACGCTGTTATATTCCACCCGGAGATTGGCAATTCCTGTGCGCTGCTTTTCTTCAGCCTCGAAACGCAGCAGGAAATCGCCATGGTTGGTCTGTATGCTGCGAAGCTCATCCAGTTCCGCATCATAACCATCGGCAATGACGCCGCCTTCGCGCAGGACAGATGCCGGCTCCTGCCGTATGGCGCTGTCCAGTAGCTCAATCACGGCCTGGGGCGCCTGCATCTCGGCTGCCAACATCTGCAACAATGATGCCTCATGATGCGCTATACCGCCCTGTAACGATATGAGCTGTTGCAGGCTGTCGCGTAATCCGGAAAGATCGCGCGGGCGTGCTGTTTTCAGCGCGATACGGGCAGTGATGCGTTCAATATCCCCCACCCCCGACAACAATTGCCGGAGCGATTGATAATCTGCGCCAAGCAGGGCGGCAAGCGCTGCCTGCCTGGCCTGAATGGCTTTCACGTCGCGCAAGGGATGATGCAGCCAATGCCTGAGCAGGCGGGCACCCATGGCGGTGCGCGTTGTGTCCAGCAGTGAATAGAGCGTAGGTTTGCTCTCGCCCTGCAATGTCTGGTCAATCTCCAGGTTGCGACGGGTTGCGGCATCGAGCTGGATATAATCCTGGGCCTGCTCCACGCGCAAGCCGCTGATATGCGGCAGTGTAGTGCGCTGCGTGTGCTTAACGTAATCCAGCAATGCGCCTGCGGCTGCCACTGCTGCCGTCAGGTCGCTGGCGCCAAAACCGGAAAGGTCATATGTTGCAAACTGCCTGGTCAATGTCTGCAATGCCGAATCCCTGTCGAACTGCCAGGATGCGAGCCGTTTTTTGCTGCATTTGATGGCTTCTATCGCCGGATGCGTAAAATCGTCCGCAATCAGCAATTCTGCGGGAGAAATGCGCTGCAGCTCCTGCCCCAGCAAACCCGGCGCAATTTCGTTCAGGATGAACTGGCCGGATGCTAGGTTGATGCGTGCCAGGCCCAGCAGCCCGTCCCCGGCGCATACCGCCATCAGCCAGTTGTCGCGCGTTTCGTCCAGCAACGCGCTATCCGTGAGCGTGCCCGGCGTCAGTATGCGCGTCACCTGGCGCTCGACCGGGCCTTTGGATTTTGCCGGGTCGCCCACCTGCTCGCAAATGGCAACCCCCTCACCCAATTTCGCGAGTTTGGCCAGATATTGCTCCGCGGCATGATATGGCACCCCTGCCATCCTGATCGGTTCGCCATTCGAAGCGCCGCGTTTGGTCAGGGTAATACCGAGCAGGCGTGATGCTTTCTCCGCATCGTCATGGAACAGCTCGTAAAAATCCCCCATGCGGTAGAACAGCAGCATATCGGGATACTGCGCCTTGATGCCGAGGTACTGGCGCATCATCGGCGTATGCTGCTGCAGGCTATTGTCTTTCAGGCCAGCATCCATCGCAGGGCTAGCTTCTGACCGGGGTTTTCAGGTCTGGCGTCAGGTGCGGCGTGATGGTCTGTAAAATCTGCGCAAACACCTTGGGGTTGGCAGCCACGATATTGCCGGTATCTATCCAGCTCTCGTTACCTTCAAAATCGCCGACAATGCCGCCCGCCTCCTGTACCAGCAAGGCACCGGCGGCAATATCCCACTTCGACAGGCCGATTTCCCAGAAGCCGTCGTACCAGCCAGCCGCAACATAGGCAAGATCGAGTGCGGCGGAACCCGGACGGCGGATGCCGGAGGTCTTTTTCACCATATCCTTGAACATGGCAAGATAGGCATCCAGATGAGTGAAGTCGCGAAACGGAAAACCGGTGCCGATAATCGATTCCTGCAATTTGGCACGGTTGGTGACCCGGATACGCCTGTCGTTGAGGAAAGCGCCGCGGCCCTTGGTCGCCGTGAAGAGATCGTTACGGTTAGGATCGTAAACCACGGCCTGGGTGAGCTGCCCCTGCTGCATCAAGGCAATCGAAATGCAGTATTGCGGAAAATTGTGCAGAAAATTGGTGGTGCCATCGAGCGGGTCGATGATCCAGATATTCTCTGCATCCTGATTGGTGTTGCCGCTCTCCTCCCCCAGAAAGCCATGGGTGGGATAGGCGTCTTTCAGGGTATCGATAATCGCAGCTTCTGCCGCATGATCGACTTCGCTGACAAAGTCGTTATAGGTTTTACTGCGAATCTTGAGCGCGCCTACATCTTGCGAAGCGCGGGTAATGATACCGCCGGCACGGCGCGCGGCTTTCACCGCGTTGGTCAACATCGGGTGCATAAATGACTTTCTGGATTGGCCTCGCCCGGGATGATCCATGCGAGGTTAGGATTAAAGAGCTGTTAAAATAGTATTTTAATGCCTAACGCCATGACTTCCAAACCCAACATACTCGACAACTTCCGTATCGTACTCTGCCAGACCAGCCATCCCGGTAATATCGGCGCAGCCGCAAGAGCAATGAAAACCATGGGGCTGACACGGCTCCACCTTGTCAGCCCCGCCTCTTTCCCCGATGCGCATGCCACCGTGATGGCGACCGGCGCAGCGGACGTATTGCAAAACACGAAAGTTTTTACATCCCTGGAGGACGCGCTCCAAGGCTGTGCACTTGTTATCGGCCTCAGCGCACGCAAGCGCCAGCTTTCGCATGAGCTTCTGCCTGTGCGCCAGGCTGCGGAACGTGCCGTATCGGTTGCAGGCGACCAGCAGGTCGCGCTTGTCTTCGGCACGGAAATGAGCGGATTGTCCAATGCGGAACTGGATCTATGCCAGCTATTGGCGATGATTCCAACCAACCCGGATTTTTCTTCGCTGAATCTTGCCGCAGCCGTTCAGGTCGTGAGCTATGAGTTGCGAATGGCAAGCTTGAATCAGGAACCCGCGCTACTGCCTTCAAAAGCAAATCCCCTGGCAACCAGTGACGAACTGGAAGGCTTTTACCGGCACCTGGAGGACACCCTGATCCAGATCGGTTATTACAACCCGGCCGAGCCGAAAAAACTCATGCAACGCGTTCGCCGCATTTATGCCCGCGCAAATCTGGAAAAAGAGGAAGTCAATATCCTGCGAGGCGTATTGAAGCTCACGCAGACGCCACGCAAAATTGCAGGTTAAGTCAGCACCGTTTTGTGGCAGAATAAGCTATGTTTGAGCAGTTAAAAGAAGATATCAGCGTCGTTTTCGAGCGGGATCCGGCAGCCAGGACCCGCTGGGAAATCCTGACGACCTACCCGGGCGTGCATGCACTCATCATGCATCGATTCTCGCACTGGATATGGAGACAGCGGTTCTATTGGCTGGCACGCTTCAGTTCCCATTTTGCCCGCTGGATCACCGGCATCGAGATCCACCCGGGCGCCACCATCGGCCGGCGCGTATTCATCGACCACGGAATGGGGGTCGTCGTCGGCGAGACCGCCGTGATCGGTGATGACTGCACGCTTTACCATGGCGTGACGCTTGGCGGCACTTCCTGGAACAAAGGCAAACGCCATCCCACGCTGGAGCAAGGCGTGGTGATCGGCGCCGGCGCAAAAGTGCTGGGGCCGATTACGGTCGGCGCACAAGCCAAAATCGGCTCTAATGCCGTTGTCGTCAAGGATGTGCCAGCCGGCGCCACTGCCGTCGGGATTCCTGCGCGCATCCTGGATGAAACCAGGTCGCAGCAGCGAGATGATATGGCAAAAAAAATCGGCTTCTCTGCCTATGCGGTTAGCGATAACATGAACGACCCCATGGCCAAGGCGATCCATGCCCTGCTCGACCATGCTGCGAAGCAGGATCAGAAATTGCAGGAAGTCATGGAGCAACTTGCCAAACTTGGTGCGGACGTTGAAACGGATGCCGAGGTCGGCAAGGCATTCGATGTGAACTATCTGAACAAAATAGTTGACTAAAGTAATAAGGTATTCTAGAATTTCGCTTTGGAATTAAGGTGAAAGCAGCGCCATTACTTGGTTCTGGCGCTTGCAAGGTACTAATACTTTAGGGATTATCTCATGCGATTAACCACCAAAGGACGTTTTGCAGTCACCGCGATGCTTGACCTCGCGTTGAACGAGCATGATAAGCCTGTGACCCTGGCCGGCATCAGTGAGCGCCAGAGTATATCGCTTTCCTATCTCGAACAACTATTCAGCCGCCTGCGCCGCAATGGGCTTGTTAAAAGCGTACGCGGCCCTGGCGGCGGTTATCGTCTCGCCAAGGCGCAGGGCGATATCGCCGTATCCCACATCATCAGCGCCGTCGATGAGTTGATCGACGCTACGCAATGCGGTGGGCAGGAGAACTGTCACGAAGACCGCCGTTGCATGACGCACGACCTGTGGACCAGCCTGAACGGCAAGATTCTCGAATACCTTTCAGGCATCACGCTTGCGGACTTGGTTGCCTCACAACGCGAGGGCAAGAAGATAGAGATGGGTAATCGCCCATGCCCGATGCAACCTGTAGTTGAGGCTGTTCCTGCCTGAATGGGGATGAACAATGAGTCACACTGCCATTTATCTTGACCATAATGCGACAACCGCACTGGATGCCCGCGTGCTGGAAACCATGCTGCCTTTCATGTCGCAGCAACATGGCAACCCCACCAGTCGCCATAGCTTCGGCCGCCATGCCAGGGCCGCGATAGAGCGTGCTCGCGAACAAGTGGCAGATGCAGTCAATGCGCATCCCTCCCAGGTGATCTTCACTTCAGGCGGCACAGAAGCCAACAACCTGGCAATTACCGGAATTTCCGCCTGTTACGGCATCAGCCAGATTGCCATCAGCGCGATTGAGCATCCCTGCGTGACGCGCCCGGCACTGGCCATGAAGCAACGCGGCTGGCAATTGGCCAGCTTGCAGGTGGATACCGCGGGCAAAGTTGAAAATACGCAGTTGGACGCCATCCTGAATAATGAGACCAGCATCGTTTCCGTCATGCTGGCCAATAATGAAACCGGTGCGATTCAGGATATTGCCGGTATTGCACAAATTGCGCGTAACCATGGCGTCTGCGTGCATACCGATGCGGTGCAGGCGCTGGGTAAGATCAAGGTCGATTTTGCAGCCCTGGGCGTGCATGCGATGACGCTTTCCTCGCACAAAATAAACGGCCCGCAGGGTGCAGGCGCCCTGATTCTGGATAAACGCATCGACATCCAGCCCGTGATATACGGCGGCGGCCAGGAAAGAGGCCTGCGCAGCGGCACCGAAAATATCGCGGCCATCGTCGGATTCGGCGCTGCGTGCGAGTTGATTAATACAGAATTACTGCAACGTACCGGCAGAATCCGCCAGCTACGAGACCATCTGGAAACCGGGTTGAAAAGGCTGGGGGCGGTTATTTTCGGTGCGGGCAATGTTGATGGAAGCAACGACCGCTTACCCAATACCAGCTTTTTCGCCTTTAATGAAATTGAGGGCGAAACCCTGGTCATGGCGCTGGACCGCAAGGGTTTTGCCGTCGCCAGCGGCTCTGCCTGCTCCAGCGACAGTTCAGAACCCAGCCATGTCCTGCTGGCCATGGGCGTAGAACATGATCTCGCCAAGGGCGCCATCCGCATCAGCCTGGGTGCGGGCAATGATGCAGATCAAATCGATGCCTTCCTGCACACACTGGAAGGCGAACTTGCAAGATTGCGGCAATTAACCGCGATAGCCGTTTAGATGCCGGAAGATATTTGAAAGTTAAGGAATGAAGATGACTGTAAGAACACCGATTTACCTGGATTACTCCGCCACGACCCCGGTTGACCCGCGCGTTGCGGAGAAAATGATCCCTTACCTGACCGAGCACTTCGGCAACCCGGCGTCGCGCAGCCATGTATTCGGCTGGACGGCAGAAAAAGCGGTTGAAAATGCGCGTGAGGAAGTGGCAAGGCTGGTCAATGCCGATCCGCGGGAAATCATCTGGACGTCAGGCGCCACCGAATCCGACAACCTGGCGATCAAGGGCGCGGCACATTTCTACAGCGGCAAGGGCAAGCATATCATCACCGTGCAGACGGAACACAAGGCCGTCATCGACACCGTGCGAGAACTGGAGCGCATCGGATTTGAAGCAACCTTCCTGCAACCCGAGCCGAACGGACTGATTGACATCGAAAAATTCAGGGCCGCCATTCGCCCTGACACCGTGCTAGCCTCCGTGATGCTGGTCAATAACGAGATAGGTGTCATTCAGGATATTGAAACAATCGGCAACCTCTGCCGCGAACGGGGCGTGATATTTCACGTTGATGCCGCGCAGGCAACCGGCAAGGTGGCGATCGACCTGGAAAAGCTGCCGGTCGACCTCATGAGTTTTTCCGCGCACAAGACCTACGGCCCCAAAGGCATAGGCGCACTTTACGTCAGAAGAAAGCCGCGCATTCGCCTGGAAGCACAGATGCACGGTGGCGGCCATGAGCGCGGCTTGCGCTCCGGTACGCTGGCCACGCACCAGATCGTCGGCATGGGCGAGGCTTTCCGTATTGCACGCGAGGAAATGGAACTGGAAAATGCACGTATCCGCCGCCTGCGCGACAAAATGCTGGCAGGCTTGCAGGAAATTGACGAGGTCTACGTCAATGGCGACCTCAAGCATCGCGTGCCGCACAACCTCAATATCAGCTTCAACTTCGTTGAAGGCGAATCGCTGATCATGGCAGTCAAGGACATTGCGGTATCTTCCGGCTCGGCATGTACTTCTGCCAGCCTGGAACCAAGCTATGTATTGCGTGCGCTGGGCCGCTCCGATGAGCTTGCGCATAGCTCCATCCGCTTCTCGATCGGCCGCTTCACGACGGAAGAGGATATCGATTACACGGTCGAACTGATGAAAAGCAAGATCGGTAAACTGCGCGAGCTCTCGCCGTTGTGGGAGATGCACCTCGAAGGCGTCGATTTAAGCAAAGTAGAGTGGGCTGCCCACTAAAAGGAGAAACACCATGGCATATTCAGACAAAGTACTAGATCACTACGAGAATCCGCGTAACGTCGGCTCTCTGGATAAGAACGACCCCAATGTCGGTACCGGCATGGTCGGCGCCCCTGCTTGCGGCGACGTCATGAAGCTGCAGATCAAGGTCAACGACAGCGGCATCATTGAAGATGCGAAATTCAAGACCTATGGTTGCGGTTCAGCGATTGCATCCAGCTCGCTGGTGACGGAATGGCTGAAAGGCAAGTCATTGGATGAGGCAGCACAGATCAAGAATTCCGCCATTGCGGAAGAACTGGCGTTGCCGCCGGTGAAGATTCACTGCTCCGTACTGGCAGAAGATGCCATCAAGGCGGCTGTCGCTGATTTGAAAGCCAAGCAGACGGATACAGAGGCAGCATAAAGCATGGCAATCACGTTGACTGAAACTGCGGCAGATCGCGTACAGAAATTCCTGGCCAATCGCGGCAAAGGTGTGGGGTTGCGCTTGGGCGTTAAAACTACCGGCTGTTCCGGCATGGCCTATACCCTGGAGTTCGTGGACGAAACCAAACCCGAGGACATTGCATTTGAAAGCCATGGCGTCAAGATTATTGTCGACCCGAAAAGCCTGGCGTATATCGATGGAACTGAATTGGATTTTGCCAAGGAAGGCCTGAATGAAGGCTTCAAGTTCAACAATCCGAATGTGAAGGATGAATGCGGGTGCGGCGAAAGCTTCACCGTTTAAGCCACACAGCTGACTATCAGCTTGCCGTGCTTTCCCGTATTGTCTTTGCCTGGCTGGCTTTCCTCACTATTCCGCAATCCATCCTGGCGCTGACGCAGCTGGCTATTGAATATATTGATGTTAAAAAACCATTTTGAATTACTCGGCTTGCCTGTGCAGTTTGCCATCGACCTCGCTACGCTGGACCAACACTACCGTAAAGTTCAGGGTGAGGTGCATCCTGACCGCTTTGTTTCGGCTTCAGGGTCAGAGCGTTTGCAATCCATGCAACTCGCAACACTCGCAAACGAAGCTTATCAAACGCTGAAAAACCCGACTTCACGGGCGCGCTACCTGTTGCAGCTTCATGGTATTGATACCCAGGAAGACAGCAATACCGCCATGCCCGGGGATTTTCTGATGCTGCAGATGGAATGGCGCGAGGCGATTGAAGAAGCTGCCGACTCGGATGACATTGAAGCGCTGGAAAGGCTGCTTGGCGAAACCCGGAAAAACGCCAGACAGCTTCAGCAGGAATTACACTGTCAACTGGATGAAGCGAACGCGCTTGAACAGGCTTCCGGCACCGTGAGAAAACTCAGTTTTATTGATAAAGTGCAGTCGGATATCGAGCATGCCATCACCAAACTGGAAGACCGGCATACTTGAAGCTTCTTAGGATTTAGAACCTTTACCATGGCCTTATTACAAATCGCCGAACCTGGCATGAGCGCTGCCCCGCACCAGCATAAGCTGGCCGTGGGGATAGACCTCGGCACCACAAACTCCCTGGTAGCAACGGTTCGCAGCAGCATGAGTACGGTACTGCATGATGAAGAAGGGCATGCGCTTCTGCCCTCCGTGGTGCAATACAAAGCCGATGGCGGCATAGAGGTTGGTTACGCGGCACAGGCACAGCAGAGTCACGATCCCCACAACACCATCGTCTCAGCCAAGCGCTTCATGGGACGCGGGCTGAA
This sequence comes from Methylophilaceae bacterium, assembly GCA_905339275.1. Classification (GTDB taxonomy): domain Bacteria; phylum Pseudomonadota; class Gammaproteobacteria; order Burkholderiales; family Methylophilaceae; genus UBA6140. The sequence goes on from CAJPFK010000018.1 coordinate 187,350, forward strand.
GGACGTGGGCGACACCGCCCAGTTGCCCTACCAGTTCATCGATGCGCCCGGCATGGTGCAAATCCAGACCCGGGCCGGCACTAAAAGCCCGGTGGAAATCTCGGCTGAAATTCTCAAGGTATTGAAGCGCAGGGCGGAAAAAGCACTGGGCGGCGAACTGACCGGCGCTGTAATCACCGTACCTGCCTATTTTGATGATGCACAACGCCAGGCCACCAAGGATGCTGCCAGACTGGCCGGCCTGACCGTTTTACGCCTGCTTAACGAACCGACCGCCGCTGCGGTCGCCTATGGGCTGGATAACGCTTCGGAGGGTGTCTATGTCATCTACGACCTGGGTGGCGGCACCTTCGATGTTTCCATCCTGCGCCTGACCAAAGGCGTATTTGAAGTGCTGGCAACCAATGGCGATTCGGCTCTGGGCGGCGATGATTTCGACCGCCGTATCTTCTGCTGGGTACTGGAGCAGGCCAAGCTGCCGCCGATCAGCCCTGAAGACACCCGCCTCCTGCTGACAAAATCACGCGAGGCCAAGGAATGGCTCACGGATCATGCTGAAGCACGCATCACCAGCCTGTTGAGTAATGGTGAGCTTGTGGACATCACATTGTCCAGCAGCAAGCTGAAAGAACTCACCCAGCACCTGATCACAAAGACCCTCTCACCCACCCGCAAGGCGTTGCGTGACGCGAGCCTGACACCTGAAGAAATCAAGGGCATCGTACTGGTCGGCGGCGCCACGCGCATGCCGCTGGTGCGGCATGCGGTGGCTGAATTCTTCGGCCAGGACCCGCTGACCAATCTTGACCCGGATAAAGTCGTCGCGCTGGGTGCTGCCATTCAGGCCAACATGCTGGCCGGCAATCGCAGCGATGACGATCTGCTCTTGCTGGACGTGATCCCCCTCTCCCTCGGCCTTGAGACCATGGGCGGGTTGACAGAGAGAATCATTCCCCGCAATTCCACCCTGCCGATCGCGCGCGCGCAGGATTTCACGACCTTCAAGGATGGCCAGACAGCAATGAGCATCCATGTAGTACAGGGTGAGCGGGAACTGGTTTCCGACTGCCGCTCCCTGGCCCGCTTCGAGTTGCGCGGCATTCCGCCAATGGCGGCAGGCGCAGCCCGTATTCGCGTGACCTTCCAGGTGGATGCCGATGGCCTGCTTTCCGTCACGGCAAGAGAGCAAACCAGCGGCGTGGAAGCCAATATCGTTGTCAAACCGTCTTATGGCTTGAGCGAGGATGAGATTCTCGACATGTTGCAGGCCTCCTTCAATGCCGCGGAAACGGACAAGCAGGCGCGTGCGCTACAGGAAGCGCGCGTGGAGGCGGAGCGTTTGCTGGAAGCGGTCGGTACGGCTCTGTCCAGGGATGGCGCAACATTGCTGAGCAAAGCTGAAATACATGAAATCGAGTCTAAAATGGATCAATTGCGCAGTTTGTCAAAAGCCGATGACAGCCATGCCATTCATGATGCGGCGGAGGCTCTCAACCATGCAACCGAGGAGTTCGCCGCAAGACGCATGGACGCCTCGGTGAGACAGGCGCTTGCCGGACAGAATCTGAAAACCCTGGAACTCTAGAATGCCGCAAATCATCGTATTACCACACGTAGAACTCTGCCCTGACGGCGCAGCATTTGAAGCCGAAAAAGGCGTGTCCATCTGCGACAACCTGCTCAATCATGATATTGATATCGATCATGCCTGCGACAAGGTCTGCGCCTGCACCACTTGCCATGTCATCGTGCGCGAGGGTTACAACACACTGAACCCGGCCGAAGAGCGCGAGGAAGACCTGCTGGACAAGGCCTGGGGGCTGGAACCGAATTCCCGGCTTTCCTGCCAGGCGATTGTCGACGACAGGGACCTTGTCATAGAGATTCCAAAGTACTCCATCAACATGGCCAAAGAAGGCCATCGATAGGGATTGAGAGTCCCCATATTCAGGCTGCCAGTGCTGCTCTAGCTTGTTGCTTTAGTCGTTTTCTTTGGTTTTGCGGCTGCTGGCTTTACTGGCGCTGGCGTCGTTGTCGCTGATTTTGCAGTTTTAGTGGCAGCAACCGGTTTACTTGCTGCAGTTTTGGCTACAGGCTTAGCGGATGCCTTAGGCTCCTTGGCGCTATCCTGCTTTCTGATTTTGTCCCAGTTTTTACGCCATTCTTCCAGTTGCTCTTCTTCAATTTCCAACTGTATGGCAATGGCTTCATCAATACTCAGCTTTTCCTTGATCAGCCTCTTGGGAAGTTTGCCAGTCATACGCGACAAGATGCGTTGTTGCTCGTCATGACTCAAGGCTGCAGCCTTTTGCATGTATTCGGGTTTGCCAATTTTCATCATTATCTTTCAAACAGTTTTACAGTTCTCGTATGTTACAGTTCCATATGCTCAACGAATTTGAAGTTTTTGTTACAGTACCATGACGAAACCAATATCCCTGCCGGCAAACCAAGGTCGAATTAAGGATATTATCCGAAGTATACATAAGTAAAAAGCCCGCTTACGCGGGCTTTTTATTGCTGCCTTACGACAGAGGAAATTACAAAAACAACTTAGAACGCGAACTGCGTACGGAAGAGGATGGCTTTTTCATCATCTTCGTTCTTGCCATTGACACCTACACCCGCAAAGCCAGGTGCTGCTTCTTCAAAGTCAGTTTTCACATAATCAAGCATGAAACGAACATGTGGGTTTGGTACAAACTTCAAGCCAACAGTCCATGCATCTGCTTCCAGGAAGCCAAGACCTGTACCTGCAACCGACCTAAAATCACTTGCGTCAAACTTGCTGTAACGAACACCAGCTTCCCATGCGCCGCCAGTAAAGTTTTTAGGATCGAAGTTGTTCTTCGGCTTCAAACTGGAAAAAGCACCGCTTCTGTAGCGGCTGACTTGGCTCTCGCCAGTAATCGTCCAGAGTGCTTGCGCGTAGAATGCTTTTACATCTTCGTCAACACTGGTTGTTGCTGTCGGATTGTAGTCAAAACTAGCCTTAACCCATTGTGTTTGCAGCTTGAACGGCCCATAAGCTACCGCGGCCTCAAGTCCCAAACGGGTACGGTCGATTTCGTTGTTTACTCCCGCAGCATTGTTACCAACACCCGGTAATGTAGTAAGAAAGCTGGCACCACGAGCTTCTGTTCTACCGCTCACACCAAGACCCTGGTTTTTTGCGATATCGCCCTTGGAGTAAGCCAAAGCGGTATGGAATAACCAGTCTTTGTTGCCGGCAAGTTCGGCAAAGTTCACCGCTACGCGACCGACGATATCCTTGTCATCGACGCTGGCATCGCCTTCAACACCATTCTGTCCAGCACCATTTGAAAATGCTAGGCCATAATTAACGCCTGCAATTGGAGAGCCGTGTAGCATAGCGCCGATTTCTTTCGCAGGAATCAGGCTATCGACAAAGCTACGCTCAACGAAATCGATATTATTGGAGCTGGTCAATTGTTCCATACTGAATGGCATCTTGAATTGACCGACACGGATTTGCGCAGGTTTCCACCATCCAATGTTCAGATAAGCAACATCCAATGTAGGAGCACTACCAGTACCATTGAATACAACTTCACCTTCGTAGTAATCAAGGAAGCGTGCCTTGACACCGATACGTGCGCGACGAATATCGAAAGTATCTGCGCCTGTACCTGATGAAACACCATTGTAGTCTTCATCATAATCATAATGACGTGAATCGAAATGCACGCGACCATTGATGGTCAGACTGTTCTTGCCATCCTCAGTACCGATCACAATGCCGTCTTTGTAAGTGGCAGTCACTGCGCCCTTGCTTTTCTTGGCAGCGGCTTCTTTTTCGCCTTCACGGCCTTTCAGCAGCAATGAGCCTTCCTCTTCGGTCAATACGCCTTTAGCAATCAAGGCATTGACGATATCGTCAGTGGAATCGGCCATGGCATTGGCGCCGAAGCTCATACACAGAGCCCCGGATACCGCAGCAATCACGCCACGTAGTTTTACATTTTTCATTCGTCATACTCCCGGTTAAAAAATTTGGTCGGTTGAAATTCAACACGGGAGAATTCTGCGAAACTTATATGACAGATTGATGACGAAACTGGAATTAGCTGAATGACTGTTGCGAAATAACAACAGTTTTCTGATATGCGGGAATTACAGAAAGTGATGTCTAGTTCATTGAACTTGGGCTATTTCTGTAATTCCTGCGCATGTTGTGAAAATCACACAAAAATACCATTAATAAAAATACTATAGTTAAACCAGGCTCTTATCCGATACCCGTACTTTGCCGAGTATGGATTTATCGTCGCTGATGGCGCCAATATCACCTGATAATTCACCGCCCTCTTCTATCAGTATCTTGCCGTAACGTATCTTGCCGCTGACCCGGCCGCTGGAATGGATGATCAACTGGCTTCGCGCGGTCAGCTCGCCATCGAAATTGCCGTAGATTTCGGCAACATCGATACCGACCTTGCCCGAAAACGCGCCATTCTGCGCAATCTGTATCACCCTGCTGTCCATGGTCGCCTCGACACGCCCCTCAACCACCAGCATGTCGCAATCCTGGATTTCAGCACCTTTCAGCTTGACGTCCGGCCCTACAATCAAGCGATTACCGGACATAGTCTCCGGCTTGACTGCGGCTTTTTGTTCATTCTGGCTTGAGGCCACCGAGGCATGCGAGTTCACCGAAGTGGCAGATTCGATAGCAGCCTGATGCCCCGGCATCAAAGGCGGACTAACGGTTTTTGCCTGGGTGTTCAGTTGACTGATGGAGTTCAGGACGGGAGCCTGGGATTCGGAAGGGGAAGTACGACGATTGAAAATACCTTGTTTATTTAACATGCCAGCCTCTTTACGTTGAAGCGGGATAGCGAATGCTTATCCCTCAACACCAGCAGTAGCAATTGCCATACCCGATTTATATTTATATTTATATTCAGATAGATGGGATGAGTTTACCCAAAGGTGACTGCTGACCGGCATGCAAATCCGTCGCAGAATCGCGACGGATTTTAACGTAAAAATACAAGTAGTTGATTACGCTGGTTTTATGCTGTCGTCATATGTAAACAATGGCGGTCCTGCCGCTCAGGAATGCTCGGGACGCATATGGGGGAACAGAATGACATCGCGAATACTGGGACTATCGGTCAGCAGCATGACCAGCCGGTCAATGCCGATTCCACAGCCGCCGGTCGGGGGCATACCGTACTCCAGCGCACGAATGAAGTCCGCATCGTAATACATGGCTTCATGGTCGCCCGCCTCCTTGGCCGCAACTTGGGCCTGGAACCGGGCAGCCTGATCCTCGGCATCATTCAGTTCGGAAAAGCCATTGGCAATTTCACGGCCGGTGATGAACAACTCGAAGCGCTCAGTAATTTCAGGATTGCTGTCGGAAGCGCGCGCCAGCGGCGAAACTTCAACCGGATAGTCGATAATATAGGTTGGCTGCCATAACTGCGCTTCTGCCGTTTCTTCAAATAAAGCCAGTTGCAATGCACCGAGCCCGGCGTGGGCAAATGCCTCGACGCCGAATTTTTTCAGCTCGGCGCGCAGGAAGATAGCATCATCGAGTTGCTCCAGGGTGTATTGCGGCGCATATTTCCGTATCGCGCCGACAATCGTCAAGCGCTCGAAAGGTTTGCTCAAGTCCAGTTCCCGGCCCTGGTATTGTACGACGGCAGTTCCGCACGCAGCGATAGCAGCGTCGCGGATACACTGCTCGGTGAAATCCATCAGCCACTTGTAATCGGTGTAAGCCGCGTAGTACTCCATCATGGTGAATTCAGGGTTGTGGCGCACGCTCAGGCCTTCATTGCGGAAGTTGCGGTTGATTTCAAACACGCGCTCAAAACCGCCGACCACCAGGCGCTTCAGGTAAAGCTCGGGGGCAATGCGCATATACATCTGCATATCGAGCGCATTGTGATGCGTGATGAAAGGCTTGGCAGAAGCGCCGCCCGGAATCGGGTGCAGCATCGGGGTTTCCACTTCAAGGAATTCGCTGGCCAGCATGAAGTTGCGTATTGCCGCCACGATCCTGCTGCGCGTCATGAACGTCCGGCGGGTTTCCTCGGAGACGATCAGATCCACATAGCGCTGGCGGTACCTGGTCTCGTGATCGCTCAAGCCGTGGAACTTCTCGGGCAGCGGACGTATCGCTTTTGTCAGCAAACGCAGCGCGCTCACCTTGACGGAAAGCTCGCCGGTCCTGGTTTTGAAGAGAACGCCTTCGGCTGCGAGAAAATCGCCCAGATCCCATTTCCTGAAAGCGTCATACACTTCTTCGCCAATATTGTCTTTTGCGATGAAAAGCTGGATACGGCCGCTTTTATCCTGCAAGGTCGCAAAACTGGCCTTACCCATTACCCGCTTCAGCATCATGCGGCCTGCAACCTTGACATTGACCGCCCGGGTTTCCAGCGCTTCATTTTCCAGTTCCCCATAGGCTTCATGCAGCCCGGCAGCCAGTGCATCCGGCTTGAAATCGTTGGGGAATGCAGCTTCGCCGTTTAATTTGGAAGCGGCACGGATCGCCTTCAGTTTTTCGCGGCGTTCCGCGATGACGTGGTTTTCATCTTGTGGCATCGGTTCGGCCGTATTTTGCAATTCACTCACCACTACACTCCCTGCTTCAAACTCTCTGATATAAATGGGTCAAGGTCGCCATCCAGCACGCCTTGCGTATTGCCGACTTCAACGTTGGTACGCAGATCCTTGATGCGCGACTGATCGAGCACATAGCTGCGAATCTGGTGGCCCCAGCCGATATCGGTCTTGGCATCTTCCAGCGCCTGTTTTTCCTCGTTGCGTTTTCGCAGCTCAAGTTCATAGATCCTGGCTTTAAGCATTGCCATCGCCTCATCCTTGTTGCGATGTTGCGAACGGTCGTTCTGGCACTGCACCACGATGCCGGTCGGCTCGTGGGTAATGCGCACGGCGGAATCCGTCTTGTTGATGTGCTGGCCGCCCGCGCCGGAGGCACGATAGGTGTCGATGCGCAGGTCGGCCGGGTTGATCGTGACCTCGATGGAATCATCCACTTCGGGATACACCGAGACGCTGGCAAACGAGGTATGGCGGCGATTACCCGAATCGAACGGCGACTTTCGCACCAGCCGATGTACGCCGGATTCCGTGCGCAGATAGCCGTAGGCATAGTCGCCCGAAACTTTCAGCGATGCACCCTTGATACCGGCAACATCGCCTTCGGACTCTTCCAGCACTTCCACCTTGAACCCGCGGCGCTCGCAATAGCGCAGGTACATGCGCAGCAGCATCGAGGCCCAATCCTGCGCTTCCGTGCCGCCCGAACCGGACTGGATATCGATAAAGCAGTTGTTGCCGTCCATCGCATTCGAGAACATGCGGCGGAATTCCATTTCCGCCACACGCGTTTCAATCTGCTCCGTATCTGCCTGGATACTGAGCAAGGTGGCATCATCGTTCTCTTCACGCGCCATTTCGAACAGGTCGCGACTGTCACGCAGGCCGTTCTCGATGTCCTGCAGGCTGTTAACGATATACTCCAGCTCGCGCCGCTCCTTGCCGAGCTTTTGTGAGCGCTCGTTATCGTTCCAGATATTGGGGTCTTCTAATAGCTGGCTGACTTCTTCCAGGCGCTGCTGTTTGGTCTCGAAGTCAAAGATACCCCCGGAGCGACTGACTGCGCGCCAGAAGGTCTTCAAGACGATTACTGATTTGATTGAGCTGCTCGGCTTCCATGCTGATGATTTCTCTTGTAACTGGTTGGATATGCTGGTTTTTGAATCACAGGATTATACATTAAAGCCGCGGCTGGCTCGCGATCGGCACGCGCCTGAATCAATTATGAAAGCAGGATGACAATTTTGTTAAAATATGGGATTGTTGATTGATCAGAGGTTTTCATGCGATTCGATTCGGTTAAGACACAGTCCATCCCCGCCCGGCGATTATCCATGCTGGCACTCGCCGCGCTTGCTGTTGGCATCTTGGCCTGCTCCGGCCCGCGGGAAGATGCTTATATCATACGGATCGATGGCTCCAGCACGGTATTCCCTATCACCGAAGCAGTCGCGGAAGAATTCCAGATCACCAGGAAAATCAGAACCACTGTAGGCATCTCCGGCACCGGTGGAGGGTTCAAGAAATTCTGCCGGGGAGAAATCGACATGACGCAAGCCTCGCGCCCGATCCTGCATGACGAAATGGAAGCCTGCAAGGCAGCAGGCATTGAATACATTGAACTGCCGATCGCCTACGATGCCCTTACCGTGGTGATCAACCCCCGGAACGACTTCATTACCCGCATGACCGTTGATGAACTGAAAACCATGTGGGAGCCTGCGGCACAGGAAAAGATCAAGAACTGGAACCAGGTAAACCCCGCATGGCCCGACAGGCCGCTCAGGCTGTTCGGTGCGGGCTCCGATTCCGGTACTTTCGATTATTTCACGGAAGCCGTCATGGGCAAGGCAAAATCCAGTCGCGGTGACTTCACCGCCTCCGAAGACGATAACGTCATCGTCAAAGGTGTCGCAGGCGATATCGGCGCCATCGGCTACTTTGGCTTTGCCTACTTTGCAGAGAATCAGGACAAGATCAAAGCCGTGCCTATCGTCGGAAGAACAAGCGCTGAAGCGGTTTCACCATCCGAAGAAAACGTCATGAACGGCACCTACCAGCCTTTGTCGCGGCCGCTATTCATCTACGTCAAGGCAAAGTCGGCGGATACGCCTGAAGTACAAGCCTTTGTTGACTTCTATCTGGAGAATTCAAAAGCGCTTATCCAGGAAGTGAAATTCATTCCGTTGCCCGATAATGAACTCAAGGCAGTCTCGGAGCACTGGCAAGCCAGGAAAACCGGCACTGGTTTTGGCGGCGAGCCGGAAGTCGGTATCAAGATCGAAGAATTGCTCAAACGCATCTGACCTGCATTACTGCATCATCCATTCAAGCGCCGGCGAACTCTGCCGGCGCTTTTTTATTGGCCGGATGACCAATGCATTTTGGGATATCTGATTATTTGTCACATAACCGTCACATTCCATCATTAAAGTTGGTCCGTTGTCGCAAACATGCAATTGAAACATTGCATGCCTTGCCAAGGTTTCTTTAATTCAAGATGGAGGTTGTAATGCAATCCAAATTCGTACAAACCCTGGGTGTCGCTGCTTTTGTAGCCGCCACTTTTTCTGCCCCAACCGTATTCGCCAACGAAAAAATCGTCAAGATCGATGGCTCCAGTACGGTTTACCCCGTGACCGAAGCCGTTGCCGAAGAATTCCAGAAGGCAACCAAGATCAAGGTAACCGTCGGCATTTCCGGTACCGGCGGTGGTTTCAAGAAGTTCTGCCGCGGCGAAACCGACATCTCCGGCGCGTCCCGCCCAATTCTGCAAAAAGAAATTGATGAATGCAAGGCAAGCGGCGTGCAGTTTATCGAACTTCCTGTCGCCTACGATGCTTTAACCGTCGTCATCAACCCGAAGAATGATTTCGCAAAGAAAATGACAGTGGCCGAACTCAAGAAAATCTGGGAGCCGGCGGCACAAGGCAAGGTCAAGACCTGGAAACAGGTAAATGCGACATGGCCCGACACCCCACTCAAACTTTTTGCACCGGGTGCCGATTCCGGCACTTTTGACTACTTCACCGAAGCTGTCGTTGGTAAATCAAAATCCAGCCGCGGCGATTTCACTGCTTCGGAAGATGACAATGTCCTGGTGAAAGGTGTGGCAGGTGATGTTGGCGGCTTGGGTTATTTCGGCTACGCCTACTATGAAGAGAATCAGGACAAGCTGACTGCTGTTGCCATTGTTGATAAGGAAGGCAAGCCCGCTGTGCTTCCTTCAAAAGAGACGATTGAAAATGGTACTTACCAGCCGCTGGCCCGCCCGATCTTCATCTACGTCAATGCGACTGCCGCTGCATTCAAACCGCATGTCAAGCAATTTGTCAGCTTCTACCTCGAAAAAGGCCGCCCTTTGATCGAAGAAGTAAAATACGTTCCTTTGCCGGTTAAAGAGCAGGATGCAGTCATTGCCCACTGGAAAGCATTAAAGCCGGGTACAGGTTTTGGCGGCAAGGCTGAAGTTGGCGTAAAGATTGAAGAATTGCTCGCCCGCATCAAGTAATCAAAAGCGTTGTAGACGGATAAACTGGGGCGATTTCATCGCTCCAGTTTAATGTCTTATATTACAAATCCGTTACAATACGGGAGTCAAATCAACGTGAATACGGCTAATCAAGTGTTAAAAAATCCAATGGATATACAAATCAGCGCCCGCCTCGCCAAGAATTTCAGGCGCAATCTAATTGAGCGCGGCATTGAGTTTTTACTCATGCTTGCCGCACTCTCCGCAGTGTTTACCACTGTCGCGATCGTCGCCATCCTGTTATACGAATCTTATGCGTTCTTCGAACATGTCTCTATTATCGACTTCTTGACAGATACGCAGTGGACGCCGCTGTTTGAAGATGCACACTACGGCATTCTGCCGCTCGTCTCGGGAACGGTAACCACGGCAGCGATTGCGCTGGCCTTTGCCATTCCGGTCGGCACGATCAGCGCCATTTACCTTTCCGAATTTGCTTCGCACAAAACACGCGAAACGGTAAAACCGATTCTGGAACTGCTGGAAGGCGTTCCAACGATTGTATTTGGCTACTTTGCCTTGCTGCTTGTCACACCCATGCTGCAAAAAATCCTCCCCGGGCTGCCATCATTCAATATGCTGGGCCCAGGCATCGTCATCGGCGTCATGGTCATTCCCTATATCGCCTCGGTTTCTGAAGATGCCATGCGCGCGGTGCCCATGAGCATGCGCGAGGGTTCCTATGCAATGGGCGCCACACGATTCCAGACCGCCATCCGCGTAGTCACGCCCGCCGCTATTTCGGGCATTATCGCGGCATACATCCTGGCGATTTCCCGCGCGGTGGGTGAAACCATGGTAGTGGCGATTGCTGCCGGACAACAACCGAACCTTACCTTCAACCCGATGGATTCAGCCGCAACGATTACTGCCTACATCGTGCAAGTGGCCATGGGTGATCTGCCACACGGCAGCATCGGCTACCAGAGTATTTTCGCTGCCGGCCTGGTACTGATGCTCATGACCCTGGCCTTCAACATTCTCGGCCACTTCTCCCGCAAGAAATTCCGTGAGGCTTATTAATATGAACACGCAAGCATCCACGCTAAAAGACCTCGACACCGTTCGGGCGATGATCAAACGCCATAAACTGAACGACTCCCTGTTTGCAGGGCTGGGACTGATTTGCATCATGATCGTCCTCCTCACCTTGTTGATGCTGTTTGTCGACCTGATCCTGGACGGTTACCCGAAACTGCTCTCCTATGAGTTTTTCAGCAACTTTCCATCAAGACGCGCGGCTAATGCAGGCTTGTTATCCGCCCTGGTTGGATCGACACTGGTCATGATCATCACTTTCTTCTCGGCAGTGCCCATGGGCGTGGCAGCGGCCATTTACCTGGAAGAATATGCGCCAAAAAACTGGCTGTCGGAAATTATTGAAGTGAATGTAACCAATCTTGCAGCGGTGCCGTCGATTATCTACGGCCTCCTGGCCCTGGGCTTGTTTGTCTACATCCTGGATTTCGGGACAAGCATCCTGACTGCGGGACTGACGCTCGGCCTGCTGATTCTGCCTGTAGTCATTGTGGCAACCAGGGAAGCGATTCGAGGCATCCCGATTGCGATCCGCGAAGCGGCTTACGCCGTCGGCGCGACCAAGTGGCAAGTCGTTTCGCAACACGTAGTCAAGTATGCCACCGGCGGCATTTTAACCGGCGTGATTATCGGCATGGCCCGGGCAATCGGCGAAACGGCGCCGGTCATAACGATTGGCGCGCTCACGTTCATTGCGTTCCTGCCGCCTTCACCAGTAACGACTTCACCACCCTTCCTCAATTTCGAGTGGCTGTGGTCCGGCTTTACCGTGTTGCCGATCCAGATGTTCAGTTGGCTTTCCCGCCCCGGTTCCGACTTCCACGTCAATGCGGCGGCAGCGGGTGCCATCATCATCATCGTCACCCTGTTGATGAATGGCGTAGCTATCAAAATGCGCTACAGCATTCGCAAGAAGATCAAGTGGCAGTAAGTTTTGCTGCATATCCACTCGCTTAAAAACATTATTTAGGAATCTTGAATATGGTTACTGTCACGTCCCCGATGAAAGCAGAATCCCGCGATCTGAATTTTTTCTACAACGGCGGGCATCAGGCGCTGAAAAGCATCAACATGCCCCTCTACGAAAAGAAGATCACTGCGCTGATTGGCCCATCCGGCTGTGGTAAATCCACCTACCTGCGTTGTTTCAACCGCATGCATGACCTTTACCCTGGCAACAGGTATGACGGCCAGATCGTCATGCACCCTGACAACACGAATGTGCTGGCAGACGGCGTTGACCCGATTGAAGTACGCATGCGTATCAGCATGGTGTTCCAGAAACCCAACCCATTCCCGAAATCGATTTACGAGAATGTGGCTTATGGCCTGCGTGTGCGTGGCGAGCGCAACAAGCGTATCGTCGATGACAAGGTCGAAGAGGCGCTGAAAGGCGCAGCCATCTGGAACGAAGTCAAAGACCGTTTGCACGACCTGGCCTTCAACCTCTCCGGCGGCCAGCAGCAACGCCTGTGTATTGCCCGCGCGCTGGCAACCGACCCTGAAATCATGCTGTTCGATGAACCGACCTCGGCGCTGGACCCGATTGCCACAGCCAACATCGAAGAACTGATGTCCGAACTGCGCAACAAGCTGACGATTCTGGTAGTCACCCACAACATGCAG
>CAJPFK010000019.1 GCA_905339275.1 Methylophilaceae bacterium
GCGCGCCACGAAGGCCTTGAGTTCGGCGACTTTTTCCTTGGCCTTGGCATTGTCGGCCGCCTGCTGTTCGCGCGCCTGCGTTGAAGCAAGCATGTAGTCGTTATAAGTGCCGGGGTAAATCGTGATCTTGCCGTAGTCCAGATCGGCCATGTGCGTGCATACATTGTTCAGGAAGTGGCGATCGTGCGAGATGATTACCATGGTGCTGTTCCGCGCGTTCAGGATGTCTTCCAGCCAGCGGATGGTGTTGATGTCCAGGTTGTTGGTCGGCTCGTCCAGCAACAGGATTTCCGGGTCGGAAAACAGCGCCTGCGCCAGCAGCACGCGCAGCTTGAAGCCGGGGGCCACCGCGCTCATCGGCCCGGTGTGCAACTCCAGCGGAATGCCCACGCCCAGCAGCAGCTCGCCGGCGCGCGCTTCGGCGGTGTAGCCGTCATACTCGGCGAACTTGGCCTCCAGATTGGCGGCATGCATGTAGTCTTCCTCGCTGGCATCCGGGTTGGCATAGATCGCATCGCGTTCCGACATCACCTCCCACATCTCGGTGTGCCCCATCATCACCACGTCCAGCACACGTTTGTCTTCGAAGGCGAACTGATCCTGACGCAGCTTGCCCAGGCGTTCATCCTTGTCCAGCATCACATTGCCGGAAGTCTGCTCCAGATCGCCCCCGAGGATTTTCATGAACGTGGACTTGCCGCAGCCGTTGGCGCCGATCAGGCCGTAGCGGTTGCCGTCGCCAAATTTCACGGAGACGTTTTCGAACAGCGGCTTGGCGCCGAACTGCATGGTGATATTTGCGGTAGAAAGCATTTAAACTCGATATCAAAAAATTTCGGAGCGCGATTTTAACATCGTGTGGGGTGCTGGCCGAAGCTATTCGCATGTCGAGCGCAGCCCGGGGCAGGCAAATATATGGATTGTTCGTGGCTATCGGCTAGAATGGACGTATTCGATTATTTAATAGAGCACTATGGTTCCCCGTCTTACTACCGCATTGAACGGCCCGCTGCTCGATCTCGAGCAACGCATCCTGGGCGCACAGTCCATCATCGAACACTGGTTCCGCACGCAATGGAAGGGGCACGCCATTCCGTTCTATACCTCGGTGGATTTGCGCAACAGCGGCTTCAAGCTGGCACCGGTGGACACCAATCTGTTTCCCGGTGGCTTCAATAATCTCAATCCGGATTTCCTGC
>CAJPFK010000020.1 GCA_905339275.1 Methylophilaceae bacterium
CTCGGCCTGGACATCTCAGAAGAACTCGCCTTCAAAAACGCCGAAATAATAATCAAAAAGGCTGCCACGAACGGCAACTTCGTCCGTCTCGACATGGAAGGCTCCGCATACACGCAGAAAACCATAGATGCCTTTCTCAAACTGAGGCGGAAGTACCCTAACGCCGGCATTGCCATACAGAGCTCTCTCCTCAAAAGCAGGGAGGACGCCAGGCTCATAGCTTCAAAAGGCGGCTCCGTGAGGCTCGTGAAAGGAGCGTACAAGGAACCGCCGTCCATCGCGTTTAAGGAGAAGAAGGACGTGGACTCGAACTATGAGGCCATCATGAAGGAGCTTCTCTTAAGCGGCACACGCCCTGCCATAGCAACCCACGACGTGCGGCTCATAAACGAGGCGAAGAGGTTCGCCGCCGAAAAGGGGCTGGCGAAAAATACCTTCGACTTTGAGATGCTGCTCGGGATAAAACGGGAGCTGCAGAAGAAACTAGCCTCGGAGGGCTACAGGGTCAGGGTCTACATACCTTATGGGAAGAACTGGCTGCCGTACACGGTAAGAAGATTGCGCGAGAGGAAAGAGAACGTCTGGTTCGTGCTGAAGAATATCTTTGAGAGGTGAAGCGTCTTCTACCTTTCCTAAAGGGGGACTGAGGGGATTACTTCCTGAAAAGTAAGGTGTTAATTAAAAAGGGGAAGCCTTGCGGCCTCCCCCTTTCGTTTTTTTCACTTTGATTTCAGTAAATGAGGAAGGCGGAAGCCATAAGGAGCACCACGCCCACGTTCACGGCAACTTCAAGAAATCCGTTTGTCTTCGCTATGGTCTTCATCACGGCAACCTCCCTTTAAGGTTTGCGCTGCTTGTTGAAACCATGGTAGCAAAAAGGAGGTTAGAAGACGATTAGACGTTGCCTTACTGCGAAATTGTCCCGGGATTTACGAGTGCCCGCCCTTGCAGTCCCCTGAACCGCAGTCGCCCTGAGGAAACTCGCCGGTGGTAAAGAGATCCCTTATGCTGTCCTTGTCCTTGCGGAGCTTTTCAAGGAGGGCATGGGCCTCCTCGTCCGAAAGCTCCTGGTCTATGTTCGCCTTCGGGAACTGCTTTCTGAAGACGCCGAGGAGGAAGGTCAGCTCTTCCTTCGATTCACCGGTGGCTTCTGCCATCGCCTCTATGAGTATGTCGCCGTATGTCATTTTTCCAGTCTCCTTGCAATCTTTTATGAGGGCCGCGCTCGCGAATATCACGCCGTTGCGCACTCCGAGGGGCTGCCCTTTATCTTCTCTATCGTGTGGTTCAACGCTGGCATTACGACCGCGAGGTTCTCCCTCACTGCCTTCGGGCTGCCGGGAAGGTTTATGATGAGCGACTCTTTCCTTATGCCGCAGACTGCCCGCGATATCATGGCGTTCGGCGTCTTCTTGAGGCTCTCGGCCCTCATGGCCTCGGACATCCCGGGAAGCTCTCTTTCGATGACCGCCTTCGTGGCCTCGGGAGTGACGTCCCTCGGGGTCACGCCTGTCCCGCCGGTAGTCAGTATGAGGTCGAGCTTTTTTACGTCGGCGTACTCAATGAGCTTCGCCTTTATTACAGCGGTCTCGTCGGGGATGACCTCGTAGGCAAGAACGTCAGCCGGAAGCTCCTTTATCATGCGCTCTATCTCGCGCCCGGAGAGGTCTTCCCTCTCGCCGCGCGAGCCTTTGTCGCTCATCGTTATTATTCCTACAGTTACCATATGCGCCTCTGACTTGATGACTCTCCGCTCTAAAGCGGAGCCGTTGATTTAAGCTCGTTCAACCTCGAAAAAAGTTTTACGATTGCCTAAAAATGAGCATTTTCATTTACGCTCTGACACAGAGATCAGAAAAAAGAGCAATTTTCAGAGCAACGTTACAAAAAACTACGGAGTCTCCGATACCCAGACGTCGCCTTTACCGGTAGTCTCGCATTTCCAGATCGGGGTCACTCTCTTCAACTCGGTTATCGCCCATTCGCACGCCATGAATGCGTCGTTCCTGTGAGCGGAGGCCGCGACGATGAGGACGATGTTCTCGCCTATGTCTATCTTCCCGACCCTGTGGACTATGC
>CAJPFK010000021.1 GCA_905339275.1 Methylophilaceae bacterium
AAAGAACATGGTATTGTCTCATTATAGCTTCTTGCGAAGGGATTTGCGGCAAAAATTCAAATTCAGGCGGGATGGACATGAACTCTTTTAAGATGCTTATCATGGCGGCGGCCCTCCTCATGGTCTCCGGCTGCGGCCCGATCCTCTCGAAGAACGTCATGAAGACGGTCGACCGCGGCATAGAATTCAAATCCGTTGTCGCCGACCCGGCCAGTTTTGAGGGAAAAACGGTGGTCTTCGGAGGCACGATAATAAAGGTCGAGAACCTCGAAGGCGCGACCGTCATGGAGGTAGTGCAGGAGGGGATGAACTCTCAGCTCAAGCCCGTTGACAAGAACGAGTCAGAGGGCAGGTTCCTGGTGAAGTTCGACAGGTTCATGGACCCGGCCATATTCTCGGCCGGACAGAAGATAACCGTCGCGGGCGTTGTCACCGGCACCGAGACAAGGCCCCTGGGGAAGGCGAACTACCGGTACCCGGTCATAGAGCCGAAGGAGCATTACCTCTGGGAGCCGAGCAACTATGACAGGGACGGATGGCCGCGCATAGGGATCGGGATAGGGCTGGGGTATACGCATATAGATTAAAAACGACAATTCTGGGTTTAGTTTTGTTTTACCCAGACACAAAAAAATCATCTCTCCAATTGGAGAGGTTTGGTTGTCATTCTGAGGGAGCGGAGCGACCGAAGAATCTCGTACAATGCCCGGCGGCTGTTTACAAATACCGGGATTCTTCGCTTCGCTCAGAATGACATTTTCTCGCACTTCCGGCCTTCTCGCTTCGGCCGTTGAAGCTCCACGCGGCAAGCCGCAAGGAATTTTTCGATTTACTGTTCGCTCGCTTGACCCCGCAGCAAGCTGCGGGGATTGCGCTCGCCATGTGTGTTCAAAGACCCGCGCTTTCCGCCTCCCCCACCCGCGAACCTCGCCCCTAAGGTCGCTTCGCTCCCAACAGCCCCGGCTCGGTTCGCCGCTTCCTCCGCGAGAAGCGCTCCACATGTTACGGCGCATGGGTTAAAGACAAAGAAAGTGAAATAAAATAAAACGGTCAAACAGAATCAAACTCAGGACTTCGCCGAACCCGCCTGCCTCTTGAGCTCCGCTATGGTCTTCCCGTAATCCGGGGTCGAAAAGACGCCTGAGCCAGATACGAATACGTCCGCTCCGGCTGCTGCCGCTTCCTTTATGTTGGAGGTCTTTATGCCGCCGTCGACCTCGAGCTCGATGGCGCGCCCCGACGCCGTAATCATCTTCCTGACTTCGGCTATCCTCTTGAGGCTGCCCGGAATAAAGCCCTGGCCGGAAAAGCCTGGGTTGACCGACATTACTAGGATGAGGTCCGCTTCGTCCATTATCGGCTCGAGCGTCACAACAGGGGTGCCTGGGTTGAGCGTCACTCCGGCCTTGAGCCCGTGGCCCTTTATCGCCTGCACCACCTTGTGGAGGTGCCTGGTGGCCTCCACGTGGACGGTTATTATGGAGCTCCCGGCCTTCGCGAAGTCGTCTATGTACCTCTC
>CAJPFK010000022.1 GCA_905339275.1 Methylophilaceae bacterium
CCGCAGGTCGGCATTCTCGCCGCTTATGCCACGCTGGAAAGGTGCAGCCGACTTGATTACCGATGCCGCGCTATTCACCGCGCATTTCAATCCCTCGTTGATCTTCGCGCCTTCGGCCAGCAATACCCGCCGCTTGCGCCAAATGATCGTGGCAAGCTCTTCGATCAGGTGCCGCTCAGTCATGCCCGCCGGTTGGTGCTCATCCATCAGCGCCGCCAGTAAGTCGGCAAACTCGGCATGATCTTCATGCGCCAATACCGCCAGCCGGGAAAGGATGCCGTGCTTCATGGCATTGAATCGCACCGGCTCATAGTTGCCGCTCCGCGCTACGGGTGCTGCTTCATCGCGGGTTATCAGGGTTGTATCGTTGATCGTTTCCGCTTCAATGGTCGCCATCATTCGCCCCTTTCTAAATTAGGCCAGACTAGGATTTGGTAGTTCTGCCTCCGCCCGCCGGGTGAAGTAGTCCCGCGCATCTGCATCCCGCTGGCACTGCCCTATCACTTCGGCAATGGTCGCCGGGTCGGTTTCCTCGATCAGTGCCAGCCATGCCAAAATTGCCCTCTCCTCTTCGGTAGCCAGGGGTGCCGATGGTTGCCGGATGGCTGGTGTAAAGGGTTCCGCCGCTACCGCGTCGGGTGCCACTCCAGAATTTCTGGCATGGGTCGCATCGGGGCAGCAGGCCACTACCACCGGATCACGGGCGGCGTAGTAAATCGGCCACCCACGGGAATCTGTCGCCGGTTCGCCAGCGCCGACTTTCAGGGCTTCAATGATTTCTGCCTTGCGCTTGCGGATCACGGCCAGCCAGCGATTCACCGCCGCGCCGTCGCCGATCACCTTGATGGTTCCAGCAGAGGACAGGGACAGCCCCACCCCGTCCGCTTTCGCTTCTCGGATGATGATCGCGGGGGTCATATTTCCACCTCCACTGCGGCCGATTCCCTCTGAAGGTGCTCAATTTCCCTGAAGGTGCTCACCTTTTTTTGTTGGGCATCTTCAGTAGATTTGAGCATCTTCAGCGATTCTTCCTGAAGGCGCTCAGGTTGAGCATGTTCAGCAGGAGGCATCCTCCATACCCATTGCTGCCTCGCTCCGCCGAAGTGTCCGCCTTCCTTCACTGGTTCAATACCCAACGCGTTTTGCGCTCGCCGAATCGTTGCCCAGGAATACCCCGCGCCATCGGCATCAGCCTTGACGGCCTTGACCGGCAATGGCCCATCCGCCAGCAGATCGGCAAGGAACCGCTTGGCATCGGCCAGGGTGCCGCCCTCGCCATCGTCGCCGGTCGCGTCCGCCGTCGCCAATAGTTCCCGCGCCGCACCCTCCACCGCCTCCCCCCACAGCACAGATGATGCGAAGATGCCCGGATGTGTTTTCAGTTCGGCTTGGTGCAAGTCGTATTCAAAGCCACCATCATCCGGCCCGATGTTGGATTTGGCCCGGCAGAAAAGCCGCACAGTGCACCCGTCTTCACCCTCTTCCTGGTGCTTTGCTGCCACCAATACCACGCGGGCCAGTGCGCCGAAGGCAAGGCTTCCGGTTAGCCGTTCTACCGGATCACGCCCGCCGGTTCCTTTGGAAAAATGCGTGATACCCAACAGGGCGCAGCGCATCGAAGCCGCCATATCGACCAAAGGTTGCAGTCCACGCCGCACCTCCGCATTTTTATGACTATCCCCAGCAATGGCCGAAACCACAGGGTCAATGATCAGCAGCCGCACGCCGCCTATTTCGGTCAGCTTGCGCCGCAGCGGTTCCATATCGCGGGCGGGGTCGAATGATCGCCGCTCGTTGCCGTCTCGAATGTCTGCGATGAAATAGACGCGGGACAGATCAGCGCCCGATAGAGTCAACCGGGGAATCAGGGTGTCAGCCGGGTCATCCTCGCCGCTCCAGATCACCACGTTCCCGGCAATGGATCGGCTGCCATCCGGCCAGTGCCCTCCGGTTGTCACGGTCGCCGCCAAGCCCATGCTGATTGTGGTTTTGCCGGTGCCTGGTGCGCCCCCAAAGACGTGCATCTTGCCTGCTGCCAGCCAGCCATTCCAAAGCCAGGTTATTGGCTCGGGTGTCACGTCGCTGGCACGAATCAGATTTACGTCCCGCGCATATTCGCTTGCTGGTGCGTTTTCTTCGCCGGGTTGAGGCACACCCATTTCCGGCTCGCCAGCATTCGCGTTCGTGCGGCTGGCATCAAGCAGCAACAACAGCTCGTCAGGGATTGCGTTATCACGCCGCAACCAGTCGAAGGCATCACCCTTGGCAGGCAGGTTCAGGCCGGACATATCCAGCGTTATCACCGATGCCGCCACCCCCTGCAAGCACTCGCACACTTGCGCCGCATATTTCGTGCCGGGATCGTCATTGTCTGGCCAGATTACAACTTGCCGCCCTGCCAGCGGTCGCCAGTCAGCAGTATGTGCAGACTGTGCACCGCCGGAAGTAGTGGCGACCTGCTGCATCTCCATACCCCACGCCTGGAAAGCCTTGTTTAGTGCGTCTGCGGCTTTCTCGCCCTCTACGATCCATGTCAAAGCATCAGGCCGCATTGCCAGCAGGTGCAGGCAATAAAGCGGCTTCCCGGAAGCAGCCAAGGGGGGTTCACCGATCTCGAAATCATTGCCGTTATGGTGGAATGGCCTGATCCACTTCTCGCCCGTACTGGTGTTCTTTAGCCGGATGCGCCAATACAGCGGATTGCCCGCCGCGTCGGTGTAAGCGTGCAGTGCCTTTTCATCCGGATTTGCCAGTGTGGCGTTGCTGGAGAAATTGCGTGCGGCTTGCTTCACTTGCTCAATGGTAGGCGTCATAGCGCACCGCCTTCCCACGCGCCCAATTCCTGCGCAGCATGTTTGAAACTCTTGCCGGTGTATTGCATCCAGAATGAAAGAACATCGCCACCATGCGCACCGCAAGCGAAGCATCGAAAATTACCCTTCACCTGGTGCATGGACAAGCTGGCGTTCTTTTCCTCACCGCCCTTGTGAAAGGGGCAGCACACTTGCCAGTAACCGGCGCGGTTCGCAGTCCTTGGTTTGATACCAATGCGCGCCAGTACAGCAACAGGCATGGGCAACAGTGCCTTGTTGAATACCCCCTGATTGAAACGACTTGGGCAGTTAGCCTTGCGGTAACTGCTCATCGGCTTGCGTGATGATGCCAATCCAGCCGCCAGCCGGGCGGCTTTGTTTTGGATAACCATGATCGTCGCCTCCGTTACTTGGAAGCTGCGATGCGGTCTTGCGCCCAAGCTTCAACGTCTGCCGCGTTCCATGCGGTACAGTTCTCAGAAAGCTTAATTGGCTTTGGAAATTTACCTTGCTTCACCCATGCCCAGATGCTTGATCCCGACACACCAATGCGGTGTTTCACATCGGACAGGCGGTAGAATAGTTTTGATGGTTGTTTAGTTGATTGCATTCTTTGTGGCCTTTCATGTTTCAGTTAACGAAAGGCAACAAGCCGCAGGTAGATGGTTAAATGCCTGGATTGACTTTTAGGTAAACCTAAACCATCATGCGCATGCAGTTCTCGGGTAGAGTAATTGCACGGCGGCTATGCTGCCAGGTAGGGGGAGCGTTGGCGCGCTCCCCCTTTTCCTTTCCAACATCACATCTAGCATGTTTGCTGCAATAGACTGCACTAGATGCAATACGATTTACTTCTACCGAATCAAGAAAAACTTATCAAGCATTTTTTTTCAGCATTTTTTGCATGAGCGATTTGTGAGCGGGAGTTGCGGGAGTTGCGGGAGCTCGCGGGAGCTTGCGGGAGCTTGCGGGAGAAAACGGGGAATGATTGGTGCCAGCCGAACTTATCTACGCCCGCAGCGGTATGACTTGAGCCGCCCGATAGTCTAACCCGTGCGGCTCATAGTCCGGCCACCTTGGCAGCTTATTAGCCAACTGCATAGCGTCCAGCGTGTCCGCCCAGAATTGCATCATGGCCCTGCGGTATTCCATATAGTCGGCGCGATTGTATGCAGCACGTGTTGCGTTGCCGTCCGCATGCGCAAGCTGTGCCTCGATCACATCAGGCCGGATCATGCCCACGCCATTCAGGTAGGTGGAAGCGATAGACCGGAAGCCGTGCCCGGTCATGCGTCCTTTGTAGCCTAGCCGCTCGATTACTTTCAGCACGGTGTTTTCGCTGATGATTGACCCCTCACGATTGCGCCCCGGAAACAAGTGCTCACCGTGCCCGGTCAGCGGGCGAAGCTCTGCCAATACCGCCAATGCTTGACGCGATAATGGTACGGTGTGCGGCTCACGGGCCTTCATGCGTTCGGCAGGTATCACCCATAGCCCAGCATCACAATCAAACTCGCACCACTTCGCGCCGCGCACCTCGCCCGTGCGGACAAAGGTCAGCATCAACAGACGGGTTGCCGCCTTGGTCAATGGATAGGCCGGATACGCTGCAACTGCGCGCAGAAAATCCGGTAGCTCTTTTTCTGTCAGTGCAGCGAAATGTCTTACCTTGGGCTGGGGTGCAAGCGCGCCTTTGATTTCTACTGCCGGGTTGTGCCGTGCCCGCCCTGTTGCGATTGCATAAGCGCACACCGCCCGCACCCGCTGCAATGCCCGCGCCGCGATCTCATAAGCACCGCGCCCTTCGATCGCACGTATTGCCTCCAGCACGTCTGGTGCTTCAATCTCAGCGATAGGCCGCTCGCCCAAGCGCGGGAAGATTTCGCGTTGCAATGTTTTTATCCAATCATCGGCATGGCTTTGTGACCATATCGGGGATTTCAATGCGTGCAGCTCGCGTGCTATCAGCTCGAATGAATTGGCTGCTGCAACCCTCGCCTGTTTCTTTTGGGTTTGCTTCACCGCGCCGGGATCGCCACCATTGGCCAGTACTTTGCGGGCCTCATCGCGGCGTGCGCGGGCATCGGCTAGTGTTACGTCTGGATATACGCCCAAGGCCAGCAGCTTTTCCTTGCCTCCAAAACGATACTTTAGCCGCCACCACTTCCCACCGCCCGGTTGCACCTGTAAGTACAAACCGCCGCCGTCAGCCATCTTGTAAGGCTTGTCAGTCACCTTCCCGGCAGGCGTGATGTTGGGCTTTGCTTTTCTAACCGCTGTATCGGTCAGCTTCATGGCATCACCTCATTGGGGCTTGCAATCAAGAAGGCTCGTACTGCTTCGGTTTGCTCAGCGGAAAGTGTCAGCCTGTTGTTTTTGGTTTGAATGGTCAGAGAATTGTCAGCAATGGAAAGGCGAAAGCTGGGAGGTGCAATCGCCAGGCTCTCGAACTGCTTTTGCTGGGCAGCTTCTAGCTTTGCTTGATGCTTTGCCACAGCCGGATCACTGCGGCTTGCCAGCATTGCCCGTGCTTCGTCTTTTCGATCACGTGCATCGGCAAGCGTTACTCTTGGATAAACGCCAAAGGATAGCGTTTTTTTCTTGCCTTCTATGCGGTAGTTCATGCGCCAGTACTTGCTACCGTTAGGATAGACATGCACATAAAGCCCCTCCCCGTCCGACACCTTGTACGGCTTAGCGCTTGGCTTGAAATCATCAATCATTGAATCGGTAAGCTTCATGGGTGCACATCTGGGGGTAGGTTATACATCAGCAACAAGACCTACCCCAAATACTACCCCCACATACCCCCAGATTGCAATAGACGAGAAAATACAGCCCAAGACAAAAAAACCCTGCATCACCAGGACTTACAAGGGCTTTGTGTACGGTATTGGACGGGATAAAACAGGAAATTGGCGGAAGCTGTGAGATTCGAACTCACGGAACATTTCTGTTCGGCAGTTTTCAAGACTGCTGGTTTAAACCACTCACCCAAGCTTCCAGGGAAGGTACGCATGATACCCGAAATCCCCCCCTGACTTGAAGTACCCCCTTAACATCTCACCGCCACCGCAACGCAAATCTTGCAACTTTTACCCTGCTTCTATACTCTTACGTCCGCTGTTGTTTAAACCGCATTTATTTGGAGGAAATATGCAATACGAATCTCAAGTTCTGACGCAGCCCAGCTCGCTCGTGCTCGGGCAGA
>CAJPFK010000023.1 GCA_905339275.1 Methylophilaceae bacterium
CTGTGCGGCAGCCTGATTGGCCGCAAGCTGGCTGCGCAAGCCGTCGACCTGGTTCTGCGCCGTATCAAGCGCCGCCTTCGAAACAAATTTCTGCTGGAAGAGCTCGCGCTGGCGCTCCAGGTTGCGCTCGGCGTTCTCCAGGTCGGCACGATCCCTGACCAGCTGGGCCTCGGCTTTGCTGAGATTGGCCTCTTCAGTACGTGCATCCAGTGTGAACAGCCGCTCGCCCTTGCCCACGAACTGCCCTTCCCTGATGTGCACAGCCTTGATCGCAGCGCTGATCTGGGGCCGCACCTCCACTGTCTGAATTGCGGATACGGTGCCGTTGGCGGTGAGCCTGACCGGTACATCACGCCGTGCAACGGCGGCGCTCACCACCTGAACCGCTTCTGCCGCCTTTTGCATGGGATTTTCCGCGGCGCTCTGGGTGCGCCAGACCCGGGTGCCGGCAATCAGCGCAACGAGAAGAATACTTGCCATGACTATCAAGGTGAGATGCCTGCCGCGCGTTACCGGTTTTGCTTGAGAAACATCGGCCATCAAGGGTCCTCGACTGTATGGTTTAGTGAACTGGGATTGGGGAAGCGTGCATTATCCCGCAAAGTGGATGCTCGCCTCAATCATTGATAAACCCGGAAATGAACCTGCCAACAAGGTCACAGACAAAAAAGAGACTGCCGATGGTGTGCTTCTCCACTTAACGAGAACATCACGTAGCGGTCCCTCGTCACGCCTCCCGCTAGGGGAGAGCGGGACAGATAACCGGCCACTTGGCAATCGTATTTTTGATTGCTTAGTGGCAGTGCTAGTGATTCGATCAGCGAACGGGGACGGTCTAGATAGGCAACCCGGGTTCACGCATGCAGCTGCTCTGCCTCCCGGTGAACGCTGTGGCGCGAATTGCGGTTTTCAGACTGAACCACGCCCTGCTCTTCTGCACGGTCCCGGCTGGGAAGCATGCGCACGAGCGTGTTATCACGCTTGATGTAGTGATGAAACAACGCAGCCACGGCATGCAGGCCGATGAGAAAATAACCCGCCGTCCCGACGACTTCGTGTATCTCCTTAATCTGCTTT
The DNA here is from genome assembly GCA_905339275.1 of Methylophilaceae bacterium. Lineage (GTDB taxonomy): Bacteria > Pseudomonadota > Gammaproteobacteria > Burkholderiales > Methylophilaceae > UBA6140. The sequence goes on from CAJPFK010000023.1 coordinate 1,078, forward strand.
GCTAGGCCTTTATTCTCGCCGATTAACGCCGGCAATTGCAGCCCAAAGAACGGGATCGGCTTTCCGGCTGCGCTCAGGGTGAGCCAGCCGGCAATAGGCAAGCCGATCATCAGCACGTAGAGGGCAATGTGCATCAGATGGGCTGATTGCTTCTGCCAGCTTCCCGACTCCGGCTCAATGCGGGGTGTTGGCCCGGACAGGCGTACTCCCAGACGCAATAAGGCAAAGCCAAGTACGGACAGACCGAGCATGAAGTGCAATGCCTTCAGCGCATCACGAGGATCGCTCCCCTTGGGGAAAAACTCGCGCAGCTCGATGGTTGCATACACGGCAACCAGTAAAATCAACATCAGCCAGTGCAGTCCGATGGATAAAGCTCCGTAGCGGTATTCTGTGTTCTTCCAGCTCATCATTGCTCTCCTTGAAACATGTCCGGCAGCAGGCCGACATCAGGCATGGCGGAGCTTACCGTGAATTATTACAGTTACACGGTACTTCACCAATCTTAAGGCGCACTTAACAGATGCAAAGTTTTTCATATATTTTATGCGCGCGCCCCCCGCTCGAACAATCAGCATGGGGGACGCCACGGAATATCATAGGGAATTTCACGCCGCCACAGCCAAGATCATGCCAAGGAATCCGATCCGGACATATCAGAACTTGACGCTGTATCGCAGGCTGACAACCACGTCAGACCTGTCTGAGCCAGAGCCGGGATTCAGCCTGTAGGTGATGGTGGAGTCGAACCTGCTATATCTGTCCGCCCTCATAGAATACGCAAATTCAGCGTTGATTTGCCGTCTGGCGGCAAACGACAGAACCTGGGCCATGTTGACCAGGGAATCATTCAGTCGGGATTGCGTAACATACCCCGCGAGAGAGAGTGCACCATTTACAGACTGCATCGGCGCATAGACCGAGAAGGAAGCACGATCATTGCTCATGACGACCCCCGTGAGAGGGATCTTCATACTCAAAACATTGGTACGGATGCTCGTGGCATTCCACAGGGCTTTTTCCGCCTCCCAGAATGCAGAGATTTGCCTTACAGAAACCTCTCCCACCGCCATCGTATCAGTTACGCCATTTCTGTATATCAACGTCGGGATGGGCTGCGCTCCCGGATCGGGGGTATCCGCCAGCGCGGTGGCAAGGGTAAGTTCCGATGATTGAGCTAACGAGGATACTGCTGAAAGTGTGGTCAGAATGACGATGGTGTTCGGCTTTATTGCATGCATGATAACCTCCATATGCAGGTTTTCATGGTAGCCCCGCTGTCTTTCCGGATGGTTAAGACCGGTTGCTTTGTGTCGCCTGATTTCTCAGGTTTTGCCTCCATGTTTTACAACAATGTTTGTTTCCCTGCGCGACTCGCTCCTCCTTGATCACTATTTCAGCCACCGGCCGACAAACCTGAATTTGCTTATGAATTCAATGCCGCATTAATAGCAGCTTGGGCAGTGAAATGAAAGAAAAATACGACCAGTGGCAGCAGCATCCGACAGCCGGCATCGCCATGAAAAGTGCCCGCCGAATTTCTTGCTTGATACGGTTTTCACGTTAATCAGTGCCGCGCAACCGGCTCGGCTGCGGCAGGTGACCAGCCGCCACCCAGCGCCTTCATCAGGTCCACGCTGTACACCAGTTGCAGCGCACGGTTCTGAACCAGCGCCTGCTCGGCCAGATTGGCTGTACGCTGCGCATCGAGCACTTCGAGATACCCGCTGTAGCCTGCATCGTAGCGCAGGCGTGACAGGCGCAGCGTATTGCGTGCGGCATCGGCCCTGATCTTAAGATCAGCCGCCGAGGCACTGATGTACTGCACGTTGGTGAGTGCGTCAGCGACTTCCCGGAACGCGGTCTCGACAGTCTTCTGATAATCCGCCAGCGCCTGGTGCTGGCGCGCTTCCGCCTGTCGCGTGCGCGCTGCATATTTGCCCGAATCCAGAATTGGCATGGTTGCCGCCAAACCGAGCGACCAGATGCGCGCGCCATCCTTGAGCAGGTCGCTCAGGGCTTCGCTTTGCCCGCCATAGTTGCCGGTCAGTGAAAATGCGGGCAATTGCGCAGCCTTGGCCACGCCGATCTGGGCGTTAGCCGAAACGAGCCTTTGTTCCGCCACCTGCACATCGGGGCGACGTTCGATCAGCGCCGATGGCAGGCCGACAGGTGGCAGGGCCGGTGTCGGCAGGTTCATCAAATTCCCGGCAAGTATCGTCAGGCCCGGCTTGCCGCTCAGGTTGCCGAGCTGGTGCTCGACCAGCGCACGTTGCCGCTGCAAATCGCGCAACTGCACCGAGGCATCGGCGCGCGCGCCCTCGGCCTGATTCAGATCCAGGTCTGAAGCGAGGCCTCCGGCAGCACGGTTTTTCGCCACAGACAGCGACTCTTCACGCGACGCGAGCGTTTCCCCGGTTACTGCAATCTGCGCATCCAGCGAACGCAAGCTGAAGTAGGACTGCGCGGTGACGCCGGCAAGCGTCAGCGCGGTCACGTCCCTGCCGTAGCGCGTGCCCAGCGCCTGCGCACGTGCGGCTTCGGAAGCGCGGCGCAGCCTGCCCCAGAAGTCGAGCTCGAACGATGTGGAGAGCGCAAGCCGGTT
>CAJPFK010000024.1 GCA_905339275.1 Methylophilaceae bacterium
TTTCCTTATTGCTGTTTTAGCATCTGTCCCCGCTGACGTGTATCAATCGAAGAGTGGATTTTCCGCCTGACGAATATTAAGCGTTAAGCAGCATGTGAAATGCAATATTTTCGCACGATCCATACATCATCGAATGGGTGAGCAGTTGGAGCGCTACGAGAGGGGGCTGTCCACAACTGGCGGCCGATACCATTGAAATTACATCTTTAGAGGGGGCTGTAGATGAATGCGAAACTTCGGGTGCTGATAGCACTGGTCTTTGCGATTTTTGTTTCACAGGCTGGTGCACAAGATCTGGGCGTCAAGAAAGGCAAGGCGTTGTACGAGCAATACTGTATCGGTTGTCATCAGGCGGGTGCCGTCGGCAAGGTGGGCTTTGCTCCCTCACTCTCCAATAATGAATTTCTCTCCATTGTTTCTGCGGATTTTCTGGCAGATACCATCAAGAACGGCGTAGAGGGCACAGGCATGGGGCCCCAGGGAGCCTTGGGTGACGAGAAAATCCGCGCGATTGTTTCCTATCTGCAGAGCCTGAGTCCGGTGTCGGGTAGCCGCGCCGAAGAGGTGGCGAAGCAGCCGGCTGCCCGTGGCGATGCCAAGAAGGGGGCCGTGATGTTCCAGGAGGTATGTTCCACCTGCCACGGCCCTCACGGCATTGGTTTTGATGCGGGGGGCAGCGGCCCGGCTGTTGGCACTCCGGGCTTCCTGAAACATGCGACGGATGGTTATATCCGCACCACCATCAAAGAGGGACGGGGGAACACGATGATGAAGGGATTTGTCGGACCTGAGGGAATGGCCAATCTCACCAGTCAGGAGATTGAGGACATCGTCACCTATCTGCGCACCGCACCTGCCAAATAATCAACTAACTTCGGAGACACTACTATGAAGCGGATGAAAGTTACACGACGCGATTTCTTGAAGACCAGTGGTTTCATTACCAGCGCTGTTGCCGGATCGAGCCTGCTCAGCATGGCGAACCCTGAACTGCATGCAGAAGCAATGAGCGCGGAAAAATCGGCCACACGCACCACTGCACTGGCTGCGTGCCCTTATTGCGGCGTGGGGTGCGGCACGGTCATTCAGGTGGAGAATGGCAAGATCGTCTCCATGCGCCCCGATAAGGATCACCCAACGAACATGGGCTTGCAGTGCATCAAGGGTTTGACAGCCGCCGAGCCGATCTATGTGGACCGCATGGAAGGTGATCCCTATGTGCGCAAGGATGTCTGGGCCGAGTGGAAGAAGCCGGGGCATGGCGATATGGACTACGTCAGCAAGACCAAGGGTTCTTTCGATGAAGAGCATTTTGTGCGTGTGCCCTACCATGATGCTGGAGAAATGGTGGCACACAGAATCGCCCACTTTCATAAAAAATATGGCGGGAATTCCATTGCGCTGTACGGTTCCGGCCAGCTCACGCTGGAAGGGCAATACCTCGAGAATCTGCTGATGAAGGGCGTGCTGTCATCCAACACCATCGAAGCCAATGCACGCATGTGCATGACCTCGGCAGTCACCGGGTACTTTGCAACACTCGGTTCGGATACGCCGCCGCTCTGCTATGAAGATCTG
>CAJPFK010000025.1 GCA_905339275.1 Methylophilaceae bacterium
GTGCGCTACCGCGTCGAGCAGCTCTGCGGCAACCTCGACGAGAAGGTGCCGACGCCGGTGCTCGACTCGATGTTCAGCCTGCAGGAGCCGAAGACCGGCACCGACGGCACGCTGTCGTGGACGGTGGACATCCAGAACCCCGCCTCGGGCGAGGACTTCGTGCTCGGCCTGAAGGAGATCACCCTGCCCGACGGCGTGACAAGGCCCTACTCGATGTGGCTCTCCGGCAACTACCCGCGCGCGCTCGACGGCCTCTCGCACATCCTCTCGCTCGACATGCGCGTCATGGACCCGGCCTGGATCGGCATGAAGCTGAGGAAGCTCTTGAACTACCCCGAGCCGCTCGGCGATTTCATGGCCTTCGTGCCCGGCACGCGCCGCCAGCAGAACTGGCCGTCCACGGTGGCCTACATGGCGCGCCTGATCATGCACCGCTACGCCATGCTCGGCATCCTCGACGAGAACGGCTACCCGACGCGCGAGATGGGCATCCTCGAAGCCCCGCGCGAAGCCAGCGCGCCGAAGATCATGCAGGGCGCACTGTGCAAGGAATGCGGCAACTACACGGTGATCCGCAAGGACGGCTGCGACTTCTGCAGCGCCTGCGGCGCGGTGGGGGCTTGCGGGTGATGTAGTGATCGCCGAAACGGCAATAAGACAAAGCCCCGCCGGGAGACCGGTGGGGCTTTCTTTTTCTGCACAAGACCAGCAATTCTACTTGTGCAGCTGACTGCGTATTAGAGAGGGAGATCTTGGCGAACTACAACATCTTGGTGCACTTCGATGGGCCCATCGCTATAGATCATCGAGTCAGCGTAAGGACGCTGGGAAAAACGCTCGATCACATCCAGAGCGCAATTGACCGGGCCTATTTGGATGTAAAACACGGTAATGTCTGGAAACACGCTCGTCTTAAGGCAGCGGATTACGAGGCGACCGAATTTGTCGCCCTCCACCCTCGCGAGGGGGGGTACATCCTAGAGATGATAAAGAACGGGGCCGAGTCCATAGTCGATCGACTCAACTCCGCAGTATTCGCGGCGTTCGAAGAATCCTTGCAGGAAAGCGAGAATGAATACCGATCGCTGAACGAGCAGGCTCAGAAACGTTTGGACCACTATCGAAACAGACCCAAGGCCGAGCATTTCGAGTCACTGATCACCAAACCAGATAAGCGCATGATTCGCGCATATGGCGATAGGTCCATCGTTAAGGAAATAGATCAGATACTGTCGCTCGTTAGAAACCCCAAGATGGAGGGCAGCAAGTTCGAGCTCGGTCTGTATGGATCAAAGGCGCACCCCCTCTACACCTTTGACGCAGCAAGAGCTCATGCATTTCACGATGTAATCGTAGAGCGGGGACTGGGAGATCCACTGCTGATCCCCATAGAGCTACGCTCGCTTGACGGCGGCAACAAGTTCCAGGCTCCGAAGGGTAAGGCCTTCAATCTCGAAACACACAGGGACTTCGTGCTGCATATTGGATCAACTGAAGATTTCGACAAGCTGGTGCCTTTTCTCCAAAAGAAGAGAAAGAAACAATTGCTTATCCTTGGCAGTCCCATTGTCGAGTATGGGGCCTTCGATCCGTACGGTGGCGACGTCTTCTTCCTTGATCTTCTGGAAGCAAATTAAATGACCGATGTTCTATCCACATTCAAGGACAAGTATGTCGAGGAAATTGCTCAGCGAACCCCTCTATCTCGCATAGTTGTACTGCTAGCTTTTGTCTTTCTCCCTTACGGGGTGCGACACGGCGAATATCAGAGCGTGTGGAATAGCCTCTTGCACATGCGCGCAGCGGTAATTTGGAACACCGATCAAGGATTGCTAGCGAATCTATTCTTGTTTGACTTCGCTGTTGCATTTGGAGGCTTAGCGGCAATCGTCGTACTTTACCGAGCGCTGATGCGAAGGGCGTTCTCATGGATAGCGGACCTCTTCAATCTTTCGTCCATGGCAGAGAAATTTTCAGAGAACTCGTCGGTAACCTCAAGACAATCTCCTGGCGCAGCTATTCTGCTAGCGAGAGAGGAAGAACGGTCGATCGAACTCGTCAGGACTCGAATCAGAAGAGTATCGGCCGCTGCTGAGTTATCGCTAGCACTTGCAGCGTCCAGCTTCGCGGCTTCATTCTGGGGAAATGCGCTCGATATTGGCGCTGGCGTCACATTTCTTACCGCTTTCTTAGTGCTTTCCTTCTATTCCATTCGACTGTTTGTTTCAAGACTTCTCCCTCGTGAGAGCCACTTGAGGGGGCTGTATGGCGGGATGTACACGCCGGATGTTGGATCCGTGCTCCCAACGCAGGGACATCCGTGAGCCAAGGAGAGAGCTAAAGAGGTCAGCTTCGCATTGTTTCGAGAAAAGCGAGGCCGATCCCTTTAGCCTCGGACCCCTTTAGCTCCACAGGAGACAAATGAATGGCAATCGGCTGGCTCACGATCCTGCAAAGCGTCCCCTGGACCGAGGTCATCAAGAATGCGCCGAAGGTGGCCGATGGCGCCAGGAAGCTGTGGAGCGCGGTTGCCAAGAAGCATGCTTCGGCCGATGATTCGGCATCGAGTACGCAACCAGCCGTTTCAGCCGAACCTCACACCCTGGCGGCACTGGAAACCCGTACCACCGCATTGGAGGCCGCGATATCGGACCTGCACGGCCAGATGCTCGCCTCCTCCGAACTCATCAAGGCGCTCGCCGAGCAGAACGCGCAGCTCGTCAAGCGCATCGAGGCCAACCGGAAGCGCACGCTCTGGC
>CAJPFK010000026.1 GCA_905339275.1 Methylophilaceae bacterium
TTGAAGGGTTGCAGATTCTCATCTGTTAAGGGGATTATGAGGATACTCGTAATTGAGGACGAAAAGAAAGTCTCTGCCTTCATAAAGCGCGGTCTTGAGCAGGAGAGCTACGCTGTGGACGTCGTCGAGGACGGCGTCGAAGGGCAGCACTACGCCGAGCTCAACGACTACGACGCCATAATCCTCGACATAATGCTCCCCAAGAAGAGCGGCCTTGACGTTTTGAAAGACATGAAGGTAGCCGGAGTGAAGGCGCCTGTGCTCCTCCTGACAGCCCGCGACTCAGTCGAGGACAGGGTCAAGGGCTTGAACGTCGGCGCTGACGACTACTTGACCAAACCTTTCGCGTTTGAAGAACTATTGGCACGCCTTCGCGTGCTCATGAGGAGGGGCGGCTACGGCGCGCCAGTGCTGAAGTTCGCCGACCTCTCCCTCGACCCGGCCACCCGCAGGGCCAAGCGCGGGCCCATGGAAGTCGAGCTTACCGTAAAAGAATACGCACTTCTCGAATACCTGCTCCGCAATCCCAACAGGGTTTTGACGAGGACGCTTATCGCCGAGCACGTCTGGGACCAGTCCTTTGACAGCGAGACGAACGTCGTCGACGTCTACATAAACCACCTCCGCACGAAAATAGACAAGGATTTCGACAAGAAGCTCATCCACACCGTAAGAGGCGTGGGCTACGTCCTCAAGGACGAGTAGCTCTTAATAGGTGCCTCTAAAAATTGCCCTTTTTCCCGATCTCTTTGTCAGGGCAGAAATGAAAATGCTCACATAATTTCATATATGCTGCGCTTTTCATTTTTGCCCTTCCTCGACCTCGGAAAAAATTTCTAATTCTTAGAGACACCATATTGTTCATTTTGGAGAGCAGTAATGTAGGGTGGGCTGCGCCCACCATTTTTTTTCTTCCCCCTTTTCTAAAGGGGGAATGAGGGGGATTATTTGCTCTATGGATTAATCTACCCTGTCCCTTCTTTAGGAAAGAAGGAATAGATGGGCTGGCCCATTATTTACGGCGGGATGCTTCTTCATGAAATGCTTATTCTTAATGAAGGCTTGAAATCCTGGGACACAGATTAAAGACCTGAAAAACTTTTTACCGCCAGCCTCGTTTTCTTGCCATCCTCTGCGCCTCGAACGCAAGCTCCATCTCCCCTGTTTCAGAGTAAGCAACCGATAGGTTTATATAAGGCTCCGCAAGGTGCGGTGCAATGGAAGCCGCCTTTAGATAGTCGTCTATGGCCTTGCCGAACTCTCCGATGGCCTTGCGCGCGTTGCCCCTGTTGTTGTACGCGTAGGCGTACCCTGGGTCGAGCGCCACCGCCATGTCGAAATCGGCTATGGCCTCAAGGTGCCTTTTCTGCTCATCGTAGGCAAGCCCCCTCAGGTTATACGCGTGAGGGACCTTCCCGGGGTAGACTGCTATCTGCCGGTCCCACAGAGAGATGGAGTCTTTCCAGAATGCCGTCTGCCTGACAGTCAGCCCCGCAAGGATAATGAAGATCGAAATGACAACGATGAAGGCAGCTGCGGAAAGCGCAGGCTTTTTTTGGCGTGCCCGCTCCAGCGTCAATGCCAGGAGGGAGCCCGCGAGCATGAACGGCCCGATGAGCGGGATGTAGGTGTACCTGTCGGCGGCGGCCTGGCTTCCGACCTGCACGATGCCTATCACAGGAAGGAGCGTCACTATGAAGAAGAGCCATGCCGCGAGGAACGCGCGCGTCTTCTTCAAAACGATTATCGATGTGACCGCGAGCGCGGCAATGAGCGCTGCCGCGGCGAAAAAGGAAAGGTCAAAGAGCTCTGCTCTGCCGGAGAGCGGATAGTACGGCGCGAGCCCGGCCGGGTAGACAGCCTTGAATATGTAAAAGCCAGCCGCTTTCAGGCTGGAGACGGCCCTCATCCAGAGCGGGTATTTTTCGACGGCCATCAGCGCGCCCTCTGAGCGCTGGGCAAGTATTGTCACAATGGCAGAGGCCGCGCTCAAGGCCAGAAATGGGATTTTCTCCAGGACTATTGTCTTTATCCCTCGGCGCAGCCTCTCAAGTGGATAGAAGTCTAAAATAAGGAGTACTACAGGGAGCGTGACCGCCATGGGTTTGCTCATGAGGGCCAGGATGAAAAAGACGAGTGAAAGTGAATACCAGAGGGCTTTCCTTACTGACGCGGAATATCTCATGTAAGCGAGGACCGAGAGCAGGAAGAAGAAGGCGCACAACACGTCCTTCCTTTCGGATATCCACGCTACCGACTCCACGCGCTGCGGATGGATGCCGAAGAGCATTGCGGCGATAAAGGCCGCGGCTGTAGACGTAAAAGCGGATGCCTTCGTTCTGCAAGCGACCTTGAGAGTGAGCAGAAAGACCAGCCCCGTGTTGATGGAATGGAAAATGTTATTGACGAGGTGGTAGCCGAAGGGAGAGTCTTTCCAGAGCGCGTAATCGAAAGCGTACGATATGAGCGTCAGCGGGTGCCAGTTGGAGAAGTAAAACGAGGTGAAAGCGAACTTGAAGAACTCTGGGCTAAGTGATCGGATATACGCGTTCTCGAACACGTAGGTCGGGTCGTCCCAGTTCACGAACCCGTTGCCGAGCGAGGGGAGATATACGAGAAAGGTCAGAAGGGCCGGAATAAGGCCGATGAGTATTTTTTGTTTCCGGTTCATCATAAACTGCGTTTATCCCCAGCGGATCGTCTATGTGATTTTAATATTTCTTTGACCCTCATTCCAGAGTTTATTCAAAACCATTACTAACTTGACGCGCCATGTCTTCCGTTCACCCTTTCTTTCCCTTTTTGATATTTCCCTGAATGGTAGTATAATGTTTTGAGGCGTATTTTCGCCTCAGGGCCGCATGAAAATGATATCAAACAGCGTAAAAAACGAGCTTATAAGGGTCGTAGGGGCAAAGAACGCCTCCTTCTCAAGGGAGGAGCTCGTCTGCT
>CAJPFK010000027.1 GCA_905339275.1 Methylophilaceae bacterium
GCTCTTTGCGGTGACCTCTCTTTCTATTATTCGCCTGGCCGTATCAATGCCGCCTACGCCGAATGCGATGGCAAGCGCGATCACGATGCCGCCGAAGATGATGGAGAAGGCGGCAAGCACGATGCTGGGGGCGATCTGCAGTTGCTCCATGACCATGGCCAGGATCAGCACCATCAGCAGCGTGTGTGTCGCCTCGGCGAGGATTTTGGCGTAATGGAAGCCGCTGTTCGAAGCGGCGATCAGCACTGCGCGGCTGAAGAAACCGGAAAGCACATAGCCGACGATCAGTATCATGGCGGCAGAGAAAATGCGCGGGATATAGCTGAAGAACTGCCCAACCAGCTGGTCGGTTGCCGGTATCTGCAGTGCATTCAGGCCGCTCATCAGCGTAACAATGATCACCACCCAGAAGACGATTCCGCCCAGTATCGCGGAAGGCTTGTTCCACAGTCCTCCCTTGCGCATCAGCGTGGTAAAGCCCATGCGGTCAGACCAGCTGTCGAACTTGATCGCGGTCAGGAATTTCACAACGATCAGCTTGATGAAGCGGGCAAGAATGAAACCGATGAGCAGGATCACCAGCATAGCCAGAAGGTTGGGCACAAACGCCTTGAACTTCAGGAACAGTTCCTTCAGCGGCTCGAGTATCAGGTTGAGAAAATCTTCCATGGCACACCTCCTTGTGATTATTTCCAGTTGCTTATCAGGTAATCCTTGCAGTTTTCAAACTCCATGCAAAGCTTTTCGATTTCTGCTTCCGCTTCCTGTTGACCCATGTCTTTGGCCCCGATGATGAACGAGGCCGTCTTGCCGACATACAGCGGGGTCATGGACTTGATCAGGTGCTCGACGGGCAACTTTCCTTTGTGGAACGCGAGCGCGTAGTCATAGACCACGCGTGTCCACAGGCCGATGGGGAAATGGAAGTCACTGTCAGCCAGGGCGCCCAGTCTTTCGATTTCGCCGAAGTCGCCCGCACCGAGGATGTCGCGCCAGATTTCACCCAGGTTTCTGAGTCCTTCGCGGAATATGTTCAGCATTCTTGTGGTGTTGACATTGACCTGCTCGAGGCCGACGGTGTATTCGAATCCGAAGGCTGGAACCGGTTCTGAGCTGCGTATCGGCATCCATATGTCGGCATAGGTATTCATCAGTTCGAAAGTTGCGCTGACCACCTGGAACAGCATGTTGCTCAGGTCGGTGCCAGGATCCTTGGCATCGTGAATCTTGGCGCCGAGAAACGATTGGGTGACCTTGAAGCCGTTTGCGATCGCCGTGGTGGTCATCCAGATGTCGATGCCGAACCGCGCGACATCGGTCTGCCACACATCTTTGGTCAGGTAATACTGCGCCAGGCCGCCGGAAAAACCGAAATCGCCGCCGATAGGCTGCCGCACGCGTTTGCCGTATAGCGCGCGGGTGAGCGGATAGACGATGCTGTTGGTGATGGTGCCGTCGAATTTGTGCCGGTGATAGAGCGGGGACACATAATCATAGCCGCCCACCAGCACCGGCTTCACCAGCAGCTCGATCCATTCCGGGGTGATGCTCCTGAGATCGGAATCAACGACGGCGCAGGCTTTTGCATCCAGTGCCACGGCAATCTCGAAAACGGTGCGGAAGGCGCTGCCTTTGCCGGGGATGCCCGAATAGGGGAATGCGATCTTGGAGACAGGTTCGACGCGGTGGTGCAGGAGTATGGCGTTGAAGTCGTCAATGGAGGTGTTATGTACCACGT
>CAJPFK010000028.1 GCA_905339275.1 Methylophilaceae bacterium
AATGCTCACCGGTTCAACCGGAATGAGACTGGCTTCGGGGTGGAGCTCGATCTTCTGCTGCAACACCTTGAACTGCGGTTCTTCCACCACTTGCCCATCAACCGTGACCCAGCCGCCTGCGATATAAAGTTCGGCCTCCCGCCGAGAGCAGGGGACTAATTCGGCAAGGCGTTTTGCGAGACGAACGGGCTCTGTCATGACACGTGCCACCGGAACACAAAGAGCTTCATTGTAAACGCTTGAGTCTGGCGATCCCCTGTAAAATGGAAACATGGACTCCATAAAAAAACCAGCAAGCCCTCCAAGCCTGGACGGCATCACCCTTGAAGCGATTGTCACCCAGCTATCCGAGAGCATGGGCTGGGAAGCGATGGCTGCCGCTGTGCCAGTGCGCTGCTTTACGCACGACCCCAGCATCAAATCCAGCCTGAAATTTTTACGAAGAACACCGTGGGCGCGCAAAAAGGTGGAGCAGCTGTATTTACAACAGGCTCAAGATTGCCTTTGAATACGATGCTTCACGCAGGGATGGCTGACTATTGCGTCGGGCCGCTGTGTGCCAATAGCGGTCAACCATGGCCGCCATCAGCTTCTAGGTTGATACCATCCGCCCTTTGCGGCAAGATGCAAGAAGGATTTTTTCTTTTAGCCTTACATCACAATTAAAACCAGTGAAACCTTCAGCATTGCACACTCTTATTACAGCTAAAGCGGTACTTGCCGAGGCAAAGCCTTTGATCGTGTCCGGCAATGCTCACTCGTGTTCTGCTGGACTCATTCTTCTTCAAGATTCTTTAGAGCTAATAGTTCTGGCGCTGCTGAGCGAAATAGGTGTAGATGAGAGAAAAAATCTCGAATCCAAGAGCTTTGATGAGCTTCTTGGCGAACTTAAGGCAGCGGGCATAATCATGCCTAAATTAGGAACAATTAAGGCGCTAAACAAGCAACGGGTTATCACCAAGCACTATGGACAATTAGCCGAACCTGCCACAGTTCTGAATTACTATGAATGCGCCTCCTTGTTTATTGAAGTAACCTTAAGGCAAGTAATTAACAAATCCTTAAGTGAAATATTGCTGACCGATCTATTGCCTGAATGTGAGGCGAAAACTTTCCTAACTCATGCAATAGAACTAAAGGACAACGATAGGTTTCTTGAATGCCTTGTCGAGATTAGAAAGGCGCTATTTGTCGAGTATGAGCATGAATATGCAATTAACAAATGGATTGATGTTGATGTGAACGAAAAATCCAACTTTGGACTTTTATGGTTCAGGAGAGATGGAATTAAAGCGCCATACTGGACTAGAAATAAACAGTGGATAACTGAAAATGTAAAGAAGCCAAGCGATTTCATTCAAATCGATCATGAGAAATTACGTCTTGATGCAATGGAGTGGGGCGTTAGCACTTCAAAACTGGAAAACCTTCGGCGTTTAACACCAATCGTGTTTCGGGCAGGTTCTGAATTCGATTGGAGTGTCGAATACGATTTACTTTTTCCGCCCAATGAAGCGACAGTAGAAAACTGTAACGAATGCCTTGATCTAGCAGTTTCTATTTTCTTGAAAAAGAAAGAACACGAAAAAATCAAGCGCTGGCCTAGAAGAGAGCAACCATTTCAAATGCCTGCCATCTATATTGGTCATTCCCTGTACAAATCTACATCTACGAAGTCAGATGTCACTCATGTGGTTCAAGAAAGTTTTTTGTACTCGATGCATACCCTTGTCTCAGGCTTCAATCCTGAAGAAATCTATTATTTCGTCACTGCAAATGAGCCCCCTGATGAAGATAATAAATATGGTAAAAATCACGTTTCTGGCTACCTATTAAAAGTGGAATGAACTAAGGGTGCGGAAACTTTGAATGCCTTCTTTATGGAAAAATGAAAGACGGGTATGTGTCGTTAGCGGAAGTCCGCGCAACCCGATATCAGCCGTTGGTACTGTGGAAAACACATTCCATTCGAGATTGATGCATGCCGTCACTTGAGGCAAGATGCGTGCGGGGGATTTCCCCTCGCAGACTTTGTTAAACCAGGAGAACAAGAGAGCAGATATGGGCGCACAGTGGAAAGCCAAACACAAGGAAATTGCAGCTAATGCAAAGGGCCGCATTTTCGGCAAGCTGTCCAAGGAGATCATGGTCGCAGCACGTGCTGGCGCAGATCCGGACATGAACCCGCG
>CAJPFK010000029.1 GCA_905339275.1 Methylophilaceae bacterium
TGACCGCGAAGTGACGGACCTGTCATACCATAATTGATAGCATCCTGCGCGCTCATTACCCCTATACCTTTCATTCTCCCCATGAAAATCTCATTACCGCTGATAAGCTGCTCGTAATCATCAATGCGCTTATCCATATCATTTATGAACTCGTTGAGTTTTGGTATGAAGCCCTCAGGCATGTCTTCCCTTACTCCTCCGGGCTTGATATAATTAAAAGTCATGCGGGCCCCGCATAACATATCAAATAACGCAAGGGCATTTTCCCTTTCCCTGAATCCGTACATTATCATAGTGGATGCACCAAGGTCAAGAAGAAGAGAGCCAAGCATTACGAGATGGTTCACTATCCTGTTCAGTTCAAGCGTGAGAACACGTATGTACTCTGCCCTCAATGGAACCTCTATGCCTGCAAGTTCCTCCACGGCCTTAACGTAAGCATAATTATTGGGAAAGGCTGAGATATAATCGAGCCTGTCTGTGTAAGGAACGAACTGCATATATGTCTTCATCTCACCCAGCTTTTCTGTTCCTCTATGGAGATATCCCATGACGATTTCGCATTTCTTGATTATCTCCCCGTCCATGGTTAACTTGAACCTCAATACACCGTGTGTACTGGGATGAACAGGACCCATGTTAATTAGAAGTTCATCTGTTTTCATTTTATCTCCTCAACAAGTTCGTCCCGTCAGTGCTCACGATATCTTCTCCATCTTCCCCTACAGTAACGAACTGCTCAACATTCATATCATAATCCTTTCGCAGGGGGTGGCCGATCCAGCCATCGGGCAGCAGTATCCTTTTAAGATTTGGGTGGCCTGAGAACGTGATCCCGACAAGGTCATATGTCTCCCGCTCAAGCCAGTCTGCCACTTTCCAGATAGATGCAAGCGAAGCAACTTCGGGATTCTTATGGTCAAGTATAACCTTTAAAACAAGGTTCTGTTTTTTGATATAAGAAAAGAAATTGTAAACAACCTCGAACCTGTCCACATAATCAATTCCCGTTATGACCGAAAGATTGTCAAATCCCATTTCTTTCACTTTCTTTGCCACATTTAACAGATCTTCTTTCCTAATGATCGCAAGAGGTTTTTTTATCTGAAGCCCTACACTTACGACAGAATCCGGGAATAACTGCTTTAGCTCTTCGGCCGGGTTCATTTGTTCAGCCCCCATTTTGCTCCATATCCCTGGTTCTTGATCTTTTCTCTCAACTGGATGATCCCATATATCCATGCCTCTGGCCTGGGAGGGCATCCGGGAATATAAA
>CAJPFK010000030.1 GCA_905339275.1 Methylophilaceae bacterium
ACAAAATATGAAAATAGCAATACTTGGAGGTACAGGCAGCATCGGGGAAGGATTTGCACTGCGATGGGCAGGAAAACATGATATACTTGTTTGTTCCCGCGAAATTGATAAAGCTGTCAATGCAGCGGAAGAGTACACAAACATACTTTTATACAGAGGCATGCAGTGTTGCGGTATTACAGGATGCGGGAATGAGAAAGCTATCGGGGAAGCTGATGTGGTTGTGCTTTCCGTGCCCTACAAGGGTGTGATTTCCCTTTTAAAAAAACTATTGCCCCTTTTTAAAGATCAGATCGTTATCTCACTTGTTGTTCCCATGACGAAGAATGGCCTGTTTGAATATACGCCCCCAGAACAGGGAAGCGCAGCACTTGAGATACAGGAGATTCTTCCTAAAACCGTTAAAGTTGTTTCATCATACCATAATGTTTCAGCGCGAAAACTCGCAAAACTTGAATTAAGTCTTGATTATGATGTTGTAGTCTGCGGGGATGATGAGAGTGCAAAGCAAACCGTTATGGAACTAACACGCGAAATAAAATCCCTTCGTCCTCTTGATGGCGGAGGTCTTGCGTCATCGTATATGATCGAGTCCCTGACGCCATTTTTGATCAATCTCGCTATCCGCAATGGTCTTTCTGACCTTGGCGTTAAGTTTATATGAAACTGATATATGACCTGCTCCTTCATGAACTTGGTCACAGGCACTGGTGGCCCGCTGATACAGCTTTTGAGGTTGTTATCGGAGCGGTTCTCACACAGCAGACAAGGTGGGAGAATGTGGAACGGGCAATAAAGAACCTGAAAGATCATAGCCTGCTGGAAGCAGATCTCCTTTCAAAAGTTAAAACGGAAGAACTGGAAGAGCTTATCAGATGCACGGGATTTTACAGGCAAAAAGCTATGAGATTAAAAAATATTTCGACATTTTTCCATGAAAATCCTGACATTCTTGAAAAACCTGCAGATGAACTCCGCAATATCCTGCTTTCCCTGGATGGAGTAGGAAATGAAACAGCCGATAGTATCGTATTATACGCGGCAGATAAACCAAAATTCGTGATCGATGCCTATACAAAAAGAATGTGCAAATGCATTGGGATAGAAGGCGATTACGGAAAACTCCAATCGGTCTTTGAGAGTTCGCTGCCAAGGGATGTTTCCCTGTATAAGGAATTCCATGCCCTCATTGTTGAATATGGAAAACAGTTCTGCGGGAAAAAACGATGCGGTGATTGTATACTGGTAGAAAATGGCAAAACGTAACAACATCCTTATCCGCGATATCCCACTTTTCGGGTGCATCGCATTTGGTATCATCGATCGCGGGACGAACGTATTGCAGGTTCGCCCGATAAGTGAATGTCCTATT
>CAJPFK010000031.1 GCA_905339275.1 Methylophilaceae bacterium
TGAGGCTGCGCCCTCGGTAGCGGGAGTTGTGTGAGGTTCCGCATCATGTTCGCCATGCGCCGCATCATCGTGGCTATGGATATGTTCATCCTCATGAGGTGCATGAGGTGTATCTTTTCTTTGCACGGGCATGGCGCCATGACCTTCGCCGTGAGCATGTGCATGGCCCGACCCCTCCGGTTTGGGCATGGACATCACGCCCAAGCCATAGCGGTAAACGAGCTCGCCGCCATGCCATGCGGTGGACAGCAACAGGCCCGCTGCGATTACCAGCAAGCCGGTGAACAGCCAGCCCTTGTCTTTACGCCGGCGCGACAAGTAATACTCCCAGCCTGCGATGCCAATAAACAGTGCGAATGTGGCCATCGCCCAGTTGCGGTGTTCGGTCATAGCGCTGTGCGAGGGGGCGTCATGCTCGACCGTGTTATAGGCATACCAGCCCGCCGCGACGGTGAGCAGAGTGAACCCCATGCCGATCCACAGGTTCCAGCGCGCGACTATCGTCAACTGATTAGCCAGCTTACCGTTGTGCAAGAAGCGGGACAGCAGGTGGATTATTGCGGCGATCGTCAACAGGGCCACCGTGAAGTGGACGAATATCGGGTGCCAGTTTGGAATAATCTCAATCATATTTTTTCACTTTAATTTCGTGCGCCTTGAACAGGGCATACAGCGCAGGGATCACGATCAGCGTCAATATCGTCGAGGAAATCATACCGCCGACCATCGGCGCGGCGATAATGCGCAGCACTTCAAAGTCGGCGCCGTTACTTCAACGCCTTCTTTAACAATTCCAACGTATTATCCTCATGCATCACTACTCGATCATAAACAGGTAGCTCTGACGAAGGTGATAACTGACCATGGTTGCAGTGCATATCCCAACGACGTTGCAGGACATTTCTGCAATAGTCATAGTGGCAGGCACCATGTATCCCCGTCACGGCCATGCTCAATATCTGGCAACTGCACCTATCTCCGTGTGGGTTTTCCATCGCGTTCCTTATACGTATCGCCGCATCTAAAAGTACTTGCTGACTATCGTGTTCAGTGCCACCAGAAAATAGGCTTTATGTTTTTTTCAGATAGCCCACTCGCCATATATGGGAAGTGCAGCAGATTCAAAGGTGCTGACGACAGCATGATCGAAAGTCTTACCCGCGCCATCATGCAAAACTTTTAATCATTTTTTACTCTTTCCAGATGATAAATATTTAATCTCACGCGCCTTGAACAAGGCATACAGCGCGGGAATCACGATCAGCGTCAGTATCGTCGAGGAAATCATGCCGCCCACCATCGGCGCCGCTATGCGGCGCATGACCTCGGAACCGGTACCGGTTCCCCACATGATGGGCAACAGGCCCGCCATGATTGCGACCACCGTCATCATCTTCGGCCGCACCCGATCTACCGCACCTTCCATGACCGCTGCGTAAAGATCGCCTATG
>CAJPFK010000032.1 GCA_905339275.1 Methylophilaceae bacterium
ACCTACCTGAGGAAAGAATGCGGCTCCGTGCCCATAACGACCGAGGAGTGGGTTAAGATAGCCGGGGCGATGAACGCCGACCCGTCCTATTTTTTCAAAGCGTGCGACGGCGTGAAGCCGCAGCCGGAGCTGGCCGGGCGAGAGCGGCTCCTCATCAGGCTTTACAGGTCTCTGAGGCCGCCGGAGCAGGACGACCTGGTGTGCGCGGTCTACGTCAAGTGCAGGCACATAAGACGCAAGGCGGTGCAGGAGACGTTGAAGCTCCTCCGGAGCGACGCCTGAAAAACATCTTTTAAGCGGGTTTTTTGGTTTGACAATAGCCCGGGGCTTGTGTTAGTTTAACGGGTCTGGGTTTTGACCTGGTCTTGGAGCCGCTAGCTCAGTTGGTAGAGCATCTGCCTTTTAAGCAGGTGGCCCCGGGTTCGAGTCCCGGGCGGCTCACCATTTAAAAAATAAGTATGTCCCCATCGTCTAGAGGCCAAGGACACCGCCCTTTCACGGCGGCGACTTGGGTTCGACAAATTTGCAGGACAGCAAATTTGGATTTGCGCGAAGCGCAAACCCTTTAGGGGCGAGCACAGGGATGTGCGAGCTCAATCCCCGTGGGGCTAAGTCTTAAAGCAGTGCCGGTGGGCATAGCCCACCCTACAAGAAAATAAGAATGTCCCCATCGTCTAGAGGCCAAGGACACCGCCCTTTCACGGCGGCGACCGGGGTTCGAATCCCCGTGGGGACGCCAAAAAAATAAGAGGGGGTCACGCATTGCGTGACCCCCTCTTTATTTTTCTGCCGTGTCTTCAGGGATAAGAACCCCGAAGGGGTTCGACCGGGAGGCCAGCCGAGCCACATGCGAGGCTGGCAACAGTAAGCGATACCTTCCTTGCCGGGGCGTCAGCCACAAATTTGCAGGAAAGCAAATTTGGGTTTGCGCCAAAGGCGCAAACCCGCAGGGGCGAGCACAGGGATGTGCGAGCTCAATCCCCGTGGGGACGCTGGTTTTCTTTTTAAAAAATGGTGGGCGGTGCCCACCCTATAGAACTTTGTCCTCACTGGTTTTTATTGACAAGCCTCATTGAGTTCACCATATAATGGCATTATAGAATTCACTCACTCGAGAATGATTATGCGAAAACTTAATAATTTGCTCTTAAAGGTACGAAATTTAAAATGCTTCGAAAAACCAGAACAGGGTTTTGAAGGGATAAAACTTATAAATTTAATTATCGGTAGGAATAATTCCGGAAAATCGACTTTGTTGGACCTTATCGAAAATGTAATCAAAGGGGAAATGGATGTTCCTCAAAGCTTTTGGCATGCTGGACAAGTCCCTGAAATAATTGCTGAGCTTCCATTATCTGAAGAAGAGTTAATGGCGGTATTTCCTGAAGGCACAAGTGGAGGTGAGATACGTTATCCTTATAGTAACCACTGGCAATTTGGAAAAAAGCTTATTGGGGCTAAGTTTCGCTGGCGTCTTGAGCGGACTCAGAACCGTTTTATCTCAATTGGGGACTGTTTAGATGGTTCACGTCCAATAGATGAAATACAGAACATCTCAAGATATATGGAGAATCTTGCTAATAGATTAGGTAATCCATTCTCTGGCAAAGTATTTCGTCGTATTTTTGCGGAACGAAATATTGAGCCAGAACCAGATAATAATAACCTTGGCGTTACCGGTGATGGTAGAGGCGTAAGCAATTTAATTCAGAATTTTCTTACAAAAGCGCGACTTCCGAGCCATCTAGTGGAAGTTACGTTACTCAATGAATTAAATGCAGTATTCAAGACAGATGCACGGTTCACCTCTATCCTTTGTCAGCATTTAGATAATAATACATGGGAAATCTACCTTGAAGAGGAGCACAAAGGTCGAATTCCACTGTCGCAATCGGGTAGTGGACTTAAGACCATAATCCTTATTTTAGTGTATATTCACCTTGTACCGATTATTGAGAAAAAAGCTCTTTCCAATTTTGTTTTTGGGTTTGAAGAACTTGAAAACAATCTTCATCCAGCATTGCTAAGGCGTTTACTTTCGTACATTTATCAACAAGCAAAAACGCAAGGTTGTATTTTCTTTTTAACAACCCATTCCAATGTAGAGATAGATCTCTTCAGTAAGTGCGAGGATGCTCAGATAATTCATGTTAAACATGATAAACAGCGAGCTTATTGTCGTACAGTAAAGACTTATATCGAAAATAGGGGTATTCTTGATGATCTTGATGTTCGCGCAAGTGATTTGCTCCAGTCTAACTGTTTGATTTGGGTTGAAGGTCCTTCTGACAGAATTTACCTGAATAGGTGGATTGAACTATGGTCCGATGGCAAGTTGTCTGAGGGGAATCATTATCAATGTGTATTCTACGGTGGACGTTTGCTCTCACATCTCTCAAGTGAGGAACCGGGCCTTGTGCATGATGCTGTAGCAATTTTAAATGTGAACAAAAATTTCGCCATTCTGATAGATAGTGATAAGCATAATAAGGCGATCCCTTTGAATGCTACAAAAAAACGCATCATAAATGAGGTGGAAAGCAACGGTGGTTTTGTTTGGGTAACAAAGGGGAAAGAAATTGAGAATTACATTTCTGCTGGGGCAATATCAAATTGGTTAAATGAACAGGGATTTGCTGAGGTAGGACAATATGAAAATTTCTTTGACTATTTAGATAATATAAGGGCGGGAGAGGGGCAGCGCTACTCATCTCGTAAACCGCTATTAGCGGAACTCTTAGTTCCAAACATGACATCAGAAAATATCGCAGGCGTCCTCGATCTTACTGATAAACTCGAAGGATTGTGTAATGCTATAAAGAAATGGAACAGCTTATAATATTGAATGGGTGTGCCCTCACTGGTTGGTAGTAAGGGATGGGTTAGAAGGTAGGTCATTTAGCTGGGCTTCGCCCACCAATTTGTTTTTTTTAACAGATTTTTTTGATCAAAAAAAGAGGTGGCCGCGCTTCGCGCGGCCACCCCTGTCAATTTTACAAGCCCTTACGCCGCCTTCTTCAGCCTGTCCACCGGGTGTTCGCCCTTGAGGAGGTAGCGGTAGTCTTTCCCCTGTTTCTTTATGTGTTCCTTTATTACCTGTTCGCTTGGTACTCCGCCTGCGTTCAGGACGCCCTGGGTCTTCGCGTAAAGCGAGTCCTTCTTGAGCGTATCCTTTGGCACTATCTCCGTCTCCTGGGCCGTGAATTCGACCTGTTCTCTCAAGACTTCGCGGACGTAATCGACGTTTGACTCGAACGTTATCGCCTTGGGGAACTCGGCCGGCAGCAGCTCCTCGGCGTCTTTCTTGCCGTAAGTCTTCAGCATCTCGCACGCTATCCTGAAGTGCTCTAGCTCCATTGAAAGGTGTAGCTCCCAGAGCTTCCTGGCCGCTGTGTCGACCTCCTGCTCCATGAACGAGTTGTACAGGTAGCACTCGTTGTACTCGTGCATCACGAGCATCTCGTACCATGAAGCCGACGGGTCTAGGAGGGACTCGTACTGCGTCACGTGCTGCTCTTCTATCTGTCCGATTTCAAGGTAAAGGCCGCGCCCTATCGAGTCCTCGAGGATGTTCCCCACGTTCATGTAGTAGTTCATGGTCTGCTGCTCTCCCGCCACGAGCGTCAGCACGTTCATCAACGTCTGGACAGACATCTTTTTCCTGTTCCCCGATTTGCGCACATCGTCAAACGGGTGGCGGTGCTCTTCGGCGGTAGGCCGCCCCGGCATTATCTCGGTGTATTTGCCGACGAGCTTTTCGGCCTTTATCCCCTGCTTCATCTCCAGAAGGTTGGCGTAGCGGTACAGGTGGTCGAAGTCCTCGAGGAGGCCGAAGTCGAAGACCTGCTTCACGTACGGGTCCGGCTCGTTCTGGCACATCCAGGCCGTGAGGTCCACTGCCACCTGCTCGTAGCCTATGGTCGTCTCAAGGACCGATTGGTCGCCCGGAATGCACCAGTTGACTGCCTTCTGCTGCTGCTGTTCTATCCTGCGGCTCATGGCGATGTTCCTTTTCACGTCGATGTCGTTCGAGTGGCGCGCGAACTGGTGGAGGAAGATGGCAGCCTCAACCTCGATGCCGTTCATCAGTATGCCGCGGCACCGGGTGTAGGGGTGCACCTCGTCCTTGTTGAAAGGCTTGGTGTTCAGTTCGGACCAGTTCCTGAACTGCTTTTCAATGGGCATGCCTTTTTCCTTGAATGGATTCATAGAGGTCTCCTTATTTGGATTTTATTCACGCGTTCTGGCGTATGAAGCCGGGGAAGAGTAGCGTTCGGCAGGTGAGTGGGAGCGGTAATTTGCCTATTATATTAAAGTCTAAACCGGCGTCGCGGTTTGTCAATCCAGCCTGTTTGGGGTACTTTGGAAAAAAAAGGGGGCCACGCTTCTCAGCGGCCCCCTTTTTCCTGGAAATAGAATCTGAAAAAACTACTTCTTGAGCTCTTCGAGCACGCTGTCCACGTCGAGCGGCAGCAGCACTATCTCTATTCTGCGGTTTTGCGCCTTGCCTTCGGGGGTCTTGTTCGTCGCGACAGGCTTGCTGTCGGCGAAACCAGCGGCTGAGAGCTGTTTCGAATTTATCCTGACCTTGTCCTGAAGGTACCTGACTACATTGGTCGCGCGGGCCGTTGACAGCTCCCAGTTGCTTGGGTACTTGTCCCTTATTTTCGCGCCTATCTGGACGTTGTCGGTGTGCCCTTCGACCCTTATCTGCTTGTCGGATGTGCCCTTTAGGATGTCACCAACCCTCTTTATTATCTTCAGGCCTTCGGGCTTGAGGTCAGCTTCGCCGGAATCGAAGAGTATCTTCTCCACAAGGTTTACCGAGAGCCTGTCAAGGGCCTGTGTTATCTTTATGTCCCCCTTGTCTATCTCCTGCTTCATCTCCCG
>CAJPFK010000033.1 GCA_905339275.1 Methylophilaceae bacterium
GAGGGTTGGAGCAGTCCTGACTGATTACGCAAAAGGGATAAAAAAAACGTAACCAGTCAGGGACTGATTACGTTTCAGGAATTATGGTTCAGCCTTGAGGCGTTGCCGTACTCGTTGCATCAGGCGGAGATTGATCAAAGCATAGGTCAGCGTATTGAGATTGGTGATTGCGTTGCCATTTCGAAAATGCGGACGTTCAATGCCAAGGTTGACCGCCTGACTGTTGATTCGTTCGGTCGCAGAACGCTGATTGTAGATTTCCTTGTAAGCCTGACTTTGACGGTCGAGGGAATAGCGTAAGCGGGCGCCAATACTGAGCGGCATGGAGGCGGTACATCCGCCTTTGCGAGCGCGTTTGTGATGAACAGGGCAGGAGTGCTTGATGAACTTGTTCTTGACGCCCTTGGAAAAGAAAGGACAAACATACTTGCCTCGTTCATGTTCAATGATGGTCAGTGTCCGATCGAGATAGGCGAACTGGA
Organism: Methylophilaceae bacterium; assembly: GCA_905339275.1. Lineage (GTDB taxonomy): Bacteria > Pseudomonadota > Gammaproteobacteria > Burkholderiales > Methylophilaceae > UBA6140. The sequence continues at coordinate 483 of CAJPFK010000033.1, forward strand.
GCGGCATCGCCAAACCAGCAGCACAAATCGGCAAACCCTCAGGGGAGAACTTGCGGCTCTTGTAACCGCCTTTTTCAGAAAAGGGAACAGCAGCAAATGCGTCAGGGTCATCGGGGCGGTCGAAGTAGTCGTAGACGTAAAAAGCGTCAAAAGCGGCATCAAACGTGCCGAATCGGGGTCGAAAACCAAGCCTTTGCTCCGATTGGAGCATCAGGGGAAAGAAGTAAGAGACATCAGGCTTGTCAAAAGTTTGAGTTTTCTCTGCCAGCACGAACTCGCCCCACTCTGGAACTTTGACAACAGTGATCCCAGAACCATAGCCCCAGTAGTATTGACCGACGGCAATTGTGTTTGCGGGAACGGAGTCTTTCACAGGTGTCTCAAGAGGCTGGCTGGTGACTTTGCGATTGTGCTTGCGTTTGCAACCGAGTTTGCAATCGTGATCGCCAGCAGGCTGCTTGTGTTTGTTGAATCGCTCACTGACATAAGCCTTTGGATTGTTTTCCTTGACCCAGGCAATGATATGTTTCGTATCCAAAGAAATACAATCTCCAACTGCCAGCCCCAAGGCCGAAAATTCAGCCAGGAGCAAGGCGATGCTTTGGTCGAGGATGAACTGAAGGGTATCGTTGGGAATGTCTCGTAACATTTGCGTCAAATGGCGCTGGGTAGGCAGGCTGGCAACTGGGTCAAAACCACAGGTATATTTGACTGAAGGAACAAGCGGAAACCCCAGAAGCCATACTAAAGCGGGATGCTCAATCAGATAGCGGTGGAGATCCCCCATTGAAACCAAATTTTCATTGAGCTTGATCAGGCAAGCGGCACTGAAAGCGACATGAGGAATTGTGGTCTGTCCCCAGGAACGATGCAAGTCTCTTTCTGGAAATTGATCCCAAGGAATGGGACCGAGCAAGTCCAGTATTCGCATGGCAGAAGGGCAGTCCTGCACAAATTGAGGTAGTTTATCCGGGCGCAAAAATGCAGAGCGCAAATTGCGTTGTTCGGGCTGCCAGAGGCGCGAAAGCAGCTCAAAACGGGTTAAAATGGGGTTGCGGATCATGTTTTTTATCTCCTTCTGGGTGGAATTGGTTGTGACAAATCGATTCTAGCCCGAGGAGAAGAGCATGAAAGCAACGTAACCAGTCAGCGACTGGTTACGTTTTCAAGAAGAAAGGCTGGTTTTGATCTGACGGCGATAGCAAGGAACGTAATCAGTGAAAATGACTGATTACGTTTCGCCGATGTGTTCGTCAGATTGGCTGTATACTGATTACAATTCAACGTAATCAGTCTTTTGACTGCTCGAACCCTC
>CAJPFK010000034.1 GCA_905339275.1 Methylophilaceae bacterium
GGCGTCCGGAAAAATAGCTCTTCCCGCCTTCCTCATGCATACTCATTCAAATATCCTCAACTGATGGGGCGGTCCGCCTCCGACAGGAAAAAGTCAACGGGAAAGGCCGCATGGCCGGCCTTCCTGCTTATCGGGGCCGCCTCGGCCCTTGCCGTGCTCTTCGCGTGGTGGCTGAGGCCAGGCTTTCTTGTGGCCATGGACCTGAAGGCGGCCGACGCCATGTTCATGGCCAGGGGAGTGAGGACCGCGCCTCCCGGGGTGGTCATAGTCGCTGTCGACGAGAAGAGCGTCAACGAGCTTGGCCGCTGGCCCTGGACAAGAAAGACGACCGCCGCGCTGATAACGGCCCTGTCTGAGGCAAAGACGGTCGCCGTGGACATGGTCTTCTCCGAGCCGCAGGACTCTTTATCTGACGCGGCCCTGGCCAAGGCAGTGGCCTCCCGTTCAAACGTCGTACTCGGCTATTTTTTCAGGGGCGATACGAATGCCGTCCCCGACCCTTCGGCCCTTTCTTCCCTCGCAACATCCAGAATATCCCTTTTGATAGATAGCGCCGGAACGAAGCCGTGGCCTGCATTCCCTTCGGTTGAAACCAATACTGCGCTGATTGGCGATGGAGCGGCCGGTTTCGGGGCTTTCAACACAATGCCGGCCGAGGACGGCATATACAGGGAGATGGGCCTGTTTTTCGGCTACGGCCCCGGCGTGTACCCGTCGCTGCCTTTGGAAGCGCTCAGCAGTTATCTCGGAAGGGATGCAGTCGTGCGCCTTGCCGAGTACGGTGTCGACAGGCTCTTTCTCGGCCCTCTTGAGGTCCCGGTCGACGAGTCCGGCGCCCTTACGCTGAACTTTTACGGCCCAGCCGGGAGCTTCAAGACATGGCCAGCGGCAGACGTCATAAAAGGGCGCGTGCCGTCGGGAGAGTTCGCTGGAAAACTCGTTTTCGTCGGCGTGACGGAAAAGGCGGTCTACGATATCAGGCCGACCCCTCTTGACTCCCTCTTTCCGGGGGTAGAGCTCCACGCCACGGCCGCTGCCAACATGCTTGAGTCCGATTACATCATAAGGGACGGACGGGTCATAGTTTTCGATGCGCTCATGACGCTGCTGGCCCCGCTTTTCCTGGGCCTTGTCCTTTGTAAAGTCAGGAGGACGCTGGCGGGGCTCGCGTGCTTCATTGTCCTCTCTGTAGCGGTGGTGGCCGGGGAGTTCATCCTATTTTCGGTCTTCAATATAATGCCTGCCGTCGTCTATCCGGCGCTTTCCATTGTTGTCTGCTACATATCAGGCGAGGCCTATAGGAACCTCGTCGCCGAAAAGAGGAGCAGGTATTTGAAGAGGGCTTTTTCTTCGTATGTGTCGCCAGAGCTCGTCTCCGAGATACTCGACGACCCGGGCGCGCTCAAGCTCGGCGGGGAAAAAAGGGTGGTCTCCGTACTTTTCTCCGACATAAGGGGGTTTACCGGCATCTCCGAGAGGTTGTCGCCCGAGGAACTGGTCGAGTTCCTCAACAGGTACCTGAGCCCGATGACTGGCATAGTCCTTGAAGAAAAGGGCATGGTAGACAAGTATATAGG
>CAJPFK010000035.1 GCA_905339275.1 Methylophilaceae bacterium
TGACTATGACCGTGAAATGGCCCTGATTGCGGTAACCGAAGAAAATGGCAGGGAGGTGGAGATTGGTGTGTGCCGTTACATCATCAATCCCGACGGCGCATCGTGCGAGTTCGCTCTGGTGGTCAGCGACAAATGGCAGCACAAGGCCATCGGTCACAAGCTGATGTCCGTACTGATGGACGTGGCGCGCAGCAAGGGGCTGAAAACCATGGAAGGCGAAGTGCTTGCGAGCAACAAGAACATGCTCAAGCTGGTCTCGACACTGGGTTTCACCATTACTATCAGCGAGGAAGATATGGACGTCAAACGGGTAAGCAAACCGTTATAAGTCCAGATTAGCGCGGTTTCAGGAAAACCAGCGCAAGAAAGCGGCAGCGCTCAGCGCAATGGCCGCAAGCATTGCTGATGAAGGCCATACCCTGCCCTGATTCTTTGCAGGCCAGTTTGCGCCCCGCAACAGATAAACCGCCACAAGCATGAAGCCCAATGCCGCGCATAATATTTTTATCGCGAGCGCTGCGAATGCGACCCCCGCAATGTCTGGAAACTTGTGGTAATAGAGAAAGCTCACCAGGCCAAAGGCTGCGCCGCTGACGGCCTGTGTTCCCCATCCGATCAGCACAAGCCATGCAAGCTTTTTTCTGGCGCCAACATCTTCGATTCTGGTTGCAGCAAGTGAACCGCCTACTGTCGCAACCGCACCAAAATTATGCAAAACCTGGACTACGGCATAGGCCAGGTTCTGTGCATTGCTCATTTAGCGGTAACACTGATGCACTTTTCAACACCGACTGGAACATGCGCCTTGGTGTTGATCAGAAGGCAAATCTGGTGCTTGCCCGGCGCAAGCGCGTCAATTTCGGTGCTTCCCTTGATTTGGCGGAGAACATCCATGCGCTTGCCGTCCACGTTGAGATGGAGATGATCCCCTTCCGGACCGGTGACCGCCTCGTAAACCAGTTTGATCTTGTCACTGGAGCTGACTGTCGTGCCATCTGCTGGAGCAGTAATCGTAATGCTTCCGCTTGCCGCAAGCGCCATGCTGGATCCAAAAAGGCATGCACTAAGGGTTGATATCAGAATCTTGTTGTTCATGATCGTTCTCCTTGATTAACGACGACGCTGCGAGGGTTTGCATGGCTGGAAGCTGTACTGCATACCTGCAAAGCAGCCAGCCCCTGCCTTTACCATTCTTCAGGCAAACCAAATTTGTCGGGCAACAACTCCATGATTTTCCTTTGCACCCAGATATTGAATTCCTCATAGATCGGATCGCCACAGACAGGCGCTTCTTCACCAAATTCTTCAATCAGCGCCTCGCCTTTCCACGCCCATTCAACCGGAAAGCACATCCCGAAATCATTTTCGGCAGGATAATCGGACAATATAATTCCGGCGGCTTTCACGCTCAGGCCCGTCTGATGGGAAAAATCCTTGATGAAAATAACGTCCTCCTTACGCATACTGCGGAAGGTATTCAGCAATGCCGCTTCCTTTTCTTCCGCTTTTTCCATGCACACCACACCACGTTCGAGAAAATCTTTCTTGTGATGCGCATCAATTCCAAAAAAGGCGGCCACTGTTTTCTCCATTCGCAGGTTGCAAAGAGTAATGCGGCAAACAGGGCAATTCAATAAGCAAACTTCCTAATTTGGCTTGGCCTGATTTGGTCTGGTAAAGACCACACCGGCATTAGATGAAATACATGAAGCGTGCAGGATGGGCTGGTGAAGAAAACGCAGCAAAGAAGGTCGATGGGTAT
>CAJPFK010000036.1 GCA_905339275.1 Methylophilaceae bacterium
AGCAGGGCATTCAATTGCCTGGCCTCCTCCGCCATGATGCCGGGGGCAATACCATTCACTTGCATGGCGAGATCGGGTTCGGTTTCTGCTTTGTCCACGGCGGTGTAAGCCGCGGCACTGACGATAACATCAGGCTGCAACTTGCGGATTTTCTCGCGGATAGAATCGGCATTCGACAGATCAATGTCTTGCCTGTTCCATGCAGTCAGCTCGCCCAGACTGGCGAGAGAGGATTGCAGCTCGCCGCCTACCTGGCCGTTCTTGCCCACCAATAATATTTTCATGGAAACAGCTCTGCTTTGGAAAAAGGTAAGCCCTCTTGATCCTTTTTCGACAGGACGGGCTTCTCTCCTTGCAGTGGCCAGTCAATTGCCAGGCCCGGATCGTCCCACACAATGCATCGCTCAAACTCGGGCGCCCAGTAATCCGTAGTCTTATATATCACCTCGCTATATTCGGTAAGCGACAAGAAGCCGTGGGCAAAACCGTGAGGAATCCAGAACATGAGCCTGTTCTCAGCAGACAAATGGTTGCCTACCCACTGCCCCAGAGTGGGTGAATTTTTGCGCAGATCGAGCGCCACATCAAAAATCTCGCCCGCCACAACCCGTATTAATTTTCCTTGTGGTTGCCTGATTTGGTAGTGCAGGCCACGTAAGATATTTCTTGCCGAACCGGAATGGTTGTCCTGAACGAATGTATCGCTGATTCCGGCAAGTTGCTCAAATTTGCGCTGGTTAAAGCTTTCGAAAAAAAAGCCGCGCGCATCTTCAAAGACATCAGGCTGGATGAGCAATGGTCCCAGGATGGTAGTTGCAGTGATTTTCATTAATAAGACGGCTCTCTCAACAGGGCCAGTAAATATTGGCCGTAGCCATTCTTTGCTAGAGGGGCGGCCAAGTTTTCCAGCTGTTCCGCAGTAATGTATCCTTTGCGATAAGCTATTTCTTCCGGACAGGAAATCTTCAGGCCTTGGCGGTTTTCCAGAGTCTGGATGAACATTGAGGCTTCCAGCAGCGATTCATGCGTGCCGGTATCCAACCAGGCAAAACCTCTGCGCATGACCTGGACATTGAGCATGCCCATTTCAAGATAATGTTGCAGGACAGCGGTAATTTCGAGTTCACCGCGCTTTGAGGGCCTGAGTGATTTCGCAATCTCAATGACTTGCTGGTCACAGAAATATAGCCCGGTCAGGGCATAGTTGGACTTTGGCTTTGCGGGTTTTTCCTCGATACTGAGAACATTTCCCGTGCTGTTGAATTCGACTACGCCATATCGTTCAGGGTCATGCACATGATAGGCGAATACAGTCGCCCCGTTTTTTTTGGTAGTGGCGGCGAGTAACAGGCTCTCGAAATTGTGGCCATAGAAAACGTTGTCGCCCAGCACCAGCGCACAAGATTCATTGCCAATGAAGCGCTCGCCGATAATGAAGGCTTGCGGAAGTCCTTCCGGCGCAGGCTGCACGGCATAGGAGAAATTCATCCCCCATTGCGATCCGTCTCCGAGAAGCCGCTCGAAATGCGGCAGGTCATGTGGAGTGGAGATCACCAGAATGTCGCGGATACCCGCGAGCATCAGCGTCGACAGCGGATAGTAGATCATCGGCTTGTCATAGATTGGCAATAGTTGCTTGGAAATGGTCTGGGTGACCGGGTAAAGCCGGGTGCCTGAGCCGCCTGCAAGTATGATGCCTTTCATGATGTTTTCCTGTCGCCGTAGTTTTGTTGAATCCAGTTCTGGTATTCGCCGCTGATTACGGCATCGACCCAGGCGGTATTGGCCAGATACCATTCCACCGTTTTGCGCAGCCCCGACTCGAAGGTTT
>CAJPFK010000037.1 GCA_905339275.1 Methylophilaceae bacterium
TTTTTCATGGTGACAAAGAATTCATTGAAATGCTCAAGTCAGTCAAAAATGATAGAGATTACCTGGCACACAAAGGATATTTAGCGGTCAACTTTAGTGAAAAAGAGAAGAACCTTATTCAAAAGGAAATAAATAAGGTCAGGAATATGACTGACAAATCGATTGTTGTTTTGTCTAGACTTAGGGTTATTAAAAGTGAGTTGCAGGTAACATCATACAACCTGAAATGCATGGGCGGACACGCCTGACAGCTCATAAGTTGGTCTGACGCAGGAAGCCCAGCATTTAATAGATGAGTTTGGCGGATGCTATTGGACTGAGCCAGCGAAGTCCAACCTGCGGCCCTACAATTAACCATTCCCGATAAACTCCAGCGCCTTCCCGTCCAGATCGTGGCAAGACAAGGTGCGACAACATCCTGAAACGGCGGAACGCCCCCCCTGTTGCGCTTCCGCCCCGCAAAGTTCAGGGAGCAACTTTGAAGGCAGCCCCACCCTACTGAATGATTTCCTGCATCCCCGGCTGATACAGTTTGACGTTGTCGCGGCCGTTTTTCTTGGCATGGTACATGGCAATGTCGGCGCTCTTGACCAGCAGTTTTTCGTCGGCGCCATGCTGGGGATAGACCGCAACGCCGATGCTCGAGGAAATATGCAGCGTGTGGCCGGCCAATTCAAAAGGCTGGATGAGCGCATTGCGTATTTTTTCGCCGACCATGCCGGCGTCCTGCTCCGCTTCGATGATGGGCAGCAGCACGACGAATTCGTCGCCGCCTATCCGCGCGGCGGTGTCTGACGCACGCAGGCAATCCTGAATGCGCTGTGCTGCTTCCTTCAGCAACAGGTCGCCCACCGCGTGGCCATAGGTATCGTTGATCGGCTTAAACTTGTCCAGATCGAGAAACATCAGCGCCAGATGATTCCGTTCGCGCTTGGCGGCGGCAAGCGCCTGCTGCAGGCGGTCGCTGAACAGCGCGCGGTTGGGCAGGTGCGTGAGCCCGTCGTACTGGGCCATGTGGCGCATGTGTTCCTCGATATCCTTGCGCTCGGTGATGTCGGTGGAAATGCCGCACAACGCATAGATGCTGCCATCCTCATGCCGCAGCGGGAGCTTGACCGACAGATAGACCGCCGTCAGC
>CAJPFK010000038.1 GCA_905339275.1 Methylophilaceae bacterium
AGCAGGCTGCGCGTATTTCCGACTATACGGCCTACATGTACCTGGGCGAACTGATCGAATACGGGGATACCGACAAGATATTCACCAATCCCACGCGTAAGGAGACGGAAGATTACATCACCGGCAAGTTCGGCTGATACAGTGTCCGGCTACCCAATAAAAAACACCCTGCAGGGTGTTTTTTATTGGGTCACTCCAATTCATCGATAGCCTGTTCCGGATTACAAACCCTAAAGAAAATCCCGCAGATTCACCTTGAGCGCGGCCGCCTGCCGTTCAACCTCCCTCAGCGACTGCGCCAGCAATTGGTCCGCCTTGACCGGGCCCACATACTGACACATCGAAACATAGGCCAGATTGATCAATTGTTGCAATTGCTCGATCCCGAAATTGGCGGCCAGGTTGGAGCTATAACCCGCCAGCCAGTCTTTCAGACGGGCGATGCTGAACTGGTCAGCCTTGATCTGGCCCAGGTTCTCCAGCAGATAATTGCGTATGCCTCCCTGGGAGACCGCATCATACTTGCCCAGCATCTGGGTCAAGAGCAGGACAAACACCGTAGTGACGGAATCAAGCTCGTACTCTGCATCCGCCTGCATATCCGCAACCGACTTGGTGTTGATTTGCGGGTCGGGCAATAGCTTGCCCACTGGCAAATCCATCGCGTGAATGACCGCACGCAATATTTCACCGCGCCTTTCCTTCAGCTCCGGCGTCGTGCAGCACTGCGCAACAAACACATTCAGGGCAAATGTCGGTTTGTGCGAAAACTCCTGCTGCCATAATTCAAGCGCCTGCATCAGCCTGAGGTCATCCAGGAACGGCCTCAAGCCTGTGTAAACCGCACGGCGGCGATGTACTAAATCCATTATCAATCCTTCTAGATCTTGTGCAGCTCTTTGACATGCTCGCTCAAATAGGCCACGTCACGGTTGAATTCCGGATAGCCGACTTCCCCATGCTCGGTAATATCCAGGCCACGCTGCTCGTGCATCGTGCTGACACGCAGGCCTATGGTTTTGGAGATGACGGTATACATCAGGTAAGCGCTGAAAAAAACCCAGAGAAATGCAACGCTAACACCCAGCAACTGCACCATGATCTGGTCGGCATCGAACATGTTGCCCTTGAGAAAAATCCCGGCCGCCATCGTTCCCCAAACGCCCGCGAATCCGTGAACGGAAACCGCACCGACCACATCGTCGTACTGCATTTTTTCCATGAAAATAAACCCCAGCACGGTAACCAGCCCCCCGATAAAACCGGTCAGCACTGCATAAGGAATATCCATCGTGGCACAACCGGCAGTAATCGCCACCAGGCCGCCGATGCTGCCATTGACCGCATTCGTCAGCAGCGCCGGCTGCCTAGTCAGGGAGCTCATGAACAAGGCCCCTACAGCCCCTGCCGCACCGGCCATGTGCGTATTCAATACGATAGGCCCGATATCGGTGCCCACCAGCAAGGTACTACCGCCATTGAAACCGAACCAGCCGAACCAGAGCAGAAACCCGCCGATTGCCACAAAGCCCAGATTATGTCCGGGAATCATGTGCGTCTCCCCGTTATTGCCGAAACGCCCGAGGCGCGGGCCAAGAATCATGATACCGGCCAGTGCGCACCATGCTCCCACCGAATGTACGACTGTCGAGCCGGCAAAATCGATAAATCCCATCTGCTTGAGCCAGCCGCCCTCATTCCACACCCAACTGCCGAAAACCGGGTAAATAACGGCTGTAATCCCCATTGCCCCGACCAGGTACCCGAAATAATTCGTCCTCTCCGCCATTGCGCCGCTGACGATCGTCGCCGCCGTCGCTGCAAACATGATCTGGAAGAACAGCAGCGTGTAATCCAGGCCGCCGCCTTCCGACATGGCAAACAAATCCGTTCCGATCCAGCCACTTGGATTGGCTCCAAACATCAGGCCGTATCCTAGCGCCCAGAACAGCAGCGCACCTACACAGATATCCATGTAATTCTTCATCATCACATTGACGGCATTCTTGGCACGCGCCATGCCGGATTCAAGCATGGCAAACCCGGGTTGCATCATGAATACCATGGCACCTGCAACCACGATCCAGAGCGTATGAATCGCATCGGCGGGCACCGCTTCATCGGCAAAAGTGGATAACGGGAAAACCAGGGCAATCGCAGCAAAAAGTAAAGAAACAATGGCTTTCATAAGCGCTTTCTTCGAACAGGTTAATCAGGGGCAATCAACCCTGGAAAGCACGAAGAGTGCCAGTCGGCGGCAACTCGCTTATAATCCGGATACTAACGATCCTCACTACCACCTGGAAACCCGATGAAAATAACCGCACTATTACTGCTGACGCTCTCACTCACTGCATGCAACATGCTCGGCGACAAAAAAACCGCCGATGCCAGGCAATGGAACAAGGTCAGTTGCATCGGCTTCGCCAACTGGGACGTGTGTCATGAAAAAGCCAGGAGACTCTGCGGCAAGGACTACGATGTCAGGAATATGCAGGAAAGCCTGATTACGCAGAACCGCAGCATGGAAATCGCCTGCAAGCAATAGATTCCCGCCCGACCGGGACATGCATCCGGGAAAAATACGCCCGGATGCATGCCTGGTAATCATGGAAACCAGCCGGAACAAAAACATCTGCGCGCCTGCCGGTTCCGAACGAATTTCCGGATAAATCCGAAATTTCCCTCCGTATGCCTTGTGTCTAGCAAAATTAAGCTTTACAGTTTCATGCACCAAAATAATGCATTGAAACTACGAAGAGAAACTCAGTGAAATACAGCAGCATTGAACACTTTCTAAATGACGTTGCCCAGCGCAACCCCGGTCAAACAGAATTTCAGCAGGCAGTAACGGAAGTCATGACCAGCCTGTGGCCCTATATCCAGGTGCATCCCCGCTATGCCGAGCAAGGACTGCTCGACCGCCTGGTTGAGCCTGAACGCATCATCATGTTCCGCGTCTCGTGGGTGGACGACCACGGAGAAGTCCAGGTCAACCGGGGATTCCGCATCCAGCACAATTCCGCCATCGGCACATTCAAGGGCGGGCTGCGTTTTCACCCCTCGGTCAATCTATCGGTACTCAAGTTCCTGGCTTTCGAACAAACCTTCAAGAACGCACTCACCACCCTGCCCATGGGCGGGGGGAAAGGCGGCGCGGATTTCAACCCCAAGGGTAAAAGCCCTGGAGAAGTCATGCGCTTCTGCCAGGCTTTCGCGCTTGAGCTCTACCGCCACTTAGGCTCGGATACCGATGTCCCCGCGGGCGATATCGGCGTAGGAGGCCGCGAGATAGGCTACATCTCCGGCATGGTGAAAAAGATTACCAACCGCACCGACTGCGTCTTCACCGGTAAGGGATTGAGTTTCGGCGGCTCGCTCATTCGCCCCGAAGCCACCGGTTATGGCACGGTCTACTTCGCCAACGAAATGCTTGAACACGCAGGCCGTTCGATGGATGGCCTGCGCGTCAGCGTTTCCGGCTCAGGCAACGTCGCCCAATACGCTATCGAAAAAGCCATGGCCCTCGGCGCAAAAGTCGTCACCGCATCCGACTCCAGCGGCACCGTTGTCGATGAAGATGGCTTCACGCCTGAAAAGCTCGCCATCCTCATGGAAGTCAAGAATCATCATTATGGCCGCGTAAGCGAATACGCCGAACGTATCGGCGCCACATTCCTGCCAGACCACGCACCATGGGATATCCCGGTCGATGTCGCCCTGCCTTGCGCCACGCAGAACGAACTGGACGGCGAAGCGGCACGAAAACTCGTCAGCAACAACATCATCTGCGTGGCCGAAGGCGCCAACATGCCCTGCACATTCGAAGCCATCAGCGTTTTTGAGGCCAACCACGTGCTTTACGCCCCCGGGAAAGCCAGCAACGCGGGCGGCGTCGCCACCTCGGGGCTCGAAATGAGCCAGAACGCGGCCCGGCTATCCTGGCCACGCGAAGAAGTGGATGCCAGGCTTCTGCAAATCATGCGGGGCATCCACGCATCCTGCCTGCAATACGGCGAACGCGCCGACGGCCGTATCAGCTATATACAAGGTGCGAATGTTGCCGGTTTTATCAAGGTGGCCGATGCAATGCTCGCGCAAGGCGTACTGTAGGCAAGCCTCTTTTCGTTATGCGCCCAGCCGGGTCCGTCCTGCAGGCGCTCACTCGACCGACTTCCGCAAACAAAAAGGGCCACCCTCTCGGGTGACCCTTTTGTGTTTGGTGGAGCCGGCGGGAATCGAACCCGCGTCCGCAAGCCCTCCACAGACAGTTCTACATACTTAGCTGTGTTGTTTGATTTAACCTGATGCTCACCAACGAGCAAGCAAACAGCAGGCGAGTTACCTTGGATTTAATGTTGTATCAAGTAACCCGATACAACACGAGTCTCTCTATATGACGCTGCTGCGAGAGTTATTCACTCAACATGCTTTCGCATGTTTTTTCGCCCGACCGAGAGACCCTTCGGTGCAGCGTCCAGCCGGGATTAAGCGGCTAGAGCGTAAGTTTCGTCGTTTGCGACTATACTTGTTCTAGTTTATTTACGAGGTGACTAGCCCTCGGTATGCCCTGCACTGCTTTGTAACCCACGTCGAAACCTGGTCGGCCCCTGATGGTTTGAAACATTCACTGCCCCACTATGACTCACCCATGATCGAATAAGTTCTAGCCGGGTTGAAATTATACGCCGGATTGATGCCGCCCAGCGCCTATTTATTGTACGGGCGCATGGTACGGCCTTTTTCGCGTTTGTTCTCCAATGTCCCACTGCTTCGGCCATTCCCAGTGGAGCCTAACCTGAAAGCTCGCCTGCACCGGAAGCGTTTCAGGCGGTACGATTATGGCGTTTCATAATGGCACTCTGCTCGCGTTTCCAGTCTTTTTCCTTCTCCGCATCCCGCTTGTCATATTGCTTCTTGCCCTTGGCGAGACCGATTTGCAGCTTGACCCGGCCGCGCACGTAGTGCATGTCAAGCGGCACCAGCGTATAGCCTGCGCGCTCGACCTTGCCGATCAGTTTGGCGATTTCTTCCGAGTGCAGCAGCAGCTTGCGAGTGCGTATCGCATCCGGGCGTATATGGGTCGAGGCTGCGCCCAGCGGCGTAATATGGCAGCCGATGAGATAGATTTCGCCGCGCTGGATAATGACGTAGGCTTCTTTCAGGTTGACGCGATTATCACGGATAGCTTTGACTTCCCATCCTTCGAGAACGATACCGGCTTCGTATTTTTCCTCGATGAAATAATCGTGAAAGGCTTTTTTATTCTGGGCGATGCTCATGACAAGGAGATAGACTAAAATCGGTATTTTACTCCAGTTAGATTCAGAGGTCCGTTCCTAATGGCGCAGGTTGAAAAAACAGTTCTGGTCGGGCACTCGGCCGCACGGATGTATGCTTTGGTGGATGCGGTGGAGCAATACCCCGAATTTCTGCCCTGGTGCGGCGGGGTCGATCTGCTCAGGCGCGACGAGACGCACACCAGCGCGACACTGCATATCGATTATCACGGTATCAGGCAGAATTTCACGACCGAAAACGAGAAGACCTATCCCAGCCTGATGGATATCAGGCTGGTCAACGGCCCCTTCAAACACCTGGAAGGCGTCTGGCGCTTTATCCCGCTGGCGGATGATGCATGTAAAATCGAGTTTCGCCTGAATTACGAATTTTCCAACGCCTTTTTGGCGAAACTGATTTCACCGGTATTCAGCCATATTGCGAATACATTTGTAGATGCGTTCGTCGAGCGCGCAGATAAGGTTTATTGATGAGTGAAGAAACCAGCCGGGGCATTCCGCACAACATCATGGTGGAAGTGGCCTACGCGCTGCCCAGGCAGCAATTGATCGTGCCGGTGAGCGTGGCGGAAAACGCCACGGTTGAAGCGGCTATCCAGGCCTCGGGCATCATGGAAAAATTCCCGGAAATCGATCTTGCCGTCAACAAGGTAGGCATCTTTGGCAAACTGAGCAAACTCGATGCGGTGTTGCGCCACCTGGACCGGGTGGAAATCTACAGGCCGCTGATTGCCGATCCGAAAGAAGTGCGGCGCCAGCGCGCCGCCGAGGGCAAGATCATGAAAAAAGGCGGCGGCCCGGCAGAGGCCGGTCCAGGCAGCGAGAGTTAGGCAGGTCGCTGCAAACCCTTAATTGCAGTACTTGGCCACATCCTGCTTGGCCTGTTCCAGGTTTTTTGCAATTCCGGCATCGTCGTAATACTCACGCTCGCCCTTTTCGTTCATTTTGCTGATGCGGCCGCCTTGCTGGAAGGTGTTCAGGTTGGATCTCGCAGTCGCACAGTTTTCCTTCCTGACTTTTTCCTGCTCCTGCTTCACCCTGGCCTCTTCCTTGGGGTCGACAACCGCTTCCTGGCGCGTTGTTTTTGGCGGCCCGTCCGCAATGACCGGCGCAGGTGGGATCACCACTTCCCCTGCGGCCGGTTGCGGTTCGGCAGAAACTTCTTTCCTGCCATCCAGCGACTTGTATGGAACATTGGTGGGCGGCGGCACATCGGAATAGCGGGTCACGCCATCCTTGTCTTTCCATTTATAAATCTGCGCATTCGCTGCCAGAGGAAGCGCCAATGAGGCTACCGCCAACAATATGAGGAGTTTTTTCATATCAAGCTCTTTCCCGATCATTGCTGCAATAATTCAAACATTAAGGTGCTTCCGGGCGATCGTCAATCACGATTATCGCGATGTCCGGGCCGCTTTGGATTAACTCCAGTTTACTTGGTTTGGTTGACCCGGGCCATCGGGGCTTTTTGTCATCGCTCCAGTGCCAATCGTCCCTGGCGGGTTTCAGTTTAAGATTTACCCGAATCCGTCTAATCGGTATAATTAGCTTTTGCCGGAAAGATATTCCATGCGTCTGTTGCAAAGTGCACTCACATTTGATGATGTCCTGCTAGTTCCAGCCCACTCCAACGTATTACCGCGCGAAGTAAGCCTCGCAACCCAGCTGACACGATCCATCCGCCTGAACATTCCACTGGTTTCCGCCGCGATGGATACCGTGACTGAAGCGCCGCTTGCCATTGCCCTGGCCCAGGAAGGCGGCATCGGTATCATCCACAAGAACATGGTGATTGCCGACCAGGCCTACCATGTTTCCCGCGTCAAGCGTTTCGAATCCGGCGTCGTGCATGACCCGGTAACCATTCATCCGCAAATGACGGTGCGCGATGTGCTCGCGCTCACCCAGAAATACAAGATATCCGGCTTGCCGGTAGTGGAGAATGGCACAGTCGTCGGCATCGTCACCAACCGTGACCTGCGCTTCGAAAGCAATCTGGATCAGTCCATCGTCCATATCATGACCCCGCGCGAACGCCTGGTCACCGTGCGCGAAGGCACCAGCCGCGAAGAAGCGATGCAGTTGCTGCACAAGCACCGGCTGGAACGTGTACTGGTCGTCAACGAAGCCTTTGAACTCAAGGGCCTGATCACCGTCAAGGATATCCAGAAATCCAGCGATCACCCGAATGCCTGCAAGGACAGCAAGGGCCGCCTGCGTGTCGGTGCCGCTGTCGGTGTCGGCGAAGGTACCGAGGAGCGCGTCACCGCGCTGGCCGAAGCCGGCGTTGACGTCATTGTCGTCGATACCGCGCATGGCCATTCGCAAGGCGTACTGGACCGTGTGAGCTGGGTGAAAAAACATTTCCCGCAGGTTGAAGTCATCGGCGGCAACATCGCCACTGCCACTGCGGCCAAGGCGCTGGCCGACGCAGGCGCCGATGGCGTCAAGGTCGGCATCGGCCCGGGCTCCATCTGCACCACGCGTATTGTCGCAGGGGTCGGCGTTCCGCAGATCAGCGCCATCAGCAACGTGGAAGAAGCCTTGCGCGGTACCGGCGTGCCGTTCATTGCCGATGGCGGCATCCGCTTCTCCGGCGACATTTCCAAGGCCATTGCAGCCGGCGCCTACTCCGTGATGCTGGGCGGCATGTTTGCAGGCACCGAAGAGGCCCCCGGTGAAGTCGAGCTATACCAGGGACGTTCCTACAAGTCGTATCGCGGCATGGGTTCAATTGGGGCGATGCAGAAAGGCTCCAGCGACCGCTACTTCCAGGACAACAACGGCAATGCCGACAAGCTGGTACCGGAAGGCATCGAGGGCCGCGTCCCTTATAAGGGTTCCGTTCTGGCCGTGATTCACCAGCTCATGGGTGGCCTGCGTGCTTCCATGGGCTATGTCGGCTGCAGTACGATTGATGAAATGCGCACCCGTGCCGAGTTCGTGCAGATCACCTCTGCCGGCATGCGCGAATCGCACGTACATGATGTCCAGATTACCAAGGAAGCTCCAAATTACCGTATTGACTAGGGGGAAATGATGGCCGCTGAAAAAAATCGCTATGTCTCCGAGTCAGCCATTCTTGGCCTGCTGCTGCTTGCAGGCCTGCTGGGGCTGGGCTACCTGCTGTCGAAAAGCATCATCGACATCAAGATGATGGAACGCACGGTCGAGGTCAAAGGCCTTTCCGAGCGCGAAGTGCCTGCCGACATTGCCATCTGGCCGATCAGTTTCAGCATGGCGGACAACGACCTGGCCAATCTCTACCTGACCATACAGGAAAAGAATGCCAAGGTTGTCGAGTTCCTCACGGCACAAGGGTTTACGGACAGTGAAATCACCGTTTCCTCCCCTTCGGTCGTCGACAAGCTGGCACGGGAATACGATTCATCCTACAGCTCAAAATTCCGCTACAGCGCCAGTTCCACGGTTACGGTTTACTCGAACCAGGTGGACAAGGCCAGGCAAACCATGATCAGGATCGCCGACCTTGGCAGGGAAGGCATCGCCATCGCGGGCGACAGTTACAGCACGCAATTCATCTACAGCAAGCTGAACGACATCAAACCGGCGATGATTGAAGAAGCAACCAAGAATGCGCGCCAGGCTGCCGACAAGTTCGCCAAGGATTCGGACAGCACGCTGGGCAAGATCAAACGTGCCAACCAGGGCACGTTCAGCATTGAAAACCGTGATTCGAGCACAGCGCACATCAAGAAAGTGCGTGTCGTTTCCACGGTCGAGTATTACCTTTCCGACTGACGCGATTCAATCGCTTCTTGCCGCATGCCGGCATTTTCCTTATTGATACCATCCATGACCCAGAAAATTCTCATCCTCGATTTCGGCTCCCAATACACGCAGTTGATCGCCCGCCGCGTCCGCGAGACAAATGTCTACTGCGAACTGCATTCCTGGGATGTCGACGACGATTTCATCCGCAACTATGCCCCTGCCGGAGTAATCCTCTCCGGCGGCCCGAATTCCGTTTATGAGGATGAAACGCCTAAGGCGCCCAAAGCCGTCTTCGATCTCGGGGTGCCGGTGCTCGGTATCTGCTACGGCATGCAGGCCATGGCGGCGCAACTGGGCGGCAAGGTCGAAAACGCGGCCAAGCGTGAATTCGGTTATGCGGAAATCCGCGCGCGGGGCCACTCCGCCCTTTTCCGCGACATTCAGGACAGGACCAACGGGCAAGGCCACGGCTTGCTCGATGTCTGGATGAGCCACGGCGACAAGGTCACTGAATTGCCAGCCGGCTTCAGCATCATCGCCAGCAACGACTCAACCCCGATTGCCGGCATGGCCGATGAATCGCGCCGCTACTATGCCGTGCAGTTCCACCCGGAAGTGACCCACACCAGCCAGGGCAAGGCCATTCTCAGCCGCTTCGTGCATGAAATCTGCGGCTGCGACCGCTCCTGGAACATGCCGGATTACGTTGAAACCGCCGTTGCGCGCATTCGTAACGAGGTGGGCGATGACCAGGTGATCCTGGGCCTCTCCGGCGGCGTTGATTCCTCCGTGGCCGCCGCGCTGATTCATCGCGCGATCGGCGACCAGTTGACCTGCGTTTTCGTCGATAACGGCCTGCTGCGGCTGAATGAAGCCGAACAGGTGATGGAGACTTTTGCCAGGAACCTAGGCGTCAAGGTCATCCATGTCGATGCCAGCAGCAAATTCCTCGGCGACCTGGCGGGCGTGACCGACCCCGAAGCCAAACGCAAGATCATCGGGCGCGAGTTCGTGCACGTATTCCAGGAAGAATCCGCCAGGCTGCCGCAGGCAAAATGGCTGGCCCAGGGCACCATCTATCCGGACGTGATCGAATCCGCCGGCGCCAAGACCAAGAAAGCCCACACCATCAAGAGCCACCACAATGTCGGCGGCTTGCCGGAAACCCTGCACCTGCAACTGCTGGAACCCTTGCGCGAGCTGTTCAAGGATGAAGTGCGCGAACTGGGCGTCGCGCTCGGCCTGCCGCATGACATGGTCTACCGGCACCCCTTCCCCGGCCCCGGCCTCGGTGTGCGCATTCTGGGAGAAGTCAAAAAGGAATATGCGGACCTGTTGCGCCGCGCCGATGCCATTTTCATCGAAGAATTGCGCAACTCGGGCTGGTATGAAAAAACTTCGCAGGCCTTTGCCGTGTTCCTGCCGGTAAAGTCCGTTGGCGTCATGGGCGACGGCCGCACCTACGATTACGTGGTCGCCCTGCGCGCCGTGGTCACCAGCGACTTCATGACCGCGCACTGGGCAGAGCTGCCATACGAGCTGCTGGGCAAGGTCTCCAACCGCATCATCAATGAAGTGCGCGGCATCAACCGGGTGGTCTATGACATTTCCGGCAAGCCCCCCGCAACCATCGAGTGGGAATAGTGCATCACGGCAACTGCATCAGGACGGCTTTGCTGGCACCTCATATTGCCTCGCCCTCTAATCGCAGTTGTGCGCGACTGAATGGCAAAGCCTCATGAGCCGCGGTTTCGTCAAGGAAGATGATCTCGAGCATGCCGGCACCGATTTGCCGGAGCGCCCGCTCAGCGAGCACCCGAATTACGTCACGCCGCTCGGATTGCAGCAACTGGAACAGGAAACCTCCCGCCTGGAGAAGCTGCGTGCGCAGCTTGCCCCGCAGAAAGAGGACCCGCAGGTCCAGCAGCAATTAGCGATGGCGGAGCGCGACTTGCGCTATTTCCAGGCGCGCCTGGAGCAGGCGATCCTGGTTGAACCCGGCGGGCAGGATAAGGATAAAGTGCTCTTCGGCGCCACGGTGCAGGTTGAAGATGAAGAAGGCAACCCCCATATCTTCATGATTGTAGGCGAAGACGAGGCGGATATTGCCGCTGGCAAGGTAAGCTGGATATCCCCGCTGGCAAAAGCCCTGCTTGGGCATAAGGTCGGCGATACCGTGATCTGGCACCGGCCTGTGGGCAATATGAACCTCGAAATCACCGGAATTGGATAAGGAGATCGAATGGACGTTATCACCGCCATCGAAACACGCCGTGCCGTCAAGGCCTATGATCCTGAACACCGCATGACGCAGGATGAGATTGATAAACTCCTCTCGCTCGCCATGCTGTCGCCTACCGCATTCAACATCCAGAACTGGCGCTTCGTCGTGGTGCAGGATCAGGCGCTACGCAAGCAGATTCGCGCGGCAAGCTGGGATCAGGCGCAGGTAACGGATGCCTCGCTGCTCATCGTCCTGACTGCCGACCTCAAGTCCTGGGAAAAGCAGCCGGAACGCTACTGGAAGGATGCGCCGGAGCCGGTGCGCAATTACCTGGTGCCCGCGATCGATCAATATTACCGCGGCCACGAACAGGTGCAACGCGATGAAGCGATGCGTTCCTGCGGCATGGCCGCCATGACGCTGATGCTGGCAGCCAGGGAAATGGGCTACGATACCTGCCCGATGGATGGCTTCGATTTCGATGCCGTCGCCAGGCTGCTTAACCTGCCGGAAGACCATACGCCGGCCATGTTCGTCGTTGTCGGCAAAGGCATCAAGGAAGCATGGCCGCGCGGCGGACAACTCAGCATGGATGAAGTGGTCATCCGCGACAGATTCTGATTTTTCCATCAGCACTTAATTTCTATTTTTCAGGGTTTCAATTTTGCTTATTGCTAATAACATCACCATGCAGTTCGGCGCCAAGCCGCTGTTCGAAAATGTCTCGGTCAAATTCGGCGAAGGCAATCGCTACGGCCTGATCGGCGCCAACGGTTGCGGTAAATCCACCTTCATGAAAATTCTGGCCGGGGTGCTGGAGCCTACTGCCGGCAATATCTCG
Organism: Methylophilaceae bacterium; assembly: GCA_905339275.1. Taxonomy (GTDB): domain Bacteria; phylum Pseudomonadota; class Gammaproteobacteria; order Burkholderiales; family Methylophilaceae; genus UBA6140. The sequence continues at coordinate 12,101 of CAJPFK010000038.1, forward strand.
CTGGACAGTAACGAGCGCATGGCATTTCTGCGCCAGGACCAGTTCGCCTATGAAGACCAGCGTGTGCTGGATGTGGTCATGATGGGCCATGAACAGATGTGGCAGGCCAATGTCGAGAAAAACGCGATCTACATGAACCCGGAAGCAACCGAGGAAGACTACATGAAGGCCGCCGAACTGGAACACGTGTTCGCCGAATACGACGGCTACACGGCAGAATCCCGTGCCGGCGAACTGCTGCTTGGTGTCGGCATCCCGATCGAACAGCACAACGGCCCCATGAGCGCCATTGCACCGGGCTGGAAACTGCGTGTCCTGCTGGTGCAGGCGCTGTTTGCCAACCCGGATATCCTGCTGCTCGACGAGCCGACCAACAACCTGGATATCAATACCATTCGCTGGCTGGAAGACATCCTGAACAACCGCGACTGCACGATGATCATCATCTCGCACGATCGCCACTTCCTCAATCAGGTCTGTACGCATACCGCCGATATGGATTACGGAAAACTCACCGTGTATCCCGGCAATTATGATGACTTCATGGAAGCCTCGACCCAGGCACGTGCGCAGCAGGCGAAGGATAACGCCAAGGCCAAACAGCAAATCGCCGACCTTCAGGACTTTGTGCGCCGTTTCTCGGCCAATGCCTCGAAGGCCAAACAGGCCACCAGCCGCGCCAGACAAATCGAAAAAATCAAGGTGGAGGATATCAAGCCCTCCAGCCGCCAGTATCCATTTATCCGCTTTGAATACGATGACAGGGACAAACTGCACCGCAACGCGGTCGAGGTGCAGAAACTCAGCCACGGTTTCGATCGAATGCTGTTCAATGACTTCGACCTGATGGTGGAAGCCGGTGAAAAAGTCGCCATCATCGGTGAAAACGGTGTCGGTAAAACCACGCTGCTGCGTTGCCTGGCTGGCGATCTGCAGCCCAGGCACGGCACGATCAAATGGGCGGAAAAAGCAAAACTGGGCTATTTTGCGCAGGATCATGAATACGAGTTCGAGAAAGGCGAAACCCTGTTCGACTGGATCACGCAATTCACCCAGCCCGGGGATGACGACCAGGTCGTACGCAGCATGCTGGGCCGCCTGCTGTTCTCCGGCGAGGACAGCAAAAAGTCGGTGAAGGTGCTATCCGGCGGAGAAAAAGGCCGCATGCTCTACGGCAAGCTGATGCTGGCGCGCTCCAATGTATTGCTGATGGACGAACCGACCAATCACATGGACATGGAATCCATCGAGGCGCTGAATACGGCACTGGATAAATACAAAGGCACGCTGTTCTTCGTCAGCCATGACCGTGAGTTCGTCAGCTCGATTGCCACGCGGATTCTGGAGATCAAACCCGATGGCATCGTTGACTACACAGGCAACTACGAGGATTACCTTGCCAGCCAGGGCTTGTAACTAAAGGCCGTCATCCGTGTATTGCAGGGCGATTTTGCGGAAATCGCCGGCAAGTTCAACAAACGCATCCACCACATCGGGGTCGAAATGCGAGCCGCGCCCAGCCACGATCATGCTGTGGGCCTCGGCATGGGAATATGGCTCCTTGTAAACCCGGCGGCTGATGAGGGCATCATAGACATCGGCCAGCGCCATCAACCGGGCTGAAACGGGGATATCGTCCCCTTTCAGCCCTTGCGGGTAGCCGCTGCCATCCCATTTTTCATGGTGGGATAGCGAGATTTCGCGGGCATACTGCAGGAAGTTGTGCGAGCTCCCTTCGATGCGTTTTTCAGCCTCCATCACCGCATGGCATCCCAATATGGTATGCGTTTTCATGACTTCAAATTCTTCAGGCGTCAATTTTCCCGGCTTCAGGAGAATATGGTCGGGTATGCCCACTTTGCCGATATCGTGCAAGGGAGCGGATTTGTATATCAAGTCAATGATGTGTCGATTCAGATACGCGGCAAACCTGGGGTGGTATTGCAGGCGCTGCGCCAGGACACGCACATAATTCTGCGTGCGGCGGATATGGTTGCCAGTCTCGTTATCACGCGTTTCAGCCAGTGAGGCCATTGCCAGAATCGTCGCATCCTGGATCATGGCGACTTCCCGGGTTTGCATCTGTACCTGCTGTTCCAGATAGGATTTCTGGTCCTTGAGGATATCACGCGCCACCTTGAGTTGCAGGTGCGTATTGACCCGCGCCAGGAGAATCGGCGGACTGACAGGCTTGGTGACATAATCCACCGCTCCCACATCGAAACCAAGCTGCTCGTCTTCCATGTGGACCTTGGCTGTCAGGAAAATAACGGGAATCTCGGCGGTATAGGGGTCGGCCTTCAACCGCTTGCAGACCTCATAACCGTCGATATCCGGCATCATGATGTCGAGCAGAATCAGGTCGGGGCGAGGCAGAACGCTTGCGATCTTGAGGCACATCTCGCCGCTGATGGCCACCTTGACCACATAAAAGTCTTTCAGAAGCGCATTCATCACGGAAAGGCTATCGGGAATATCGTCCACGATCAGCACCGTTTTTTTGCTTACATGATGGTTTACTGCAATATTCATATGCTGTCCTTTTTCGACTTCAATGAATCCAGAACCACTTCTAATTGTTGCAATGCCGCTTCAAAATCAAACTGCTGAATAGCGCTTTCCAGAGGTACCAGATCAGTATCCGCAATGCAGGAACGAAATTCCTGGGCATGCTGCTCCCAGAATTCGACTGCCCTGGCATCATGATTCGCCATGCGCCCGCGCAGTGCCAGCAGATAATTTTTGACTTTGCCGATGTCGGCCCGTTGTGTCAATAATTTTTTAGGTGGTTCATTTTTCTGCACTTTCTCAACCCAGACCCTGATGTTTGCAATGCAATGCGTCATGGCATTCGCAAACAGATCAAGCGTGTCCGCGGCCTCTCCACCTTCACTGATGATGCGCTCCAGGTCGCCTGCCCGTGTTGCCAATTCAGTAGCGCCGATATTGCCTGCCAGCCCCTTGATGCTATGCGCAATCCGCTGGGCATCCAATCGTTGCCCGTTCAGCAATGCCTTCCTGATTTCATCCGTGTGGCTTTCATATACCGTTGCAAACTGCTGCAGCAATTGCCTGTAAAGTTTCCTGTTGCCCGCTACCCGTTGTAGCGCCTGCGCCACATCCAGGCCATCGATATGCATGTCTTCCGGTGCATGCCCGACATCCTGCCGGCGTTTTTCCACGCCTTGCGGCATTTCTCCGGTTTTCACCAGGCTGCTGAGCGTCTGATAAAGCACATCCGGGTCGATCGGCTTTGCGACATGCCCGTTCATCCCTGCAGCCAGGCAGCGTTCGCGGTCATCCGCTGATGCATGGGCCGTCATCGCGACAATAGGCAGGTCGCGGAACCGCTCATCCCTGCGGATAGCGGATGTTGCGGCAAAACCATCCATTTCGGGCATCTGCAAATCCATCAGTACGATGTCGAACCCGTCAGGATTCGACATGACCTTGTCGACGCCTTCCGCACCGTTGCCTGCAACATCGGTGCTGGCGCCCACGCTCTCGAGCAGTTCGCGTGCGATCTGCTGGTTGATATCGTTATCTTCAACGATAAGTACATGTACGCCATCAAGACTGTAGTGCTTGCCATGCAAGGAGGCATGGATACCGGCTTCAGGGCGGGCATCCGGAGAATAGAGGCTGACCAGCATATCGACGAGGGTTGAATGATTGACCGGTTTTACCAGGAAACCTTCCAGATTCAGTGCCTGGGCCTCCCGCCGCACATCTTCACGGCCAAAAGCGGTGACCATCACAATTGCAGGCGTTTTTTGCAAGTCCAGATCCTGCTTGATGATACGCGCGGCTTCAATGCCGCTCATTCCCGGCATGCTCCAGTCCATCAGCACCAGGTCGAACGGCTTGCCGGGCAGCGACTGTTTGATCGCATCAAGCGCCTCTTCGCCCGAACTCACCTGTTCAATATCGAATGGAAGAAAAGCCATTTGCGTCGCCAGAACGCTCCTGGCCGCAGCATTGTCATCGACGATCAGCACATGCAGCCCATTCAGTTCTTCCGGGATAATCCATGGGGTGGGTATATCCCTATCGACGCCGAACCAGGCTGTAAAATAGAAAGTGCTGCCTTTGCCCAGTTCACTGCTAACCCAGATATTGCCGCCCATGAGCTCAACCAGCCTTTTACTGATGGTCAGTCCAAGCCCTGTCCCGCCGTATTTGCGCGTAGTCGAACAGTCAGCCTGGGTGAACGGCTGGAACAGCCTGCTGACCTGCTCCTGCGTCATGCCGATGCCGGTATCTGACACCGAAAACTGCAGCTTGACGTTGTTATCTGCATGTTCAAGCAACTCAGCCAGGACGATCACTTCGCCCTTTTCAGTGAATTTGACGGCGTTACCGACCAGATTGAGCAGCACCTGCCCCAGACGAAGCTGATCGCCGACCAAACTCTGGGGAACGTCAGGATGAATGTCGAACAGGATCTCCAGGCTACGTTCGGACGCCTGTGGTGCGAGACCGGTTGACAGGTAATTGATCATGTCATCCAGCACGAACGGAGTGTGTTCAAGCTCAACCCGGCCCGCCTCGATTTTGCTGAAATCGAGAATGTCATTGATGATGCTCAACAAACTCAGGCTGGCGCTGTGCATCTTGCTGAGATAATCATGCTGCTTGATTGACAGCCTGGTTTTCATCGTCAGGTGCGCCATGCCGATGATGATATTGAGTGGCGTCCGGATCTCGTGGCTCATATTGGCGAGAAACATCGATTTCGCACGCGTCGCCTCCTCCGCCATATCCTTGGCCTTGCGTAACTCTTCGGCAGCGTGCCGCTCTTCGGAAATATCCTCGAATTGCCAGACGCTGCCGCCGGAGGCATCGTTGGGGTCTATGGCATGCCCGGAAACACGACACCAGAAACGGCTGTCATCCTTGCGCTGTATCAACCACTCGCCCCTGTAGGTCTCACCCCGCCCAAGCACCGGATAGGCGATTTCACCCATCAGAACGAAGCTTTCCTCATCCGGGAACCAGATGCGGCTCAACTTTCCTGTCAGCTCGTCAGGCCCATAGCCGAGCATGGCCTCCCAGCGGGCATTGCAACGCAGGACGTGGCGATTCCGCAGCTCGACAATCCCCAAAGGCGCTGAATCGAAAATCGCATTCTGCTGATAGATCGCATCCTGCAGTGCTTCATGTGCCTCGACCTGCGCGCTGATGTCGACAATCACGCCGACAAGCCCCCCCGCCCGGCCATCCGAAAGGTGGAAGCCGCTTACCCAGTAAAGTACCTGGTGGGTTTTGCCATCGGCAAAATCCATCGGGATATTATGATGTGCCGTCAGCCCGTCTGAAATCATGCGGAGATCTTCCGCATGATAGGCAAGGCGCTCCGCTTCCGGCAGGTACTCCAGTTCGAGAACCGTCTTGCCGGCCAGGGAAGCGCTGGTCGTACCGAATACCTCTTCATAGGCTCGGTTACAGCCGATGAAACGCGCATCCGGCCCCTTGAAAAAGACCGGGCTGGGAATCGTGTTGATCAACTGCTGCAGGAACTCGTTCAGGTCGATCAACTGCTGCTCGGCATGCTTGCGATCGGTGATATCCTCAAGGTAGCCATTCAGGAACAATTCCCCTTTGAGCCCTTCCCGCGGCATGGCGCGTGCATGCATCCAGTGCAGCCGGCCGGCTGCTTGCACCCGGAACTCCTGCTCCCACGCCCGGCGCAATTTTCTCGATTGCTCCAGGCTGGCAGAGATCGCTTCCAGGTCTTCGGGAACGATATGTTCGAATGATGACTCGAGGCTGCTCAACATGGTTTCCGCCGGAACCCCCACCATGTCTGCAGCGGTCTGATTGACGAAAGTCGTACGGCGTTTGCCGGCACCATCAAACAGCACCTGGAATACGCCTACCGGCAGATGATCGGTCAGATCGCGCAGGCGTTCTTCGGCATCGGTCAATGCACGGTGCTCTCTGAGCAGGCGCGATGCAAGGAACGCGAGCAGAAGCGATATTCCGAGTCCGGAAAAGATGGTCCAGTAAAGCTGACCGGTAAAGCGGCTGAATATCGAGGATTCCGAGTAGACGATGAATTCCCATTGGCGCCCGGCAAAATCCAGGGGCAACCTGAGATCGTTTTCCGCCACCCGGTTTGCATAGGCTTCCATATCGGACCGGAAACCATTCCTGATGCCCTTGCCGTAATAGATCAATTCAGGTGTCGTAGTGGTGATGTCAAAGAGCATGAAATCCACGCCCAGATAGCGGGCCTTCTTGTCTATCTTATTCAGAAGCCCTTCCAGCATCACGATACCGGAAACAAAACCAAGCACATCGTCATGGGCCGCTGAATCATTCCGATAAACAGGCACATGAATCACGATACCCCGCTGTTCCCCATCCTGTTTCTGGTCCGGCAGAAGATTGGTTGCAATCGCCTCGCCAATGACCGCAGCCTCTGTCATCGCTTTTTTCCTGATTTCGGTTGAGGCGCTGTCAAAACCGAAAAGCGTTTTTTCAGCCGGCTCGCCGAAATAGATTGGAAAGTACTCCCGGCGTTCCGATGAGGTCACAAACGTCCCGGCCGCACCGTCATAGTCGCGAATTTCGAAATCAGGCAATCCCTCCTGCCTTGCCTCCATGACGAAGCGCTGGCGGTCTTGCGCCAATACCCGCGGGCGCCATTGCAGTTCATGTAATAAATCGCTGTTGTCCAATGCCCGTAATGCGAATTGCCTGAACTCATTGCGGCTGACGCTATCGCTGGCGTAAAACAGCCAGGTCGTCGCTTTGATCAGGCCGATGGCATGCTCCAGCTCTGCCTTGAAGATATCGCTCAGCTCCTGCCCCGAGGACAGCACCAGTTCGAGCTGGCGGGTGCGTAATTCTGTAGTATTGTATTGAGTGCGCGCAAAGGCAAAGGTGATAAGTAGTGCAACAAGGAATACAGCGGCAACCTTCAAGCGATCACGTCTGAGTTGTGGCATACGAACCCTTGCACTAGATTTGCCTGAGAATATAGCCGGATATGCTTCATATGCCTAGCGTGAAAATAATGATTATTTGCTACAGGTCAACGCTAACCGCCCGTTTGACGTTAAATTATAATAATCGTGTTACAAACTGTTTATAGCGCCTGAACCAATAACCGTCGCCAACTATCTACAACCACAACTTGCCTCAATGATTGCCTGATTTGTTACCTACCTTACGCCCCGGATTCCATCAAACCTTCATGACAGCTCTCCAATTGAGTTGTCTTTTTCTGCTTGCTCCCCCAGGCGTAGCGCACGCCGGGAAAAGCATCTGGTACAGCGATGGCGACCCGCTTGGAACGGAAGCGCTTACGCCCCCCTCCATCCCGCCGGCCTATTTGAATGAGAGCCTGGGCCAGGAATGCGCCGCACTGGATTTCAAGCAACTGCTGACGCTCGCCGATGTTGCAAACTCGGCGCTTTGCAACAACCCGCAAACCAGGGAAGCATGGGCCAGCGCCAGACAGCAGGCAGCACAGCTCGGCATCGCAAAATCGGCCTACCTGCCATCCGTCAACAATACGCTTTCCGGCAACCTGAATGCAGCCAGCCCGGAATCCTCGCAGCGTAACAATCCTTACAGCAACCTGAACAACAACCTGGTTGCCTCTTACCTGCTATACGACTTTGGCAACCGCGACGCCAATCTGGAAAATGCACGCCAGTTATTGCAGGCGGCCAGTGCCAGTCAAAGCAGCGTAATACAGAATGTGCTGCTTTCCGTAATCCGGGCTTATTACCAGGTGCAAGCGGGCATTGCGGCATTGCAGGCTGCCCAGGAATCCGAACGCGCCAGCGAAGAAAGCTTCAAGGCTGCAGATGCGCGCTACAAGGCCGGGGTGGCAACACCTGCGGACAAATTGCAGGCGCAGACATCCTATGCGCAAACCACGCTGACCCGCATTACCGCGGAAGGCGACCTGAAAACGGCTTATGGCACATTGGCCAACGTCATGGGCCTGGATGCCAGCCAACCGCTGCAACTCACGCCGACTTCGGCCGTGAATGCCGGTGCGGTTATCGAGCAGGACATCAACGCGCTGATCGAGCAGGCGCGCTTACGCAGGCCGGATCTGATCGCCAGCGAGGCGCAACTGAAGGCGGCCGAGGCCAGCATAGAAGCAAGCCGTGCCGCATCGAAGCCGACCGTGTCCGTCTCGGTCGCCAACAGCTCCCAGAACGGCAGCGACATCAGTGCCAGCAATACCGGCTCGATCGGATTGAGCGTATCGATTCCGCTATTCGGCGGCTATGAGCCCAGCTACCGCATCCGCAGTGCTGAAGCGGCCGCTGAAGTGCGCGCAGCACAACGCGATCGACTGAAATTACAGATTTCGCTCGATGTCTGGAGCGCCTATCAAGGCTTGCGCACGGCAAATGAATCGGTTCGTGCCGCTGCCGTTCTCGTTGAAAGCGCCGAAGAATCGTCCCGCGTTGCCCTCGGCCGTTACAAGGCCGGCGTCGGCAATATTCTTGACACCCTGAACGCGCAAAGCGCGCTCGCCAGCGCAAGACAGCAGAAGATACAGGCCGACCTCAACTGGAATATCGCCCGCGCCAACCTGGCTCAGGCACTGGGAGCCCTGGATAACGCCATGATTCAATCCTTGCCGGAAGGTGAAGTTTCCGCATTTATCCCGTAAATCGGGGAATGGCCTGGAATTATAAATTGGGGAAAAACAGCACCATGATGAAAAAAGTCTTCACTGGCCTGATCTTGCTGGCGATTGCCGCAGGCGGCGCCTACTACTATAAAAAGAGCAGCGCCCCGAAACCGGAAGATATCTATCGCCAGCAGGAGATCACACGCGGCGATGTCGCCCAGAGCGTTTCTGCCAATGGCACCCTCAACCCCGTTACCGTGGTCAGTGTCGGCACGCAGGTTTCAGGGCGCGTCAGCAAACTCTATGTGGATTACAACGACAAGGTCGAGAAAGGCCAGATTCTGCTGGAACTGGATAACTCGCTGTTTACCGCGCAAATTGCGCAGACCATGGGCAATATCAGGAACATACAGGCTTCGGTAGACCTGGCCGAGGCCAATGAAGCCCGCATACGTTCGCTTTATGCCCAGGAATATGTCTCCCGGCAGGAACTGGATCAAGCGGTGCAGGCGCTGAAATCGGCGCGCGCGCAACTTGAAACCAGCCGCGCGCAATTGAAGCGCGACGAGACCAATCTCGGCTACTCCATCATACGATCGCCAGTCTCCGGTGTCGTCATCGACCGGATTGTCGATATCGGGCAGACCGTGGCAGCCAGCTTCCAGACACCGGAACTGATCAGGATCGCGCAGGATTTATCCAAGATGCAGATCAATTCGAGTTTCGCCGAGGCCGATATCGGCAACATCAAGGTCGGGCAAAAAGCCAGGTTCAATGTCGATGCCTTCCCGAACCGGTCTTTTGAAGGCGAAGTCAAGCAACTGCGCCTGAACCCGACCGTGACCTCGAACGTGGTGACTTATGACGTGGTGGTTTCGGTCGACAACCCGGACGAAATTCTTTTGCCGGGAATGACGGCCTATGTCAGCATTGAAATCGCCAATCAGGCGGATGTCCTGCTCGCGCCCAATGCCGCGTTGCGTTACAAACCCAGGCTGGACGAAAATGCCGCCGGTGCAGGAAACACCATGAATTCGCGTCGCTCGAAGTCGGGTGCGGATAACATGGGATCGGGCAAGATTCACGTGCTTCGCAACGGAAAGGTCGAGGCGATTCCCGTGCATGTCGGCATCTCCGATGGGCGCATGACCGAGATCGACACCGATGCGCTGAAACCCGGAGACAAAGTGATTGTCGGCGAAAAACAGGGTCAGGAACCCACATCGTCGAGCACGATGCGGTTCAGGATGTTCTGATGAGCCAGAATATCATTCAGGTACGCGACCTGTACAAGGATTACCAGACTGCCCTCGGCCCTTTCCCGGTGCTGAAGGAGGTGAACCTGTCCGTTGCATTCGGCGATTATGTGGCCATCATGGGGCCATCCGGTTCCGGCAAATCCACTTTCATGAATATTCTCGGTTGCCTGGACAAGCCCAGCAGCGGCGAATACATGCTCGACGGCTATCCGGTGGACAAACTGGACGATGCGACACTCGCAAAACTACGCAACCGTACGATCGGCTTCGTTTTCCAGGGCTTTAATCTGCTGTCACGCTCCAACCTGCTGGATAACGTCTCCCTGCCATTGGTCTACGCAGGCATCAGTAAAAATGAACGCCACGCAAGGGCGAAAGTCGTCCTGGAGAAAGTCGGCCTCGGCAACTACCTGCAATCGCTGCCGAACCAGATATCCGGGGGACAGCAGCAGCGCGTTGCCATCGCGCGGGCACTGATCAATCAACCGCGGCTGATCCTCGCTGACGAACCGACAGGCAATCTGGACAGCAAGACCAGCGAAGACATCATGCAATTCTTCAAGGAGTTGAATGATGACGGCATTACCATCGTGCTGGTCACCCATGAACCGGATATTGCAGAACATGCAAAACGCCAGGTGAGGTTCCTGGATGGCCGCATTGTCCAGGATTCCCTGACGACGGCCAAAACCCCGTACCTGCTTACGCCCGCGGAGGCAAATTAATTGTTCGGCGCCATGTTGGGTGAAGCCTGGCATGCCATGGGCGCCAATCGCCTGCGCACCTTCCTGACCATGCTCGGAATGATGATAGGCGTCAGTGCTGTCGTCCTGATGATGGCTGTCGGCCAGGGTGCACAGGAATCGGTGAAAGAGTCGATCAATTCCATGGGAAGCAATCTCTTCATCGTGCTCTCTGGTTCCAGAACTGCTGGCGGTGCGCGTCTTGGCGGCGGCAATGCCCCATCGCTCACCGTGCAGGATGCCGAAGCCATAGAACAGCTTGACGGCGTGAATGCGGTTGCCCCGGTCAGCATGGGCAATGCGCAGGTCATTTTTGGTTCCAACAACTGGGCGACCAGCATCATAGGCTCGACACCGGACTACCTGGAGGTGCGTTCATGGGGCCTGGAGGATGGTTATGTCTTCTCGGACTCAGACATCCGCTCGGCAACCCGCGTCGCCCTGATAGGCAAAACCGTCGTGGAAAACCTGTTTGGCGACATTGACCCCGTCGGTAAAACCATACGCATCAAACAGGCGCCATTCGTTGTGCTCGGCGTACTGGACAGCAAGGGCCAGAGCCTCGATGGCCGCGACCAGGATGACACCATCATCGTGCCATTGACCACCGCGCAGCGAAAGCTGTTCGGCGGGCAATTTGTGAACAGCGTGCGCATGGTCATGGTGCAGGCCTCGAGCCCCCAGAGCATGGCCATGGTCGAGGAAAGCATGAACAGCCTGCTGAGGCAGCGGCACAAACTGAGAGAAGATGACGAGAACGACTTCTTTGTACGCAACCTGACGGCAGCCGCCGACTCCGCGGCCGAAACTGCACGCACCATGTCCCTGCTGCTCGGGGCTATCGCCTCGGTTTCCCTGCTGGTCGGCGGCATCGGCATCATGAACATCATGCTGGTATCCGTGACTGAGCGTACACGCGAAATCGGCATCCGCATGGCGATTGGCGCGCGCGAGCGGGATATCCTGCTGCAATTCCTGCTCGAAGCCATCATGATATCCATCGTGGGCTGCCTGATCGGCCTGCTCATTGGAATCGGCGGCGCACTGCTGGTGAACCACCTGACGGAGGCGGCAATTGTAATCTCCAGCAACTCCATCACGACCGCTTTTGGCGTCGCAGCAACTGTCGGCATCTTCTTCGGCTTCTATCCTGCCCGCAAGGCAGCGCGCCTGAATCCGATAGAAGCACTGCGCTATCAATAGCGAGTAAGGCACCGCCCATCTGCTGACGGCAATTACGGTAGTTGAAACGCCATCCGGAGGCTATTCAATGCCCAGCGTGTATTGAATCAGGTATTTTGCCGTAAAGCCGACCAGGCCGAGCGTCAACCCGAGAAACAGGACGAACGTCCCGAATTTCCCGGCTTTCGACTGCCAGGCCAGATGGGCCACGATAAGCAGCATCATGAGCATCAGGCCGCCGACGCCGAACGTCATGCCGAATTCCGTGACCTGTGCTTCCGTCAATCCAAAAACCGTTGTTTGCATACGCCCTCCGACGTTCCAGACGACGAGCAGTATATTGTTTTTTTGAGACAGTATCCCGGCTCCCGCATCGTTTTCTGCGTGCATGGAGCCCTATTACAAGTTTTATTGATTTACATCAATTAGCAGCATAAGCATCCACCCCAGAATGCAATTGAAATTTTTCAACACCAACTTTTGATTGCACGGGAGACAGGAAATGAAGAAAACCATGCTGGCAGTTGCTTTGGCAGCCACATTCACGCCACATTTTGCTTTTGCGGAAGCAGGCGATTTTGTTGTAAGACTGAGAGCAGTAAACGTATCACCTAATGAAGACAGCAAACTGGGAAAAACCGTGAATGGTGCTTTGGGTGCGACAGTTATGACGCCAAGCGCAGATCTGAAAGTCAACGACAATATTATTCCAGAGTTGGATTTTTCTTATTACATCACCAAGAACATTGCTGCCGAACTGATTCTGGCACTTGGTACCAAGCACGATGTAAGAGTTAGTGGCGATGCTCTAACGACGGTGACTGACCAAAAACTCGGGTCGGTAGATTTGCTGCCCCCAACCCTGACATTACAATGGCACTTCAATCCTGACCAAACGTTCGATCCCTATATCGGTGCCGGCGTCAACTACACTTACATGCTTGATCGCAATCTTAAATTCTCAAGCGGCCCTTTGACAGGGACCAAAATCAAGATCGATAACGACAGCTGGGGATTTGTTGCGCAGGCAGGTTTCGATATCAACCTGAAAGATGGATGGCTTATCAATGCCGATGTCAAATACGTCACTATTGATACCGATGTCAAAGCCAAAATCGGGGGAAACTGGACCAAGATCGACTCGCTGGATATCAACCCATGGGTCTTCGGCATCGGTATCGGTAAACGCTTCTAAGCTTGGCTCCAGGCAGGTTTTTCCATCATGCTGAAAAAAATGATCTACGCCCTGCTGCTGACAACTGCCGTTGTCAGTTTGCAGGCGAATGCAGACGTTGTGGCTGCGCGGAAACTGGCGCACAAGTACGAAGTCTTCGCCAAGCATATCAACCCTGCCTACAAGGGTCTTTCTGCTGAAGATGGCCATGCCTTCTACAGCAGGGAGATTCTGGTACGCAGCCATAACATCTCCTGCGCGTCATGCCATACCGGCAACCCCGGCAACAAGGGCAGGCACATCGTGACCGACAAGCCGATACGCCCGCTGGCGCCGGCCAGGAATGCAAAACGCTTTGCATCCGTGGACAAGGTGGAAAAAAACTTCGATAAACATTGTCTGGATATCATCGGCCGCCAATGCAGCGCCGAGGAAAAGGGTAACTTTATCGCCTACTTGCTGACTATCAAGTAACGCCATGGAATATGTCTGGGATCGTTTTGTACGATCTTTCCACTGGTTGCTGGTGCTGGCATTTGCAGTTGCGTTCTACACCCATGAATCGGAGTGGGACAGGAATATACACATCATGTCGGGATATCTGGCCGGCATTTTGATCCTGAGCCGAATCGTCTGGGGGTTCAAGGCAAAAGGCTATGCGAATTTCCATAGCTTTCCGCCCGACCTGCTATCCGGTATGAAATATCTGCAATTGATCCTGACAGGCCATGCCCCCCGCTATATCGGGCATAACCCGACAGGCGGACTGGTGATTTATGCGATGCTGGCCATCGGTGCCCTGACCATACTGACCGGGATCGTGGTGCTGAATGACGCCTTGTTCTGGGTTGATCCTTCGGGCATGGACACGCTGCATGATGTATTCGCCTGGACATGGCTGGTTCTGGTCATCGGCCATATTCTGGGTGTATTGCTGGAAAGTTATTTGCACGAGGAGAATCTGATCCAATCGATGCTGACCGGTTACAAGCAGCATAAATAAACCGGCACAGATTTCAAGACTCCACACTCGCCTCTGCTGCTCTTTGGTAGAGGCATTTTTTTACCTGCTGATCGGATACGGCCCGGCGTTTTGTGTAATACAGGGGATACGGAACGCGCAAAAAACGAGACTGGATCACCCGGAACAGAGCGACCCAGAATCGGATATTCGCTTCAAAGCCTGAACAATCAGCCAGAAGGCCTAGATAATCTTGGAAAAGCGTGCCCGGTTCCTGTCCGCTTGCAGATAGCGATCAAACACCATCGCGATCCCGCGGACGAAGAACCAGCCGCTGCTGGTGACCTGTATGCCATGCATGTCGACTTCAACCAGGCCGTCCTTGACCATCTCTTGCAGCTTGATCAGCTCCGGCTCGAAGTATCGCCTGAAATCGATCAGGTAAGCCAGGTTGATGGACTCGTACTGTATCCTGCCCTGGCACATCAGCGCCATGATGACGGCACGGCGTACCAGGTCATCCCTCGATAGCGCCAGCCCGCGCACAATAGGAAAACGGCCCTGCTCCAGATGGTCGTAGTAATCTTCCAGCGACTTGGTATTCTGGCTGTAGGTCGCCCCCACCCGGCCGATTGCCGATACGCCCAGGCTGATCTGGTCGCAGTCGGGCTGCGTGCTGTAACCCTGAAAATTGCGATGCAACCTGCCCTGACGCTTGGCAACGGCAAGGGCATCGTCAGGCAGGGCAAAATGGTCCATGCCGACATAGACGTAGCCATCGGCATGAAACGCTGCTATCGCATCCGACAGCATCTGCAATTTACCTGCCGGCGGAGGTAGGTCCTCGGCCTTGATCCTGCGTTGCGGCTTGAAGCGTTCAGGCAGGTGCGCATAGGCGTAAAGCGCAATACGATCAGGCCTGAGCTTCGCCACCTGCGCCAGCGTGCGCTGGAAAGACTCCGGCGTCTGCTTGGGCAGGCCGTAAATCAGGTCGACATTGATCGATTCGAAACCGAGGCTGCGTGCAATAGCAACCAGATCAAACACCTGCTCTGCCGGCTGAATGCGATGTACGGCCTTCTGTACTTCATGATCGAAATCCTGCACACCGAAACTGAGCCGGTTGAAGCCAAGCTCGGCCAGGCGTTTCAGGCGTTCTTCATCCACCGTGCGCGGATCGACCTCGATCGAATGCTCCCCGGTAGGCGCGATGACGAAATTACGGCCCAGCATGGCCATTAATTCCGCCAGTTCGTCATCACTGAAGAAGGTGGGCGTACCCCCGCCCAGGTGCAACTGGGTAATGGTCTGGCCTTTGCCCAGCTTGCTGACGTACAAATCCACCTCGCGGCTGAGATAGCGCAGGTACTCTGCTGCGCGTTCATGATGCTTGGTCACAATCTTGTTGCAGGCGCAGTAGAAGCAGAGCGAATCGCAGAAAGGAATATGTACGTAGAGCGAAAGAGGGAAAGCCAGCCCGCCCATGCAGCGCTGCTCGAGTGCCTGCATGAACTCGTTCTCGCCGAATGCCTCGACAAACCGGTCGGCAGTAGGATAGGAAGTATATCGTGGCCCCGCGACATCGAATCGCTGCAATATCTCTGGCGTCAGCTCTGGCAGCGTTTGAATCGGGCGCCCGGTCGTGTCTGCAATCATTTGGGAATTCCGGATAATTTACGTGACTGTGCCTGTTATCAGCCGGAAATTCTTTGATGCAAATCAATAACTCCCAAAGATTTTGCAGGGATAATTCACCCCGTTTTCCACGGATACCCTAAGATTGACAGGCCGACACCCTTTCAACGAGCCGGCAAACGCGGTAAGCTCTGTCCTTGAAACTTCCAACGCGCTCTATATGAATCCAGAAATATTCAAAGTTGCATGTTCCAACTGCAATCTGCGTGAGCTCTGCATGCCTGTGGGCCTGAATCATGAAGACATGCAGAAACTGGATGATGTGGTCGCAGTCCGGCGCAAGGTCAACCAGGGCGAATCACTTTTCCGCAGCGGCGACGCCTTCACCTCCCTCTATGCCATACGCACGGGATTCTTCAAAACCTGCGTATCAAGCGAGGATGGCCGCGAGCAGGTCACCGGGTTTCAAATGGCGGGCGAAATCATGGGACTCGATGGCATTACCAGCGATCGCCACAATTGCAATGCGGTCGCCCTTGAAGATGCCGAGGTCTGCGTCATGCCTTTCGCCAATGTCGAGGAGCTCTCCCGCGAGTTTCCGGTACTGCAGCGACATGTGCACAAGATCATGAGCCGCGAGATCGTCCGCGACCAGGGCGTCATGCTGCTGCTGGGTAATATGCGTGCGGAAGAGCGGCTGGCGGCGTTTCTGCTGAACCTGGTGCAGCGCCTGCATGCAAGAGGCTTTTCCAGATCGGAACTGGTACTGCGCATGACGCGGGAAGAGATAGGCAGCTATCTCGGCATGAAGCTGGAAACCGTCAGCAGGACCTTCTCCAAGTTCAGCGAAGACAACATCATCGAAGTCAAGCAGCGATGGGTACGTATCATCCAACCCGATGCATTGAAAAAGATATTCAATCCCGATATCTGTAACTAGTGTTCCACGCCACCTGCCGTTGCCGCGTGATTACGTGCCTGCTGCGCAGGTGCCAGGCTGGGATCTGACAGCGTCTTGTTGATCTCGATGCCCTTTCGGTAATAATCATCCACCACGGCGTCCGGCGTTTTCAGCGCCAGATTCAGGGTAATGAATGATGCGATAATGACCGCCAACGGGCCCGCCAGTATCAGCCAGACATATCCATACTGCCACCAGCGCTTTTCGTCCTGCCTGTTCATCTGCTTCCTTTCCGTCATTCAAGGCTACCTGGGAACCAGGAACACCGATTTTTCTTCCAGCACCTTGTCGTTGCCCAGCATTTCCACATCAAACCAGACCCGGTGCGAACCCGGTTCCAGATTGCCATCGGGCACCTGCAGGTAGAGCGTAATCCATTTCGATTGCGCCGGCTCCAGCGCGATGCTGTCTGCATCGCCGGTATCGCGCGCCACCAGGCGCAGGCCATCGACGCCCCGGGCACGGATGCGGAAGGATTGCGGTTGTTCCGTCGCATTCATGAGCTGCATGCGATAGACGTTCTCCAGCAAACCTCCTTCGACGATGCGCGACATGACGCCGCGATCACGCACGACATCGGCCCGGAACGGCGTGCGCAGGGCCAGGCTGACGACCAGTACCGCCGTCAACAAAGCCAGGATGCTGGCATACACCAGCACGCGCGGACGCAACACCCGGCGCAGCATGCTGCTGCGCGACCAGTGGTTGATCATGCCGTTTTCAGTGGTATAGCGGATCAATCCTCGCTCGTAACCCACCTTGTCCATCACGCTGTCGCAGACGTCGGCGCAGGCACCACATCCGATGCACTCGTACTGCAAACCCTTGCGAATATCGATACCGGTCGGACAAACCTGCACGCAAAGATGGCAATCGACGCAGGAACCTAGCCCCAGGCTTTTCGCATCCGCCTTGCGCGAGCGGCTACCCCGCGGCTCGCCGCGCTCCTGGTCGTAGGTGACGATCAGGGTATCCTTGTCGAACATCGCGCTCTGGAAGCGCGCATAGGGACACATGTATTTGCAGACCTGTTCGCGCAGGAAGCCGGCGTTGCCGTAAGTGGCAAAGGCGTAGAAAAACACCCAGAAAGTCTCCCACGGCCCCATCTGCAGCACGGCCCAGTTCTGCAGCAACTCGCGGATCGGCGTAAAATAGCCGACGAAGGTAAAGCCGGTCCACAGGGCGAAAAGCCCCCAGACCAGGTGCTTGAGGGATTTCTTGCTGAACTTCTCCAGCCCTGCGCCCTTTTCATCGAGACGCATGCGGGCTGCGCGGTCACCCTCGATCTTGTGTTCTATCCAGAGAAAGATTTCGGTATAGACCGTCTGCGGGCAGGTATAGCCGCACCACAGGCGGCCCGCTACGGCTGTAAACAGGAAAAGCGCAAGCGCGGAAATGATCAGGATGGCGGCCAGGTAGATCAGGTCCTGCGGATAAAGCACCAGCCCGAAAATGAAAAAGCGCCTGGAGCCCAAGTCGAACAGCACGGCCTGGCGCTGCCCCCATTCCAGCCAGGGCAGCCCGTAGAAGACGATCTGCGTAAGCCAGACCATCAGCCAGCGCCATTTGCTGAACAGGCCGGAAACGCTGCGCGGATAGATTTTCTGGTGTGCCGCGTAGAGCGACACCATGACTTCATCCGTAGGCCCTGCCTGCGCAGCGTCCGTTGCCTTGT
This sequence comes from Methylophilaceae bacterium, assembly GCA_905339275.1. Taxonomy (GTDB): domain Bacteria; phylum Pseudomonadota; class Gammaproteobacteria; order Burkholderiales; family Methylophilaceae; genus UBA6140. The sequence goes on from CAJPFK010000038.1 coordinate 30,296, forward strand.
TCACCATTCTGTTCATCTGTTACATCTTGTTGCGATTACTGCGCTGCCGGTTTGTTGGAAAGCCCCCAGACATAAGCCGTCAGCACATGAATCTGGGCCTCGCTCAGCTTGCCGGCCTGTGCCGGCATCTGGTTGGTCTTGCCGTGGTTGATCATCGCCACGATCTGCTTCTCGCCGGCACCGTGCAGCCAGATGCCGTCGGTCAGGTTAGGCGCGCCAAACATCGCGTTGCCTTTTCCATCCGCGCCGTGACAGGCTGCGCAGACCATGAACTTCTCCTGGCCGAGGGCGGCGAATGAAGGTTCGTGCTGGCTGTTGGAGAGGCTGAGCACATAATGCGCAACATTGCGTACATCTTCCTCATTACCCACGGCAGCAGCCATCGGCGGCATGATGCCGTTGCGGCCATTGACCAGGGTCGCCTTGATCGTATCAGGCTCGCCACCATGCAGCCAATCGTGGTCGGTCAGGTTAGGGAAACCCTTGCTGCCGCGGGCATCTGAACCATGGCATTGGGCGCAGTTGTTGAGGAACAGCCTGCCGCCGATCGCCATCGCCTGGGCATCATCCGCCACCTCTTCCGGCGACATGGCGAGGAACTTGGCGTACAAAGGCTCGGTCACCGCATTGGCTTTGGCAACTTCAGCCTCATACTGGCCAACCTGCGACCAGCCGAATATCCCCTGATGGTTGCCCAGCCCCGGGTAAATCACGAGATAAGCCAGTGCGAACACGATGGTAATGATGAACATCCAGACCCACCAGCGCGGCAGGGGGTTATTCATCTCACGCAGGTCTTCATCCCAGACATGACCTGTGCTGTTATCGGCTGTGGGTTTGGCAACCTTGGTTTTATTGTTGATCCATAGCAGCCAGGCACATGCAAAAATGCCGATCAGGGTGATCGCCGATATGAACAAAGGCCAGAAACTATTGGTAAAGTCACTCATTTTTTATTCCTCAATCCTGTTCGAATGGCAGATTGGCTGCATCTTTGAAGTCCGCTTCGCGACGGCGCGACCAAGCCCAGACCACAATCCCGATAAACACGACGAAACTGGCCACAGTGGCAATCACGCGCAATGTATTGATATCCATGTCTCACCCCGCTTATTTCAACAAGGTGCCCAGGGATTGCAGGTAGGCAATCAGGGCTTCCATTTCGGTCTTGCCTTCGACTTCTGCCTTGGCGCCGGCAATTTCAGCATCGGTATAGGGCACGCCAACCTTGCGCAGCGCCTTCATTCTCGGTGCCAGGCCATCCGCATCCACCTTGTTGTGCTCCAGCCACGGGTAGTACGGCATGTTGGACTCAGGCACCACGTCGCGCGGGTTAATCAGATGGATACGATGCCACTCGTCGCTGTACTTGCCGCCCACACGGTGCAGGTCGGGGCCGGTGCGCTTACTACCCCACTGGAACGGGTGATCGTAGACGAACTCGCCTGCCACCGAGTAATGGCCGTAACGCAAGGCCTCGGCGCGGAAGGGCCGGATCATCTGCGAGTGGCAGTTGTAGCAGCCTTCCCTCAGATAGATATCGCGCCCGGCAAGTTGCACCGGCGTATATGGTTTGAGTCCCGTGATCGGCTCCGTCGTCGTTTTCTGGAAAAACAGCGGCACGATCTCGACCAGGCCGCCGAATGAAACGACGACCAGGATCAGGACTATCAGCAGAAAGTTGTTGGTTTCAATCTTCTCGTGAGAGAAACCGGGTTTTTTATTGTGGTCAGCCATTTTCATTATTCCTTAAGCATGAGCCGCAACCGGCGGGATTGGTACGTTAACGGACTGGCCTTGCGATGCGGTTTTCAGCACATTCCACAGCATCACCAGCATGCCGCCCAGATACAGGAGACCACCGAGCAGGCGCAGGCCATAGAACGGATAGGTAGCCTTGACGCTCTCGACAAACGTATAGGTCAGCGTACCGTCGGGATTCACACCGCGCCACATCAGGCCCTGCATCACACCGGCAATCCACATGGCGGCGATATAGAGCACGATGCCGATGGTCGCCATCCAGAAGTGCAGTTCGATTGCCTTGATGCTGAACATCTGCTTTTGCCCGAATATACGGGGAATCATGTAATACAGCGCCCCCATGGAGACCAGGCCGACCCAGCCCAGCGCGCCGGAATGCACGTGGCCTACCGTCCAGTCGGTGTAATGCGATAACGCGTTCACCGTCTTGATCGCCATCATCGGGCCTTCAAAGGTGCTCATGCCGTAGAACGAGAGCGAAACGATGAGGAAACGCAGGATCGGGTCTTCGCGCAGCTTGTGCCAGGCGCCGGACATGGTCATCATGCCGTTGATCATGCCGCCCCAGCTCGGTGCCAGCAGCACCAGCGAGAACACCATGCCCAGGGATTGCGTCCAGTCAGGCAGGGCGGTGTAATGCAGGTGGTGAGGGCCTGCCCACATGTAAGTGAAGATCAGCGCCCAGAAGTGCACGATGGAAAGGCGGTATGAATAAACCGGACGTTCGACCTGCTTGGGCACGAAGTAGTACATGATGCCGAGGAAACCGGCAGTAAGGAAGAAGCCCACGGCATTGTGACCGTACCACCACTGCACCATGGCATCCTGCACGCCGGCATAGGCGGAGTAGGACTTCATGATCTCGGCCGGTATCGCCGCGCTATTGACGATGTGCAGCAACGCCACGGCAATGATGAATGCGCCGAAGAACCAGTTGGCCACATAAATGTGCTTGACCTTACGCTTGCCTATGGTGCCGAAGAAGATCACCGCGTAAGCGACCCAGACCAGGGCGATCAGGATATCGATCGGCCATTCCAGTTCCGCATACTCCTTGCCCTGGGTATAACCCAAAGGCAGCGAAACCGCCGCAGCGACGATGACGAGCTGCCAGGCCCAGAACGTGAACGACGCCAGCGGCCCGCCGAACAGCCGGGTCTGGCAGGTGCGCTGCACCACATAATAGGATGTGGCAAACAGGGTACAGCCGCCAAAGGCAAAAATGACGGCATTGGTGTGTAACGGTCGCAAGCGGCCGAAACTGGTCCAGGGCAAGCCAAGGTTCAGTTCCGGAATGTAGAGCTGGGCTGCGATGATCACGCCTACCAGCATGCCCACCACCCCCCAGATGACCGCCATGATGGAAAACTGCCGTACAACGGTATCGTTGTACATCACTGCTTCGGAGCTATTTAGACTCATTATGACTACCTCAGGTTGACAATTCTGTGAGGCATTTTGTCGCAGTCTTGGTCTAGGGCTTTTGATATAGGTCAATCGTCATGCAGAATCCGCTCGCCTTCCTGCTCGATATCTTCAAACTGTCCGTGGTAAATGGCCCACCACAGCCCGCCGAGTATCGCCAGCACCAGCATCACGGACAAGGGAATCAGCAAAAACAGGATATCCACGTACTCATTCCTCCATTCTGGCAAGCCGTGCTGCATTCATGATGACCAGCAGGGAACTCAGCGCCATGCCGAGGCCGGCCATCCAGGCATTAAGCCAGCCCGTAACGGCAAGCGGGATGCAAACCGCATTATAAACAGCCGCCCAGAGCAGATTCTGGCGCACGATGCGCATGGTTAGCCGCGCCTGCCCCAGCAATTGGGGAACAGATCGCAACTGCGAACCAAGAATGACGAAATCGGACTGCGACTGCGCAAGCGGTGCCGCCTGGCCGAGCGTTACGGAAACCTGCGCGCCGGCCAGCACCGGCCCGTCGTTGAGGCCGTCACCGACCATGGCCACTTTACGCCCCTGCTGCTGGAGGTTTTGCACATGCGCCAGCTTATCCTGCGGCGTGCTGTCGGCCTTGATCCGTTCGACATCCAGTGCATCCGCGACGCGCTTCACGGCACTCCAGCGATCGCCGGAAAGTATTTCTGCCGCCACTCCTGCTCCCTGCAATTGCCTGATGGCGGTTGCGGCGTCGCCGCGGATATCCTCACCCAGGTCAAATGTCGCCAGCCAGCCCTGGGCATCGGCCAGATGCACCTGCATGAATACGGAAGCAGGCGCCTCGACTCCGCAAAACCGGGCCGAACCCAGCCTGACCGGGCCGTTTACCGTTTCTGCAACCAAGCCCTGGCCGGACACTTCCTCGATCTTTCCCACCGGGACGGACGTCCCGGGAGAAGCCGCCGCCAGCGCACGCGAGACAGGGTGTAAAGACTGCCGGCCTATGGCGGCTGCAAGCTGCAAAACCGCCTCTTCAGTCCAGCCGGCACGCGCCCTTGTATTGACGACGTTCATGCGGTCGTAGGTCAGCGTGCCCGTCTTGTCGAAAACCGCTGTATCAATGCCCGCGATGCTCTCCAGCGCCTGCAGATGGCGCACCAGAATGCCGCGCTTCGCCAGCGCGCCTGCCGATGCCAGCATGGCCGCAGGCGTCGCCAGCGATAATGCGCACGGGCAGGTTACCACCAGCACCGCGACCGCCGCCATCAGGCCCCGCGCCGGGTCGGTCGGCCACCAGTAAACCACCGCGCCCAGCGCCGCCAGCAATACGAATATGAGAAAAGGCCTGGCGATGCGGTCGGCAAGTATGGCCAGCCGCGGCTTGTGAAGCGCGGCATTCTCCATCAGGGCCACGATCTGCGCATAGCGCGTTGCCGGGCCGACCCTCTTGACCTTGACCAGTACGGCAGACGAAAGATTATGGCTACCGGCGATGACTTCGGACTGCACGGCCTTGCTGACGGGGCGTGACTCGCCGGTGAGCAAGGCCTCGTCGACCATGGTCTCGCCATCGATCACCTCTCCATCCGCCGGGAACGCCTCGCCGGGCAGCACCCGCAGGATATCTCCCTGCGCAATACGCCTGACAGACACCCGCTCGAACTCACCGCTCGCCATCCTGCGCTCTATGCTGTCCGGCAAACGACGCATCAGGTCATCCAGCGCACCGGCAGTCCGGTTGCGCAACCTCAGTTCCAGCCAGCGCCCGGTCAGCAGGAAGAAGACGAACATGGTCAGGGAATCGAAATAGACTTCTTCGCCCCACCAGCCATGAGGGTAGAAAGTAGCCACTGAGCTGATGGCAAACGTAATGATGATGCCAAGCGAGACCGGCAAATCCATGCTGACCTGCTGGCGGCGGATATCGCGCCAAGCATTCTCGAAAAACGGCCCGCAGGAGAAAAACACGACGGGCAGGCTCAACACCCAGGAAGCCCAGCGCAGCAGGTGCACGATGTCCGGCGTCATTTCGCCGGGCGCGGCGACATAGGCAGGCGCGGCATACATCATCACCTGCATCATGCAGAACCCGGCAACCAGCCAGCGCCAGAGCGCCAACCGTTGCGCGTTGCCACGCCGGGCGACTGCATCGGCATCCGTCGCCGGCATGGCGCCATAACCTGCACGATTGACTGCCGATATCCATTCGGAAGGCCTGGTCAACCGATCGGACCACGTCACCGACGCCCTGCCGGTTGCCGCATTCACCTCTGCGCCGGTCACGCCGGGCACAGACCTTAACGCATGCTCGACACTGTATGCACAGGCGGCACAATGCATGCCTTCTATAATCAGGTGGGATTCCCACTCCGACCGGTCTGATGCGTGCTGACGGCTGAATGCCGGCCACTCGGCGGCATCATCCAGCACCACCCGGTCTTTTTGATCGATGCCGGGAGAGGCCGGCGGTACGGTATTAAGGGCAAGAGTACGCATCGCAGCAGAATAATCACACTGCATCCGCCCCTCATTGATTTATATCAAGACTCCGGGCTTTTGATGCAAATCAACATTTCACAAGCATGCTGCTGTATTCTGTAATCAATAATTCCACGCTCTATTTTTTTCATCAAACCGGAGTTGAAACATCATGCAGCGCTACTTCATCATGTTGACTGCCCTGGCTTCCGCCATGACTGCCATTCCCGCTATCGGCTACGCCGCCGAATCCATCCAGCCGCAGATGCCCCGTGGTGAACTGCTTTACCGCAACCACTGCATCGAATGTCACACACAGCAGATACACTGGAGAGAAAAAAGAATCGCCACTGACCTCAACAGCCTGTCCGGACAGGTCAACCGCTGGCAGGATGCCATCGGCCTGCATTGGACGAAGGACGAAATCGACGATGTCAGCCGCTACTTGAATTCGACTTACTATTTCTATTAAGACCGGTTTTATCAAGATGGGCTATACCGAAAGAGGATGAACGCCAAACAGCCTGCCGACACTCATCACTGGCATGCCATCAGCGCAGAACAAGCGCTTGAACTCCTGGACAGCCGCGCCGGCGGCCTGAGCTTGAGCGAATCCGGGGCCCGTCTCGCCCGTTTCGGCGAAAACAGGCTGCCCGAGCCTGAGCGCCGCAGTCCCTGGCTCAGCTTCCTGCTGCAGTTCCACAACCCGCTGATCTATGCCCTGCTCGCGGCAGGCATGATGACTTTCCTGCTCGAGGACTATATCGACACAGGGGTGATCTTCGGCGTGGTGCTGATTAATGCACTGATCGGCTTTGTGCAGGAAGGCAAGGCGGAAAAAGCGCTGGATGCGGTCCGTTCGATGCTGGCGAGTCGCGCAACCGTGCTGCGCAATGGCGAGCGCCATGAAATTGATGCCCATGAACTCGTGCCGGGCGATATCGTGCTGCTGGAATCCGGCAACAAGGTACCGGCAGACCTGCGTCTGATACGGGTAAAAAATTTGCAGGTAATTGAAGCCGCATTGACCGGCGAATCAATGCCGGTGGAAAAAAGCATTGCAGGAGTAAGTGCCAACGCTGGCATCGGAGACCGGCTCTCCATGGCCTACTCCGGTACACAGATCGCTTTCGGCCAAGCGCGCGGTGTCGTTGTCGCCACAGGCCCGCATACGGAAATCGGCCGCATCGGCAAGCTGGTCGGCGAGATCGGCACGCTATCCACACCGCTCACGCGCCGGCTCGACCAGTTTGCACGCCGCATCACAGGCTTCATTCTTGCTATCTGCGTGCCGACCTTCCTCTATGGCTACTATGTCGCAGGCATGGACAGCCTCGACATCTTTCTCGCAGTGGTCGGTCTTGCAGTTGCCGCCATTCCCGAAGGATTGCCTGCCATCGTCAGCATCGTGCTGGCTATCGGTACGCGCGTCATGGCCAGAAACAATGCGATTGTGAGACGCCTGCCTGCCGTCGAAACCCTGGGTTCCGTGACCGTCATCTGCACGGACAAGACCGGCACGCTTACACGCAATGAAATGTCCGCGGTGCGTCTCATGCTTCCAGCCCGTGAGCTTGGCATAAGCGGTACCGGCTACACGCCGACCGGCGGATTCCATCTGGGAGAAACCGCTATCGACGCCGCCGAGGATGAAGCATTGCAGGCCTTCGCCCACTGCGCCCTGCTGTGCAACGACGCGCAGATCAAGCACGATGAGGAAGCCGAATGGCAACTGATCGGCGACCCGACCGAAGGAGCGCTATTGACGCTGGCCCTCAAAGCCACGCTTGACCCTCTTGACATGGCCAGGCAGTTTCCGCGGATCGATGATATTCCATTCGAATCAGAGCACCGCTTCATGGCAACGCTGCATCATGATCACCAGGGCAAGGCTTTCCTGCTGATGAAAGGCGCGCCGGAGCGCGTGCTCGACCTGTGCATCAAGGAAGCCGGCGGCAATACGCTGGATCACGCGGCCTGGAGAACGCGCATGGAAACGGCGGCAAATGCAGGCGAGCGCGTGCTGGCTCTCGCCCGCTGTGAAATGCCGGCGGGGACGTTGGCGCTGAACATCAGCGACATCACGCCCCGTTTCGAGCTGCTCGGGATGGTCGGCATCATCGACCCGCCGCGCGAAGAGGCAATGGCTGCCGTCACCGAATGCCAACGCGCAGGCATCCGGGTGAAAATGATTACCGGCGACCACGCGACAACTGCCGCCGCCATCGGCCACCGGCTTGGATTATCGACAGCGCAGCCACTGAGCGGTGAAGAGATTGCGGCACTGGACGATGCCGCGCTCAGGAAAATCGCACTGGAAACCGACGTCATCGCGCGCGCCAGCCCGGAACACAAACTGCGGCTGATTGCAGCGTTACAAGCCGAAGGCCATTTGGTCGCGATGACAGGCGACGGCGTCAACGACGCACCGGCACTGAAAGCCGCGGACATTGGCGTCGCCATGGGGCGCAAAGGAACCGATGCGGCCAAGGAAGCTTCCGACCTCGTGCTTACCGACGACAACTTCTCGACCATTGCCCATGCCGTGCGCGAAGGCCGGGTCGTTTTTGACAACATCAAAAAATCGCTGCTGTTCATATTGCCCACCAACGGCGGCGAAGCCGGCGTGATCCTGTTGGCCGTATTTGGCGGCCTGGCCCTGCCGGTCACGGCAGGCCAGATTCTCTGGGTCAACATGGTCACGACCATTACCCTGGCCCTTGCGCTGGCCTTCGAGCCTGCCGAGGCCAACATCATGCAGCAGCCTCCCCGCTCGCCAGGACAGCCGCTCATGACAGGCGCCCTGATTACCAGGATCGTCTATGTCAGCCTACTGATGATTGCCGTCACCTTTACCGTCTTCGAGTGGGAACTAGCGCGCGGCAATTCCATCGAGACGGCACGCACCGCCGCCGTCAACATGCTGGTCGCCGGGGAACTGCTCTACCTCTTCAATGTGCGGCACTTCACTGCATCCGCGTTCAACCTTGAAATCCTGACCGGCAACAGGACAGCACTGAGCGTGAGCCTGCTGCTTATCGCACTACAACTGTTATTCACCTATGCATCGCCCATGCAGCAGCTCTTCCAGAGCACGCCGCTCGATGCTTTATCCTGGCTGGTCATTCTGGGGCTTGCCGTATTGAAGTTCCTCGCTGTCGAAGCGGAAAAATCCGTTTGGCGGGTGTTCAACGTCAAGCGGATGTGAGCGTGAAGCTCATCGCACCAGCTTTAAGGCACGCGCCATCTGAGCTGTATGATTGATGCTCAATAACCCTCAATCAAGCCGAAACTTGTCGATGCCGTTCCGCTAAACTGCCGGGCTTTTGCTCCACTCACGGTTGAGCTCGGCCACAAGCGGAGCATCCTGCGCGCTTGGCATAGGCCGGCCGTAGAGATAGCCCTGGACTTCCCTGCATCCTTCCTCGCGGATACGGTCGAGCTGGGCCTGCGTTTCGACGCCTTCGGCGACGGTAGTCACGCCCAGCCGCTTGCCGAGATCGGCAATGGCCTTGACCACGGCGGCGCAATCAGGCCGTTCCGCGGCATCCTTCACGAAAGAGCCATCGATCTTGATTTTATCGAAAGTGAAGGCACGCAAATGGGCAAGGGAAGAATAACCGGTTCCGAAGTCGTCAAGCGCAACACGCACGCCCATGTCGCGCAATTGGCGCAGATCGCTTATGCCGTTGGCCTCATCGCTCAACAGGGCGGTTTCCGTCACTTCGACTTCGAGCCGGTCCGGAGACAGGCCGGAAGAGGTCAGCGCCGAAAGCACTATCTGGGCAAGCGTCCCCTTGCCGAGCTGGTTAGCCGAGATATTGACGGCGACGCGCTCCCCATCCTCCCATCCGGCTGCGTCGCGGCAGGCGCGATTGAGCACGAACAGGCCCAACTGGTCGATCAGGCTGCTTTGCTCGGCAACGGGAATGAATTCGCCGGGGGAAACCCATCCGCGTTTCGGATGATACCAGCGCACCAGTGCCTCGCGAGCAGTCACCTTGCCGGTTTCGATATCGACAATCGGCTGGTAGAAGACAAAGAGATTGTCCCGGTTCTCGAGGGCGGCGCGGAGTTTCACTTCGAGACGCACACGCTCCTGGATGCGGTGCTCCATTTCCGCCGAGAACATCCTGAAGGTGCATTTCCCGGCTGCCTTGGCGGCGTAAAGGGCGATATCAGCGCGCGACAGCAGGGTTTCGCCGTTATCGCCATGCATGGGAGCAAGCACAATACCGATGGAGGCACCGATCTGGACCTGGGTGTCATAGCCGAGAAGAAAAGGGGTTGAAAGCGCATCCAGCAGGGTCTCCGAGAGCGCTTCTGCCTGTTCCGTATCGGTCTGTTCCAGCAGGACCGCGAATTCGTCGCCACCGATCCGTCCGATGATTTTGCACCTGCCGTTGCATGTGGCGCGCAGCCGGTCGGCTACCTGCCTGAGCAAGGCATCGCCAATGCGGTGCCCCCGCGAATCGTTCACAAGCTTGAAACCGTCAAGGTCGATAAACAGCAACCCGACCCGATTGCCCGGCTGAGCAAGGCTCGCTTCCAGTTGCTCATGAAAGGTAGTGCGATTGGCAAACCCTGTCAGGGTGTCATAGTGGGCGAGCTGGCGAATCCGGCTCTCGGATTCCGCCTCCTTGGTGACGATGGCCCAGGTGAGCATGGGACCGATATAACTACCGTCATCGCCTGTCACCGCCGACACTTTCAGGTCGATCACCTCTGGCCCGAGCCTGATACGGGCGTTATGAGGCAGATTGGCGGGATCGGCCAGCAGGCGCCGCTGATGTTCCGGGTGCTTGTGGAAAACGTCGATGGATGTACCCACCAGGTCGCCGGACTTGATCGGCAACAAGTGTTCAATGCTGTCGATCAGGTGCCTGGAAGTATCGTTGGCATAATTGATATTGAAAGTGGCCGGATCGACGGTCATCACGGCAACCGGCATGTCGTCGATCATGTGCAGCAGCCGTTTTTGCTCCTGTTCCCTGCGGCGCGACTCGGCCTGCGAGTTCACCATGCGGGCAAAGTCCCGGCTCTGGATCAGGATGACGATCACCGCGGCGGTTATGACGAGCAGGACATTGATCGCCATTGCCGTGAATGTTGGCACTCCTCTCGAAGCAAAAAAGACAACAAAGGAGGGACAGACGACAGCGGCGACAATCAACGCGGCCGAGCGCAGGTGGATCAGGCAGAACATGGTGCCGATCATGGATATCGTCAGGAAGAAGGCAATATGGCTTTGCGCATAGGCATTGCCATAAGGGAACAGCGCAAACGCCCATGCCGTGAAAACAATGCAGAGCAGCGCAGCCACGTAGTTTGTGCGCTTGAGCTCACTGACAGCCCGCTCATTGCTCAGGATCGCACCTCGCGCGCGCCACCAGACAAAAAGGCGAGCCACGCAGATGATGCTCAACAGCAGCGCCACATGGACGGTCAGCCAAAGCGGAGCCATGTCGATGAAAGTGGCGGTCAACACCCAGCTATTGGCCACCAGGATGAAATACAGCAAGGGAATCATCCGTGACAGTGCAATGCACCTGGCCTGGAGCAAATCCGGATTGTCAACCGGCACGGCCATGTATCCAGCGATTCGCTCGAACATGCTTTTCACTACCACTCACTTTCTCCCCGGAATAAACCTGTGGCTATCTCCCCTGCAATGATCATCACAGGTAGCGCAACGCATCGCCGGTTGTCTTCAACCCTCGCCAAGCCATGCCTTCCGAAATACCCAGGTACGATTGAAGGCCAGCAGGGCAATCGCCATGCGGCGCATGGCGAAACCGCTTCATTCCTAACTGTCCATTAATTCCGGCAACGCCGATATCAGGGTCTGGCAACCCCGGAATTGACGTTTGCCCCCTAAGGCTATTAACGAAAACAGGAACTAAAACTTTAATGGCAATCTGCAAAAATATGCAAATGAATATAAAAATCAGGCACCTCCCGCGCCGGCAGAAATCTCCAGCCGCGTGTGAGGAACTGGTCTAATGAAACATGCGGGAAGTCGCAGTTGACTACCTGCAAAGATGGAGGATGCCGCAGGGCCAATCGCGGGTTGGTCAAGACGCAGGGAAAAGCCCTTCACTTCAGGGCTGGGAAAGCCGGATGGAACTGGCGGAGAGGGAGGGATTCGAACCCTCGATACGCTTGCACGTATGCCTGATTTCGAGTCAGGTACATTCAACCACTCTGCCACCTCTCCGTGGGGCGCTATTCTAGCATCATAGCCGGATTAAGCCCATATTTGCGGCTGGACAAATCTGCCAAACTTGTTGAAACTTAGGCCATGTGCCGGTTATTCCTCCTGTTTGCAATACTGGGCTTGAGCGCTTGCCAGAAGCCTCCCAAGCCATTACCCGACCCCAGGACCAGCAAGGAGCTGGTGGTAGTGACGCACAACGGCCCGAATACTTATTACGTCGACGGCAACAACCAGTTCGCCGGTCTGGAATACGATCTTGCCACGCTCTTTGCCAGGGAGCTCGGCGAGGATTACACCGTCAAGTTCGTGATCGCCGATAACATCACACAGGTCATCCCTACCCTGCTCAAGGGCAAGGCGCACATTGCGGCAGCCGATCTCAGCATCACGCACTTGCGCCAGCATCTGGTACAGTTTGCCGTACCGTATCAGGGCGTGCAGCAGCACGTGGTGTTCAATACGGAAATCAACAAGGCGCCGAAAAAAATAGAAGACCTGATCGGCAAGCAAATTGCGGTACCGGCTGGCACAAGCTATGCGGAGCGGCTGGCTGAATTGGCGCAGAGCCAACCCGAACTGAAATGGCAGGCTTTGCAAAGCGCCAGCGCGGACGAACTGATGGAACAGGTTGCCGAGGGCTTGCTGGATTACACGATTTCCGACAGCCATCTGGTCGCCATGCTGCGAAACTTCTATCCGAACCTCGGTATAGGCCTGGCGCTGGGCAATGAGGAAAAAATCGCCTGGGCCTTCCCGAAAACCGGCGATCGCTGGCTGTATGACCAGGCAAACCTGTTTTTTGCGCGCATTCAGAAAGACGGCACGCTACGCAACCTGATAGATCGCTATTACGGGCATTCAAAACGCCTGGATACCGTCGATGTCACCACATTCCTCAAACGCACGCGTACCCTGCTGCCGCTTTACATAGACCTGTTCAAGCAGGCCCAGGAATTGACCGGGCTCGACTGGCGCCTGCTTGCCGCCATCAGTTATCGCGAATCGCACTGGGATAAACTCAACACCTCGCCCACCAATGTTCGCGGACTCATGATGCTGACGGAATCCACTGCCGATCTGCTCGGCGTAACCGACCGGCTTGACCCCAGGCAGAGCATACTGGGTGGCGCCCGCTATATCGTCATGCTCAAGGATACAATTCCGAAACGTGTGCCGGAACCGGACAGAACATGGATGGCGCTCGCTGCCTATAATATCGGCTATGCCCATCTGGAAGACGCGCGCGTTCTGGCGCAACGCATGAAACTCAATCCCGACAGCTGGGCTGACGTCAAGAAAGTGCTGCCCCTGTTGAACAAGGTAGAGTACTACTCGACGCTTAAATACGGCTTTGCCAGAGGCGGAGCGCCTGTCGTCTTCGTAGAGTCGATACGCACGTATCACAGGATACTGGAAAAATATGAGCCGCCTCATAGCCCGGTATTGCCCAGCTTCAATCTGGCCAAGGCTTTCACGCAGGCAAATCTGGTTCAATAGCGGGGATAGCGCGCGACCGGAACGCTTAACGATATGACGAATGGATTCCAATGGATCACAACATCACACTGATTACCACGATTGCGGCTGGCTTTGGCCTCGCCCTGGTATTGGGATTCGTTGCTGAGCGCATCAGGCTGCCGGCCCTGATCGGCTACCTGCTGGCAGGCATTGTCCTCGGGCCATCCACTCCCGGCTTTGTCGCAGATATCGGCATCGCTTCACAATTATCGGAAATTGGCGTCATGCTGCTGATGTTCGGCGTCGGGCTGCATTTTTCCCTTGAGGATTTACTTTCAGTTAAACGGATTGCGCTACCGGGCGCAGTCGTACAGATGACGCTGGCAACATTGCTCGGGATGGGCGTCGCCTGGTGGTGGGGCTGGAGCCTGGGTGAAGGCCTGATTTTCGGGTTGGCGCTCTCCTGCGCCAGCACGGTAGTTTTACTCAAGGCGCTTGAGTCGCGCGGAATTCTGGATACGATGAATGGCCGGATTGCCGTGGGATGGCTGGTAGTGGAAGACCTCGCCACCGTTCTGGTTCTGGTCATGATGCCGCCGCTTGCGGGCATGCTGGGCGGCAACGCCGCATCCGTTTCATCAACTGCCCCGCTCTGGCAGACCATCGGCATCACCATCCTGCAGGTCTCCGCCTTTATCGCGCTGATGCTGGTTGCCGGCCGCCGCCTGATACCATGGATGCTGTGGCACATTGCGCGCACCGGCTCCAGGGAGCTCTTCACGCTTGCCGTGATTGTTGCCGCAATCGGTATTGCCTATGGTGCGGCAACGCTCTTCAGCGTGTCTTTCGCGCTGGGCGCCTTCTTTGCCGGCATGGTCATGCGGGAATCCGAATTCAGCCACCGCGCCGCCGAGGAATCGCTGCCGTTGCGCGATGCATTCGCAGTGCTCTTCTTTGTCGCAGTAGGCATGCTGTTCAATCCTGCAATATTGATAGAACAGCCGCTGCGCGTGCTCGCCGTCGTTGCCATTATCATCGTCGGCAAGTCGATTGCGGCCATGGCATTGGTGATTGCCTTCCGTTACCCGCTCAATACGGCGCTTACCGTTGCTGCCAGCCTTGCCCAGATCGGCGAATTCTCATTCATCCTGGCCGGGCTGGGGTTGTCGCTGGGCATATTGCCAAGCGAAGGACTGAATCTGGTGCTCGCAGGCGCATTGGCTTCGATTGCGCTCAACCCGCTGGTCTTTGCCTCCATTGCCCCGGTCAGCAATTGGCTTCTCAACCGCTCGGCAACGGCATGGCGGCTCAATAGCCGTGTCGATCCCTATGCCGAGCTGCCGATGAGCACGGAACGCAAATATCTCGAGGGGCAAGTCGTACTGGTGGGTTACGGCAGGGTTGGCCGCCGCATCGCCTCGGCCTTGTCCGAACGCGGCATCCCCTATGTCGTCGCTGAGCAGAATCGCGAGCAGGTCGAAAACCTGCGCAATCTGGGCATCGCCGCAGTCAGTGGGGATGCCAGCGATCCTGCGGTATTGGTCCAGGCGCACATCGCCAATGCCGCCATGCTCGTCATCGCCACACCTGACCCTATCAACGTGCGGCAAATGGCGGATATTGCACGCACGCTTAATCCGGGCATTGAGATTGTACTGCGCACCCATAGCGAAGATGAGTCCCAGCTTTTGCGCAAGGATGATATCGGCATCGTATTCTATGGTGAGGAAGAGCTCGCCAAAGGCATGACGAGCCACGTGCTGGAGCGATTCAAACCGCAAGCCGCCTGATTACGACGTGCCCGGATTTTCCTGGGCTTTGGCGCGCGGATCCCTGACGATCAGCGTATCGCAAGGGAGCCAGTCCAGCAGGCGCGCCGCTGCGCTGCCCAGCAGAATACTCATCAGACCGCTGCGGCCATGGGTGCCCATCACGACCAGATCCACGCCATGCGTCCTGATGTAATGCGTCAATGCCGTTTCCAGGGCACCGTCTTCCGCGACGAATTTCAGCCGGCGGCGCATATCGGCCGTCAGATCACACGCATCGAGAAAGCTTTCATACTCAGGGTACACGATGTGCTCGGCCGGCCGGCTACCGGCGCTTTCATCCATTGAGCCGGACAGCGGCGTATTGTGGACATGGTAGAGAACCAGTTCGTTATCCGGGAAAAATCGTATTGCTGCATGCAAGGCATGACGCGATGAATCGGAAAAATCCGTAGCGACCAGAATCCGTCGATATGCACCATGCGGGCGGGTGCGAACTACAAGCAACGGCAGGGAAACCATGCGTGCCAGTTTTTCGACGGTCGAGCCGGGCAGGAAGCGGCCAAAAGTCTCACTACGCGCCATACCCGTCACAATCAGGCCGCAATTGTCTTTCACGGCGGTTTCCCTGATCGAAATTGCCACATCCCCCTGGGCAATGCGCGCACTCAAGCGCACTGGCAGCCCGGCAATATCCTGCTGAAGCTGCCGTTGGGCAATCTGCAGGTTGTTCTCTTCATTGCCATACGCCCATGTCAGGGCCATATCCGGCGCCTGCGAGAATTCCAGTATGTTCAGCGCCACCAGGTCGGCGTGCCATTGGCCGGCAAGCTGCACGGCGCGATCGAGCGCACGGTCGCAACGTGCGCTGAGATCGGTGGCGAGCAACAACCGCGCCGGCACTGGCATGCCCTCTGCCCATGACGGAATATTCATGACGCCTTCATCCCGAACTTTATCATCCACTCACCACCATGATGTCGCAACCACATTCCATGACCACATATTCGGTCACGCTACCCAAAAGCAATTGCCCCACCCCGGATTGTCCATAACGCCCCATGACGATCAGGTCGCATGCCAATTGGCCTGCCTGCTCGATGATGATTTCCGGCGCATATCCATATTCAAGCCTCATTGACGGCTGCACGCCCAGGTCCGGCAGCGAGCGGATGAACGCGGCCATATCCCGCTCCGCCTGTTGCCTGCCCGAAGCCCGGTAGTCCGTAAGTTCGGCATCGGACACCCCCGCGAAGCAAAGCTTGTTCTCGAAGGGAATCTCGAACACATGCAAAAGCACAATCTCCGCCTGCGGTGCGATTTTTATCGCAGCCTCTACGGTCGAGGCCGATGACGGAGAAAAATCCACCGGCACAAGCACGCGCCGGTAAGGGGTTTGCGCAGGCTGCTTGACTACCAGCAAGGGCTGCCGGCTGCCATCCAGCATACGCTCGACCATCGAACCCTGGAACCAGTCGCGTACCGCATGACCGCCATGCGCGCCGATCACGATCAGGCTATCCGTCTCTTCGGCCAGGGCAATGACCACTGTGTGTGGGCGGCCTGTTTCCACCAGGTACTCGACCTTCAGGCCCGGAATGGCCGCAAACCGGCTTGCCCGCTCTTCCAGCTGGCGCATCGCTACATCCCGCAGGCGAACATCCACACCGCCTGCGATCAGCCGTTTTAATTCCTCCATCAGCGATCCGGGAAGCGCATGCAGCAAACGCAGCTCCGCAAGCCCCGCATGGGTTAACTGCAGGATACGTTGCTCGGCATTCCCGCTGCGCTCGGAAAAATCGCTGGCCAGCAGGATATGAGAAAAAGCCTTCATGTCTTTACCTCTACCTTCATTGAATAGTGCCTTGGCCGCAAGGTCCGCGACATCGCCTGCCGGAGGGCTCAGGCTCAGGGAGCGATACGCTCCAGGCCGCCCATATAGGGCCGCAGTATTTCAGGGATAGTCACGCTGCCGTCCGCATTCTGATAGTTCTCGATGACGGCGACCAGCGTGCGGCCCACTGCCAGGCCGGAGCCGTTGAGCGTATGCACCAGTTCCGGCTTACCGCTTTCGTTACGGAAACGCGCTTGCAGGCGGCGTGCCTGGAAAGCCTCGCAATTCGAAACCGAGGAAATCTCGCGATAGGTGTTTTGTGCAGGCAGCCAGACTTCCAGGTCGTAGGTCTTGGCCGCGCCGAAGCCCATGTCTCCGGTGCATAGGGAAACAACGCGATAGGGTAATTCGAGTGCCTTCAGGATATTCTCGGCGTGCCCCACCATTTCTTCCAGCGCCTCGTAGCTCTTCTCCGGATGCACGACCTGCACCATCTCGACCTTGTCGAACTGATGCTGGCGGATCATGCCCCTGGTATCCTTGCCGTAGGAGCCAGCCTCGGAACGGAAGCACGGCGTGTGGGCCGTCAGCCTGATCGGCAGCGATTCCAGCGGCACGATCTCGTCGCGCACGGTGTTGGTCAGGGTCACTTCCGAAGTCGGAATCAGGTACAACTTGCTGTCATTGTGCGCCAAAGAGAATAGATCTTCTTCGAACTTCGGCAATTGTCCGGTTCCGAGCAATGTTTCCGCATTGACCAGGTAAGGCGTGTAGCACTCGGTATAACCATGCAGATCGGTCTGCGTATCCAGCATGAACTGCGCAAGCGCCCTGTGCAATCTGGCGACCGGCCCTTTCATCAAGGTAAAGCGGGCACCGGACAGTTTTGCGCCGGTATCGAAATCCAGGCCCAGCGGCGTGCCGACATCGGTATGGTCCCTGATCTCGAAATCGAAGCTGCGCGGCGTGCCGACCTTGCGTACCTCGACGTTGTCCTCCTCGGATTTGCCGACGGGTACGCTTTCATGGGGCAGGTTCGGGACATTCAGCAGCAGTTGCTGCAACTCGCCCTGTATCGCGGACAAACGCTCCTCGTCCCTCTTCAGTTGTTCTCCGAGCCCCGCCACTTCAGCCATGATCGCTGAAACGTCCTCTCCTTTCGACTTGGCAATGCCAATGTTTTTGGAAGCGCTGTTGCGCTTTGCCTGCAAGTCCTGCGTGCGGGTCTGCACCGTTTTGCGTTCCTGTTCCAGCGCGCTGAATTTAGCGGTGTCGAACTCGAATTTACGAGTGGCAAGCCTTGCCACGACGGCGTCCAAATCATTGCGTAATGCCTGAATATCTAACATCTGGTTCCCTAAATAATATGCTGCCTGAGTCTTTTACTATCAATCATGCTGCTGTTCCTGCTGCTTCATCCCCCCCTCCCCTTTGGGGTCGCCGGGGCGGCAGGTCAGCGCTTCTTCGCCTTTTTATCCAGCTCGCGCAAGTGCGCGAGCTTTTCGCTAATTTTACCTTCTAAGCCGCGCGGCGTGGGCTCATAAAAACGCACCGGCTGCATATCATCCGGCAGATAGCTTTCACCGGCCGCATAGGCGTCCGGTTCGTTGTGGGCATAACGGTATTCCTTGCCGTAATCTAGGGCTTTCATCAACTTGGTCGGCGCATTGCGTAAATGCAGCGGCACCGGCCTCGATTTATCCGCAGAGACAAAGGCTTTGGCCTGGTTGTATGCCATATAGGCGGCATTGCTCTTGGGCGCGACTGCGCAATAAATCACGGCATTGGATAAAGCCAGCTCGCCTTCAGGCGAGCCGAGGCGCTCGTATATCTGGCAGGCTTCCAGCGCCATGGTCTGGGCCCTGGGGTCGGCGATGCCGATATCCTCCACCGCCATGCGGATGATGCGGCGTCCAAGGTACAAGGGGTCGGCCCCGCCATCCAGCATGCGCAGAAACCAGTAAAGCGCCGCATCGGGGTTGGAACCTCTTACCGATTTATGCAGCGCCGAAATCTGGTCGTAAAACGCCTCGCCGCCCTTGTCAAAGCGCCGCAGCTTGCTGGCCATGGTCGATTGCAGAAAGGCTTCGTCGATTTCCGCTATGCCGGCGGATGCTGCTGCGTTATACAAGCTTTCCAGAAAATTCAGCAGGCGGCGCGCATCGCCATCCGCATAAGCCAGGACTTGTTCGCGCACATCCGCCGTCATGGCTGGCGCCTGCATCACCTGTTGCGCGCGATCGAGCAATTGGCCCAGTTCCGCTTCGGACAGCGCATTGAGCACGAACACCTGCGCGCGGCTCAGAAGCGCACTGTTGACTTCAAATGACGGATTTTCGGTAGTCGCGCCGATGAAGGTAATCAGCCCGCTCTCGACAAAAGGCAGGAATGCATCCTGCTGGCCTTTGTTGAAACGGTGCACTTCATCGACGAACAGGATGGTCTTGCGGCCGGATTGCTGCAACGTATGATCGGCACGCTCAACCGCCTCGCGGATATCCTTGATGCCGGAAAGCACGGCAGAAATAGGAATGAATTCGGCATCCGCCGTATTGGCAATCAGGCGCGCCAGCGTGGTCTTGCCGACGCCCGGCGGACCCCAGAGAATCATGGAAGGCAACTTGCCCGAGCTGAATGCCAGCTTCAGGGGCTTGCCCTCCCCCAGCAGATGGGATTGTCCGACAACCTCATCCAGCGTCTTAGGCCGCAGCCGCTCGGCAAGCGGCGCTTGCGGGCTCACGGGTTCAAACAGGCTACTCAATGATCATCCCGTCCATACCGAAATTGTTGGCATCAAAAGACGATAGTTTACATGCTGCAGGTACAAATGGGATTGGCGCCCGGACTGCATTACAAGGGTAATTGAGCAATAACGCGCCGCCCGCCGGTCATTCACCGACGATATCGGCACCGGCAGGCGGTTTGAACATGAAGGTAGCTGCATCCAGCTTCGGGTTGCGTTCAAGCTTTGAGAACGCGATGGTCGTCACGTGGCCGTAACTGTCGTGCAACTCCATTTTCTGCAGGTCGGCCTTGTTGAATCCAAGGAAAACACGGTCAAAGCCGCTATCCTTGTCTTTTGGCGTCACTTGCACCCACTGCAGCTTGTCGTTGCGCGGCTGGTCCTTCAGGTCGAAATTCTTTTCGATTTCCCCGCTGCCGGCCAGCAATGCCGCCGGGCTGGCGCCGATCGCCTTGTCCAGCGTCCTCACGGTCACCTGGTTCAGGTCGGGATCATGCAGCCAGATGCGCTCGCCGTCACCGACAATTTCCTGCACATAGGGCTTGTTGTAATCCCAGCGGAACTTGCCCGGACGCAGCAGTTGCATCGTGCCGGTCACTTCCTGGACTTTCTTGCCCTGGCTATCCACGACCACCTGCTCGAAATGGGCTTTCATGGTCCTGGTCTTGTCAAAGAACGCCTTCAGGCTGTCCACCCCGTTGGCATTGGCAAACAAGGGCATCATCAGCATGATGCCGAATATCAATCTCACTATGGTCAACTCCTTTTGGCCGAAGCCTGTTAACGGCCCTATTCGGATTTCGGTACCAGTACCTCACGGTTGCCGTTGCTTTGCATGGCGGAAACCAGGCCGGCGCGTTCCATGTCTTCGATCAACCTGGCTGCGCGGTTGTAACCGATGCGAAGCTGGCGCTGCACGGAAGAAATGGAAGCGCGGCGCGTCTTGAGTACGATGGCAACCGCTTCGTCGTACAGCGGATCGGTTTCACCGCCGCCTTCGCCAGCGGAGAGACCGGCATCGCCGTTTTCCTCCGTACCGCCTGTAAGAATGCCTTCGATGTAATTTGGTTCACCCAGGCTTTTGAGGTAATCGACAACACGGTGCACTTCCTGGTCCGAGACAAAGGCGCCATGGATACGCTGCGGGTTACTGGTACCCGGCGGCTGGTACAGCATGTCGCCCTGCCCCAGCAAGGCTTCCGCCCCCATCTGGTCGAGAATGGTACGCGAATCGATCTTGCTCGATACCTGGAAGGCAACGCGCGTGGGAATGTTGGCCTTGATCAGGCCGGTAATCACATCCACCGATGGGCGCTGCGTGGCGAGCACCAGATGGATGCCGCAAGCGCGGGCCTTTTGCGCCAGCCGGGCAATCAGCTCTTCGACTTTCTTGCCCACGACCATCATCAGGTCGGCCAATTCGTCGATGACGACCACAATGGTCGGCATTTCCTCCAGCGGCTCGGGGCTTTCAGGCGTCAGCGAGAATGGATGAGGAATTTTCTCCCCGGTTTTCTCCGCATCCCGAATCTTCTGGTTGTAGCCCGCCAGGTTACGCACCCCCAGCACCGACATCAGCTTGTAACGGCGCTCCATCTCGGCAACGCACCAGTTCAACGCGCTTGCCGCCTGCCGCATATCGGTCACCACCGGCGCCAGCAGGTGCGGGATGCCTTCATAGACCGAAAGCTCCAGCATCTTGGGGTCCACCAGTATCAGGCGCACCTGGCTGGGCTCGGCTTTATACACCAGGCTCAGGATCATGGCATTGATCGCCACCGACTTGCCTGAACCTGTCGTGCCGGCCACCAGCACATGCGGCATTTTGGCAAGATCGGCCACCACGGGCTTGCCGGAAATATCCTTGCCCAGCGCAATCGCCAGCGGCGAATGCATATCGGCATACACCTGCGAACCCAGGATCTCGGAAAGAAACACGATTTGCCGTTTGGGATTCGGGATTTCCAGCCCCATGCAGGTCTTGCCCGGAATCGTCTCGACCAGGCGCACGCTCACGACCGAGAGCGCACGCGCCAGGTCCTTGACCAGGTTGGTCACCTGGCTGCCCTTGACGCCGGGCGCAGGTTCGAGCTCGTAGCGGGTAATCACCGGGCCGGGCAAAGCCGTCAGCACCTTGACCTCGATGCCGAAATCCATGAGCTTGCGCTCGATCAGGCGGGAAGTGAATTCCAGCGTCTCGGCAGACTGCACCTCGATTTCCCCGCGCGCCTCATCCAGCAGGTGCAGCGGCGGCAATGCCGTGTCCGGCAGTCCTTCGAACAGCGCGACCTGGCGCTCTTTCTGCACACGCTCGCTTTTCGGAATTTCCAGCGCCGGCGTCACGATCTGCACCGGCGGCCTGTCTTCCGTGCGCTTGCGTTCGCTATGCACGTATTCCGAGCGCAACTGCTCGGCCACCTTGCCGGCTTTCCTGTCCTGCCAGTCCTGCCATTTGCTCTGGATGGTCACATACAGCCATTCAAGGCCGTAACCGAGCTTCTCGGTCATCATGATCCACGACCACCCGGTGAACAGGCTGAATCCGACTGCGAACAAAAGCAGCAGCAGCATGCTGGACCCTGCAAAACCCAGTATGCCTTGCAGGAACTCGTCAAACACCGCTCCCAGCAGCCCGCCCCTGGCCGGGGACAGCGGCAGGTCGGCGGGCAGGCCCATCAGATGCCCGGCTTCCAGCGTCGCCGAAGCCAGCAGCAGCATGCCGAACCCGACGAAATTGAAAATCAGCAGCGGCCGTTCATTGCTCGCTGTTTCCAGCCTGAGATAGACCAGCCACATCGCATAGAAGCTGAGAACGACAAACCACCAGGCCGAGAAACCGAAGATATAAAGCAGGATATCGGACAGCCATGCCCCGACCGCGCCGCCTGCGTTATGGATGACGGTGTCATCGCTGGCGCTGTGCGACCAGGATGGATCGTCCCGGTGATAGGTGAACAGGATCACGGCAAGAAAAATACCGATAGTCACCAGCGCCAGCCACCATGCCTCGCGAACCAGCAATGCTTTTTTGGGGTTCGTCGCTGCTGGCGCGGGTTTGACAAGACGGCTATTCAGCGATGTGGCTTTTTTCTGAAAAAACAAGATGACGGTGTCCAGCGCAAGTTATTGGAACGAATCGATTATAGCAGCATCAATGACACAGACTATCCCCCTCAGGGCACAATAATCCGCGTAAAATATTGTGAATTCACATCATGAAACAGATATTCTGATATGACACTTACCGAACTCCGCTACGTGGTAGCCGTTGCCCGTGAACGCCATTTTGGCCGCGCAGCAGAAGCCTGTTTTGTCAGTCAACCCACGCTCAGCGTAGGGATCAAAAAACTTGAAGAGGAATTGGGCGTCGCGATTTTTGAGCGTGCCTCCAACGAGATCAGCCTGACGCCCGTCGGCGAATTGATCGCTGCACAGGCCTCACGCATTCTGGAAGAAGCATCCGGCATCAAGACCATCGCACAGCAAAGCGGCGATCCGCTTGGCCACCCTCTCAGGCTCGGCGCCATCTATACCGTGGGGCCTTATTTGCTGCCGCAGATGATCCCCATCCTGCGCGAACGGGCGCCGGCCATGCAACTGATTATCCAGGAAAGCTACACCGGCGACCTGCGCGAACAGCTCAAGCGCGGCAAACTGGATGTCATCATCATTTCGCTGCCGTTCTCCGAACCCGGCGTAATCACCCAGCCGCTATATGATGAGCCTTTTCAGCTCGCACTGCCCGCGGACCATCCCTGGGGCAAGGAAAAAAGCATTGCACCGGAAAAACTCGGCGATGAAACCGTCCTGCTGCTGGGTGCCGGGCATTGCTTCCGCGACCAGGTGCTCAAGATATGCCCGCAACTGGGCGCAACGCAAACGGCGAACGGCATGCAGCAAACCCTGGAAGGAAGCTCGCTGGAAACCATACGTTACATGGTCACTTCAGGAGTCGGCATGACCATATTGCCGAGCACCGCCTGTGTGCCTACCCGTGAAGAGAACCGCATGCTGGCCTTCCGACCGTTCAACCAGCCCGCGCCCATGCGGCGCGTAGCACTGGCCTGGCGCAGGAGCTTCCCGCGCCCGCAAGCGGTTGAAGCGGTCAGGCAGGCGATACTGAGCGCAAATCTGACCGGCATCGTACCGCTGGACCTGCCGCCCTCCGAGCACGCATGACCGCATTACCGGATAGAGAAAATCGATTATTCACATTTGCATAATCAATTTGCGCTATAAATAGACCGAACCTAAGATCATGGAATTTGTCATCTTGATGTAAAAGCTACCCTAAATTAAAGGAGAAAAAAAAATGGATATTGGCATTAACGAAAAAGACCGCAAGAAAATTGCCGAAGGCCTCTCCCACCTGCTGGCCGACACCTACACCCTTTACCTGAAAACCCATTATTTTCACTGGAATGTCACGGGGCCGATGTTCAACACCTTGCATTTGATGTTCGAGACCCAATATAACGAACTGGCACTGGCTGTGGATGCCGTTGCAGAACGCATTCGCTCCCTCGACTTCTACGCGCCCGGCACTTACAAGGAATTCATCAGGCTCGCTTCGATTGAAGAAAGCGACAGCGTGCCCAAGGCACAGGACATGATCAAGGAACTGGTCGCAGGCCATGAAGCCGTGTGCCGCACAGCGCGCTCGGTGTTCCCTGCAGTTGAAAAAGCGGCAGACGAAGCCAGCGCCGACCTGCTCACCCAACGCCTGCAAATCCATGAAAAGACCGCGTGGATGTTACGCAGCTTATTGGAGAAATAAGCTGCATGCGGTCTTTCGGTGAAGGCTAATGTGCCTGCACGTTAAGGGCGAAGCCCGGCCGAAACCAAAAAACCGCATGGATGCTGCGTAGCTTGTTGGAGAAATAAGCCCTTGCGGTTTTTCGGTGAAGGCTAACGTGCCTGCATGTTAAGGGCGAAGCCCGGCCGGAGCCAAAAGACTGCATGGATGCCGCCCAGCCTGCTTGAGAAATAAGTAGCAGTTTGAACCGGATATCAGTCTGGCTACTGCCACGCGGTAGCCAGATTATTTTTTTGAATTATCTCTAGGAGCTTTATTTTTATGGCAACAAAACATGCCCACTTGCTGATTCTGGGTTCTGGCCCTGCCGGCTACTCTGCGGCAGTCTACGCCGCACGCGCCAATCTCAAGCCTGTTCTGATTACCGGTATCGCGCAGGGCGGGCAACTGATGACGACCACCGAAGTCGATAACTGGCCTGCGGATGCGGATGGCGTCATGGGACCGGAGTTGATGGCACGTTTCCAGAAGCATGCAGAGCGCTTCAACACCGAGATGATTTTCGATCATATCCATACCACCTACCTGAATGAAAAACCCATTCGCCTGGCAGGCGATGCGGGTGAATACACTTGCGACGCGCTGATCATCGCCACCGGCGCCTCTGCCAAATACCTGGGCCTGCCTTCCGAGGAAAAATTCTCGGGCAAGGGCGTTTCCGCCTGCGCCACCTGCGATGGCTTCTTCTACCGCAACCAGGAAGTGGCCGTGATCGGCGGCGGCAATACCGCTGTTGAAGAAGCGCTGTATCTTGCCAACATTGCCAGCAAGGTGACGCTGGTGCATCGCCGCGACAAGTTCAAGGCCGAGGCGATACTGGTGGACAAGCTGATGGAGCGCGTCAAGGAAGGCAAGATCGTGCTGGAGACCTTCCATACGCTGGATGAAGTGCTGGGCGATGACTCCGGCGTCACCGGCATGCGCATCAAGGACGTCAACAGCGGCGCGACCAAGGACATCGCGCTGAAAGGCGTCTTCATCGCCATCGGCCACAAACCGAACACCGATATCTTTGAAGGCCAGCTTGAAATGGAAGGCGGCTACATCGTGACCAAGGCCGGCCGCGAAGGCAACTTTACCGCCACCAGCGTGCCGGGCGTGTTTGCCGCCGGGGATGTGCAGGACCACATCTACCGCCAGGCGGTCACCAGTGCCGGCACAGGGTGCATGGCTGCCCTCGATGCAGAACGCTATCTCGACAACTTGAAGTAATCAATTCGAGTTTGCGCTACAAAAAAGCGCGCAGAGAAGGCAAAATAGAGCCTGCTTTGCGCGCTTTTTCTATTTAGATTACTGGAACACCGTGGCCAAGGACATTCAACAGGACGATGAAACCAATCTGTTCCGCGAAGCGGTAAAAGGTGCTCGCCCGTTAAGTGCGCCGCGCGTCCTGCACAAGCCCCCTGCACCCAAACCCATCCCGAAACAGTTTATCCGCGATGAACGGCAGGCGCTGGCCGATTCGCTCAGCGACGACTATATTCCCGCCCACGAACTGGAAAGCGGCGAGGAACTGCTATACCTGCGCGATGGGCATGCGCCGGACATCCTGGGCAAACTGCGGCGCGGCCACTGGGTCGTGCAGGCGGTGATCGACCTGCACGGCCTGGTTGCCGATGAAGCCAGGCTGTATGTGGCAGAGTTTCTCGCCGATTGCAAAAAGCGCGGCATCCGCTGCGTGCGCATCATTCATGGCAAGGGATTGGGTTCCAGGAACCGCGAGCCTGTGCTGAAAAACAAGCTGCGCAACTGGCTGATGCAAAAGGATGAAGTCATCGCCTATGCGCAGGCGAGACGCGAAGATGGCGGTAGCGGCGCAGTCATCGTACTATTGAAAGCCTGAGTCTTCAGAAAGCCGATATGAGTGTAGAACAGCCCAACGTAATCGACCTCATCACATCGGACAAGGAGAACGGGCATATCACGCTGATTATCTCCGACGGGCTCGAATGGGGCGAGAATGATCACCTGCTCAAATTGCAGGAGAAACTCAACAATTATCTCGCCTTCATTAAAAGTGGCGATCTGCTGAGCAAATACCCTGCTGCGCAAGGCAAACACATCCGGCTGGACCTGGTTTGCAGGTTCCAGCCGGACGACACCGGCAAGCAGTTCCTGCAACTTTGCGCAGAAGCCATCATGGATGCCGGTTACCAGTTCCGCTATCGCATATACGAGGCGGGACTGTCCTGAGTCCGGCAGCCGCCCCGGTTATATCTGGTAGCGCTGGATCAGGCACACCGCTTCTGCCGCAATACCTTCGCCGCGTCCAGTAAAACCCAGTTTTTCCGTTGTCGTTGCCTTCACGTTCACTGCATCGCGCAGGATGCCGCAATCGCTCGCGATATTGAGGCACATTTGCTCGATATGGGGTGAGAGTTTCGGCGCTTCCGCCATGATCGTTGCATCGATATTGATAATATCGAAGTGCTTGGCATGCAATAGCCTGGCGACATTCCGCAACAGTTCGCGCGAGTCTATACCCTTGTAGCGTGCATCCGTGTCCGGGAAATGCTTGCCGATATCCCCCAGCGCGCCGGCGCCCAGCAGGGCATCGCAAATTGCATGCAGCAGCACGTCGGCATCCGAGTGGCCTTCCAGGCCTTTTTCGTGGGGAATTTCAATGCCGCCGATAATACAGCGCCGCCCCTCGACAAGCTGATGTACATCAAAACCGTGGCCGACTCTAATCATGACTGCTCCCTTTTGCTATGTTGATCCGCGCTTAGTATCGCTTCCGCCAGCGCCAGGTCTTGCGGAAAAGTAATCTTGAGGTTGCGCAGTTCCCCGGCAACCAGCCTAGGATTCAGTCCCAATGCTTCCACCGCCTGCGCCTCATCGGTAGGCGCTGCGCCGGAATTCTGCAAAGCCCGTTTTAACAAGGCATAACGAAACATCTGCGGCGTTTGCGCCTGCCAGAGGCCTTCCCTGGGTTCAGTCCTGAAAACACGCTGCGCTGCATCGGCCCGCTTCAGGGTATCCGCCAGCGGGATCGCCAGCAAGCCGCCGACGGCGTCATCCTCCAGCGTATCCAGCAGCGTATCCAGCAATGCCCTGGTCAGGCCTGGGCGCGCAGCGTCATGCACCAGCACCCAGTCATCCTCATCCACGGCTGCCTGCATCGCGGACAATCCGTTCAGCACCGTGGAAGCGCGTGTTTCCCCGCCGCAACGATGAATGACAAGTTTTTCATCAATCCGGATAGCCTGTTTTTCCCAGTAGGCATCATCGGCACTCAGCACGATATGCACCGTGCTGATACGGGGATGCCCGGCAAAAATCCCGAAAGAATGCGCAATGAGCGGAAGTCCCAGAAGTGGCAGGTACTGCTTCGGAATATCAGAACCCATGCGGCTTCCACAGCCGGCAGCGGGGATCAGGACATGAAATTTAGCCATGCATGATTTTAGCATGCATGGCCATTGAAAATATGATGCCGCAACGTAACGGCCGGCTTACCTCATGTGCTACATTAAGTCATGTAAAAAATTGTCAACAATCCAATAACATACAATAAGATATTGATTTATATATACAAAATTACCAGCTTAAAAAATAGGCGTTCTGAAAAAACGTTATGGATTGATGAGTTACATTTTTAAGTCACATTAATCCACATAGCTATCCACAGTTTTTGTGGATACCGGGACAGGCACATCGGTTACTGGAGATTCGTATTTGAACCATCATCGGTTTCCGGCACGTAAGCAAAAATCCAGTCCATGTAATACTTTTTGTTTTCAAACGATTGATGGATTTCAGGAAACCCGCTGGTTTTGAACGGCTTGCCGGGCGACAGGCTGTAAACGCCCATGATGCCCCCGCTGGGCGCTTCCAGTATTCCCCAGCCCGCCCTTCCCGTTGTCGGGTCCGTATATAATTTCCGGAGATGGCGCCGGGGTGCCGGAAACCGGTCATCTTTCAGCAAGGCCTCCAATGTTGGGGGGAACTGTTTGACCATGCCGGGCGACTGCTGATAGTAACTGCCGATGGCTTCCCTGATCTTGTCGCCGGCCTTGAGCAGTTCCTGCTCCCTCTCCCGTTTGCGGATATTGCTCCAGGTATTGCCGGCTTCGGCCAGGATGAAACCGGCCAGGATAATGAGCACCAGCAGCCCCATGAAGGTAAAGCCGCTGTTTCTCCTGCGTGTGTTACCAGTCCGCATAATAGCTTCCGTCCTCGGCCTCATCCTCGGAACCGCTATGGATGTCGTAAATCCGGCCTTGCGCCAGCGGGTCTGTGGGCGCAACGAAGATCCAGGTATCGGATCGTTCGGTGATCGGGTCCACCGGAATGGCACGCAGGTACTTGCGCTCCACCAGGTTATCCAGCGTGTCGGGGTAGATCCCGGTATCGCTGTAGTATTTGTCGATGGCATCGCGCATGGTAATCAAGCTATGCCTGAGCGAAGTCTCGCGGGCGCGATCGACCGTCTCGAAATATCGCGGCGTTACCAGGCTAAGCAGGGTGGCGACGATAGCCAATACGACCAGCACTTCGATCAGGGTGAAGCCCCTCCCGGGATGCATCACCATTCCCCGTAGGGCTGCTGGTTCAGCCCGGTTTCGGTTGAAAGCGAGTAAACGTCATAAACGTCGTCACCCTCCCGCGGCTCATCGAAAGAGCTGGCGTAACTGCGTTTGCCCCAGGTGGCTTCCGCCGACAGATCGGGGTCGGTGGCAAAAGGGTCGCGGGGAATTCTGCGCAGGAAGTATATCTTGCGTTTCTGCGGGTCACGCCTGTTTTCCACGCCCTGCACCAGGATTTGCAAATTCGGCGGATAGCCGGTTTCCCCCGGATTTTTCTTGATGAGCCCATCATCCGCCGCTTTCTTGTAGGCATCTATCGCATCGCGTATCTGCCACAGATCGCGCCTCAGTTCCTGCTCCTTGGCGCGCTTGGCGCTAATCTGCATCACCGGCGCGGCCGAGCTCAGTACCAGGGCGAGCAGGACCAGCGTCACCATCAGCTCGATCAGGGTAAAGCCATGCAGCCGTTTCAGCATGCCGGGCATGGCTACCGGTTACCGTTATCCGGGCTGGATATCTCGTCCAGCGGCATCATCACCGAGTCCGCGAACGATTTATCCGATCTTGCCCGCTCATCCTGTATCTCCTGCTGGGTTTTTGCAGGGGATGGAGCACTTGCCGGCGGCGCGTAATCCGCATTCTGGCGCCCTGCCCTGTTGCTGCCGGCATTGCGCTCTATGCCCGCGGGGAATGCGGTGTAGACTGCATCTGCCGGCGTCAGGTTGCTGATGATGCGCGGCGTAATGAGCAGGGCGATTTCCTTTTTGCTGTGGTCATTGTTCCTGTCGGTGAACAGCCTGCCGATCAGCGGCAGTTTCGAAAGCCCCGGCACGCGGTTGGAAATCTTCTGCTCGTCATCCCGCAACAGGCCCGCCAATATCTGTGTTTCGCCGTTTTTGAGGCGAAGTATGGTATTGGCGTTGCGCGTGCCTATGGTATAGGTCACGGTGCCTGAACTGGTGGTCAGCTTGTCGGTCTGGTTGCTGACCTCGAGCCCGACCTTGATCGAAACTTCGTCGTTGAGCAGGATGGTCGGTTCCACATCCAGCTTGATGCCGACTTCGATATAAGTCACCGACTGCGAGACGAAACCGGTCGAGTTGGCAATGCTGGTGAGTACCGGAATGCGGTCGCCGACATGAATCTTGGCCTTCTCGCGGTTCCTGACACGGATGTGCGGGTTGGCAAGCAGGTTGGTGTCGGTATCCTGTTGCAACAGGTTGAGCGCCAGCACCGGGTCGCTGATGCTGAACACGCCCAGGTCGGAGTTGAAGTTCCTCAACTCCCGGACGGTCAGCCTGCCCGGTGTCAATGTCGTGGTACCGTTCACCGTATCGCGGCCCTGCACGCCGAGGCTGGCCGTAGTCGGGTAGCGGATGCCGATGGCTTCCAGGCTCCTGCGGTTGATTTCAAGCACCTCCACTTCGAGCATGACTTCCGGGTCTGCCATGTCCTGCGAGGCGATCAGTTTTTCCGCGGTGCGTATCGCCTCGGCAGTGTCGCGCATCACCAGCGTGTTGAGTCTTTCGTCGATGTAAACATCCCTGGTCTTCACCACGGTTTTGATCATCGCCATCGCTTTCTTCGCGTCGGTATTGCTCAGGTAAAAGCTGCGCACATAGGTTTCCTGGTACTCCTGGCTGCGGCTCAGGGGGTAGATCAGCAGCGTGTTGTCGTTCAATATTTTTTTGCCCAGTTGATTGCTGGCGAGGATGACCTCGATCGCATCCGCAATCGAAGTGCTGCGCAAAAAGACGCTGGTGCGCTGGTCGCCGCGCAACTCCTGGTCGTAGGTGAAATTCACCCCGGCAGCCCTGGAGATGAACTCGAAAACCGACTTGATCGGCACATCCTTGAATTCCAGCGAAATCGGCTTCCTGAACGCAGACCTGATCCGGGGCGGGTTGATGATTTTGTCCACGCGCTCCCGCTCAATCCGTTCGTAAAGCGCACGCGCGCTGCCATTGTTCGCCGCCTCCGCCAGCACGGCACGTACCAGATTCTGTGCGCCATCCAGGTCGCCGCTCTCGAAAAGCACCTGCGCTTGCGTCATCACCGCCTCGTGCCGGCTGTCGATGCCCAACTGGCGGATGCCGTCCTGGGCTCGCTGGTTTTGCGCATCCAGTGCGAGTACCCGGCGGTATGCAGCTTCCGACTCGGCCCATTGACGCTGCTGCCGTTTGAGCTCGGCCTCCCTCAGCAGAATGGCCAACTGCATATCCTGCTGATGCTTGAGATAGCCACGGTACTCCGGGTTATGCGGGAAACGGTCAACCAGTTGCCTCAGCCGTGCGATGCCCTCATCGGCCTGCCCTGCGTCGATCATCATTCTGGCCTGCCGGTATTCCGAATCGCCCTGCTCTACCTGCCGCTCCTGCATGGAACAAGCGGTCAGCAGCGCTAAAAGCGCAATCGATGCAATCTGTGCGGGGCAGGCCAATTTCAATTCACTTCTCCAATCATCAGCGGTACTTCAGACTTCAGCGGCAGGTAACTCAGGATCATTTG
The DNA here is from genome assembly GCA_905339275.1 of Methylophilaceae bacterium. GTDB lineage: Bacteria > Pseudomonadota > Gammaproteobacteria > Burkholderiales > Methylophilaceae > UBA6140. The sequence goes on from CAJPFK010000038.1 coordinate 61,813, forward strand.
CGGCGGACGCACGGATTTCACCTGCCACTGGTCGATCACATCGCCGGCCTGCACGCTGTAGTTCTTGCCGCCCGAGGTCAGGAATACGATATAACGGCCATCCTCCTCCAGCTTGCCGGCATAAACGAAAGGCAAGGGAGGCACTTCCGCAACGGGTTCAACCGGCACCGGCGCCATTTCCACCGGCTCCGCATCGGCAATGCCGGTATTGAACAGGTTCCCGGGAGGCTCATCGAGCGGAACGCGCCGCAACGCATCCATGTTCAATTCGATGCCCTGCGGCATAGGCGCGGCCGTTCGGGCCTTCTTTGCGCGAGGCGGCGCTGCGATGCCGGCATCAGGGCTTGCAGCCTCCTCCGTCGCCGACATCCATAGCGTCGCAGCCAGGGTGAGCGCCAGGGCTACCCAGAGCCCATATTGCCTCACCCCCCTGAAATCGCGTTGGGCTTCACTCATGGCTGCCCGCCCCTGCCTGTTCGCCCCTGCGCAGGAAAAGCGTGAAACGCAGGTTGGCTTCAACCTCATCGGTATTGATGTCCTGCCGAACCAGGCTGATTTCGTTCAGGGCCAGTGCGGGCAAGGCATTCAGTGCCTGATTGGCGAATTTCCTGATTTCGACATAACTCCCGTGCACCGGCAGGTTGATCTGATACCTGGACAAAAGCGCCTGGCGGCTATGGGTCAGCATGTAGCTTGCCTTGTCCGGCATCAGCCCGTTCGCGCTTGCGATGGAAAGCAAAACGGCCAGCAGGGGGACAGCTTCGTTTTCCGCCGGCAGAAAGCGGTAAAAGGTATTCAGCGACGCCTGTGGCGAGCGGTCTATCCACTTGCCCTTGCGCAGGGGAATCTCCTCACGCAGCTTTTCCACCTCCAACGTCAGCCGCTTCAGGCGCTCAGCTTCAGGGAGCGCCACGCCCAGCCCGAATGCCAGGCATGCCAGCAGCAAGGCAATGCCGGTCAGGCCCTGCCAGCCGATCCGGCGTGCATGGTATTGCAGCCGGATAGCTGCGCCGGGCGGATTCATGATTGCCACGCCGCCTCCACCACAAAACGGACAGGCATGGGGCTGTTCCCGGTTTGTTCATGCGTGAGCAGAAAAACATCCTTGAAGATGGATTGCCTCCCCAGCTTTTCCACATACAGCAGCATGATTCCCGTGTCCGCGGATTCGGCCGTAATACGCAGCTTGTGCTGCCTGGGGTTGGGCTCCAGCGCAATCAGCCTGATGTCGCCGGTGTCGTTGAGTTTCTCCAGCGTCCTGAACAGCGGCTCCCAGGGCAGCGACAAATCCGCCATCACGCTTCTTACCGCGGCGATTTCCTCTTGCCTGCCGGTGCTATCCGCCCCATTCGATTCCCGGCTTGCGGAGCCCGGCTGCTGCAACCGGTTGATATCCCGTACCAGCGCGGCATTCTGCTGGTGCAGGTTCTGCACGGTAATCATCAGCGCGATGCCCGCAATCACGCCCGCAAGCAGAAAAGCGTAAACCAGCGGGTTTTCAGAACGCCCGGCAGCAGCGTGATTCAACGCAATTCGGTTCGACATCCGGGCCTGTGCCGCCAGGCTGCCGATGCCTGTTGATAGCGCAGGGGCAGCCGGCCCCGGCACGATGCTCACCGTGTGCCCTGGCAGGTGAATTTGTCCCGGACTTTCGGTCTCCGACCAATGAACGATGACCGGCCAGTGACTCGTATCGATCCCGGTCATGATCGATTCGCGCTGTATCAAGGCCTGCAATTGCCCGGAAATATCGGCCTCCGTGGCATGGCTTCTGAACAAGCGCCATTGCCCGTTCTCCATCAACCCCAGGCACAAACGCCCGGGCTCGATGGATACGAACCAGAAAGATTTCCCGGTTTGCGCTTTGCCCAGGTATTTCCACGTTTCATTGAGCGCCGGCATCAGGTGCGGATGAACGTTGCCGGCCTTCATGCCTGCCTGCTCGAATTCAATGCGGATCGCTTCCAGCAGTGCTGTGCTGATTCCGCTCGCAAGAGCAGCCTGGCCGAAACCGGCGGGGCTGAGGCGCAAATCCCATTGCCTGGCAACTTCGCCGTAAGCCAGGACAAAGCAGTGGCGCAGGTATGCATCCCGCTCCGCGGCATTTGCCAGTTCGGCATTCCAGGGGATGATGGCATAACGGACGAAATGGCTGGAAAGCACGACACGGGGAATGGCGTCCTGCCATCGCGGGTCGCGCAGAGCCGTGCGAAGCGCCGCAACGGAAGGACGCCACGAATCCTGGAATGCGGCCCTGGCAGCCACGGGGTTAAGCGCTTCCGCGGATGCAGGCAAGACGGCAGGTTCAAACTCGATGACCTGCCTGTCGATGACGGCATTTCCCGATCCGCGCTTCACCCGCAGCATGACTAAGCGCCGGGGTTCTACCGATATCCGCAGCTCATCACGCAGCGCGGTTTTCAGGCGTAAGGTATTAAACCAGTGAGGTAACACGGTTGATCTCCTGCAATGTGGTTTCGCCGCGCCGCACCATGTCCAGCGCAGCTTCGCGCATGGTGCGGGTGCCATTGGCCCTGGCGGCTTCCTTGACCTTGCGCACGGGTTCGCGCGTGACGATCAGTTCCCGGATGAGGTCGTTGAAGACCAGCAGTTCGGCCACCGCCTTGCGCCCCTTGTAGCCGGTGCCGTGGCATTGGCCGCAACCCTGGCCGATACGAAAATGGAATTCGCCTGCCATTTCCGGCGTGATGCCGGATTTCTCCAGCAGCCCGGCATCCGGCCGGTCGTCCACCGCGCAGTGCGGGCAGATGACGCGCACCAGGCGCTGCGCCATGATGCCGTTGATGGCCGAAACGAAGCTGTAAGAGTCAACGCCCATGTTGGTGAAGCGGCCGATGACATCGAACACGTTGTTGGCGTGCACCGTCGTCAATACCAGGTGCCCGGTCAGCGCCGACTGCACGGCTATCTGCGCAGTTTCGGCATCGCGGATTTCGCCGACCATGATCTTGTCCGGGTCGTGGCGCAGTATGGAGCGCAAGCCGCGGGCGAAGGTCAGGCCCTTCTTTTCGTTGACCGGTATCTGCAACACGCCGGGCAACTGGTATTCCACCGGGTCCTCGATGGTGACGATCTTGTCCTGGCCGTGGTTGATCTCGGAGATGATGCCGTACAGCGTGGTGGTCTTGCCCGAACCGGTAGGGCCGGTAACCAGCAGCATGCCGTAGGGCTCTTCCGCCAGCAGGCGGAAACGCGCCATGATGGCCGCATCGAAGCCCAGCACTTCCATGCTCAGCCCTTTGGCCTGGTCGGTGATGGTTTTGCGGTCGAGGATACGCAGCACGGCATCCTCGCCGAATACGCTCGGCATGATGGAAACCCGCATATCCACCTCACGCCCCTGCGCCATCACCTTGAAACGGCCATCCTGCGGGACTCGGCGCTCGGCGATATCCAGCTCGGACATCACCTTGATGCGCGAAATCGCCTGCTCGGCCTGCGCAATGCCGCTGGCGCTGCCGACCATGTTCAGCACGCCGTCGATGCGGTACTTGATGGTAAGGCCGTGCGGATCGGTCTCCATGTGGATGTCGCTGGCACCCGCCTTCAGCGCGTCATAAAGGGTGGAACGCACCAGCTTCACCACCGGGCTGGTGTCTTCGCTGATGGAGCGCAGCGAAATATCCTCGATGCCGCTGCTGCCGCTTTCGGTCTCGGCATGTTCCGGCAGAATGCCGTCCATCGCGCGCATGCTTTCCTCATAACGCGAGAGAAACGCCGCGATATCCTTGCGATGCGCCAGCCCCCAGATCGCAGGCTCGCCGGTCAGCAATTCCAGCCGACTCTGTAAATGAGCATCGAAAGGGTTGGCAAAAACGATATGCAATTGGCCTGCCGTATCGCGCAGCATCAGGCACTCCTGTTTGCCTGCCTCCGGGAAAGGCAGCAGGGCGAAATCCGGCGTCATTTCATACAACCGGAATATCCCGAATGCCGGGTAACGCATCAGCGCCCCCAGTGCCAGCGTGAACTCATCCGAGTCCAGGCCGGAAAGCTCTTCCAGCGTATCCAGGATATGCCGGTTATTCTGCGCAGCCAGCAGGCGGGCATTTTCCACCTGCTGCCGGGTGAGTTCAGGGGTGTCCGGCTGCGGTTCCGCTCCGGCATCCGGTGGTACGGCATGCATGGGCAGGGTATGCATGGGAAGATAGTCCAGCGGCTGGTTCACTGGATGCTCCCTGCCAGGTCAAAAATCGGCATGTACATCAGCACCACCACAATGCCGATGACGAGGCCGATCACCACCATCAGCAGCGGTTCCAGCAGTCGCGTGAACCAGTCCACGGCACGCGAGATTTCCTCGTCGTAAAACACGCCGATGCGCTCCATCATCTCGCCCATGCGGCCGGTGCGCTCGCCCACGCGCAGCATGCGCACAGCGATGGAAGTCGTCATGCCATGCGCATCCATCGCACCGGAAAGCGGCTTGCCCTCGCGCACATCGCGCTCCACCAGTTGCAGGCTGTCGCGCAGCGCCGGCTGCAGCAATGAGCCCACCATCTGCATGCCGGTAACCAGCGGAATGCCGCCGCCCAGCAGCATGCCCAAAGTGCGGTAAAAACGCGCCAACTGGTAAATGCGCATGGTTTCCCCCAGCGCGGGGATTTTCCAGACCAGGTTCATGACGCCGGCACGCACGGCAGGACGGCTCAACACGTAGCCAAGCACGCCCACAGCCACCAGGAATACCAGCAAAGCCTGCGAGCCATGGTCATGCAAAAGCCGCCCCCAGCTCAACAGCAGTTGCGACATCCATGGCAGGTCATTGCCCGAGCTTTCGTAAATCGCGCTGAATCGCGGAACCACATAACCCAGCAGAAACAGCATTACCAGGCCGCCGACCACAATCAGCAGAACCGGGTATATCGAAGCGGCGACGATCTTCTTGCGCACCGCATCGATCTGGCCCTGGTAGGTGACATGCCGCCCCAGCGCCTGCACCATGTCGCCGGTGCGTTCGCTGCTGCGAATCAGGGCAACATACAAGGGCGGGAACACCTGCGGAAAGCGCTCCAGCGCGCCGGACAATGGCAGCCCCTCATAAAGCGATGCCATCACCTGGTTCAGAATGGTTCTGGTCTCGGCCTGCTGTTCCTTTTCCGCCAGCGCCTCCATGGCCTCGATCAGGCTCAGGCCGGAATCCAGTAATGACAGCAGCTCCTGGCTGAACAGCATCAGGTTGAACCCGGATTTGCCAAAACCGCCGGCACGCGCGATTTTCCTCCGGGCACGCGTAGCCAGCACGCTATAGCCCTGTGCCTCGGCCAGCAGTTGCGCCTGCACGCCATCGCTGGCCTCCAGCGTCAGCATCTGCACTTGCTGCCCGCGTGCGACTTTGAGGTTAAACTTCACGATACTCCGTTCCTCGCCAGGTATTCATGCAGGCTTTCATCCCACGCCTACTCAGGCCAATATCCCTCACTGCCAGCTCACCACGTCGGCAGATTCGTCACTGCCGCCAACCTGGCCATCCTTACCCATGGACCACACATCGTATTCCCCGTACTCACCGGGAGACCTGTAAAGATAAGGCCGGCCCCAAGGGTCGTTCGGCACGGATTTTTGCAGGTAAGGGCCCTGCCATTTGGGCTCGTCCGAAGGGGGCGAATTCAGTGCCGCCAGGCCTTGCTCGGTATTCGGGTAATGGCCGGTATCCAGGCGGTACTGGTCCAGCGCCTTGCCCAGCGCATCGATCTGCGCCCTCGCGGCCTTGGTTTCGGATTTACCGATCTGCGCAAAATACTTGGGGCCGACATAACCGGCCAGCAGGCCGATGATGACCATCACAACCAATAACTCCAGTAACGTAAAACCATGCTGTAATCGGTTTGAATATTTATTCATACTTAACTTCTCCTGATTTATTGAATTCAGCATTAACTTCACTGATTACTTCAGCCCAATCGCCTGCAGTGTTTTGCCGGAACAATCTCATACTGGGATACCAGGGCGAGTCAGTCCGATCGATCAGCCAGCGCCATTCACCGTTAAATGGCAGCAATAGCCACGTTGGTACAGCGAGCGCGCCCGCGAGATGTGCAGGCGCAGAGTCAATCGTAATCATCACGTCCAGATTACTGATAACCGCAGCAGACTCATCGAAATCAGACAGTTCGGCATCCAATATGCGTACATTTTCATTGCCAAGCAGTAAATCGCGCTCTTCTTGCGTCAGGTCTTTTTGCAATGTAATAAATTGGATTTCTGGATTGCCTGTTATCAGCGGCATGTAATCGGCCAGTTTTGCGGAACGATTCCGGTCATTCCCGTGATTTGGATTACCATGCCAAACCAATCCCACGGTTGCTTGCGACGATGAAGCAAGGCAATTTTTCCAGTATGCAATACGTTCCGGATGTGCGGCCAAGTAAGGGACTGAGGCAGGGATTGCCGATTCGGCGAAAGTTTTCATCGCCAATGGCAGGCTCATTACAGGAATATGATAATCAAGGCCCTCTGGAGAGATGCTGCTGTCAACCACATGGGCATGCGGAAAACTCCTAGTCATCAATCCAATAAGCAGTTTCGGGCATTGAATCCAGCATTCGATACCTTGCTCCCCAAGTAAATGGACATACCGCACCATCTGTATCGCATCACCGAATCCCTGTTCAATCTGGATCACCAATTTCTTACCGGTAATGTCATCCTCTCCTGACCAGCGCGGACAGGGTATTTGTGGCAGCGGAATAGCCTCCTTCAATTTCCAGCGCTTTTCGTAATTGAGCCAACCATGTTGAAATTGGCCTTGCAAAAGATATAACAGCGCACGATTCCAGGAAGCTTCCACCAAATCCGGATTAACTGAGAGTGCCTGCTCATATATTTCAATAGCCTCGTCAATTCTTCTTTGCCTTTCCAGCACAACGCCCAGGTTGTAAATCGCACCCGCATATTCAGGCTTGATCGATAATGCCCGCTTGAAGCAGGCAATTGCGTCTTCGGCCTGGTCAAGCTCCATGAGTACGCTACCCAGACCATTATGGGCTTCGGCAAAATCTGGATTGATTGACAAGGCCCGGTGATAGCAATCAATCGCATCCTCTATCTGCCCAAGTTCTTTCAGCGCATTGCCTAGGCCGTTATGGGCCTCGAAAAAACCTGGGTTGACTGACAAAGCCTGTTGGTAACAGCGAGTGGCTTCCTTATAATCCTTTACCTCGATCAGGGTATTACCCAGATTATTGAGCGCATCGCAATGGTCTGGGTTAAGGCTCAATATCTTCTCGAAAGAAGCGATGGCCTCATCAAAACGTAGAAGTTGGCTAAGGGCTATACCTAATGCATTTTGTGCCTCAATGAAGTCAGGTTTGGCAGATAACGCCCGTTGGTAATAAGGGATAGACTCATCGAACCGCTTTAATTCCTTCAGCAGGTTAGCCAATTCGTATGCACATTCGGCATCCGGCCGTATTGAGAACGCTTTTATGTATGCCGAGATAGCCTCATCGAATTGCTTTAACTCGCTCAAGACCCGTGCCAAACCGATATGAGCATCGATATAGGTTGGTTTTAAAGATGTAGCTCTTTTAAATGATGCAGCGGCATCGTCGAACTTCCCTAATGCACTAAAGGCAAACCCCAGGTTATTGTGAGCATCAGAAAGCCGAGGGTTAAGCAGGACTGCTTGCCTGTATGAGGAAACTGCCTCATCAAAACGCTGCAACCCGGCATAAACGACACCCAGGCCAATATAGGCTTCTGCGAAATCCGGTTTAATGGAAAGCGCACGTTGATAGCAATCAATGGATTCTTCAGAACGTTTTAGCAGGCTCAGGACATTTCCCAAGTTATTATAGGCTCTCCAATCATCTGGTTTGATGGCCAGCGCTCGCCGGTATGAAGCAATTGCCTCGTCGAAACGTTGCATTTCATACAAGGCAATTCCCAGGCTGTAATGCGCCTCGGCATGGTCCGGCTTGATTGACAGCGCCTGCCGGATGGAAGTGATGCCTTTCTTATAATCCTGCGTTTGAATATACGTCAGGCCGATAAAATAAAGCGCATCGACATGCACAGGTCTTTTCTTCAGGATTTTCCTGAAACTGGACCGTGCCTCTAGCACCCTGCCAGCATAATGAAGTTGCAAGGAATGGTTGAAAAGGTTTTCTATGGTCTGGGCGGACATATTGATATAAGACTCGGCTTAGGGCTTTTCATAAGAATCAGGCAGTGGCGTAACCTTGCCGCCCGGCGGCACAAAGCCCGGCACACCGAGCTCGATAAAAGGCGCCACGGTCTGGCGCAGGCGTATGGCATCAGGCAAAACCGCGGGTAATTCGGCAGAACAAGCGGATTTCACGTAAAACATGCCGGAAGCGGTGCTGGTGCTGCCATCTTCATCAAACGCGGTAATGTAGGTGGTAAAATTTACCCAGTTGTCATCCGGCGAGGCGGATTGCTGTGCCTGGAGTGGTATCGACAATGCCTCAGAATCAATACCGTTGATGGCCAGACTGTAAGCCGGAGTGGATGGCGGTTGCGCCAAGTAGCCCGGCGCCGGTGCCTTCGCGGTACCACGATACTGCACTGAGGTAAACGTGCGCCCTACCCGGTACAGCGGCTTCGCCACCGCAGGGATGCTGGAATAGGCAACCTCCACCGGTAGCCCGCTGAATCCCCCGCGGGCAAGGTCATTCACCTTGAAATACTGTTTTCCCGGCAATGCAGCGTTGTAATCGGCATTGCTATTGGGCGTTGTCATGACCTTAACGCCGTAGATGCATTCGGTCTTTTCAGCGTTGCGCCACACAAACTCGGTCACATTGCCCACACTGACATCCCTGCCGCCGGTAAGCGCGTTGTTCATCACGATACGCTGTACACCCACCGTCAAAGGCTTGAACCCCGGCAACGGCGAGGCGATTTCATTGGCGGGAAAAACAGCGCATTGGTCATTAGCGCCAGGCTTCGCCTTAATGACAAGACCAACGCCAAAATTACCAGTAGGATTGCACAGGGTATAAGCGCTTGTACCACCCTCGATCGGGAATCCGCTAGCAGGCAGGCTGACAAAGCCCACCGCCCAAGTCTGCATGGAAGCCATGCCCAGCATGACAAAACCTGAAAACATCATTCTTGGGTTTTTCATCACTCTGTTCCACATCATAGTCACCGTTTCATCCTGAGATATACATGGCATGAATGGCTAGTTGACTAGAAAATAACGATTCAACGACCGCAACTGCGCTTCATCGAGCATGCCGGCTACCTGCTTGATATTGACGATATCGTTGACCAGCATGTACCTGGCTTTACTCAGGTCCAGCCTGCTGGAGTAAAGCCTCTGCTGGGCATTAAGCACTTCGATATTGGTTCGGAGGCCGGCCGCAAAGCCTTTCTCCGTACCGGACAACGCGATTTCGCCCGATTTGACCGCCTGCTCGTATGCCTGGATGGAAAGCAGGCCGCTTTGTATCCTGTTGAAATATTTCCTGATCGAAGCACCGGTGTCCCGCGTTTTCAGGTTGAGTTGCTCTTCCGCAGCCTGCACCCTGTCCTGTGCCTGCCTGGTATTGGCGCTGGCATAACCGCCCGCATACAAGGGCAGATTGAATTGCACCGCCACTGTGGTGGTATCGAAGCGCAAACCGATGGTGTTGTTATTGTCGTTCTCACTGTAAGAACGCACGCCGACCAGGTCCAGCGTAGGATAATGCCCCGCCCGCTTCCTCTCTACGTCGTGCTGCGCAGCTTCCAGCGCATGCCTGGCCGCAGCGATGTCCGGGTTGTTGTCGAGCGCATCCCGCAGCCAGTCCTCCAGGCTATCCGTCTCAGGCATGCTGGTCGGCAGTTGGTCAGGGTTCAATGCAGCGATTTCATCCACCGGTTGGCCGGTCATATCGCTCAGTGCCTGCTTGAAAATGCTCAATGAATTATTGGCCTCGATCAATTCCGCCTTTGCCAGGTCGAGATTGGCCTGCGCCTCGTTGATCTCGGTGATGGTGCCCTCGCCGTGGCTGTAACGGCGCTGTGCCTGATCGAGTTGCTGTTGAACCGCGTTGATCTTGTTACCGATCACCGCCACCCTTTCCTGCGCATACAATATTTCGAAATAGGTACTGGCAACCCGGCTGATCAGCACTGAACTCTCCCGCTGCAGCAAGGCCTCCCTGCCTTTTACCACGGCCTGCGTGCCACGGTAGGAAGCCATGGATTCCTTGTTGAACAGCGGCTGTTTCACGCTCAATGCATAATTCCTGATGGTGTAGTCGTAATTCGTCTCAACAGGGCCGGCCATGGTCTGCGCAGTGCGATCGGTCACTCCCCGTCCCATATTGGCGGCAAGCTGCACCTTCGGCAGAAACAGCGACTTCGCCTTATTGATTTCTTCCCTGTCCGCCTCGGTATTCGCAACCGCGCTCCTGTACTGCGCGTCGTACTGCAACGCCTTCTGATAAAGGCTCACCAGGTTATCGGTCGCGGCAGTTGCAGCAGCAGAAGCCGATGCCAGCAATGCGGCCATCATGATGACTGTGTTGTTGATAAACCGGTTCATACGTTGCCTGCTACTCCTCTTTCATCGATGCCGCGATACGCTTGACCAGCGGATGCATCAGGTAAGTCAGCAGCGTCCTTTCACCGGTCCTGATGACGATCTGCACCGGCATGCCGGGCTGCATCACCCGGTTGCCCAGCGCCTGCATGCCCTTGGGCGTAACGGCTATCCTGGCGAGGTAATAACTGGAAGGCAGTTCGCCATTGCCCGCGTTTTCCGTCAGCAGGTCGCTGGACACGGTTTTAACCTTGCCCTCCAGCAACAGTTGCGGCGAGTTGGAGAAAGTAGAGAAGCGCACGTCCGCATCCTGGCCGGCCTCTATTTTGTCGATCAGGTGCGGCGGTATCCTGGCATCCAGTATCAGCGGCTCGCCCACCGGCACGATGTTCATGATTTTCTGGCCGGGTTGTATCACAGCCCCCAGGGTATGCACCTGCAAGCCGACCACCTGCCCGGAAGCAGGTGAAGTAATCACAATGCGGCGCAATTCATCCCTGATCGGCTTCGACCGCTCGGCATCGGCCTGCACGGCAAGCATCACCTGCGCCATCTCGGTATCGATATCCTTTTGCTCCATCTGCCGCCGGGCGCTGATGCGTTGCGTCAGCTCCAGTATGGATTTCCTGCTGCGCAACAGATTGGCTTCGGTGTTGGCGATATCGCCATGGACCTGCGCAATCTTCTGCTCAAGCTCGTTCTGCTGGTTTCTTGGGGCGAAGCCCTCCCCGACCAGTTGCCGGATGCCGGCCATCTGCTCATTGAGCAATGACAGTTGTGAGCGATAACTGCTCAATACCCCCTGATAGCCATCGATCAGCGCATGCTGCCCCTGTATCGACTCATTCAGTCCGGCAATGTCCGCATTCAGCGCCTCCTGCCTGGCATGCATCAACTGCGACTGGTTCAGCATGTGCTGGCGCACGTTGGGGTCGTCCTGATACTTGAGAACATCAGGATGAAAGATGATCGTCCTTGCGCCTGCCTTCTCTGCGCGTAAGCGGCTCTCCTGCGCCAGCAAGCCCAGGTAGCGCTGCCTGATCTCATCAGCCCTGGCCTGGATAGAAGTGTCATCCAGATGGATCAGCACATCGCCGGCTTTGACCTCCTGCCCCTCCTGCACCAGAATCCTGCTGACGATGCCCCCGGTGAAATGCTGGATAATCTTGTGGCTGCCCTCTATATTGACCACGCCATCGGTAGGCACCCCTTCATCCAGCGGGGCAAATGCCGCCCACAACAGAAAACCGCCCAGGCCGATCAGCAGTATCAACATGCCCATACGGCTTGATCGCCTGTCATTGGCGTAATCATGCAAAGCAATCACCTGGGAGGCGTCTTTTTCTGGCATATGCAGTTGCGCAGTCGAATTCATAAGGCTTTCCTTCATGCGGCACGGACTGCCGGCGAAGGCCTGGCAAGCGTCATTTCAGCCATCACGGTATCGCGCGGCCCGTAATGCTCCACTTCACCGTTCTTCATGATCAGCAGCCGGTCCGTGATCCTGAGAATGCTGGCGCGGTGCGAAATCAGCACAATGCTTTTGCCCTGTTGCTTCAAGCCGGCAAGGGCCGATAACAGGCTTGCCTCGCCATGCTCATCGAGGTGTGAATTGGGTTCGTCCAGCAACAATAGAACCGGCTTGCGGTAGATCGCGCGTGCCAGACCGAGCTGCTGGCGCTGCCCGCCCGACAGCAACGTGGCGGAATCGTCTATCCTCGTATCGTAGCCATGAGGCAGGCGCAGTATGCTCTCGTGTATACCGGCGGTCCTGGCGGCTTCGATGACATCGGCCGGCTCAGGCATGGCAAACCTGGCAATATTCTCGGCGATGCTCCCCTCTATCAGGTCCACATCCTGCGGCAGGTAACCCAGGGAGGCGGCCCACTGCCGGCGCGGGATGCCGGTTGCGTCAATGCCATCGATAAGCAGGACACCGCCCTGCCACGCACAAACACCGGCAAGGCAACGTGCCAGGGTCGTCTTGCCTGAGCCGGAAGGCCCCATGATGGTAAGAATCTGCCCCGGAGCTATTTCCAGATTGATATCCCTGAGCAGGGTCCGCCCGCTGCCTTCCAGCCTGACCGTCAGGCCCTTCAAGCTGACATTCCCCTTGATACCTTCAATCTCTGAAGCTGGCTTCTCTGCAACCTCCGAAGCTCGCTTCCCAGCAAACTCAAAGCCCAGCAACGCATTGAGGCGCCCGGCAGATTGCCGGGCCTGGATGAACTGCTTCCACGTGCCCACAATCACGTCGAATGGCTGCAATGCTCTTGCAATCAGCACGTTGGCGGCGATCATGGCGCCTATGGAGATATGCCCGCGAATCGCCAGCAAGGCAGCGGCAGCAAGCATCAATGACTGCATGCTATAGCGCACGAACTTGGTCATCATCTGATTCCGGGCCTGGATGCCGACAACATCGCCATCCAGCTTGTGCCAGCGCTTTTGCAGCGCCTGCCAGCGCAAAAACAGGTGGGGAATCATGCCCATCACATGCAGCGTCTCGACATTTCTCGCTTTGCTGTCCAGAAACCGCTGGCTAGCCGTGGTAGCTTTACCTGCCTGTTGCAACGGCTGCTCGCTGCTGAGCTGGTTCCACACGCCAAGGCCGAACTGGATCAGGCAAAACACCGTAGCGACCGCCCCCAGCAATGGATGCAGGATAAACAGCACTGCAATGTAAAGCAGGGTCCAGGGCGTATCGAAGAAAGCAAACAACCCGTTGCCGGTCATGAACTGGCGGATATAAGTCAGATCCTGCATCGCCTCATTTGCGAGGTTTCTGCTGGAACCCAAGCCGGTGGAAAACCCCAGCGTAAATATCCTGCTGCTCAGCAACTGGTCGAACCTGACGCCCGCCTTGATGGCAACAAGCGAGCGCATCCACTCGCAGAACCCCATGACTAAGAACAGGAAGCAGGTAATCAGCGTCACCGCAAACAGCGTATGCACATTCCCGCTGACCAATACCCGGTCATAAAGCTGCAACAGGTACAATGTCGGCGCCAGCATCAGCAGATTGGTCGCAAAGCTGAACACCGCAATCGAGGCGAACTCCCGCTTGAACAAAGCCAGGCACGCACGCAGGGAGTTATTCATAATTGTCCTGCCTTGATTGACCTGTCTTGGCATCCGCAATGGGTTTGAAAGATTGCTTGGAGGATTGCAGCGAAGCCATCACTTCATCGGGCCTCCCATACCGTAAAACCTGGCCGTGCAACAGCACCAGCAAATAGTCGGCAATCGCCTTGATACTCTGGAGATGGCTGACAATCACAAACGTCGTACCCTGCGCCTTGAGCGTTTCCACCATCTTCTGCAACGCATCGCCGGCCGCCTCATCCAGATTGGCATTCGGCTCATCCAGAACCACAATCCGCGGGCTGCCATAAATGGCGCGTGCCAGGCCGATCAACTGCCTTTGGCCGCCGGAAAGAAACTCGCCTTCGCTGCCGATTTGCGTATCCACGCCCTCCGGCAACGTACTGATAAAACCATGCAGGTCCAGCAGGTCTATGGCCGACTTCAATTTCTGTTCATCCATGGCACCGAAGCGCACGATATTTTCTGCAACCGTGCCATCCAGCAGTTCGATGTTCTGCGGCAAATACCCGATATATTGGCCAAGCTCCCCCTTATCCCAATGGTAGGCATCCACGCCGTTGAACCTGACCTTGCCGCTGCTCGGCGCAAGCAGGCCTGTCATCAACCGGGCCAATGTGGATTTGCCCGAAGCGGAAGGGCCTGCCACCAGCAGAACCTCTCCAGGGTTCAATCGAAAATGGATGTTCTTGAGAAAAGGCTCCCTCACCTTGGCATCACCTTGCTCTGCAACTGCAAAACTCAGGTTCTCCACCGTGATTTCGCCAGTAGGCGGAGGCAGTTCCATGCCTTTTTCCAGCTGTGGAAAACGATCGAATAATTCACCAAGCCGACTGTAGGCATTCTGGGCATTCGCTAAAGTACGCCATTGCCCAACCAATTGAATGAAAGGGGAAAGTACGCGTGCAGCAAGTATCGAGGCAACGATCATCCCGGCAGCCCCATACGGCAATGCATCCTGGATAACCAGGTAACAACCCAGCCCCAATACCAGGGAGGTCTGCATCACCTGCAGCAATTTGGAGGCTGCGGCATTTTTTCCGGCGATCTCAGAAGCGCCAGCCTGATGCAACAGGAAAGACTGCTGCCTGCCCCACCACCTTGCCTGTATATCAGGCAGCATTCCCATCGCCTGTACAACCTCTGCCTTCTTGCTGACACCGGCAAAATAGGCCTGTGCTTCCACTGCATACTGGTTTGCATCCTGCATGCGTAAATGGATGCGGTATTGGTTAAAAAATGCAATGACGAGCTGCAATGCAAGCCCGGCAAGCGTCAGGTACCCAAGCGCGGGATGTATGAGAAAAATCGCGACAACAAAAATCAGGACATAAGGGATATCAACCAGGCTCATGAAAGCGGGCGATGACAAGCTCTCCCTGAGTGATTTGAAATCCGAAAATACCTGGTGAATGGCAAAATTGTGCGAAGCCAGCCGGGCCTGGAAAGCCGCATTGAAAACCTTCTGCTGCAACGCCTCCTCCACCCGCAAGGATGCGTAATACATCATCTGCCTGCGCACCCGCTCCAGCGATTCCATCACCAGGTAAATGAAAACCACCATGCAGGTCAGCATCGCCAGTGTTATCACGTTACGGCTGAAAACCACCCTGCCGTACACCTCCAGCATGTACCAGGATGGCGCCAGCACCATGAAATTGGTAAAAAAGCCGAAAAAGACGACATTGCGATAGTAAGGCGCAAGCCCCAGCAATGACTTTTTCAGGATATTCCGGTCAGAAACCATGCGGATAGATAGGAACGGGCAGGTATTGCACCTGCCCGTTCAACCCTATTTATACAACGACAATATCGCTGACAGCCAGCGAGGTAACGCCGGTCAATACCGCAATATCGAACTCCCCGCCCGAACCGTTGCCGTTGGCATCATATGTCAACGTGTTGGTCGTGGTGTCGAATATCAGGTAATGATTGGCGGCAGTGGCAGTTGCACCCGCACCGATGACAAAGTTGGCAGCGGTAAAACCTGCCAGCGAAGCAAACTGGTCGGTGTTCAGCTCGATCTTGTCTGTGCCGCTGACGAAATCGGTGATGGTGTCCGTCCCGGTGATATCAAACCCGGTATTGACATAGGTTTGCACGGTATTGGAAGCCCCTGTCACAATCTGCTCCCACACTTGGCCGAAGACGAAAGTATCCGAACCAGCACCGCCGGTTAAAGTGTCATCACCGCTGTTACCAATCAACCTGTCGTTCTGGGTCGTGCCGATGAAAGTCTGCTGGTCGGCATTGCCTTCAAACCTCAGGCCGTTGGCCGTCACGCCGGAAGCATCCACCACCACATTATTAATGGTGCCGCCGTTGTTGCCCAGGGTGTTGGATAGATCGGCCACGACGCCATTGGCAGCATGGTAGAAGTGATTATTGAGCAACTGCAGGGCAGTATTCTCAACGTTCAGGCGGCCAACCGTACCACCCACCTGCACCACCTCCATGCTCTGGAAGTTCGCATCGTTCAGCAGCACCGTACCATTAGTGGTGTTGTCTGCCCCGATGCCGGTAGTGATGCGCAGGGTGTCAGTACCTTGACCACCGATGATGACATCATGCTTGGCGCCTGTGGCAATCCACTCCTTGTTGCCGTCGTCCGCCTTGGAGGTTGTACCTTGCACGCCGCTCCCGAAACCGCCAATGATGAAAATATCATTGCCTGCGCCACCATCCAGGTAATCGGCACCGCCGTGACCAATCAGCAGGTCATTTCCACCATGGCCGTAGACCGTATCGTCACCAAGGCGCATCGTGGCATATTCCACCCCATCGCCGCCGATCACCGTCTCGCTGGCACCGGCAGATTCATTGGCGCCATCGATGCGGACATAACTGCCTGCCTCGCCCTCGCTGGCGTCATAGATGATGTCAACGTTGTGGAATAGCTCGGCGACGGAGTAATCATCCACTTCGAACACAGCAGCCTCGTACTCGACTTCTGTAGCTCCGATGATATCGTCATCCGGCTCGAACTCTTCCTCCTCGAACTCCAGCTCGATAGTGACGCTCTCTTTCGGCCCACCGGCAACACCATAAATATGCGTACCGGGGTTCAGAAAACCTGTACTGAGAGACTCGCCGTTTTCTTCAAGCTGCTCGGCAGAAAGCCTGATATTGACACCGCTAGCAAGCTCGATACGTTCAATACCTGAAAAAACGATCTCATCAAAGTCGCCAGACTCAGTAAACTCCAACGTATCAACAGCGTTGTAACCGGCAATGGTGGTAGCAAACGTGCTGATCGCACTGGAACCGGGCCGGGTAACGATATTCAGGCGAACATCGGTTTCAGATTGTTTTGACTGATCAAGAGTTTCAATCGCAACAATCTCGCCCGTTAGAGTATCTATTGCAACAAGCCCGGCATCCTCATCTATTTCACTGGCCTCTTCTAGCTCAATATATCGAGCTTCGTTACCAGCATTATCCAGCTCTGAAACACCAGCTTCAATAATGACATTCTCACCATCAGAGCCAATTCTAAAGGTGTCATTACCGTCAGAACCGATTAGTACATCATCAGAGGTCACCAGGAATAAATCTCCGGTAACAGTCTGATCTCCTGCACTGCTACCACCTCCATCCACATAATCATTACCATCTCCACCACTCAAAATATCATCGCCTTCGCCGCCGAAAATAACATCATCACCGCCGCCGCCAAAAATGATATCGCTGCCATCTCCACCATAAATGTTATCTATACCATCACCACCATCCGCAAAATTATCACCATTGCCAAGATCAATAACATCATTGCCATCGCCGCCAAAAATGACATCATTGCCATCACCGCCCAGTAAAATATCATCCCCACTACCACCGAAAATGACGTCATTGCCGTTACCTCCATCAATAAAGTCATTTCCGCCCAAGCCTAAAATCACATCATTACCATCTCCTCCAAAAATCTGGTTGTCCAAATTATTCCCAATCACCAAATCTGAAGAAGAAGTTCCGGTATAAGTCGTTTCCGTTGTATTAAAAATTTTAATAGCCATTTTATTACTCCTAATTAACGAGGGCACTTCACAATTCCGGTTAATATAAAAAACTATTCACATCACCTACTCAACCAAGCAGATTGACAGCCTGCTTGGTTGAGTAATGTGGATTACTGATTGATTCTTGATATCAGGGCGCAAAACCAGAAACGCTTGCCTCAATAAAGTTTGCAAACTCTTGTGCGGTTTGGCGCAAGCGGATGTTCCCAGCTGTAGCTGTTGGTGCTGCTGCAGTACACGCCGCCTGCACATAAGTCATTGCTGAGTTAACATTGGTACCACCATCGTCATCCAAGTAGCCCGAGTCCAATGTAAAATCTATCCAACCCGCGTCCACATCCGCAGTTTGATTGGCAGCAATGGTTGAAGCTGCAGTAGTGGCATCAATTGGAGAATCTTCACCGTTGATAGCTCCTGAAAAACCAAAGCCTGGCAAGGCTTCATAATTTGTACCAACAAGTAATTTGTTAGCAGCAGTGTCATATTTATAGGCACGGTGTTGCACAGAGGTAAACGTCCGGCCAATACGATAAATGGGCGATGCATTGGCAGCTTGCGTGTAATATCCTGCGTTGACTGTGCCAGAAGAGCCAAATCCGCCACGGGCAATATCGTTCACCTCAAAATACTGGCTGCCTGACTCTATCGGGTTATAGTCCACATTCAATGCCACAAATTTTGCGCCATAAATACACTCGGTTTGCGCCGCGTTACGCCATACGTATTCCGTCACATTTCCCACTGTTTTATTGGTAAAGTTGGTATACGTATTGTTGATGGTGACAGGCCTTACAGCAGAAGTGACAAAAGTGAAACCTGTGACAGGGGCTGTGGCCTCGTTTGCAGGGAAAACAGCACAAGTGTTGTTCGCCAAAGTTGTTGGCTGTGTAGGGATACTTGAGCCAAAATTACCCGTGGTATTGCACAGAGTATAGGCAGAGCTGCCAAAACCGGTATCCGGGATAGCTACCAGCCCTGTTGCCATCGACTGTGCGGATACAATACCTAAAGTACCTAAAACTGCTAATTTTAATGTGAGGTGTTTCATGCTTTATCTCCGTCATATAGAATTAGCAGGCATTTGTGGCTGCCTGCAGCACCAATTCACCACAATCATTTAGTCCCTTGTGAGTTCTAAGCCGATTGCGGTTGAATGTTTAAACAGGGTGGTCGCAAATGCCTCCATTCTTGCTCAATGTTTTAGCTTCCCCATCCCATTTTTTGCTCTATTTTCTGGCATCGAACCGGTAGTTCAGGCTAAACCAGATACCTCGCGGTGCCCCCGGCGCAATAAAATTGGTGCTACGCCAATCATCGGAATTGTGGTTGTATCCATCGGGCCCTATTGCTCCAAAGATAGAAGGCGAAAACGGGTTGCGCCCCAGACGTCCGGCAGTGAAATACTCTTTATCAAAAAGATTGTTGATGAGTAAACTTGCTGTCCATTCCGGCGCCAGTTTGTAACTAGTCTGGAAATTAAAGGTGGCATAGCCGGGTACCTTGCCCGGGTTTCTGGTAGGCGGAAGTATGCGTGTATAAACTTCTGGCACTCCCCCGACGTAGCGTATCGATTGGAAAGTTCGCACCACGCCTTTTTCGTGCTCGTTGTTTTCATTGCCCCGCACAAAACTTTCTGAGTGCACTACCGCACTCAGGCCCACTGTCCATTTATCGGTCACATCGTAACTGACGCTGGCATTGAGGTTGTGCAGCGGCACACCAGGCATACGGTCTCCTGGTTTAACATTGATAACGCCATTACCAAAGCCATTAACCGTGATAGCGCTACTGTTATCAGCACTGAACATGAAAAAATCATTCTGAAAAGTAGCATCTGTCAGAGCATAGTTAAGACTAAATCTCGCCTTACCAGCACCGCCAGAAAATCCAGCCTCTATGCCACGGCGGCGAGTGTCACCTATGCTGTCAAAAAAGCCACGGCCGTTTCCGACCGCCACAAAATAAATGTCGTCTTTCAGGTCAGTTTGGTAGGCGCCCAGATTCCATTGCATGCTATTGCCAATCGTGCCGCGAATACCAATATCGTAAGTATTGGCCTTGATTTGCGGTAAATAAGGATCGCCTGACAACGTGGTAGGAAGTGAACATGAGCGGTTTTCATAAATACTTTTGGGAACGTATCTAACACTTCCATCCGAATTAGTTCCAGATGCAACCGGGGTATCGTCAAAAGCACAGCCCAACTCAATTACGCTCGGGGTACGCGTGCCTTGTGCCCAGTTGGCATAGAGATTCAGATTTTCTTTTGCTTGCCAGGTAGCACCTAGCGAAGGATTAAACGAGTAATAACTGAATTTCTCAGTCTCGCCTGCATTTAGGACTTTACTTACATCAGGTAATTTATAGTTCGCAGCAACATTGCTGCAATCTCCATTCGGGCAGATATTGTATCGATCCGGATACGCAATAAATTCACCCAATTCAAATGCGCCCACGCCCCATCTAGTTGCAATTTTATTTTTGGTTTGCGTCTCGTTATAGCGAGCAGAGGCACTAAAGTGCCAGGTTTCCACTGGGTTCCAGGTTTCACTGAAATAAACGCTTTTAGTGAGGTTAGTACCGCTGAAGTCATTGTTACTGAGCGGAATATCCGCCCCCGCGAACTGCGGATGGATAAGATCAGGGGCGAGATAGGCATCGCGGCTCGCATCAAGCAGGCCTAGTTGCTGCTCGTTGCTATATTTGGCTCTTGCCGCGTCGATAGACGCGCCTATCATGAACTTGTGGCGCTCCAGATTCCAGTTGAATTGCACCGAAACGCCATCCACTATCTGCTCTATCTGATTGTCCGTAAGTACTGCTGTTGGAGTACCTTCCACCACACCAGTACCACCAGTCAATGCTCCATCTATAGTCGCTACTGCTCCAGTCTCAGGGTCAATATACGTAAATGCTCCCTGCCCTCCTGTGCCAGTTACGGCGGTTGATTGCGTCGCCAGACAATTCTCCGCATTGGTCGGTGCGAGCAGCATCACGAAGTTCTTCATGGGCACGCCGTTTTCAACCGTCCAGTAATATGTGTCGAATGCGGTTGCCACAATGACACCGCCACTGGGGTACCCCATAAAACTATAACTATCAAATGTTCCTGCGTAGTAATCAAATTCACCGAAATCATTGATTGGAGCTGGCGGTAAAGGAGCAATTTGATTTCCTGCTCTTTCATAGATCAGGTTTTGAAAATAATTGACACCCACGTTGTACTGTTGCTGGAAATAAGCCAGAACTTCTGGGGGCATTGGCTTGTTCAAAGCATCTACAGGCAACAAAGGAGAATTCGGATCGCCAACAAAACCATTGGCCAATGAATCCAGCACAAAAGGATGATTAAAAAACTCTCCAAACGCATCTACAGTAGCGTCTACAGTGATCACATAGTAATCCGGTAGACCGAACTGATTATGGCTAGAAAACAAACAGGTGTACTGCTCACCAGCAGCTGGAATACGACGCGCGAACGCTTCATCCTCTCCTGCAAACCCTGTAAATACATCCGCACCAACTTGATGCCTTTTGCTGTTACGCCGATACACTTGCCCTGTAACGGTAAAACTATCATTGACAAAGTAACTACTGGAAAGCTGGAATTGTGCCAGTCTGTTATCGGTAGTATCGGGAGAGGTGAACACCCCGTTCTTGTTCTGTGCATACATCTCGCTGGGGAGAAGGCCATTGCCTACCAAGTCGTTCCAGACATAGAGCGTACTTAAGTTAAGATCCAGTTTCTCCCCTCGGTAGCTGGCCTTGCCAAAAACTTGGTTGACCTTGCTGGGTGAGTTTTCACGCCAACCATCCTCCAGAAAGAAGTTACCTGCACCAAACAGACCGACGGTGCCGTTGTTCCAGCCGCCCGAAGCTTGTAACTGCCTACGACCAAAGGAGCCGGTGAGTACCTCGGCATCAACCCCAGCGTCATCGAAGCCATTCTTAGTGCGCATGGAGAACGCACCTCCCAGTGTGTTCAAACCAAATATGGGATTGGAACCGGGGAATACATCCACTCCTGCGAGGGCATTCATGGGAATCATGTCCCAGTTCACCACGTCTCCGAAGGGTTCATTGACACGGATACCATCCATGAACACGGACAAGCCTTGCGGTGTGCCGATCTGCGGGCCTGCGGTGAAACCTCGATAAGTGACATCCATCTGAAACGGATTACCCTGGTAATCATTCACATTCACGGATTGCAGCTTGCGGTTCATAAGGTCCGTGATGCTGAGGGAGTGGCTATCCTTGATTTCCTGCGCGGTGATGCTTTGCACGTTGCCGGGGATTTCTTCTTTGGTGAGGCCCAGACCCGGCAGTGGGCCGACCTCATAAAAACGTTTGGCACGGACAGGGATGACATTAGTAGTAATAGACTCGGTTGACGCCTGGTTGCTGATAACTGCGGTTGACCCCGCCAAGTCAGCGCCCAGCCCGCTGCCTGCAAGAATGCGGCGCAGTGCTTCTTTTCTGCTCATGCGCCCCTTGACGGCTGGCGCCATCTTGTTCTCCGCCAGGTTGCTGTCGAACGCCAGGCTCAAACCCGCAGAAGTAGCGAACTGCTTGAGCGACATCGCCAGCGGCTGGGCAGGAAGATTGACGTCCATCATGACCAGGAAACTGTCTTCCTGCGATGCGGGCAGCCGGGTATCCAACGGCTCCGCAGCGGCATTGAACGACAAGGCCAGTGCCAGCAGACACGCTGCGCGTATTTTTGCCCTTTTGGGCTGCCATCCGTGCCTGTCATTTTCACCCCCTATGCTTTTGCGCTGCATTGCCATGTTCTCCCCCACTCCATCACTCTGCCTTGCATACCCTTGATCTCCCCTTACTTGCATTTCAGTTCTCTCCATACCTTTTATTTTGTTTGTGGATACTTATATGACGTTTGAGGATGGCAATACCCTGATGTCGCTTACCAAGAATTTTTCCCGTGAACCATGGAAATTTTTCCCGACACAAAGAAATACACATGCGAAATGGCATTGATATGCGCGACCACACTGGCGCGGATGGCGGCTGTAAGCGGGTTTATGCAGGTAAAAATCAGGTAGAAGCGCTAGCAGGAATCGCTCACGCTGACGGGTATGGCAAAACCATGCGGCAGAACGAAAGACTTATATAACTACCTGAACCGGGCGAGGGATAGCATGGGGTGATTGGTGACAGAAATGAACCTGGCTTAAATTGCGGAACCATCAATTAATTATTAGAGTTTTATTTACAATACTAATAATTAACATATAATTAAATTCCATGAACGAGGTTGTCTACACACGGAAAGCAGCGAAGCAATTGCGCAGGATCCAGCCTGTTGATAGCAAGGCGATCCGGAACGAATGCAACAAACTGACCGGTATGCCCAACTGCAGTAACGTCAAGGCACTGACGAACCATGAATATCAGTACCGGCTGCGTGTAGGTAACTTCCGGGTATTTTTTAACTTCGACGGTGCGATATGCATCGTAACGATCGAGGAGGTGAAAAAACGTGATGAACGCACTTACTGATAAAGTACAGATTCTACGAGACGATGGCGGTAAACCGGCATTCGCAGTAATACCGTTCGCGGATTATCAAGCACTCATGCACGGAAAACCGCACGCTGAACCCGGGATCCCTGCGGCTGTAGTTGACCTGGCAATGGACAATAACTGGTCTGCTGCCCGCGCATGGAGAGAGTACTTGGATTTGACTCAATCCGTCGTTGCCAAGCGTATTGGTATTACACAAGGCGCATATGCACAACTTGAGGCAAAGAATACGATCCGGAAGTCCAGCCGACTAAAAATCGCCGCTGCCCTGAATGTCGATGAATCGCAACTGGATTTCTAGCAGAAAACCGGCTAGTACTTTAAATCCATAACCGGCATTAGTGTCACCTGGCAAGCTGCCGGACAAAGCGCAACAGAAAGAGACGCTGGCCGGAATCGCGCCTGCTGCCGAGTATGAAATGGATAATCAGAGTACGATAGCCTTGGGAAGATTGATGACAGCGATTGAACCTGACTTGCATGTAAAGTAGCCTACAGTGAAACGACTGATCCAGCCCACTGTGGTGACTGTGTTTTTTGAATAGGTGAATCTATGAAAATTGAATTTGACCCGATTGCCGATGCACTCTACATAGAATTAATGGAAGGTGATGTAGACAGAACCGAAGAAATCAAGCCAGGTGTCATTATGGATTATGACGAAAACGGAAACATATTAGGCATGGAAATGCTTTACATCAGTAAAAGAGAACATGCAGCAATTAAAAAAGCCGCATAACTCCTTAAAGGAATTCACATAAGCGAAAATATTGATAACTTGATACTTGAACGCTTAAAAATATTTCAGGCAGGACAAGCGCGCATTGAGGCTGAATTAAAAGAAATCAAAAACAGATTGGCCAATCTTGAAGTTGACCAGGCATCTATTATGCTGCATATAGGCCATCAGGCATCGATAACGGCGTAACAGGAGACTAAGCCATGACCGACTAACTGAGAGAGTCGAAAGAATCGAGAAACGATTAGAAATCATTCAGTAAGCAAAAGGCCCGTTTCGACGGGCTTTTTATTGCCACAGTTTGGGCGGTGGAAATGCCGCTCAATGCCGGGAATGACAAAACCATGGGCGAATTGGAAGAGTCAAAGCGGCATATGGATTACCTGAACTGAACCAAGGCCCAAAAATTGATTGACAATAATTCGTTTATAAACGAACATAAGACATGTTCGAGATAAAGCACTATATCGCCAATGATGGCCGCGACCTGTTCGCAGATTGGCGTAAGAAGGTAAAGGACAACAAAGCGAAGATTGCCATTGACAGGCGCATTTACCGCGTGGAGCTTGGCAATTTAGGTGACCACAAGCCCTGCCGGGATGGCGTCTGGGAGCTTCGTATCGATGTAGGACCGGGCTACCGCGTGTATTACGCGCAGGCTGGAAAAACCGTAGTGTTGCTGCTTTGTGGTGGCACTAAGCGTTCGCAGGATGCCGATATATCCAAGGCTTGCGAATACTGGATGGACTGGCAGAACAGCAACTTGAAAAAGGAGAAAGAGTGATGAAAGATCGAGCACATGATGAAGCAATGGCCGAGGTCTTCCGTAAAGACCCAGCTTATGCCGTCGAGTTGCTGAACAGCATCCTCGAGGATGGTGACCAAGGCGAATTACTGATCGCCCTGCGCCAAATGACAAAAGCCTTTGGCGGCGTGCCAAAAGTGGCCGAGAAAGCGAATCTCAACCACACGCAGCTTTACCGCACGTTGTCAGAAGAAGGAAACCCGGCTGTGAGCAGCCTGAGCGCAATACTGCGTGTAATGGGTCTTCGCCTGGCTGTCCAACCGATACAGACACCAACAGCACATTAAACTTTCAAAAGAGATCTGCGCATCAGTAGCCAGCCGCCTGCGGCTGTCTGGCTACTGCGCTACTATGATGCACCGTCTTTGTCTGTGACAATTGTCACGGTATTTTTTGAATAGTAAGTTGAAGTTGGTAAGCTGACTGCTGATACCGGAAAAATCTATACCGAAGCTGGATGTGCTTTGCAATGGCGAAGTAGCTATTATAATGCGAAGCATAGGACAGCCTGAATGCGGCAAACCCTTTACAATAACTGTGAAGAAAACCATGAAATCATCCGAAGCTCTCAACGTTCACCGTGAAGCTATCCGGCATGTGGTGAAATCCCACCGCGCCAGTAATGCTCGCGTATTTGGTTCGGTTGTCCATGGTAACGACACGGAAACCAGTGACCTTGATCTTCTGATTGATCCAACGCAAGACACCACGCTGATGGATATAGGCGCAATCCGCTATGAACTCCGCAAGCTGCTCGGCGTACCGGTCGATGTACTGACGCCAAAGGCACTGCCGGACTCATTCCGTAACAATGTGCTGGCCGAGGCAATCCCGGTATGAGCCGCGATAAACGACGAAGCCTCTTGACGGGGCAAATCAACAAGAGTCCTTACAGCCCCTTATCGTTTTAATTGTTGGATCAGGCAGCAGTAATGCTTTTCAATTGCATCAGTAACCCACGTGTTCAGGCTCTTGCCGTGTGTCTCGGCTGCCATTGCCGCGCGTGCATGTAATTCGGGGGAAGGCGCAATCTGAATTGTCCTGAATAGGGCTTGCTCGGCTCTCTTCCCAGTTTCTTGCAGGTTTCCAGATAATCGTCCACGGCTTCCTCAAAGGCGGCGCGAAGCTCGGCTACGCTCTCACCGTGGAAACTGATCACATCCTGAATGCCGGCGATATGGTCGGCAAAAGCATCCATCCTTTTCGCTGTATTCAACACGGGCAACGAACCCGTTGTATGTCATCGTGTTCATGGTTTCACTCCAAGATTCTCAAGGAGCTGCCTTGCATCGCGCACTTGATAGGGTTTCGCCTCTTTTGCCGGGGGCGGTCTGTGGAATGCAGCGATTTGCCCATCCTTAGTTAGTTAAAAGGCCCCGATTAAACTGCATCCCCTATTTTTATTGCACTTCCGCTAGTCGTTCTACTGTATCGGGGTAACGTTCAACCAGTTTGATTAAAACTGCCGCTTGTGCGTTAGGCTTGGCCCTTCCTTGCTCCCAGTTTTCCAGCGTCCGTGTATTGGTGCGCAAATACCGTGCAAAAACTGTACGCGACAGGTGTAACCGCTCGCGTAACGCCAGCACTTCACCAGCGCTCACTACTGGAGCCGCTTTTTCTTCTACTTCATGCGTCCGTAGGGTGATTTTTTTCTGACGTGCCTCAGAAAGGGCTTCAAATCCCTCGGAAATTTCAGTAAACAGATTACGCTTTTTCATTTTCTTGCCTCCAGTTCATTTGTCAGCATTGCCTTAATTGCCTTTCTTTCTTTTGTGCTCAGATCGGCCATTTCATCCTTGTCATAGACGGTAAAAAGCCAGAACTGCCGACCACCCAACCACCAGTAATAAATTACCCGTAAGCCACCACGCTTGCCTTTTCCTCTGCGCGGATCTGCAAACCGCATCTTTCGAAGCCCGCCGGTTCCCTCAATGACATCTCCAGTTTCTGGGTTCAGCATCATTGCCGCTTGTAGCTTGCGGAATGCATCATCATCCAGATAGTCTTTCCGGTATTTTCAAATGCCGGCATTTCAACAAAGGTTGCCTTCATAAAACCATATTGTACGCAAGTTACGTATAATTCTCAATATTTAATTCAACGCTGACATCAAGCAATAGGGTATGGGGTGCTAACCCCATGTAAACTGCCCCTTTAAAATTGGATTGGGCGTCCAACTTTTGGGGCGCAGTTCATCCGAGGGGCTTTTTTATTGGGGTATCCGTATTTCGTGGTTGCTGACAGTCACGAAAAACGATTTAGCCTCTCCGTGACATTTGGTTAAAAAGTAAAGCAAACTTTACATTTATTGGCCGATTAGCTATAGTTTGCGACATGGACATTTCTACGATTGGTGAAATTATCAGAAAGGAGAGGACAGCATGTGGCCTGAGTCAAAAGGCCCTGGCTGAGGCCTCGCACGTGTCCAGGGTAACGATTGTTAACCTGGAGGGTGGGAAAGTTGGCGACATTGGAGCCATCAAGCTTGCCGAGATTGCAGAGAATGTCGGTTTGCCGATGTTTTCAACCGGAAAAAAAATGGATTTCGTCAAGTTGACGCTCAGCAATATCAATACGAGCTACAAGAAACCAATGTCCATTTCCGACCTGGAGAAGTTCATGCTAAGCGGAAAGATTCAGCCCGGACTTGAAGGGCAGGCGTTTCACCTGATCGACGAAACGCCGACTTCTCTTGTCACTGGCGCCGTCAAGCAACTTGCCGCAAAGAAGAAAATCAAGGCCAAACAGGTCTGGAAGAATCTTGCGCATGTTGCCAATGAGATCAAGTCACCAAATAAGTTCTGGAGTGCTATTGGCTAAGCCGGTTCTGACCTTCCCGGAAGGACCATGGAAAACTCTACTGGAACGCGCTTACGGACTACTCGACGCGGTAGCCTCCGATGGAATCACGCTACCGCGCTGGAGTCTGGGCGGAGGCACCGTTCTAATGTTCTACTACGCCCACCGCAAGAGTAAGGATATCGATATATTCATCCCGGATCCGCAGTTCCTTGGTTACGTTAACCCGCGTACTGGCGGCAGGGGTGAGGATGTCACATCCGAATACCAAGATAACGCAGAGTACGTGAAGCTGTTCCTGCCAGAAGGTGAGATCGACTTCGTTGCCTCATCAACGCTAACGGAAAATCCTCTCGATGAGTATGAAGTGTTGGGTAGAAAAGTCCTGCTTGAAACACCTATCGAAATTGCGGCAAAGAAGTTATGGCATCGTGGAGACAGGGCAACACCGCGCGATCTTCTTGATCTCGCGATGGTGATAGAGCATCACTACAGCGCAATCTTGGATCATCACCATGTATTCGCGAAGAATATTGAAGTCTTTACTGAACAGTGCGAATCACGCAAATTCATTATGCAGCCTGTGTTCAACGCAATTGAGAAAATAGAATTCAATCTGAGCTTCGATGAATGCTTGGAGCGCGCCAACAATCTCAAGATAGATCTGCTCAAAAAACAACGCATTCATCGCGATTAACATTAATCGCATCTCTGTTGTTATCAACCACGGAAGTAGATATCGATATGACAAAACCATAGGCGGATTGGTAGCAGAAATAAACCTGGCTTGCATGTTTTGTCACCAATACTCAAACTAGACACATTGGATGGAATCTGAAGTGACTAATAATTTGGAAAGCTTGATTTTAGAGAATTTGAGAGCAATTTGCGGCTCAATCGACAAGTTGCAAGAAACATGCAGCGAGACACGCTTGCGCGTCAGTTCGCTCGAATCCCATGTAGCCGGGCTAAGGCGTGATGTCGGACTGATCCATAGAGATATCGCAGGCACTCAAGTCAGAATCGACCATCTGGACAACAGGTTATCTCGAATTGAAAAACAACTTGAACCAACAACAATATAAATAAAGCCCCTTTCGAGGGGCTTTATTATTGATGTCAGAATCACCCAAGGTTGCAAACAACCTGGCTATTCTTACAAATTTAGAATTGAATTATCAATTTGTAAATTATGATACCAAGCTGACGCTGGTATATGGTGGAGAAAAAAACATGATGCGGAATGGCGTCGAGGTTCAATCCTGGTTGAACATCCAGATCGCGGAGTGATACGACAGGTGGCTACATCACCGCCGCAGTATCTGCGTGTTGTTTGCGGTTTCACTGACGCGCACCGGGGCAATTTTCGGCAGCACTTGCAGGAAGCTTTCGATATCGACTACCTGCACAATGGCCGTTACGTGCTGGCCATTGCCCTCCACTGCAACGATTGGTTTTTTGCGGTAGCGCGAAAGCGTTTCGGCAATTTCATCCATGGTCGCCTGCTGGAAGGTCACCGACCCGCTTTGAAAGCTGAATGCATCCTGCGCATTGCGTTGAACCCGGGCGGGAGTTTTTCCGGCATCGACTTCGGCCACTTCGCCGCCGCTTAGCACCAGCGGCTCATGCATAGTGTTTCCTTCGGCATCCTGCGCCTCTACCCTGACGCGCCCGTGATCGACGCTGACACGCACCAGCCGGTTCAGCCGGTTGACGGCGAAATGCGTTCCCAACACGGTGATCCGGGCATGGCCGCTGTCTATGATGAAGGGCCGTTCAGGCTCGCCGGCAACATCGAATATGACCTCGCCTCGCTTGAGCACGGCCGTTCGTTTATTGCGGTAATAAATAATTTCGGCACTGGTATCCGCGTTAAGCGTCAGCAGGGTGCCATCGGCAAGTTGCTGGCGTTTGATTTCACCGATGCTGGTGCTGCTTGCCAGCGTATAGACCGGCTGGGCCATCCAGACCTGGTAGCCCAGCAGGCTGCAGGTGATCGCCAGAAATATGCCGAGCACGCCACGCACAACGGTTTTGACGTATTTGTCGCCAAGTTCGGCTTTTTTAAGTTCCAACGCCTGGGCGAGTGATTGCAATCTTGAGATGGAGTCGAAATCATCCCAGGTTTCTGCAAAGGCGGCATATTCACTGGCATGGGCCGGGCTGGACATCAGCCAGGCTTCAAACCGGCCACGATCAGGGTGATCGGGCGCTGCATTCTGCATGCGTGCAAACCAGCGCGCGGCTTCTTCCCTCAGACGCTTGGAGGTCGTTGTCATCTCGGATCTGCTTGCAAGGCAACCAATTAATTCATCAGCAACTCGCGCCCGGCACGCAGGTCAACCAGTGCACGGATGATATGGCGCTCTACCATATTGAGTGAAATACCGAGGCGGGCAGCGATTTCAGTCTGGGGAAGCCCGTCGATGCGGAACAGCCAGAAAACTTCGCGGCAGCGCTGCGGCAGGCAATCGATGATGCGTTGCAGTGCTTGCAGGCGCTGCTGGAAGTCTGCTATCTGCTCGGGAGATGGTGCCAAAAACTGCTCGGGCATGGGCTCGGAAGCAGCATTTCTCTCTGAGCTCTCAATCTCGTCGGAGGCAAGCGGAACGAAACGCACCGCTTCCCTATGGGTGTTTGTCAGCACACTGCGTACGATCGTGCGCAGATAGGCATGCGGCCGCTCGATATGGTCGCGATTACGGCTCAGTGCAAATCGCAGCAGCGCGTCATGCAATACGTCGTATGCGGTGTGCACACAATGCGTGTGCCGATAGATGCCGGGAAGCAGGTCTGCATAAGCCCAGCGCAAGTCTAATCCGTACCAGATCATGATGATTACCCCAAACAAACTGCCGTAAGGACATCCATGATGTTTCACTGCGTGCGCACCTTGATGCGAACATTCATGGAGCTGCACTCGATCCACTTCTGATCTGCCTCAGGCTGTTATATAGCAGTCTTGGCTACAGGTAATCATGCAACAAGCATGCCTGACTGTATAAATCCCCTGAAACCCAGCACTGGCGGGCTTTTCACAAAATTCAGATATATCACTGACAGGAGAAATTGGTTGTTATCAACAACCAGTTGGCTGTTAACAGCCAATTGAAGAACCACAAGTATTGTTTAACGGAGAACAGGGAGCAATGCAATCGCAATGCGCGGTAACGCTTTATCCTTCCAGCTTGAAATCGACCGGCACGATTACGGTAAAGGATTTTTTCTTCAGATCGCCGTTGACCGGCAATGCGCTGACGGCCTTTTTCAACATCTCCAGCGCTGCGTCATCGAGCACCTTATGCCCGCTGCCCGGTTCGAGCAGGACAATCTCCACCAGCCGCCCCCGGCTGAAGCGGGCGCTGACCATGGCCATGCCCTGCCAATTGCGTCGAACTGCAATTTGCGGGTAGCTCTTGTTCCTGGACACCAGGTCGTACAGTTTCTGCCCGTAACCATCCCAGGCTTCGGTTGGGTCGGCTTCTTCGGCATGCACGCTCGATGCCTGGGACAGGCTATCGTTCGATTTCTCCGCGATGGGGCCGCCCGATCCCGCCGGTGCGCTTACCGGCGCCGAAGGCGCAGCTTCGTGCACGGGGACTGATGGCGCGGGGGTTTCCAGGACAGTCATTTCCTCCGGCGTAGGTGGCGCTTCATCACTGGCGGCGAGTACCTGCCTGGCGACCTCGCGCTGCGGCTGCACCGGCTTTTGCGGCGTCACAGGTTTGGGAATGGGCAGCGGCGGTTCAGGCTGGGGAGCAGGTTGCGAATGCGCAGAAGCAGGCTCTTCCCGCATCTGCGCCAGTTGCACCTCCACGCGGATGGGAACGGGTGCAGGGGAATATTCAAGGTGCGGTAAAACCAGTATCAATCCCGCATGCAGGGCCAATGCCAGACCCAGGGACAGCAAAAACCGCTCGGATTCCGGGGGTGGCACCTGCCCTGACGGCCAATACGACACGCCCATCACCACTTACCCGTTTGCTCGATATTCACTTGCCCGCTTCCGGCAGCATGACGAAAGTAAACTTGCTGATGCCCGCGCGTTGCGTGGCCGCCATAACCTTGGCAACAATGCCGTATTCGACCTTTTCATCGGCCAGGATTTCAACGGATACATCCTTATTCCCGGCGGCCTTTTTCAGTCGCTCATCCAGCTCGGACCGGGAAAGCATGACGTCGTTGAAATAGAGGGTGCCATCCCCAGTGACACTGATGCGAGCCGACTCGAACTGGGGGATCGAAAGATCGGTTGTCGCTCTGGGGAGAGTCACGGGGACGGCATTCATCAGTAACGGCGCCGTCACGATAAAGACCGTGAGCAGCACCAGCATGACGTCCACCAGGGGCGTCACGTTGATTTCGCTCATCATGTTGTCATTACCGCCTGGGGGCATTGCCATGTTCGTTTCCTTTCAGTTCGCCGGATTTCCGGTGTTGCCTGCCATGCGCCGGCTTTCTTTCGCGTGGTTGAATCAAGGCCGGCGGCTAATCCCGCTTCAAGCCTGATTTGAGCACCAGATGATGAAAGGCCGATGCGAAATTTTCCATGGAGGCTGCCGATAATCGCACCTTGCGCAGAAAGTAGTTGTAAGCCAGCACGGCGGGCACCGCAGTCGCAATGCCAATGGCAGTGGCAATGAGCGCCTCGCCGATAGGACCGGCAACGACATCCAGGCCGGCCGAACCCGCGGCAGAGATATTCTTGAGCGCGTTCATGATGCCCCACACGGTGCCGAACAAGCCGATGAAAGGCGCGGTAGAGCCGACGCTGGCCAGTATGCCAAGGCCGTTCTCCATACGCGTCTGCTCAGCATGTGACTGTTGCCTGAGGGCATGCAGCAGCATCTCGCGCTTGTCCTCAGACTTGATGGTGACAGCAAGTTGCTGCCAGGAGGCCAGTTCATCCAGCCCTGACTGGCATACCCGCGCCAGCCTGCCCTTTGCCGACCTGACAAGCCCCAGCACCTCCCGCACATGCCCTGCCTTGACGAAATCCTGCAGAAAACGATGGTCGTACCCGGCATTCCGGTAAAACGCAATAAACTTGGCAATGCCTACCGTCCAGATCAGGACGGATAACAACGCCAGAAAATAAAGCACCGCATCGACAATATCGGGGACTGCATCCATAGTTGTTGTTCTCGTAAGTTAGTATGTGTGTGGTTTCGGTAAGCTAGTGCGTTTGTGTCGTACTCGCAGCCTGCTGCATGCGCGAAACAATCAGGTCAATCTCCCACTCCTGCAGATCACCCTCCAGCAAGCTGTGCCAGGCACTGTGCAAAGCCTCAACCACAGCCTCCGGAAGATCGGCGACATGATTCAGCGCCTCGCACGAGTAGCCCATTTTCTGAAGCATGTTGATTGCGTTTGTCGGATCGATATACATGATCTGCCCAGCTCTAAAATCCAAAATTCAATTGCCCTTACCCATATGACACAAATCAAGGCCGGTTCCCTGATGTCCGTGTAACAAAATAATTACAATTTTTTCTGTCAGACCATTTTCCTCATCCATCCCCTCCCCTCAGAGGGGGAAGGAATGTGGTGCGCGGCATTATCTGTCCGGCTTGAATTCATAGCTCAGGCTGATCCATGCTGCTCTTGGCGCACCCGGTGCCAAGAAGTTGGTGCTGAGCCAGTCATTGGAGTTATGGTTATAACCGCTCGGCCCGATCGCACCATAGATAGAGGGCGAGAACGGGTTCCTGCCCAGTTGGCCCGCACTGAAATATTCCTTGTCGAAGAGATTGTTTACTCGCAACCCCAGTGTCCACTCCGAACTCAGTTTGTAGCTGGTCTGGAAGTTGAAGGTGGCATAGCCGGGCACCTTTCCGGGATTGCTGGTGGCTCTGCGCGGTACTTGGATGCTAGCTCCGCTGGGGCCTTCAATCGTTTCATACACCACTACGCCGGTCCGGTGCTTGTTGTTCTCATTGCCGCGTACGAATGACTCCGAATGCGCCACGCCGGTCAGGCTCACCTGCCATTTCGGCGTTATCTCATAACCCAGCGTCACATTGAGGTTATGCAGCGGCACGCCGGGCATGCGGTCACCCGGCTTGACCTGTATACGGCGACCATACACTTTACTCGCAGCGACATCTTCCTCTTCCATAGAGCTGCTGTTGTCGTTGGCTACCAGCATGAACGAATCCTGGAAGGTCGCATCGGTCAGCGCGTAGTTCACCCTGAGGCTGGTCTTGCCGAACCGGCCTTTGATACCGGCCTCAAGACCCCGGCGGCGCGTATCACCGATGGTGTCAAAGAAGCTGCGATTGCCAGGGAAGGTTACCATATAGATATCGTCCTTGAGGTCGGTCTGGTAGGCACCGAGATTCCATTCGATGTTGTTGCCCCATAGGCCACGCACACCTAAATCCCATGTCTGGGCCTTGATTTGCGGCAGGTAGGGGTCGCCGGAGAGCGTGGAAGGCAGTGAGCATGAACGGTTCTCAACGAGACTCTTTGGAGCATAGGCCGGGCTTCCATCTGGATTATTGCCACTACGGACTGGCGTACGGTCAAACGCACAACCCAGTTCAATGACGGAAGGCGTGCGTGTACCCTGCGCCCAGTTTCCATAGATGTTCAGGTCGGGCCTTGCCTGCCATGTCGCACCAAGCGAAGGATTGAGTGAGTAATAACTGAATTTCTCCTTTTCGGGTTTGTTCAGTAGTTTGGATGCATCCGGCACCACGTATCCGGTTGGCACGCCGGTGCAATCGCCATTGGGGCAAATCTCGAAATAATTGGGGAAAGCCTGCAATTGCGCCAAGTCCCAGACAAAGGTGCCCCAGGTACGTGAAGCAATCCTGTTCTTGCCGCGGGTCTCGTTATAACGTGCGGCACCGGTGATATGCAGGGTCTCTATCGGACTCCAGGTTTCGCTGGCATAGAGGCTTCTGGTGACCTGATTGCCGTCAAAATTGTTATTGCTGATCTCTATACTGGCTGCCGCATACTGGTCACGGATTTCATCCGGCGCCAAATAGGCATGACGGTTGGCGTCGAGCATACCCAGCATCTGGCCGCTTTTGTAAGTGGCGCTTGGTGCATCGATTGAAGCGCCAACCATGAACTTGTGCTTAGGGAAATTCCAGTTGAACTGGATGGAAGCACCATCGGTGATCTGGTCGATCTGGTTGTCGGTGATGACGGCAGTCGGCGTGCCTTCTACCACGCCCTCGGTACCGGGACCAGAAGCGGCATATGCACCGCCATCAACGGTCTGGTAACCACCTTGTGGCCCAGCTACTTGAAGTAGAGGAGGAACGCCGGGAGTGCTGACATCCCCTTGGCATACATCGCCATTGACAGGTGGCTTGATTAGCAGCAAATGTATGGTAGGGATGGCATCGGCAGGCGTACCATCAGGCAGCACTTGGTAGTAAGGCGTGTAGTAATAGAAATCTCCCATGGCGCTATTAATCAGGCCTATAGGATCGCCACTCTTTAGACCTGATAGGCTTACATTTGCCTGGTAATTATATTCAGGATTCCCATTTGAATAGGGTACTGAAGGCGGTGGAAGTATTTGCGGGTAGAAGCCAGGGCCGCCAGCATTGAACAGTGCATATTGGTTAAAATTCTTTTCACGCATGAACTCATTCTGGGCCAGGGCTACCAAGCCATCCGGCAGTGGCTGATTCTTCAGGGCCTCTGGTAAGGTAGCGAAAGCTGTCGCGCTGTCCGGTTGTATTGCAAAATTGAAAAGCTCTGCAGGCCATGCGAAAGGGTTGAATAGGTCACTATTCGGCATACTCACGACATAATAATCCGGCAGGCCGTAATCATTGGTGCTTTCAAACAGGCAGGTGAATTGCTCGCCTGGATTCAGGTTCCTTCTTACAGTCTGCTTTCCAAACTCTGTGTACACATCGCCGCCCATCGAGTGGCGCTTGCTGTTCCTGCGATAAGCTTGTGCGGTGATGGTGAAGTTGTCATTGACGAAGTAACTGCCGGAAAGCTGGAACTGGAATAAGCGGTTGTCGGTCGTGTCGGGGGAGGTAAAGACGCCGTTCCTATCCTGTTTGTACATCTCACTCGGAATCAGTCCATTACCTACCAAGTCATTCCAGACCACCAATGAGCTCAGGTTAAGGTCGAGCTTCTCACCCTGGTAACTGGCCTTGCCGAATACCTGATTGACCTTGCTCGGTGAATTCTTACGCCAGCCGTCTTCCAGAAAGAAACTGCCTGCGCCGAACAAGCCTACCGTGCCGTTGTTCCAGCCACCAGAAGCCTGTAATTGCTTACGTCCAAATGAACCAGTGAGAATTTCAGCTTCAACACCGGGGCTATCGAAGCCGCTTTTTGTCTTCATGGAAACAGCGCCGCCAAGCGTACCCAAGCCGAAAATAGGATTGGAGCCGGGAAAAACATCAAAACCCGAGAGCGCATTCAATGGAATCATGTCCCAGTTCACCACTTCACCAAACGGTTCGTTGACGCGAATGCCATCAAAGAACACCGACAAGCCTTGTGGCGTACCTATCTGCGGCCCAGCGGTGAACCCACGGTATTGCACATCCATCTGGAACGGGTTGCCCTGGTAGTCATTCACATTCACCGATTGCAACTTGGAATTCATCAGGTCGGTAATGCTGAGTGATTTACTGTCCTTGATGTCCTGCGCGGTGATGCTTTGCACGTTGCCGGGAATTTGCTCCTTGGTTAAACCAAGACCAGGCAATGGACCGATCTCGTGAAAGCGTTTGGCACGGACGTTGACCGCTTCAAGCTGTATATCCAGGGGCAGACTATCCCCTGCTTTCGGTTCCGGGGCTGCTCTTAGCAGATACCTGCCATCGTCTGTCGTCACGACTTCCAGGCCGGAATTCTTCAACAATTCGCTAAAACCCGGCATCAGGCCATAGACACCGTTAAGGCCTTGCGTTTTCTTACCCTGCGTCAGACCGGAATCGAAAGACAGCAGGATACCCGCGCTGCCTGCATACAATGACAGCGCCCGGCCCAGGTCACCCGCAGGGATGTTGTAAGCTTGGGGAGGAATGGTTTTTATCAGAGGCGCTGCAAAGCTTGCCTGGCCGTGCAGTGAAGCTGCCAGTACGGTTGCCATCACCAGATTCAGCTTTTTCAGTTTTGTGACTGATATCCCCTGCCGTGGCAGCGGACGTGCCGGAACGAACCCAACCATTTAATTCCCCTTTTGAGTATTGGCTTTATGCCAGGTACGCCAAGCGAAAATCAAAAAGGTATAAAAGTTGGCGGAAATTTTTGTTAGCTGATACTGGGAACCTGCTTGATGCAGAGAACGGATGATCCCGGTGCGCGTGTAATCGCTATGCAGGCTTGAGGGTGATCCAGTACCTGGTGACAGTTTCAATACGCACGGGATGCGTGTTTTTGAGGCTGCTCAAAATCTCATTGATGTCATTGACCGGGAAAGAGCCGGAGACGGGGATATTTTCGATAGCCTGATCGCAGCGCAGGAAACCATCGTGATAGCGGCCAAGTTCAAGCAGAAACTGCTTCAGGGGCATATCGTTGACGCTCAGGATGCCCTTTGCCCAGAGATCGCTGCCGGGCAGCAATGGCGTGGTTTCAGGCGCGGTATCCTTGCTGAATGAGGCCGACCAATCTGCGCTGATGATACGTTCTTCCTGATGATTGGATGATTTTATCAGGACGGAATCCTTGAATACGTTAACCGATATGTGGTCGCCATGATCCCGCACACTGAAGCGTGTGCCCAGTGCGGTGACCGTTCCATGTCGCGTCTGCACTTTGAACGGTGCTGAAATGCCGCTGCCATGACCCGTTTCGACCAGAATCTCACCCTTGAGCAGAACCACCGTCCTGCTACTTTCGCTGTATCGGGTATCAATGGCAGTCCCCGTATTCAGGACAAGCTCGGTTGCATCAGGCAATGCCAGCGTCCGGTTTTCGCCCTTGCCGGTTGAATAGTCAGCCAGCACGGCCTGCCAGGGTTGTTGGCGATAAGCAAGCAACCCACTGCTGCTCAATACCACGACGATGCCCAATTTCTTGAGCACACGCCTGCGGCTCAGCGAGGTGGATTCGTGTTGCAGCAGAACAGCTTTGCTGATGGCAGGCTCAAGGCCTTCGAATGGTTCGTTGACCTTCCGGATACGCTCCCAGGCATCTGCATTTGCAGGCGAAGCTGCTTTCCAGCATGCAAATGCGCGCCTGTCCTCATCACTGGCATCAGGCTCGTTTATCCTGACATACCATTCGGATGCAACTTTTATGGGGTCGGACATGCGCCATCATCTCTCAGAAGCGCAGTGAATCAAAGCCCTTGCGATGTATTTCTTGATCGAGATGACACTCATGCCCAACTCTTCGGCGATTTCAGCACAGCTTGAACCATTGATTTTATGCATCAGGAATGCCGTGCGCACTTTGACAGGCAGGCCATCCAGCATGCGATCGATGGCAACCAGTTTTTCAAGATTCAGCAGGTAGGATTCAGGGCATGGAAA
Organism: Methylophilaceae bacterium; assembly: GCA_905339275.1. Taxonomy (GTDB): domain Bacteria; phylum Pseudomonadota; class Gammaproteobacteria; order Burkholderiales; family Methylophilaceae; genus UBA6140. The sequence goes on from CAJPFK010000038.1 coordinate 99,806, forward strand.
CATCTTCTCGCGGGATTCCCCGAGACTTTCCAATGCGGCAATATAGGCATTCTCCAGGTCGCGCCGCCGGAGGAAATTGACCATCAAACCGTGCGCGATCCTGGTGAGGTAGGCGCGCGGTTCAACTATCTGCTCCGTATCATCCTTCAGTAGCACACGCATGAAAGTGTCATGCGTCAGGTCAGCCGCATCGAAAGAAGAGCCGACCTTTTTGGACAACCACGAATGGAGCCATGATTTATGGCTCTTATAAAAATCCTGGACTAATAGATTCTGTATGGTTTGACTTGATTGCATGGCATAGCACCCCGCGTTACAACAACGCATTGCCAGAGTGAGCAAGTACTGCGCCAAACATCATAAATAATTTAACTAATTGATTTTTATTATTAAAAATTTATGTTATCTAAAATAGTCCCGAACATATTCGGCTGTAAACAACCACCAATGGTTGTTTACAGCCAACTCTGTTATTGAAGCCGTCGTTGAGATAGCGAGCCCGGCGGTGTCGCTTGATTTTTCTGATTTTATGGATAAGCTGCTTACAAAAAACGACAAGTCATAAAAACAACAAGGCCTTCCACAATGAAAAAAATCACTCCGTTATTATTAGTATTAATAGCAGGCAGTTTTCCGCTCATGGTGCATGCTGCTTCATGCGATAAGCTCAGGGAAGATATCGATACCGCTTCCGGTTTGCTGAATAAGTCGCAGCAGGCCAAAAGCTTCGATGAGGCCAGGCGGGTGATGAATAGCGCCAGGCATGCGATCAATGAAATTGCCGAGGATGCACGCGATTGCCCGTGCTTCGACGCAGCCAACCTGTTTGACGATGCAGCCACCAGAGTCCGCCGAGCAAGCGATGCGGACGCCGTAGGCAGATTCAATGATTTTGGCAGGCAGGGCGTGGAAATGTACGGCGCAGCCATCGAAGCGCTGAATGCCTGTCCCGAAAGCCGGAAAAGCCCGCAGGGTCAGCAAAGCCAGGATAATTCATCCGGCCACGGCCAGGACAGTCAGCAGCAATAAAACAGGCGGGCATGAGCGCCAATAACCTGGGCTATGGTTTGTACGGTTAGCCCGGTTGTTACGGGTCATTTGTACAGGTTTTATTTTCCTTCATCACTAATCATCCCCGCCAGCACTGCTGCTCGGGGTAGAGGCAATCTTGTGGATGGCCAGGTCGGCGCCCATGTATTCATCCTCGGCATTCATGCGGACACCTACGAACAGTTTAAGGACGCCATAGACGATAAGGCCGCCGGTCAGCGCCACTGCGATCCCCATGAGCGTACCGACCACTTGCGCAGCGAGGGTCACGCCGCCGATACCGCCCAGCGCAGTTGCGCCGAAGATGCCGGCAGCGATGCCGCCCCAGGCGCCGCATAAACCGTGCAGCGGCCATACGCCGAGCACATCGTCGATCTTCCAGCGATTCTGCGTCAGGGTAAACGTCCAGACGAACAGGCCGCCTGCAATCAGGCCGGTTGCCAGCGCGCCCAGAGGGTGCATGAGATTGGACCCGGCACAGATGGCCACGAGGCCGGCCAGCGGGCCGTTATGAACGAAACCGGGGTCATTTCTTCCCGTCAGCAATGCGGCCAGCGTACCGCCGACCATCGCCATCAGGGAGTTGACGGCAACCAGCCCGGTAATGCCTTCTATCGCCTGTGCGGACATGACGTTAAAGCCGAACCAGCCGACCGTCAGTATCCACGCGCCCAGCGCAAGAAAAGGAATATTGGACGGCGGGAATGCATGCAGACGGCCATCCTTGCCGTAACGGCCTATGCGGGGCCCCAGCAGTATGACCGCCGCGAGCGCGATCCAGCCTCCCATCCCGTGCACGACGACGGAACCGGCAAAATCATGGAAGGTTGCGCCGAAACTTGCTTCGATCCATGCCTGGATGCCGAAATTGCCATTCCAGACGATGCCTTCGAAGAATGGGTAGACGAAACCGACCAGCGCAAAAGTCGCTGCCAGTTGCGGATTGAACTTGGCGCGCTCGGCAATGCCGCCGGACACGATGGCGGGAATGGCGGCGGCAAAGGTCAGTAGAAAGAAGAACTTGACGAGGTCGTAACCATTTTTGGCAGAGAGTGCTTCCGCTCCCTGAAAAAACCCGACGCCATAGGCAATGCTGTAACCGATGAAAAAGTAGGCGATGGTGGACATTGAGAAATCCACCATGATCTTCACCAGCGCATTCACCTGATTTTTCTTGCGCACGGTACCGACTTCCAGAAAGGCAAAGCCGGCATGCATTGCAAGCACCATGATGGCGCCTAGCAATACGAACAACACATCTCCTGCTGATTGTAATGCTTCCATTATTTTGGTCTCCTCCGGAATTTAAATCCGAGGATTTACTGCAAAATCCGCGCCAAATCTTCAATACATTGTTTCGTATATGTTTTAATTTTCAGCACTTGCCGACTATGCACCTTATAAGTGCAACATAAAGTGCATTGCACTTATAAGGTGCATATTTGGATATTTAACAGAATTTTTTGAATAGCATGATTATCATCGCGCTATTATGATGATTGCGTGTTCAGCACGGAGTTAAGATATGGATGAGAGTAACAAGGAATTGCCATGCGTACGCTTTACCTGACTTATGAAGATAAACTGCTGGATATGATGATCGCCTACAGCAATGTGGATACATCATTGCGATTCTCATTGACGCATGGCGGCCGCTATCTGCCGTTTGACGAGGGCGAGCGGCAGGCATTACTCGAACAGCGCGCTTTTGCCATGGCAAGATTGGCCATCGACAGGATTATGGGCTTTTCGGAAAATCCGATGAGTTCAGGCTAGCCCAGCCTGCAGGAAACATCCATTCCTTGCTCCGGGGCTGCGGAGCTGAATTCCGGTTCGCGACATCAAGCCTTTCAGGACGCGATTCCGGCACTTGCTGGTAATACTCGGAGCAAGCAGCAAACCACTGGATATACCGCTACGCCCCATCCGGCAACCCATCACGGCCGGGGAAACAGCCGTTGGCAACCCCTGCCGCCGTCGATAGCGTCATCCAGCATCAGCGATGATGCCTGAACTTACCGTTCCCATGAGCGGCATTAAAAATTTAATAGCTATTGCCTATATTTTAAAATTCATTATAGAATGGTCGTGCATTTGTGGCTGCTGGCATCAATTCACCAAAAATTAGTTAAAGTCCCTTGTGAGTTCTTCAGTTGATTCCGGCTGAATTCTAAAAGGCAGTCCACAAATGCCCTTTCCTTCCTTCATTCCAGCCTGGCAAGCCATCGGAGCAGGCATTCCGCTTCAGGAACGACAAGCCAAGCAGAGCCCGCCGTTGCCACGGACGGCATTAAAATATTATAGCTATTGCCTATATTTAAAAACTGTTATAGGATGGTTTCACATTTGTGGCTGCCCGGCACCAGTTCACCACATCAGTTCAAGTCCCTTGTAAGCCTTTAGTTGATTCTGGACGAATGCCTCCAAGGGCAGTCCACAAATGTCCCGCCTGCCGGCGCTGCCTACCCGTAGCGGCCAGCGAAACAGCCAGTACCGGCAAACACTCCCGTAAATTCAGGCAACGGCTCCCGCTTCTAGTCCCTGTTTCTTTTCTTCCTGAAGTAATCGATCGACAGGGTGGAAATCCAGAGTATGGCCTTGAAGGTATTCAATACCGGCACCAGGCTCCAGAACATATTGCCCATGATCTGCCTGCAAAGCATGTTCTTGAAGCTTACGGTCTTGTAGATGGTTGACAGGGAACACACCCCGAGCGAGACAAAATAAATAATGAGATATTCCGTTGGAATCAATCGACTTCTCCCTTGTATCCGCTATCAGCCTGCGCCTGATGAACACCAGGTGCCGGCCTTTTTATTTTTCTAATGCATCGACACCTGCGGCAGCGATCACACCGTCTTCTGCCGAGCTCGCACCGCTGATGCCGATTGCGCCAATGATTCTCCGGTTGAGCAGAATTGGCAAGCCGCCTTCAATCGGCACCGCGCCCGGCAAACCCAATACAGCGGCCCGGCCGCCGGTAACCGCATCTTCAAACACCTTGGTTGATCGCCGGAAGTTGTTGGCGGACCTGGCCTTGGCGACAGCAACCTCGGCACTGGCTGTCTGCGTGTCATCAAACTTCTCGTAATAGACCAGATGCCCGCCGGTATCGACGATTGCAATTGCCACATTCAGCTTCTGCCTGCGGGCCTCCCCTGCTGCGGCAGATGCAACAAGCCGGGCCTGCTCCAGACTGATGCTGTTGCCGTAAGAAGCCGGTTGGGAAATGGCCGGGGCCGGAAAGCAGAACAGGCCGGTCATGCCCAGCACCAGGAATAAATGCCTGAATGAACTCATGATTACACTCCAAAATTAAACGCTATCGCTCCTGCGCCTGCCTTGAGCAAGGTTCATTTTAGAGAAACCCGCTGCTCAAGTCTGCACATGCAGGCATACTATATCCGACTCCCCCTTATTGATGCCCCCGGTGCGTGACCGGTTCCGTAAAAGCACTGAACGACCCTGCAAAGCTGTTTACATGACGGATCAAGTTATGCACCATCTGGTTTGCATACACTACCCAGAGATATGGAACATGTTCGAATCTGCCGAGTTGGGCCACCAAATTCCCAAAGAGATTTACAAAAAGGAGGTTCCAGCCCTGCGCGAGGCCTTGCTCGATGTGCAACTCGACTTGGCGGAGAGCAGGAAATTTCCGGTCATCATTCTCATTGCCGGAGTCGATGGCGCCGGCAAGGGCGAAACGGCCAACCTGCTCAATGAGTGGATGGACCCAAGGCAGATCAGCACCTACGCATTCGGGCCGCCGACGCAGGAAGAAGCAGAAAAACCGCATGCATGGCGTTTCTGGCGTGCCTTACCGCCCAAAGGTGAAATCGGGATTTTCTTCGGTTCATGGTACACCGGGCCCATTCTGGGCAGGGGTTATGGCAATATCAAAAAAGCCGAGCTTGATAACCGGCTCGAAGAAATCGTGCGTTTTGAGCGCATGCTGACTGATGAGGGCACGCTCATCATCAAGTTGTGGCTGCATCTCTCCAAGGAAAAGCAGAAGGCGCGGTTCCGCTTCCTGCAACAGAACCCGAAAACGCGCTGGCGCGTTACGGAAACCGACCTCAAACATCACAAGCTGTATGACAAATTCCGCAATATTGCCGGCCACGTGCTACGTGAAACCAGTACGGCAAATGCGCCATGGATCGCTATCGAAGGGTACGATGAGAATTACCGCAACCTGACAATCGGCAAACATATCCTCGATAGCATCAGGAAGCACCTGGCTGAAAAAAACGGCAAGCGCAAAGCGTCCGCCCCGCCCCTGCTAAAACCGCTGGATGAACTGCATCTCCTGAACAAACTGGACCTGACGAAATCGCTGCAGAAAGCGGCCTATGGGAAGCAACTGGAGAAATTTCAGGGCAAGCTCAACCTGCTGACGCGCCATCCCAAATTCAGGAACTTCTCGGTGGCGATTGTCTTCGAAGGGCCGGATGCCGCGGGCAAAGGCGGCAGCATCCGCCGCATCACACAGGCGATCGATGCCCGGATATACAATGTCATACCGATTTCGGCGCCGACCGACGAGGAGCGTGCCCAGCCTTACCTGTGGCGTTTCTGGCGACACATCCCCGGCAAGGGACGCATCACCATCTATGACCGCTCATGGTACGGCAGGGTATTGGTGGAGCGAGTGGAAGGATATTGCAGCGAACAGGACTGGATGCGCGCATATGCGGAAATCAACGACTTTGAAGAACAACTGACCCAGCACCAGACCCTGGTCGTCAAATTCTGGCTGCATATCAGCCCGGATGAACAGCTTGCACGATTCGAAGCGCGCCAGAATACAACATTCAAGCGTTTCAAAATCACGGAGGAAGACTGGCGCAACCGGGATAAATCCGATGCCTACCAGCATGCGGTATGCGACATGGTCGACCGCACCAGCACAGAACAGGCGCCCTGGGTGCTGGTAGAAGCGAACGACAAATACTATGCCCGCATCAAGGTGTTGCGGACGCTATGCGAGCGTATCGATGCAATGCTTGAGTGAAGCGAAGCACTCACCAACCATCATACATAGCTCACCGGATTGGTCGCCAGGACAATATGCTGGGCGGCTTCAGGATCACCTATCCAGAAATAATAGAACTCGCGGACAATGCCAAAAAAAAGCCGCCGCGTTTCTTTCCTGGCGAACAAAGGCACCGTGGCATCGACAGCGATCCGATAATGCTTGCTGGTCTTGTCCGGAGCATCCCTCAGCCTCATCAACAGGAGCTTCACAAGCTTGACCCGTATATCGACCAGCTTCTGCTCGGCACCTTCCTGCCGCAGCGCAAGGGTATAAGCTTTTAACGGCCAGGTTTCGCAAACCTCGAATTTTTCATTATCCAGCCTCTCCCACAAACTCTGCAGGTCATGCTCCGGCGGCATCCAGTCGATCGGATCGATGTCGAAGCCCACATCCGAGCTCAGGGCAGCAATGAACTTGAAATCCTGCACCCAGAAATGAAAGTATTCGCGCGCCACTGCCACGCTGAACGGCCACTCGGATTTGTCGATGCCTTCCAGCAAGGTCTCGACAGACTCGCGGTAAGTGCTCCCGTCGCACTCCAGTGTTTCAATCAAGCCGAAAAGCTGCAGCAGAATCTCCTCACGACGTTTCAGGGAAACTTCACTGACGCCTTTGTTTTTCAATAGCTTCAGGTAGGCCGCTAGTGCCTCTTGCTCACGGTTATTGGTCATTCTGTCTGTCGATCACTTCCAGAAAATTTTTGCTGTCATTGAAAATGACGGAAATTTGCCTGCGCATTTTGCATCTTATGCACTAGAATTCAGGCATCTGTAAAATCAATGCAACGATCAAAAGTATTGTACCCACGAATCCGGATCAATAGCGTACTGATATATCGACAGATACCCGAAACCCTTTAAGCGATTGCAGTAAAATAATCCATTTTCAAGTACCCCGTTTTGGAAATCATCCTCATCATCACCATGTTGTGCATTGCATGGTTCTGGCTTGAAAGCGTTGCGGCACGCGAGACTGCAGTGTCCACAGGCCGGGAACTCGCCAGCCGCTGGAACCTGCAACTGCTGGACGAAACCGTGTCCTGCATGAAGTGGCGCCTGGGCCGCAACCAGCGCGGGCACCTCAAGATCATGCGCACCTATCATTTCGAGGTCAGCACCAATGGCGCCGACCGGCTTGAGTGCCAGCTCACGCTGCTTGGGCGCCAGTTGCATGCCTGGCATATTCCGCCTTATCTGCAGCCTGTCTATTAAAACACCATGTACCGAGGCCGCTTTGCCCCCTCTCCCACCGGCCCGCTGCATTTCGGCTCCCTGGTTGCGGCGGTTGCCAGTTACCTTGAGGCGAAAATCCATCATGGCGAATGGCTGCTGCGCATCGAGGACCTGGACCAGCCGCGCACCATGCCCGGCGCGGCCGAATCCATCCTGAGAACCCTGGAGGCCTGGGGATTCGAATGGGACGGCCCGGTGGTTTATCAAAGCCGACGCCAGGATTTATACGCCGCCGCATTATCCGGGTTGCAGGAATCAGGGTTGGTCTATGCCTGCGGCTGCACCCGCAAGGAAATCGCCGACTCTGCCATTCACGGTATCGAGGGCGCAATCTATCCCGGAACCTGCAGGAACGGGCTGCCGTCCGGCAAGTCGGCAAGGGCATGGCGAGTCAGAACGGAAAACCGGATCATCGGTTTCGACGATGCCATCCAGGGGTATATCGCGCAGAACCTGGAGCTGGACATCGGCGATTTTGTGCTGAAACGTGCCGATGGCCTCTATGCCTACCAGCTCGCGGTCGTCGTCGACGATGCGGAACAGGGCATAACCGATATTGTGCGCGGTGCGGACCTGCTCGACTCCACGCCGCGCCAGATTTACCTGCAATCGCTCATGGGATTTCCGGCAATCCGGTATGCCCATATCCCGATTGTGACGAATCAGCAGGGCGAAAAACTGAGCAAGCAAACCTTAGCAAAGACACTGGATGATCGCTATCCGCAAACACAGCTCTGGCTGGCGCTGGATTATCTTGGCCAATCTCCACCCGCAGAGTTGATGAATGCAAGCATCGGCACGCTTTGGCAGTGGATGTTGACCCACTGGAAGCTTGAAAACATTCCGCACATCCGCCATGCGAAAATTCAGCCCGAACCATCCCTTTCCTGAGTTCAGCCACTCAGGCTTTGCCCAGGGCATCCGGGATTGCAGGCAACATATTCCACCCCGGGCCAATCATGATATGTGGCCCGTAAATAAAAAATCCCTGCAAACCAAGGCTTGCAGGGATCATTACCGGATACAGCAGACTAATATTTGAAATTCAGCGTCAGGAATCCTGATCTGCCCGGCGCCACGATCGCATAATGACGGAAATAGGTCGCGCTGTAGTAACGCTCATCCGTCAGGTTCTCGATATTAAGCTGCAAATCGAGATTCTTGTCGATCTTGTACTTGGCCATGGCATCCCAGCGCACATAAGACGGCACGTAAGCTGTATTGGCCGCGTTGGCATAGACCTTGTCCACGTAAAACGCGCCGCCGCCTACCGTCAGCTTGGGCAGAATGTCGTAGGTTGTCCAGATGCTGGCGCTGTTCTTCGCGACAGCAGGCAGTTGCTTGCCCTTGGATTGCACGCCGCCAAGAAGCTGGAAGTCGGTTCCATTATCAACACCAACCTTGGTCTGTTCCGCGTCGAGATAGGTATAACCGCCGAAAACCTGCCATTTGTTGGTGATACGGCCCGCCATGCCAAGCTCAAAACCCTTGACCTCTGCTTCACCCTGGTTTTCGACAGTTGCACCGACATTCACGCGCATATTGGTCTTTTCGGTACGGAATATGGCCGCCGTCAGAGACAGGTCCTCCAGCACATTCCACTTGGTGCCGACCTCGATGGTCCGGCTACGCTCGGGAGAAAGATCCGCCGTACTGGCTCCTATCCCGGTACCGGCATATTCAAACTCGCCGTTGCTCAGGCCGACAGGCGAGGATGAAGTCGCCCAGGTTGCATAGACGTTTGCATTGGGCTTGATCTTGTACACCACGCCCAACTGGTAGTTGAAGAAGCTCTCGTCGTTTTCCTGTTCGGAGTTGGCGGTAACGGCCCCTGTCGTTGCATTACGGCCGCGGTATTCCGAACGGTAACTGTCGTGCCTGACGCCTGCATTCAGCAGCCAGTGCTCGGTCAGCTCCATCGAATCGAATACATAGATCGATTTATTCAGGGTTTCCGCCTCTTGCGTGGGGTACGGGTTTTTGACAAGCGGGGTATAGGCTACATTGGGATTAGGATTAGTAGCGCTTGTAGTGGCAGCAGCACCGATATTACCGCCGGCATAGGTTCCTCTCTCTGTTTCCTCGCGGCTGATTTCAAACCCGGCATTCACCTGATGCTTGACCGTCCCTGTATTGAAATTCACGGTGATGTCCGTCAGATTGGCCAGCGTATCGGTTTCGACATCGCGATTATTAGGCGTGGCGCTGCGCGCAACCACTCCGGCCGCCAGTTGCGCGGCATTGACATTAGGCCGGGTCAGCGCATAGTCGTTGGTTGTACGGCCGTAGCGCGTGGTGTTACGCAATTTTACATCGTCATTGAACGCATGCTCGATCTTGAAGGTGCCGATGTCTGCGGAGGTTTCCTGGAAATCCCGGCCCTTGATCCCATACCAGGTGTCCTTGCTGACGCTGATCGGCGTGCCTCTCGGGACGCCATCCGCGTTCTGGACATACGGCAGGCCCCAGTCCGGCACGCTGTCCGTTTCCAGGTGGTACCAGCTTGCGGTGAACTGGGTAGGCGTATCCAGCCCCAGGGTGATCGAAGGCATGACGCCCCAGCGCTCCGCATCCACGTGGTCTCGCCCTGCCGTATCGGCATCATGCGCCATACCCACAATACGAATTGCCGCATTCTCACCCAACTGGAAGTTGCCGTCTACTGTGGCGCGCTTATAACTGTCCGTCCCAAGACCCACCGAACCTGCAATGAAATTGCCCGCCTTTGCCTGCTTGGTCACGATATTGATGCTGCCGCCGGCCGAACCCCGGCCGTCATAAGCGCCGCTCGGACCCTTGATGACTTCCATCTGCTCGATGGCAAACACTTCACGTTGCTGGGAACCGAGGTCGCGCAGGCCATCCACATACATGGATGCGAACGCATCAAATCCGCGAATGTAAGGACGGTCGCCGAAGGCAATGCCGCCCTCGCCACTACCGAAGGTAATGCCCGGCGTTGTACGCAGGGCATCCTGGAAAGTGCGGGAGCCGGTATCCTGAATCACATCTTCGGTAATCACCGTGACGGATTTCGGCGTATCGATCAATGGTGCGGTGAATTTCTGGCTGGCTGACTTGGGTGCGTTGTAACGCACGGCATCCCGTGTATCTTCAACCTGGATTTCCGGCAAAACGAGCGTTTGCTCTTCTGCATGTGCAACACCTGCAAACACCAGGGCCATTGCTGAAACCGCCGGCTTGATTCGAAACAGGCCCCATGGGCCAGCCATCGTTTTTTTCATTTTATATCTCCACTGTGTATTGATAATCGACAATCAGACAGAATGAAATTGCCGGTTTTATCGAGTTTTTAATTTGTGTTAACTGATGATGCTCAACGTGTGTTAATAGTAATCCAAACAAGAATCATTATCAATTAAAAAATATTTCATTAACCGGCCCCACATCGTCCAGGGAACGCAAAAAACAGCCCTGCATTCGCCTGGCACTTTAAATTGCTGTCAAATGCCGATGATCGACACATACCCACCCGATTGCTTACACTACATACTGTAAATAGAGGCAACCGCAGTGCTATCATGGCGTTTTATTGACCGTTTCCGCCATGCAATATCGCGACACCCTTCACCGTTTCAACTTCGAAAATACTTCGATACGCGGCAATACCGTTCATCTTCATCAAAGCTTCATCATTGCCTTGCAGAATCAGGATTACCCTGACGTTCTCAGAAATGCACTGGGCGAATTGATGGCGGCAGGCCTGCTCCTTGCCGCCACGCTGAAAATGTACGGTGCCCTGGTGCTGCAGATACAGGGCAGAGGCGCGCTCAAACTGCTTGTAGTCGAATGCTGCCACCAGCAGGAGACCGGCGACATGACGCTGCGTGCTACAGCCAAGTTCAATGAGCATATCTCCGATCAGACCCTGATGGAATTGATCGGCAACGGGCAGTTCATGATTACACTGGACCCGAAGAATGGCGGCGAGGGCTATCAGGGCATCGTGCCGATAGAAGGCGGCAGCGTCAGTGAAATACTGGAAAACTACATGCGGCGGTCCGAGCAGATCGAGACCAGCATCTGGCTGGCCTGCGACGGCAACAGTGCCGCAGGCATGCTGTTGCAGAAATTGCCTGAGCGGCAGGAAACCGACCAGGACGCATGGAACAGGACGAATCATCTTGCATCCACAGTGCAAAACGAGGAGCTGCTAGAACTCCCTGTGGAATCACTGCTTCGCAGGCTTTTCCATGAAGAGGATGTGAGATTGTATGAAGGGCAGGCTGTAAGGTTTCATTGCAGCTGCTCTCGTGATAGTGTGAGCAACATGCTCAGAATGCTGGGTAAGGAAGAAATAGAAAGTATTATCGAGGAACGTGGCGAGCTTGAGGTGCATTGTGATTTCTGCAACCAGCACTACAGGTTCGACAAGATCGATTCTGAGCAGCTGTTCATCACGGATGTTTTCGTGTCAGCCTCTCATAGCCGCCACTGAAGAATATTTACTGATTGCCGATTAATGCCATTCAAATTTTCGCGTAGGCTTCCCAAACGCAAAGAAATCCTGGAGTCTCGCTGGTTGACTCCATTCAGGGAACACCTTCATGACCGCCATCTCTGGCGGCTTGAGCGCCATGGAACTGCACGCGGAGCGGCGATCGGGCTTTTCTTTGCGTTTATTGTCCCTATCGGGCAAATCCCACTATCCGTGATTGCGGCCATTGTGTTTCGCGCCAATATACCCGTTGCCGCGCTCTGTACATTCATCACCAATCCATTCACCTTTCCGGCCGTATTCTGGGCAGCCTACAAGATAGGGTCGCTGCTGTTGGGCAGGGGCAATGAAAGCGTCAACGAGGTGCTGATTGCGCAATCCGATAAAGTTACGCCTGAAGCCGCCATCACGCATCATGATTTCTGGGAATGGCTGAACACCACGATTACCTGGCTAAGCAACGCCGGCTTGCCGTTCCTGCTGGGAACCGTCGTTCTGGCGATCGTCGGTAGTATCGCCGGTTACTTTCTGGTGCACGCGCACTGGCATCTACGCGGCTTTCTGCGCAAAAAAAGGATTGCCAAGCGGCATGCCGCAAAAATCCAGGACTAGCCTGTTTGCCGAACCCGCTCGAACAGGCATATCGCTGCCGCGGCGGCGGCATTGAGCGACTCCACCTTGCCCGGCATCGGAATCGTGATTCGTTTGCCGGCAGCATCGATCAGGCTGTAACTCAAGCCGGCGCCTTCGTTGCCGATCACGAACGCCGTATTGCCCGATAAATCCTGCGCATACAATGATTCACCATGCATCACGGCCGCATAGGTTTGCCCCTCGAAACGCTGCATTTCATCCAGCAGATCAACGCGCTCGACTATAGGCAGGACAAACTGCGCCCCCTGCCCGCCACGCAATGCCTTGGGCGACCATGCCTCGGTGCAGCCTTCCGACAGATAAACGACATCGACTCCGGCAGCCGCTGCATTGCGCAGGATACTCCCGAGATTGCCCGGATCCTGAATGTTTTCCAGCATCAGGACAAATTCCCGATCCTCGGGTACCGGCAACTGCGGCGTATCGACCAGGGCCAGCATGCCGGTCGGTGTCGTGACAGGCGAAATCGCGCCAAGCATGGAGGGCGGCATGGTCACAACCGATGCATCCACCATGCGCTCCAGCACATTCAGCACGTCTGCGGCACAGTCGCCGTCCGAAATCACCAGCAATTCGGGCAAGCCGAACGTCTCGAAATAAGCCTCGGCCAGATGCGCGCCATCCAGCAGTATCTTGCCCGCCAGCCGCCTTTCCCGGGCCGAGCCGTGCAGGGTTTTCAGTTGCTTGAACAGGGTGTTATCACGTGAACTGATGTGCTTATAGGACATGAAATGGTTTCTGGATCGAATTAATACAATTTTACTTGGCTAAGCTGCATCGGTACATTAGATTAAACGGGTAGCGCGAACACCATCCTTTTATAGCCAAAACAACATTTTAAGGAGTATAAAATGTCATTATCCAAGCGTGCAGTCGCAGAACTCATCGGCACTTTCTGGCTGGTCCTGGGCGGTTGCGGCAGTGCAGTCATCTCCGCCGCTTTCCCTGAACTCGGTATCGGCCTGCTGGGCGTTTCACTTGCTTTCGGGCTGACCATCGTCACCATGGCCTATGCCATCGGCCATATCTCCGGTTGTCACCTGAACCCGGCCGTTTCCATCGGTCTTGCTGCAGGCGGCCGTTTTGCAGCCAATGAACTGCCGGCCTACATCATCGCCCAGGTGATCGGGGCCATTCTGGCAGCCGCACTGCTCTACTGTATTGCAAGCGGCCAGGAATCTTTCGACATTAGCGGCGGACTCGCCTCGAATGGTTATGGTGCGTTATCTCCGGATCAGTATACCCTATGGGCTGCGCTGACCTCCGAAATCGCGCTGACAGCCATGTTCCTGTTCATCATCATGGGCGCCACGGACAAGAAAGCCCCTGCCGGCCTGGCACCATTGGCGATCGGATCGACCCTGGCCCTGATCCACCTGATCAGCATTCCGGTCACAAATACTTCGGTCAACCCGGCCCGAAGCACCGGCCCGGCCTTGATTGCCGGCGGCCCCTGGCTGGATCAGTTATGGCTTTTCTGGGTAGCCCCCATTATCGGCGCCCTTATTGGCGCCCTGGTTTATCGCTGGCTGTCCAAAGAGTAGAATCGGGGGATGGGTTATAATGCAGCGCAGCCGGTGAATGCTGGCTGCGCTGCATGCCTTAATCTATCAAGTCAGGATATGGATGAAAAAATACAAAGTGGTCATCTATCAGGAAGGGATGCTGGGCTCATTACTGCTCGGCGCATCCAAGGTTGACCCGGTAAGATTTTCCGAATTTTTGAACAAAAATGCCGCCGAAGGCTGGCGCGTCATCACGATGGAAAAAGACATTCGCCGCATGCTGCTCTTCTGGAAACGCGAAGCCTATGTGGTCGTCATGGAAATGGATCGATGAAAATCGCCGCCATCATCAGCATCACCGTCATCATCGCCTGGGCGTTGCTGACCATCTTGCAGGTATGGATCGAAGTCGTCAGCGGCGCTGTCTATCTCAAGCTCTCCATGACCGCAGGCATCATTGTCATCGTCAGCATGGTGATCGGCCTCGCAGTCAAGGATTACCTGAGTGAAAAGAAAATGAAAGACGACGGATTCATCGACAGTTAGCCGGTCATACCTGATTCAACCGGAGATCATCCGGACCCGGCGTCTTGAAGGAGCCCTCATGAAATTCCGATTATTCCTGCTGTTAATCCCCATTACCTCATCTGCACTCGCCTTTGCCGCAACCGAGCAGTTGAAACCCGGCCTGTGGACAATGACAATCAATATGCAGATGGCAGGCATGCCCCAGCTCTCTGATGACGACATCGCACAAATGAGGCAAATGGGCATAGAGCTGCCTTTCGTTCCCGGCAAACCTGCGACCGTGCAGCAATGCATCACCCCGGAACAGGCCACGCTGGAAAAGCCCATCGATCATTATTCCAACCCGGACGATCAATGCTCGGTCAAAAACTACAGACGGAACGGCAATTCCGTCAGCGGCGACATGGTCTGCACCGGCGACATGAAAGCCCAGGGGCGATTCGTAATGACGGTGAACAGCAACACCAGCTTCAGCGGAAAATGGGCATTGAAAGGCGTGACCCGGGATGGCCTGCCGATAGACCAGTCCTCGGACATCCATGCCAGGTGGATGCAGGCCAAGTGCGATCCTGCCCTGATCACGCCCGCGCAATAATGCCCATGCAACTGGAACGCATTCTCCATGCCCAGGGATTCGGCTCGCGCAAGGCTTGCCGCATCATGGTGCGGCGGCAGGAAATCACGGTAAACGGCGAACCCTGCGACGATCCGTTCGCAGAGTTCGATACGGAAAACCTGCGTTTCTGCGTCAAGGGTGAAGAATGGCAATATCATAGGCAGGCTTACCTGATGCTGAACAAGCCTGCGAATTATGAGTGCTCGCACAAAACGCAACATCATCCGACCATCTATGGCCTGCTTCCCCTCCCGCTGGTTGAGCGCGGCGTGCAATGCATCGGCCGGCTGGATGAAGACACAACCGGCCTGATCCTGCTTTCGGACGACGGGCAATTCATTCACCGCATGAGTTCGCCAAAATGGAAAGTGCCGAAAGTCTACGAAGTCACCTGCAAGCATGGCGTGGACGACAAGCAGGTCAAGGCGCTGACGGATGGCGTTCAACTCGTCGATGAACCTGCCCCGATCGCCGCGCTTGATTGCACACAGGTCAGCGAAAAAGTGATCCGCCTGACCCTGGCGGAAGGCAAGTACCACCAGGTCAAACGCATGGTTGCAGCCATCAGCAACCGCGTGGAAGGCCTGAAGCGCATCCGCATCGGCGAACTGAACCTGCCGGATGACCTTGCCCAGGGTGAGTGGCGATGGCTGGGCAAGGCCGAGTTGGCAGGCTTGAACTCTGCGGAAAGAACGCCAACTGTTTGAAGCCGTGGAAGCGGACCCGCCACTTGATTTTCTGCATCACCCTGGCTAATTGCCTGATTTCTGGAGCTTGCTGTTGATGAAACATTTATACCAGTACTTTTTTCGCGGCCTGATTGCAGCACTGCCACTGGGGCTGACCATTTATCTGCTCTATTTATTCCTGACGTGGACAGAAGGTTTCGCCATGTGGTGGATTCGCCCGTTTATCGGTGATTTCTACCTGCCCGGACTCGGCCTGGCGCTGGGAATAGGCGGCATCATACTGCTCGGCTTCCTGATTTCACACCCGCATGCCCGCAAACTGCTTTCGCTGCTTGAGCTGCCCTTCACCAACCTGCCGGTCATCAAAAGCGTCTATTCTTCTCTCAAGAGTTTTGCAGATTATTTCTCACCGCATAAGGAAGGTCCGGCCCAGCAGGTCGTCGTATTGAAAATACCCGGGCAGGACCTGGAAATGGTCGGGCTGATTACCCGCCAGAGCCTCGCCGGCTTACCTGAAGGATTCATGCAGGGCGACCGCGTGGCGGTCTATCTGCCGATGGGTTACATGATAGGCGGCTACACGGTATTCGTGCCGCGCGACTGGCTGAAACCGGTCAGCATGTCGGTGGAAGAAGCGATGCGCTCATCGTTGTTTGCCTGGATGGCGAACCACGGCAATGAGTAATCGCTGCTGCCTTTCCATCAAAGCCAGGCTTGAAAAAAGAAAACCGCCCAAGTGGGCGGTTCGAGGAGATTTGCTTTTGATAAGCATCCAAATTGTCACAAGGGGAGATGAACAATCAATGACCATTCTAAGTCAATGATGTAATTAAAATATTTCAAACCCCTGCTGAATTGTAAGCAAAAGTTAATCGCAGTCAGAACAATGCCTTAAATTGTTTTCCGGAAAACCGGACGTAATCTTCTGGCTTTCCCCGGCTATCTCCGTATAATGCAGCTTCCCTGCGCCACACCAATCAGCGTAGCGGTCTTTTTGATGTTTCCGGGCGTCAATCATTAATGATCTCATATTCGTTTGCCTCGATTGGTTTTGCTTATCAAGCAAAAGGCCTGCTTATAACTGAACCCTCTGGGAGTTTTACATTGTCTACTGAAGTTACCTTTGCCAGTCTGAATCTGGCTGAACCCATCATGCGTGCAATCAACGACGCCGGCTATACCACCCCTACCCCTATCCAAGCCAAGGCCATTCCGCAAGTATTGAGTGGCGGCGACCTGCTGGCCGGCGCGCAAACCGGCACCGGCAAAACCGCCGGCTTCACCCTGCCGCTGTTGCACCTGTTGCATAACAAGCCTTCACATGGCAAGCCCGGCCAACCGCGCTGCCTGATTCTGACCCCCACGCGCGAACTGGCTGCGCAAGTCGAAGAATCCGTAAAGACCTACGGCAAATACCTGCCGTTGAAATCCATGGTGATGTTTGGCGGGGTGAATATCAACCCGCAGATCTCCCGCCTGAAAAAACCGCTGGATATCCTGGTGGCAACACCGGGCCGCCTGCTCGATCACCTCGGGCAGAACACCATCAATCTATCTGCGATTGAAATCCTGGTGCTGGACGAAGCCGACCGCATGCTGGACATGGGCTTTATCCGCGACATCAAAAAAATACTGGCATTGCTGCCCAAACAGCGCCAGAACCTGCTGTTCTCCGCGACATTCTCCGATGAGATCAAGGAACTGGCGGATGGCCTGCTCAACAACCCGGGCTTTGTCGAGGTTGCCCGCCGCAACACCGCATCGGAACTGGTGGAGCAAACCGTGCACCTGGTCAGCCAGAGCCACAAGCGCGATCTCATGAGCCATTTGATCCGCCATCACGGCTGGAAACAGGTGCTGATTTTCACGCGCACCAAACACGGCGCCAACCGTCTTGCGGAAAAACTGGTGAAGGACGGCATCCCTGCCGCCGCGATCCACGGCAACAAGAGCCAGGGCGCCCGCACCAAGGCGCTGGCGCAGTTCAAGGATGGCTCCATGCCGGTGCTGGTGGCAACGGATATCGCGGCGCGCGGGCTGGATATCGACCAACTGCCGCAAGTCGTGAACTTCGAGTTGCCCAACGTGCCGGAAGATTATGTGCACCGTATCGGCCGTACCGGCCGCGCGGGCAGCACAGGGGCAGCGGTATCGCTGGTAGACAGTGAAGAGATCAAGCTGCTGAAAGGCATCGAGCGCCTGATCAAGCGGGAAATCCCCAGAGTGGCGGTGGAAGGATTCGTACCGCCGGCGAAAGCGGAACCGGAAGCGCCGCGCCCACCCAGGCAGCAGCAACGCCGCCCCCAAGGGCAGGCAAAGGGGCAGGGACAACAACGGCAAGGCAGCGGCCAGGCCAGGCTGGATACGCGAAACAGCAAACAACCCGCCGCCAACCGCCATGCGCCAAAACCACAGGAGCGGGCACCAAACAAACCCGGCAAACCCATGTCAGAAGCCGCCAGGCATCAAGCCATGCCGCAACCGGCACTCTTTGCACCAAAGCCCGTGCACAGGGGCGGCAACCGGGGACGCTAGGCATTGGGCGGCAAGCTCAGAATCTGGGTGGACGCGGATGCCTGCCCTGTGGTGATCAAGGAGATTCTATTCCGGGCAGCGGAGCGTACGAGGATTGAAACCATACTGGTTGCCAACAAGCTCCTGCGCGTACCGCCCTCCCCCTATATCCGGGCCACGCAAGTGCCTGCAGGGTTCGATGTGGCTGACAGCAAAATCGTGCAGGAACTGACGCCGGGCGACCTTGTGATTACCGCCGACATCCCCCTGGCGGCGCAGGTCATCGGGAAAGGCGGCCATGCATTGAACCCGCGCGGCGAGTTTTACACCCCCGGCAATATCCAGGAACGGCTCGCCATGCGCAATTTCATGGAGGAACTGCGCGGCAGCGGCGTGGATATCTCCGGCCCGTCCGCATTCAGTCAAGGCGACCGCCAAGCTTTTGCGGCGGAACTGGACCGCTTTCTTTCCCGCCATGCAACCCGGCGAAAGATCACGTAACGAAAAAACATGAATGCGAGGCAATGGGCATTTCATTTCGGAGTATTACATCCGGTATTCCTGGCTTTGCTGACCGGCTCCATTATCGGGCTGAAACTGGTATCCTAAAGCCTCTCCACAAGAAACAGAAAATGCGTTTGGCGCCATGAATCTGGAAACCTGGGAACTGCTGAGTTATATCGTGACCGTCTTCGGCCTGCCGCTGGCGATTATTTTCTTCATCATGGAACAGCGCAAGGAGCGCGAAAACGAAGATGAAGAAGTCTACCAACTACTGACCACGGATTATACGGACTTCCTCAAGCTGGTGATGGCGCATCCCGACCTCAAACTGCGCTCCCAGACTGAAACCAATGACCTGACCGAGGAGCAGCGCGAGCGCGTGCTGGTCCTGTTCGAAATCCTGATTTCGCTGTTCGAACGCGCTTATCTGCTGAGCTATGACGAAGATATGTCCGGCAAGCAACAACGCCGCTGGCTCTCATGGGAAGACTTCATGCGCGAATGGTGCGGCCGGGAGGACTTTCGCAAGCTGCTGCCGCGCCTGCTGCAGGGCGAAGACCCGGACTTTGCCGCCTATATTCTCAGGCTCGCCACGCAGGAAGCCGTCAAAACGGCAAGCGAGCAGCCATCATCTCACGGCTAGTTCACCGGCGTTACCTTGTAACCCGCACTGCGTAAACGGGCAATAAGCCCCCCCTTGCCGGGCAGGTGGGATGCGCCGACCGCTATGAAAATACCCGCCTGATCCGCCTGCCGGGCAATGCGGTCCGCCATCAGGATGTTGCGCTCATCGAGCAGCTTGCTGCGCATTCTGCCCCACAATTCCCTGGGAAGGATGCTCCCGGTAATCCTGTCGTTGAGTTTTTCAATGTTTTCAGGGTCGGCAGAGAGGTAGGCCTTGACCATGGCTTCGAAATTACGCTCTTTCTCCCCCGCACTGCGCTTGAGTACGGAGCGCAGCATAACCAGTTGCTCTTCAATCGTGAAGCTGTCGAGTGCGCCGAAATGCTCCTCTGTGGTTTCCAGCCCGCGCACCGGCTTGGATTTGCCTTGTGCCAGTGACATCAGCAATGCATCCTGCGTGTATGGCGTCTGCGGTTTGGGCAGGTCGAATATCACCGCCAGCAGCCAGGGTTTCATGAGCGCCGCAATATCGGTGTGCATGGAATGGAAATCCGCCAGCTTGACGACTTGCACGAACTCCTGCTCACTCAGCAGTTGATCCAGCCGCCCATCCTCCATCAGGAAGATGGACGGATTAGCAGGCGGCAGGGTCTCCATCATGAACACATCGCTATCCAGCAGCGCTTTTATTACCGGTGCCGGAAAATCGGTCACCCTGGGGTCATCCGAATGCATGGTGCCGTAGAGGTAGCTGGTCTTGCCGCCCGGCGCTTCCAGCTTCCACAGCAATCCGGTCTCTGCAGCCTGGGCAACGGCCATGAAGGCAGCAAGGAAAAACAGCGCGAAAAAACCTTGAAGGGTATGGCCTGCAACGGATTTGGAGTATCGCAAGATTTCCACCTCGATAAAGTCAGGGACCAGGTTCGGGAACGGATTGCAAATGTGACAGTTGCGGATCGCGGGCAGTTCACCAGCGGGATGCGCTACCCTCCGGAAACATCATGCATTACTGGCTTGGCACCGATTGCCGCCCATGGTCTTGGCCTCGTACATCAACATATCCGCCTTGTGCAGCAGATCGCGCAATGTTTCGCCATCATCGGGGAAGAGCGATACACCGATACTGGCCCCGACCTGAATCGTCGAACCGCAAATCTGCATGGGCTGTTTCAGGCTGGCTAATAATTTTTCGACGATGTGCTTCACGTCGGAAAAAGACTGGATGTCTTCAATAATAATCACAAACTCATCGCCACCTATGCGGATCACGGAATCCGTTTTCCGCACCATGGCGGATAGCCTTTCAGCGATTTCCTTGAGCACCGTATCGCCCACCTCATGGCCATACGTGTCATTGACCGGCTTGAACCCATCCAGATCGATCAGTGCAAGCGCCACGCCCTTGTTTGCCCGCCTGGCGCGCGACACGGCCGCATCGAAATCGCTATCGAGCGCCATGCGGTTACCCAGCCCGGTCAGCGAATCCTGCCGGATGACCTTGGCAAGTTTCTGTTCATTTTCAAGCAATAGCTGATTGGCGGCTTCCAGCTCGAAAGTGCGAAGCTTGACGCGGGTTTCAAGCTCCTGTTCATTGTGTTTGAGGGTTTCCAGCATTTTCTGCTTGATCTCCAGCGCTTCGGCCTGCGCAAGATTTCTTTCCTTCTGCATGAGGTTGATGCGGTCTGCAAGGGCAAAAGACAGCAGCAGCATCTCCAGGGAAGACCCGACCTGCATGGCATACATGGTGTAAAGATTGGTCGGCAGCCATCCGAAATTGCGCGCGGCCATCACGCCGACGCCTACCAGTACCAGCGTCAGAGCCAGCAGGTAGTACCGGGCGGCGATGCTCTTGCGCAGCATGCATTGCCAGCCCACCCAGCAACCGAAGAGCGAGTAGCCCAATCCGCCGAACGAGACAGCCATGGCTGCCAGCTGGTACGAAAAGAAATGAAGCATGATTGATAACACGAACCAGAAAACAAACAGCCAGTTCAGCAGATTCAGGCGAGGCGCCCTGGCTGGAAGCGCCAGAAACGAGCGGGTAAAGAAAGAGAAAAACAACCCGGCAATGGCGAACCCCGTAGGCAATGCAATATTGCCCCAGGCAGGCCAGTCCGGCCACAGGAACTGGTTGCCGAATCCGTTCAGCGAGGCCTGGCCGATCGCCATGCCGATGACGAACAACACATATTCAAGGTAAACCCTGTCCCTGATCGAGATGAACAGAAACAGGTTATAGAGCGCCAGTGCGACAAATATGCCGTAATACACGGAAAGCACGGCATAGGTCTGTTGATTCTGCTCATGAAATGTTTCTGGCGACCATAATTTGATCGGCAAGGTCAGCGTGCCTCTGGACTCTGCCCGGATATAGAGCATGGTGTCTGCTTGCGTGAATTCGATCGGGAACACGAAATTGCGGTGCGGGTAGGGACGCTGATCAAAAGGCCTGATATCCCCCGCCTCCTGCATCCGGTATGTACCCGACGCATCCGGCATGAAGACTTGCACGTTATCGAGGGCCGGGTAGGCAATTTCGAGCAGTTTTTTGCCGGTAACGCCGCTGAGATCACAACGCAGCCAATAGGCAGAATTCGAATATCCAAAATTGATCTGCCCCGACACCGCATTGGCGGGAGCAAACCGTTTTGCTATCGTAGCAGTCGCCATATCGGCGATGCTGTATTGCTTTTGACTATCCTCAACGTACTCCAGGCATTCCGCCAACGGCAGGGCATCCGCAGGATCAACCTGGTTCGCTGCCTCCCCGGCAAAAGGTGATTGACAAAAAACGACAAAAAGCAGCACGAAGGCTGCTTTTGTGAAACCGCTTTTAGAGGAGCTTTTTGTCATTTTGCGTTTAATTATGAAAGCCGGGAATTATTACATGCAACTCCGGGTACCGTTAAAACTTGTTATCGGCCACGGCGCACCGATCCTGTAGTTTTTTTATGCGTGGAGCGCATTGCAAAGTCCCTGCCTGCTCCAGGCTGCACGACGGCAACAGGCTGCCAGGCCGGTACCAGGTGTTTCTTTCCAGGGCCGATCAGGTCCGCCCGTCCCATTTTCTTCAAGGCTTCGCGCAGTATCGGCCAGTTATTCGGGTCATGGTAACGGATGAACGCCTTGTGCAGGCGACGTACGCCGCCGGCCTTCGGAATCGGTACCTCTTCGCTGCTGTCCGTCACCTTGCGCAAAGGATTCTTGCCCGAATGGTACATGGCCGTCGCCATGGCCATCGGAGTCGGCGTGAAAGTCTGCACCTGATCCAGTTTGAACCCGTTCTTTTTCAGCCATAAGGCAAGGTTGAGCATATCATCATCCGTCGTGCCGGGGTGGGCGGCAATGAAATAGGGGATCAGGTATTGCTCCTTGCCCGCCTCCTTGCTGAAACGCTCGAACATCTCCTTGAACCTGTCGTAAGCGCCCATGCCGGGCTTCATCATTTTCGACAGCACATTATCTTCGGAATGCTCCGGCGCAATTTTCAGGTAGCCGCCGACATGGTGCTGCACCAGCTCTTTCACATATTCGGGCGAAGTCACGGCAAGATCGTAGCGCAAACCGGAACCTACCAGGATTTTCTTCACGCCCTTGATGCTGCGGGCTTTCCGGTACAACTGGATCAAGGCGGAGTGATCGGTGTTGAGGTTCTCGCATATGCCGGGATAGACGCAGGAGAGCTTGCGGCAGGCATGCTCGATGGCTTCCGACTTGCATGCCATGCGATACATATTGGCAGTCGGGCCGCCAAGGTCGGAGATCACGCCGGTGAAGCCCTCCACCTTGTCGCGTATTTCCTCGATCTCATGCAGGATGGATTCTTCCGACCGGCTCTGGATGATGCGGCCCTCATGTTCCGTGATGGAACAAAAGGTACAGCCGCCGAAACAGCCGCGCATGATGTTCACCGAAAAACGGATCATCTCCCACGCCGGGATGCGGGCATTGCGGTAGACCGGATGCGGTTTGCGCGCATACGGCAGGTCGTAGACGTAATCCATCTCTTTGGTGGTAAGCGGTATCGGCGGCGGGTTGAGCCACACCTCACGATCGCCATGACGCTGGATCAATGCACGCGCATTGCCCGGATTGGCTTCCAGGTGCAGCACGCGCGAAGCGTGCGCATAAAGCACGGAATCCCTTGCCACTTCCTCGTAGGCCGGCAGGCGGACGACCTGGCGCGTGCGGTCGGCTTTGGGCTTGCGTACGATTTGTATCGGATTGACGCCCTCGGGCAGAATGGCAGCGGTTCCGGTCTTGCCCTCGGTTTCGCAGCCGGAACCCGCGCCCATTTTCATCTCGTATGGGTCGATATGCGTATCCACCTTGCCGGGCCGGTCGAGATTGGTTGATGCAAGCTCCTGCCAGCCTTCGGGTATGGATTTGCGCAGGAAAGCCGTACCGCGGATATCAGTAATCTCGCTCACTTTTTCGCCTCTGGCGACACGGTGCGTCAGTTCGACCAGCGCACGCTCGGCATTGCCGTAAAGCAGGATATCGGCCTTGGAATCCACCAGGACGGAACGCCGCACCTTGTCCGACCAATAATCGTAATGGGCAATGCGGCGCAACGAAGCTTCAATGCTGCCGATGACCAGCGGCACATCCGGGAACGCCTCGCGGCAACGCTGGGCATACACCAGCACCGCCCGGTCGGGACGCTTGCCGGCTTCCG
This sequence comes from Methylophilaceae bacterium, assembly GCA_905339275.1. Taxonomy (GTDB): domain Bacteria; phylum Pseudomonadota; class Gammaproteobacteria; order Burkholderiales; family Methylophilaceae; genus UBA6140. The sequence goes on from CAJPFK010000038.1 coordinate 123,900, forward strand.
CATTCGGCGTATAAGCGTCATCCGAACGGATTTTACGGTCGGCCGTATAGCGGTTCACCATGGAATCCATATTGCCTGCGGTAATGCCGAAATAGAGGTTGGGCCTGCCCAGTGACCTGAATGGGTCAGCGGACTGCCAATCAGGTTGTGAGAGAATACCGACACGAAAACCCTGCGCTTCCAGCAGGCGTCCCACCAGCGCCATGCCGAAACTGGGGTGATCGATGTAGGCATCGCCTGTCACCAGAATAATGTCGCAGCTATCCCAGCCCAGCGCATCCATTTCTGCGCGGCTCATGGGCAGGACTGGTGCCGTGCCGAAACGTTTGGCCCAATACGGGCGATAACTGTTGATCAGACGTGGGATTTGCATAACGTAAATATCTCAATAAGTTGAGTATTTTACTCTGGATTCGATGCGGCACAAAACGAGATTTGGCGCAAAATTATGGATTACTCAGGTATCCCTCAAATGCGTTGTTATGGTTAGCTTAACTATGAAATAATCGGACAGCCAACAATTTGAATAAATTCAGGGCCTATTCACACTAAATTTTTTGCAAATGCGTTCCCTGACATCATGACAAATTCAAGACATAGAGTGGAGCCAATACCCACTCCCCTGGCAAGCAAGGGAATGCCACATTCGGCGTCTGTCCGGGCTTATCCGGAAGAACGAGCCGCCGAGCGCGCTATGGTGTTACGGCCGCCCATCGCATTTGAAAATCAAGTGTGCGCGAGCCCTGAAAAACTGCACCGATGTTAAAAAAACTCTCGACCCTCTGGCGCTTCCTGCTGCCCGTCCTGATCCTGCTGATTATCGCGGCATTCGGCCTGACATGGCAGCAGACCAACCAGCAACTGGTCACCATCGAGGAAAATGCAAAGCAGCAAGCCGGCGCACTCTCACGTTTATTGAATGTCACGGATGTGCTGGTCAGCGAACAGGCGGATACTGCCATGCAATTGCTGCAAAACCGCAGCTACACCCTGGGGCAGCCGGGAATCAGGGGGACCGGGGAGATAGGCGGGAAATCGTTGCCCAACCTGGTTTTTGGCGAGACGGCCCAGGCCAATACATTCGAGCTCGTCGACACCATCAGCAAGGACCTTGGCGGGACAGCCACCCTGTTTGTCAAGCACGGGGAAGGGTTTTACCGCATTTCCACCAACGTCAGGAAACCGGACGGCAGCCGGGCAGTCGGCACTCAACTGGACCCCGCCGGCAAGGCAATCGCAGCCATAAAGGAAGGAAAAATGTTCCGTGGCATGGTGGACATCCTCGGCACGCCTTACATTACACGCTACGATCCGATGCTGGATAGCATGGGCAACATCATCGGTGCCTGGTATATCGGATACAAGGTCGATATGCAGGTCATCCGCGAAGCCGTAGAGAACGCGCATTATCTGCAAACCGGCTTCGTCAGCGTTCAGGACGAATATGGCAACATTCGCTTTTCCTCAAAGCACCTGGGCACCGAGTTCGTCAGTGACATCATCAACAACCGGCCATCAAGCTGGATGCTGGTTGAAGAATATGTCGAAAAATGGGGATTCAAAATCACCGTTGCCTACCCGCTCAGTGAAGCCTACCTGGTCGGCTGGGCCAATTCCCTGTTCGTCATCAGTGAGTCGACCTTGCTCGGCGTCCTGCTGATTATCATTATTCTCTGGCAACTCCGGCGCCTGGTGCTGGACCCTATTGGCGGCGATCCGGCGCTGGCGATCGAAGTCGTGCAGAAAATCGCTTCCGGCAACCTGAATCGCGACGGACTGAAAGCCAAACCGGGCACACTGATGGCCAATGTCCTGAGCATGCGCAGGAAACTAAGGGATATGGTCAATGCGCTGCAGGAAAATGCCGATCGCATGCGCCTTTCCGCCAGTGTGTTCGGCCACGCGCATGACGGTATTTTCATCACGGACGCAGACTCGCGCATCGTCGAAATCAATCCGGCCTTCACCCAGATCAGCGGCTACTCAAGAGAGGATGCGATAGGCCGGACGCCAGCCGAGCTGAATTTTGCCTGCAACGAGCCGAATTTCTTCGATTACCTGTGGCAGAACACGGCCAGCGCCGGCGACTGGAAAGGAGAAACCGAGAACCGGCGCAATAACGGGGACGTATATGTCGCCTCGCTCGATCTGTTCGTCGTGCGTAACGAGGAAACAAGGGAGGTTAGCCATTATGTCGGGGTTTTCTCCGATATCACATCCGACATGGCACACCGGGAAAACCTGGAGCATATGGCCTATCACGATCCGTTGACCCAGTTGCCGAATCGCACATTGCTGTCCGATCGCCTGCAGCAGGCGCTTGCCCACGCGATGCGTACCGGAGAACTGCTCGCCATCTGTTATTTCGACCTGGACGACTTCAAGGAAGTCAACGATGCGCTGGGCCATGAGGCCGGAGACCAGTTGCTTGTCGAATTCTCGCATCGCATGCGCTCCTGCCTGAGGGAAACCGATACCATCGCACGCATGGGCGGTGACGAATTCGCCATGCTGCTCTGCGGCCTCGACTCCATCGATGAATGCGAGATGGCACTCAACCGCCTGCTGGTCGTGATCAATTCGCCGTTCAGCATCGACGGCCATATCGCCAATGTCTCCGCAAGCATAGGCTACACCCTCTTCCCCTACGACAACTCCACGGCCGACACCCTGTTACGCCACGCGGATCATGCCATGTACCAGGCCAAGATCAATGGCGGACGCAGCCATCACCTGTTCGATGCCGAGCATGACCGCTTCACGCGCGGCCAGAGGCAGGAACGCGAAAGAATCGAAGCCGCACTGGCCAACAACGAACTCTGCCTTTACTATCAACCCAAGGTGGACATGCAGCGCGGGCAGGTGGTCAGCATGGAGGCATTGATACGCTGGCAGCATCCGGAGTTGGGGCTGCGTTCACCGAACGACTTCCTACCGCAGATCGAGCATACCGATTTTGTCATTTCGCTGGGCGAGTGGGTCATACTGGAAGCCCTGCGCCAGATGAGCTATTGGCAGAGAGCCGGACTGCATATTCCCGTAAGCGTCAATATCGCGGCACGCCACTTGATGCAGTCAAACTTCGCCGTCAGATTGGCGGAACTGCTGAATCTCTATCCGGAAGTCAGCCCCAGCAAGCTGGAACTTGAAATTACCGAAACGGCCGTGATCGAGGATATTTCGGGAGTGACGCAAATCATGCATAGCTGCAGAATGCTGGGAATCACGTTTGCATTGGACGACTTCGGGGTCGGCTACTCCTCACTGACCTATCTCAGGCGCCTGCCGATCGATATCATCAAGATCGACCAGTCTTTCGTCCGCGACATGCTGCACGACAGCGACGACCTGGCACTTATCGCCGGGGTCATCAGCCTGAGCCGTGAATTCGGCCGCAGCGTCATTGCAGAAGGGGTTGAATCTGCCGAACATGGCGTACAACTGTTGCGCATGGGCTGTAACCTGGCGCAAGGCTATGGTATTGCACGCCCCATGCCTGCCGACCAGGTGGAAGACTGGATTAAATCCTACGAACCGGACAAGAACTGGAAACAGACAAGTTGGCAGCTCAGCAATTAATCCAACCCTGCCAGGACGGCATCTGCGGGATGCGCCGGCCCGCGCAGCGGATATCATTACCGATACCGACGTGAGCAACACCTACATCCAATTACCCGGCGGCCGTGTCGCCGTTCTGGGTGCCAGTACGCCGTTCCCGCCCATCGATCACGCACTGGAAGAACCGAACGGCTTGCTGGCGATAGGCGGCGACCTGTCCGTCGAACGCCTTCTGGGCGCCTACGCGCAAGGCATTTTTCCCTGGTTCAGCGAAGGGCAACCCATACTCTGGTGGAGCCCGGGACCGCGTATGGTGTTATATCCGGAAGAACTGAAAATATCCCGCTCCCTCGCCAGAAGGCTGAAACGCCGTGATTATGAAATACGCGCCGACACCGCCTTCCGGCAGGTCATGCAAGCCTGCGCCCGTGCACCCAGACCCGGTCAGGACGGCACCTGGATCACCGAGCCCATGATAGACGCCTATACGCGCCTGCATGAGGCAGGCTATGCGCACAGCACTGAAACCTGGATCGACGGCAAATTGGCGGGCGGCGTATATGGCATAGCCATCGGCAGGATGTTCTATGGCGAATCAATGTTTCATGAAACCGCCAACGCCTCAAAAATCGCGTTCGTGCATCTGGTGCACGACCTCAAGGCGCGCGGGTTCGGCCTGATTGACTGCCAGATGAAGACAGCGCACCTTGCCTCCCTCGGAGCAAGGGAAATAGCCCGCAAAGATTTTTTACAGCAACTAACGGAATTGATACAGTGCTGACAGACTCCAACAAATTCGAGTCCGGACGACCATGACACTTCCAAACGACGCACCGCTACAGAAGATACAATTCTATGCCACCACGCCCTATAGTTGCGGGTATCTGGAAGGCAGGATGGCGCAATCCCTGATCGCGGCGCCACATCACCTGATTGACGCCCATACCTACAGCGGCCTGATCCAGCTTGGTTTCAGGCGTAGCGGCAAATTTGCCTACAGGCCGCATTGTGAAAACTGCAGTGCCTGCATACCGGTCCGCATCCCTGTCGCCGATTTCATGCCCAACCGCAGCCAACGCCGCTCATGGAAACAGCATCAGAACCTTGCCGTCGCCATTCTGCCGCTGGACTTTAACGAAGAACACTTCTCGCTCTATCAGGCCTACCAGGCCGCACGGCACAGCGGAGATGCCAATGAACCGGATTCGGAAGATCAATACCGTAATTTTCTCGTACAAAGCAATGTTGAAAGCATGCTGATCGAGTTCCGCCATGATGGCGTGCTGAAGATGGTCAGCGTAGTCGATCTCGTGCGTGACGGCGTCTCTGCGGTTTACACCTTTTACGACACCGGCGACAGCGCAAGCAACTATGGCACATTCAACGTGCTCTGGCTAATCGACTGGACGCGCAGCCTGAAGCTGCCTTATCTTTACCTGGGCTACTGGATAGCAGACAGCCGCAAGATGTCCTATAAAAAGAATTTCAAGCCGCTGGAAGCCCTGATCGAAGGAGAGTGGCAACCCGCCGGTCTTGAATAACAAACCGATTACATCGTTATTGAACTTTATGCGCCGGTTCCAATCCTATTCGTTGTCATCTCCCTGCAAGCGGCGTTTTAATGTGGATTCAACCCTGCATTAAAGCGCCGTATTTGCTTCCGGCGTTCATGCCGCCCTGTACCGGATCATCCGCTACTCGCATGTTACAATCCGCTTTTTGCAATCGGGCGCCACAGCTTGAAAAAACTCGTCATATTCGGTGTAGGCTTGATAGGAGGATCGCTGGCGCTGGCGCTTAAGCGCGCACTGCCTGGCCTTCACATCGTCGGTATCGGGCGTTCCGGCGAGAGCCTGCAAACGGCGCTGGACCTGGGTGTGATCGATGCCATCGCCAGCCGGCCCGAGCAGGCAATCGCGGATGCAGACATCGCAGTCATCGCCGCCCCCGTCGCACAGACACCTGCCATACTGCAACTGATCGCACCCCATCTTGGGCCCGGCACCATCATCACCGACGTCGGCAGCACAAAGTCGGACGTCATCGCCCATGCGCGCGCATCACTGGGGGACAGTTTTCCCCGCTTCGTCCCCGGCCACCCGATTGCAGGTGCCGAACAAAGCGGCGTCACGGCTGCGCGTGCCGATCTGTTCGAGGGCAGGAATATCGTCCTCACCCCGGAACCGGAAACCGACCAACGGGCCGTGAACCTCGTCCGGGACATGTGGCGCAAGACTGGCGCCAATGTCGTGGATATGTCGGCCAGCCATCACGACAACATTTTCGCTGCCGTCAGCCACCTGCCCCATCTGCTTGCATTTGCCCTGGTCGACGACCTTGCCTCGCGCCTGAATGCAGAAGAACTTTTCAATTTTGCTGCCAGCGGTTTCCGCGACTTCACTCGGATTGCCGGCAGCTCGCCCGAAATGTGGCGAGACATCAGCCTTGCCAACAGGACGGCGCTGCTGTCAGAGATCGATGCCTACCAGCAGTCCCTGGCGACATTGCGCCATTTGCTGGAATCCAGGGATGGCCAGGGCCTGCAAACGATGTTCGAACGGGCCAGCCAGGCCCGCAATGCATGGGCATATCAACAATCCAAGAAGTCTTCATAGATGCACACACTGAATCTGAATCCTGCAACCAGGGCCGCAGGGGAAATCACACTACCCGGTTCGAAGAGCATTTCCAACCGCACCCTGTTGCTTGCCGCGCTGGCAACAGGCACGACAGACATCCACGAACTGCTGGATTCCGACGACGTGGCGCGCATGCTGGAAGCACTTAGGATACTGGGAGTACCGCTGGAACAAACCGCCGGGCATGACTGGCGGGTCACAGGAACCGGCGGCCATTTCCCGGTCAGGGAAGCCGACCTTTTCATGGGCAATGCCGGCACTGCCATCCGCCCGCTGACGGCTGCGCTCGCGCTTTCCGGCGGGCACTACCGGTTATCGGGCGTGCCTCGCATGCACGAGCGGCCGATAGGCGACCTGGTCGATGCCTTGCGCCAGGCCGGCGCGAATATCGAATACCTCGGCAACCAGGGGTTTCCGCCGCTCAGGATTGCACCGGGCAACATTCATGTCAGCCAGCCGATCAAGGTGCGTGGCAATGTTTCCAGCCAGTTTCTCACCGCCCTGCTCATGGCACTGCCGCTGACCGGGAAATCCGCCCGCATCGAAGTCATCGGCGAGCTGATTTCCAAGCCCTATATCGAAATCACGCTCAACCTGATGCGGCGTTTCGGCGTCAACGTCGAGCGCGATGGCTGGCAAAGCTTCAGCATTCCGGCAAATAGCGCATACCAGAGCCCGCAAAGCATCTTCGTCGAGGGCGATGCCTCCTCCGCATCCTATTTCCTGGCAGCGGGCGCCATCGGCGGCGGGCCCGTGCGGGTCAAAGGTATCGGCCGCGACAGTATCCAGGGCGACGTAAGATTCTGCGAAGCATTGGAACTGATGGGCTCCAACATCCGTTTCGGTGAGAACTGGATCGAATGCAGCGCCGGCAAGGGCAAGCTGAAAGCCATCGACCTGGATTGCAACCATATCCCCGATGCTGCCATGACCTTGGCGACCGCGGCGCTTTTTGCCGACGGCACGAGCAGGCTGAGGAATATCGCGAGCTGGCGCGTCAAGGAAACCGACAGGCTGTCCGCCATGGCAACCGAGCTACAGAAAGTCGGGGCAAAGGTTGAAGAAGGCCCCGACTACCTGGTGATTACGCCGCCGGAAAAACTGAGGCCGAACGCGGCAATCGACACTTATGACGATCACCGCATGGCCATGTGTTTCTCGCTGGTCGCGCTCGGCAATACGCCGGTGACAATTAATGACCCGGACTGTGTCGCCAAAACCTTTCCGGATTATTTCGAGCGATTTGCCGCCATACTGAGTCACTGATGCACATGAAAAATCTCGAGGCCGTCCAGCCCGCCCTGCTCGATCTTCTGCCAGATTTTTTCATGGAAGAAGTAGGCAGCCGCATTGCAGGCCGGTTCGACCAGCGCAATCGCGCCTCCAACGGCCACGCTGCCGGTAAGCGCGTAACCGACAGCAAACGCAGTGCCAAAGTGCACTGCTGCGAAACCCAGTGTTTTTGCCATGATGCCGATCCTGTCGCTGTTCAAGGTGTTGTCATGATGAACCGGGCATGCCAATAGTACAAATTGATTGTTGAAATAAAAACGATAGTTATTGTCAATTAAAATGACGTATACATCCCACATCCCGGTTATCGCCATCGATGGCCCTTCCGCTTCCGGCAAAGGCACGGTGGCCCAGCATGTCGCAAGACAACTGGGCTATCATTACCTGGATTCCGGCGCGCTGTACCGGCTGGTGGCACTGGCGGCAAGGCACGTGAATATGTCCTGGCAGAATGCCGGTGCATTGGCGACTATGGCCCTGGAACTCGATATCCGCTTCGTTGATGACCGCATCATGCTGAATGGGCAGGATGTCAGCGAAGAAGTGCGCAGCGAGGAGATAGGCAAGGGCGCGTCAGAAGTCGCCGTGCACCCCGAGGTCAGGGCCGCCCTGCTTGACTTGCAGCACAGCTTCCGCAAGCCGCCAGGGCTGGTGGCTGATGGACGTGACATGGCCACCGTGGTTTTCCCCGATGCAGCCACCAAGATTTTTCTCACCGCAACTGCCGAGGTAAGGGCCGAACGTCGTTATAAGCAGTTGATGGAAAAAGGAAAGCATGCTAACCTGCGCGATATTCTGCATGATTTACAGTTGCGCGATGCGAGAGACAGTCAACGGACTGCAGCACCATTGCAGCAAAGCGCAGATGCAATACTGCTTGAGACCAGCCAGCTTTCCATCGAAGAGGCTGTCAAGTTTATCATCGAGGCCGCTGGACAGCAGCATGCGCATTGATGCAGGTAGCTTGATTCTGGATCAATTCCAGTACCAATTAGTAGTACAGTAGTACCGGATTGTCGGTGTAGTTTGTATTGGCGTCATGGACTCCACAAGTTCATGGCTTTTTTAATTTTCCCCGCTGCTAGGCGGGATATTACTAGGTAATTTTTTAATGGCTAATGTTTCCACAACCCCATCTTCCTCAATGGAAAGTTTTGCAGCATTGTTCGAGGAAAGTCTTGCCCGCCAGGAAATGCGCTCTGGCGAAGTCATCACTGCCGAAGTCATTTCTGTCGATTCCGATTTCGTTATCGTCAATGCCGGCCTCAAATCCGAGAGCGTGATCAATACCGCCGAGTTCCGCGATGACCAGGGCAATATCGAAGTCAGCGTAGGCGACTTCGTCAAGGTCGCCATCGAAAAACTCGAAGACGGCTACGGCTCTACCGTACTTTCCCGCGACAAGGCGAAGAAGATGCAGGCATGGCTCGACCTGGAAGACGCGATGAATGAAGCCCGCGTCATCAAGGGTATGGTCAATGGTCGCGTCAAGGGCGGCCTGACCGTCATGGTCAACGGCATTCGTGCATTCCTGCCGGGTTCGCTGGTTGATTTGCGCCCTGTGAAAGACACCACTCCATTCGAAAACAAGGAATGGGATTTCAAGGTGATCAAACTGGACCGCAAGCGTAACAACGTTGTGGTTTCCCGCCGTGCCGTGCTGGAAGAAAGCATGGGCGCAGACCGCGAAGCGCTGCTCGACTCCCTGAAGGAAGGCGCAGTAGTCAAGGGCATCGTCAAGAACATCACCGACTACGGCGCATTCGTCGACCTCGGCGGCATTGACGGCCTGCTGCATATTACCGACCTGGCATGGCGCCGCGTCAAGCATCCATCCGAGGTGCTGACCGTTGGCGAGGAAGTTGAAGCCAAGATACTCAAGTTCGATCAGGAAAAGAACCGCGTATCCCTCGGTATCAAGCAACTGGGCGATGACCCATGGGTTGCATTGAGCCGCCGTTACCCGGTAGGCACCCGCCTGTTCGGCAAGGTCACCAACCTGACCGACTACGGTGCATTCGTTGAAATCGAGCCAGGCATCGAAGGCCTGGTCCACGTTTCCGAAATGGATTGGACCAACAAGAACGTGCATCCAGCCAAGATCGCCCAATTGGGTGACGAAGTTGAAGTCATGATTCTTGAAATTGATGAAGACCGCCGCCGCCTCTCCCTGGGCATGAAGCAATGCCAGGCCAACCCATGGGATGATTTTGCGGCAACCCACAAGAAGGGTGACAAAGTCAGCGGCCAGATCAAGTCCATTACCGACTTCGGTGTATTCATCGGCTTGCCGGGCGGTATCGACGGCCTGATTCACCTGTCCGATCTTTCATGGAACCAGACCGGCGAAGAAGCCATCCGCAACTTCAAGAAGGGCGATGAAGTTCAGGCCGTGGTGTTGGCCATCGATGTCGAGAAGGAACGCATCTCACTGGGCGTCAAACAGATGGATAGCGACCCGTTCAATGCCTACACTGCAATCAATGACAAGGGCGCCATCGTTAAGGGCACTGTCAAGGCGATTGAAGAAAAAGGCGCTGTCATTACCTTAGATGACGAAGTCGAAGGTTATATACGCGCTTCTGAAATCTCCAAGGAAAAGGTCACGGACGTTGGCGCCGTGCTGAAGGAAGGCGAAGAGATTGAAGCGCGCATCGTTAACGTGGATCGCAAGAACCGTACGATTAATTTATCCATCAAGGCGAAAGATCAGGCTGAAGAAGCAGATGCCATGCAGAAATTCAGCGCTGATAACGGAGGCACTGCAGGCACCACGAATCTCGGTGCACTGCTGAAGGCTAAACTTGACGGCAAAAACAACGAATAAGGCAATCTGGCCATGACAAAATCAGAGCTGATTGCCAACTTGGCAGCGCGCTTTCCACAACTGGTCGTCAAGGATGCAGAACTTTCTGTCAAAACCATCCTTGACTCCATGTCGGATAACCTCGCAACAGGCGAGCGTATCGAGATCCGTGGTTTTGGTAGTTTCAGTCTGAACTACCGCCCGCCGCGTCTTGGCCGCAACCCGAAAACCGGCACCAAAGTGCAAGTACCTGAAAAATACGTACCGCACTTCAAGGCTGGCAAGGAATTGCGTGAGCGCGTCGATCTAGCCGAGTAGTTTTCGTTTTTGTACTATCGCGGCAGTCGCTTCAATCAATATTGAGGCGGCTGCCGTTTTTTTATGCGCCCGACTGGAGTCTCTGATTAGGGCTTTGCGTCCGGCTTAGGTAAAATAGCGCCATGAGATACCTGTTTGCCTTCCTGCTGCTGATTTTATGCCTGCTGCTATTCGGTTTCGCCATCAAGAATGTCGAACCTGTGGAACTGCATTACTATCTGGGCTTTAGCTGGAAAGCGCCGTTATCGCTCATGTTGCTTACCGGTTTCCTGGTTGGCGTTGTCACGGGCATGCTTATCTGCCTCAGGCCCGTCATCGCACAACGCAAACGCGTGATAGCGCTCAAGCGCGAATTAAAAACCCTGAAAACAAATACTCAATCATGATGGAATTCGAATACTGGTGGCTGCTTGCGTTGCCACTCTTCTTTACACTGGGCTGGCTGGCAGCCCGGGTTGATATCAAGCAACTGCTGTCGGAATCGACCGCCCTTCCCGCGGCCTATTTCAAAGGCCTGAACTTCCTCATCACCGACCAGCACGACAAGGCCATTGAGGCATTTGTCGAAGCGGTTGAAGCCAATGCGGATTCGCTCGAACTGCATTTCGCGCTCGGCAGTCTTTTCCGCCGCCGCGGTGAAGTCGACCGTGCGATCAATCTGCATCTCAGCCTGTTGGAGCGAAAAGAGCTTCCCGATCCACAGAAGCTGGCAGTCATGGCGGAACTGGCACAGGATTACCTCAAGGCCGGCCTGCTCGACCGCGCCGAGGAGCTTTTCAAATTGCTCGACGATAGCCGCTATGAGCAGCCTGCGCTGCGCTCGCTATTGGAAATTTATGTGCGGGAACGCGAATGGGAGAAAGCCATCGAAACGGCGGTCGAACTGGAGCGTGTCTCCGGCGTGCCTTTCCGCAAGGAAATCGCGCAATATCATTGTGAGCAGGCCGTACAGACCCTGCTCAGCAACGACAGGGAAACCGCGAGGAAACATCTGGATGAAGCGCTGGATGCCAACAAGAACTGTGTCCGCGCCAACGTCATGCTGGGTGAAATGGAAGCGCTGGCCGGCAACCATGAGGCCGCGATTTCCATCTGGAAACGCATTGAATTCCAGCAGCCGGATTATCTCGGGCTGATTGCTTCGAAATTGCTGGCCAGCTACCGCGTGCTGGGCAAGACAGAAGAGGGATTGAGCCTGCTCAAGACCTATCTGCAAACCTACAAGCTGCCGAGCCTGCTCAATGTGGTTTACGAAGCTGCAATTGCGCAGAATGATGCCGAAGGCGCTGCGAAACTGGCCAGGGACGAACTGGTCAAGAAACCCAGCCTGCAAACCCTGGATCAGCTTCTCCAGGCGCGCCTGATCATAGATGACGCACCGCAGGATGCCCATATCATCCAGCAGTCCGTACGCTATGCCATCGGCAATCGCAGCGCGTATTACTGCAGCCAATGCGGCTTCCGCGCCAAACACTATCACTGGCAATGCCCGGCCTGTAACGCCTGGGAGTCGCTGCCGTCCGAGCCAAGCGAGTCGGCGGCATGAGCATCGGCCCGGATCCAAGAATTGTCGTTGCACTCGATTTCGCCCAGCCTGCGGATGCGCTGCATCTGGTCGAACAGCTGAACCCTGCCATTTGCAGACTGAAGGTCGGCAAGGAGCTATTCACTGCCGCCGGTCCGCAGCTTGTAGAGACCCTGGTCAATAAAAGCTTTGGCGTTTTTCTTGATCTGAAATTTCATGACATCCCGACCACCGTGGCAAAAGCCTGTGAAGCTGCCAGCCGCCTGGGCGTATGGATGCTGAACGTGCATGCTTCCGGCGGTTTCGACATGATGCAGGCTGCACGCGAAGGCGTATCGCGCAGCGGACGGCAGCCACTGCTGATCGCCGTAACAGTGCTGACCAGCATGAACCAGTCGGCACTCCTGCAAATCGGCGTAGAAGATACGCTCCAGAATCAGGTGTTGCGGCTGGCCGCCCTCGCGCAGCAATCGGGGCTGGACGGTGTGGTCTGCTCCGCTCAGGAAGCGCAGATGCTGAAAAAAAAGCTGGGCCCGGAATTTTGCCTGGTAACGCCGGGCATACGCCCCAAATCCGCCAGCCTGGATGACCAGTCGCGAGTCGTTACACCTGCCCAGGCATTGACATGGGGCTCAGATTATCTGGTCATCGGCAGGCCTATCACCCAGGCTGAGAATCCGTTACTTGCACTGGAAACCATTCATCAGGAATTACAGCAACGCTAATCCGCTGCGAGTTTCTCCAGTTCCTCACTCACCATATCGGCGAGCTTTTCTGCAGTCCGTTTAGTGGTGTTCCGATCCGACCATGAACTTTCCAACTGCGCAGCCCTGGCCATGACCACCTTCTTCGTCTTGATGTCCACCAGCAAAATACGTGGGTAAACAAACAGGTAAGTTGGTTTCAACGCCACGCCGATCAACAGGTAATCAGCCCCGCTACCCTCTGCCTGTTTTGCGGCATATGGCACATTGTCAAACAGGTAAGTGGCGGACTGCACGGCAACATCCGCCTTCAACCTTTCATTCACCGGCACGACCTCGACGCCGTTATCGGCCAGTTTCTGTTTGTAGGTGGACGAGAGGTAGGCTATGCGCTCCAGTTCCTGCGGCGCATTCGGCAAATCCGTCAGGTCATTAAGCTGGAAATCCAGCACCATCACTTTTGCCGGGCCCTGGGCCAATGACGGCGAAACAGACAAGCTAGCCAGGCATAAAACTGCAAGAGTTTTAATCATCAGGCTTTTCATCGGGCATTCCTTTCCGGGCAGGATTCAGAAATGGGCGCCTACTCCTGGCAGAATATATCTTCGCCCATGAATATACAGATCAGTATATTCCTGCCGGTCGATTTATCAAGGAGCAGCTCTGCTCACGCAGTCCGGCTGCCGGAACCTCAACACCTCGACCATCTCCTGCGCACCTGACAACGGGCCGAACCTTGTGCCCGGCGTATTTTTATGGATAATTTCCCTGATCCGGATAATGCAAGCGCAAGCAGACAATGAACAAAATACGACTGGCAATCGCATGTTTCTTCTTTTTTCTTTTCACCGGCCCGGCCCAGGCTGCGGTCGACATCAACATGGCAAGCGCCGCAGAACTGGAAACCATTAGCGGCATCGGCCCTAAAAAAGCCCAGGCTATTGTCGAATACCGTAAGAAAAACGGCCCATTCAAATCTGCCGACGATTTACAGAAGGTCAAGGGATTGAGCAAGGCCAGCGTGGAAAAAATGCGCAAGGACATTACAGTCGTCAATCCGGAGATACACGCCGGCACAATTGAGTAAGCGACTGGTCAGGCGGTCATGCGCTTAATGACAGCCGGAATTACGGCGAATCTCACCGATTGGCTGTTTCAATCGCGCTGGAGCGTCCATGTTCTTTTGCCAGGGCATCGAGACCGGCCAAGGTAAATCGCGCAAGGTCGTCGGCAAGACCAGCCACATCACGATTCAGCGCCGGCAATACGCTCTTGCGAAACTCTGCGGGAGCCACCACCCATGTCAGGCATGGTGCAAAGGCAAAAGAAAGCCCCCGTTGAACGGCCACATGGTTGGATGGCAGACCGAGGACCTGGCCAACGAGCCTGCGAAGCAACTTCGAATGCGGCTTGATTGCCCGCCGGAACAGCGCAGGCGCCAATGGCGACGGTGACACGAGCTCGCGTACCAGAACACGAATGGCCCATGAGACCGTGCCCTGCATCGTTTGTATTACCAGGTTGGATAGCACTGCCACGAGCTGGGCACGCGAATCGCACTGGGTACCGAGCAAATCCGTCAGTTGATGCTGATCGATCACCCGTCTATGCGCTTCTACAAGCACGGCTTCATACAATCCGTCTTTGCTGCCGAAGTAGTAATTAATCGCGGCAAGATTAGTGCCTGCCAATTCACACACCTCCTTGCCGGATGCAGCGACATATCCGTGCTCGGCGAATACCCGGCCCGCAACTTCCAGCAGGTTTGCTTTCGTCGCCTTACCGTCCTGCCGCTGGCTCCGTGGCTGCATAGCCTTACTGGGGGGGGCTGTATGAATCGTATTCATCGCTTTCAAGTATTGCACCGGGAAAGGCATAAGTCTAACTCAAATTTGAATTTGAGTTAGACTTATGCCCAATATCCATTAAACTCCATAAATCGTTTTGCGTAACCTCCGGATAGCCCTGAATCAAACGGACGTAATAATGAACACAAAAGCATTCCCCGTTTCGTTGTTGCTGATATTGCATCTTGCAGGCTGCACCCTGACGCCGGCATTCGAGAAGCCCCAGCCGCCCGTCTCTGCAAGCTTTCCGCGATCCGGTCCGGCCGAGCCGGACAGCGGCTCGGCGGCAAGCATCGAATGGCAGTCCTTCTTCGGGGATGAGCGGCTCAAACGCCTGATCTCGACCGCCCTTGGCAACAACCGCGATTTGTTGCTGGCGATACGCCGTGTTGAGGAAGCGCGGGCGCTCCATGGCATCCGGCAAGCCGACCGGTTTCCCGAAATCGACGGCAGCATCTCCGGAAGCCGCAGCCGGATTCCAGCAGACCTGTCATTAACGCAGCGCGACGTCATATCCAGTCAATACCAGGCCGCACTTGGCACAAGCGCCTGGGAGCTCGATTTCTGGGGCCGTCTGCGGAGCCTCGAAACTGCTGCACTGGAATCCTATCTGGCTACCGAGGAAGCGCGTTCGGCCGTGCAGGCCAGTGTCATCAAGCAGGTAGCAAGCAGCTATCTGCTTGCGCACGAGTTCAACGAACGTATCGACCTCGCAGAACGGACACTCAAAACCCGGCAGGAAGCCGCGCGCATCGCCCAGCGGCGATTCGAGGTCGGATCGGCAGCGCGCCTGGATGCTATCCAGGCCGAAATCCTGCTTAACCAGTCTCGCGCCGAACTGACCGTGCTGAACCGCTTGGCCGAACAAAACCACAATGCGCTGGAAGTACTGGTAGCCGCGCCGGTGCCCGGCGAACACCGCTCGCTCAGCAGCATCGAGGCAGGCTTTGTACCCAACATCGCCGTCGGCCTGCCTTCCGGGCTTCTGGTTCAGCGCCCGGATATTCGAGCCGCCGAGCGGCGGCTGAAGGCAGCCAACGCAAACATCGGCGCCGCCCGCGCGGCATTTTTCCCGAGAATCGCGCTCACCGGCTCCTTGGGGCTCGCAAGTTCCGATCTCGACCGCCTGTTCAGCGGAGGCCAGGGCGCCTGGAGTTTCCTGCCCAGCATCACGCTTCCGCTGTTCGATGGCGGCCGCAACCGGGCCAATCTCGATCTGGCGCACGCCAGGCGCAACATGGCTATCGCCGATTATGAGCGCAACGTGCAGATCGCCTTTCGCGAAGTAGCCGATGCATTGGCCGATCGGCATTGGCTGGCCGAGCAGATCGAAGCACAACGCGCCTCTCTCGATTCACAGCGCGAAAGAAGCCGTATCGCCGGCTTGCGTTACCAGTATGGCGCAGCTACCTATCTGGAGGTGCTTGATGCCGAACGTGATCTGTTTGCCGGCGAACAGGCGCTGGTTCAGACACGAAGCGCCTATCTCGCCAGCAGCATCAATCTGTACACTGCGCTCGGCGGTGGCGGGGATATACCTGGCGAGGCAGGCACAATGAAAGGATGGGACCGATGAAAGATTTTTTTTCCGCATGGCGCTTACAGATCATAGGGGTACTGCTGGTGGCAGCCGTCATAGGGTTATCGGCCCGCATGTACTTCGACAGGAACCAGGATAGCGATGCCGTCATCAGCGGCAACGGACGGATCGAAGCAACGGAAATAGATGTATCTGCACGTTCGGCCGGCCGTATCGAGGAGATTCTCGTCAATGATGGGGATTTCGTGAAAGCCGGGCAGATCCTGGCCCGTATCGATTCGGAAGCGATGAGCGCACAACTGCGCCAGGCCGAGGCGCAGGCACAGCAAGCGAGGGATGCCATACTGATTGCGAGCAACCAGCTTGCCCAGCGTGAAAGCGAAAAGGCGGCGATGCATGCCCTGGTAGCGCAACGTGAGGCGGAACTCGTGGCTGCACAAAGCCGCTCGGCGCGATCGGCAATGCTGGTGGAAGAAGGCGCAGCCTCGCGCCAGGAAGACGACGATGACCGTATCCGCGTACGCAGCATAGAAGCGGCGATTGTCGCAGCGAAGGCGCAGGTAAGGGCATCGGAAGCTGCCATCGCCACGGCACGGGCACAGATTCTGGGCGCCCAGTCGGCAGCCAAGGCTGCCGATGCCACGGTCGAGCGTTTCAAGGTCGATATCGCGGATAATGAGCTGAAGGCGCCACGCGACGGAAGAATCCAGTTCCGCGTGGCGCAGCCTGGCGAAGTCATTGGGATCGGCGGCCGCGTGCTCAATATGATAGACCTGAGCGATGTGTATATGACGTTTTTTCTCCCGTCGGCCCTGGCCGGGCGCGTGGCCTTGGGATCCGAAGTCAGGCTGGTACTGGATGCCGCGCCGGAATACGTTATCCCGGCCCGTGTCTCTTTCGTCGCCGATGTTGCGCAGTTCACTCCGAAAACGGTGGAAACGGCAAGTGAACGCGAGAAACTGATGTTCCGGGTCAAGGCGCAGCTCGACCGGGAACTGCTGCTGAAGCATCTGAAACAGGTCAAGACAGGCCTGCCCGGGGTCGCCTGGCTCAAACTGGACCAGGAGGCCGACTGGCCGGAAAAATTGAGAATACGGACGCCCGAATGACGTTTCCTGCTGCCAGCCGGGCGCCTGTTGCCCGCCTTGCCGGCGTCAGCCTGAGCTACGGAAAGACGCTTGCGCTGGATGACATCAACCTGGAAATTCCCGCAGGATGCATGGTCGGCCTGATCGGTCCGGATGGTGTCGGCAAATCCAGCGTCATGTCGCTGGTAGCCGGCGCACGCGCGGTCCAGGACGGCAAGGTGGAGGCGCTTGGCGGCGATATGTCGAGCGCCCGCCACCGCAACAGGGTTTGCCCCCTTATCGCCTACATGCCGCAAGGGCTTGGCAGGAATCTGTATGCCACATTATCGGTTGAAGAGAACCTGCAGTTCTTCGCCCGCCTGTTCGGCCACGACGCGGCCGAACGGCGGCAGCGCATAGATGAACTGACGATCGCCACCGGCCTGTATCCGTTTCTCAGCCGCCAGGCAGGCAAGCTTTCCGGCGGCATGAAGCAGAAACTGGGACTGTGCTGCGCGCTGATCCACGACCCGGACCTGCTCATTCTCGACGAGCCGACTACCGGTGTCGATCCATTGGCCCGTAAACAGTTCTGGGACCTGATTGCACACATCCGGGAGGGCCGCCCCGGCATGAGCGTGATTGTGGCGACCGCCTACATGGACGAAGCAGAGCGCTTCGACTGGCTGGTGGCCATGGACGCGGGCAGGATACTGGCTGCCGGAACGCCGCGCGAACTGCATGAGCGCACCGGTACCGCATCACTGGAAGCGGCCTTCATTGCGCTGCTTCCGGAAGAGCTGAGGCGAGGACACCGCACCGTGGTGATTCCCCCGCTTCCCGACGGCGAGGAACATGAAGTGGCCATCGAGGCCCGCGACCTGACCATGCGTTTCGGCAGTTTCACGGCAGTTGACCATGTCAGTTTCCGTATCCGCCGCGGCGAGATTTTCGGCTTCATCGGCTCAAACGGATGCGGAAAATCCACCACCATGAAGATGCTGACCGGCCTGCTGCCGGCGAGCGAAGGCCATGCCTGGCTGTTCGGCCGCGATGTCGACCCGCATGACATGGTCACACGGCGGCGCGTTGGTTACATGTCGCAAGCCTTTTCGCTGTATTCGGAGCTTACCGTGCGCCAGAACCTGGTGCTGCATGCGCGCCTGTTCAATGTGCCGGAGGCGGACATCCAGCAGCGGGCCGAGGAGATGATGACCCGTTTCGGCCTTGGAGATGCGGGCGATGCCCTGCCGGACAACCTGCCGCTCGGCATGCGCCAGCGCCTGTCGCTGGCAGTCGCCATGGTGCATGCGCCGGAACTCCTGATCCTCGACGAACCGACTTCAGGCGTAGACCCGATCGCACGCGACAACTTCTGGCAGCTGATGATCGACCTGGCGCGTAACGACAAGGTCACGATATTCATCTCAACGCATTTCATGAACGAGGCTGAGCGCTGCGACCGCATCTCGCTGATGCATGCCGGGCGGGTGTTGACCAGCGACGTACCAGGCAATCTGATAAAAATGCGGGGCTCGGAAAACCTGGAGCAGGCTTTCATCAGCTATCTGGAGGATGCAGGTGCGCAAGACGGGCAGGTGAAGCCAGCGGCCGGCAAAACAGTTATTCCCCCCACTGCCGGCCCGGGTGAAGATCGCTCACCCCCTTCACGCAGTCCCTTCAGCGCTGCGCGTGCATTCAGCTACACCCTGCGGGAGGCACTGGAGCTGAGGCGTGACCCGGTGCGCGGGACGCTGGCGCTGATCGGCAGCCTGCTCCTGATGCTCATCATGGGCTACGGCATCAGCATGGACGTGGAGAATCTCAGCTTCGCCGTTCTTGACCGCGACCAGTCTGCACTGAGCCAGAACTATGCCCTGAACCTCTCCGGTTCGCGTTATTTTATAGAGCACGCGCCGATCACCGACTACACCGATCTAGACCGGCGCATGCGCAATGGAGAACTGTCATTGGCCATTGAAATTCCGCCCGGTTTCGAACGCGACTTGCGGCGCGGCGCCAGGGTACAGATCGGCGCCTGGATCGACGGCTCGATGCCACAACGCGCTGAAACCGTGCAGGGTTATGTCAATGGCATGCACCAGAGATGGCTGGTCGAAGCAGCGAGGTATAGGCTCGGCCAGGAGATGGGGCCCGTCGCCGCGGTCGAGACACGCTTCCGCTACAACCCTGACGTAAAAAGCCTGCCGGCGATGGTGCCGGCGGTGATTCCGCTCCTGCTGCTGATGATTCCCGCGATGCTGGCCGCGTTGTCGGTGGTGCGCGAGAAGGAACTTGGCTCAATCATCAATCTCTACGTCACGCCGGTCACCCGTACCGAGTTCCTGCTCGGCAAGCAACTGCCCTATATCCTGCTGGCGATGCTGAATTTCCTGTTGATGACCCTGCTGGCGGTCACCCTGTTCGACGTCCCGATCAAGGGCAGCTTTGCCACCCTGTCACTGGCGACGCTGATTTTCGTCATATTCTCGACCGGCATGGGCCTGTTCGCATCCACCTTCACGCGCAGCCAGATCGCAGCAATGTTTTTCACGATGATCGGTACAATGCTACCGGCAATCCAGTTCTCCGGCATGATCAACCCGGTGTCCACGCTGGAAGGCGCTGGCAGGCTGATCGGGGAAATATACCCGGCAACGCACTTGCTCACCATCAGCCGCGGCGTATTCAACAAGGCGCTGGACCTGCAGGACCTGTATGCCTCGTTCATGCCGCTGTTACTCGCTGTCCCGGTGATACTCGGACTGTCCATCGCCCTGCTGAAAAAACAGGAGCGCGGATGATGGGCAGCATTTCCAACATCTACCGCCTTGGCGTCAAGGAACTCTGGAGCCTGATCCGCGAGCCGATGATGCTGGTGCTGATCGCATGGTCCTTCACGGTGTCGATCTATATCTCGGCCACTGCGATGCCGGATTCGCTGCAAAGGGCGTCCATAGCGATTGTTGATGAGGACGGCACGCCGTTGTCGGCTCGCATCGCCTCGGCCTTTTATCCTCCGCACTTCATGCCGCCCAGGATGGTGTCCCTGGCCGAGGTCGATCCGGGCCTCGATGCCGGCGAGTTTACTTTTGTGCTCGATATTCCGCCAGGCTTCCAGCGCGACGTGCTGGCCAACCGTTCGCCGACGATCCAGCTTAATGTCGATGCCACCCGGATGAGCCAGGCATTCACCGGTAGTGGTTATATCCAGCAGATCGTGCTCGGCGAAGTCAACGAATTCGTCCAGCGCTACCGCGGCAGCGCAGCGCTGCCGGTTGACCTGGCCTTGCGGGCACGCTTCAACCCTGCATTGACACAAGCCTGGTTCGGATCGCTGATGGAGATTATCAATATTGTCACCATGCTGTCGATCATACTGACCGGCGCAGCCCTGATTCGCGAACGCGAACATGGCACGATCGAACATCTGCTGGTAATGCCGGTGACGCCCGGCGAGATCATGCTGTCCAAGGTCTGGTCCATGGGGCTGGTCGTCTTGTTTGCAACGGCTTTTTCGCTTGCCTTCATTGTGCAGCTTGCGCTGCAGGTGCCCATCGAGGGCTCGGTGCTGCTGTTCCTCCTTTGCGCGGCGCTGCACCTGTTTGCTACCACGTCGATGGGGATATTCATGGCAACGATAGCGCGCTCCATGCCCCAGTTCGGCCTGCTGATGATACTGACGCTACTGCCGCTGGAGATGCTGTCAGGGGGCATGACGCCTAGGGAGAGCATGCCGGCATTTGCCCGGGACATCATGCTGGCTGCACCGACCACGCATTTCGTATCAGCTTCCCAGGCGATACTTTACCGCGGCGCCGGCCTGGACGTTGTATGGCCCCAGTTCTTTGCCATCATCATGATCGGATTGATATTTTTCATTGTCGCATTGACCCGCTTCCGCAAAACCATCAGCCAGATGGCCTGATTCAGCGGGATATACGCCAGCTCCGTATTGCAGCATCCGTAGTGACCGATACAAATAAGCGGGGATGACAGTGCTAATGCAATGTACAAGCGCTACCATCAGTAATGTTTTGTCGGGGTACACTCAAAACCGTTAAGATAACAACCTGACTTTGAAGATTATCCACCATCATGGGCCAGCACTACCTGAAACCACTGTTTGCCCCTAAATCCGTTGCCGTATTTGGCGCCAGCGACAAGGCGGATTCCGTCGGGCAAATCGTGTTCGAGAACATGCTGCAGGGCGGCTATCAGGACGCACTGTATCCCATCAATCCCAATCATGCGGAAGTCCAGGGCTGCAAAGCCTATTCGACGATCTCACAAATCCCCGAGCCGGTTGAGCTGGCCATCATCGCCACGCCCCCGCAAACCGTGCCGGACATCATTGAGGAATGCGGCAAGCATAACGTCAAGGCAGCGATCATCATCACCGCCGGCTTCAGTGAAACAGGCGCTGCCGGCAAGGCGCTGGAACATACCGTGCTGGAAAACGCACAGCGTTATGGCATCCGCCTGATCGGCCCCAATTGCCTTGGCGTCATGCGCCCGGATATCGGCCTCAATGCCACGTTCAACAAGGGAAGCGCCAATACCGGCAACCTTGCCTTCGTATCGCAGTCCGGTGCCTTGTGCACGGCCATTCTGGATTGGGCGAAATCCAATGATGTGGGATTTTCCAGCATCGTATCGATGGGATCCTCCGTCGATGTGGATTTCGGCGAAATTCTCGATTACCTGGTCTCGGACGTAAAAACCCGGAGCATCCTGCTTTATATAGAAGGCATCCGCAATGCACGCAGTTTCATGAGCTCCATTCGTGCCGCGGCCAGGATCAAGCCGGTCATCCTGGTCAAGGTCGGCCGGCACGCTGCCGCATCAAAGGCAGCCATGTCGCATACCGCGTCCCTGGTCGGCTCGGATGATGCGTTCGATGCGGCGGTAAGGCGCGCCGGCGTGGTGCGCGTACAGACCATCACCCAGCTGTTTTCCGTTGCCAAGGCGTTATCCTGCGGTTTTCATCCGACAGGGAACCGGCTGGCCATCGTCACCAACGGCGGCGGCCCCGGCGTTATGGCGGCCGACTGCGCAGCCGATCTTGGGCTGGTCATGGCAACCCTGTCGGACAGCACCATCGAAAAACTCAACCAGGCGCTCCCGCCGACCTGGTCGCATGGCAATCCGGTGGATATCGTTGGCGATGCGCAGGCGGAACGCTACCATCACGCGGTAAAAGCCTGCCTGGAAGACCCCGGCGTTGACGGCGTGCTGACCATCCTCACGCCGCAGGCCATGACCAGGCCGCTGGAAGCCGCCGGCACCGTGGTTGAACTATCCAATCAATATGACAAGCCGCATATTGCCTGCTGGATGGGCGGGGAACAGGTTGAAGAGTCCCGCACTTTATTCAATCACGCGAAAAAACCCAGCTTTCGCACGCCGGAACCGGCGGTAGAAGTCTTTTCGTTTCTTTCCGCCTACTATCAGAACCAGAAGCTTCTGATGCAGGTTCCGGGGCCCCTCTCCCATCATTCGAAGCCGGACGTGGAAAGCGCGCGCATGATTATTGAGGGGACGTTGCAGGACAGGCGCAAGATTCTCAACGAAATGGAATCGAAAGCGCTGTTATCCGCTTTCCATATCCCGGTGGCACAAACCGTGGTCGTACATTCGCCCAATGAAGCCCTGCTCTTGGCACAGGGGCTGGGGTTCCCGGTCGCCATGAAAATCAATTCGCCCGATATCACCCACAAGACTGATGCAGGCGGCGTCATGCTGAATCTGGCCAATGCGCAGGCCGTGCGTGCGGCCTACCATGAAATCATCGACAGCGTTAAACGCAATCGCCCGGACGCGCGCATTGACGGCATATCCATCGAACCCATGGTGGTGAAACCCAATGGCCGCGAATTGATGATCGGGGTGACCAATGACCCCGTATTCGGGCCGGTCATCACATTCGGTGCCGGCGGCACCACAGTGGAAGTCATGGGTGACCGATCGGTCGCCCTGCCTCCACTGAATACCTTCCTGGTCAAGGATCTCATTCATAGAACCCATGTGGCGAAAATGCTGGGCGCCTTCCGCCATATGCCGCCGGCAAACATGGATGCGCTTGAAAGCATCCTGCTGCGCGTCTCGGAAATGGTGTGCGAACTGCCCATGCTGATGGAAATGGATATCAACCCGCTCATTGTGGATGAACACGGGGCATTGGCGGCAGACGCAAGGGTGGTCGTCGAATTCAGGCCGCCTGGCGCTGACCGCTATGCGCACATGGCGATCTACCCCTATCCGTCCCATCTGGTCAATAACTGGCAACTGGCTGATGGCACGGATGTCACCATTCGGCCGATACGCCCGGAGGATGCCGAGCTTGAGCAGGCGTTTGTGCGCAGCTTGTCCGAGGAATCGCGCTATTTCCGTTTCATGAACAGCGTCCAGGAACTCAGCCAATCCATGCTGATACGTTTTACGCAAATTGATTATAACCGTGAAATGGCGCTTGTTGCCGTGACCAAAGACGGGGATAGGGAAATCGAGCTCGGCGTGGCGCGCTACGCCATCAACCCGGATGGCGAAAGCTGCGAATTCGCGATCGTCATCGCAGACAGCATGGGCGGCAAGGGACTGGGAAACAAGCTGATGATTGCATTGCTGGATGCTGCACGCTCGAAAGGGCTGAAAATCATGCAAGGTGAAGTGCTGAACAGCAATACCCGCATGCTGAAACTGATGCAGCATCTGGACTTTACCATCGAAACCAGCCCAGAGGACGATAGCGTCAAAAGCGTACACAAGCTATTGTAACCGGACACTCATGCATACCGCCTACCTGACGCACCCTGCCTGCCTCAAACACGACATGGGCGCAGGTCACCCCGAATGCCCGGAACGCCTGCTTGCCATTAACGACCAGCTTATCGCCTCCGGCCTGATGGATTATCTCGACCAGCATGAAGCCCCCAAGGCAAGCAAGGAGGAATTGGCGCGCGTTCATGCCCCTGAATATGTCGAATGGATATTCAGGCAATCCCCCGACTCCGGGTTGATCCATCTCGATGGCGACACCGCGATGAACCGGTTCAGCCTGGATGCCGCACTGCACGCAGCCGGCGCGGCGGTAAGGGCGGTAGACCTGGTCATGTCCGGCCAGGCGCAGAACGCCTTTTGCAGCGTACGCCCGCCCGGTCACCATGCGGGGCGCGCCAGCGCATCCGGCTTCTGCATTTTCAACAATGTGGCGGTGGGCGTTGCACACGCGATGCAACATCACGGCCTACAGCGCATCGCCATCGCCGATTTCGATGTGCATCACGGCAACGGGACGGAAGACATTTTCCGCAACCATCCGGGCGTCATGCTGTGTTCCACATTCAGGCACCCTTATTACCCTTATAGCGGCGCCGGGAGCGGCAACGACCATATCATTAATGTCCCGCTTGCTGCCGGAAGCCCGGGCGCGGAATTTCGAGTCGCGGTAAGCGAACACTGGCTGCCCGCCCTGGAGCGCTTCCAGCCGGAGTTCCTGTTCATCTCGGCAGGATTCGACGCCCATCTTGAAGATGACATGGGCGGGCTGTCATTGAAGGAAGCCGATTATTTATGGGTAACGGAGTTGCTGAAAGATGTCGCACACCGCTACGCCAGCGACCGTATCGTATCCATGCTTGAAGGAGGATACGCCCTGCATGCCTTAGGGCGCTGTGTCATGACGCATATCAAGAGCCTGAGCGGGCTTTGAAACTGGTAGAGTGCTTTTGCAACGCCTGCCACATGGCACGGTGAAATAATAAAGCCCCGGAAAACCGGGGCTTTTTATCAAGGCGTGTATCCGGCTGCCCGCCGGCTTACTTCACTCGCATGCCAGGTTGCGCACCGCTATCCGGCGACAGGATATACGGCCCGCCGCGTTCATCGCTGGCGGCCAGCACCATGCCCTCGCTCAGGCCGAACTTCATCTTGCGCGGAGCGAGATTGGCCACCATCACCGTCAACCGTCCCTTGAGCGTTTCCGGGTCATAGGCCGACTTAATGCCGGCGAACACCTGGCGCGGCTGTTCCTCTCCGATATCCAGGCTGAGTTTGAGCAGTTTTTCCGCGCCCTCCACATGTTCCGCATTGACGATCCTGGCGATACGCAAATCGACCTTGCTGAAGTCGTCGATGGAAATATGGTGGGGTTCTTCCGGCACCGGAGTGGCGGCGGCTGGGGCATTGGATTGAGGTTGCAGGTTTTCTTTATTGGCTTCGGTCATGGCTTCAATCTGTTTGGGGTCGATACGGGTAATCAGGTGTTCATAAGCCTGGATACGATGGCCGGCAGGCAGGCGCTGGCCGGCAGATGCCCACGACAACGCAGGCACATTGAGGAAACGTTCAATCTGCGCGGCCAATCCGGGCAGGACAGGCTTCAGATACAGGGTCAGCAGGCGGAACATCTCCAATGCATCCGAACAGACCGCCTGCAATTCACCCTCGGCGTCAGGATTTTTTGCAATCACCCATGGCGCCTTGTCGGCGACGAATCCGTTGGCGATGTCGGCCAGGCGCATGATTTCACGCAAAGCCCTGCCGTAATCGCGCTGGTCGAAACTGTCCGCAATGGTTTGCGCCTGGGCCTGCAACTCGTCGATCACGGCATTGGCGGCACTGGGCTCGAGCTCGCCGCCGAATCGCTTGCTGATGAACCCTGCCGTGCGGCTGGCGATATTGATGTACTTGCCCACCAGGTCGCTGTTCACGCGTGCGACGAAATCCTCCAGGTTGAGGTCGATATCTTCCATCGTGCCGTTGAGCTTGGCAGCATAGTAATAGCGCAGGTATTCAGGGTTCTTCACGTGCTCCAGATAGCTGCGCGCCGTGATGAAGGTGCCGCGCGACTTGGACATCTTCTCGCCGTTGACCGTGAGGAAACCGTGCGCAAATACCTTGGTCGGCGTGCGATAACCGGAATATTCCAGCGTTGCGGGCCAGAACAAAGCATGGAAATAGAGAATGTCCTTGCCGATGAAATGGTAAAGCTCGGCTTTGCTGTCCTTTTTCCAGTACTCGTCGAAATCCAGCGCATTTTTTGTGCAGAAGTTTTTAAAACTCGCCATGTAGCCGATGGGCGCATCCAGCCAGACGTAGAAATACTTGCCGGGCGCATCGGGAATCTCGAAGCCGAAATACGGCGCATCGCGCGAAATATCCCAGTCGGAAAGCCCGGACTCGAACCACTCCCCCATCTTGTTGGCCGCTTCCGGCTGCAGGGTGCCGGAACGCGTCCAGTTCCTGAGAAAATCTTCGCACTCGGAGAGCTTGAAGAAATAATGCTCCGTCTCCTTGCGCACCGGCGCCGCGCCGGACACGGCAGAATACGGATTGATCAGCTCGGTCGGGTTATAAGTCGCCCCGCAGACCTCGCAGGAATCGCCGTATTGATCTTTCGCGCGGCACTTCGGGCATTCGCCCTTGATGAAGCGGTCCGGCAGGAACATGCGCTTGACCGGGTCGAAAAACTGCTCGATGGTCTTCGTCGCAATCTTGCCGTTGGCCTTGAGCGCCTTGTAGATGCCGCTCGCCAGTTCGCGGTTTTCTTCGGAATTGGTCGAATAATAGTTATCGAACGCCACCAGAAAATCGGCAAAATCCGCGCTATGTTCCGCATGCACGCGCTCGATCAACTGCTCCGGCGTAACACCCTCCTTCTCTGCCCGCAACATGATGGGCGTGCCATGCGTGTCGTCCGCACAGACATAATGCACCTCATGCCCCTGCATCTTCTGGAAGCGCACCCAGATGTCGGTTTGGATGTACTCGACCAGATGGCCGAGGTGGATGCTGCCGTTGGCATAAGGCAGCGCGGAAGTGACGAGGATTTTTCGGGTCATTGAATACTTAAAATTATGGTGTTGGCAACAGTCAATCCTGCATTTTAGCAAATGACGCCCGCTTACACACCGCTTATATATTACTGCCATATAGCGATGCACCCAGCAGGTACATGCGCTAAAATCATGCTTTACTCAATTCAGTGCAGCAACCCGGGAAAACAGCATGTCCATTTCTGAATCACAAGTCCAGAACGCGCTCAAGGAAATCACAGACCCCAACACCGGCAAGGATTTCATCACCAGCAAATGTGCGAGAAACATCCGCATCGATGGCAACGACATCTCGCTGGATATCGTGCTGGGCTACCCATCGAATTCAGTACAGGCCGGGATTCAGCAACTGGTTGCCGACAAACTCAAATCACTGCCGGGTGCTGGCAATGTCACGGTCAACATAGGCAGCAGAATCGTCGCACACAGCGCACAGCGCGGTGTGCAATTACTGCCTGGTATCAAGAACATCATCGCCGTGGCCTCCGGCAAGGGCGGCGTCGGCAAATCCACCACGGCTGCCAACCTCGCGCTTGCACTCTCGGCAGAAGGCACGCGCGTCGGCATCCTGGATGCCGACATCTACGGTCCTTCCCAGCCACA
The DNA here is from genome assembly GCA_905339275.1 of Methylophilaceae bacterium. Lineage (GTDB taxonomy): Bacteria > Pseudomonadota > Gammaproteobacteria > Burkholderiales > Methylophilaceae > UBA6140. Next base: position 151,636 of record CAJPFK010000038.1, read on the forward strand.
GATGCTGGGTATCAATGCCCGCCCGGAAAGCACGGACGGCAAGAGCATGGAACCGCTGGAAGCCCACGGCATACAGGCCATGTCCATCGGCTTCCTGGTCGATGTCGATACCCCCATGGTCTGGCGCGGCCCCATGGTCACCGGCGCGCTCGAGCAATTGCTGCGTGAAACGCGCTGGAAAGAGCTCGACTACCTGGTCATCGACCTGCCGCCTGGCACCGGCGACATCCAGCTCACCCTTTCGCAGAAGATCCCCGTCACCGGCGCCGTCATCGTCACCACGCCGCAGGACATCGCCCTGCTCGATGCACGCAAGGGACTGAAGATGTTCGAGAAAGTCGGCATTCCGATTCTCGGTATCGTAGAGAACATGAGCACGCACATCTGCTCCAACTGCGGACACGAAGAACACATTTTCGGCGCGGGCGGCGGCGCAGCCATGTGCAAGGATTACAATGTCGACCTGCTCGGCAGCCTGCCGCTGGACATCAGAATCCGCGAACAATCCGATGGCGGCAAACCCACCGTCATTGCAGAACCGGACAGCAGGATCGCCGCCACCTATAAAGAAATTGCCCGCACTGTCGGCATCAAGCTCTCGCAACAGGCGCTGGATCACAGCAGCAAGTTCCCGAACATCGTGATTCAGAATACTTGAGTTCCGATATCCTGCAATCATCTGGACATTCGGTCAGTTGAGCCTCATATGAAATCGATGCTTCTCGTTGCCTTAGGCGGCGCCCTGGGCTCCATGGCCCGTTACAAGCTCTCCGGCTGGATACTGCATCAGACCGTGGAGTGGCGATTCCCTCTCGGTACCTTTGCCGTCAATATTGCTGGCTGCCTTATCATCGGTATATTGGCCGGTCTGATCGTCAAAAATGATTTTTTCTCTGCTGACGCCCGCGTTTTTCTGTTTACGGGCATCATTGGCGGGTTCACCACTTTTTCTGCATTCGGCCTCGAAACCTTTTATCTGCTGCGCCGTGGCGAGATATTGGTAGCAGGAAGTTATGTCCTGCTCAGCGTTTTCGTCGGCTTGCTTGCCTTGTGGCTCGGGTTCAGCGCAATCTCACACAGAAGCTAGCACGGCCTGCGGCCCTGCTCAAAAACCTCGGAATTCAATCGCAGGACGTTGTTCAACCGGAAGGCTGGGCTCCAGCAGAAATGCTGCTTGAATATCGGGATGGCAAGACCTACTCCAGCTATCAACTATTCGGTCAATATGATCTGAAGTTTTAGTCGCACGATTTGGAATCGCTGTTTTCCCCGGCCATCTTGTTCGACATCAGGGTCACGTACGATGTAAGAGCAGGCCCTCGACGAGCATGGACAGACCAAGTGGCTTGCCGCCGGATAGCCATGAGATAAAAAGCCCGGAATGACAGAGGTCAGTTCAGTTTCACCTCTAGCTCAGCTTCACACCGAAGCAATATACATCCACCCCCGCTTCCGGCCGAATCACCGTCGCCGGAATCGCCACGCCCCTGCGCCAGTTGTCCACGGCTTCCTGCTTGCCGGCACCGGTTACCAGAAACATCACCTCGCGTGCCTGGCTCAGGCGCCTTGCACTGATGGAAATACGCTCTGCCGGCGGCTTGGGCGAATCGAACACGGGGAAGGCATCGACACTGTCGTCCCAGGTATGGCCGGGGAACAGGCTGGCGGTATGTCCATCCTCACCCACCCCCAACAAAACCAGATCAAAGTCGCCCAGGCCTTTCAGGGTTTCCGCATAAGCTTTTGCACCTTCGACCGGGCCAAGCTCCGCAGGAATGTCATGAATCTGGTTCGCGGGAATCGCGACATGGTCAAGCCAGACCTGGCGCGCCATCAGGCTGTTGCGATCGGCATGATCCGCCGGCAGGCAGCGGTCGTCATTGTGATAAACATGCCATTTGCTCCAGTCCGCATCGGCATGGCGTAGCAATGCATACACTTGCTTGGGCGTACTGCCGCCTGCCAGCACGATGGAAAAACTGCCGCGCGCGGCAATGGCGCTGTCTGCTGCCTGGAGGATACGCTTGAGTACTGCCTGGTTGATGGATTCTTGCGACTCGAAGGAATGCCAATGGGAAATCTGGGAGTCTGCGCCGATAAGTTGGCTTGCGTTTTGCATGTATCTGTTCTGCCTTTACGTTATAATTTCGCTGCTGTATTACGCGGTAATAAAAACTATTTATATTACCCTACACAATAGGGTGATGGTACATCAATCCTCATCAAGGAAAATGCAATGAAATTAGCAATGATCGGCTTGGGCAAGATGGGTGGCAACATGGCGTCCCGCCTGCTGCGCCATAAAATCGAAGTGGTTGGTTTCGATTTCAATCAGGACACAGTCAACCAGTTGGTCGCCAGGGAAGGCATGATTGGCGCTAAGTCCGTGGAAGACGCCGTCAGCAAGCTCTCCGGCCAGAAAATCGTCTGGCTCATGCTGCCGGCCGGTGAAATCACCGAAAACCAGATCAAAGACCTCGTGCCTTTGTTGAACAAGGGCGACATCGTTATCGATGGCGGCAACTCCAATTACAAACAAAGTATCCGTCGCGGCCAGTTCCTGGCTGAACACGGTATCGGCTTCATGGATTGCGGTACTTCCGGCGGCATCTGGGGCCTGGAAAACGGCTACTGCCTGATGTATGGCGGCAGCAAGGAAGATGCCGCCGTGCTGGAGCCTGTCATGAAAGCACTGACACATAAAGACCGCGGCTGGGCGCATGTAGGCCCGGTCGGTTCCGGCCACTTCACCAAAATGATACACAACGGTATCGAGTACGGCATGATGCAGGCCATGGCTGAAGGTCTGGACCTGATCAAAGGCAAGGAGGAGTTCAATCTCGACCTGGCACAGATCACCGAACTGTGGCGTCACGGCTCCGTCGTCCGTAGCTGGCTGCTGGACCTGACTGCGGAAGCACTCAAGCATGACCAGCATCTGGGCGATGTTGCACCTTATGTCGCCGACTCCGGCGAGGGCCGCTGGACGGTAGTGGAAGCCGTTGAACAAGGCGTGGCAGCCCCGGTGCTGACCATTGCCCTGCAGATGCGCTTCGCCAGCCAGGACGATCATGGCTACAGCTATAAGCTGCTTTCCATGATGCGCAACGCTTTCGGCGGCCACGCCGTCAAGACCCATTAAGACGGTTTAACATAAATGGGTAAAGGCGCATTTGCTACCCGCGGATGCGCCTTTTTTATGTCATCGGCAAATTATTAAAACCCGGTAAAAACCTGTAAAATTACGGGCTTGTTCTTCAATAGACCAACGGAATCCTCACTCATGAAACAAATCGATCCATGTACCCTGGTTTTGTTCGGCGCCAGCGGCAACCTTTCTCGCGTCAAACTCATGCCCGGCCTGTTCCGCCTTGATGCACTCGGCCGCCTGCCGGAGAAAATGGCGATTCTTTCTGTCGGTCGCGGTGCAGTGAGCCGTGAAGCCTGGCATGCCGACATCAAGGGCATGCTGGATGCCAAGTTCAAGAAGGGCTACGACCAAAAAGTTTTCGAGCGCTTCATCGCACGCAATCACTACCACGCCAACCCGCCGACAGACCCGCAGGCGTTCGAACGCTTGAAGGATACCCTGTCGGATGAAAAAACCTTCCCTCAGAATTTGGCCTATTTCCTCTCCGTGCGCCCGTCCGATTTTGCGCCGGTTGTCGATCAGCTGGCTTCGGTCGATTTGCTCAACGAGGAAAAATACTGGCGCCGCGTGGTGATCGAAAAGCCATTCGGCACCGACCTGCCTTCCGCAAAAGCGTTGCAGGCTTCGATCACCAGGCACCTGAAGGAAAGCCAGATCTACCGCATCGACCATTACCTGGGCAAATCCGCCTTGCAGAACATCCTGCTGCAGCGTTTCGCTAACACGGTTCTTGAGCCGATCTGGAACAAGGATTACATCGACCATGTGCAGATCACCAACACCGAAATGCTGGGAGTTGGCGACCGCACGCAGTTCTATGACGCCACCGGCGCGCTGCGCGACATGATTCAGAGCCATGTGCTGCAAACACTGGCACTCACCGCGATGGAGATGCCGAAAGACCTGTCTCCGGAGGGTATACGCACGGAGAAGATCAAGGTGCTGGAAGCCATTCGCCCGATTCCGGTGAATGCGCTGGAGAAGCATGCCTTCCGCGCGCAATACGCCGCGGGTGAAATCAACGGCGAGAAAGTGCCGGGCTACCTGGAAGAACTAGGCAATGCCGACAGCGTGGTGGAAACCTATGCGGCGCTCAAGCTGTTTATCGACAACCCGCGCTGGCAAGGCGTACCGTTCTACATCCGCACCGCCAAACGCCTCCACGAAGCTGACACGCGCATTGCCATCCGCTTCAAGAAGGCGCCGATGCAGATCGGTAGCGGCCAGCAGCAGAACTGGCTGATCATCGGCATCCAGCCGAGAGAATGCATCAAGATGGAAATTCAGTCGAAAATCCCGGGGCTGGACATCAGGACGCGCAGCATCCAGCTCGATGCCGCCAATCGCCAGGACGGCGACGAGACCGTTGATGCCTATGAAGCGCTGTTGCTCAACCTGATGGAAGGCGATAATTCGCAATATCTGCATATCAGTGAAGTGGAAGCGCAATGGCGCCTGGTCGACCCGGTAATCGAAGCCTGGGCGAAGGACCGCAAACCGGTGCATCAGTACCCGGCCGGCAGCCGCGACCCCGAAGCGTCAAAAGTCATTTTTGAAGCTGAAGACCAGTTCTGGCGCTACTCGATCGAACTGGGCGGCGACGCGGAATAATCAACCTGATACGCAGGGGCAATAGTTGCCCCTGCGATCCACTCAACAAGGGAACCCAATGAGCATCAAGTCCGACAAATGGATACGCCGCATGGCGGAACAGCATGGCATGATCGAGCCGTTCGAGCCGGGGCAAGTCAAACAATCCGCCGACGGCCAGCGTCTGGTGTCCTACGGAACCTCGAGTTACGGTTACGATATTCGCTGTTCCCGCGAATTCAAGTTGTTTACCAATCTGAATAGCACCATTGTCGACCCGAAGAATTTCGACCCGAACTCGTTTGTCGAGGTCACTGCCGATTACTGCATCATTCCGCCCAACTCGTTCGCCCTTGCGCGCACCGTGGAGTATTTCCGCATTCCGCGCAATGTGCTGACCGTATGCCTGGGGAAATCCACCTATGCGCGTTGCGGCATCATCGTGAACGTTACCCCGTTCGAGCCTGAGTGGGAAGGCTATGTCACGCTGGAATTCAGCAACACCACGCCTTTGCCCGCCAAGATCTATGCGAACGAGGGCTGCGCCCAGGTGCTTTTCTTCGAAGCGGATGAGGATGACGTATGCGAAACCTCCTATAAGGACCGCGGCGGTAAATACCAGGGACAAGTAGGCGTCACCCTGCCCAAAATTTAATGCCTGGACAGTTGTCTCATCACACGTTCGTGCTATATTGCGCCGCTTGTAACCTTACAAGTGCGTTATAGCGAGCCGGCAAGCCTCAGGAGGCCTCAATGAAGTTTAGATTCCCAGTAGTCATCATTGACGAAGATTTTCGCTCTGAAAATTCATCAGGCCTCGGCATACGAGTGCTTGCAAAAGCCATCGAAAACGAAGGTTATGAAGTACTCGGTGTGACAAGCTATGGTGACCTGACTTCATTCGCCCAGCAACAAAGCCGTGCTTCAGCTTTCATCCTCTCTATCGATGATGAGGAAATCGTCGAGGAAAAGCCGGAAGCACTGGATAACCTGCGCAAATTCGTCGACGAGATCCGTTACCGCAACGAAGAGATCCCGATTTTCCTGCATGGTGAAACGCGTACTTCACGCCACATTCCCAACGAGATTCTGCGTGAACTGAATGGCTTCATTCACATGCATGAAGATACGCCGGAATTCGTTGCCCGCTATATCGTACGCGAAGCGCGTACTTACCTGGACAGCCTGGCACCGCCGTTCTTCCGCGCTCTGGTGCACTATGCAGCAGACGGTTCATACTCATGGCATTGCCCAGGCCACTCAGGCGGCGTTGCCTTCCTGAAATCCCCTGTCGGCCAGATGTTCCACCAGTTCTTTGGCGAGAACATGTTGCGGGCCGATGTCTGCAATGCGGTGGATGAGCTTGGCCAGTTGCTTGACCATACGGGCCCGGTTGCCGCATCCGAGCGGAATGCCGCGCGTATTTTCAACTGCGACCATTTGTATTTTGTCACCAACGGCACGTCAACCTCGAACAAGATTGTCTGGAATTCGACCGTCGCCCCGGGCGACATCGTCGTCGTCGACCGCAACTGCCACAAGTCGGTATTGCATTCCATTATCATGACCGGCGCGATTCCTGTTTTCCTGATGCCGACCCGCAACCATTTCGGCATCATCGGCCCCATCCCCAAGGAGGAGTTCTCCTGGGAGAACATCCAGAAAAAGATCAGGGCCAACCCTTTCGCAACGGACAAGAACGCCAAACCGCGCGTGCTGACCATCACGCAATCGACCTATGATGGCGTGCTCTATAACGTGGAAGAAATCAAGGAAATGCTGGATGGCAAAATCGACACCCTGCATTTCGATGAAGCCTGGCTGCCGCATGCGACTTTCCATGATTTCTACGGCGATTACCATGCCATCGGCGCGGACCGCCCGCGCTGCAAGGAATCCATGGTGTTCTCGACGCAATCCACGCACAAGCTATTGGCCGGATTGAGCCAGGCTTCGCAGATCCTGGTGCAGGATGCAATAGAAAATCACCTGGATCGCGATGTGTTCAACGAAGCCTATCTGATGCACACCTCCACCAGCCCGCAATATTCGATTATCGCCAGTTGCGACGTCGCCGCCGCGATGATGGAAGCGCCGGGTGGTACGGCACTGGTTGAAGAATCACTGCGTGAAGCGCTGGATTTCCGCCGCGCCATGCGCAAGGTAGATGAAGAATGGGGCGCCGACTGGTGGTTCAAGGTCTGGGGTCCGAATGATCTTTCCGAAGAAGGTCTGGAAGAACGTGAAGCCTGGATGTTGAAAGCCAACGAGCGCTGGCACGGTTTCGGCAACCTTGCCGAGGGCTTCAACATGCTGGACCCGATCAAGGCGACCATCATCACCCCGGGATTGGATGTGGACGGTTCGTTCTCGGAGGAATTCGGCATCCCCGCTGCCCTTGTCACCAAGTACCTGGCCGAACACGGCGTGATTGTCGAGAAAACCGGGCTTTATTCATTCTTCATCATGTTCACCATCGGCATTACCAAAGGCCGCTGGAATACACTGGTTGCCGCGCTGCAGCAATTCAAGGATGACTACGACAAAAACCAGCCATGCTGGAAAGTATTGCCGGAATTCGTGCTGAAACAGCCGCGTTATGAACGCATCGGCCTGCGTGACCTGAGTACGCAGATTCATGAAGTCTATAAAGCCAACGACGTAGCGCGGCTGACCACGGAGATGTACCTGTCCGACATGGTACCCGCGATGAAACCGACCGATGCGTTTGCCAGAATGGCGCACCGCAAAATTGACCGCGTGGCGATTGATGACCTGGAAGGCCGCATCACGGCAGTCCTGCTGACGCCTTATCCGCCGGGCATCCCGCTGCTGATCCCAGGTGAACAATTCAACAGGAAGATTGTGAATTACCTGCGGTTCGCCCGCGATTTCAACGAGCGCTTCCCCGGTTTCGAGACCGATGTGCATGGCCTCGTCAAGGGCATGGTCGATGGCAAATCGAAATATTACGTGGACTGCGTCACGCAGGCTTAAGGAAGCGCCGACCCTGTTTCGGCAGGGCAATGAGCACGGCGATACGTGACATAGCTGAAGCTCAGGCCCTGCGCGGAAACATGGGCCTCGCGCGAGATTTCCTGCCACTGGCTGAAATCCAGCGCCGGGAAAAATGCGTCGCCGTCGTATTCGGCATGCACCTCCGTCATGTACAGCGTGCTCGCCAGCCTGAATCCTTCTGCATACAGCTCTGCGCCGCCGATCAGGAATGCCTCGCTATCGTCTCCGCACAGGGAAACGGCCTCTTCCAGCGAGTGGGCGATCAGTGCTCCTTCTACTGCGTAATCGCGGTTACGCGTCACGATCACTGTCGTTCTGCCCGGTAACAGGCGATTCAGCGATGCATAGGTTTTTCTCCCCATGATGATATGATGACCGGTAGTCAGTGCCCGAAATCGTTTCAAATCTTCCGGTAGATGCCAGGGCAATGTATTGTTCACGCCAATCACACCATTACTGGCGACAGCGACAATGAGGGAAAGTGATGTCATACCGGCATTATACTTTCTGTTCCGACATGAGGCCGTGAGAAATTAGATTGCGTATTACCTATCCACGATCATTCCTGAGACTTCTGTTACTTGGCTTCGGGCTTGCCATGCTGCCCTTGCTCTTTGCATTCGGCAATGCCTCGCTCTATGTGGACCGGCTTGCCGAGCAAAGCCAGAGTACGCTGGCACAGGCAGTGCAGGCCACAAGAACCAGCAGGGTGCTAATTGAACAGTTGAATGTCATGGAACGCAGCGCCAGGCAGTATTTCGTTCTGGAAGACAAGCTGCTGCTGGATAACTACCAACTGGCCCATGACAAATTTATCGGTGCAATACGCGAGCTTTCCGCGATTCCCCTGGGAAAGGACCAGCGGCAGGCGCTGAGGCAACTCACCGATGACGAATCCAGGCTCTACAACGATATCCTGATCCAGACCCACGCATTGACGCCTCCGGAAACCATCGTCGCGGAATTTTACGATCTCTCCGGGCAGGCCCAGGAAATCCTTGAAGAGAATAACCGCCTGATCGACCGGGAGTCCCAGGCGCTTTCCGACGCGGCTCAGAAAACCCAGCAAATGATGCTGCAGCAAACCGTGACGCTGGTTCCCGTCGCACTGATTGTCGCGCTGATTATCACATTCCTGGTCGCCCAGCCCATCAGGCGCATGGATGCCGCAATACGGCGCCTGGGAGAAGGAAAGTATTCCGAACCCATCAGTATCGACGGCCCGGGCGATTTACACAGCCTGGGCGAGCGGCTCAACTGGCTACGCGGACAACTGGAAGAACTGGAACAGCAGAAACAGCGTTTTCTACGCCATATCTCGCACGAACTGAAAACGCCCTTGACGGCGATCAGGGAAGGCAGCGAACTGCTGCATGACGAAGTAGGCGGCACGCTCACCCCCCAGCAGCGCGAGATTGCCGAGATCATTCGCGAGAGCAGCGTGCGCCTGCAGAAGATGATTGAGAACCTGCTGAGCTTCACCGCCGTCCAGTTCCAGAAGCCTACGTTGAGAAAGGAACTTGTTTCGGTCAACAAGCTGATGGAAAAGGTTCTCGAGAGTTATGCGCTCAGCATCAGCAGCAAGGAAATCAATATCATCAAGGATTTCATTCCGCAAAGATTAAGGGCCGACAAGGAAAAGTTGCAAACGATTCTCGACAACCTCATTTCAAATGCGATTAAATACACGCCTCAGTCCGGTACCATACATTTAAGTATCAAGGATTCGGAACATGCTGTTGTCATTGAGGTCCATGATGGAGGTCCGGGCGTGATGGCGGCTGACCGTGCAAGGCTGTTCGACCCTTTTTATCGCGGCAGTGGCGTGCAGGACAGCCTGATCAAAGGCAGCGGGCTTGGATTGTCGATAGCAAAAGAATATGTTGATGCGCATGGCGGCGAGATTACATTATTACCCTCTACACAAGGAGCCCATTTTCGCGTGTATTTACCTGTGGAACCCATAACCTTATGACCGTAAATACTAAATTCCTGCCCATCTGCCTCCTGCTGACGCTGGCAGCGTGTGCGCCGCTGCCCAAGAAAAATGAGCCGGGTGAAAATTCAGCGGCTGATGCGACCGTACCCGTACAGGTGATTCATGTCGGCAAAGACAACCTCCTGGAATTTTCTGCGCAGTTCATCGAACTGACGGTGGAGGCGCAACGCAGGGAGCTGGCCAGTGTAAGCCAGGCCGCCCAGAACAAGACGGACCTGAAATCCAGAATGCAGCTTGCATTGATCTATGCCCTTCCCGGCAGCCGTCTGCGGGACCACAGCAAAGCCTTGCCTCTCCTGGAGGATTTGCTTAACGAAAAAAACCTGGACAACGAAAGCAAGCTGCTGGCAACCATCTTCAGGGATCATATCAGCGACACCAACAAGGCCAACCAGAAGATGCGCGACGAACTGAAACGCACCGATGCCGCACAGCAGAAACTCGACGATACGCAAAAGAAACTGGATGAACTGCAAAAGAAACTGAATGATCTGAAGAATATCGAAAAAACCATGGTGGACCGCGATCAGGGAAACAAGAAATGAGCAGCCTGAGCCATGCAGCGCAACAGCACCATGCCGGACAAAGAATCCTCACGGTGGATGATGACCCGGATATCCTCAAGCTCCTGAACATGCGCCTGCAGGCAGCAGGTTACCAGGTAATGTCCGCCAGTAACGGCGAGGAAGCGCTCGCACAAATTTCCATCAGCCGCCCGGCACTCGTTATCAGCGACCTGCGCATGCCCGGCATGGATGGCCTGGCCTTATTCGATGCAATACATCAAACCGACCCGGCGTTGCCCTTGATCATGCTGACGGCTCACGGCTCCATCCCGGAGGCAGTAGATGCCACACAGCGTGGTGTATTCGGTTTTCTGACCAAGCCGTTCGACAGCAAAACGCTATTGCAGCAAGTTGAAGCCGCATTGCGCATGACGGCCGGCGCGGAACCCGCCGCAGGGCAGATGGATGAAGACAAGTGGCGTGAAGCCATTGTCACCCGCAGCCCCCAGATGGAAAACCTGCTCGGGCAGGCGAAACTGATTGCATCCTCGGATGCCAGCGCCTTCATCCAGGGTGAAAGCGGCACCGGCAAGGAACTTCTTGCCCGCGCAATTCATCATGCCAGCCCCCGTAAAAATAAGCCATTCATTGCCATCAATTGCGGCGCAATGCCGGAGGCGCTGCTTGAATCGGAACTGTTCGGCCACACCAAGGGCGCCTTCACCGGCGCGCTGCGCGATCATAAAGGATTATTCCAGGCAGCCGACAACGGAACCCTTTTCCTTGATGAAATCGGCGACATGCCATTACCGCTGCAGGTCAAGCTCCTGCGTGCGCTACAGGAGCAGACCGTCAGGCCGGTAGGCTCCAACGCCAGTATTCCCATTGACGTCCGCGTCATCTCCGCCACTCACAGGAACCTGGCCGAGGAAATGAAGGCAGGCCGCTTCAGGGAGGATTTGTACTATCGGATCAATGTGGTCGGGCTGGAAATTCCCCCGCTGTCTGCACGGCGCGAGGACATCTCCCTGCTGGCGAACAACTTTCTCAACCAGGTAAGTGAAAAATACGGTAAAAAGCTCAACGGCTTCGCCCCGGAAGCAATGGAACTCCTGATTGCCGCCCCATGGCCCGGCAACGTCCGCCAGTTACAGAACATCGTCGAGCAGACCGTCGTGCTTTCCACAACGCCGCTCATTCCCGCTTCATTGGTGCAAAAAGCCTTGCAGGATGATATTGGCGGCATACAGCCGTTTGAAACCGCACGCAAGAATTTTGAGCGCGATTACCTGATCAAGCTGCTGAAGGCGACCAATGGCAGCGTAACGCAAGCAGCAAGGCTTGCTCAACGCAACCGCACCGAGTTCTACAAGCTGCTGCAAAGGCACCAATTGACACCGGCGTTGTTCAAAGACGACAACACCAATCAACCGTCGTGATTTTGAGACATTTTAAACTTAATATTTTCAATAACTTACAGAAACTCCTATACGCACTGTCTCTGATCGGGAACAGAATCATCCCCTTCCCCGGTTCCCATAAAACTCATATCCAATTGTTTTAATTGAATAAAATGTAGTTGGCACGGTACCTGCTAACTTCTTCAGTGAAATTAATTGGAGTATCTGCATGAACATTATCGATGAGATTCGGCACACACTAAGCTCAAAATTCGCATTTCTTGCGCTGATTACCATTTTTACATTGTCAGTCTCCAGCCTCAGCATGGTGGTCTATGCGGCGGGCACGGAAAATATTCAGGAACAGGCGCCACTGGCAACCGAATTCAGGAAACTGGATGTTGTTGATACGGACAACAGGCTTTCGCGGGATGAAGCGCTAAAAGACAAGGATATCGCAACAAACTTTGACAAGGCCGATGTCAACAACGATGGCCTGCTGGACCTGGATGAATATGCCAATTTCAAGAGCAGCGAGCAAAAGAAGCGCGTTGAAGCCTTCGTGGAAGATGCTGCCGTTACCGCCAAGGTCAAGGCTGAGCTGATTAAGGATGCCGGCATGAAAGGCATCGACATCAGCGTAGAAACACACAAGGGTCAGGTCATTCTTAGTGGTTTTGTCTCAAATGGCGAGCAACTGCTGCGTGCGGTTCATATTGCCTCAGGCGTTCGTGGCGTGCAGTCCGTCAAGAACGCGCTCATCATCAAGGGCTAAGTTAATCATGTCTGATACCCCCAGAATATCCGGCCGCGCCAAACTCCTGCTACTGGTCATACTTTGCGTGCTGTCTGCGCCAGTCATTTCCGAATCGCTGGTATTTACCGCAGGAAGCCCCAAGACGCTCTCAGTCTGGCCATTCCTACTGGGTATGTGGATTGTCTGGTCGGTCTGGTGGTACTGGCGCGTTGAGTTCACCTCAACTGATGCACAGGTTCAAGATTAAGGAATTCGAGAGAACAGCCCCATGAGAATGAATGCATCGAAATCGCATCCGATGGTACTCACAGCAGCGGTCATGCTTACCTTGTTCAGCATTATCGGCAGCGCTGCGATTTCCGGATTGATCCCGGTTTCGCAACCGGAACAGGTACAAGCCGGGAACCCGGAAGCCGTTTACCAGGGCAAGCCGAATGGCCACAGCAGGGACGCCTCTCCCAAGGTTGTCAGCAAACAGGCTGCCGAGGTGCATGCAAGTAAAGTCCAGCCTGTAGCAGTGGATGCAAAACCAGAGTACGACAGGATTGTTGAATGCCTGGAATGCGGCGAAGTCATTGCTATTGAAACCATCAGGATGGATGGCGAAAGTAGCGGCCTGGGTGCGGTAGCGGGCGGCATCGCCGGTGGCCTGCTGGGCAATCAGATCGGTGGCGGCAGCGGCCGCACGGTCATGACCGTGCTGGGCGTGGGCGGCGGCGCATACGCCGGCAATACTATCGAGAAAAAAGTAAAGGCATCGACGACCTATGTCGTTAAAGTAAGAACCAATGATGGAAACATCCAGACCATCACACAGAACACCCAGCCTCGATACAACGTAGGCGATAAAGTCAGGCTGCAAGGCGGGCAGCTTATCAGCGCCTAGAAACGAATACTGTTTTCTCCTCTCTTACAGCGGGCCTTCCTCTCCCCGAGAAGGTCCGCTTTTTTATGCCCATTTTGCATGAAAAGCGAGCTGAACCCAGGGGATTTACTGGCTCGCTGCGAGTTGGCTGTTCTAGAATCACGGCTGACAATAAGCGGGCACGCTGATCCGTCAAATGAAAAGAAGCCAGCCGGGTAGCCAAGCCCAAGGACATGGCCTGATTTTCCACTTTTCAATACCCGAACAAATTTTTTAACCTGCCCCACCAGGAAGTTTCCCTGGCGCCGGCTACTTTTTTACCGGGGCGCCACCCACTCCTTCAGCCAACCCCTCTAGGCCGGACTTCACATACGCATTGACCGACAACTGCGCTGCTGCGTCATCCATGCCTTTCGGCGGCTCATTGGTCGTGTCTGCCCGGTAATAGCGCGCAATCCAGAGCACTTTCGATCCCGAGCCTTCCGCCACCACCTTGAGCCTTCCAGTCAGGGAGCTGACCGGCAGCGCCTTGACCTCGGACTCGGCCCCGAGCCGGTAGGAAATCGACATTTCAACCGGCAATATCTCATCCACTTCTTCGCTGATGATGCCACCGTTCTTCAATGTCAGCGTGCGTTTCAGCGGGGAAACTTCCTTGCAATCCGCCACGTCGGGATGCCAGGAAGCAATCGCGCAGGGTTCGCTGAGTTTTTTCCACACGATATCCGGTGTTGCGGCAATCAGCGCAGATTGGTCGGTTTTCTGCGGTGTCGGGCCATGCGCATGGGCTGGAAAGGCGATAGCCGAGACGATCAGTGCTTGAAGCAGTTTCATGTTTTCTTCCTGGACAAAAGGTGTTGTTGAAAAAATTGATAGAATGCCGGCGGCATGAAAAACGCCAGGATCAACAGCATGGCAGGCACCACCAGCCATGGCCTTAAATCCGTCCTGGCCGAACGCCAGACCGACATTTTTCCCGACGTCATTGCCGCCGTGAAATCGTTTGCAGAATCCAGTTGCATGTAATCCAGGCCGGTCGCTTTTGCCAGTTTCCGCAAATTGGCTCCATCCAGCGCGGAAAAATGCGCATTGCTTGTTTCATCGGGATGGCTGCCATGCGGCGCGTTCCTGCCGTGATAGCCTTTTTCCTGCTGCTCCATCTGCAGTACGGATTGCAATTCGGATATGCCGAATGTGGCATAGCGCTGCACATCGTCGGCTTCCCAGTAACCCGTCACATTGTCACGCTCATCCAGCTTGGGAATGCGCCCTGCTGTCTGCAAGCCGGTACCGAGCACCAGCCCCTTGACCGCGCCGGGTTCGCCCTCAAACACCGGTGCGTATCTGGCGCTGGCTACCGGCGCCTGGTGACCGTCGCTGAAAAAGGCGACGCGCATGTTCTCGCCCAGTTTTGGAGCCTGTCCTACCGCGCTGTACAACCCATGCGCGATATAGGAGTCCGCCGCCCACGCCATACGCCAATCCATTCTGGCAATGGTTTCGTCCAGCGCGCCAAAATGCGCGCACACCTCCAGCGGATACTGGATATTGGCCGTACTGCGCTCGGTAAAAAGCCCCAGCGCGACCCGTGAGCCGCAAGGCAGCCTGCGCAATGCCTGCCGCATCACCCGCTTGGAAAATTCCAGGCGGCTCATGCTGTTTCCATGCACCACGGTATCGCGCACGTTCATGCTCTGCGTAATATCCAGCACGAAAAACCAGTCATAAACCCGGCGTGGCAGCTTGGCATGCGGTTCTGCCAGGCAGATGCCCAGCAGCACGATAGCCAGCAGCAGCATGCGTCCGCGCCAGTCAAGATTGCGCCACCAGTTCACGGCATACCACGCGGGAATCCGGGGATGGAAGGCCATCCCTCGATGAACTCGCCTGTTTCCAGCTCATCTTCCTCGTTCTTTTTCACGCTGCTTTTGCCTTCGAATATCGGCGAGAGGCGCAAAGCCAGCTCATAGTTGTATTTAGCTTCATGCCATCCCGGCTCCAGGCGTAAAGCCTCGCGATAGCTTTCCTTGGCCATGGAGAGCAGCGCACTGGCCTGGTCCCAGGCTTCCAGCCCTTTTTCATCGAGCAGGCTGCTGGCTTCCCGCAAATACAAATTGGCCGAGTTATAATATGCGGACTTGCGGATTACCGGGTTATCGGCGGATGCCGCCTGCGCATACAAAGCCAGCGCTTTCTGCATGTCGCCCCGCTTGCCCCAGTAAATGGCATCGGCAAAAACCGCATCCGCCGAATCGTTGCCATGAAGTTTTCCGGCCTGCAGTTTCTGGTTGTAAACGAATGCCTGATTCAGTTCGTATCCGGTTCGGATCAGCGCAAAAAGGGAGACGAAAAATACCATCATCGCCAGTGGGAATAATTTCAAGCGACGCGCCATCGTTTCACCTCCGTTAAATGCAATACGAACAAACCGCAGCCGCAGAACAATGCGAGCAGGTAGAACATGCGCGCCAGGTCACGCCGCGGCGCGGCTTCATGGTAGCGTACCGGCTGGTTCTTCAGCCGCGCGATATCGGCCATGGCGCGCTCTACCGCGAGCGGATTTTCCGCTTCATAAGCGCGGTAAGGCACCCCCAGCGTACCGAAATACCGATGCAACTGGTATTCCGGGTATGCGTCCTCATCCCCTTCTTCCGGCGTCGTTCTCAGGCTTGCGCCATTGGCGGAACGCAAATAGATCCAGTAAAGCGAAGCGCCCTGCCGCTGGAACATATTGCGCAGCATATCCTGCGTTTTCACATCGAGATGGGCGCCGCCGTCGGAAACCAGAAGCAGCACGCGCGAACCCGTCACCGGCCTGCCTTCGTAGTAATCCAGCGCCATGCCCAAGCCGCGGGCCACGGCGGTAAAGCCCATGCCGCCGGCTTCCGTCGCACGCAATGCCGCCAGCACCGCATCGCGGTCGCCGCCCAGCGGCGCGACCAGGATCGGGGAGGTGCTGAATGTCACCATGCCCAGCAAATCCTCCCGTCCCTGGCGGACGAATGTCTCCAGCACGCGCCGCGCCGCTGCCATCTTGGATGCGCTGCCTTCCGCGGGCCGGTCGGCAAAGTCGTCATTCATGCTGGCGCTGCGGTCCAGCACAATCATGACATGCGCCCCCTTGCCGATGCGCTCGACCGATTGCTCTCCCTGGTAAATACCGGCCAGCCCCAGCGCGATGAATGCAATCGCCAGCGCGCCCAGAATGCGCCATAGCCGCTCCAGCCATAGTGACAAGGCATCTTCCGGCAGGCGCGCAATAGAGGGATAGCGGAAGGCGCTATGGCCTCGCACCAGCAATGGAACCAGCGCCAACAACAGCAATGCCAGGAACCATGGATGGTCTATCGTCGCATTCCGGAAAAAGTCATTGATGGATGAGATCAAGGCTGTTATCCCGGGCTTACTGCGTTTCCAGCGCTCTCAACCGGCGCCCCAGTGCGCTCAACTGGTCAAGGCTGGGCACATGCGTGCTGCCGGCAAAGAACACCCGCTCGGATTCGTCATAGAATCCTTCGACCTCAACGCGCAACGGCATCAGCCAGGGATTCCGCCGGAACAGCACGTGCAGGCTTTCCATGCTCAGGGTAACGCCCGCCGAAGCATCGCATGCACGCCGTAGAATACGCATGGCTGCCAATGACTGTTCAACCATGCTGCCCGTTTTCCGCATACTGCGGATTTCCCGGCAGGCCCTGCGGAAAGGCCTGCGCGCGCTCCGGCCCAGGCGCAGCCAGTCGAAACGCCAGGCAAAGTAAATCGTCGACAACAGCAATCCGCAAAGCGCAGCGATCACCCCCGATTGCAGATTGCGCACCTGGCGCAGCGCGGCGGCGATATCTGCCTGCGGCGCCATATAGGCAGGCTTCATGACGACAGGCAAGAATGAAGACACCATGACACTGGGCGCATCGACATGCACGGCAAGCAGCTCTTCGCCGCGCCTGAACTGCAGCGCCAACGGCCTCAATGCATAAGGCCTGACTTCCGGCAGTACCTGGAAAATCTGCCAGTCCAGCGTGAGATCATGGCGGGTTGTCATTTTTTCATCCTGGCTTTCCCAGCGGGCATTGCGTAATTCGACATAGCCGGAGGTCTTGCCGATGACCGGCAGCGAACTTTCATCCAGACGGTAACCCCTGGGCGTATGCACGACGACTTTTTGCTGCGCAAGGTCGCCGACGCTGTAGCCGATGCTGCGTATTTCGGATTTCCGGCTGACCGCTGCATCTGCTTCCTGCCCTTCCGCCGCGCCCCGCATCGGCGCAGATAGCACCAGAAACGCCAGCAGGAGGAATAAACGGCGATGAAGCTGGACGGTCATCAGCATGCCTCCAGCAAGTGCCTTGTCAGATGTTCCACACAAAAACGATCCTCAACGAAAAACGGCGTGCGGGCGCCTGCCTGTCTGCACATAGCGACGATCCCGGCACGGCGCTCGGCATAGGAAGCCTTGATACGTAGCGCCAGGCTCGGGCGCATGAACAGGGAACGGCTGCCGCCGGACTCCATATCGCGGACACGGGCCCAGCCCCATGCCGGGATATCACGGTATTCGGCGCTATCCCACAACACCAGCGGAACGACATCATGCTGGGTGAGTGACAGCAGGGTCTTTCGCAGCAATTTTTCTTCCAGGTGGAAATCCGAAATCAGGAAAACCAGCGAACGCTTTTGCCGCAAATGTTCGACAGCCAAAGGCAATGCGCTTGCCCCGGCACCTTCATAAAAGCTTCCCTGCAAGCATCTGGCGCGTATATCTTCAGCCAGGTTGCGACGATGGGAAGGCGCTGAAAACATGTCGGCTCTTGCCTTGTCGTCACAAACCACGAGGGCGAAATTGTCTCCGTTGCGTGTAGCAGACCAGGCAATGGAAGCGGCAATATCGGCGGCCAGGCGATGCTTTTCGCCAGCGCCTGTAAACCGCATGGATGCCGATGCGTCCACGATGGCATACACATTCACCGCGCCGCGCTCGTAAAATGCACGCACCATGAGCTTGCGCGGCACGCTGCGCAGGCCGGCGCGCAAATCGATACGGCGCGGATCAGGGCTTTCAAGAAAAGGCACATAACCACGAAAATCCATGCTGCCGCCGGGCGTGCGCGTGGCATGGCTGCCGGGCTGCGCGCCACGCGCGCGCCAGTTCAGCCGGTAAAAAAACTCTTCAGGAACGAAACCGCTCAATGTTCTCTCCCGGTGGTAATCAGGGCGCCGGAATCTTGTCCAGCACCTCGTTCAGCAGGCGTGGCGCAATCGTCTCGCGCCGCAATTCATAGGCCGGGGTAAAGAATATGCGATGGGCAACCGTCTCGTGGAATACCGCGCGGATATCATCGGGCGCCAGATAATCGCGCCCCTCCAGCCATGCCCGACACCTGGCGGCACGCATCATCATCGCCATGCCGCGCGGGCTGGCTCCGCCGGCGATCAGCCTGCCTGTATCGACATCTTCCAGTTCAATGCCTGCCGAAGCCGGGTCGCGCAATGCACGCCAGAGGTTGACGGCATAATCCTGCAAGGGCAATTCGGCCCGCACATGATCCTGTATGGCAGCGGCCAGTCCATTCAATTGCGCATAAGGCACAATGGCGGCGGGCAAGCTGTCTATCATGGCATCGACGTGATGGAAGCGCGTATTGAACATCAACTCTTTCTGCAATTCGCGATCATCGGGGGCATCCACGTTGATTTCCATGAAAAACCGGTCGCGCGCGGCAGCCGGCAGTTCAAAGGTTTCCTCCCGTTCAAGACGATTGCGGTCGGCGAATACCGTCAGATGCGGAAAAGCGTATTCCCGATTGAACGCGCTTACGCTCCGCTCCGCCATCAACCTCAACAGCAGGCTGTGCGCCTGCGGTCTTGCCCGGTTGATTTCATTGAAAAAGAACACGGCCAGCGCATCTTCATGCTGCAATAACGGGCCCGGTGCAACCGCGGGCTGGCCATGCTGGTCGAGATAGGCATGATAGAGAAAATCGCTGGGCATCAGGTCGATCGCCCCCTCGATCCGCTGGTATTCGCCGCCGAGCAGGCGTGCAGCCGCGCGCAGCAGTGTCGTTTTGCCCACCCCCACATCGCCTTCCAGCAGCACGTGCCCGCGGGAAAAAATGGTGATGGTCAGGGCACGCACCTGCCGCTGCATTCCCAGCACGACGCTGTTCAATGATTGCTCAAAAGCACTGACGCGTTCGCGCCATTCGGAAAGGTTGATTTGTTTTTCTTGCATGATGATCCTGTAGCGCTCGCAGTACATGAAGGCAGTTTCAGCAGAACACTAGGGAATAGTGAGAAATATCCTGCTGGAATTGCCCCAAAAACAAGCCGATGCCGGAAGGCATCGGCTTGTCTCATCCAGCAACTTACTCGATATCGTAAACAAACTTGCCTGTAGCCTTGGCATTGGCAATACGCTTGGCATTGCGCGCATCCATGGCCTTGATGCTGGCTTGCTGCTTGCCGACTTCAACAGGGTCATGTTTCGGGTCGTATTTCGAGCCTGCGATCTTTTCCGGATAACCGGGCTTGGCCTCCCAGCAGTTTCCGGCTTCCTTACATTTCTGGCCGTCATACGCAAGGGACGCGCCGGATGCAACCATTGCGCCTGCGACTGCCATCATTGTCAAAATGCGTTTCATGAAAATCTCCTTCTTGATATGGTTGCTGGTGATACAACATCTCCACAGGTAGCCACCAGTGAGCACGCCTGAGGAATTCCGTTAAAACGCGAACGTTATTTTTTCCACTTGGCTTTTTTCGGGTCGCCCTGATAGATGCTGCGCAACCAGCTCATCACCTGCAGGATCTCATCCTTGGTCAATAGCCCCCGTTGCGGCCCCATCATGCCCTGCCCGCCGCCATAGATCGTTTCAAACAATCCCTTATCCGTTGCATTGGCCGGATATGTCCAGTAATCATCGGCCAGGGCAGGCCCCAATTTGCCTTCGGCAAGATGCCCATGACAGCCGGAACAGGCGGTCGAGTAAATGGTGTAACCGTTCCGGATCACGTCCTCGTTATCGTTGTACGGATTCTTGCCGGTGCGCAAAAACTCCTGTGCAGCACTGCTATCGGGGCCTTTGCCATCATTAAAATCCAGCGTATCCCCTGAAATCGTGCCGCGGAAATCCAGGATCGGTCCGGCGCTTGCTGGTTCCGTCCCGCCAGTTTCCGTAGCGGCAATTTTCACGGATGCATCGCCCCCGGTTATCGCCTGGGCACTGACGATGGCCTCCCGATTGGGAGATGAACCGGCGTCTGTGGCTGCGTGGCATGCAGGCAGGGATGCCGCCATCAATATGGCCGCGCATAGCGCTGAATAATTACTGCGTTTTATAACTGAGCTGAACATTATTTCCTCGATCACTTGGTAGAAACTGGTAGCAACGGAATGCCTTCATTACGAAGAATTGCCTCTATCTCGCCGCGTTTTTCCGCAATCACCCGGTTAAGGTCCTGCTGCAGCGCGGTATCGCCCTTGCGCACGCCCATCGCTACCTCGTAATGCATCGGCACTTTCTCGCCGTTTGCTTTCCTGGCATCATCCTTGACCACTTGCACTTTCAGCGGAACCTGGCTTTTCCCGATGTACCTAGACACTTCCGGCGCCCAGAGCATGGCAGCGTGAATATATTGGGATGCGACGTCATTCATCACTTCGGCAGGGTCGACCTTGACGTATTTATTCCGGGTAGACTGGTAGCGCTGCTTTTCGGCAAAGTAATCGAACATGTCGTCGAAGCGATTGATTTGCAGCAGCATGACTTTGCCGGGGCTGTCAGGTAATACGCCGATACGGAAATTGCGCTCCTTCAGCAGATCGTCATTCCATGACGAGATATCGATACCCCTATCTTCGCGGGTGATGAAAATGTAGCCGCTTTTGTAATACGGATCGGTTTTCAGTACCCTGGGGTCGGTCGTGTCCACGCCAATAACCAGGTCACATTTATTCTTATCCAGATAATCCCGCACGATGTAGCGCGCATCTTTCCAGTAGACAAAATTCACTTTCCTGTTCAATGCCTTGCCGACGACATCGGCAATCGCATTCTCAAACCCTTCCTTTTTCGAGTTGGAAAAAGGCATCTCATTCTCTCCGGCACAGACGTTGAGATCGGCCGCATGACCCTGGATTGCCCCAAGCCCTATCATTCCTGCAAAAAGCGAACTGAATCCCAAGCGCAAGAACTTCCTGTTTATCGTTTGCATATATCGAAACATTCCTTCCAAGAGTTTTGTAAAAATGCAAGGCGCATCCAGATGAATCACATTCCGGCCGGGGCCGGCATCACGCTTCCATCTGCTTGAACCCGGCTCGAACCGGCTGCATGGCCGGGGCGTCAAGCCCCGGCGACACAGTTTTACTGATTACTGCTGGTTGATTGAATTACAGGCTGAAGACCATCAAGCCACCACCCATGTTGGTATGCTCCTGCAATTCCTTGAAGGCGCCCACGGCACCCAGACCGGCACTAGGGTCTGTCAGGTCAAAAACCAGACCGACACCGGGCCAGCCGCCGACACCATACATGCTGCCGACATACTGCTTGCCCTTGAAGGAATAGGTCATCGGAGAGCCGATACCGCCGGAAGGCATCTTGAACTTCCACAACTCCTTGCCGTTGCTGTTATCCAATGCCTTGATATAGCCGTCCAGCGTGTTGTACCAGACCAGCCCGCCCTTGGTGAATAAGGTGCCGCCCCAGGCCGCAAACTTCTCCCACTTGGTCCACTTGGCCTTGCCTGTGGTCAGGTCGAATGCACGAATCTGACCCATTTCCTTCTTGGTTGGGCCGTTCGGGCCAGGATACATTGCCAGCGTTGCACCGACGAAGAACTGGCCTGCGCGATACGGCAGCATGAACGGCTCCCAATCCATACAGATATGGTTCAGCCCTGCATACAGCGTACGACTCTCGGGATCATAGGCATCCAGCCCCTGATTGTGGAACCCCATGGCGGATGGGCAGATGTTGGTACCCTTGTGATCCATGCGGGTGGAGAACTCGGGATCGCGCACAGGAACACCGCTCTTCAGGTCCACCTTCTTGAACACGTTGACTGCCGGATCCACTTTCTCGGCCACGATCAGGCCGCCGGTATCACGATTCAGGGTATAGAGGATACCGTTGCGGTCGATATGGCTGAGCAGCGGCGTCACCTTGCCGTTGACAGGCTGATCGGTCAGCACCATCTGGTTCACCCCGGCAAAATCCCATTCATCATGCGGCGTCTTTTGATAGCCCCACTTGGCCTTGCCTGTATCGACATCACGCGCCCAGATGGTCATGGTCCACTTGTTGTCGCCCGGGCGCATGGTTTCATTCCATGGCGCAGGATTGCCGGAACCGTAGTAGAACAGGTTCAGCTTGGGATCATAGGCATACCAGCCCCAGTTGGTGCCGCCACCGATTTTCCAGGCATCGCCTTCCCATGTCTTGGTGCCGAGACCGAACTGGCCGTAATGCGGATTATCCTTGTTGAAATCCTTGGCCAGGTTCACCTCTTCATCCGGGCCGGTCGCGTAGGAACGCCACTTCAATGCGCCGGTTTTGAGATCGAAGGCATTTACCGCACCGCGTACGCCCAGTTCGGCGCCGGAACAACCGATCAGCACGGTATCCTTGACCACGAAAGGCGCTTGCGTCAGTGTTGCGCCGACCTTGGGATCACAGACTTCGACCTTCCAGTTTTCCCTGCCGGTCTTGGCATCCAGGGCCAGCAGATGGCCGTCAGCCTGCTTCTTGACGATCTGGCCTGCACCATAAGCCACACCGCGGTCGACGATATCGCAGCACATCACCGCCTTGACCGAAGCCTCCTGCTTGGGCTTGTGCGACCATACGATCCTGCCCGGGTCATTCAGGTTAACCGCATAGGTATTGTTCGGAAAGGCTGAATGGATATACATCATGTCGCCAATGACCAGCGGCGCACCTTCGTGACCGTGCAGCACGCCGGTCGAGAACGACCAGGCCGCTTTCACATTCTTCACATTCCCCTTGTTGATCTGGTTCAGCGTGCTATTGTGCTGGCCATAGTAATTACCCGTCTGCAATGCCCATTGGTTCGGGTCTTGCTGGCGTTTGGTCAAATCATCATCTGCCATGGCAGGCTGCACTATTGCAAGCGCAAACAAACTGCCAATGGTCGCACCGAGTCCGGCGTTGACTATTTTGCGTTTCATATACCTCTCCTGAATTTGATTGAATTACAAACTCTCTGCTGAAAGTTGTCGTTCAGCAGGCACACATTGTTAACAACTTGTTACATTTCCGGTATATGAATGATTCCCTGAATAGCGGGAAAGAATTCATTACCTCCTGCATGCAACAATCAATGCCATTCAGGGTCATATTTTTATATATTTCTCCCGGATTTGATCAAATTGCAAACACCCTGCCGAAAGTTGCTGTTCAGCAGGCAGGCATCGTTAACAACTTGTTACATCTCCAGTAGATAAAAAATCCCGGCAGGCCGGATAGAATTCATGATGTCCGCATCAACCCGCCATCCGGCAGGCGCATGCAAAAAATCTGGAAAGATCGGGAAAAATTCACTACCGCAGGACATGAACGTATAAGAGAATCGCGCCTCTATGATGCTTAATAAGAAACGTTACAAATTCGGCGCACAACATCATCGGGATATTGTGATCGCCGCCTGCATTGTGGTGGTGGTTTACCTGCTATCGGCCTTATTCGACCTGGCCGAGTTTTTCATTGAATGGGCGGCCTCACTCGACCATGACGACCATTACAACATCGATGAACTTCCCATGGTGTTCCTGTCGATGGCGATTATCGCCATCTGGTTTTCCAGGCGGCGCATACGCGAACTCAACGCTGAAATCGCCATGCGCGCCAAGGCGGAAGCGAAATCCATGGAAAGCCTGGATATGTTCAGGTCCCTGTTCCAGGAAGGGTTAAGCGGCAATTTCATCGCCGATGCAAAAGGCAATGTCGTACTTTGCAATGAAGCATTCCGCATCATGTCGGGAATGACGCTCAACGCGCAGCAGAAATTCAATCTGGCTACAGCGCTGGGCAGGCAGGAATGGGAGACGCTCCTGGAAAAATTGAAGGAATCGGAATATCTGGATTTTTCCGAGCTTGCCCTGAAACGGCCGGACAAAGGAGCATGGGTTGTCATGGCAAGATTCAGGACGTCATTATTGAACAAGGATCAAGGCTGCGAGATTCACGGCTATTTTACCGACATCACCGAACAGTATCTGGCAGAAAGAGAGCTGGCCACTCTTCTGGTTGAGAACCGTGCACTGACCAGGCATGCCATGCAGGTGCAGGAAGAGGAACGCTGCCACCTAGCGCGGGAAATCCATGACGACCTGGGACAATACCTGACCGCCATCAGGCTCGATGCCGCCACTATCCCGAGAGACACTGAAAACGGGGCTGCCGGGATTCATGCCGAGCGCATCGCCAGGCATGCCGAGCATATCCAGGCAGCCATCAAAAGAATCATCAAACGGCTCAGGCCCGCGGCGCTTGACGCACACGGCCTGACCGAAGCGGTTCGCTGTCTTGCGCGCGACTGGCGCAAGCAGAACCCGGATATCCGTTGCGACCTGGAACTCGACGAAAGCTGCAGCAACTTACCGGAGTTCATCGGTATCATCACCTACCGCATCGTACAGGAAGCCCTCACCAATATTGCCCGGCACGCAAGGGCATCCCGGGTAAACATTCTGATACAGCGCATCCAGCCAGACGGCACGCCCTGTCTGCTGGTACAAATACAGGATAACGGCATAGGATTCGAACCCGCTTCACAGCATTCGTCCTTCGGCCTGACCGGAATGCGGGAGCGCATCGAGTCGGCCCAGGGCACATTCAAGCTGGCCAGTCGCAAGGGTGCCGGCGTACTGATTTCCGCCAGGATTCCACTTAATACCGTAAAAAGATCCGAATATGTCGAAAATATTGCTGGCTGATGACCACGCCGTTGTCCGGCAGGGACTGAAAATGCTGCTCGAACAGGCAGGATACAACGTGGTTGCGGAAGCAGAAAACGGCGAACGGACCCTGCAGCTCTGGCAGGAACACCGCCCGGACATCGGTTTGCTGGATCTCGACATGGCAGGGATCGGCGGCATGGAAACCCTGCAACGCATCCTGGCACGCGATGCCCATGCAAAAATACTGATTTTCAGCATGCATGACGACAACATCTATGCGGCGAGAGCGATACAGGCTGGCGCACGCGGATATGTGGTCAAGACGGATGCGCCTCAGGTGCTGCTGGAAGCCATCGGGCAGATTCTGCGCGGCGGCCGTTATATTGCCCATGACCTGGCCCAGCATCTGGCGCTCGACCGCTTCTCGCTGGCGGACAAGCCTCTGGACAAGCTCTCGCCGCGTGAATTTGAAGTATTCCGCCGGATCGCCGAAGGCGAATCGCTATCCGGCATCTCGGAGCACCTGCACATCGGCTATAAAACCGCAGCCAACATCCAGACGCAGGTACGCCAGAAGCTGGGCGTGCAGACCACCGGTCAGCTTGTACATATGGCCATTCGCTACGGCATTGTAGAAAAAGGGAGTAAATGACATCGGCATCGGGAATGTTTCACTGTTTCAGCGGACGAAAATGCTTCATCCTTGAGACTGGAATTTGCGATATTTGACCTCACAAATTCTGCTTATATTTTCCATAGTATGTTCGTCATCTCCATAGCGAAAATACTTTAGAGCCGGCTACCAGCCGGCTTTTTTTTGATTCCCGGGCCCCGTTTACGCCATGATGCACGATGAATAAACCGCCAATGATCGCCAATGGATTGCATTCCAAAGCCAGGCTGGCCGGCACGGCGTTTCTCCTTCTCGTACCATGCCTCGTGTTCGCAGCCGGTTCAGACAAACCGTCATATTCCCCAATCACCGGAACCGGCACGGACATCCTTGCCGCAAAAAATCTCGTCATCCAAACCGCGCAAGAAGAGATGCATGCGCATTCAGATGACCTGCGCGCGGTCATGCAGGCCTTCTACAGGCACAACCCCGGTGAATTAAGGAAAAGCACCAGCGTCAGCGCAGAAGAAATGGTGCAATGGGTATTTGAAGGGCCGTTCGGCTGGAAATTTGAATCAATCCGGCGAGTCCGTAAAACCGATGCGCTCAACCTATGCCTCAGCCCGGAGTTTCAAGGGGATCGCGTACTGGCACTGATTACCGGCCTGCAAACCATGCTCATCAGCGCCTATGGCGGCGAAACCGAATTTCATTTCCCCCATCCCATCAATCCCCAATATTTGTACCTGGCCGCACGCAACATTGAGATAACGCTCAGGAAACTCAAGCATCCAGGCCGCGAGCAAGACGGGCTTGACCTGGCTGGCGACGGGACCGATCCCGGGATCGAAACCACGCTGACAGCGCTTGCCAGGCGCGTCGACCTGCATGCCATGCATTTTGCAAGTCAGGCGGGCACACCGCTCAGACACGCAGATGCAGATACGGCCTCATTCGTCGGGTTCTAGATTGCCCTACACTTTCGCTTCCTTATCGCATGACCGCCTGCCAGCCTCAATTCATTGAAAGATCGCCATGTACATGCGCTTGATTGCCGTTCTTGCAGCCTGCTTCATGCCATACCAGGCCGCATTTCCCGAAGAATCCCGCGATCTCCCGGAACATCCGGCTGGCCGTGTGGAGTTCATCGAGCTCGACGATGCAGACTGCGCAATCAAGGGCGGAAAGCTGGTCGCGCTGCAACATACGCACCATGCGCAGGCCATTGAAGTGTGGGTGGATCGCTGGTTCATGCAGGTCAAAACTGCCGATCACACCAGGCACAAATTGCTCCCCTGGCAGCCTCCGGTACCGCTGGGCTGTTCGATGACCGTTTCCGGAGAACAGCACTGGACGCTATATAGCGCCACGCCACTGGAATAACCCGCTCACAGGCTGCTGCAAATAAAAAAGCGAGCCGAATCTGGGGAGATTGTAGGCTCGCTGTGAGAGGAGGGTATCCTGGGATACCCTCAACGCACCCGGAGATAACCGTTGGTTTTATTAAAAGTCGTAGCGGATGCCGCCGAAGACCTGACGTTCACGACCTGCAACTTTGCCGTCTACGCGGCTGATCAGATACTCTTTATCGGCAAGGTTATGTGCGCTCAGGAAATAAGTGGCCTTCGAGCCAGTCGGTTTGAAATTGACCGATGCGTTCAGCAAGGTGTAAGAAGGAATAAGACCTTCTGTACCGGTCAAGTCTTCAACTCTTGTATTGTCTCTGTCTGAGTATTGTTTGCTTACATAATCAATACCAATACGGGCATCAAGACCGATTGGATGTTGGTAACCAAAACTGATAGAAGCAATATCACGAGGGGCATAAGGCAAGCGATTACCCTTCTTTACATCATCACCATTGAATTCGGCATCCTTGGAAAATTTAGATGTGAATACATTGGTGTATGAACCGACAATATAGAAATTGTGAGGCGTGTTATAGATAGTCCCGAAATCTACACGTCCACCCAACTCGATACCGCTGTGCTCGGATTCGCCAGCATTGCCAAAGAAGCCTTCTTCACCCAGCACGATATCGTCTATTTTTGTATGGAAGAATGTAGTTTCGAATGAGACGCCCTTGAAGTAGTTGGAGCGCACACCAATTTCCCAGTTAACGCTTTCCTCGAACTTGGTCTTGTTCAGCGTGTCTCCGCCATCACCAACGAAATCACTGATGTCATCGAGGTCACGTGAAGGACGTGGAGGACCAAATCCTTTATGAACACCCGCAAATACTGTGGTATTAGCAATTCCACTCCATGTCAAACCAAAACCAGGTAATACTTCGGTCTGTTTGTTATCCAGCTTAAGGCTTACATCCGTATTATCCGCACGGATGACATGCGTCTTGACTCTGTAATCCTCAATTCTCACGCCCGGCGTGAATGACCAGTCGCCGACATAGAATGTATTTTGTGCGTAATAGGAAATTGCCTCGACATCGATCTTGACTTCTTCACGAGGCCGTTCATTTGCTTTTGCGTAGGAAAGACTTTGGAACCTCGGATCTCCACCACGAATCTGGCGACGGCGCTGGTCTTCTTCATGGTAGCGCATACCAATCACAGCATCGCTTTCAACGCCAAACAGGTTATGGCTGAAATCCAGGCGTGGCTCAACACCATAGAATGTGAAACTGCGAGGGCGATGACGACCACCACACGCTGCTGCAGACGCCTCAGTTGCGAGCACGTCACTACACCGGTCTAATCCAGAATAACCCGGGGCTCCATCTGCTTCGCCCGGATCGTTGATCTGGCGGAATGAGGTACGGAAAGTATCAGAATAGTAAGCATTGGTGCTTAACTTCATACGCTCATCAATAGCAAAAATATGCTGCAGTTGAACAGTTTTACGATCCAGTTCAAATTTATCATTTTTGCCAGTAGGTGCTTGAAACTTGTCTTCAGCGTACTCTAATGTGCCAAGTCCTGTTTCAGAGATATGAGAATCTTCTTCATAGTAGCCCACCTTGGCAATCACGGTCTGGCGGTCAGTCAGGTTCAACTGCCCCTTAACCATCAGATCACGAACATCAAAATCATGATTGTCACGAATGCCATCACCCTTCTTTTGCAGGGCATCAATCATAATGCCACCACGTTCATTGCCGTAACCAATATTGACATGACCGCCAACAAAATCATTATTGCCTGCCATACCGGTCACGCTACCTGCGAAACCATCTGTAGGCACAGGCTTGGTAACGAAGTTAATCATGCCGCCGATAGTTTGAGGACCGTAGAGAATCTGGCCAGAGCCTTTTACAACCTCAATACGCTGCACTCGCTCAATTGGAGTTGTAAAATGTGACGCTGGGTCTCCGTATGGTGCCAGGAACAAAGGCATGCCATCTTCCATCAAAAGTGTACGCGAACTGCGTCTTGGCTCCAGACCTCTGATACCGATATTCAGACCCAGACCAAAGGTGTTCTCACCAACAATATGCACACCGGGAACATTCTTCAATGCTTCCTGCACTGAGAATGGACGCTTGACGTCAAGCTCTTCTTCATCAACAACACTAAAAGAACCTGGCACTGCCTCGAGATTTGAGGGAAGAATGCCGGTCACAGCCACCGTATCCGTGACCACTTTCTCTTCTTCTGCAAAAGAGGCAACTGGCAACATGGCAAATGCCGACATTACGGCAATTACTGTCATTTTTGGTTTGAGATTCATACTTGCTCCATATGCTGATGCTTTTAGGTGAAATCCAAATCCGCGGCCATTTGAATGGCCGGCGGAATGGCTGCGGATATTCTAGGGTTGGCAGCAGCAGGGGAGATACCTCGATAATCCCGAATAATGATGGGAGTTTTTCCCGAATGACACGGCGAGGGCTAAATCGTGAGAGTGGGCAAGGCGGGGTGATGCTGCTCGAGCATCGGGGTGAGGCCAGAAACTCGTGAGTACTGCTTCAGCTTTCGATCAGGCCGTGCCGGATAGCCAGCCGCACGAGCTCGACAGGGCTGTTGACCCCAAGCTTCTGGCGGATCATGGTCTGGTAATTGGCAACGGTCTTTTGGCTGATATTGAGCAGGCGCCCGATATCCTCCGCGCTGTTGCCTTCTGCAATCAGCCTGAATACCTCGAATTCACGGGCCGAGAGTTTTTTCGATAGCGTATCTTCGCCGGAGACGCTTTGAAGCGCCATTTTTTGCGCCACGGCTGGGCTGATATAAGTGCCCCCTACTGCAGCTTTTTTGACGGCATGGATGAGATCCTCCGCCATACCCGATTTTGCCACATAGCTTTTGGCCCCCATGCTCAAGGCCTGATAGGCAAACGCGGCATTTTCGTGCATGGAGAACACGACCACGCGCGCCTGCGGGCTGCGCCCGAGTATTCGACGCAAAGCCTCCAGCCCGCCCATGCCTGGCATCGACAGATCCATCACAACAACATCAGGCAGCAGTTCGGTAAATAACTGGTAAGCCTGCTCGCCGCTTTCGGCCTCGGCAACCACTTCCATGCCGGGTTTCTGCTCCAGCAGGCGGCGCAAGCCGGAGCGTACGACCGCGTGGTCATCGACCAGAATGATGCGGATGTTGTCCTGGCTCATTTATCCCGCCCATTCAGCAGCAGCCTGGCCATGATTGTCGTACCCTTACCCAAATTGCTGTCAATCTCCAGTTCACCATTCGCAGCGGTAATGCGCTCTCGAATGCCGATCAAGCCGAAACCGCTCACCAGTTTTGGATTGAAGCCGCAACCATCGTCCTGCACGACGATTGCCAATTCATCATTTTCTATCCATAAATTGACACTGACCTGCCTGGCATTTGCATGCCTGGCCACATTGGTCAGGCATTCCTGCACCATGCGATAGGCTGTGATCGAAACCGCTTCCGGGATATCCCTCAAGTCGCTCGTTATCTGCAAATCGCATGCCTCCGGTTTATAGCGCTGCTGCCAGGCTGAAACCAGCTCTTCCAGGGCAACCTCCAATCCAAGTTTATCGAGGGTCTCGGGGCGCAGACGCTCAACGATATTACGCACGATGGAGATGACCTGCCTGGCGACTGACACAATCGCCTGCGCACCCTGATGCACCGGCGTATCCGGCCGGCTGGCATTGAGAATGGCGGATGCATCGGCATGAATGGCCGTCAACGATTGCCCGATTTCATCATGCAGATCGCGCGAAAGGCTTTTTCTTTCTTCTTCCTGCAAATGCAGAAGCTGCTGGGAAAGCTTATGGTTACGGGTAATGCTTTTCTGCAAGGTCTCTGCCATGTGGTTGAATTTCATGCTGATCTGCGTCAGTTCCGGCAAACGGAAAGCCGGCAGCCTGGCATCCAGGTTCCCGCGCTCAAGCTCATTGATCGCTTCGAGAATCTCATCAACCGGCTTCAGTGCCTTGCTGACCGCCCAGAACACCATGATATTCACCGATACGAAAAAGATGCCCACCAGTTTCAGCATGCCGAGCGAATCTTCCCACACCTCAGTGATTTCATAAGAAGGGTCCGGCGTAATCACGATCTCGCCGACCAGATTATTATTTGCATGAATGATGCGCTTTCTTGGTTCAACATCCGTAGAGAAGACATTCATCAGATAAATAAACCATTGCGGCGCTGGATTTAAAACAGACGCCGAAAATTCGATCTGGTTACTGTCACGCAACCTGCCCTGGGCATCGTAATATTCAACCCGCAGGTGGCGTATCTGGCCAAGACTGCTCAGGCTGAAGGGAGTTTTTAACCTTTTCTCTGCAATTTCATCCGCAAAATAAAGCAGCTCCTTATCGATCAGGTGCAAGGCAAGCGCAGACGTGGATTCGAGCTCTGCCCGGATGTTTTCCTGCGAATTATGAATTGTCAGGCCGACACCAATCACGAGCAGAACCGCCATCAGCGCGGTAATCATCAAATTGAGCAGCAGCTTTAAGCTCATTGCGGGAAACGGTGACCTAAACTATCCATTCTAAGTGAGATAGGAGGCCTGCGTATCGGGAAAAATTCCCGATACGCGCGCTTTACGGCCTAAACCGCAACAGGCGCCTTGATGGCGGGATAGGGATCGTAATTTTCCAGGGTAAAGTCTTCAAACCTGAAACTGAAGATATCGGCGACTTCCGGGTTGATCCGCATGAGAGGTAATGCACGCGGGAAGCGCGATAGCTGTTCATTGACCTGATCCAGATGATTGAGGTAAATGTGCGCATCGCCCAGCGTATGGACAAAATCGCCAAGCTTGAGTCCGCATACCTGCGCTACCATCATGGTGAGCAAGGCATAAGAAGCGATATTAAAAGGCACGCCAAGAAAAATATCGGCGCTGCGCTGGTAGAGCTGGCAGCTCAATTTTCCGTCCGCCACATAGAACTGGAAGAAGGCATGGCATGGCGGCAGTTTCATCCGGTCCACATCCGCCACATTCCAGGCCGACACAATCAGGCGGCGTGAATCGGGATTGTTCTTGATGGCATTGACCACTTGCGTGATCTGGTCGATGTGCGTACCGTCAGGCTTCGGCCAGTTGCGCCACTGGTAACCGTAGACCGGGCCAAGGTTACCCTTGTCGTCCGCCCATTCGTCCCAGATAGTGACGCCGTTTTCCTTGAGGTAGGCAATGTTGGTGCTGCCTTGCAGGAACCAGAGCAGTTCGTGGATGATGGACTTGAGATGGACTTTCTTGGTGGTAAGCAGGGGAAACCCCTCCGCCAGGTCGAAGCGCATCTGGTAGCCGAAAACCGAGATCGTGCCGGTGCCGGTGCGGTCTTCCTTCCTGTGGCCATGCTCCAGCACATGACGCATCAAATCGTGGTAAACCTTCATATCTTTTTCTCCGTCATTCCGGCAATGGCCGGAATCCAGTCAGGTAAGTCATTGCGTACAAACATACCGAATGATCGGGCCACCCACGCAAGGCAACATCATCCGGACAGCCATGCGCAGGCATGGCGAGATGGGCATGCCCTGCCGCTGCACGGATATACCGGAATGACGGTCAGGTATGTTTTACAATAAACTGTTTGATGGCATCCACATCGGCGTCCATCACGACAAAGCGCTGCGGCAGCCTTTCGAGGCCGACCAGGTCCTCCGGCCGTTCAGGTTTCTCGCCCAGTGCTTCTACGATAGCATCTTCGAATTTTGCCGGTAACGCCGTTTCCAGCACGATCATGGGGACCCCGGCTTCACGGTACTCGAGCGCGACTTTCAGGCCGTCCGCAGTGTGGGTGTCTATTGTCACGCC
This sequence comes from Methylophilaceae bacterium, assembly GCA_905339275.1. GTDB lineage: Bacteria > Pseudomonadota > Gammaproteobacteria > Burkholderiales > Methylophilaceae > UBA6140. The sequence continues at coordinate 184,667 of CAJPFK010000038.1, forward strand.
GTATTTTTCCCTGGTTGCGCGTATGGTCTGCATGCGGTTTGCATGGTTGCTGCTGCCGGAAACAAAGCCGTAACCGGCGACCTTATCGAACAGGCCATCCTGCTTCAGGTCGAACGCGCCGCCCGCATCCACCTTGCTCCATAACTCGCGCACCTTGGCCGCATCGCGGCCCGCCAGGTCGAACACGAATCGCTCGAAATTGGATGCCTTGCTAATATCCATGGACGGGCTGGAGGTGTGATAGGTATTGGCCGAGCCGCGCGGACGGTAGACGCCGGTCTTGAAAAACTCGTCGAGCACGTCGTTTTCATTGGTGGCGACCACCAGTTTCCTGATCGGCAGGCCCATCATGCGCGCAATGTGGCCGGCACAGACGTTGCCGAAATTGCCTGACGGCACGGCAAAGCTGACCTGCTCGCTGTTGCTCCCGGTCACGGCAAAGTAACCTTTGAAGTAATACACGACCTGCGCCGCAACGCGTGCCCAGTTGATGGAATTCACAGCGCCGATCCTGTGCTGCTTCTTGAATGCGTGGTCGTTGGATACGGCCTTGACCATGTCCTGCGCATCGTCGAACACGCCCTTGACCGCGATATTGAAGATATTTTCGTCCTGCAGGCTGAACATCTGCGCAGTCTGGAAGCGACTCATCTTCTGGTGCGGCGAGAGCATGAACACGCGTATGCCCTTCTTGCCGCGCATCGCGTATTCCGCGGCAGAGCCGGTATCGCCGGAAGTCGCGCCGAGGATGTTGATCTCCTGTCCGCGCTTGTTCAGCACGTACTCGAACAGGTTGCCGAGCAATTGCATGGCCATGTCCTTGAACGCCAGGGTCGGGCCATTGGACAGCGAGAGCAGGTAGAGATTGTCTTCGAGCCTGAGTGCCGGCGTGATCTCGGCGGCATCCTGCCCTTTGCGGGCATGGCAGTACACGTCGGGCCTGTAGGTTTTGTCGATCAGCGCTTTCAGGTCTGCGGCAGGAATATCATCCACCAGGCGCGAAAGTATCGTGTAAGCCAGATCGCGGTAATTCATGCCGCGCATGGCCGTCAGGTCGGCATCCGTGAAATGCGGGTAGCTTTCAGGCATGTAAAGGCCGCCGTCCGGCGCCAGGCCGCCCAGCAGGATTTCGCTAAAGGTCAGTGCAGGCGATTGCCCGCGGGTGCTGATGTATTTCATAATTTCTTCCGTCATTCATGCGGATTTCACCGCGGCTTCCACGTCAGATTCCGGCTTTTGCCGGAACAACAGGCCATGATTATCTGCCTAGTTCTTCCATACGGATGCGTGTTACTTTGCCGACTGTTGCCGGCAATGCCTCAATCGCGGCAATCGCCTGATTCATGTTCTTTTCAACCGTGATATGGGTGAGAATGATGATGTCAGCCTCGGTTTCGTTATCCGCAGGTTCCTTCTGCATCATGGCGTCTATCGAAATGTCGCGATCCCCGAGGATACGGGTGACTTCGGCCAGCACGCCGGGTTTATCCGAAGCGCGCATGCGCAGGTAATAGGCGCTGCTGATTTCGTCTATCGGCAATATCGGCAGATTGACGATCTGGTCCGGCTGGAAAGCCAGGTACGGCACGCGCTGTTCAACGGCAGCATCCGCCAGGCGCGCCACATCGACCAGGTCGGCGACCACCGCGCTCGCGGTCGGCTCTGCGCCCGCACCGGCACCGTAATAAAGCGTAGGCCCCACCGCATCGCCCTTGACGACGACGGCATTCATGGCGCCATTCACGTTCGCCACCAGGCGTTTTTCAGGAATCAATGTCGGATGCACGCGCAGCTCGACGCCCTGTTCGCCGCGCTTGGTGATCCCCAGCAGCTTGACGCGATAGCCCAGTTCCTCGGCGTAGCGGATATCCTTGCTCTCCAGCCTGGTGATGCCCTCCGTGTAAGCCTTGTCGAACTGCATCGGGATACCGAAGCCGATGGCCGACAGGATCATCAGCTTGTGCGCGGCATCGATGCCTTCCACGTCGAAAGTCGGGTCAGCCTCGGCATAACCCAGGCGCTGCGCTTCGCCGAGCACATCGGCGAAGGCCAGGCCTTTGTCGCGCATCTCGCTCAGGATGAAATTGGTGGTGCCGTTGATGATGCCCGCAATCCACTCGATGCGATTGGCAGCCAGGCCCTCACGCAAGGCCTTGATGATGGGAATGCCGCCGGCAACGGCTGCCTCGAAGGCGACGATGACGCCTTTTTTCTGCGCCGCCGCAAAAATTTCGTTGCCATGCAAGGCGATCAGCGCCTTGTTCGCCGTCACCACGTGCTTGCCGTTTTCGATGGCTTTCAGCACCAGCTCCCTGGCGACCGTATAGCCGCCGATCAACTCGACGACGACGTCGATGTCCGGATCGTTGACGACGGCGAAAGCATCGTCCGTCACTTCGGCAGCCCCTTGCGTGAGCTGGCGCGCGAGTTCCAGATTGCGGTCGGCGACCTTGACGATTTGTATCGTGCGGCCCGCCCGGCGGCTGATCTCCTGCTGGTTGCGGCGCAGCACGGTGAATGTGCCGCCGCCTACGGTGCCGATGCCCAACAGGCCAACGTTGATAGGTTTCATACTGAGACTGACTTTCATATCCAAAAAAATGATGCCGCTGTGCTATTTCAAGCTGCTGCGTTCAAGCCCCTGCGCTTGCCTCAAGCTGCCGCTCCATGTTCCTTGCGGTAGTTCTCGAGGAACCTGGCAATACGCCCGATCGCTTCCGTCAGGTCGTCCACGTTCGGCAGGAAGACCACGCGGAAGTGGTCCGGCTTTTTCCAGTTGAAGCCGCTGCCCTGTACCAGCAATACCTTTTCTTCCAGCAACAAATCCAGAATGAATTGCTGGTCGTCCTTGATCGGATAGATTTTGGGATCGAGTCTGGGGAACAGGTACATCGCCGCAGCCGGTTTGGTGCAGGTCACACCGGGAATCTCGGTCAGCAGCTTGTAAGCCAGGTCGCGCTGCTTGCATAGACGTCCGCCCGGCGCGACCAGGTCGTTGATGCTCTGATAGCCGCCCAATGCGGTCTGAATCGCCAGTTGTCCAGGAACGTTTGCGCACAGGCGCATGGAAGCCAGCATGTTGAGGCCTTCGATGTAGTCGGTGGCATGGCGCTTTTCGCCAGACACCACCAGCCAGCCGGCGCGATAGCCGCAGGTGCGGTAATTCTTGGAAAGCCCGTTGAATGTGACAAACAGCACATCATCGGCGAGCGATGCGACCGAGGTGTGCGTATTGCCGTCGTACAACACCTTGTCGTAGATTTCATCGGCAAAAATCACCAGCTTGTGGTGGCGTGCAATCTCGATGATGCCTTCCAGCGTTTCTTTCGGGTACAAGGCCCCGGTCGGATTGTTCGGGTTGATGATGACGATGCCGCGCGTATTGGCATTGATTTTGGACTCGATATCCTTCAGGTCGGGCAGCCAGCCGGTCTGTTCATCGCAGAGATAATGACGCGGCGTACCGCCGGCCAGGGTCACGGCTGCGGTCCATAGCGGATAGTCCGGCATGGGAATCAGTATCTGGTCGCCGTTGTTCAGCAAGGCCTGCATCGCCATCACGATCAGCTCGGAAACGCCGTTGCCGATGATGATGTCATCAATCGTCACACCCGGAATGTTCTTCTGCTGGGTGTAATGCATGATGGCCTTGCGCGCGGAAAACAGGCCCTTGGAATCGGTGTAACCGGATGCCTGGTCCATATTGCGGATGACATCCTGCAATATCTCTTCAGGCGCTTCAAAACCGAACGGCGCAGGGTTGCCGATATTCAGCTTGATGATGCGCTGCCCCTCTTCTTCCATCTCCCGCGCGCGCGCCAACACCGGGCCGCGAATGTCGTAGCACACGTTGTTGAGTTTGGTGGATTTCAGTATGGGGTCCATGGTCGGTCGGTATTAGGCAGAAGATGCCCTGAAAAAAGTGTGTTATCTTACATTGTCACGGGCATGCCAGCAATGAAAGCGGGCAACAACGCCCATTCACTCAAACCGATATCCGCCATGAAACTACATCTGACACAGGCTGCTGGAAACCAGCTCATCACCGGCTACGGCGCGGGCTGGGTAGAAGTCAACGCAGTTCGCCATGCCCAATCGCTGATTGTCATGCCGAATCAGTTCATCGAGGGCTGGGCAGCCGGCGATTTCGACAGCCTTGCTGAGCAGGATTTTGTGAAACTGGCAGCACTGAAGCCCGAAGTGATTCTACTCGGTACCGGCTCCCGGCATCGCTTCATCCACCCCCGCATCACGCGCAACCTGACGGATGCCGGCATCAGCATCGAGTGTATGAGCACGGCAGCGGCCTGCCGGACCTATAACATTCTGATGGCTGAAGGCCGCCATGTTGCGGCTGCGCTGCTGATCTGATCTGATCCAGCCAGCCGGTTTTCCATCACGCCGGCAGAAGCAATCCCGGCAGGTAGCGGCCAGCCCGGGTTGCTATCGCAAAAATGACAGTTTCCTGAAAGTGTCATGGTGTTCATCATTTTTTAACATTCGCTGACTAGATTGGCTTCAATCCATATCAGCGAGGTTGAACCCATGAAAATATCAGTAGTTGGCAGCGGCTATGTCGGCCTCGTTACCGGCACATGCCTGGCGGAAGTCGGCCATCATGTGCTTTGCCTGGACTCCGACCCGGCCAAGATCGAGCTGCTGCAGTCCGGCCAGCCCACCATCTACGAACCGGGACTGGACGACCTGCTCAAACGCAATATCGCCAGCGGACGTCTTGAGTTCACCACTTCAGCTGAAGCAAGCGCACAGTTCGGTGACGTTCAGTTTATTGCCGTCGGCACGCCGCCGGACGAAAACGGCTCAGCCGACCTGCGGCATGTCCTTGCGGCAGCGGAAGCGATCGCCAGGCACATAAGCAGGCGAACCATAATCGTCAACAAATCCACGGTGCCGGTCGGGACCGCGGACCAGGTCAGGGCCTTGATCCAGAAGACGCTCACGCAGCGCAACAGCAAACTGCCATTCTCCGTGGTTTCCAATCCGGAATTCCTCAAGGAAGGCGCGGCGATCGAGGATTTCATGCGGCCGGACCGTATCATTATCGGTTCCACGGACGAGCACGACATCGATGTGATGAAAGCCCTCTATGCCCCGTTCAACCGGCACCACAACCGCATCATCACCATGGATGTGCGATCCGCCGAACTCACCAAATATGCTGCCAACTGCATGCTGGCAGCGCGTGTTTCGTTCATGAACGAACTGGCGAACCTGGCCGATGAACTGGGTGCGGATATCGAGAATGTCCGCATGGGCATAGGCTCCGACCCCAGAATCGGCTACGACTTCATTTATGCCGGTTGCGGCTACGGCGGTTCCTGCTTTCCGAAGGACGTGAAGGCGCTGGCAAACACTGCGGCACAGCTCGGCATCGACATGCAGATGCTCAAAGCCGCCGAAAACATCAACATGAAGCAGAAACACGTACTGGTGGATAAAATCAGGAAAAGATTCGGCGATGACCTCGGCGGCATGCGTTTCGCGCTCTGGGGACTGTCATTCAAACCCAATACCGATGACATGCGCGAAGCCCCCAGCCGCACCCTGATCGACCGCCTGATCAGCCTGGGCGCCGCCGTACAGGCCTACGACCCGGTCGCCATGCATGAGGCGCAGCGCTTGTACGCCGGACAACCGGAAATCGGCTTTGCCGATTCCCCGTTTGCAGCGCTGGAGGGTGCGGATGCGCTGGTGATCGTAACGGAGTGGAAGGAATTCCGTGCGCCGGATTTCGGGAAAATCCGCGACATCCTGCATTATCCGGTGATTTTCGATGGGCGGAACCTGTTTTCCCCTGCGCAGCTGAAACAGCTCGGCATTGAATACCACGGTATCGGCAGGACGCAAAAACCGGGCCTGCAACTGGTATGCAACCAATCGCGGGCTGTCGCTTCCTAGTTGTTTGGCTATTCGTTCAGCGGGGTCAGAACGGCATGCGGCGGGCTGGCGCCCTGTTTCAGGACAAGCGCGTCAAATTCGCGGATGGGAACCGGTTTGCCGAAAAAATATCCCTGGAAAGCCGGGCAGCCGATTTCGATCAGGCACTGCAACTGGCTTCCGGTTTCGACGCCTTCCGCAATCACGTCGAATGCCAGCGCCTTGCCGAGTGCGATGATGGTGCGCGCAATCGCCTTGTCGTGCACATTGCCGAGAATGTCGCGCACGAACAACTGGTCGATCTTGAGTTGCGTCAGGGGCAGGCGGCGCAGATAGTTCAGCGATGAATAGCCGCTGCCGAAATCGTCGAGCGCGATGCCGACGCCTGCCTGTTTCAGCGCCGCCATTTTCCCGATAACGTCGTCCATGTCGTCGATCAGGATGCTTTCCGTCAATTCCAGCTTTAGCCTGGACGGATCGATGCCCGTCCGCGCGATGATGGACAATACCTGCGGCACGAAGCCCGCGTCGCGGAACTGTTGTGCGCTGATATTCACCGCCAGCACCAGATGCGCCGTCTCCTGCCTCGCCGCCCAGATCGCCAGTTGATGGCAGGCCGCATTCAGTACCCAGTGGCCGATCGGGATCATCAGGCCGATTTTCTCCGCCACCGGAATCACGTCTTTGGGCGGCAGCAGGCCGCGCACCGGGTGCTGCCAGCGGATCAGCGCCTCGGCGCCGAGAATCGTGCCATGCTGGTCCACCTGCGGCTGGTAATACAGCACGAACTGGTGGTCCCACAGCGCAATGCTCAACTCCTTGCTGACATGCGTCTGCCGGGCAAAATCCGACCGCATCACATACAGCACCAGGCAGAGCATGGCCGTCACCATCATGCCGTTCACCCAGGCCCCGACCGTGCGGATGTCTTCCGCGAGCGCCACGTCCTGCATTTGGGCAGACTCCGTCACGAACGACAGGTGCGTGCTGGAAAAGACGACGAACGCAACCAGATAGACGGCAATGACACCGTATTTCAGCAAGTAATGCTCGTTTTGCAGAATCAGATAGGCAAGAAACGCCAGCGCCAGAAAATAAAGATGCACGACACGTGGCGTCGTCGCGTTTGGAACATCCATGAACAGGCTCATGACGGCCAATACGAGAAACAATCCGCCAAACAATAAAAAAGCCGCAACCCGTGTGCGGCCTGATCGATTGAGAAGATAGACGGCGGCGCCAACCCCGGCCAGCCAGGCATCCACCGTGACGGAGAACCATTGCGCCTGAAAGATGAACAAACTCATCCAGCCGACGCCAGCCAACATGCAGATCGTCGCCACGAGCTGCAAGGCAATCCTGACCCGGTGCGCCTGTATTTCGTCCAGCACGGTGGATGCAATGTCGTATTCGGTTGGTTTCGCCTGATTTTTCAATTGTTGTTTAGACCACCTCAACCATCAAACGGAAAGCGCCCCTCGCGCCACCGGAAACTACACCGGGATCACCCGGAACATCAGCACGCCCTACATCAAACTCCTTTGCGGGAGAACGTCAACGTTGCATTGGTGCCGCCAAACCCGAAGCTGTTGGACAGCGCTGTCTGGATATTGGCGTTGTCGATGCGTTCACGCACGATATTCAGCCCCGCCGCCGCTGGGTCCAGCGTCTCGATATTCGCGGACGCAGCAATGAAGTCGTGTTCCATCATCAGCAGGGTGTAGATCGCTTCGTTCACGCCTGCCGCGCCCAGCGCATGGCCGGAGAGCGACTTGGTGGAAGCAATGGCGGTCCGGCTTTCGCCGAACACCTCGCGTATCGCCTCCAGTTCCTTCACATCACCGACCGGTGTGCTGGTGCCGTGGGTATTGATGTAATCAATCGGGCCTTCAACGCCCTGCAAAGCCAGGCGCATGCATCGCACCGCGCCCTCCCCGCTTGGCGCAACCATGTCGTAGCCATCGGAAGTAGCGCCATAACCGACGACTTCGGCGTAAATCCTGGCGCCGCGGGCCCTGGCATGTTCGTATTCCTCCAGCACGACAATGCCGCCGCCGCCCGAAATGACAAAGCCATCGCGGTTGGCGTCGTAGGTACGCGAGGCCTTTTCCGGGGTATCGTTGTACTTGCTTGAAAGCGCGCCCATGGCATCGAACATGAACGACATCGTCCAGTTTTCCTCTTCGCTCCCGCCGGCGAAAATAATATCCTGCTTGCCCATCTGGATCTGCTCTACGCCATTGCCTATACAATGCGCGCTGGTCGAACAGGCCGAGCTGATGGCATAGTTGATGCCCTTGATCTGCGCCCCCGTGGCCAGGCAGGCGACCGGGCCGCTGCACATGGACTTGGTCACCATATAGGGGCCGACACGGCGGATGCCTTTCTCGCGCAAGGTGTCGGCGCCTTCCAGTATGCTCTCATGAGAAGCACCGCCTGCGCCGACGATAATCCCCGTGCGCACATTGGATACCAGTTCCGGCGGCAGGCTGGCATCGGCGATCGCCTCTTGCAGGGCAATCCACGCATAGGCATGGCCATTCGCCATGAAACGCAGCAGCTTGCGATCGATAAGCGTTTGTATATCGAGATTCCTGATGGAACCTGCCACATGCGAGCGCAAGCCCCGGTCAGCGTATTCCTGCTGAAAAGTGATGCCGGAGCGACCTGCACGCAAGCTATCCAGAACTTCGGATTTATTATTTCCCAGGCTGGAAACAATTCCCATACCAGTAACTACTACACGACGCATCGCGCTTCCTCCAATTGATTTTTATGCGTTGCTCTTAATTTTTTATCCGCATCAGAAATTGTCAGTGCGCGTAAACAAGCCAACGCGCAAATCATTCGCTGCATAAATTTCACGGCCATCAAGTTCCATGGTCGCGTCAGCGATGCCCATCACCAGCTTGCGCATGATGACGCGCTTCAAATCTATTTTATAGGTAACCAGCTTGCCGGTCGGCAGCACCTGCCCGGTAAACTTCACCTCGCCTGCACCCAGTGCACGCCCACGGCCCGGGCCGCCCATCCAGCCCAGGTAGAACCCGACCAATTGCCACATGGCATCCAGCCCGAGGCATCCCGGCATCACCGGGTCGCCTTCGAAATGACACTTGAAAAACCACATATCGGGTTTGATATCGAGTTCGGCAATAATCTGGCCATTGCCATATTTGCCGCCCTCTTCCGTAATGGAAACGATGCGATCGATCATCAGCATCGGCGGCAATGGTAATTGCGCATTGCCGGGGCCGAACATTTCGCCGCGGCCGCAGCGCAGCAACTCCTCATAGGTAAAGCTGTTTTGTTTTGACATCAGAGACTTTTTTTCTTGAATTGGAAATGAATTTATTCGCTATTTTCGCCGGAAACGCCTCAGAGCGAAAGCCCTTGTCAATCAAAGAATTTGATTTGGGGTATACAGATCTGTTTACACCTGCGACGAATCTGTTTACTATCATGTCTGGTTACATTTTTTTACATCCTCCAAATCTTTCAACCAATTCACTCGGGACAAGTCAATGAGCGACCGACAACTGGCCGACTGGCGTAAACATGCGCTGAAACTAGAATCAGAAATCAACAAGGTGGTCGTGGGCCAGCAATCTCCCATCCGGCTCATTACGACTGCGATTTTCGCCCGCGGCCATGTGCTGCTGGAAGGCGATGTCGGCGTCGGCAAAACCACCTTGCTGCGCGCTTTCACGCGCGGCATCGGCGGCGGCTATCAGCGTATCGAAGGCACAATCGACCTGATGCCGAATGACCTGGTCTATCACACCTACCTTGGCGAAGACGGCAAACCGCATGTCAGCCCCGGCCCGTTGCTGATGTCGGGCGAAAATCTCTCGGTATTCTTCTTCAACGAGATCAACCGCGCACGCCCGCAAGTACATTCGCTGCTGCTGCGCGTGATGGCCGAGCGGACATTGACCGCCTTCAACAAGGAGCACTTTTTCCCGCACATGCTGGTATTTGCCGACCGCAACCAGGTGGAAAAGGAGGAAACCTTTGATATTCCATCCGCGGCACGCGACCGTTTCATGATGGAAATCCCGATTGTCGTCCCGAGCGACCCGCTGATTCGTGAGGAACTGATGTTCAACCCGAAATTCCATAACGTGGATGCCCTGGTGTCGACAGTGGAAGCCGATATTCTCGAATTCGACAAGGTCAATGCCTTTGCCCGCATCATCCAGACGTCCATTGATGCCAGCCCGACATTGCGCCGTTATGCCCTGGATTTGTGGCTGGCGACCAAGTCGCCCGAGCAGTTTGGCGTCAAGGTGCCGGGGGTGGAAATGAGCCGCCTGATTGTTTCAGGGGCCAGCCCGCGCGGCGTAAGCATGCTGCTGTCGGCAGCCCGCGTCAATGCCTGGCTCAATAACCGTGAAGCGGTGATACCCGAAGACATTCATGCCGTGTTCCACGAAACCATCGCCCACCGCCTGGTGTTCAGCCCAGTTTATGAGATGCGCCGCACGGAAATCGCACGCGAATTGCTCTCCGGCATTGTCAATGCAGTATCGGCACCATAAACGGTCACGCCTTGATGCAAACCGAAGTTAAACAATTCAGCTACCAGCTCGGCTGGCGCTCGCGCGGCCGCCGCCCCGGCAGCCACAACAGCACTCAGCGCGGCATGGGAATGGAGTTTCGCGGGCATACGACACTGCTCTCGTACCCGGACCCTCGCCGCATCGACATCAGGCAGACGATACGCGATCCGCTGGAGCAGGTTTACGTACGCATTTTCAACCAGAAAAGCGCCACGCCAGTGTTTGTTCTATGTGATATGTCGGGCTCCATGCACTTCGGCAGTTACCAGCGCAAGATATCGGTGGCCGCCGACATCACGCAATCGGTCGCAAAATCCGCAACCGCCAGCAGCGACCCTTTCGCCTTTGTCGGTTTCGATGACAAGCTGCTTGAAGAATGGCATTGTACGCCATCATTCCGGCCGCACCATGCGATGGAGATGGCTGAACAACTGAAGGATTACCACCCGGGGCACGTGGGCAGCAAGGGCATCCTTGACGTTACCCGCTTCCTGCCGCGCGAACGCTCCCTGGTATTCCTGATCTCGGATTTCCACATGCCGATGGAAGACCTTGAAGCAGCGCTGGCCCTGATGCTGCGCCACCACATTGTGCCCATGGTGCTGTGGGATGAAGCGGAGTATCGCACCCTTCCCGAATTCGGGATTGCCAGCGTCACCGACTCGGAAACCGGCGCACGACGCACGCTGTTCCTGCGTAAAAAATACCGCGACCGCATCATCCAGCACTTTGAAGAACGCCGTGCGGCCATCCATGCCCTGTTCATGCGCTTCGATATGCCGCCGTTCTTCATCGAGCATGGCTTTGATGCCGATGCGCTCACCGATTATTTCCACCAATATGTGGCAGCCTGACCTTATGAAAATCTCGTTATCCAGTTTTCGCAGTTACCTGAATGACTGCGCCGTCATTGGCCTGGGGCTTATCCTGCTGAGCATCGGGCTCTCGCTGAGAGCCGAGGAAAAGGAACTGCCGGCGATAGATGAAAAACAGGTGACGATGCATATCGCCGAACCGGAGCGCGACTCGGGTTATACCGTGGGCGACCTGCTGACCCGCGTCGTCACGCTTGAACTGAAGAAACCGTACAAGCTGCTTGATACTTCGCTGCCCATCGTCGGCTACGAGAAACGCTACAAGGGTCAAATCATCGGCATCGAGTTGCGCGACATCAGGAAGCAGGAAAAAGAGGAATCGGACAGCACGGTTTACACCTTGCATCTCACCTATCAGGTATTCACCCGCAATGTCGTTGCCAAGCCGGCGTCCCTGCCCCCTGAGTTCGTCAAGGTTAAAGGTGAAAAAGACATCTATTCACTCCGTATTCCGAGCTGGAATTTCCGCATATCGCCGATTGCAGTTTTTGGCGAAGTCAAGCTCGAAACCGACATGAGCCCATTCCGCGGGCCCTTGTTGATGGATGACAGCGCTGAGCGGCTTGCGCTCAGAATTGCTGCAGTCATATTTGCACTATCCGCGCTCGGCTTACTTTACGTATTGGGCGCCCATGCCTGGCTGCCTCGCATGGGCGGGCCGTTCGCACGCGCCTATCGCGACTTGAAGAAACTGCCGCATTCCGATGAAGGGCTCAAACAGGCAGTCACGCGCGTGCACCAGGCGTTCAATCTGTCGGCAGGCAATAGCGTATTTGCCGATACGCTGGATCAGTTCCTGGAAAAGAAACCTGCATTTTCGGCCATCCGGGGAGAAATCGAGCAATTCTTCAACCTGTCGCGCCAGGTGTTTTTCGAACCGAAAGCCGCGCATCAGATCAGCGGGCAGCCGCAGGAGTGGCTGCGTAAATTCAGCCGCCGCTGCCGTGATTGCGAACGTGGACTGAGCCCCGGGAAACAGGCTTAACCCATGAGCTTTGCCAATCCTTATGTTCTCTGGCTGTTGCCGCTGGCCATCCTGCCGTTGCTGCTGGAACGCACGCACAGCCGCAGTTACTCCTGGGTGGACATGCTGCCCGGCGACCCGCTCTCCGACATTCTCGCCATATTCCTCAAGCTGCTGGCCGTCATTGCCTTGCTGTTCATCGTGCTCGGCCTCGCCTCTCCCCAAACACCGGAACAGCATATCGAGAAAACCGGGATGGGGGCACAGATCGCACTCGTACTCGACCGCAGCGCCAGCATGGATGACCCATTCTCGGGTGCCGGGCAAGGCGGCAGAGTCGGCGAGACGAAATCGGCCGCGGCCAGCCGGCTGCTTACCGACTTCATCAAGGAGCGCGACAACGACCTGATCGGCCTGATTACCTTCAGCAATTCCGCCATGCACGTGCTGCCGCTGACCGACAACCGCGAAGCAGTGCTGGCGGCAGTCCGGGCAACAGCCGGGACCGCCCTGTTCCAGACCAACATCGGCAGCGGCCTCTCCAGCGGTGCGGGGCTGTTCGAGAAAATGCCGAATTCGGGCTCACGGGCGATTATTCTGGTCTCGGATGGCGCCGGGCGGGTCAGTGCCGATGTGCAGCAGAAGGTACGCGACTGGCTGGACCGGCTGGATGTCGGCCTCTACTGGATCGTCCTCAAGCAACCCGGCGGGCTAAGCATTTTCGATGAAAGCTATGTTCCGCCGGAAGACCAGCCGCTGCCTCCGGTAATCGAGCTGTATGAATACTTCAAGACACTGAAGACTTCGTTCAATGCCTATGAAGCGGATGATCCGGGCTCGCTGGAAAAGGCTATCGACGACATCAACCAGAAAGAAAAGAAACCGATCAGTTATCTGGAAAAAATCCCGGGCAAGAACTATAGCCGGCACTGCTTCATCATTGCCGCATTGATGATTGCCTTATTACTGGGCGTAAAATATTTGGAGGTGCGGACATGGCACTCAGCGTAAAAAAAGTCACGTGGACACTCACGGTATTTGCCATTGCGAGCGCGGCAACTGCGCTATATGAATGGAACCGGATCGGGCAGATCGATGCCTTCAACCGGGCCATCCTCTCGGCAAAAACACCGGAAACCGACAAACAGAGCTATGAGGCAAAATTCTCCACTGCATACTGGCTGGCCAGGAACGAGCGCTACAAGGAAGCCACCCTGCTATTCCTTCAACTGGCCGAATCGGGCGATAACAACAAACGCTCTGCCGTGCAGCACAACCTCGGCAATATTTTCTTTTTGCGCGGCCTCGCCATCAACGGCAACAGCATGACCGTGCGCAACGAAACCGAGTATCTGTTCAGGCAGGCAAAAGGGGCTTATGTGCAGTCGGTCAAACTGGACAACAGCCATTGGGATACGCGGCACAACCTTGACCGGGTAATCGGCATGCTGCCGGACACACCGACACCGGGCGTAGGCGAATCGGACACCCCGGGCCTCATCATGGGCAATATTCCGGTAGGACTGCCCTGAACATGAAATACTTCCATCATTTGCGCAGGTACCTGGTACACAGGCGCGATGCGACGCTGCTGCTGTCTGCATTCCTGTTGCTCGTCATCGCGCTCTTCCAGCCGAGCATACCGGTCAAGCGCAATATCTACAGCTATATCCTGGTCGCGGACATTTCACAAAGCATGAACGTGCAGGACATGGGGACGGAAAGCAAACCCGTCACGCGTATCGCGCATACTCAGAAAATGATGCATGAAGTCGTTTCTGCCATGCCGTGCGGCACCAGGGTGAGCATCGGCCTGTTTGCCGGCGTCAGCGTGGCGGCGATGTATACCCCGATCGAGGTCTGCAGAAACTTTGCAGCAATACAGGACACCATCGACCATCTTGACTGGCGCTCCGGTTGGTCCGGCAATAGCCGCATTCGCGAAAGCATGCTGACACTGGCGCAAGTGCTGCGCTCCTTCCCCGAGCCTGCCCAGGTCGTTTATTTTACCGACGGTGAAGAAGCGCCTCGTCTTCACGCCTTCAATACGCGGGACCTGAGCGAATTTCAGGGCGGCAAGGATTGGCTGTTTGTCGGCATAGGCAGCGACAAAGGCACGCCTATTCCCAAGCTGGATGAAAAGAACCAGTTGATCGGTTATTGGTCCGGCGATAGTTTTGCAATGCAGCCGGGGATCGCGCAGATATCGGAATCCAACATCGGAACCCGCGACGATAACGTGGCAGGCGGGGAAAATGACCGCTACCTGTCAAAACTCGACGAAGAGTACCTGAAATCGCTTGCCAAAGAAATCAGCGCCAATTATGTGCGCGGCAATAATCTGCAAGGCATCCTTTCCGCCATGAAAAAGCAGCAGCCTGCCAGGCGGGATATTGCTCCCTTCGCCATCGACTGGATCCTGGCGGCTATTGCAGGCGCACTCCTGTTACTGGCTTACTTCCCGCGGCATCCCTTGCAGTCTGCACGCGAACAATTGAGCAGGCTCGGGCGCAAACGTCAGCCTGCCGTATCTCCGGAATAATTTTCGGCGGATTGTTGCCTGGCAGCGCCCCACCGGAGCCAGACGCGCAGTTGACGAAAGCTTTCCGGCTCCACATTGTCCGGCAGCAATATCAGGGTAATACGTTTACCTTCGTCCAAAGACCGAAGGTTCAATACCGTCAAATAGGCTGCAATAAAGCTGCTTTCCAGCACTTTGACATCAACCGTCTCACCATTCCTGCATGTCAGTTGCAACTCCGCCTGGCCATTCAGGTCCAGCCGGGCCGGCGATACAGGCAGCGAAAGCAGCGCATCGCGCCTGATGTAATGGACAGCAGCCGCAGCAACCGGCAAGAACAGCAGGGCTTTCAAAACCACGGGGATGGGCAGCAGCCATGGAATCACCATGGCCAGAAAACCTGCTGAACCCAGAATACCTGCAAGTGCGGATGAAGGCCGCAGACTAAGATGGATCGGCTTGGCGCTATAATACGGCAATGAATTTCCCTGAACCCAAGATAAGCGGATTATTTCAACATGACACAGTGGCAGACCTATTTAAATAGCCTGAAGGCCGAGATCGCCGACGGCCAAGTCCTGCATTTTGGCAATCCCGAGGCCGAGTTGCAAGCAGCAGCGACAGGCAACGTGCTGGCCGACCTCTCTCACCTCGGCCTGTTGCAGGTCGAAGGTGACGACCGTATCGCTTTTTTGCAGGGGCAAGTCACCAACGACATCAAGCTGCTGGACGGCAGCAACAGTCACTATACGGGGCAATGCAATCCCAAGGGCCGCATGCTGGCCCTGTTCCTGGCGTTCGCCCATCACGATTACATCCACCTGCAACTCAATCGCCAATTGCTGGAACCGATCATGAAGCGGCTGAAGATGTATGTGCTGAGGTCCAAGGTCGCCATTACCGACGTGTCGGACAGCATCGTGCGCATGGGCTTTGCCGGTGCGCAGGCAGAAGGCATCCTGCAGGGCGTCTTTACCCGGGTGCCGCAACAGGATTATGCACTGGCCAGCCTTGATAAGGCCGTATTGATCCGCCTGCCCGGAAGCACGCCCAGATATGAAATCCTTGCGCAGCCTGAATATGCAGAAGAGATCTGGTCTGCGCTTGACGCGCACGCCAGCCTCGTTGGCAAACCCTGCTGGGACTGGCTTGAGATACAGGCCGGCATTCCGGATATCGCGCCAGCCACACAGGAAGCATTCGTACCGCAGATGATCAATCTCGATGCGCTGGGCGGCATCAACTTCAAGAAAGGCTGCTATACCGGCCAGGAAATCGTGGCGCGCACGCATTACCTGGGCAAGGTCAAGCGCCGCACCCATCTTGCGCATATCGACGGCAACAGCCAGCCAGCCGCTGGCGACGAAGTGCAGGATACTGCCGGCATTGCCGGGCAGATCGTGCGCAGCGCCCCGCATCCGGCCGGCGGCTACGATGTGCTGGCGGAACTGCGGCTGGAAAGCGTGGAAGCCGGGCCGCTGTCCTGGCACGAGACACCGCTGGTCATCCAGCCCTTGCCTTATTCTCTAGAACGGCAGAAATAGCAACTTAGTTGCATTTCTGGCAGCAACTGCTTTATAATTGATAATGATTATCATTTATAAAGCAAACGAAATATTTCCACGCAGGCCTGAACTACCGCTTTGAAGACTTGCGCAGCCACGGAT
This sequence comes from Methylophilaceae bacterium, assembly GCA_905339275.1. GTDB lineage: Bacteria > Pseudomonadota > Gammaproteobacteria > Burkholderiales > Methylophilaceae > UBA6140. The sequence goes on from CAJPFK010000038.1 coordinate 201,154, forward strand.
TTTCCGCAGCGAACAACGCCAACGTCAAAGGGGTGGATAATTACCGTTATCGCACCCCCGCCGTATTTCTCCAGGCCTACCGGACCTACCTGGAAGACCGGCTGGAACTCAATGGGTCAATCAGGCTGGACCGCCACAATGTCTTTGGCAGCATCGCATCGCCACGCCTGAATGCGCTGTATCACCATACGGACGAGGTCAGCAGCCGTTTCAGCATCGGGCGCGGCTTTCGCGCGCCTACCAGTTTCTTTGAGCAGGACCACGGTATTCTTGATGATATCCGCATCATCCGCATGCTGGACAAGCCGGGAAAATCCGACAACCTGAGTTATGCCCTGAGTTATGCCGATGAGCGCCTGGCCGTCACCAGCTCCTACAACTACAACCGTATCCACCATATGGCAACGCTGACGCCCGGCGTCGCCGATCCGGCAGGCAGCACACCCTGTTCGAGAATTCGCCGCATACAGTCGCGGTGCAAGGCGTGGATATCAATATGTCCTACCAGCTTACGCCGAGCACCGTGGTCAGCCTCGGCGGCGAGCGCTTTCATTATGCGTTTGCGCCCGGCACGCTGATTTTCTCCCGCCCCAAGGCCAGGGCGTTCTTCACCGTTGATTACGAGCGTGGCCCCTGGACTGCGTATCTGCGCCTCAACTGGACCGGTCCGCACGACCTGGCCAAGTTTTACGATTACGCGAACAACCCGCGCTACAACTTCGACGGCAGCCGCAAGCGCGACAAAAGCCCATCCTACTCCACTACCGACGTCAGGGCTGAGTACCAGTTCAACCAGCGGTTGGCCCTGTATGCAGGGGCCAACAACCTGTTCGACTTCAAGCAGACCGACCATGAAAATTTTCTATGGATAGACGGCGCGGGCGGCATAGATTTTACGCACCTGTGGGGCCCCGGACGTGGACGTTACCTTTACACGGGTCTCAAAATTTCCTTATGAAATACATGCGCCTGCTGCTGGCCGCTATGCTGGGCTTCCCCGCCTATGCCGGGGAAGCCTGGGATTTTCACTTGCCTGCGCTGGATGGCAGCTGTTTCGTTCAGCTTCGGCATGCGGCCAAGCCTGCCCTGGTCAACTTCTGGGGCGTGGATTGCCCGCCCTGCGTGCATGAACTGCCCGCCATAGACGATTTTGCCGCCTTGCATCCAGGCTGGAGCATCTGGCTGGTCAATACCGACACTGCGCCGCTGGCACAGCGCTTTCTTGAGCAACACCCGGTACGGTCCACCGTATTACGGCCAGGCATGAATGTAAGCGGCCTTATGCGGGCTGTGGGCAACCGCATAGGCGCATTGCCGTTTACGGTGGTCGTTGATAGTCAGGACAACATCTGCTTCAGGAAAACCGGGGCACTTGGGCAGCAGGATTTTGCCCATATGCAGCAGACCTGCCGCTGAAGCCAATAACTGGCATGAGCCGCCACGGTCGGAAGGCCGCTGCAGATGCTTGATCTGCCTTACGCCCTAAGCCAACTGGGAGCGGTTTCTGCCGGCGGCCTTGGCCTGGTAAAGTGCGCGATCGGCGCGATCGATCAACACATCCATCACCTCGGACCTTTTCCACTCGGAAGCGCCGAAGCTGGCGGTAATCACCGGGTGCTGGCCATTGATGTTCAGTTGAAGCATCTCGATGGCCAGGCGAAGTTTCTCGGATAACTGCAGCGCATTCGCACCATCGCAATTCTTGAGCAGAATGAGGAATTCTTCGCCGCCCCAGCGGCAGAGAAAATCGGATTCGCGCAGATTATCGCTCAATACATCAGCCACGGCCCGTATCACCGTATCGCCGGCTACGTGGCCGTACCTGTCGTTAATCTGCTTGAAATCATCGATATCCAGCAAAAGCAGCGACAGCGCTTCGTCATTGCGTCTGGCATCATGCATGAAGGTTCTGGAAACCACCTCGAATGCCTGGCGATTCGGCAATTGTGTAAGCAAATCGGAGGTTGCCATTAACTCCAGCTTGTCCTGATAGCGCCTGATCGTCATGGTGGTCATCAATAATGCAAAAGCCGTGATCACGGCACAGATAATCAGGTTGAGATACAGTGTCTGGCGGATTTCCCTGACGGCTTCGTTTTCGTTTTTTTCCACGAACAGGTACCAGTTCAGCTCAGGGATGAACCGGACATTCAGCAGAACCTCGTTTTCCTCATGCGTATATTGATACGACCCCGATGGCTTGCTCAGGATTTCGGATGCCACCGCATCCAGCCCGGGAAAGTCGTGAATACTGGAATCCACGGGCTGTACATGGTTACCGTACAACACGACCTTGCCCTGCTGGTCGACAAAATAAATATTACGCTGGTAGCGATCCTGATAGGTATTGATCAGCGAACGTACCGCATCGACCGTTAAACCCACCCCGGTCGCCCCGATAAAATTGCCCTGGTAATCCAGTACCTTGTAGTTGATAAAAATGGTCAGCGCATTGTCATGCGCAGCATCCGGGTCAACATTGATCTCATAAGGCGTTTCCATCGTCCGGACGCGGAAGTACCAGGCATCCAGCTCATCTTTTTCATCGATGGTTTTGAGCAGGCCATCCGCATAGTAGTAGCGACGCGTATGGTCCGAGACGAAGAAGCTGCTGAACGTGCTGTAAGTCTCCTTCACCTCGCGAAGATAGCGGCTGATCTTGTCCTCATCCTGCTCACCGGCCAGCACCCAGTCCCGAACAAAGGTATCGCTCGCCATCATGGAGGAAATGAAGATCGGGCGAATCAGGTCCTTCTGGATTTCGGAATAGACATTATCCGCGGTGAGCGGCAGCTCGCTCACCATGATGGATTGACGTATAGCGTTCCTGGAAACGTAGTAACTGGCGATGGAAGTTGCAAAGAAGCCGGCAAACAGCAGCAGGCACAAGACAAATATCAGCTTCCGTTTGCTGTTGGTAAATTCCTGCATGCTCATTATTAGGGTCAGCCTAGTCGGGTTGGGCCGGGGGGGCGGATTGCCCCGGCTGGTTGGATACCGCCGCACCCTTTAACTGTTTCTCTTCCATGACCTGGTAGAAAACTTCGTCCTGCTTGATCATGCCGAGTTCGCTGCGGGCACGCTCCTCGATGGCGGCAAAGCCCTGCTTGAGATCGCGCACCTCCGCATCAACCGTTTCATTGCGTGCTTTCAACTCCTGATTCAGCTCTTTTTGCTGGCTGATCTGGCGATTCAGCTCCCACACCCGCAACCAGCTTCCCTTGCCGAGCCACAGGGGATACTGCAGCAGGGCAATGAAAAGCACGAAGATGAGGGTCAGTAAGCGCACAAAATGGGAATAACGTAACTTCTCGAAAATTAACCGAGGTGGTAGAAAGCGCCCATGCCTGCGTAGCTGGTTGCACTGCCAAGCTCTTCTTCGATACGCAGCAACTGATTGTATTTTGCAATACGCTCGGAACGGGATAACGAGCCGGTCTTGATCTGCAGGGCATTGGTCGCAACGGAGATATCGGCAATCGTCGTATCTTCCGTTTCACCGGAGCGATGCGAGATCACCGAGGTATAGCCCGCCCGCTTGGCGGTTTCGATGGTCGTGAAGGTTTCGGTGAGGGTGCCGATTTGGTTGACCTTGATCAGCACCGAGTTAGCGACACCGCGCTGTATGCCTTCACGCAGGATTTTCGCATTGGTGACGAAAAGATCGTCGCCGACCAGTTGAACATTCCTGCCCAGGCGGTCGGTCAGCAGTTTCCAACCGTCCCAGTCGTGTTCGCTCATGCCGTCCTCGATACTGATGATGGGGTATTTATCCACCCAGGTCGCCAGGTAATCGGTGAATTGGGCGGAGGTCAGTTGCAGACCCTCGGATTCCAGATGGTACCGGCCGTCCTTGTAGAATTCCGAACTGGCGCAATCCAGGCCCAGCAGGATATCGCGGCCCGGTTCATAACCTGCATCGCTGATCGCTTCCAGAATGAACTGGATGGCAGCTTCGTTGGATGGCAGATCGGGCGCGAAACCGCCCTCATCCCCAACCGTCGTTGCCAGCCCGTTCTTGTGCAAGGTTTTCTTCAGGGCATGGAATACCTCGGCACCGGCGCGCAGCGCTTCACGGAAGCTGGGCAGGCCTGCGGGGATGATCATGAATTCCTGCATGTCGACGCTGTTGTCCGCATGCGCGCCGCCATTGATGATGTTCATCATCGGCGTCGGCAGCTGCATCTGGCCGGAGCCGCCGAGGTAACGATACAGCGGCAGGCCGGATTCTTCCGCCGCTGCACGCGCGCACGCCATGGAGACCGCGAGAATGGCATTGGCACCCAGCCGCGACTTGTTTTCGGTGCCGTCAAGCTCGATCAGGGTGTTGTCGATAAAACTTTGTTCTTCGACATCCAGCCCGACAATGGCTTCCGCGATTTCGGTATTCACATTCTCGACGGCCTGCAGCACGCCCTTGCCCAGATAGCGTGATTTATCGCCATCGCGCAGCTCAACCGCTTCCTTGGTACCGGTGGATGCGCCGGAAGGCACGGCCGCGCGGCCGATAATGCCGGATTCCAGCAAGACATCGGCTTCAACAGTAGGATTGCCGCGAGAATCAATGATTTCACGGGCGATGATATCGACAATTGCACTCATTTCTCTTCTACCCTTCAATACAAAATAATAAGGAGGTGAACGGTCTTACAAGGACAACACTGAATGAACGGCTACGCGGGCAAATCGCCAGGGGCTCATCCCGCTCGCCTATTTATTCAGCGTTACCCAATGTACTTTCAATAAAACCCGCTTTTTTTACCAGCTTGTCCAGATCAACCAGCACTTGCAGCAATTCCCGCATCCTTGGCAGCGGCCACGCATTCGGGCCGTCGGAAAGCGCTTTGGCCGGATCGGGATGCGTTTCCATGAACACGCCGGCAATGCCGCTGGCTACCGCGGCACGCGCCAGTACCGGAACGAATTCGCGCTGGCCACCGCTTTTATCGCCCTGACCGCCGGGCTGTTGTACCGAGTGCGTCGCATCAAACACGACCGGGCAACCGGTTTCACGCATGATCGCCAGGCCGCGCATATCCGAAACCAGTGTGTTATAGCCGAAAGAAGCGCCACGCTCGCAGACCATGATGGTATCCGCGCCGCCATTGGCTTCCTTGGCCTTCTGCACCACCTGCTTCATGTCACCGGGCGCAAGAAACTGGCCCTTCTTGATATTGACCGGCTTACCGCATGTCGCGACCGCCGTAATGAAATCGGTCTGGCGGCAGAGAAATGCAGGCGTCTGCAAGACATCGACCACTGCTGCGACATAAGGTACCTGCGCTTCCGTGTGCACATCGGTCAGGATGGGGACGCCGATCTGGCTGCGTACTTCGTCCAGTATCTTCAAGCCCTCTTCCATGCCGAAACCGCGGAAAGTCTTGTTCGAGCTGCGATTGGCCTTGTCGTAGGAAGATTTGTAGATAAAGGGAATCCCCACGGCATCGGCAATCTCCTTCAACTGCCCGGCAGTATCGAGCGCCATTTGCTTCGACTCGATCACGCAAGGGCCGGCGATCAGGAATAACGGATGCTCGATACCGACATCAAACCCGCAAAGCTTCATCTACTTGACTCCTTTGGATTTCAGGGCCGCTTCCACATAGGCCTTGAACAGCGGATGCCCGCTACGCGGGTTGGAAGTGAACTCGGGGTGGAACTGGCATGCAAGGAACCATGGATGCACATCCTGCGGCAGTTCGATCATCTCGCACAATTGCTCGGTCGGCGTACGCGCCGAGATCACTAGGCCAGCCGCTTTCAGCTTCTCGACATAATGGTTATTGACTTCATAACGATGGCGATGGCGTTCGTTCACTTCAGTACCGTAAATCTGCGCAGCCAGCGTCCCCGGCTCGATTGGGCATTTCTGCGCGCCGAGCCGCATGGTGCCGCCGAGGTCGGAATCTTCCGTGCGGACTTCCACCTTGCCGCTGGCATCTTTCCATTCCGTAATCAGGCCGACCAGGGGATGCGGGGTGGCCGGGTTGAATTCCGTGCTGTTCGCGTCTTGCAGGTTCGCCACGTTGCGGGCGAATTCGATCACGGCGAGTTGCATGCCGAGACAAATGCCGAGATACGGCTTTTTGCTCTCGCGTGCGTAGCGAATCGCAGAAATCTTGCCTTCAGTGCCGCGCTTGCCGAAACCGCCCGGCACCAGAATGGCGTCCATGGGTTCCAGGACGGCGGTGCCGTTTTTCTCGATATCCTCGGAATCGACGAAATGCACCTTGATCCTGGACTGCGTATGGATGCCCGCGTGGATAAGCGCTTCCGTCAGGGATTTGTAGGATTCGGTCAAATCGACATATTTACCAACGAAAGCGATGTCGAGCGCATATTTGGGATTGGCGAGCGCATCGACAATCTTCTGCCAGCTGGAAAGGTCGGCGGCCCTGGCCAGTATGCCGAGCTTGTGGCAGACGATCTCATCGATCATCTGGTCATGCAGCAAACCGGGAATGGCATAGATGGAGTCCGCATCAATTGCGGAAATCACGGCTTCGGGGGCGACATTGGTAAACAATGCGATCTTGGCACGCTCGTCATCCGGAATCGGCCGGTCGGCGCGGCATAGCAGGATATCCGGCTGGATACCGATTTCGCGCAACTCCTTCACCGAGTGCTGCGTTGGCTTGGTTTTCAGCTCGCCTGCCGTGGGAATCCACGGCAACAAGGTCAAATGGATGTAACAGGCGTTACCGCGGCCTTCACGGATACCCATCTGGCGGATCGCCTCAAGAAACGGCAACGACTCAATATCGCCGACCGTACCGCCGACTTCGACGATGGCGACCTCGGCACCCTCGGCGCCGCGCCTGATATGGTTCTGGATTTCATCGGTGATATGCGGAATCACCTGGACGGTCTTGCCCAGGTATTCACCGCGGCGTTCTTTCTTGATCACGGTTTCGTAGATCTGGCCGGTGGTGAAATTGTTGCGTTTGCCCATACGCGCGCTGATGTAGCGCTCGTAATGGCCGAGATCGAGGTCGGTTTCGGCGCCGTCGTCGGTGACGAACACCTCGCCGTGCTGGAACGGGCTCATGGTTCCCGGATCGACGTTGATGTACGGATCCAGCTTGAGCATGGTGACTTTGATGCCGCGCGATTCCAGAATTGCGCCCAGACTGGCGGCTGCGATGCCTTTACCTAATGAGGAAACTACCCCGCCGGTGACGAATACGTATTTGGTCATGAAGGCACTTAAATGATGTGTTGCGGACGGGAGTCAATTTTACTTTAAAGCCCCATGTGGGACAAATGAAAACTGGGCCTGTTACATTTATATTTCCTGCGGAGGCCATGCAGAGACCGCATTAAATTCCGGAAAATCATCATGATGCAACACATGCGCTCCACCTGGCGCTGGTTGCGCCCGGCAATCGGGCCAGGGACAGCATCAATCTTATTGATATAAATCAATGCAGATCATTATCGTCCCAATAGAATTCCCATGCAGCCTGTCGACTTCAAGGCAGGTTCCATCCACGACTTAAGGGAGGTTCCTCATGCTACTGGATTTGTTCGGAACGTTTTCCGGCCTGCTGAGCCTGGGCATTATTGTTTTTGTCATTGCCATGGCCGGCTATCTGACCTGGTTATTTCTGAAACTGAGCGCGCAGAAATCCGAAGAAGAAGACGCACGCTAGTTCAAGCGCCACGCCTTCACCGGCACGGTGGTGTATAAACGTTACGCCTTACGCACGGGGGATGTTGCCCAGTTTCCATATCCCCTGAATTGTTCAAACACTTCAGTCATTTCCTGCGTACTGAGTATGCAAGGTTCACCCACCTGCAAAGCACGCCAGTACTGCTCGCACAAGGACTCCACTTCCACCGCCACATCGAATGCTTTCTGCAAGGTCCCGCCTGCGGCAATCATGCCATGGTTGGCCAGCAGGCAGGCATATCGACCCTGCAATGCCTGTAACGCCGCATCCGACAAGGCCTGCGAGCCAAACAACGCATAAGGCGCGCAGCGGATCGTATCTCCCCCTGCCACGGCGATCATGTAATGAAAAGGCGGTATCTCACGCCGCAGGCAGGCCATGCTGGTAGCAAAAGGGCTGTGGGTGTGAATCACCGCGTTGATTTCAGGACGCGACTGGTAAATATCCTTGTGAAAGCGCCATTCGCTGGAGGGCTTGCCTGCGCTTTGCGGCACTCCCTCGGCATCCATCCGCACCAGATCCTCGGGCGACATATGCTCAACCGCCATGCCGGAAGGGGTAATCAGGAAGCCGCCTTCAACGCGCATGCTGGCATTGCCGGAGGTGCCCCGATTGAGCCCCAGCACGGAGAGCTTCCGGGTGATGGCAAGCAAGCTTTCACGATCCGCGTTCATGACATGGACTCCCTGAACAGTGCGCGCAATTCATCGGGCGGGCAGATGCCGCGCTCCGTGATGATGCCCGTGATCAATCTGGACGGCGTGACATCGAAAGCCGGATTCGAGGCAGCCGTCCCGTGCGGCAGAATGTTGATGCTTGCGATGCCGCCATTTTCCGTTCGCCCCTGGATCGATGCAACCTCGTCAGGCCCGCGATCCTCGATAGGAATATTTCCGTGCCCGCTTTCGATAGTCCAATCGATCGTCGGCGACGGGACCGCCGCATAAAAAGGCACATCGTTATCAAAAGCGGCAAGGGCCTTGAGGTATGTGCCGATCTTGTTGCATACGTCGCCGGCGGCGGTAACCCGGTCTGCACCGACAATCACCATATCCACCTTGCCATGCTGCATCAGGTGGCCGCCGGCATTATCCGTGATGACCGTATGCGGCACGCCATGCTTGCCCAGTTCCCAGGCCGTCAGATGCGCACCCTGGTTGCGCGGCCTGGTTTCGTCCACCCAGATATGCACCGGGATTCCGGCATCGTGCGCGGCGTAAACCGGCGCCATGGCCGTGCCCCAATCAACCGTGGCCAGCCATCCGGCATTGCAGTGCGTCAGGATATTCAGCGGCCTGTTCTTCCCCGCAGCCAATGCCCGTAACAACTGCAGTCCATGCCGCCCTATCGCCCGGTTCAATTTCACATCTTCGTCACAGACGTTTTCCGCCTCATCCCAGGCGGCTTGCCGGCGAAATCCGGCAGGCATTGAAAACAGGCGGGATTGCATTCTGTTGACGGCCCAGCCCAGATTGACCGCGGTCGGGCGGCTCGATATCAGGCAACTTGCCGCGTGCATGAGATGCGCATCGCTATCATCTTCCGACATCGCCAGCGCCATGCCGTAGGCTGCCGCGGCACCGATCAACGGCGCACCACGCACTTGCATGGTTCTGATGGCAACGACCATCTCCGGCAGCGTATCGATGGATAAAATCTCAAACCGGTGCGGCAACCGGGTCTGGTCAATGATCCGCACCGATTCGCCTGCCTTGTCCCGCCAGATCGTGCGGTAATGTTGTCCGTCAATATTCATGGTGTTAACCAGGGTTCACAAAAAGTTCATTTACAGGGCAATTAACAGGCTCGGTCTACCCACAAATACTGTGGATAACTTTGTGGATTGCCATGACATAAAAATGTAACTCTTCATTCTGTAACAGTTTTTTACATCCGCTTAAATTTTAATCTTAATTAAAATCGTTAATAATCAATTACTTATTATATGTCTTTGGATTTGAATCGTTTTTTTGTCATGCTTAATGTAACACTTTAGGTGGTGTGCATAAGTGGGCCAGTTTCGGCAGTGCGGCAAGCGCATTGTTCGTTGTTATTTCAGCCACTTGGCGCACATCCAAGCCGCGAATCTCGGCAAAAACCCGTGCAATTCCGGCAAGTTGGCCGGGGCTGTTCCGCCCATGCGAGCCTACCCACTCCGGCGGAATATCCGGCGCATCCGTCTCCAGCACGATCGCTTCCAGCGGTAAATCATGGGCCAGTTGACGAATCCTCAGCGCTCTTGGATAAGTCATCGCACCGCCGAAACCCAGCTTGAAACCCAGCTTGATAAACTCGTTCGCCTGTTGCGCACTGCCATTGAACGCGTGCGCGATACCGCCCCTGGGTTTGAATTTGCGCAGATGCTTGAGAATAATGTCGATGGAGCGCCTGACATGCAGAATCACGGGCAGGTCGAGCGCTTTCGCCAGTTTGAGCTGTTCGATGAAAAAATATTCCTGCCGCTCGCGATCATAGCCTTCGACGAAGAAATCCAGCCCGATCTCGCCTACCGCAACGGCCTGGCCGCTCTCCAGCAGAGACTTCAAGACATCCAGGTCCTGCGGCTGCGCATCCTGCACATACAGGGGGTGGATGCCCAATGCACAGGCGCAATGCGCGTATTCGCCCGCAAGTCCCTGCACATGCTCAAAGTTACCGCGATGCACCGCAGGGACGACGATCATACCAACCCCCTGTTGCAACGCGGATTGCGCAACCGCCTGCCGGTCCGGATCGAACTCGGCCGCATCGAGATGACAATGTGTATCGATCAGCATGGCTCAGCGCCTGGGCCGCGCGCGCAGGTGCACATCCTCGCCGATTCCGGATATCTCCAGAATCTCCAGCTCGACGCGCTGCGACATATCCGTCAGCTCCGGCAAGGCAAACATGCCGCGGGCCGCGTCTCCCATCAAGATGGGAGCGTAATAAAAAAGATATTCGTCGATGAGTTGCGCCTGCTGGAGCGCGCCATTCAGGCCTTGCCCGGCCTCGACCAGCACTTCATTGATATCGAGGCCGGCAAGATGCAGCAGCAGGTCTCTCAAGCTGACCTTTCCGGCATCGCCAGGCAGGCAAACGAGTTCAGCACCCGCCGATCGCAAAGCCGCCGACCTGGCTGCGTCATCTACCGCATAAGCCACCAGCGTATTACCGCCCTGCAATATCCTGGCATCGGGAGAAATACGCAAACTGCTATCGACAACGACACGCAGGGGCTGTTTACCGGATTTAAGCTGAATCAAATCCGGCTGGCGCACATCCATTTGCGGATCATCCAGCAACACGGTGCCGATACCGCTCATGACGGCACAGGAACGCGCACGCCACTGTTGCACATCCGCGCGCGACTGCTCGCCCGTGATCCATTTGCTGGCACCGTTGGCAAGCGCGGTACGGCCATCCAGGCTGGCCGCGATCTTGCTGCGGACAAAGGGTAATCCGCGCGTCATGCGGGAGATGAATCCCGGATTCAATTCTCTCGCTTCCGTTTCCAGCAAACCGGATGCGGTCGTTATGCCATTGGCCTGCAGCCTGCCCAAGCCTGTGCCCGCCACCCTGGGGTTGGGGTCCTGCATTGCGGCAATCACCCGCCCGACGCCGGCAGCAACCAGCGCATCGGCGCAAGGCGGCGTGCGTCCATGGTGGCTGCATGGCTCCAGCGTGACATAGACATCCGCGCCTTTGGCCCGCTCGCCCGCTTCACGCAGCGCATGGATCTCCGCATGGGGTTCGCCCGCCCGCAAGTGCGCGCCGCGCCCGACTACTGCGCCATCCTTGACGATGACGCAGCCGACGCGCGGATTCGGCATGGTGCTGAACAGGCCTCGCCCGGCCAGATCGAGCGCCTGCCGCATATAAAGGTGATCGTCTTCGCTGAACATATGGAATTAGTGCTGAACGATACGGCTGCGAATGAGCCTGTCGTTTTCGTCGAAATAAAGCCTGAGACCATGCTCGCGCCACAGGCAGTTGCCCAGTTCGTACTCGATCTGGCCGAAATCTTCCCAAGTGGGGCGGCCAAGCAATATGGTCGCTGCCTGTTTCGGCATGCCGCGCAGCAATAGCCGCTGCTTGAGATCGAAAGCCATGTCGCCACGATAACAGGGTGTATCCTTGGTCGCTTGCGCAGTCACCCAGCGAACCTGGTCGAATCGTTCGTCGCCAAAGACGAAATAGTCTTTCATGGCCCACCAGCCAAAGAACAGGAGGGAAATGACAAACACCAGAACGGCAGCAATCAGACTGAGAATTTTAATGACGTTCATGTGGTTTTCGCCGGAGATGAGCGCCAGAACTTATGAATCCCCGGGACTATCGGTGCTGCGGCTTTTCTGCTTGCCCTCATGTTTATCCGCTTCGCGTTTTTCAAGCTCGCGCTTGTCCAGATCGCGTATCGCATCGTGAAAATCATCGACATCCTGGAAACTGCGATAAACCGAGGCAAAGCGGATATAAGCCACTTTATCCATCAGGCGCAGTTCCTGCATGACGATTTCACCGAGGTCGCGCGCCATGATTTCCCGCTCGCCCTGCCCCAGTATCTTCTGCACGATATGCTCGATGGCGCGGTCGATATACTCGGTGGGCACCGGCCGCTTGTGCAAGGCACGCATGAAAGACAACCGCAACTTGTCGCGATTGAATTCCTCGCGATTGCCATTCTGCTTGACCACCTGCGGCATGTGCAGCTCCGCCGTTTCATAAGTGGTAAAGCGCTTGTCGCATCCCGCGCAGCGTCTGCGACGGCGTATCGAATTGCCTTCGTCATTGACCCTGGAGTCGATGACCTGGGTATCGTCTGCACCGCAGAAAGGGCATCTCATCTGGCAAAGACCGGAAAATGTGAAACATAAAGGGTGAAATGCACCCCCCCGGATGGGCAGGCTTGCCGTATTAACTGCAACAGCGGACGGTTATGTTTCACGTTTCTCTCTTCGCCTTTCACCCGTTACCTTTCACTGGTTCTATGCGCCATACACCGGGAAACGGGAAGTCAGCGCATGGACCTTGTCCCTGGTAGCCGCAATCACCGCCTCATTCGCCGGACTATCCAGCACATCCGCAATCAGGTGGGCCACCTGCCTGGCTTCTTCTTCCCTGAAACCGCGCGTCGTGATCGCCGGCGAGCCGATACGGATGCCCGAAGTCACGAACGGGCTTTCCGGATCGTTCGGGATTGCGTTCTTGTTGACGGTGATATGCGCCTGGCCGAGCAGCGCATCGGCGGCCTTGCCGGTCAGTCCCTTGGGCCGCAAATCGACCAGGAACACGTGCGACTCGGTATGGCCGGAGATGATGCGCACGCCGCGCGCGGCCAGCGTCTCGGCCAGCACGCTTGCATTCTTCAGCACCTGTTCCTGGTAGGCCCTGAACTCGGGCTGCAAGGCTTCGAGGAACGCGACCGCCTTGCCGGCAATCACGTGCATCAGCGGACCGCCCTGCAAGCTGGGGAAAACATTGGAATTGATGGATTTTTCAAATTCGGCCCTGGCCAGGATGATGCCGCCGCGCGGGCCGCGCAATGTCTTGTGCGTGGTCGAGGTGACGAAATCGGCATGCGGCACCGGGTTGGGATAGAGTCCGGCTGCAATCAAACCCGAATAATGCGCCATGTCGACCATGAAATAGGCGCCGACCTTTTTCGCGATCTCCGCCATGCGCGCCCAGTCGAAGCGCAACGCGTAGGCACTGGCGCCGCCGATCAGCAGTTTGGGCTTGGCTTCAATCGCAATGCGCTCCATCTCGTCATAATCGATCTCTTCCTTTTCATTGAGGCCGTAAGCGACGATATTGAACAGCTTGCCGGAGAGATTGGCCGGAGAGCCATGCGTCAGGTGGCCGCCGTGACCGAGATTCATCCCCATCACGGTATCGCCCGGCTTCAGGATGGAGAAATACACCGCCTGATTGGCTTGCGAGCCGGAGTGCGGCTGCACGTTGGCGTACTCGGCGCCGAACAGCTTTTTCACGCGGTCGATGGCAATCTGCTCGACCTGGTCGACGAACTCGCAGCCGCCGTAGAAGCGCTTGCCCGGATAACCTTCAGCGTACTTGTTGGTCAGTTGCGAACCCTGCGCCTGCATGACGGCAGGGCTGGTGTAATTCTCGGAGGCGATCAGCTCGATGTGCTCGTCCTGACGATGACGCTCATTTTCGACATGCTGCCACAACTCGGGATCGACAACGCTCAAGGTTTTTGCTGTGCTAAACATCTGTAAATATCCAAAGGCCAAAAAATAAGCAGATTTTAACATGTTAGCGCACTTGAGGCTTGTCCCTTGCCACCTGTAAATGCAAGTGGTGGCTGATAACAGCCATTTGGCTATAGACAGCCAGGAGTAGGGTACTGCATATGAAACCAACCTGATGATTCCAATAGATTAATTTTTCTGGCATGGCTATTGCAGGACAAGATTCGTAACGCTAATCTCCAGGCAGTCTCCTTCAACCCCTGCCGGCTTATCGGCCACGATGATCCGGCAGGGTATTTTTCATCATGATTTGTCATCAAGCCAAGCTATAATCCGGTTATCTTTCCATTAAAAGATTGAACGAACATGTCCAAGCTTTTCAGCCCCCTTCAGCTCCGGGAAACTGTTTTCAAGAACCGCATTTTCGTCTCGCCCATGTGCCAGTATTCCGCCGTGGACGGCTTGGCGAACGGCTGGCATTTCGTCAATCTGGGCAGCCGCGCCATCGGCGGCGCAGCCATGGTCATGGCCGAAGCAACCGGCATCAGCCCCGAGGGCCGCATTACCCCTCACTGCCTCGGCATCTGGTCGGATGACCATGTCGATGCACTGCAGCCCATCGTGGAGTTCATCAAGCAGCAACAGGCCATTCCGGGCATACAGATTGCCCATGCCGGACGCAAGGGTTCCTGCGACGTACCGTGGAAGGGCAGTGTCTATCTCTCCCCGGATGAAGGCGGCTGGCAGACGCTGGCGCCCTCGGCGATCCCGTTGACGCCGAATCACGCCGCCCCCAAGGCGCTGGCGCTTGCCGAAATCGACACCATCATCACCCAGTTCGTCACCGCTGCACACCGCGCGCTGGAAGCAGGTTTCGAAGTCATTGAATTGCATTGCGCGCATGGCTATCTGTTGAATGAATTCCTGTCTCCCCTGACCAACAAGCGCAAGGACCGCTACGGCGGCAGCCTGGAGAATCGCTGCCGTTTGCCGCTGACGATTGCAAAAGCCATCCGCGACTTCTGGCCGCAGGACAAACCGGTATTCGTGCGTATTTCCGCCACCGACTGGGTAGAAGGCGGCTGGGATATCACACAGTCCATCCAGTTGGCAAAATGGCTCAAGGAAATCGGCGTGGACTTTATCGATTGCTCCAGCGGCGGCCTCATGCTGGATGCGAAAATCCCTGCCGCGCCAGGCTACCAGACAACATTCGCCAGCCGCATACGGACGGAGGTCGGCATTCCCACCGGCGCTGTCGGCATGATTTCAGCCCCTGCTCAAGCCGAACACATTCTGGTCACCGAGCAGGCGGATGCCGTCCTGCTGGCGCGCGAATTGCTGCGCGACCCATACTGGCCGCTGCATGCAGCCGGGGAACTCCATGTAGATATAGAGTGGCCGCTGCAATATGCGCGCGCCAAACCCTAACCGAAAGGAATGCCATCATGAAATGGACCGACAGCCAGCGCATCGCCGAAGCGCTATACGACAAATTTCCCGACATCGACCCGAAAACCATCCGCTTCACTGACCTGTTCGATTGGGTACAGGAACTGGATGGTTTCAATGACGACCCGAACAAATGCGGGGAAAAGATACTCGAAGCCATCCAGATGGCCTGGATAGACGAGGCCGAATAAACAGCGGATGCAACAGCCATCACACGTTGCGTGGTGGCTGAGCGGCCGGCATTTGCAGACCATAACCCGATGGATAATCCGGTTTTACGCCTATTGAGACATGACCCATGACCCAACTACCCAAAGAAATATTCAAAGCCTATGACATTCGCGGCATCGTCGGCAAAACGCTGACGCCTGACATTGTCGAAGCCATCGGCCAGGCCATTGGATCGGAAGCGACTGCGCGCCGCCAGACGCAAATCTGCATCGGTTACGACGGCCGCCTCTCCGGCCCGGAACTGGCTGCAGCCCTTTCGCGCGGCATCCGTAAAGCCGGCATCCACGTCGTGAATCTGGGCATGGTCGCGACACCCATGGTCTATTTTGCCGCGCATCAGCTTGGCACGAATTGCGGCGTCATGGTGACAGGCAGCCACAACCCGCCTGATTACAACGGGCTCAAAATGGTGCTTGCCGGCGAGACGCTTTCCGGCGAGACCATCCAGAGCCTGTACCGGCGCATTATCGAGAACCGGCTATCCGAAGGCAACGGCACGGAAAGCAGCTACGATATCGCTGCGGACTACATCGGTAAAATCGCTGCCGACGTCAAACTCGCCAGGCCGATGCGGATTGCCGTCGATTGCGGCAACGGCGTTGCCGGGGCTTATGCCAGGAAACTTTACAACGCGCTCGGCTGCACGGTGGATGAGCTGTTCTGTGAAGTGGATGGCCATTTCCCCAACCACCATCCCGACCCCTCCGTCCCGGAAAACCTTGCAGACCTGGTTGCCGCACTGCGCACGGGTGAAGCCGAAATCGGCCTCGCCTTCGATGGCGACGGCGACCGGCTGGGTGTCGTGACGAAGGATGGCAGCATCATCTACCCCGACCGCCAGTTACTGCTTTTTGCGGAGGATGTGCTCAAACGCAACGCGAACGCCACCATCATTTTCGACGTGAAATCCACACGCAACCTGGCGCCATGGATTGCGGCGCGCGGCGGCAGCCCGCTGATCTGGAAAACCGGGCATTCCCTGGTCAAGGCCAAGATCAGGGAGACCGGCGCCGCGCTGGCAGGCGAAATGAGCGGCCACGTGTTCTTCAACGACAGCACGGACGGACGGAAACGCTGGTACGGGTTTGACGACGGCCTCTATTCCGGTGCAAGGCTGCTGGAAATCCTCAGCCGTTCCGAAAATCCTTCCGCGGTATTGAATGCATTGCCGGATAGCGTCAGCACCCCCGAGCAGCATATCCAGATGAAGGAAGGCGAACCGCACGCACTGATTGCGCAGTTGCAGAAAACAGCCCGGTTTGAAGGGGCGAGCCAGGTTGTGACGATTGACGGCCTGCGCGTCGAGTATCCCGACGGCTTCGGCCTGATGCGGCCATCCAACACGACACCGGTCATCGTCCTGCGTTTTGAGGCAGATAGCGAAGCCGCGCTGAAGCGCATTCAGCAGCAGTTCCGCGAAATCATTCTCGCGGCGGCACCGGAAGCGCGATTGCCGTTCTAGGGGAAACCTGGATTAATGCCGCAAAGCAGAATCATCCTTGCCGTCGTCTGGGTCGCACTGGCTGGCGGCATCTATTTCCTGGCGGATGCCGCTTTTAACCCGAACAAGGCCGGCACGTTAGGCGAGGAAAGAACCGTGGTGCTGCAACGCGGCATCGACGGCCACTATCGTGCAGAAGCGCTCATCAACGGCCATGTCGTCAATGTCATGGTCGATACGGGCGCGACCGGCGTTGCCGTGTCGCAGAAAGTCGCGGACAAACTGGGCCTGAAAAGCCAGTCCGCAATTCGGACGCGCACCGCAAATGGCGATGCAGTGGCTTATCTGACCCGGCTGGATTCCATCAGAATCGGCGGTGTCGAAGCCCGGAATGTCGCCGCCATGATCACGCCCGGCCTTGGCGGCGATGTGTTGCTCGGCATGTCGTTCCTGGCGCGGATGGATGTCAGGCTTTACAAAGGCACCATGACCATCAAGCAGGTTGAGGGTTAAAGCCCACCTCTTTCGCCAGCCTCGCAGTTTGAACCGCTCGCCGCCCTGAAGCTCAGGTAATCACTGTCGGCTTGTCGCGCCCCGTTCTGATCTTCAGCTCCGACAGCTCCAGCGCAATTTCTATCATCTCCGCCAGCGCCACCTGCGCATCAAGGTGATGCCTGGACGTGTCCGGCTCGTAGGCTTCAAGATAAATGCGCAGGGTTGCGCCTTCAGTCCCCGTGCCGGAAAGCCGGAAGACGATGCGCGAACCATCCTTGAACATGATGCGTATGCCCTGTGCCGTACTGACGCTGCCGTCTACCGGATCGGTGTAGCTGAAGTCATCGCAGGTATCAACCGTATAGCGGCCGAACCTGGCGCCAGGCAAGGTATTGAAATTTGCGCGCAGATACTGCATCACACCGTTAGCGGCTTCGGTCGGCAAGCCTTCATAGTCGTGGCGCGAATAGACATTGCGCCCGAAGCGCGCCCAATGCCGCATTAACAGCGCCTCGACCGACTGGCGTTTGATGGCCAGGATATTCAGCCAGAACAGCACCGCCCACAGGCCATCCTTTTCCCGCACATGGTCTGAACCGGTGCCGAAGCTTTCTTCCCCGCACAAGGTAACCTTGCCCGCATCCATCAGGTTGCCGAAAAATTTCCAGCCGGTCGGGGTCTCGAAACAGGGGATACCGAGCTCCTCGGCCACCCTGTCTGCCGCTGCGCTGGTCGGCATGGAACGGGCGATGCCGGCAATGCCTTGTGCGTAGCCAGGCGCCAGCCTGGCATTGGCCGCCAGCACTGCCAGGCTGTCTGAAGGCGTCACGAAGAAGTGATCGCCCAGAATCATGTTGCGATCGCCATCGCCATCAGAAGCCGCGCCAAAATCCGGTGCATTGTCGCCGTAGAGGATTTCCACCAATTCATGCGCATAAGTCAGGTTGGGGTCCGGATGCCCCCGGCCGAAATCCTCCAGCGGCACTGCGTTCATCAAACTGTCCGCTGGCGCGCCGAGACGATTGATAAAAATCTCCCTGGCATAAGGGCCTGTCACCGCATGCATGGCATCGAACTTCATGCGGAAACCGCTGTTCAGCAAAAGACGGATCGCAGCGAAATCGAATAGCGACGCCATCAGCTCGGCATAGTCGCCTACAGCGTCGATCACCTCTACCTGCATGCCGCTGAGCTCGAAAGTACCGAGAATATCCAGGGGAATATCTATCGAATCCGTTATTTTGTATTCACTGATTTTTTTACTGTTGGCAAAGATCGCATCGGTAATTTTTTCCGGTGCCGGGCCGCCGTTGGCGGTGTTGTACTTGATGCCGAAATCGCCATCCGGCCCGCCGGGGTTGTGGCTGGCGGAAAGGATAATACCGCCGAACGTCCGGTACTTACGGATCACGCATGATGCCGCAGGTGTTGAAAGTATGCCGCCCTGCCCCACCAGTACGCGCCCGAAGCCGTTGGCGGCCGCCATCTTCAGAATGATCTGAATCGCCTTGCGGTTGTAATAACGGCCATCGCCCCCAAGCGCCAGCGTCGCGCCCGGCGGCGCGTCTATCGTATCGAAAATGCTCTGCACGAAATTTTCCAGATAGTGAGGCTGCTGAAACACGGTCACGCGCTTGCGCAAGCCGGAAGTGCCGGGTTTCTGGTCGGTAAAAGGCTGGGTAGAAATGGTCTGAATCGTCATTCTGATGCACTTTCGAAACTGGATTTAGGATGTTTTCAGGTTGACACTCGAAGGCTTTCACCTGATAATTGCGCCCCTGTCAGGGAGATTAGCTCAGTTGGTAGAGCAGCGGACTCTTAATCCGTTTGTCCGGGGTTCGACCCCCCGATCTCCCACCAAATACAAAGGCCTCCAGGACTTCAGCTCTGGGGGTCTTTTTCATTTATACCGAGACCGAACTCAGTCAGATATTAAGCCAATTAAAGTTGCTCGGCAATTTTCCAAACAGTGAACAATGTAAAGCCTGTGCAAGATCAAGCTCTTTGATTAGCCCCGTGCCAGGTGAGGTGAAACGGTGCTTCAAACATGATGTGAACTGCTGAGTATGCGGTTTGCTATTGAATATGCTGCTTATTTAGGGGTCTGTCCCTTATTTTCATCAGTTGCCTGCAATTTTGATTTAATAAACTCTTTACCAACAGTAGTGTAAATTTTTTGTTGCTCACTATCCATTTGCCGAAAGATTGACAACAAAGAGTCTTCTTCAGGGTTTGGGATTGGTTCCAGTTTTGGAGAATCGATGCCCTCCGCCATAGCGATTAGTTGATAAATCTTAAGATCGAATTCTTTTGCCAGCGCCTCAAGCAGGGCTTCACCAGCCCCATGTTTGCCATTCTCAATTCTGGAAATATTGGCAGCTGAAGTGCCAGACCTGAATGCAAGCTCATCTTGGCTCCAGTTTCTTAGCTCTCGAAGTTTTCTAATTGCTTTGCCTAGTTCCATAGCGCAAGTTTCTAGGCAACTTACGAAAATCGCAAAATCGTTTTTGTCAAATCTCCATATATATGTTACGTTTTTAGTAATTAAAAAATAAGTCTTTAGTCTAAGTGTCGGGGGATATATGGGAGAAAAGTCAAAATTTCCGTGGATAGCCATCATTGGCTTCCTGTTAGGAGCAGCCATTGCTGTATTTGGTGTCACCATTTATTTGCATGTAAAGAAGATTGAAATGGAAAGAGACCAAGCAACAATGGAGGCACAAGCCATAAAGGAAAATCTGAAGTCGGCACTTGAAGAAAAGAATCGTCTATCAAAATCAAAGCAGGATGCAGAAAGAATAGCGGAATCGACAAGCGACTTATTGAATCAGGCTTATGCTGAAATTGCGAAAAAACCGGAACTTCCAGTTTCACTCAACGTAAGAAAAGCGTTAACGGGAAATGGGCTAGTTGTTCAATTCACCAACAGATCAGATAAATATCTTTCTGTTATTGCCAGATTCGAAAATCCGACAACGCGGGAAACCGAAACTGTAAGACTCGATTTAACGCCAATGGGGACCAAAGAGATCGGACACTTGGAGGGCTGGGCTTTTTCCAGTAGTGATGTCATTCATCTGCAGCACAATGATTACGCTTCAATTTCCATGGCAATTCAATAAGTCGAAGGAAATTCCATAGCAGCCAGCGTTGGACTTCGATAAAATATTCATCAAGACATGCAAAACAAATCCGGGACCGGCATCCCGCAATTGAGTACTTGATTGTTCACCTTGAGTAATTCAGGTGTATACAATATACGCTTGGATTCATACTCCGAAGCATGGAGTGCGCGACACTTTCAACGATCAATTGGAGAAAACCATGTCCAGCCATACTTACAAAATCATCGAACTCGTCGGATCATCAACCATAAGCACAGACGATGCGATCAATAACGCGATTGCCAAAGCGGGGAAAACACTCAAGCATCTGGATTGGTTTGAAGTGGTTGAAACGCGCGGACATATTGTGGATAACAAAGTCGCGCATTATCAGGTCGTAATGAAAGTCGGCTTCAGAATCGAGGATTGATCTATTCGGCTTTCAGCTAATTTGGAATCAAGCTTCGAGGCAATAAATGTATTGAAGGCTCTCCTGGTATTTGCCATGAGAGCCTCTCAGTCCGATCATCCCTCTTCTGCCCATGTTCGCGGCCAGAGCACCATGACGAATCGCTTCATCACCTATCGACTCACCATACGGCTACGGTCGGGTATCCATTTAACGATAGGCAGGTTTGGCAATCATTATTTTCCTGCGGGTGATTATGCATACACCGGCAGTGCCCGCCGCAACATCGAGGCGCGCATTGCACGCCATTTAAGGCAAGAGAAAAAACTCAGATGGCATATTGATTACCTGCTGAGCGCACCCGAGGCAGAAATCATCAAGGTCGAAAAATTCATGGAGCCTGAATGCCGGATTAACCAAAACCAGTCAGGGACAGTGTTGCTTGCAGGGTTTGGCGCCTCGGATTGCCGTTCTGCCTGCGGCAGCCACCTCAAATATCTTGGCCGCAAGGGCTGACATGGCAGCAGCAGACAGGGTCCGCGTCGCCGCAATTCAATAGCCGGCCATCATCAAGCCGGACGAACTCATCTACCTGCAGAACCATGAGACCTGGCTATCTGATCGACCCGAGCGGTCAGTACTTTGCGCTCAGGAAAAGCCGGGAGGGTAAATTCACGATCCGCGGCCATCGGCATGCCAGGGCATGCTTACGGTTGATCTGAAACCGCTTCGAACACGGCCAGAGTGCGCATTCTGGCACGATTCAGTTGCAGCCGGTTGCCGACCAGGTAATAGCTGTCTGTCATGTTCAGCGATTTCAGATACTCGCTTTCCACGGTGGTATCCAGGCAGGCCATCTGCGTAGCCGCGATGCCACTGAAACGCAGGCGCTGACCGGCGCCCAGCGCGTACTGGCCGGAATACCGGTTGCAGCCGCTGAAGCCAGAGATGCGCGAGGACGCAACATCGAATTTGAGCGTAGGCGCTTTGGCTGACGCCTCGCTGTCCGACCGCCCTGTTTCCAGCGATTTGCCCATCAACTCGACCAGCCGCCAATGGCCGGCTTGCGCCAGCGCATCCGCCGCAGAATTCTCTTGCATCGCCTGCTTGTGCAATATGTAATCCGAAACGCGGCTATCGATGCGCTGCCCCTGCTTGTCCAGTACGCGCAAATGATTCTCGCCGACCTGATAGTGATCCGGGCCGGCGGCATAATCGTGCAGCACGATAGCGCTGCCCGCTTCGTTCCAACTGAAGCGGCCGCTTTTCCGGAACTTGTCCTCGTGCTTGCCCAGATACTGCGTCGTGATTTGATAGCTGAGATCGTCGTTCAATGTCAGCGTGGTGTCTATGCCTTCGCAATCGGCGCAGGGCAGTACGGCATGGTAGCTACCGGCCCAGTCCAGTGAATTTCGGCTGTTATGCGCGTCCGCAGCAGGTTCGACATGCGTGCATGCACCCAGGCTCAGGCCGAAAAGCAATACGCCAAGGAACAGCGCTGAATTGGCTTGCATGATGTACCCCGAAGTTTGTCAGAAATTGCAGAATATCAGATACTTATTGCTGGTACCACTATCCGGACGGCAGACGCAAATCGGCCGGAACGGCATCATGGATGTTATGCTTTCCAGATTGCAACCCGCTTAATTGCCATCGCTAAAAATGCCCGATACCATCACCGACCGTCCGCTCATCACCGGACTGCTGCAACCTCGTGCTTATGAGCACGATACCCGCAGCATACAACTCATTGAAACCCATATTTCCTGGATATTGCTGACGGGTGATTTCGCTTACAAAATCAAGAAACCGGTGGATTTCGGGTTCCTGGATTTCACAACGCTGGAAAAGCGGCGCTTTTACTGCCGGGAAGAACTTCGCCTGAACCGGCGCTTTTGCCCGGCGCTTTATCTGGACGTCGTGCCGGTGACCGGCACGCCGCTTCACCCTGTCATGGACGGCGCAGGCCCTGCCATCGAGTATGCGGTAAAGATGCGGCAGTTCAAAGCGGGAAGCCTGTTAAGCGAGCGTGCAGAAAAAGGTCTTCTGACCAGCGACGATATCGACGGCATTGCAGAAACCGTAGGCAGTTTTCACCAGGCTGCAGAGGTTGCCAGAGCGGATTCTGTTTATGGTGAGCCGGACGGCATCAAACACTGGAGCGAAGAGAATTTTGAACAGATAGAGCCGTTGCTGCAGGATGATTCAGAGTTGCAGCAATTACAACGATTACGATCCTGGAGCCTGAATGAATGGCAGCAAAAAGCCGGGGCCATGCGCCAGCGCAAACAGCTCGGCTTTATCCGGGAGTGCCACGGCGACCTGCATTTAGGCAATATCGCACTATTCAACGGCAAGGTCACGCCGTTCGACTGCATCGAATTCAATGAAGAATTGCGCTGGATCGATGTGGCTAGCGAAATAGCGTTTGTTTTTATGGACCTGGCGTACCGGGGGTTCGAATCTTTCTCATGGCGGCTGCTTAATGGCTACCTGCAACGAACCGGGGATTATCAGGGCCTGCCTCTGCTGCGCTATTATCTGGTTTACAAGGCGCTGGTACGTGCGAAAGTGGCGTTGCTGGGCAGGCATCGGGACGGCAATCCGTCCGAACGACAGCGCATCCGGACCGAATATCTCGCCCATGCAGCTTTAGCCACACGCTACACCCAACCGGCACAGCCGATGCTGCTGATCACCCATGGATTTTCAGGCTCCGGCAAATCATTCCATGCCGGACGGCTGGCCGAAGAAATCGGTGCGATACATTTGCGCTCGGATATCGAACGCAAACGCCTGTTCGGTTTTCAGGCGCTCGACGACACCGGTTCCGGCGCGGGGGGCGGCATTTACACCGCCGAAGCCGGCCGCAAAACGTACCATCATCTGGCTGAAACGACCGGAACGGTCCTGAGTGCCGGTTTCAGCGTGATTGTCGATGCAGCTTTTCTCAAGAACGAACAGCGATCCATTTTTCAAGAATTGGCTGAATCCTTGAATCTGCCGATGGCAATCCTGGGGTTCACGGCATCCGCACCGGTCTTGTCGGGGCGAATCCGGCTCAGGCAGCAACAGCACAGCGATGCTTCCGAAGCCACGGTCGAAATATTGCAGCAGCAGATCGCTTCAGCCGACCCATTCACCGAACAGGAGATGAAGCGGGCAATCTCCATCGATACGGAGCAGGAAGATGCTCATGCAAAATTATTGGGGGCAGTCGCAACATACCGGCAGGAAACTGCATAGGCATGACAGATTCCGTGCATTCAGTGCGAATCGACATAGGCCATCAAATCCTGCGGGCTCATCGATTTTGCGAATAGCCAGCCCTGAACATACACCACGCCCCGCTCAAGCAGTATGGCGGCCTGGGTTTCCGTCTCGATTCCTTCCGCGACCATCTTCAGGTTCAATGATTTCGCCATCTCGATGATATGAAAAGCGACATGGCTGGTGACCGCATCCGTGCCGACCACATCGACAAACGTCTTGTCTATTTTCAGGAAATCCAGCTCGAATTTAGTCAGGTAGGACAGGCTTGAATATCCCGTGCCAAAGTCGTCTATGGCAACCTGCATGCCGAGGTTCCGGATTGAATTGACCACTTTCTGGGCGACGCCATCGTTCAGGAACCCTCTTTCAGTCGCTTCGATCACAAAACGGCCTTTGCCTGGCCCTATTTCACTGATCATGGTTTCCAGCAATTGAACCGTTTCCTCAGACTGCAAATCCGCTGAAGAAAGATTGATCCCCAGGTGAAAGTCCGGATATCGCCTGAGCAGTTCAGCCATGTCCCTTGTGATCAAATCGAGCACGTGTTTCGTGATCTGGCGAATCAGCCCACTTTCCTCGGCCAGCGGAATAAACAGATCGGGGCGGACAAGCGTTCCATCCGACTGCCGCCATCGCACCAGTGCTTCTGCACCGATGCAAGCCTTGGTTCTTAAATCAATGATGGGTTGATACTCCAGGTAGAACTCATCGTTCTTGAGCGCGGCAGCAAGCTCGGATTTAGCCGAATAGCGATGGCGAGCCAGATAGATGATGATCGCCGAGAGCCCCAGCGCGAAGAAAATTCCAAGCGGAATCAATATCTGGGCAAAACCCAGCACACTCCTGGATATCTCCGACGTGGGGATTGCGGCCAACACCGCGGTCTTGCCCGACGGGCTCGGGCGAATTGAAACAAGATATTCCTTCTTTTCATCGATGAATGCAGGCTCGACGCCGCCTTGGTATGCGCGAATCCATTCAGCCTTGATGAGTCCTTTGGATGTGTAAAAGAAACGGGATTTGATATCGAATAAACCGATGGAAGTATTGGGGCTGGCATAAAAATCAACAGCGTCGATAGGAAGCAGGACGGCTGCGTAGCCGTTTCTTTCTATGACCAGGTACTTTCGCCCCGGGGCTTTGGGAAGCGTTATATCGACCCAAACACGAACACCGCCAGGCTCGACGATGCCGGGAGTTCCCAGGTCGAGGCCGTTCAGGATGCCGGCCTGGGAAGAACACGCGAACTGATTATCCTTCAGGTATCCGATTGCCTGCAACAGGCCCCCTGAAATGGCGATTTGCTGCATGCTCCCGATACTGGCTTCCGAACAGGCCTGGTCCGGAGGAAACATGGATAACGATTTCACCGTATGCGCAAACTGTTCACTGGTTTTCTGCATGCGCTCCAGCACATTGGCGTTCAGGGAATCCAAGCGGGATATTTCTTTTTCTTCTGCCTGATGCCTTGCAAGCATCAGCGCACTGAAGATTGAAGCGGAAACGAGCAAAATGCCGACAAAATTGGCCAGGTAAAAAAACGTGTATCTTTTTGAGAAGATTTTATTGATTAAGTTGTTCACACAATTATTTTTTCTTTGTTACTTGCGTTGAAGTAATCAACCCACCCATTTATCCAATGAAGAATATATGCCCCTTAACGGAAAAATTAAGAAAGGACTTTAGCTTGAATGGAAAGATAATTGAAAGTTATAGAAATTAGAAGAGTTATATCCATAACCCGGTAGCATTCAGAATAATTGCATTGGTTGAAGCCGGAGCATCCCGCGTGGATGACATCCTTATCAGAACAGCCACCATCCCGCCCAGATCATCAGAACCTGCGTCATTAACGCGGGAATAAAGCTTAATGAAAAGTCCTTTCCTCCGCTGACAAAGGCCGTGATGGCCTTGGAAACCGAATTCAGGGTAAATGCCACCAATATCGGTATTGCTGCGGCTTCCGCATCCAGTTTACCGGTGGATACCATGGTGGCAACAGAGATAGCCGGGGAATGCGTGTCGGCAAGGCCCGCCGCCCCGGAGGCGATCACCAGCCCCGCATGGCCGAGCCAGTCATTCAGGGCGGCAGACAGGAACAGGACGAAACCGATCAGGGCAGCAAGCATCAGTGCTGTTTTCACGCTGAACGACCGGCTGTTTCCGGTCAATTCCGCCGTCTTCTGGTTCAAGGACTTCAAGGTGATAGCCGCGCCGAAGAACACGGCAGAGGCGCCTCCCAGGATCAGGGGGAAAGCCAGTGCGCGCAAGGTGGCAGTATTGATCGCAGCCAGCAGTAACGCGAGCTGCAGGATGGTGGAAACATTGGATAAAACCGCACCGGCAACGGCCGCATTTTTAATCTCCGGCTCCTGTTTGGCACGCTCGCCCATCGCACCTATGGTGGCGATACTTGAAATGAAACCGGAGGCCAGCCCCACGATAGGCAGCCCGACACGCCCGCCGAACAGGCGCAGCGCCAGATGACCCAGAGCACTGATAAACATGACCAGAATGACGATCAGCCACAGGTTTCGCGGGTTGATGGCATCGTACGGCCCGATAAACGCATTCGGCACCAGTGGCAACACGATCAGGGTTGCGGCAGCCAGCACCAGGAAATCGTTTAATTCGTTCTTGGTGACAACGCCCTTGACGAACCCGTGCAACGGCTCCTTGGCAGCCAGGATGATGGCCACGCTCACGGCAAGGCTGGCTGCCAGCGCGGCTGTGCTCATTGCAAGGCCGCCCAGGATCACGGTCAATATCAGGGTGATTTCAGTGGTGAGCCCGGGATCATCGTCCTTTCTGACAAAGTACGCAGTGGCTGAGAAAATGGTCACGCACACCAGCGTAACGACAAGCAGCCAGAAATTGACCGTGATGCTGATCGCGCCGAGAAGGGACGCAATGGTAAAAGTACGGACCCCGGCGATGGCTGTGCCGTTCTGGGCAGCCTGGCTGTTGCGCTCACGCTCTGCCCCGACAAGCAGGCCGATGCCCAGGGCAACCAGGAAATTAAGCAGCAATACATTATCGATATTCATTTCATATCAAGATTGCCATTAATTTCCCTATTTGCAAAATCAAACTGTATTCCGCAACCCTGATCACATTGCCGGCAGGTTCCGCTTGACCCGCAGCAATCAAATGGAATGGCGGATATGCTTAATATAATCCATGGCGTGAAGCCTTCAATCCGGCAACTCAAGCGTGCGTTTTGAGGAAGCGGAGAGCAATTCGACCAGTATGGAATTCAGATAACCCGCACTGACGCCCAGCACTACTGAGCAGCCTATTGCAATGATGGCGTTCTGGAAAGACAACGATAGCAATGCCTCCAGCCTGAAGCCGCCCGGCGCACTGAGGAATGCAAAGATGCTGGCATAACCGTATATCAACGCCGGCGTCACCGAGAACCGGGTAAACACACTGAGCCTCAGCAGCATCGCAATCACCAGGCCTATCAGCAGCGGACCCCAGAGACTGCTCCCCAATGCATCGCCAAATGGATTCAGCAGCAATAGCAGCGCAGAAACCCATGCTGCAAATGCGCCCAGCCCGATATGCATGCTGGTTGAGAAAAAAGCCTGGTTGCGGTCAACCCCGCCATCCATATGAAAGAAGCAGGCCCAGGAAATGAACACTGCCCATGGCGGGATAAATGGGTAGAAGCCCAGCAGGTAAACTGCCACGACTGTGAATAAAAATGCGGAAAACGTTGCAGCATTGATCCGGGTCATGTTGACCTCCTTGCGGGTTATTGAAAAAACCTGGCGCTGAAGCCCGGCCAGTGGGATGCGAGGACCAGGCCGATAGCTGCTGCTATGAGAATCCAGTCGATCCGGTAACGCACCATGTCCTTGCCGGCCGGCCTTTGCCGGGACATGGCCTTGACCAGGGATTCCCCGCTTGCAGCCCTGAGGTAGTCTGCGCCGATCTCGGCGGACAGCTCTTGCAGGTAAGGTTCATCCAGCCGGGAGAGATAACGGTTGTAGTCTTCCGTGGCGATCGAATCGTCGCGTGTGCCCAGGGACTCTTCCGACTGCACCTGTGAGGGCGCCATGATTGAATTCGAGAAGGCCCAGTAGCCCAGAATCCGGTCTTCACTATCGAACTTGGGGATGGGCGCGGGCTTGTCGCCGCCGACGCCAACCATCAGCCAGCCGTTTCCGCCCTGCCAGCCGGACAGATCGGTTTTATTGATCGCATTCAGCTTTGGCGCCTCATCGCCATCGGTAAAGAATACGATCTGGGCAGGCGTTGCCAGGGTATTGCGAACCGCCGCCGCGGACTGGACGCCGAAACGCAGGCGGCTGTTGCCGCGCCAGGCCATCCGCCACTCCAGGTGGGCGATGCTGTTCTGAATGACGTCATAGTTCCTGCACACTTCTATCGGGGTAAAGAGCAGGGCGATGTTTTCCGCTGTAAAGACCCCCAGGCTGACTTTTGTTCCGCAGGGAAGCCTGGCGACTGCATCGTTCAGAATCTGGCGCGTGTAGGCCAGGCGGCTGACGCGCTGCCCTTGCAATGCCATATCTGCCGTGTTCATGCTTTGCGTGACATCCACCACGAACAGGTAATTGTGCAGGTCGCGATACAGCGGGATAGCCGGCCTGAACAGGGCAGCCACCAACAGAACCAGCGCTGATAAAAGCAGCAGGGTATCGCGTTGCCCAGCCATCTGTCTCATGGCAAACCCGTAGGGATACTGCCCATGACGATGCCGAGCTTTTCCTGGTTATCGCCGACGTCCGGGTCATCGGGCAGCATGGAAAGCACGCGATCCAGGTTATGCCTTGCATCCAGGTGATTATTGTCCAGCCGCAGGGATTGCTCGTAGGCCAGCCTTGCCTGGTTCAGCAGATATTCGGCTTCGTCTTTTACCGTATCGCCATTGCGATTCACCATCAAACCGCGAATCATGTAAATATTGCCCAGGTTGTACTGGACAGCGGCAATTTGCGCGGGCGTGCCTTCCATCTCCATCAACTGGTTGAAGAGCTGGTTGGCATCCTGATAGCGCCCGTTCCTGGCCTGCGCATAAGCAGCAGCGTACTTTGCTTCAAACCTGTATGCCGTGTCGGCCGGAACGCCGCCGGAAAGGACAACCCCGTTAAATTGCTCTATCTGCCAAATCCGCTTGCCGATGGCTATCGATGACAACAGGCCAAGGCACAGCAACGCGACGAGCACTTTGTTCCTGATGTTTACACTGCCTGCCAAGCGCGCACCCCCATTAATTTAATCAGCAACAAGAGACTCAGCATCAACACCGCCGCTATCAAGAAATGGGATGCGTAATCCTTGCCGGGTACCTTTTCAAAATAGCGGATGG
The DNA here is from genome assembly GCA_905339275.1 of Methylophilaceae bacterium. Taxonomy (GTDB): domain Bacteria; phylum Pseudomonadota; class Gammaproteobacteria; order Burkholderiales; family Methylophilaceae; genus UBA6140. Next base: position 230,764 of record CAJPFK010000038.1, read on the forward strand.
GATTCCTCTCCCGCTGGTTGATGTCCTCGATCGCGGATTTCAGCGCCTTCGGGTCTTCTGCCTCGTAAGCCGTATATTTTGTCTTGAGGGTCTGGAAAAACTGATGCAACTCTATTTCGGCGGGTTTCTCGCCATCTTCCAGGTGTGCATAGCCGGTATTGAAGATACTGATACCATCGGGCTGTCGCAGCACAATCCAGTACAGGTTGATATGTTCGCGCACCATCCAGTCGCTGATCTTTTGCCTGGCATTCGGCGAGATACGCCCCGCCCCATCCGAAAGCAGAATGATGGCGCGCGATCCTGAATCCTGCATTTTTTCATACATGCCGATGCCTTTGGTCAGGCCCGCGCCAATATTCGTTTGCAGCAGGCCTGCCCCACCTGCGGCATTGATTGCCGCATATATTGCTTCGCGGCTTTGCGTCAGCGGAATCGCATGCATGGCGGAATTGCTGAAGGTGACGATACCGACCATATCGTCCTTGCGCTCGTGCACGAACCGGGTAATCAGTCTTCTTGCGGCGGCGGACTTGGTTTCGCCGATATTGCCCTCCGTGCCGGCACCTGCAAAAGGGTCGTCCATGCTTGCGCTGCGATCAATGACCAGAACCACCTGTGCGCCCTTGCCGGCGCGTTCCATTAAACTTGCCGGGCCATGGGGATTCGAGAGCGCAACAATCATGCAGGCAATCATGGCGGATGACAGATAGCGCAGCAGCAGCTCGGCAATCTCCGACAAACGGTCTTCGGGAACGATCTCCAGAGAGGAATAAACGCAGCCCTGCCGGCGATTGAACCAGAGCGGCAAGGCTGCCAGGGGCAGCAGCAGCAAAACCCAGGGATGGCTGAATGTCATGCCAGGCCCCGTTCGCAGTGCCGGCAGCGCTCGCAGAACTCAGCCAGTGCAGCCAGGGTTGCTGCCTGCTCGCGGCCGGCATCCGGCCCGAACAGCACTCCATCGGATAATTCAAAGAAGGCTGCTATCTGCGGCCGCATGCCGGAAAAGGCAGGATGCAGCCTGATAAATTCATCCATCTGTTGCCGGAACAGATTCTTACCGAAAGTCTGGTTGAATGCATGATGAATGGATGCAACAGCGGCTGGCGTGCTGTCCGGCAGGTCCGGCAAACCGCTGATCCGGCGATAACTGGCGGCAAAAGGGCCGCCCATCCCGGGGAACCATGCGGCATCCCCATTGATGTAGACCAGGCCGAAAAGCGAGACGATGACCAGGACCAGTGAAACGCCCAGCAGGGGCTTGTAGTAACCGAACCCGACCAGCATAGGGCCGCGGTATGGGCTCATATCCTGCTCGATGTAGGCTTCGCCATGGGCAGCGACAGGCGACAGGCTGAACGGCCAGGCAGGAATCGATACCTGAACGGGCTTGCCGGCATTCACCAGCCGGATGGTCTCCTCGGGCAGGGTCAATTTCCTTGCATGGTCATCGTGGGCAAATACCTGGTAAACCAGGTCCAGGCAGTAATGGGTAACGCCTGCCGACTTTTGCTCGGAGAGCTTAACCTCCCGCAGCTCAATCCCCTGCCGCATCAGCCCTTTGACTGGCAGTGAGGCGGCGGATAGCGCATATGGTTGCCTGGCTGCAATCTCAACGGAACGTTCGATAATGTCGCCGATGAAATAACCGATGCGCCGCTCCGGATTCCGTTCGTACAACTCGAATGGCTTATCAGCAGCGGAAGCCGTGATCGACAGCAACATCAGTAAACCGGCAGCCAGTATTTTCATAAGGCCGAGAACTGCTGGAAGTATTCAGAAACGGCTTCCGCCTCGAACCGGTCTTCCACGAACAAGGCTGGCGCCTCGTATTGCATGAAAATCCGTTTCAGTTTCTCCCGCCGCATTTCAAATGCGGCCAGGAATTTACGGCACAAGGCATCGCGGAAGAACAGCGTTCTCTGCCGGCCGGATTCCGGGTCGACAATCGTGGCAATGCCAAAATCCGGCAGCGTTCTGTATTCTGCCGAATCCCACAGCACTAGCGGCACGACATGATGGCGTGACAGGCTGCTGAGCGCCCGCTCGAGGGTATCCGTCGGCATATGGAAATCCGAAATCAGGAAAACCAGGCTGCGCGAAGCCCCCAGATAGCGGCCGGCATCAAGCAAGCCATCCGCGCCCGCTTGCCCGGCCTGCTCCAACTGCAGGCGCCCAATCAACTCAAACGCCTCATGCATGCGGCGGCTCGGGCGGGTAGACCAGTCTTCCCTTACAACGCGGTCAAATCCGACAAAACCGAAAGGGTCGCCAGCCTGGTAAGCCGAATATGCGATTGAAGCCGCAATCTCCGCGGCCAACGCCATCTTGCCGGCATCCCCCCTGAATTGCATGGAGGCGGAAAGATCGCACACGGCATAAATGGCAGCCGGCGTTTTCTGGTTGAATATGCGGACGTGCACCTGCCCGCCCGGATCCCGTATTGTCTGGCTGATATCGATACGCCTTGCATCCGGGTAGTCAATCAGTGGCAGGTTGCCGCGGAACTCATGGCCCAGGCCACCCTGTACGCCCCGATGGACACCGGAATGGAAGGCCCGGGAATGCCAATGGATCCGGTAAGTAAATGCCTTGGCAAATGCAGGAATCATTTTAAGGCACTGCAACCATGCTGATGATCTGCCTCGTAAGCTTGCGCGCCAACACGGTTCTCCGCATTTCGTACATCGAACTGAATACCAGGCGATGCGCAACGATTTCATGGAAAACCGCATGGATATCATCCGGTATCAACGCATCCCGGCCCATGAGCCAGGCATGAACGCGCGCCGCGCGCAGCAGCATTGCCATGCCGCGCGGGCTGGCCCCGGCATGCACCAGCCGTTCCATATCCACGCCATCTATCGTGATCCCGAATCTACCCGGCGTTTGCGTGGCCTGCCACAAATCAATGACGTATTCCTGCAGGACAGGGCTGGCAAAAATCCCCCTCTGCAGCATCCTTGAAAATCCATTGAGCTGATCGTATGCGAGGACTCCTGCTTCGACGCCGGCAACCAGGCCATCCGTGTCATGGAATCTGGTATCGAAGACCAGGGACTTTCTGATATCCCTGTCTGCAGGTGCCAGCACCGGTATTTCCATCATGAACCGGTCGCGTGCTGCCGATGGAATCTCGAAAGTTTCCTCCCGCTCCACCTGATTGCGATCAGCAAATACGAGCATGTGGGGCAAGCGATATTCGCGCTTGAATGCATGGAGGCTTTGCTCGGCCATCACCCTCAGCATCAGCGCATGGACCTGCGGCCGGGCACGATTTATTTCGTTGAAGAAGAAAACCGACAGCTCTTCACCAGACCTCAGCAGCGGGCCGGCATCGACATGCGGGCGCCCATCTTCACCCAGATAGGTGTGATACACCAGATCGTTCGGCATCAGGTCCACCGTGCCTTCGATGCGCTCGTAATTGCCGCCGATACCTCGTGTAAACGCCCTGAGCAAGGTGGTCTTGCCGACGCCGACATCCCCCTCGAGCAGAACATGGCCGCGCGAAAAGATCGCGATGGTAATCAGCTTGATCGCACGCTCCTGCCCGACGATTGCTTTGCCGACACCCGACATCAATTCAAGGGCATCTTCACGCCTGTCGGTCAACTGGTTGTCAAGGATGGCCGTATCCATTCAGCCCTCACCCTTCATCACCATTGCTGCATATTCCTCGGGTGAGATGGTACCGCCCAGCGCCTGCGCGATATGCTTGTCGCGCTCCGGCAAGGCGTCTTGCAGACCGTCAATGCGCTTCCATTGCGGCAATGACGCTGGGCAACCGGCCTGCGGCACATATCCGGAGGCGCCAATCCGTTTGTATCGATGAATGTAGCGCGGGCAATTGATGAATATTTCGGTCAAGTCCACCCGCACCACCAGCTCGGCACCGGGGAATTCCTTCAACAGCGGATCACGGCGGTCAACCCTGGCGTTACCGTGAATACGAATGCGATGCGGCGTCTCGAAGTCGATCAGCAACATGCCTATTTTAGGGTTGACGGTAATATTGCCCATTGAAAGAAACATGCCGTTGCCGTCGAAACTGGGGAAAGCCAGGGTTTTTCTATCGACCACCTTGAGGAAACCGCTATATCCGCCTTTGTACGAGCAGGTCGGGTAACCGCGATGATCTATGGTGGTCAGGAAGAACATGTCCCGGCTTTCTATAAACCCGATATGCTCGTCTCCTATCTCGGTACGGACGATGTTTTCGCGCACGGCATCGGCAAGCCGCCTGCTATCGAAATCTTCCTGCAAGGTTCGATGCTGAACCCCATAAAAATCAGCCATGCTCTCTCCCTGTTTCACATATGTCCAATTAATGGACATATATCTATATTGTTCATCGTATGCTTTACAAATATTATTGACCTATCAATATACAGGTCAATACAATAGGTACATTTAAATGTCCGATAATCGGACAGAAAGAAGCCGATGAGAAATGAGCGCCAGGGAAAACAGGAAATACCGGCAGGCGATCTTGCGCCGGGCAGCCTGAACCGCGCGGTGATATTACTGAAAGCAATCGCGCAAGGTTCCCGCAAAGGGAGCTCCCTGACAGAACTGGTTGCCAGGACAGCATTGCCGCGCCCGACCATTCACCGCATTCTCGACAGGCTGATGGCGCTGGAATGGGTGACCAGGGATGATGAAACGTCCAGGTTCAATCTGGGCACGGGGCTGGCGGCACTGGGTTATTCCGCAATCAGCCGGAATCCGATTGAGCACATTGCGGCAACGTATTTGAGCAGGCTTGCCGCCAAACTTGACCAGGTCGTCTATCTCGGCATCCGCTCAGGGCTGGATATGGTGTGTATCGGCCGTTATGAAAGCGAATCCCAGATCCAGGTCGGAAAAGGCCGGGTTGGCATGCGGGCGCCACTCGGCCTGACGCCGAGTTGCATGGCCGTGCTGTCCAGGCTGCCCCATCACGAAGTACAGGAAGTGATCGAAGCCAACCTGTCGCGTTATCACCGGATTGAAGGGTTCGATGAAACCGGGTTCCGGGAAGCCGTGGCCTATGCAATACAAAACGGCTATAGCTCATACGACGGGATTATGCTGGATAGAACCACGAGCGGTCTGGGCGTCCCCGTTTGCGACGAATCCGGGTACCCCGTCGCGGGAATTGCGACAACCTATATTACCGGCTGGCTTGATGAAGCGCAGAAGAAGAGCTGCCTGCGCGCGCTCCAGGAGACTGCGCTAAGAATATCGGAGTCCCTGATTCTGCAAGGGAAGAAGCCGGGCCGGCAGCCTTAGTAATTGGTCGCCTGATTGTAGTGCTGGGCCTGCAGATTAGGCTTCTGCCCCACCGCGTTATCCAGACATAGCTGAATCAGCGCATTCGGCGGCATCGGGCGGCCGATGTAATACCCCTGCACCTCGTCACAGCCTGTTGCCCGCAGGAAATCCAGTTGCTCCAGCGTCTCAACGCCTTCCGCCGTCACCGGAATACCCAGCGTCTTGGCCATATTGACGATTACTTTCGCCAGCGAGGCGTTTTCCTGGCTGATGGTGATGTTTTTCATGAAGGACTGGTCGATTTTCAGCCGGTCGACCGGGAACCGGCTGAGATAGCTCAGGCTGGAATAACCGGTACCGAAATCGTCCAGCGCAACATGGGTGCCCAGACCGCGAAGCAGGCCGAGCACCAGCACCGCATTCTCCATATCCGCCATCAGCGCATTTTCAGTGATTTCCACCTCAAAATCATGCGGCTCGATGTTGTAATCCTGCAAAGCCGACAATATGCACGACACCAGGTTTTTCTGCCGGAACTGGCGTGGCGAAACATTGATGGCGATGCGTAGCGGCCTGCCCAGCGCCTCCCTGAATATCGCAGCCTGCTTACAGGCGGTCTTGATTATCCATTCGCCGATAGGCACGATCAACCCGGACTCTTCGGCCAGTGGAATGAATTCCATGGGTGAGACATAAATGCCAGGGACACGCTGCCAGCGAATCAGCGCCTCTGCCCCCATGATGCGATTGGTCTCGAGGTCGATCTGCGGCTGGTAGAAAAGCTCGAAGCCTTCCTGTTCAATCGCAATACGCATTTCATTCTCGAGATTGAGGCGGTTGGATGCCTGCCGCTCCATTTCCGGGCTGAAAAGCTGGAAATTATTGCGCCCAAGCTTTTTTGCCTGGTACATGGCGGTGTCGGCCTTGCGCATCAACACGGCAAGGTCTTCCCCATCATCAGGATAAACGCAAATACCGATACTGGCAGTCACGTGCAGTTGGTGATTACTTGCCACCACAGTCGGTTCAAATGCCTTGATGACTTTCTTGAATACAACGTTCGTGCCGTCTGGATGATCGATGTTCGGCAAAAGGAAGGCGAATTCATCACCGCCCATGCGCGCTATGCTGTCCGACACGCGGACGCTGTTGATGAGCCTGGAGCCGACCTCCTGCAACAGCAAGTCGCCGATATGGTGGCCCAGTGAGTCGTTGATGTTCTTGAAGTGATCGACATCCAGCAAGGCAATCGCCACTTTCTGCTTGTGCCGTTTTGCATGCTCGATCGCCACCCTGACACGATCATTGAACAGGGTGCGGTTGGGCAAACCCGTCAGTGCGTCATGCAGGGCGATATGCCGGATATGTTCCTCGGACCGCTTCTGTTCGGAAATGTCGTAGGCGACGCTGAGATAGCCATACACCTGGTAGTCGTTGTCCCGCAGCTCAGTGAGCGATACCCGCACCGGGAATCTCGAGCCGCCCTTGCGGATATAGGTCCACTCATGCTCGTCGGGCAGGCCGGCGCGCGCCTTTGCGACAAACACCTCGAACCCCGGTTCGATCTTGTAGCCCAATTCCTTGCTTAATTCTTCCGCCCGCTGTGCAATTTCGTCCCTGTCATGCAACATCGGAAGGGTGAATTTCCCGATCAGGTCCGCTTCCTCATACCAGAGCATGCGCTGGGCGGCATTGTTCATGGTGATGATGTTACCTGCCTTGTCGGTGGCAATGATGGAGTAGGAAACGCTGTCGATGATCGCCGACTGGAACCGCTCGGCATGAATCAGCTCATTTTCCGTGCGTTTCTTTTCCGTAATGTCGCGCACAGTGAGCGCAATACCGTCCGCAAGCCTGGTCAACTGGCAACCCAGCCATTTGGCCTTGCATTTACCGTCTCCCGGCGCGAATTCATAGGTTTCGGGATGCCCGGTTCTCACGACCTCTATGCAACGATCGAGCGATTTACGGTCTTCGAGGAGAAAAAAGCCGCCGTAAAGCAGGCGGCCGATAAAATTTTCCTGATCTTCCGATATCAGGTTGCAGGCGTGGTAATTCAGATAGCCGCAGCGGAAATCGATAATCTCGCCCTGGGCATCGCGAACGGCTTCGAAAATAAAGAATGCATCGTGATTGCTCTCGGTCGCGGCAAGGAACCTTGCTTCCGTCACATGCAGTTGTTCCTGCAACTCGAGCATCTGGCGCGCAAACGCGCCTGTTCTTTTGCGAGCCACCCAGAAAAATGCAACTATCAGCAAAGCAACGACAATGCTTGTGCCGAGCAGGATGTTGCGTTCGATGAGCGCCGGGGTTTCCACCATCCAGACCATGGCGGCGATCAGGACCAGCAGCATGAGCAGGCCGAAGCCAAACAAAACGAGGATCGAACTGGAAATTTTTAGTAAAGATATGAAATTTTTCATCAGATCAATGTGTTCATTTCTGGCGTCGAATTGAAGTTCTTCCAGCTCTATTAATTATGGGCATGCAACCCCATCAATGCGCTACATCATCAAAATAAGGGTGACATGGCATTTTTATAACACATATCCAGGCAAACGCTAAATTCCCAGTTCCTCCACCCATGCCAACGCGGCAATATGGCAGTCATTTACCTTGTTCGGATCATACTGCAGCGAATCGGCCAACATCACAATTCGATGACGGTCGGCATCTTCGCAGGCTTCTGCCAATTGCAGGAATGGCCCATAGATGCCTTGGCGGTCCATTAGCGCCTCGGTAACCGCATCCGGCAACTGGACTTTTTCCAGCACTTTTTCCATCGGCATTTCCAGTATGGCATCCAGCATCGAGAAAACACCGACAATAAACAGATTGTCCCGCTCGTGTTTGTCGAAATAGCTCATGCCAAGAAGCTCGGTCAGACGCCCGCGCGTCACCGACGTCTTCATCAAGGCGGGAGATGTCGCATTCTCGCCGGCCGTGACCATGAGCAATGTCAGCCAGCGATACAATTGCCTGCGGCCCAGGATCGAGAGCGCATGCCCGATGGACTGGATCTCGCAGGAAAGACCGAAACCGACGGAATTGATATAGCGCAGCAATTTGAACGTGAGGGCGGCATCCCGTTTGAAGCCGGCCTCGATCTGGCGATTATCCGCATCGTGACTCAGCATGTTGAGGATTTCGAGCACGCTGGTATAGGAAGGGTTGATCACTTTCGCACTCAGGGTCTCCGGCCTGGCGAAATAAAAACCCTGATAAAACTTGAATCCTATCTTCTGGCAGGCCTCGAACTCTTCCAGCGTTTCCACTTTTTCCGCTACCAGGTTGGCAGAAAGCACGCTGTATTGCTGGAACAATCTGGCGGCTTCCTGAATACCAACGGCAAGAATGTCGATCTTGATGAAATTGGCGCATGAAAGCAGCGGCTCGGAATGGCTGGTCAGCATGGGGTTATCCAGCGAAATCTGATAGCCATGGCCTTGCAGCTCCTTGCAGCGGGCCAGTACGGCTTCGTTCGGCACAACCACTCTCAATATTTCCAATACCGTGCGCTTGGGTGGCAGCAGTTCGATCAGGTCACCCATCAGCATCTCTTCATTGACATTGATGAATGCAAACTTGTCGCCAAGCAGCCATTGGGAACCCATGTCGTTCAGGGTATTCACCAGTACGCGCGAACATGCCTTGATGTCATCCTCGATCACTGCATTTTCGGCCTCGGCATTATGGCGGAATAACAGCTCATAGCCCATGATGGCCTGGTCTTTATCGAGAATGGGCTGGCGCCCAATAAAGGCTTCTTCATGCATTTTTCAATTTCTCTCTATCAATGGGAGTTACGCTGGCTGGCGGACTCATCCCCTATACTAACGAACAGCTTTCTTCGGCATAAGCTGAATAGCGTTGTGTTTAACAGCTATATCGGCTTTATGGCCGCTTATATTTAATTTCCGCCCCATCATTCGCGGATTCCGGCGTGTCATACAGGACCATGATGGAGACGCGGCGATTCTTCGCCCGGCCTTCCGCTGTCTCATTATCCGTCACGGGTTGCGAAGAGCCGTAGCCGACGGCGCTCAGACGATGCTCGGCAACTCCGTTCAGGGCGAGCAGCCGCACTACGCTGCTCGCCCTGACGGCGGATAGCTCCCAGTTGGAATAAAAAAGATAGTTGTGTATGGGAAAGGTATCGGTATGCCCTTCCACCTGGATCGCATGGGGCTTATCAACCAGCAAGGCCGCAACTTCAAGCAGCGGTTCAAGCGATGAATTCTCCAGCTCGGCCGAGCCCGGCGCAAACAGGATGCTGCTCTCGATATCGATGCGTATGCCCCGATTGTTCTGAACAACCCGCACCTTGCCCTGGTCGCTGAGCGATGACAAGGCCCTGGAAACATCGAGCGCCATCGCGGTCATCGCCTCGCGTTCACGCAGCCATTTATCGTTTCTTGACTTCAATGCAGGGAACGGCTTGATGAAAGAAGAACCCATCTGCAGTTTTTTCGGCTCATACGCCCCTCCGGGCGACGAAGTGCCCTCCTGCTCGATATTCTGCACAGCCCTGGTGGTGCCAAAAGCACTGCCGAGCGAGTTGGCGAGTTGCTCGTATTTGTTCTGGTTAACGGCGGAAACGGCATACATCACGACGAAGAAAGCGAACAGCAAGGTAATGAAATCGGCGTAGGAAACCAGCCACCGGTCATGATTCTCGCGCTCGACCTCGAATTTCCTGGGGCGTGACGACATATATCAGGGCGCCTGCCAGCTAACTCGTATATCCAGCCAGACGGTCTGCCAGCAGGCGGGGATGATCGCCGTTGGCGATGGCAACCAATGCATCCACCAGCATCTCGCGTCGCGTGACTTCTGTCTGGATATGGTTGCGTAACTTGTAGGCGATGGGCAGGAACACCAGATTGGCAAAACCCACCCCGTAAATAGTGGCAACGAAAGCCACCGCAATGCCGCTACCCAGCATGTCGGGGTCGGAGAGGTTTTCCATGACATGAATCAGCCCCAGCACCGCGCCGATGATGCCGATAGTCGGCGCGTAGCCGCCGGCAGAATCCCATATCTTGGCGGCGTTGCGCAGATTGGCTTCGTAGTGGTCCAGGTCGATGTGGCATATCTCCTGGATTTTCTCTGCGGGGGTACCGTCTATCATCAGCCTCAACCCTTTCTTGATGAAAGGGTCCTGTTCCGAACTCATCTGGGACTCGAGCCGCAATATGCCCTCCTTGCGCACGAGCATGGTCCACATGCTGATTTTCCTGGAGAGCGCCTGCTTGTCATTTTCCGGCGGCACGAATATCCAGCGCAGCATTTTGACGCCGAGAATGAAATGATCCAGTTTGCTTTGCAGCAGCACCGCACCCATGGTGCCGAGAAAAACGATGACGAATGCTGCAGGTTGTACCAGCGAACCGACGCTGCCGCCTTCCAGCGCCTGCCCGGCCAGAATCGCGGTAAGCGCTAGCGCCAGGCCAATTAAGCTACCCCAGTCCATGCCTGTTCTTTTAATTTGGCACGCAACCTGGCAATCGCCTGGCTATGCATCTGGCAGACACGCGATTCCGACACATTCAATACAGCGCCGATTTCCTTGAGGTTAAGCTCCTGTTCGTAATACAGGCCCATTAACAGCTTTTCGCGTTCGGGCAGCGAGTCGATCATGTCGGCCAGTGCCTCCTTGAAGCCTTCCGACTCCAGGGCATGGAGAGGATCGCTATCCCCATCATGCAGGAAACGGTCGAGAAAATGGTCGCCACCATCGCTTTCATGGAAATCCTCGTAATAGACCAGTTGGTGACCCGTGCAATCGCCCAGCATTTCGTAGTATTCATCCAGCGAGCATTTCAGGTGCTTCGCCACTTCCGTCTCGCTGGGCGCGCGGCCGTACTGTTGCTCAAGCGAATTGATGGCTTCTTCCACCTGGCGCATTTTCTTGCGCAGCCCGCGCGGCAGCCAATCGGCGCTGCGCAGCTCATCCAGCATGGCGCCATGTATGCGTTGCGAGGCATAAGTCTCGAACTGAGCGCCGTGGGTATCCTCATAGTGATTGACTGCGCTGAGCAGACCCATCATGCCGGCCTGTATCAGATCATCGACCTCGACGCTGGGCGGCAGCCTGGCTTTCAGACGGTAGGCGAGTTTTTTGACAAGCGGCGCATGCTTCTTGAGCAAATCGTCCTTCTGGTCATGTTTTCCGTTCATGTTGTACATAATTCAACCTTCCTTAATACAGGCTAGCTTGTAACATACGTGTGATGACCGTAATCCAGTTTTTGCGCCAATTCCTTGAACGCGGCTGAAGCCAGCGCCATCGGGAATGCCTCGACGACAGCACGACCGAGCCTGGCTGCGCGGTTCAGGTATTCATCCGGGGGAATAGCTCCCATGAAATCCAGCTTCACTGCCAGATAGCGGCGCGCCACCTGGGACAGGTTGCGGAATACGCTTTCAGCCTGCGCCGCATCAACACCCGTCACCAGGATGCCGAACGAGCGGCAGCCAAGCTGGCTGTAGGCCTGCTTGATCAGGCGATAAGCCTGTTTGATGGCATCCGGCTTGTTGTTGAGCTGAATGACGATCTCACCTTCATTCAGTATCGGCAACGGCAAGGTATCGTCGCTGGTGAGTTCGGCATCGACCAGCAGGACGTCGTACTGGCGTGCAAGGCTGTCGACCAGCGAATTCAGCAACAGGCAGGCCTGCTCGTCGAGGCCGGCCCGCAATTGCTTGACAGTCATCAGGTTGGAAACGGAGAAGCCCTGGTTATTGCGCCGGATAGCCGCTTTTAGCGAGGCTTTCCGTTCTGCGACTGCTACCAGCGTACTCAGGCCGATGGCGCCATAGGTTTGAACAAACTGCTGCGAATCGGCATTGACAACGAGCACCTCGCTGCCGGATTGCTGCAGGGAAACGGCCAGATTGGTCAGAATGCGGGATTTTTCCTGGCCGGATGTGGCGGACAGCACCGAGATAACCCTGGGCTGCGGACCGGCCATGATGCGGCGCAAGCCGACGGCCTGGTCATCGTATCGGCTGGTGTAGAGATTATCCAAGGCTCAGTTCCTCCGGTGACATTTGCGCCGCATGCGCCATCAGCAACGGCAAATCCTCATCGCGGAACTGGAAGTGTTTTCCGCCAGCGGTTTTCCTCAGTTTGAAGGCATGATGCACCAGCAGCTTCTTGTTCGCCATGTGCAAATCCTCAGGCACGCGCTGACCGTTCGCGACGTAATAAAGCCGGAGCTTTTCGCGGATGATGACATCCAGTGCGCTGCCAATAGTCGCGGCCTCGTCCATCTTGGTGACGATGCAGCCGGCCAATCCCTTGCCGCGATAGGCGCTGACGACATCCATCAGGGTTTCGCCGGTGCTGGTGGCATTCACGCAAAGCAGGCGCTTGATGTTGCTGCCGGCATTGGTCAGCATGGCAATCTGCTCGGCCACCATCTCGTCGCGCTGGTTGACGCCAACGGTGTCGATCAGGATCGTGTGCTTGCCCTTCAATTCCTCCAGCGCGATTTTCAGGTCGGCCTCGTCCTTGACGGCATGCACCATGACGCCAAGAATCTTGCCGTAGATGCGTAATTGCTCGTGACCGCCGATACGATAGGCATCGGTGGTGATCAGGCCGAGTTTGCCGGGGCCGTGCTTCATGACAAAACGCGCCGCCAGTTTGGCTGTGGTCGTGGTCTTGCCGACGCCGGTAGGGCCGATCAGGGCAAAAACACCGCCTTGATCCAGTACTTCGCTTTCATCCGCAATGGTACTGAGATTCTTCTCCAATACCGATTTTGCCCAATTGACTGCGCTCTCCTGCGTCTGCCGGGGCGGCAGGTTTTCGGTAATCTGGCGTGACAGGCTGGCGCCAAAGCCGGCGCTGAGCATCCTGCGCAACAGCACGGAAGTCGTCGGGTCGCGGCGCTGCATGTTCTCCCAGACCAGCTCCGATAGTTGCGATTCGATCACGCCGCGCATCGAGCGCATTTCCGACATTAGCTTTTCCAGCTCTTGCGGCGATTGCAGGTTCTGTGGTGCCGGAGCCACTGCAGGCCTGATGGCCGGCTTGACATCGGCAGGCCTGGTCACCAGCGGCTTGGCTGCGACGACGGCCGGCGCACTTGTCTCTACCGGCGGTTTCTGCACGGCAGGCCTGGCGAATACCGGATCGATCTCGTGCAAACGGCTATTGCGGCTGGCAAAAGCCTCCAGAGTCTCAGGCGGGAGCGCCTCGTCATCGAATGCAGCATCATCCTGAAACACCAGCTTACTGGGCCGGCTTGCCGGCGCCGCCTTGGCGGTGGGGTTCACCGGCTTCCTGGCAGCGCCGAAACTTAGCGACTCGCCGGCGACCAGGTTATCCATTTCGTCACCGTCCAGCGCCAGAATCTCATTGCCGCCGTTAACGGCCTTGTTGGAGAGGATCACCGCATCCGGGCCCAATGCCTTTTTTACCATGGCAAGGGCTTCGCGGGAGTTGCTGGCGAAAAATCGTTTAACGTTCATGCTCGACCTCCAATAAGACTAGTAACACGTATGGTTTTTGAATCCGGGAGTTCATCATGCGAAAGCACGCGCAGATGAGGAATGGCACGGCGAAGGAATTTCGCCAGTACCGCACGTAGAGGCGCTGGCACCAGCAGTACCGGTGTCATGCCCATTTGTTCCTGTTGTTTTGCCGCACGCTCGGTCTGCGTCGCCAGGGTTTCGGCCAGGCCCGGCTCTATGGCGGCACTTTCTGCGGAACCGGCTTGCATGGCCTGCAGCAGCAGGTTTTCCAGATGGTGATCGAAGGTCATGACTGAAACTTCGTTACCCTCGGGGAACAACTGCTGGACAATGGCGCGACCCAGTTGCACGCGGACAACGGCGGTCAGGTCTGCGGCGTCCTGCATGCGCGGCGCGTATTCGGAAAGCGTCTCGATGATGGTGCGCATGTCTCGGATATGGACGCCTTCTATCAGAAGGTTCTGCAACACCTTCTGCACGGTGGACAACGGCATGGTTTTCGGCACAAGCTCTTCGATCAGCTTGGGCGACTCCTTGGCAAGATGGTCCAGCAACTGCTGCACCTCCTGGCGCCCGAGCAACTCGGCAGCATGCTGGCCGATCACGTGATTCAGGTGCGTGGCAATCACCGTGCTGGCATCAACCACGGTATAGCCCATGCCTTGCGCCTGTTCGCGCAATTCACCGTCAATCCAGATTGCAGGCAAGCCGAACGCCGGATCCTTGGTCTGGGTGCCGGGCAATGTACCGGCCACCATGCCGGGGTCGATAGCGAGGAATTGACCGTTCTGTGCTTCGCCGCCGGCAATCTCCACACCCTTCATGGTGATGCGATAAGATGCGGGCTTGAGTTCCAGATTGTCGCGTATATGCACCGGCGGCGTCAGGAAACCGACTTCCTGCGCGAATTTCTTGCGGATGCCTTTGATGCGCTTGAGCAGGTCGCCGCCCTGATTCTTGTCAACCAGTGAAATCAGGCGGTAACCGACCTCCAGCCCCAGCACATCAACCGGCACGACATCGTTCCAGCTGGCTTCCTCGGTTTCGGCAATGACGACAGGCGCCTCTTCTTCAATCCCTTTCTGCCGGGCAGCCGCTTTATGATGCTCGGCAACGAAATAGGCGGCGGCCGCAATTAAAATAGCCAATGTCAGGAAAGCAAAATTAGGCATGCCGGGAATGATGCCCATGCCGCCGAGAATACCAGCGGCAATATAGAGAATGCGGGGATTGGAGAACAACTGGGTGACCAGTTGTCCACCGATGTTCTGCTCGTTCGCGACCCGGGATACGACAACACCGGCCGCAGTGGAGATAATCAATGAAGGAATCTGCGCTACCAGGCCGTCGCCGATAGCCAACAGGGTGTAGTTCTTCACTGCGGTATCAAACGCTAGGTCATGCTGCACCATGCCAACGATCAGGCCGCCGACGATATTGATGATCGTGACGAGAATACCGGCAATCGCATCGCCGCGCACATATTTACTGGCACCGTCCATGGCGCCATAGAATTCCGATTCCTGGGCAATTTCCGTACGGCGCTGGCGCGCGTCGTCTTCGCCGATCAGGCCTGCATTCAGGTCGGCATCGATCGCCATCTGCTTGCCTGGCATCGCATCCAGAGTAAAGCGCGCACCGACTTCAGCAATACGGCCCGCACCCTTGGTCACGACAATGAAATTGATGATGGTGAGAATGACGAACACCACGATACCTACCGTGTAATTGCCGCCGATCAGGAAGTGACCAAAGGCCTCGATCACCTTGCCGGCGGCATCAGGGCCGGTATGCCCCTCCGTCAGGACAACCCGGGTCGATGCCACGTTGAGTGAAAGACGCAGCATGGTCGTAACGAGAAGAACGATAGGAAACGCGATGAAATCAAGCGGCTTGGAAGTATTCAGGCTGATCAGCAGTACGATGATGGACAGCGCGATATTGAAACTGAACAGCACATCCAGGGCAATTGCCGGCAGGGGCAATATCATCATCGCCAGCAGCATGACGATAATCAGCGGCGCAGCCGCTGCGGTGCTGGTGGAAGCGTTCATCCAGCTTGGGAGCTTCAGGCCGTTCATGCGGCAGCCCCCGTCATGCCGGCTTCGCTATGCGGATCGAGCGCATCGGGCACTTCCAGCGCAGCAGGCTGCACAGGCCGCAAGCCGCCATCCTTGTTGAATACCCGCATCTGGTAAATATAGGCCAGGACTTCAGCAACCGCCGCATAAAGCGCTTCCGGGATGGCATCACCCAGCTCGGTATGTGCAAACAGCGCACGGGCCAGCTTCGGCGCCTCCAGTACGCTGACGTTGTGTTCTGCCGCGACCTCGCGAATCTTCAAGGCGATTGCATCGGCACCCTTGGCAACCACGACAGGGGCACGCATGCTGTCATTGCGGTATTTGATGGCGACGGCATAGTGCGTCGGATTGGTAACGACGACATCGGCATTGGGGATTTCGGACATCATGCGGCGGCGTGCCATTTCACGCTGCTGTTGACGGACCCTGGCCTTGATTTCGGGGTTGCCTTCGGTTTCCTTGCTTTCCTGGCGGATATCCTGTTTGGTCATCTTCAGCTTGTTGGCATAGCTCCATAGCTGGAACGGCACATCGATTGCCGCGATCAGCACCAGCGCGCCGGCGATGGACAGCATGGTAATGATGATGAGATAAACCACCTGCTTGATTCCCTCGTGCAGCGGTTGCAGCGGCAATGCCATGACTTCATCGATTTCAGCCGACACCACAAAAAAGGCCACGGTACCGACCAGGGTGGCTTTGGCAATCGCCTTGAAGAACTCCATCGCAGCATTCTTGGAAAACAGCCTCTTGATCCCGCTGATGGGGTTGAGTTTGCCGAACTTTGGTATCAGCGCCTTGGCGCTGAACAACCAGCCGCCGAGCAGCACGGGCGAAGCGATGGCAACCAGCAAGACCAGCCCGATCAGGGGCAGGAATGCCCAGAGCAGATCGCCGAGATGCTGCGCAATATTGACCAGCAGCAAGGTCGGCTCGAACACGAGATTGCGCGGCAGGGTCAGGCCCGCTGCCATGTTGGTCTTCAGCGCCTGCGTCAGGTGATTGCCTGAAGCCCACATGGCCAGCAGCACGGTCAAGAGTACAGATACCGTTGCCAGCTCTTTCGAGCGGGGTACATCGCCCTCTTCGCGTGCTTTTTCAATACGCTTGGGCGTCGCCTGTTCTGTTTTCTCTAAATCGCTGTCTTCTGCCATGCCAGCTCCAACTGTCTAAGACGATTGACGCATCAATCGACGGTGTTCTGTTGGAGCAATTATTAATCTGGAAGACGAATTCGAATCGGGGGAATAAAAGGGTGAAAAGGGGTTTAATCAACAATCGAAGCTCAGCGGCAGGGCTGAGACTTTGCATAGCGGATCAGCCCATAACGTGAAAATCCCGTTATGAGCTGGGTGGATACAAGGAGTGAAAGGACGGCCTAAAACCCGAGACTATCCAGCAAATCATCGACTTGCGCCTGCCCGGTGATCGCCTCCGGATTTTTTTCCGGCGCGATTTGCGGGCCGTTCATCAGGCTGTCCGATTCTTTCTTGGCGGATGGATTGAAATCGATCAGCACTTGTATCAGTTGCGTCTCCAGATCCTGGGCAAGTTCAGTGACACGCTTGATGACCTGGCCGGTGAGATCCTGGAAATCCTGCGCCATCATGATATCCATCAGCAGTTCCTTCGACTGGTTGGCGTTGCTGGAAGCCTCATCCAGGAAAGCAATGGTCTTTCCAGCCAGCTGGTCATATTCGCTTTTCATCGAAGGCGTGCCCAGCATCTTCTGCCATTCGGCTTTCAGCGCCTGTGCATCCGTATCAATACTGGTCTGCAGCGGCAGCGCGACATCGGTCGCATTAAGCACGCGTTGCGCCGCCTGCTCGGTCATATGCACGACATAATTGAGACGGTCACGCGCATCCGGAATCTCCTGCGTAACCTCCTCCAGCGCCTTATCCAGCCCCAGGCCCCGCAGGCTGTCATGCAGTATGCGGGTCATGTAGCCGATGCGGGCAATGACTTCATCCTGGGCGCCGGAGATAGGCGGCGCAAGATCTGCGTTACTCAACTGCGGTACGGGTTGTACTTGCATATTAAGCCCCTAGTTTTTCGAATATTTTGGAGAGCTTTTCATCCAGAGTGGCTGCAGTGAAAGGCTTGACCACGTATCCATTGGCACCCGCCTGCGCGGCGGCAATGATGTTCTCCTTCTTCGCTTCCGCCGTCACCATCAGGACCGGCAAGGAGGCCAGCTTGGGGTCGGCGCGGATGTGTTGCAGCATGGTGAGCCCATCCATATTCGGCATGTTCCAGTCCGACACAACAAAGTCAAAACTTCCCGCCTGCAGCATGGAAAGCCCCATGGCGCCATCTTCCGCCTCCTCCACATTGGAGTAGCCCAGCTCTTTCAGCAGGTTTTTGACGATACGACGCATGGTTGAGAAATCATCAACCACAAGAAATTTTGTATTAGGATTTGCCATCTGTAACTCCGTAAAAATCTTGATATTCGTTCGATCATGCGGCAGCTTTGCCGGCCGCATCATCAATCATTCCGCTCTTACTCTCATTATCGGCCGGACAGGCGAAACCTTAAGCCCGAAATGCAGGGGTAAATACCCCGTTATGTCTGCTTTAGGGATGCCTTTAAACACGGAGTGCACGGCTGGTATCCTGCGCCAGGTAATGCAACACTCTCGCAGGCAGTTCGTTGAGCGGGAGCACTTCATGCACGCCGCCGCGCGCAATTGCTTCCTTGGGCATGCCGAACACTACGCAACTGTCTTCATCCTGCGAGAAATTATAGGCGCCTGCCTCACGCATTCTCAGCATACCGGCAGCACCGTCCTTGCCCATGCCGGTGAGTATCACGCCAATGGCATTCTGGCCGGCATGCAGCGCGGCAGAATCGAACAACACATCGACCGAAGGCCTGTGACGATTCACCGGCGGGCCGTCATCCAGTTGCGTCATGTAGTTGGCCCCGCTCCTGGCAAGCAGCAGATGGGCATCGCCGGGAGCAATATAGGCATGGCCGGGCAAAATACGCTCACCGCCTTCGGCTTCCTTGACCGAGATTCTGCACAGCCCGTCAAGACGGTTGGCGAATGACCTGGTGAACCCGGCAGGCATATGCTGGGTAATCAGGATGCCGGGGCAATCCGACGGCATGTCGACGAGGAAAGCCTTGATTGCCTCGGTGCCGCCGGTCGAGGCACCCACGATAATCAGTTTCTCGCTACTGATCAGGCGGTTGCCAAGCGACGGCAAACCATGACTGCCGGCAGGCCTGGCACCAGCCACAGGTCTTGGCTGGATGCGTGCCTTGGCAGCGATGCGAATCTTATCCGTAATCATGTCGGTATATTCGCGCATGCCATCTGCGATCGACATCTTGGGCTTGGTGACGAAATCGATGGCGCCCAGCTCCAGCGCACGCATGGTGACTTCCGAGCCTTTTTCCGTCAGCGACGACACCATGACGACCGGCATCGGCCGCAGGCGCATGAGCTTTTCAAGGAATTCCAGCCCATCCATCTTGGGCATTTCCACATCCAGAGTTAGGACATCCGGGTTATGCTGCTTGATGAGTTCGCGCGCAATCAGCGGGTCAGGCGCTGCCGCCACCACCTGCATATCAGGCTGGCTGTTGATGATCTCTGTCATCAGGCTGCGTATCAACGCAGAATCATCGACTATCAGGACTTTGGTTTTCATCGCTATACCCTAACTTTTTATTGCTATTCAATTAGAACAATTCAACGTCACCCGCCACGGCATCCGTTTTAAGGCGGCTGGCATAGCTTTGTTCGCGTTTAACCAGTGTGTGGTTATTCATCTGCTTGAGTTTCTTGACCAGCACACGGCCGGTCTTCGGAAAAAAATAGACTTTTCTCGGGTAGATGTCGTTAAGATCCTCGCCGGTGACCTTGATGTTCTCGGCCCGGAGGAACTGGCGGACGAAATCCGCGTTACGCTCGCCGACATTGGTCGTGGTGAATGCCCGCAGCACGTTGCCGCCGCCGAAAATTTTCGCTTCCAGGTTCTGCCGGCGCGCGCCGCTCTTGAGCAACTGGTTGATCAGGACTTCCATCGCATAGGCCCCATAGCGCATCGATTCCGACACCACGCTGTCATCGCCGCCGTCGGGCAACATGAAATGATTCATGCCGCCTATGCCGGTGATGTTGTCGCGTATGCAGGCAGACACGCAGGAGCCGAGCACGGTGACAATCACCATGTCCTTATCGGTACAGTAATATTCCCCGGGCAATATCTTGGCTGCTTCGCAGTTGAAAGTGCGGTCAAAATAGAGATTGCTGGATAGCTCTTCTTCGTATGCCTGACTCATTCTGCCGTCTCTACTTATGGGCTTTATTCAGCTCGTATACGGTTTTCCCTCTCAGGCTGAATGCCTTGGTCGAGTAGAGAAAATTCTCCGAATGCCCGCCGAACAGAAGTGCGTCCGGCTTCATCATCGGAGCAAAACGGTTCAGTATCGCGGCCTGCGTCTGTTTATCAAAATAGATCATGACGTTGCGGCAGAAAATCACATCCAGCGGCCCGGAGACCGGCCAATTCGCAGCAAGCAGATTCAGCGGCTTGAATGTGATCAGGGAACGCAATTCGTTACGTACCCTGACCTGCCCCGCCTTGTCTCCAGTCCCCTTCAGGAAAAAACGTTTCAGTCGCTGTTCAGAAAGTTTATCGACCCTGTCCCACGGATAAATGCCGCGCTCGGCCGTGGCAAGCACATTGGTGTCGATATCCGTGGCAATAATCTCGACCGGCGGCTTCAACGTATTGAATGCTTCGCAAGCGGTCATTGCAATGGTGTAAGGTTCCTCGCCGGTCGAAGCGGCAGAGCACCAGATCGAAATCGGCTTTTTGATCTTGAGCAAATGCTCGGCAAGAATCGGAAAGTGATGCGCCTCGCGGAAAAATGAAGTGAGATTGGTAGTCAGCGCATTGGTGAAGGCTTCCCACTCTGCAACATCATCCGAACTTTCGAGCTGGTCCAGGTAATCATCGAAAGACTGCAGGCCAATCGCCCGCAAGCGCCGCGCCACCCGGCTATACACCATGTCGCGCTTGGCATCGGATAGCGATATCCCTGCATGCTGGTAAATCAACTTGCGAACCCTCTGGAAATCCTTTTCCGTGAAATTGAATTCACGATCCGAAATGTTTTCTTCTCTCTGCGCAAGCATATGCAATTCCCGATCTGTCGTCGTTGTTATAGCGATCCGGGCTGAACGCAACTCAATGGTTCATTGAAGTCACGTTCATGAAAAACCCTCAGAACTCCTCCCAATCGCCGTCATCGGTACCGGTCTTGCTGGTACTCGTGCTCCTGGCAGGAGGCGGAGCAGCCGCCACTCTCGGTTTGCTGCTCTTCACGACTTTCATCGCGGCAGGCGAGGATGCGATCGCTGCCG
>CAJPFK010000039.1 GCA_905339275.1 Methylophilaceae bacterium
CGACCACAAGGTCAAGCTCGTCATGACCGCCGAATGCGAGGCCGACCAGCTCTACCGCGAAGGCCCGCAGGCCACAGAATTCCAGCGCACCGTCAGCCGCCTCGTCGAGATGCGCACGCGCGACTACCTCGGCGCGCAGCATCGGGCAGAGTAGGGCGCCGCGTCAGGGCCCGGCCGGCCTTGCCACGCGAAGGATGACGAAACGCCCGCCGTCGAGCCGGTGATAGTAGAGCGCCCGCCCGTCGCCCGACAGCGACGGCGCCTCGACGAAGCCGGTGATCGAGGCGAGCCGCTGCGGCAGTCCGAATGGCGCCTCGGCGCTGGGCCGGGTCGCGCGCAGGATCGCGCTCCTGGGCGACCGCCCCGAGCCTTCGAGGCGCGTGAAGAACAGCTCCAGCAGGTCGCCCGAGATCGCGGGCGCGTACTCCAGCGCCGCGGTGTTGACGTTCCTCAGCAGATCGCGCGCCGCTGGCAGGCGACGGAAGCCGGCGCCGTCGCGCACGGCGATGTCGATGTCGGCCGTCTCCGGCACGTGTCCGCCGGCGAAGCGGCCGTCCGCAACGAACAGGGTGCTGCCGTCGGCGGAGACCTCCGCGTCGAACGTCACCATCCCGCGCTGGCGCAGCGAGATCCCGGCCACCAGATCGATGCCCGACACCCTGCCCTGGCCGAAGCGACCGCGATAGATCGTCGACAGCGTCTCCGCGTAGCTGCGCGTCGATACAAAGAACAGGTTGCCGTGCCGATCCATGCTCGGCACGCCTTCGAGGGCGCGGGTGTTGGCGCCTTCGAGCTCGCCCCGATAGTCAAACGTCAGGTCGTCGACGCGCTCCGCGAAAAGCAGCCTGGTGTCGATTTTCGGATCGTTCCTGTTGTTGAACAGGAGGTAGCGCCCGTCCTTCGTGATGAACGGCTCCATGGCATCGCCCTGGTAGCCGCGTATCGCTACGAGCTGCGGCTCGCCGAACGCCCGGTACTCCGGCAGCGCGGCCACGGCGTCAGCCTTCTGCTGAGCCCCGCAAGCGGCGAGCGCCAGCGCTGCGGCCATCAGGACCGCGGCGGGGCCGGCTGAAAACCGATTGCTCATCGTCTGGTGCAAGATCAACGCCTCAACGTTTGAATTGACCGGCCTAGCATTGTTTCTCGATGGTTTGGCAACGCTAGTCCCGCCCCTTGGAATCGGTGCCGGGGATCTGTTGTTCGATATGACCCTGCTGCCATCCAATGTCCGCAGTTGTGTCTTGTCGTGCGACGGCTCTGAAAATGAGCGTGAAATAGCCGATGGCCAGGACAGGCGCTGCAAGGAATGACAGCATGGAAAGCGTGACAACGACACCATAGGCCGAATCGTTCGGGCTTCGGTCTCCCGGCTTGGTTCCACTCATCAGATCGAAGACAACGTGTTCAAGATTAAGGAATGAGAGCGTTACGACAATGATGGTCAGAGGAAGCAGCGTAGCGATAATTGCCGCGCCGGGGGAAAGCTTCGCGACGTGCCTTAAAAAGGCGGAATAGAGACCAACACGCCAAATGGCCACGACGGCCAGGAACCATGCGTTCGTCGTTCGTGCGGCACTCGGCGTCATGAACAGTTCAACCGGAATTGCGTACAGGACTGCGGGTGGAGCAGTGAGCGTAATGAACAGCAGGACGTTCCGATAAGACCAGTTCCTGGGCCCAAGCGGAAGCACCAGAACAAAAACCATCGCGGCCAGGACGAATACGTAGGCTACCGAACCCAGACCGAGGTATTGCCATAAATGGGCCTTGGGGTTGTCCCAGTATCGCCCCACTCCCGCAAGCCACGTAAACACGAGTCCAAACACCAGGAACGCCTTCCAGTGCGTCTGAATGGCTGAACTTACCGGACGAAATGTCAGGAATCGACACTCTTCAACGAGCAGGGTCTTGATCATGGAAAGGCTCGGCCTTTAGCGGATTGCTGGGCGCCGAAACGACATTGCGCTCTTGCCACTAGGCATGATGCGTAGTGTCGATCTTCCTGCGGCTCAGCCACCATAAGCCGGAAAATATCGCCAGCCAAACGACCGTACGCAGTGTCATGGCGCGAAGGCTATCAATTGCCACTTCTCCTCCTGGCGTATACGCAATGTAAATTGTCGCCAGGACGATGAAGTTGAGCATGAAAATGGCGAACGCGCCCATTTTCCCGAGATCGAGGTTGCGCCACGAAATCGCGCCAACCCCGACATAAACGAAACCCATCACCGTGTTGTATATCAGCAACGGCAGGAATACGACGTATCCAGGGTTTGTTCCGGCAAGGACGCGAAAGCCCGCAAAGATGGTCATCGCTCCAAACAGTACAGCCAAGAGCGCCAGCGCCTTCTGGCTGAATTTCAAATACTCGGGTCGATTCAATTCAATCTCCAGTTTGGCGCCCAACGTCCAAGCTCAGGGGCGCGACGTGGCTTTATCGCGGCGCGCCCACTGGAGCGCAGTGTTAGGGCGCATTGCAGTAGCACTGCACGCAAGAATGAGATCTATACTTCGAATATGCGTTGAGCACATAGCCCCAACCCGTGCCCGACGGTGCCAAGCATGTCGCTAGACTTGATCGGGATATCCTTGCCCGCAATCCCTGCTATAGCTGCGCTGACGATCGGCGAAATAGCCATGCCGCCGGTCATAAAGATTACGTCGGGCTTGATACCCGCAGACGCGATGGTGTCCGCAGCTAACGCTCGTATCTTGTCAACTAAACGAGAGGTTGAGTCTGCCAATGATTCTCCGTCTATCGGAATGGCAAGATTCTCGTCAATATATTTCAGGGGAACGGTGCATTTGTTCGTTTTTGACAATGCAATCTTGCCTAATTCAGCACTGTGAATGAGGCGATGCTGAAATTGCCTTTGATGTAAAGTCTGCAATCTTACGAGTCGTTCTGGGCTTGCGGATTGTTTCAGTAAGTTCTCAATGTCATACCGGGCGGACCTAAATCGCAATTGGGCCGGAAGGTTTCGAACAGATATCGCATCGTAAAGAACAGAATGTGGGATAGGAAGCCCATTTGTGGCGAGCGAATCTTTCCCGAATTCAGGCATAAATGCGCTCCACGCAAGCAGTTCATCGAAGTCGGTGCCGCCGACCCGATCACCCGAGACTCCAAGTACATCAGTTTTACGGCTGGGACTATTCACGTGAGTAGGGCCGATTCGGACCATAACGCAATCAGTTGTTCCACCGCCGACGTCGATTACGAGAATAGTCTGGTCATCAGCGATCGTACTTTCGTATTCATAAGCGGCCGCCAGCGGCTCTAACTCGAAGTGAATGTCTTTGAAGCCTGCTCGAAATGCAGCGTTCTTCATAAGTTTGAGAGCTTGAGCATTGCCGTCATCACCCTGCGTTCCGTGATAGCGGACTGGACGGCCGAATAATGCATTCGAAATTTCACAGTTACTCTCAGTCTCGGCCAACCTTTTGATGTGGCCTAACATAGCTGCGACTACGTCTTCAAATTGCAACAGATACTCGTGTTTGATGTCGCTGCCAAGGAAGGACTTTGGCGACCGCATCAATACTCCACCAGTTGGATCGGAAAAGTATGCCTGAAGTGCCGGGGTGCCGAAGATAGCTGCTTGTCCGCTCTTGAGCATCGAGAAAAACGTCTGATCCCAATACGCCTTGTTAGCTTCATTAGCAGCTTCACGCCTCATGGCGTCGCTGATAGCCTTCTTGAGTTGCTCGTCATCAATGGCCGATCCGCCTTTTTCCATGATCCTCGTTTGTTCGGCACGGGCACTACGGAGCCGCTTTGAAAATTCGTTGCTTTCAATTTGTCGTAATGCAACTTCGCGTCTTGCCGTAAAAACCACAGACGGCAGCATGAAATTCTGTCCATCAAGATGAATCGGTAGAACACCATCTGATCGGGCAACATTCGCAGAGCAGTTAGAAGTTCCGAAATCAATTCCGATAGAAGCCATCTTGTTGTGTCTCCGGGGGAGAGGTGCCTTATGCGCACGTGGTTTGTTGCGCCCTAACGTGGAAGTGAGGGGCGCTGCGCGGCTTTATCGCGCAGCGTCCCCTCGACTGTAGGGTTAGGCCCCATCGCGTTGAAGATGCCAGATTGCTGCGTCAATACGGTGTGCCTTTCGGCGCAATGTTCTAGCTGCGGACGTTAAGCCGATGATTGCCTCCTCGGGGGATGCCTTACGCCCAATAGCCTGCTCGACGAATCGGAGAATGTGTACGTCAGGCTTCACAGTATCGACTCCGAGACGGAGTTGCAGCCAATGGAAAAGGGCGATTCCAATGCTGTGCTCTTTCGTCTTGAATTGTCCCTTTACGTCGTGAGCGAAATCGGCCTCGGAAAACCATCGTCGTAGGGATACCTGCCCACGAATGCCCCTTTTTTCAAATTGAATAAGGAGTTCGCGTAGGAATTTTGCTCGTGTCCAGTGCTTGTAGCCCCAAAGATGCTCGGCCAACCGAAGGTTCCCGGATTTGGTATTTGAGAACCCATTTACGACAGATACAAGTTTTCTGTGAGAGCGAATCGTGTGTTGGTCGCGAAAGGAGGCCGTGGAGATTTCGACTACCTTTGAATCCATTTGAAAGTCAAGGACCGTGTTCATTACGTTTGCAACATAGTCGTCAACTCGGTAGTCGGGACCCGGCGGCAGCGTTCGACAGGCCGCTACTAGGGCGGAGAGTTCTTTGTCAGTGAGTGCCATGGCGAGAATGAAAATGGGGCCTAACGTTTGAATTCACCGGCCTGCGCGGCTTTTCGCGCAGGCCCGGTGCAATGATGGGTTGGGCGGCACACGGCTAAATTAGCGCCCAGCAGGTAAGTGAGCATCCAATAGCCAAGGAGAAAGTAAGAACCCAAAATGGGACTAGGTAAATGGGTTCTTCCTTGTTCATGGCGCCCCAAGCCTCATTGAACTCAACGGAAAGGCTGCCTCGAATATGGGTGAGCCGCGCACGGCGTCCTTTGATTGATTTCTCCAGGCGCCAGAGCAGCGAAATAGCGGAAATGGCAACCAGAAGTGCAACCAGAACGAGTACGAGCGTTGCGCAATGACGAGTGGCGACGACACCCTTTAGGGCGACCAAACCACCATAGCTAAGAATTGCGTAGTTCGTCAGCAACCACTGTTGGTTCTTGAACTGCGCCAAGTCCTGAGTCGTTACTTGGTACAGCAAGTGCAGATCGGCTCGCTCGTCGTTCATTGTGACGCTCAACGTTCAAGGTGACCGGCGCTGCGCGGCTTCATCGCGCAGCGTCCAGAGAGCGAAGCGAACGGGGTCGACCGCCCGGTTAGCCAGCAGAATGGGTAGCGAGCTACGGCCATTTGGCAAGCCTTCTTTCAATACGCGAACAGAATACCTCAACCTCTTTGGGAGAAAGGCGCTCTGCCTTGTAGAGCGACAACATCTCGAACCGGCATGCGGGCGCACATGTGCCAAGGAGTGCTGTTTTCAACACCCGTTTCACAGGTTGCCACAACAGCAGGCGATCCACCCACCACGGAGAGCCAAGCGACGTAATGGCAAGCGCTCGCCGCAAGTTGTGGAGTCTTGGCTTGATTGGGCCAAGATCGGTGGCGTGGTCGTAGGCGATGCCAGGAGCCCAGACACGGTCGAACCACCCCTTCAGGATTGCAGGAAAGCCAAACCACCACGTAGGAAACACCAGCACGAGAGCTTCAGCGGAGAGCAAATGCGAGACCTGAAACTGCACGGCCGAGGAATCAAACGGAGGGTGGTAATAGCTCTGGCGCTCACTGACGGTAAGCGAAGGCGAAAACGCGGTTTGATAAAGATTTTCGACCTGTACGTCGTATCCGGCTTCGGTCAACGCTTGGATAGCGGATCGCGCCAAGGAATGGCACAGGCTATCGGCGATTGGATGGGCGACTACAACAAGACACTTCATATTGAAAACGGCCTACGCGATACGGTACTCATGCTGGCTAACGTGAAGTAGGCAGCCTAATTGACGTGAAGTAATCAGTAATCTTCATTGCTATTGCAATTATAATTGTTAATATGCTCATACAAAACAAAGTACTAGTAATAAATAGTGGGGCCTAAAAAATGTCAGCTAATCCGTCTCATGCGCCCAAGCTGCTGGACCAGGTACGGGGCAAGATTCGCCTGAAGCATTACAGCATTCGCACCGAGCAGACATATGTTGATTGGATTAAACGCTTTATTCTTCACTTCGACAAGCGCCACCCGCGCGAGCTGGGGGCGGCAGAGGTGGAGGCGTTCCTGACGCACCTGGCGGTGGCGGGAAACGTGGCGGCGGCGACGCAGAACCAGGCGAAAAGCGCGCTGCTGTTCCTCTATCGCGAGGTGCTGGAAACGGAGTTGCCCTGGCTCGACAACGTCGAGCGCGCCCGCACGCCGAAGCGGCTGCCGGTGGTG
>CAJPFK010000040.1 GCA_905339275.1 Methylophilaceae bacterium
CGCCGCCCGGCGGTCAGGACGTTCTGGTTGTCGGGAACCGGGGCGCCCGCGTTGGTAGTCAGTTTGCTCTTGTCGCTCATGGAGTTCTCCTTGGTATCTGTTGCACTAAACGGATATTGAAAAAACAGGCCTGCCTGGACAATCACTGTCGACATTCACTGTCCCAGTGGGGTGCAGAGAGTTGGGGTTGCCTGAATGGTAATGCTGCAGCAATGGCAACAGAATAAGCAGAATGCTTAATTTGTAGTAGTTCAGATTTGATCTGCCAGATGATGTCCGATTTTCGGCCATTGCCGTCGGTGGCATCCAGATGCGCGAATGACCGGTAAGGAATCGTCACCGGCCATAACCACCACTAAAATTCGCCTGTGAGCAGGAAAGGTATTCCATATATAACGAGAAGATAGCACCAGCCAATCGTTAGCATGACTCCGGCCACATGGGCAAGGATGCCGACCATGGCGAAAACAATGACCATGAGGGCGTACTGGATAGTCTCGATGAATCCCATCGAAGGCATATTTTCGAATGCCTTACCCATACCTGAATGATCGGTCGTTGCCCAACGGGCTAGCCCTACCGCAGCTTTCTCTGTAGTTCGACCAGTGAACTTGGCCGCATCCCATCCTGCTGACCGCAGGTTCCTCATTCCTTGACTGCTACGCTTCCCATCCTGTCTGGCCATGTTGTCTCTCCTTTTTTGTTTGGCTTGCTTAATGGAAATTTATCCATCAGTTGAATTGATAGATTCACGAACACATTAAAAGCGATGCCACCCAGATCCGCTGCATTTGCTGCAAGTCACTTCAAAATCGCCACTCCCCTCACATCTTTTACATGGAGCCGAAAAGCTTCCTGCACCGCTACATTTCTTGCACGGTACATTGATTGCAGGCTTGTATTCCCCAGTACCACTACAGCGGGTACATGTCTTACCGTAGCGAAAGTCACTGCCTTGGCATGAATTGCATGGCTTGGCAGCGATTTCGAACAATCCTGAGCCATTGCAAAGATTACATGTGCCGTGATGAGTGCCAGTTCCATCACAAGGTTTACAGTCAAAGGTCTTTTTGCCCGACCCCTCGCAGCTAAAACATGTTCCATAGCTGTTGAATGGGCTGGTGACATTCTTGAACGAAGTGCCAAAGCTTCGCTGGTCACGTCTGGCTCGGTTGCTATAGCTGCCACCAAACAAAAGATTGAAAATTCCCATGTTGATTAGACTCCGAAGTTAGAGTTATGGCGTCAGCTATTGGGTTGATGCAGACAGAAGCGCACCGAGGCAGATGATTCCCAATATGACTCCGAGGGCAGCTACAATGAGCTTGACTAATGCGACGACCGCACCAAAGATGGCAACAATTAGTAGAACGGATATAAGCCCCTTCATTTTTTCGCCTCCAATTATTACTATGCGTTGCCGACTTGTTGAATGAAGGCATCTTATTGGGTGTTAGTTGGCAACTGAAGGAGACCGACCGGAGAAATCTTACTGGGTCGCTACCAGAATGAGACAATGAAACATGAATAACCACCGCGTTTTTCGCTATCTACTGGACGCTCTGCCGCTTCATGCCGAAGAGGGCAATACTCGCGAAGATGTAGCTGAATCTGAATTGGTATCTGTGATCCAAGCGGATAGCGGCAATTCCATTGCTGCGAAAACAGTTGTCGCCGTTATTCGGCGGCTATTTGAGTCCCTCGCGCTGCTTGACTCAACTGCATTAGCTGCGGAACGGTGGGCTTTTGTTTCGTTCCCAGCGTCACTTATGGCGCGCTCTATCTTGGAAACATTGGCGACATCTGGGAAGACGTTCTTCGCGCCTGGCTACTGGATTCAAGGTGGGCATCGACCTGACGAGATCGTTGATCAACAACGAGCGTTACTGAGCAGAATGGAAAATCAACGAACGGCAGATCCGAA
This sequence comes from Methylophilaceae bacterium, assembly GCA_905339275.1. Classification (GTDB taxonomy): domain Bacteria; phylum Pseudomonadota; class Gammaproteobacteria; order Burkholderiales; family Methylophilaceae; genus UBA6140. Next base: position 1,925 of record CAJPFK010000040.1, read on the forward strand.
GTCGGAGGCAATGCCGATCCGCACCGTGCATGTCGCATGGGGAATCATTCGCTTTGGATCAAAATTTCTTCTGCACCGGCGGGAAGATAAATTGCGACCAGATAAAAAGGGGTACGTATTTCCAGGCGGTCGTCTGGCCATGATTGATCTGCCAGTGAATAAACGAACATCGGAATCACTGCGCGACCTATTTCGTATTGATTCCAACTTGGCGAAAAAAGCAGAGACCCAAACGCTTGCTCGGGAATTAGAGGAGGAACTTGGTCTGCTCCAAAATGAATATTCTGCTACCTATCTGAGAACACTTGCGCCTTATAAAAAACTGGAAGGTACGCAAAACAATCACGCATTTACCCAGTACAACATTGCCATTTACTCGATTCAACTGGCCCAAGAAGGAGAGTTGAAAGTCCTTGAAAAGCTGGAAACGGCTCCCAACGCTTGGGCATGGTTCTCTGCATCTGAACTTGCTGACGGCAAAAAAAAAGATGGAAAAAGCGCCTTCATTGACGCCATGTCTGCCGAACTGGGTCAAGAGATACAAAATTACCTATCAAAAGTTCCAGATAGCAGTGCCAGTCCCTTGATCTATGGTGGCAAGAACGATGCAATTGATCTGCCGTCAAAGGTTGGCGAGCCTCTTCTGAGGGGTGATACAGGCAGAGAACGACCATTTCAAGTTGATTTGAGCCCAGAAGAGTGGGAGTTCCTAATGATTTTGGGTTGGCATGCCCGTGGTTTGGTAATTCATCCCAAAGAAAAATCGCTCACGCTGCTTGGCGCTGGCTGGCTTAAATTGAACATTGAAGCGCTGCTGACAATTGCACAAAATTTATCTACGAAGCTTGCATCGTTAGATTTCGGGTTTGTCGAGACACATGCAATGGGGCATTGCCGTCTGTCGATCGATTCGAGTTTTGTTTTTTTTCACCCAAATTGTTTTCAATATCAGTGGATGTTAGAAGATGCAGACAAGAGCATCAAACTGACGCTGAAGCGTATTGAAACAGAATGGGCTACATTGGCCGCTGAGAATCTGATCGTTGAGCTTCCCGATAATTTAATTCTAGCCATATCAGCAATTGAAAATGGCGATGAACCAAAAGGCGATGCGCAACGGGAAAGTTTTCGGATTTTTGGACCTGCCAGAGCAATAGGGTTGCGCAAGTTCATTTCAGGAAAGAATGGGCTCTTGCAAATACTTGTGCCAACCAGTGATACATGACCGGGATAGAGTTTTCTCCGGCCACTCTCCTATGGACAATCCCTTCGTTGATGTCTAATTCGGCTCAAGCGCGAGTTGCTTATCCGGCGTGGATGATCTAACTGCCGTGCAAAGACCACATAGAAAACCAACATATGAATAACATCAAGCAAAAATACCCAACCGACAACTGGGGCAGGTCGATCATTGATACCTTTTTTAAGGATAATGGTTTTCAACGAGAGGAAAGCAAACAGGCTGCCCACGAGAGCTTCCTGCACTTAACCGCTAAGGAAAATGAACCAGATGAAGTATGGGGGCAGCGCTGCAATGCTCTGGCAATATGGGCTCTCATCTGTATTGAACTGGACGTACAAGAACTGGAACCACTTCTGGGTTCTATAGATTTAGCAACGAAATCGCTACCAAAGGAAATGTCACCTCTCTGGTTTGAGAATCTTGTGTTCGATTTGGTTTTTCATAAATTCTCAGCTTCATTCGATGATTTCGATATTACCGATACAGCGCAAAATCTTTTCCGGACTATAAAATTAGCTACTAAGTCTTTCCAATCGGAATGTGGGAAAGATGACCGGGACTTTTTTCGGGGTGGGTGCTTGATTGGAGTTAAAGATATAGATGTACGGCAGCTATCAAAGACCAAAGATTTATTAGAAAAGTTGGGGCAGTCTGGGATTAATGAAGCTTTCTTTCTGCTCGTAGCTCTTGGTATGGGGTGGCTGGAAGATCAGAAAAAATGGATTCAAAAAGCTGCGGAAGGCGCCTGGCCAACGAGGCAACTGGCCGCTTATTACTATGGGCTACAACAAACTGATCCAAACAAAGGAAAACATTACCTGAAAAAGGTGGTAATCCCGTCCGAAGACGACCCTGATTATGGTGTTCTTATAGAACTGGCTCTAAAAGCAAAGCGCGAGCTCGCAATAATGGCAGGGCGGAGCGGAGTCACTGTAGTGAGGGGCAGTCAGGAAGATACTTTTCACCTATGGAGCAATAGAGCGGAATATGTGGCAGACCAGTGGGAGACGGTAGAGCGATGCGTAGTAAGCGTGCAGGATATAGTCTCTCGTGCTGAATGGAGGCAGGAAAAATCTAATGCGACTGTGGCAATAGATAGCCATCAACTTTCTGACCCACCAATAGAGTTATCCGAACATACACGCAGCCTGACGCTGGAAACTGGAAGGCTGGTTGAGTCCTTCCTCAAGTGGTGCTTGAGTGAATGGCATATCAAACATGCCGAACTGCATACAGCCATACAAATTGACGATTGGGACATTGCGAATTTGGTACCAATTATTGGGAAAATACTAGGTAGCAACGAAGATGATAACGCCCTTGATTTGGACACGTTGCTACATCAAGCCGATTTGAAATTTGACAAGAACCCAAGGTTTTTTAAAAGCCTTAATGATAAACCTCACAAGGTATGGGATTACGGGACAAATTTAAATACCTTAGTTGTTGCCAATGCAATTGCCGCGAGATGCAATCCCAATCATCTATTTCGTCATACTTCAACGGACTCTCTAGTTGAAGCATTGGGAATTTTCAATGCAGCGTATTTTGTCAGAAATAATAATGCTCATTTTGCCAATCCCCGCTCTCAGACATCTGCGAACGAGGCAATATTCTGGGGCAACGCGGTACGGACAACGGTAGATCAGCTCATGGCTAACCAATTTCCCGCGCCTGTTTAGTTGCGTCACGTTGTTTAGCTACATTAACCTCTAGTAACACAAAATGAATATTAACCTCATAACTGATTTTGTGCGGCATGTTGTCGAAGCACACTGGTATTTGGGGGTCAGACCACCAATATGCCTGCAGTTTGCGTTAGATAGCACGCAGTTGCGTTTTGAGAAAGCTGCCGTTCTGGAGGATTACCGCACCTATGGCCGGTGACGATTCCAAAACGGACATTCGCGCATCTGGATGCCACCGGTAGCAATGGCCGAAAATCGGACATCATCTGTCATAGATGGTCGCCCCTAGTTTGCCAAGCCCTCAATCAATGACAGTAAGAAGGTGAAGATTGCAGTCATAGATCCGGACTTTCTGTGAGGCAATGCCTCTGTCCCTGATGGAATATGCTGACTGGCTCCTCTATCAGAT
>CAJPFK010000041.1 GCA_905339275.1 Methylophilaceae bacterium
CCCGACGCGCGTGTGCCGTCGATTGCTGGCTTGGGTATAGACCCCGTTGAGCTGGCGCATGCCCTTGGACAGATTGCCGTCCGGTGTCTGAATCAGCAAGTGGTAATGGTTATCCATCAGGCACCACGCGTGGCATATCCAATTGAACTGCGTGATGACTTTCTCCAGTATTGCCAGAAACTGCTGCCGATCCTGGTCGTCCTCAAAAATGTCTTCGCGCCTATCTCCACGCGCAGTGACATGGTAGAGCGCATCAGGAAATTCTATGCGGATGGGACGGGACATGATGGGGGCAATATAGCAGGGAGTGTGCTATTAAGCTAGACCTGACCCCAGTGGTTGATGGCGATGGTAAGTTCGTCTTTCTTTGAATTGACGTGATCTATTTGTATCATCACCAGTTGCGCGACTTCTTTAGGGTCGCTGATGGCACGGCCGGGTTTGGCGGCTCCGTTGACTTTAGTTTTCCTGGGCTGTGTTGCTGGATTTTCTGTGGGCGTAGCTTGGGTCACGGTTTTCTCCGGTTATGTCGCGTTCGTTTGCGAATAATAGGGGCGAAGCACTTTTCCATGGCACATGAATAATGGGCCTGATAAAAATTCAAAAACACACACGCCCTACCCAACCTTTGACAGGAATCGCGCAATGGCTCGGGTTGCCCGAGTCATCAAGACGCCTCACGGTCCACATTCTCAGAGATATTGAAGCGCAATATGCGGAGCCTTGACATATGTAGCCGCCCGGATACAATGCTCTCATGCATATAGAAATGACGGAAACCTATAGCGATTGGGAAAACAACCTCAGGGACTTGGTTGTCCGTGCCCGTGTGCAAGCGCGAATTGCGCGGCTGGCGATGGGTAATCCAGGGCAGCATCGTGTGCTGACTGGCGGGGTCTGTGAATTGAAACTGGATTTTGGTGCGGGCTATCGGGTGTATTACATCCAGCGCGGCAAAACGCTGATAGTGTTGCTGGCTGGTGGCGATAAATCCAGCCAAAGTGCGGATATTAAAACCGCGATTAGTTTGGCGAAAAACCTTTAGGAGAACAGCATGGCAAAGACTAAAACACTCGCTTACGATGTGGCTGACCGCTTGAGAACGCCTGAAGAGATGGCGCTTTATCTTGATGCTTGCATTGAGGAGAGCGGCGGCGATGCGGCTTTTATTGCCAAGGCCTTGGGCGATATTGCGCGCGCTCAGGGCATGACGCGTGTGGCGGCAGGTGCTGGCTTGAGCAGGGAAAGCCTGTACAAATCGCTCTCTGGTGAACGTGTGCCTGATTTTTCTACTGTGCTCAAAGTGATGAAATCGCTCGGATTGAAGCTGCATACCGAGGTTGCCTAAAGCACTGTGTCCAAGGCCGTTGAAGGCAACTATCCATGGACATTTCGACAACTTTAAAGCGAACGGATTAACTTTGTTCATGCCGAATCAATCACCCGTCCCCGCTGAACTACGCACCATGCTCAACGCCACCGCCTCGGCGACCTCGATGCCATCCACCGCAGCGGAAAGAATTCCGCCTGCATAGCCCGCGCCTTCTCCCGCCGGGTAGAGCCCAACCGTGTTCATGCTCTGAAAATCCTCGCGGCGCTTGATGCGCACCGGGGAAGAGGTGCGCGTCTCCACGCCGGTGAGCACGGCATCGCTCATGGAAAATCCCTTGATCTGTTTGTCGAAGGCGGGCAGGGCTTCGCGGATCGCGGCGATGGCGTAATCGGGCAAGGCACTGGAAAGGTCAGTCGGCGTCACACCGGGCGCATAAGAGGGGATAACCGAACCTAACACCGTGGAAGGCCGGCCGGAGAGGAAGTCGCCGACCCGTTGTGCTGGCGCATTGTAGTTGCGACCGCCCAATTCAAACGCTCGGCTTTCCCACTTGCGCTGGAATTCGATGCCGGCCAGCACGCCGCCCGGATAATCGTCCGGGGTTATGCCCACCACGATGCCGCTGTTGGCATTGCGCTCGTTGCGCGAATACTGGCTCATGCCGTTGGTGACCACGCGGCCTTCTTCGGACGTGGCCGCCACCACGGTGCCGCCCGGACACATGCAGAAACTGTACACCGAGCGCCCGTTGCTGGCGTGATGCACCAACTTGTAATCGGCGGCGCCCAGCAGCGGGTTGCCCGCATTGCGGCCCAGACGCGCACGGTCGATCAGCGACTGCGGATGCTCGATGCGGAAGCCGATGGAAAACGGCTTGGCGTCCATATACACCCCGCAGCGGTGCAGCATCTCGAAAGTGTCGCGCGCGCTGTGGCCCACGGCCAGCACGACGTGCCGGGTTGCGATGCGTTCGCCATTGGCGAGCACCACGCCGCGCACCTGTCCAATGTTGTTGGGGCCGCTCTCGATTTCGATGTCCGCCACC
>CAJPFK010000042.1 GCA_905339275.1 Methylophilaceae bacterium
TTATACATTAATGTACATGAATGTACAATGATCTTTATGAAAGACTATATCAATAAACTTATCCAGAAACAACACCTCACAACAGAAGAGGCACAGCTTGCGATATATAAAATATTTACTGATGCGACTGATGTCCAGATAGCAACGTTTTTGACAGCCATGAAAATGAAAGGCGAAACACCTGCCGAGATCGCAGGACTTGCACTGGGAATGAAGAAAGCCGCCAATATCATAAACCCGAAAGTCAAGGGGACACTTATCGATACTTGCGGGACAGGCGGCGACTCAACGGGAACAATTAATGTAAGCACTGGCGCAGCACTTGTGGTTGCAGGAGCAGGCGTTCCTGTTGCAAAGCACGGGAATTATTCTATCACTTCAAGATCGGGAAGTGCTGATGTTCTACGTGAACTTGGTGTAAAGATAGACGCATCTCCCGCAGATGTGGAAAAAACCATAGAAAAGGTTGGCATCGGGTTCATGCTCGCCCCGGTATTTCATCCTTCGATGAAGCGAGTGGCGCAGATAAGGCGCGAGCTGGGTTTCCGGACTGTTTTCAATATCCTCGGGCCGCTAACGAATCCCGCGAATGCAAAGGCGCAGGTGATAGGTGTATTTGACAGCTCCTTATGTGAGCCAATGGCAAACGTACTCAATATCCTGGGAACAAAAAGGGCGCTTGTCGTCCACGGCAGCGGCATGGATGAGATCTCGACGACTGGTGAAACACAAATTGTGGAATTAAATTGCGGAAAGCTTACAAAATACACTACAACACCTGAAAAACTTGGTGTTAAGCGCGCTGCAATGGGCGACATCGCCGGAGGCACACCAGAAGAAAATGCAAGGGATATCGTGGATGTTCTAAAAGGCAAAAAAGGAGCAAAACGGGATATCATTGCTGTAAATGCAGGCGCAGCACTCTTTGTTAGTGCAAATGCGGAAAATCTTGCCGCAGGAATAAACCTGGCAAACAAGGCAATAGACAGCGGCGCGGCGCTAAACAAGCTGAAAGAACTCGTAAACGCGGCAGGCGAGCCTGAAAAACTTGCACGGTTCTTATAAATTATAAAAAGGGTTGAATGATGAAAGTAAAGAT
>CAJPFK010000043.1 GCA_905339275.1 Methylophilaceae bacterium
GGAACGAAATTATTCAATTGATCTGTTATCGTTCTCTCTTCCCTCACATACACCTGCGCCTCATGCCCGAAAATCGGATCAGGATGAACCTCATTATCAATATCCTGCACCTCAAACTTCACAAACTCACCTTCCACATCGATAGACCACGCATTGAAAGTAGCGATCCACGGCTCAAAAGTAGGCAAAATATGCAGTCCAGTCCCTGTTAGCAAATTAATATTCCTTAATTTCAAAGTATAAAGCTGCTCCTCACCAAAAGGCATTTCCGCATCCAGATAATTCGGCTCCTGGTTGATCAACAATGTCACGCTCTCATTCCATGCCTGAAGCTTCCCGGACTCATAAATATTCCCATTCTCATCAACATGATATGCCCTCATACTCACAGCAAGCGGCAGCTTGAACCCGCGCGACAGGAACTTTGAGGCATCGCGGTTTGCCTGCTTCACTTTATCAGGCTCAGAGAAGTTTTTCTTTATCTCATCCTCGATCTTCTTACTCCCTTCAGAAAACTTCTCCCGTATCTGATACTTCACCTGGTCAACATACCACTCCCGGATAACAGAGATCACCTTTGCACTTGCGCTATTATACTTACCTGAAAAATAATTTGACTTATTCACATACCCCGTCTCTCGAATGGAGATCTTCTCAATCAGGTCATCCCGTGCCGCATTGATCAGGTCAGAAGGAACAGGATAATTCTCATAATTGATATCAGGATCAAGATGAATATCGCTCTTCATCCGTTCGGTAATCTCATCAACCGCATACTGCGCCTCCCCAGAAACCCATGCGGGTTCATCCACTGTGAACGATTTTGTGTCAGTATCACCATTCAAACCCATGTTCTTAAGGTTCGATATTTTATTAGAATCGAAAAAATCTCTGTACTCCAGGTATGCAGGTTCAAGATTCGGGTCTATGTAATCAACCCCATAAGTTAATCCGTATGTCACATTCTTTGAAACATAAGTCCCGAACAGATCATTCTTCGATGCAAGAGATTTACCTGCAAAATCAAGATTGATATTGGTATTTGAATTCTCAACAGCCTTCAACGTGATCGCGACCCTATCTGTCCGCGAATCAGTAGTGGTCATATAATTATA
>CAJPFK010000044.1 GCA_905339275.1 Methylophilaceae bacterium
CGGCCCGACAGTGAAGCTCGCCTTCGTTGACCAATCACGCGAAGCGCTCTCCGCCGACAAGACCGTGTTCGACGAAATTGCCGAAGGCCGCGACATCCTGGTCGTGGGCAAATACGAAACCCCGGCGCGCGCCTACATCGGCCGCTTCAACTTCAAGGGCGCGGACCAGGCCAAGATCGTCGGCCAGCTCTCCGGCGGCGAGCGCGGACGCCTGCACTTGGCTAAGACGCTGATCGCGGGCGGCAACGTGCTGCTGCTCGACGAACCTTCCAACGACCTCGACGTGGAAACCCTGCGCGCCCTCGAAGACGCGCTGCTCGAATTCGCCGGCTGCGTGATGGTCATCTCCCACGACCGCTGGTTCCTCGACAGGATCGCCACCCACATCCTCGCGGCGGAAGGCGATTCCAAGTGGACGTTCTTCGACGGCAACTATCAGGAATATGAAGCGGACAAGAAGAAGCGGCTGGGTGAAGAGGGCGCGAAGCCTAAGCGGATTCGGTATAAACCGATTAGTAGATGATTTAGGTAAAGCACGTCAGCCGTTAAGTTTGTCCCATCGGCTACTTTAGAAATTGCATATCTTGGGAGCCATTTATGTATGCTCGTATATTAGGCAGAAGGTTTCTGTTGTACCTGTTAATTATGTTAGGGTCTATGCTGGGCGGTTGTACGAGCACAGGAAATATTAAGGAGGTCCCTGTAACCAATCTTTCAGAACGGGAAAGTTTGGCTGGATTTTCTTTTCTTCCACCCCAAGAGGAAGGCTGGGTAAAAGTTAAATCGCCCTTTAGGGTCTTATTTGGTAAGCGTTCTGTTGCTGAAGTGGATCATACTTATACCGCAAGCGCAATGTTAGTTCAGCTTGCCGAAGAACCACAGAGCCCAGAAGATTTTTTGCAAACCCTTAAAAAGGGACGGGAAAAAGATACAGACTCTGTACGTTTTAAGACCTTGTTGCATGAGGAGGAAATTGACAAAGGAACAAAACAAATATGTGTGAAATACCATTTTACTTCGGAAGATCATCAAGCGCAAAAAAACTCAGCGGCAAAATATTTAGTATTAGATGTTTACGGATCATCTTGCTTGCACCCAAATGATAAAAAAATGGTTGTGGACTTTAATTATTCAGAACGTTTCGATCCTGCGCACAAACCACAAGGTGTTGCGGAGGCGGCAACGTCCTTTTTAAGCCACATCACATTTGACGATGAAATAAAAATTGGCAAGCCAATTATTGGTAATAGGGACTTAATTGTCGCTCCGAGTAGCGAAGTGATAAGCTGCAAATATTATGTTGTCACGGAACAAAAAAGTGATAGATGGTTGCTTACTAATATTGCAGAAAGTAGGCCAACCCGAGAAAACTCTCAACAAGAAATTTTATGCGTCAACAATGAAATTAACACTGTTGCGCCAGCTTGGGATTATCAGGCGAGTATTCATACTGGGCAACGTGGGGACTGTACTTTGGCAGATGGAATGGACCACACTTTTAAAAATATTTACAACGAGTGTAGTAGCAAATTATCTTCATTCAATACGGGACGCTCCTTATTGTTAAATACTCTTGGGTTTTTGGCGGTGGGAGCAGCGGGCTATTCAAAGACGACGGATTTTGAATTAATTAAACAAATTTCTGTTGAATTAAATTTAGTTGAAAATATTTCTGCATTTCGTGACGGCCTTTGGCAAAAAAATGTGCCGCCAAGTAACTAACCTGCATATTTTTCCTCTCCGAAATTCGAACAGCTAAAGCATGTAGCTAAAGATTCCAGGCCCGAAAAAGCTCCAGAATACCACCATAGAAATGAAGAAGATCAAGTATCGATGGGGTCAGACTCCATTGATGCCAACTACAGGGGTCCGCTTCGCAATTGTTGTTTTGCGATACGATGAAAAAGCATGAATACTTCGGCACACAACAAACGCATCGTCATCATTGCCGGGCCGAACGGCGCGGGGAAGACGACCTTTGCGCGCGAGTTCCTGCCGACGGATGCGGAGTTGCCCAACTTCGTGAACGCCGATCTGATCGCCGCCGGACTGTCGCCTTTTGCGCCCGAGCTGGCTGTGTTCAAGGCGGGGCGGTTGATGCTGGAGGCGATAGCGGATTATGCGAAACGCGGCAAGAGTTTTTCTTTCGAAACGGCGCTTTCCGGTTTGAGTTACGGGCAGATAATTCCGGTCTGGCGCTCATCCGGCTACGTGGTGAAGCTGATCTTCTTGTCATTGCCAGATGTCGCGTAGTAAAAAGTACCAGAGACGATTT
>CAJPFK010000045.1 GCA_905339275.1 Methylophilaceae bacterium
GGATTGAAACATCTTTCCGTTTTCTGGTGTGATAGCTTTCAAGGTCGCACCCTTCGCGGGTGCGTGGATTGAAACAGTACAGGTGCTGTTTTCATGCTTCAGGTCTCCAAGTCGCACCCTTCGCGGGTGCGTGGATTGAAACCATAAAATGATAGATGACCAGTTCTTACGTGGATGTCGCACCCTTCGCGGGTGCGTGGATTGAAACGGGGAGAGACCGCGACCGGCAAAGTCATTTCACCTGTCGCACCCTTCGCGGGTGCGTGGATTGAAACTGAAATATCACGACGATACGATTTATGCAAAATGGTCGCACCCCTTCGCGGGTGCGTGGATTGAAACCAGGGTGAGCTCGCTGGCCGTCCCAACCAGGACGTCGCACCCTTCGCGGGTGCGTGGATTGAAACAATGTACGGCTCCTGGATGCCGTCGAGGAAGGCAAGTCGCACCCTTCGCGGGTGCGTGGATTGAAACGATAAAAACGGCAATACCGTTGAAACGTATCCAAGTCGCACCCTTCGCGGGTGCGTGGATTGAAACGGCGATAGAGAAGTGGCCACACGGTAGCTCGTAACGTCGCATTCCTCACGGGCACGTGGATGATGCTTATGGTATAGGTTTGTACTGCAACCTGTTGAAGGACTGTCGTTATGTGATCCTGAAAAGTCCTAATCTGATGTTGTAAGTCCTTTTGCGTAATCACTAATGGGCACTTGCACATCAGCATGAAGCCGGTGATCGGCAGGGCTGTAATAATATTGCCTGTTTGATTGCCCTTGTGTGCGTTTTTCACAAACTTTTTATGATTTGGTTCCGATCTGGGTTTTTAACAATGATACTGAACGAACTTATCCCTGCTTTCAGTTATTCTGATGGATAGGTTTGCATGCTAAAATTCAGATCAGAGATTTAGCGACCTACCCCCATCCACTGCAATCACCTGCCCTGTCATGAACGGCGCATCCTGAATCAGAAATCTGACTGCTTTCGCTACGTCATCACCTTCACCGATACGTTTCAGCAGGGTTTGGGAAATCACTCTTTTTCTATAAACCTCGTCGAACTGGGGGTTGTCTTCCGGCCACATGACCGGGCCAGGGGCAACGGCGTTGACGCGTACATCCGGTGCCATTTCATGCGCGAGTGATTTTGTGAGCGTGACCAGCCCGGCCTTGGCGACGCTGTAGACGACATATCCTTTTTTCGGGCGTTCGACATGCATGTCGGTGATGTTGACGATGCAGCCTTTGGTTTTTGCCAGTTCGCTGGCAGCGGCCTGTGAGAGAAAAAGCGGCGCCTTGAGGTTGGAGCCTATCAGGTCTTGCCACTGGTCGTCGCCAATCTCGCCCAGTTCGGTGGCGTAATAACTGGAAGCGTTGTTGATCAGCACGTCCAGATGCCCGAAGTGGTTGACTGTTTCTTGGACCAGTTTCGGAAGAACGGCTAAGTTGAGCAAGTCGCCGTGGATGATGGCGGCAGAGTTGGGGCGTTTCAGATTGAGTTCAGCCTGTAGTGCGCGCGCTTCATGTACGGATCGCCTGTAATGAATCATCAGGTTTGCGCCGTCTTCATGCAGTAATCGGCAGATTGCGGCGCCGACGCGCTTGGCGCCGCCTGTAATCAGTATCACTTTATTTTCAAGATTCTTCTCTGTACCGGTGCTCACGCTGATTTCCAATGAATGGCTTCGTTATCGAATTACTGACTTTGCTACCAACCAATTATAATCTTGGCCGATGAACCCTACGTTACCGATTCCCGATGATGATGCCTTGGCGCACAGCCAGTTACTGACCGAACACATACAGGCCGAGATTGCGGCACATCAAGGCTGGATCGATTTTGCACGTTTCATGCATCTTGCATTGTATGCGCCGGGCCTTGGTTATTACAGTGGTGGCGCGAAAAAGTTCGGCAAGGCGGGCGATTTTGTCACGGCACCGGAAATCTCTCCGCTGTTTGCGCAGACGCTTGCCGTGCAGGCTGCGCAGGTTTTGCGGCAAACATCTGGCGATATTCTTGAACTGGGTGCGGGCACGGGTCGTCTGGCCATTGAGCTGTTACAGGAGTTGGCACGATCGGAACAGCTTCCGCAGCAATATCTTATTCTTGAAGTGAGCGCTCATTTACGTGAGGTGCAACAGCAGCGGCTGGCTGAGTCCTTGCCGGCCACGTTGCTGCAAAAAGTGCGGTGGCTCAATGCCTTGCCTGAAAATTTCAAGGGGCTGGTACTGGCTAACGAGGTGCTGGATGCGCTGCCCGTGCATCTTGTCAGTACTTCGGAAAACCGGACGCTGGAACGGGGTGTTGCCTTCGGCGAACAGGGTTTCGTCTGGTCTGACCGGCCGCTGCCGGATACGCTTTTGCAGCCGATGCAAGCAGGGCTCGATTTGCCGCCCGGTTATCTGACCGAGCTCTGCCCGGCCGCAGCGGGCCTGGTTGCAAGCCTGTCTGCGATGCTTGAACATGGCGTAGCGATATTCATCGATTACGGGTTCCCACGCCGCGAGTATTATCATCCGCAGCGTAGCCAGGGCACCTTGATGTGCCATTACCGCCACTATGCCCATGACAACCCGTTTCTTTATCCAGGTTTGCAGGATATTACCGCGCATGTGGATTTTTCCGCTATTGCGCAAACAGCCCTGCAAAACGGCTTGCAATTGAAGGGTTACTGCACGCAGGCCCAGTTTCTCATCAATTGCGGTATTACCGAATTGCTGAGCCGGGTTTCCCCACATGATATGGTGGCCTACGCCCCTTTGGCGGCGGAAGCGCAGAAACTCCTGTCCCCCGCGGAAATGGGCGAGATATTCAAGGTGATTGCGTTTGGCAAGGGGTGTGAGCACCCGCTCATCGGGTTTGCCTCGGGCGATAAATCCCATGCGCTCTAGCATGCGATAGCACTCAGGTATAATCGCCGCCTTCATTGAGCCAAGTCGCAGCCATGCCAGAAAACGAAACGCCGGAAAACGAAACGATGGAACCGCAGGATTCGAAGCACAGGCCCATCCGCAGCTTTGTGTTGCGGCAAGGGCGCCTGACCCCGGCACAGCAGCGGGCGATAGAAACCGGCATGCCGAAATTCGGTGTCGAATATCGCCCGGCATTGCTTGAGCTCGATGCTTTATTCGGCAGGAACGACAGCCCCAAGGTGCTGGAGATCGGGTTTGGCATGGGCGACAGCACGGCGCAGATTGCCGCTGCCAACCCGCAGAATGATTATCTGGGCATCGAGGTGCACGGCCCCGGCGTCGGCAACCTGCTCAAACTGATCGAAGCTTCCGGCCTCACAAATTTAAGGCTGATTCAGCATGATGCGGTCGAGGTGTTGAAGCACATGATTCCCGATGGCGCGCTGGATGGCGTCCATATTTTCTTTCCCGATCCCTGGCACAAGAAGCGTCATCACAAGCGTCGCCTGATCCAGGGCGCATTCGTACAGTTGCTTTGCAGCAAGCTGAAAGTGGGCGCTTACATTCATGTGGCGACAGACTGGCAGGAGTACGCGGAATGGGTGCTGGAAGTACTGAGCGCTGAAGCGCAACTGGTCAACAGTGCAGGCGGTTATGCGCCAAGGCCGGATTACCGGCCGCTGACCAAGTTCGAAAAGCGGGGGCTTAAATTAGGCCACGGTGTCTGGGATATCATCTTCCGCCGTATATAGCCATTGGCCGATGACTTTCTCGGCTTCTTCCACGCCCTGTTTCTTCAGGCTGGAGAAAAGCTGGATCGTGCAGTTGCCCCAGGTTTCGTTCAGTTCCTTTTTGACGGCAAGCAGGGTCTGGTTGGCAGCGTTGCGCGAGAGTTTGTCCGATTTTGTCAGCAAGACATGCACCGGTTTCCCGCTTGGGCAGAACCAGTCCAGCATTTGCCGGTCCAGCGGGGTGAGCGGATGGCGGCAATCCATGACCAGGACCAGTCCATAGAGCGAACTCCTGTGACTGAGATAGGAGGAAAGCGTCGATTGCCAATGTTCGCGCATGGCGGCGGGCACCTTGGCGTAGCCATAGCCGGGAAGGTCGACCAGGAAGCGGTCCCCGCCCAATGCGAAAAAGTTGATTAACTGCGTGCGCCCGGGCTGTTTGCTGACGTAGGCGAGCCGGTTATGGTTGGCCATTGTGTTGAGCGCGCTGGATTTTCCCGCGTTGGAACGTCCGGCAAATGCCACCTCAAGACCTATGGGCGGCGGCAGGTCGCGCAGGTGGTGAGCGGAGATATAGAAGCTTGCATTCTGGAATAGCGGCATAAGAGATTGACTTGAAAAGCCTGAAAGAGCCGAAAATGCTATCACGATATGGCGATTTTCGATAAAATGGCGCGATTAATTGTTTAGTGTATCAATCGTTGAGTGCTGAGGAGTTGGGTATGAATTTTCGTATTTATGCGGCATTAGCTGTGGGTTTGTTCAGTGCCGTTTCTGCCAATGCTGCTGGCGACGCAGCCAAGGGTTCTACCATTGCCAATCAGGTTTGCCTGGCTTGCCACGGCGCTGATGGCAATAGTCCGATTCCCATGTACCCCAAGCTGGCCGGTCAGCATCCCGAATACATTGCCAAGCAATTGAAGGAATTCAAGTCCGGCGACCGTAAAAATGCAGTCATGGCCGGCATGGTCATTACCCTTACCCCTGAAGACATGGACAACCTCGGCGCATATTACGGCTCACAGGCAGCCAAGGGCGGCACTGCGAAATCCAATGGCAAAGGCTCTGTCGGCGAAAAAATCTACAAGGCCGGCATTCTGGGGCTGGGCGTTCCAGCCTGTGCCTCCTGTCACGGCCCTGCCGGTGCCGGTGTGCCGGTACAGTTCCCGCGCCTGGCCGGCCAGCACGCAGACTACACTGTTGCGCAACTGCAAACTTTCCGCTCGGGTGAGCGTGCAAATGATGCGGCCAAGATGATGCGCATGATTGCATCCAAGCTGACCGATCAGGACATGGCTGCCGTAGCCGATTACATTCAGGGTTTGCGTTAAGCGGGCGACGGGTGGCTGCATGATTCGTTAAGGGTGGCCTCAAGCCACCCTTAATTTTTTGGCAACTCCAGGGGTGCCAGGATGGTCATAGCGGCGGGTTATCAACTAATGAAACGGTCACAACCTTGAAGTCTCCTCAAACCACCTCGATGCGCCTGTACGAGCTGTTCAGTTCCATGCGTTTCGCCGTCAGCCTGCTGACGGTGCTGGGTATCGCCTCCATTATCGGCACGGTGCTCAAGCAGAACGAGCCTTATACCAATTACATCGTGCAGTTCGGCCAGTTCTGGTTCGAGATTTTCGAGCGCCTGGGTCTGTACGATGTCTATCACAGCGTCTGGTTCCTGCTCATCCTGCTGTTTCTGGTGATCTCCACCAGCCTGTGTGTCTATCGCAATACGCCTTCCATGCTGCGCGAAATGCGTGTCTGGCGTGAGCATGCCACGGAAAAATCCCTGCGTGCGTTCAGCCACCAGCATGAATACCAGGCGGTTTCTTCGGTTGAGGAAAGCAAAAAGAAGCTGGCGAGATTCCTGTCCGCACGCGGTTTCCGTTTTAAAACCGTGCAGCATGATGACGGCGCCGAGCTGATCGCTGCCAAAGCCGGCAGTTACCAGCGTCTGGGATATGTATTCACGCATGCTGCGATAGTCGTGATCTGCATTGGCGGCCTGATAGACGGCAACGTGCCGTTCAAGGTGCAGGAGCTGCTGGGGTGGAAGAAGGTCGAAACCCTGGATATTCCAGCCTCTGAAGTTCCCGGTGAGAGCCGGCTGTCCGTTGCAAATCTGTCATTCCGTGCCAATATGACGCTGCCGGAAGGCACCAGCGCTGATGTTGCCTTTATGCGCATGCGTGATGGCTACCTGGTCCAGGAGCTGCCGTTCCGGGTTGCGCTCAAGGATTTCCGCATCGAGCACTACGCTACCGGGCAGCCGAAGTCGTTCGAGAGCGATCTGGTGATTACCGACCCTGACCTGCCGGAACCCCTGGAGCGCACCATCAGTGTCAACAAGCCGCTGATATACAAGGGCATTGCCATTTACCAGTCGGATTTCCAGGATGGCGGCTCCAATCTCGATTTCAACCTGTGGGGCTTGTTCGGCCAGCAGTCCGAACCCGTGAAAGTGAAGGGCACGATTCACAAGGAAGTGACGCTGGGCGAAGGCGATGAAGCGCTCACCATTGAGTTCGATGATTTTCGCAAATTCAACATTCTCAATCTCTCTCCCGACGGCAAGGGCAAGCCGAAGAATGTAGGCGCGAATGTCACTTTCAAGATGCGCGATACGCAGGGGCAGGCGCGCGAATATGTCAGCTATATGCAGCCGCTGAAGCTGGATAACCGCCATTACTTCGTTTCCGGCATGCGCCCAAACCTGCAGGAAGAATTCAAGTATCTGCGCATCCCGGTGGATGACGATTTCGAGGTCGAAGGCTTCATGCGCTTGCGCGCCGTGATGATGGACGAATCGGCGCATGCCGAGGTTGCCAGGCGCCTGGCTGCCATTGCGCTTCCCGATAGTGCCGGCAATGCCGATATGAAAGAGAAGTTCGAGTCCAGCGTGGTTCAGTTGCTTGGCGCTTTCGCCAAGGGCGGCTACAGCCGGATGGCAACGCTGATCGAGGAATCGGTCCCCGAAGCGGAGCGTGACAAGGCAGCGCAGACTTATATCAAGATCATCAGCGGAGCTGCTTACGAAGCCAACAATCTGGCCCGCGAAAAGGCCGGCAAAAAGCCTGCCGTCCCCGATGATGAAACCCTGGCTTTCGTGCAGGACAGCCTGAACAGCCTGAGCGACCTGTTCTTTTACGGCGCGCCTTTCTACCTGCAACTGAAGGAATATGAGCATCGTGAGGCAAGTGGCCTGCAACTGACGCGCTCGCCCGGCAAGAATCTGGTCTATTCCGGTTCCGTGTTGCTGGTTCTGGGGATTTTTGCCATGATCTATATTCGTGAACGCAGAATCTGGTTGCTGGTCAAACCCGGCAATCGTGTATTGTTCGCCATGTCGTCCAACCGCAAGAACCGTGATCTGGATATCGAATTTTCGCGCTATCAGGAGCAATTGCAGCGCTTGCTGGCGGCATTATAGCCATACTAATTGGGGAATCACCATGGATAACGCCTTGATCAACGACGAGCCGATCCCGCTATTGAAGCGGCTTGACTGGCAGGACTGGCTCTATGCCATTGTATTGCTGGCTGGCGCTGTCTACGCGTTCAACCTGTATGACCATCACATGGATGTCTATGAGCAGAGTTTCCTGTTCGGGGCTGCGCTGACATTCAGTTGGCTCGGCTGGGCATGGAAACCGATACGCGCGCTGGTGATCGGGGTCGGCGTTATCAGCCTGTTCTCCATCTCACTCTACGACGCCAATCTGGATAAGGCCGCCGAGGTCTTTTTCCTCAAGTACCTGATTTCAAGCCAATCTGCCGTCATGTGGATGAACGTATTGTTTATCCTGGCGACAGCAACCTACTGGCTGGCTACGTTCAATCGCTCCGAATTTACCGGCAAAGTGGCCTCGACGATGGCCTGGGCGGCGGTACTGATGGGGTTTGTCGGTCTCATGGTGCGCTGGTACGAGTCCTACCTGATCGCGCCGGATGTCGGGCATATTCCGGTCAGCAACCTGTACGAGGTATTCATTCTCTTCTGCCTGATTACCGCGATCATGTATCTTTACTACGAGCAACGTTACGCCACCCGCCAGTTGGGCGGCTTCGTGCTGCTGGTGGTCAGCGCGGCCGTCGGATTCATTCTCTGGTACACTTTCGATCGCCAGGCCAATGCGATTCAGCCACTGGTCCCCGCGTTGCAATCCTACTGGATGAAGATACACGTGCCGGCCAACTTCATCGGCTACGGCACCTTCTCGCTGGCTGCGATGGTCGGCGCTGCCTATCTGCTATCTTCCAAAGGCATACTCACTTCGCGCCTGCCATCGCTGGAAGTGATGGATGACGTCATGTACAAGGCGATTGCCATCGGTTTTGCTTTCTTCACGATCGCCACCATCCTGGGTGCGATGTGGGCAGCGGAAGCTTGGGGCGGTTACTGGTCGTGGGATCCGAAGGAAACCTGGGCGCTGATCGTCTGGCTGAATTACGCCGCCTGGCTGCACCTGCGCATGATCAAGGGCCTGCGCGGGCCGATACTGGCATGGTGGGCAGTTGTCGGCCTGTTCGTCACGACGTTCGCCTTCATCGGCGTCAACATGTTCCTGTCGGGGCTGCACTCCTACGGAGAGCTGTAACTCTTCCGTCATGCCGGACCAAGTCCGGCATGACAACCTTGCTCCGCTCAATAACAGCCCTCAGCTCACCTGAATCAAACGGAACCTAACCTCGCCATCCTGGTTGTTGACAAGGCTCAGTGAATAGCCTGCCTGCCCGGCCTGGCGTCCGGCATGGTAAAGCCCGATGCCCAGGCCATTTTCGGAGCTGACGTGTTTCTTGAACAGGGTTTCCGCTTTTTCCTGCGGCATCGCCTTGCCGCTGTCGGTGACTTCGATACAGAGCTTGTCGCCGATACTCATTTCCACCTCTATTATTGTGCCGGTTTCATTCTTGGCTTTTTCTATGGCGTTCTGCAGCAGGTTGTCGAGTACGCTGTCCAGCACTTCATCGTCTATATCCAGTTCCGGTATCGGGCCGGACAGAAATGCGACCTGGGTTTGCTGGTAGCGCTGCCGGATATTCGACCACCAGGTTTCCAGTTTCATGATGCGGTTCTGGACCTTGTTCGGCGCCTGCAGCTTGTCCAGCGTAAGCGACAGCCGCTGGTTCAACTGCGGCAACTGGCGGCGTATGAGGGCCACGAGCCGTTCGTTGTCCTCGTCGCCAGTCAGCTCGGCAGCGCGGCACAGGCCGCTCAGGGATTGCACGATATTCTTGATGTCGTGCGTCAACCGTGCCCCGGTCTCGTACACGGCTTGCATATAGGTATTCTGCCGCATGCTTTCTTCACGCCGCTTGGCTTCGTAGAATTCCCCCAGGATCTGGGTCAGCAGCTTCACATGCATGGCCAGCGCCGGCGTCAGGGGGAACCGGGTGTAAAGCTTCATGTGCACGCCCTGAAAATCGAGCAAAGCATGATGCTGGCTGACCACACCCAGTTCCCCGTTACTTTCCGCGGTGTTCCAGCTTACGCCGCTAACCCATGGCAAAGTGGCGATTTCGCGCATCGCGGATTGGGTGAATTCCTTGGAGCTGGATTCATGCTCTGCCAGTTCGGCGATATTTTTCACCCATTGCTCAAATGGCAGGCCCAGGCTCAACAGATAACGTGAAAGCAACTGGCCGATACCGGCAAAACCGGCCCGCGGATTCCACAACCAGCTGATGACGAATAACGCGATGGCAAGCCCGAACAGGACGCGTATCAGCACTTCTGCATAATTGCCTCCGCTGGAGGCCTCGATGACAAAACTGCCGAGTACCAGGATCACCGCCAGCAACAGAAGCAGCAGGGTATAGAAGAAGTCCAGCGTCGGCGGCAAGGGCGAGTCATGGTTCTCTTTTGAAGCAAACAGGATGAACACCGGCAGCAGGGGGAGCAGGTACATCATGAGGAATTCGGTGACCGTCACGTCTGCGTCGAGCAGTTTGGGCACCACCCAGAGCAGCAGCGATGCCAGCAGGTAACTGGTGGCCAGCAGGTAAGCCAGGCGGTTTTTGGCAAGAATGGAAAATACCCGCCCGCCCAGCAGGCCGAAAAGCCCCGCCAGCCAGAACGCCATCAGCCACCAGCTCATGAAATAAACCAGCAGCAGGCCGCCGGCAATGAACAGGGCGGCGGCATAGAGGGAGAGCGCCTGCCTGGTTCGCCAGATCGGTTGCCAAAGCAGGAAGAAACCGTAATGGCAAATCAGGAATGCCTTTTGCAGCGGCGTTTCAAAGCCCCAGATCAGCACCGCATGCAGCGACAGCAGCAACAGGCCGAGGGAGTAACGGTGCAGTAGCTCAGTGGGCTTGATGGACATCATGGTACGCCAGTCATTAGGTTGATAAAGAATGCCAAAGTGTCATAAATTTGTCAGCTTAGTCGAAATTTCGACGATTTTTATAATCCCGATAAGCTGATATATTCTGACATCAAGCACTGTGGCGGCTTCCAGAGGCTATGAAGTTTGGCACAGGCTTTGCTCCATTTTTGGTAAATATATATTTTGCAAGTATCAGGGCTGCTGCAAAGCGAGGATAACATAATGAAAAAACAAACAGGCTTTACGCTTATCGAGCTGGCAATCGTGCTGGTCATTATCGGCTTGTTGCTGGGCGGTGTGCTGAAAGGCCAGGAGCTGATCAATAGCGCCAAGGTAAAAAACTTTGCAACGGATTTCCGCAATATTCCTGTTTATCTTTATGGCTATCAGGACAAGTATAAAGCGATCCCCGGAGACGATACGCAAGCGCAGGCGCATACGGGTGATGCCACAATTAATAATGCACCTACAACCACGGGAGGTAATGGTCAGCTTGATGGGCGCTGGAATGATGCGGTAGCGGCAACTTCGGAAACGGCACTCTTCTGGCAGCATGTGCGTGCTGCAGGATTGGCTGCAGGTGCTACAAGTTTGACGGCAACAGACTACTATCCGAAAAATGCCGATGGTGGCAATATCGGATTTGAAGCTGGACGAACCACTACGCCGGCGATTGCAAATCTGAGGGGCACTTATGTCATTTGCTCGGCAGGCATTCTGGGCAAATATGTCAAGCAACTGGATATTACGTTGGACAACGGGGATACAGCGACAGGCGCAATGATGGCGACACCAACCACTAACTATGCTCTGGGAAATGCTGCGACAGCAACTACGAGTATTGCTGATGGTACGTCCTACATCGTCTGTCTGGCAGTGTAACAAGCTCGGGGAGAGGAGGAGCCCGCTTCGGCGGGCTTTTCTTTTTGCGCCGGTCATTTTTGATGTTATGACAATGTGATAATTTGCATTAAAATGTCAGGCTGAATAAAAACCAGAATCACATTCATGACCGACAATATCGTCGAAATCGATAATCTTTCCTTTGGCTATAAGGGCCGTCTGCTGCATAAGGGCATCAACATGTCTTTCAAGCGCGGCAGGGTGATCGCCATCATGGGCGGCAGCGGTAGCGGCAAGACCACCCTGCTGCGCCTGATCGGCGGCCAGCTCAAGCCCACCGGCGGCGAAGTGCGGGTGAACGGCACGGTAGTGCATACGCAGAACCGCAGCGATTTGCAGCAGATGCGGCGCAAAATGGGCATGCTGTTCCAGATGGGCGCCTTGTTCACCGATCTCTCGGTTTACGAGAATGTGGCTTTCCCCATGCGTGAACATACCGACCTGCCCGAGGCGATGATACGCGACCTGGTGATGATGAAACTGAATGCGGTGGGCCTGCGCGGTGCGCGCGATTTGATGCCGACCGAACTTTCCGGCGGCATGGCGCGACGGGTTGCGCTTGCCAGGGCGGTAGCGCTCGATCCTTCCATCATTCTTTACGATGAGCCGTTTGCCGGACTAGACCCCATTTCCATGGGCGTGATCTGCAACCTGATCCGCAGCTTGAATGATGCGCTCGATGCAACCTCGATCGTTGTGACCCATGATGTGCGGGAAGCCTTTTCCTTTGTGAATTATGTTTACTTCGTTTCCGAAGGCGTCGTGGTGGCCGAAGGCACACCGGCAGAGTTGCGCGAATCGCAATTGCCGTTTGTGCACCAGTTCGTCCATGGCGAGGTTGATGGCCCCGTGCCGTTCCACTATCCCGCGCCGGATTACAGGCGCGACATGTTGAGGGGGCACGATGTTTAAGCTTCCCGGCGCGGCATTGGCCGGTGTCCTGCGCGGTATCGGGCATCGCCTGATCGAGCAGTTCTGGCGCCTCGGTTCGGCAGCGCGATTCTTCGCCTATACCATGATCTACTCCGGCGAGAGCCTGCGCCGGCCGCGCCTGGTGATACGCGAGATATATTTCACCGGCGTGTTGTCCCTCATCATTATCATGGTGTCAGCGTTTTTCGTCGGCATGGTGCTGGCATTGCAGGGGTATAACACCCTGCAGAAATACGGTTCTTCCGAGGCTATCGGCGTACTTGTCGCCTTGTCCCTGGTGCGTGAACTGGGCCCCGTTGTCACGGCCCTGCTGTTTGCCGGCCGGGCCGGTACCGCCATTACCGCCCAGATCGGCTTGATGAAGGCAACCGAGCAATTGTCCGCGATGGAGATGATGGCGGTCAGCCCGATAGCCCGTGTCGTGGCGCCCCGCTTCTGGGGCGGAGTGATTGCCATGCCGTTGCTGGCCGCGCTGTTCTCCATGATCGGCGTGCTGGGCGGCTACATGGTGGCCGTGCCCTTGATTGGTGTCGACGAGGGCGCATTCTGGTCGCAGATGCAGGCCAGTGTCGATTTCAGGGAAGATATATTGAATGGTGTCATCAAGAGTTGTGTGTTCGGCGTTGCCTGTACCATGATTGCATTGTTTGAAGGCTACGATGCCCCGCCGACGGCAGATGGCGTCAGTCGGGCAACGACGAGAACCGTAGTAAATTCATCATTGGCGGTATTGGGACTGGATTTCGTGCTGACTTCGTTCATGATCAGTTGAGCGGCGGCAAGGGAAATTCTGAGGAGATAAAATGGATAGAACGAAAATCGACTTGTGGGTGGGCATATTCGCCGCGGCGGGTGTAGCGGCACTGCTTGGTCTTGCGATGAAAGTGGGCAACCTGACGGCGAGCACCATCGGCGAAACTTATACGGTCGTGGCGGCTTTTGAGAATATCGGCGGCCTCAAGCCGCGCGCGCCGGTTAAAAGCGCGGGCGTGGTTGTCGGCCGTGTTGATGCCATCCAGTTCGATACCGCAACTTATGAGGCGAAAGTGACTCTTAAGGTGGACACACGCTACCAGTTTCCCAAGGATACTTTTGCCAACATCTACACTGCCGGCCTGCTGGGCGAGCAGTACATCGGCCTGGAAGCAGGCGGTGAGGAAGAGTACCTGAAAAACGGTGATAAAATTCTGCAAACGCAGGATGCGGTTGTCCTGGAAAAGATGATTAGCCAGTTCCTTTACAGTAAGGCTTCCGAGGCTAACGATAAAGAATAGGTGGAGTAAATGATGAAATTCTCTTTCAAATCCTTGCTGGTCCTGTCATTGATCGGCTTCAGCAGCCTGGCAATGGCAGATATCACGCCGGACGCGCTGGTGAAAAAAACCTCCGAAGAAGTGCTGGAGATCGTCAAGAACGATAAGGATATCCAGGCCGGTGACCAGAAGAAGGTCTTTGCCCTGGCAGAAGAAAAAATCCTGCCCAATTTTGATTTCGACCGGGTATGCCGCCTGGTGCTGGGTAAAAACTGGAAGGCGGCTACTAAAGAGCAGCAAGCCAGCTTCCAGAACGAGTTCCGCAGCCTGCTCCTGCGCACCTATGCCAGCGCACTTTCAAAATATCGTAACCAGACCATCCAGTACCTGCCTTACCGTAACCAGCCTGATGCTACGCGCGCTACGGTAAAGACCCAGATTCTGCAGCCCGGCGGTCAGCCGATTGCCATCGACTACACGCTGGAGAAAGGCGAAGACGGCTGGAAAGTTTACGATATCGTTATCGAAGGTGTCAGCCTGGTGACTAATTATCGCAGCCAGTTCAATAATGAAATCAAGCAGGGCGGCGGTATGGACGGCCTGATTGAGAAGCTGGCCGATAAAAACAGGCAAGCCGCCATTTAACCTATCAACTACTGACTGTAATCGCCGTGGCACAAATTACGAAGAACGACGGACGTTGGCTCATCACCGGTGATCTGGTGCTGGCCGATATCGAAGCCCTGCTTGCAGAGGGCGTGGCCGTTGATTCTGGCGATGCGCTGGAAATCGACATGTCCGGCGTTTCCGAGGTGGATTCGGTGACGATCAGCTTGCTGTTCGAATGGGTCAGGCAAGCCAAAAGCCGTAAATGCAATCTGGTGTATTCCAATTTGCCAGCCAATTTGACCAGTCTTGCCACTCTGTACGGCGTGCTCGACCTGGTTCCGCAGGCTGCTGCCCAAGCCGCATCTCATTGAAATCCGGGGCGCAAGCCCCAGGTATCCCATATGATTCCCGCAATTCAAATTGAACAGGTGCATAAGCATTACGGCAGCCTTCAGGCGCTAAGGGGCGTCGACCTGACCATCGAGCAGGGCGAGTTCTTCGCCTTGCTCGGTCCGAATGGGGCGGGTAAATCGACCCTGATCAATCTGCTTGCCGGGTTGTTGCGGCCGACCAGCGGCAGGCTTTCAGTCATGGGTTTCGACGTGCAGGCGCAATACCGCGATGCCAGGCGCGCGCTCGGCGTTGTGCCGCAGGAACTGGTATTCGACCCGTTTTTCAATGTGCGCGAAATGCTGCGCTTCCAGGCGGGCTATTTCGGCCGCGGCCCGGAAAACGATACCTGGGTGGATGAAATCATCGAATGCCTTGGCCTTGGGGATAAAGCGCATACCAATATGCGGCGCCTTTCCGGCGGCATGAAGCGGCGGGCGCTGATTGCGCAGGCATTGGCGCACAAGCCGCCGGTGATCGTGCTCGATGAGCCGACGGCCGGCGTGGATGTCGAGTTGCGCCAGATGATGTGGGAGTTCATCAAGCGCCTGAACCGTGAAGGCCATACGATCATACTGACGACCCACTACCTGGAAGAGGCGGAGACGCTTTGCTCGCGCGTGGCCATGATGAAGCAGGGCCGGATTATTGCGCTGGACAGCACAAGGAACCTCCTGAAACAGATTCCGGGCAAGAATCTCCGCCTGAAGCTGGACGCTCCTTTGCCGGAAAGTTTGCGCTCCATGCTGCGCCATGAGGAAGACACTGAGTATATGCTGGTGTTGACCGAAGTCACGCAGATCGAACAGGTGCTGGCCATCTTGCGCCAGGCCGGCATTGTCGTGGAGGACATGCAGTTGATCGAGGCAGACCTAGAAGATGTGTTCGTCGACCTGGTGGGGCAGCCATGAGCCGCCTCATGATGAATTTTCGCGGGCCGTGGACGCTTTTCAGGAAAGAGCTTCTGCGATTCTGGCGCGTGAGCTTCCAGACGGTGGCCGCCCCGGTGATGACGGCCCTGCTTTACCTGCTGGTGTTCTCCCATGTGCTGGAGGGCAGAGTGCAGGTGCATGGCGTGAATTACACATCCTTCCTGATTCCCGGGCTGATCATGATGTCCGTGCTGCAGAACGCGTTTGCCAACAGTTCATCCAGCCTGATCCAGTCGAAAGTGATGGGTAACCTGGTGTTTGTTTTGCTGACCCCGCTGTCCTACCTGGAGTTTTTCCTGGCCTTTTTGTCGGCTTCGGTCATTCGCGGTCTGGTCGTCGGTCTAGGGATTTATCTGGTCGCCATTATTTTTATCGACCTGCCGCTTGCGCATCCATTCCTGGTGATTGCGTTTGCTGTCATGGGCAGCGCCCTGCTCGGCACTTTTGGCATCATTGCCGGCATATGGGCAGACAAGTTCGACCAGATGGCGGCTTTCCAGAATTTCATTATCATGCCGCTGTCGTTCCTGTCAGGGGTGTTTTACTCGATACATTCGTTGCCGCCGTTCTGGCAGTCGGTTTCGCACCTGAACCCGTTCTTCTACATGATAGACGGGTTTCGTTACGGTTTTTTCGGTGTCAGCGATATTTCGCCGATTGTGAGTTTGGGCATTGTCGGCGCGAGCTTTTTTGCCCTATCATGGCTGACTTTGAAATTACTGAAATCCGGCTATAAATTACGCGGTTAGCGCCGGGATGCAAGAATAGGATGCAAAGATGCTGAGTGCAGCGGAAGTGGAAGATTACATTAAACACGGCCTGGCTTGCGACCATGTGCAAGTGCAGGGCAATGATGGCCAGCATTTCGAGGCGCTGATCGTAAGCCCGCAGTTTGTCGGCAAGAACATGGTGCAGCAGCATCAACTGGTCTACCAGGCGCTGGGGGAAAGAATGCGGGAGGAAATCCATGCACTGTCGATGCGCACCTTCACTCCCGAGGCCTGGGCGCAGTTCAGAACGAGCTAGAAGTCAAAGAATTTAATTGGAGAATTGAAAATGGATACACAGGAAATTATCAGGAGCCAGGTGACAGCGAATCCTGTCGTGCTCTACATGAAAGGCAGCCCAAAATTTCCGCAATGCGGATTTTCCGGCCTGGCGATTCAGATATTGCAGGCTTGCGGCGTGCAGGATCTGGTCGCAATCGATGTGCTGGCCGATCCGGCAATACGCGAGGGCATCAAGCAATATGCCAACTGGCCTACGATTCCCCAGTTGTATATCAAGGGCGAGTTTGTCGGCGGCGCCGACATCATGCGCGATCTTTACCAGCAGGGCGAGTTGCAGAAGATGCTGCAGGATGCGGCTGCCTAATTGGATAAGCTTGTCATAGAAGGCGGGAAGCCGCTGCACGGTGAAGTCACGATTTCCGGCGCCAAGAATGCCGCCTTGCCGATCATCTGCGCCGCGCTTCTCGCCGAAACGCCGCTGCGCTTGTCCAGCGTGCCGAATCTGCGGGATGTCAGCACGACCTACCGTTTGCTCGAGCATATGGGCGTCAGGGTCGATGCAAGCCAGCAAGGCCGGGTTGCGCTCGATGCCAGCGTGATCACCTCGCATGAGGCGCCTTACGAAATGGTCAAAACCATGCGCGCCTCGATTCTGGTGCTGGGGCCGTTGCTGGCGCGTTTCGGCCATGCCCGTGTTTCCCTGCCGGGCGGCTGCGCCATCGGTTCCCGGCCGGTGGACCTGCATATCAAGGGCCTCAAGGCGATGGGGGCCGAGATCCACATCGAACACGGCTACATTGAAGCGAGCACCGCGCATTTGCCCAACAGGCGCTTGCAGGGCGCGCGTATCTTCATGGATCTGGTGACGGTGACCGGCACGGAGAACCTGATGATGGCAGCTGCATTGGCGGAAGGCACAACGGTGCTGGAAAATGCCGCGCGGGAACCGGAAGTGGTTGATATGGCGGAATGCCTGATCAAGATGGGCGCCAGCATTGAAGGCGCCGGCACCGATGTGATTACGGTGCACGGAGTAGAGCGGCTGAACGGCACGAGTCACCAGATCGTCTGTGATCGCATCGAGGCCGGTACTTACATGGTGGCAGCCGTAATGACCGGGGGTAGGGTAAAATTGCACAATGCCCGTGCCGATTTGCTGGACGCGGTGATCGAAAAGCTGCGTGAAGCCGGTGCGGTCGTCGAGCATGACGAGAACAGCATCACGGTTGCCGGCGCCGGAAAGTTGCAGGCGGTGAATATTCGCACTGCACCGCACCCGGCATTTCCGACCGACATGCAGGCGCAGTTCATGGCGCTCAACACGGTGGCGGAAGGCACGTCGCGCGTGATCGAGACGATCTTCGAAAACCGTTTCATGCATGTGCAGGAGATGCAGCGCCTGGGCGCCAGTATCGAAGTCGAGGGCAACACGGCGGTTGTCCGCGGTGTCGAGTATCTTGACGGCGCGACTGTCATGGCCACGGATCTGCGTGCTTCCGCCAGCTTGGTGCTGGCAGCGCTAGTCGCGCGCGGCGAAACGACGATAGAACGCATTTACCACCTGGATCGCGGCTATGAGCGATTGGAAGAGAAACTGACTGCATTGGGCGCCAGGGTGCGCCGTGTGCATTAACCGGGAAAAACATGATTACCATCGCCTTATCCAAAGGCCGCATTTTTGAAGAGACCACGCCGTTGCTGGCGGCGGCCGGCATCACTGCGCTGGAAGATCCGGAGTCTTCGCGCAAGCTGATCCTGCCGACCAATCGCGAAGATGTACGGCTCATCATCGTACGCGCCACCGATGTGCCGACTTACGTGCAATACGGCGCGGCCGACCTGGGCATCGCCGGCAAGGATGTGTTGAACGAACATGGCGGCGATGGACTCTATCAACCGCTGGACCTGGAAATCGCGCGTTGCAAGATGATGGTGGCCGTACGTGAGGATTTTGACTATTTCGGCTCGATTCGCCGTGGCGCCCGGCTGAAGGTCGTCACCAAGTACGTCAAGACCGCACGCGAGCATTTTGCCGACAAGGGCATGCACGTCGACCTCATCAAATTGTACGGCTCCATGGAATTGGGTCCGCTGGTGGGGCTGGCGGATGCGATTGTCGATCTGGTGAGCACCGGCGGAACGCTGCGCGCCAATAACCTGAAAGCCGTGGAAGAAGTCGGCAACATCAGTTCCAGGTTGATCGTGAACCAGGCATCACTCAAACTGAAGAGAAATTTATTGCAACCTATCATGGATGATTTTTCCCGCGCAGTCGCCGGGAAAAGGAAGTCCGGCAATTAGGATATGGAACAAGCAGGACAGAATAATGAAGATCAGACGTTTTTCTACCGCTGATACGCAGTTCGACCAGCAACTCAGGGAGTTGCTGGCATTCGAGACTGCGCAGGACGACAGCATAGACCAGGTTGTGGCAGATATTCTGCGTGACGTGAAGAAACGCGGTGACGCTGCCGTACTCGAATACACGCGCCGGTTCGATCGTCTCGATGCTGCCGCAATGAGCGCCCTGGAACTGTCCAAGGCTGAACTCGAGCAAGCCCTCGAGGCTTTGCCGGCAGACCAGCGCAAGGCGTTGCAGCAGGCAGCGGACCGTGTGCGCAGTTACCACGAGAAGCAGTTGATGTCGTCATGGACCTACACCGAGGACGATGGAACGCTGCTTGGTCAGCAAGTGACCTCGCTCGACCGTGTCGGGCTTTATGTGCCCGGCGGCAAGGCGGCCTACCCTTCCTCCGTGTTGATGAATGCGATTCCTGCCAAGGTGGCAGGCGTGCAGGAACTGATCATGGTGGTGCCGACACCGGGAGGCGAGAAAAACCAACTGGTGCTGGCAGCAGCAGCCATCTGCGGCGTCGACCGCGTATTCTGCATTGGCGGTGCGCAGGCAGTTGCCGCCCTTGCTTACGGAACCGGGACCGTGCCGCAAGTAGACAAGATCGTCGGGCCGGGTAATGCCTATGTCGCAGCCGCCAAGCGCCGTGTGTTCGGCGTTGTCGGCATCGATATGGTTGCCGGGCCTTCCGAGATTCTGGTGATTTGCGATGGCAGGACCAACCCGGACTGGGTGGCGATGGACTTGTTTTCTCAAGCGGAACATGACGAGCTGGCGCAAGCGATTCTGCTATCCCCGGATGCCGGGTTTCTCGACAAGGTGGCAGCGAGCATAGACCGGCTGGTTGAGGAAATGCCGCGCAAGGACATCATCCGTACCTCGCTCGAGGGGCGCGGGGCGCTGATTCAGGTGAAAGATCTGGAAGAGGCTGCAAACATCGCCAACTATATTGCTCCGGAGCACCTGGAGTTATCGCTGGACGACCCCTTGTCATTCAGCAGGAAGATCAGGCACGCTGGTGCCATCTTCATGGGCCGCGATACATGCGAGGCCCTGGGCGACTACTGTGCCGGGCCCAACCATGTGTTGCCGACTTCGCGCACGGCGCGTTTTTCATCGCCGCTGGGTGTTTATGATTTCCAGAAACGTTCCAGCCTGATCATGGTATCGTCGCAAGGCGCACAGAAGCTGGGCAAGGTTGCCGCTACGCTGGCTTATGGCGAGGGTTTGCAGGCGCACGCCCGCTCTGCCGAATATCGCCTGAAAGACTGAACGTTGAGCAAGTTCTGGAGCAAGGTGGTGCACCGGCTGACGCCATATGTTCCCGGCGAGCAGCCCAAGCTGGCCAACCTGGTCAAGCTCAATACCAATGAGAATCCCTATGGCCCCAGCCCGAAGGTGCTTGATGCATTGCGTGCCGAAGCTGCGGAAACCTTGCGCCTGTACCCCGACCCGAACTCGGACCAGTTGAAAGCGGCCATTGCCAGGTACCATGGATTGAACGCCAGCCAGGTGTTTGTCGGAAACGGTTCCGACGAAGTGCTGGCCCACACTTTTCAAGCCTTGCTGAATCATGATGCGCCGCTGTTGTTCCCGGATATCACTTACAGTTTTTACCCGGTTTATTGCGGGCTTTATGGCATTCATTACGAAACGATACCTCTTACAGAGGAATTCGAGATCGATGTCGATGACTACCTGAAGCCCAACGGCGGCATCATATTTCCCAATCCGAATGCGCCGACCGGTATCCCGTTGAAACTATCCGGGATAGAGCGTCTTTTGCGGGCGAACACGGATTCCGTCGTGGTGATCGATGAGGCCTATGTGGATTTCGGCACGGAGTCGGCCGTGGGTTTGATTCATCGGTTTCCTAACCTGCTGGTTATCCATACCTTGTCAAAAGCGCGTTCGCTTGCCGGCTTGCGTGTCGGCTATGCGGTCGGCCATCCCGACCTGATCGAGGCGCTGACCCGCGTCAAGGACAGCTTCAACTCTTACCCACTGGACCGTTTTGCCTCAGCGGGTGCGATCGCTGCGATGGAAGACCACGAATATTTCGAAGCCACGCGCAGGAAGGTGATGGCAACGCGTGATGATCTGGTTTCTGCCCTGCGGCAACTGGGTTTCGAGGTGCTGCCTTCCGGCGCGAATTTCATCTTTGCCAGGCATCCCGGCAAGGATGGTATAGAGCTCGCATCCGAACTGCGCGAGCGCAGCATCATCGTCCGCCATTTCAAGAATCCTGCGCGTATTGCGCCCTTCCTGCGCATCACGATTGGTACCGACCTGCAAAATCAGCAATTGATTCTGGCCTTGCGCGAGATATTGGCCTAAGGTCCGTAATTCCGGAATTTCATCTGGAATTTCTGGAAAATGGTGACATTTTGGTTTTAACGTCCGTTTTGGACGAAAGTTCCCCCAAAATCCAGAAAAAATGTATCATAACGCGGTTATTACAACATAACCCTGCAATCCCTGTTACTAAGTGGAGGAATTATCGTGGCACAAACCCAAATGGCATTAGATTCACTGGATTTCGACGCAACCGTCGCACTGGCTACCAAGGTAGCTCCACATGTGGACATTCTTGAGATTGGTACCCCTTGCATCAAGCACAACGGTATCAAGCTGCTGGAAACCCTGCGCGCAAAATTCCCTAACAACAAGATTCTCGTTGACCTGAAAACCATGGATGCCGGCTATTACGAAGCTGAGCCTTTCTACAAGGCAGGTGCTGACATTTGTACCGTTCTGGGTACTGCCGATCTTGGCACCATCAAGGGTGTTGTCGACGTTGCAAACAAGTACGGTAAAGAAGCTCAGGTTGACCTGATCAATGTCGAAGACAAGGCAACCCGTACCAGAGAAGCAGCAAAACTCGGCGCGCACATCATTGGTGTTCATACCGGCCTGGACCAGCAGGCTGCCGGCCAGACGCCATTCACCGACCTGGCACTGGTTGCCAGCCTGAACACCGGCTTGAAGATTTCAGTGGCCGGTGGTGTGAAGCCTGCTACCGTGAAACAGGTAAAAGATGCTGGCGCCGACATCATCGTTGCAGGCGCAGCGATCTACGGTGCTGCTGACCCTGCTGCCGCTGCTGCAGAAATTACCAGCCTGGCACGCGACAGCGGTTCTACTGGCGGCTTGTTCGGTTGGCTGAAGAAGCTGTTCAGCTAAATCGTATTTAGCAATAGAATCCGGAAGCCGCTGCAAAACAGTGACATGTTTTGTGGCGGTTTTTGTTTGTAAATTCAACTTACGTAGTAAAATCCAATTATGCGTATTGCAGAAGTCAGCCGTAACACTCTCGAAACCCAGATTGCCGTATCAATCAACCTGGATGGCACCGGAGTATCAAAATTTTCCACCGGGTTGGCGTTTCTTGACCACATGCTGGACCAGATTGCCCGTCACGGCATGATGGATATCAGTATCGAGGCCAAGGGCGACCTGCACATCGATGCGCATCACACGGTTGAAGACATCGGAATTACACTGGGCCAGGCCTTCACAAAGGCGATTGGCGATAAAAAAGGCATATGCCGTTATGGGCATGCCTATGTCCCGCTGGATGAGGCCCTCTCAAGAGTGGTGCTGGATTTGTCCGGCCGCCCGGGACTGGAGTTCGGCGTGGAATTCACACGTGCGCGTATCGGTGACTTTGATGTCGACCTGATTCATGAATTTTTTCAGGGCTTTGTCAATCACGCACAGGTGACCCTGCACATCGACAATCTGCGTGGTGACAATGCTCACCACCAGGCGGAGACCATTTTCAAGGCATTTGGCCGCGCATTGCGCATGGCCATCCAATTCGATTCCCGCATGGCGGGCATCATGCCATCCACTAAGGGTTCACTATAGTTCCTTGGGTCGCCTCAAAACTAGATTATGATTGATATCGCTGTCGTGGATTACGGCATGGGAAATTTACGTTCCGTGTCCAAAGCACTGGAACATGTAGCTCCCAACAGGCAGGTCGTTGTGACCAGCGATCCGTCGCAGATCGACGCGGCAGGACGTGTGGTGTTCCCAGGCCAGGGCGCCATGCCGGATTGCATGCGCGAACTCGAGGCGCGCGGCCTGCGTGATGCGGTGATCCGTGCTGCAGCAGGCAAGCCGTTTCTGGGGATTTGCATCGGCCTGCAATTATTGTTCGAGCATAGCGAAGAAGGTAATGCTGCTGGCTTGGGTATTCTGCCCGGCGAGGTGATCCGGTTTGCCCGCGCTGATATGCATGATGCAGTCGGCCACAAACTCAAAGTGCCGCATATGGGATGGAACCAGGTTTACCAGACAGTCAGCCATCCCATGTGGAACCAGATTGCTGATGGCGAGCGTTTTTACTACGTACACAGCTATTATGTGGTGCCGCGCAACGAGGGAATCATTGCCGGCTATAGTGAATATCCCGCGCGCTTTACCTCCGTGGTCGCAAAGGATAATATTTTTGCTGTGCAGTTTCACCCTGAAAAGAGCCAGCATGCTGGTTTGCAACTTTTATCCAATTTCGTCCAATGGGATGGACGACCCTAACCTACGTTTATTGAATGTGTTGAATTCATCATGTTGATCATACCTGCCATTGACCTCAAGGACGGCCACTGCGTAAGACTCAAACAAGGCGTCATGGAAGACGCAACGGTATTTTCCGAAGATCCGGGCGCCATGGCCCGGCACTGGATAGATCAAGGTGGAAAACGCCTGCATCTTGTCGACCTGAACGGTGCATTTGCCGGCAAGCCCGTGAATGAGGGCGCAATCAAGTCGATTGTCGATGCGGTCGGCGGCGATATCCCGATCCAGTTGGGTGGCGGCATCCGCGACCTGGAGACCATAGAGCGTTACCTGGACGATGGCGTCAGTTATGTCATCATCGGAACTGCTGCAGTGAAAAGCCCCGGTTTCCTGCATGAGGCCTGTGATGCTTTCCCCGGGCATATCATGGTCGGCCTCGATGCGAAGGACGGCAAGGTCGCGGTAGACGGCTGGTCGAAACTGACCGGTCACGATGTGGTCGATCTGGCGAGGAAATTTGAAGATTACGGCGTCGAGGCCGTGATCTACACGGATATTGGCCGTGACGGCATGCTTTCCGGCGTGAATATAGAAGCGACGGTAGCACTGGCCCAGGCCTTGCGCATCCCGGTGATTGCCAGTGGCGGCATTACCAACCTGGAAGATGTAAAGCATCTCTGCGCTGTTGAAAGCGAAGGCATCATGGGCGCCATTACCGGTCGTGCCATCTATGAAGGGTCTCTGGATTTTGCCGCTGCACAAAAACTGGCGGATGAGTTAAATGGGGCTGGCTAAGCGCATCATTCCCTGCATGGACGTGACCGATGGCCGCGTCGTCAAGGGCGTTAATTTTCTCGAATTGCGCGATGCCGGGGATCCGGTGGAGATTGCGCGCCGTTATGACGACCAGGGCGCTGATGAACTCACCTTTCTGGATATTACCGCCAGTTCCGACAATCGTGGCCTTATACTGCATATCATCGAAGAAGTGGCCTCCCAGGTATTTATTCCGCTGACAGTCGGCGGTGGGGTGCGGGAGGTTGATGACGTTCGCCGCTTGCTGAATGCCGGTGCAGACAAGGTCAGCATCAATACCTCTGCCGTGCTTAACCCGCAACTGGTCGCAGACGCAGCGGGCCGCTTCGGTTCCCAGTGCATCGTGGTGGCGATAGATGCCAAGCAGGTAGACGACCATTGGGAAGTGTTTACCCATGGCGGCCGCAAGCCAACCGGGATTGATGCCATTGAATGGGCGCGCAAAATGGTTGAACTGGGGGCTGGTGAACTGCTGGTGACCAGCATGGACCGGGATGGGACTAAGGCCGGTTTCAATCTGCCATTGAATCGTGCCATCAGCGATGCCGTCGATGTACCGATCATTGCTTCAGGGGGCGTAGGCAACCTGATGCATCTGGTCGAAGGCGTGCAGGAAGGCGGTGCCGATGCGGTGCTGGCGGCCAGCATTTTCCATTATGGTGAATTCACAGTGCGACAGGCCAAGGAATATATGCGTGACTACGGTATAGAGGTGCGCTTGTGAGCAAGCACTGGCTGGATGAAGTCAATTGGACCGCAGACGGGCTGGTGCCGGTGATTGCGCAGGAGGCCGGCAGCGCCAAGGTGCTGATGTTTGCATTCATGAACCGCGAAGCGCTGCGGCTCACCGTTGAAACCGGACAGGCGGTCTATTGGTCGCGTTCACGCAACAGGCTCTGGCATAAAGGCGAGGAGTCCGGCCATGTGCAGAAAGTGCATGAAATTCGCTTGGATTGTGATGAAGACGTCATTCTGATTACTGTGGAACAAGTCGGTGGCATTGCCTGCCATACTGGCCGGCATAACTGTTTTTTCAAGAAACTGGTGGATGGGCAATGGGTAACGGACCAGCCGGTGCTGAAGAGCCCGCAGGAGATATATCGTCATGAATGATGTTCTGGATCGATTGTCTGAGCTACTGGAGCAGCGTAAAAATGCCGATCCGCAGTCTTCTTATGTGGCCAGGCTTTACAGCAAGGGCATGGACGGTATCCTGAAGAAAGTCGGTGAAGAGGCGACGGAAACCATTATTGCCGCCAAGGATGGCGACCCGCATAAAATTGTCTATGAGACCGCAGATTTGTGGTTTCATTGTTTGGTGATGCTGGCACATGCCGGCCTTAAACCCCGGGATGTGCTGAATGAGCTGGCACGCCGCGAGGGCCTTTCGGGGCTGGAGGAAAAGGCATCAAGGACTGAAGTGAATGACGGCCCCGAGTCATGACCAGGAGTGCGAAATGAGTACCGACTGCATTTTTTGCAAGATCATCAAAGGCGACATACCGAGCAAAAAATTTCATGAGGATGACGAGGTTATCGCGTTCAACGATATTCGTCCGATTGCGCCGGTACACTTCATGATTGTGCCGAAACTGCACGTCGAGAGCCTTGCAGATTGCGATGCGGTACACCGGGACTTGCTCGGCAGGATATTGCTGCTGGTGCCGAAGCTGGCAAAGGAACAGGGGCTGAACGGATTCCGTACCATGATCAACACCGGTCATGAAGGCGGTCAGGAGGTCTTCCATCTGCATGTGCATGTGTTCGGCGGTGGTCAGACTTTACCTAAAACCTAGTTGTATATCTCAGGAGATCTGTGATGGGCGCATTTAGTATCTGGCACTGGTTGATTGTGCTGCTGGTGGTTGTGCTGATTTTTGGCACGAAGAAACTGCGTAATATCGGCAGCGATGTCGGTGGCGCAGTGAAAAGTTTCAAGGACGCCATGAAGGATGAAAAAGGGACACCCAAGATCGAGGATGATGCCAAGTCGGAAACGGTTGAAGGTGAAGTGACCAGTAAAACCAGGCAGTAATCGATTCCCTTGTTCGATATAGCCTTCT
This sequence comes from Methylophilaceae bacterium, assembly GCA_905339275.1. Lineage (GTDB taxonomy): Bacteria > Pseudomonadota > Gammaproteobacteria > Burkholderiales > Methylophilaceae > UBA6140. Next base: position 25,759 of record CAJPFK010000045.1, read on the forward strand.
CTGAGCTGGTGGTTATCGCGGTTGTCGCGCTCATTGTCATCGGCCCTGAAAAATTACCGAAAGTAGCGCGCACGCTGGGTTCCCTGGCGGGCCGCATGCAGCGTTACGTGGCGACGGTGAAGAGTGATATAGAGCGGGAACTGGAGCTGGAGGACCTGAAAAAACTGCAGCAGGGTATCCAGCAAGGCTCGCAGGAATTCAAGCGCGAAGTGGAAAACTCCATCCATTCGGGCATCTCAAGTGTTAACCGGGCAGTTGATGATATCGTTGACGGGCCCCCGGCGCAGAATCCGCCAACCTCCAAACTCGAAAATGACCCCGATGGAAACCCCTGATTCCCGGCGGCAAATTCATGAGCACTTCTGAAACCTTTATTTCTCACCTGATTGAATTGCGGGATCGTCTGCTGCGCATCGTGATAGGGCTGATCCTTGTGTTCATTGTCCTGTTCCCTTTTGCCGACGTGATCTACACCGTGATTGCCCGGCCTTTGCTGGCAAGCCTTCCCGCCGGCGGCCAGATGATTGCCACGGCCGTTACCACGCCTTTTTTCGTACCGATGAAACTGGCGATGATCACGGCATTCGTGATTTCGCTGCCGCATACGCTGTACCAGGTATGGGCATTCGTTGCGCCGGGCTTGTATGCCCACGAGCGCCGTTTCATGATGCCGCTGGTGATTGCCAGTACCCTGCTGTTCCTGCTGGGCATGGCATTTGCCTATTTTCTGGTTTTCCCCGTGGTGTTCGGGTTCATTGCCAGCCAGGCGCCCGAGGGTGTCGCAGTCATGACCGACATCGGCAACTATCTTGATTTCGTTATTACCCTGTTCATGGCATTCGGCCTGGCATTCGAAGTGCCAATCGCGGTCATCGCGCTCGTCGGTTTTGGCCTGGTGCAGATCAGCACATTGAAAGAAATTCGTGCCTACGTGATTGTCGGTGCATTCGTCCTCGGCGCCATTTTCACGCCGCCGGACATTATTTCCCAGTTCATGTTAGCGGTGCCGCTCTGGCTGCTTTATGAACTGGGGATTTTTGTTGCCGGCTTTATCAGGAAGAAAGCAGAAATCGCGCAGTTGCCGGACTGATCATCCGCCGGTTGCCTACTGTTCCCGGTTTTGTGGTTGCGGCTTGGGCCGTTTGCCGATAATGACTTCAATATCGAGTTCGCGCTGGTCCCTTGCAACCTTGAGCGTGGCTTTCTGTTCGGGCTGCAGGCCGGCGATCAGGTTGAGCATGGTGGAGCTGTCGACCACTTTGTTGCCATTGATCGCCAGCAAAATATCCCCCGGTTTCAACCCGGCTTTTTCGGCAGGGCTGCCACGCAATACGCCTGCAATCAATGAGCCTTCGGTTTTGCTGAGTTTGAACGACTCTGCCAGTTGCGGCGTGATGTCCTGTGCCTCGATCCCGACCCAGCCGCGTACTACCGCGCCCTGGCGAATGATCTGCTCCATGACCTGTTTGGCCAGGCTGACAGGGATGGCAAAGCCGATGCCCATGGAACCGCCGCTTCGCGAGTAGATGGCGCTGTTGACCCCAACCAGGTTGCCGTCGGTATCGATCAAGGCACCTCCCGAGTTGCCCGGATTGATCGATGCATCGGTCTGGATAAAGTTTTCGAACGTGTTGATGCCAAGGTGGCTGCGACCGAGCGCACTGATGATGCCTTGCGTCACGGTCTGGCCGACGCCGAACGGATTGCCGATGGCGAGCACCACATCGCCGACGCTGGATTTATCCGGGTCGGCAAAGGTGATGGCCGGCAGGTTGCCCGCATCGACCTTGAGCACGGCCAGGTCGGTTTCCGGATCCGTACCGACGACACGCGCAGGCATGGTGCGGCCATCTGCCAGTGCGACTTCAATTTCGTCCGCTGATTCGATCACATGATGGTTGGTGATGATATAGCCCTGCTGGCTGACGATCACCCCTGATCCCAGGCTGTTATCCGAACGTTGTTCGTCATCGAATTGATCGCCGAAAAAATGCCGGAACAGCGGGTCATCCATAAAAGGGTGCTGAGCGCTTGGTGCGGCCTTCTTGCTGGTGAAAATATTGACTACCGTTGGCATGGCCTTTTTGGCGGCACTGCTGTATGAGCCCTCTGCGTGAATGACTTTTTCCGATACCGCCTGCTTTACCAGTACCGGCTGTTCCGGGCCGGAGCTGGGTAATTTGCCAAGCAGATTGGGATAAAAGGTTTGCACGACGAACAGGGCACCAAGACTGACCGTCACAGTCTGTGCAAAAATAAGCCAGAGTTTCTTCATATAAGTTGGGTATGCTGGGAGCAAAAAGTAATGAATATTAAAGAGTTATTGGATTATACCGGACAAATCCTGCAGGTTGAGCGCTTCCGTGACTATTGCCCCAATGGATTGCAGGTGGAAGGCCGCCATGAAGTCGGCAAAATTGTCACGGGCGTCACGGCAAGTATGGCGCTGCTTGAGGCGGCGCAGCAGGCCGGCGCTGACATGGTGCTTGTGCATCATGGTTATTTCTGGCGCAATGAAGATGCCAGGCTGCTTGGTATCAAACGCAAGCGTATTCAGTTTTTGCTGCAGCATGATCTCAATCTCGTTGCCTATCACTTGCCGCTGGATGCGCATCCTGAGTTCGGTAACAACGTGCAACTGGCTAAACTGCTTGATCTTGAGCTGGATGGCTGGGCGGGTGAGCAGTCCATGGTGGCATACGGCAAACTGGCGAACCCGGAGCCGCTTTCTGCATTCGAGGCGCGACTGGCAGCCAGGTTGAGGCGTCAGCCTGTGACGATAGGCGACCCGAACAAAATGGTTGGCAGGATTGCTTGGTGTACGGGCGCGGCACAGCAATATCTGGAGACTGCTGTGGAGCTGGGTGTGGATGCTTTTGTCAGCGGCGAGATATCGGAGCAGACGGTTCATTTGGCTCGCGAGTCAGGCCTGGCCTACATCGCAGCGGGGCATCACGCGACTGAGCGTTATGGCGTCCAGTCGCTGGGCCGGCATCTCGCCGGCAGGTTCGGGCTTGAGCACCAGTTCATCGATATCGACAACCCTGTTTGATGTGCGGATTAAAGTTTAATTTTTACCAGCAAAGCTGTAAAATAGGGGGCTATTGAATGTGGCTCTCGAAACGATTTTGGGTAAAATTTAAGGGTAAGTGATGGCAAATCAACCAGTTGATCAAGGCAAGCGGAGATTCTTGATCGCTGCTACCACCGCCGTAGGCGGGGTTGCGGCTGCTGCAGTGGCTGTACCTTTTGTGACCAGCATGATGCCGAGCGCTCGGGCACGAGCAGCTGGCGCGGCGGTCGAAGTTGATATCAGCAAAATTGAGCCGGGCGCCATGATTACAGTGGAATGGCGCGGTAAACCGGTGTGGGTTGTCAGCCTTACGGATGAAATGGTGAAAACCCTCGGCCAGCACGATGACAAGTTGAGCGATCCCCAGTTGGAGGTTACCAGCCAACAGCCTGACTACTGTAAAAATGCCACACGTTCCATCAAGCCCAACTTGATGGTCATGGAAGGTGTCTGTACGCATCTGGGCTGTTCGCCTTCACCCAAGCTGCAGCCCGGTGGCGATATGGGCGGCGATTGGCAAGGCGGATTTTTCTGCCCATGCCACGGCTCCAAGTTCGACTTGGCGGGTCGCGTGTTCAAGGGTTCCCCTGCGCCGACCAACCTGATGGTCCCCCCTCATCAATATCTCAGTGATGCTGTCTTGTTGATCGGTGAGCACAGCAAGGAGGCAGCATAACAATGAACAAGAATGTCGAAAATATCATAGTGGGAACGTTGGGCTGGGTCGATAAGCGCTTTCCGCTGACTGCCAATATAAAGGCGCATTTGACCGAATATTATGCGCCGAAGAACTTCAACTTCTGGTACTTCTTTGGTTCTCTGGCGATGCTGGTGCTGGTGCTGCAGATCGTGACGGGCATTTTCCTGACCATGCATTACAAGCCTGATGCGGAGCTGGCTTTCGGCTCGGTCGAGTACATCATGCGCGATGTCTCCTGGGGCTGGCTGATCCGTTACATGCACTCAACCGGCGCTTCCATGTTCTTTGTCGTGGTCTATCTGCACATGTTCCGTGGCCTGATTTATGGTTCGTATCGCGCGCCGCGCGAGCTGATATGGCTGTTCGGGGTCGGAATCTTCCTGGTGCTGATGGGTGAGGCCTTCTTCGGTTACCTGCTGCCATGGGGGCAGATGTCTTACTGGGGTGCGCAGGTCATCATCAACCTATTTACCACGATTCCGTTTATCGGTCCGGATGTCTCTGAATGGCTGCGCGGGGATTACGTTGTGTCTGATGCAACGCTGAACCGCTTCTTTGCCTTCCATGTGATCGCCTTGCCGCTGGTCCTGCTCGGCCTGGTCGTTGCGCATCTGATCGCTTTGCACGAGGTCGGCTCCAATAATCCTGACGGTATCGAGATCAAGGAAAAGAAGGATCCCAAGACGCATATACCGCTGGACGGTATTCCATTCCATCCTTACTACACGGTAAAGGATATCGTCGGGGTTTCGGTGTTTCTCATCGTGTTCTCTGCAATCGTATTCTTTGCGCCGGAGATGGGCGGATATTTCCTTGAGGCGAACAACTTCATTCCGGCCGACCCGCTGCAGACGCCAGCACACATTGCGCCGGTGTGGTATTTCACGCCCTATTACTCGATTCTGCGCGCGGTGCCGCCTGTCTTTAATTCGCAGTTTCCCGGTGTGGCGGCAATGGGGCTCTCGGTGATGATATTTGCCTTGCTGCCCTGGCTGGACCGCAGCCCGGTGAAGTCCATCCGCTATCGCGGAGCGCTTTACAAGCGCTGGCTTGCCTTGTTTGTGGTGAGCTTTGTCGTGCTGGGTTATCTTGGCACCAAGCCATCCAATGTCTGGGGCGTCTTCGATGCGGGCACCTTCCTCGTCGGCGGCTCGGACCGCGCTACCGTCGTGGCTCGCATTTTCACTTTGACCTATTTCCTCTTCTTCATCCTGATGCCTTGGTACACGAAGAAGGACAAGACAAAACCTGTGCCAGAAAGGGTGACCGCATGATCAAGTCACAAACCATAATAAATGCGGCAAAGAGCGGCTTGATGGTTGTGCTTGCCGTTATCATGCCGATGACGGCTGGTGCCAGTGGAGAAGATGTTCCGCTGGATAAGGCCCCCATCAATCTGAATAATCATGAGTCGTTGCAGCGGGGGGCTCGCCTGTTCGTCAATTACTGCCTGAACTGCCATAGCGCAAATTACATGCGCTACAACCGCCTGGCGGATATCGGCCTGACGGATGAGCAAATCAAGAGCAACCTGCTATTTGCCTCGGAAAAGGTTGGCGACACCATGAAAGTCTCCATGCCCAAGCTGGATGCAAAGCAGTGGTTCGGTGTGGTTCCTCCCGATCTATCGGTTGAGGCGCGTGCGCGTACGGCAGATTGGCTGTATACCTACCTGCGCGGCTTCTACCGCGACGATAGTCGCCCAACCGGATGGAATAATGTGGCTTTCCCGAATGTCGGTATGCCGCATATTCTATGGGATCTGCAGGGCCAGCAAGTGCTGAAGGCAGAAGAGCATGTCGATGCGCACGGCGTAAAAGCCGAAGTGCATAAGCTGGTGCTGGATCAGCCCGGATCCATGTCGCCTGCAGAATACGATGTTGCGATCGCCGATCTGGTCAATTACATGGTTTACATGGCGGAGCCTGCACAGATCAAACGCCAGCAGTTGGGACTCTTTGTGTTATTGTTTCTGGGACTTTTATTCGTCGTTTCGTATTATTTGAAAAAAGAATTCTGGAAAGACGTTCATTAATTTAATTTAACGGGGGCCGTCATCCGAACGGATGCGCTCCCGTTTTGTATTTAGCGTAGGAAACTGAAATTATGATGACCTTGTACTCTGGCACTACCGACCCTTATAGTCACCGTTGCCGTATCGTGCTGTTCGAAAAAGGCATGGATTTTCAGGTCATTGATGTCGATCTGGCCAACAAGCCTGAAGATCTTGCCGTTATCAACCCGCACAACGAGGTGCCGGTTCTGGTCGAGCGTGATCTGGTGTTGCAGCAGGCGAATATCATCAACGAATACATCGATGAGCGTTTTCCTCATCCGCAATTGATGCCTGCAGACCCTGTCATGCGCGCGCGCGCAAGATTGTTCCTGCACAACTTCGAAGAGCAGTTGTTTAACCATATTGCCGATGTCGAGTCGGGTAACCAGAAGCTGGCCGATAAGGCGCGTGCGACAATACGCGACAATTTGACGCAGATTGTTCCGTTATTCAGCAAGCAGCAATATATTTTAGGTGACGAATTCTCCATGCTGGATGTCGCCATTGCCCCGCTGCTCTGGCGTTTGGGCCATTACGGTATAGAATTGCCGAAACAGGCTGCACCTTTACTTAAATACGCAGAACGTATATTCTCTCGCCCGGCGTACATTGAAGCGATGACACCGTCGGAAAAGGCGATGCGTAAATAGCTTGGAGGCGTATGTGGCGCGATGAGTGAGTTGACATCAACCAAGCCCTATTTGATAAGGGCCCTGCATGAGTGGTGTGTGGATAATGGCTTGACTCCGCACCTGCTGGTGGCGGTTGATGCGCAAACAAGAGTGCCGATGGCGTATGTCAAGGATGGTCAGATTGTTCTGAATCTCAATTACGCGGCGACAAAGAATTTGCTGATAGGTAATGAGGCGGTTACTTTCTCGGCGCGTTTTGGAGGCGTCTCGAACGATTTGTACGTGCCGATTGAAGCGGTGCGTGGCATATTCGCAAGGGAGAATGGCCAGGGTATGTTCTTCCAGCCTGAACAGCCGGAAACCGATGGGCCGGATACAGGACAGTCGACCGGTGCGGAGATTGTTGAGGAAAAAGGAAGCAAGCAGGAAAAGCCGGCAGGAAAGAAACCATTTCTGAAGTTGGTTAAATAGGTTTTTGTAAGTAAAATTAAGGTTCATCGCCGGATTAGCTCAGTTGGTAGAGCAGCGCACTTGTAATGCGAAGGTCGTCAGTTCGATTCCGACATCCGGCACCAAATTCTCCCATCAATGCGTTTGACACGCTGTCAAAATATCAGCATAATCACGGGTTCGGTTTGGAGGGGTGGCCGAGTGGTTAAAGGCGACGGACTGTAAATCCGTTCTCTCTGAGTACGAAGGTTCGAATCCTTCCCCCTCCACCAGCTATAAGAAGTAAAAAAATTAGAAACATCAGATTCAGAGCCGATAGGCGTTGGTTCTAATGGGTGTGCGGGTTGTGGTTTGCCCTCTGGCAGGCCTCGAAGCGGGTGTAGCTCAGTTGGTAGAGCACTTGCCTTCCAAGCAAGATGTCGCGAGTTCGAGCCTCGTCGCCCGCTCCAAAAAGAACTGGCAAAGTAGTATTTAAGCGCCCATGTGGCTCAGTGGTAGAGCACTCCCTTGGTAAGGGAGAGGTCGCGGGTCCGATTCCCGCCATGGGCACCATTTGATTTGGGTGTGGAATTAAGTGGTCTGTTGCTTAATGAGCTTGCACTTGATTAACTCGATAGAAGTCAGTTAAAGGATACGATTATGGCAAAAGGTAAATTTGAGCGGACGAAGCCGCACGTAAACGTAGGGACGATCGGTCACGTGGACCATGGAAAGACGACCTTGACGGCAGCGATCACCACGATCCTGTCGAAGAAATTCGGCGGCGAAGCCAAAGG
>CAJPFK010000046.1 GCA_905339275.1 Methylophilaceae bacterium
TCCCGTATCGGCATTTGATCGCGCAAATGCCAACGCCTGATGCTGCTCAATATCGCCACGTTGATCACTCCCGTTGCTCCCGCTCAATTAATGAGCAGGACAGTATCTATACGTGGGTCAAATTTGGATGCAATTTACTGCGTCAGGTGGGTCAGTTTTAGGTGCAATTCAACAATCGTTAAATTCCTGAATGCCCGTCACGCCGGCATCGCCATCTTTTCTTATTGCTATATCCGTGAAATTCATTTGTATCTCCATTTAATTCAAACTTTGGGCAAAGTTTTCCCGTCGGCTTGCTAAAGAAATCTGCTAAGAACCTGTTTTTGGATGAAGAAATACCCTTGTGTTAGAGGCAAGAGGAAACTGCTCAGGAATATCACGAACATCAGATAGGTACAGCAAAATAAATAGCTTGTCTCAATATCCGAGAGGCGATGCGGCTCAGCGGTCATAGATTTCTTCTGTGACTTACTGAGACTTAATCGTTGATCAACTTGTAGAGCCATCAATTTCTTTGGCTTCGAAATTGAATTTGTCGTAGTCATGTTTTCCTCTTAATTTCCTTAAATTAGTCATCCTTTTGTCCGGAAGTGGGCGTGAATTTGTCCGCAACCTGAAAGGGAATACCTTTGGTTGGAATACGAGGGCTTGACTTGGAAGTTGGTGAAATGGATACTGACGACTCCTAAATCGCAGCACGCATTACCAAAAGCCGTGCAAACCCTAACCCGTTTGTGCGGTTTTTTTACATGTTATTTCTCCCTTGTGCATGTGATCTAAATCTATATCAGTCAATTAGCGTTGCTATTGCTTGAATCTCGCCTGGCGACATAGTTGATGACATCTCCAGGATCGCCATGGCTACTGGTGCTCCGGCAAAATATTCCACGCGCTCATTTAGTTCCCTCGCCAATTCACTCAGCATTGCTGCTCTTCGTAATTCCATTACTTCTTGTTCACTGGCTTAGTCATCATGCTTTGCCTAGGCGGTGCACGTCGTCCATTCTCAAGACCCGCCACATAGCTCGGATCCATTTGTGCTTCATATGCGACCTGTTTTTGCTTTAATTTCTTCTTGCGCCGGAGTTGCGCTAAACATTGTCCGAAGTAATTGGTTTCCATTTTTCTTAGTACATTCAAATTGTCATATCTGGATGCGAATTTGACCGGATATAATTGTTGCCCTCAAGAATTTCATCGATGATGATTTTGCCGTGTTTATATTCGACGAAAACTCTGAACACGCATATGAGAAGGACATGAAGCCGGTTGATGCTCTAAAGCATCGATTTTCTTCAGCGAAAGCTATTGATGAGATTGTTTTTCGTGATGGTAAGTGGGAAGTTCACGCGACTTTCAGCTCAAGATCAGATCGCTGTCCATCTTGCAATTCCCTCGTTTCAAGACATGGTTGGAGCCAATCACGATTTATAGATACTCCACTCGATGGCAAGATCGTTCATCTCTTCATAAAGCGGCCCAGGTTTATATGCCGTTCATGCAGTAAAACTCTAACGCCTGTTGTTCCTGGTGTGGTTGAAAGTCCGCGAGTAACAGAAAGATTGGTTAGCCACGTAAGGTTTTTGCTCTGGACTGCGACTAGCCTTCGCAACCTAGCTTCAAGTGTTGGTGCCCTTCCAAAGACAATTTCTGAATTGTTGAAGCGAATTGCAGAAGAAGCTAGAGAAACTACATCAACTCCAACTGAGTTAGGTATTCATGTGCTTACGCTCCACGAAAACCGTCACTTGGTGCTTTCCAACTTATCTGTAGGCACTGTTGTAGATTTCCTTCCTTCTGTAGATGAACAGATAGAGCTGCTTATCCAACGATTGATTGCTTTTAACAAAGATAAAGCTACTCAAGTGGTTTCAGTACCTGCAGATCAAGAGATAGTGAATGTTGCAACATCCCATTGTTCAGTAGCAAGAATAGAACTGTCACTATCCGCTATTCACACTTTAATTGCTGGAGTGGTAAGTAAACTAGGCGCTCAAGAATCAAGGCGAGGAAGGAGTGGAAGCGTGTCACGTGGCGAAGTGGAAAGACTGTCCTATTTAAGAAAATCCGAGCTGTCCGATAAAGATGTTGAATGCCTTTCTGATGGCATCCAAGAAGGCAATTCGTTCTGGAAACTCTTCGACGCCAAGGAACTGCTAATGAGCCGATGGGAAATGGCAGAGTGTTCCGCATGGGTCGATCTTTTTCGAATTTGGCTTCTTGGGCTTCCATCGTCGTACCAACCGGCCTTTCACGGTCTGCTCCTTTTACTTAGCAAGGCTGAACAGCTACAAGTAACGCTAAGCCTTGAACCTACACTTCCTTTCATAGACCGGAACATCAGTTCGTTGAAAGAGCTACTCTTGAAACCCGGTAGATCATTCTCACCAGAAATGTTGGTTGCCCTAGTTCTGGCCTCTCCGTTTATGACTGTTCGTTTAGAGCGCAAGGTTAGTATCAAGGGTGCCGGACGGATGTGGCTTGAAGAATCTTGGGATATCGGCGACCAACGACCACCAAGTTCTGCTGGAATATCACTTGAAAATCTAGTAAATCTTCTCTCTAGCGTCTGGAATCCTCATACGCCAGACACTGATCGCAAGTGACCATTCTTATTCAGCACCCCATATATCATTCCATTTCTATTATATTGAACTTTAAAACGCTGCATAATCCGCACGGTTTGGTTTTGGGATATCAAAACACTGGTGGTCGACGACAAATGGCTCGCCGCACTGGACAAAGACATCCACGGCGAGATGGATCGCATCAGCCAAGCACTTATCCAGCACGTGAAAGAATTGGCCGAACGCTATGAAACGCCCGCTACCCGTGTTAGCCGACAACGTGGTAAATCTGAGTGCGAAGGTGGAAGCACATCTGCGCAAGATGGGGTTTCAGGCATGAGTGCGCCGCTGGCAGTGCGGGAAGCACCAGCAAAATATCAGGTTGAGCTGGAGTCGCAGCGCGTCAAACTGGGCTACAAGCAGACCGAAGTGGGGGTGATGCCCGAGGATTGGGAGTTGAAGCAAATTGGTGATCTTAATCCCTTCGTCACCAGCGGGTCTCGCGGTTGGGCTGCGTTTTATCCAGACTGAGGTGCGCCTTTCATCCGCATCACCACACAACAACCGTTTTGTTGCGCTGATGGATCAGTTCATGCCGAAATGGCGGTTCTACAAGGACCAACTAAACAAATTACCTGTCAGACACGTTGATTGGGATTACTAGGGCAATTTGGCTCGTTTTATCGTTTGTGTGTTTTGAGGGCTTCCCAAGTTAGTGACTATTTATTCAATTAGTGAGAATCTATTCACCTATTCTGAGAAACCACAGGGCTGCCGTATTGCGGCTAAGACACAAAAAAACTAACGGAAAAATCTACCGAGAAATTTTAGGAGAAAAAATACCCTGCCAAATAGGCCAGGGTATTAAATAGTTTAATCGCATCTTATTCTGACTCTAGTCGCGACTTCTTCTGTCTTAGTCGCGACTTCTTCTGACTCCCACAGCTGGTCAGCTGATCCCACACTGCAATTTTAGCCGCACGCACCAATCGCACCGCACGCCGTGCAAAACTCGCAGCCGTCTTTCTTGATGACGGTGCGGTTGCCGCATTCCGCGCATTTCTTGCCGGCCATCATCCGTAATTCGGGCTGTTTGCGCCGCTCGACAAA
>CAJPFK010000047.1 GCA_905339275.1 Methylophilaceae bacterium
AGGGCTTATGGCATGTTCAAGCCTGCACGCTTCCTCATGCACTTCGTCCCATTTAAAGCCCAGGATATCTGTAAGCAGCCGCTCGGAGAGGCGGTGTCTGCGAACGACTTTTTTGGCCATTCTTCCACCTTCTTCTGTAAGGCATACGCCCTTTCCGGTGTGATTTATGAGACCTTTATTTGCAAGTTTTTTTACCATCTCGGATACGGACGGAGGGGATAATTTCAGGTGCTCTGCAAGGCGCGATGTGCTTACCGGATGCTGTTCCAGTTGCAATTTGTATATAGATTCAAGATATTCTTCAATCCTTGGTGTGTCTGCTTCCATGTTTTACCTCTTCAGGTAGCTTCTGTAAACAAATAGCCCTATTATTATCCAGTAACCAATGTATGCCATAACTTCTGTAAGTGAAGGATTTCCATTATAACCTATCAGGGCTTTCAAGCTTCCTCCTATCAATCCGTTTTCATGAAGCGGGGGATAAGAACCATCTGGATTCAGAGGCGGGTTTATATCCCAGATATGCTCTACGATTTCCGGTATTATGCCTGCTTCATTGAATTCATGAACTGCTGTTGCCGCAAGACCTGCTGAGAACAATATCAGCAATATGCTTGTATATCTGAAGAACCTGCTTACGTCAAGCCTGTAAATCCCTTTGAACATTATAAATGACAGGACGATCACAAGTGCAAGCCCAAGGATGAAACCCGCAATGGTGTCAGCCGGAGACTGGATCGCAAGTGTTCCAAGAAAGAGAACGGTCTCCACACCCTCCCTGAATACTGCAACAAACGACAGGGCTGCTATCCCGAACATCTGGCCTTTTGAAATGGACAGGTCTATTTTTTCCTGGACTTCACCTTTTATCTGTTTTGAATTTTGCGCCATCCAGAAGATCATATATGTAAGTACGATCGCTGCTGTAAGAGCGGCTGCGCCCTCGAAAAGCTGCTCTGCTGTACCCTGAAGTTCGCCGTAAACTACTTTGAATAAAAAAGCCACTGCCAGACTTGCGACAAGGGCGCTTATGATCCCTATATTTATATAGCGGTTAAGGTCTTTTCTTCCAAGCTTTGCGACATACGC
>CAJPFK010000048.1 GCA_905339275.1 Methylophilaceae bacterium
CGATAGTAGCCATCGGCGGCATCACGGCCGATACCGCCCTTCCCGTACTCGAAGCAGGTGCAGCCTCTGTTGCCATAATCTCGGACATTCTCCTCGCAGACGACATGCAGGGCCGGACTGAAGAGATAATATCGAGGATACGGCCGCTGCTCGAGAAAAGATAAACCGCAGGAAGGAGAATACGTAAAACTCCTGCCCCTGAAAATAGAACGGCGCCCTGGTTTTTTCGCAGGGCGCCGTTGCCTTTTGTTTCGCCAGTCACAACATTAAGACAGGCGGATTTTTAGTGTCTCTGAAAATCAGCTATTTTTTCCCGAGTTCGAGGAAGGGTGGAAGTAAAATGCGGAGCATATATGAGAATATGTGAGCAATTTTACTTCCAGCCTGACAAAGAAATCGGGAAAAAGAGCGATTTTTGTTATAAGGAGTACCCGCTCTCGCTGTGCTGGGTGATGTCCAACCCCTGCATCTCCTCGTCCTTGCCGACCCTCAAGCCCATCACCATGTCCAGGCCCTTGAGTATGACCATTGTTATCGTGAACGAGTAGAGGAAACACGCCCCGATGGCCAGTAGCTGTTTGCCAAGGAGCGCGCCGCTGCCAGAGAAGAGGCCCGGAGCCCCCGCCGCGTTTATGGCGGTCGAGGCGAAAAGGCCCGTGGCAATTGCCCCCCATATGCCGCCCACGCCGTGTATGCCGAAGGCGTCCAGAGAATCGTCATAGCCGAAAAGCGGCTTCACTATCGCAACCGATACATAGCAGATGGCCCCGGCCGCAAGCCCTATCAAGAGGGAAGACGCCGGGCCGACGAAACCTGCCGCGGGAGTTATGGCGACGAGCCCGGCCACTATGCCGGAGGCAAGGCCCAGGAGGGTCGGCTTGCCCCTGTGCAGCCACTCCACGGCCATCCAGGAGAGGCCCGCGCCCGCGGTCGCCGTGTTTGTCGTCAGGAAGGCCGTTGCCGCAAGCCCGTTCGCCCCCAGCGCGCTTCCCGCGTTGAAGCCGAACCAGCCGAACCACAGGAGGCCCGCACCTATGACAGTCAGCGGGAGGTTGTGCGGGGGCATTATCTCCGTCATGTAGCCTTTTCTCCTGCCGAGCGTCAGGGCCGCAGCGAGGGCCGCCGCGCCTGAGCTTATATGCACGACCGCTCCTCCGGCAAAATCGAGCGCGCCGAAGTCTCTGAGCCAGCCGCCCACTCCCCAGACCCAGTGCGCAACCGGGTCGTAGACCAAAGTCGTCCAAAGGAGAGTGAATATGAGAAAGGCCGGGAACTTCATCCTCTCAGCGAAGGCCCCGGCAATCAGCGCCGGGGTTATGACCGCGAACATCATCTGGAAAAGCATGAACGCCTGATGTGGGATTGTCGCCGCGTAATCGGGGTTAGGCTCCTGCCCCACGCCGTTCAAGCCGAAGAACTCGAAGCCGCCGATGAGCCCAAGCCTGTCAGGGCCGAAGGCCAGGCTGTAGCCGATGAGCACCCACTGTATGCTCACCACGCAAAGGACCGCGAATGACTGCATCAGCGTGCCGAGGACGTTTTTCCGCCTGACCATGCCGGAGTAGAAGAGCGCGAGCCCCGGGGCCGTCATGAGGAGCACCAGCGCGGTCGAGACCAGCACCCAGGCGGTGTCTCCCGTGTCGACACCGCCGTCCGCTAGAGCGTCGGTCGCAAAAGAAAGGCATATTAAGAAAGCTGAAAAGAGCTTTGACATTTTTCCCCCTCCGTTTTTTCTAAAGCGCGTCAATGCCGCGCTCGCCTGTCCTTATCCTTACCCCGTCGTCCACGGGTATTATGAATATCTTGCCGTCGCCTATCTTCCCGGTCTTCGCCGCGCCGGTTATCGCCGCGACCACCTTGGGGGTCATCTCGTCCGAGGTCACGACCTCTATCTTGACCTTAGGGAGAAAATCGACCATGTACTCGGCCCCCCTGTAGACTTCCGAGTGGCCCTTCTGCCTTCCAAACCCCTTGACCTCGGTCACGGTCATGCCTTCGATGTTAAGCTCGCCGAGAGCTTTTTTCACTTCGTCGAGCTTGAAGGGCTTTATTATCGCCTCTACCTTCTTCATCTCCCTCACCTCCCCTGGAAAATAAAACGGCGCCTTTGGCTAAAGGGATTATCCCTTTACCCGAAGGCGCCGTTGCCTTGGTTCTTTTCGCCGGGCACATCATTGGCCGGCATTATTTAAGTGACGCGCAAAAATCAGCTGCTTTTTTAGCCCTGAAAAGAGATCGGGGAAAAGAGCAATTTTTTTTTAAAGCGAATAGCCGCTCTCCTCGTGCTGCGTGATGTCGAGCCCCTGTATCTCGTCCTCTGCCGCAACCCTT
>CAJPFK010000049.1 GCA_905339275.1 Methylophilaceae bacterium
GAGCACGCGATACGTGTCCTCGGAAAAATCCTGGTGGCCCGGCGTGTCGAGCAGATTCACCACATGGCCGCGGTACTCGAACTGCATCACCGAGCTGGCGACCGAAATGCCGCGCTGCTTCTCGATCTCCATCCAGTCCGAAGTCGCATGGCGCCCACTCTTGCGCGCCTTCACCGCGCCCGCCATCTGAATCGCGCCGGAGAACAGCAGCAGCTTTTCCGTGAGCGTGGTCTTGCCCGCGTCCGGGTGCGAGATGATGCCGAACGTGCGGCGGCGCGCCACCTCGCGTGCAATCTGCGCGTTGGGTGCGGCGGTGTTTTCTGGTGTTGCCTCGAGATTCATGATGTTGCCCTGCAAACCGTCTTGCGAAAGGGCGCAAGTCTAAAGAGTTCGGGAGAGGATGTCTAACGGGGCTGGGCAAAAGCAGGGTAAATTTTTTCCTCCCCTCGCCCGCTTGCGGGAGAGGGGCTGGGGGAGAGGAGGGAGCGCACTGGAACTTGAGAACTCGTAGGTTGGGCTGAGCCTGCGAAGCCCAACGTCTATCGCTCACCAAAACCAAACCCTGCATCATCCGCCGTGACGCCCCACTCTCGCATGGTCTGGTTTGCCTCCGTTAAGTGTTATGTTGGGCTTCCTGCGTCAGCCCAACCTACGAGTTTTTTTCCACGCCGTCTGCTTGTTTGAATCGTTGCATGAATTCATCTTCCTCTTGCTTGAGACGTTGGCAGTAATCCATGAGCAAGGAAAATTGAGCATTGCCTTGTGCCAGAATTTCAATTATCTGCTCTGGGTATTGACTCTGGTCAATGGGTGACCTTGTGAGAAGAAGTTTGATTGGTGAAGCCGAAACCAACAACCTCCTATGCTGCTCAGGTAAGAGAAGAATGGACTGAATGAACACTTTATCGACGACCTGCAATAGGGTGCCAATGTTTGTTGAAAAACCGGTAGTCGTTTCTTGTGAGCCGTAGCGCAACTTCTGATATAGCTTTCCGTCACGATCATTGAGGTGTTGTGTAAATCCACAGACATCGGCGTCGTCAAATAGCGAATGAAACTTGGCGCAGGCGCGACGAAGTGAATCAACATTGTGCCCGTGTGTTGTTCGCATATCGCTGAGCGCGGTTGCTGTTTGCGACTGCACCGCAAGATGCAGCTTTAATGATTTCTCGACGATATCGATCATCATTACGCAGATCGTCGGTATCGTTGTGGGCCGACCGAGTCTATACAGCATTCTCATCGCGATATAGTCGGAGCAGATGCGAAGCATCAGGCCGCTGGAAAATCCAAACCAATCGATATTCTGGCGTTGGGGCGAGGATTTTCGCGTTAGCACGGTGAGCAACATATAAGTGAAGACTAACGAAAGTAGCCGGCAAAAACGCCGGATGGGCCGGGGGGCGATGCCGGATCAAGCCTGGGCCACATATTCATCCCTCCGACTCGTAACGCCACAGCCATCACGCCGTGTCACCCCCGCACCGGCTCAAAGCTCGCATCCAGGTTCTGGTCGTCGCAGTAGTCGAGGAAATCGCCGCGCAGGGTGGGGATGTGCACATCTGCCTGGATGCCTACGGTCATGGCGACGGAAAACATGGGCGTGCCGGTGTGCGGCGCGGGGTAGGTGTCGGTCTGGAGTTCTTCGATATTGATGCCGTGCCGGGAAAAGAAGGCAGACAGGCTGCGCACGATGCCGGGATGGTCCATGGCCACGACTTCGACGCGATAGGGAATTGCCGGCTTTGTCTGCTCGCGCTTTTTGGTGCGCTTGTGGATGATGGTCAGGCCGAGCTGCTTGCCCAG
>CAJPFK010000050.1 GCA_905339275.1 Methylophilaceae bacterium
CAAGTGAGAAAAGTGCGGCCCTGCCGCACTTTGTTTTTGAAGCCTGTAAGTTGGTCAAGAGAAAATTATGCCAGTTATTACCTTGCCGGATGGTTCGCAACGCAACTATGCGCAGCCTGTCACTGTCGCCGAAGTCGCGCAGAGCATAGGCGCGGGTTTGGCGCGTGCGGCGCTGGCCGGAAAGCTGAACGGCCGGTTGGTCGATACTTCGTACCGGATCGCTGACGATGCGGCTCTGGCCATTGTCACGGATAAGGATATGGACGGGCTGGAGATTATCCGCCATTCCACCGCGCATCTGCTGGCTCACGCAGTCAAGGAACTTTTTCCCGAAGCGCAGGTGACCATCGGCCCGGTGATTGAAAACGGCTTCTTTTATGATTTTTCCTATGCGCGCCCATTCACGCCAGAGGATCTGGCGGCTATCGAAAAGCGCATGGCCGACTTGGCGAAACTGGACCTGCCGGTGGCGCGCCGCGTGTTGCCGCGCGATGAGGCCGTTGCGTATTTCAGGAGCATCGGCGAGCGCTACAAGGCGGAGATAATCGAATCCATTCCCGCGGATCAGGAAGTGTCGCTGTACAGCGAGGGCGAATTTACCGACCTGTGCCGCGGCCCGCACGTACCGTCTACCGGCAAGCTCAAAGTGTTCAAGTTGATGAGCCTGGCGGGAGCCTACTGGCGCGGAGATCACCGCAATGAAATGCTGCAGCGCATCTATGGCACAGCCTGGGCGAAGAAGGAAGACCTCGATGCTTATCTGCATCGCCTGGAAGAAGCGGAGAAACGGGACCACCGCAAGCTGGCCAAGCAGCTCGACTTGTTTCATATGCAGGACGATGCGCCCGGCATGGTGTTCTGGCACCCCAATGGCTGGACGATCTGGCAGGAAGTCGAACAGTACATGCGCACGAAGTTCCGCGAGTATGGCTATCAGGAAGTGCGCACGCCGACCATGCTGGATCGCACGCTGTGGGAGAAATCGGGGCATTGGGAAAATTACCGCGACAATATGTTTTCGACTCACTCAGAGTCGCGCGATTTTGCGGTGAA
>CAJPFK010000051.1 GCA_905339275.1 Methylophilaceae bacterium
TTTGTCCAAGAGACGTCTACGTCGAAGGCAATCGGCAGATCTGTTGCCAGTTCACGGCTAACCAGCTGCTCGATTTCCTGATTCTTTCCCTTCCTCCTGCTTGAAGGCTTCTGGCCTTATAGCACCATGTTCATTGAAGCAGGGTGTACCAAAGTCCAATGTACCAAGGTCCAATTGTGCGTGCTGCCAGAGCCCGTATCATCCAGATGCAAGCTAATGGTTCTGCTGCACCTTGAGACTGGAACCGTCAACAATAATTAGGAGATCGGGACAATGAAACGTAATCAAACAGGCTTCACCTTAATCGAGATAGCGATTGTACTGGTGATCATCGGCCTGCTGCTGGGCGGTGTGCTGAAAGGGCAGGAAATGATCAACAGCGCGAAAGTGAAGAACCTCGCGGGAGACTTCAAGAACACGCCTGCACTTCTTTACGGCTACCAGGACAAATTCAGGGCGCTGCCAGGTGATGATGCAAGTGCAGTTTCCCATGTAAGTGCCACTGCCACCAATGGCAACGGCAATGGCGTTATCGAGGGCTTATGGAATGCAGCTAGCGGCGAATCTTTCAATTTCTGGGAACATACCCGTCTGGCCGGTCTTGCAACAGGTGGTACAGGCCTCCCCACTAATGCGGTAGGCGGCAAACTTGGCGTAACGGGCAGCACTCCTATCACCAGCTTGCCTGGTTCATTCATTGTCTGCTCGGGCAACATACCCGGCAAAATCGCGCTGCAGCTTGATACGACCATCGATGATGGCAACACTTCCACCGGTTCTTTGAGGGCGCTCCTTTCAACAACTGCCTCCGGTGCAGCAGCCACCGTAAGCCTCAGTGAGGCAGATACCCTTTACACGGTCTGCTCGGGCAGCTAAAAGCGTCACAGATAGCCAAATCATAAAAAACCCCGGTAACCTTTTTGAGGTACCGGGGTCTTTCTTGTTACGTTGCTGTCAGTCTATGAGGTCTAGCTGGTGTGGGTTACACCAGAAGTATCGACTATATTAATAAAATAATCAATTAGTTGTGCGGAGTCCGCACAGCAAAAGTCGCGACCTACTACCTTGTTGAATTGCGTTTAAACCTGACCCAGGTTTTGCATTGAATTTTGACCCGCCCTAAGTTTATCTCTGAACGACTCAGGTTGTGGATAGTTTTCTCGTTTTTCCCTCCTTTCCGGGTTGAGTTGAGCTGTTTCTGAAGCGGTAACTATCGTTGCCGGTTTCCACGATGTGGCAGTGATGGGTCAGCCTGTCCAGCAGCGCCGTTGTCATCTTGGCATCTCCGAACACATTTCCCCATTCTGCGAAGCTCAGGTTTGTCGTGATCACCAGGCTCGTGCGCTCGTACAACTTGCCGATGAAGTGGAACAGCAAGGCACCACCTGCCTGGCTGAACGGCAGATAGCCCAATTCGTCCAGGATCACCAAGTCGGCATACATCAGTCGATAGGCCATCTGTCCTTGTTTGCCAGCCGCCTTCTCCAGTTCCAGCGCATTAACCAATTCTATGGTCGAGAAGAATCGCACCCGGCGATG
>CAJPFK010000052.1 GCA_905339275.1 Methylophilaceae bacterium
GCTCGAGCACCTGGAGAAACCGGAGAACGCCCTCAGGGAAATGAGACGGGTCTTACAGGATAACGGCAAGATATTGATCCTCGTGCCGAACGAGAAGAACCTCCTCTTCAGGGTCATCTGGTACTTCTGGACAAAGGGCAAAGGCAAGGTCTGGAAAGAGGCACACGTCCAGCAGTTCACAAAGGAGAGCCTTTCGGCCCTACTGGAATCGTCGGGCTTCAAACCCGTTCAGTGGAAGATGTTCCTCTTAGGGATGCTGATGGCGGTTAAGGGGGAGAAGCGGTAAAACGGGGACACAGCGCGCAAATATATGAGGTTTGAACAAATATGAATTATATCGACACAGCTTTCAAACAACTTTCTTTTGCGTGGAAATTATATAACTACGCACTCGAAGGTCATATTAATTTTGATGAACTGGATAAACCCCTCACTTTTAAAGAAGACAAATCCATACTTGTGCTCCCTGACAAAATTTTCGCCTCGCCCACTGAACTCTTAGTCGCTCTTGAAAATAACCTTACAATCGTCTTTGGAGCAGCGGCAATTACTTTAAATCGCTGTCGTGAAGAATCAGGTGTTAGTTTAGCAAACCCAATTCAAACAGAAATTGACCACTTCACAGGTGTTGTATATCAAATACGAAATGCTTTTGCCCATGATATCGCCGAACCACGGTGGAATATTACAAATAGTAGATTTGCTCGCATTTATAAATTCGGCGATATTAAAATCGACTTAAGCAATGTCAACCAAAAAACTTTTAAGTACAGCCACATAGGCGGAGTAGAAGTATTCTTTCGGATAAAAGAGTATGGTGACAGAAACTTGTGGCAAGGCTAAACTTAACAAACCAAGCCGCGTAGGGTGGGCTGTGCCCACCAAAACAGAGCTATTCCCGGCCAACACCCTCATTGAATTCAACAGGCACGCTGCCCCAATCTTTAGAATATATACCGCTGTCTACATGTTTATGAAAAGTCGAAAATTGCCAATCATCTGGCTTATGGACCAGGCCATGCTTTACCGGATTGAAGTGAATATAATCGAAATGCGCCTGAAAGTCCTTTTCATCCCTTATCTGGTGTTCCCAAAAACGCCTCTGCCAAACCATGCTCTCTCTGTGCCTGAGCCTCGATGACGTCTGAACCGAAACAGGCAGCTTATCTTTCATTCTTTTTGAAAATTCCTTCTTGATGTAGCCCCACAGCATCGAATAAGTTACGTCGCCATCAAATAAGCGCCATATTGCATGAATATGATCAGGCAAAATAACGCAAGCCTCTACTTCAAAAGAATGCCTTAGTTTTACTTCATTCAAGATTTCCTCAAATGTATTTACTGATTCAGCAGAACCCAAAAAGTGCTCTCTCTGGCAGGTTACGACAGTGAAAAAATAGGCACTGCCTTCACGTGAGCGTCTGTATTCAGACATGACCGCCTCTATAAAAATATTTGGTGGGCACAGCCCACCCTACTCTCTAAACCCCCTTCAACTGCCCTGCCGCCCTGAATATAACATGAAAAGCCGAGCGCAGGAAGAGCGCGGCTATTCCGAGGCCCACCACTATGTCCGGCCAGCCGGATGAGAGCAGCCACACGCCAGCCGCCGCCAGCAGCACCGAGCTGTTCGCTATTATGTCGTTCCGCGAGCATAGCCAGACCGAGTGCATATTGATGTCGTCCGCCCTGTGCCGCCACAGGAGCCACAGACATACGCTGTTCGCCGCGAGCGCGAGAAGGCCGACGGCCCCTATAGCCTCGGCAATTGGAGTGACCGGATAGACAGCCTTGTAGAGCGCTTCAGCCAGGACAAGGACGCCGAAGACGGCCATTATGCCGCCCTTCAGCATGGCGGAGACAGCCTGCCAGCGGGCCCCCTTCGCGAGGACATAAAGAGAGAAGCCGTAGACGAGCGTGTCACCGAGCATATCGAGTGAGTCGGCAAGAAGGGCCATCGAGTTTGCCCAAAGCCCAGCCCCGGCCTCCACGAAGAACATGACGGCGTTTATCGCGAGTACCATTTTGAGGACAGAGCCCTGTCTTGCCCTCAATGCCTCCAGCTCACAGCTTTTATCTTCGCAGCAACCGCCGCCCATAAGGCCCCGTCAAGGTCAGTCAAAAAATGAAATCCTCTAAAGTCAGGATATCAAAAATGAAATGCGCAATCCAGCTTTGTGACCACGGTCACATAGAAAAACAAACACATCGTTTATATTGTTATTGTGTCGAGGAAAAAACCTCTTCAAACGTGAGGCTGGTAAATGAACAAGGTGGCTTTAAAAACAGTTCTCAGGCAAAGCACCTTTCAATTACTTGTGCTGGTGGTCGTGACAATCGCGGGGTTGGTAGGAATTTCTTATATAATGCGGCCGGAAAGCGTCTCTGCTTTTTTTCACATCCGTTAAAACAGGCGGCAAGGACGCGTGAAGCAACGCCCCTGCCGCCCTGCCCTTACTCAGTAAACGTAGCGTCTTCCACGATCACGGCGTAATAATAGCCAAAGCCGAAGTCCTTGTCGGTATCGAGAGTGCCTTCGGCTACGACGGTGTCTCCCAATTTGGCGGTGTCGCTGGCCGACCTGAATACGAGCTTGTTCTTGCCCCTCGTTCCGGTGCCGTCCTGGATGTGGACCCACGTCAAGCCCATTATGTTCTCGGAGACCTTGACGACCTTGCCGCGCACTTTTATCTTCTGTCCCTTGAGCTCGTCGGCTATCTTGTAGAGCCGCTCGATGGTGTATATACCGTCGGCTGGCGGGGGCTCTGGCGCGGACTCTTCTTCCTCACTTGCCTCTTCATCTTCTTCTGCCGTCTCTTCCGCCGCTACCGCCTCTTCAGCAGTTTCGGCAGCCGCGAAACCGGCGCTTGAATGTATCTCATCTACAGGCGCTTCATCGGCCTCAGTCTCGTTGCCTGCCGTCCCATCGTCAACGCCGCTTACGAACAGTATCTTCTCGAAGGTACGGTTGAGGGCCCTGCTCGTGAAGTTAGGCATCCATACCTGTTCCGAGAAGCTGACCTCCGCGCCTTTGGCGACGGTATTCGCCGGGCCCGCAATCCAGAACTTCTCCCCGTTCTCCTCGATGTTCATGTAGGTGTAGCCGCCCCCTGTAACGGCGTCGAGGACGACGCCCCTGTGCTCCGCAGCATAAGCGGCAGTTTGCGAAATCAGAAAAGCCGCTGCCGCAGACATGAATAACTTGCCGAGTCTCATTTTTATTCTCCCTTTTTGAGTAGTGCGTTTATTCTTACATCCCCTGCATGCGCTTGAGGTTATTAGCCGCCTGTGAAGAAGGGTTCAATTCGACGGCCCTGGTGAAAGCCTCCACTGCCGCGTCATTCCTGCCTGTCTCGGCGTAGGTTATCCCCAGAAGGTTCCATGCCTCTTCTTTTCCGGGCCTGCCCCTTACGGCACGCTCCAGCGCGCCTGCCGCTTCATCGAAGCGTCCGGCCTTGTAATAGTAAGTCCCGAGTTCATAGACGATCTCCGGGTTTCCCGGCACGAGAGAGCTCGCGGCCTCCATCTCTTTTATAGCGGCGTCAATTGCGCCGAGCCTGAAGTACGAGTGGGCGAGATTTCCGTGGGCGGCTGCCGAAGTCGGCGCGACCCTTACCATCTCGATATAGAAGTCGAGGTCGTTCGACCAGAGCCTGTTCCTGTTCATAGTCATCGCCCCGAAGACAATTACTATGACGGCCAGCGCGGCGATTGCGCCCTTGCCATATCCGCCCTTCATGAAGTTGGCGAAACAGAGCCCGGCGAAGACCGAAAAACCAATGGAAGGTATGTAGAGGTACCTTTCAGCTATTGAAAACTCCCCGAGAGAGCCTATGTTCATGACCGGCGCGAGGGCTATGAAAGTCCACGCGAGGCAGAACGCGGCCGCCTTGCGTTTGCTCACGTACAACAGGATGAAAAGGAGGGCGGCGGAGATGAGCGCCACGAAACCTGCGAGGGCCTTCAATGACCCCGGCCCGTACCATGTGAGCGTGTAATAGGCCTTGAGCGGGTAAGGGAAGACGAGGAGCCTTAAATAGTCAAACGTCGCGGCAGCCGCGGTTGATGCGAGCGTCACTACTCCGGCGCGGAGCTGCTGGTCTCCGGCGAAGGTTTCAAGGCCGAAAACCCTGTAGGCGATATACGCGCCGAGGAGGACGAAAAACGGAACGGCCTTTTTGACCCTGCCTCCCCTCTCCTCGTAAATCCATGAATACACGGAAAGGAGGACCGGCAGCATGACCGCCATCTCCTTTGAGAACATAGCAAGCCAGAAAAGGAGCAGAGAAGCCGCGTACCTCCACGAGAGGAGCCCTTTCCCGGCCTTC
>CAJPFK010000053.1 GCA_905339275.1 Methylophilaceae bacterium
AATGGGGTTTGTTTTCCAGTTCTTCAGCTTGCTTAAGGAACTGAATTCGCTTGAAAATGTTGCACTCCCGATGATAATGGATGATCGAAAATATACCAGAGCAAGTTCACTTCTGGAGCTTGTGGGAATAGGTGACAGGGCTGCGCATTATCCAAGTGAGCTTTCGGGTGGGCAGCAGCAGCGCATAGCAATTGCCCGGGCACTTGCGAATGAGCCTGCGATCCTTCTTGCGGATGAACCGACGGCAAATCTTGATACGGAATCCTCAAACCAGATAGTCGGGCTATTTCGCGAATTGAACGAAAAAGGGCAGACTATTGTCATGGTGACGCATGAACCTGAACTTGGCGAGAAAGCAGACAGGATAATCAGGATAAAGGATGGGAGAGTGGTTTCGTGAATGACAAGAAATGTGGATGTGACAAGGCGGGGCTGGCTTGAAAAAAGGATTTGATGAATACAAGGTCAGCGAAAGACTTGACTTTCGTGGGGTCAAGGGGCTAGAGTAAAGAAGAGGTCTTAACAACCTCCCCCTCCTCATCAAACTGCACGTACAGATTCCCCGTATGCAGCTTTCGTTTGGCTTTTCCCTTTGCAGGAGATGTGTTCATTCAGCAACGAAGAAAGTGAAACCAGCCCCATTTTTCTCAATTCAGGCTCAGGAAGCGTGTATAAAATAGTGTTCCAGTTACGCTTTTTAGCTTTAAAGCTCCTCAAGCGTCCCCTTATATAACTATCTAATTCACCGAACAATGTCTTTACTGTACCATCTTTGAAATAGTTCCCTCAACCCCTTGAACTTCTTCTTTGCCTTATCCCTGGGACTTCTATAGCGTCCATTGAAATGGAAGCATCTCCTTTGCTCGTATGAGTGCATCCTGCGCATCTGATTCAAACTTGCAGAAAATAACGATGTCATCGGCGTATCTGATATTTCCTCCCTGTGGAGTACCTTCTATACTCTCCTCGAATTCGCCATCGTTCATTATTCCACTTTTAAGGACAGATTCTTCTCGCGCAAGATAGCGTTTTATTGCCATTTTGACGGTGCTTACTTTTCTGGCGTTTTCTTTGAATCCGATTGATGTTATCGTGCTGTTCACCTCTACTCTTTCCAAATCTGGAACCCCTTTGCTGGGTCAGGTTTTGTCCTCTTACAGTTGCCTCCTGTACCCTGCGGCACAGGTTCTGTATGTCCTTGGCCTGACCTTCATTGCTACTATGAGTTCGTCGGACTTCTCATAACGCATTGCTTCGGTTTTCCCATTAGGTTATGCCTATACTACCTGTTCTCTCTTGGTGGAATCCAGTGACCCAGAAACTTGTAGGGTCTGTATCCATCTTCGAGGAGGACGTTATGAGACCTCCCTCGGTCACACAAGATAGCGTTCTCAGCCATCCTTACCGTAACCACCCCAGCGTTCACTTACTGCTCAAGCTTCCATTATTACAACGATGTACCTCTTGTATTTGAATTATTACGAAATTATAATAAAGTTTACCAGGTAAACGTCTCTCAGGCCGAAGGGAAATATTATCTTGGAATTGTTCATGAAGTTCCTGAAAAACCATATGTTGACAA
>CAJPFK010000054.1 GCA_905339275.1 Methylophilaceae bacterium
TGGCCGACGCCGCGCTTTTCGGTCCCCTTGAAGAGCATGTGCTCGAAAACGTGGGATATGCCCGCGAGCTTTTTCGGCTCGTCGGCGCTGCCGACCCTGACCCACATCTGTATGGAGACGACCGGGGCGGAATGCTCCTCCTCGATGACTACCGTGAGCCCGTTGTCGAGCTTAGTCCTCGAAACCTTCGCCGGGTCTGCCAGAGCCGCGCTTCCCATGAAAATGAAAAGATACAATATGGCCAGGACAGCGACTGTCCGTTTCCTGTATGTCATCGACTCCTCCGTTGCCGTTTTTTACGCATCCTGTTAGGATAAAACAAAACGCCTTCCTTTTCAACCTATAACTGTTTGAATAAATTGCATAAATCAGCCCTGTTGGCCAGCCTTGACACGCTTCCTCCGGCTGATATTCTCTCATTATGGGAGACAAGGCAAAGAAGGCCCTTTTGGTAGTGGACGTGCAGAACGACTTCTGCCCGGACGGCGCGCTCGGCGTGCCAGAGGGCGACCGTGTAGTCCCTGTATTGAACAAGTATATCGAGCTTTTCAGGAAAAGAGGGCTGCCTGTATATTTTACCCGTGACTGGCACCCGCCCGTGACTGTTCACTTCAAGCCTTACGGCGGGCCATGGCCGCCTCACTGCGTCCAGGGCACAAAAGGGGCCGGGTTCCACCCAGCCCTTGAAATCCCGCCTGAAGCCGTCGTCATGTCAAAGGGCGACGACCCTGAACAGGACAGCTACTCGGCCTTCTCTGGCCACGACGAAAAGGGCAGGGGCCTTGCCGAAGTGCTTAAGTCAGACGGTATTACTCATTTCTATATCGGCGGGCTCGCGACCGACTATTGCGTCAGGCAGAGCGCACTTGACGCTTTCAGGGAGGGCTTCGAGGTGACGGTGCTCATCGACGCGATAAGGGGAGTCGACGTTACGCCGGGAGACTCGGAAAGGGCAATAGAGGAGATAAAGAGCAAGGGAGCGAAGTTCGCGACCCTGAAAGATATCGATAAAGAGTAGGGGAGTGCCTTTATTGCAGAAATTTTTGCGTGCTGCCGCGCAAAATAGCTTATTAAAAATACCATGTAACGCGGCTGCCGCCGCTCTCTGTAACAGGGCTCTACGCGCTTTCTTCCTCTCCCACCAGCGAACCTCGCCCCTGAGGTCGC
>CAJPFK010000055.1 GCA_905339275.1 Methylophilaceae bacterium
GATCTGGAGCTGATACTCTACCTCATGGCAAAAGCCGAGAGGGAGAGCCTCCGGAAGGCCTTCTCGCGGTACATGACTAAGCTCCGCCACACGCAGACCATCTTGAAAGGCGCGGACTTGAAAAAGCTCGGTGCCCAGCAGGGGCCTGTCATGGGCGAGATATTAAGGGAACTCCTTAGGAAGCGGCTCGACAATGAAGTAGTGTCGAGGGAAGACGAAGAAGCGTTCGTGAAGGCTTTTCTCAAGAAAAAAACCGGAAGAAAGAAACTCAAATAAAAAAGGGGCTCCGGCTTCCCGGAGCCCCTGCGCAATACGGCTTTGGCTGTATCCAAAAAATTAGATATTTTTTCTGAGATCAAGGAAGGGCGGAAATAAAAAGCGCAGCATATATGTAAATATGTGAGCATTTTTATTTACGCCCTGACGCAGAGGTCAGGAAAAAGAGCAATTTTTTTCTAAGCCACCTTGTTAGCGGCGAAAAAGGCCGTATACTTCTTGTCCGTCGAGAGTATGTGCCCCTTGAGCCAGTCCCTCAAAAAGTTCATCACCTCGAGGCTTATGGCCAGCTTTCCTTCCTCGTACTTCTTTATGCAGTCGGCAACCTTTTCGACGAATGCGTCGTGCTGCGCCCTGTGCTCGACGAGCCCCGGGTACTTGTACGCTACCATCAATTTTTCCTCTTCGGCGAAGTGGTATTTGGTGTAATCGGCGAGGGCGTTGAGTATCTTGCCGATTACCGAATGCTGCTTGCCTTTTAGCATCGCCTCATGCAGCTCGTTTATGAGATTGATGAGCTTTTTGTGGTGGTCGTCGAACTTCGTGACGCTTACGCTGAACTCGCTCTTCCATTCAAAAAGTGCCATGGTACTCCCTCCTGAGGATAGTAGAAAATGATATAATCCGGCCGTTCAGGACGTATAAACACCTGCCCCGCTCCCCTGCCCTGAAATCGTTGTATATTACCTCATCGGAAAGTCCTGAAAATCCTTTAATCTCCAGAGCTCTTTGGCCGCCAACAATTGCATTGACCCGCCTTCCTTTATTCTGTTACACTTGAATATTACTGTCATTTTTAAGGTTTTTTTACATGGTACAGGAATTCCTTCAGAGAACGCTTTTAACCATACCGCCCATCCTCATGGCCCTCACGGTGCACGAATGCGCGCACGCGTGGGTAGCAAACAGGCTCGGCGACCCGACGGCCAAGATGCTCGGCAGGGTGACCTTGAACCCGATAAAGCACCTCGACCCCATCGGCACCTTGATGCTCCTTTTCTCGGGGCTTTTCGGCTGGGCAAAGCCCGTGCCGATAAACCCGAG
>CAJPFK010000056.1 GCA_905339275.1 Methylophilaceae bacterium
CCAGAAGAAAGACGGATCGATATCGTCAAGGCACAGCAGCGCAGGACCAATTGTGGTGCCGAATGTCGAAGGTGCGCTCCCACTGGCAGCAAAGGCAGGTGAGGGACAAGGAGCCAGCACCAGAAGAACGCCCATCACAGCACCCCACTGCTGGAACAGTGCCAATATTTTCTGGCAGCGATTCAAATGCGGCTGGCGGCAAACGTCTGAATTAGTCACGGCTTTTTCCTGCATGTTCGAGAAGGCAATTGTAACCCTGCCGCTGTTGTAAAAACTGCCCATGAGCTGAACGACAGGGCACTTCTAAAAATTCGTCATTCCCGCGAAAGCGGGAATCTAGTTTATTGATTTCACTGGGCTCCCGCCTTCGCGGGAGCGACGAAAAGTGAATTTTTAGAGGTGCACTTTATTCGACTACCAAATCCTTCACGCGCATCTGCTTACCCGCGACGATCTCGATTCGTGGGCTGCCGCATTCCGGGCATAGGCCATATTGCTCCTGCAGCGCCACCCTCATGCCACATGCCGTGCAGCGGCCCTGCCCGGGTATTTCGATCAGCTCCAACAGTGCGCCATCTGCCAATGTGCCGCGCACCACTGCATCGAAAGCAAAGCGCATCGCCTCCGGCTCCACCGCGGCCAGCGCGCCGATCTCCAGAACCACTGTACGCACACGGCGGAATTGCTGGGTGCGTGACGCATCCTCGATGATTTGCAGTACGCTCTCGGCCAGCGACATTTCATGCATGGGTCAGTCCTCAAGCCAGCGATAGCCGTCACGCAACACAACTGCGCCACCCGAAAAGGGCTGCAATCACCAAGCACGGCAAAGAATATTTCATGGCACTCCCCTTCAAGTGGCTTTGATTTCCATGCAAAACAATCTACGATTGCAGAACTGCCAGAATCAGGTAACGACATCATGGTATCAGATGCGGATTTACACGTTAACGACGCCCCTTCGCGCAGTGACCCTGACGCTGCCATCTTTGGCGCCGCCAGCCTGGACCCGATACTGGCTCGCCACAACCATGACGCCAACAACCTGCTGCAAATCCTGCGCGAGATACAGGAACAACATGGCTACATTCCTCCCGACGCGGTAGATCGCCTCATCACCAGCCTGAAGATTCCCCGCGTGAAAATCGAGGGCATGGCCGCATTCTATTCCTTCCTGCATCTGCAGCCGCACGGCGAATATCG
>CAJPFK010000057.1 GCA_905339275.1 Methylophilaceae bacterium
TACCGCCACCGGCTTCTTCTTTGCAGATCACGGCCGCGTCAAACCGTTCCGCGCCCCCAATTCGGCGCTGTCCTCGGAGGATCGCCTTACCGGCATCGGCTGGGGCCTCCAGGCAGTGCTGGACAAGCGCGTATACGCGCGCGCGACCTTCGGCTATGGACTCACCGACGTGCCGCTCGCCCCGCGCAACTACCAAGTGCACTTTCAGCTGGTTGCGAGCCTGCTCTGAGCAGCAGTAGAAATTTGCCTATGTTTCAATCTTTGCCTGCGCCAAGGCGCGGGCGCTACATCCGGCCTTCGACAAGCTTCGGCAGCGGAATGTATCCTCCTCGTGCAGCCGTTCGGCGGCAAAGGCCAATGCAGCCACAATGTCTTCGCGAGTGATGTTTGGATAGGATTCCAGAATCTGCTCGAACGTCCAGCCATTCGCCAGCCAGCCCAAAATCAACTCAACGGAAATCCTGGTTCCCTTAATGGTGGGTTTGCCCACCAGAATTTCAGGGTTGGAGACAACACGGTTGCGCCATTCCATTTCAGCACCTCCTGATAAGAGCTACAACGGAAGGCATCGCATCCTCCACGACGGAAACAGTATAGTCCGAGAAATCGCGCGGTACGGCAATGCCATCGGTGAGTGTGAGTTGGATGCGGGCGAATAGGCTGCGCGTGGGAGTGTTGCCCAACTCGCTATCATGCTTGAATACGTATAGTCCGCGCGTCATCATTTCGTCACGCGCGGCGGAGCTGTGGTGTTCTAACATGCTGACGAGCGATTGCCACAGTAATTCGAGGTCTTCTTCGCCGAAGCCGGTCTGGTTGGCGAGGTGGGCGGAGACGAACCCGCGGGCGACGTAGAGGCCATAGAGGACGGAGAGTATCGCGCGAGTATTCCGCGATGGGTGGAGGTGCTCATTTTCTACCAAGCCGCGCGGAGCGCGACGCTGGAGTGATGCCCCTTGCGGGCATCTCACTCCAGCGTCTTGTTCCGGCCAGAGCACAAATCCCAATCTGCTAAACTGTAGTGGCAGAGCACACCACGCGCGGTGAGGTTCCGGCCAGAGCACAAATCCCAATCTGCTAAACTACCCGCGTAATGCGGGCGCACGCACGCGAGGTTCCGGCCAGAGCACAAATCCCAATCTGCTAAACTATGGTCGAGCATTTCCTGCGCCTTGTTATAGTTCCGGCCAGAGCACAAATCCCAATCTGCTAAACTCGACTACGCAAGTGGTGATGGTTGTAACGGTTCCGGCCAGAGCACAAATCCCAATCTGCTAAACTAGCAGCGGCACAGTTGTTAAACTGGAACTGGTTCCGGCCAGAGCACAAATCCCAATCTGCTAAACTCAAGCTGAAATCATCAAGGCGCAATCCGCAGTTCCGGCCAGAGCACAAATCCCAATCTGCTAAACTTGTGATAGAGGTTACAACGCCACCGTCGACGTTCCGGCCAGAGCACAAATCCCAATCTGCTAAACTCTCCCGTTGAATTCTGCCTGTACCCCAGCCGTTCCGGCCAGAGCACAAATCCCAATCTGCTAAACTCCATTTGCAAATACTGCCCCTGTTGTCAGTGTTCCGGCCAGAGCACAAATCCCAATCTGCTAAACTAACGCAAACATTCAGTGTTGCAGACGCCACGTTCCGGCCAGAGCACAAATCCCAATCTGCTAAACTTTAGCAGCACGATACTGGCTAAAGGCAGGAGTTCCGGCCAGAGCACAAATCCCAATCTGCTAAACTAACATTCAGCGGCAACGATCCGACTGTTCCGTTCCGGCCAGAGCACAAATCCCAATCTGCTAAACTGTAATTGACGGTTTTAAGAATCTTGATGGCGTTCCGGCCAGAGCACAAATCCCAATCTGCTAAACTGATTAAGCCGCGCGCGGAAATTAAATCGTTGTTCCGGCCAGAGCACAAATCCCAATCTGCTAAACTGTACCCGCTGCACTCTTGTTTATCATCACTGTTCCGGCCAGAGCACAAATCCCAATCTGCTAAACTCGCAGCACAACAACCGCCTGATTCGTCAGGCGGTTGTTGTGTTTTTGGCGATTAGAAATACGTGTTTCCATCAGAAAAGATTGAATTGGTCGGGTGATTTATTGGCGGCCTGTTTGGATTTTCCGTTGAAGGTGATGATGCGTTCGTATTGCTTGTCGGTGAATTGAAGGATATTCACTTTGCCGCCGGCAGGCAAACACTTTTCCACCATGGTGCAATAGGTGTCTATTTGCGCCTGGCTGTTGCAGAATCGCATGTAAACCGAGAACTGTGCCATCTCGAAACCCATGTCCAGCAAGGCGTTGCGAAAAACCGTGGCGGCCTTGCGTTCGGCTTTTTCCACCACCGGCAAATCGAACATGACGACGATCCACATCAGGCGGTATCCCGAAAGCATGTTGCTTCAGTCGACTTGCAATGAGGCGGCCAGGCTGATGGGCAAACCCGGCAAGGGCAGATCAAGCTTGTCTCTTTCGCCCATGAAGACTTGAGCCAGCGAGGTGGCAAGTTTTTGCGTACAGACCATGACAGGTGTCGCCCCTGCGCTGGTCTGCATGTCGTCATAGAGCGTGTGCACCAGGGCTCGCTTGGTTTCTGGTGTCACTTCGCTTTCGCCTTGTTTGTTCAGTTGCCAGACCTTGAGGTCGATCACGGGGCGGAAGGGTTCCATCAGGTCATCCACCAGCCGCATGGCGTTGCCTTCGTTGCTGTGGTGCATGCCGATCGTGGGGTGCAAGCCAGCCGCGACCACGGCACGGGCGGTGGCGGCGCGCAAGACGGTATAGCCGTAATTGAGCAGGGCATTCAAGCCATCGCCGTTTTGTTCGCGCCTGAAGCTGTCGCCGAACAGTAACCCCCAGTAGCGGCGTGCGCCTTGCGCCTCAAAATTGTCAGGATCACCGGAGCGGACCTTGCGCACCAAGGCTTGCAGTGGCACATGCGAGGCGCCCGCAGCTTCCAGCGCTGCAGCCTGCTGCTGGAGTTTAGATTTTACGATCTCTGCCCACAGCCGCTTGACGAGCGGCTGGGTGGCTGCAATCTGCGCATCGTAACGCTTGGCCTGCTGGTAGTTGCCTTCGATGGGCAGCACCATGCCGACGGCGTTGTGATTGGCGGCACACAGCACAAAGGGAGCGCAGCGTTCGGCCAGCGCCACCAGCAGGTTATTGGTGTAGCTCAGCCCGTGCGCATTGGCGATGACGGCAGCGATGTCATCCACCGGCACCTGCCCCAACTCTTTGCGCTCGCCCTCGGTGTCCTGCACCACCAGAAAGCCACGAGACAGGAACAAATGCCGCTTGTCATCTGCTACTTCGACGATGCGGCCTATCATCGTGCCTATTCCTTGAAACCGGAATCGCGGATTTCGCCGATGGGTGAGACTGAAACCCGTCGTGCCTTTGCTGATTGGAGCGAACCTGCTTGTTTATAGGTATATCGCCAATCGCCGTCTTTATCCCTATTTCTGGCATCGGTGTTTGCTTCTAGATGATTGGATAACGTTAAACGCCCTGCAGAGTTTATTGAGGCAATCTGGAAGGTGCGGGTGGTTCCATCAGTGTCTAGTCTTACATAGTCGAATTTAGTTAATCGCATTACCAATGGTTTTTCGCTCACACTCAATTTCGGATGACGTAGCCGCTCTATGCCATGCTGCCTTGCTATCTGGTAAGCATCAAACGTGGAAATAACCTCCCCTCCCCATCTGCCTTTTTCATTGCGTACGATTTCGATGCAATAGTTGCTGTCGCCTTTGTAGCCCTTGTAGGGTTTTGGTTGGCCGTCCGGCAACAAACCATGCCGCTCATTGGTTTTGGCGCAAGTCATTTCAATAACCTTAAGATTTTCCTCATTGCGTTCTCGCACGCCGCCCACCGTTTTATGCGTAACGACTTTGCCGTTCTCGCGCAAACCATAAGCGGTGTCGTTGTGCATTGCGCCCTCGTGGCTATGGTCTGGCTTGTGGCTCACCCAAATTCGCTCGACCGCCCGTTGCACATGCTCCCGATAACTGTCCCAAGGCAGCGGCATGGATTCCACCAGGCGGTTGAGCTGCCGCTCACGCGCGCTGGCACTTGCCTTGGCGAAGTGTTGCAGCAGACCTTGGTCGGTCACGCCAATCACGCAGGCATCGACGGCGTGGTGGCGGTGATCGTTGCGGTTCTTCTCGCCATGCAGCCCCAGCACATCGTTAAGTCCGAACTTGGCGCGCAACATGGCCGTCATGCGGCCCGGGATGACGCGCGTATCGGGACAGACGAGTTTGAGATATTCAAAAGCGACCTTGCTCAAGTGGCGCGTATCGTTCAGGGCGCGTGCAAGAAAGCCTTTGTCGTCCTTGAGCCAGCGCTGGTAGCCGTTCTCAGCAAAGCGATAGCGCTTGGACTTGGGCATCTGCTCTGCCCTTGCCAGCATGTCCTCCTGCTTCCATCCCTGTGTGGCAAAGTCGTTGCGCGCCTCCCAAGGCGTGCGGTTGCCTTTGATGCGGTTCGCCTGGCGCATAGCCACGGTTTTGTTGTTGAGGCTGTCGTCCAGTGTTTGCGAGAAGGGCAGGATGTGTTCGATCTCCACTTCGTCGGAGAGCAGCATCGCGATGCCGATCTGCGCGCCGGAATAGGGGCAGCGGCGATCCGCCACGTTGCGGCTCAACTCTTCCCACAGGATCATTTTCTCGATGTCGTCGCGCGATACCCGTTCTTCGCTGATCTTCAATGTGCTGGCGATGTCGGCACGCAGGCGGGTATTGCGTTTCTGGTTTTCAGCCTGGCGCTCGTGTTCTTCCTTGCGCTGCTCGCGGCTTTGCTTCAGTTCGCGCGCCAGCTCGACGATGATTTCGCTGGGGTGGCCGTAGCGCTTGATCAGGGCGTTTACCACCAGTCGCACCTGGTTCAGGCCGATGTGCACGGTTGGGTTGGCGATCTTGCCGTAACGCTTTTCCGGCACGTCTTCCGGTTTGCCGCTGCCGAAACCGACATGGCGTTGCAGCGCTTCACCGTAGTAGGGTAGTTCGTGAAAGAGATGGACGGTTTTGATTTCGCTCGTTTCGGTGTTGACGCGCTCGAACGGGAACGTGTGTCCGGCGATTTCCTGATTATCGTTCAACTGACTATGGTGAAAACCCGCCAGCGTGGCAGCTTTGTCGTAGGTAATGACCTCGCGCTTCAGTTCCGGCAGGATGCGCGCCAGCGCTTTTTCGCACAGGCTGCCGTAACCTTCAGGCAGGCTGGCATTGGCAATTGCTTCGGCATGCTGCTCGTCAACGCTGGTCCCGTCCTGCAGCAAGCGGATGAGTTCTGCTTCGTTCTCTTCCTTGACCAAATTCATCACGATGGCATCCTGCTTTGCTTCATCGAATTTGAACCACGCAGCGCCGAAGTGTTCGGCCTTGCCCAGAATGGCACTGGTGGTGTTGCCTTTGAGTTCCTGCCGTTTCGGGTCTTCAAAGTTGAACTGTACGGCCCCACCCACGCCGAGCAGTTTCTTGATCTGCGTGAATGAGAGTTTGCTCTTTTCTTCCAGTGCGGCAATCAGATCGTCACGCTGCTTGAGTGTCAGCGGTTCTTCCTTTAGCCCTTCGCGCAAGATGCGCAGGTTGTTCACTTCCTGATACATGCGGAACCGTTGCGTGCTGGGCAAAGCGAGCGGTGCGCGCTCTTCTTCCGGCATGAAGGTGCAGCGCCCGGCCTTGACCGGCTTGAGTTTGCGCTGGAATAACAGCACATCTTTCAGGTCGGCGCGCGCCTTTTCGTTGAACAGGAGAGGATTGAGTTCGTTCTGTTTTTTCCATAACTCGTCAAACTCGTGCTCGATCATGCCGCGGTCTATGTAGAGGTCGTAATACTTGTTGATTTTGCTCTTGCCATCTTCTTTGGCGATTTTTTCCTGGCGGTAACGGGCGCGCACGGGTTGCCCGGCAATGTCGCGTTTGTGGAGCCATTCTCCGATGGTGCGGCAATTTTCTGCGGCGAGCGTTTCATGCACTTTCTTGATAGCGGATTTCAGCGCGCCGCTGTCGTTTTCTTTCTTGTCTGTCTTGCGGTTACTCTTGAAGCCGCGCCGCTGATTGATGTGGAACAGGGCGCGGGCGAATTCTCCGGGTATCAGCGGTTCATCCAGCCCTTTGGCGCGCAGGGTGTAGGGGTTCAGTGTCTCCAGCGCTTTGCGTTGGGCTTCGTCGGCCGGGAAGAAGCCGTGTTCGATGAGCGTGCGCATCATGCGCGCCTTACGCTTCAGCAAACGGTCGCGGCGGCGGCGTGCTTGACGTTTCTCTCGGCGAATTGCCGCCAATGATGCGCCGATTTGCCCTTTTCCAGCAGGTTCCCGACCATCCGAGAAGATGCGCACTCCAGCCTTGATGACGGCGCACGGCTCATTGTTGGCGTTGAGCCGCAGCATGGCCCAGCCGAGAGAGGTTGATCCCAAATCGAGGGCTAAACGATAGCGCATCTTTTGCAGCACGATTTTCTCCATTTTTCTTGTTGGAGCGGCCATTCTATGCCGAATCGCTTGACGGGATAACCCTTGGCCGAATAGGATGAGCCCTACCAGTAGATTGGGATTTGTGCTCTGGACGCTAACAAGCTGAGAGATGCACCAAATGAAAGGGCCGCTATATGCGGCCCTTTGCTTTTTACGACAACCCAATCCGTTCTTGCAATTCCGTGATGATGGCCTGCACTTTCTGGCGGCAGCGTGAAGAAACTGCGCTCACCTCGTATCCAGTACCCGCATAAACCCTGCCTTGCCGTATTCCACTAAACGTTCGTCCGCTGTCGCCAGCACGGCATCGTGCGCCCTTGCCGTAGCGG
This sequence comes from Methylophilaceae bacterium, assembly GCA_905339275.1. GTDB lineage: Bacteria > Pseudomonadota > Gammaproteobacteria > Burkholderiales > Methylophilaceae > UBA6140. Next base: position 6,816 of record CAJPFK010000057.1, read on the forward strand.
TCAAAATGCGATCCGCCGGGTCGCCGTGCATTTCGCCCGGCAGGCGGGAGCTGGCAACGGCGATTTCCGGCTCCAGTCCGATCAGGCGCATGCCCGGTAAAGTCAGTGCGGTCTTCACCCATTTTTCGCAAGGCGAGCCAAGAACGATGCGTCCTTTGGCTTCCAGCATGCCGATTTCCCACACCGAAATGGCCGAAACAGCAAGTTTGCCGCCATGCGCGGCGGCCTCGATTTTTTTGCGCACCGAGGCGGTGAGGCGTCCGGTATCGCCCAAGGCAAACCAGAGCCAGACGTGGGTGTCCAGCAGCAGGAGCGGGGCTGTGGGTGTCACGCTTCGCTTTCCGCTTCCCATTCCACATCGAGCGGCGCAACGATGTCGCCGCGCACGGTTGCGGTGCCGGCCATGTAGCCAAACAGTGGCGTGGCGGGCTCAGGCATCACCGGTACCATCATGGCTACGGGCTTACCGTGTTTGGTGATGACCAGTGGCTCGTGGGTGCGCGCCACGTTGTCCATTAACTTGAGGCATTTGGCCTTGAATTCTCCGGCTGAAATTTCCATTACATTCTCCATGGTCACGGAATAATGGTCATAATACACCGTTTTATGAATTCAGGTTTGTAACTACGTTACTTCAGAACAACTCGTCCTCGCGCAAGTAGCGCCATTGCCCGGTGGGCAAGTCGCCCAGTTTCACCTTTCCAATACGCACGCGCTTCAGGCCGGTGACCTTCAGTCCCACCAGTTCGCACATGCGGCGGATCTGGCGTTTTTTTCCTTCGCGCAGAATGAAGCGCAGCTGGTCTTCGTTCTGCCAGGTTACCTTGGCGGGTTTGAGCGCTTCGCCGTCCAGCTTCAGGCCGTGGCTCAGCATCTGCAAGCCGTTGCCGACGAGCTTGCCTTGCACGCGCACAAGGTATTCTTTTTCGATGGGGGAGTCTTCGCCGATCAGTTGTTTCGCGATGCGGCCATCCTGGGTCAGCACGAGCAGGCCCTGCGAATCGATGTCGAGGCGGCCTGCGGGGGCAAGGCCTCTGAGGTGCGCGGGGCTGAAACGGTGCGGCGACTTGTCGGCAGGGAAGCGCGAGGCCGCGTTGATGAGTGTGACGGCGGGCTTGTGGTTGTCTTCCGCCTGCCCGGAAACGAAGCCGACGGGCTTGTTCAGCAGGATGGTCACGCGCTTCTGTTGCAGGCTCTGCGCAGCGCGGTTGAGGGTGATGCGCTGCGTGGGGAGAATTTTTGTGCCGAGCTCGGTGACCGGCTGTCCATCCACCAGCACCCAGCCGC
>CAJPFK010000058.1 GCA_905339275.1 Methylophilaceae bacterium
CGGAAGAAAAGTCTTCATCATAAATCCCCAAACAAAGATTTGAATTCTAAAATTTAAATTATTTCACCTGACTTGTCAAGGAATAAATTCCGAAAGAAAGGCCCCTGTCCAATGGAGGGTCTTTCCTTATACCCCATCCGAAGTTCGAGGTCAAGGTAAAAACTTTCCCTTCCGTCCCGCGTTGACCTAGGCAGGGCGCTGTGCTACATATAACTTCATGGAAAAAAACGAGGCGCTCAACGAGATATCCCGCCTTCGCACGGAGATAGACCGCCACAACTACCTCTATTATGTGCTCGACAGCCCGGAGGTGCCGGACGCCGAGTACGACAGGCTGATGAGGCGTCTTGAGGAGCTGGAAGCAGCCTATCCCGAGCTTGTCACCCCTGATTCGCCCACGCAGAGGGTCGGCGCGAAGCCGATGGCCGCCTTCGGGACCATAAAGCATACCATACCGATGATATCGTTGGCCAATGCCCTCGCGAGGGAAGAGGCGCTGGAGTTCGACGCGAGAGTCAAAAGACAGCTCGCTCTGGGGCCGGAAGAAAAAGTCGAGTACGTCGGAGAGCCCAAGATGGTTTTAAGGAGTAGAAAATAAATCTCAAAAACATACGGCAATTTATAAGGAAGGTTGTAAGTAATCTGGACCGCTTGAATAAATTAACTTTTCATGATTCTGTAGGCACCAGGGTAATTAACGCTTGAAATTGCTTGAGATTCATTAATGAAAAAGATATTGTTTGTTAGTATAAGTTTTGTTCAAATTGTTCTTGAGTATAGATTCATTCATTTGTTTAACATAAGTTGGTGGTAAATGAATTCAAATGCGCCTGGTCAATTATTAGGATACGCAATCCAGTTTTCACGGGCATTGTATCATCTGTTGAAGAGTGGGCCCGGAGATGCGATTTGTGTTGAAGTGTTAGGTGATGTTGCCGTCACAGCTACAAATGGAAATGTGACCACTGAGGAGGATAAATCCTCAATAAGTGGAAATCCTTTGACCGACAGGTCAACCGACTTGTGGAAGACTTTTTCGAATTGGAAAAAGGCAATCAACGCTGGTGCGCTTGATATAGAAAAAACAAAATTTGTCTTGTTCTGCAATCAATCTGGAAGGATTGGAATTGTCAATAAATTCAGTTCGGCTCAAAACGAACAGGATGCAAGGAAGGCTGTTGATTATGCAAAAGCAGAACTAAAAGATATAAAAGAAGAGCACGCAATTTGGGATTATTACGATGATTTGATTAATGATGACGAGCCATTATTTTTGAAGATAGTGGAAAAATTTGATCTCCAGATAGGGGAAGGGGCTGGCTTAGGCGAATTATTTGATGAGCTAAGGAAAAAGCATATTCCTGAAAATCAATTAGATTTTGTTTTATGTAATCTCTTAGGCTTTGTACATAAGGGGATCACTGAAAAAATTGCACAAAAGAAAAATGCTATTATTAAATGGGAAGAATTTGACAACCAGATTTCAGTTTTGCTCCAACGTGTCCGGTGTCGTGAGCTTATTGACTTTACACTTCAGAATCCTCCAATGGATGAAGATGTCCAATATCACATTAAAACACGTCCAAGATATTTAAAACAGCTTGATGCTATAGATGCATCTGACGAAGAAGTATTAGATGCAGTTAATGATTTTTTGAGAGCAGACGTGAACCGTCAAAAGTGGATTGAAAATGAACTGATTGATAAAGATGTTGCTTTAGATTTTGAGGCCAAGTTAATTAAATTCTGGAAGAGTAAGAGAACAGAATTAGAAATCGTAAATAAAAATCTCAGGGCAGAAGAAAAAGGTAAATTACTCTATTCGCGTTGTAATTCTCGAGTGGAAACCATAAGAGATATGGCCCCCCCTTCCTCAATGATTCCTGGAACATATCACGCATTAGCTGATAAGCCCATTATTGGTTGGCATCCTAATTGGAAGCAAATATTTGTGATTAAAAAGGGATAAAATTGGGGCACTTATTAGAAGAAGTGAAGCTTTGGAATACTCCCGCCATTGGAGCATATTTGCTCTGGAGATTTACCAAGGGATATTGTGAGAGCCATCCAAATGGAGATGCTCCAGTTGGTCTATTGCATTTTGTCGCAGCTGCTATTCTGACAAGCAAACGACTACTTGAGCCGATTAGCAATCGTAGAGAGGACTTGCAATCATATGTTCGAAGCTTCGAAAAGGAAAAAAAATCCGATTTGTTAATAAGCGTACAAGATCGCATAAAAGAAAGACTTGCATTTACACTGGAGGCAATAGATATAGCTATTACAGAAGGTTTGATGGTTTGGGATCCTAATAGCGGCAAATTATATCCACGTGATATTACAGGTTCCGAAAAAGGTTCGAAAATGAGCGGAAAAGGTTTAGCTAATTCGATCATAAAAGATGGCAAAAAGGCAGAAATACTAGGCAAGTGGTTTTCTAAGAATGATTTGCAAACAATCGCATCTTATTTAAAGGTGGTATTCTGATGAAATTTCAATTTTTAAAATTGATAATTTGGCCCAAATCACAAAAATTCGTACCAAGAGTTGTTGAATTCGAATTGGGAAAAATCAATGTCATAACTGGACTTTCACGAACTGGGAAATCCGCAATCATCCCAATTATTGATTATTGCCTTGCTTCCAGCGATTGCTTTATTCCCATCGATGTTATCCGCGATCAAGCATCCTGGTATGGAATCGTTTTCCAGACAGAAACAGAACAAATTCTAATTTCAAGAAAAATCCCATCTGGAAATAAAGTTTCGAACGATTTTTATATTTTGCGCGGAGCTATTGTAAGCATTCCACCAGTTATCGAAGTAGCCAATGAAACAATCGAAGGCATAAAGAATGTTTTGAATGAAATTTCGTCTGTTCCGTATTTTAGTATTGGTCGAGGAGAAGAAAAACCATTTCAGGCCAGATTAGGATTTCGCGACTTAATGGCATTAGTATTTCAAAATCAGGATATTGTGGCAAATCAAAATATATTTCTATAAAACCCATGCGCATGAACATCGTGAGCGGCTACGGAACTGGTTTCCATTTGTTTTAGGGGCTGAGGATATTGATGTTTTGATAGCAAGGCAACGGATTCAAGTTGTTGAGAAAAAGTTAAGTCAGTTGAAGAGAGAATTTGAAAAGGCAAGTTCGATCTCAGCATCCTGGATGGCTAATATGGTTGGTCATCTAAAAATAGCTAAAGAATATGGAATTTTCGAAGGAGATATATCGGATTTATCCAAGCCGGAAGATTTGTTGTTAACAGCGAAGAATATTTTAGAAAATATTCCAGACCACTCGCGTACAAAAATAGAAGATATTGCGAATTCTAATAACGATTTTTCGAAATATGAAGCTGAAGAAGCTCTCTTAAGCTCTCAAATCGGTGCTTTGAAAAAACGACTAAATGATATAAAGAATCTCAAATCAGGTTTTGCTGAGTATGGCAATTCTGTCCGAAAAAGGGTTGACAGGTTGAGTATTTCGCAATGGCTTGAAACTATAGGATTGGAATCTCAGGCATGTCCCGCATGTGGAAGTTCTGATCATCCAAAGGCAAATTCAGAAATCTTAAGCATTGCCGCTGCATTTAAAAAATATGAAAATGAGTCAAAAAGCATCGCAGAGGTCCCAACTTCCTTTATGAGAGAAGAAGAGAGGGTCAATTTGGAATTGCAAGGTCTTTTAGAGCGGCAGAAGGAATTCCAAAATCGTTTTGATTTGCTAATTAGAAGCAATAAAAAAGCACAGGATGAATTTCAGCGTAGAAAAAACATGTTTATATTCCTTGGACACCTGAAGGCTTCCTTGGAGACATTTGAAAAACTTGCTGATGGAGGTGAATTTTTAGAAGAGATTTCCATCTTAGAAAATGAATTAACTTCTTTGAGAGAATTAGTGGATGAAAAAACAATCAAACAGCGTGTTGATGTCGCAGAAAAAAAGATTTCTCAAGGCATTTTGGATCATTTGAAGACTCTTGATGTTGAAGAGAAGTATAGGGAGGTTGCACCGAAATTCAGTGTTAAAGATTTAAATATTTCTGTTCTTAGTAATGATGGAAATTGGCACTTCCTTGCTGAAATCGGAAGTGCATCAAATTGGGTCTCTTTTCATATTGCTTTAATGTGTTCCTTGCAGGAATATTTTTTAAATCAAGGGACATCCTGTGTCCCGAGTTTCGTAATTTTTGATCAACCAAGCCAGGTCTATTTTCCGAAATTACGCAAAAAAATAAATGATGAAATTGATGACCCGCAGTACGAAGATGAGGACATTGAGGCAGTGAGGAAAATATTTAGAACCCTTGCAAAATCGGTTTTGGAAAAAAAAGGTGCATGGCAATGTATAGTTCTTGATCATGCAGATAAGGGCATTTACGGAGATATTGAGGGTGTTGTTGAAATAGATGAATGGCGCGGAGAAAAGAAACTGATACCCAAAGAATGGTATAGCTAAATCAAAGTAAAAATCTCACTGGGCACGTGCTATTAAATGCGTGTGTTATGATTTTTGCCGTTTTAGAGATCCTTACAATTGTGTCAGTCGTGACTGGATGTTTTGAGCTTTTGATTTACAATAGCCCTACCCTCCGGATTGGCCGCGTTGACCACGGGCCTTCCCTGTGCTACATATAACTTCATGGAAAAAAACGAGGCGCTCAACGAGATATCCCGCCTTCGCTCGGAGATAGACCGCCACAACTACCTCTATTATGTGCTCGACAGCCCGGAGGTGCCGGACGCCGAGTACGACAGGCTGATGAGGCGTCTGGAGGAGCTGGAGGCAGCCTATCCCGAGCTTGTCACCCCTGATTCGCCCACGCAGAGGGTCGGCGCGAAGCCGATGGCCGCCTTCGGGACCATAAGGCACACAATACCGATGATATCGTTGGCCAACGCCCTTGCGAGGGAAGAGGCGCTGGAGTTCGACGCGAGAGTCAAAAGGCAGCTCGCTCTGGGGCCGAAAGAAAAAGTCGAGTACGTCGGAGAGCCCAAGATGGACGGGCTTGCAGTGGAGCTCATATACGAGGACGGCATCCTGGTGAAAGGGGCCACGAGGGGCGACGGCGAAGTTGGCGAGGACGTGACGCAGAACCTCAAGACCGTCCGCTCAATACCGCTTCGGCTTACCAAAGACGCCCCCAGGCTTCTGGAGGCAAGGGGAGAGGTCTTTTTGCCGCTCGACGCGTTCAGGAAGCTGAACAGGGAAAGGGAGGAGCGTGGCGAGCCGCTTTTTGCCAACCCGAGAAATGCTGCGGCCGGTTCGATAAGGCAGCTTGACCCGAGGGTCACGGCAGGCAGGCCCCTTGATATATTCTTCTACGGGGCCGGGGTGATAGAGGGCGCGGCCCCTTCCACACACCTAGAGACCCTCGAGCTCCTCAAGAAATCCGGCCTCAAGGTAAACCCCTTCGTAAAGCTCCTTAACGGCATTGATGAAGCAGTCGAATACCACGACGAGATGGAATCAAGGCGTGATTCGCTCAATTACGAGCTTGACGGAGCGGTTTTGAAGGTCAACAGCCTTCAACTCCAGAAGAGGCTCGGAGTGATCACAAGGAGCCCTCGCTGGGCGATAGCCTACAAGTTCGCCCCAAAGCAGGAGATGACCCGGGTTAAAAGGATAGAGGTCGGGGTTGGCAGGACGGGCGCGCTGACGCCGGTTGCGATACTCGAGCCAGTATTCGTCGGCGGCGTTACTATCGAGAGGGCGACCCTGCATAACCTTGACGAGGTCGAAAGGAAGGACGTGCGCCCCGGGGACACCGTCATAGTCCAGCGGGCGGGGGACGTGATACCCGAGGTGCTCTCCGTTGTAATTGACTCAAGGCCTCCGGGGGCAGAGCCCTTCCACATGCCTTCCTCTTGCCCCCAATGCGGCTCTGCCGTGGACAGGGTCGGGGCCATTCATTACTGCACCGGCGGGCTTCTTTGCCCGGCGCAGCTGAAAGAGAGCATAAGGCACTTCGCGTCCAAGAGGGCGATGGACATAGAGGGGCTAGGCGATAAGCACATAGAGCAGTTCATCGAAGCCGGGCTATTGAAGGA
>CAJPFK010000059.1 GCA_905339275.1 Methylophilaceae bacterium
GTTGCGCGTGGAGACCTGGGTAAAGAACGTGCGGTAGAAATCGATAAAGCCTTTCAGCACTTCGTCGTATTCTTTCCAGAAATGCACATCCTTGAGTGAGGCAGCCCCCCCGCTGATCTCCCAGCTCGGCAATCCTTGCGGGTACCCGGTCAGTTCGATGCGCGCATCGGATTCACTCGCATATTTCAGAATTTTCAGATTCAGCGCCTTGTCGAAAAACTCGTGATAAACATCGCGCATGTATGCCTGAAACAGACTGTGCTGGCCGCCATCGGTAAGGTTCGGATTGTTAGGCTCGGCCAACCTGGCGTTACGCAATTCTTCCATGGGAAAAACAATGAAGTGGTTGTGCAGCATGCGGATACTGGGCACCCCGGGGGAAGTCAGCGGCCAGGTCGCGTCCAGGCTCGCCTCACCCGCCAGCACCAGCGCCTCATCCGGATCGGGATACTGTTCCAGCATGTAATCGATGATGATCTGGTTCATCCGGTTCCACACATGTTTCACATTGTCCGCAACCTGCGTGCGCCGCACGGGTCGCCCCAAGGGGTTGAGAATGACTTTGGAAGTGTTGTAGATGATGGAACAATCAAACTCGGTGCTGTGCCCCAATGCCTTGCGGTACAGCAACAGGTTTTCTGCATTCACCAGCAAGCCGTTGTTGCTGACCAGATCGTTAAGATTTTCCGTGCTGTTGAAAAACTCGTTGTGTTTCATCCCCTCCGGCACTTCCAGAGGGATGGCCCTGTAAGGCGTAACAATTTCGCGTGGACCGGATTGCATCGTATCGCTCCTCAAGTGAGTATTGCTCTGCTCAGAAGCAGTCCAAAATAATTTGCAACCGGAACATCCCCCTCTCCCGCAAGCGGGCGAGGGGAGCAAAACGGCCTACATCCCTGCAATGCGGTCGTAATAGCGCGCCCGGTACAGCAGGCGGGGATGACCTGGATCATCGCTGAATCCCGCGCGATCATGCAAGACGTTGTTGCACAGCAGCCCCATGCCAGGCTCCAGCCGCGCACGGAAAATGCAGGGCGAATCCGTAGCCAGCAACTCATCCAGAAAGGCGACTGCCGCCAGCGTCGGTTCATCCTGCTTCCATTCGATGCTGCGCGTTCTGGCGGTGTATCGCATGTGCAGCGCGCCCTTTTCATCGAGGGAGAACACCGGGCCGCTCTGGGCGGCACGTGCCACGCCATCCTCATCGGTGCGCTCGGGGATGATCATCGCATCCTCTGCCGACAGCGCGCGAATGAAGTCCGGCTCGGCGTCGCGCAGCAACAGATAGATCATCTCGTGATCCATGAGCCGGTTTTCTCCGCCTGTCGCCGCGCTGCGTACACAATGCAGGACCATGGCGCGAATCATGCGCCTGGGAGGGTTGTAGTAGCCGTCGGTGTGCCATTTGATCGGACGATCGGTATAGGGAATGAATCCACTGCGCGTGCCGCCGCTGACCTGGATCTCTGAAACGCCGTCCTCGTCAGCCAGCCAGTTCGCGTCGAGATGATCGAGGCCGAACTGCCTTCCCAGCAAGCGCGGAATGGATGAATCTTCCTCGTGCGCGGCACTGGCGTAGATGGCCATGTTGCAGCGCCGGATGCGCTGCATCAGTGCCCCATGCTCGGCTTCGCTCAAGGCGCGCGGGTCGCGCACGTCGACGATCAGTTCTTCAATGGCGCGCGGCGCCTGCGCCAGCTTCTGCTCACGCCACTGCTGATACGCGCTTTCGTTCGTGAGATCGAATGGGGATGACATGGTTATCGGTACATCCAGCCGTTGCAAAGATAACAGTACGGCGATCACCCGGGTGCATGCGTATGAGCGTGCTCTTTTTCAGAATCAAACAAGTTCAGCATGGCCTTTTCCAGTGTCTCCACCGCTTCAGGCACCTCGATCGCCATGACCTGGTCGATCACCCAGCTCTTATCCTTTTCATCGACGACATCGAGCATGCATGCCCCCAGGTAGCGAATGAAGCTGAATGACGCCTCCACACCCTTGTACTCAAATTCGGCATATTCGCCCGCACGCTGGTTGAGGCGGTCGATGAAAATGCGCTTGTACTCGCCAACAGGGTTGCCCAGCCATTCACCCTGATTCTCGGCCTGGATCTCGGCAACGCGGGTCGCCAGCGCCGTCGTGAACGCCAGGCGCGTTTCCGCATCGAGCTGCGGGTAGACAATCCGGTCTGCGACCTGCACCAGGAAGATCAGGAATTCGGCGAGGAAGGCAAAATACTGGTTGCCGATGGCAATATCGAAGTCGGCCTTGCGCACATTCCTGAGTGCATTCTCGCTGATGCGCCAGATGATGAACGCCAGTGCGCCGGCAATTTCCTGCGGCGTCTTCTCCCTTCCACCCTTGAACCAGCGGCTCTTTACACGCATCAGCACAGCTTCCGAAACCGTGATGCCGAGCGATCCGGATCACACTTTCTGGATGTAGAACTCATATTCTTCAGCGCCGACCTTGACGGTATCCAGCAAAGTGAATCCGGTAGCCGCGATCCAGCCGGTAATGTCCGTTTGAATTCCGGGGCAGTTGCTGACGAGCTTCAATATTTCTCCCGCCTTCATGCCGTTGAGCAGCTTCTTGGCTTCGACGATC
>CAJPFK010000060.1 GCA_905339275.1 Methylophilaceae bacterium
ATGCGCGGCCCGGCGAAGCTCGCCGGCCTGGCCGAGCTGCACCAGTTCCTCGAAGACGGCTACGACGCCTTCCACGGCATGGGCGACCCCACCGAATTTCTCGACACCATCGCCACGCGCGAAGCGACCATCCTGCGGCAGCTCTTCGACGGCGCGCCACGGCCGTTCGACATTCCCGTAATTGAATGAACCGGCGGCGCCGGCTCAATGCCGGTCCGTCATGCCCTGCAGCCAGCGCACGTCGATGAATTCCAGCAGGATCGCCACGATCCGCTGCCAGACGGCCTCCGCCCGGCGCGGCGCTTCCGCCCGCTGCGGCTCCGGGCGCCTGCGCTCCTTGCGAATCACGGCTTCCTCGGTACAGGGCTTCGCCTCCCCGCGCCAGCGATCGAGCACGACGCACAGCTCGCCGGTGCGATACACCCCGTCCCCGGGCATCACCGTCTCGTAGCGCGTGTGGAAGGCGGCCGCCCCCAGAAAAGTCAGTCCCGCCAGCACGGCGGCCGTGCCGGCCCGAATGCCGGCGGGCGGCAGCCCGAAGCCCCGGCCCACCCAGACGCAGCCGCAGTCCAGGGCAGCGAGGCCGGCGAGCAGCAGCGCCAGCCCCGCCGCGCCGACGGCCCAGACGGACATCGCGTACTCGAGGAACGCCCTGCCCTGCAATTCGCCCTGCCAGGCCCAGGCCAGGGATGCGGCGGCGAGCAGCGCAGTGCCGGCCACGAACAGCCGGCGCCAGCCGCCCGCCTCACCCAGGGTCTGCAGGCGAAATCCGCCAATGGTCATGTGCCTTGCTCCTCAATGCCGAAAGATGCGCCGGTCGCGGTGGCCGACGGTGATGATCTCGCCCGTTTCCGCCACGACGGCATAGGCGTCGAGGTAACGGTCGAGGGCGCGGTCGAGGCGCTCGCGCTCCAGGCGCCGGCGGGCGGCCTTGTCGAAATACAGGATGCAGCCGCCATGGTGGTCGTGCGCCGCCTGCCCGAAATCGAGCAGGGCCTCGATGACGACAGGCGGAATGGCCCGCTGCTGCATGCGCGCGCGGGCATGGTCGGTCAGGCGCAGCTCGGTCATGTCGGGCCTCCTCTGATGGCGGATGGCCCATTGTTGCAGGGGTGGGGCTCAGGGGGTGAGCCTGGGAATTAGGTTGGTCAGGGTTGGTTGGCGGCCATTCAGGTCATCCTCGGTAAGCCAGAAGCAGTTCTCCCGTATGGCAGCTTCCCTACCAGTAATTCACAAAAGGCTCTAAAACATTCGAGTATTGAGCACATCTCGTCTCATTTGAGGCATCAAAAATGAATGCATGGATGTCTTTTTAATGTATTAATACATATAGTTGGCATTTGGCGCATTATTATATTCCACTTGTTCTTGACTATTCTCTTTGAGTTAGCGAAAATGCAATCCAAGCATGTAGATGGGGTTGGCAATGAGTCAGAAAGATGAAAAAGCGGTTTCCAAGGTTTCCGCCAAGATCTGGCGGCAGACAATCGAGAAATTCGACAAAAAAATAGAAGCTGCCTGCCTGCGGCGAGACGCATATCTCAGTCGCGTACTGGAGGTGGAACTGGATTTTCTGGACCGCGAGATCTGCTTTGTGAATTCTCCAGATGCACAGAGATTCATTGCTAACCGGCTTGATGGAATCGGTGAGCGCAAACTTGTAAGTTTTGCGCTGCGTCCGGATCTAGTGGTGCGAATGAATGAAATCTGCGAGCGGAAACGAATTGTTCGAGATTCTTTTCTCAACCGACTTTTATTATTGCTCGCTGCAAATCAAAAAACTATCGATAAGCTTTTTTTTACGGGCAGTCTGAGTCCAGAGAACTGGAGAACGCTGGTGTGGAGCAAGTATCAGCATGACGGCCCGTTCTTTCAGAACACCTTATACCCGCTGGAGCAAGAAATTGATCCTCTCTGGCCCATACGGTTAGGGATTGAACTGACGGACCATTCTGAGCTAAGCGATTACACCTGCCCTAATACCGGAGAAGTGATTCGTGTTGTGCAAGGTATCGGAGAAGTCAACTTCCTCCTGAAAGAGGGTATTTACACGACGATTTTCAACGACACAAATTTTGCAAAAGTAGATATGTATGGATTGAACTGCTACCTACCTGACTGGCTTCTGCCAGGACATGAAGCGGAACAGAAAAACCGTCAGATGCTCGACGAAATCTTTGGCGATATGTAGGAGGCTGCCATGTACACGAACCATGCACAAAAAAGGGCGCAGCAGCGTGGGATTCCCCCATTCATAAATGAACTCCTCGACAGATACGGGCGAGAACATTACGACGGCCGAGGGGGGATCATTCTCTATTTAGACAAGCGAAGCATTCGTCAAATGGAGCGAGACATGGGCCGTGAGCCAGTCCGTCGCTTGGCAGAGTGGCATGGCGCCTACAAGATTATCTCGGTATTCGACGGCATGACAATTACCGTCGGGAAACGTTACAAAAGAATTCTCCATTAATTTCAGCAAGCTTCTGAATACCCCGGATAACTATGTAGAGCGATCATAAGGAGATGAAAATGAACGAGTCTAGCGAAAAAAGAGTTCACTACCAGTACATCAATGAGGAAAACGGTATCTCGACTCTAACTCTATCGCAATCATTTTCCGATTATCTCCATTGGAAGATCGGTAACGTGCTGCAATGGATTCAAGAAGAGCACGACAAATTGATTGAGGCCATAAAGAGTGGGCCTTCACGCCAAGGGCAAAGGCAACTCACGCAGCGCAAAATTGGCAATGAAATCCGCTCATCTGTGTTAAACATGGTACTGACCGATTCGGATTACATAGGAGATTTGTAATGCGCTGGTTTCTAACGCACTAACACTTCATTCTAATTAGGATATCTTCATGCTGCCTATCACCTCCATATCGAGTAAAGAGTCTCCTAGAGAAATATTGTCTGCTCACTTCGAGTCCTTACGAGAAGGGCTTCCTATTCGTGGTGGATGGGGTTATACGAAGGAGAGCGCCTGCATTATCGATAAAAATGACCCGATTGTAGACCAGGCTCTTCCATTCGATGGGGTTAGCGTTGAGTACATTTTTGTCGAGAAGCGCATATATGAGGAAATGATCATAATGCGCCCGCAAGGAGAGAAATTTGCTGGCCTCCGCTGGAACCTGTTGGAGCAAAATCTTGTTCCGGAAGACGGTAAGTATTTTGATAGGCTTGATTTCGAAATCATTGCCTTTCTGGAAAGCGACTGGGAAGATTTAAAGGCTGAATTCGAGGGCCCGCAGGGTCGCGGACATCCAAATTTTGACGAGGAGCGTCACCTTAAGAAACTCGAGGAAAAAATGGTGCGACTCACCAGAGAGTTTTGGTTCGACATTACGAGCTTTTTCGGCCACAGGCGTTAATACCAGACAAATCCAAGACGTAACGAACGCCCGCTTAAAGCGCAACGTGAAAGTTGATAGTCTGTTACGGCGCTATGCCAATCATCACAAGCGGTACCGCCGGGACCCCGCGACCGTTGCGAATAACGTTGTATAGCTCGCCTTCGTAGTAACCAGGACCAGAGGACATTTCGGCCTGCAATGATTTCATCGGCAGTATCTCGATGCCAACGTCGATTTGATCCCGCACGTAGAATGCTAGGTGCTTGACAAAAAGATCATAGGCAACGAACGCATACTTCCCGAACTGTACTTCGATCGCCACACGTTCTTTCACAAAATCAGTTTGGTTGTAGCTGAAGATGGGCTCCTCGCCCGCGGCCTCTATTTCCTTTTTCTGGATATCCGGTGGCAAAGGAATAGTTGTACGAATTAGCTTCTCGCTACGCGTAACCCAATACGAGACCCGGCTTTCCTTCCATTCCTTTTCTCGCAGCAGAACTGAAAACCTCTCGTTCATTTCGATTGGGCTGTACTTGAGCTGCCCCTTCATTCTTACTTCCTTGCTTACCTTCGTCTTGCACCCTTTCGCATCAACATCAGCAATAACCGCTTGCACCTGCTTCCATAGCTTCGGTCGATGAACCAGCAGATACTCCAAGCCGTTCAAATGCGAATACGTCTCGACGATCTTCATTTTTTCACCTTATATTTCGCCATTGCCGAATCAAGTAATACGAATTGACCGCCAATAGGCTGGTTTTCGTCCTTCGGCCATGGTTGCGTCGTTAGCGACTTGCCTGAGCGCGCGGGATCATAGACTGGTTGTCCCATTGTACGTACAGGCAACACCCCACTGTTTGCCTGGCTTATTCGTTGTCTAGCTACGGAAACATATTCTTTGTCGAGTTCGGCACCCATTGCGCGCCGTCCATGGCGGACTGCCGCTGCCAGGGCCGATCCCACGCCTGCAAACGGATCAAGCACCCAATCTCCGGGCTCTGTCATGGACAGCACAAGCCGCTCGACAAGTTCGATCGGAAACTGGCATGGATGAACGGTCTTCTCCACATGGTTATTCTTCACGTTAGGTATAACCCAAACATCGCCAGGATTCTTTCCCAAAGGATTGCAGGAGAACTGTCCTGCCTTCGGTCCCTTGAAATGCTTCTTTCCGGGGTACTTCTGCGGAACTCGAATCGTATCTAGGTTGAACAGATAATCATCCGTCTTGGTAAACCACATTATGGTTTCATGCCGACCGGAAAGGCGTCGCGAACAATGCAGTCCATGCTCAAAGTGCCAAATGATTCGGTTGCGCATTTTCAGTCCGCGCAGTTTGAAGGAGGGATAAAGCGCAATATCGAGGGGTATCACCTCTCCATCATGCACATAGTTTCCAACTTGCCAACATATACTTCCCTGTGGATGCAGAACGCGGATGCACTCTTCGATAATCTTGTCTTGCCATGCGAGATACTTGTCGAAATCGCCCTTCCGTTCGTATGACTTTCCGAGGTTATAAGGGGGCGATGTCACCACCAGACGGACGCTGTCATCAGGGATATCCCGAAGAAGATCAATGCAGTCCCCTGCAAACAAGACAATCGAATTGCCTTTTCGATATTTGGACGCAATTTGCTCATCCCGCCTTGATTCGAGTGCACCCATTTCAAATCAACCTCTATCCAAAAAAGCAAAATAAATATTCATTTTGAAGTATCCCAGACCCTGACAGCCTCGGTCAATCCGGCATTGACTAGGAAATTCACGATACAACCGCCACCCTGTGCTAAATAGATGATGATGGCAACTCGCCCCCTCAGAAAGTCAAGCGATACCAGTATGCGCATCCTGCGGGCTCACCAACTGAGCCTCATTGAAAATCAGGTTCGTATTGAGATTCGGACATTCCAGACCGGTGCTTCTAAGATAGGCTTTAACCGTCCGCTTCGGCCGAGAAACAGCCTGTCAGCCAACCCTACCGCCGTACCTCCGCGACTGACTTTTCCCTGCGCCCGCGCAGTCAATGCCTGAAATCATAGCCCTCGGCCGGATGCAGCTGCCACTCCCCTTCCCCGCACAGTTCCAGCACCTGCCGGTGGTACTTGAGGATGCTCGCGCGGTGGGCGATGCTGACCAGCGTCGTCTGCGTCGCGGCGAGCTGGCGGTAGAGGCTTTCCTCGTTGGCGGCGTCGAGCGCGCTGGTGGCTTCGTCGAGCATGGCGTAGCGCGGACGCGTGAGCAGCACGCGGGCGAAGGCGAGGCGCTGCTGCTCGCCGATGGAGAGCACCTTCTCCCAGTCGCGCTCGGCGTCCAGCCCGCCGAAGCGCTCGGCGACGTCGGGCAGGTTCACCCTTTCCAGCAGGCGCAGCAGCTCGGCGTCGGGCACCGGCCGCTCCTGTTGCGGATAGAGCAACTGGCTGCGCAGCGAGCCGAGGATCATGTAGGGCTGCTGCGGCAGGAACAGGATGTCCTCGGGCCGCGGGCGCACGATACGGCCGCTGCCGCAGTACCACAGGCCGGCGACGGCGCGCAGCAGCGAGCTCTTGCCGCTGCCGCTCTCGCCGACGATGAGCAGCCCCGCGCCCGGCGGGATCGCCACGGTGAGGTTCTTCACCAGGGTGCGCTCGCCGCCCGGCGTCATCAGCGTGACGTGCTCC
>CAJPFK010000061.1 GCA_905339275.1 Methylophilaceae bacterium
TCGTCCGCAGGTCAAGGGGCTTTCTCTTTCACGTCCTCCGAGATAGAAGGTCTTTCGGTCGTCGTGAGCAAGGCCGAAGGCGGCAAGTGCGAGAGGTGCTGGCACTACAGCACCTTCGTCGGCAAAGACCATGAGCACCCCACCGTGTGCGACAGGTGCGCGGAGGCGCTGAGATAAGCGGCAACATGAAAATATTCGCAGCGGCAGGCGGCTCGGTCGTCCTCCTCGACCAGCTGACCAAGCTCGCGATAGTCGCGTCATTGGCCCCGTACGAAATAGTCGAAACAGTGCCCGGGTTTTTCAATATCGTACACTACCTGAACCCGGGGGCTGCCTTCGGCATTCTGAACAGGAGCGGACTTACCGGCAAGCTCCTCCTCATCGGCATATCGATGGCCGCGCTCGTCATCATAGCGGCCATCGTGCGGAGCTCGAAAGAGCGGCTCTACACCTTCGCCCTCTCCCTCATAGCGGGCGGGGCCGCGGGCAATCTCATCGACAGGATAAGACAGGGCTCTGTCATAGATTTCCTGGACTTCCACATAGGCGGCCACCACTGGCCCGCTTTCAACGTAGCTGACATGGCCATAAGCGCGGGGGTCGGCTTGGCCTTCCTGTCGTTCTTCTTCTCCCGCAAGTCTGAAAGCTGACCCGGAGATTCCGTAGTTTTCCATAATTTTTTTGCAGACACTTTTCGCATAAACGATTCCCATTGTTAATTCTGAGATAGCAATGCCGTGAGAGTTTAAATTGATGCTTTTCTTTATCAATCCTGTAAGACTATCATATAATTCAGAAACTAAAACCAAGAGGAGATTGTATTTTTTTCATTGGATTATGTTATAAAAATATCGGGGAGGGGGTAGCTAATGCACAAGAAACTGTTTCTTATTCTTTTTATTCTTATCCTTTCAGGGTGCGCTTCCAAAAATTTCGATATGGCCAAGATGACCGCAGAACTCCCAGGGCCTGCAGTTTACCGTGACCCGAGAACAATTGAGGAGATCGAGGCACTTAAGCCGCAACTTAAGTTCCCCATAAAACTCGCAGTTACCCAACCATTCCAAGAAGGGCGTTGGGGGGCAGAAACGAATTGGAGTCCTGAAGAGTTAAATATAATTGAGTCCTGGGGCGGGGCCCTGAAAGAGACAGGCTTCGCGAGCGAAATCGTAATACTCCCAACTCCATTTTCTACGGACTGCTCATTTAAAAATTATTATCAGTGCGTGCAGGAACAATACCAAAAGCTTGCGGCACGGTTTCAGGCCGATGCGTTGCTTGTCATCTCTACTATCAACGAGGTTAATGCCTACCCTAATGCGTTTGCTGTTCTTGATTTAACAATCATCGGCTGTTACATAGTGCCAGCGCACCATGTCAATTCGCATACCATTCTCGAAGGCGCGCTCATAGACAATCGTAATGAATACCTCTATGCTTTTCAGAGATCCCATTCCGAGGTCAGGCATGTAAGCCCGTTAGCATATTCAAATGAAGACAAAGCCGCCAAACAATCGCGCGAGGCCGCTTTGCGAACCTTTGGTGACAAAATGATAGCCGAGGTCAAAAAATACTCTGACGGCAAACCACAGTAAATCAGCATATATGCGCGGTTATTCCGCTTAAGGAGTTTTTCTGGACTCCTTTATGCAATTCAGCTGCAAACAATGAAAACACAAAAGGGGCTGCCTCAGCAGCCCCTTTTTTTCATCTCGCCTGCAACTCTCCTAACTATGCTGTTCTTCGAGCCCCAGCCTTTTCGCCTCTGCGTCTATGAAAGTTTTTATATGCGCCAGGTCTCCGACTTCGATGGACGTGAACATGAGGCCGTAACCGCCGAATAGCGTCTTTTTCGCGACGTCAGTCGTCGACCACTTGACCATGACCTTGAGATCGAAGACCCGTTCAGAACCCGGCAGCGAAAACCGGAGCCTCAAGAGCGCGCCCGTCAAGAGCTCGGATTTGGTGTGCAGGAACGCGCCAGTCTCGCTGATGTTGAGGAGAAAGCCCGTCCTGTTGAGCTCGCCCAGCATGAAATCGACGGGCAGGGAAACAGGCACCCTCATCCTGGGCTGGCCCTGCGCCGCCTTCTCGGGGAAAAGAAGCCTGTTAACCCTGAAGATTATCTGCTCCGGGGTCAGCCCCTTTGTCATGAGCCCGCTGGCGCCGAGCGAGCGCAGGCGGTCCATTATCTCCCCTGGCTCGTAGACGCCGGTTATGACGAGGACGGGGAAAGCCCCCCTCAGCCCGGCTTCGGCTATCCACTGGAGCACGCCGAAGCCGTCGATGTCAGGCATCTGCAGGTCGAGTATCAGGAGGTCGATGCCGTTGGCGTCTATCTTGACCTCGCTTATTAGCTCGCGGCCGTCCTTGGCGAAGCGCACCTTGTGGCCCGCCTCAACGAGTATGTCCGAAAGCTTTGTCCTGAAGAAGACCGAATCGTCCGCGATAAGGATGTTCTTTGAGTCTTTCGTTATCATGCCTGCGCCCTCTCAGGGATAGAGGTTAATGTGAAAGCAGGGGGTCGGGATGAGTTTGCTTTGAAGGGAGCTTGAAGCCTGAGATGTATGCCCCCTGCCGCTTTGCGGCAGGGGGCTTCCTGTTTACAGTATTATATCCAAAAGCGGCCCGAGGTCAATCCTCCTCGCTTTTGCCGCCGTCCAGCTTCTGGAGGTCCCAGGTGGCGAACTTGCACGCGGGGTACCTCGAGCAACTGAAAAAGATCCTGCCCTTCTTGCTCCTCCTCTCCAGGAGCATGCCGCCGTCGTTCTGCGGGCAGGGCACGCCAGTGGAATAAGGCAGCGTGGTCTTGCAGTTCGGATAGTCCGGGCAGGCGAGGAACCTGCCGAAGCGGCCGCTTTTCACTATCATCTGCTTGCCGCAGGCCGGGCACGGCGTCTCGGTCACTTCAGAGGTCTTCTCGAGGGCGACTATCTTGCCGTCCTCGCCGGTCTTGAAGTC
>CAJPFK010000062.1 GCA_905339275.1 Methylophilaceae bacterium
TGCGGTTTCAACCGGTCGATGCAACAAGTTGATCAAATCTTTCAGCCGGGGTTTCATAGTTTAACGTCTTCCTTGGACGCTGATTCAATTTCCGCGCCACGCCATTGAGCTGAGCTTGCGAGTAAACAGAAATATCTGCCCCCTTGGGGAAATACTGTCGCAACAGCCCGTTCGTATTTTCATTGCTCCCACGTTGCCACGGATTCTGCGGATCACAGAAGTAGACCTGTATGTCGGTCTCCAAGGTGAAGCGCTTATGGTCTGCCATCTCTTTTCCTCGATCCCAAGTCAGCGATTTATAGAGTTCATGCGGTAACTTGCGAGCGTTTTTGATGAGCGCGTTGATGACTGTTTCGGTATCTTTGCTGGCGACCTTGACCAGCATGACATAACGCGTTTGACGTTCGACGAGGGTCGCAATCTGGCTGTTCCAGGTTCCGCACAACAGGTCGCCTTCCCAGTGACCAGGTATCGCCCGATCTTCTACCGTGGCCGGACGTTCGCTGATCGATACCGTATCGATGATTCTGCCGTGATCATCTGTCTTCTGCGTATGATGGCGCGAACGGCGCATTGATCGAGTGCACCTCAAATGTTGCACCAGTTCTTTCTTCAGGGCCCCACGAGCTTGAATGTAAAGGCTGCGATAGATGGTTTCGTGTGACACCTGATAGTTCTCGTCGTCCGGGTAAGTATGTTTCAGCCAGCCAGCAATCTGCTCCGGTGACCACTGCATTTTGAGTTTTCCTGCCACGATGTGCGCCAACGTTCGGTTCTCCACCAGTTTACAGGTCTTGGGGCGATGTGCCCGATCCCAAGCAGCTTGGTCGGCTTGACTGGCTCGATAGCATTCTTGGTCACCGTTGCGCTTGATCTCGCGATAGATGGTGGAGGGTGCGCGCCCGAGAGATGCGGCAATCGAGTAAATCGATTGCCCCGCCGCCACTGCACGCGATATCTCTTCACGTTCAGCCAAAGTCAGGGCCAATCTTGAACGTCGTCGTTGAGCCGGTCGTATCCCACCACTCTCCGCTAGAATTCGCTCGATTGATGAATGGTATCGATCAAACAACTGGGCGATCTGCTGTAGAGAGTCGCCTTTCTGCCAGCGCTCCCACATCAGAGCTCTCTGGCTTTCAGTGTAATAGATTCGCGGTCTCTGTTTCATCTGCAACACTCCTTCTGCTTACGCAGATTCTAGTGTGTTGCATCGACCGTTTGAAACTGCA
>CAJPFK010000063.1 GCA_905339275.1 Methylophilaceae bacterium
AAGTTGAAACGGTTTGGCGCTGAGGCCGTAGAATGATTCGTACATCCAAGTCTGCCGCCGCTAGAAAGTCATGTGCAGAGTGGCAAAGATCGAATTTTCGCGATAATTGCCGGCGCTCTGGGTAGTGTCACGCTCGTTATGCCGCAAATTGACTGCGCCGTTGAGCTTGGGCCGGAATTGCCTGGTCATGCCAAGTCCCGCCGTCCTGTTGATGTCCGTTATACCGGTGGAGATGGAGCGGGATCTCGTGTATCCGGTATTGATATTGAAGTTTGTGCGCGGAGAGAATCGCCAGTTCCACACGGCGTTGCCGCCAATCACTTTTGTGTGATCATTTAACGCCAGATTGCTGCTTCCATACAGAAGGCTGTCCATTCCTTGTGCTGTCTGCGCTTCGCGCTCGGTTCTGACTGCACTGAATATGACCGTGCTTTTTGCACTGTTGATTGCTACCGATGCCTGTAATCGCTTCTGCAGAAAAAATCGATTAGTGAAGTAGTTGAGACTGTCCAAAAGAAGAGAGCTTGGCAGTCCATTTTCGCGCATCAGTCTGTCAAGGAATTGTTGGCGTATTACCGGGTCGGGGATACTGGGGGTCCAGAACTGGTCCAGATAGTCTCCTAGCGGCACGGGAATTTGAAACTGGGAGCGAGTGGTGTTGATATCTTCACTGTAATTTGCGCTCCAGATTGTGTTGCGGCTGCGATGGCTGGCTGTGAGCGACTGTGTCCTGCCAAAAAACCTGTGCCCGGTGCTGGCCGCAAGGCTGGTTCTTGCACTGGGTGTCCAGGAAAATTCCGCTGTCCAGAAGTCTCCTTCCGGCTTCGCACCTATCGAGAGATAATCGTTTTTTTCGTAACCCTTGGTGGCTGTCAGGCTGAATTTTGGCGTAATCATAAAGCGAAGGCTGCCTGAATAGGACTCCGTATTAACACTCGGGAAACTGCTGTAGTCGGTTCTATGTTTGCTGTAGTGCAGACCCCATCCCAGCTTGCTGAATTCAGGACCGCTGCTCAAGTTGAATAGAACGCTGTCGCCTTTGCTGTTCGACAGCCCGCCGACGCGCGTTCTGACTTCATCATGGGTGTAGCGCAGCTCGGACGTTGCGATGGAACCAAAGCGGTTGCGCAGGTAGGGGCTGATGCTGTAGGTGGCGACATTGGCGCGGTTGCCCGTGAGATAAGTGTTGTCGGTTGTCTGCGGGCCAAACAAGGAGATGTTTTGCTGGCTGAGTCCGGCTTTTCCATCCAGAAAAAAAAGATCTTCCATCAATTCTGCATTTCCATTGGCATTCAGTTGATGACTGGTCATGATTTGGCTGTCCTCGCGCGCATGGGCAGTATTTTGCATTGCATATCTCATGTTTACCTTCAAGCGCGAGCCGATTCCAGCGACAGAAACTCCCGGTGAAACCTGAGTGATGAAGTCGCTTTTGTTATTTCCCGCCGAGGCCAGCCTTACGTTGTCGGTATAGGTCTCTCTCAGATCTAGGCTGGGTGTGATTTTCCAGTCAGCAGCGTGAGAGATGGGGGATAGTGATAGCGTTAAAGCGGTAACTGTCCAAGCGAGCGGAATGTGAAGTTTGCGGAATTCCTGGTTCATTGGCCTTTTTATTCTAGTAGTAACCATAATAATTGCCGCCTGGAAATGCTTTGGCTTTGTTATAGACTAAATTGATGTTAGCACACGTTTCAATTTGACGGAGTGCGTCTTTGACCGCATGCTGGGTTGTCGTTTCGGCTTCCACCACCATGATGATCTGGCCCATGTGGCTGGCCAGAACGCTTGCCTCGGTTGTCAGCAGCAAGGGAGGAGAATCGAATATGACAATGCGGTCAGGGTAGCGATTCGCAATTTCATCCAGCAGGCTGCTCATGATTTGGCTTGCCAGCAGCTCGGTTGCATGTTTGTGACTTTTCCCCGCAGGCAGGATGCTGAGCGTCTCGACGTTGGTTTTGAGCATGACATCTGCCAGGTCAAGTTTGTCGTCGAGAAGGATGTCCATCAAGCCGGTTTCCGACTTCAATCCCAAGGTACGGAGAACAGAGGGCCGGGCCACGTCTGCATCGACCAGCAGAACAGTATGATCCATTTCCATTGCGATGCTCATGGCCAGATTTATGGCGCAGAAGGTTTTCCCTTCTTTGGGCAGGGAGCTGGTCACCATGATCAGATTTCCATGCTTGATCGGCCCAGCACCCTGGTTAAATGCGTTCTTGATCAATGGACGCTTGATTAACCTGAATTCCTCGGCGACCAGAGTTTTTCCCTGGTCAGGTGTGACCATGCCCAAGTGGTGTAATTGGGTGAGGTTGATTTCTACCCTTTTTTGAATTTGCCGGTCAGGAGTGCGTGCACCGAGTGCGTCATGTGCCTTGGATATAGGGTTGTTCAGGCTTTTGGCCTTTATTTCGGGTAAAGGCGTTACCTCTACCTTTTTCTGGCCAAGTTTGCCTGCTGCCTTTTCAATAATGCTCACGCTGCCTCCAAAAGGAATTCAGTTCTGTTCGTTTCTCGGCTCAGGTGTGCCATGCAACACCTTTGCTCTTAGATATGTTTTGTTTAATCGATGGGTTGATCTTGGCACTGTTATTTAAGCATCATTCTTGCCATGATCCCGCCATACAGGGAGAACAAAAGGAAGAAGGAGAGTCCAAAGGCATAAAGGCTTTTTTTTCGTTTTGCCTTTTCGCGATCGGTCCAATTCATTGATACCGTACCCAATATTGGCAGCCCAGTTGCCACCCTCAGGTCGCTCTGACTCAAAAAGGTAGGGCGTATCTGGCTTATCAACAGTGCAATCCCGATTCCGGCTGCTAACGCAGCAAGAAATACCAAGGAAAACAGCCTCAGGCGGTTCGGTCCTGCTGGTGTAAATGGGACCGTTGGCGGGTCAATTACCCTGAATGTCATCATCTCGGTTGTGTTGCTCAACTCTCCTGACAGTTTTGCGGCTTCCCGGCGTGAGACGAGCTGATCATAATTCGATTTGTTAATCTGATAGTCGCGGTTGAGCCGGGTAAACTGGGCTTCAACTTCGGGTATTGCATTGCTGAGGGCTCTCAGGCGATTACTGCGGGCAGAATACTCTTCCACGCGGGCCTTCATAGCGGCAACCCTGGCTTCTGCTTCGGATAGGGCGACATTCAGCTGCTGTAGCATCGGGCTATAATTCATGCCGCGGTCAGCGCTGGGTTTTTTCAGCTTGGCTTCCGCCAATTTGCGCGCTTCGAGTTGTGCGATCAGGCGTTTGGTTGCAATGATATCCGGATGCCGTTCTGTAAACTGCATGCGGAGGGAATCGAGATTTTTCTGTAATCCTTGAATGCGACCATCGATTTCCGGATTGGCGATGACTGATGGATCCGGTTCTGCATTTTGATCTTCGGCAGGCTCATCATTGGCAATCTGATTCTTGATGGCGTTGCGTGCCTGCTCTGCTTCCCTTAACTCCAACTTCGCCTGGTTCAGGCTGTCTTCAATCGCTGACAACTGTGATCCGTAATCACTGCCCTGCCGGGGCAACAGTCCGCTGTTCTTAAGTTTGAAATCCTTAAGTGCATTTTCTGCGATGATTAATTTCTCCTCGTAACTCTTGATCTGGGCATCGATAAACTGGACGGCAGTGGCGGAGTCTTGCTTCTTGTCCCCAAAGCTTCCCTCGACAAAGATAGTCAGTAATGATTGGACGACATCTTTTGCAAGCTTGGGATTTTCGTTGTTGTAAGAAATGGTATAGAGATCGTCGCGGCCTGTCCCCGAGATGCTGATCTGTGATGCTAGTTCGTTGACGAGCTGCTCATGGTCTTTTGCCGTTTTAGCCTTGACGTCCAGATCGACCATGCGCAATACTCGTTCGAGGTTTGGGCGGCTAAGCAGAGTGCGGCTCATGATGGAGACTTGCTGTTCCACATTGGGAATGGTCGTCATTCCAGACAACAATGGTTTCAATATGCTCTGGGTGTCCACATAGACTCTTGCTGAAGCCTGATAATCGTCAGGCAGGCTATACACCTTTATTCCCCCAGCCAAGACAATAATCCAAGCGATAACCGCCGAATACCAGCGGTATTTCCATACTCCCTTCATGAGGGAAAGCAATCGGGTTATCAATTCCTCCATCTTGTCAAACTCTCCATAGTGGTGTGGGTAACCAGTGTTCTGTAGGGCAATCGTTAATCACCCGTTGAAAACAATGGCGCAGCCATCAAGTATCGTGTGTATTTGTTAAAGACGA
This sequence comes from Methylophilaceae bacterium, assembly GCA_905339275.1. Taxonomy (GTDB): domain Bacteria; phylum Pseudomonadota; class Gammaproteobacteria; order Burkholderiales; family Methylophilaceae; genus UBA6140. The sequence goes on from CAJPFK010000063.1 coordinate 4,238, forward strand.
CGGTTCTTTTATGCGCTTACCAAATGCATCGGGTTTATGGCAAATTACCCGTATACCCATCTCCCGAAACAAGGGAAACAAGTCATTAATTTAAAAAACCGAAAAATTTTCAAAGAGAGCAAAATGCAAATCAAAAGAAGCTTTCGGGTATAACCAGAATATCTCCTGGATACATCGGAGTGTTGGCAGATATGTCACCTTCATTGATCAGGTCGTCCAGTCGGACCGCAAGCTTTTGCTGCTTTTCGCCCACGCCACGAATAATGCTGGCCTTGTTTCCCGAAGCAAATTCTGTGATGCCGCCGACCGCAATCAACACATCCATTAGCGACATGCCCTCACGGTATGGGAGGGCCTGAGGTTTTGCGGCCTGGCCAATGACACGGATCTGCTCGCTATAGGGTCCAACAAATCCAGTCACAATAACTGTTACGACCGGATCCTGAATATATTTGGCCAAAGCTTTTTCGATGTCGCGGGCCAATTGTGATGACGTCTTCCCGCTAGCGGGAAGATCGTCCACCAACGGAGTGGTAATTTTGCCATCTGGCCGAACCGGGACTGACATTGAGACTTCCGGATTGCGCCACACAATGATGTTTACGCTGTCACCCGGACCAATCAGGTAGTTATGCATTGTGGGTTGCGCTTCTTCGGCTGCAGGAGGCGGAAGGGGATTGCCACTACTCTCGCCCACGGTAAAAACTAAAAGTGCCATAGCAAAAAAATAGACCAGTTTTCTTGGGGTATTTATATGGAGAGTGTTCACTTGGATTTCCTCTTTAAACGAATTTATGAAAATTGAAGTAACGGTGCGGTACGCTAGGAACTCGATAAATAGGCTCAAATTTAATGAGGCGGAAAGGGTCTAGGAGATGGTTCAAGATCAGTATTGTTGTGTTGGCGCCCAAACGGAACACCAATATTTTTTATATAATATACATTTAACCATGAGTTCGCCATCTAATTGTAATAAAATAAGAAATCTTCTTATCTCAAGGGGTTGCTTTCCTGAATTATAAGAAGGATACTTGAAATCCTTGGGCAGGTTTAGTGTACTAAAGTCCAGTTGTTTTTATTTCCGAAGCCGATAAGATTTGGATGCAAAATGGAAATACGAGCAATTTCTGAACTTGCCTCGAGGTACGGAGGTCGCAACTAGTCGCGGTCGAATGTCGGGATTTTTTACGCTTGGCACAAAACAGTCCGGTGACGCAAAAAATTCTCAACGCCCAATTATGTAACGGCCCAATTAATATCATATAATTACGCGGCATTAATTGGGTGGAATGAATTTTGCATGCTTGATAGTCAATCTCTCGTCACTTAATGCTATAACTACAACAATTGATAATGTATTCGAAGAGTCGCATGAAATACAGAAGCAGCATTTAAGGAGTTTATATGGCTGTCCAGGAACACCAGAACGGCGAAGAAAAGCAACAGGCATTTCAAGAAATTGCCGGACCAACGAAATTGGTTGATAAGTCGCGCAGAAGCTTCACCAAGTCAGGCTTGGTCGCGTCTGGTGTATTGCTTACTCTTGCCAGTCGGCCCGTACTCGGCGACTGGGCGTGCCACACACCGTCTGGTTTTGTTTCGGGCAATGTCAGTTCCCATGGTACGCCTCCAGTGTGCAGTGGCCAGAACCCGCTCTATTATCGAGACCATCCGGAGGCATGGCCGGATCCTCCATACTCGCCTGGCAAATGCAAGAACAACACGTCATGCACACAGGTAGATGATTGGATTCAGGGAACCACATTTGACAAGGTGGTTAGCTGCAACGGTTATGGAGCGAAATACAAGAATTACAGCATGATGCAGGTGATTTTCCTCGACCACACCCAGTTAGGCGCTTACATCGTCGCTGCAATAGTTAATGCCAGAAAGGCATTGACTCCAGTGTTAACCGAAGCGCAGGTCATAAATATATTCAACGAATGGGATCTGAATAGTTATTTTGAACCTACTGCGGGTGTCAAGTGGTACGAGGCAGATATTGTCAACTACTTGAAAACTACGATGACGTTGTAGCAGTTGTTTGCGTGCACTCAATAATTTAATTCTCGCCGTAATGTCATGATGGACTCAAACATGAAGTGGAGATTGATGTCAGATCAAGCTCTTCGGCTTCGTTCCTGGGACGACGAGTTCGTTGTCTATAACAATCTTTCAGGGGACACTCATCTGCTGGGTTCTGCCGCCGCCCAGGTCTTGCTAAAACTACAGCAGGCGCCATCAGATGCAATCACGTTGGCTGAATCTCTCGCATCCTTGTTGCGAGTTGAAATGATGGATGAATCCCTCGCACCTCAAATTGAAAACCTTCTCGCTGATCTCAATGCGCTTGCGCTGATAGAACAGACCAGATTTTGAATGTTTCCGCGTTAACGTCCTCAGAGCTTCGGCATCGTCTAAATAAGTCCGGGATACGGCTCAGGACGGGCTCCTTCATTACCCACCTGCAAACTTCGATTTCCAGCGTGGCTGAGGGTATTGGATTGCTATACGCCGATTACCCTTTGGCGGAACAGGACGGTTTCGCAGATTTCCATGTCAGCCTCGCCCCTCCGCGTGACCTGAGGAGATGGTTCAGGCCGCAGGTTCAATTTCGGTTTGATGGCTACTCTCCATTCAAGCCCTTGCCACTCGATCAGGCGTTCCCCATGTTCGAGTGGGGGCTCAACTGGTGCGTATCGAACCATGCGAACCGTTATCTGATTATCCATGCGGCAGTGGTTGAAAAGGGTGGCTATGCCGCCATTTTGCCCGCCCCTCCCGGCTCGGGGAAAAGCACACTGTGTGCTGCCCTGGTGAATCGCGGCTGGCGTCTTCTTTCCGATGAACTCGCATTGATACGCATCAGCGACGGGAAACTTGTTCCAATCCCCCGGCCTGTCAGCCTGAAAAATGCATCCATCGATATCATCCGGAACTACGAACCTAGTGCGGTTTTGGGCCGCATGGTGGCCGATACAATGAAGGGTACCGTCGCTCATATGAAAGCGCCCGCTAACAGTGTCGCACGCGCTTCGGAAGCTGTGCGGGCGGCCTGGGTGATTTTCCCGAAATACAAGGCGAATGCTGCTGCATGTTTGGAAGCACTGCCTCAATCGCGCGCTTTCATGCGGGTTGCAGAGAACGCGTTTAATTACAGTCTTCTCGGAGTCAAGGGCTTTGAGGCCTTGGCGGGTCTGATTGATGTGTCGCTGTGCTATGATTTCACCTATAGCAAGCTGGATGAAGCCATTGAAACATTTGCCGCATTAAAACCGCCTACCCCTTGATGTGATCCCAAGTCCAGTGATATTACAAGCGTTTCGTCAGCCCGATGCGCTGGCTTCCCTGAGCCTTGCGGACTGGGACATGCTCTTGCGTCAGGCACGGCACTCCAACCTGCTGTCAAGCATTCGCGCATTGCTGGATGAGCGCGGCCTGATTGATCAGGTGCCGCCTCAACCCCGTGAACACCTTGAATGGTCGCGCGTCCTGTCTGAACGACATGCACAAGCCGTTCATCGGGAAATAGTCCTGATCAGGAAGGCATTGGAGAAGGAGGGAGTGCCGATCATCCTTCTCAAGGGGGCTGCCTATGTCATGGCAAAGCTGCCTTTTGCGCAGGGGCGTCTTTTTTCCGATATCGATATCATGGTGCCCAAGACCAACATCAATGCGGTGGAGGCTGCCTTGATGCTTCATGGCTGGGCCACAACGGGTATCGATGCCTATGACCAGCGCTATTATCGTACCTGGATGCATGAGTTGCCTCCCATGCAACACATCAAACGATTGACTGTGATTGATGTGCATCATGCGATCTTGCCGGAAACGGCTTGCGTTCACCCCGACCCGGAAAAGCTTCGTGCAGCGGCGCATACTTTGGATGGATATAGCGGCCTGAAGGTTTTCGCCCCAGCTGATCTGGTTCTGCACAGTGCTGTCCATCTATTCCATGAGGGTGAACTGCATAATGGGCTCCGGGACCTGGTTGATATTGACAGCTTGCTGCGCCACTTTAGCACTCTCCCATCATTCTGGCCAAGACTGGTCGAGCGCGCAAAGGAGCTTGAGTTGACGCGTTCGCTTTATTACGCGTTGCGCTATACAGCCCAGATCCTGCACACGCCTATCCCCTCAGAGGCAATGGAAGCCGCCCGGATCGGCCGCCCGGGCCGGCTAACCCTGGCTCTCATGGATGCACTATTCTCACGCGCGCTCATGCCGGATCACCCAAGCTGTTCCGACTGGCTGACGGGTACCGCGCGGTGGATGCTTTATATCCGCGCAAACTGGCTCCGCATGCCCCCCTTATTGCTTGCGCGCCATCTGCTTCACAAAGCCTTCATTTCACCCAAGCACAAATGATGATGGCCCAGTCAAACAGCTATACTGCAACAACAATCGACTGACCAATGAAGGAGCAATGTCATGGGTGAAATGGAAAATCCTCTGATCAAGCTTCAGGATCTATCCAGGCTCCTGGAGAAAGGCAGCCTTGACGACAATCTCCAGCAACTTGCGGCAGTGACGGCAAAAATCCTCGGCGCAGAAAATTGTTCCATCATGCTGCTGAATGATGGCGAATCAGAAAATATGCGCATGAGTGTTTACGCTTGCTACGGTCCGTTGCCAGCTGCGGCTTACAAGGAGTCGATCGGGCAGGGCGATGGCATTGCCGGGCATGTGATTGCAACCGGCCGATCCTTATTGATCGAAGATATTGATCAATCCGGTTTTGCCAAGTGGGCCCGGCGTGCCCATGACCCACGCAAGAGTCTGCTGTCCTCACCTATTACCATCAGTGGGCGGATTGTTGGAGTGGTCAACGTGAGCGGCCATGCGCATGGAAACGCTTTCAATCTGACAGATCTGAATTTGCTTGATGTAGTTGCCCTGTTTATCGGCAAATCAATCCAGGTGTTTCAGCTTCAGAGCATCCTGAATTCCCGCTTCGCCCAGTTGGCAATGGTGCAGGAAGCAAATAAAGATATGGAGGGCTCCTTGGGGATTGCCTTTCAGAATCCTGACCAAGTGGCCAAAATTCTGGCAAAATCTTTCTTCAGGGAAATGACCCGGGCTGGCCTCGGATCAAAACAGATCGTCAATGCCGCCTCGGAAATCATTCACCAGTTGAGCAGCAACTTGCAGCGGCACAGCAAGCGGATGGTGCGAGAAAGTGCTGAGCACGCGGACAAAGCGCCTACTTCGCAAAGAGCCTCTCCCATGGAAAAACACTAGGGGCCTGCCGCCTGTACCAAAGTCCAATTGTTCTTGTTGCCGTAGCCGATATGATGCAACGCACCCTCTGATTTGGTTTGCGAATTTACGCTTATGAGGGTAATCACAAGCAAGGTGGTAATCGTAATGTCTTTTCACTTAAATTCATTTATGGCGCTGGTTGTGCTGGCATTGTCCGTTGGCAATGAAGCAGCTGCCGACAATCTGGCTGTAGCCTTGCAGGGTTTACACAAGCAAGGGGAATCTGAAAATCCAGATAACCCCAAGTCGCTGTTGGAACTGGCGGTCAAATACGAACATGCCGAAGGTGTGCCGCGCGATTACGCCATGGCCATTGCGCTGTATTGCCGCGCAGCAAGGTTGGGCTACGCGGATGCACAATACGCTCTCGGATGGATGTATGCCAACGGGCGCGGCATTCCCAAGGATGATGGTGTGGCCGCACAGCTATTCGCGCTGGCAGCCGAACAGGGGCATGACCATGCGCGGACAATGACAGGCTACACACAGTCATCCACGTCAAACCCGCTTCCTTCCTGCCTGTTGCCCGAGCCAGAAGCTGAGCCTGTAAAGCAAGCCGAAGCTGAAGAGAAGGCGGAGGCTGAAAAAGTGGCTGAGAATGCAGATGAAGGATCGAAAACGGATGAGCCCGTTTACCTGAATGGTCCTATCTTCAAGCTGGTGCACCAACTGGCGCCACGCTACGAGGTGGACCCCAAGCTGGCGATGGCGGTCATTTCAGTCGAATCCGGATTCAATGTCCGCGCACAATCCCCGAAAAATGCACAAGGTCTGATGCAGCTCATTCCCGAAACTGCTCAACGCTTCCGCGTCAAAGATGCTTTTGATGCGAAGGAAAATATCAAGGGTGGTCTGGCCTATCTGCAATGGCTGCTGGCGGTTTTCAAGGGCAGCGTACCGTTGGTGGCTGCAGCCTATAACGCGGGAGAGAAGGCAGTTGAAAAATACCGTGGAATTCCGCCCTATCCTGAGACGCAGGATTATGTGCGAAAAATTGCCAGGCTCTATAGGAAAACAGAACATCCTTACCAGCGCAACGTAGTGGAATCAGCTTCGGCAATAGTCACACCAGTTGGCGATGCGAAATAGTACTAATCTGTAAATATCTGGCAGTAGGCCAAATTAGGCTTGTCGGGTTTTTTTACAAAATTTCTAAAATTTACTTGGAAGGTAATCAAGATAGTTTTTAACTATATGTATTGTAGGTGTTTAATTATGTTGGCATGGTCGTTGCTAGTCTACTGACGAGCAGTAGAATTTTCTAGATGCTAAATACTTTACGATAGGGGAGCAGCGAACATGAAAACAATTCCAAAACTCGTGTTAACGGGTTTATTCGCCATAGCTAGCTCGGCAGCTAGCGCAGTAACAGTGGGTATTCAGGATGCGTGGCGGCTAGATACAACGGCTGCCGGGATTGCTTCGGTAACGACAAACATTGGTCATCTCAACTTAAGTGGTGGTGTCGGTTACGTTAACCAGAACTTTGGTGGCAATGGCGTACTGGACCCGGGTGATCCATTTACTGAGTTTGGGTCAATTTTCTCAATTAGTGTTACAAACGAAAGCTGTGTTGGGGCGTGTGACGCTGGTTTCCCCGCTGGCTTCGCCTCTCCGTTAAATGGCCTGCAATTAGTATATACTGGTCTTGCTGGAGTTCTGACGTCGGTTGCCCCATCAGGAGCGGTAACCTATGCGTTCACTTCAGGAGTGGGTAATATCGCCATTCAGGGGACCACTGATGGCGGAGTCACTTACACCACCTTGACCGATCTTACCCCCGTTAACCCGTCAGGTGGTTCATTGGGCGCCTTCTTGGGCGGGCTTCTCCCAAATGGAACAACCGACATGCTCACTCGAGTTAACTCGGCGGGTTACACCAGTAATCTGTTCCGTGATTCTACCGGTGCTTCGTATGATCCTTTTGTTAACGCACTGCCGCTGGGAACCTTGTTTGCAGCAATTCACACCCAAAACACATTGGGTCAGGCGGCCGCCTGTAATGTTGTTGCAGGACAGATCATCGACTGTGATCTGGTTGTCAACAGCGATGGTAGCTTGAACCTGACAGTTCCTGAGCCTGGCAGCGTTGCGCTGATTGGAGCTGGACTGTTGGCCTTGGTGGGTTTCAGCCGTCGTCGTTCGATGAAGTTCTAAATTAAGGAAATCTTGACCAAACAAAACCCCGCAATGCGGGGTTTTGTATTTGGCGCTCTCATATCACTGCGTAAAGTATACTAGCGATCACGAGTTGAGCCATGTGTATACGATGACTTGATAATACCTACAGCTTTAGAGTTGAAAGAGGCTTTCGCAAGGAACGAGCCGAGGGGGGGGGCGCCGCACCGATTCTTCCCATAAAAACGGAGCGGGAGGTTGTTCCTTCTCCGATCAGCTGACTGAGTTGGCGGGAAAGCTGATGCGCGCGTTCCTGCATGCCCCTACCTCTTGAGAACTGTATCCCGTTTTCCACGTAACGCGAAAAAATAAGAGGCGTCATTTCTGGTTGCATGAAGAGCCCCAGTTGCGTCAGGGTTAGCCAGAACCGCTGGACGGCTCTGCCAGCATTGACATAGTCGTCAATAGTCCGCGGGGTTTCATTAGCCTGAATCACGAAATGGGCAGCGCAAGCAAGTCCGGGGACCAAGTCCATCTGAATGCGAGGTGCCAGAGTACCACCGAGGAAGGTGTTAAAAAAGTCGACACGTCCCCAGCTTCCCATTACCCAACGCATAATTTTCAGTGTAAGGGAGTCAAGCCCGAGTGCCTGGTCGGGCACCTTGTCCGCGCTGTACCGAGCATTCCACTGAATGATGTCACGATGCACTTGGTACGCTTCGGGCATGGTTAAGCGTAGCTTGGAATTGTTGAACATCAGTCGGGCGGCTGCCGCCCGCTTGGCTGCCCCTTCAAGCCACAGGATGGTGTACCTCTCGCCTGCCGCAGCCTCTAATGCGCTTTTTTCTGCTCGACTTAGGGGGCGGGTTCGCATGGCCCGGCGTTGCACACTGCGGGAAGGAATATAGGGGATGAGGAGGTCAGGCTTAAGGCTCTTGTCTGGCACGAAATGCACATCAAAGGTAGGCTCGGTTTCGGGCATTTCCATACGGCGAGAGATTCTTGCAAGTAAGCCGTGCGCTGTTGCTGCGATGGAAATTGTCTCGAGCAACGTGCCTAATGCAATCTGGCTTGGATGGCCATCCAGATCATAGACGCAGTGGTCGCGGGTATCAAATCCGTGCACTACCACATGATGGTCGTCAATAATCTCAAAACGCCAGGGCTGCGTGTTGTCTCCACTGGGCGCCCAACGCGCAAGGTCGAGAATTTGTTCAATGGTAGATGGGGGATGCGCTTTCTCTGCGGCTATGGGTGTGGAGTGGGGAGTCGTATCGCGGGACACAGTGGGTGCGATTTGGGCGGCTGCCGAGCCGGTTCCGCTGTTAAGTCGCTTTCTCGCAATGGAAAGTCCCAGCCGCTGAATTGGGTTGCCGTTTCCGCCGGGACGCCACGTATGGACGAGTTTGTTGCGATAGGCGTCGAAATGAATGCCGTGCGGTGCAGCAAGTACTCTGCCCCGGCTAAGTAATATCTTCAGCGCCTCTGTCGCGGCTGCGCCGGCACACAATTGGCATCCCATGATGGTGGACGGTCCACGGCGTTCCTTCAGGTTGATAGCGGACGGGTCGACGAGGTAGGATGCGTGCAGTCCAGCAGGGGCCAAGCCGAGGAGGAAGCGAAGTGCTTTTTCCTCTTCGGGCAGATCGCCCCACTGGAAATACTGTTCAAAGGTCATCCCTCCCGGCAGGAAATTTAGTAACGCGGTTCCCATCCCTAGAGGGGCAGCTGTGATCGCAGGAATGCCCAGTCTAGCACAGGCGGCGAATGTCGCCTGCCTGGCAGAAAATGCAAAAAAATCAAGGCCGTCTACATATAGATCTATGTTTGTAAAGAAATCCGACAAATTATTCTGGTTCACCCCGTCTGGGAAAATTCGGATATCCAGCTCGGGATTAATATCTTTGGCCATACTTGCCAAAACATCCGCCTTTGGCTGGCCGAGGGTGGATACGGTAGCGCCGATTTGGCGGTTGAAGTTGACTATATCGAAGACGTCGAAGTCGGCGATGTGAAAGGCACCGATTCCTAATCGCGCGAGTGTCAGCAGGTGGACGCCGCCCACACCGCCCATGCCTGCAATGGCAACCCGCTTGTTGCGCAGAATTTCCTGCTCTTGGGGAGTGACCCAGCCGACGTTGCGTGAGAAGGCTTGATGGTAGGAAAAGGCTTCAGTCATTTATGTGTTGGTGCGAAGCGTCGCCATGCTTAAAAAATACTATAAGCATGCATGAAACAGAACCGAATTGCTAGATTATCGCGGTACTCATGTTCTCCCGGTTATAAGCCTGTCGGTGATGCCTGGTTCATCCCATCTTGGGAAAAAGTAGGGGTAGAATGATTTCTCTTTGCCGTGCTGCTCCATCAATCCGCCAAATTTCTGGATTTGCTCTGTCATATGTTCAAGCTCCAGCCTGAGCAGTACGGCAGGCGCATTG
>CAJPFK010000064.1 GCA_905339275.1 Methylophilaceae bacterium
AGGTCTTGAGGTCGCGCGTGGTGAGGTGCGGCTTGGCGCGTAGGTAATCAAACGCCTCGCATAGGAAGCCAGCACTCCCAACAGCACCGTCGTAAATCGTTTCGCCTATCTTCGGATGCACCACTCGCACCATCGCGCGAATTAGCGGGCGCGGGGTGTAGTACTCGCCGCCGTTGCGCCCGGCGTTGCCCATGTTCCTGATCTTGGCTTCGTACAGGTGCGAGAGTTCGTGCTTCTCGGCCTGCGAGTTGAAGCGCAGTTCGTCGATGTGGTCGATGATGTCGCGCAGGATGTAGCCGCTGTGTATCTTGTTTTTGATCTCGCCGAAGATCTGGCCGATCTTGTATTCGAGCGTGTCCGGGCCGGTCGCCTTCTGCTTGAAGCCGTGCAGGTAGGGAAACAGCTTCAGGTTGACGAAGTCGGCAAGGTCGGGGCCAGCCAGGGCGCGATTGTGGTCAAGTTTTCCGTGCTTGTCTTTTGGCGAGGCCCAGCTCTCCCAGCGGTATTGCGGGTCGAGCACGTAGGAATATTTTCTTCCCTCCAGCCCGGCTTCCATCGCCTTTTGATGTTCCAGAGCATCGAGGTATTTCAGGAACAGCAGCCACGAGGTCTGCTCGGTGTAATCTAGCTCGGTGGTACAGCCCGCCTCTTTCCTGAGGGCGTCGTCTATATTTCTGAAGGTTTGTTCGAACATGACTGCCTGCGATTATTGAATCTTGCAGAGCGTATCATTGAGCGCTGGCTAAGGCTACATTTATGCTGGCATGCAGCGATGCTGCACGCAAGATCCTCGCATGTTAGCTTGGCTGTTCCGTGGTCTTTTAATTTTGGCTTTTTGAAAAAGCCACCACCATAATCAGTTAAACTTTCAACATTGGTCATTCAGGATTTTTCAGCCTATGGACGTGGCAAGTTTGCTTTTACTGCTGGCGTTTGCCGCGCTGGGGTGGTTCTGGTTCAACAGCCTGAGCGCGCTTGAGCTCGCCCGCGCCAAGGGGAAAAAGGTTTGCAGCGATGCGAATGTGCAGTTTCTCGACGATACGGTTGCCAGAATCTCGCTGGCGCTGGTGCGCGACAGGTCCGGGCGCCGTGTGTTTCGCCGCACCTATCGTTTCGAATTCAGCGAGACCGGCAACTCCCGGCTTGAAGGCCAGGTGATCGTGCTTGGCAACAAGGTCCAGTCGGTAACGATGGAGCC
>CAJPFK010000065.1 GCA_905339275.1 Methylophilaceae bacterium
ACTTCGGCGATCAGGTGGTTGGGAGATTCGAGATTGGTATACATCCCCGGGCGCTGGCGCACCGGTTCGAGGCCGCGCAGGACTTTGAAGCTGGATTCGTCGTAAATGTTTTTTGCCATGGATTGGGTAGATTCGAGCGGACAGTTTCAGGCGAAATAAACAAAATTATATCGTGCCATACGATCCGGCATATACAAACTCTGCAATGCAGGCGGCATCGGGGTTGCCGGGCCGCAAAAAAAAGCCCCGCAAGAGCAGGGCTTTTTGTGCGCGCGAAACGGAATTATTTCAGGCCGGAGACCTCGACTTCCACGCGGCGATCAGGCGCTTTGCAGGCGACCAGTTCCTTGGTGACCTTCTGGCCCCTGCATTGACCGGGCTTAGTTACGGGCTCCGTCTCGCCTTTTCCGATGGCAGTGATCTTGCTGGGGTCAATCCCGCCCTGTTTGACCAGATAGGCCTTGACCGCTTCGGCGCGGCGCTCCGAGAGCTTCATGTTGTACTTAGGTGAGCCGATCCGGTCGGCGTGTCCCGTTACCGTAATGACGTCATATTCGAGGTTCTTCAGGTCAGACACAAACTTGTCGAGGCTCCATGTGCCCTGTGGTTTGATGGTCGCTTTATCGAAATCGAAAAGCGAATCTGCCGAGAGCGTCAGCTTCTTCTTTGCCGGCGGCGCCACCGCCACTGCGGGAGCCGGTGCACGTGGCGGAGTTACAACGGGTGCCAGCGCTGCCGGAGCGGGTGCCGGAGCAGGTGCGGGAGCCGGACGGGGAGTCGCGACCTTTGGCTCCTCCTTCTTGACCAGATTCGGATCGCATTCAGCGATCGCCATCGCCGGAGTCCAGTAGCCCGTTCTTACGCACAGGTTGTGACTGTTTCGGATAACGTTGCCGCGTGTATCGGTCACGTATCCCTGTTTTTCCGAGATGTGCGCATAGGCGGTAGACATGCCCAGACCTGACACTGCTGTCAAAGTGGCGATGCCTAGAACCAGTTTATTTGTATGTGAGGCTTTCATGATATTTCCTTTTTATTAAAAACGTTTTTGTCAGAATGGCGGCCGGGATAATTAACCCAGCAAATGCCAAGCAGCAGACTACGCGGATCATTCTAGCATTTTGCCAGTGTTAATTTCATCTCCGCCTTGGCGCGCCCTGCCGTCTGATATGCGGAACCCTTGGAATAATATTGACGGGTGCTAGGGGCTAATCCTTGTATTTGAAGTGATATAAGCATTCGTGCCGTAACAAAATAAGGATTTTTCTTAATTTTCGGCACCGCGCTGCTGCCAATACCGCGCATGGGTTTTGCGGTAGCGCTCAATGCTGAAATTCTGCGCATCCATTTTCAGCACAAGCGCACCGTCTTCATCCGAGCGCAGCAATTCGCTGCCCATCGCACGATAACGCTCGACGACCTCGTCCTTGGGGTGGCCGAAACGGTTGCGGTATCCGACGGT
>CAJPFK010000066.1 GCA_905339275.1 Methylophilaceae bacterium
GTGCTAGGACTGACGTTTCACTTTGTCGGGCGGTTGTTTGCCAGTCTGGGCGCGCTCAATGAGTGGCCGCCCATGCTGAGTGCAGTGGCGATGTCCATGGTTTTTCTGCTGCTGGCGGGGGTCATGCTGTGGTGGACAGAAAGACGTTAAAGCTGTATTAATTATTCCTATGGTGCCCATAACACCCGCATGAATACAGGCATCGCGGGTTTTTATTTGCCTAATTATTCCTAATTATTCCCTTGTGATCTACCAACAAATGTTGGTATTATTGTTGGCATCTGGCAATACCAACAAAGCGCATACCAACAGCGGGGGATATATGGCACTGACTGAGCTACAGGTAAAGAATGCAAAGGCGTCCGACAAGCCTTTGAAGCTGTCAGACGGTGGCGGCTTATTTTTGCTGGTGCAGTCGAGCAATCCGAAAGATTCAAAGTATTGGCGGCTGGCCTATCGCTTTGCCGGAAAGCAAAAGACGCTGGCACTCGGGGTATATCCAGACGTGAGCCTATCGGATGCACGGGAAAGGCGCGAAGCTGCGCGCAAGGTGTTGGCGAATGGTGCAGACCCTAGTGCAGTAAAGAAGGCGCAAAAAGCGGCTGGTATAGCACTGGCGGAAAATAGCTTCGAAGTCGTCGCGCGTGAGTGGCTTACCAAATTCTCAAGAGACTGGAAAGAATCGCATACCAAAACAGTCCAAGCGAGGCTGGAAAATGACGCTTTTCCGTGGCTAGGGGCGCGACCTATTGGTGAGATCAACGCACCTGAATTGCTGGCAGTATTACGCCGGATTGAAAGCCGTGGTGCATTGGATAGCGCCCATAGGGTAAATGCTATTTGTGGGCAGATATTCCGTTATGCCATTGCGACAGGCAGGGCTGAGCGTGATCCGTCGGCTGACTTAAAAGGTGCATTGCCTCCGTATAGGATTAGGCGCTTGGCAGCACTTACTGACCCCGTGAAAATTGGTAAATTGATGCGAGATATTGACGGGTACTCAGGCGCATTCACTACTTGCTGTGCATTCAAACTAGCCCCTTTGGTATTCCTGCGACCAATAGAATTGAGCAATGCAGAATGGGCAGAAATTGACCTTGATAAGGCGGAATGGCGCATACCTGCTGGAAAAATGAAAATGAAGGCATTGCACATAGTCCCGTTGTCTACTCAAGCCGTGGCGATACTGCGCGAACTGCACCCACTGACAGGCAAGGGAAAATATGTCTTCCCAAATGTCCGCACCAGCACGCAACCGATGGCAGGCAATACGATATTGGCGGCGATAAGAAACCTAGGCTATACATCCGCTGAAATGACTGCCCACGGCTTCCGGCACATGGCTAGCACGTTATTAAACGAGCAAGGCTTTAATGCGGACGCAATCGAGCGTCAACTAGCGCATAAGGCAAGTGGTGTGCGCGCAACCTATAACGCGGCGGAATATCTACCAGAGCGGCGGCGCATGATGCAGCATTGGGCTGACTATCTTGATGGGCTGAAGAACGGCGCGGACGTGGTGCCGATACACAAAAAAGCGGGTTAGGTTAGCGTGGGATTAAATTGGATTTGACATGAATATTAGATGGCGCTAATATTGGCACCAAGTAATCTAATCTAGCGGCAGGGGGATAACCGTGAAGCCGGCCCAGCCTGAATAACGCGACAGATGAAGTACCACCCCGAGCGGCATACCCGCTCAACATAGGGATAATGGGACAGACGACTTAAAGCGATTTTTATTAACGCTTTTCGTTGCTGTCCCTTAATTTTTGGGCGGCACGAAAGCCATAAAAGGACTTTCATTATGTCGAACACCCAAACCCAACAAGGCGCAATCGCGCATCGTTTACTTCGCAGAAAACAGATTGAGCAGCTACTCGGAATATCTCGTTCAACAATCTACGCACGGCTTGATCCGAAGTCAAAGCAGTACGATCCAGATTTCCCAAAACCCATAAAGTTAAGCGCATCTTCAGATTCGGTTGCATGGATTGAGGCTGAGGCGCAAGACTATATCGCGCATCGCATCGCTGACAGTCGCAAGACGACGGGGGTGTGAATCATGGACACCACAAACAACAAGGCCGACCCGCGCAAAGGGACGGCCTCAAGAACACCACGCGCACATTTTAACCTATCCACTGCTATCTGGCGGACAACTTATTGCTTGGAAGAAGCCCGACAATTCCATGCTGATGCAAGGCATCTATGGCGGCAGGCCGGGTGCTGCATCGTCCTTTCATTTTTTCGAATGATTGGGGGCAGGATATGAGTGTGCCAGCCTTTCAAGATGCTATTCGAGCTGCTGGCCTGCAACCGCCAGACGTAATCGAGCCGGGCAGGTTTCACAAGTTTCCCGGAGAGGGTAAGCGCAACAGCAACAGGGCTGCGTGGTGCAAACTGTTTCCTGATGGAGCAGGCGGAATTTTTGGCGACTACTCGACCGGCCTATCTACCGACTGGCAAGCGAAACGCGAAACGCCCTACACGCCAGCCGAGCGCGAGGCGTTCAAGCGCCAGGTTGCCGAGGCAAAGGTGCAAGCCGAAACCGAGCGTAAAGCCAAGCAAGCCGAAGCACAGGCGGAGGCAACATCTATCTGGAATGCGCCAGCAAGCGCACTGGAGGCAACGCAACCGGCTATTGCTGACCATCCCTACCTGAAGTGCAAGGGTATTCAACCGCATGACGCGAAGATATATCACGGCAGCTTGACTATCGGCGGCATGGCCTGCAACGGCGCGCTGATGATACCGATGATGCTTAACGGCAGAATCTCAAGCCTGCAATTCATAAGCCGCGCAGGTGAAAAACGCTTCTTACCCAACGGTGAAAAAGGCGGCTTCCTGATCGGCAAGATAACGCCCGATGCGCCTATCTGTATCGCCGAAGGATTCGCCACCGCCGCGAGTATCCACGAAGCCACCGGCCATGCCGTTGTTGTTGCCTTCGATGCAGGCAATCTGCGCAAAATGGCGGAGGTATTACGGGCGAAAAATCCTGATGCGCGGATCGTGCTGTGCGCTGACGATGACTTCCAGACCGAAGGCAATCCGGGGCTGACGAATGCGACCGAGGCGGCGGCAGTAGTTGGCGGATTGCTGGCTAGTCCGGCATTCGGCGCAAACAGGCCGGACAAGGCGACTGACTTCAACGATATGGCAATGCTGACAGGGTTGGACGCTGTAAAACAGGCGATTGATGCAGCAAAGCCGGTAGAGCAAGAAACCGACCCCGTAGAAAGCGATTTAAGCCGTTCAAATGCGGTAGGCAATACCATCGCCCCACCTACGCCTCCTGAGCTGCTCCCTGCATTGCCTAACGTGTTGCCATTCGATTATTCCTATCTGCCTAATGCACTGCGCGGCTATGTGCAGGATATATCCGAAAGGATGCAGTGTCCCCCTGACTTTGCTGCGGTTGGCGTGCTGGTAATGATGGCAACCATCATCGGGCGCAAGGTTGGCGTGCGGCCAATGAAGCACGACAACTGGACAGTGATCCCGAATTTATGGGGTGCGGTTGTGGGCAATTCCGGCGTGATGAAAAGCCCAACATTGGCGGCGGCATTGTCCCCGATAAAAAAACTTCAGGCAGCGGCATACGAAGTTTTCAATAAAGCCAAAGCCGAATATAACGCACAGGCCGAGCTTGCCAAGCTGCAACAGTCCGTCAACAAAACCGAAGCACGAAAGGCACTGAAGGGAAATAAATCCGCCGATGTTAAAGGCTTGCTGCAAGCCGGCGAAACCGATGATGCACCTATATTGAAGCGGTACATAACCAACAATGCCAGTTATGAGGCATTGGGCGAATTGCTGATGGAAAATCCCAACGGCCTGCTAGTGGAATCGGATGAGATCATCGGCCTGCTGAAACAGCTTGATGCGGGCGGGCAGGAAGTTGCGAGATCGTTTTACCTGACAGCAGCGGACGGCGATAAGCCCTATACGTTTGACCGGATCATGCGCGGCAAGGGGCTGCATATTGACGCACTGTGCCTGTCTATCGTCGGCGGCATTCAGCCCGGCGTGCTGGCGGAATATGTGCGACAGGCAACAGGCGGCGGTGCAGGGGCGGATGGATTGCTGCAACGCTTCGGACTGATGGTATATCCAGACATTTTGCCAGACTGGAAAGAGGTGGATCGTTATCCAGACAGCACGCTACGCGAAGCCGTGAACCTGTTGGCCGAAGAACTGGACAACCTGAACCCTGCCGAGATCGGTGCAGAAGTTGACCAGTATGGCGGCGTGCCATTCCTGCGCTTTGATGATAATGCGCAAGTGTTGTTTTCAGAATGGCGCACCACTTTGGAAACCAGACTGCGATCCGGTGAAGATCATCCGGCTATCGTGTCGCACCTATCGAAATACCGGAAGCTGATCCCTTCGCTGGCCTTGATTAACCATCTATGCGATAGCAGACAGGGTGCGGTGAGTGAGGCGGCATTGCTGCGCGCTATCGCCTTCAGCGAGTACCTAGAATCTCACGCACAGCGGATATACAGCTATGCCACCCGACCGGATATTGATGCGGCTAAAACGCTGCTGAAGCGGCTGGCTAGTGGAAAGCTACCGGACATATTCAAGGTGAGGGATATTTACCGTGCAGGTTGGGCAGGATTGGAAACGCCGAGCAAGGCGCAATCTGCAATTGATCTGCTGCTGGAATATCACCATTTAGCCGAAGAAGAGATAACCACCGGCGGACGGCCAACAACGCATTATCACTGGATTAAGGCGGGGGCGTGAAGATGGCATACCTTGCCAGATTGAAACAGCTTGAGAATGGCAAAAATTCTCACTACACCCCCGATAGTGAACTGACAAAACCGTCAAAAGCCCCTTTTGGCAGTTCTGGCGGTCCGGGTACGGGGTATATAGAGAAAAATTGTTCTGATAACAACAGCCAGCAAAAACCGGAAACGCTACTGGATCGACAGCAGGAAGCGCGGCGGCAAAAAGTAATCGCCATGCTGAATGCTGCACCAGATACCCAGCGGGCAATCTACACCGACACCGATAGCGATCCACACAACGTCATATTGACCGTGGCAGTGCGCGCCTGTCAGCAAACCTGCGAACTGTTAATACCCAAAGCCAAATATGACCCATGGCGATTGCTGGAGTTAATCGAGCGGCACGGCGCACAGAATATCCACTAGGAAAGGAAAGTAATCATGGCAATTCTACAAAAAGAAATTCGGCAACAAATAAATCAGTTGGCACACCATTTAGCGATGCTCTTTGAACACGTCGAACGGAAATCACTAGAGGTACAGCTCAAGAAACTTGCCGATACTGGCGCAACCTTGGACGAACTAACCCAAGCACTGAATAAAATAGAAATCACTAGAAAGCAGCATTTTTAGCCACTGGCGATGCTGCTGTAATTCGTTCGGAATAAAGGGGGCGTATGGTGCTTATCGCCGCACCTATCGCCCCTCTTTTAGATGTCGCCCATGCCAGCTAACCCCCTACTGACAAGGCTTTGCACGCTATCCTCGCGCGAGGGGGCACGTGAGGCGATTATCAACTGCTAACAGACCGATTAAGCAGCGAGGTTTTTTTGTGGCGTGTCGTGAGACCTAACAGACCTAAACCAGCAAGCAGAATGGTATAGGTTGCGGGTTCTGGTACGGCAGCAGGGGCGGCAGCAATGGGTGCAGAATCGCCGGGGCGAACTGCTAAGGCATACGCGCCAGAGTTCTTATCGCCGAAGTCCTGTGTACCGCTGTAGATGCTGGTGAAGTAGAAGAGCCACGCAGCGTCGGCGTAGTTCGGCGTAAGCCCTGCTATACCGCTGTCCGTACCAGACCAATAGCCGCCGAACGGGACATTTTGGAACAGGCTATAGTTGGAATTGTGCGTCGCGTTAATGGATTGACCCGCTATGCCGCCCAAGTCAGTATAAAACAGATGGCCCATCTCACTGCTGGTGCAGAAGTAATTAGGTCCACATATCGGATTGGCATTGGGCAGTCGCCAGTCCGTGTAGCCGCCAAAAGATAGGCCGTCCGCCCATGCTTTAGCATCGCCCCAGTTCATGAAACCGTCAGCATTGTAGCCGGAGGTTTTGGCGTAGTTAGCATCCGCCAGCCAAGTGATATTCAAGTCGCTGTCGTAAACTGCTTGGCCATTAAGCCGCGAATAAAGCGTAGCGTTGGCGGTTGTGGACAATAGGCAGGCAGCAGCAACAAGCAGGGTTTGGGCGGTCTTCATGGACTGAGGGCTTTTTTATTGTTGTAAATATGCATCTTGGCATAAATTATGGAACGATGCATATTGTACTAATGCATGTCCTGACTAAGTTTCAGCTAGCAATACCTGGCACCCCACCATCATGCACCCAAGACGTATTAGCAATTGCTAATATACTCGCTTGCGGAGCTAACCCCTTTCTTTCGTAAATCGAAGTCGTGAGTTATGAAAATGCCAAAAAATCTTTTTTCAGAACGGATGAGGGTTCATCAAATTTAGTTGCCGGGCTGCACCCCTCCCCCCCCCCCCGTTGACCCTTGCTACATCCAAACGTTATTGAGTGAAGATAATAGGCTGGGCGCACTCAATCCAAGCACATAGCCGCAAACAATTGTTGGTGTTTCTGTTGGTATGTTGAAAAGCGTAAAAGCCGCAATCAAGCAATGGTGCAGCTCGTGGCTAATTTTAGCGTGGTGGACAGAACGGCGCTGATCAAGGCGCTGGCGCGGCAGGGGGAACTCCGCTTGCAGGTGTTATGCCGGCTTCCTGCTGGCGTACCATTTGTTTGACCTGCTCGCGCGTTTCCGGCGGCACTTTACTGAAAGCCTGATATTTTTCGCGCGCCCGTTTGCGTTGTTGCGGGGTGAGCTTGCTCCAGCGTTCAAGCCGGTCATGCAGGCGCTGTTTCTGCAACGGGGTGAGGTGAGGATAACGTTTTGCGAGCCCCAGAAAACGCTGCTGCTGGTCGTCCGACAGCGTATTCCACTCCTTCGACAGCGGGGAT
>CAJPFK010000067.1 GCA_905339275.1 Methylophilaceae bacterium
ATGGTCATAGGCCTTTTCGGCTACGACTTGCTGCACGTGCTGGACGGCGACCTTGAGAAAGGCCTGCTTTCGACCCTGGGAAGCCTTCTGATGCTCTGGGTAGTGATAGAGCTCATGGGCACCGAGATAAAGCACCTGCGCGGCGGCAAGTTCGCGATAAAGGTCTTCATAAGCGTCGCGCTCGTGGCGGTCATAAGGAAGATACTCGTCACCAGTTTGAAGACCGACGCGGTCGAAGCGCAGCTCTCGCTCGTTGGGGCCGTGGCGGTCCTCGGGGCCGTTTACTGGCTGGTCTCGAAGGTAGATAATTCCTGAGAAGTTTTTTGCGAGTTTAAAAGGCCCGGGGAAATACCCCGGGTCTTTTTTTTATCAGTTTTGAAGTCGGCTGAGCGATTCTCTCGTATCCGGGGGGGGGTGAAGTTTTGTCATTCTGAGGAGCAAAGCGACGAAGAATCTCGTATCTTTATGACAGGGTTTTTGCGCGCTGCCGCGCAAAGTGTTTCTTTTTTAAATACCATGTAACGCGGCTGCCGCCGCTCTCTGTAACATGCTCTGCGCGCTTTCAGCCCCTCCCACCCGCGAATCGCTCCCCCAAGGTCGCTTCGCTCCCAAGCTTCCCCGTCGCGATTCGCCCTGCCTCCCTTAGGCGCGCTCCGCATGTTACGGCGCAATGGTAAAGACAAATCAAAAAAGACAAATACCCCTCTTCGGCGCTTTCCATTAAAGTTTCCCCTTCCTTTCCATGCCCTCCATCTGATTTAATATGCTGATATGAAGAACCTGAGAGACTTTTCACACAAGGACCTCCTTGAGCTCATGAAAGAGTTCGGGGAGAAGCCATACAGGGCCGAGCAGATATTCAGGTGGGTCTTCCAGCGGCGCGCCGCCTCCATCGACCAGATGACCGACATCTCCAAGGCCTTCAGGGAGAGGCTCAAGGAGGAGTACTCGATAGCCGGGAACAGGGTGCTCGACGTGCGCCGCTCATCAGACGGCACAAGGAAGTTCCTCTCCGAGCTCGAGGACTCATCCAGGATAGAGTCCGTCCTCATCGCCGAAGGCGACCGCCTGACGCTGTGCGTCTCTTCGCAGGCTGGCTGCGCAATGGGCTGCAAGTTCTGCATGACCGGGATGGGCGGCTTCACGCGCAACCTGACGCTGGCCGAGCTCGCCGGGCAGGTCTTCTCGGCCTTCGAGCTTCTGGAGGGCGAAGAGCGCGTAACGAACGTCGTCCTCATGGGCATGGGGGAGCCGCTGGCGAACTACGACAACGTATTGAAGTTCACGAACGTCCTTACCTCCGGCATGGGCTTCAACTTCTCGCGCAACAAGGTGACTCTCTCCACGGCCGGGCTCGTGCCGGCAATCAGGAGGTTCGGCCAGGAGGGGGACGTGAACCTCGCGGTCTCCCTGAACGCCACGACCGACGAGGTGCGCGACAGGATAATGCCGGTCAACAGGAAGTACCCCATAGAAGAGCTCATGGCCGAGCTCAGGCGCTACCCCTTGAAGTCGAGGAAGTATATAACTATAGAGTACGTCCTCATCGGCGGCCTCAATGACACGGACGAGGACGCAAGGAGGCTTGCAAGGCTTCTTCGCGCGATACCCTGCAAGGTTAACCTCATACCCTTCAACGAGTTCCCCGGCTCGCCTTTCAAGGGCCCGGCCCCCGAGCGTGTCGAGAGGTTCCATTACATAGTGAAGCAGTCCGGGTACACCGTCATAGTCCGCCTCAGCAAGGGCGGCGAGATACAGGCGGCGTGCGGCCAGCTCCGCGGCGCATATGAAGGCTGAAGGTAACCAGGATTACAGCCTTTTTCCATTAAACAGGCTATGAAAAGGGTTGACCGTCTGCCCGGCGAATGTTAAAAGGTAAGGCTTACAAGGGGTTCAGTCTGTAAAAATGTTCTTTTTCCTGATCTCTTCGCTAGGGCGGGAATAAAATGCTCACATATTGGCATATATGCTCCGCTTTTTATTCCCACCCTGCCTCGACCTCAGAAAAAATAACTATTTTTGGGGAAGTTCCCTTGCTGATGCTTAATAAGTTAAAGGAGACTTGAAACTGATGAAGGTTGTCGGAGTAATAGGCGGCAGCGGCCTTTACGAGATGGAAGGCATGACGGACGTCCAGTCCGTGAAGGTGGACACGCCTTTCGGGGCGCCCTCGGACGAATACGTGACAGGGATGCTCGGCGGCGTCAAGATGGTCTTTTTGCCCAGGCACGGCAGGGGGCACAGGTTCACCCCGTCAGAGGTAAACTACCGCGCCAACATATACGGCATGAAAAAGCTCGGGGCCGAGTGGGTAATATCGGTCTCGGCCGTCGGCAGCATGAAAGAGGAGATAAAGCCCGGCCA
>CAJPFK010000068.1 GCA_905339275.1 Methylophilaceae bacterium
GTTTGTGACTGTTGAATCCCTTGGTTACGCTCAGCCGGTACATGGCGTAAGGATCAACGATGACATTCAGGACGATGGTCACGCCCATGACGAGCAGGGCTGATAACAGAACGGTCAGGCCATAGCGTTTTGCATGCGATGTGCTGATATTGATCACGCCAGCGTCCTAGAATTGAAAATAAATGAACTCAGACACGCGCGACATCAACATCAGACTCACCGCAAACAGGCTGCCGATGCATATGGCCCAGATCAACGAGCCATTCCAGCGCATTACGGCAGGACCGGGTTCTGCGACACCGGAGCCGTATGCGCCTTCGGGCCCGAGATAGCCGGTGATCTGCTGGGTGTTGGGCGCCAGCCATGCCAATAATAATAACGCCAGGGCAACCAGTAGCGCGACCCCGCCATCTACCGGGGCAGTTGAAGCCGGCCATCCCGGCACCAGCTGAACCAGAGAGGCGGGCACGGCGATACCATTGTTGCCGGCCATGGCGTTGATCATCGACGTGGCCGCGCCCATGTCTGCGGCGCGGAAAAACACCCAGGCCACAACCACGGCAAGAAAGGTGATCAGCTGCGCCAGGCGGCGGCCCGCCAAGCTGGTCGCCTCGCTGCCAAGCCCCAAGCGCTTGCGCATCTCGCGCCAGCCATGATTGATGATCAGATAACTGCCGTGCAGCGCACCCCACACCACAAAAGTCCATCCTGCGCCATGCCAAATGCCGCCCAGCAGCATGGTCAGGAAAAGATTCACATAGCGCCGTGGTTCGCCTTTGCGGTTGCCGCCCAGCGCGATGTACAGATAGTCGCGCAGAAAGCGCGACAAGGTCATGTGCCAGCGGCGCCAGAAATCGATGATATTGGCCGCCTTGTACGGCGAGGCAAAATTCAGCGGCAGCCGGATTCCGAACAACAGGCCGATGCCAATGGCCATGTCGGAGTAAGCGGAGAAATCGAAATACAACTGTGCTGTGTATGCCAAAGCCGCACTCCAGGCTGCGATGAAGTCGAGCTGTGCCACTGCGGCCACCGCATTGAATTGCGGCGTCGCGTAGTTGGCCGCCGTATCTGCCAGCAGCACTTTCTTGGCGAGGCCGATTGCAAAGATGGTGACACCCAAAGCAACCCAGCCTGCCTGCACCCGGCCCAGCTGTTTGAATTGCGGCATCACCTCGCTGTGATGCACGATAGGCCCCGCAATCAGCTGCGGAAAGAAAGCAACGAAGAGGGAAAAATCCAGCAGATTCAGGCGACCTACCTTGCCGTAATAGACATCGACCAGCAAGGCGATTTTCTGGAACGTGAAGAACGAAATCCCCAATGGCAATACAATCGTGGCCAAAAACAGGTTCGTCCCGAACAGCGCATTGACATTATCGACAAAAAAATTGGCATATTTGAAATAGCCGAGCGCCGCGAGATTGATGCACAGCCCGAGAATAAAGAAGAGCTTGGCCGCCCGCGGACGCTCCTGGCTGCGGTAAAACACCAGCGCATTGGCAATCCCGTAATTGACGAGCATTAACGGGATCAGCAATAGCAGGTATTTGGGACTCCACCAGCCGTAGAAAAACAGTGACATGACTGCCAGCACAAACACCGCGCCACGGTCATGGCCGAAACGGCGCAAACCGTGGAACAACAGCAAGGCCAATGGAAGGAAGGCAAAGATAAAGATGTAAGAGTTGAATAGCATCGACAGCGGGCGTATCAGAATATGGAATTACCCATGCGTCTCAAAACAGGTGCAAGCATCCCCTCTGTTGCGTTTTGGATCACGAACCAACTATTCCATCATGGACTGCATTCCCCTTCCTCATGAGACTTATGCCCCCTGATATTTTAGGTATCTGCACCGGACGGCATCATACCACTGCAGCCTGGTGCAGCCTGGAGAAAGCCACCCTCCGCTCTGCCTTGCAGCATATTGACCTGAACAAGATTCGCTACTACCGATGGCAGAAAACAACAAGCCCCGTCGAAGCGGGGCTTGTGTTCATACTGAATCAGTTATTACTTGCGCCGACGCAAGGTCAGGCCGGCAATGCCGATCCCGAGAAGCGCAAGCGTACCGGGTTCGGGAATTCCTGGAGCGGGTTCGTTGATAAAAAAGTTGTCCATGCCGAAACAGTCGATGGCATTGTCGGCTGTAAACCAGAACGCCTTGATGTTATCGAAGTTGGAACCCAGAAAGATTTGTGTGGCTGGAAAGCCCCAGTCCTCCGAAGGTAGCAGTTGCGAAAAGCTG
>CAJPFK010000069.1 GCA_905339275.1 Methylophilaceae bacterium
TCGGCATGCCGGCTTCGGCCTGCCGCAGGAAACCGATGATCTGTTCTTCCGTGTATCTGCTCTTCTTCATGTCCGTCATTCTCCATGGTTTGACGGACTTCTCTACTTTCAGGTGGTACGGCTGGGTGGGGGCAGGTCAATTCTATCAAATCCACAAACGTAGAATTGTTGGGAGAAAACGTATAAGTACTACCCTCGTTTAGCACGTACTTCCAACAACGCTCTGCTGCGTAAGGCTCGATAGCTGCCCGCAAAGCATGTACGACGCCGTAAAGCCGATTGATACCAGCACGCTCGTCCACCTCCGGCCAGAGCCATGCGATTATCTTTTCCCGATGCACTTTCTTGCCGGCTCTTAGCACGAGTATCTTCAGCAACGTCAGCGCGTCCCGTCGATAGAATGTTGGCGTTGGCAAATTTTTTCCATCAATTTCTATCTCGAAGTGCCCAAAGCATCGAATATGTAATTGCGGAATTGCCGGGGCATGCGTGACGTCAATCTTTGGCGCATTCGGTTCCTGCCGGTGCAAGCTCATTTGTTCCGACATTATTTGTAGCGGCACGAGAAGACGCTCTGGACACCTGGGTGAGTTGCGTTTGAAAGTGACTATTGCTCGGCCGATACGTGTTGCTCGGCCCATCACTGGAATACAACATACGGACGCGCCGTCGAATCGAATCTGACGGCACGCATCCGGCCATTGATTACCATGCTTCGTTAGAGTAACGAGGCGAAAATAGCTCTTATTTTCTCGTGATGAACAAGGGGCCGCTTCCGGAGACGCCATCCACTGGCAGACGGGTGGTGAAACACCGAAAGTATCAAGGCTCTGCATCTTGCGGCTGCGTTCATCCCACATGACGATGGATCCAGCGCTGGCCCCCACACTATCTCGAAGTAAATGAAGCAAATCGGCGAAAGGCGGCGCGGAGCCTTCACTGCTGGTTCGGGCGATCTGTTGGCTCAAGGTCCAATAGGCGGCGCAAATGGCATTACCAAGTGGTGCCACTGCTGACCAAAGCGCTTCTGCGACTGACTCAACGGCTGCCTCGTTGTCATGCCAGGCTAGTTCGAGACAACCGAGTACGCGATCGTCAGGCGCTTTAATAGGCACACTGATAATAGAGCACATGCCCATGTCGGTCATCTCCTCCCGGAGAAAGCGGGCACTAGGTGCTAGCGAAGTTACCGGGCAGCCTTGCGCAAATGCAAGGTTGGAAAACTCCCTCATGGATTCGAAACGCTGACGTTGCGAATGCGTCGATTGATCGGATCCCACGCAGGCGGCAAGCAGAAGCCTCTTACCTTGGGGATCGGAGAGAAATAGCTTGCCACTATCCGCCTCCATTGCAATGCGGATTAAATCGAGTGCAGTTTCTCCACCATTTATTACGTCTTTGGCAAGGATTGATCCGGCAAGACTGGCCATAACGTTAAGGTCGATGTTCGTACGAGCAGAGTTCCTCCCTTGAGGACCCCATACGAGTTGCCAGAAAAACGGCAATTGTATTGAAGAGATCAGGCAAACATTAGTGGGGTAGGGTGCGGTATTGGCGGTTTTTGTCTGGTGCGGGCCAGACTTATGACACTTTACGGCATTGCATTGTTGGTTAGCACACGCACTGCAACCCAATACGTCCCAGCAGTACCGGCCCTGTATCGATTCGCCGCTGCTCGTTACGCCCCAGCCGATTTTCCTATCCTTATTGATTAACAATAAAGGGCGTGAGGACATAGGCCGAATTTGAGCGAGGTTGCGAGTTACATTGAACGAACGCATACTTGTTCCCCTTAATTACCGGGCTCAGGCAACCAGCAATATCTAACGCTTTGCTGGGTGCCAATTGGGCAGATACGAAACCTGCCAGACAAAATTGTTCAATTCCAAGTTAGGCGCTTGTTCCGATATGACGCGACAAACTGTAATTCCAATATCGATATGGCACCGGATACACGCGCGGCCGCCAATCATTTCCAATATATCCAAGGAGTAACGATCACTCCCATGGCTATTAAGCTATCTGTAGCAACCAATGGGTTCGCCGAAGCGGCATCGGGTGACTATTGTTGAATAATCATATACCGTCAGAGCGCATTACGGTTTTGGCCAAGCGTTTGCCGAAACCCCACGATCGCATCTCAAATTTAGTTATTGACTAGGGTCTCAACCCTTGGCCTTACTAATAATGGATGCAGCAATTTCAGCTGCCTTACCGGTGTAAAGTGCACAACGCTCTTGGAGCCGGTTTTCATGGAACTTAGCCTGACCTTCAGGGGTACCAAGGTCGCAGCCAAGCAGCTCATCGCAGTTTCGAGCGCCAAATTCCTGCTCGAATTCACGAATCAGTTCTTGGGTCGCCACATACGCACTGTGAACGGGTTCCCCCGCCTGGCTGCGTCCGAGGGCAAGACTCACACCCATCATCGCACCAGTCAGAGCACCGCAGGGGCCGCAAGTACGAGCCATGCCGCTGCAAAAGCTCGTAGCCATCTTTGGAAATATTTCGGACTCTAAGCCTTGCGTTTTGGCGAGAGCAAGAACAACGCTTTCAGCACAGTAGAAACCTGAAGAAAATGCATTTTCTGCAAATTGCCGGGCATCGGTGACAAATTGGGCGTTGATTGCTGGTTCCACTCTGGCAGCACGCGCAATTTCCAAGTCGCGCAGCGCCTTACGCTGAAGCTTTCCGGTAGAGGTGCGGGGCATGGCATTTTCGGACACGAATTCGATTAGCCTTGGGTATTTATATGGCTCGATCTCCTGTTTAACGAAATCCTGCAAGATCTCGATGAGATGAGGATTTGGTTCAACTCCCTTCTTTAATACCACAAAAGCCTTGATGATATTGCCACGCTCCTTGTCAGGTATACCAATTACGGCTGATTCGAGAACGGCCGGATGATTATTTAGCGCGCCCTCGACTTCACCGCCCGGCACCTTGTAGCCGGAGGTGACGATCATATCGTCGAGACGACTCTTGTACCAGAAGTAGCCATCAGAGTCTTGTACAAAGTAAAGCCCCGGCCGGCTCCAGCCAGCATATTGGCTGTTGGGGGGGCACACACCATTTTGCTGGGCGTCCGGCCGGCGCCAGTAGACCTGACCAATCGGCCCGCGAACAATTAACTCACCTGGTACTCCCGGCGGTACCGGATTCAACTCGTCGTCAACTACAATATTTTCATAACCGGGAACAGATAGACCGCTTGAGCCGGTCTTTTCCTCAGGCATGCCCTCAAACGTAGAAAGCCAATAGTTCAGTTCGCTGGAACCCAGAGAGTTGATAACGGTTTGACCGAACCGCGCACGCCATTCGCGAAATGTAGTCTCTGGCAGCGGTTCGCCCGCGGTCTGGCAGAGCCGTAGTGTCGACATCCGGTATTTGTGCTCGGCGTCGGCAACTCCAAGCATCATGCGAAGGGCAGTAGGCACGGCGAACAAAACGGTAATACCGTGCTCATTCATTAGCTCAAACTGCCGTTCCGGAGAGAAATGAGTAATGATAGAAACGGCGGCGCCGAATCGCCAAGGCAAACAAAGAAAACTACCTCCGAAGGCAAACGAATAGTAAGGATGGCCGCCCAATACGTCCTCGGGCCGTAGTTTTAGGATATGGCGTGAGTGGGTATCGGAGACAGAAAGAATCCCTTCCAAAGTTGTCAGAATTCCTTTCGGTTTGCCGGTGGTACCTGAACTGTAAATGATGCGAGCAAAGTCCTCCCGGCAGGTGTCCTCGGTGACGATCTGTGTCGATTGCCCCTGCATCAAATCATCATAATGGAGTGTGCCAGGTACCCGGTCTCCATAAACAATCACGTGCTTTAAATTTGGGCACTCGTCCCGCACCATTCCGACGTCGTCGTAACTATCGGAATGAACGCAAATGGCGATCGCATCCGAATCGTTTATTTTGAAACTAACCTCGTTTGATCGGTTCAGGTGACTCAACAAGACCGGAATTGCGCCAATTCGCCAGCAGGCAAAGTTCCAGACAAAATATTCCGGAATGTTGGCCGAGCGGAGGACAACCCTGTGTCCCTTGCGCACTCCGAGTTCGCGCAAAGCATTTGCAAAGCGATTGACTTGGGATTGTAGTTCCCGATATGTAATTCGCTTCGACTCGTCATAGATGGCTATTGCGTCACCACGGTCGGGAATGTTCCGATCAAGCAGAACTTCGGCCAGGTTGAGTCGATAAGGATACTCAAGTTCCGGAAGCAGCTTGACATTTCGCGGCATGAACTCCGCGGGTGGTAGATACTCCTTTGGAATATTGATCCGATCCATTTCGCCTCCCCTATGCCACGCACACATGACTATCGGCTTTCAGATGCCCTTTGTAGCGGTCCAAGTCACTAAATCAACACGTTCCAAAATCTAATTTTTTAGCATCAAATCTGCCAAAGTGAAAAAATTTGAAAGCAGCTTCCTAAATCTTTGATATAAAACTTTTTGGTTATGGAAAGATTCCACGTTACTCTTACATTCCGCTTACAAAAACCACTACTTGTTGATTTATTTGAATATTAATGCCTAGATCAAGGCGCTATGAAAATTAGTCTTTCCCGATTTTCCTGATGGTTTGCTTAGCCGATTAGGCACTATTCAAAATACATAGTGCAAAGTGGCCAAGCGTTGAATACTGGCGCCTAAGATTGTAGAACTGTTCAACGTAATCGAGCACATTGGCTCGACACACAGCGAGAGAAGCGCATCTAGTATCGCTACTCATAAATAATCTCATCCGCCGCATCCGCCTCAACCGCATCCCGTGCGTAGTCGCGCGCCAGCTTCGCGGCCTTGTGCTTGCCGTGCTCGCGGTACCACTCGTGGGCGACGATCATGGCCATCACTTCGTTGGTGCCGGTCCAGATCGAGGCGAGGCGGATGTCGCGGTAGATGCGCTCCAGCGGCAGCACGTTGGTGTAG
>CAJPFK010000070.1 GCA_905339275.1 Methylophilaceae bacterium
CCTTTGGCTTCGCCGCCGAATTTCTTCGACAGGATCGTGGTGATCGCTGCCGTCAAGGTCGTCTTTCCATGGTCCACGTGACCGATCGTCCCTACGTTTACGTGCGGCTTCGTCCGCTCAAATTTACCTTTTGCCATAATCACATTCCTCTTTAATCTAAATTTTCAGTCTGATGAACACTTATTTCTTATTCATGATGGCTTCAGCCACATTCTTCGGCGCTTCGCTGTAGTGCTTGAACTCCATGCTGTAAGTCGCGCGGCCTTGCGACAATGAGCGCACCGTCGTCGAGTAACCAAACATTTCCGACAATGGAACTTCAGCACGAATTGCCTTGCCGCCGCCCGGCAGATCTTCCATGCCCTGAATGACGCCACGACGAGAGGACAAGTCACCCATCACGTCACCCATGTATTCTTCCGGAGTTTCAACCTCAACAGCCATGATAGGCTCCAGCAAGGCTGGATCCGCTTTACGCATACCGTCCTTGAACGCCATGGAAGCCGCCATCTTAAAGGCATTTTCATTGGAGTCAACGTCATGGTAGGAACCATCAAACAGGGTGACTTTAACGTCGACAACCGGGAAGCCAGCCAAAATACCGGATGGAATAGTCTCGCGCAGACCCTTGTCAACGGCAGGGATGAATTCGCGCGGCACGGTGCCGCCCTTGATCATATCGACAAACTCGTAGCCCTTGCCGGTTTCGTTAGGCTCCATCTTGATCCAGACATGGCCATACTGACCCTTACCACCGGACTGCTTAACAAACTTGCCTTCAACCTCAACGGCCTTCTTGATCGCTTCACGGTAAGCCACTTGCGGCGCGCCGACGTTTGCTTCAACGTTGAATTCACGCTTCATCCGGTCTACGAGAATTTCCAGATGCAATTCACCCATACCGGAAATAATGGTCTGACCCGATTCTTCGTCGGTACGGACACGGAAGGAAGGATCTTCCTGAGCAAGACGGCCCAGAGCGATACCCATCTTCTCCTGGTCCGCCTTGGTTTTCGGCTCAACAGCCACGTGAATCACAGGCTCAGGGAACACCATGCGCTCAAGGATGATCGGATTATCAATATCAGACAGCGTTTCACCCGTGGTCACATCCTTCAGACCGATACAAGCGGCGATATCGCCCGCCAGAATCTCATCAACCTCTTCACGGTTATTGGCATGCATTTGCACAATACGGCCGATACGTTCTTTACGACCCTTCACTGAGTTGTAAATCGTATCGCCCTTCTTAAGCACGCCGGAATACACACGCACGAAAGTCAACTGGCCAACGAACGGGTCTGTCATCAGCTTGAATGCAAGGGCCGAGAATTTTTCAGCATCATCAGCCTTGCGTGACAATGGCTCGCCAGTCTCGGACTCACCCTTGACATCGGGAATATCCACAGGGGATGGCAGCAACTGGATTACAGCATCCAGCATGCGCTGAACGCCTTTGTTCTTGAATGCGGAACCACACAACATCGGCTGAATCTCAGTCGCAAGCGTTCTGATACGCAGACCTTCAACAATCTCCTCTTCGGAGAGCTCACCCGACTCCAGATACTTGTTCATCAGGTCTTCTGTCGCTTCAGCAGCAGCCTCGACCATCTGTTCGCGCCATTTGTTGGCGGTATCAACCAGGTCAGCCGGAATATCACCATAGGTGAACTTCATGCCCTGAGATGCTTCATCCCAGATAATCGCTTTCATCTTCAGCAGATCAACCACACCCTGGAAAGAATCTTCAGCACCGACGGGGATCACGATAGGCACAGGATTGGCCTTGAGCCGCGTCTTCATCTGCTCAACAACCTTGAAGAAGTTGGCGCCGGTACGGTCCATCTTGTTCACGAATGCCAGGCGAGGCACCTTGTACTTGTTGGCTTGGCGCCACACGGTTTCCGACTGGGGCTGAACACCACCCACCGCACAGTAGACCATGCAGGCGCCATCCAGCACGCGCATGGAACGCTCAACTTCAATCGTGAAGTCCACGTGCCCAGGGGTGTCGATAATATTAAAGCGGTGTTCCGGGAAAGAATTGTCCATCCCTTTCCAGAAACAGGTAGTCGCCGCAGAAGTGATGGTAATACCGCGCTCCTGCTCCTGCTCCATCCAGTCCATGGTAGCCGCGCCATCATGGACCTCACCAATTTTGTGATTAATACCGGTATAGAACAGGATGCGTTCAGTTGTCGTGGTCTTACCAGCGTCAATGTGCGCACTGATACCAATATTACGATAGCGTTGAATGGGGGTTTTACGAGCCACAGCGATTACCTAACTTTATCTTGAGAACGATATTTAGACGGATGTCTTTAGAATCTAAAATGCGAGAAGGCCTTGTTGGCTTCAGCCATACGATGCACTTCTTCACGCTTCTTCATTGCGGAACCGCGGCCTTCAGAAGCCTCAATCAGCTCGGCAGCAAGACGCAGCCCCATGGATTTCTCGCCACGCTTGCGCGCAGCATCGCGCAACCAGCGCATAGCCAAGGCACTGCGACGGCTGGGACGCACTTCAACCGGCACCTGATAGTTGGCACCACCCACGCGGCGGCTCTTGACTTCCACGACAGGGCGCAGATTTCCGATCGCTGTAGTAAATACTTCCAGCGCATCCTTGCCGCTCTTTTGAGAGACTTGGTCAAATGCGCCGTACAAAATACGTTCCGCAACAGACTTCTTACCACCAGTCATCAACACATTGACGAATTTGGAAACCTCCTGGCTACCGAATTTTGGATCTGGAAGAATGTTACGCTTGGGAACTTCTCTACGTCTTGGCATGGTTTTCTCGATTCCTTGTTTTCTGCGACTTCAAGCTTACAAAGCTTAAGCTGCCTTAGGGCGCTTGGCGCCGTATTTAGAACGTGACTGCTTACGATCCTTCACGCCGGCGGTATCCAGACTGCCGCGCACCATGTGGTAACGCACACCCGGCAAGTCCTTCACACGGCCACCACGCAGCAACACGACAGAGTGCTCCTGCAGGTTGTGGCCTTCACCACCGATGTAGCTGATCACTTCATAGCCATTGGTCAGGCGCACCTTGGCGACCTTACGCAAAGCCGAGTTAGGTTTTTTCGGTGTAGTGGTATACACACGGGTACATACCCCACGCTTCTGCGGGCAACTTTCCAGTGCTGGCACCTTGCTCTTGGTGACCACTTTTTGGCGCGGCTTGCGCACTAATTGATTGATGGTTGGCATAACTTATAAGCCTTTAATTTGTTAGTGCTAAAAATTACGGGATGGCGAAACATTCGGCCATCCCGAAAAGCGTAGCATTCTATTTACAGTTCAATACCTTGTCAAGCAACCTCGGCATTGCCCGTGGTTTCCTGAGGTACCTCTTCAACGACTTCTTCCACTACAGGCGGCGCTACATCTACCCCTGCGGCCTGACGCTTGCGAGTTTCATGATATGCAAGGCCGGTACCGGCAGGAATCAAGCGACCGACAATGACGTTTTCTTTCAGGCCGCGCAGCTCATCACGTTTGCCCAGGATTGCGGCCTCGGTAAGCACGCGGGTGGTTTCCTGGAAGGAAGCCGCGGAAATGAACGAGTCTGTCGACAGGGATGCCTTAGTAATACCCAGCAACACGTATTCGTAAGTTGCAGGACGCTTGTCCTCGGCGACGACCGTTTCGTTCTCGGCCAGCACATCGGCACGTTCGACCTGCTCGCCCATGATGAAGCTGGTATCGCCTGCATCAGTGATGCGGACACGACGCAGCATCTGGCGCACGATCACCTCAATATGCTTGTCGTTGATCTTCACACCCTGCAAACGATAAACGTCCTGCACTTCGTCGATGATGTAGCGAGCCAGCGCTTCGCGGCCTTGCAGTCTCAGGATATCCTGAGGGTCTGCCGGACCGTCCACGATGCTTTCGCCCTTGGTCACCACCTGGCCATCATGTACGGTCACGTGCTTGTCCTTGGGAATCAGGAACTCGTTCGATACGCCATCCAGATCGGTAATCACCAGACGCTGTTTACCCTTGGTGTCCTTACCGAAGGAAACGGTACCCGTCACTTCAGCCAGCATGCCGGCATCTTTCGGGGAACGTGCTTCGAACAGCTCGGCGACGCGTGGCAAACCGCCGGTAATATCGCGCGTCTTGGAAGATTCCTGCGGAATACGCGCCAGCACTTCACCCACGCCGACTTCCTGGCCATCCTTGACTGTAATGATGCAGCCCAACTGG
Source organism: Methylophilaceae bacterium (assembly GCA_905339275.1). Classification (GTDB taxonomy): domain Bacteria; phylum Pseudomonadota; class Gammaproteobacteria; order Burkholderiales; family Methylophilaceae; genus UBA6140. Next base: position 4,218 of record CAJPFK010000070.1, read on the forward strand.
AATGTGATATTGACGGAAGTATCACTGCCGGAGGTCTTGACCTCCGCGCCACCGGCATCCAGCAGCTTGACTTGCGGACGCAGGCCCTTGGACTGGCCCGCACGCTGCTTGGGATCAATCACCACCAGTGATGACAAACCGGTTACGTCATCGATCTGCTTGGCAACCGTCACGCCTTCTTCAACGTTCTCGAATTTCACCTTGCCAGCGTACTCGGTAATGATCGGACGGGTATGCGGATCCCAGGTAGCAAGCGCCTGGCCGGCTTTGACCTGCTTGCCGTCCTGCACTTGCAGGGTCGCGCCATACGGCACCTTGTGGTGCTCACGTTCGCGGCCACTTTCATCCTGTACAGCCAGTTCGCCATTACGCGAGATCACCACTTGTTCGCCACGCGCATTGGTGACGTAACGCATGGTCGAGCTGAAGCGCACGATACCGTTGGATTTGCTTTCCACCTGGCTGACGGAAGCCGCACGCGACACCGCACCGCCGATGTGGAAAGTACGCATGGTCAACTGGGTGCCGGGTTCACCAATCGACTGGGCAGCAATCACGCCGACGGCTTCGCCCATGTTGATGATCTTGCCACGACCCAGGTCACGGCCATAACACTTGGCGCAGATACCGTAACGCGTATCGCAGGTGAGCGCAGTACGCACCTTGACCTCATCGATACCCAGCTCGTCGATACGCTCAACTTCGTCTTCGGTCAGCAACGTACCTGCGAGGTAGACGACTTCCTGGGTTTCAGGGTGCAGCACATCGATCGCGGCTACACGGCCGAGGATACGGTCATGCAACGGCTCGATGACTTCACCGCCCTTGATCAGGGCCTTGGTCACTAGGCCTTCAGTGGTGCCGCAATCCTGCTCGGTCACGACCAGATCCTGCGTCACATCGACCAGACGACGCGTCAGATAACCCGAGTTGGCGGTCTTCAGAGCAGTATCGGCCAGACCCTTACGCGCGCCGTGGGTTGAAATAAAGTACTGCAACACGTTCAGGCCGTCACGGAAGTTGGCCTTGATCGGCGTTTCAATAATGGAGCCATCCGGTTTCGCCATCAAACCGCGCATACCGGCCAACTGGCGCACCTGTGCGGCAGAACCGCGGGCGCCGGAGTCGGCCATCATGTAAATCGCGTTAAACGACTCCTGGCGCAATGGCTTGCCATCCTTGTCCTTGACCACTTCGCCGTTGACATCCAGCACAGTTTCTTCACGCAACTGTTTCATCATGGCGTCCGCCACCTTGTCGCCGGCACGGCCCCAGATATCGACTACCTTGTTGTAGCGTTCGCCCTGTGTAACCAGGCCGGAAACATACTGATCTTCGATTTCCTTCACTTCGGCGTCAGCGGAAGCAATCAGTTGCTCCTTCTCCGGCGGAACCAGCATGTCGTTGATGCTGATGGAAACACCCGCACGGGTTGCATAGCTGTAACCGGTGTACATCAACTTATCGGCAAAAATGACCGTTTCGCGGATACCGACCTTGCGGAAGGATGCATTGATCAGCCTGGAGATTTCTTTCTTCTTCAGCGCCTTGTCGATGTAACTGAATGGCAGGCCGGCTGGCAGAACTTCTGACAACAAGGCACGACCCACAGTGGTTTCGTAGCGATTGATTTTCTCGTGCTTGGTGCCATCGAGATCAACCTCGTATTCCTTGATACGCACGGTAATGCGCGCATGCAGATCAATCAGGCCGTTGTCATAAACGCGCTGAACTTCGGCAACGTTGGAGAAGCGCATGCCTTCGCCTCGGGCTGCCACCTTTTCGCGCGTCATGTAATAGAGACCCAGCACGATATCCTGCGAAGGCACGATGATTGGCTCGCCATTGGCTGGAGACAATACGTTATTGGAGGCCAGCATCAGAGTGCGTGCTTCCATCTGCGCTTCCAGGCTCAACGGTACGTGAACCGCCATCTGGTCACCGTCGAAGTCGGCATTGAATGCGGCACAAACCAGCGGGTGCAACTGAATAGCCTTGCCTTCGATCAGCACCGGCTCGAATGCCTGGATGCCCAGACGGTGCAGCGTAGGCGCACGGTTCAGCAAGACCGGATGCTCGCGAATCACGTCTTCGAGGATATCCCAGACTTCCGGTCCTTCCTCTTCAACTTTCTTCTTGGCTGCCTTGATGGTTGTTGCCAGACCCAACACTTCCAGCTTGTGGAAAATGAATGGCTTGAATAATTCCAGCGCCATCTTCTTCGGCAGGCCGCACTGATGCAGCTTGAGTTGCGGGCCAACCACAATGACGGAACGGCCGGAATAGTCGACGCGCTTGCCCAGCAGGTTCTGACGGAAACGACCGCCCTTACCCTTGATCATATCGGCCAGCGACTTCAGCGGACGCTTGTTGGCGCCAGTCATGACCTTGCCGCGGCGGCCGTTATCCAGCAACGAATCCACGGCTTCCTGCAGCATGCGCTTTTCGTTGCGCACGATGATTTCAGGCGCCTTCAGTTCAAGCAGACGCTTCAACCGGTTGTTACGGTTAATCACGCGGCGATACAGATCGTTCAGATCCGAAGTAGCAAAACGGCCGCCATCCAGAGGCACCAACGGGCGCAGTTCAGGTGGCAGTACCGGCAGCACTTCCAGGATCATCCATTCAGGCTTGATGCCGGACTTCTGGAATGCCTCGAGTACCTTGAGGCGCTTGGCAATCTTCTTGATCTTGGCTTCGGAGCCGGTTTCGCCGAGGTCGCGGCGCAACTTCTCGATTTCGTTGTGCACGTCCATGGTGCGCAACAATTCACGCACGGCTTCAGCACCCATCACGGCATTGAATTCGTCGCCGTACTCTTCGACCTTGGCCAGGTAATCGTCTTCCGTCAGCAACTGGCCGCGGGTCAGCGGCGTCATGCCGGGGTCGATGACAATGAATGCCTCAAAGTAAAGCACGCGTTCGATATCACGCAATGCGATATCCAGCACCATGCCCAGGCGGCTTGGCAGGCTCTTCAGGAACCAGATGTGGGCAACCGGGCTAGCCAGCTCGATATGCGCCATGCGCTCGCGCCGTACCTTGGATAGCGTGACTTCCACGCCGCACTTCTCGCAGATCACGCCGCGATGCTTCAGGCGCTTGTATTTACCGCACAAGCACTCGTAATCCTTGGTCGGGCCGAAGATCTTGGCGCAGAACAGGCCGTCACGCTCCGGCTTGAAGGTACGGTAGTTGATAGTTTCCGGCTTCTTAACTTCGCCGTAGGACCAGGAGCGAATTTTTTCAGGCGATGCCAGCGCAATCTTGATGGCATCGAATTCTTCTTCCTGAGTTACCTGCTTAAATAAGTCTAATAGAGCTTTCACGCGGGTTCTCCTTAATTACGGTCCAGGTCGATATCGATGGCAAGCGAGCGAATTTCCTTCACCAATACATTGAAGGATTCCGGCATGCCGGCATCGATCTTGTGCTCGCCCTTAACGATATTTTCGTAAACTTTGGTACGGCCGGAAACGTCATCCGACTTGACCGTCAACATTTCCTGCAAGGTGTAAGAGGCGCCATAGGCTTCCAGCGCCCAGACTTCCATTTCACCGAAACGCTGGCCGCCGAATTGCGCCTTACCGCCCAGAGGCTGTTGCGTGACCAGGGAATACGGACCAGTCGAACGTGCATGCATCTTGTCATCAACCAGGTGATGCAGCTTCAGTACATGCATGTAGCCGATAGTCACGGGACGCTCGAAATACTCACCTGAACGGCCATCGATCAGGCGGACCTGGGTCTTGCCGGCAGCAAATTGCAATTGCTGTGTGCGCGGATCGTCATCCGGGAAGGCAAGGTCCAGCATCGCCTTGATATCTTCCTCGGTTGCACCGTCGAACACAGGAGTGGCAAAAGGCACGCCACGCTCCAGATTCTTCGCCAACTCAAGGACTTCCTGATCCTTCAGCGACTTGATATCTTCCTTCTTGCCATTGCTCTCGTTGTAAATCTGGTCGAGGAACTTGCGTACCTCTGCAACCTTGGATTCCGCTCTCAGCATTTCACCGATACGCATACCCAGGCCCTTGGCAGCCCAGCCCAGGTGGGTTTCCAGAATCTGGCCCACGTTCATACGGGAAGGAACGCCAAGCGGATTCAACACGATATCCATCGGCGTGCCGTCAGCCATGTGCGGCATGTCCTCGACAGGTACGATTTTCGACACCACGCCCTTGTTACCGTGACGGCCGGCCATCTTGTCGCCCGGCTGGATACGACGCTTGACTGCCAGGTAAACCTTGACCATCTTCTGCACGCCAGGCGGCAGTTCATCACCCTGCGTCAGTTTGCGTTTTTTCTCTTCGAACCTGTTATCGAATTCAACCCGGGCTTGCGACAAGCTGTCCTTGAGCTGTTCAAGTTGGCGCGCCGCGTCTTCATCGCTTAGGCGGATGTCGAACCAGTCATAACGACCGATATCTTCCAGATATTCGGCAGTGACCGTCTCGCCTTTCTTCAGCTTTTTCGGACCGCCGGTGGCAACCTTGCCTTCGATCAAACGACGGATACGGCCAAAAGCATCGTCTTCCACGATACGCATCTGGTCGGCCAGGTCCTTCTTGTAGTGATCGAGCTGGTCATCAATGATCTGTTGCGCGCGAGAATCGCGTTCGATTCCCTCACGGGTAAATACCTGCACATCGATGACCGTGCCGGACATGCCGGATGGCACACGCAACGAAGTATCCTTCACGTCAGACGCTTTTTCACCGAAGATCGCACGCAGCAGCTTCTCTTCAGGAGTCAGTTGCGTCTCGCCCTTGGGCGTGACCTTACCGACCAGCACGTCCCCGGCTTCGACCTCGGCGCCGATATAGATAATGCCGGAATCATCCAGACGGCCCAGCATGCGCTCGGACAAGTTGGAGATATCGCGCGTGATTTCTTCAGCGCCCAGCTTGGTATCACGGGCAACGACCGAAAGCTCTTCGATATGAATCGACGTATAGCGGTCATCGGCCACCACGCGTTCGGAAATCAGGATCGAGTCTTCGAAGTTGTAACCATTCCATGGCATGAAGGCCACCAGCATATTCTGACCCAGCGCCAATTCGCCCATGTCGGTCGAAGCACCGTCAGCGATTACGTCGCCGCGGGCGAGGACATCGCCCACCTTGACCAGCGGACGCTGGTTGATATTGGTGTTCTGGTTGGAACGGGTGTACTTGATCAGGTTGTAGATATCGACACCGACTTCGCCCGCGGCGGTTTCTTCATCATGTACACGGACCACGATACGCGCGGAGTCGATGTAATCGACAATGCCGCCGCGACGGGCTTGCACGGTCGTGCCGGAATCGACCGCCACTGTACGCTCGATACCCGTTCCTACGACCGGCTTCTCGGCACGCAAACATGGCACGGCCTGACGTTGCATGTTGGAACCCATCAAGGCGCGGTTCGCATCATCGTGCTCAAGGAACGGAATCAGCGAAGCAGCCACGGACACGATCTGCGACGGCGCCACGTCCATGTAATGCACACGATCCGGCATCGCCATGGTGAATTCGTTGTGATACCGCGCAGAGATCAACTCATCGGTGAACTTGCCGTTCTTGCCCAGATCACTATTCGCCTGAGCAATCATGTACTGGCTCTCTTCAATCGCAGACAGGAAATCGATCTTGTCTGTCACCTTGTCGCCTTCAACCCTGCGGTATGGCGTTTCCAGGAAACCGTATTTGTTGGTACGCGAGAACAATGCCAGCGAGTTGATCAGGCCGATGTTCGGGCCTTCAGGCGTTTCAATCGGGCAGACGCGGCCGTAGTGGGTCGGATGCACGTCACGCACTTCAAAACCTGCGCGTTCGCGGGTCAGACCACCAGGCCCCAGGGCTGATACACGGCGCTTGTGGGTGATTTCAGACAACGGATTGGTCTGGTCCATGAACTGGGACAATTGCGATGAACCGAAGAACTCACGGATCGCACTCGACACCGGCTTGGCATTGATCAGGTCATGCGGCATCAGGTTGTCGGATTCCGCCTGGCTCAGGCGTTCCTTGACTGCACGTTCGACACGTACCAGGCCTGCGCGGAACTGGTTTTCCGCCAGTTCGCCGACCGAACGGATGCGACGGTTACCCAGGTGATCGATGTCATCGATTTCACCGCGGCCGTTGCGCAGTTCCAGCAACACGCCGATGACGGCGAGGATGTCATCGTTGGAAAGCGTACCGCTGCCTTCCGCGCCCTGCGGACCAACACGCTCGTAGAAACGGCGCATCCATGGGGAAATACGCTCCTCCATTTTTTCAGGGAAGGCGCGACGATTGAATTTCATGCGGCCAACCGAAGAAAGATCATAACGCTCAGGATTGAAGAACAGGCCTTCAAAGAGTGCCTGCACGGCATCTTCCGTTGGCGGTTCACCCGGACGCATCATGCGGTAAATCGCAACACGGGCACTGTATTGATCCGGGATTTCATCGATTCTCAGCGTCTGCGAGATGTAATCGCCATGGTCCAGATCATTGGAATACAGCGTGCTGATCTTGCTTACGTTTGCTTCACGCAGCTTCTCGACGGTAGTCTCAGTGATTTCGTCGTTTGCATTTGCAACGACCTCACCGGTCTCCTTGTCGACGATATTGTTGGCAAGCGTACGGCCTAGCAGGAATTCGTCCGGCACAGCAATCTTGCTGATACCGGCCTTTTCCATGTCGCGGATATGCTTGACGGTGATGCGTTTATCCTTGGCGACAATGATATTGCCGTCCTTATCGAGGATATCGAACTTGGCCACTTCGCCGCGCAAGCGCTCGGGGACCAGCTCGAACTGCACGCCCTTTTTGCTGATGTGGAAAGTATCGAAGTCGAAGAATGTTTCCAGAATCTGCTCCGGTGTATAACCCAGCGCCTTGAGCAGAATCGTGACGGGCATCTTGCGGCGACGGTCGACACGGAAGTAGAGATAATCTTTCGGGTCGAACTCGTAGTCCAGCCATGAACCACGATATGGGATGATGCGTGCCGAGAACAGCAGCTTACCGGAACTGTGGGTTTTACCGCGGTCATGCTCAAAGAACACGCCAGGGCTGCGATGCAATTGTGAAACAATCACGCGCTCGGTACCATTGATGACAAAAGAACCGTTTTCGGTCATCAGCGGCAGTTCACCCATGTAGACTTCCTGCTCCTTGACTTCCTTCACGGTAGGCTTGGATGCCTCCTTGTCCATGATGGTCAGGCGCACTTTGACACGCAGCGGCGCAGCATAAGTCAGGCCGCGCTGCTGGCATTCCTTGACATCGAATGGCTCTTGACCCAATGTATAACTTACGTAGTCAAGACGTGCGTTGCCTGAGTGGCTGACAATAGGGAAAATCGAACTGAACGTAGCCTGCAGACCTTCGCTTAAGCGATTCTCGGGCTGCACATCAGCTTGCAGGAATGCAGCATAAGATTCAAGTTGCATTGCAAGGAGGTAAGGCACCTCTTGCACGCTTTCGCGCTTTGCAAAACTTTTACGAATGCGTTTTTTCTCGGTAAAGGAATAGCTCACAGCATCTCCTAAAGGGGTAGAGGGCAGAAAATAAAGCACTAAAACAATGCGTTATTTTTTACCTTCACAAACATCGAACTGCTTTTTTTACGATATCTGTAAAAATGGTGAAGGCTGACGGTCTCCCGTCAGCCTAATTCGTACAATTACTACTGATTACTTGATTTCGCCAGTTGCGCCAGCTTCAATCAATTTCTTCAGTGCTGCATCTGCATCAGCCTTGGAAACGCCTTCCTTGACTGCCTTAGGTGCGCCATCAACCAGATCCTTGGCTTCCTTCAAACCAAGTGCGGTCAATTCACGAACAGCCTTGATCACGTTTACCTTGTTGTCGCCGGCAGCGGTCAGGATCACGTTGAACTCGGTTTGTTCAGCGGCAGCAGCCGGAGCTGCGCCACCTGCGGCTGGAGCCGCAACTGCAACAGCGGCAGCCGCTGCGGATACGCCGAATTTCTCTTCCAGGTCCTTGATCAGTTCAGACAGCTCAAGTACGGATAGTGATGCAACTGCATCAATGATTTCTGCTTTGGATAATGCCATTTGTAACTCCTGATAATGTATGTTGAATTAGGCTGCTTGCTTTTGATCACGCACCGCAGCAAGACCACGCACAAATTTGGTAGGTACCTCGTTAAGGGTACGAACAAACTGAGCAATTGGCGCCTGCATGGTACCGAGCAACTTGGCCAGCAACTCTTCGCGGCTTGGCAAGGATGCCAGGGCCTGAACGCCGTTGACGTCCATCACCTGATTCGGCAAACCGCCTGCCTTGATCACGAACTTGTCGTTGGACTTGGCAAAATCATTCAATACCTTTGCCGCAGCTACCGGGTCGGTAGAAATACCGAACATCAATGGGCCGACCATTTCGTTTGCCAGTCCAGAAAACGGTGTACCGTCAATAGCACGGCGAACCAGGGTGTTTTTCAACACACGCAGGTACACACCAGATTTTCTGGCCTGTGCACGAAGACGGGTCAAATCGCCCACTTCCAGGCCACGATACTCAGCCAGAATGATTGCCTGCGCCTCAGCGACTTGCGCACTGACTTCAGCAACAACTGCCTTTTTCTCTTCAAGATTAAGACTCAAGGTCTTCTCCTTCCGTTAATTAAGCTTTCAACCGAACATCCGGTGAAAACCATCCCACGGCGACCTTTTATCAGGAACACTAAATCCTGTTTTCGGGAACGCCATCTGCGTAGGTTTCAGTTTCAGCAAAACAGAGGAAAGAAGACTACACCCTTCACTCGCCCATCATGCCGCCACTTCAATTAAATCCTTGCGGACTCCTACGGTCTTTGATGATCCCAACACACCCAACCACCGGCCAGGCACATTGGGCCCAAAGCCCTTAGCTGGGCCAGTCATTCGACCAGCCCATACAAACTCGTTAAACCAGGTTAGCCTGGTCAACACGGACACCCGCACCCATGGTGCTGGAGACCGATACTTTCTTCAGATACACACCCTTGCTTGAACTTGGCTTGGCCTTGTTCAAGGCATCAACCAATGCAGCAAGGTTAGCCTTCAGCGCATCAACCGTGAAGGATGCGCGGCCAATCGTGCAATGCACGATACCGCCCTTGTCAGTCCGGTACTGCACTTGGCCGGCCTTGGCATTTTTCACTGCCTCGGCCACGTTAGGAGTCACAGTGCCGACCTTGGGGTTAGGCATCAGGCCGCGCGGACCCAGAATCTGGCCCAGCGTGCCCACGACACGCATCGCATCCGGCGTTGCAATCGCAACATCGAAATCCAGCATGCCGCCTTTGACCTGTTCAGCCAAATCATCAAAACCGACAATGTCCGCACCAGCCGCCTTGGCAGCCTCTGCCTGCGCGCCTTGCGCAAAAACTGCGACACGCTTGGTCTTGCCCGTACCGTGCGGCAACACCAAGGCGCCACGCACCAACTGATCTGATTTACGTGCATCGATACCGAGATTGATGACTGCATCGACAGATTCGTCGAACTTGGCGGTTGCAGTTTCCTTCACCAGATTCAGCGCATCAGCAACTGGGTAGAGCTTGTTGCGGTCCACCTTGCCCTGCAATGCAGCAACGCGTTTAGATACTTTAGCCATGTTATACACCCTCCACTTCAATGCCCATGCTGCGCGCGCTGCCAGCAATCGTACGCACTGCCGCATCCATATCGGCTGCAGTCAGATCCGGCATTTTAGTCGTTGCAATCTCTTCAGCCTGAGCACGAGTGATCTTGCCGACCTTGTCGGTATGAGGGCGAGGGGAGCCCTTGTCGATCTTTGCCGCTTTCTTGATCAGGATCGTTGCAGGCGGCGTCTTCATTACGAATGTGAAGCTCTTGTCTGCAAATGCAGTGATCACGACCGGAATCGGCAGGCCTGGCTCTACGCCCTGCGTTGCGGCATTGAATGCCTTGCAGAATTCCATGATATTCAAACCACGCTGACCGAGCGCAGGGCCGACCGGTGGGCTAGGATTGGCCTTACCTGCAGGAATCTGCAGCTTGATATAGCCGATTACTTTCTTTGCCATTTTTTACTCCAAGTGGGTGCAAACGCTTAATCAAATAAGCTCCCCAATCCAGTTAAATACAGCGCCTGCCGCAAACCCTGCCGGCGCCGCGCTTGGGGCCGGCTTTCAACTGAAAGCCGGCCTTTTCATCAGACCTCTTTTTCGATCTGGCTGAAATCCAGTTCCACCGGTGTTGCGCGACCAAAAATAGTCACCGTCACACGCAGCTTGCTTTTCTCGTAATTGATATCTTCCACGCTGCCGGAGAAGTCCTTGAAAGGCCCATCAATCACACGCACAGACTCACCCTTTTCAAATGTGAGTTTCTGTGTCGGATTATTCTTGCTCTCATCCATGCGCTGCAGGATGATTTCGACTTCCTTGTCCTTGATTGGCGTTGGCTTTTGCGCACTGCCGCCGATAAACGCCGTCACGCGTGGCGTACTTTTCACCAGATGCCAACTGTCGTCGGTCATCTCCATTTGCACCAACACATAACCGGGATAAAGCTTGCGTTCAGTAATGGCCTTCTGGCCACCCTTCATCTCGATAACCTCTTCAACAGGCACCAGAATCTGGCCGAACTTATCCTGCATGTTTGAACGCGCAATCCGCTCTTCCAAGCTACGTAGCACGGACTTTTCGTATCCTGAAAAGGCCTGAACCGCATACCATCGCATACTCATTAAGCGCTCCGACCTAAAAGCTTTTCCACCATCCACAGAAAGCCAAGATCAACTATCCATAAGAAAATGGCTACAACCACAACCAGCGCAAATACCGCCAATGTTGTCTGAATCGTCTCCTTGCGCGTCGGCCAGACCACTTTACGGGTCTCGGCAGCGGCTTCACGCACAAACCCGAAAGCCGCCTGACCTTCAGGCGTCGTCCACAGGACCACTACGGCCACGGCAACACCTGCCAGCACTGCCATAATACGCAGCACCAAGGCATGCTCGGCCAGCAAATAGAAGCCGGCAACGCCCGCCGCTACAAGCAAGAGCGCTAAAACCAGCTTTATTTTATTTATCATATGTACGCTTAATCAAATTCTTGGCAGGCCAGGAGGGTCTCGAACCCCCAACCCTCGGTTTTGGAGACCGATACTCTACCAATTGAGCTACTGGCCTAAACCTTCACTTACTCAATAATCTTGGCGACGACGCCGGCGCCGACAGTACGGCCACCTTCACGAATCGCAAAGCGCAAGCCGTCTTCCATCGCAATCGGGGCAATCAGTTGCACCGTGATGGAGACGTTGTCTCCCGGCATGACCATTT
>CAJPFK010000071.1 GCA_905339275.1 Methylophilaceae bacterium
ACTTCAGCAGCGTGTAACCATCCACATCCGGCATTACCAAGTCTTGCAGGATGATGGTCGGCTTGATTTCGGTTGCCTTGCCAACCGCCAGAGTGGGATCCTGGCAGTAATGAAACTCGATGTCGGTCTCGTCGGCCAGCATGCGCCGTATTGCTTCACCCACCATTGCCTGATCATCCACCAGCAATACAATCGGGTGAGATGTGTTCTCTGCGTTGACAGGCCCCATTTGTTCTGACTTATTATCACTGCTCATGGCAATGCGTCCCTTTATATTCTTTCCGTCATATTATCAAGGATCGCCTCTGCAATGCTATCAATCGGAAGTATTTTATCTGCTGCCTTCAATTCGGCTGCAGCCTTCGGCATTCCATATACTGCACAGGTTTCTGCGCTCTGTGCAATGGTTAGAACACCACTTTTTCTCAGTCTGAGCAACCCCTCGGCGCCATCTCTTCCCATGCCGGTGAGAAGCGCTGCAACACACCGTCCTGTCCAATTATTCGCCACGCTCTCAAAAAATACATCAACAGACGGGCGGTAGGGGTTGGCGGCCGGCTCATGGTTATAACCCAGAGTCAGGTCTTCTTTGACGACCAGATGATCATTCGTGCCCGCTAACAGCACCCTGCCGTTCTCTATTCTGTCCCCTGCCATGGCCAGCAGAACCGGCAATGGCGAGTGCTGGTTGAGCCATTCGGCAAGTCCGGGGGCACATTGTTCATCTACGTGCTGCACGATGAGGACAGCAGCCTGAAGATCGGTGGGCAGTTTGGAAAGGACTTTTGCAACAGCGGCAGGGCCCCCGGTAGATGAGCCGATTGCGATCAGCCAATTATTCGATTTTCCCGCTTTTGTCGGCTCCCTGGCCTTCGTGGGAGCATTGCGGCGGGTCGCATCCAGCAAGCGACCTATTGTTCGTATTTTTTGCAGGAATTCTTCCTGCCCATGCCCCTTTGCATCAATCCCGATTGTAGGCGTGCTCACTCCATCCAGTGCGCCCGCCCCCATAGCCTGAAACACCAGCGAAGCATTCTGCGTCACCGAGGCTGTTACAACAAGTATTGCGCAGGGAGACTTTGCCATGATTTGGCGGGTAGCCTCGACCCCATCCATCTCCGGCATGATCAGATCCATGAGGATCAAATCCGGCACATCTGCGGCACAACGCTTTACGGCCTCTACCCCATTTTCCGCAATCCATGCCACTTCATATCCAGGCACCGATACAACGGTACGCCGCAACGCTTCGACGGCCATCTTCATGTCGTTGACGATCGCTATCCTCATGTTTCCACTTTTCCTATCAGATCTGCGACCGCATCCAGCAAGGAATTATCATGAAAACTCCCCTTGGTCAGATAAAAATCCGCTCCGGCATCCATGCCCCGTCTGCGATCCTCTTCTCTTTCCTTATAGGATACGATGATCACTGGCATTGCATTGTAGTCTCTGCTTCCTTTAATCGTGCGTACCAGTTCGATACCGTCCATGCGTGGCATGTCAACATCTGACACGACCAAATCATACTCCTTGAATGCCCTGATGGCATTCCAGCCGTCCACGCCATCCACAGCAACATCCACGCGATAACCGGCGTTTTCCAGCAGGTTGCGTTCAACTTCGCGCACAGTCAATGAATCATCCACGACCAGGATGTGCTTGGTCACAACCTCGGCAGCATCGCCGGCCGATTTTGTTACCTTGGCGATACCTCCTTTCTTGATCAGTGCGTCCACGGACAATATCAGGTCATCAACATCCAGAATCAGCGCAGGTGAGCCATCTTCCAGCACTGCGGCAGCACTGACATCCTGTACCTTGCCCAGGCGTGGATCCAGGGTCTGGATCGCAAGCTCTTTCTGCCCGAGTAGCTTGTCCACAACTACCCCGCAGCGATTATGGCGGTCTCCGATAATGATCACGGACAATTCGTCACCGCTCACTACCTGTGTGCCCAAACCCAGCACCTGTGCCGCGCCAACCAGGCCGATATTTTCACCGTCTATTTCTGCAAATTGATGGTCTTCCAGCACGTCAATATTGCCGGATGGCAACTTGACCACACGTATGATGCGTGCCAGCGGAAATGCATACGGCTCTCCGGCAACTTCGGCAATCAGCGAAGACATGACCGACATGGTCAGAGGCAGGCGCATATGAAAACGCGTTCCTTCACCCAGCTTGGTCGTCGTCTCGACCGTCCCGCGCATTTTCTGTAATGTGCTCAGTACGACATCCAGCCCTACTCCGCGACCAGATAAATCTGTCACCTGTTCTTTTGTCGAGAAACTCGGAAGAAAGAGAAATTCCAGCAATTCTTCTTCACTAAGTTTGGCGGCCATGTCAGGCGTCACCAGCTTTTTCTCTATCACTTTCCGTCTCAGGCGCTCGATATCGATGCCTCGCCCGTCATCATCAATCATGATGGACAACATGCCTTCACTGTGCGAAGCAGTCACCCGTATTGTCGCTACCTCCGGCTTCCCTGCCTTTGCACGTTCTTCGGGTGTATCCACACCATGATCGAGAGCATTGCGCAAAATATGGTTCAGCGGCGCTTCCATCTTTTCGAGCACATCCCTGTCCACCTGCACAGAAAGGCCATTAATCTCAAGTTTGACTTTCTTGCCCAAGGATTTTGCAATATCCCGTACCATGCGCTGAAATCCATGCACGCCGTCCGAGAAGGGGCGCATGCGCGTCTTGATGGTTTCACGATGCAGTTTTTCAGACAGGTTGTTAATGCGCCTGTCGTATGCATCCAGATCAGCCGTCTGGTCAGCAAGTATCCTTCGACATTCGGACACCTTATGTTGGGCCTGCAGCAACATCTCGATGACCGATTTTGACGCACGCATATCATCAAGCGAGCATCTCAATCCATCCAGTATCTCTACTAACTCTATCTGACGACGCTTTAAATTGGTCAGCGAAACCACATAGGGGTGTAGCCATCCGGCTTCTACCTTCACTTCTCCTGCAAGCCCCATCAGATGATTCCAGCGTTCAGCCGTCACGCGCAGGACCCGGTCCTTGTCTTCGACCGCCGTTTCATCCGCAGCGGCGGCCTTGGGCTGCTGCGCCTGCGGTGTCTGAGGCTGGGCTTTTTCCGGTTCAATGGCAGCCACAGTCTTCTCCACCTTCACTTCTTGGGAGCCGACTTTTTCCTGGGCCTTTACACGGGAAAGCAGGCCAAGCAGGTTTTCAAGGTCTTCGCCATGACCTTCTTCCCAGCCCGCCATTTCGGCATCGGAAAACTTCGCAAATAACGATACCGTATCAATGCCCTTGAGCAAGGCATCCACATATTCGGCAGTCAGTACAATCTCCGCCTTCTGTGCGGCAACAAAAATGTCTTCTATGATATGTGTCAGTTGCACGACCGGGTCCACGCCCACCATGCGCGCCGCACCCTTGATCGAATGGGCCGCACGCATAAGTGCTTCCAGCCTATCCGTCGCCGCCGGATTTTCCTCCAGAGCCAGCAGGCCATCCATCAAGACATTCCCCTGTTCGGTCACCTCGATTCGAAACAGGTCAAGCATGGATGAATCAGCAATCGGCTTGCTCTTGTTTGCGGCAGGCGCAGCCTTCTTTGGCTCCGGTTTTTTTTCAGGGCTCTCTGGCACGGTGGGCGTATTTTTCTGCGCAGCATTCCCCGATTTGATGGCGGAAACACCTTGCACAAGGCTATCCAGCTCACCTGCATGCTGCGCCCCCCATCCCGCAATTTCATTTTCCGCCACCTTGGAAATGGAAATTATCGTATCCACACCCTGCAGCAGGATATCGACATGTTCGGAATTGAGCGTGATCTCGGATTTTTGCGCAGCAACAAACACATCTTCAATGACATGCGCCACGCGCACGACCGGCTCCACCCCTACCAGGCGGGCAGCCCCCTTAACCGAATGAGCGGCGCGCATGAGCGCTTCCAGCCGGTCGTCTGCTGCAGGATTCTCCTCCAGCCCTAGAATGCCTTCCGTCAAAATCTTCCCTTGCTCAGAAACCTCTGTGCGGAAGAGGTCAAGCATGGAAAAGTTGCTTTTATCGTTATTGTCAGCCATTGCTACCTGATGCTCCTCTCGAGCTGGGAAGTCAGTAATGTCTCATCCAGGCAGCCTATGCTCTTGTCTCCCAGTTTAATCACACCATTCATGTAGCTCGCAGATGAAGCCAGAACAGTGTTAGGCAAAGGTCCGAGTTCCGACTCCCTGTAATGATGCAAACCTTTGATCTCGCTTACCGGAAATACATAACGCCGGCCGGCCACTTCCATTACGATCATCCTTGCATACACGGCATGAAATTCTTCGGAAAATATCTGGCTTGCTTTAGCAATTCCCAGCAAACTACCAAGAGAAAAACAAATCCGTATTTCTCCGCCGTTGTTCACCACCCCCCTCAATATCTGACTCTTGTTATGCGGCAGGCGATGAACTTTCATCATGCGGGAAATTTCCTTGCATAGGCCGGCAGCAATTGCCACCCATTCGTCGCCGATACGAAAAACAATGACTGACTTGGTATCGGAAACAACCATCTCCTTGCTGCCGGCAAGCACTTCCGTCCACTCAAGGCGATAGTCGTCGGGAAGAGCCCTCTCGTAGGCAACCAGGCTTGCGGTATGAAAAACATCACAGTTCTGGCAGTGAATAAATTCATCCAGCCTGGGGCAGCGCGGGACTTCGTTCCCCCACACTCCGATGCTGTTCCAGCAACCTTTCGGCGGCGCATTTTTTTTGTTTTCACTCATCACTAATCATCTCAAAAATATGATGGGGATTATCATTTTCCTGCATTTCTCAAGTGCACCCGCTCTGCTCTTCTGCGAAAGGTTGCAGCCTTCTCATGGCTTCCCATCCGGTCAAAAAGGATAGACAAATACATGAGCGCATCATGAAAATCAGCATTAAGGTAAATTGCCTTTCTGAGACACTCCTCAGCCATGAGGCTGTTTCCCGTTTCGCCTGACGCCTGCCCGAGAAGGTAGTACACCTCTGCTGACTCAGTGCCTTGCGCCAGAAGATCCTCACACATGGCCACCACTTCAACAAAGGCGCCTTCGTCCGCCAGCTTCATTGCTTCAGCTATGCCTTTACCCCTTGGCTTCTTGTCTGCACTTTCTTCCCTTACTCTATTCCATTCATGTTCACTGGTTATTGGCGCCACCTTCTTAGGGAGCGGAACGGGTTTAGCCTTGACGGCCGAATGCAATATTGTGTTAGGTGCCGCAAAGGTTTTTTGGGCCGGACTGCTCTTGTTGAGCGACGCATTGATTACTTTTGCATGCCTGATTCTGGCAAAGGCGAAAGACATCGGGTAATCCAGGCTCACGAACCCTAACTGGGGTATCTTGGCCCCTTCCGCATGGCCTACAAACAGGACGCCCTCTTCGGCAAGATGGGCAGCCAACGCCTTGATGGCCTTTTCTTTGGCGTCATCGTCAAAATATATCAATAGATTTCTACAGAAGATGATGTCATATGGCTCGTGCCCCGATAGAAAATTGGCGGCCAGAATGTTTTCCTGCCCGAATTCGACGGCATCTCGGACTTCCTGCTTCAGAAGATAGCCACCATCCATTTCCGAGAAATATCTATTTCTGAAATCAATATCCTTTCCTCGAAACGAATATGGTCCATACATTCCGGATTTGGCAATCTGCAAGGCTTGTTCACTGATGTCCGCAGCATAGATGAAAAACTTTTGCGCAGGCAATTTCATGTCAGAAAGAACCATCGCGATAGAATATGGTTCTTCTCCGGTGGCGCATGGTAGACAAAGAATGCGTATGGGCCTGTCCGGTTTTTTATTCAGAACGAACCGCTCAAGATAATTTTGCAGTGTGACAAATGGGATCTTGTTGCGGAAAAAGGACGTTTCCGAAATAACAACAGACTCGATCAGCATTTTCTGCTGTGCTGAGGACTCGTTGACTTTATTGATGTAATCCCCGACGCTGACTGCCCCGGACATTTTCATTTGATCGCGGACAACCTTCTCGATTGATTCAGTTCCGATAGATTCTGGATTCAGTCCTATCTTCTGCCTCAGGAATTCCAGAACAGGTAAAACATTCATCGGTATGCCAGCCTTTCAGCATTCAAAGTTTTATCGGAACATTTGTAAAACCAAACTTCTTTTTCGCATCTGGTATTGAATTTACAGGGCACACTATCCTGAATAACTACCGTTAAACAGTATTTCCCGTGCCTCCTCAGGGATTATTTTCCTGATATTCACCATCTGCACGATGCAATTATTGTCAATGACAACCTTACCCAGATAAGGATTGTCTTTCAGGGCAACGCCAGAGTTTGAGAAATCCTTCTCATCGAATCTCACTGTCTCTGTCAGATGCTCAATCAGCAACCCGAGACATACCAGCTTTCCTTCATCATCTTTATAGTTGACCAACGCAATCCGACTGCTCAACTTAAATTCACATAATTTTTCGCTCATCAGAAAGCAGACATCGATTACCGGAACGGTATCCCCCCTGTAGTTCAAAAGCCCCGCAACATACGGCGGAGCCTTTGGAATCCGCTTCAAATTGGCGAATGGAACAATCTCAATGATGTCCTTGGCTTCAATGACATACCTGTCATCATCGATTTTGAATTGCATGAAAAGCATGGGGGCTCAGGTACTGGTGCGTACTTTGAATTTGATGACGCCACTCTGCAGATCATGCGCGGTAACGTTTAGTTGCGCGATGGCAGAATTGGACTCTTTCAGTGAGTCCACCGTCTGGTGAGCAGCCTCGTTCAATTGAATCATGGATTGATTAATCATGGCCGCGCCCTCCGCCTGGAACTGCATCCCGTGATGCACCGTTTCAAAGCGCGGGGTCAGCGCCTGAACTTGCTCAATAATCTGTGTGAGCTGCGCGCTGACTTCGCGCACGTCATTGACGCTATGTCTCACCTGCTCTGAGAACCGCTCCATACTCATTACACCGGCTGACACTGCCGACTGCATTTCCTTGACCATCTGCTCAATATCCAGCGTAGCGACCGCAGTCTGGTCAGCAAGACGCCTGATCTCTTTGGCGACCACCGAGAATCCGAACCCATATTCCCCTGCCTTCTCCGCCTCGATGGCGGCATTGAGAGATAAAAGATTGGTCTGGTCTGCCACCTTGGTAATGGTCGTCACAACCGTATTGATGTTGTTTGCTTTTTCATTGAGCACTTCAAATTTCGACGATATCGAACCTGCCGCCTCAACAATATGCTTCATGGTTGATTCCATCTTGTTCAAGCCGACGCGACCGCTTTCTGCCGCGCCTGCTGCCCCTGCTGCGACATTCGACACTTCATGCATGGTGGCAACCAGCTCTTTGGAAGTAGCCGAAATTTCAGTCGCGGTCGTCACGATTTCATTGGTGGTCGCGGCCTGCTCAGCTACGGTGGCTTCCTGCTGTTTTGATGTAGCAGCAATTGCTGTGGCAGAGGAAACAAGTGAAAGCCCGGAATGCTGCACCTGGGTTACCAGTGCATTCAGGCTATTTATCATTTGCTGCACACCACGCCCGAGATAAGCGATGGCATCGTTGCCGTCAATCGTTATATGCCCTGTCAGGTCGCCATCGGCTGCTGCTGTCACAACACCTCCGATGATGTCCACGTTACGCTTGAGAGACTCCATGGCACGCAGTTTTTCTTCACTTGATTCACGAATTTGATCAATCATGGTTTGAAGTTCACCAGCCAGTTCACCGATGGAGTCCTGGCCGGAGAAGCCTACTTGTGCGCTCAAATCTCCAGCAGCAACTTTTTTCATCACTTTCAGCAGATCATCCACCTTCGTTCTCAGCTCTTTATCAGCAGCCTGATCACGCAGGAGCCGCTCCTTCTCTCTGGCGGCTGCCTCATCCGTGGCATCCGACATTTCGTTATATGCCTTCGCCAGCTTCCCGAGTTCATCCTCTGAAGTAATGTTCACAACTCTCGCTGCAAGATTGCCATTCGCGCGCTTCGATAAAACATCCATAAGGCTGTGCAGGGGTTTTACAACCCAGCTGTTCATCATCAGATTAACGAGTACCAGTCCTATCACAAGGAAGGCCAGCCCTCCCACCACGGACATCATAATCTCGTGGCGGACAATCTCATCCATCTTGCTTAGCGAGATGCTGACGCGAACTGCTCCATTGATCTCACCACTTTTTACGCTGTGGCACTTCAGGCAATTTACGCCGCGCGTATCCTCCGTAGCACGGAACGGTGTGATAACGGTAAGGAGCTTCTTGCCATCCTTTTCGGTGATTTTGGTGATTTGCTCGCCTTTTAGCGCCAGCTGATCCAGATCATCCTTGGGTGCCTCCTCCAGGCCACCAGGCCCATACTGATCGGACACAGGTTTGCCACGCAAGGCTCTGGCTTCCACCACACCCTCCCTGGCCAGCATTTTCTGGCTGATAATCTGGCGTTGCGCCATTGTTCCCGTCAGCATCATCGTATTCATGCTGTCGAAATACATCGTGGTCAGATCAGCAGTCTGTTGCGTGACCGTTTCCAGTATTCGGGATTGCTCACGCTGAATGTTGTAGGTGGTTAGAACAACAATTACCAGCGTAAAAATAGCGGCTATTGCGGCGCTGACCTTTACCCTTATGGATTGCTTCCTGATAAAGTTTAAGCGATTCAACATTGTGCGCATCTCCTGTTAACTGTAAGGGTGGCCATGCCATCACTGGCTGCCGGCAACGGATACTCTGACCCGGTGAAACAATACGTTCTAATCCTTATTATTCAAAATCTCGATTTAATCCGGAGAAATTCAAATTCTTGCCTTTGGGGTAGTGATTCATATGCTCAGGCTCAGATGAATATCTGTATCGCAGACATACAACCTTATTGCCATTACGCCGTTATCTTTGCGCGCTTATTAGTTAATAAGTTTGCCGAGCGAATGCAGAATATTAAGGCGCCCGTACTGCGTCAATGCTTATGGGTCAAGCGGTCGAATTTGGCGGATGAGTGGTAAATCAGACGAAACCAGATAATCCGTTGGTCAATTTTCCCTTAAACGGAGAGCATGGGAATGCACGTCGTTTACCCATAGGTCCTCGAGCTATGCCCTGCTGATGGATAATCCGGGTTGAATACCAGGCGCTACATGATTCGAAAGGTAAGTGCATGGATTGAATGAATGCGCCGCACAACAAACCTTATCGCTCTTCCGAAGACAAGCCGTGAACGTTACGGATTTCTTGTTTCAGCTTCTTGCGGCTTAGTTGTCACCCACCCCGCCACCACAATGCCTGCCTCATACAGCAGCCACAACGGTATGGCGAGCATGAACTGTGACACTACATCCGGTGGAGTAAAAATTGCGCCAGCGATGAATGCGCCAACGATGACGTAAGGACGGATTTCTCTGAGTTTGGCGGTGGTGACCATTCCCATGCGCACCAGCACCACCACCGCCACCGGCACCTGAAAGGTCACGCCGAAAGCGACGAACATGCCCAACACGAAACTCAAGTATCTATCGATGTCAGTCATTACCGCCACGCCATGGGGCGCGCTGGCAGTGACAAAACCGAACACGACGGGAAACACGACAAAATAGGCGAACATCATTCCACAAAAAAACAAGAGGGTGCTGGCCGCGATGAGCGGCAATACCAGGCGCTTCTCGTGCGCATAAAGGCCGGGAGCCACGAAGCGCCACAGCTGATAAAGAATATAAGGCAATGCAATCAGGAACGCTGCCATCAGCGCCACCTTGAGCGGGACAAAGAATGGAGTGGTGACGTCAGTGGCGATCATCTGCCCACCCTTGGGCAGCTTGGCCAGCAACGGTCGAGCGAGCAACGCGTAAAGGTCGGCCGCCCACGGGAATAAACCGACGAAAGCCACGAGCAGCGCGACAAAAGAATGCAACACGCGGGTGCGCAGTTCGATCAGGTGTGCAATAAAGCTTTCGCTGGTATTCATTAATCGACCGGGAATTTTTTCTGCTCGGCAGGTGGCTGCAACTCAAGCTGGGTTTGTTGTGGAATGCCAGCAGCGGGTTGCGGGGCACCTGAAACGGTTTGCGAAATCGATTGAGTGGATTGCTTCACGGCAGTGCTGATCTGCTGCGCCTGCTGGTCCAGTGTCTGTGTCGCCTGCCTCAACCCCTGTTCGGCGCTGCTGACCTCCTGCTGCACCTTCTGCTGCAACTGCCGGAATTCATCAATCGCCATGTCGCGCGAGATATCTGCCTTGACGCCATTTACATAACGCTGCGCACGTCCCCACAAATGGCCGAGTGTACGCGCCACTTTGGGCAGGCGCTCCGGACCGATGATCACAAGGGCAACCAGCAGAATTACCATCAGCTCCGAGAAATCGACACCAAACATGAAAGCGGGACCCGTTACACCTGGGTGTGATTCTTGTCTTTGACTTCGCCTTCGACGTTCGACTCGCTCTGCTGCACCTGCTTGGGAGCTTCTTCCTCGCTCTTCATGCCTTCCTTGAATCCTTTAACCGCTCCGCCCAGATCGCTGCCCATGTTGCGCAACTTCTTGGTGCCGAATATCAGGACAACGACCAACAACACGATCAGCCAGTGCCAGATGCTCAAAGAACCCATTTTATTTCTCCCGAAATTGAGCTGCGTTAATCGCGCCGCACCATGGGCGGTATGTGGCCGCCGCCCATGACATGAATGTGCAGGTGAAACACTTCCTGACCACCACCCTTGCCGGTGTTAATAACGGTGCGAAATCCTTTTTCCAGCCCCTGCTGTTTGGCCAGCCTGGGTGCCAGCAATAACATTTTTCCCAACAGTCCGGCGTGACTATCTTCTGTTTCCATCAGCGACGCGAGATGCAGCTTGGGGATCAACATGAAATGCACGGGTGCAACCGGATGAATGTCGTGAAAGGCGAGTACCTCATCATCCTCATACACCTTGTTGCTGGGAATCTCACCGCACGCGATCTTGCAGAAAATGCAATTGTCGGCCATGTTCAGTTCGCCTTTCTGCTTTGCTTTTCAGCAATGCCCGACACTCCTTCGCGCCGCGCCAGTTCGTTCAGCACATCATCTGCAGTCAAGCCATGCTGCGCCAGCAGCACCATGCTATGAAACCACAGATCGGCCGTTTCATACACCAGATGCTGCTTGTCGCCGCTCTTCGCGGCCAGCAGCACTTCCGTAGCTTCCTCGCCAACTTTCTTCAGGATGGCATCCTCGCCCTTGCTGAACAGTTTGGCGACATAAGA
>CAJPFK010000072.1 GCA_905339275.1 Methylophilaceae bacterium
ACCGCTCCTCCATTAGACGTATAATGTGAATAGTCGAAACAGAGCTGACCAAGTCTATCCCTCCTCACAAGCTACGTGCTTAGATTGCGAATCAGACCCAGCTCTGGTGTGGATAAAACTAACAAGTATTGCCGTGCACTCAGACGACTAAATGGAGACAGTTCATTCCACACGCGTTCGACACACTACGGACAGGGAGTCTCACTATGACAACGTTGCAGTATTTTGTAGGTCTCGACATCGGTTCCGAAAAGTTTACCGCGGCGATTGGCACCACGCCATGGAAACTGCTCGTGCGCGCCACCGAGTTTGCCAATACGCCCGATGGCTTCGAGGCACTGCTGGCGTGGTGGCAGAAGCAGAACTATCCCCGGGAACAGACGCTGTGGTGCATGGAAGCCACGGGCGTGTATGGCGAAGCCCTCGCCTACTTTCTGGTGGCACGTGGACATGCCGTTGCTGTCGAACCACCGCTCAAGGTCAAACGCGCCTTCGCACCGCATGGGCACAAAACGGATGCGGTCGATAGCCAGCAAATTGCCGAGTATGCCTGTCGCTTCAGTGATGAAGTGAAACCCTGGCAACCGCGTTCGGAAATTCTCGAACAAATCAAGGTGTTATTGACCACCCGCGAGCAAATTACGGGGCACCGCACCGCGCATCAGAATGCGTTGCGCGCGCTGAAGCGCAAGTCTGTGCGCACGCTTGTCGCCGAACAGATTCACGAGCAAGTGCTGGCGGAGTTGCAAACCCACTTGCATGCCCTAGATGCGGAAATGCAACGCTTGCTGGATCAGCATCCACCGTTCCAGAAATTACTGGGGCTCTTGCTCACGATTCCAGGTGTCGGGTTTCTCTTGGCGGCACATGTGATCGTGTTGATGCATACCACGACCTACCCGCTCGAAGCCAAACGCCTCGCTGCCTTCTTGGGCATCTGTCCGTATGAACGCCAGAGCGGCAAATCGGTTTATGCCACGCCAACCTCGCGCCATTTTGGACCAGGTGCGCCGCGCAAGTTGTTGCACCTCGCGGCGCGGTCGGTTAGCACGCATAAGCAATCTTTCCGCGAATACTATCAGCGCAAGTTGGCAGAAGGCAAGCCCAAGAAAGTGGCGTTGAACAATGTGGCGAACAAATTACTCAAAGTGATTTGCGCGGTCGTGATTTCCCAGATGCCCTACGACGCGAACTATCGCTCGGCAAAACCCGAACTAGCCAGCGGCGCTTGACAAAGTATTCGCAATGACA
>CAJPFK010000073.1 GCA_905339275.1 Methylophilaceae bacterium
TGACGAGTGATTTCAGCACGCTGCCACCTTTAAGCATGAAATGAACAAGGAACTTAACATCATGGAGTTATAAGCACAAGCTCGAAACGACGAGCGGCAGGACAAGCGGTATCATGCGCTAACCCAAGTATTTTTCAATCAGAATCTCGGCAATCTGTACACTGTTAAGCGCCGCCCCCTTGCGCACATTATCGCTTACTACCCACAGGTTCAGACCGCGCGGATGCGACACATCCTCGCGGATACGGCCCACCAGCGTTGCGTCCTGCCCGGCGGCTTCGATCGCGGTGGGATAGCCGCCTGGTTCGCGTTTGTCCACCACCTGTACGCCGGGCGCCTTTTCCAGCAAGGCACGCACCTCCTCGACACTGATCTTCTTGTGGGTCTCGATGTGCACCGCCTCGGAATGGCCATAGAAAACCGGCACACGCACTGCGGTCGGGTTCACCATGATGCTTTCGTCTTCCATGATCTTGCGGGTCTCCCACACCATCTTCATTTCTTCCTTGGTGTAGCCGTTGTCCATGAACACATCAATTTGCGGCAACACGTTAAACGCAATGCGCTTGGGATAGACCTCGACCTTCACATCCTGATGGTTGAACAGCGCGCGCGTCTGATCGGCCAATTCCTCGATAGCCTCCTTGCCGGTACCGGATACCGCCTGATAGGTTGCGACGTTGATGCGCTCGATTCCTACTGCGTCATGAATAGGCTTCAATGCCACCAGCATCTGAATCGTGGAGCAGTTCGGATTGGCGATGATGCCGCGGTTCTTGTACTGGGCAATGGCGTGCGGATTCACTTCCGGCACGACCAGCGGAATATCATCGTCATAACGGAAGTGCGCGGTATTGTCGATCACCACGCAACCGGCTGCGGCTGCGAGAGGTGCATATTTTTCCGACACGCTGCCGCCAGCGGAGAACAAGCCAATCTGCGCCTTGGAAAAGTCGAAACCCTCTACGTCCAGCACGGTAATTTCCTTACCGTGGAATGTCACCTTGGTTCCGGCTGAACGGCTGGAAGCCAGCGGATACAGATTATTTACCGGAAAGTTGCGCTGTTCCAGAATGGACAGCATGGCCTCGCCA
>CAJPFK010000074.1 GCA_905339275.1 Methylophilaceae bacterium
CTGTCCTCTCATGTTCAGAACATAAACAGCAGATACACCCATGTTCTGCCCTGCGTGTTCTATCGCAGTTAGAGCCGCATCGGAGTTGTTAGAAGACGTTTTTAAATCCGGCACACTGAGAGTTTCCTCTCTGTTTAATGACAGATCACAGTTGCTACGAACGTGCGGAATATCCGTAGGTGTGTATGTATTTCTTTCTCCTAACTTCTGCATCTTTCAATGCCTCCTTGTCAACCTGTTACCCATGCTCCTCACGGACCATGCCTCATTCCCAATGAATGGGGTGATTGACCCTTGCTTCGTACGCCATGCCTTCATAAATCGTGATATTAATCTCCAGTCGAAACTTCACGCTATTTGCATTTGATTCCTCTTCCCTCAAAAAATAAAAGAAAAATTATATAGCCTTAATTCTACCAATCCTTACTTCATATACCAAACCCTCATCCATCAAGTCCTTTACTAAGGTCATGGCTGTATCCGGGGATGCCAGTTTAAGCTGCACAAGCCTGTCAGCAAAAGCATTTCCACCAACTGTGCCGTCTTCGGACAGAGAACACAGCTCTTTCAGGAGGTTATACATTGCTTCTGTTTTTGATTCTTTTATTTCTTGCGTCGAGTTCTGTGCTACTGGAGAGGTAACTGGCGGTAATATGGAGGTTTTTACCTCTTCATTTAGGGCCATAGATGGTTTCTTCGCACTTCCATCACCATCATTCATTCCGGGTTTGTAATCGTTGGAGACCTCTTTGCCTATTGCTACTCGAACCATGCGCTTGAGTTCATCGATCTGTGGATTGTAGATGGATGTCACAACTTTCTGTTCCTCTGTATATTTTCCTGCGGCCATAAGCTCTTTCAGGGATTTTATTCTTTCAACTGTGCATTTTGCAGTTTCACCAATCCAGGTGTCTACAATTTCCCTGGTTACAACATGGAAGTCCTCTGGCCTGATGCTGACATAGCAGCCGCCATCCTGCGGTTTATAGATATTGATCTTACCCACAACCGCTGCAAAGACAGGTATTTTATCTGAAAGTTGCCGGAGTATTGCTGCAACCTCTGGCTGGTATTGACCTGCCATGATGTTGATCGCCCCTGTAGGGTCAACAAGTCTACCCTTAATGAAACTGGCATTCTGCGTATCTATTTCGTCAACCTCTGTTAGCGCGCCGCATAAAAATACGCGGTTAATCTTAGCGCCAGTAGGTGATAAACTGTACAAAGGAGTGAATCTGTTGCCCTTTGCATCTTCCTTTTTCTCCAGCTGTAATTCTGTGCGGGATAACTCCTGGGCAAAGATTCTGATAGCCGGCTCTCTCTTGAACTGCTGCTCTGCCATTTAAATCGCCTCCATTGATGCCAGTATTGCGTCTGAATTCAATGAGGTTGTCTGGAGAACCATAGATTTTACGATA
>CAJPFK010000075.1 GCA_905339275.1 Methylophilaceae bacterium
GTTTGATTCCGTCGCCAGCAAATACGACATCATGAACGACCTGATGTCGGTCGGCCTGCACCGTCTGTGGAAACGTTTTGCCGTCGGCGTCAGCGGCGTGCGCGCAGGGCAGCGCGTGCTGGACGTGGCGGGCGGCTCGGCAGATTTGTCGCGGCTGTTCCTCAAGCAGACCGGCAGCAGCGGCCAGGTCGTGCTCACCGACATCAACAACGCCATGCTGCGTGTCGGGCGCGACCGCCTGCTCGACGAGGGCATCACCACTCCCGTCGCGCAGTGCGACGCCGAACACCTGCCTTTCCCCAGCAACTATTTCGATTGCGTCAGCATCGCCTTCGGCCTGCGCAACGTCACCCACAAGGATGCTGCGCTGCGCGAGATGCACCGCGTGCTCAAGCCGGGCGGGCGCGTCATCGTGCTGGAATTTTCCAAGATATGGAAACCGCTGGAGCCGATTTACGACGCCTATTCATTCAAGCTGCTGCCCAAGATCGGCGAGATCGTCGCCAAGGACGCCGACAGCTACCGCGACCTCGCCGAATCCATTCGCATGCATCCCGGGCAGGAAGAGCTGAAGAAAATGATGGAAGAGGCCGGGTTGGAGCGCGTGGAATATTTCAACATGACCGGCGGCGTGGTGGCGGTGCATCGGGGGTATAAGCTGTGACTCAAGTTATGTTCTCATGCCGCCTACCGTAAAAGTTTTTCTTGATACTTCAGCTCTCAAAGCGTCAGCCGATACACGGTTAGTATTCCGAGCAGAACCTCAAAAAATTTTCTGGTGGGATCGTGAAATTAAAGTCAATATTCACCGCCCCATGTACGTGAACCAAAACGTAAAGTTTCTTAAGCAAGGTAATCACGGGAGATTTGAAGATACACTTTCGCTACGTTATGTCGCGGCTTTGGCTAAAGAACAAAAAATTACCCTGCTTAGCCATCCTGAAGTTACTTGGGAGCTCATGGGACTACCCCGCGCCAACGGAAGAGGGCCTCGCTTTTATGGAGCACCGATCCATATAATTAAGGGCCCCATTCAATATGAGCGCACCCTCGTTGATTTCACCGGGCGTGATTACCAGTTAGAGTTCTTAACTAAACTTAAGCATCCCCGGTTTCTAGAATTGCAGCGTGTTTGTGGTGCATTCCAGGGCCATGATCGCCCGCGACATAGAAATCAATTAATAGATGCGTTTCATTTGCTTTGTGCAGAGTCTGCCGGCGCAAATTATTTTCTTACGCTGGATAACAAACTAATTCGTACCCTTGCTAGCCAAACAACTCAGAAAACTAGTGTAACTTGCATTACCCCAAAGTTGTTCTTGAATACCCAATTGCGCAAACATCCAACTTGGTTTTGGTCTTTAATAAAAGAGCGTTGGCGACTCGCTCAGTCTGGGCGAAAACTGGATCAAGAATCTCAAGATGCTTCAAACGATTTCTTTGGATAGAAGCCAGCTACATACAAAATTACTTAATCGATAGAAATACCATGAGCACTTTACCCAAATGCCCTAAGTGCAATTCCGAATACACCTACGAGGACGGCAGTATGTACGTCTGCCCCGAGTGCGCGCATGAGTGGTCCAAGGAGGCGCCCGTCGAGAGCGTGGGGCAGCAACGCGTGTATAAAGATGCGTTTGGCAACGTGCTGGTCGACGGAGACTCGGTCACGGTGATCAAG
>CAJPFK010000076.1 GCA_905339275.1 Methylophilaceae bacterium
GGTGTTGCCCTGGGCAATTTCCTTGGCCGCGGTGTTGATGGTTTCTGCGGCTTGCTTGATGGTGACAATCGGGTTGACGATCATTTCCAGCGTTTCGTTGACGCCTTCGATGATCTTGCGGAAGTCGCCCTGGTGACGCCCTGCATCCGCACGTACCGTGACACGCCCCTCCCGGGCCGCTTCGGCAAGCAACTGCGCATCTTCATTGAGTGCTTTCAGGTTGGCACGCACCTGTTCGATCGCTTCGTTGACAAAAACCTTCTTGCCGGGGAACTGCTCAAGCGGTGCTTCGAAATCACCCTCACCGAAGGCTTTGACAACTGCCAATGCTTTTTCGGTAAGCTCGATCTGGCCGCCGACGATCGTGTTCACGGCAGTGGCAATCTCACTGTAGCCGCCCTTGAACATGTGCGCATGCAGGCTCATGTCGATATTACCCTGCACATGCTCATTGGTGACCCATTTCACCGAATCCAGGATGCCTTGCAGCTTGCCTTTGAGGCGATCGAGATTCTTGTTGATTTCCGCCTTCTTGCCCGGATATTGCTGGATCTCTATAGCGAAATCGCCGTCACCAAGGGCTTTCATCACCTGGATCATTTCTTCCTTCTCGTGGACATGGGCACCCACCATGGTGTTCACGCCATGCACCATTTCGGCGTAAGCGCCCTGGAACTTGCCTTCGTCCAGCACGACATCAACGTTACCGGCATCGTGTTCATCCGACATGGTTTTCATGTCGGCAATAAAGCTCCTGATATTGCCGCGTAAGCCCTCCACCCCTTCATTGATGAAGACGCGCTGGCCGGAGAACTGCTCCAGCGGCGCATCAAAATTGCCTTTTGAAAACTCACTGATACACTGGGTAACCTTGCGCATGACGTCGGCCTGGTTAGCGGCCATGTCGTTGACGTTCTCCGCCATGGTACGAAAGCTGCCGGCGAATTTATCAGTATCCATCTTCACATCGAGGTTGCCTGCCTTGTTCTCGGCAGCCATGTGGCTCTGTTCGGCAATCACGGATTTAATGGCTTCCTGCATGTTGTACATGGCGGCCATCATGCTGGTTGTATCGTCGGCTTTCAGTTCGATGGCGCTCGAGACGTCGCCGCGTGCGATCTTGCTGGCGACATCGGCTGCAAGCGCCGGCTCGCCGCCGAGTTGCTGCATCAGCCTGCGCACGATGTAGTATCCGGTACCCACCATCAGCAGCAAGACCAGGATGGTCATCGCCAGGGAAATGCCATTGGCACGGTGATAAACTGCCTGGGCATGCACGGCCTTATCCTGGGCCAGCTTGCTGTTATAGGCGACGATCTCATTGATGGCATTGTTGCCGCCCCTTGCTTCATTGGCGATATCGACATACAAGTCACGGGCAATATCCACCTTGCCCTGGCGCGAAGCTGCAAGAATGGGGTCCATCTTCACGTAATAACGGCCGACCATTTCCTTCACATTGTTCAGCAACTCCCTGTCGGTATCATCGGCGACAAATTGCTCATATTTCCTGTAGTTCTCTTCAAGTTGCTGGCGGAACTGCGCGATATCGCGCTCGGTCTCCAGTTTCCTGGCCTGGTCGGTATGCAGGATATGCCGGGATACCCAGATGCGCAGCGTGTTGAATGTCAGGCTGATGTCATTGAGGACGGCAACACTGGGAAGACTGTTGACGTTGGTGTAGTTGGCCTCTTCATAAACCTCCCCCACCTGGTAATAACTGATAGTTGCAAGTGCAATAAACCCGATGGAAGCACCCAATATCAATGCATATACACGTTGCGCGACCGTCATTTTTCACTCCCTCTGAATCACTTTAGTTATTTGATTAAAGTCTATATCGACGCCAGCTCGATCAATTTCAGGATTAGCTGGACAAAATCCCTTTATTTGTTCATTTCCTTATACGTCTGGCAGGATTCCCGGCCGGAAAGATCAGGCAATCCCATAGGCATAGAAAAGATGCGCCTTGTTCATCAGATCAATCAGAAAGGAATGGTCGGCAAAAGCCGCCAGCAGACCTAGAAACCCGGCCACCGCCAGAATGCCTATTACGCTCATATGTTCGGTCCTGATATCGGTGATATCCAGGCTGCTCAAGCGCTCCTGTTTATCCGCTAGGTCAATTCGTGTCGTGTCGTATTTCATGGCAACTCCTCAATCGCAAATTTTAATTTCCATGGTTTTCAAGCTGTCTAATTGTTTAACGGCTGGTTATGCCTGATTCTTGAGCGCATCAGGCAAACTCATGAAAAAAGAAAAAGCCGCATAAAGCGGCTTTGATCTGGTTTTCTTCGCTCGATGCTGCGGTGTCATTCCGGGCATGACCGGAATCTCGCCGCATCATCAATGCTCACGCGGAGCGGTACTGGCATCTCTTACTGTCAGAACTCCTCCCAATCGCCGTCATCGGTACCGGTCTTGCTGGTACTCGTGCTCCTGGCAGGAGGCGGAGCAGCCGCCACTCTCGGTTTGCTGCTCTTCACGACTTTCATCGCGGCAGGCGAGGATGCGATCGCTGCCGGTTGCACGTTGCCCAGCTTGAATACGCTGACGGCGGCATTCATTTCTTCAGCCTGTTCCATCAGCGATTCGGCCGCTGCCGCTGCCTGTTCGACCAGCGCGGCGTTCTGCTGCGTGACTTCGTCCATCTGCGTCACCGCGCTGTTGACCTGGTCGATGCCGGAGCTTTGTTCGACCGACGCAGCGGCAATCTCGCCGATGATGTCGGCAACGCGTTTGACGGAGTTGACGATTTCTTCCATGGTCTTGCCGGCATTTTCAACCAGGGTGGTGCCTTCCGCGGTCTTGTCGACGGAGTCGGTGATGAGGCCTTTGATTTCCTTGGCGGCACTGGCGGAGCGTTGCGCGAGGTTGCGGACTTCGCCTGCCACGACGGCAAAGCCGCGGCCCTGTTCACCCGCACGGGCAGCTTCGACCGCAGCATTGAGGGCAAGGATGTTGGTCTGGAAGGCGATGCCGTCAATGACGCTGATGATGTCTTCGATCTTG
>CAJPFK010000077.1 GCA_905339275.1 Methylophilaceae bacterium
CATTCCCGCTGATTTTTTCCTGAACGCAGTTTCACAAAGCCTCACTGGGGCCGTTCCGCCCGCCCGCTTCCCTCGCATTGATTTTCACTTGTTACAAACCAGACAAGAAGATTGACGCGCGTCAGGGTTTTTCTGACTAAGACCACATATTCTGTGTGGGAATTAAGGGCGCCTTGGATATCTGCCTTCATCAGGCATCCCGTCAAATCGACATCAGGAGTGCCAGTTACGTCTGGCCAGTTTGAGGCAAACTGGTCAGAAATATTTTCTATAAACGGCGGCAATTAACTTTCAGGGGAAATCATGCATAAAAAGGTATTGATGGCTGTGGCAGCAAGTGCGTTGTTTGTTTCATCCAATGTGTTTGCCGAAACTGGCGATTGGATGGTGCGCATCCGGGCAGTTCATGTGGATTGGGCAAACGAATCGGATCCAGTGAACGCGCTCGCCGTTCCCGCAAATGGCATTCATCTCGAGAACAAGACGATCCCGGAAGTGGATATTTCTTATTTCTTCACCAGGAACCTCGCGGCTGAGCTTATCCTGACTGACCCGCAAAAGCACAAGATAAATATAACTCAGAGTGCAGCCGGGGCTTTCGAAGCGGGTTCCCTGAGGGAGTTGCCGCCTACCCTGACCCTACAATACCACTTCCTGCCGGATGCACAGTTCCGCCCCTATGTCGGCGCCGGCTTCAATTACACCACTTTTTCGAAAGTGGATCTTGCTCCGCTCAATGCCGTTTCGGGTGGGAACAATACGATAGACAGAGCCAGCTTCGGCGGCGCCCTGCAGTTGGGATTCGACGTGAAGGTGGGTGCAAATTCCTACATCAACCTTGACGTGAAGAAGCTCTATATCAAGACTGACCTCACCAATAGTGCGCTGGGCAAACTCAGCACCATCACGGGCGACCCGGTGCTGATCGGCATCGGTTACGGTTTAAAGTTCTGATCGCGGATCTGAATGAAGCAAAATGGAAAATGGGGTTGCTCTCTTGAGCTCATGCGCATTGTCTGATTAGAAATGCGCCCGGTTTATCAAGTCGGGTAACCCCGCCCTTTGGCAAGACAGAATTGTCAGTCCGCAACTGCTGCAACGCTCAATAGCTTTGAAT
>CAJPFK010000078.1 GCA_905339275.1 Methylophilaceae bacterium
GGGCGTGACCATCGTCCTGAATGTCATCGTTGATCCTTACGCCATGTACCGGCTGAGCGTAACCAAGGGATTCAACAGTCACAAACCTGCCGTTTACCATCGCGTGCGCCTGGCGAAGGCGTATGACGTCCGCCGCATTGCACCACGCACGATCATACTCGGCACCTCGCGTACACATTTGGGGATCAGGCCCTCGCATGAGGCATGGCCGGTCGATTCGCGGCCGGTATACAACCTGGCGTTTGATGGCGCCACGACGAAGGAAATGTACTACTACCTGCGCCATGCGCAAGCGGTACAGCCCTTGCGGCGAGTATTGCTCGGGCTCGATACCTATCACCTTACGACAGCGCCCGGCACTGTCCGCCCTGATTTTGACGAGCAGTTGCTCTTGGATGACCGTTCAGTGTGGTCGAAGGGAAAGATGTATCTGGCCGATCTCAAGTTGCTGATCAGCTTCGACACATTAATGGAAAGCATTGCCACGATCCGTGCGCAAGACCAAAGCCCTGCGGAGTGGTTTGCTGCTGACGGGCAGCGGTTGGGCGAGGTATTCTTCCACCAGCCAGGCGAGCACTTTCAGACGCTGGGGCCCCGCGCCTATTTTGACGAAATCGACAAACAAGAGGTGGGTTACAAACTGGAGTGGCGCATTCCTGCCAAATCGAGAAGCAGCGCAAAACAAGCTCCGGACATGCAGGCGGACGGCATCACCTCGCTCGGTTACATACAGCGCATCGTGGAATTCTGTCGCGCAAACAATATTGAGCTGCTGACCTATATTACACCGTCACATGCGCATCAGATGGAAATCTCGGCGGCGACCGGTGAATGGCAGAACATTGAGAACGGCAAGCGCGCCCTGGTGCAGATACTGGCGGACGAGGCTCGCAAACATCCGGAGCAGGCAGTCTTTCCGCTCTATGACTTCAGTGGCTATTCATCTGTTACCACTGAGACTCTGCCGCCGGTCGGCAGCCGGGATGAGCTGAAATACTATTGGGAATCGTCACATTTCAAAGACAAGACCGGGAATCTGGTCTTGAACAGGATATTCAATCAGGGCAGCGTGCCGGTCGATTTCGGCGTCCGCCTGACCAGCGAAACGATTGATGGGGCGCTCGCGGTTACCCGCGCGAAACAACAGGCTTACCGCGCCACACATCCGGAAGATATCGCGCTGATACAGCGTTATATTACCGATTACAAAAACGAACATCAGATCCCGCAATGGGGAAACTGATCTCGCCTAACGGACGTGGCAAACCCGCCATGCCCGTTTCCCCTCTCTCCATATCGCTCCCGCATAACCAGCGACTAAGCTGGCGTTGTTTGCCAGCTTAGTCGAATAATGGCTAGTAGTTACATCAAGCGGGGGAGAGGGAGGCGGTCTCGCTGCGCGAGTTTTGCGTTGAATCTTCGCTATCCTTGGCTGCCGGCTAACGTGTTATTGCGGCGTCGATCTGGCACACCATTTGCGCTTGCCTCCGCGATCCACGCATCACGAGATTGGAATCGCCTCTCGCGGCGCCTGCGATTGATGTCCCAAATGACCACGGATGTATCGGCAATTGCTTCGATGGGTGTGTGGTCTGGCTTTCTGGCCCAACTAGCCTGGATATCTTCCCAGCTTTCGCGGTAACCGATAAAGGCGCGAATGGCGTAAAGCAGAAAGGTGGCGTTCATGGTTACAAAAAAGGCATGGCCATAGTGTCCTTCAGTGACATCGAAGGCGGCGCTGACAGCCCATAGCGCAAGCAACAGATACCCCGCAATGATATAGAGCGGTGCCGCTGCGGTGCGGCCCTGTACCTTGGGCGTGCGGCCGAAGGGGATTTTCGCTCCGCTGACGCCCTGTTGAATGGATTTCAGCACGCCCCCAATGTTGATCGGAATGAGCAACAGGTTGAGGGCATAGACCTTGAAGAAGTCTGCCGGCCGGTAGCCGCACAGTACCAGATCGCGGCCGTAGAGGAAGAAGTAGGGCAAGGCGCTCAGTGGCAACCAAATGCTTTGAATGCTTTCGCCGAAGGGAAAGGCCAGCATGAGCAACAGGCCAATGTTGACGACAGCGATGGAGATCAAATAATGGGAGCGCAACAATCCTTCCGCGATTCCGCCCTGCGGACGCCCGGACAGATAAGCCAACAGCTTGGGCAGAATGATGAGTCCCCCATTAGCCCAGCGCCGGCGTTGAATGATCAACGAGCCGAAATCCGGCGGCGTAGCGCTGTAGGCCAGCCGCTCGGGGTAGTTGTACAGCCGCCAGCCACGCGCCACCAGATCAACACTGGACTCGGTGTCTTCGATGACGGTGCGATCCTGGATAAAGCGCTGCACCGGATAGCCGCGCTCCTGTTCGGTCACCGCAATTTCCTTCAGGGCTGTATGACGGAGCAAGGCATTGGCGCCAACCCAGTAGGTAGCGTCGTGCTGAGTGAAGCCTTGGTGAATGATGTATTGCATGTCGGTGGTGGCGCCGGCAATGCGCTCCAGCTCCGACGGAGCGCCGGGTATTGCGCTATACGGTGTTTGCGCCACGGCAATCCGCTCGTTGTCAGTCTGTTCCATGACGCTGATCAGGCGCAGGGCGTACTCGGGCAACAGAATGCTGTCCGCATCCAGAGTGACAAAATAGTCGGTATCCGGAATCGCTAGCTGGGCCTGGTCCGCGCTCACCTTATCCAGAAAAAATCCCTGGTCGGTGGCACGCTCGCGAAAATGCTGTCCAACCAGTCCAATGTAACTGTTGAGGTTCATGGCCTTGTTGGGTTCATGAGACAGGTTTTGATAGCGCTTGCGTTCGAAGCTGGTCAGTTCGCAATCGAATATCGCAGCGAGTTTGCGATATTCGGTTTGCACCTGCTCAAGACTAAGAAGCTCGCCGTTTTCCAGGGCTTGCATCAGGCTCCGGGCGCGAAGCGCATGCTCTGCGGCGCGTGCGCGCAAAACCTTGTCGACATACAGGCGGTCAGTGTGGTCGGTAACCGGATAGTCCTGCGCCTCGCGCTCGAACCAGGCGCCGGCCTGCTGCCACAGATTGCTCAGTCGAGTGGCTTCGGACATGTAATCGATGGTGCTGCTTGCCTGACGCGTTTGAAAGTCGGCGAACGCGGTCTTGAATGGCTTTGCGGCATGATCAAGCTGCACGGCAATGTGCAAGGGCAATTCGCGCGCCTCGGCCAACTGTGCCACATCGACAGCATCCTTGGGATGTGGAGGATTGTCGATCAGCAGTACCACGCGCCGCTGCGGGTATTCTTGCAGCGCTGCCGACATCAGCGTCTGGAGGATCACGCGCCGGTCTTCCTTGTATGATGGCACCAATATTGTCAGCGGCTTGCGTGGGTTGTCGTACACCCTGTCGAGGATTTCACGCGACGCCGGGCTGTGCTGGCGCCGACGCTTGAGGTAGCCCAGCCGTGTGGCTTGATAAACAAAGCTGCCGTAGATTAGAAAGGCGACAATCAAAAAGAACACGCAGTGGGCAGCGACTTCACCCCAATGCTGGGCTTCGATCTGGCGCAGCAGAATAGGATACTGTTCCCAAATGACTATACCGCAGGCGGCGAGGGTAAAGAAAATAGCCGCCCAGGTAAGGGCAATCTCTTTGCCGGATTTCCAGCGGTTTTCGTCGATAGTGGCATCGCAGCATGCAATAGTGAGCTGCGAACCGGGTGTTGGCTCGTTTGTCATTTCATTCCTACGGTGTTGTGTGACGCTGCCTTGAAAATATAGATGCGGGAGAACGAATATCCCAGGGGGACGCGCCTTAAAAACTTGAAATTATAGCAATTTTTATGCCGAAATCAAAGTGGCATATTATTACAATATGTTAGACATATCCCTTGGTGGGACTTGGTCCAGCTATGTAAAAAATTCCGACAGACGTGCAAGGGGATACAAATTTTCGCTGTAACAGTGGGGCATGCAGGAGCAGCAGCCTGTCAGGAGCAGCAGCCTGGAACTGGGGAGAGCTATTGGATTATTATGAATAAATTGACCTGTTCGGATCATGCCTTCAGTCGAGATAATGGTCCATCGTCTCGAAGATATAACCTCTGGCCTTCAGCACTTCTATCAGTTTGATCAGCTGCGGCATGTTGATATCCTTGCCACGGCCGCGCGAGCCGTTTTCGAACAGAAAGTCATGCGCCAGAATGACGACATTCTTGCTGCGCAACGGCAATTTGCAGCT
>CAJPFK010000079.1 GCA_905339275.1 Methylophilaceae bacterium
GGCAACCTTCTTGACCAAAAGCGGTATACTTACCTCAGAATAGTAATGTCCGAAGACCGTTCGCTAACCCAACTTACCCGGCTTTCGTAGTAGGGCTTTTCCCTTTCTTAAGGGTCTAGAGCTAGGCCAAAGCTCACCCTCTCCCCTGCCCTCTCCCACAAGGGGAGAGGGAGAATTTGCATTGCCTTGTCTCTACCATACACCGTAACAGGGCGGAGCGCGCCTAAGGGAGGAAGAGCGAACCGAGCCGGGGAAGCATGGGAGCGGAGCGACCTCAGGGGCGAGGTTCGCGGGTGGGGGAGGAAGAAAGCGCGTAGAACCCTGTTACAGAGAGCGGCGGCAGCCGCGTTACATGGCATTTGTTGAGAAGTTGCTCAAGCGCGGCAGCGCGCAATAAGGTAGGCGCAATACACCACAAGCGATAATCCCCCTCACTCCCCCTTTAGAAAAGGGGGAAGCCAAACGAGTTCGCTCCGCTCAGAATGACAGCCGTGTTCAGGCTTCGCACTGACAGCGCCCTCATTTCTTCATCAAAAGCAAACTCAGCGCCATGACTCCCATGCCCGCCAGCAGGCCGAAAAGGCTGTCGTGGCCTTTGCCGTAGGCCCGGCTCGTGGGCAGGAGCTCATCGAGGCTTATGTAGACCATTATCCCGGCCACCATCCCGAACATGACGCCCATCACCTGCGGAGGGATGACGCCGCCCTCGCCCCCCATGACGAACCTTATGGCCGAGTAGGCTATGACTGCGCCAACCGGCTCTGCCAGCCCGCTCAGGAACGAGTACGCGAAAGCGCGGCTCCGCTTGCCAGTGGCGTAATAGATGGGCACGGAGACGCTTATCCCCTCCGGGATGTTGTGGAGGGCCACCGCGACCGCTATCGCGACGCCGAGGCCCGGGTCCTGCAAGGCCGCCAGGAAAGTGGCGAGCCCTTCTGGGAAGTTATGGATGGCTATGGCAAGGGCCGTGAAAAGGCCCATCCGCAAAAGCTTCTGGCGGCTGTGGTCGTGCATTCCGGCGTAAGC
>CAJPFK010000080.1 GCA_905339275.1 Methylophilaceae bacterium
TCTTTCAAATGACAAGACGTTCGAGCTGCTCAGTTACGGCGGCGCATTGCTGGCCTTGGGCATGGTGTATTGGGTCGTTGTCAAAAACGATATTCGCATCGGAAGAAGAAAGGGCAAACATCGGAAATTCGGACATGATGAGTAAGCCAAAGAATGGCCAAGAATGCCGAAGCCAGAGGTATTGAAACGAAATCGTTTCAGCAGGTATGACATTACGTTTGCCACCTGGCACGGCTCTACATCCAAGCCTGATAGGTAGGCGACACTATGCATCAGCGAAAGCGACTAAAGGAAGACGGCCTCACATCTCAGACGCACGGTTATACTGAAAAACTTGCTGTGCTACATGAAAGAAGGCCCCTTTCGGGGCCTTCCGCTCGTAACGCCTTAACTTCAGATCAAGTTGGACAGACTCTTAGCCTTCCGATGACGCATGAAACCGGCGCATGAAACCCATCCCCATCAACCCCAGGCCTAGCAGCGCCAATACACTTGGCTCGGGAACACGCGCGACTGCACCGACAATCCCGAATTCTTCACCGCCGCCGGTGTTACAGCCGAGCGATGCTTTGGGGCCCGAATCCAAGGGGCCCGGACCGTTTGGAACGCAGCCGAGATTAACCGTGAAGACAAACAGGTCCGTCGAGTTGAACTTGTTCAAATCCATGTCCGGCGAATAGGCTAGAAAGTCCGGTTTACCAGATCCCTTGTTGTGCTGAAGGTTCGTGTATGCATCCCCATTGGCAGTGACTCCGGCACAACCATCCGGATTGGTTATTGGATCGAATGCGCCAGCGGCAGTACAGGCTGCGTCAGTGCCAAAGAAGTTCACTTCTCCGAAGTTGAAGGTGGGGGCATTTATATTTAACCCATTGCCGTCGATGCGGTCCAGATTCCACTGCGCCTTCATGGTCGTCTGTGTGGGATCCCAAATCTGCACCATTAAGCTAGCCCAGAGTGAATTAAAGTTGCCTGACTGACTATAGTCAGCATAGAGAACCGGGATGCTCGCCAGAGGATTGAGGGTATGCAGGTAGGCCAGCATTTCGCCGACTGTAGAGGTTCCACCCTGTGCGCTCGCGGGATCGTTATATGATTTCGCAGTGAGGGGATTGTCGGTATATATCTGGTTGTTTCCGCCCCACACTCCAGTCCAACCCAAGACGGTGTCATTGCTGGCCAGATCGACCGGGTCCTGCAAAGTCACTCCGCTGCCGTTCGGGTTCACGTTAGTCGCGCCACCCGCGTTAGAAGTGAGATTAACTGCGATGTTCCCCGTCCCGACCGAGAAATTGTAGGTGCCGTAGGTGGCTACCGGGAGGAAATTGGTCGGAACCGTGTCTGACTGCATGGCATCGAGCACATGCGCAGAGTAGGACCAGTAATTGTCATACCTCAGCGCGACCGGGATGTTGTTCATCATAATAGCGTCCCGCGTGGTGCCAAGCGCATCCGTGAAGGTGCCGTAGCTGGCGTAGGGGTTATTCGCCGGCGTTGGCAGTAGCGAGAAAGACGCTGGCGCGGCTCCCGCCGCTCCCGAGCCTGCAAAAGAGGAAGCCGCAAGCAGCGCAACCATAAAATATCGGATTTTCATAGCATTACCCTCAATAAACAAGATTACCTGGCATGGACTAGAGCAAATAACGACGGGTTCGAATAATTGGAAAGCCTGCCTAGCAAGCGACCAGTCCATAACCTCGCTCTTAACCATACTCATGCAAGATCTGGACCACAAAACGAAATAGAAAATAACCACTTGTTATTACAAGCCATTCCTGCGCAACCCTTGAATGAATCCTTCGGAGCCGGTTCTGACAGTAAAGTTTTCTGACAAGATAAGTGCGGCAGTGTCATGAGGGGCACACCCCAAGGGACAAGTCCCGGTCCTGGCATCGCAACACTTAAGGGGCGACGCCTAACATTACCTACTACGCCGAACGGCGAAATAATAATAGGCGTCAAACCGCTGGATTTGGAATTAGTAGCGTTTTGTCGAAAACAAAATCACGCGCCACAAACCAGCATGCGTTCCACGTAGCGCGCGATCAAGTCAATTTCCAGATTTACCTTCACGCCTGCATGCAGCTCATTGAGCGTGGTCACGTCCAGCGTGTGCGGGATCAGGTTCACGCTGAACACTGCGCCATCCACTTCGTTCACGGTAAGGCTGACGCCGTTGATGGTG
>CAJPFK010000081.1 GCA_905339275.1 Methylophilaceae bacterium
TGTATCTTGAAAGGCAATACGACCTTGAGGTCGATGGAAGCGAGCTGGTTTCCAGGCTCTCCGGCCACGTTCTCGTTACCGGCGGTAATTACGTCCCAGACGACTCCAGCGTCTACGTGACGCCCGGCCCCGCCGAACATGGCTACCCTCGCAATGCCGATGCTCACGTTCCGGTGCGGCTTCAAGTCAAGCCTGATCCCGGCCAGATAAGGGTTCGCGAAGTCCCTGTCCTCCTCGAGCCTCGTGGCAAAAGCGGTAAGCTTCACAGGGCCTCTATACCTTAATATCCAGGGCAGGACAACAGGCTTCGGGTTTGTAAGCTTTATAAGGTCAAAAGGGCGCGCGTTGTCAGTAAGGAGCAGGGTGCCGTGATAGCCCGGCCCCCACCACAGGCTCTGCCTGCCTGCGGTAAGCTCGACGTTCCAGAGCTCGAGCGCGCCGTATCCTTCCACGATGACAACTTCTACTTCGGATTCATTGACTGTACCTTCAGGATAGCGTATCTCCGGGTCGAGATAAAAAGCGAGCGCCCCAAGGGCTCTTGCCGAAGATGCAAACCCGGCCCGGAAGTTAGAGCCGTTGTCAAAGAAATCTCCCTTATTATTGAGGTTCAGGAGATGCGGCGTTCCATCTGAATAAAGGTACTTGAACCTGGCCTCCTCAAAAGGCCTGAAGTAGTTTGACGAAAGGGACTCGTCAGTGGCGAACTCCGTCTTGAGCTTCTGGATCAGACGGGACGCGGCGGCCGAGGGCTGGCCTGATTCCGCCTCTTTTAGAAGCCTTGCTGCTTCTGAGCGGCTTATGGGCCTGTTCGCAAGGATGCCTGTCGGAAGCAGGCCTTCAGCTTCGAGCCTTTCAAGAGCCGGATAGACCCAGCTGCCGACCGGGACATGGGCCGAGGCGGCCAGCACAGGCCCGGGCGAAAAGAGTAATAAAAAGACGAGCAACCAGCATGAATTCCTGAGCGATTTTCCGGATAGGGTCATAAAAATAATCCATAAGGGGATTTAGATAAACGCGTGCGCGTGAAGGTCAAAGAAGGGATAGATACGGTCGAGGTATACAGGATTGTTATTTTATATTTTATTTTCTCCGACAAGTCAACAAAATGCGCCCGGAAGAAAAAGGACACACTTAGAAAGCAACGGAATAAAAGGGCCTTCCAACTGCAAAAGACACCCGCCAGGGGAAGGGTAACTGCCAAATTCCATAATAAAAACATAAAGAGAACGGGAATCCATCCCCTCCTTCGCCTATTTGACATAATATCCATTATGCGACATGGAAGGGGAAAAGTGACGCAGTACAAAGTTGTTTTGAAACTGTAAAATTTCTTTACAGAATATCCGTATTTTGTAAAGTTTTCACAAAAGTTTATTTGGCTATTTCTACCTAGAAAGCAGGAA
>CAJPFK010000082.1 GCA_905339275.1 Methylophilaceae bacterium
ATAAGGAACCTGGAGAAGGCTCTCGGCGACGGCGTCAAGAGGCCCTCTGAAAGCGAGATGGCCGAAAGGGTCGGGGCCAGGAGGTCCATCTACGCCAGGACCGACATACACAGGGGAGAGGTCATCACGACGGACATGGTAAAGCTCGTGCGCCACGCCTACGGCCTCGAGCCCAGGGACTTAGGCGGAATAATCGGTAAGACCGCGCTCCGCGACCTCGTCAAGGACATGCCCGTTCAGAGGGAGGACATATGCGGCTGAGTGAAGAGTTGAGGCCGGTAGTCGCCATAGTCCAGGCCCGGATGAGCTCCACGAGGCTTCCCGGGAAGGTCATGAAGGGCATAGCGGGACGTCCGATGCTGTGGCACGTTGTAAACAGGCTCAAGGCCTCGGCCCTGATAGACGAGATAGTCGTCGCTACCACGACAGGCCCGGAGGACGACATCATAGAAGAGTGGTGCAAACTCGGCGGAACAGGCTGCTCAAGGGGCAGCCTCGACGACGTTCTCGACAGGTATTTTCAGGCCGCGAGCACTTTCGGCGCGAAGACCATCGTGAGGATAACCTCGGACTGTCCCGTGATCGACCCGGCGCTCGTTGACAGGGCCATAGAGAAGTTCAATGAGGGCGGCTTTGACCACGTGAGCGTTGATTCGAGCTTCCCGGACGGACTTGACGCGGAGGTCTTCTCCTTCGAAGCCCTCAAGAGAGCCCACGCCGAGGCCTCCCTTGCCTCAGAGCGCGAGCACGTCACTCCGTATATCTGGAAGAACACGCAGATTTTCAGGCTCGAGAAGATAAAGAGCGTCGTTGACCTCTCCGGGATGCGCTGGACTGTAGACGACGAGCGCGACCTCAAGCTCGTGACCGAGATATACGAAGGCATAGGCGCGGGGGACAGGGTCTTTCACATGGACGAGGTCCTGACTTTCCTGAGGAGAAAACCCGAAGTGCTCAAGCTGAACGCCGACACGAAGCGCAACGAAGGATACGCAAAATCTCTCCGGCAGGACAGGATAGTCAAAAAAGCCGGTTAAAACAAAATGAAAGGTGGCCGAAAATGAACCTGGCACATAAGAACGAGAACAAAACAAGCCTTTTCCCCGCATCAGACGCCCTCTGGGAGCGCGCAGTGGCGAGGATACCCGCAGGCACGCAGACCCTCAGCAAGGGCCCTAACCAGTTCGTGCAGGGAGTTACGCCCAAGTACCTCAAGAAGGGCAAGGGCTCCCACGTCTGGGACGTCGACGGCAACGAATACATCGATTACCCGCTCGCGCTCGGGCCCATCCTCCTCGGCTACGACTACGCCCCGGTGAGCGAGGCGGTAATAAGCCAGGTGAGGGAAGGGACCACCTTCACCCTCATGCACCCGCTCGAAGTAGAAGTGGCGGAGCTTCTTTCAACGATAATACCCTCAGCGGAGATGGCCA
Organism: Methylophilaceae bacterium; assembly: GCA_905339275.1. Lineage (GTDB taxonomy): Bacteria > Pseudomonadota > Gammaproteobacteria > Burkholderiales > Methylophilaceae > UBA6140. The sequence goes on from CAJPFK010000082.1 coordinate 1,434, forward strand.
GGTTCGGCAAGAACGGCGCGGACGTCACGAGCGCGGCCGTAAAGGTCGCCAGGGCCTCAACCGGCAGGGACCACATCGCGTATTGCGGCTACCACGGCTGCCAGGACTGGTACGCCGTCGTGACCCCGAGGAACAAAGGCATTCCGGCTGCGTTGAAGGACTACATGCACGCCT
>CAJPFK010000083.1 GCA_905339275.1 Methylophilaceae bacterium
CTTTTGCTTGCCTCCGGCAGGGACGCGCACGCCCTCGGCGAGTGCGGACTTTCGTGCTGCATTGCAGGAGCTACGACCTCGGGAGTGACCCTGGCCGAGAACTTCGGCGTTTCTTTAGTTTATGAGTACGCCTTCATGGAGACGATCAGGAATGGCACCGGCTCGGTGACACCTGACCAGGCTATAGCCGCCAATCAGACTGCCGGAAGCTACAGCGTGCCGACCGAGATGAAGATGCAGAAGATATCGCTCGTCGGCGTGCTGCCGGTTAATGAGAGATTGCAGCTTCTCGCCTCGGTGCCCTATGTCATAAACGACATGGATATGAGGTCTAGAAGCGGCGGCATGATGCCGATGGTAATGGACATGTCAATGGAGCAGATATCCGGTCTCGGCGATGTTACGGTAATGGGCCTGTATACGCTCTATTCGGACGCGCCAGTAAGGCCCGGCCACAGGCTCACTGTCGGGCTCGGCGTGAAGGCCCCCACCGGCAAGACGGACGAGCGCAAGAGTAACGGCAATCTCGTGCACGCGATGATGCAGCCGGGGTCGGGGTCGTGGGACCCGCTTTTTCTCGTGAACTACACGAGGGGGCTCTACCCGCTCGTCTTGCAGGCGAACCTCTTCTACCAGCTTACGACCGAAGGCTTTAACGGCTATGAGTTCGGCGACAAGTTCTCGGTAGACCTCTCGGCGAAGTACCAGGCAACCAACTACGTGAACGTCGGCGTGGAGGTCAACGGCATACACGCTGAAAAGGACGACGACCACGACAACAGGTACTCGAATCCTGTAAATTCGATGGTCGACAACCCTGATTTCACGGGGCTCGATTCGATCTTCGTCTCTCCAGTGGTGCAGGTCAAGATACCGAATTCGGGCGGCAGCGCCGAGTTCAAGTACCAGGTGCCTGTCTATCAGGACGTAAACGGCTTTCAGCAGGTAGTCGACTGGAGGGCGCTTGCCACGGTTGTCTGGGTTTTTTAAGTCCATATTCATACTCCTGCTCCTCGCCGCCGCACCCGCGGCGGCGGGGCAGGAGCATCATTCCCTGCAGCCATTTTCGGTCCAGCCACTGAAAGAGCGGGGCCGGGCCGCAGACTTCAGCCTTAAGGACATGGAGGGCAGGAAAAGGACCCTCGGGGAGTTCAGGGGCAAGGTGCTCCTTGTACACTTCTGGGCGAGCTGGTGCGAGCCGTGTAAAAAAGAGTTCCCGGCCCTCTCTGCGCTTGCTTCCGAGTTCGGGCCAAAGGGGCTCGTTGTTCTGGGCGTGGCCGAGGACAGCCGCGAGCGCGTGGAAGCGTTCATGAAAGAGAACAGGGCGGGGTTTCCAATCCTCTTCGACCAGTACGGCTCGGTCATGAGGGACTACCGGGTAAGCCTCATCCCGGTCTCCGTGATAGTGGGGAAAGACGGCTTCATAGAGGGGACTCTCCTGGGCCCGAGAGAGTACGGCAGCCCCGAAGCGCACGAATATTTCGAAAAAATATTGAAATAAGCGAAGAAGGGTTCGTGGCGCAACATATTGAAAAACAAGAGATAATCAGGCGGTAAAAATTTTTTATCTTTAAACAGGATAAAAAAGACCAAAATAGTCCACTATTTCCCTTGCGCGTTTTTTATTCATGTGTATAATGTAATCGTAAGCTGGATGACGGCTTACCCAAAGACAAAAACAATGACGCTTTCAGGAGGTGTTCCAATGCAGCAGGCTAACGTAGCGGGTGGTGAGTTCAAGGATGACGCGGTAAACAAGGTTACTTTCATAAAAACGGAGCAGCTTGTCCAGGATACCTATTATTTCAAGCCCGGCCAGGTCCTCGACTATCACAGGCATCCGAACGGCGACCAGATATTCTTCGTGCACGAGGGCGAGGGCACCTATTTTCTGGACAACGGAAGCGAGGTTTCGGCCGAGCTCAAGCCCGGAGTCGTCGTGCTCGCGCCCAAGGGCGTATGGCACAAGATAATAGCCAAGAGCAAGCTCGTCGTCTCCCAGGCCACCGGCGGCCAGCCCGCGGGCTTTGAAAAGAGGGCCTGACTGATTTTTGAAGCAGCATATAATTAAAAGGGCAGGGGCTTTGGGCCACTGCCCTTTTTTTTATTTCGGGGAGACAGGGAAAAGAGTGAAAAATAAGATTTGTCTCTGTACTGTTTTTGACCATACACCGTAACAGGGCGGAGCGCGCCTAGGGAAGGAAGGGCGAACCGAGCCAGGGCAGCAGGGAGCGAAGCGACCTCAGGGGCGTCTTTCGCGGGTGGGTACGGATAGATAA
>CAJPFK010000084.1 GCA_905339275.1 Methylophilaceae bacterium
CGGACATAGCTATCAACACAGCAAGCATTGCTGCCTTCATGAATTTCCTCCTGAGACCAGACCGATTCTTGAACGCTCAAAAAAACCGCAGCAAAGATACACCGGGTGGCGCCACTGAACAAGGAAAAAACCAAAAAAAAACGGCGGCCGAGGCCGCCGTTTGAAACACTGGTACATCAATTTTCTATTTTTTGCGAGAAAAACCCAATCCTGCCAGGCCCAATCCCATTAACGCTAGGGTCGCTGGTTCCGGGACAGAAGGGAATACTTCAGCGGCCGTGCCTTGAACACCCACCGTGAATCCGTTCCAGTTCTCGCTGCTAAGGCTGCGCCAGCTTACGGTGTCAAACGCGCCCTTGAACCGGATCGTTCCGTGCGGCTCGCCCGTACCCAACAACTGGTATTCGAAATTACCGCCGCCAAGATCGACTATGCTCTTTGACGAAGTGCCGCAACCCCAATAGCCGCAGTCATCGTTGGGACTGCCATTGCCGAAGCTCAGAATGTCGAAATCCTGGTTGAATGCATAGCCGTTACCATTCAGGCTGACGTAAGAAAAAACCGGATTCGCAACCGCCTGGGAAAATTGCAGGGTCTGATTTCCTGCAGAGCTCAGCGCAATAATGTCCGTACCTGTCGGAATATTGTCGACCAATGTGCTGGTATACGGTGAGGTTGCAGGGTTCCTCGTAGTGGAGAATAACCCGTTTGTCCAGTAATCAATGCCGCCGCTTGGCTGGTAAAATCCGATCCCTTGCGGATTGTTATAAGTCACTTGCACCGTAGATGTGCCTGTTGTGATGGTTCCGTTACCTGTAAAGTTAACGCCGATGGTAGAGGAAGTTGTCCAGTCCGTCCAAAAGACCGGCGCTGCGCAGGCTGCATGACTTGCAATCGCCAAGGCAATTGCGGTAAGGATTGGGGAAAACTTTAGAGCCATGTTCGTTTTCATTTTTTTATCCTCATTTTCTCAGAACTTTCTCAGATGATTGATCGTTAACGCTAGTGATTGGGCCAAGCCTCTATAAATATTTTATTTCCGCATCACCGCTAAAGCATGTCTATCCAAATAATTTAGCAAAATACGTGCCATTAATTATAAGCATCTGTCACAAAATAGTTTCTATTTTATCAGAGCACCATCGACCGAAAGACTGTAAATTTTTCCGACATTTATCCATTACGCTTTAGCCTGCGCCGCCAGCGTCA
>CAJPFK010000085.1 GCA_905339275.1 Methylophilaceae bacterium
GGAAATCGCCACGCTGATTACTGTGCTGGGCACAGGCATCGGCAAGGAAGAATACAATCCGGACAAGCTGCGCTATCACCGCATCATCATCATGACGGACGCGGACGTGGACGGTTCGCACATCCGCACGCTGCTGCTGACGTTCTTCTATCGTCAGATGCGCGAACTGGTCGAGCGCGGTCACGTGTATATCGCCCAGCCCCCGCTGTACAAAGTCAAGCAGGGCAAGGACGAGCGCTACCTGAAGGACGACCATGAAATGAAAAATTACATGTTGCGTTCTGCCCTGGTAGATGCGGAGCTACATACGGATCAGGGTACACCGGCGCTGCAGGCGGAAACCCTGGAACACCTGGCAAAGGAATATTTTCTGGCAGAAGCGGTCATAGATCGCCTGTCACGGGTAATCGCCATAGAAGCGTTGCATGCGTTGCTCAAGCAGCCGGATATCCAGTTGGACAGCGCAGAACAAGCGCAGCAAAGCGCGGCCCGCCTGCAACAGGTCTGCGGCCCGGAAATAATTGTCAAAGCGGAAATTAACGCTGCCAACGATGAAAACCGCTTGCGTCTGGAAAAGCATCTGCACGGAAATTATTCCGTCAGCTACATCGAGCAGAGCTTTCTGCACAGCGGGGATTTCGCACAAATCAAGCAAACGGCGCAAGCGCTCGGCGGCTTGCTGGGCAAGGGTGCGTACATCAAGCGCGGGGAGCAGCGCAAGCCGGTATCCGACTTCAAACAGGCGATCGAATGGTTGCTGGAGGAAGCCAAGCGCGGGGTAAACATTCAGCGCTACAAAGGGCTGGGCGAAATGAACCCGGATCAGCTGTGGGAAACCACAATGGACGTGAAAAACCGTATCCTGCTGCGCGTGCAGATTGACGACATGATCATGGCAGACGAAATCTTCACCACTTTGATGGGAGATGTGGTGGAGCCGCGCCGCAATTTCATAGAACAGAATGCGCTGGGCGTAAAAAACCTGGACGTTTGACCAGGTGCGAGTTGCAGGTTTCACACAGAACATTCATGCCGTGTGGAAGCGGCAGACGTTCATCATGAAGAGTAGTGTTATGCACCGACTTACTAATGTGCTGTTGGCGGCTGCCTTCCTGCCAGCCGTGGCATATGCAGATGCAGCAAAAGCTAGCTCCAAATCCAGCGATGCCGTTATTCGCAAGCCAGCGATGTTCAAGTTCGGCCTTGAGCGCATCAATTTATCCAGCAACGAAAACATGGGCATGCTGGGCACGAGTTATCTGGTTGAGGTGTCACCCAGACTCTATCTTGGCCCGGCCGCATATGGGGCGATCACTGGCCAGCGCGGAGGGTTTTTTACCGCAGGCGGTGAAATGGCGTGGCATCAAAAGCTGTTTCCCAGACTGGAACTGCAGACAGGGGTATTTGTGGGCGGAGGCGGAGGCAGCAGCGCCTCGACAATGACAGGAGGCGGGCTGATGGTTCGGCCTCACCTCGATTTGCTGTGGAAGCTCGGCAACTATCAAGCGGGCATCTCGGCATCCCATGTTTCCTTCCCTAACGGGGAGATCAGCAGCAATCAAATCGGCCTTTTATTTTCAGCCGACAGCAATTTTGCCTATGTCACGCCGGATCGTGTCGGCCAACAGATGGATACCAAGGGTCGTCATGGAGCGGGATTTGATCGGGTGCTGGCAACGGTGGGGAGGTACAGGCCGAGAGGTAATGTTACCGATCTTTCCGGCGCTCCCGCAACAAACTCGATCGGCGCTGTGGGTGTACGCCTGGAGCGGTTATTGTCGCCCTCGTTGTATTGGGGTTTGGAAGCCGCCGGTGCGTCCAGCGGCAATGCAGCAGGGTACGCCGAATTTCTCGGCACGCTGGGTGCAGAAACCCCTATATGGGATGAAACCCTTGCCATCGGCGCGCGCCTGGCTCTGGGTATGGGCGGCGGCGGCCTGGTGTCGGTAGGCGGGGGATTGCTGAACAAGCTGGGCACTTATGCCACGGTCAATCTTAGCCGCGATACCCATCTTTCTCTGGAAGGCGGCTACGCTACTGCGCCCAACGGTAAATTTCGGGCAAATTATGGTTCGGCTAATTTCATCTGGGACTTAGATCATCCTGCCGCTTCAGGCAGGGGAGCAGTTATCGTCGGTAACGAGTGGATTTTCGGGACGGAACATTATTTCGATGCCGCATACAGGGATGGCAGCAAACGCGATATCGATGCCGTTGTGATCAAGCTAAACCGCTACCTGAACCGTTCCATTTATCTGACCGGCCAGGCACATAGCGCGTATAGCGGCAATTCCGGAGGCTATTCGGCCGGACTGTTTGGTGCAGGTTTCCGCACGCAGAAATTTTTCGATAGATTTTCAGCCGGTGCGGAAATGCTGATCGGTGCAGCCGGGGGCGGTGGGCTGGATACCAGCGGTGGTGCGATTGTGCAGCCGATGGCTTATCTAACCATGGACCTGACCAAGGTGACCGGCATCAAGCTCAGCGCGGGCCGCGTCAAGTCACTTAAAGGTGCGCTGAATAGCAATGTGGCAGACTTGTCGGTTAATTTTGCCTTCGGT
>CAJPFK010000086.1 GCA_905339275.1 Methylophilaceae bacterium
GGCGAGCGCGATGTCACCGTGATTACCCAGGATGCGGTGCTGGCGACATTCGACCGCATCCTGCATGCACTGACGCTGGCAGTGGGCGGTATTGCCGCCATCAGCCTGTCTGTGGCGGGCGTGCTGATCATGAATGTGATGCTGATCGCGGTTGCGCAACGCACCCAGGAAATCGGCCTGCTCAAGGCACTGGGCGCGCCCTCGAGCGAGATACGCCGCTTGTTCTTTGCCGAGGCCGTGCTACTGTCAGGGATAGGCAGTATGGCCGGGCTGCTGCTGGGCGAGATCGGCAGCGCGGTCATCGGGCAGGTTTATCCGGCACTGCCGGTCAATGCACCATGGTGGGCGGTGCTGGCGGCATTTGGCACGGCATTGGGTACCGGCATCCTGTTCAGTGTGTGGCCGGCACGGCGCGCGGCGCAGCTGGATCCGGTGCTGGCCTTGGCGCGGCGCTGAGTTCGAACGCTCTTCACTGAATGTGGACGCCTAGTTCATTAGGATGGGCGTCGGCGCATCGGCAGAAGCAAATAATCGGGATTAGTCACCTGGCTTTGCCGTAAAATACCTAGCGAACCTGAAAACAGGAGATCAGTATGGGACAAGCACTGCACACACTCGGAATAGACAGTATGAGCGTCGAAGAACGTATTGCCCTGGTGCAAGACATCTGGGATTCGGTCGCTATTGAAGCGGGGCTATTGCCCCCCAGCACGGCAGAAAAAGCTGAACTCGACCGCCGCCTGGACGAAGATGACGCTGCGCCGGATAACACCATTTCTTGGGAATCCATTAAAACTGAAGCTGTGAAACGCTGGCAACGGTAATGCGCCAGATTGTTTTTCGGCATCAGGCGCGACGCGAGCTTGACGAAGCGGGTGATTGGTACGAACAAGAACGCATCGGCCTTGGGCTTGAGTTTTTTGCGGAAATAGAACGCCTGCTGAACCGCGTTACCAGCAACCCCGAGCAATTCCCCATTTTGTATCGCGGCACACGCAAAGCTGTCGCCCGCCGATTTCCTTACTGCGTTTATTTCCGCGAGAGAAATCAGCACATCGTAGTGTTGGCCGTATTTCATAGTGCGCGCAATCCTGAAGCGTGGAAGAGCAGAGTGAAATGAGAGTGCGGCAAACATCCACGCTGAACTGAAACCCAACTGCTCGAAGGGTTCTGGCAAGACGTGAAGGAGGCAGCAAAATGAAAACCAATAACACAGTCCTGCACATGACCGTTGGCGAACCGATTGAAGCCAGCCTTGCACGGGCCACGGCTGCCATGAAAGCCGCCAAACAAGGAAAACGGGTCAAGCCTTATTTCGGCGTTGGTTTCGATGATGTCGGCGAAATGTTCTCGGTTTTTACGCCCAAGCGTTGGGAGTTGATCGGCGCATTGCGTGAAAGCGGTGCGGTCACCATTGCGGAACTTGCCCGCCAACTCAAACGCGACTACAAGAATGTGCATAACGATTGCGAACGCCTGCTCGAATGGATGGCGATTGAGAAAGACGAGAATGGTTTGGTTTTTGCACCCTATGCCGAGATTGTGGTGGATATGAAATTACCGGACAGGTGGGCGGCATGATTTGCGGTGCCGCACCCAATTGATTGCGCACGTGATAAAGGTGAATTCTCGATGAATGCTCTGGTTGTTTCTTTGCTGATAGCTCTGTTACTGACACTTGCAGGTTGTGGGGAGAAAGCTGCTGGCAACAAGACCGAAACCACGGCACTCGCCGCACAGAAAACAAATGTGTTTGACCAGTTCGATCTAACCCCGGAAGAAGAGCTGAAGAAGTTGCAGATGGAAGCAGATGGTGGAAGTGCTGACGCGCAATTCAACCTGGCAAAAAAAATTCTTAGTGGTGTTGGCGTAACTAAGGATGCAGCCAAGGCTGCGGAGTGGTTTCGGAAAGCAGCAGTTCAGGGGCATGTGGGTGCACAATTTATGCTCGGCGTGATGTACGCCAACGGCGAAGGCGTGCCCAAGGATGCAGCCAAGGCGGTGGAGTGGTATCAGAAAGCCGCTGCACAGGGGCATGCAAAAGCGCAATTCAACCTCGGCTTTATGTATTACAACGGTGAAGGCATGCCCAAGAATGCAGCCAAGGCAGTGGAGTGGTTTAAGAAAGCCGCTGCACAAGGGGGCGCGGAAGCACAATACGTCCTCGGCTTGATGTATGAAAGCGGCGAAGGTGTTTTCAAGGATGCAGCCAAGGCGGTGGAGTGGTATCAAAAAGCGGCTGCACAAGGGGGCGCGGAAGCACAATACAGACTCAGCTTGATGTATGACAGCGGCGAAGGTGTTCCCAAGGATACCGCCAAGGCGGTGGAGTGGTGTCAAAAAGCGGCTGCACAAGGACTTGCTGATGCGCAGGCCAATCTCGGTGCGTATATAGTAGGCGATGGAGTCAGCAAAAACCTTGTGCTGGCCTACGCATGGTCTAATCTGGCCGCTGCCCAAGGAAATAATATAGCCAGAATAAACCGTGATATTTTTGAGTCACAACTTACTCCTGCTCAACGTGCCGAAGGCCAGCGCCTCGCCTCCAACTGGAAGAAGGGCGACACCCTGCAATCTTCCAGCGACAACGGAGCGGCTTCATCTGATGGCAAGCCAATCAAGCATTCGACGGGTACAGCCTTTGTGGTCAGCAATAACGGCCATGCACTGACCAATCACCATGTCATCAACGGCTGCGCTGAAGTGAAAGTTGCCGGGCGCGAAGGCATCGCCAAGGTCATCACTTCCGATGGTGTGAACGACCTCGCGCTGCTGCAACTGCCGGGCAAGGTCAAGGACATCGCCAGCCTCAATCCCGCACCCGGCAAGCTGCGCCAAGGTGAAGAAATCATCGTGTTCGGCTATCCGCTCAACTCGTTGCTCTCATCTGGCGGTAATCTCACGCCTGGCATCATCAGCGCACTATCGGGCTTGGACAATAATACCAACCAAATTCAAATCACCGCACCGATTCAGGGCGGTTCAAGCGGCAGCCCTGTGATGGACAAAAAGGGGAATGTGGTGGGGGTAGTGTCCGCAAGATTGGATATGAAAGCTGTACGTCTCACCGGCAATATTCCACAAAACGTCAATTTCGCGGTCAACGGCCAGACCGTCAGAGCCTTCCTCGACGCCAACCAGGTACTATACAAAACCGGCGGCGGACTTTTCTCGCGTGAAAAGAGCAATGCCGATATTGCCGAGGAAGCGCGCAAGTGGACAGTGCTGGTGGAGTGCTGGAAATAAGTAGCTTATGAACATGAACACTGAAGAAGTTATTGAGCAGCGCCGTTTGGCGCGAATAGGCAAACACCAGTCTGATGACAGACTGGTTAGCCTGCACCGTAAAGCGGTTGAAGCGTTGCTGAACCAACAGGATGGCGAGCATGTGCGCAAACTGGCTTTGGAACGTGTCGAAAAATGGGATAACGAACAGCTTTGCAATCCACGTTACGTTAAAGCGTGGCGCAACATACTCAATATGCCCGTTGCCTCAATGTGCGAGTCCATCCTTACAGACGAGCCGGATGGCGTTTCGTTGCGGCAAAATTCACCCTTTGGCTTTCTGCTGCATGAGTCGGCGCGATGAATCGTGACGGCATCAAACGCCTGTTATTGAGTTTTACATAAAACATGACAATAGACCATTCGCCACAAAGTACCCCCACCCTCGGTCCCTCTCCCCGAGGGAGAGGGAAGCAAAGCCCCTCGCCCTTGGGGAGAGGGGAGAGGGGCAGTTGCTGTCATCATTTATGTAAACATCAATAATTGACTGGATTCCGGCAAGCACCGGAATGACGCGCTCATGTTATTCACCGACCTGATTCGCCTCACCACTTCCACCTTTACGGCCTACCGCCTGCGCAGCTTCCTGACCGGGCTGGGCATTGCCATCGGTGTGGCGGCGGTGATCCTGCTGACTTCCATCGGCGAAGGCCTGAACCAGTTCGTGTTATCCGAGTTCTCGCAATTCGGCACAAATATCATCGGCGTCCAGCCGGGCAAGACGCAGACGCATGGGGCGAGCGTCGGCATGTTTGGCTCGGTCAAACCGCTTACCCTCGAGGATGCCGAGGCATTGCGTCATGTTCCCTATGCCGAATATATCAGCCCCAGCGTGCAGGGAAATGCCGAGGTGCGCGCCAATGGCAAGACACGCCGCACCATGGTGAATGGCGTCGGCCACGAGATGCCGCAGGCGTTGCGCATCTACGTGCGCACCGGCAGTTTTTTGCCGGACGAAGAGCCGAGCCAGGCGCGCGCTTTCGTCGTGCTGGGTGCCAAGGTGCGCCAGGAGCTGTACGGCGACAGCAATCCGCTCGGCAGTTATCTGCGCGTTGGCGGGCAGCGTTACCGTGTGATCGGCGTAATGGAGCCCAAAGGGCAGATTCTGGGCTTCGATCTGGACGATACCGTTTATATTCCTGCCGCGCGCGCCCTGGAGCTGTTCAACCGTTCCGGGCTGATGGAAATCCATGTTACCTACCGCCCCGGTGTTGACCTCAGACGGGTCGAGGAGGGCATA
>CAJPFK010000087.1 GCA_905339275.1 Methylophilaceae bacterium
CCGCGCACTTCCTGCACATTGTGGTGGGCATCGGTGATGATCCAGTGGCGGCTGAGCAGCTTGATGGGAGAATCGCCGGCATTGGTGATGGTGATGGTGTAAGAAAAGACAAAGCGGTTATCTGCCTCATCGGATTGATCAGGCAAGAAATTTACCGTGGCGGCGATATTGATAGCGTGTTGTGCGTCCTTGTCCATGCCGCATTTCACAACATTTTACCCGGCATGGCAAGGTGCCTGTCTCATCAGGCAGCTATTGGATTTAATCGCGGGTAGGAAACCGCGTCCCCTATTATTCACCGCATCTATTGCATCGAGCATCAGGATGATGCGGGGCGCATAATATCCGCCCGCACACCGCGGGCACTGCCCTTGGTAAATAGTCGCTCAAGCCCTTTGTGTTTGAGCAACATCGGGGTCAAACGGAAACATTGAGGTCAGCCTGAAACATTAGGGTCAGATACCTTACGTTTTACATTAATGCTGTGTCAAATGTATGGCCTGACCCCGTGCGCCACACGTGCACTCACACTCTGGCCTAAAGCTGCTTCCCGCGTTTGTTTATCCAACCCAGCAGCCACAATCCGGCTAGCAACATGGTGTAGCTTTCTGGTTCGGGTACCGGAGATACCTGGTTGCCTTGGAAGCGTACGTTCTCTAGCGTCCCGGAAATAGTTGCATAACCCTCTCCACTTAGGCCGTCGAAGAGAAATTGGAAACCGTTAGAGGCATCATTGAAACGCCAATCGTTGAATACGCTGCCATCAGTGGTTGATGTCGGAAGCGCCATCGAACTAAATGTATTTCCAACACGTGTAATCAAAATGGGAACTATTTGGGCGGGCCGAAAATTTTCGACGCTTGGTCCCTGCGGGAAAAAACTGTACAGCACAAATGAACCACCGGAATCTCCCCAATTAGAAACGTACGCTCTGCCAAGGTTGCTCGTATCCTGAAACACGTTGCCATTCAATGTTACCTGCAGGCTCATAGAGACAGGGTCATAGATTGCCTGCCATCCCAAATCGCAGGCGAGCGGCGCCGAAGTGTCGAAAGTTAATTCCGCGGAATACAAACTGCCGACTGAATATGCCGCTGAAAGCCTAGCATCTACTGATTCAAGTGTTCCCCCGAATGTTATTTTTACCATTGACGCATTGGCCGGCGCCGCAACGACCATCATAAGCAGGCAAAATACGACCCGGAAAACTGCTCTTTCTTTCATGCACAAATCTCCCACGAATGTGCTGCACTTTACCATTGGATTAACTAAATCCACCATTAGCGCATATTATCCAGAGGTGTATTAAAAGGGGATATTCCCCCCATGATGGTGTGATTGCGTCGCCCGATGGCGAGCCGCATTCACCCAAGCCAGAGTATCGGCGAATCTTGCGCCCGTCAACATACCGCGTTGACACATACCGCAAGGCCGACAGCCACTGGATTTAATCACGGCCGCAGTTTCGGGTAGAATGTGCGTTTAAATTCAAACTCGTCCAAGGACACTACCATGTACCAGATCGCTCCCAGTATTCTTTCCGCCAACTTCGCCAGGCTCGGCGAGGAAGTTGACAACGTACTCGCCTCCGGCGCGGACATCGTGCACTTTGACGTGATGGACAACCATTACGTGCCCAATCTCACCATCGGCCCGCTGGTGTGCGAGGCGCTGCGCAAGCATGGCGTGACCGCACCGATTGACGTGCACCTGATGGTCAAGCCGGTGGATCGCATCATTCCGGACTTTGCCAAGGCTGGCGCAACCTACATCACCTTCCATCCGGAAGCATCCGAACATATCGACCGCACCATCGGCCTGATCAAGGAAAGCGGCTGCAAGGCCGGTCTGGTGTTCAACCCGGCCACGCCACTGGACATATTGGAATACACGCTCCCGAAACTGGATATGGTGTTGTTGATGTCCGTCAACCCCGGCTTCGGCGGACAGAAATTCATTCCCCATGTGCTGGACAAGGCGCGCAAGGTGCGCAAGATGATCGATGCGGGCGGTTATAACTGCCGCCTGGAGATCGACGGCGGCGTCGGCCCGGCCAATATCCGCGAAGTCGCTGAAGCCGGCGTGGATACCTTCGTCGCCGGTTCCGCCGTATTCGGCAAGCGCAACGAGAACGACAAGAACCGCTACGACAGCATCATCGGCGAATTGCGCGCCGAGCTGGCCAAGGTCGGCAAATAATGCCGCAGGCGCAGTTCCCGCTTGGCATCTCCGCCATCCTGATTGATCTGGATGGCACGCTGCTGCATACCGCACCCGAGCTGGCAGAATCCGCC
>CAJPFK010000088.1 GCA_905339275.1 Methylophilaceae bacterium
CGACTGGATCGACCGCATGGCTTACCGCTTCCTCATTATCCCGATCACCAAAAAAAGACTGCTGGAACGCGAAGGCCAGTTCCGGTGGATCTACCGTCATGACTTCCCGGAATGGGGAAGGGGGCGGGATGATGCGATGAATCTGACCAAATATTTCATGATCCGCTGGAAAATGGATGACACATTCGGGCCCACCGACATGCCTTCGGTGTGGAATCTGAAAAAATACAAACACGAACAGGGGCACCGCATGAACTTTGCCGGTGATTCCAATGACGCGCGCTCGGTGGTCATGGATTCCGCACTGGGTTTGCTGGGCGCCGCGCCGCACGACAAGGATGATTTCCTGAAACAGGTCGACTGGTTGCTCGACTACCTCGGCAACACGCCCGCACCGAAATATCCCTTTGCCATAGACGAGGCGCTGGCCGCGAAGGGCAAGTCCGTGTTCGATGCCAACTGCATGCAATGCCACGCTTCCGTCCGCACGGGCACGCGCATTCCTCTCGCGGAAGTCGGCACTGACCGGGGTCGAATGGATACCTGGAGCAAACAGGCTGCCATCGAGTCCAATAAGGTGGTCAGGGACATGGGTCTTGAACGCTTAGGTCTGGTGGAAGAGCCGCTGATCGGTTACGTCGCCCAGTTCCTCGATGGCATCTGGCTGCGCGCCCCTTATCTCCACCATGGCTCCGTGCCTTCGCTCAGGGACATGCTGAAGCCGCCCGGCGAACGGCCGCAGGTATTCTGGCGCGGCTACGATGTTTATGATCCCGCCAATGTGGGCTTCATTACGCAGGGGCCGGAAGCGGAAAGGGCAGGAACGAAATACGACACCACGCTGCGCGGCAACGGCAACATGGGCCACGACTTCGGCACAGTGCTGCCGGAAGAGGATAAGAATGCGCTAATCGAATATCTGAAGACTTTGTAAGGGACGCATCATGGACATGAGCTATGAGTTCGTGCATGCGACCGCGCCAAACCAATAGTTAAATTAACAAGGTAACTCCCCCGCTTTGCCGGGGATTAGGTAAGGTTTGACCAAGTGATGCGGTCGCCCCGATTCTGCTGACTCAATCAGTAGTTAGGCTGCCAAACCTGAAATTTCTATAGGAGCAATTCATGAACAGTTTACAAAGCATCCTTGTCCGTGTGTGCACCATTATTGGAATATTTTTTGTATCTGTCTCACAGGCTGCTGTTATTCCAGTTTCGTTTGATGTGCCCTCACTTTGGACACCCCTTCCAAATGCGGGCTATCTAAATTTTGTTGAGCCTGGTCCTGTGCTCGGCCCTGGAAATGTTCCTCTTGGCATTGCAGGCGTTACGAGCGGCACTGAAGAATATACGGGCTGGGTCGATACTCCGGCGGGTGGTGCATTAACGGGAGCTTCCGTTGATGTCATTCCAGGAAATCCCATGGAAACTTCATTCGATAATGGAGCGACTCATGGGGACCGGGTAGATTTTGATTTCGTCATCGAAAACCGCCACACCGAGGAAGAGTCCTCTGGAAATCCGCCACAATTACTTTCTCTTCACCCCGGAATAGCAGGCCTTATGTCATGGGAGATCGCGGCGACTCTGCCTTCTTCCCATATCGATCCAGCTGGGCCTTTTCCCCATTTCCATAGCAATCTGGTTCCACCGTGCCCAGACAGCTCTTCTTTTGTTTGCGTATCGGATTACGCTAACCTTGGGTTGACTACATTTAATACCGTCGATGTATTTTCGGCGATCGCCACGTCGAGTGAGTTTGTCGGCTATGACCTATACGGGCTAATCTCGGATACGGAGTCATCCGCAAGGGACGCAGCGCTCGATTACATTGTGGCGTTCTGCAATGCTTTCACCGGCCAGTGCGCGCCGGGAACCCCAGTGACGGTTTTTGCACCTGGCTGGACTACCCTGGCAAGTGCTGACAATTATGTGGCACGTTGGCGTTCCCCTTTTCCTGCTACCCATGTTGGCATAGACCCGCCCGCTAACCCTGATCTTGAACGATTTGGCGTTAATAATATCGTCCAGATTGACGCTATCGTAGCGGCTACTGTTCCAGAACCGAGTACGCTTGCCCTGTTCTGCGTCGGGTTAATGGGAAGTATTCTTATTGCTTGGAATGCAAGATCAACAGCAAGAAATCGATGGGTAGAAAATAGCCCCGGTAGTGCGCAATAACCAACAGGCATTGCACCAAAGGTAGGCAATTCTCTAAGCTCTACGAGCTTGATAAGTTGGCACCGCCGTATGTGATTTATCCGGTGCAATGCACTACCCTTACTGCACCCTGTACGAGCTACTGCGGGCCTGCGCAAGAACCATAATCGGTCGAGTCTGACCCTGTCGATTCTGTCGATTACTACTACGTATTTGGAATTGTCCGGGGAGCGTACATGAGAAATAGCAAGATACTGGCACTGGTAATGGCTGGCGGCGAAGGCAGCCGGCTCCATCCGCTTACCGCGGAGCGATCCAAGCCTTCCGTTCCGTTCGGGGCACGCTACCGGATAGTGGATTTCGTTTTGTCAAATCTGGTTAATTCCGATATCCCTTCCATCTACTTGCTGGTGCAATACAAAAGCCAGTCGCTGATCGAACATGTGCGCAAAGCCTGGGTGTTGCCTCCCACTTTGCCTGATCACTTCGTCACCGTGGTGCCGCCCCAGATGCGCTCGGGGCAA
>CAJPFK010000089.1 GCA_905339275.1 Methylophilaceae bacterium
CTTCCAGCGGCTCCCATTATGACGACCCGTTTTCTCAAAGCGCCTCCGCTCTAAAGAGGATGCCCGGGACTGGAGGTGGTATCAGGCTACTTCGGCCTGAAACGCGGCGCTCCTTCTGTCCCGAGGAGAATGTAGTCGCCCCTCGAATCGAGGACCTTGAAGCCGTATGGCTTGAGCTCCTCAATTCTCGACGGGGTGGTTATTATCATGAGCGGCGTGCTCCTGCCAAGCTCGCCGAGCCTCTGGACGTTGGTCTTGTCCGCTTTAAGGACCCCGCGCCTGGCGTAAAAGGCTATCGAAGGCTTGTTTATCTCGTAGGTGGCGAGCACGCCGTTCGAAGGCAGGTTCCCTCTGGCGAACCTCGAGTAGTCGAAGAGCGTCTTCTGGAGGTATATGTTCGCCGGGGGCAGGGCGTAGAGCCTCAGGAAGACGATGAGGACTAGAGAGACGGCCGAAAGCCCCATGATGGCGGAAAAGGGCCTGTAGAGAGCGCCGATCGAGAGCGCCGCAGACAGAGCGAACAGGGCCGCGAGGACGTAGAAGAACTTCGGCGGGTAATTGATGTCCATCTCGAGCCCGAGCGACGGTATTACGAGCAGGGCTGAGGCAAAGAGGCCGGCTATGAACAGAAGCGTAAGGATTGCCGCCTTCGAGCGGCGGGCTCCCTCGACCATCTCTGATATAACGAGGCCCGTGAGTATCGCGGCCGCCGGGAAGAGCGGGAAGATGTAGTTGGGGAGCTTGGTCCTCGATATCGAAAAGAATACGAAGACGAAGAGCACCCAGAAGGCGCAAAGGAGGTACAGGCCCGAAGAGCGCTCAAGGCGCTCTTTGAGGCCCCTGTATATGCCCGGCACGAGAAAAGCCACCCACGGGAAGAAACCGGCGAGCAGCACGAGGACGTAATAGTAGAACGGGCCGCCGTGGCTTGAGATGACGCCGGAGTACCTTTTGATATGGTGCTTGACGATGAAGGCGTCGAAGAACTCCCATCCGTTTACCATGAACTGCACTATGAACCACGGGGCGGAGATGAGGAGGAAAAGCCCTATGTACGACGGGCGAAGGAGCGGCCTTATGAGCTCTGTCCTCTTCGAAAGAAGTATGAAGCCTCCCGCTATGACGGCCGGGAAAAGAAGGCCCACTACTCCCTTCGTGAGCACCGCCATGGCGGAGGCGGCCCAGAACCACAGGAACCAGCGTTCCTTGCCGTGGTGCGCTCCGAGGTAGAAGGCGTACAGCGAGGCCGTTATGAAAAAGGCCAGCGTCATGTCGGTGACTGCCGAATGAGAGTATACGAAGAACTCGAGGTTGAGAAGTAAAGCCAGGGTCGCCAGGAGCGCGGGCAGCAGCCCCTTGACGTCTTTTACGAAAAAGAAGGTCATGAGGCTCAAGAGCGTGCCGAAGACCCCGGATGTGAAACGGGCAGCGAACTCCGTCGTGCCGAAGAGCTTGTACGCTATCGACATGAACCAGTAGATGAGTAT
>CAJPFK010000090.1 GCA_905339275.1 Methylophilaceae bacterium
GTTGTGTCCAACCCCAAAAAGGAGCTCTAACATGAAACAAGTACAAAAAGGTTTTACGCTGATTGAATTGATGATCGTTGTTGCGATTATCGGTATTCTGGCTGCGGTAGCGATCCCGGCCTATAGCAACTACACCAAGAAGGCGAAGTTGTCCGAGATTGTGCAGGCTACCCAGGCAATCAAGGCGGGCGTCGAAGTCTGTCATGGCGACAATGGCGATATAACTGTATGTGATGGCGGTACAGCGGGCGTACCGGCTGATATCGGCAGCAGTGGCGCTGCGGCTGCTACGGTTGGATTTGGCAAGTATGTTCACGATGTGGCTACCGTGGACGGTGTGATCACTGCGACAGCAGTCGGCGCTGCCGGCACTCCTGTTGCCGGCGTGGATGGACAGGTCTACAAATTGACCCCGACTATTACCGCCGCGGGTATCACCTGGACAGCCAGCGGTACTTGCGTAGACCAAGGTCTGTGCAAACAATAAGGCCATAGTGTGTTAGCTGAAGCCCCTCTACGGAGGGGCTTTTTATTTAGGAAAACAGAACCCAATGAAAATAATAAGCAGACCGAGACTGTTTCTCTGGTTGATCCCGCTTGCGGTGGTGCTGCTTTATGCGCCTTTCCTGGACAATCCTGCGGTGTTCGATGATCTGTACATGTTCTTGGATAACGCTGCAACCTTGCGCAATAACGCTGCACATTTCAATCCGCTGGATTTACGCGAGTTGCCATACGCTACGCTGGGGTGGACGTACGAGTGGTTGGGCAGTCAGACATTGATGCCGTTTCGTCTGGGTAACATGCTGCTGCACGTTGCGGTCGGCCTGGCGTTATACCGTTTCCTATGGCTGTTATACCGTGAGGTGCTGGGCGTCGAGGCGTTCTTGCAGCTGAACTGCAACTGGTTGGCTGGCTTTGCCGCGCTCTTGTTTGTTCTTCACCCGGTTGCGGTATATGCCGTTGCGTATCTGGTGCAACGGACAATTCTTTTTGCCACCTTGTTTTCATTGCTTTCATTGTGGTCATATTTGCAGGGTTTGGTGCGTGGCAACGCGAAAGTTTGGCTGTGTGCCAGCGTATTCTTCTATGCGGCAGCGGTGCTGTCGAAGGAACATGCGATTGCCTTGCCTTTGCTGATGTTGGCATTAACGGTGTTGCTGCGCGTGCCCTCGCGCGAATTGTGGCGTTCCCTGTGGTGGGTTTATGCGCTGTGTGCAGTCGTGGCACTCTATGTGGTGCTGGCGGTCAAGGGGGTATTAGGTACCCCGTATGAGATATATGCGCCGGGAATGCTGGAGGGGGTGCAGCCAAAATATGCCTATCTGCTGAGCATCTTGACGCAGACGACCTTGTTCTTCAAATACGTTGGGCTGTGGTTGCTGCCAAACCCGTTGTGGATGTCAGTGGACATGCGCGAACCTTTTGCGAGCGGCTTTTTCGGGTGGCATCTTGTTGGGGGGCTGGCGTATTTGGGCGTGGGGGGGGGCGCAATATTCTTGTTGTTCAAGCGCGGCAGCCTGGGTTTGCTAGGACTGGCCATCCTGTTTCCATGGGCATTGTTTGTGACGGAATTTTCAACCATACGCATACAGGAAATTTTTGTACTGTATCGCAGCTATTTGTGGATGCCGGGCATTTTTATCGCACTGTCATTAGCATTTGCCCGAGTGCCCGAAGCGCGGAGGCTGCCATATGCTGCGCTTTTGTTGGTTGTTCTGCTGCCGGCAACATGGGAGCGTTTACATGTTTTTTCTCACAAGCTGCTACTTTGGGATGATGCTGTGAGGTTAGTCGAAGGGAAAGAACGGTTGCCTGGTGTCTGGCGGATATACTACAACCGGGGAATTGCTTTTCAGCGGGCGGGATCACAGCAAGAAGCATTGGCTGATTACCTCAAAGCTGTGGAGCTTAGTCCAGGAGAAAAAAATGCACATTATGCGGTTGGACAGATGCAGGACTTGCTTGGACATCATGACCTGGCCATGCAGGCTTTTGACAAAGTGATAAAGATCGACCCCAATTTTGCGAAAGCCTATCACGGCAGGGGGCTGATCTATTCGAAACAGTTGCATGATTGGAAGTTGGCGCGGGACAATTTCCAAATTGGCTGTGGATTAGGATGGGAGGCGAGCTGTAAGCAACTGGCAACAATCAAAAAGGCTAGCCCTGATGGTGTGTACCACCAATCACCCTGAATCTTTCGTTGACGTACCTCAGGTTAGCGTAGCGTAACCCGACAATATCCGGCTTTGCCGTCAGGATGGGCCAAGCCTAAAGAAATGGCTGGCTAACGTTTCGCGTGCGCCGCTGCAATCTCCCTGAATTTCTTGAGTTCGCTCTCGATGATGGAAAGCTGGTAGTAGTCTGAACCGGCCTTCTTGGCCAGTTCGAGCTGTTGAATCGTGCCGTGCAGGTTGCCGCGCAAGGCGTAGCTGTAGGCCAGCGCGTGATGCTCTTCCTGCCGCTTGCCCAGCGCCGCATAGGCGCGTGCCTGCAAGTCATACAGGCGTGGATCGTTGGGATGGATGGTGATCTGTACGTCGAGCAGTTTGAGCGCTTCATCGTGCTGCCGGGCTTGTAGCAGCAGTTCGGCGTAATCATAGGTCAGTGCCCGGTGCTGCGGAAAATTCTGTGTGGCAGTGCGGTAATATTCGATGGCGTCCTTGCCGTTCCCGCTCGCACGCCGGATCTGTCCGGCCAATGTCGCGATCATCGGGTTTTGGGCGGCCTGATCTTGCAGCCCGGCAAATTCCTGTGCGGCGCGTGCGGTCTGGCCGGCGCGCAGCAGCGCCAGCACCAGGCCATAGCGCTGGGCTGTCTGATTACCGTGTTTATGCGCACCCAGTGCATCGCTGAACCATGCCGCCGCCTCCTGCGGGTTCTTCTGCATGGCCTGCAGCTTGGCGCGCACCAGATGAAAGCTGAGGCTGTCGGAGACCAGACGGTAGGGGGTCTGTTGCACGCGGCTGGCCATATCGGCGATGCGATCGCTGGTGATCGGATGGGTGCGCAGCCAGGACGGTGCA
>CAJPFK010000091.1 GCA_905339275.1 Methylophilaceae bacterium
GATAAAGGGAAGCCTTGATGTGACCGAATATAATGCAAAAACGGGGATGCTGATAAAATTCCCGGCATCTGTGACAGTAAATACACCTGCCGATAAGGTGACAACAGATACGCTGCTGCTTGATGAGGTTGGTATTTATGATGTGCCCGGAAAGAACGTGGCTGTGAACCTTTATGATGAACGGGAATCAAACCTTGTCAGCAGCGGGCTTGCTGCTGAGGAATCAAATGTTTCAACCTCACAACAAATCGTCTATTCACCTGAAACTATCCGAAAACAAAAAAATCTTGATATTTATTTCATAATGGCTGCCATGTTCCTTGTATTTCTTGAATTGTATTATCTGCGCTGGAGGGGTGAATTGTAATGGTAACGGTAATGGATTTCACGATACCCCAGTTTGAGAATCCTTATGTCCTTTTACTTATCAGTCCCCTGATCCTTTTAGGGTTGTATTATATACGGAAAGGTGTTTCGAAGTGGATCATATTTTCACGGGTCATCATCCTGAGCCTCCTGATTATTGCCCTTGCCTCACCTTACTCGCTGGGAATAACCACAGTGCGTGATGATGCTCCAAGAATAACCGTGATTTCGGATAATACTTTCAGCATGGACCTGTTCAATAAAGATACCGGGAAAAATATATTTGATGCGTTACAGCCCAGGACACCCACGAAATTCAGGGAATTCGCAGGTATCAAATCACCCATAGGCGATGAGGTGATAGGAGCCTCAGAAAATAATAATTTATTACTTGTAACTGACGGGAATGCCAATTACGGAAAGGACCTTTTCGATGCCATCTCTTTTGTTTCCCAGACAGGGACAAAAGTGTTCGCAGTGCAACAGAAACCAATCCATAATGATGCAAGTGTCGAGATAGCAAGCGCCAAGAACATCATTATCGGGAATGAGAATGTGTTCAATGTTGTTGTTAGACAGGCAGGTAGCTATATCGTCTACAAGCTTGATGTGGAAATAGATGGAAAATCAGTAATGAGCGAAACATTTTCGCAGAATGAACGAGAAAAGGTAATCCCTGTCACAGGTGCATTTACAAGTCTTGGTTCATACAAAATGAAAGCAACGATTACACCCGACGGGGAGGACAGGTTCCAGCTAAACAATGTATTTTATAAATCCATATTCGTTGTGCCAAAACCAAAGTTGCTGGCAGTAACGAGCGATACAGGATCGCCTCTTTATACAATTACGAATAGTCTATATGACGTCACTACCGTGAGTTCTCTGCCATCAGATCTTTCAGCCTCACCCTATAAAACTCTAATAATAGATAATAGGGCAGCGACTGAGTTACCTGCTGAAAACTTACGGAATTATGTGGGAAATGGCGGCGGGCTTGTGGTTGTTGGCGGGGAATCATCCTATGATCGAGGGGCTTACAATAATTCCCCGGTTGAAGCGATACTGCCTATAATATCAAGGGCAGGAGAATTCACAGGAGGAAGAAATGTTATTATCCTGATTGACTCATCAGGAAGCACAGGAATAGGGTCACCTTCACCCATCAGTCTTATTGATGCTAATGCCATAAGCATCATCCGGGGAATTGGACAGGACAGTCGTGTCGGTGTGGTGGCATTCAGCGGTGTAACAACACAAACCGCTATATTGCCGATGGGTTCTGAAGCAAATAAAGCAGAGCTTGAGAGTTTCGTAAGGGAGATCGGACCCGGAACAAGGGGAGGGGAGAATCCTACCGATCTTGATAAAGGACTCCACGCTGCTGATGAATTATTAAATTCGGTAACTGGTACAAAAGAGATAATAGTCATATCTGATGGATTAATAGACCCTGATGGTCTTACCGAAACCAAAAATACAGTATTAGATCTAACAGCTAAAGAAACAAAAATACAATTCATTCAAATTCTCTTGCCTGCAAATGCAAAGATACCTAACGATAATTATGACATATTGGCAAAAGCAGCCAGCACTAATGTAATACTCTTATATCCCGATGAACGGGCAAGCACCTTAATAGGGGAAGGCCCATCCGCCACCCCGACACCTGCTGAAACTCCCTCCGTAACTTACGAATATCCGCTCACGATATTAGATGCCGACCATTTCATCACAAAATACATCAATATTTCAGCCTCGATCACAGGCTACAACGATGTGACCCCAAAACTGGGCTCAGATGGCCTTGTAGCAACTTCGCGAGGAAAGCCCATCCTTACAGCGTGGGGCTTCGGGCTTGGCCGGGTTGTTTCCTTCACAACAGATAACGGTAATCCATCCAGTGACCCATCCAGACCCTGGGCAAGCGAGGTTTATAGCGGTGAGAACTCGCGCCTTATCTCATCAATGATAAACTGGGCGATCGGGGACCCACGCCCGGCAGAAGGAGATGTAATTCAGGCAGAGGATATCTGGGCGGGAACGTCCGGGAGGGTCAT
>CAJPFK010000092.1 GCA_905339275.1 Methylophilaceae bacterium
AGGGCGACATTATCGGGCATGTCGGCAATACAGGCTGGGCCACCGGCCCGCACTTGCACTATGAGTTTCGCATCAATAACGTCCATCAAAACCCGCTGGCCGTTGTGCTGCCCAGTGCGCCACCCCTGGCACAGCAGCAAATGGCCGACTTCAGGCTGTACGCTGATCCGCTCATATACCGCCTTGACCGGATTCGTGGTGTGAATCTCGCTCTGCTCGATTAGCTAGCGTCCTCAAATCCCCAGCGGGATGAACTCAGACAAAACTGCCGCTACCGGCCTGTATGTCGGCCTCATGTCCGGTACCAGTCTCGATGGCGTCGACGCAGTTCTGGCCGATTTCGGCACGTCTCCGTACAAGCTGATCGCCAGCCACTACCTGCCATATCCTCGCGAACTGTCCAACCGTCTGCTGGCCCTGCAGAAAAAAGGCATCGATGAACTGCACCATGCGGCCTTGGTGGGCAATGAACTCACTCTTCTCTATCATCAAGCAATCAAGGCTCTGCTTGGGAAGGCTGGCAACGCGGCAGAATCAGTGCGTGCCGTCGGCTGTCACGGTCAAACAATTCGCCACAATCCGCATGAGAGTTATACGTTGCAATTGGGCAATCCGGCAATGCTGGCCGAATTGTGTGGAATCAGCGTTGTTGCGGACTTTCGTAGCCGGGATATTGCTGCCGGCGGACAGGGGGCTCCGCTGGTGCCCGCATTTCACGATGCCATGTTCCGAACACCAGACATTCACCGCATCGTTGTCAATATTGGAGGCATAGCCAATATCACTGACCTCAAACCCGGCTCAGAAACGCGGGGGTTCGATACCGGTCCAGGCAACATGCTGCTTGATGCCTGGATGTATCGACACAACGGGGTAGCCTATGACGAGAGCGGCAACTGGGCATCTAGCGGCCAAATCAATCCGCAACTGCTGGATACCCTGCTGGCTCATCCCTATTTCGGACTGCTACCGCCAAAGAGTTGCGGTCGCGAACAATTCAACCTCGATTGGGTGGAATCCAACCTGGCAGGGGGCGAGCCTGCAGCAAACGTTCAAGCCACGTTGCTTGCGC
The DNA here is from genome assembly GCA_905339275.1 of Methylophilaceae bacterium. Classification (GTDB taxonomy): domain Bacteria; phylum Pseudomonadota; class Gammaproteobacteria; order Burkholderiales; family Methylophilaceae; genus UBA6140. The sequence continues at coordinate 1,073 of CAJPFK010000092.1, forward strand.
TTAGCTCAGCGTCAATTGCCTCAGCCATCGAGCGCTGGTGTGGCATACCGGAAGAACTGGCTGTCTGCGGTGGGGGTGCGCATAATTCGACCCTCTTGAAGCACCTTTCACTGCTTTTGCCAAATACCCGGATAATCACAAGCGATGCGCTGGGAATCGGAGCCGACTGGGTTGAGGCCGCGGCATTTGCCTGGCTGGCAAGACAAAACCTAATGGGCTTGCCGGGCAACCTGCCTGCCGTCACCGGGGCCCGAGGGGAGCGCATCCTAGGGGCGGTATACCCCCGCTGAAAACAAAAAAGGAGAGCCAAAGCCCTCCTTTTGCATCCCACAAAAACCCGGGGTTATACGTTGAACGATGATCCACAACCGCAAGTCGAGGTTGCATTCGGGTTCTTGATGACGAACTGTGCGCCCTCCAAACCTTCGGTGTAGTCGATTTCTGCACCGACCAGGTACTGATAGCTCATCGGGTCGATCAGCAACGTAACGCCGTTTTTTTGCATCACGGTATCGTCTTCGTTCTGTATCTCGTCAAACGTGAATCCATACTGGAAGCCAGAGCAACCGCCGCCCGTCACAAATAC
>CAJPFK010000093.1 GCA_905339275.1 Methylophilaceae bacterium
TACAATTCCGACAACCTCGTCACTTCCGAAACCAACGCAATGAACCAGGTGACGACCTTTACCTATGGCAGCACAGGTTGCGGTTCCTGCACCGGGGGAGTAAACAAGCTTACGGCCCTGACTGACGCCCGCACCAATGCAACCAGCTTCACCTACGACAAGCTGGGCAGGGTGCTTACTGAAACAGACCCCCTCGGGAATACCATATCTTATGTTTATGATTCCAACGGCAACCTGACCTCCAGGACTGACGCCAACAACGCGACCACAACTTACTCCTATGACGATCTTAGCAGGCTCACCGGCATAAATTATCCTGACCAGACGACAGCAACATACCAGTACGATTCAAAAGACCACATAACCAGCGCGGCGAATGGACATATCGCGTATAACTTCACCTATGACGTGAATGGCCGTGTGACCTCGGTTGTGGATTCGAACAGCAGGACGATAAACTACACATATGACACCCGCGGCAACCGTACACAGATGACCACGACTGATGGCAGAGTCATACAGTACACCTATGACAATGACAGCAGGCTCACCCAGATAACTCCACAGGCCGGGCAGGTCTTCGCCTTTACATATGACAGCGCGGACAGGAGGACAGGCCTTTCCTATCCCAACGGGGTCAATGCGGCCTATGCCTATGACACCCGGAGCAGGCTGACCAGCCTTGAATACAAAACATCAGGCAACTCGGTAATAGATATATTCACCTACACCCTTGACGCGGTCGGCAACAGGCTCACCAGGGCGGATAATGAGTACCAGTATGCCTATGCGTATGACCCGACAGACAGGCTGACTCAGTCTCAGCCTGCGCAGACCGCCCAGAACCCAATATTCTCGCAGTCAAACGAGGCCTTCACCTATGACGCGGTCGGCAACAGGCTCATCGGCCCGGCTTATTCAAAAGCAAACACTTTTATACAGAGCTATGCCTATGACTACGAGAACAGGATCGTAAGCGCCACACGGCAGGTGACGGGCAACCCCAACGCCGATAGCGTAACCTTCAAGTACGACCCCTTCGGGAGAAGGATAGAGAAGAACGTCTCCACCTACGAGAGCGGCATTCCGACGACTTACAAGTACACCTATGTTTATGACAACGAGGACATAATCCTCGAGGTCCTCGAAAGGACCCAGAACGGCAATACGACCACGACCACCACGGCCTATACCCACGGCCCCGGCATAGACGAGCCTTTGTCGCTCACGAGAGACGGCCAGACTTACTACTACCACGCAGACGGCCTCGGCTCCATAACCTCGATGACCGACAGCGCACAAGCCGTGGTCAACAGGTATGCCTATGATTCTTTCGGGGCCCCGAAGAGCGAGGAGACTATAAGAAACGCCTACGCCTATACCGGCAGGGAATATGACAGTGAAACTGGCCTGTATTACTACAGAGCCAGGTACTACGACCCTGAAGCGGGAAGGTTTGTTTCAAAGGACCCGATTGGGTTTGGTGGCGGGGATGTGAATGTATTTAGTTACGTTCAAGATAATCCCGTAAATTTGAAAGATCCAACGGGGCTGCGGTGTACTTATTCGCAGAGCACGGGGCAAATGACTTGTGTGAGCGACCAGACAGGTGTGAAGTATTATAATGA
>CAJPFK010000094.1 GCA_905339275.1 Methylophilaceae bacterium
CTGCCTCAAAACATCGACCTCATTTACCTCGTGCCGCTCGCGCTTGGCAGCGACATAGCCCCGAGGCTCTTGCACCTTCTTTTCGCGGTCCTGACAGCCGGGCTCGTCTACTCGTTCATCCTCCCGAGGGCCGGAAGGCAGTACGGCCTCGCCGGTTTTTGCATTTACATGACGACGCCACTTGTCTTCAACCTCTCGAGGATGGCCTACATAGACCACGGCGCGGCCTTTTTTTCGATGCTCTCGTTCATGGCCGCTTTGAGGTACAGGGACGAGGCGGCAATGAAGTGGCTTGTGCTATCAGCTGTCGCGATGGGCTTGGGGCTCGGGGCGAAGTACAACGTCCTCATCTCCTTCATGCTAATAGGTCTTTTCATTGCCGCTGTATCGTACAGGGACAAGGGCCTTGCAGGGGCTGTTAAAAACTCAGTCCTCTTCGGCGCCGTCGCCCTGGCAGTGCTCTCGCCCTGGCTGATACGGAACTACGTATGGACAGGGAGCCCCTTTTACCCGCTCTTCGAGGCCGCCGCAGCGTCGATGGCCAGGGGAGAAGGCATTCACGTAACCGGCGAGATGGCCCCTGTCGGCAAAAGGTTTCTCCTTTACGGCGAGAGCGCCATTGACCTTGTGATCCTCCCGCTTCGGCTTTTCTGGGAGGGGGCCGACAATTCGATAGAGAAGTTCGACGGCGTACTGAACCCGTTTTACCTGGCGTTCCTCCCGCTCGCTTTTTTGAAGAAAGAGAAGGACGCGAAGCTCCTCATCGCCTTCTGTGTATTCTTTTTCCTTGCCGCAGCATTTACTGTTGACCTCGTGACGAGGTATCTCATGCCTGTGATACCGGTAGTCATAATACTTGTGACGCTCGGCTTGAGGAACGCTTTTGGTTCGCGGCTCTTCAAATGGCCCGCCGTCTTTTTCGCGGCCTCTCTCGCCGCTTTCAGCCTGAGCTATGGCTGGGGCCTTTACCAGAAGACCGGGGCGTTGAATTACTTTGCGAGCGGTATGGACAGGGAAGCGTACCTGAAGGCCGCTGTCCCAGATTACGAGTTGATAAGTTTCGGGAACTCCTCTCTGCCGCAGGAGGCGAAGGTCATGCTCCTCTTTGCCGGAGACAGGGGCTATTACTGGGAAAGGGATTACATCTACGGAGACAGGACAGGGGTCTTCCTGAAGGGCATGGTCAAAGGCGCGAAGGACGCAACTAAGCTTGCCGACGGGTTTAAAGCTTACGGCGCGACGCACCTTATGGTGAACGTTGCCCTCTTCCAGAAGTTCGCGAAGGACAACTTTTCGAAGGAGGAGCTCGAAGTGCTCCTCTCGTTCCTTAATACCCGTCTTGAGCCGCTCCATACATCCAAGGGTTTTTCTCTTTTGAAGATCCTCTGAGAGGACCTGAAACTTAATTAAAAAAGGCCCGGCAGATTTTTCTGCCGGGCCATTTTTTGTTAGATTGGTTTGTGCTATTGGGCCTTCAGGGCTTCCCCGTTCGGGCCTACTATTGATATGACGTAAGCGTCGAGGTCGAGGTACTTTTGAGCTACCCTCTTGACGTCCTCAGCCGTGACCGCCTGTATCTTCTCCGGGTAAACCTTTGAGAAACCGTAGCCGAGGCCGAAGAGCTCGTTGTTTGCAAGGTCTGCGGACTGGCTGGAGACCGACTGGAGCCCTATCTCGTAGTTGCCGATTATCGACCTCTTGGCCCTCGTGAGCTCTTCCTGGGAGACGGGAACTTCGCGGAGCTTCCTGAACTCGTCGAGGAGCCCATGTATCGCCTCGTCCTTCTTGTCCGGGGCGGT
>CAJPFK010000095.1 GCA_905339275.1 Methylophilaceae bacterium
TAATGACGGTAATGTTGGCATTACCGTTAAAATCCTTGTAAGGCGTGCTTGAACTGCTGCTGTAGTAGCCGTTCGTCACAACATTGTCACCGTCGCCAAGGTTCAGCGTCACATTGCTGCCTGCCAGATCATACAAGCGCAACGTGTCGGCGCCAGACCCTGTTATGACTTCCCGGCTACCGATGCCGGAAAACTTGATCGTGTTATCACCTTCCCCGGCCTGTACTGTCTGCGTACCTGAGCCTAACCAGATGCTGTCATTGCCGACACCGGTGAGTACGCTATGATTACCGGCACCGCCGCTGATGCTGTTGTTGCCTTCACCGGCATCTACGATCGTCAAACCATTGCCAAAGCTGATCGTGTCGTTGCCGTCACCACTGTTGATGACGTGATTACCCGCATACAGGGCAAGGGTGTCGTTGCCATTGCCGGTCATCACCATGATGTTGGCATTACCGTTAAAATCCTTGTAAGGCGTGCTTGAACTGCTGCTATAGTAGCCGTTGGTCACAACATTGTCGCCGTCGCCAAGATTGAGTGTTACATGACTTCCTGCCAGATCATACAGGCGAATCATATCCGCTCCGGCACCGGTATCTACCTGGCGCTGACCAACACCGGATAAACTGACCGTGTTGTCGCCCTCCCCGGCCTGCACCGTCTGCGTGCCCGCACCCAGCGAAATAGTGTCATTGCCAGCGCCAGTAAGTATGCTGTGATTACCGACACCTCCGCTGATGCTGTTGTGACCTTCTCCGGCATCGACAAGGGTGTTGCCGTTGCCGAAACTGATCACGTCGTTGCCACCGCCGGTGTCGATAACATGGCTACCTGTGTAAAAGGCAAGGTTGTCGTTACCACTGCCTGTGGCGATGGTGATGTTGGCGCTGCCATTAAAATCTTTGTAGGGCGTGCTTGAACTGCTGCTGTAGTAGCCATTGGTCACAACATTGTCGCCATCACCGAGGTTCAGGGTGATGGCACTACCCGCAAGGTCGTATAGCCGCACCGTATCGGCGCCAGACCCTGTTGTGACTTCCCGGCTGCCTGTGCCGGAGAGCTTGACCGTGTTGTCACCTTCCCCTGCCTGCACCGTCTGCGTGCCGGCACCCAGCGAGATAGTGTCGTTGCCGGCGCCGGTCACAACCGCGTGATTGCCATTGCTGAATGAGATGGCATTATTCCCTTGTCCGGTGGTGACCGTGTGATTGCCATTACCGCCACTGACACTGTTGTTGCCTTCGCCAACATCAATCAGAGTGTTGCCATTACCCAAGCTAATGATATCGTCACCGTCGCTAGTATAGACAGTATGGTTGCCATGTCCCAACACCAGATTGTCATTGCCGCCACCTGTGGTGACAATGATATTAGCGTTGCCATTGTAGTCCTTGTACGGGCTGCTTGAACTGCTGCTATAGTAGCCGTTGGTCACAACATTGTCGCCGTCGCCAAGATTAAGTGTGACATGACTTCCTGCCAGATCATACAGGCGCACCATATCATCACCAGACCCGGTTGTAACTTCCCGGCTGCCTGCGCCGGAGAGCTTGACCATGTTGTCACCTTCCCCAGCCTGCACCGTTTGCATACCAGCACCCAACGAAATAGTGTCATTGCCAGAGCCGGTTATTACCGTGTGATTGCCATTGCCGCCACTGATGCTATTGTCCCCCTCGCCGGCATCAACCACGGTCGTGCCGTTACCAAAGCTAATTGTATCGCCACCTTCGATTAAAGATGCGCCATCCACAATTGCCAAATATAGAAGGCCTTGGGCACTATAATGCTCTCTTAAAATAGCTAAAGTTTGTGAAGTCTCGACATCGCCAAGAACTCTCATTGAAAATGAGAAATCTCTTAGAACAATTAAGCCATTTGGATTATCTTCAGCCAGTTTTTGATCTATATAATCAAGTACACCAGATATATCAATATGTAATATATTTGATGACTCATTGAACTGAAATTTTAAATTCTCATACAGATCCTTTAAATGGGTCTGGGCAAGTAGTCTTGCCTCAAATATATCCAATAGATTTGAATATACGTCTTTCAAAATTGCGGCTGTATTCGGCCCTGGCTTTTTTGTACCAGCATTTATTCCTGAATCTTGAATAAAATCAAAATCAAAAAACTTTTCTAATGCAGCTAAATCCCTGGCATTAATATATGTTCCCCTGCTACCAACATTAACTGCATCAACATCAGCCCAGCTATGAACAAGACTTTCTAAGGCTTGCCTTCTTTCAAGCATAGTCGTTGCAACCATATATTGATTCAAAAACTCTTGAATCCTCCCCGTACTATCGCGAACCATTGCCTGATGAAGTGAATAAACATGTCCATAACCCCTAAGATCAGGCAAGTCATCAATTTGAGGAGAAACTTCCAAATAATCTCTTGCTACAGCATATATCGTATTAGTTTTGAACCACACATCAGTCATCGAATATGAATTACCATCGGTCGAAGTATATGTTCCTAGTTGTTTATGTTGATTTCCGTTCGAATCTACATAATTAGAAACCTGATACTCGACATTAAGACTTGACACCCCTAATTCTGCTAATTCATATAACTCCGTACTTTCAGATATACCATTCCCATTTTCATCTTTCCATAATTTCAGGGTAGCAAACTGTTCGTCAAACTGGTCTACAATCCCATCAAAATTTGTATCTAAATCAGCGAGTGCCTGAAATCCATTTGCCGCTCGCATTCCATTAGAAAGATACGTGTCAGCACCAAATAGCTCACTACCAACATCAATCCGACCATCATTGTTTAAATCCCTTACCAGCAAAGCATCATCAGAGCCTACCCAAGCAGTTGCTTCACTGTGTCCATCTGACTCGAAATCAAAATAAGCCCCATCCCCTATAATGGTTGTCTCTACGCCATTCCCATCTAAATCAAGAATTAATGGAGATGACACCTTGCTTATTCCATTTAACCTATTAAGAATATGATCAAGCATCGGCACATGCTGGCATATCGCATCCCCTCCCAATTGGGCCAATGCTCCTGGACCCATATATGCAAGACTATATGAATCTGGTAGGGTTTGACCTATAAAATAGGCAAAGATACCGGCCACTCCATTGCTCGAAGCTGCAATCAGATCAGCCACTTGTGCAACATCTTTCACATTATCTTTACATTCGTTCACAATTATTTCCCCTCACATGCGTCAAAAGCAGTTTGAAGTTGTCTTTAGTATTCAAAGGTAAAAAACTATAAATTACAAAAAACAGATATCTGTTATTTCATTTAATTGATAAATCGGTCTCTGAATCACCCGTATGCGCATGTATCATGCCTGCCGATCAGGGAGTTCCGGCTTGCTTGCCCGACATACAGTTACCCTTGCTTTCGCCGCATCAAGCCAGTTTCACAGCTTCGTTCTGCCAAGCCGATGGCGCATTCAGCGTCTGCGCACCCTGGCCGAACTGGGCGTTGCCGAGCGTGGCTTGGGCAGCGAGTAATCCCATGCCGGTAAGGTTGCCGTTGAGCCCGTACTGATAAGCGAGGTCGCCACCGATGGCTTCCGTATCGCTGCCGCTCAGGTGGAAATCCAGCAAGGCATCGCTCAGGGCCCAACTGGTCAGGCTGGCATCGGCAGCACGGACCTGGTCGAAGGCGTTGACGAGGCCGATGAAGTCAAAGGTTTCAACCTTGTTGTCGAGCAGGGTGTCGGTGCCATTGGCATCGAAGCCGGCCATGGCTTCGGCGATAACTTG
>CAJPFK010000096.1 GCA_905339275.1 Methylophilaceae bacterium
AGTTCTTTCAAGGCGCACATGACCGCGTGCCCGGTGCCGAGCTGCTCTTCCTGCGTGACGAACGAGAGGCCGAAGTCGCGGAACGCCTCGACCACAGTCTCAGAGCCGAAGCCCACGACAAGTACTATCTTTCCAGCGCCCGAGTTTTTGAGGAGGTTTACCGGAAAAAAGAGCATCGGCTTTCCGGCAACTTCGTGGAGGACCTTCGGTTTTTCGGACTTCATCCTTGTGCCCTTGCCAGCTGCAAGGACAACGGCTGCGAGATTCTTCATAGCTTAAAAGAATATATTATACAGGGGTTTTCGTCAAGGAGTTTGGGAAAGGGAGGATTTATGAGTATATACAAATTATGCAATAAAAATAGGCGGATTAGTATTTGACTTGGTATTTTTTCAGCTTAGGCTAATAAGCTTTATGCACTGCTTCATCTGCTGTTTTTTTGCCAGTCGAATTTAAATATAGAAAACCTAATATAAGTTCAGCAGCACCAATTACAATTACGGCCACGCCAGAAATCCAAATATGTGCTTGGCTCCAAATTATCATCTGAATCCCAAAAAGTGCACTACCTGCAAAAAAAGATGAAATAAGAGCAGTTCCTATTAGTTGCAGTGTATGAATGCTTGACAGCTTGAATACAGGAAAATTGGTTGAGGTATACAACTGATTATCTTTGAAATTTTCCGCTTCAGTTAACAGCATGTATTTACGGATAGCATTAATCTGCCTTGCAACCATAACAAAATATAATCTATTACTTAACATGCCAAGAAAAAGCAGAAGCGTTGCCATAAAAACAATTAAGGACAAAAATACTTGTGCATAAAAACTATTACTAGTCGAACCCAAAACCTGAAAAACAGCAAATTGAGCAGTAGCTATCGAGCTTGTAAGTGTAAAAGAATACTTCAGCAGGTCAGAATGCCTCGTATCATAGTACCTTAACTGCTCAAAACACAATTGATATTCTTTATAAAGAAACTCTGCTGACATCCTTAAAAATCCCACTTCAAAGTACCACTAACATCAGTACGATAAACCTTCTCTCTTGTATTGTCTGTATACCTACGAAGAGCAGTGGGATGTGGTGCACTCTCGTAAACCCCGCTCTTGGTAGAAATTACTGTATAACTTGCATTAGCCTTCTTAATGAAATCAAGATGCGCACCGTTTATACTCGCATGATGACTCGCGTATAGTATGTCATTACAGTAGTTTTTTGTATTATTGGCGATATATTCGAGGTTTGCATCTGAAGCGTCACCAGCAAACAAACACTTTCTTTCATTAAGAATCGCTTTGATTACAAGTGACGCATCGTGAATTTCCCGAGTATCATTTTTTGCAACACTTGGATGTGGACCTATAATCTCAAATTTTACCCCATTAGTTTCCCACCAATATTGACCACCGAAAGTCTCCTGACGATAAGGATTACGCAGACCAGTCCCTTTATTAACAAAATAATCCTTAAGGGTGTTAAATTCATTCCATTCTTCTAATGTTACGCTATTATCTTCATAACGTCTTTCATATGGACTATAGATCAAGAAATCTATCGAATATCCTTTGTCCTTAAGATAACGCAAGCCCGAGTAATGGTCTTTATGCTGGTGAGTAATAAAAACACCTCTTAAGTTTTTTGAAGTAGGTAATAAGTTTGCATAATCACCTATATTATGACAATCAATCAGAAAAGTAGCTGTATTTGTTGTTATAATGCTCGCATTCCCCCAACCGACATCAAGACAAGTCAAGTTGCCCATATTTGTTTCTCCTTACTTTTCCTTTGTAACGCCTTTAAAAGGTTTGTCGTCTGACTTCTGGTCCATGAATCTGCCTGTTTCTGTATCTCTCTTTACCCATGTTTCTGTTTTTGGATTAAATGTCTGACTTCTGTCTTTTACTGCCCCAATGCGATGGTTATCTCCATAGGGTTTATTTTTTGCCATAGCAATCTCCTTTATTTTTTTCCACTTACCTTACATTTATCTAAATTAGAGGGGGGCGTCCCTTCGGGACGCCCCCCTCGTTTAGACCTAAAGTTTTATTTTGCTCATCACCGTCAGCCGCTCGCCGGGAGACGGCTCGGGAAGGTCCGTTTCCATCACCTCGTCCCTGACGGTCTCGCTCTTTATGAAGACCCTCGTCCCGGAGCAGAACGGGCACTTCAATGATTTGCCGTGCTCGAGGGCCAGGAAGCTCCTGCCGAAGACCCAGCCGCACTCGCGGCACTCGAAATCTATCTCTATGTCCAAAAGGTTTTCTTCCCCTTTCAAGAAACTTTTTTAAAGAGTGCGTGCCTCAAAATTGGATATTTTTCCCGAGGTCGAGGAAGGGCGGGAATAAAAAGCGCAGCATATATGAAAATATGTGAGCATTTTTATTCCCGCCCTGACAAAGAGATCGTGAAAAAGAGCGATTTTTAGCCGCACTCGCTGTAGCCGCAGCCCCTGCACACCAGACACCCGTCCGCGTGCTCTACCGCGCTGCCGCAGTCAGGGCACGCGCCGCGCTTCAAGACCTCATGGCTCATGGTGAAGTTCTTGGGCAGGCTGTTGAGGGCGCTGGTGTCGTTCATGGCGACCCCGCCTGTCTGCCTCTTGTAGCCGAGATACCAATCCATCGCCTGCGCCATCGCGTCGGCGCACGAAGAGACCTTTCCGGCACCGAAGCCGACCGGGAGATGGCAGCTTATGCCGCGCATCTGCGTCACTATCTCCTGCGCTTCGACACCGCTCCTCAAGGCAAGAGATGTCATCCTGCCCATCGCCTCGCACTGTGAGGAAACGCAGCCGCCTGCCTTGCCTATCTGCGTGAATATCTCGCAGGGGCGGCCCTCTTCGTCCTCGTTGATGGTTATGTAGAGGTTGCCGCAGCCCGTCTTCATCTTCCTGGTGATGCCGAAGGCGACTTCGCCGCGCTCCCTGGGCTTGTGCACCGGCGCGTGCTCGACCATCACAGGGGCCTGGGCAGCTTCTTCGGCCTTCGCCTGCTTCTCGCTGCCGATGTTCAGCACCTGCGCATCCCTAGAGCCGTCCCTGTAGACGGTAACGCCCTTGCAGCCGAGCTTGTACGCCATGATGTAAACGGAAGCGACGTCTTCTATCGTGGCTTCCTGCGGGAAGTTCACGGTCTTGGAGACGGCGTTGTCAGTGTACTTCTGGAAGGCCGCCTGCATCTTTATGTGCCACTCGGGGGAGATGTCGTGGGCCGTGACGAACACACGGCTTATGTCGGCCGGTATCCC
>CAJPFK010000097.1 GCA_905339275.1 Methylophilaceae bacterium
CCAGGACATCGCCACCATCGCGGGCGCGGCGGGCGGCGCGTATGCGGGCCACAAGGTGGAGGGAAAACTCAAGACCGTCAAGAAATGGAAAGTTGCCGTGCGTTTCGACAGCGGAGAAGAAAAAACATTTACCTTCAGCAAAGATCCCGGCTTTAGCGAGGGCACCGCAGTCAAGGCTCATAACGGCAGCGTTGTTCGGCGGTGATAGCTTCGGCTGGCCTTGGCGCGAAGCGCTTCGATATTTGCCCCAAGGCCGGACTAGCGTGCCGCCGCACTTGCGCTCATCGAACAAAATACCTTTGGTAGATGATCTGGATGCGAACCTTTATGGCATCGCTGCTGGCTGCGCTAATGCTTACCAGCCACGCTTGGGCGGGTAACTTCGAACCCGGCGCGACATATTACATCGAGCGCTTCGACCCCGCGCTGAAACCCTGGAACCCCGGTCAGGCGCTGAACATCGAGGAAGTGTTCAAGAACTACCAATATTACGAAATCCTGTTCGATTCGACCGGCACCCGGCTCACCGTCAACCGCCACATCCAGGGAAGTAAAACCGAAATCGGCCACTACCAGGTTGCGCCGGATGGGGGGCTAAAAAAGGATGACTGAGTCGGCGCGTCGAAAATTGAATGTGAAAATACCGGCGACAAATTGCCACGCGGGAACCCGGATTGGCTTCGATAACTCCAGACGCTATACTGGCAGCACATAATCCCGTGCAAACAGCCTGAACGACAATGCGTACTGTTGGTCATCGCAAGGAACGTCCCATCACTTTTTCCGCATCCGCGGAGTTGCTGATGGAGGGCGCTCGCTTCAACGAGGAAATTCACCGCCTCCCCACTGGCTCTACGACTTTCATTCCTAAAGGCGTATTCCGATTCAAGACTCATGAGGCCGCCAACCAGCATCAGCAGCAATGTTTGGCCGAGGGCATGGCTCTGATTGCTTCCGAGCGCAAGTAATGGAAGATTTCAGCCGTCCAGCGACGCTGGAAGATCTCAAAACCCTGATTCGCTCCCTGGAGCAGCATGGTGCGGACTACCTTCTGATCGGCGGCTATGCATTATTCATGCATGGTTACCATCGCGCCACAACGGATATCGATGTGCTTGTCCCTGCAACCCGGGTCGCCGGGGAACGCACCAAAAGCGCGCTGATGGTGCTGCCGGATCAAGCCGCCAAGGATATCGATCCAGCATGGTTTGAGGAGGGTGAAAATATCCGAGTGTCAGATGATTTCGTTGTGGATATCATGCTTAATGCTTGTGGCGAAACCTACGAAACACTGAAGCAATATGCAGAGACCATTGACTTGGACGGCTTGCCCATTCGCACGATCAATCTGGAAGGCTTGTTGCGCACCAAACAGACCATGCGGGACAAAGACGTAGCAGACCGGATCGTTTTGGAACGCGCGCTGAAGATACTGAGTGAACATCAGCCAGATGAGGAAAATTCGTAAGATACGCGTGATTTCGGCCAGAGACATGCACAAGAAGGAGCGAAAGATTTATGAGCAAACCACTTAAACAAATCCCCAAGTTCACCAGCGGAGCCGAAGAACGCGCATTCTGGGAAAAGCACGACTCCGCCGACCATGTGGACTGGACGAAAGCCAAACGAACCGTGCTGCCGAACCTGAAGCCCACGACCAAGACCATCTCGCTGCGCCTGCCCCAGCACATGCTGGATTCCATCAAAGCCGCCGCCAATGCGCGCGATGTGCCGTATCAGTCGCTGATCAAGGTGTGGCTGAAAGAGAAGCTGCATAGCCACTGACGTGGGGGTGAAATTAATTCGACTCCGACACCAATGGCACTTTAACTCGCCTTTAACTCGGATTAGACGAAATAGCTCCCTTAGCCAAACTCATATTCATAAAGCATTTCACGAAATTTTTCTACGCGCTTATGGCTCGCTTGAATCATTGGCATTTCCAATGCATTTCGTACAAGGAAACACTCCTCTTCAGTTTCGATTTTCCCGCGATTCTCAATGCGCTTTAGGTCGAGAGCAAATAGCATTCTCATTTCAGTCAGTGTAGGACCACCGAGCTGCTTCAAATCTTCATCTGCAGCCTTAACTCTTTCTTCAGGCCAAGCAGAGAACTTTTCTATGATGTCATTGATAGCCTCTCGCAAGCCCTTTTTTAAAGCAGAATGAGGAGCAATGCCCTCCGCTTGTTCAAGGATGCGAATCGGATGACTTTCTGGAAGAGCATCAATAGGACGAGCACCATTTTCGCAAGCCCATGACACGAAACGCTTAAATGCGTCGTATTCCTTATCAATCAATTCTTTTTTCATTCTGAATCCTATTGCCACATCTTAAATCGGGCTGGAGAATTATCAGGTAGCTGGTATGGAAATTCCCTTCTGGCGGCATTTATATAGTCTTGCCCAAAGATATTTAGATTTCCGATCGACTGAAGTATATTTGCACTTGTCCCACCTTGACTTCGAGCACCCCCATTTGAGTCTATCAGTAACTGCTCTCGACCTCTAATCGCATCAGGGTTAAACGACACCTGATCGACCATACCTGGACCAAATCCTAGAGATGTTTTCAGCACATGATCAGGATAACTCAGGCGCGCGTCAACAATGTCTTGAAACGAAGGGGGTCAGATACCGTCTTGCAAGTCAATCTTGAGCCCTGGGAAATTTGCATCAAACGGCTGCCCGGATTTGATCACACCGTAAATAAGATGCGCCATTTTGCGCATCACCGCTCCCACCACCGCCTTCGGTGCCAATCCTG
>CAJPFK010000098.1 GCA_905339275.1 Methylophilaceae bacterium
CAATGCACCGTTCGAGCTGAAGCCGGCAGCCGGTTATCCGGCTGGGCAAAAAAAAACCTATCGGCGCGGCGTGCTGCTCACCCATGGCCTGACCGACTCCCCCTACTTCATGCGTCATCTCGCAGAGATATTCCAGGAGGACGGTTTTCGTGTCATGGCCGTGTTGCTGCCGGGGCACGGTACCCAGCCCGGAGACTTGCTCGAAGTCAGCTGGCAGGAGTGGGCCAAGGCCGTCGCCTATGGCACCGACAGGCTTGCGGAAGAAGTTGATGAAATCTATCTGGCGGGATTCTCCGCCGGCGGTGCGCTGAGTGTTTATCACAGCCTGCATGACACTCGTGTGCGCGGCCTGTTCCTGTTTTCTCCTGCGTTCAGCATCACCGCGCGTGCGGCCTGGGCCAACATGCACAAGCTGTATAGCTGGCTGATCCCCGCGGCGAAGTGGGTAGGCATCAGGCCGGACAAAAGCCTGTACAAATATGAATCACTCCCGAAGAACGCCGCTGCCCAGATGCACGCGCTGACCAAGACACTCCATTCCCGCTTGCAGGGCCATGAAGTCAGTATTCCGGTATTTGCCGCAGCCAGCCAGGATGACACCACCGCCAATACCCCCGCAACGCTGGAATTCATGGCGCATGCGCGCCATCCCTCCAGCAGACTGGTGCTTTACACCACCGACACGGAAAACTTTCCGCCCGGTATTCCGGTGGAAAAATTGGAGCTGGTGAATAGCGTATTGCCCGAACAGAACATATTGAGTTCCGCGCATACGGCCGTCGTGTTGCCGCCCGACGACCCCCACTACGGGGCAGCGGGAGATTATTCCAATGCCATCCATTACTACCCCGATGATATGGAAAAGTATGACGCCTGCCACAACAATTCAGAGGAAGTATTTCATGGGGAAATAACCGAGGAAAACCTGAAAGCCGGCACCTTGCGGCGTCTGATGTACAACCCGAATTTTGCGGCGCTCAAGGTTTCCATGAAGCGCTTCATCGACGGCCTGCCGTGATTGCACCATCAAACTTAAAGGCTCGAATGGAGGGCAACCGCCCTTCCACCGCCAGATGAGTGAAAAACGCCTCAACGTTTTGCGCTCCCAAATCCGTGGGATGATCCTTGCCGTGAAAGAGAATATAGCGTTTAATCCAGTCCACATAAGACTTCCCGGTGCGGATGCTGCAGTGCCTCAGGCGGATTTTTCCGCGCACCTGATCAAGCAACTTTGGCGGCGAAAACGTTTTACCCATCGCTTTGACCCAATGTTTTGCATCAAATGGGAGGCCACTTTACGTTAGAAATCATTATGACCGAGCAGCTTGTGCTTACACTTGTCGCCGCATCAGTCGGTTTCGTTTCTGCTGTGCTCTTTTGCATTGGCGGCATCCTACACACATCAAATAAAATTTTGCTTCAATCAACCCCGTATTGGGATTTCAGCGCACCCGTGGCATCTTCATTAGCCGCTCAGAGGGCACAATACGCAATTGGTGCGCTGCTTCTCTTAATCGCATTTCTTCTTCAAGTTGCGGCAGCCCTAGCGTCCTCAACCAATCCCGCAAACCTGCCTCGGTATCTTCATACCTGGCCTGCCATCGTTTTTGCTGTTCTTGTTCCCATTGGTCTAGTTGCTGGCGGGTTCTCCGCGCTTCTCTATAAAACCACCATGCGGAAAGTCTTGCGCCTAGAAGAAGAGCGAAGACAAAAAGAAGAAGCAGATTTAAAGAGTCGAGGTAGTAACTCATGATTTCTAACCCTACAGTCCATCCAGCGCGAAGCACAGCCGGTTACTTCCATGTTGGGCATCTCTATTCCGCATCTACACTTCCATCCCCAAATAGCATTCACTATGAACCCTGAAACAATTTTGTTGACGCCTCGATCAATGGTGTTCTGGCGACATATTATCGGAATCGCCATCATCCTTTTGATACAGCATCCTCGCCTGTATGGAAATGGAATGATGTTTCTTGGGCTTTGGTCTGGCACCGTCGCAATTGCATTTATTGGCGCAGGTCTTATAGTCGGCCTTGGGTGTCTATTTCTTACCACTAAAACAAAAGGAAAGGCATGGCGTATCTTTGTAGTTATTGCTTGGTGCTTTGCTATTCTTCAACTTTTTGGAGAGTGGGCCTTACCAACCATCGTAAGTAATATTGCCACTACATCACCTAAAGTATTACCAACCGCATCTAGCCAGCAAGCACCTGCAAGTGCAATAGCTTCCCATGAGATACCACGGGCAGGCTTCAACTATGACGCTGACGGGAACCCGCTCATTAATTTTGATGTTGACGGCGCTTTGAAAGCTGGGCATTCAAAAAGCGAAATTGCAGAATATTTATGCAACAAGCGAAATCTAGACATAGCTGTGATCCGTGGTCGCGGATACACTGATGATGAAATCATTGCGAAGCTCGTAGGTTGGGCTGACGCAGGAAGCCCAACACAACACTGACGGAGGCAAACCAATGTGCTATCGGCGATCAGATGCAACCCGCGTAAGGCGCATTGGTAGGGCGTCAATAAGCGAAGCGCATTGCGCCGAATGATTGAGCTCTCTTTCTCTTCTCCCAAAAACAAAAAGCCGCACGCCCCCGAAAACCCGCCGTGCGGATTCATGGTCGGCATCAGATTCGTTTTACAGCCCCATCAATGCTGAAATCTTTGCGCGTATTTCATCCAGTTCTTCTGATGATGCTTTTCCCTTCGGTGTAGCCTTGCGTGCCTTCCAGTCGAGATTCTTCACCTGATCAGACAGCACTGCCCCGCTCACCCCTTTAGCGTGGATGATGACCTCGAACGGATATCCTTTGATTTGCGTGGTCATCGGGCAGCACAGCATGGTGCCGGTTTTGCTGTTATAAGCTGCGGGACTGAGCACCAGCGCGGGACGGTGGCCTGCTTGTTCATGCCCGGCCTGCGGCGAGAATTCCAGCCAGACGATGTCGCCCGTATCCGGCACAAAGCGGGGTGCCATTACCAGACTTCCTTGCCGACAGGCGCACCTGTATCGACAGGTTTGTGCAGGTTGTTGCCGGTGATGCCGCTGAGCAGTTCATCCAGTTTGAACGACTTGCGACGTACAGGCTCGATGACAATACGCCCCTGCTCTTCGCGCACGTCAACGGGCTGATCCAGGTCGACATGGGCCGCCGCCATGATGGCTGCCGGGATGCGTACAGCGGCACTGTTGCCCCATTTCTTGACAATGACTTCCATGATGTAGCCTCCTTT
>CAJPFK010000099.1 GCA_905339275.1 Methylophilaceae bacterium
TGCACGCCAACAGCGCCAACCAGGCGCTCGACCGCATCGTCAACTTTTTCCCGGAAGAGCGCCGCGCGCAATTACTGATGGACTTGTCGCTCAATATCAAGGCGCTCATTTCGCAGCGCCTGATTCCACGCAAGAATGAAGTTGGACGAGCTGCGGCAATCGAGATTTTGCTCAATTCTCCGCTTATTGCCGACCTCATCTTCAAAGGTGAGGTCAACGAAATCAAGGGCATCATGGCCAAGTCGCGCGAGATCGGCATGCAGACCTTCGACCAGGCGCTGTTCGACCTGTATGAATCCGATACGATCAGCTATGAAGAAGCGCTGAAAAACGCAGATTCGCTCAACGACTTGCGCCTGAATATCAAACTGAACAGCCAGCATTCCAGGGATGCCGACGTAATGTCGGGAATTGACCATCTGAAGATGACCTGATGCACATGAATAACCTTAGAGGTATTGTTGTGGTGCTTTTGTCCGATGAAATAAGGGTGTGCCATATTTTCACCCCCAACACCAACAAGGTATTGCAAGGGTGAATGCCAGCTTGTACACCTTGAAGGTGCCTTTTCAGGCATTTATTAGGGTGTCTACTTAACGTTGGGCACTGCATAGCATCGTACCTACCAAAATCTACAATTTTTTTTAATGCCGCGCTTAGGTTTGCTTTGAATACCAAGTGGATGTATTTTTGCTTTTACATCATGAGTGAGAGGTGGACTCGATGCCGAATTTATTATCGCACTGCTTTATCGCAGCCATTCTGTGTCTCGTGCCTTGGACGGCGAGTGCTGGCGATTACAGCTTCACGATTGGAAAATTTAATGAGACAAAGCACTCTGAGCCTACCAATAGATATATCAACGGATTAGGTCAGGGTTATGCTTGGATGAATGGTTTGCTCGATGCGGAGAATAAAGAGAGAGTTTATTGTCCACCAGCCAAGGTAATTTTGTTCACAAGCAACTATATTCAGCTGATTGAAGATGAGTTAAAGGCTCCCTTGGGAGGTAAGCCATACTCACTGACTAGCCCAATAGATCCAGTGTTACTGATTGCACTCCGCAGAACTTTCCCTTGTGAAAAGAAAGCCAAATAGATTCCCGTATAAAAATTAGGCGCACCCTTGAGTTTGAACGTTGGGTATCTCAAGCATGAGCACTTCGTTTCCAATCAGCAGCCATGAAAAGTTGGCGATCTCGCTAGCAACAGTGATACTGCTTGCTGGCGTAGCAATCGCCTGGTTTTACGGCCCCAGTTGGATCAATCGCTCTGGTTCGCTGGTAATCGTAGTTGGCGTTATTTTAGCAATATCACGGCTGGCGGACTTAACGGAGGCCAAGGTATCGGCACTCATGACTGAGCATTTTGAGAATGAAATGCAACGTGCCATTCAAGATATCGAGGCCACCCATAACCATGTGCTGACACCGGCGCAACGCGAAGCACTTGGTCAGGGAGTTCGTATCTCAATGTCGCGCGGCTTCTCGGCGATGTTTGAAGAATGGCGAATCAGGGTCAAGCGTTTTGAGGTTTCATTGGTGATCGTCGGCACCCTCGTTAACGGGTTCGGAGACTGGCTTTTTTGCCTATGCGTTTCTTGCAAGGCGGCAGCGTGAAGGCCCCCAACCCGGCAGTCAACCGGACCTGCGCAAAAAGCCGCGCAGGCCGCTCACTTCTACGTTAGGAGTCTCAAATGAACCTTCGCGCTCTGTTCTGTCTCTCTATTTCTATCACCTTCTGCATCCCGGCTCAGGCAGAGACACCATGCCTGTTTAACTCATCGAATGGCCGTTACCAGGAATGCCTTAACGTAACAGCTGGTGGGCAGTGTGCCCACTATGGTGCAGCCTGTGGTGGTGCCGACCAACCCATGTACAACCCAAGAACGAACGCTACCCAAGAATGTGGGCACGTCACCGCCGATGGAAGGTGCGCACACTATGGCGCCACAAGCGGAAGTTCTGGACAGTGCATGTTTAATCCAGCTACAGGCGCCTACCAAACTTGCTTGAACGTCACTGCCGACGGGCAGTGTGTACATTTTGGCGCACCGTGCAACTGAAATGCTACCGTCACTCGGCTACCAAGAAAACACTCCGCTTAAGAAAAGCGAAGTGGCTCGACTTCAACTCGCTGAAGCCATCTCGCTTTTTACTGCCGAAAAGTTCCTGCCGGCGGTAACGCTCGCAGGCGCAGCGGAAGAGATATTGGGAAAGCTTCTTCATCGAAAAGAAGAACTATCTGCCATCAAGGAATCCGCCAAGGTAATTGAAAGTCTTCGGCGAGACACAGGGTTGCCGTTGATGGGAGGAAAGTCGGAAAGAGAGATGATCGATGACTGGAACGCGACTCGCAATTCCCTAAAGCACTTGGTTGGTTCGGAAGATGAGCCAATTACAGTAAATCTCTGCGACGAGGCGTACTGGATGATCAGACGTGCATTGGAAAATGCCAAGCGCCTTCAACTGCCCATCCCCAATGAGCAAGAGTTTGAGAACTGGGTTGTCATTAACATCAACTCCTAACATGACGCTCAACCTGAAACCTCGGGGTCAGATACCGTCTTGCAAGTCAATCTTGAGCCCTGGGAAATTTGCATCAAACGGCTGCCCGGATTTGATCACACCGTAAATAAGATGCGCCATTTTGCGCATCACCGCTCCCACCACCGCCTTCGGTGCCAATCCT
>CAJPFK010000100.1 GCA_905339275.1 Methylophilaceae bacterium
TTTCCTTATTGCTGTTTTAGCATCTGTCCCCGCTGACGTGTATCAATCGAAGAGTGGATTTTCCGCCTGACGAATATTAAGCGTTAAGCAGCATGTGAAATGCAATATTTTCGCACGATCCATACATCATCGAATGGGTGATCAGTTGGAGCGCTACGAGAGGGGGGCTGTCCAGAACTGGCGGCCGATACCATTGAAATTACATCTTTAGAGGGGGCTGTAGATGAATGCGAAACTTCGGGTGCTGATAGCGCTGGTCTTTGCGATTTTTGTTTCTCAGGCGGGCGCGCAAGATCTGGGCGTCAAGAAGGGCAAGGCGTTGTACGAGCAATACTGTATCGGCTGTCATCAGGCGGGTGCCGTCGGCAAGGTGGGTTTTGCCTCCTCACTCTCCAATAACGAATTTCTTTCCATCGTCTCGGCGGATTACCTGGTTGAAACAATCAAGGAAGGAATTGAAGGCACCGGCATGGGACCCCAGGCGGCGCTGGGCGACGAAAAAATCCGCGCCATTGTTACCTACTTGCAGAGCCTGAGCGCGGTGTCGGGTACCAGAGCCGAAGAGGTAGCGAAGCAGCCGCCTGCACGAGGCGATGTCAAAAAAGGCGCCGTGCTGTTTCAAGAGATGTGTGCCTATTGCCATGGCACCACCGGTATTGGTTTCGAAGCAGGCGGCAGCGGACCTGCTATCGGCACCCCCGGTTTCCTGAAGAAGGCGTCGGATGGTTATATCCGCACCACCATCAAAGAAGGGCGAGGGAACACGATGATGAAGGGATTCGTCGGACCTGAGGGAATGGCTAATCTCACCAATCAGGAGATTGAGGACATCGTCACCTATCTGCGCACTGCACCTGCCAAATAATCAACTAACTTCGGAGACACTACTATGAAGCGGATGAAAGTTACACGACGCGATTTCTTGAAGACCAGTGGTTTCATTACCAGCGCGGTTGCCGGATCGAGCCTGCTCAGCATGGCGAACCCAGAGCTGCATGCAGAAGCGATGAGTCCAGAAAAGTCGGCCACACGCACCACTGCACTGGCTGCATGCCCCTATTGCGGCGTGGGGTGCGGCACGGTCATTCAGGTGGAGAATGGCAAAATTGTCTCCATGCGCCCCGATAAGGATCACCCAACGAACATGGGCTTGCAGTGCATCAAGGGCTTGACGGCCGCCGAGCCGATCTATGTGGATCGCATGGAAGGTGATCCCTATGTGCGCAAGGATGTCTGGGCGGAGTGGAAGAAGCCGGGGCATGGCGATATGGACTACGTCAGCAAGACCAAAGGTTCTTTCGACGAAGAGCATTTTGTGCGTGTGCCCTACCATGATGCTGGAGAAATGGTGGCCCACAAAATCGCCCACTTTCAGAAAAAATATGGCGGGAATTCCATTGCGCTGTACGGTTCCGGCCAGCTCACGCTGGAAGGGCAGTACCTCGAGAATCTGCTGATGAAGGGCGTGCTGTCATCCAACACCATCGAAGCCAATGCACGCATGTGCATGACCTCGGCAGTCACCGGGTAC
>CAJPFK010000101.1 GCA_905339275.1 Methylophilaceae bacterium
CGTGGCGCGCATGGCGCGCGACATGCTCGGCGGCAACGGCATCTCCGACGAGTTCGGCGTCATCCGCCACATGGTGAACCTGGAGGTGGTCAACACCTACGAGGGCACCCACGACATCCACGCCCTCATCCTCGGCCGCGCCCAGACGGGGATCCAGGCCTTCTCCTGAACGGTCTCGCCAAAACAAAACGGCTTGCATTGCTGCAAGCCGTTTTGTCGTTAATCCGCCAAACCTGCTGACTTAGCTCGGCGGCGGCGGCGGCGGCGGCGGCGGTGGCGGTGGCGGAATGTATTTGTTGTTGTCGCCATCGCGGGTATTGACGTAGCCGCCGCTGATCGCAAAGCCCTGCATCAGGAAGTCATAGCTGACGATGCCCGCCGCATTGTTGCCCTGATAGCCGACGCCAACCGGAATACCGAACTTCGGGCTGGGGCCGAAGGGATAGAGGCTGACCCCCGCCGCCGCGATGGCGCGATCTTCCCTTCGCGTCGACGTCGCCTGCAGCGTAATGCCCGCGCCCGCATTGGCGCCGAAGACGTAGGTGATGCCGATGAAGCCGCCTACATCCGCCGAGGCGTTCGCCGCAGCCAGTGAAACCGACAAGGCCAAAATGATCTTTTTCATTGCTCCAACCTCCGACGAAATCAGCTCTGCATGCTACATAAACACTAGGGGCTTTGCCATGATTTCGTGTCGAAAATCACGAAAATATCGCTGACGAAAACTACAATCTAATATACTTATGTATTAAAATACAAAGCTATGCTGAATCTTCTTAATGTATTTTATGATGTTTGAGCGTCCTTGCGAGTCGATCATGGAATTACTTCGAACTCATCCTCGGTCACGTAAAACGGTCATGCAGGCGTTTCCCTGAACGGCCATATCCCAAAAGAAAACGGCTTGCAGTGATGCAAGCCGTTTCAGTTTTGAACCCGCCGGATCTGCGGGTTTAAGGGACAGCAGTGACCACTGGAGGACGCGCAGGCGGAATGTAATTGTTGTGGCCGTCATCTCGGGTATTGACGTAGCCGCCACTGATGGCAAAGCCCTGCATCAGGAAGTCATAGCTGACGATGCCCGCCGCATTGTTGCCCTGGTAGCCGACGCCCACCGGGATGCCGAACTTCGGGCTGGGGCCGAAGGGATAGAG
>CAJPFK010000102.1 GCA_905339275.1 Methylophilaceae bacterium
GGGACAATATCGTGGTCTTGTCCGCTGCGCGGCGCATTTGTTTCTGCTGGATTCCCGCCTGCGCGGGAATGACGGCACATCACAGCGCCCCGCTGAACGCCTGATGCAGCAGCGACTTCTTCAGTTCGCCGAGGGCGGTGAGCTTGCGCTGGTAGAGAGATTCGAGGCGTTGGGTTTCTTCGTGAAGAGCGTCAAGTTGTGCGGCTAATTCCGCTTGTTTCTTCACATCAGGCAGCAACATACGAAATTCGAAAAGATGCTCTCGATTGACCTTCGGCATTCCTGCGCGAGCCGAGCCTTGAATCGCATAGTCGGTGAAAGGTTTGCTCAGTAACAAATAAAATAGGTAATCGCGAGTTATCTCGTTCGGCAGCGGCGCAAGTGGATACATGTCGGCGCTGCACAAGCCATTGAAATGGGGCCGAGCCACCTTCATGAGGTAAGGTCGAATCTTGCTGTAGAGAACCATTGATTCGTCGAAGAGAAACTTGCCGGAGATCAATCCTTCTTCCCGTGCCGTTTTGAGTTCAACGAAAACACCAGTCAGGGACTCGATATTTCCTGCTCCGACGTGAGTCAGATCGAGAAACTCATCTTTGCGCGGATCAACAAGAGTTGAGGTGATGGCGCATACGTCACTCAGCTTCTTTTCCACCCACCCCGCGCCGCGTCCTTCGACGCCGCTCAGGGGAGCCTGGGTGAAAACGGATTGCAGGTGGCTTTCGAACAGGGCGCGGGCGTTTTGCAGGTTCTGTTCGGCGTTGGCGCGGGCGACAGCGATGCCGTCAAACGCTGCGTCGAGGATACCGACGATGCGCTGTTGCTCGGGGAGCGGCGGGTAGGGAATTTCAACAGACTTCGCCAAACCAATATTCAGATTTCTAACGGTGCTGCCAGAAGCGAGTCGGTCGAATTGGTCAAAAACAAGATCGGAGCTGAGGATGTAATACAGATAATCTGGATCAACCTTTGGCTGGTGCAATACGAGCCATCCGTCATGAATACAGCCAGTGGTTCTCATGATGTAAGGTCGGCCAAAACTCATTGAGTTCGACAGAATAAAGTCGCCTTCATAAACCATGCGCGACCGCTTGGCTCCTTCAGACTTTATTTTCTCTTCAGTTTTGTAGATGTATTTTCCACTCGCCGTTGCATCTCCAATCTTGATCCAGTTGATGCCGTTGGTGTCGGCGGTAATGAAATTTTGAATGGGGCGTGGCGAGCCACCGCGTTCGATGTCGCAGATTTCGCCAAGCGTCTTGGTCTGCCACCCCGTCTTCATCGCGCACCACCCAGAGCACCGTCATTCCCGCGAAGGCGGGAATCTAGTGGGTTTGATGAATCAAAGGCATTATTATTTTGCTGGGTTCCCGCATTCGCGGGAACGACGGCTTGGGGTTTTTCTCCCGTTATTTCTGGCCAGAGGTCGTGCCAGTCTGGGTTGGTTTGTTCGATGGTTTTCAGTTTCCATGCACGCAGCCATTTTTTCATGGCCTTTTCCTTGGCGATGGCACTCTCCATCGTTTCGTGTTGCTCGTACCAGACCAATATTTTCACGCCGTATTTTTTGGTAAACCCGCCAGCTAAACTTTCCTTGTGTTGCCACACTCGCTTAATGAGATCGGAGGTTACGCCGATATAGAGCGTGCCATTCCGCTCGCTTGCAAGCATGTAGACAGCGGGGGCTTTCATATTCCCTCGTTATTCCCGCGCAGGCGGGAATCCAGTGGGTTTAAACAAAAGGCATTTTTAAATTGCTGGATTCCCGCATTCGCGAGAATGACGAACGAGGAGGTTTGCGTTTTTCTCATAGCAGCGCCCTGATATTCCCCAGCACTTCCGCACTTTCCGCATCCAGTGCGGCGATCTCGTCCATGATGTCCTGCGGGCTGCGATGCACTACGACTTCGCCGCCGTTCGGATTCTTCACCGACAAATCGAAGGTTGCAGGGTCGATGCTCGCGGCAGCCACGCTCCAGCTCTTGGGCGAGTCGGCGAAGGTCTTCTGCAACTCGATGAATTCGGCGAGGTCGGCATCGTTGAGCGGATTGGTCTTGCCCATGTTGCGGCCGGGATCGAGCTGGTAGTACCAGGTCTTGCGCGTCGGCGCGCCTTTCTCGAAGAACAGCACCACGGTCTTCACGCCCGCGCCCTGGAACGTGCCGCCGGGGCAATCCAGCACGGTGTGCAGGTTGCAGCTTTCCAGCAACAGTTTGCGCAGGCTCACCGAGGCGTTGTCGGTATTGCTCAGGAAAGTATTCTTGATGACCACACCCGCGCGGCCTCCGGCCTTGAGCATCTTGATGAAGTGCTGCAGGAACAGGAAGGCGGTCTCGCCGGTCTTGATCGGAAAATTCTGCTGCACTTCCTTGCGTTCCTTGCCGCCGAACGGCGGGTTGGCGAGGATCACGTCGTAGCGGTCCTTGTCCTGTACGTCGGCGAGGTTGAACGACAGGGTGTTGGCATGCACGATGTGCGGCGTCTCGATGCCATGCAGTATCATGTTCATGATGGCGATGACGTAGGCGAGGCTCTTCTTTTCGATGCCGTAGAAGGTGGATTCCTGCAAGGTCTTGAGGTCGCGCGTGGTGAGGTGCGGCTTGGCGCGTAGGTAGTCGAACGCTTCGCACAAGAAGCCAGCACTCCCAACCGCGCCGTCGTAAATCGTCTCGCCTATCTTCGGATGCACCACTTGCACCATCGCGCGGATCAGCGGGCGCGGGGTATAGTACTCGCCGCCGTTGCGCCCGGCATTTCCCATATTTTTGATCTTGGCTTCGTACAGATGCGAGAGCTCGTGCTTCTCGGCCTGCGAGTTGAAGCGCAGTTCGTCGATGTGGTCGATGATGTCGCGCAGGATGTAGCCGCTGTGTATCTTGTTCTTGATCTCGCCGAAGATCTGGCCGATCTTGTATTCGAGCGTGTCCGGGCCGGTCGCCTTCTGCTTGAAGCCGTGCAGGTAGGGAAACAGCTTCAGGTTGACGAAGTCGGCAAGGTCGGGGCCAGCCAGGGCGCGATTGTG
>CAJPFK010000103.1 GCA_905339275.1 Methylophilaceae bacterium
ACCTGAAGAAGCCCGAACGGCCCAACGCGGTTCGGGCCGTACCTGTCCTGCCATAAGGCGAGGAGGCGCCTTTCCATCCAGATAAGCGCCGCGCTCATCGTGGTAAGAGAGACGAGGATGGCTATCATCGTGACCAGCGGAACCATTACGCCCGTCATATTACCTCCGGTCAGGCTGCCTTTTTCTTCGCCCTAGCGAGCACGCCCCACGCAGGGAGTGTCACGATGGAGATCCCGGGCAAATGCGGCAGGGCGGCGACGCCCTGGACGAGCCCGTTGACAATAGTCGCGGGCAGACTGAGTTCTTTGCCTCCCGAGCGGACGATTATCTCTTCGCCTTCCTCAGCATCGAGCCTTTCCGCGTCTTCTTTCGATAAGCCGACAAACGGCCTTGCAGTAAGGCCCGCGAGGGGGGCGGACAAAAGGCTCAATTCCTCGGAGCCGAAAAGATGGTGCATGGGCACAAGGAGCCAGCCGTATTTGCGGGCCTTGAAAGGCATAGGCGCGGCCCTGAAAAACGTCGCGGCGCTGGCTTTTGGCTCTATGAGCCTCACGCCCGGGTCGCCGCCTCTCAGCGGGCCGCCAACGCTCGCCTGATATTTTGTAATCGACTGCACCGAGTTCCATCCCGGCGACCAGAGGCGCGGGACAAGCGCCGAAGGCGGCTGCCCCTGAAAGCCCTCCATTGAGAATGTAAAAGGCGTATCAATGTCATCAGGCGGTTTCGGCTCGTATATCTCTTCGGAGCGGACGGCTGTCCGCCCGCTCCGGCGAAGGGTCTGCCTCGCTATCTTCTGACCGGCTAACCTGAAACCGGCGGAAGGCGCGGCCTGCGCCAGCTTTTCAAACGCCGGAATCGCCGAAGCTGCAGCGGCTGTCACATCGTCGAGCTTTTCCCACTTCACGCGTTTGACTCTAGCCGCGTCCGTCATATCTTTCAGCCAGCGCCAGGAAGGCTGCCTTTCGTCTTCCGGAGCGTAGACCTGAAAAAACCTCTGCGCCCTGCCCTCGAAGCTGACGAGCGTGCCGGTCGATTCGGCAAAGGCCGCCCCCGGTAGCGCGACGTGCGCCGCCTTGACCGTGTCAGTTATTATGTGGTCGATGACTATGACGTTGCTGAAAGAGTCCAGGAAGTCCTTTGCATCTTCCCTTTCCATTCGCATGAAAATATCG
>CAJPFK010000104.1 GCA_905339275.1 Methylophilaceae bacterium
CTCAAAGTGGGATTTTCGAGTACATCGAAGTATTTTACAATCGGACAAGGCGGCACTCGACCCTTGGACATATGTCTCCACAGGAGTTCGAGCAAGGCAAAGTAGCTTAACTGTGTGTCCACTTTTTCGGGGAAAGATCAAAGTTGATAAATGTTCCGGCGGTTTGGTTCACTAACATGGATAACCCGAAGCGTCACGAAAAAATCCCGCTCTACAGAAAATACTCTCCCGCCGAATATCCGAAGTATGATAACTACGACGCTATCGAGGTCGGCAAGGTTGCGGAAATTCCGGTTGATTACGACGGCGCCATGGGCGTGCCAATTACCTTCCTCGACAAATACAACCCAGCGCAGTTTGAGATTGTGGGGATGTGCGAGAACAAAGACCTGTATGGTTTAAAGACACGCACCTACACAACGAAAGAATGTAAAGCCGCGTATTTCAAGCACTTCGGGAAAAATGGGACATATGACCTGAACGCGGCTGGCGTAATCAAGGGGAAGAAGGTTTATCAACGATTGCTCATCAAGAGAAAGCCTTAGCATGGATATCGTACTGAAGAAGATAAAAATATCCGAGTTGGTTGCTGGCTATCAAGACAAAGCCGAAGAAGGCGTGCGCGGTTATGGCGGTCGCCTGAACATCCGCCCCGCCTACCAGCGCGAGTTTATTTACAAAGAGAAGCAGCGCGATGAAGTCATCCACACCGTGCGCAAAAAATATCCGCTTAACACGATGTATTGGGTGAAAGCGGGCGATGGGTTCGAGCTTATGGACGGCCAGCAACGCACAGTGAGCATTTGCCAGTATGTTCAAGGTGACTTCTCGGTGAAGATTGATGGGGCGGATATGTTCTTCCACAACCTCACGGCAGATAAGCAAAAACAGATTCTTGAATACGATCTTTCGGTGTATGTATGCGAGGGCACGGATAGTGAAAAGCTGGACTGGTTCAAGATTATCAACATCGCCGGTGTAAAGCTGACCGATCAGGAATTGCGAAACGCAATCTACACTGGCACCTGGCTTGCAGACGCGAAGCGGTGGTTTTCCAAAAACAGTCCACCAGCCGTTCAAGATGGACGCGACAAATTGGTAAATGGCGCGCCAAATCGCCAGGAGGTATTGGAAACGGCGCTCGATTGGTTTTCCGGCGGGGAAATCGAGGGCTACATGAGCAAGCACCAGCACGACAAGGACGCGCAGGAGCTATGGCAGTATTGGCAGGCGGTTTTTGATTGGGTCAAGCGCGTGTTCCCGAACCAAGACAGCGCACGCGCGAAATTGATGAAGGGCTTGCCGTGGGGTGTGTTCTACAACGAGCATAAAGATGACAAGCTGAATGCGGCGACGCTAGAGCAACGCATCGTGACGCTCATTGATGACGACGAGGTGGACAATAAGAAGGGTATTTACGAATACCTTTTGACTGGCAAAGAAAAAACCTTGAGCTTGCGCGCGTTCGATGAAAAAACGAAGGTAAAAATCTACGGGAAACAGAAGGGTATTTGCCCGACCTGTAAAAAGCACTACGTCATTGGCGAAATGGAAGCCGACCACATCGTCCCGTGGAGCAAGGGCGGCAAGACAGTTTCAGATAATTGCCAGATGCTATGCAAGATGGACAATAGGACGAAGAGCGGGAAGTAGATGTAAATAGCAGGAGCTATTTCAAGGGAGTAATTTAAACAACCATCATTTAATCAAAGGAATACGGCAGATTACAGGCTCAAAATAAGTCTTAAAGCGCCTCCCCGCTACCAAAATAAAAAAGAGGGCGTCAATGACGCCCTCTTTTTTATTTCTGTAATGGCAGGATTTGAAAGCAGTCGAGCTGGCAAATCACCTCTCAGTTGCCATTTTCACATAATCAAGCGAATACGCTTCTAACCGGTCAGTTCATCTTCAGTTTTTTGTATTTCGACACGGCTCTTTTGAGGAATGAATACGGGGCCTGATTGAACTGAGTCAG
>CAJPFK010000105.1 GCA_905339275.1 Methylophilaceae bacterium
AGGATTGGCACCGAAGGCGGTGGTGGGAGCGGTGATGCGCAAAATGGCGCATCTTATTTACGGTGTGATCAAATCCGGGCAGCCGTTTGATGCAAATTTCCCAGGGCTCAAGATTGACTTGCAAGACGGTATCTGACCCCGTACTGCTCATGGGTGTGCATGCAGTGCGGCGAACCTTATTTTGAAGCGGCGGAAGTCGATGCTATCCAGGATATGATCCAATCGGTCGAACAAAAATCGAACGCCATCACATTGGCTGCCTGAAAATATCGGGCTCCGTCCCTATTTTATTCGGGTGCTTCGCAATTGCTTCTGCCTGAGAGTTTGACGCCATTGATTCACCGGGTATAAGTGTCGAAATTACTTACAGTTGTATAGTCGGGCTTTGCGGAAATGTGGCAAAGAACAGTGTAATTCACGCACATACTCATTTAATGTGCTGTTATTAATGCATATTAAATGCCTGTTTAATTCCTGGCATGCAAAATGCTTTGCCATCATCCGTTGCGTGGGGTTTGTGAGATACAGCGATCCATCTGTCCCAAATTTGTGGCTACGCACATGTCATTTCTTACAATGTTCAGGAGAATCAGCATGAAAATAAGAAAAATTCTTGCGCCACTCGCTGTCAGTGCGATAGCTATGTTTGGCGCTTTGTCCCCTGCTCAGGCGGTCATTATGACTGACATCATTATGATGGTGGACGAGTCCGGTTCGATGGGGAACGTTCAGGCAAACCTGCGCAACAACATCGGTGCTTTTGCCTCGATTCTCTCAGCTGGGGGCGTCAACGCCCAGTATGGTCTGGTTGGCTATGGCAACAGCAGTGTTGTACCGAGAATGGTCACCAACCTGACGAACCCCACCTCCTTCGCCACTGCAGCAGCAGGCTTGGGCATTAGTGGAGGCACTGAGCCTGGCTATACCGCGACCGCATTTGCGCTGAATTCCCTAGATAACCAAAGCGCTCTGTTTTCATTCCGCACCGGAGCATTAAAAAATATCATAATTTTTACGGACGAGCCATCGAACGGAGATACGGCTGCAAGAGGCACTGTCGGCGGAGTCGCGGTGAATTTGGGGATCGCCGATACATTGCTGACGAATAATAATGCGTTGTTCAATGCAGTCTTGAGGAATACCAATACGATTAACTCGTTCAAACCGTTGGCCGATGCGCATGGCGGGAATGTTTACGATCTGAATGGGCTTAATACTACCAATCAGACTATCGTAACAGCTTTCGTTGATAGCTTTGCCCAATCGAAGCTAAAGGAAATCGTAGATTTCTGTACCGCAAACCCGACCGATCCTGCTTGCCACCAGAGTGTACCTGAGCCTGCCACGCTAGCTCTGATGGGGCTGGGTTTGGCTAGTTTGGGTACGCTGCGGCGTCGTAAAATGGTGTGAATTTTACGCAATAAAACAACGGCGGCGTAGAGTCGCCGTTGTTGTTTTGAGTGATTGAAAATCTGGGGCCAGAAAATCTGGAAAATTTGGAGCCAGGTCTAGCATTGTTGCATTCACACCTAATGAAATCCGAGGTCTTGCATTGATCATTTCCCCGCTTCCTCGCATAAGGAGGTCGTATCTTCCTGCCGCATAATCCAGAGCAAGACTGTCTGATTACGTGAGGTTCAACCCCCCGAAATCGCCCGCAACACCGTAGCCCCTATATCCGCCGGATTGCGCACCACATACATCCCCAGCGACTCCATCGTATCAATCTTGGCAACCGCAGTATCGGACTCGTTGCTGATGATCGCCCCGGCATGGCCCATGCGGCGCCCAGGCGGGGCAGACAAGCCCGCGACGTAGCCGATCAGGGGCTTGCGCATATTCTTCTTCGCCCAGCGTGCCGCATCCACTTCCTGCGGGCCGCCGATCTCGCCTATCATCAAAATCGCGTCCGTGTCCGGGTCGTCTTCAAAGGCCTTGAGCACGGTGGTGAAGTCGGTGCCGTTGATCGGGTCGCCGCCGATGCCGATGGAACTGGATTGGCCGAGGCCGAGTTCTTTCATCTGCGCGACGGCTTCGTAGTTGAGCGTGCCGGAGCGCGACACAATCCCGATTCTGCCGGGGCTGTAAATATGGGAGGGCATGATGCCGACCTTGCCCACGCCGGGGGTGATGATGCCGGGCGTGTTCGGGCCGATGACGATGGCGCCGGTGCCCATGCGGTAGCGCTCCACATGCACCATGTCCTGCACGGGTATGCCATCCGCGATGACGACGATGGTTTTGATGCCCGCGTCGATGGCTTCCATGATGGCGTCGGCGGCGAAGGGGGGCGGAACAAATATGCCCGAAACATCTGCGCCCGTTGCTTGTACCGCATCTTCAACGGTATCGAATACCGGCAGGCCCAGGTGCTGCGTTCCACCCTTCCCCGGTGTCACGCCGCCGACCAGATTGGTGCCCACCTTGAGGGCCTCTTCGGCATGAAATGTAGCGTGCTGTCCCGTGAACCCCTGGATAATGACGCGCGAATGTTTGTTCAGAAATACGCTCATAGTGTCCTCTTCTTCAGTGGCGTCACTTTCGGTTCGAGACTGTGCAATGCAGCCATCGCCTTGGCAGCGGCATCATCGAGATTGCTGGCGATGATGAACGGAAAA
>CAJPFK010000106.1 GCA_905339275.1 Methylophilaceae bacterium
GTGATAACGGGCATCTGCGCCGTACTGTTCGTTCTCATCATCTTTTTCATGCTCTTTTTCTTATACAGGTACCGCCGGTCGAGAAGCCCTGTCCCGGGCGATATCGAGGGTAACGCCACGCTCGAGCTATCGTTCCTGGGCATATCAATCGTCATCGTGCTCGCCATGTTCCTGTGGGGCTGGGACGGCTACAGGGTGATAAGGGGGCAGGCCCCTGAAGGCTCGCTCGAGGTAAAGGCTACGGGGCAGATGTGGCTCTGGAATTTCGAGTATGGGCAGGGGCGCCAGTCGAACACCCTCATACTGCCCTACGGCAAGCCGGTCAGCATCCGCCTTTTTTCAAACGACGTCATACACAGCTTCTACGTGCCGGCCTTCAGGGTAAAGCAGGACGCCGTGCCAGGGTCGGAAAAAGACCTCTGGTTCACCCCCGACGAGACAGGGACCTTCGACCTCTTCTGCGCAGAGTATTGCGGCACAGGCCATTCGGCGATGATAACGAAGGCGGTAGTCGTAGGGGAGGCTGACTTTAACGCGTGGCTTGCCGGGAAAAAAGAGATAACGCCCGCGGGGGCCGCTCCGGCTGCGGCAGCCGCCAAAGGTGAAAAGACCGGCGCGGAAAAAGGCCGTGAGCTCTTCCAGTCAAAGGGGTGCAGCGCTTGTCATTCAACGGACGGCTCGAAGCTCATCGGGCCGTCGTTCAAGGGGCTCTTCGGGAAAAAGGAGACAGTGGTGACCGGCGGGAAGGAACGCGAGATTACCGTGGACGAGGCGTACATAATAAAATCAGAGCACGAGCCTGCCGCCGACGTCGTCGTTGGCTTCCAGCCGTTGATGCCGCCGTCCCTGATGAATGACGAGGAGATAAAGGCGGTGATTGAGTTCATGAAGACGCTGAAGTAAGGGAGGAAATACCAAATGATGGTCTTGTGTCGTAATCTCCCTAATAGCATACTAATATCTCAGTTCAATTGTTTTTTTGAGTCCTTTTTATTGCTCTTAGCCGTGTCATTACATCATCACCATAAGGTGTAAGAGTCCAATATGTATCAATATCTTTTAAGCTTCTTGTTTTTACATTTTGAATAATGAGTCCTAGTGCCCTCAATTGTATTTTGATTGTTTGAAAATCATCTTTCTCTAATAAGAAAGAAATATTCGTGCAGTCTTTTAGTATTTTTTCTAATTGGTTCCAATTCTGACTGCGAGCAAAATTATTGAGTGCCGCTTGTAGTACAGTATCAGAGGCCTCATTTATCATAAGGGGTGCAACAGCCCCAAATATATCATTCCACGTTGACTGAAAGCTATCTGCTCCAGCCACCCGATTTAAATAATTACTATGTTTAAATCCTATATACGTAAACCGAAGTGTATGTGGCTCTTCTCCTTGAGACAGGTCTTCACTACCCTGGGGGGCTGTCCTTCGAGCAAGCGTCAACTCAGTTTCAAGTTCTTCTACGCGTTTGCGAAGCTTAAGTAATTCAAGAGCAGCATCTTTATTGGGTAGTTCATCAGCACGGACCCAGCCGATTGCAGGTTTTGCTTTTATTAACTGAATTAGACTCCTGCTCACTACAGAACCCAGTTCGAAAGGGCTTGACCAATATTTGCAAAGCTTTTGTTTTACTAATGAAGTAAATATAGCAAGTCGTTCTTTCCCTTCTGAAGTTGATTCACATTTTTTAGCTGAAATATTCCCGGGATCTTTATGAAGGAAGGCTATTGTAGGTTTCCCAATAGAAAGCGCGTATTTGTATTCCATCTCTGTATACCCAATACCCTCTGGGCTACATGACCCATAACGCCCAGCTAGAATGAGAATGTAATAATCGCAGTCCTCTATAACCTTTTTTATAAGTGACCATTGGCTCTCGTCGGCAGCGGGGAAAAGCTCCATCC
Source organism: Methylophilaceae bacterium (assembly GCA_905339275.1). Taxonomy (GTDB): domain Bacteria; phylum Pseudomonadota; class Gammaproteobacteria; order Burkholderiales; family Methylophilaceae; genus UBA6140. The sequence goes on from CAJPFK010000106.1 coordinate 1,903, forward strand.
CAGAAGGTATGCAATCAAGCTCCAAAAGAGCTTTCATGACTTCCTGTCTTTCCTCTTGTAAATCTTGATAAGTGCTACTTACGAATACTTGATATCTCTTTTCCATTATTAGCCTTTTATTTCTAGGAGAACTATGCTCACCAGATATTCTTTCCCATCCTTTATTTCTGTATATTTCAGCTAAACCGATTTGTTTATTCAATTTAAATTGTAATTTACAGTATTTGCATTTTGTAATCAAGAAGCAGTTCTGGAGGACTTGCAACGGCTCTATTCCCCCACCCCCCTCCTACTTTCCCCCTTGACAAATCCGGCGCAAAAGATTAGTATAGGCGTCACAAAAGAGCGTGCATCTTCCGTAACTGACGGAATCAAGGTGGGTTACCACCGGGGAGCGGGGGATTATATATGTCGACCGTCTGGGCTTGCGCATTCCTCTGACCGAGGAAGTGTGGCAAATCCAGGCGGTCTTTTTTTTG
>CAJPFK010000107.1 GCA_905339275.1 Methylophilaceae bacterium
TATTATGCGGTGGAAGAAGCGCCCCAATTGAAGCAGCGGAGGAATATTTACCAAGAAATCTTTGCCCTCTGATTAAATCCTCCTTCGGCTCGGTAATTGACCAGAAATGCAGTAAGACTAAATCCTGTCCTCATTTTGGTATGGTTGACCTCATAGTTGCAGAGGCTACATGTGATGGAAAAAAGAAGATGTATGAACTCCTGGACAAATACATCCCAACCCATGTCATGGACCTTCCGCAGAAACCTGAAAATCAAAATGCACTGGAGTACTATATAAAAGAACTGGAAAGCTTAAAAGACGTTCTGGAAAATCTGACCGGTAATAAAATCACTGACACTCAACTCAGGAATGAAATAAAGTCTGCAAATGAGACAAGAAAACTGCTCCGTGCAATCTACGAGTTAAGGAAAAGCGACTCGCCTCCAATCAGGGGAACTGAAATATTAAAAGTTGTTCAGCAGATGCATTTTCTGTCACCCGACGAGTTCAAAAAAAATCTTGTTTTACTGCTCGATGAGCTAAATGTTACGAAAAGAGAGTTCTCCGGGCCGAGGATTATGATATCCGGCTGCCCGATGGCAGCAGGAAACATGAAGGTTCCGGAAATTATAGAGAATCAGGGCGGGTTGATAGTGGTAGAGGAGAGCTGTACGGGAACGAGAGCCTTCTGGGATTTAGTGGATGAGAATAAGGAGCCAATGAGAGCCATAGCCGAGAGATATCTGAAAATCCCCTGCGCCTGCATGTATCCAAATGAAAGGAGAATCAATCAGATCCTTCAACTTGCCGGGGATTTCAATGTTGACGGGGTCGTTTATTATACCCTTCAGTTCTGCCACGGATACAATGTCGAGAAATACAGGGTTGGGGAAGCTTTGAAAAAGTCAGGTATTCCACTCCTATCTATAGAATCAGACTACAGCGGAGCTGACACTGAGCAGATAAAGACACGAGTGGATGCTTTTCTGGAGATGCTGGAATGATATCTATTGGAATTGACGTCGGGGCTGCGACTACCAAAGCCGTTGTGCTTCGTGATAATGAGATCGCAGGATACGCTATTATACCTACTGGCTTCGATTTTAGACAAGCGGGGGAGGCGGCATACAGGGAAGTGCTCTCAAATTGCGGCATAGGTGAGAGCGAGGTTGGAAAAATTCTGG
>CAJPFK010000108.1 GCA_905339275.1 Methylophilaceae bacterium
CTACTTCCACCAGGTCATTATCCGCAATGACCAGTTCCGTATTAGCATCTATCTGTTCATGCTCGATCAATCTGCATATTTCTTCGATTAGATGCGATCCAATGCCACCTGCCCCCAACACAAATATTTTCATAATGCCTCCGCCAATTCCAGGGTATGAACCTCGTCTGCAACCTTCAGGTCATGTGCTAACATCAGGAGCCTTTTAGCGAGGGCATCCTTTCTTCCCCAATCGGTATCTGTAGATGTACCCATGTCAACTATGCAAACGTACCTTTCCGGTTTGCCGTCTGCGACTTCATACACGGCCAGAGTATCTGAGTTAACGGTATATTGCTTTCCGCTTTTACCGATTATCTGAAATCCATTCTTGATTTTCTTGGCTTTACTGAGCCTGACCGCTTCGTTCAGGAATCCGACTGCTTTCTTTAACTTCTCGGCGTTCTCCTTGCGGATCCTTTCCTGGAGCCTTGTGTACTCCTGTTCACCGTTCTTGATTATTTCCCCTATCTCTCTTGGGGTTATGCCTTTTATTGAACGGTACAGCAGTTTTATGGTTCTCTGTAGATACCCGCCTCCGCCATATCCGATCCTGGCGCTATTGATGTCCTTGCCGATATCAATGAAAGCGTTGAGATCCTTGATTTGATAATCAACGCCTTTAATGGTCGTGTAGTTCTTGCCTTTCTCGCGGTGTAGAGGAAGGGATAGTACCATCTTTTCTTCTTTTATGGGGAGCAAGTTATCATTCGTTTTATCAATCTTCAGTTCAAACGAGATCCCGCCATCTGATAGAATCTTCTGCAGGGTTAGATTTACCTTTGAACTGTATGCCAGATATTGGTCGAAGTCTTTCTGATTTCTGCGGAACAGAGCCGTGAATATCACATCTACAAGGTCGTTCTTGGCTATCCTATGATTATTGACGAAGATGTTGTTCTTCCTGCTTTCTATGCGCAGATCCACTTCTCCGATGGATATTGTCTCATCACCCTTGAAATTGCATACATAGATTACGCTGGTAGCAGAACTGTTCCACACTGCATCTATATTCAGGATAAAACAGATGAAGTCTTTAACTATTTTCGAGAAGTCTGGCTCTCTCTGGAGATGAATCTGATTACGCATCACGAAATGCCCTAACTTCTCGTTCTTTACACGGACGCCTTCACATTCTATGCTGTTCTTCGTGAACTTAATGCCCTGCCTGACAACCTTTCCTTTTCTGAACTGTGCATCAATTCGCTGCGCGAGGTTCTTTTCTGCCTCCTCTTCCTGGTGCCGCCGGGTAGCGCTCATCACCTCTATTCTTATCAAAGTCTGTTTCTTATTGAACTCATCTGCGGTAAGAAGCACCCATCTTTTTGCACCGTTACCATCGTTATTCTGGTTGGAGAGCAGTCTTTTAGACAATACCTTGAGTTCCGGGTATTCCGTTTTCTCGAAAAGGTCATCATCAAGCCACAGCTCTGCTGTCTCATCGGGGCCCATGGGCAGGTACATTTCTCTGTTAAGGTCAACGTAATTGTACTGTGGATTGCCTGGCTTGAAGCACCTTATCATCAATCTACTGCCCTGCACGCGTTCAAACCACACGGGGTTATACATCATCCCACCCCTTCTCTGCTGATAATCCTCGACTCTCTGGATTATAGCCATCCTTTTATTGTGCCTCTCGAACACCTTGACGATCCTGGGGATGTTCTTCCTGGCAACCTTGACCTCTTTCTCGAAACGCTCGTAATCCTCGCCAAACAGCCAGAAAAGAGCTCTGAGCTGTCTTTCTATGAGCCTGGTCTTTAACTCTCCCCAGGTAGCCCTCTTTTTATCATCCCATGAATGCAGCTCCTGGTAATGAATGTCATCATAATATCGACCCAATTCTTTGGGGAAATTATCGACAAATCTATCGCATATCCTGTCCTTCAGTTCTTCAAGGTTATCTGCTCTGTGCTTGATATCGGTATCTAATGCCCTGTACTGGGCGATGGCATGGAGGGTATATATTTGCTTCGGCAGATCATCGAAAGTGATGAGAGTCTTGAATAATACCCTGCTCGGGACGGGGATTTCTTTTCTGATTTCCCGGATTACGACCTGGTGATTCTCGTCATGGCTTACACACATGGAGTAACCCTTTTTGATGCACCGGATATACAATCCGGTCCTTTCGGTATGTTTTTGCTCGTTTTCTAAATCGGCAAACTCCTCTTCAGTGATATTTAGCGAATGAATGATGTTGAACACTCGCAGCGCATTGATATCCATTTTATCTCTCCCTGACCATTTTTGCATGAGCTGTCTGGCATTTTGCCTGAATACAAGGATAAGCTGATTAACAAA
>CAJPFK010000109.1 GCA_905339275.1 Methylophilaceae bacterium
TCGATTCTACTTCCACGATATCTGCCATGTTGAGTTCCAGCAGGTACTCATCTATCGACTGGCTCTGGTCGATATCGATAATATGGTACGTTTTGTTCGTGATGTGTGTTTCCAGGATCTCGCACATTGCCGAGTGATCCACATCGCAGAAGTACTCCCACTGTTCTTTTGGCAGCAGTTGTCTGGAATCCGAGTCCTTGTTCTTCACTGTCCAGGACGGGAAGGATTCTTTTCTATCGCCTGTGGTGACAGCCCATACCTTTTTCGGGAACATTGCCATGAGCTCCTGCGGCATTTTCTTTGAGTAACCGGCATCGCACATCACATAATCCGGCTTCTCGAAGTTTATCAGGTTTATCGCTTCGCTCAGGTGCCTCCTGATACGCTTTTCGTTCTCTTCCAGCTCGCGCTCGATTGCCGATGTGGCGCATGATTTTGTTTTTCTGTCCATGCCAAACTCCACCATTTCATTAGGGTCGTCCCAGCTCCCAGTTCTGATAAGCACGGGCTCGCGCGTTGCTGTCATTCCGCAGACTGTCCAGCGGGATATGTTGCCCCAGTCGATGCCTATGGACTTTGTAGTGATACTGTTTAGCAAACGCCTTATTTCGTTTATATCCGTGACCACGAGTCCCTTCGTCGCTTCATATGGTGCAGGTTTTAAGCCAGCAGCATTGAAAAAGGCGCACTCCACTTCTGTAAGATACAATGTTTTTGGATAGCTCTTCTTCTTATCAGCCAATGATGCAGGGGTCTCGAATGGACTCCATGCCTGTGATAAGTGATAACCGCTGTAACCCAGAGTAGCGTTCTTGTTTGTGATTGTCCATTTCCTGCCATCCCACTCTTTCTTATCTGACTTCTCCCAGAGTTCATGCCAGAGCGTACCCTGGGGCCCGCCTGTACCCATCGCTATGATCTGTCTTCCCGGGAGGTTGACTACTTCAAGCAGTACATACCATGCAGTTCTCGTCATATCCTGCATCTCATCGGCGATGCCGTAATATCTATGCGGGCCGCGAATTGCTTTGCCTGTCGCCCAGGCGCCTTTGGCAGTCCACTTGCTGCCGTTTGCAAGGTCTATTTCCCCTACCTGGTCTGAGCCATCTGAAGCCTCGATCAATTTGCCAAGGGCATGATGCTGGCTATCTGTCAGGTTCGGCCTGAATATCTCTTTGGTCAATCGCCATGCCTGGCCGTCTGTTGGCGCAGTCGCAATAGCGCTCTTTCCTGCATGGGTCGCCAGTTTATGAGTGATCTTATTTGTGGCTATTGTTGACTTGGTCAGAGACCGTGCAAGGAAAAGTACAATGAATTCCGATTCATCTTCGTATATCGCCTTTGCATATGGGAACTTCTCTAATGAATACGGCTCATTATTTACAGTAAAGAACTTCTCCGAGAAGTATGCAGAGTCACTTTGAATGCGTGCATATTCCTGGATCTGCTCCTTTGTCAGGTTATTCGGGTCAATCGTCATTCTTGTCCCCTTCATTATGCTCCTGCTCTTTGCCGGTCTGGACAACTCTTGCTGTAACATCTATCGCATTCACTTTCTTTACTGGGGTCCAGAGAAGTTCAAGCTCAATCGGGATCCTGTGCGGGTCTTCCGTCCTTGATGGCGGGACCAGCAACCCGAAGTCTTTGAGTTTCTGCTGGATCCTTGCATCAAAAGTGGTGATCTTGTCCAGCAGGAAGTGGGCTTTGAATGCCACGATCTTTCCCGTTTCCGGGTCATGGATCGCGCTCTTGAAATCCGCTTCTATCGCTTTGTTGTGCATCAGGTTCCTCGTTACCATCTGGACTGCAATGTAGCGAAGTTCGTTCATCAGTATATGCGATGGTTCCCAGTTCAGTTTCAACATGAACGATTCGGCAAGATCATCGATGAAATGTGCGATCTCTGGTTTCTTCTGCTTCCAGAAATAATACGCATCGGCTGGAAGGCACTGTATGCCTGTGGTCACGCTTGTTACTGCCAGTCTCTGTTGCCCTGGTTTTCTTCCTATATTTGGGTTTGAATGTTTGAGGCATTTCGTGTTGCCTGGCATCGCCTCATTGAAGCAAATATCACCTTTTCGCTTCCGATTGCAGATCAGAGTGGAAAAACAATACATCTTCCCATTCGATTCCCTTGCAGTTAATTCGAGTAAAGGCTCACCCTCCCTGTCGGAGATGACCACGCCGCTGAATTCCGGGTATATCTCGAAATAAACCAGTTCATCACCCTTTGTTACGATCATCGATGTATTTTCTGATGACTTTTCAATACCTGCATCAAGTATCCAGTCCTGTCCCAGAAGCTTGGTGAGGCGTGCCAGGAACGCGCTGTTATCTGTGCTTGGAATTTCTTCCCAGATGAAAAAGAACAACGGGTGGGTCTCTATGCCTGTTGAAGGATCCCATGCTTTTTCTGCCGGCTTCGACAATTTGTCTTCATATTCCTGCAGTTCCTTCATGTGGACTGATACGTCTTCATCCTTGCCAGGAAGCTCTGTTGTTTCTTCTTCCCCAAATCCAGCTGGCATGTCATACCTCCAGTGGACACGAAAGCCGCATCCCAAAATGCTCGCATTCCCCTGACTCGCATTTCAAGTCATTTCTCTCAGGGCAGTTACCTGTTGTCAATAACCTGATTGCCATGTCGTGCTTTTTACAATATGGCGATACTAATACCATTTATTTAAGGTCCTGTAGCGTCTGCTACTTGTTTCGATTAATTCACCCGCAGATTTCAGTCGCGAAACTGCGTCTTCCACATACTCCTTTTTGAGACCTTCCTTTTCCAGGGTTTGCAGGATCAGGTCAAGCGGAACATCGTTCCCATTCGAGCCCTGCAGGGTCCTGATTGATTCCCGGATTAATTTTATGCGATCGCGCTGGCTCTTTCCCATTCCTGAATTGATAATGTCTGAGTCTAATTTTCCTGTATCCGGGTCTTTAATTACCTGGTTAAGACTCGCTGTGACAATCCCGATAACCCGCCTGGCGTCTTCCATAGTCGCTTCGCCACTTAGCCTTGTTCTTGCGCTTGCTTCTGCCAGGCGAATGAGTGCTTCAAGCTGGCGTGCTGTTACAGGGAGTGGAGTATTGGGGTCTTCGCCAAGCTTTCGGAGGCTCAAGTAGAAATCGGTAAGCTTTTGCCTCGCATCCGGCTGAACTACTGGAAAAACAGTTCGCTTCGAGTATGCAATGTACTTTCTCAGAAGCTCGGCATCGAGTATCGGCTGGATACTGCTCATCGCCTCAGCTACCTGTTCTTCGGTTATCCCTGAGTTTTTGACGTTCTTTCGCTTAAGTGATAGCTCTCCTGCAATGTGTGTGTTGAATATATGATTCGAAACCGCGGTGTCCCGCAATGACGCAGGTTCGTCGCGAATAACGAATATAAGATCGAATCTTGACAGTAATGTTGGCGGGAGATTGATCTGTTTTCCCATTGGCTCGTACCGGTCGAACCTGCCGAACTTTGGATTCGCAGCACCCAGCACAGCACACCTCGCCCTTAACATCGTGTTGATCCCGGCCTTGTTTATCGTGACTGTTTGCTGTTCCATCGCCTCATGCATCGAACTCCTGTCATCCGCCTCCATCTTGTCCAGTTCATCCACGCAGGCAAGGCCCATATCTGCAAGAACAAGTGCCCCAGCTTCGAGTGTCCACCTGCCATTGCTGAACTCGTTATCCTTAACGGCTGTTGCGGTCAGTCCGGCTGAAGTCGAACCCCTGCCGCTTGTGAACACACCGCGCGGCGCAAGTTTTCGTGAGTATCTAAGGCACTGTGATTTTGCCACACCTGGATCCCCGACAAGTAATACGTGAATATCCCCGCGGATTCGCAGGCCATCCGGAAGCTCCTTTGGCAGTCCGGAGAATAACTGTAAAGCCATCGCCTCCTTAACTTCTTCATAACCATAGATTGAAGGGGCAATGGATCCTATTATCTTCCCGTATATTTCCGGGTCTTTCCCGAGTTCCTGTATCTTGCACTCGTCTTCCTTTGTCACCTCGATTTCTTCAAAACCCTTCTCTTCGATCTCAAATGAAACTGTATCTAATAATAAATCGAAGGCTGTACTTTTTCCCTGCTGGGTCGCCCGCTGG
>CAJPFK010000110.1 GCA_905339275.1 Methylophilaceae bacterium
CGAGAAGGGCATCATTCAATTATTCAATATCGGCGCCGAGCGCATGCTGGGCTATATGGCTGCCGAAGTCGTGAACAAGATCAACCCCAGCGACATTCATGATCCGCAGGAGGTCATGGCGCGCGCGCAAGCTTTGAGCGAGGAACTGGCTACCCCGATTACGCCGGGCTTCGAGGCGCTGGCCTACAAGGCTTCGCGCGGGATCGAGGACAGCTATGATTTGACCTACATCTGCAAGGACGGCAGCCGCTTTCCAGCGATCGTGTCGATCACGGCGTTGCGCGATGATTATGATGACATCATCGGCTATCTGCTGATCGGTGCCGACAATTCCGTGCGCAAGCAGATTGAAGTGGAACTGACCAACGCCAAGGCAGCGGCAGAAAAAGCCAATCTCGCCAAATCGGATTTCCTTTCCAGCATGAGCCATGAGTTGCGCTCCCCGCTCAATGCGATCCTCGGTTTTGCCCAATTAATGGAGTCTGGTTCCTCGCTTCCAACACCTACCCAAAGGGCCAGCATCGAACAGATTCTTCAGGCAGGATGGTATCTGCTGGAGTTGATCAACGAAATCCTCGATCTCGCGTTGATCGAATCCGGCAAGCTGTCGCTGTCGCTGGAACCCATATATCTGCCCGAAGTGCTGCTCGATTGCCAAGCCATGATCGAACCGCAGGCACAAAAAAGCGGCATCCATATGAGTTTTCCTCAGAACGATTGCCCTTTCTTTGTCAAAGCCGACCGGACCCGGGTGAAGCAGGTTCTCATCAATCTGCTTTCCAACGCGATCAAATACAACCGCGCGGGGGGAACGGTCGAAGTGACGTGCAGCACGAACAGAGCGGAGCGCATACGTATCAGCGTGCAGGATACCGGCGAAGGATTGTCCCCGGAAAAACTCGCACAACTGTTCCAGCCGTTCAATCGCCTCGGACAAGAAGCCAGCGCCGAGGAGGGCACAGGCATCGGCCTGGTGGTGAGCAAGCGACTGGTAGAATTGATGGGGGGCGAAATCGGTGCGGAAAGCATCGTCGGGGTGGGCAGTGTGTTCTGGATCGAACTGAACCTGGCGGATGCGCTACAACTTGCCGGCAGCACAGACGAGCCGCTTGCGCTGACTCAAACACAGGCTCAGCAAGGCGCAGCGCTGCGCACCCTGCTGTATGTTGAGGACAACCGGGCGAACATGCAGCTGGTCGAGCAACTCATTGCGCGTCGCCCCGACATGCGCTTGCTGAGTGCGGAGGATGGCACGCGCGGCATCGCGCTGGCACGCACCTATCAGCCGGAGGTGATCCTGATGGACATCAATCTGCCTGGCATCAACGGTATCCAGGCGCTGAAAATCCTGCGTGAAGGTCCGGTAACGGCGCACATCCCGGTGATTGCCATCAGTGCCAATGCCATGCCACGGGATATCGAGAAAGGTCTGGCGGCAGGATTCTTTCGCTATCTCACCAAGCCGATCAAGGTCAACGAGTTCATGGAGGCGCTGGACACGGCGCTGCAGATTGCGGAAACAGGGTCAGACGGCGCACTTAACCCGGTATCCCCGTAATGGTGAGTGCTGCCGATATTCTTGATGCCAATATTCTGATCGTGGATGATCAGGAAGCCAACGTGCAACTGCTGGAGCAATTGCTGCGTGAGGCCGGCTATCGGTGCATTACGCCGACGACGGATCCGCAAGCCGTTTGTGCACTGCATCGCGACAACCACTATGACCTGATTCTGCTCGATCTGCAGATGCCCGGCATGGATGGTTTCCAGGTGATGGAAGGCCTGAAGGAAATCGAAACGGATGGCTACCTTCCCGTACTCGTAATCACCGCGCAACCGGGTCACAAGCTGCGTGCGCTTGCCTCCGGAGCGAAAGACTTCATCAGCAAACCGTTTGACCTGGTCGAAGTCAAGACGCGCATACACAACATGCTGGAAGTGCGACTGTTGTACAAACAACTCGAGCATTACAGCCGTGAGATGGAATCC
>CAJPFK010000111.1 GCA_905339275.1 Methylophilaceae bacterium
GTGTTGCCACCTCGGGATTTTAAGTCCCGTGCGTCTGCCAATTCCGCCACTCGGGCCTGCGGGTGCGTGGAAGGCTGAAGAATGAAAGAAAAAATTACCAAATATTTAAGGTTCTGTCAATCGCCGCCGATATCATAAAAAGTCCGGTCTGTCGGAAATCCGCCACCGCCGAAAACCGGACGGCAATAAAAAGCGGCCATGACCGCCGGTTCCTTGACAATTACAGAACTGCTGATATAATTTAGGAAATTTTTTTGCCTTGAAGGAGGTGACCCATCTCGTACCGGTCCCCCGCCATTTGTTTCCCAGAGCTTTTTTCCCCGTGGTCCGCAGTTCCACCATTCCAAAGGAGGTTGTTGTGATGAGAACAAAGTTGTTCATTGCTGTTGCGGCGCTCTTTCTGTTCGCGCTCACATTCTACGTGCCGCGCGAGGCCTCGGCTGTACCGGCTTTCGCAAGGCAGACTGGCATGGCCTGCAATTCCTGCCACTACCAGCATTTCCCGACACTCAACGCTTTCGGCCGCGCGTTCAAGGCCGGCGGATATACGATGGTAGGCGGCCAGAGCCTGATTGAAGGCGATTTCCTCTCCCTGCCTTCAACGCTCAATGCCTCGCTCATCACCAAGATAAGGTACCAGAAGACCAACGGCGACGTCGAAACCGGCACTAACAAGGGCGAGTACCAGTTCCCTGACGAGGCGGCCCTCTTGATAGGCGGCCGCGCAGGCGAGCACGTAGGCTTCCTGCTCGAAGCCTCTCTCAAAGACGGAGACAGCCGCTTCACCTCTTTCAGAGTGCCCTTTGTTTTCAACGTAGGCGATGACACCAAGGTATCTGTAATACCCTTTACCACCGACGCCGCCGGTCCTTCCTACGGCTATGAGCTTCTGAATACCGGAGCCCTCAGGATAAACCGCCCCATCGAGCACAGGGAGCAGATTTCCGCTCAGCAGTTCCTCGGCACTGACACCTCTGCCACCGGCATCGCCTTTGTCGTGCACAGGGAGCTTTACCACGCCAACTACACGATGTGGGCGCATAACCACGGCGACACCGACGCTGGCCCGTACCTCCATTACGCGAGATTGGCCGTTACCCCGACTTACGCCGGCTGGGACCTCGGCGCAGGAGTCCAATGGTGGGGCGGCACATCCAAAAACAACGCCGCGCCAGCCCTGCATGAAAAAGCAGACGCGTGGGCAATTGACGCGCAGGCCCAGGGCACTGTGGGCACCTTGCCCGTCGGCATATACATCAGCTACGGCATGGCCGCCAACAGCGACGCAACCGGAGCAGCCAACATATTTAACGCAAGCACCACTGAAGACGCATCCGCCTTCGCCGCGCTCGTCGAAGTCGGCGTAATCCCGAACAGGCTTACCCTCGCCGCCGGTTTCCTCAGCGGTGATGCGAGCGGCTCGGTAGCCGGAATGAACGGCAACACCGCCGTAGGCTCCCAGACAGCCTACACGCTCGGCGCGAACTACCAGCTCGCCCAGAACGTGAACCTGGTCTGGAACTCGTCTTTCCACAGCGGCGACACCTTTGACACGAACGCCAACGGTGATCAGCTCCACACCGCTCAGATATTCGCAGCCTACTAAAAAAGACTGAAATATCCCTGAAGGGAGGGCCTCCTGGCCCTCCCTTTTTTATTGCCCAAACAAGACCACTTCTGTATAGTTAAGAAAAATCGAGGTGCGGATAATGTCAAAGCGCATGAGATTCTTTCCATTCATAGCTCTTATTTTTTTGCTGCTCACCGGCTGCGCAGGTCCCCTTGAGGTGAAGTACGAACCGAAGACAGCCGGGCAGTTCAAAACAGGCGAACCCGCTCCGGTATTCGTCTCCAGGTTCGTTGACAAAAGAGACCTTTCCAAGAGCCCCTTCAAAGACCCGAGGAGCATCGGAAAGATAGAAGCAACGGTCTCCGACATGACAGGTGGCGAGCTTACCCTTTCGGAGGACGTCACCGACGTTGTCGCAAACGCCT
>CAJPFK010000112.1 GCA_905339275.1 Methylophilaceae bacterium
TCTTTTATGAAGCCGACCGTGTCTGTTATTACGGTGTCCCGCTCCCTTGGGAAACGGAGCCTGCGGGTAGCCGTGTCGAGCGTGGCGAAGAGCTTGTCTTCGGCAAGGGTCTCGCTCTTTGTAAGTGCGTTCAAAAGGGTCGATTTACCCGCGTTGGTGTAGCCCACGATGGAGATTATCGGCACGCCGCTTTCCGCCCGTTTTCTCCTTCTTTCAAACCTTCCCCGGCTTAAGCTTTTGAGCTCTTTTTCGAGGTGGCTTATCCTGTCCTGCACGCGCCTTCTGTCGGTCTCAAGCTTCGTCTCACCGGGGCCCCTGCCGCCAATTCCGCCCATGAGCCTTGAAAGGGAAGTGCCCTTGCCGGTGAGCTTGGGGAGGAGGTATTTCAATTGCGCGAGTTCGACCTGCACCTTGCCGTCCCTTGAATGGGCGCGCCTGGCAAAGATGTCGAGGATGAGCTGCGTCCTGTCTATGACCTTGAGCTCTGTGACGTCGCCGAGCTCCCTTACCTGCGTGGGGGTGAGTTCCTGGTCGAAGATTATCATCGAGGCGTTCTTCTGCAGGGCGTTTATTATGAGCTCTTTTATCTTCCCGGTTCCCATGAGGTACTTGGGGTTGAGCCTCTCCGGCCGCTGGCAGACCATGTCCAGAACCGCGACGTTGTCAGTCCTCGCGAGCTCTTTCAATTCTTCCAAAGACTCCATCTGCACGTCCTTGTGCCTCGTGGAAACGCTCACGAGAATGGCCCGCTCCCTCGTGTCGCTGACGTCTCTCGTTATGGCCCTGCCCATCTCCTCTTCGAGAGAGGAGGCGAAGTTGTCCATCTCGAGGTCAAAGGCGTGGAAAGGCGTCGGGGGCTGTATTTCATAGGTCTTGCCCTCCGGATTGAATGGAAGGAGGTGCGCCGTATAGATCTCCGCCGGAAGGCCGTCGTCCCTGACGCCGATGGCCGCCATGTAGTCGAGCCTGAGAAGCGCAAGGTCGGTGAGGTCGTCCTGCGTCAGTGGTTCGTTCTTGAGATGGGTGTGGACGCACCTCACGCCGCGAAGGTGCTTTCTTCCAAGCGGGTAGTCTGAAAGGACGGGTATTACTATCTCGCGCTCGTCCCCGACTATGACGGAGACTATCGCGCCCTTGCGGTTTATTATTACCCCGAGCTGCCTCTTAAGTTCCTTTGAAAGCTCTGTCATGTACCTGGCGAGCTCGGGCGTTATCACCTTGTAAGGCGGTATGCGGCGTTGATAGACGCGCTCAATGGCCTTTATCTGGCTGGCCTTGAGGCCGGTTATGTTTCCTGATATCTGTGCTATGCGCGCCTCCTGATTTTACAGCCCGCTGAGAACCCATAGCGAGCGCAAACCCCGCAGTTTTTGCGGGGTTGAGTGAGCGAATAGAAAATCGAAACTTCCTTAGGTTTCGAAGCTCCAGCGGCAAAGCCGCGGGAGCTTCAAAAAATCGCATCCTCATTTTTTGCTTCTCGCATCTGTAACTTTTTGAGCGGCCTGGCGACAGTGTTTTGGCAAACCTTGTCAGGATATCTACAACTCATTATATCATGTAGGCCATTCAAGACAATTCCATAATAAAAGCCGCATTCAAAGTGCAAATTGACTGTTTGGCGGTTTTCTGTTAACTATCCGTAGAGCAAACAAAGGAGATTGCCATGGAAAGGGAGTTCGGCGTCCTCATAGGCGGCAAGTGGAAG
>CAJPFK010000113.1 GCA_905339275.1 Methylophilaceae bacterium
TGGAAGAAGGTGAAGATGGAAAGATCCTTGCGGAGGAATTTATATTCGCCCGGCCTCGGCTCCTTTACCTTGACGATAAGGGAAGCCCTGCTCCAGAGCTCTTCGGCAGAGGCGAGGACCTCGGCTCCGGCAGCGCGGTAATCTTCGTCAGCTATCGCGCTCGCCTCTCCCGCGCCCTTTTCGACAAGGACGCTGTGGCCGGATTTCACAAGCGCCGCGACACCTGAGGGCACAAGCCCAACCCGGAACTCGTTGTCTTTTATCTCTTTTGGTACGCCGATGATCATTTAGGAAATATGGCTTTCAGCCCTTGAAATCATTTTTTTGACATCGTCCACAGTATTTACCGGTATCAGCCGGATATCCGGGTATTCATTCCTGAAAACCCTGAAAATCTCGTCAGCAAATGCCTGTCCTATATTATTTATTCCCTTGAAATCCAATATTACCTCTTTGAATTTCTGGAGTCCAGCCAATAATCTCTTGGCCTGCGAACGCGAAATGAGGTTTTCTTCGCCATATTTCAAGAGGCTTACCGGGATATTTGTTTTTGTAAATCCGTAATCCTCGCCGGTTGCGAAGCTGTCAAAAACCTCCTTCATTGTTCTTGAAGTATTAGTGTTGAGGGTCATAAATACAGCTGTACCTGCTGTTTCCTTTTCCCTGTCATGGAGCCAATCAATGCCTGCTGAGCTGGAGAAATAGAATTTCCCGGATAGGATTGCAAACTCATCAAACATTCTTGAGGAAAAAAAGATTCCTTCACCAGAATGACGTTTCGGGTCTGTTGTAAGCTTTCCTTTGGACAGTTCAAGAATGGCATGTCTTTGATCATCAAGATGGAATTCACGAGCTATCTTGTTGAAAATACCTACACCATTATCATTTACAACCATATCTATTTTATTTGGAAATACCTTGATTCCAATTTCAACACTGCTCCCCTCGGAATGGTCGATTACATTGTTGAACATCTCTGTAAAACCATAATTAGAGATTGCAACGACATTGCTTTTATATCCCTTCAATAATGGCCCTATCCGTTCCTTCCAGACCTTATGCTCCTCTAATCCTTTGTTGATTTCTAGGACAAAATTGTCTTCACGGATGGGCTTCAAAAAAAACTTTTTACTTCGAGTCGTTCCTGTTGAAACAATAGTCCCTTCATTTTCCAATTTTTTCAGATGATAATTTACTACCTGCCTCGATATCCTAAACTTTTCCGAAGTAAGCTTCGTGATGTTTGATGGATTCCGCTCAATATTATCAAAAATAAAATCCCGGATCTCTTTTTCAGGAATTCTTTTAGCCATTTGTCAAAATACCTCGTCGATATAGAAGCACATTGACAAACATTACCATCGATTTTGTCAAAATGTCAAGACGTTTTGTCAAAAAAGGTGGGCTTACGCCTGCTCTTGCTTCACGCCGCTCAAAAGCGGCAGTACGGTCTTTTTGATGTAGGAGACGTCGGCCTCGAGGCTCGCGGTCTCCTCGGAGCGGAGTATGTACGGGGCTATGGGTATGTCGCGCAGGAATGCGTTCCTGAAGATATCGCCGTTTTTCCTTATGAAGTCCTCCGGGATGACGTTCGGGGCGGTGACGTCGTTCATAAGGGCCCAGGCCAGAGTCCATGCCCTGGCAACATTGCTCAAGTCATAGCCGCCCCCGCCTAAAGCCACCCAGGGTATCTCCATGCAACGGAAACGCTCTAAGACCTTCTCGAAGCTGTTTGTCGTAAGGCTAAGGTGAGTTATGGGGTCTGTCTCAAAGGAATCGACCCCGAGCTGCGTGACGAGTATGTCAGGCTGGAACTCCTCTATGGCAGGCTGCACGACCTCGTCGAAGACCTTGAGGAAGACCGCGTCACCCGTAGAGGGCGGCAGGGGCATATTGACCGCGAACCCCTTGCCCGAGTTTACGCCGATGTCGGTCACGAGCCCGGTGCCCGGGAAGAGCCA
>CAJPFK010000114.1 GCA_905339275.1 Methylophilaceae bacterium
CTTATTATCGACTTGACGTCGAGCTTGCGCCCCTTTTCCAGAGCGTTGAATACGTCCTTGTTATAGAGGACGCCCACTATCCTGTCGATGCTGTCCCTGTAGACCGGGTATCTCGAGAAACCCGTGTCGGATATGAACTTAAGGGCCTCTTCCGAGGGCGTGTCTATCTCGATGGCGCTTATCTTGTGCTTTGGCACCATGACTTCCTTCACGGTCTTGTCGGCGAACTCGAACACCCCGTGCAGGAGCTGCGCTTCGGTCTCCTCGAACACCCCCGAGGCGCGCCCCTCCCTGATGAAGTACTTTATCTCCTCCTCGGAGACGAATACTTTCTGCCCGGTGTCCTTTATGCCGAGCACCTTCAATACGGCCCCGGTCGAGGTCGTAAGGAGCTTCACGAAGGAACCGGTCACCCTCGAGATGAGGTTTAGAGGCCTGGCCGCGAATACAGCTATCCTTTCGGCGTACCTTATGGCGAGAGACTTTGGCACGAGCTCGCCAATGACAAGGCTCACGTAGGAAATAATGGCCACGACGACGACTATGGCTATGAGCTCGGAGGCTTCCTGAACCGGCAGGAACGGGATGGTCTCGACGAGCGGCTTTATCCGCTCGGAAGCGATGATGCCGCCCAGGACTGAGGCGAGGGTGCTGACGACCGTTACGCCTACCTGAACGGTAGCGAGGAACTTGTCAGGGTCCTCCTTCATCTGCTGGACGACGGCGGCGGAAAGGTTCCCGTCTTTGGAGAGCTTGTCGATTATGCTCCGTTTCGCGGAGATTATCGCAATTTCCGCGCTGGAGAAAAATCCGTTGATTATGATGAGGATGAAAACAAATAAAGCCTCAAAAATAAGGCCTTCTGGCGACACGTAACCTCCAGGCTGATTTTACGCAAAAAACTTATTTTTTTCGCGGTGTTATGCCGCCATTAAGCAGGCGGCATCAATAAATTATACCATACGTCAGGCACCCAAGGCAAACGCGGGGAGCAAGCCTCCCCGCGCCTTTTGTGCTCAGAACTGTCCTCTTACCTTGAAAGCGCCGAAGCCGGGGTAGATGGCCGTGCTGCCGAGCTCTTCTTCTATCCTCAAAAGCTGGTTGTACTTCGCCGTCCTGTCCGTCCTCGAGGCCGAGCCGGTCTTTATCTGACCGGCGTTGGTCGCAACGCTTATGTCCGCTATCGTTGCGTCCTCGGTCTCGCCGCTCCTGTGGGAGATGACGGCGGTGTAGCCCGAGCGCATCGCCATGTCCACGGCTTCGAAGGTCTCGGTAAGGGTGCCTATCTGGTTGACC
>CAJPFK010000115.1 GCA_905339275.1 Methylophilaceae bacterium
CAACTTCGCCGGGGGCAGCCCGGCAGCTGGTTACCTTTCTTGTCTTGCCAAGAAAGGTAACCCAAAGAAGGCGCCCCCAATCCGCCACCTCTTCGAGGTTCCCTGCGTTGCTCGGCTGGTCAGGCTTCCTCATAAACTCGCACGATCCGCTACGCGGCCACGTGCTCAAACATATTCGTCAGAATTCCCTGGCCAGCCTCCGCTACTCGGTGGCGGATGAGGGGAAAGTGGAGGTGCGCAAAGTGCGCGTCACAAAATATTGCCAGCCACTGCCATGCACATGGCCGGATTCGACACGTTGCTGCTATTCGCATTTCTCCAAAGGAGACATTTGCACTCACTATCCATAAAAGAACAACGGGAGCCAAAGCCCACGTTCTGAATAGTGTGCGACCTGAATTATGAAGTGATGTTTTTACGACGACGTGCCATGAAGCCCATCAAGCCTAAACCAGCCAACATCATGGCGTAGGTTTCGGGTTCGGGGACTGCTGAGATGAATGTTGAGTCTCCCCCCCGCAATGCCATGGCATACAAGTTGCCATAAGGGCCTTGGTAATCACCTTGATTGCCATTAAAGAAAGACAGAACATAGTTTGAAGAGTCAGGCTTGTATTCCGTGGATGACCAATAGAGGTTACTTTGTAAATTCTTGAAAGGCCCAGTCTTTGTTTCGTGCTCGTAAGAAATTAAGTTATTTGTTAGAGGGTCAATAACAGCGTTTTGATTGCCCAAGCCCGTGTAGTAGAGACTCCCCATTTCACTTCCAGTGCAGTTATAACCACTAGACCTGCTGCCTTGGAACGAACACGTCGAGTCAGGTTGCATGGTGGTGGGTAGCCGCCAATCGCTATAACCAAGATATACCGCGTTGTTCATCGCAGATATCCAGTTGTAAGCTGTATTGAAGTTCATAGAGCCATTTGGAGCAATGCCGAACTGAAAGGAGCTCTCCACTGCACCTTTTGACGCAATGCCGAATCCTTGAGTAGCGGCGAGATTGGCGTTCTGCAACCAAGTAACGTTTAGAACGTCGTCGAAAATCAAACCCCCGCCACGGTCAAACAGTGTGGCCTGTGCATTGCCCAACACCAACGACAATGCACCTGCAAGAACAGCATTTTTCATTTTCAATGATGGAGAGAATTTTTTCATGGTCTGATCTCGAGGTTGATTGTTGATTTCGAGGCGCAGGGTGACAGAGCTCTGTGGATATAGATACCTGTACCTTGGTACATAAGCCGAAATATATAGGCAATACAGCCTAGTCAATTCGGATGCGTCACAGATTGACCTGTTCGGTATTTAACCCTTGAATAACTGGAATTGGTAATTGCTGCCCATCATTACAGTGCGAATAATAAAAAACGTAGCCCGATTAGTCTTTTGTGGCGCGCACTTTGCGCGCCTCCACTTTCCCCTCATCCGCCACCGAGTAGCGGAGGCTGGTCAGGGAATTCTGACGAATATGTTTGAGCACGTGGCCGCGTAGCGGATCGTGCGAGTTTATGAGGAAGCCTGACCAGCCGAGCAACGCAGGGAACCTCGAAGAGG
>CAJPFK010000116.1 GCA_905339275.1 Methylophilaceae bacterium
CCGCATGGCTGGAGCAACATAACAGTCTATGCCTACAATGCTTCAGGCAGTGGAACCCCGAGTCTCAACCCGGTTTCCGGTGAAACGCAGGTATTGAATGCTGCTCCCCTGCAAGCCCCTATCGGGGATAAAGCAGTAACATCAGGCTCATTGTTAACCTTCATAGTTTCAGCGACAGATGCGGATAATGATACAATCATCTACGGCACGAATGCAACGAACGGCACGATCAATGCCACAACCGGAGAATATTCCTGGCAGACCAATAGCAGCGATACGGGAATATATACCTGGAACTTCAATTCCAGCGATAATTACGGTGGAGTTGCGAGTGAAACTATTACAATCACAGTGACCGCATTATTACCCGTGAATTACACGCCACCATCACCGGTCAACCTCATTAGCACCCAGGGCAACTTCTGGATAAATCATAGCTGGGAACCAGGAGCAGGCAATGTCACTGACAGCTACAATGTAAATGTTAATGGCACATGGACAAACGATACAATCATCAATTACATCAATACCAGCGTCGACCCGCATGGCTGGAGCAACATTTCTGTCTATTCATACAACAGTTCAGGCACAGGAACATTGAATACTACTGCTTTAACCCGGAACACCCAGGTTTCCAATAATTTAGTAACGATCGGAAATATCTCATCCAGCTATACTATTACAGCTGGTGACACAATTTCTATCTATCCGATATCAAGCGACCAGGATTTAGATACGCCGGCTTTTGATCGGAACTTCACCAACGGTACATTCTATACCAATAACGGTACATTCATCTGGACAACAGCAAGCAGCGATACAGGCATCCATTCGTTGCAGATAAACGTAACAGACGGGTATGGTTCAGTTTCATCTGCAAATTTCACCGTAAATGTAACTGTAACCGAAATTCCGACCTATCTCCCGCCAGTTCCTGTGAACCTCATTAGCACCCAGGGCAACTTCTGGATCAATTATACATGGGAACCGGGAGCAGGCAATGTCACAGACAGCTACTATGTAAATGTTAACGGCACATGGACAAATGGAACAACCAGCACTTACAATAACACTACAGTTGCAGCACACGGGTGGAGCAATATTTCGGTATATTCATACAACGCCTCAGGCACGGGAACCCTGAACACCACCCCTGTCTCCAGTAATACACAGCTTGCCAACAATCTGCCTGATCAAACCACAATTGGAAACAAGACAGTTACAGCAGGCTCATTGTTAACTTTCATAGTTTCAGCAACAGATGCGGATAATGACACAATCATCTATGGTACGAATGCAACGAACGGCACGATCAATGCCACAACCG
>CAJPFK010000117.1 GCA_905339275.1 Methylophilaceae bacterium
TCAAGTATCTTGTGCTGGATTGTCCTCTTTAAGGGCCTTGCGCCGTATGATGGATCATAACCTATTCTTGCAATGAGGTCTCTTGCTGATTCAGTAAGATTTATTTCGATCTTCCTTTCAGTAAGACGTTTTTTCAGGATATTGAACTGGATATCCACGATCTTGATAATCTCAGGGAGCCTTAGCGAATGGAATATTATGATATCATCGAGGCGGTTTAAGAATTCCGGCTTGAACTGGCTTCGAATGGCATCCATCACTTTCTCTCTCATCTTATCTTCTTTGTCCCATAGCTCAAATATCCACTGGCTTCCGATATTGGAAGTCATAATAATTACAGTATTCTTAAAATCCACAGTGCGCCCGTGGCCATCTGTAAGCCGCCCGTCATCGAGTATCTGGAGCAGCAGGTTAAAAACATCAGGATGTGCCTTTTCTATCTCATCGAACAAGATGACAGCATACGGTCTGCGCCTGACGGCTTCGGTGAGCTGCCCTCCTTCTTCATATCCCACATAACCGGGAGGTGCGCCGATAAGCCTTGCGACCGTATGTTTTTCCATGTATTCGCTCATATCAAGTCTTATCATTGCGGCCTCATCATCGAACATGAATTCAGCAAGCGCCCTGCCGAGTTCTGTCTTGCCTACGCCTGTGGGCCCAAGGAACATGAATGAACCGATGGGGCGATTTGGGTCTGAGATCCCTGCGCGGCCGCGCCTCACGGCATTGGCAACTGCAACGATTGCCTCCTCCTGGCCGATGACGCGCTGGCGCAGGCGCTCTTCCATGTGAACAAGTTTTTGCATTTCCCCCTCAAGCATTTTGCTGACAGGGATATGCGTCCATTTGGATACGACTTCGGCAACATCTTCCTCATCAACCTCTTCTTTTAACATCTTCTGGTCTTTTTGGAGTTCGATAAGTTTCTTATTCTCCTCATCCAGCTGTTTCTGGAGACTTATCAGGACACCGTAACGGAGTTCGGATGCCCTTTCAAGGTTCCCCTCAACTTCGGCTTTTTCAGAGTCAATTCGCGTTTTTTCGATATCCTCCTTGATCTTTCTGATTTTCTTGATGGCATCTTTTTCAAGCTGCCAGTGGGCTTTCATCTGACTGCTTTTCTCTTTCAGGTCTGAGAGTTCCTTATCGATTTTTTCGAGGCGTTCTTTTGAATATTCGTCCTTTTCTTTTTTTACAGCCTGTTTCTCAATCTCAAGCTGCCGTATCTTTCTTTCAATTTCATCAAGCTCGGAAGGCATGCTGTCGATCTCTATCCTGAGCTTTGAAGCCGCTTCATCGATCAGGTCTATAGCCTTATCCGGCAGGAACCTGTCGGTTATGTACCTGTGGGATAAAATGGCCGCTGCAACAAGCGCCGCGTCCTGTATCCTCACACCATGATGCACTTCATATTTTTCCTTAAGACCGCGCAGTATGGAAATGGTTTCATCTACCGTTGGCTCATCCACAAGCACAGGCTGAAAACGGCGCTCAAGCGCAGGATCTTTTTCAATATGC
>CAJPFK010000118.1 GCA_905339275.1 Methylophilaceae bacterium
GATGTCCGCAATGGCATCTGCGATGAATATGATAAGGCTGGTATGTCTCTTGCCAATACGTTACTTTTGCATGCGCTGTTGTTGTTTCTGATGGTTGGCAGCATTGCCGGGCTGCTCGCAGGCGTCGCGCTGATATTGCACCCGAGCTGGCTGCTGCACGCGAACAGGCATGCCAACCGCTGGGTTGCCACGCGTCAGATAGATCGCATGCTGGAGCAGGCGATCAAGGTAGACCGCTGGTTTTACCGGCATCACCGTATAAGCGGAATCTCGCTGCTGGCAGGAGCGATTTTTCTCATTTATTTTTTTACCGCTCGCTTCGACAGGCTTGGCACGCTTGCCGGCCTGTCCAGAATATTTCTGCTTACACCCACGATCACGGCTGTGTTGCTGGATGCGGTGGTGCTAAGCATCCTGCTGGGGGCCGCATTCACCTCGATTATCAGCTTGTTCCTGATGTCGCGGCCCAGCATGTTGCGCGGATTCGAGCAGGGCGCCAACCAATGGCTTTCCTTGCGTCGCGGCCTCAAACCCCTCGAAATGGTTCGTCCCGGCATGGATGACTACGTGTTCCGGAATGTTCAGCTGGTGGGTGCGTTGTTGTTGATCGGCAGCCTCTACACCCTCGCCGGGGTGACCGTCTGGCTGAAATAGCTGCTGGAATTGGCTTGAATGTCGAGCCTCACTTTTGTGCATTATAAATAGCCCCGTTTCCTGCCCTTATTTCTGGCTTGCCTGTCTGGCGGAGCTGTTACCGTAGCATCATGCCAGCCTGTTCTGTGACCGGCTGCAGAGTCGGGAAATCGTTTGGACACAAAATTATTGAACGGTGGTGTTGTGTTCCAGCCGCAACCAGTAATCGGATGCACCCTAAAGTTTCTCAGGTTAAAACCGATAATTGACCCAGTGGCAGTGATATCGCCAGTGCGGTGAGTCGGAGCAGGCAGCGGCAGCGCGCAACGGTCTCATGTGCATTGCATGGTGGAGTTGCGGACCTGTGCGGCGGGTGCCAACAAAATTGCTAGAGGTGAAAAAATGAAACATCAAGGTTTTACATTAATCGAGCTGATCGTGGTGATTGTGATACTCGGCATTCTGGCGGCAACTGCACTGCCCAAGTTCGCCGATCTGCAGGCGGATGCGCGCCTGGCAAAAATTGACGGGGCGCGCGGCGCCATGAATTCGGCCGCTGCCCTTGCCCACTCCACGCAACTGGCGATGGGGCTGGCGTCAGATGCTGCGGTTACTCTGGAAGGCCTGACTGTCAGCATGGTGTATGGCTACCCAACGGTATCCGGAATTTTTGTTGCTGCCAATCTGGTTGATTACGTCACTGCTGCTTCTGCCCCAGGGCTGTCGATTGCGGTGGATAGCGGTCATCCAACTTGCCAGGTTACCTATTACCCGGCTACGGGCGCTTCCGGCGTGACGATAGACCCATCGCCGGGCCGCGCGAACTGTTTGTAACCTGGATTGATTGACTTGATGGGGCGGTTTTTGCCGCCCCTTTGCTTTTGGGGCGGTTCCGATAATGCTCTCCCGGGTTTATCGAAAGGCGCGATGCGAACGGATGCATGGATAAAGCGTACAGTAGCAAAAAATAGCCAGTTTTTTGCTTCTATTCCGGGCTTGCATGACCGGATGAGCTGTTACCTTGGCACTGTGCGAGCCTGTGTGACGTCAAGCTGCGAAGGGGGTGGGTCATGCGGGCACAAAACAGTAACCGGTTGCACTGTATTGCTTGTGCTGCCCACAAAAAATTCAAATGCGCACTAAAGTTTCCATAACGGAGGCCGATAGCTTGACTCATGGCGGTTGCGTACTGCCTGCACTAAAAGAAGTGAATGGCGACTGCACCTCGTGGGGTGTGTTGACAAGTGGGGCTGCGGCCTTGCGAAGGAGTTCGGGACGGGCTCCATGATACTGTTCCCAAAAGTGTTAAGGAGATTAAAATGAAACAACAACAAGGTTTTA
>CAJPFK010000119.1 GCA_905339275.1 Methylophilaceae bacterium
GATGAAACAGGCGGACATGGCGATGTACCAGGCGAAGAATGCCGGGCGCAATAAGGTGAGCTTCTTCGACCCGCTGATGCAGCAGGCGGTGGAGGCGCACGCGGAACTGGAAGCGGATTTGCGCGGTGCATTGCCTAACGAGCAATTGCAGCTGCACTACCAGATACAGGTGGATGGCGAACATAGGCCGATCGGAGCGGAAGCGCTGATTCGCTGGATGCACCCCCGGCGCGGCATGGTTTCCCCCGCCCAGTTCATTCCGATTGCAGAGGAGAGTTCGCTGATTCTGAAAATCGGGCATTGGGTGATCGAGAATGCCTGCCAGCAGCTTGCAGAGTGGGCGCACGATGAGCAGATGCGCCATGTGGAGCTTGCGGTCAACGTCAGTGCGCAGCAGTTCAGGTTGCGCGACTTTGTGGAGCAGCTGAAAGAACTGGTTGCACGGCACGGCATTGCTCCAGAACGACTGACGCTGGAATTGACCGAGAGTGTGGTGCTGGAGGATGTCGCTGACGTGGTGACCAAGATGCATGCTCTGAAGGCGCTGGGTGTGCGTCTGTCACTGGATGATTTCGGCACCGGATATTCGTCGTTGACTTACCTGAAACAGCTGCCGCTCGATCAGATCAAGATAGACCAGAGCTTTGTGAGGGGCGTTACCTCCGATCCAAATGATGCGGTGATGGTGCAAACCATTATCGATTTGGCGCAAAACTTCCGCCTGAATGTGATTGCTGAAGGGGTAGAAACCGAGGGACAACTGGCCTTCCTCAAGCAGAACGAGTGCATGGCCTATCAGGGTTATTTGTTCGGCAGGCCGGTGCCTGTAGCGGAATTCGAAGCGCTGGTGCGGCGCCTATATGGCTAGGGGGAGAAAATGAATACACGATTTCGGGCCTACCGGATTTTTGATCAGGATGGAAAATCCGCTGGGCGCTTCGTTGAATTGACCCTGGATGAGCTTGATCGCGGTGATGTGGTGATCCGCACTGCCTATTCCAGCGTGAATTACAAGGATGCGCTGGCGGCGACGGGCGCGGGCAAGGTCATCCGGCGCTTTCCCTGTGTTGGCGGGGTGGATGCGGCAGGCGTGGTGGAATCGTCGCAGGACGCGCGTTTCAAGCCGGGCGATGAAGTGATCGTCACCGGATACGACATTGGG
>CAJPFK010000120.1 GCA_905339275.1 Methylophilaceae bacterium
CAAGAAATGTCGCGCCGGGACGTATCAATGTGTATGGCCGCGGCTCGCACGAGCCAGTTGCAGCGAACGATACGGAAGCTGGTCGTGCCAGAAACCGCCGTGTGGAAATTTTTGTGAACGAGCCACAGCGCTAAACGCGCATTGCGACCAAGTACGTCGCGCTGTCAGATGTATGCGATCGTTATTCTGAGCCGGAGGGTGTCTGGAATTTTGTATATTTCGTGAATGGCCAAAACAAAACGCCACACAAAGTGGCGTTTTACTTAAATATGGCAGCTGTGTCAGCCATACTTTGCTATGCAAGTTGCATAAATACTGGACTTGCAGAATTCCAATTTGACTTATACCCCCAAATATACCCCCAAAAGCATCATGCTTGAGGTCGCCTCCAAATGGAAAGCTTATGCCAGGAACCTTCTCATCGCCGAGCCTGAAGGCGGGGTAAGCCCGTAACGCATGGCTACGCTGAACCGAGCGAATGCGAATGGCGTCATACCGATGGAGTAAGCGTATCGACAGGCGTGCGGATGCCCGCCCTGCTGGTCGCGGCTTTTTCCTGAGATGTCGGCAATCGAAAACATGATTGAAGAAGTTAATTGCCTGCTTGGTCTCGTAACGGTGCGCACTATACGCCTCAGTCAATTTTCAGTACAAGAAAAAGATTAGGGGAATTTTCCCGAGCAAGGTGAAATCCCATTCTCAGACTCAGTCAGCTTGTTTGCGCAGAAACGCAGGGATGTCTAAGATGCTGCCAGCCATTTCATCATTGACCACCCTATCCAAGGCCAATGTCCGGTATTGCCGGTTGGACGCCGAAAGCGCATCCCGGTGTTCCCTGTTTGGAGCTGAGTAGCCCCTTACGTATTCCTTGTCTATCAGGACGCCTTCTGGTGTAAAGCGTGTGACAGAGGGACGCAAGGCCAGTCGCAGCCCATTCATATCCATTCTGGCCAGAATTTCGCCTCCGCAACCGGGATGATGCAAGACATATTGTTCAGACTTCTCTTTATGATCTAATTCTGGTTTCTCGGGCGCTTCATCCTTTACGCTGTACACACAGGGTGAATCTGGAATCTCGTCAGGACTCAATGCGCGTTTTACCGGCACATGTACCTGTGTACTCAAGCACTGTAAACAGCGCGGCGGGCTCTTTCTGGCAGCGAGCATTTCCAGCGCATCAATTGCGTCTTCCATATTCTCCTCGTACCTTAGCCTCAAGGACTTCTCCCATTTCGATAACCCGAACAGCCGCTGTCGCCACGAGCGCCGGGCAAACGAATGTAACTCTCGTTGAGCTTCCCGATATTCCTGTATACGGGATTCATGGGATAAATCCTCGATTGCCGCAATCCCATTGCAGGACTCACACCAGCCGACGCACCAGCGCACCGGAATGTGCACGCCGCTTCCCAGTACATATTCGCGCCTACCCCAGGTTCCCGCATCACCCTGCCTAAAATCACATGCTGTGCAGTAATAAATCGTTACCGGCCAGGACATTTAACCTCCCGTCTAGTTGCAAATCTTGCTTGAAACAAGCGTGGCAGGATACTCCAGTGGAATAATGAATCCAAAATTCGCCTTTTTTTCTGCGCGCTGGAGATAAACTATGGGTGCCAGCATGCATCTGTGAAATGTCTCGTATCAAACGTCGGCAATTCGCTACTTCGTTTCGTCTGCACTTTCCGGCGTTTCCTGATCAAACAAATGGGTATTCCCGGGCGTGACCACTCTCAAGACCAAATAGGCGGGCTGGTGCTCCACGAGTGCGTATCCACCGTCCTTGGATTGCAGCGGCGCTTCCCGATCGCGCAAGGTGCGCGGAGGCGGCTTTCTGACCGGCGCAGGCAAGTGGCTCACCGGGAGATGTTCGGTTTTTTTCTTCATGTCATCCGGCCTTGCTCAAGTTCATGGGCTGGCAGCCATCCTTATGCCGCAACAAACAAAACTACCACCCACCCGATCATGCACACACATACGACCATGGCATCGGCATCCATCACTTTCAGCGCATTCATTTTTCAGCTCCTCTTTGGTAGTTGATGGAAGCAGAATAACGAGTGCCAAGCTCACTGAATGAGCCAGTCAGTATTTTTCCAGCGCAGCCTTCAGAATGCCCTTGATTCGGCCCCGGAGTTGCTGTGGTGCCAAAACTTCGACCTCATTCCCATGGCGCATCACGTCCATCAGCAACTCCCGGTCGTCGGCGTAGGGCAGCTCAAGCAGGTAGCTGCCATCCGGCTCATAGGAGCCCCGCTGTTTCGGGTGCCAGGACTCGTTTGCCACCCAGCGCGCCCGGGCCGGCGAGAACCGAAGCTTTGCCCACTGCACCTTGCTGCCGGAGAAGATGCCATAGCCCTTCTCGAAATAGTCCCTGAGCTCTGATGCCTTGATGTCCTTGGCGCGCTCGTCCAGCATTTCCGCAGCCGTAATGGCGTCAATGGAAAAACTGCGAATGCCTTTTCTCAGGTGGCACCAGGCATCCAGATACCAGTTGTCCCGGTAGAACACGATCTGCTGGGGAGAAATCACCCGCTCTGTGGCCTCGTTTCGCTCCCGATTGTAGTGGACGATCCTGAGCTGTTTCCGGCTAAGGGTGGCGCTGGCGATCACCTCGAAATGTTTCAGCGGCGTAATGCGCTTTGCCGCATGGATCATCCGGAAGCGTTTCTCCACTTCGTCGGCGCTGTGGTCCGCGCTCCCGAGCAGCGCCTTGAGCCTGGCCTGTAACGGCTCAATCTGCGGCCCGAGCAAGCCAGGATGGATGTCCTTCAATAGCTTCTGGATCAACAATAGCGCATGCGCCTCCGAGGCGTTGAACCAGATGCCGGGCAGAGAAAAGGCCGGCCCGGACGTGTGCTTCGACTCATAGCGGTAGCCGCCCGCATCGCGATCCCAGATGATGGGCGCGTTCAGCCGGTCGCGCAGATATTCCAGATCACGCTTGAAGGTGGCCAGAGAAATGCCCAGCTCCGCCATGAATGCTTCAATCGGAACAATCCCGCGCGCCGAAAGCATCTGGTCAATCTTGTAAAAGCGTTCGCTACGATCCATTTTCATCCTCCATGATCCTATAATGGTAGCTCATCTGCTGAGCCAGGTAGCTGAAATAATGGCCACACCCTGTACCGGGCATGAGCGATGAACAACAATCAAGAAAGATCCGACGAGACTGGAGAGCAGCCATGTACGATGACGACGATTATCCCGTCTTTAACACCGGACAACCGGAAGAAGAATTGCCTGATTGTGTTATCGACACAATCGGCATGCTCATCCAGCGCGAGAATGTGCAATCGGTATCCTTTCCGTTCAACAATTCCCGAGTCTGGCGTCTGCTGGTAAATGAACAAGTACGCCGCGCCGGGATGACCGGGCTGGCAAATCAGCAGGCATTCACGTTGTCCGGCCCCGATAGCGGGCTCGCCTGCAATCCCGCTGAATGGGGAGGGGCAGTGCATATCCCATATGAAGGGTGCTGCATGGGCGATCTCTTCGTCGTGCCCGAGTGGCGCAGGCTGTATCCGGACTGGAAGTATCAATTTCCGCGATCCGGCGAGGGCAGAGGCGACAAGGCGACGTTGGGAGACTATGCACACTACTGGGCCGATCCCGCTTTGGGCGATTCATGTCACTATTTGCTGCTTCGGCGCGACTTGGGCGAACTGAAGTGCGCCACCCGGCAAGTGATTGGCGAAGGATGGATACTCTACGAATCAAACCGCCCTTATGTGAAAGTGAATATGTCCGGCATTCAGGGACACCGCGTTGAACGATGCACGAACTGACAGAAAATCACATCCGGCAAGCGGCCGAGCTGATTCACTCTGCCGACAGCCTGATCATCACCGCCGGCGCAGGCATGGGCGTCGATTCCGGCTTGCCCGATTTCCGGGGGCAGGAGGGCTTCTGGAAAGCCTATCCTGCACTGGCCAAGGCGCAAATCGGCTTCACCGACATCGCTTGCCCGGACACCTTTGCGGATAACCCGAAGCTCGCCTGGGGATTCTATGGGCACAGGCTCAATCTCTATCGCAAGACTGAGCCGCACAAGGGGTTCAAGTTATTGCGCGCAATCACCAATCAACTTGATGGCGGTGCGTTCGTGTTCACCAGTAACGTGGACGGGCATTTTCAGAAATCAGGGTTTCCGCTGAACAGCATCGTGGAATGCCATGGCTCGATCCATCACCTGCAATGCCTGCAAGGCTGCAACCAGGAAATCTGGGAAGCTACAAAATTCATACCGGAGGTCGATGAAGAACATTGCCTCCTGACTTCTCCCTTTCCCACCTGTCGCCACTGCGGCGGCATCGCCCGCCCGAACATCCTCATGTTTGGAGACTGGCAATGGGTGAGCTGGCGCACCGAGTTTCAAAGGGCACGGTTTTACGAGTTGCGCGAAACCGTATCTCGGCCTGTCGTCATCGAAATTGGTGCAGGCCAGTCTATTCCCACGGTACGGGAGTTCGGTGAGAGACAGAAGGCACCGCTGATCCGCATCAACCTGTCCGATGCAGCCGTGAACCGGCCCGGCGATGTTGCGCTGCAAATGGGCGGGCTGGAGGCAATCGCTGCGATCTCGAAGTGCCTTGTGGATATGGATTTCATCGAAAAAGCGCCGGCGCAGAAACCATGAACTCCGCCGTTCGCACAAAAGCCTATCACCTGCCGCTGCGCTCTAAGTTGCTGGACTGGATTGAGTCATGTCCGCAAAACGTAGCGACTGCCCAGCAATGGTACGGCATGATAAATAATCTAAAAGGCGTGCGTAGTGTGCTTCCGACTTGATCTGGCAGGCGATATCCGATTCTCGGCCTGAGCAGCCGCTAGCAGGTGATCCGATTCAGTTGGCTACTAGGGGCTGCTTTCTGAAAATACAGATAGGTACTTTCGATCTATTGCGGTCGTTTAGCTTCCTCCGAAGCAGCCAGTCAGCATTAAGGAGATGGTACGCAAGCAATTTGACGAAAAGGTTGGGTTATGGGCAGGAGGGCGATTTCTTCTGCTTCGTGAATGCTTGTTGATTGTGATCAAGGCTCAACTGACGCTGTGTGCCAGCTACAGTCGGTCATAGGTATTTATCCACACCGGCCATTGAAATTATCTAAGGCCGTTATACCAGCCAAACATCTCTGGCACTGTGATATTCTCGCACATTAAGTGTTTACCATCTAACCATCTGAATAACAATACAGTTATTGAAACAGCAAATATCGTAATACTCTATGCTGAAACTCGAACAACTCCAAACCAACGCCGCAATACGCGGCATTGTGCCCGATGCACTGGTGACGATAGTCAACGTCCAGTGGTTCGGGTCTGAGGCACTGGAGCTTACCTATAAAACACCATCTGGCAAGGTGGCCAACGAACTGCTTTACCGCCACGACGAGCCGCGCCTGGAGTTGGTCGAGCATGGCAGGCCGTGGAGCTTCGACGGCGACGGAGCACTCTTCCGTTTGGTGTCCGAAGCGCAGCGTATACGCCTCGCGCATCTTTTTGATCCGGTACTAGCAGTGCATACCTCTGTTGTTGATCCGCTGCCACACCAGATCACGGCGGTCTATGAACACATGCTGCCGCGTCAACCGCTGCGCTTCCTGCTGGCTGACGACCCCGGTGCCGGAAAAACCATTATGGCCGGGCTGCTCATCAAGGAACTGATCGCCCGTGGCGACCTGCAACGCTGCCTGATTGTCTGCCCTGGTAGTTTGGCAGAGCAGTGGCAGGATGAGCTATACCGCCGTTTCCACTTGCCCTTCGAGATACTCACCAACGACAAATTGGAGGCAGCACGCACCGGCAACTGGTTTCTAGAAACTAACCTCGTCATCGCACGCCTTGACAAGCTTGCGCGCAACGAAGATGTGCAACTGAAGCTTGAAGCGCCCGATTGTCGCTGGGACTTGGTGGTCTGCGACGAAGCACACAAAATGTCGGCCACCGTGTTTGGTGGCGAAACGAAATACACCAAGCGTTATCGTCTCGGTCAACTGCTCTCGAACATCACCCGACATTTTCTGCTGATGTCAGCGACCCCGCACAACGGCAAAGAAGCTGACTTCCAATTGTTCATGGCGCTATTGGACGGGGATCGGTTTGAAGGGCGCTTCCGCGATGGAGTTCACACAGCCGATGTCTCCGACCTGATGCGGCGGATGGTAAAGGAAAACCTGCTGAAGTTTGATGGTACGCCATTGTTCCCGCAACGGATCGCCTACACAGTACCCTACAAACTGTCAGATGCTGAAACCGCCCTGTATCGAACTGTCACCGACTACGTGCGGGAAGAATTTAATCGTGCTGAAGCACTTGAAAACGACAAGCGTGCAGGCACGGTTGGCTTTGCGCTGACCATATTGCAGCGACGCCTTGCATCATCACCCGAAGCGATCTATCAATCGCTACGGCGCAGGCGTGAGCGATTGGAAAGCAGGTTGCGTGAATTGGAATTACTCCACCGTGGTGGGCAGGTTGCATCCATCGTGCCGGCAGCCGTACCTACGCTCGACAGTGAAGACATTGAAGATTTGGACGAAGCACCCGATAACGAAGTCGAAGCTGCCGAGGAAGAAATTCTCGATCAGGCCACCGCAGCCCGTTCCATAGCTGAGCTGCGCATCGAAATCGAAACACTCGCTGGCCTGGAAGGGCAAGCATTAGCTGTGCGGCGCAGCGGCACCGATACCAAGTGGCGCGAGCTTGCCAGCCTGCTGAGCGAAATCTTTACCGATGCTGACGCACCTTATCGCGTTGCTGAACCTGAAGCGCCTTATGGCGCAGGTGCAATTCCACCGCCCAAACACTCGTCCCACCAGAAGATCGTCGTCTTCACTGAGCATCGTGACACGCTGAACTATCTGGAGCAACGCATCACCACGTTGCTGGGCCGCAAAGAAGCAGTGGTTATTATCCACGGCGGTATTGGCCGTGAAGAGCGCCTGAAGGTGCAGGAATCTTTCAAGCACGATCCCGAGGTGCAAGTGCTGCTGGCCACCGATGCCGCTGGCGAAGGCATCAACCTTCAGCGCGCACACCTGATGGTCAACTACGATCTGCCTTGGAACCCTAACCGGCTAGAGCAGCGCTTTGGTCGCATTCATCGTATTGGTCAGACCGAAGTCTGCCACCTGTGGAATCTGGTTGCCGACGACACACGCGAAGGTGATGTGTATCGCAAGTTACTGGAAAAGTTGGAGCAAGCACGCCAGGCATTGGGCGGCCAAGTGTTCGATGTGCTCGGCAAGCTCCAGTTCGAGGGCAAAACACTGCGCGAACTGCTTATCGAAGCCATTCGCCATGGCGAAAAACCAGAGGTCAAGGCATTCCTTACCACTGTGCTCGACATAACACTCGATCGTGACCACCTGCAAAATTTGCTCGACGAACGTGTGCTAGCCCACGACGCAATGGACTCCAGCCAGGTTCAGCGTATCCGCGTGGATATGGAGCGTGCCGATGCGCGACGTTTGCAACCGCACTACATCGAATCCTTTTTTCACGAAGCCTTCAAGCGACTCGGCGGCACCTCCAAACAACGCGAACCGCGCCGCTACGAAGTTACCCACGTACCAGCTCCGGTGCGCAATCGCGACCGTCTCATCGGCATCGGCGAACCTGTGCTGCCGCGCTACGAGCGCATCGCCTTCGAGAAGTCCTTGGTCGCACCACAGGGTCAGCCACTCGCCGCTTTTGTCTGCCCCGGCCATCCATTACTTGATTCTGTTATTGATCTCACCCTAGAGCGCAACCGCGACCTGCTAAAGCGTGGCACCGTTCTCGTGGACGAACGCGATTTAGGCACGACACCGCGCGTGCTGTTTTATTTGGAACACTCCATTCAAGATGCCAGTATTACCCGTGCAGGGGATCGTCGCGTAGTCTCCAAGCGCATGCTCTACGTTGAACAGGATGTCAGCGGAACAATCCGCCATGTTCACTACGCACCATACCTCGACTATCGCCCATTAGCAGATGGTGAGCCTAGTGTCGATGCTATCCTCAATCGGCCAGAATGCCAGTGGATTAACCGTGAGCTGGAACAAAAGGCACAAGGGTATGCCATCGCCACCGTCGTGCCGGATCACTTGGGCGAAGTGCGCGACCGTAAGCTTGAACTCATCGCCAAAACCGAGGCCGCAGTAAAGGATAGACTCACCAAGGAAATAACCTACTGGGATCATCGCGCAGAGGAACTCAAACTTCAGGAGCAGGCTGGCAGACCGAATGCTAAGCTAAACTCCAATGAGGCACGCAAACGAGCCGACCTTCTGCAAGGCAGACTACAAAAACGACTGGAAGAACTCAAGCTTGAGGCGCAGATTTCGCCGCTGCCGCCAGTGGTAGTCGGTGGCATGTTGGTCGTTCCGATGGGTCTAATCAAAGCGATGGCAGGGCAAACCGCCACATTGTCTAATACGCCAGTGGACACCCAAATCAGCGCGTCCCGTGCTCGCGCCGTCATCATGGACATCGAGCGCAGTCTTGGTTTCGAGCCTACCGACCGTGAATTTGAGAAGCTGGGCTATGACATTGAAAGCCGTATTCCCGGCAGCGGCAAGTTGCGCTTCATCGAAGTGAAAGGTCGTGTCTCAGGCGCACCCACGATTACTGTCACGCGCAACGAGATACTCTACTCACTCAATAAGCCAGATGACTTCATACTTGCCATAGTCGAATTCACCAGCGAAGACACACACCGTACCCACTACCTTCGCCAGCCATTCCAGCGTGAGCCGGATTTTGGGGTGACTAGCGTCAACTATGATTTTGCCGAGTTAATCAAACGGGCGCAGCAACCTGCCTGAGCTGAAAGTTCAATATGGACGCACTGACCAAAGCAAAACAGCAACTCAACCTCTACGACGGATGGATGGCCGAGAAGGTCAGTCCGCTTGCAGCGACGTCCTGCCCCCTAAAGCTGGCCGAATGGCAGCGCGAATTGGAACTGATCCGCGGCCAGATTAGACGGCCTGATCGAGTGCGTATTGCCTTGATTGGAAGTACCGGCGCTGGCAAATCAACATTTCTAAACGCAGTCCTCGGCCAAGAGGTACTGCCTGTAGGCGTGATGCAGCCCTGCACAGCATTCGTAACACTGGTACGGCAGTCGGCCACTCCTGGTTTTACGGTTGGTGTCGATTTCTGCTCGCGTGCCGAGTGGTCCGCCGAGGTTGATACATTCGCCGCATTTTTGAACCCGGGTGACGACGATCAAGGACAAGGCGATGGTGAATCTAAGCGCCTGATCGAATCCGCAAAAAAGCGATTGCATGCCGTACTGGGCACGCAGGTTCTGCAGGTATCCAGCCGCGACGGATTGCTGGCGCTTCCCCTGCCCGGCGAAGCCGAGCAGATATTTTCTGACGCCTCCACCCAGTCCAGACACTTCGATTCGGCAGCGGAGATGCTCGACTACCTCCGCAAGCTGATTCGGGGTGAAAGCACACTCTGGCCCTTGGTCAAGCAGGTTTCCATCAGCGGCCCCTACGATTGTCTGGCGGGAGGGCTGGAACTTGTTGACCTGCCCGGCCTAAACGATCCGAACGCAGCGCGGGTCGAAGTCACCCGCGAATTTCTTCGTACGTCCCCCTTCGTCTGGGTGATGTTTCCCATGGTTCGGGGCCTGACCCAAGACATTCAAACTATCCTCGCTGAAGAAAAGCTGCTTCGTACGCTTGTGTTCGCAGGAACTTACAGCGCGCTATCGCTCATCGGCACCAAAGCCGATGATGTGGATACAAACATTGCGCCTCAGCTCGGGCTAGATAACGACTGTGAAACTGCCGAACTGATTCGCGAGTATCGTCGGCAAACGGAGATCGCGGCCCGTGAACAGCTTGTCCAGATGGTGCGCGATTTGGCGACCCCCGGCGACGCCGGTGATACGCTGGATCGGATGCTCAATCTGGCAAGCAACGTATCGGTCCACACAACCTCCGCCAGCGCTTACATGAAAATCCGCGGCATTGGCCGACTGCGCAAGGACTACGGATTGGACCAAGCCGAAGACACCGGCATCCCATCAGTTCATGAACACTTGGCGAAAATCGCCAGGGAGGCCGGGGCCGAGTTCAATGCCTCAATGGCGCTGAAGCGCCTAGACCAACTGGGTGCAGAGATCGCCTTTTTTTTTCGTGCGGCGGCGAAAGCAGCAACACCAGATGCACAACAGGTCCGGCAACGCATCGAAGAAGAGCTAAGCAAGTTTGCCGCGGGACTTTCCGCCGCGCAGTCAGAAGCCCAGACCAAGCTCGAGATATATCGCGAAGGTTTCCTTCGCCGGGTCAATCCACTCATGCTTGCCAGTGTTCAAGGGGTCAAGCGGGCCTGCTCAAGCTGGGGAGGGATTCACTGGGCTACCGTTCGAGCCATTGTTCAGCGGGATGGCGTCTTCAAGAGTCCGACCACAGGCAAGTTCTACGACTTTAATGGTGACTTGACCGAGCCTCTGATGAGCCAACTCCCCGTGACCTGGGAACATTACTTCACCGACGATCTCGGTCGCGTCACCGACGTATTCGTGACATCGGTGACTCAGAAAGGAACAGATTTTTGTGAGCGCGTGCGCCTCATCATCGACCTCATATTCCATCGCAAAGACGAATTGATGGAGCAGCAACTCGCCTGGTTCCAGAACAAGGTCAAATTGCTCGCTCAAGCATCCCACGCTCGCTTGATGGCGGCCGTTACCCAGCGCAGGAGCGAACTCGCGGTCAAGATACCGCTGGTTGCCCGCAAATACATGACTCCCGCGTATGGGGATGCCAAGGCTGAGGTTGGGCCCGGCATGAAAAACAGAATCTTGGAGACGCTAAGCGCAACGGCCGTGAAATCATCTCCGCCGATCTACGACACCATACAGACCGATCTCTTGGAAGGGTTGCGTGATCTGGACGCAGTTATTCTTGGGCTGTTTGCCGAACTGATGGGAGCCGCCAGCGACCAGGCGAAAACAGTTGCCCATAACGCTGGAATTGATATTGACCACGCAACGATTGACCCGGCGACCAAAGATTTGTTGGATTCCATCCCATTGACATCGAAATATTGTGAGAGTTTGATACATGAATTTGTTTGAAGACACCAACCCTCGTGCGCTCAAGGACTTGCTCTCGGAAATTCACAACCGGAGCGCCGTCCTCCCTGACTTTCAGCGCGATTTCGTCTGGGAGCCCGGCGCGACGCAGGAACTGATTGTTTCCATCGCCAACAACTATCCGGCGGGCAGCATTCTTCGGGTAAGGGATGCGAAGCGTGTGTTTGCAGCGCGTGAATTTGAGGGCGCACCACCGCTCGATGGTGCGAAGCACACCTTTCTGGTGCTGGATGGACAACAACGCATGACTTCGCTGTACCAGGCGTTCTATGGTGTCGGCGAACACCGCTACTTTCTTGATCTGAAAAAGCTCATCGACGGGACTGATTTTGAGGAGGCCATCTTTCATGCCCGGGCAACAACCAAGTGGGCAAAGGAACGAGAGAACTTTGATGTTCAGGCCGACGAACTCCTGTTGCCTCTTTCAGTGCTAAAAGGCGGTGCGGGAGGTTTTGGTCAGTGGAGTCGAAAGGCCGCTCGGCGCCTTGATGACCAAAAGCGTATTCAGCTAGAGGATGCGCTCGACACCATCGAGTCGAAATGGATTCAGGTCATAGATGACTATCACTTTCCTGTCGTTACACTCTCCGATAAGACCGAACCTGATGCTCTCTGCACCATTTTTGAAACCCTGAACAGAACCGGCGTGAAACTCAGCGTATTCGAGTTACTGACGGCGCGCTTCTGGCCTCAGAAGATCAACCTTCGCGATCTGTGGGACAAGGCGCGGCAGGACTACCCGATCATTGAAGAGTTCGAGGTTGATCCTTATTACATCCTCCAGTCCGTTGCACTGGTTAGCCGAAAGTCTCCTTCATGCAAACGCGGCGACGTCCTCAACCTTGGACCGGGCGACATTGAATCCTGGTGGCAACTCGTGGTGGACGGCCTCGCGTTGGGTTTGAGTATTCTGCGTGACGACTGCAAGGTCATGCTGCCCAAGTGGCTGCCCTACCAAACGATGCTCGCGACATTGGCAGCGATTCTAGCTAAGGGCGGGAGCCCGAAGAGCGCTGAGGCCGGGGCGCAGCGTGAAAAAATCAAACGCTGGTTCTGGTGCTCCGTGTTTGGCCAGTCGTATGAGAGTTCGCCGAACAGCCAGTCGGCGAAGGATGTGACTGAGGTACTCGCGTGGTTTGAGAATGGCAGCGAGCCGGAATCTATCAAGAGCTTGAGCTTCGATCCGAAATCTCTCCGTGACGTCACCCCACGCCAGCGTGCCATTTACCGTGGCGTCATTTGCCTGATTCTGGGCTCAGGAACTGGAGCACGTGACTTCCATACACAGGCCGTGATCACAGGAAAACTAATGAACGAAGAGGGCATCGATGATCACCATGTTTTCCCTGCCAACTTCCTCGAAGCCAAGAAGGGTATTGGCTTGGCGCGTCACCGTGACTGCATTTTGAATCGGACGCTGATCGACCGCACCACCAACCAGATGATCAGCAATCGCGCGCCATCGGATTACCTCTCCGAAATACGTAATACGGAAGGCTTTCCCTTCGACGCCGTTCTGTCGTCTCACTGTTTGCCGACAGGAGGCGCATCGCCGTTCTGGAATGACGACTACGCCGCCTTTCTGAATTGGCGGCAAGACAAACTATGGCAGGAGATAAAACGGGCCACGGGGCTGATGCATTCGGATGACCTCGAACTCAGCGACAGGGAACAAGAATGACCTACAAGAAAAAACTCATCGAAGTTGCCCTGCCGCTGGAGGCAATCAACCTCGCCAGCATACGCGAGAAATCCATTCGTCATGGTCATCCATCCACACTGCATCTGTGGTGGGCACGGCGGCCACTGGCTGCGGCGCGGGCGGTGATTTTTGCGCAGATGGTGGACGATCCATCGGCGCATCCCGACATTTTCAAAACAGAAAAAGCGCAGGAGAAGGAGCGGCAGCGGTTGTTCCGCATCATCGAGGAACTGGTGAAGTGGGAGAACACCACCAACGAGACGGTATTGCAGCAAGCACGGGACGAAATCTGGCAGAGCTGGCGCTACACCTGTGCCGAGAACGCTGACCATCCGTGCGCGAAGCAATTGTTTGACCGCTTCAAGCTGCCCGGCTTTCACGATCCATTTGCTGGTGGCGGGGCGTTACCACTGGAAGCGCAGAGGCTTGGCCTTGACAGCTTTGCCAGCGATCTTAACCCTGTGCCGGTGTTAATCAACAAAGCGATGATTGAGATACCGCCGAAATTCGCAGGTAAGCCACCTGTAAATCCAGAAGCGCACAAGAATCTTGATCTCGCTGGATGCAACTGGAAAGGGGCTCAAGGTTTGGCTGAAGACGTCCACTACTATGGCATGTGGATGCGAGATGAAGCTGAGAAACGTATTGGGCACCTTTACCCAAAGTTTGAGATCACTACGGCTATAGCTCGGGATAGGCAAGACCTAAAGTCTTTGTTGGGCAGCAAGCTAACTGTAATTGCATTCATCTGGGCTCGCACGGTAAAAAGTCCAAATCCTGCCTTCGCCGATATTGATGTACCACTTGTGTCAACATTTCATTTAGCCACGAAAGTTGGTAAGGAAGCTCACATAGAGCCAGTGATAGAGAAAGGCGGTTACCATTTTGCCGTAAAGTTAGGTAGGCCAGTTGATGAGGTGCGAGCAAAAAACGGAACGAAATCTGGTAGTAGTGGTACCAGTTTTCTTTGCCTTATGTCTGGCACGCCAATACCGTTCGACTACATCAGAAGCGAGGCAAAAGCTGGGCGCATGGGTATGCGCCTTATGGCCATTGTGGCAGAGGGTGATCGCGGTAGAACTTATCTTTCACCAACACAGGAAATGGAAGACATATCGAAGTGTGCCTCACCGGATGATGTTCCTGAAACTGAATTATCAAAAAAAGCACTCGGCTTCCGTGTTCAAGAGTATGGAATGACAAAATGGCGGGACCTTTTCACCACACGTCAACTTGTGGTTCTCACGACATTTTCAAATCTGGTTCAGGAAGCCCGTGAGAGAGTGAAGAGCGATTCAATATTGGCTGGACTAACTGACGTTGGAAATGGTCTTGACGCTGGCGGCTCCGGGGCTATAGCTTACGCCGACGCAGTAGCCGTATACCTAGCATTCACCCTTGATCGTTTGATGCAGCAATTCTCAACATTGGCAGTTTGGAGTAGTAACCCTGCGCATGAATTGGTTGTAAATATGTTTTCACGTCAAACACTCTCAATGACTTGGGACTTTGGTGAGGTTAACCCATTTTGTATGGCTGCAAGCTGGGAGAAATGTCTCGATTTCCTTGTGAAGCCATTGGGTAGTTTTTCCCAAGTGGGAGAACGTGCGGGCATTGTATTGCAGGCCGATGCACAGACACAGACCATATCAAAAGGAAAGCTAGTTTCCACTGACCCTCCTTATTACGACAACATCGGCTATGCCGACCTATCTGATTTCTTCTATGTATGGCTTCGTCGCTCCTTGAAACCTGTGTTCCCAAATTTATTTACGACAATGGCTGTGCCAAAAGTCGAAGAATTGATCGCCTCACCCTTCCGTCACGGGGGAAAAGAAAAAGCCGAGGCATTTTTCTTGAACGGCATGACACAGGCAATGCATCGCCTAGCAGAACAGGCGCACCCTGCGTTCCCAGTTACAATCTACTATGCCTTCAAACAATCAGAAACAGAGACTGATGGGGTAGGCGGTACAGCCTCAACTGGCTGGGAAACATTTTTGGAGGCAGTAGTTCTTGCTGGTTTTTCAATCAGTGGCACCTGGCCGGTACGAACTGAGCGGAAGGGAAGAATGAATGCGCAAAAAACAAACTCCCTCGCATCCAGCATCGTGCTTGTCTGTCGCAAGCGTGCTGATAATGCCACTAGTGTTACGTTTCGCGAATTTCGCACCGTACTTAGAGAGGAGCTTCCTCAATCACTGAAGCACCTCCAAGCCGGGAACATTGCTCCCGTTGATTTGGCACAAGCAGCCATTGGCCCCGGTATGGCAGTTTATACCCGTTTCACGAAGGTGCTTGATGCTGAGGGCAAGCCCTTATCAGTCAGAGCTGCACTGGCACTTATCAACCAGACCCTTGACGAAGCTCTGACCGAGCAGGAGGATGACTTTGATGCGGATTCGCGCTTTGCTTTAGCGTGGTTTGATCAATATGGGTTTGAGGAAGGTGAGTTTGGGGTAGCTGACGTTCTTGCGCGCGCCAAAGCCACAGCCGTCTCTGGTGTGGTTGAGGCTGGCATAGCGAACTCAGGTAAAGGAAGAGTGCGCCTTCTGAAACCAGCCGAATTACCTGCCAACTGGGATCCCACAACAGACACACGCCTCACTGTCTGGGAGATGGTGCATCACCTGATCCGCGTGCTCGAAGCGGGCGGCGAAGGGGCTGCGGCAGTGATTGTTGCACAGCTCGGCAGCCAAGCCGAAACTGCCCGTGAACTCTGCTACCGCCTCTACACTTTGTGTGAACGCAAGAAGCGCGCGAACGAGGCGATGGCCTACAACGGGTTGGTGCAGAGCTGGCCGGAGATCACCCGCCTTGCAAGAGAAAAACCGAGCGTAGCATCGGGTACGCAGAATTCATTTGAATTGGAATAAAGCCTATGGCCATTACAAATCACGAACGTGTCGGCAAGTCTCTTGAACTGCTCAAGGCAGGACTGACTCCTTTCGTCGAGCGCGAGTTCAAAGCCAAGTTCGGCGATGGCTGGGCGTTCGAGATGCGCGATGCTTTATCCGACACCCGTTTGGGCGCCAACAAGGACGAGGCGATCAACGATGTCGCCGCATTGCTGGTGGTGATGGATCGCAAGTGGGGCGATGTGTTTCGCCAGATTTTGGGCAAGACCGAGCGCAGTCTGGTGAATGAATTGCTGGCGGTGCGCAACCGCTGGGCGCATCAGGAAACTTTCTCCGGCGACGATACTTACCGCGCGCTGGATTCGGCGGGGCGATTGCTGACCGCTATATCTGCCCCACAGTCCGAAGAAATCGAAAAAGTGAAAATGGAGTTGCTGCGTGTGCGCTTCGATGAGCAGGCGCGCGGCGAAAAACGCAAGAGCGCAGGCACGGCCATCGAGAGTGGTGTGACGGGCAGCCTCAAGCCCTGGCGTGAAGTGGTGATGCCGCATGAAGACGTGGCCAACGGTCGCTACCAGCAGGCCGAGTTCGCCGCCGATCTGTGGCAGGTGCATCTGGGCGAGGGCACGGACGAATACCGCAACCCGGTGGAGTTTTTCCGCCGCACTTATCTCACCGAGAGCCTGAAGGAAATGTTGGTGGGCGCGGTGCAGCGGCTCACGGCGGGCGGTGGCGATCCGGTGGTGCAGTTGCAGACCAACTTCGGCGGCGGCAAGACGCACTCGATGCTGGCGCTTTATCACCTGTTTTCCGGCGTTGCGCCGACCGAGTTGTCCGGCATTGATGCGGTGATGCAGTTGGCCGGAGCAACAAAAATCCCGGTTGCACGGCGTGTGGTATTGGTGGGCAATAAAATTTCTCCGGGCAATCCTTCCATCAAACCCGATGGCACGGTGGTGCGCACCCTGTGGGGCGAGTTGGCTTGGCAACTGGGCGGCAAGCCAGCCTATGCGCGCATCCAGGCCGACGACGAGAAAGCCACCAGCCCCGGCGATGTGCTGCGCGAACTGTTCAACGAATATGGCCCATGTTTAATTTTGGTGGACGAGTGGGTGGCTTATGCGCGCCAGCTCCACGACCAGAGCGATCTGCCTGCGGGCGGCTTCGAGACGCAATTTACTTTTGCCCAGGTGCTTACAGAATCGGCCAAGCTGGCGAAAAATTGCCTGCTGGTGATCAGCCTGCCTGCTTCGGATACCTCCGGCTCACCGCACACCCAAGCCGATGACGTGGAAGTCGGCGGCACGCGCGGGCGCGAGGCGCTGGACAGGTTGCGCAACGTGGTGGGGCGCGTCGAATCTTCATGGCGTCCGGCCAGCGCGGAGGAAGGTTTCGAGATCGTGCGCAGGCGCTTATTCAAGCCACTATCCGACCCGGCGCAGTTCAAGGACAGGGATGTGGTGGCGCGCGCGTTTGCCGATTTCTACCGCACGCAGCAATCCGAGTTTCCGCCGGAGTGCCGCGAATCCGAATACGAGCAACGCCTCAAGATGGCGTATCCGATCCATCCGGAAATTTTCGACCGGCTTTATACCGACTGGTCAACGCTGGTGAAATTTCAGCGCACGCGCGGCGTGCTGCGCCTCATGGCAGCCGTAATTCACAGCCTGTGGGAAAAGGGCGACCGCAATCCGCTCATCCTGCCGGGCAACGTGGCAATTGATGACCAGCGCGTGCAGTCCGAATTGACGCGCTACCTCTCGGACAATTGGGTGCCGGTGATCGAGAAGGATGTGGATGGGCCAAACTCCTTGCCGCTGAAGCTGGACAGCGAGTTGCCCAATCTGGGTAAATTTTCGGCATGTCGGCGTGTTGCGCGCGCTATCTATATGGGCTCTGCACCAACCACGGCTGCCGCGCACAAGGGTATCGAGGATAGGCGCGTGAAGCTTGGCTGTGTGATGCCGGGCGAATCTCCCGCCGTATTTGGCGATGCCTTGCGCCGTATGGCTGGGGCAGCAACGTATTTATATCAGGACGGCCCGCATTACTGGTACTCAACCCAGCCTACTGTGACCAAACTGGCGGAAGACCGTGCCGAGCAGTTGAAACGTGACCCTGATAAGGTGGTGCATGAACTCGAACAGCGCTTGCGAAAAGACTTGATGCGCATGGGCGACTTCAACCGCATCCATTCCATGCCGCAGT
Organism: Methylophilaceae bacterium; assembly: GCA_905339275.1. Taxonomy (GTDB): domain Bacteria; phylum Pseudomonadota; class Gammaproteobacteria; order Burkholderiales; family Methylophilaceae; genus UBA6140. Next base: position 17,870 of record CAJPFK010000120.1, read on the forward strand.
CTGGGGCGGACGTACCGGATGACTTGGATGCGCGACTGGTGGTACTTGGCATCAATCAGCCATACAGCAAGGAAGGTGGCAGCGCTGCCGAGGTTGCTGCCAAGGCAATTCTGGAAGCACGCGGTAATACGCCACGGATTTTTCGCAACACGCTGGTGTTTCTCGCTGGTGATAAAACGCGGCTGCAAGATTTGGATGAGGCGGCACGAAAGTATCTGGCGTGGAAATCCATCCTGGCAGATGAAGATCAGCTTGGTCTGACAACGCATCAAAAAACGCAGATCGAAACTCAGATGACTGCTGCCGACAGTGCTGTTACTGCACGCCTGCCTGAAACTTATCAATGGCTACTGGTGCCGGTACAAGCAACACCGCAGGCTGCAATTACATGGGAGGCATTGCGCCTGTCTGGGCAAGATGCGCTCGCTGTGCGCGCCAGCAAGAAGTTGCGCACCGATGAACTTTACCTGACGAGCTTCGCATCAACACGTTTGCGCATGGAGTTGGACAAGATTCCACTTTGGCGTGGTGACCATGTGGCGGTGAAACAGTTGGTCGAGGATTTCGCGAAATATCTTTACCTGCCACGGCTGAAAGATTCGAGCGTGCTGCTGGATGCGATCCGCGATGGTGTAAACCTGTTGACCTGGACACATGACAGCTTTGGTTTTGCCGACAGCCTAGACGATGTGGCAGGCCGCTATAAAGGATTGCGCGGTGGCACCATGGTGATGCTGACCGATGCGCATTCACCGGGTCTGGTAGTGAAACCGGATGTTGCTGCGAAACAGATGGACGCCGAGCGTGCAGCCCAGCAGTCACCTGTGCCTGGGGATGGAACTAAAACAACGCCAACGCCGCCGGGCGAAACCCAGCCAGAAGAGACACAACCGGGGGCTACAAGACCAAAGCGCTTTCACGGCACGGCCGTCCTAGATACCACCCGCGTTGGCCGTGATGCCAGCCGAATTGCCGATGAAGTAATAGCGCATCTTGCCGGGCTGGTAGGTGCAAATGTGACGGTAACTATTGAAATCGAAGCCGAGATTCCCGACGGCGCGCCGGACAATGTTGTGCGCACAGTGACCGAGAACAGTAGGACGCTGAAGTTTACGAGTCAGGGGTTTGAGAGGGAGTAATAAGTACTTTAAATGTCTGCTTTGCTCCCATGTTTCCGTCTGCAATGGATCGGAAGTGACGATTCGAAAATATTGAAAGCGGACATCTAGGAAGCTGCACTTCCATAGAATTCCCGCAGTCCGCTTAGGCCGAATATCGGACATCACCTGTCGAATCGAATCTGAACTGCTACAGTTAACGGCACCAAAATGTCCGGTGCAAATCCGGGCCTGACTCTGGCGCCTCTCCCTCATCTCCGGAAATCCGGCACCGCCGACCTGATGCCATACACGGCATCGTATGGACTGCATTGGGTTATACTACTTTTGCCGGGAGCATTCGCCAAGGTCGCAGGTGTAGGCTGGCTGGGTAAGGTGCCGGTGCCCCCACCAGATGTACCGCCTGCGACTTCTCCCTCGGCAATCGCTCCCTCCTGTTTTTGCATACCAGAGGATTCAGGTGCGTAGATGCCGGTGGCGTTACCCGCCCCGGCATTATCAGTTTATAGGCCATAATTCTTCTGCAATTGCACTGGTCCTTTTCGCATTGAGCGCCGCGCCCTGATCGGTTGCCATCCACCCCACGGGGCTACTCCTCGATTTTGCGAAACAGATTCAAATCATCGCCGATGCCGCCCAGCTTCGCCTCCATCATTTGCATTCGCCGTGCCATATGATTCAGCGACAAGTTGACAAGCGCATCATGCTCCATGGTCAGCCTCTGATAAGTGCGCCAGTGCATTCCCTTCGGCCTGCCGCCAGTCGGATTCAAGATGCCAACATCCCAGCCAAGTCGCCGCCGGATCGTATCCGCCCGCCGTGCCGCCCGGTCATCATCCGTTTCCCGCTGGCACTCATAAACTAACTTGTAGCAATGTCTGCAGGCATAGTGTTTACC
>CAJPFK010000121.1 GCA_905339275.1 Methylophilaceae bacterium
CAACGCCAAGTCTGGCCGAAGCGTACGGTACATCTTCCGGTAAGCCAAAAAAGTCTTCACATCGGCGAGCGGGCTTGACCCTTTGTTATCCATCTTAATGTCATATACCTCACAACCCAATTCGCGCAACCTAAGACTGAATTCATCCCAGGGAGCAATGATAACAACTCTGAAATGTCGCTCGATAAGCGCGCGAATAGTACCGATGCGGAAATTGTACAAATACCAGGTAGTATTTGATGAAAGAACAATTGTTTTCAATTTATTTGCGTTTCCAGCCAAGCCTGAAACATCAACACATTCCACAGTTGGGCCATCCAATTACGCCGCCCGCTTAAATGCTCCGCCCACATTTGCCGAATCGGTGCTGCATGAAAATACCCCTCGCGCCGCAAGCGCGCCTCGTCCAACAAATTTTCCGCCCAATCACGCAAAGGCCCGCGCAGCCAATCGTGTAACGGAACACCAAAGCCCATTTTGGGGCGATCAATCAGTTCACGCGGAACGTGGCGGTAAAGCACTTGGCGCAATGGCCATTTGGTTTGACCATCGCGCAGCTTGTATTCCAGTGGCAAGCTCCAGGCAAATTCGACTACCCGGTGATCCAGAAACGGCACCCGGCTTTCCAGTGAAACTCCCATGGCAGCGCGATCCACCTTGACTAGAATGTCGTCGGGTAAATAGCTGATCGTATCCAGTGCCATCATGCGCTCCACGTCATTCAACCCCTCCAACTCAGGTCGCGCTTCCTTCAAATGTGTCGGTGGTTCTTTACCGTTAATCACCCACTCCGCAGGATTACGCAGATGTGAAACAATCCCCAAGTAAAGATCATCCACTGTGCGACTAGCAAGCACCCCTGCTCCCTTGTGTAATTTATCGCCCAACGAAGAATAGCGTGCCGCACCCGGTATGAAACGCGCCAAGCCATCCCACTTGTCCGGGGCAATCGAGGTAATTCCCTTGGCTGCAAGAGCGCGTGACGGGGCTGGTACAACTGACAATTTGCGCCATAAATTTTCCGTAATCTGGTATCGGTTATATCCGCAAAACAACTCGTCCCCTGCATCACCCGACAGCGATACCGTCACATGCTGTTTGGCCAATTGGCTCACCAAAAAAGTGGGTATCTGCGATGAATCTGCAAACGGCTCGCAGTACAATCCGGGCAAACACGGAATCACCTCCATCGCCTGCTCTGGCGTGACATATAGTTCGGTATGCTCAGTGCCCAAATGTCTGGCCACTGCCTTCGCATGAACTGCCTCGTTGTAGCCTTCCTCGTTGAAACCGATGGTGAATGTTTTGACCGGGCGAGAAGATTGCGTCTGCATCAACGCCACCACAGTGCTGGAATCAATGCCCCCCGACAAAAATGCACCCAATGGCACATCCGCCATCATTTGCTGACGCACTGCGTCTTTAGCCAACACTTCCAGCGCATCCACCGCCTGATCGGTTGTACCCACAAATGGCTTAGCCACGCCAGCGCGCGCCACTTCAACCGCGTCCCAATATTTCCAAATCCTGGGTTCAGGCTGCGCCAATGAAAGAGACAACAAACAACCCGGCCCCAGCTTGGCTATGCCTTGGTAAATCGAATACGGTGCGGGGATGTAGTTATGCCGCAACAGCAAGCAAAGTGCGCCACGGTCAATGTCTGCCGCAAAAGCAGGGTGCGCCTTGAGTGCCTTAAGCTCCGAGCCAAACAAGAACACCCGCTCATTACCACTACCTTGCCAGCCGTAATACAGCGGCTTCTCGCCAACTCGGTCGCGTGCCAAGGTCAGCGTGCTCGTTTGCCGATCCCACAAGGCAATAGCAAACATGCCGATCGATTTCTTGAGTGTAGCCTCCACCCCCCAAGCTTCAATTCCGGCCAGCAAAGACTCTGTATCAGAATGTCCGCGCCACCGAATTGCTCCCTCTCCCACAACAACGTCCCCTCCCCACTCAGGTGAGAGAGCTAGGGGTGGGTGTGATTTAGCCGCCGCCCCCAACTCCGCCCTCAAATCCAAATGGTTATAAATCTCCCCATTGAACGCGATCACAAACCGCCCACTCGCCGACATCATCGGCTGATGCCCGGCAGGTGACAAATCCACAATCGCCAAACGCCTATGCCCAAGACCAATACGTCGCTCGCTGTCGCACCAATATCCGCCATCATCTGGACCACGATGGATGAGCGTATCCGCCATGCGGCGCAGCAAAGTCTGTTCTGAGCCTTGTCGAAGGGCTTTATCACTATTCGCGCTACCAGCAATTCCCCCAAAAAAACCTAGCAAGCCACACATCAGAAGTTATCTTTCGCAATCAATCGGAAAAGCAATTCTGGCGTATTGTTTGAATTTCATGAACCGAAAGCCCTATTCAAACTTCCCTCCGTTTAGCGCTTTGCAAAACCTACCGCACACCAAAAAGGATTTTCTTCGCTAAACCTGATGTTCTCCAACCCAACTGATTCCATCATCGCCTTGATTTCCACCTTGGTGAATCGCTGCTCCAAGCGTGTGCCAAAACGATCCAACGCG
>CAJPFK010000122.1 GCA_905339275.1 Methylophilaceae bacterium
GTCGCCTGCAACCCTTGTTGCAGCGAGTAAGGAGGAACCCAGTTGAGATCGCGGCGTATTTTATCACCATCAACCTGCAGCGAACCAAGTAAACGCTCCATCTGCTGCGACTTCCCGACCATGCTGCCGGCGAATCGCAGCAATGCGGCGGGGCATGGAAGCAGACGGGAAGGCACACCCATTGCAGCTGCCAGGCGGCGCAGCAAATCCGGCGTCGAAACATCCTCGCCATCGCATACCAGAAAAGTCTTGCCGGGTGCTGCAGGATGGATTGCACAGGTGATCAGGGCATCGACGAGATTGCCCAGATAAATCAGGCTGCGCTGATTGTGTAGGGATGCAAATGGCAGCGGAATGCCTCGGGAAACTATATTCAACATCTGTGCAAAGTTTCCCTTGACGCCTGGGCCATATATCAGCGGCGGACGTAAGATCACCACCTCTAGTCCGGTTTCTTGCGTCACGCTATGCAAAGCCTGCTCGGCCTCCCATTTTGAGATTCCATACGGATCTTGCGGCGTAGCGCCATCGAGCTCCGTGTAGGAGTGCCCGCCGATCGTTTCTTCTCCGTTCACCTTTATCGAGCTGACATACACCAGACGTTTGACACGTGCGGCTGCCGCGCACCGCGCCAGATGTTCCGTTCCCGCTGTATTGATACGGCGAAATTCACTTAATGGATCAACCGAATCGTCGCGCATGACGTGTACACGTGCGGCAAGGTGAACCACTACCTCCACATTGCGTAGTGCATCAATCCAGCTTGTTTGGCTATCTATCGGACCGACAATTACCGGACCGCCCCCATTTTTTGGTGAATCTGGCGTACGTAAAGCCGCCTTGACTTGCCATCCCCGTCTGACGATCTCAGCACACAACTGCCGACCGACGAAGCCGCTCGCGCCAGTCACCAACCAGCGATTCGTAGCCTTGCTCAAAGAATACGCTCCAACAGTCTGATAGGCAGTTTTAATGCCAGCACGAACATATTGGTATACAGCCCATTCTCCGTACAGGCGCGAATAATTTCACGATTGACGATCCAGCTAGATTTAATCCCGCTGCTGCTTAGACCACCGGAACGCATCTTGACGGTAGTTTCATCAATAAACGCCCAAGTGATTCGGTGCTTGAATAGCAAGCGAACAAGCATTTCAAAGTCTGCCGCGATCCGATAGTCCGTGCGGTATGGTCCCGCCTTCTCATAACATGATCTCCTGCAATAAAAAGTCGGATGCGGCGGCATAACACCTATCCGCAACATGAATGTGCTAAAGCTGGATATGCGATATTTGCGCAACACCCGAGCAAGATTGGCAGGATCAACGATATCCAAACAGGAAAAGACAGCATCCACATCATCTTCTTTGAGGCGTGCCGCTATTTTTTCCAGTGCTGAGGAGTCTGCAAAGAAATCATCTGAGTTGAGCATGCCAATGTAATCGCCTCTCGCCAAGGCAATGCCTTTGTTCATTGCATCATAGATTCCTGCGTCCTTTTCGCTCAACCAGTAATCGATACTGTCGTCGTATTTGCGAAGAACGTCTAGCGTTCCATCAATGGAACCTCCATCAATGATGATGTGTTCAACATTGCCATAGGTCTGCTCAATGACGCTGCGTATGGTGTCTTCAAGTGTAGCCGCACCGTTGAATACTACAGTGACGACCGTAATTAGAGGATTATCCGGGGATGAGCCTTTCACGTTTCCGCGAAGACGTATGCCACCTTCTGCCTTTATGGAAGGTGCTGGTAATTGATCGAAAGCAACTAGATTGACCGGCTCAGTCATCTCTTAGCTTTGATAAATACGCTTTTTTCGCCATCAATCCATTGACGCTTAAGCGTCGCCAACCTGCCAATCAAATCTTTCCGTCTTGGCAAGCAGGGGATCGGAATACCTGTCTGCTTTAGTTCAGTTATCGCGTGGTGCAGTGCGCTCAAATACGTCTGATACAAATAATTGGCAGCATTGCCTACACGGTAGCCGGAATAAAGCAATATCTCGTTTGTGGAAAGCACCCTGAATCCGTGAAAATGATAAAAGACCGGCGCTAGCTCTCCGTGCCCCAATCTCTCGAAGTACGCCACATTCCACGGAGCCAGTGTTTTGTCTTTCTGCAGCAGGATGTGTACTTCTGGCCCAAATAATTCTGGCCACTGATCGAGATATTTCTGGTCGCCAAATTTTCCGTTTTCGACCCGGGCATAACACCATTCCAGACAACGTTCTTGCCACCAGCGCATAACCTTTGCGCTTTCTGAAGAACGTCTGAATGTGACGAATTGAACACAAAACCGCCCTCCTCGCTTAGCTCTCCCGAACCGCTCATAGCGAGGATCATAAGCATGCTCGGTAATTAGTACGTGCTTGCCAGAGCGCTCAAATTCATCCAGCAGTAATTTTGGGGGCGCAAAAAAGAAAAGATCCGCATCCAGATAGGTAACACGCTGTGCCTGCGAATTTTGATCAAAGACAAACTGCGGTGTAAATGGTGTAAGTGTCCAGCAATATTCGCCTCGGCTGCGGGTCGGCTTGACCGCAAGCAAGCGAGCATCCTCGACTTCTCGCAACGGGATTAAGGTGACATATGACAATGCCAGACGCCGCAAGTTCTGCTCAACCAGTTCATCCATGCACAGTATCCACAGGTGAAAAGGCTGCCCATGCTCAAGCAGCGAAGAATGCAAGCATAAGCCTATCGGCAGGAAGTTGTTGTCGAACAGTGTTACAAAATGTTCAGCGCCAACAGCCGGACTATTTGAAGGCATTGATTGCATCGATCACAGTCGCAATGTGCATATCGCTCATCTGAGGATGGCAAGGAACGGAAAGGCACTTGGCTGCGTGCGATTCGGCCATGGCGAGGCCATTAGGATCACAATGAATCTCTTTGCATGGCTCCTGTGAATGCACCGGCAGCGGGTAGTGCACATACGTCTCCACTCCTGCGAACTTGAGGTGTTGTCCCAATTGGTCACGTTCGTCACAGATCACTACGAATAGATGGTACACATGATTTTCTGCCTGAATCGGCTCAGCCAATAATCTGACTCGCGGGTTTGTGATTCTTTCACTATACATTTTGGCAATCTGGCGGCGACGCTCAGTGAAACTATCCAAGCGTTCCAATCTGACCATCAACAAAGCAGCTTGCAGCTCGTCCAGCCTGCTATTTAGCCCAAGCTCCGTATGGTGATAGCGCACACTCTGGCCGTAGTTTCTTAGTACCGCAGCGCGCTGAGCGAGTTCATCATCACTGCTAACCAATGCTCCTGCATCCCCCAGCGCTCCCAAATTCTTGGTTGGATAAAAACTGTAAGCACCAAAGCGACCAAAGCTACCTGCGACCTTCCCATTCCAGCGCGCCAAATGTGATTGGGCACAGTCTTCCAGCAGCGCGATGCCATGCTTCTCACACAACGCCGTCCAGTGCTCCATCTCACGCACTTGCCCATATAAATGCACCAGCAATACCGCCTTGGTTCGAGGGCCAATACAACGCTCAACGCTCACTGGATCGAGTAATGCGGTATCTGGATCAATGTCCGCCAAAACTGGACTCGCTCCGGCACGGATGATTGCCAATACCGTCGCGAAAGCCGTCATCGGCGTAGTTATGACCTCATCTCCCTTACCGATACCCATCGCACGCAACCCGATCTCAATGGCGTCCATGCCATTGCCGACACCCACGGCATATGTCAGGCCACAACGTTCGGCCCACGCCGCCTCAAACGCTTTCACCTCATTACCCAGCACGTACCAACCGGAACGTAGCACCCTGTCCAGCGCAGCTAACTCTGCAACTCGCAGATCCTCGGGTTCGACCCTAAAGTCATTCATTAAAACCAAGTCAGTTCCTTCCGACGATATAAATCAATCCAATTCATTCCAGGCCATCTAATTTCCACAGTGTTATTGCCGCAAAAGAAAAATTTCGACCAATTGCATTAGCCCAAAATAATCGATCAATTGCAAAAGCATCTTTAAGGAAAAAAATAATTACCGCGATCAAAACAATTAGTCCTTTCGGATGATTTTCACTCCATTCTGAAAATTGCCCAATTACCTTTATCGGAATCATAGTAACTTATCGGCGATGGAAATCTGAACAGTGCATGCTGATCACAACGAGACATAGACGAAAAACTCGCACAAATGTTGACCCAGACCGGGTCTTGCTGCCGATTGGCACAGTAATTCGTTCTCCCGTAGAATCATATAACTCTTGTAGAACCTGAGTCGCCCTTGCTCTCCAGCCGCTTCTGCAGCACCACAAAATGCGTCTGACCGGAGCACTCCGCTGAATTACGCAACAAGAATAAGAGTGGCAATAGCGACATCACAACAACCTTCTGCACCAGCTTGATTCCGCGCCATAATCTATCTTGTGATATCTGCGCAAATAGTAGTGCGCGCAAATATTCATGGTTCATTGGCTCAACTTCATAGTGAACCATCTCTAACCGATATGCATCGGCAAGATAATCAAAGGATTCTTTGGGCCAACAGGTATTGTGATGGGGAGGCATATCTAGAAAAACAACATCTACATGCTTCATATATCCATTGGGGTTTGGCACTGCCAATAGCAGATGTCCGCCTGGGTTCAATTTTGTTAGAACCTCTACAATGAATGGCCCAGGGAACTCCAAATGCTCAAGCACTTGGAACATAAATATCATATCGAAGGAGTCGTTTATATTTGAAAGACTTTGATTCGTTACATTTAACCCCTTGCTTCTCGCTACCTCAATCGCGCGTTCGTTAATATCCACACCAACAACCTTATCCACGCAGCCAACAAGCCGATGAAGAAATTCCCCCGCTCCACAACCGACCTCTAATACACTTCGAGGATTATATTGTTTCACTAGCCCTATTGCTTGGTCGAATTCCCATTTGTTCTTTGGGTAATACCAAGCGAACTTTGATAGCCTGCCATATAGGGCATGATCACCGATTATCTTAGGGCTGAAGTAGGCAAGGCCACACTTAACACATAACAATTTACGAAGATCACCTGCTTTCTCGGTTGGCAAAAAAGGATCGAAGCCCACTTTTTGTTTCCAGATCGAGGCCAATTCACGTATCTCAAACTTTCTTAGTATGGCCGCTCTGTTACCCCCACACAGCGGGCATTCGATCCCTTCACTCACTCAAGGCTCCCAATAATATGCAGAATTTTTTTCATAATAACCCAGACTGGCTGCCAAGCCTTGCTTCAAATCAATCGTCGGCTGCCAACCCAAGGCTGTCTGAAACTTGTCGTAGTTGCTATAGTAATCGCCAATATCAATGACTTTGCGCTCAGGTGGGAAGGGGACGATTTCATAGCTTGATTCGGGTCTCAATTCACTGAGCATCTGCGCCAACTGGTTCAAGCTCACTACCTCTTTGCTTCCCAAGTTAAATACCTGTCCGTCTGCCTTTGCATCAAGCGCCGCCATCAAGAGTGCGTCCACCACATCGTCCACATAATTGAAATCGCGCAACTGCAAACCGTCACCAAACACCAGGATAGGCTTGCCCTCTATGATATTCCTGATCCATATTCCCAAAAAAGTCTGCCTGGCATCCTTTACCCGCATGCCGGGGCCATAGGTATTCGTCAACCTCAGCGCACAAGCCCGAATGCCATACACATTGTTGTACAGCAAGTGATACCACTCCCCGGCCAACTTGTTGATGCCATTCACGTCCACCGGCCTGATCGGGTGGGCCTCATCGACTGGCAGATATTCCGGCTTGCCATATAACTGGCGCGTGCTCGCAAACACAATCTTGATTTTCTGATTGTGTTGCCGGCATGCTTCCAAAATGGACAATTGCGCAGCCGCATTGATGTCAATATCCGCCTGCGGATTGGTCATCGAATCCAGATGACTGGTTTGCCCTGCCAGATTAAAAAGATAATCCTTGCCCTGAATCAGATAAGCCATTGCAAAAGGATCGCGCACATCACTGATATTGACCGTCACCTGATCTTTGATGTCCTTTATGTTGTGCAGATTCCCCCCGTAGAGCGGGATCAGACTATCGACCAGGGTTACTTTTGCGCCAAACATCACCAGACGTCGAGCCAGATTGGAGCCGATGAATCCAACCCCGCCCGTGATCAACACCTCTTTGCCCTGCATATTATGATAATCAGTCATCCGCAACCTTTCTGGCCAGCACAACCTGATCCAGGTACAAGTCGGAGTTGGCTGGCAGCACCTTATATAAAAGCACGCCCAGGATATTGGACGGCGCCATCACTGTTACACAAATCAGCAGATTGACGACCGCCCACCGCGTCCATAGTACCTTGAACAAATATGCGTTAACCAGTTGAAACAGCACCCGCACATCGGCGTTGACTTTCTGCTGTCTCATCACCTCAAATCCATTCTTCTCCAACAAACTTTTCAGACCAAATGAGGAATACCTTGCGTAGTCCCACGGTTGTTCATGCTCATCCCATACAAAGGGGACGGTCAACAACAACATCCCATCTGCTTTCAACACACGATGGATTTCACCCAGAAACCGGTCTGGAGTAAACACATGTTCCAATACCTGATTGCACACTACCCCATCAAAATCACGGTTCGAAAATGGGAACTGGCCGCCGTCATAGAAAAAATCTGCCTGCTTGTTTGCCCGATTCTCCGGGGTGTCGATTTCCAGCCCGACATATTCTTCAACGCGGAACAATTCACGATACGGCTTGCGCCCGCAACCCACATCCAGCAAGCGGCCGCTCATGCTCGTAGCCATCTGCCCAATGGCTTTCCTTAATCCGCTGCGCGAGTGGTAAAACGGATTGAGCCAAAGCCCCACAAAGTCAGGGGCATATTGTTGCCCCAAAATGTACTTTTTGATGATCGCTATCATTTAGTGCTTTTTGCCAATATATTTTTCAATTTGCGAAGCACCCTGAGAGGCAGCGAAGAGCGCAATCCTTCATGGAACAACATGACCTGTTGACGGGCGAAGTTATTCTCCTCGAAAGGGATCGACCTTACCTCTATAATTGAGGTTGCGATGTCACCCGCAAAATCATCAGTTGGAGTGCAATTCGTTCCACTTCCATCAACCCCGATATTATGAACCAGGGTTCTTCCTGGATACAAAGTGAGCTTGTTTTCTGCAAAGGCCGTTGCATGCCAACGTATTGCCCACGAGTTGGTTTTGCCCTTTATTTGGTTTTTCAGCATTCGCGTAAAGGGATAGGTTCCATTTGAATCAAAAGCATATGTCAGGCTTCTCTGTTCCAATTTTTTTAGCAAAACCTTGCCATCCGGTTCAAATAAACTCCAACCTCGCTTCCAAGTGGCCCAGCCCCAACAGTCTGCGCCCCTCAGGAAAAAAGTCTCCGGCAAGCTTTCCTTAATTGGATAAACATAGCCCGAAATACTGATCACGCGCTCATCATTTTCATAGAATCCAAGCCCATCATTCATGAATCGCAAAAAATATGGGGAAGTTACAATGTCGTCCTCCAGCACGATGACTCGACCCTGCTGCTGACATACCTGCGTAACACCATCGATGATCGAATTTGCCAATCCAAAATTGCGGCTTCTTTCGATGGCCGTCACGGATTCAAATCCCGTAATACCGGCAATATATGCCCGAACTTCCGCGACCGCCTTGTTTGCAGAGGCATCCTTGGGCGCATCCGAAAATATATACAGCGGCGTTTGCGCAGCCTCGTCGTTGGCCAGCAACGCCTCAACAGTCTGCCGTGTATGCCAGGGACGGTTGTATACGAACAGGGCGACTGGCGCGTGAGTCATTTCGGCGTTCCCGGCAAAAAGGCTATGTGCATGCAGTTATGCACTGCGCGGAAAGGCTTCATTCGCGACAAAGAAATAGGTGTTATGTGTCTTGGCAAACGCTCGATAGTTGTGCCGGTATAATATCTGCGCAGTGGGATGCGTCTCCAGATTCTGAATGTCGGTATTCAGCAGTTCCACCAGAACCACACGCGGACGATAGCGATCCCAGTCATTGGAGGAAATGACCTCGTGGTCAAATCCTTCCGCATCGATCGTCATAAAATCGATTTGCAAACCGCTTGGCAAATTTGCATCAAGAATCTGCTTCAGGGTCACGACCGGCATCTGGATTGTATTGATTATTCGGTAGAGCGGGCTTTCTTTTTTTTTTGCTTCCTGCTCCGAAAAAGTGTTCAGCGCCGGCTCATTGAATGCAAAATATTTCAGCACACCCTCTGCTGATCCCACGCCGCATTCTATGGTTATATCCCTAGGCCTCTTACGCTGGAACAATTTCTTCGTTCCAGGCAATGCATCGACATTGATGCCTCGCCACCCGCGCCGGTAAAAATAATACGTGTTGGAAAATCGCGTTGGATGATGTGCGCCAATATCGACAAAGAATCCCGCCGTTATTCCCAGTTCACCGAGGATACGCGCAAGCACCAAATCCTCACCTTCTTGCGAATATGAAAGGCGACCGATCGGAATTAAATTTCGAATTAGCGATTTCAGCTTAACAATTATTTTTGATGCCATGGATATTTACTCTGCGATGGTTTCAGGCAAATGTGGTTTGCAGTGAATATAAATCACGATATAACTCACACCTGCCCAGCAATTCTTTGTGTGTCCCACTATCTTCAATACATCCGTGCGTAATGACGTAAATGCGATCGCACTCAGCAACCACCGGCAAACGATGAGAAACAATCAACATCGTTATCTCACCCCGCAATTTGGCAATCTCTGCAGAAACCTCCTGCTCCGTGTGCGCATCCAGCGCACTTGTAGATTCATCGAAAACCACAATCTTCGGTTTCCTGTACAAGGCTCGCGCGATACCAATTCTTTGTCGTTGCCCGCCAGACAAATTAATTCCATTTTCGCCGACTTTCGTATCCACCCCGGAAGGGAGCTCATCCACCAGAGTATTCAAATTGGAAATCTTTATTACTCGCATTAGCTGCTGAATGTCTGGCTTATGCTCAAACGTAATGTTGTAAGCGATGCTTTCATCCAGAAGCGCCAATGTTTGAGGAACATAGCCAACAAATCTTTCCATGGTCCTGCTTGTGAATGGATTGAATTTCTGGCCATCACAATAGAAATCGCCTGCAGATGCTGGCTGAAGCCCGGTTATCAGATCCAGAAGAGTTGTTTTCCCTGAGCCCGAAATGCCCACAATCCCTATTGACTGACCTCGCTCAATCTCCAGATTGATATCGTGAAGTATGGTTTTTTCCTGATATTTGAAACCGATATCCCGCAATTCAATACGTTTATCAAAATTTATGCCGTCTTCCAATCTGGCATGCCTACTGGATTCCAGTCTATCCCGGATGTATATCAAATGCTCGACAAACGAACGTGAGAATTTATATGCGTTTAGCGAAGCCATTAGCTTTGCAAACGCGGGGACGGTCCGTAGAGCGGCCACAGCAACCACCCCAATTACAGGAAGCAACTCCTCGACGGATGCCCCAGCAGACAATATGACCAATACGGAAACGACCAGCCCTATGAATGCCACCACTTCCACCAACAACAGAGTCAACGCGCTATTAAAATTGAAGCGCCAGGCAACTTTGGCATATTGCGCGGAGACCTCCCGACTTTTGACATCGAACAGCCCGGCCAACCCCATCACCTTTATGTCTCGAATCGCATTCACAATGGCGTACAAAAGTCTGTATCGTTCATTCTCTATATTGCTCTGTTCCTTGCCAAGCAATGATGTCGGCCGTATCACCAGGAAATATATTGTGGTCGCCAGCAAGACGAGCAGCAGCAACGCGGTCAATGTTGCTGCCGGATTAATGACCAGGAACGCAAGGCCCATCAATAGGAGAAACCCGATCTCGTTACCCATTTGAATCAGAGAACGAAATACGATGGTCGCATGCACGGTATTCGAATACGCCACCCCGGCCAACTCTGATCCCGATATTTCCTGGAACAGTCCGTACCTCGTGGACAATATATTGTTCACCATATCATCCGTTAATCTGGCGGTGAAAATTGCAAGCCGAAGTTGCTGGAAGCGGATCAGCAGCCCTTGCACTATTGCCTTGGAAATATAGAGCAGGATAAGTGCGACGCTGATGACCGCGATCTGCTGGCTCATCCCCATCGTTTTGATCCAATCCAGCAAACCAAATGAATGATCGATCAGCAAGCTGGGATTCGTCGCGATCTTGATGTAAGGAAAAACAAGCGCAATACCGATCATATCCAGAATCGAGAGCAAAACGACTGTCGACAATAGCAGGGTACTCTCTGTCTTACCTGCAAATCCCAATACAAATCGTGCCACATTCCTGTTGTGATGCATGACCGCTGTATTCATTTCTTGCCTACCTTTGACAACCTTTCCAAGGCTGCCTGGCGTCTTGTTAGGCCACTTTTATATTTCGAATATACGATTTTTGATTGCATGATTTAACGAGCACGTCGAATTTTTAGCCCATATGCTTCCAACAACTGCCGATACTTGTCTCTATATCGCGTTAACAATTGGAGAGAGGCCTTCTGGAAAACTTCTGTACCCGGAGTTTCATTTTCTCTTCTATGCAACAGGCGTACGGTATCAATGACTACCTGGCGCAGAAGGATGGTATTAACCAGCCAATAAATGGCGCCAATCATTCCCGTTCTTTTTGATATTAGATAAACTACCCAATAGATCTTATCAAGCAATCGACGTCGCCCTCTCGGAGCTGCGGTTGCGAAGAACTGCCCCTCAAATGCCATGCCCATCCACGCCAAAAGCTTCTTGTCATCAGCAACGCCAAAGTTTGAATTGCTGCATAACGCGCTTTCCAGCTCCCCTTGATTTATTGGTTGTTTAGAAAGCATTGCAAGGGGATACATCAAATAACCAGGAAAGACGGCAATAACTGGTACGCCTAGCAATAACGCTTCCAATCCTATGGTAGACCAGGATATAACAACGAGATCAGATTCACTAATAACGAAATATGATGAAATCTTGCTGTCTCCGTACAAGACAAAAACATTCTCCGGCACATTTAGTTCAGCTAAAAGACTCTTGTATCGGCGGTGCTCTTCAGACTCAAAATGATCACGCTTATTAGCTGCCATGCGAGGATGCAAGCGGATCACAAATCCAACCTCCGGATGGCTTGCAGCCTCGGCCAACAAATAAGAGGTAAATTCCAACTGAGTTCTATAGGGCCCAAGGGGGTTAGGATTGGCCACCTCAGAAACACCGTGCGTAATCATGTGGGGCGTCAACTCATCTTCGCTACTGAGGAAAAATGAAGTGATTCTCTTGTGCGTCTTCAGAAACTTCTCAAAACGCCCCACTTCTTCGGCTGCAATAGCCTGTCCATCCAGAGATGTATAGGCATTGAAGTCTGCTCCTTTGATACGAGCACCGAAATTGAGCAGCACATTTTGTGCATCTGCCAATTTATTCCGATCGATCGACAAATTACCCAAGTCGAAGTGAAACAAGCCTTCCGGATGCAGGCTTAGCCTATCCGGGGCCAGCATTACGCGATTAAGCACACGCTGCGACGTCAATTGCGGTTCTACACTGAGACAAATCACCCCTTTTTCACCGAAGATATGCCGAGCCAAGGAATTTTGCGTATAGTTGCCGTTCAGATAAACGATATGCGTTATGTCATGCTGTTTACGGAAGCGTTCAAAAGCATGAATCAGCTTTATCAAATCACTGACACCTGCAACAAACCTATCTGCAGATAGAGCATCCAGGTTTGATTCTGGCGCCAGCTTGGTAACTATTGAATAGTCAAAAAAAGCTATTCTGCACAGAGGCAGGCCTGCATAACTCATGTCCAATACATCAGCAACTCTACTGCCGGAGGCCAGTCGATCTTTTACTTCATCAAGAAAGCGAACCGCATTTTCGTCTGCCAATTTATCCTTCTCGTTTACCTCGAAGAAGGTTTTTGTGGCTATTTCTTGCTGAGCAGCACGGCATCGCTGGCAAATCTTTTCTCTTTCACTTCCACTCAATCCAATTTTCCCCGTTGAATTGATTGAAGTACAAGTCTCCAATATCCCGTCGCACCCGAAGCGAATGACGCTCCCCCCCTCAACTCGCAATTTCCATGCGACAAACCGCAATGTGTTGGCGTATAACGGTACTGCACCGTCCAGACAAATGATAGCGACCTTGACTGTTTTATCCAGTCCATTTTTTTTAGCGAAGCCTGTCATCAGTTTGTTGTATCCAACATATCCCAGGTTACTGCTGTGCCGCGACGCAGGTCTCTAGCAGCGCATTTGCCAATGAATTTAGCAATATGTTTGGGAGCCAACCCGTAGCCAGGTCGTATAGCCCGAAGATTATGCTGATTGAAAGGTTCACCCTTCTCTATATTTTCTGTGATGTAAAGAGAGCGCCTGAATACCAGAGATTTTTTCTCCGCCTCTGTCGGGCCGTAGCTCACGTGTCCAAGCGCTTGCCAGGCACGTTCGGTCTCCACCACCAGCTGTGCCATCTCGGCAGGCTCCATAGAGAATGTGCTGTCCACTCCACCATCGGCGCGGTTGAGCGTGAAGTGCTTCTCGATGACGGTGGCACCCAAGGCAACGCTGGCCACCGACACGCCTACGCCCATAGTGTGATCGGATAGCCCCACTTCACAGCCGAACAATTCACGCAAATGCGGGATGGTCAGGATGTTGGTGTTCTCAGCGGTGGCCGGGTAAGTGCTGGTGCACTTGAGCAGGATCAGATCCTTGCATCCTGCTTCACGTGCGGCGCGCACGGTTTCGTCCAGCTCTGCCACTGTGGCCATGCCGGTGGAAATGATCAGTGGCTTGCCGGTAGCCGCAACGCGACGGATCAACGGCAAATCGGTATTCTCGAACGATGCGATTTTGTAACACGGCACGTCCAGACTTTCGAGAAAATCCACCGCCGTGTCATCGAACGGAGTGCTGAATGGAATGATGCCCAGCTCACGCGCCCTATCAAAGATCGGCTTATGCCATTCCCACGGCGTGTAGGCTTCGCCATACAGTTTGTACAGGGACGCGCCCGCCCACAGACTCTTCGGGTCGCTGATATGAAACTCACGCTCATCCAGATCGATCGTCATGGTATCTGGCGTATAGGTCTGTATCTTCAGCGCGTGTGCACCGCTCTTGGCCGCCGCCTCGACGATTTCCAGTGCCCGATCCAGCGACTGGTTATGGTTACCCGACATTTCGGCAATAACAAATGGTTGTTGTCCAGCCCCAATGGATCTCCCCGCGATACTTATCTGAACACCATTACTCATTTTCGACCTTTTCAATCTTGATCAAATACCGTTTGCCTCGATAACTGAAAAAAGCGGGGTATCTTTCCGGGTCAACAATGCGTAGTAAATCGAATTGCTCGGCGATTGTCTTATTTGGGTCAAGCTGACTGTCCGCTGCTGACCTTCTTGGCATATATGGGCCAGGATCGCCTACTTGTTGAGTCGGTTTGATAGTTTCAAACTGCTCGACTGCTTGAGTCATGAGTGACAGCTCTGCCGTAAATAGCTTCGCATTTATTTCTGGCAATAGCTCATGGCCTTCAAGAGTAAAACTTGTCTTTAGCCAAACATGCCCGCTATCAACTGGCTCGCTCGCCTCCAATAAGCTCACCACTATTTGGTTGGCTCCACTCAGAATTGACCATATGTGTGGCGACCAGCCCCTACCCTTCGGCAAATCACTTGCATGCAAAACTAATACTGCTTTATAACTTTTCCGTTCTGCATCTTTTATTATCTGACTGCATGAAACCAGAAAGAGAATGTCTCCTCCTTGCAGCTCCGCTTTGTCATAAGCAAGCGTAACGAAGTGCCCATTTGAAGACATATCTCGCACCCAGGCTTTGATGCTCTTGTTGACTGGATGATTAGGGTCAGTGCACAGAATTGAAATTTTCATCTTGGTGGATCATTTCCTGGCAAACTCTACCAACACCCAGGCCATCTACAAGCGAATATGCTTTTCTTGAAAGCCCCTCTAGTTGCTCTTGTCTATTTAACAGGCGAACAAGTGCGTCCCGCGTCATTAAGGGGCTAATCGACTTGGATGATCCAACATAAATACAAGCGCCAAACAAATCCAGCGCCTTTGCAATGTCGATTTGATTGTCCGCCAAACTCACAAGTAAAGCCGGCAAGCCAAGACTACAACGCTCCCAGCAAGCCGAGCCTCCCGCACCAATTGCCAAATCCGCAGCCCCCATCAATTTAGCCATGTGTTTGGTTTGTACGTGGCAGATAAAATGACGCTGCACACATTCTGTTTCAATTCGCTCACGACAAGGATGCTGTGCTCCAATCACCACATCAACATGAATCTCAGAAATCTCCATTTGTGCCAGGGCGTCGATCGCTTGACTAGTGTAGTTGTCGGCATCTACTCCGCCAAAAAAAATCAGTATGCGCTTGACTGGTCCGCTACGTGGTTTGATCTGGTCACGCAGCCTTCTAAATTCATCACGTAGCAATGCATAGCGCGGGCCCAGAAGCAATTGACAATGCGCTGGCACTTTTCCTGCGTAGCGTGTTTGCATGTCTACATACAAATTCTGGTCTAACAAAGCCTCACAGTTGTGCTGACGGTCGGCAATATCATCGATGATCAAAATCTTTCGGGTTGATTGACGAAGCTCCGACTCCCATCTGGCATCCAGCGCGTAATGATCAACGATGAGCCAGTCCCAATGCTGATCCGAGAGCGCCTGCATGGAAGCCACCGCGTCCTGTTGCTGACTAACACCCAGCCAAAGGGCGTGTGCAAGTTCATCCAGTCTCGTGTCATTCTGGACAGTATCGAGCAATACAAACTCGTGGCCTTTTTCCACCAGTTTGCTGCGCAGGTGCTCAGGCAGATGGCGGCTGACAAAGCGAGTGCGAGCACCGCGTGCTCTGAGCGCGTTCGCCAAAGTCAGGCAACGCATGAAATGCCCGGTGCCGATCTGACTGGATGCGTCAACGCGCAGGGCAATTTTTTTCTCAACGTTTCTCAAACAACCACCAAGTAATATCGTCGAACCCGGCGGCATCGTATATGTGCCCCCACAAGAAACCATAATCAACCAACTTCACCTCGAAGTTTTGTATAAAAAGCTTTCCGAAATCACGCTTAAATAATTTGTCTTTCTCTCCTTGATACTCAATAGATGTTGGAGTCCGGTTGAAATACTCACCAATTAGAATATATTTTTTTGAATACCTATACATCCGCTCCATGTGCTCAAGCAGTTGATCCGGATTGATGTGAATCAGAACCCCCATAGTAAAGACCAAATCGAATGAGCCATCTTCAAATGTAGACTCCAAAATGGCTCCGTTAAAAGCGTGCTCGAAATAATGGCGTGCTGTAACAAAACTGAAAGCCGGCTTGCTAATTTCGATGATTGAGGGCTTCGCCGATGGCAACAATAACTTTAATTGGTCTATATTGCGTCCAATATTACAACCACACTCTAGATAACACCCCACTGCATTGCCAATTTTAAAGAGCATTTTGCCCCATGCTTCGGCACCTAGCTGATTGTCAAACTGACTATTCTTTTTTATATAATTGTCTGCATATTTATCAGCCCAGAATTTTTCTTGATCGCTTCTATTCACATTCATATTTATTTCCTAAGTTGGTGTGGTTGTAAATCTGGAAATAATTTTCTTATAGTCCTCTTGTGTGTCTATGTCGGTAACCTGCTCACTTGGAACAGTGAAACCCTTTAACCGATGTCCGTAGAACGTTTTCTCTTGCAGCAAGGCCTGTCTGCGCGCCCAGTAAAAAGTTCCGTTACTCACTACAAGATGTGGGTGGAACTGCGACTGTATGCCGCGCCATTCCGGCCACATATAGGAAAGGTAGCCATTGTCGTCGGCCTTTAGCGCCTGAACAGGAGGATATTCATATTCTGATACACCCATCACAAAATCTGCCTCCCTTTCACCTCCCAGCAATTTGTACGCTGCGGCTATGGTTTCTGGTTCAAGCAACACTGCCGTGGCGTATATACAGCACATAAGATCTATCTCAGGATGCATCTCTAATGCATGAAGGCAGACCTGCACTACTGTCGATCGATCCTCGGCGATTTGTGGCGGGCGCTCGATCACCTCTGCCCCATACTGTTTTGCTATCTTGGCGATTTCTGCATCCTCAGTAGATACATAAATCTGATCGAACAGTTCAGTCGCGCGTGCCGCCATGATGGGGCGTGCCAACATTGGCACCCCTTCTACATCCAGAATATTTTTCCTGGGCAGGCGTTTTGAGCCCCCACGTGCCGGAATAAGAGCGATTCTGGACATTTGCGTCAGATCACACTGAAAGTAAGGCTAGGCTGATCCAAAGCTTGTTCCCCAGTCTTGAGTGGAGGATTTGCCGGGTTGTAATACATACGACGGTTCTCGTCCGATAGTGTACGTTCTTTTGCAGGCGCAACTCTGGCCCGTTCTTCCAGCTCGCCGATCTCATGCATGAATACCGCATCTTGTGGCTGCCATATTCCTGCTGCATCCTTTTTCCAGAGTCTTTCGTCTCGCATCGGCTCTACCCAATCGTAGAACTGCTGCTTGGAAATGCCGAGGAAATCACAATAGGTCTGAAGGGTAGACGGCTCACGCGCGTCATAGCGCTTGACCATCGCAATCCCTTCTTCCCTAGCCATCCTTCCATGCCGAATTTCCATGCTGGCATCGTCCGTTGCCCGCCCATATCCAAACTTTAGGTACTTCAAATAATCATGCACATCATTGGCGTGATCTTCGATCTTGCTGTGCAGGTTGAATGTCCGCTCACGCTCATAGGCAATGGGAGCAAAGTCCCACTCCTTCATCATGATTTCTGCCTGGCTTTTCGCGTTCCAGTAAAGAAAGTTTGACAGGTAAATCCCGCGCACTTCCACTCGAGCAATATCTTCATCCGATGGGTAGATATAGGGTGCAATATCATGCTCGGTGATACCGCCTTTCCCAATCAAATCATGCGGCTCGTAACCGCGCATGTCATGTTCCTTGCGTGTCCATCGGGTGAATTCGACAAAGTCCTCCAGTGATACGATGCCGGTAAGTTCCGCAAAGCCGTGCTCACCCCACACAATAAGTGGGATATTGCGCTCAACTGCGACCTGAAACGGATAGGTACGAATCCCGGCATGATAGTGCCAAGTCAGGTCTCCTACTGTTTCGAGCATGTAGCGCGAAATACGCCTGACTGAGTCCAGGCCAGCGGTATAGCGCACAAAATCGCATCCCGATTTCTCGACAAGGTTGTACAAGTTACGGTTACCAGCAGGAGTATTGTATGCATGGTTAAAAGTCACCAACAGGGGGTTCATTCCATATTTTTCTTTGAGCAGCCACACTTGGTAATGGGAATCCTTTCCGCCGGAAACGGGCACGATACAATCGTGGCTGTTACCTCTCTCCTTGGCTATGCGTTTCGCTTCTTCAAGAATATCTTTGAACATGGCCTCGCGCTCATCCCAATTGATATCGAGCTGTTTGCTGCGACTTTCATGGTAGCGGCAACCGCTGCACACGCATTCTTCATCAAAGATGATGGTGGGGCGGGCGTTTTCAGGGTACATGCATCGGGCACAATATCTCATGTAGATTCCTATTTTTTTTTCATCTCTAAAAAGTTAAATTAACCCGGCAACACCTTGGATTTACTTGACTCCAATTAGTTAATTTTATGCAGCCATCCCAGTCTTGGCTGGTGTCAAACTCTGCCCTTGTTGCCTGACTAAAACACCTGCATTAGCAAGGTGTGTTTTTGCTTTACGGGTGCTTTGTTCGGTATAGTGAAAGAGGTTGGCAACCGCAACGGCCGCGGCACCGGCAGTGATACCTTCAACCAGATGATTCCAGGTAAACACTCCGCCAAATGCAATCACGGGCACCTCTACTGTTTCACAAACTTTCTGGATGGATTCAAGATCGTAGCCTTTTCGAGCGCCATCATGATCAATGGAATTAAACAGGATCTCTCCTGCACCCAATTCCACAGCTTTGCGCGCCCACGCCTCTGGCGCAATATCGATAACCCGACCGCCCCGGTCAACCGCAATTTGCGGCAGTCCTGAAGCGTCTCTCTTAACATCCATGGAGGCAACAATGCATTGCCGACCATAACGCAATGCCAACCGGCTGACGAGTTGGGGGTCATCGGCTAGTGCGGTGTTGATAACCAACTTATCTGCACCACTGCGTAACAGTTTCTGCGCATAATCTTCATTGTCGATCCATCCCCCTGCAGCAAGTGGCACAAAACAGTACCTGGAAATGCGCTCTACTATTTCGGAAAATTGTTCACGGCTGGCGGAATCTCGACTTACATTGAGAATGACAATTTCGTCCACGGCCCATTTGTTGAAGGCCTCCATGGCGTGAACGGCGTCGGAGTGAATGACATTCGTGTGCTTGAACCGCACGCTCTGTACGACCTGTCCATCGCGCAGGATCAACACGGCTATCAAGCGTTTTTTTAGCACGGCATTTCCAAATAGTTGCGGATGATCCCTAAGCCGAATTCTTGACTTTTTTCCGGGTGGAATTGAATGCCGCGCACATTGCCGTGCTGAATCATGGAATCAAAGCGAAGTCCATAATCTGTGGTTGCGAGCACATCAGTCGGATCATCGCAACGCACATGATAGCTATGCACAAAATAGGCATCACTGCCGGATGTCAGTCCAGCCAAGATAGGATCATCCCGTACAAAATCCACCCCATTCCACCCCATGTGGGGAACGGATAGCCCTGTTTCTGGCAAAAACCGGATCACTTGTGCAGAAAACCAATTTAGCCCCTCATGGATGCCGTCTTCTTCTGAAGCGCTGCACATCAGCTGCATACCGAGGCAAATACCCAGAATGTGTGCACCAGCTTCGCGGCGTTCATTCAAGGCGATGGAAAGTCCGGTTTGGTGCAAACAGGCAATTGCTTGGCCAAAAGCTCCTACACCAGGAAGAATAATCTTGTCATAGGCAGACAATTCCATGGGATTCGCCACAATGACCGACCTACCGCCTGAATGCTCTACGGCATTTTGTACCGAGCGCAAATTACCCATTCCGTAATCAACAATAGCTACAGATTGCGAAACCATTATCCCAAGTCATCCCATTCCAATCGCTGGCCAGCGGATTTTTTTGCCATGAGCGGCCTTGAGAGTACCTCCGGCAACCTGTCTGGTGTGATGCCTGTGCCCGGACGACGATAATCAATATCTGCCTCTGTCAAGACATGGCCAGCAGGAAGATCACGTGCCACGTGCAAGCTACGGCGAATTGCATTTCGTTTTTTGCGCTCCTCATCTGATAGTGTGCGTCTACTATTCCCAAGCGCGACCTCCATCTCCCGGACTACCTGGATAAAGCGTTGCATATCTTGTGGCTCCAACGACATAACATGTTCCGCGGAGCGAATGGTACGATCTTCGGTAATAGTTTTTTCAAGCATATTTGCACCAATGGTCAATGCAGCAATATCCATATCCCAACCCACGCTGTGATCAGAAAACGCTACTGGGCAACCAAATACTTGCTTGATAGTCGGAATAACTCTCAAGTTAATACTCTCAAGATGGGCAGGATAGCCTGATGGGCAGTGATGGATAACGATGTTGTTGTTACCCTCTTCGCGTATTGCATCTACGGCAGACTCAATCTCCCCCAGGGAAGCCATCCCGGTATCCAGTTGGATGCAAAGTCCAGTCCGTGCGGCATAGCGAATAAATGGTAAATGATTGACATCTGCCGAGGCTATCTTGATTGATTGGCACCCTATTTCAACCAAGAAATCCACGTCATCATGAAAACAGGCTGTGGCAAAAAATGCCAAACCTATATCATCACAGTAGCACTTGAGCTCTCGCCATTCTTCCATGCTCATTCGACGTCGCAGAAGAATATCGCGGAGAGGTTCTGTTACGGTCTCCATTTGCCCCGTAGCAGCATCCACCAACACTTGGTACGTAAATGGCAAGGTTGGGTCAGCAACCAGCCTCAGCGGGTCGAACACCTGGAACTTGATAGCATTTCCGCCTGCTTCTTTAGCATACTTCGCCAAGCGTTTTGCTGACTGCAATCCTTGATGAGTAGGGCCTGCCTCAAAGGTAATGAAACATGGGGCACTATCGCCTACAAAATTGCCGTTTATTTGAATAGAATGACCGCATTCTCTCATCACGTTACCTCGTTGGATTAATGTGTTTTTTCAAGGAACTGCTTTAGCAGGCATACAACCATATTTTGCTCATCCTTGGTAAGAGCCGGAAAGATTGGAAGTGAAATTGTATTGACATAGTAATCCTCGGCAATTGGGAAATCACCGATCTCGAAACCCAGCTTGCGATAGTAGGGTTGAGTATGCACCGGAATGTAATGGACATTTACGCCTATTCCAGCAGCGCGTAGCTCGTCAAATACTTTGCGCCGATTCAGGTGATCTTTCAATTGAATAGGATAGAGATGGTATGCAGAATAAGAGTTGGGGTGCTGCCATGGAAGGGTTATGGGTAGATTGCTCAGCATCTCGTCGTAATATTTCGCAATAGCTTGGCGGCGCAATACAAATTCATCGAGCCGCTCCATTTGGCTAGTGCCAAGCGCGGCTTGCAAATCCGTCATCCTATAGTTATAGCCCAAGCCAATCTGCTGGTAGTACCAGGCGCCATCTGTCTGATGAGTCATTTGCTCCGAGTCACGCGTGATGCCATGGCTACGTAACAATGCGAGCCGGTTCGCCAGTTCGGTGTCATTGGTAAGCGCTATTCCACCCTCACCGGTAGTAATAATTTTGACCGGATGGAAACTGAAAATAGTGATGTCGGAGTAGCGGCAATTACCAATGGGCTCGCCAAGATATCTTCCGCCTATCGCATGCGATGCGTCCTCAACAATTTTGAAGTTGTATTGATCTGCAAGCACTTTTATTTTGTACATCTCACACGATTGACCAGCAAAGTGCACTGGGATGACAATTTTAGGAAGTGCACCCTGCTGCTTGGCTTCGAATAGTTTTTTTTCCAGCGCCTGCGCGCTCATGTTATAGGTGTGCGGGTCAATGTCCACAAAATCTACTCGCGCACCACAATACAGGCCGCAATTTGCGGAAGCCACAAAAGTGTTAGGCGATGTCCAGACCACATCACCCTTACCCGCGCCCAACGCCAAACATGCAATATGCAGGGCACTCGTAGCGCTATTAACCGCAACGGCGTGTTGTGTACCGCAATATTCTGCGACACTCTTTTCAAAAGCTGGAACCGCCGGGCCTTGTGTAAGATAATCTGAACGCAGCACATCCACGACCGCCTGTATGTCTACTTCGGAAATATCTTGCCGACCGTAAGGAATCATTGCTGTCATATGTTGCCGACTTTTTCCCGGTTCTGTGTAATCCAAGCTCGCAACGTTTCAATGCTCATCCACTCGGCATTGTTGTCCGAACAGTAGGTAAAACCCTCAGGTACCTTCTTACCATCTTTAATACGGTATGGGTCGTTGCTCCAGTTGTGAATAGCTGGAAGTATCTTGAAGTGTTCGGA
Source organism: Methylophilaceae bacterium (assembly GCA_905339275.1). GTDB lineage: Bacteria > Pseudomonadota > Gammaproteobacteria > Burkholderiales > Methylophilaceae > UBA6140. The sequence goes on from CAJPFK010000122.1 coordinate 21,547, forward strand.
GTGTTCGTAAGTATAGGGCGCATCTTCCGTACCAATCATTTGCTCGTGAAGTTTCTCGCCAGGACGGATTCCAACAATCTCATGTTTCGCGTTGGGGGCGCACGCCAGCGCAACGTCTGTCACTTTCATCGAGGGAATTTTCTTGACATAGATTTCTCCACCCACCATGTCTTCAAAGGCGTGCCACACCAACTCTACACCTTGCTCCAGCGTAATCATGAAGCGAGTCATGCGAACATCGGTAATTGGCAGTTCCCCTTTGTCCGCAATCGATAGGAAAAATGGTATAACAGAGCCACGTGAGCCCATCACATTGCCGTAGCGAACCACACTGAAGCGTGTTTTATGCGATCCCGAATAAGAATTACCTGCAACAAACAACTTATCTGAGGTAAGTTTTGTTGCACCGTAAAGATTTGCCGGGCTGCTGGCTTTGTCAGTCGATAATGCGATAACACGTTTAACTTCGTGATCGATGCAAGCATCAATCAGATTCATCGCGCCGATCACGTTCGTTTTTACGCACTCAAACGGATTGTATTCAGCAGTTGGCACAATTTTGGTTGCTGCTGCATGGACCACAAAATCTATACCATCAAGAGCGCGGGCAAGACGATCTTTGTCGCGCACATCACCAATAAAGAATCGTACACGCGGGTCGTCGCCATACAACTTTGCCATTTCCCACTGTTTCATTTCGTCGCGCGAATAAATGACAAGACGCCTTGGGTTGTATTTAGCCAATGTCATCGGCACAAATGTGTGCCCAAACGATCCCGTCCCGCCGGTAATTAACACGCTTTTCCCGTCAAACATACTCCCTCCAAAATTACCGCTGTGCCCGTTAGAAGCTATCATTTACCCGTTATATGTTTGACAGGGAGCGCGCCATCATGCCGCACCAAAATTTGCTCCGATTCCTCTAGCAGTTTTTGAATTTCCTTTTTCAGCTGCCTATGCTCATCGAGCTTTATCTTGAGGAATTGCAGGGTGATTCTGGCTTTTTCTTGGATTCCTCTGGGCGTCAACAGATAGACATAGCTCTTCTTATTCTGGCTATTCCGGAAGTTGTTGGCCTTCACAAATCCCTTTTCGATCAGCGCTTGGATGCAATAGTTTGTTTTGCCCAAGCTAATGCCTAACCCCTTGGCAAGTTCCCGCTGGCTGATTTCGGGATTGGCTTCCAGTTCTTTCAAAATCTTGTAGCGATATTCGTCGGTTAGCATGACGCCGTAGCCCATCGTTCATTCATTGAACACACACAATTTGAGCAGGTTTGTTGCCGTAATGCAAGAAAGATCTCGCAGACAAATCTGGCGCTAATTAAGCTGTGTGCTTCAATAGATCATGGTATGCAAGAGCGATACCACTTTCCAAAGCCGTACTCGCAGTCCAGCCCAAGGAAGACATACGGCCCACCGCAAGCAACTTGCGCGGCGTTCCATCCGGTTTGCTGGTATCAAAAACCAGATTTCCCAAGAAGCCTGTTACCCTCGCCACAATCTCAGCAAGCCGACGGATCGTCACATCCTCCCCGCAACCGATATTAACCAGCGGCGGTGTATCCAGGGTAAACAACGCAGCAAGTTTATCCTCCGTCGCTGCCATCAGAAAAACACAGGCATCCGCCATATCATCGCTGTAGAGGAACTCCCGGCGTGGCGTGCCGGTTCCCCACACAACGACTTCCCTGTCGCCCCGCTCCTTGGCTTCATGCATCTTGCGTATCAGCGCGGGCAGCACATGTGAATTCTGCAGGTCGTAGTTATCGTTCGGGCCGTACAGATTGGTCGGCATGGCTGCGAGGTACTTTGTGCCGTACTGCCGATTGTATGCATGGCACATTTCTATGCCCGCAATCTTGGCTACTGCATAGGGCCGGTTGGTCGGTTCCAGCGGGCCGGTCAGCAGATAGTCTTCCTTCATCGGCTGCGGGCAATCACGCGGGTAGATGCAGGACGACCCCAGAAACAGCAGGCGCTTGACGCCATTGCGCCAGGATTCATGGATGACGTTGGTCTGAATCGCCAGGTTCTGGTGGATGAATTCCGCCGGGTAGGTGTTGTTGGCGTGAATGCCCCCGACCCTGGCTGCCGCAAGAAAAACGTACTCGGGTTTTTCCTGCGCGAAAAAGTCGCGTACTGCACATTGATCGGTGAGATCGAGTTCGGCGTGGGTGCGAATAACGAGATTATTGTAGCCCTTGGCATTCAGCTGGCGCACCAGTGCCGACCCAACCAGGCCCCGGTGTCCGGCTACATAAATCTTGCTGTCATGCTGCATCATGTTCATGATAATTATTCGTGGAAGTCGAAGGCTTTGTAGCCATGCTTCTTGACCAGTTCATCGCGTTCGGCAGATTTCAAATCTTCGCGCACCATTTCGGCGACCAGCTCCTTGAAGGTCACCTTGGGCGTCCAGCCCAGCTTTTCTTTGGCCTTGGTGGGATCGCCCAACAGGGTTTCCACTTCGGTCGGACGGAAGTAGCGTGGGTCCACCGCCACGATACATTTGCCGGCAGCATCGTAACCTTTCTCGTCCACGCCAGATCCTTCCCAGCGTATTTTGATGCCCATCTCATCGGCTGCGGCATTGACAAAGTCGCGCACGCTGTACTGCACGCCGGTGGCAATCACGAAGTCTTCTGCCTTGTCCTGTTGCAGCATCAGCCACTGCATCTCAATGTAATCGCGCGCATGCCCCCAATCGCGCTTGGCATCGAGATTGCCCAGATACAGGCAATCCTGCAGCTCCAGCTTGATGCGCGCCAAGGCACGGGTGATCTTGCGTGTGACAAAAGTTTCGCCGCGCACCGGCGATTCATGGTTGAACAGGATGCCGTTGCAGGCATACATTCCGTAGGCTTCGCGGTAATTGACGGTAATCCAGTAGGCATACAACTTGGCGACTGCATAAGGCGAGCGCGGATAAAACGGCGTGGTTTCTTTTTGCGGAGTTTCCTGCACCAGACCGTAAAGTTCGGAGGTGGAAGCCTGGTAGAAACGGGTTTTCTTTTCCAGGCCGAGGATGCGCATCGCTTCGAGCACGCGCAGTGCGCCCAGCGCGTCGGAATTGGCGGTGTATTCGGGTTCTTCGAACGACACAGCCACATGGCTCTGCGCCGCGAGGTTATAGATTTCGTCCGGCTGCACTTGCTGGATGATGCGGATCAGGCTGCTGGAGTCCGTCATGTCGCCGTAGTGCAAAATGAAGTTGCGGTTGCTGACGTGCGGATCCTGGTACAGATGGTCGATGCGGTCGGTATTGAACAGGGAAGCGCGGCGCTTGATGCCGTGCACCACATAGCCCTTTTTCAGCAGAAACTCGGCAAGGTAGGCGCCGTCTTGTCCGGTGATGCCGGTAATCAATGCAACTTTATTCATTAATACACCTTCGCAAGATTGAGCTCAGCCCCTTTGGCGGCGGATTGCAGATTATAATTCAAGCCACAAGTCACAAGAAATTATTGTTACCACCTTTTGAAAGGCG
>CAJPFK010000123.1 GCA_905339275.1 Methylophilaceae bacterium
GTCGCAGCACAGAACGGCTTGAACGGAAGGATCCTGTTTAGGGAAATAGGACCAGATGATCTTCTGGTTGTCGTTCAGGTCAAGTGCGTAAACGTTGTTGGGGAATGCGGTATGCACATACAGCACGTTGCCGAGCACGATAGGCGAACCTTCGTGACCGCGATTGACGCCGGTAGCGAATGACCAGGCCGCTTTCAGATTCTTGACGTTGCCCTTGTTGATCTGGTTAAGCTGGCTGTAGCCTTGGTTGTTGTGCTGACCACGCGGGTGCACCCAGTTGTTCTTGTCTTTCAATGCGGCTTCCTGGTCGGCAGCAGCGGATGCAACCATTGGCATAGCCATTGATGCACCTACTACCAAACCGAGAGCCAGCTTGATTTTGCTCATCTCCATTTTTGAATCTCCATAGTTGTTAATACTAAGGGTTGCTTAAAGCAGGAATGTAAATTGCCGCTTCCGAGTTTTTAACTGCCGGAATTGAGGCTATTCCATACCTTACTTCCGCTGCATTCTCATGCAGTGCAGGCCATATTAGAACTTTCCAAAACGATTTGCAATACTCTATTTACAATTTATTTACAATTTGGCTAAAGCCATCTTGATTTGTTGCATTTGCCATACCGACAAAATGCTATGATAGGTATAAATATTATTTGTAATCAATATGAAAGGCTTGGACCAGTCACATGCAATCCAATGTTTACAATTTGTATCCTGAGATAAATCCCTACCGTACGGACTGGCTGAAAGTGTCCGAATTGCATTCGGTCTACTATGAGGAGTGTGGAAATCCCGATGGCAAGCCGGTCATTTTCCTGCATGGCGGACCGGGTAGCGGCTGCAATCCCAACCAGAGACGTTTTTTCGATCCGGCATACTATAGAATCATATTGCTGGACCAGCGCGGCTGCGGCCGCAGCAGGCCACTGGGCGAAACAGGCGACAATACGACGGATGATCTGGTCGACGACATCGAGCAATTGCGATTGCATCTGGGTATAGAGCGCTGGCTGGTCTTCGGCGGCTCCTGGGGCAGCACGCTGGCCCTGGCCTATGCTGTCGCACGCCCGGCCTGCGTGACCGGCCTGATATTGCGCGGCATCTTCCTGAGCCGGGATAGCGAACTCGACTGGTTTCTCGGCAAAGCCGAACACTTTTTCCCGGAAACCTGGGAAAAAGTGCTGGACTACTTGCCCGATGGTGAACGCAATGCGGTACTGCAGGCTTATGCCAGACGCATTTTCTCGGATGACAGTTCCGTCAGCGTACCTGCCGCAATCAGATGGAACGAATATGAAAGCAGCATCATGAGCTTGCGGCCAGGCAATGGCAGCAACAACGCAGCCGTTGCGGATGATGTCCAGGTTGCAAGAGCTCGCGTGCAGATACACTATATATCGCATGGATGTTTTGTCAGCCATCGCGATATGTTGAATGAAGTAAAAAAACTGGCGGGGATTCCAACCACGATCATCCAGGGGCGTTATGATATGGTGTGCCCGCCGATTACCGCCTGGCAGCTGAGGCAGGTCATGCCGCATGCCGAATTCCAGATGATTGCAGATGCGGGACATTCTGCCATGGAGCCGGGCACTTGTTCCGCGCTGGTTGCGGCAACCGAAAGATTCAAGACAATCCGGGGACTGTGACATTGTATCCAGCATGATGCGTTGCCGCGGACAAATGACCATTGCAAGCCGTGCAACGCCGCAGTTGGCGTTTGTCCGAAAAACCCATTGTTTGGGAGTGTGCTGTGTTATTGACCTTATTGCCGGAGGACCAGCAGCGGGATTCGTGTTTTGCGGCGCATCCCGGATGCAGTCCGGCGTAATTGCAGATTCAATGTTAGCCTACCCTAATGGCCTTTAAATTCAAGCAAGTCAAAAATATCGGCAATCTTTCTGCCATTGCCAGGCCGCGCGAGGCTTACGCCAGGCATCGCTACAGCACGCCTTTGTTCATCCTGCACGAGACCTTCGATGCCTTCAGGCTGCACAACGGCCTGAGCATTTCGGCCTCGCTCTCGTTCTATGCCTTGTTCGCACTGATCCCGATGGCATTGCTGATTTTTTTCCTGCTCAGCCATGTGGTCGTGACTTCGGACTATGCGATCGTCAAGCTGGCTATCCTCACCAGCAACCTGGTGCCGAAATTCAGCAATCGCATCATGATCGAGGTCTATAACGTTGCGCAGCACAAAGCCGTTTGGGGCGCCTTTGGCCTGTTTGCCCTGTTCTGGGTGGTCACGCCGCTGGCAGGCGCTTTGCGCTCGGCTTTTTACACGATGGCGGCAATGGTTGAGACCCCGTCGTTCATTCAGCGCAAAATCAAGGATTCAATTGCCGTTCTCGGCATCCTGCTGATATTTTTCCTGTTCACTTTCAGCGGGTTGATGCTGGAAAAAATCGTCGATTTCATCAAGCCAACGGCCACCTATACCGAGGCCATTAACGCAGTAGGGTCGCTTTTCTTCACGACGCTTTGCATTGCCGCGTTCTACCGCATTTTCTTCCCGGCAAAGGTGGCTTTCAGCCATATTATGATCGGGTCGCTGGCCATTGCCCTGCTGTGGCTCGCCATGCGGCCGGCCTTTGCCTTGTTCCTCTCGCTCAATGAATCCTACGGCAGCATGTTCGGCGGCATGAAAAACATGTTCATCTCGATCGGCTGGCTATATTACACGTTTGCCGTGTTCATTATCGGTACCGAGCTGATCAGCACTCTGCGTAAAAAGGATGTATTGCTCCTGCGCGGCCTGTTTACCGAAATGCCCGGGGATAAAACCCATTATTTGCGCCGGTTGATGTTGCTCTACGGCAGGGTCTTCAATCAGGGCGATCACGTGTTCCGCAAAGGCGATGACGGTCACGATCTGTTCTACCTGGTATCCGGTAATATCAAGCTTCTCAGCGACGGCAGCTTGATACGGGATCTGGAAGCGGGGGATTACTTCGGGGAAATGGCGTTGCTGACCGACACGCCAAGAATTGCCGATGCGCTGGTGACCTCAGGGCAGGCTGAAATTATCGTGATCAGTGCAGAGAATATAGAAACATTGCTGCTGGGCGACCCCAGGGTTGCGATGAATTTTCTTAAGCAGATGGCAACCAGGCTACAGCATAGTCACCAGAAATCGGCTGCTAGCGCGCCCGACTGAATCCTACTTTCATCAGCAGTACCGCACCGGCCAGCACCAGGGTCAGGGCATTGGCCACCATGACCGGCCAGGAGTCGATCAGGATGCCGTAAAGCAGCCACAAGGCAACGCCCAATGTGAAAAGGGCATACATGCCCAGGGAGACATCCCTGGCTGACCTTGTTCGCCAAACCTTGATGACTTGCGGAATGAATGCGATGGTCGTCAGCGTTGCTGCGATAAAACCGATGATGGAGGCATAGGCGCTCATGAACAGTCGTCTCAAATCGCTCTATTATCTTGTAGAACGACCCGGCTGTGAACGCTGCCTTTTAAAAAAACCGGACTGCGGCTCAGACGCAATCGCAAAACGCTTCAATGCGCCTGACGAATTCCTCGCGCTCGGTTATTACCAGTGCCTTGCTTTCCTCACTGCTTTCTTCAGCCAGATTTTCTGCTGTCTGCGTAATCGCCTGAATTGGATACGGGATGGGGTTTTCAATACTTACATGCTGCAATTCCATTTTGAAGCTCCTTTTGGGATTTTTTCAAACTTGCTGAACGGTTATTCAGCACTCTTGTGACTCATTTTTGTAGAAATGATTCACTTATAATATTAAAGAATATTGTATGAGCTCTTTATGACATTTTCAAGATATTAATGTGAAGGTTTATCTGATGAAAAAATCATGGAAACACCAGGGCCGGCTTATTTCCATTGTTCAGCTTGATTTAAGGTTGCCTGATTAGACTGCAAAGCGTCAGATCACTTTTCAGGAGACTCAACATGACTTACGCAAACCTATTTACCCGCACCTTGTTAATTGCCGGCTTTGCCTTCTTTATGAGCAGCCATGCAATGGCTGGCGATGATGACCCAGTGAAGATGCGAACTATCGCAGAAGCGGCTGGTTTGATTTCATTGGAACAGGCCAAGGAAAAAGCGCTGGCTGCGAAACCGGGCACTATCATCGATGCCGAACTGGACAGCCGCTCATGGCCGCAAGGCTGGGATTATGAGTTCGAGATCATTGATGCCGACGGCAAGGAATGGGATGTGGACATCGATGCCAAAACCGGCGAAGTGCGCAAAATCAAGCGCGATTGGCTGTAAATCTGCCAGGGGCCCGTCAGGGCCTTTTTCTCAATTCTGGACAGGTTCCGGGCGAATCTGAAAATGACCGTGCTCATTGAAAAAATCAGCCTTCATCGCTGGCAGTGGTTTGCCGTACCGCTGCTGCTCATAATTGCAGCCCTGATTGGCATTTATCATTACAAGGTGGATGCCTTGCTCTGGCATTTATTACAAACACGCGTCATGCAGGGCAACTCGCTCCAATCCTCGCTCAATCTGGATAATTATCGCGTAAAAATCGAGGCAAAACCCATTACCGGCATAGAAGACGACGCTTCCGGCCTCACCTACAACCTGGAAACCAACACCTTGTTTTCCGTGTTGAACGGTACCCCCCTGGTCATTGAACTGGACCTTGAAGGCAATCTTCTGCGCAAGATCCATATTGACGGCATCAGGGACATGGAGGGTATTACGCATGTCGACGGCAATCGCTATGTGGTTGCAGATGAATACGACCAGCGGCTGATCCTGATAGAAATAGATAAGGATACAGAAAAACTGGATATCAGCCGGGCGCCGCAAATCAGCCTGGGAGTGGATGCGGGCAATAACAAGGGTTTTGAAGGCGTCTCATGGGACGAGCAGAACAACCGCCTGATCGTGGTCAAGGAACGCAATCCCTTGCGCATCCTCGAAATCACCGGGTTTGTTGATGACAGCACGACATCGAACGGCTTGCGCGTATCGCAGATCGCCCCTTCCAGGTTTTCCGCATTTCAATTGCGGGATTTATCTTCGGTGAGCTACCACGACGAAAGCGGCCACCTGGTTTTGCTGAGCGACGAATCGAGAATTGCCGCCGAGTATGACCTGGAAGGACGCGTGGTCAGTATTTTGAGCTTATGGCGCGGATTTCACGGTTTACAGAAAAACGTACCGCAGGCTGAAGGCATCGCCATCGGCCCGGACCGTCGTATATATATCGTGAGCGAACCCAATCTGTTTTATGCTTTTTCGCCTGAGGATCGGGGTGTTACCGGCTTTTAAGCCAGCACCTCCGCCTGTTGCGCGGCGGCTTCGCATATCTGCCTGAAACCTTCGGCATCCAGCGAGCAGCGGCCGATCAGGCCGCCATCAATATCCGGCATGGAGAAAATTTCGGCGGCATTCGATGCATTGACGCTGCCGCCATAGAGAATCCTGGCACGGGCGGCAAAATCCGGGTCGCGTTCCGCGATCAGGCTGCGGATGAAAGCATGCATATCCTGGGCTTGCCCAGGCGTTGCATTTTTGCCGGTGCCAATCGCCCAGACCGGCTCGTAGGAAAATACCGCTTCCAGTTCGATCGCCTGCGCCAGCCATTCTTCCCCCATATCGTCCAGTACGGCATGCATCTGCTTGCCGACAATCGCCTCAGCCGACCCGGCCTCCCGCTCGGCATAAGTCTCGCCGACGCAGAATACCGGCGTCACGCGCGCCTTCAGCAGCTGCATGAAACGGTTGGCGGCGCTGGTATAGCTCTCATGGCTCAGCGCCCGTCTTTCCGAATGGCCGATGATGGCGAACCTGCAATTGAAATCGGCAATCATCTGCGCTGAAATGGAGCCGGTGAATGCGCCTTCCTCGAATTGGCTGACGTTCTGCGCACCCCAATAGATATTAGTGCCGGTCAAAAGCAGTTGGGCCTGATACAGGTAAGGGAATGGCACGCAAATGGCGACATCGACGCGCTGCAGGCCATGCAGGTTGGCGATCAGGCTCGTCAGCAATGCCTGGTTTTTTGCCAGGTTGCCGTGCATCTTCCAGTTGCCTATGACCAGAGGTCGCCTCATTGTCGCACCTTGCTCCCTGCCCCAACCGCTTTAGCGGATGACGGCATTCAACTCGCCACGGGCGTAGCGTGCCGCCATCGTATCCAGCGGGATGACCTTGATTCTTGAGGCCTGCCCGGCGCTGCCAAAGGCCTCGAACCGGTCCTTGCACATATCGCGGGCAGCCTGTGTAGCAACCTTGAAAAACGCACGCGGATCGAACTCTCCCGGACTTTCATGCATCTTCTTGCGCATGGCAGCGGTCATCGCCAGCCGGATATCGGTGTCGATATTGACCTTGCGCACGCCGTTGCGGATGCCTTCGACGATTTCCGGCACAGGAACGCCGTAGGTTTCCTTGATTTCGCCGCCATGTGCGCGAATCATCTCCAGCCATTCCTGCCCGACGCTGGATGAGCCGTGCATCACCAGGTGGGTATTGGGAATGCGCTGATGAATCGCCCGGATACGGTCGATGGCCAGAATATCCCCGGTCGGCGGGCGGCTGAATTTGTAGGCGCCGTGACTGGTGCCGATGGCGATCGCCAGGGCATCCACCTGTGTCGCTGCAACGAAGGCCGCCGCCTCGTCCGGGTCGGTCAGCAATTGCGAATGATCCAGTACGCCTTCGGCACCGCCGCCGTCCTCTTCTCCGGCCATGCCGGTTTCCAGCGAACCGAGGCAGCCCAGTTCACCTTCCACCGAGATGCCGACGGCATGCGCCATCTCGGCAACTTTACGGGTGACGTCGACATTGTAGTCGTAGCTTGCCGGGGTTTTCATGTCTTCCTTGAGGGAGCCATCCATCATGACGCTGGAGAAGCCGGAGCGAACCGCCTGGATGCAGACGGCAGGAGAAGCGCCGTGATCCTGGTGCATGCAGACCGGGATATGCGGATAGCGCTCGATGGCAGCTTCCACCAGCTTGCGCAAAAAGGCCTCGCCCGCATAGTTGCGCGCACCGGCGGAGGCCTGCAGGATGACCGGGCTGTCGAGCTCGTCCGCCGCCTGCATGATGGCCTGGATCTGCTCCATGTTGTTGACGTTGAATGCCGGCAGTCCGTATTGGCGTTCCGCCGCATGATCGAGTAGCTGTCTCAGTGATATCAGTGCCATTTTCTAAATCCTCGCATTCAATTGCATCTTGCCGTGAGTGCCGGGCACGGGCTCGTTTCCATGAAATCGATGACTGCGCGAACGTCGTCAATCAGCCTGTCCGCGCCTGCCAGCCGAACATCCCGGCCTGCGTTGTAGCCGTAAGGGACTACCCAGCACTGCACGCCGGCGCTGTTCGCGGTAGCCACGTCGATATCGGAGTCACCGACAAACAGGCTGTTTTCAACCGTTTCATCCAGCGTTCTCAGGCAGTGATGAATCACGGCAGGATCAGGTTTCCGTACCGGAAGCGTATCTCCGCTCACGACCAGGTCGAAGAAATCGCCCAGGCCGTGCTTTTCCAGTACCCGCCGGGTGAACTGGGTCTCCTTGTTGGTGACCACGGCCTGTTTGATTCCCATGTCCTTGAGCCGCCCCAGGGTTTCCATCACATAAGGATACGGGCGGCTGGTCGTGCCTACCGTCTGGCGGTAATGCTTCGTGAAGGCAGCCATCACTTCATCCCATTCCGTTTCCGCATCGATTTTCTGCCAGGCCTGCTGCATCAGCCTGACGGTACCGTGGCCTATCCATGACCGTACAACGGCTTCATCCACCGGCTGCGCGCCGAAATCCGCCAAGGCAAGATTCACCGCCCCGGCAATCTCGCTCGCCGTATCCAGCAGGGTACCGTCCAGGTCATACATCACCAGGCGGATCATCAGTGCCTCATATTCATCAGGCGCTGGATCATGGGCGTAAAAATCAGTTGCATCGCCAGCCCCATCTTGCCGCCGGGGATCACCAGCGTATTGGGGCGCGTCATCATCGAGTCGTGCAGCATATTGAGCAGGTAAGGGAAATCGATGCCTTTCGGGTTGGCGAAACGAATCACCACCATGCTCTCATCGGCGCTCGGAATATCCTTGGCAATGAACGGATTGGAAGTATCCACTGTCGGCACGCGCTGGAAATTCACATGCGTGCGCGAAAACTGCGGACAGATGTGATGCACGTAATCCGGCATCCGGCGCAGGATGATATCCACCACCGCCTCCTGCGAATAGCCGCGGATTTTCTGGTCCCGGTGCATTTTCTGTATCCATTCCAGGTTGATGATGGGCACGACGCCGACCAGCAGGTCGACATGCTGCGCAACATTGGCTTCAGGACCGACATAGCCGCCATGCAGCCCCTCATAGAACAGGACATCGGCCTGCGGGTCGCTGTCCCACCAGGGCGTCAACGTCCCGGCAGGCTTTTGGTAAGGCAATCCCTCCTCATCCGTGTGAACGTATTTACGGACCTTGCAGCGGCCGGTTTCACCGAATTGCCTGAAAGTGTCGGCCAGTTCCGGCAACAGGTTGGCGGATGGGCTGAAATGGCTGAAGTAGCTGCCTGGAATCCTGCTGTACTTTTCCAGTTCGGCATCCATCTCCTTGCGCTCGTAGCGGTGCATGGAATCACCCTCGATCACCTGGGCCCTGATGCCGTCGCGCCTGAAGATGTGCTGAAAACTGTTCATCACCGACGTGGTGCCCGCGCCGGACGAGCCTGTAATCGCAATCACTGGATATTTTCTGGACATGGCCCCTCCTATATATAAAACGACCGGTCACTGAATAAGGGCAGCGCTTCATTCTCATCGTGCCCGCTGTCGTAGCCTTCGTGATAGCGCTCCACTTTCAGCACCTCATTGCGCGAGCCCATGGCAATCGGTACGCGTTGATGAAGTTCCTGCGGCTCTATCTCTAGGATGCGCTCCCGGCAGGTAGATGCCAGCCCGCCCGCCTGCTCAACCAGCATCCCCATCGGGTTCGCCTCGTACATCAAGCGCAACCTGCCGGGCTTGCTCATATCCTTGCTGTCCCTCGGGTAAAGATAAATGCCGCCGCGCATCAGAATGCGGTGAATATCCGCCACCATGCTGGCGACCCAGCGCATGTTGAAATCCTTCGCCCGCACATCACTGGCACCTGCCTTGCATTCATTGATATAACGCTTGACGGGAGGCTCCCAGAAACGCTCGTTGCTGGCGTTGATGGCAAACTCGGCAGTATCTTCGGGAATCCGTATGGCAGGGTGGGTCAGAACGAAATCGCGGCTTTCCCGGTCGAGCGTGAACCCATGCGTACCCTTGCCAACCGTGATCACCAGCATGGTGGAAGGGCCGTAAAGGGCATAGCCGGCAGCCAGCTGGTGTTTGCCTGCACGCAGGTAATCCCCTGTTTCAGCAAGATGGTCCCCGGGAGCGGCCAATACGGAGAAAATTGAGCCGATGGATACATTCACGGCCACGTTGGAAGAACCGTCGAGAGGATCGAAAATCACCAGAAAAGGGGACGTACCTGCTTCAGTGGCCAGCAGCAATGCGTCATCCATCTCTTCGGATGCCAGCCCCTGCACCAGGCCGGTATGCTTCAAACGCTCGATGAACAGATCATTGCTCAGCACATCCAGCTTCATCTGTACCTCGCCTTGCACATTCCGGCTTTGCAGCTTGCCGGTCATCTCGGCCAGGGCGCCTTGCGCAATCATCCCCGAAAGCGCCTCTACCGTGCCGGCGATGCCTTCCAGCAGTTCGGCCAACTGGCTGTCCTTTGCCGGCCCCTGGGCAGGGTCGGCCAAAAAATGCGCGAGTGTGATTCGATCTGTTTTCATTTCCGGTCCGCTTTCCATCTTCATCGACCCGTAGTCGTTTTGTCTTGCAATCCGCCGTTGAACACGCGCGACGCACGAATATCCGCTTCCGTAATGGTGGATAGATCCCCAGCGGTAGGATTTTTGCCCGCCTTGCCTTTCGAGGCCATCTCGAACACCCGGTTTGCATGGCGCAAGCGCACTCGATCAAGGGCGTTGCGGATCGACCGTGCATTGGCAAAATGCGGCTGCTTTTGCCGGTATTCGATGTATTCCGCCATGGCCTTCAGCGCGCTTTCGTCAAATTGATAATGCATGGCGCCCACCATCTTTTTTGCGATCTCGATCAACTCATCCTGGCTGTAATCGGGGAAATCGATATGATGCGCAATCCTCGACGACATGCCGGGGTTGGACTGGAAAAACTTTTCCATCCGGTCCTTGTACCCGGCCAGAATCACCACCAGGTCGTCCCGGTTATTTTCCATCACCTGCAACAGGATCTCTATCGCTTCCTGCCCGTAATCCCGCTCGTTTTCCGGGCGGTACAGGTAATACGCCTCATCGATGAACAATACGCCGCCCATCGCCTTTTTCAGGATTTCCCTGGTTTTCGGCGCGGTATGGCCGATATACTGGCCAACCAGGTCATCGCGCGTCACGCTGACCACATGCCCTTTGCGCACGTATCCCAGGCGATGCAGCATCTCGGCCATGCGCAAAGCCACCGTCGTCTTGCCCGTACCCGGATTGCCGGTAAAGCACATGTGCAGACTCGGTGCCGCAGACTCGATCCCCAGTTGATGGCGCGCTCTTGATACCACCAGAAACGCAGCGATTTCGCGGATTCTCTGCTTGACCGGTGCAAGGCCGACCAGGTCCCGGTCAAGTTGATCCAGCACTTCGCCTATATTGGCTTCGCGCAGGATATCCTGCAGGTCGACGCTCTGGTTCGCAAGGTCGGGATTCGCAAGGCTAGCCATTGTTGTAGCCGATCGGGGTTTCCGTGGCATAAGGCCGCGTGGTGTAGCGTATCGTCCGGCCGGTTGACTCCTGGCGGACCAGGCTGAAACCGGGCTCCATCGCCGGGCGGTCGACAATGAAACTCATCACGGTCGATTCCACCCCACGCGTGTTATCGAATGCATTAACCTTAATATAGGTGTTCGGGCACGCCTTGCGACAGGCTTGCAGCTCGAATACCACGGCTGCGCCATCCCTGATCTCGAACATCGGCGCGCCCCACATATTCCAGTAGACATTGCGCGGATGCGGATCGTCCGTCCATTCAATGGCGACCGCCCAGCCCTTGCTGATGGCGTAATCGACCTGTGCGCGGATTTCAGCATCCGTCAGCGGCGGCAGGAAAGAAAACTGTCCTTGGGTAATATGCATCATCGTCTCCTTGTTTATCCGGCTCTCAGCTTAAAGCAGTCGGGGTAGTGACAAAATCCGGCGTATCGGTCGATGTATAGTTGAACGATACATCCTTCCACGTCTCAAGCGCCTGCTCCAGCGGCTTGCACCACTTCGCAGCCTGGCGCAGGATATCCGGGCCTTCATTCAGGATATCGCGGCCTTCATTGCGCGCTTTCACCATCGCCTCGATACCGACACGATTCGCCGTTGCGCCCGCCTGGATTCCCGCCGGATGGCCTATGGTGCCGCCGCCGAACTGCAGCACGACATCGTCGCCGAAGAGATGCAGCAGTTGATGCATCTGCCCCGCATGGATACCGCCGGAAGCCACCGGCATGACCTTCCTGAGATCGGCCCAATCCTGATCGAAGAATATACCCCTGGAGAAATCCTGTTTGGTATGCGCATCGCGGCAAACGTTGTAATAGCCCTGAACCGTCATCGGGTCGCCTTCCAGCTTGCCTACCGCCGTGCCCGCATGCAAGTGGTCGACGCCGGCCAGGCGCAGCCATTTCGCCATCACGCGGAAAGATACGCCGTGATTTTTCTGGCGCGTATAGGTGCCGTGCCCGGCCCGGTGCATATGCAGAATCATGTCGTTCCTGCGTGCCCAGTTGCTGATCGACTGGATCGCCGTCCAGCCGATGATCAGGTCCACCATAATAATATTGGACCCCAGTTCCTTGGCGAGTTCGGCACGCTCGTACATGTCTTCCATCGTCGCCGCAGTGATATTGAGGTAGTGGCCCTTGATTTCACCTGAATTCGCCTGCGCCTTGTTCACCGCCTCCATGCAGAACAGGAAACGATCGCGCCAGTGCATGAACGGCTGGCTGTTGATGTTCTCGTCATCCTTGGTGAAATCCAGGCCGCCGGTCAGGCCCTCGTAAACCACGCGGCCGTAATTTTTCCCCGATAAGCCAAGCTTGGGTTTCATGGTCGCCCCCAGCAACGGGCGGCCATACTTGTCCAGACGCTCGCGCTCGACGATGATGCCGGTCGGCGGCCCCTTGAAGGTCTTCACGTAAGCCACCGGAATCCGGATATCCTCCAGCCGCGCAGCCTTCAAAGGCTTGAAGCTGAATACGTTGCCAATCAGCGATGCCGTCACATTGGCAATCGAACCTTCCTCGAACAGGATGATGTCGTAAGCGATATAGGCAAAATATTGCGCTTCCTTATCGGTACCCGCGCCAGTCCCAGGCACGGCATCCAGCCGGTACGCCTTGGCCTGGTAATCTTCATGCGCCGTCAGCATGTCGGTCCAGACCACGGTCCAGGTTGCCGTCGATGACTCACCGGCTACGGCAGCAGCAGCCTCTTCCGCATCCACCCCCTCCTGCGGGGTGATGCGGAAAACACAGATGAAATCCGTATCCTTCGGCTCATAATCCGGCCGCCAGTAACCCATCTGCTTGTATTTGAGGACGCCGCCCTTGTAGCGCTCCTTGATATCAGTAATTCTTCCGCCGGTCTGATCACTCATCTTAGGCCTCCGTCTGGTCTGCTTGCGAACGATTGTTTCACTTCAACATTACGTGATGGTTCACTTTAAACGCATCAATAATTAAGGTAAATTAACAATTAATTTACATTTAATTAAGTTTTACTTATGAAAAATCTCACTATCCGCCAGATCAGGATATTCGTCTGCGCGGTCAAGCACATGAATTTCAGCAAGGCCGCGGAAGAGTTGCATGTCACCGCGCCAGCGGTCTCCCTGCAAATCAAGGAGATGGAAGAGGACATCGGCGTCAGCCTGTTTCTGCGCGAAGGCAGGCGCATCGAACTCACGTCGGCCGGCGAGTATTTCCTGCTTTACGCCAGGCGCGTGATCAGCACCCTGAAAGAAGCCAGTGATACGATGGAGCGTCTGAAAGGCCGCGATGCAAGAGTCCTGAAAATCGGGCTGGTCAGCACCGCAAAATATTTCGTGCCGCAGATACTCGCGCAGTTCAAGCTTGAGTATCCCAGTGCGCAGATCCGCATAGAAGTGAGGAATCGCCAGCAACTCGTGGAATTGCTCAGGGAAGGCGATATTGACATCGCCGTCATGGGGCGCCCGCCGCGGGAGATCGACACCAGGGTTGAAGCATTTGCCCAGCACCCGCACGTATTCATCGCCAGCCCGACCAATCCGCTTGCCGGCATCGAAAACATTTCTCCCAGGGCACTCAACCAGTTCGAGCTGATTACGCGCGAACAAGGCTCCGGCACTCGCCACATCATGGAAACCTATCTGGCAGAGCATGCCATCTCACCGGTCGTCACCATGGAAATGTCCAGCAACGAGAGCATCAAGCAGGCGGTGATGGCCAATCTCGGCATTTCGTTCGTCTCGCTTCACACCATTGGCCTTGAGCACGGCAACGGCCAGATTGCCATTCTTGACGTCCAGGATACGCCCATCATCCGCACCTGGCATGTGGTTGCCCTGACCAAGCGCAATCTTTCGCAGGCAGCGGAAGAATTCCGCTACTTCATGCTGGAAAAAGGCGGTGAGTTACTGACCGGCATGTTTTCGGCGGCCGGCCTGAGAAAACCTCCTGGCCACTGATACGTTTATCCGGGCTTGTTACATGCCCTTCGCAATCCAGCCGCTGGTTTGCGCGTTACCCTGCATCGGGCGGCGTTTTGCCTCGCATCAGCATGTCCATGAAATCCCCCGGTACTGGAAAGATAATCGTATTGCTCCTGTCATTGGCAATGGCGGACAAGGTTTGCAGATAGCGCAACTGCATGGCCTGGGGCTTGCCGGCCAATATCTCTGCCGCTGCCAGCAGCTTCTCTGACGCCTGTAATTCACCCTCGGCATGGATCACCTTGGCGCGCCTTTCGCGTTCGGCCTCTGCCTGCTTGGCGATAGCGCGCACCATGGAATCGTCGATATCGACATGCTTGATCTCGACGTTGGAGACTTTGATGCCCCAGGTGTCGGTCTGGGTATCAAGCGCCTGCTGTATGTCGAAATTAAGCGTTTCCCGCTCCGCGAGCATCTCATCCAGCTCATGTTTGCCCAGCACCGAGCGTAAGGTGGTCTGGGATAACTGGCTGGTGGCATTCATGTAGTTTTCAACCTGCATGATGGCCTTGGCCGGATCAACGACACGAAAATAGACAACCGCATTCACTTTCACAGATACGTTATCGCGTGAAATGACATCCTGGCTGGGCACATCGAATACCACGGTGCGCAAGTCTACCCGCACCATCTGCTGAATACCGGGCAGGACAATCACCAGCCCCGGCCCCTTGACCTTCCAGAAACGCCCCAGCATGAACACAACGCCCCGCTCGTACTCGCGCAGGATGCGCAGGGTCGAAGCCAGCAGCGTCAATATCAGTATCAGGGCCATCAGGCCGCCTAATTCAAACATGATTGTTCTCCTTTTTTGTGATCGGTTCCACTTCCAGAACCAGGCCCTGCCGTGCCGTCACCCTCACTTTCATTCCCGGTGCAATTGGAACCCGGCTACGCACGCGCCACAGTTCGCTGTGCACGCGCGCCCAGTCTTCGCCTGCCGCGCCATCCAGCACCTCCCCCTCGGAACCGATCAATTGTTCGGCCCCGGTAACCACCGGCCGTTGACGCGCACGTAGCGCCAGGCCGACAACAACAAAGGAAAACACTGCGGTGGTCGCCGCCACCGGCGCAATCAATGCCCATGAAATGCCGTAGCCGGGAATGTCGGTATCAATCAGCATGATCGAGCCGATGATGAAGGCCGCAAGCCCCCCCAGCCCCAGCGCGCCGAAGCTGGGCAGAACCGCCTCGGACACCATCAGCGCAATGCCCAGGATAATCAGCGCCAGCCCCACGTAGCTCATAGGCATGAGCTGTAATGCGAACAACGCCAGCAGCAGGCAGATGCTCCCGATCACGCCGGGAAACAACATGCCGGGATTGGAAAACTCATAAATCAGGCCGTAAATCCCCAGCAGCAAAAGAATATAGGCGATGCCGGGGTCGCCGATCACTGCCAGAAGCTCGCTGCGCCAGTCGGGCGCGATGCGGATGACATCCAGATTTTCAGTATCCAGGGTGATTTCACCGCTGACCAGCTTCACCTTGCGGCCATGAATCTGTTTCAGCAGATCATTGACGCTGTGCGCAATCACATCGATCACATTGGCCTTCAGTGCGGCTTCGGCAGACAGGCTCACCGCCTCCCGCACTGCACGCTCCGCCCATTCCGCATTGCGACCGCGCAACTCGGCCAGGCTACGGATATAGGCAGATGCGTCATGCACCGCCTTTCTCATTTTGGCATCCTGCCCGGCTTCGCTGCCGGCACTGCCGGAAGCGCTGTCCGATGCCGGCTTCCTGTCCTGACTGCCCGGTTCCCCGCCGCCGGGCGCAAGCTCCACCGGCGTAGCTGCGCCCAGATTGGTCGCCGGCGCCATTGCCGCGACATGGCTGGCATAAAGGATATAGGTTCCGGCGCTCGCTGCGCGTGCGCCATCGGGCGCAACATAGGTCACCACGGGAACGGGAGAGGCAAGAATCGCCTTGATGATATCGCGCATCGATGTATCGAGTCCGCCGGGAGTATCCAGCTCGATCACGACCAGTTTTGCCTGCGCATCTGCCGCCTTGGCCATCCCGCGCAACAGGTAATCGGCACTGGCGGGGCTGATCGCCCCTTTCACGGTCAGCACATGGGCAGTGTCAGCATGCGCTGACAAGGAAGATAATAAGAAAAGCAAAAGCAGAGCAGCCAGTTTCTTCATATCAGAAATGCCCTCTATCAAGCGGTTACTGTTTTCCGGAGTACGCCATCAACAAAACGACTTGCCATGCATGGTTACATGATAACCGCATTCAGGGCCGGCGCAAGCGCCCGATAACCGTATCAACGATTGCAACCTCTTTTGGGCCAAAAACGGCCCCGGCCACAAGCTAGCGCCGAAAATGGTCTGGCAAGATATCCGGCGCTCCGGATTGAGCCAGCCCATGCGCGCATAAAATTGCAATCCTCATTCGCGCACCGGCCTGGCGACCGGTTGCACGCCTGCCGCCGCCGACATTCAGGCACGAAGCTTGAACTCGTAAGTCTCCTGCTGGTAATCATGTGCAGCCAAGGGATGATGCACAGCTCCCTCCTGGGCAATGACCTCTTCAGGCAACGGCCACTCATTCACGGCACGTTTCAGTGCAAGCTTGGTCGCTTCGTAATTCCAATCCTGGATCTTGTTGTTGTCAGCGGCATCCCAATGGATGAACACGCCGACGCAAATGAACAGATCGTTGGCTTCATCGATCGGAATCAGGCCCTCTTTTACGCTGTCCGCCACCGCCTCCGCAACCCCGCACTGGGCCGGGCCGAACATCTGCACCGCCTGTTTGGCGTTCTTGATATCCACCTTATTGAACATCACGGTAGCCGGCTTTGCCATCAGGTTTGGCGCAAGCACGGCCAAAAGGCCATTAACGCCGCGTTTCTGATTGGTGAGCGTATTGCAGAATGCGGCTTCGGCAGGACTGCCGCGCGGGCCGATGATCAGGTCGACATGGGCAACTTCATTGCCCTCTCCAACCAGCGCTTCACCGACAAGCACCTTGTTGATTCTGGTAGTGTTCATGATAAACCTCTCTCGCGTTTGCCGTTGGCAAGCACATTGAAAGGTCCATCGTTTTATATCGGTAGCTGCAGCCAATGATACGGTCAGGAGCGTTCAGGCAGCTATCGATCGAATTCAATCACTTGCCTCAAGCCGTCTCCTTAATTAATAAGACAATTCAAGGCAATCGTAGTTCGGAAACCCGCATCCCGGCAAGCTGGCAAAAGCTGGCTGGCACGAGGGGTTCGACCGTCATTGCCACGGCACCTTCCGGCCTCGTTTCTTCAGGCCTTGCCGGAATCAAGGCCGGGATAAAGTATATGCAGGCTTCTAAAGCCTGAGTCAATCAATGGCTCGCGGCTCGCGCACAACCAGCGTATCGCATGGCAACCAGTCGAGCAGCTTGGCTGCGGAACTGCCCAGCAAGACGCTCATCACGCCACTGCGCCCATGTGACCCTATCACCACCAGTTCCACTTCGTGCTGCCGGACATATTTGACCATTGCCGTTTCCAGCGGGCCATGCTCGATAACGGGCCGTACCGTCACATTGGCAGGCAGTTCGGTTGCCGCCAGAAATTTCGCATATTCGCCCCGCTCGATCTCGCGGCTGACCTGCGCATGAGCCTTGCTGCCGGAAGAGCCGGATAGTGGGGTCTGGTAAGCATGGTAGAGAATCAGCTCACGTCCCGGAAACAGCCTGGCGGCAGCTTGCAGGGCATGGCGCGACGACTCCGAGAAATCGGTCGCGATGATTATCCGCTTGTAAGGGACATATGCCCGGTTTCGCACAACCAGCAAAGGCTGGGGCAGCATGCGGGAAAGGCTTTCAACAGTAGAACCGAGCAGGAAGCGGCCTATCACTTCATTCCGTGCAACGCCGGTGACCACAAGCCCGCAATCGCTTTCCGCCGCAACATCCCGGATGGTGGTCGCAATGTTACCGGTGCGGGTGGTCCGTATACTTGCATGGACGTCAAGTTTCGAGAGGTCGCGATTAAGCTGCTGACGGGCGATCTGGTACAGGCTTTCATCATCCATGCCCGATGCCCATGCCAGTAGCTGGTCGGGCGATACGGAGACATCGAGAACATTTAAAACGATCAGCTCAGCCTGCCATTCCTTTGCGAGTTGCGCTGCCCGGTCAAGTGCACGGTCGCAACGTGCGCCGAGATCCGTAGCCAGCAAAAGGCGCGCCGGAAGAACACTTGGTGAATGTTTATTGGTCATTAGGTTCCCTCTTGTAATATTGATGAGATATCTCTCAGGAGTCTGACAAACGCGAGGCAAGGTTTGTGCGTCTGATTATTAACTTTTCCGCTTCTGCCACACAGAATACCAATAAACCAGCGCCAAGAACCTTTACCCATTCCAGAAAAGACAAACCGGCTGAGCCAAAAATCTCCTGCATGGCGGGAATGTAGGTAAATGCAAGCTGGAGCGGGATGCAGGCAGCAATCGCCATCAGCACGTAACGGTTACCTGTCAATCCTTCGCGATTCAAGACCGAGGCAAAAATGGAACGGCTATTGATCAAATAGAACATTTCGGCAACCACGATGGCATTGACTGCCATCGTGCGGGCCGTTTCGATGCCGGTACCGAGCTTAACCTCCCACAGGAAAAGCCCGAGGGCGCCCGTCATCATGAGGAAGGAGACCATCACCACGCGCCAGACGAAAAATCCCGACAACAGGGCTTCACCGGGAGGCCGGGGACGTCGCGACATGATGTTGCGCTCGGGAGGTTCGAAAGCCAGCGCCAGCCCAAGCGTGCTTGATGTCACCATGTTGATCCACAGGACCTGCACCGGGGTCAGCGGAAGCGTCAGCTCAAACAGGATGGCGGAGATGACGACCATGGCTTCGCCGCCATTGGTCGGCAGCATGAAAAGTATGAATTTCTTCAGGTTGTCGTAGACGGCCCGGCCTTCACGTACCGCCCTGGCGATTGTGGCGAAGTTGTCATCGGCGAGCACCATGTCGGATGCTTCTTTTGCAGCCTCTGTGCCTTTCATGCCCATCGCGACCCCGACATCGGCACGTTTGAGCGCCGGCGCATCGTTCACTCCGTCGCCTGTCATCGAAACGACCTGGCCGGCATCTTGCAGCGCCTTCACAAGCCTGAGCTTGTGTTCCGGGCTGGCGCGCGCGAATACATCGACCTCCATTACCTTCCGGCGCAACTCGGCTTCATCCATCAACGCCACTTCAGCGCCTGTCAGTGCGGTCTTGCCGATCCCGATTGCAAGCCTGGCGCCTATGGCACGTGCAGTCTCGGCATGGTCGCCGGTAATCATCTTGACTTGTATGCCGGCACGGTGACATTCCGCTACGGCATGGATAGCTTCTTCGCGTGGAGGATCAACGATTCCCACCAGCGCAATCAACGTATAGCCATTTTCCATATCGGCGAAACCCAGGGATTCGCCGACCGGTTCGCTGCGCTTGAAAGCCAGCGCAAGCACACGCAACCCCTGAGCGGCTGTATCGGCAGCCATACATTGCCAGTAGTCGATGTCCAGCGGGGCTTCGCCAGTGTGTCCCAGTTGATGCGTACAGATATCAAGCAGGCGCTCGGGAGCACCCTTCACGAATATCCAGGGATCGCCATTGATGTCTCGATGGAAGGTGGTCATGAAGCGGTGTACGGATTCGAACGGGATGGAACCCAGGCGGGGCCACTCCGCAAAGCCGATATTCTGTGTAAACCCGGATTTATCACCAAGAACGAGCAGCGCGCCCTCGGTCGGGTCTCCTTCCACCATCCACTGCCCGTCCTCCTCGCGCAAACGTGCATCATTGCATAGCACGCCTGCGCGGATCGCCATGGACAGCGCAATATAATGGTCCGGATCAACGATGTGCCCATTAATGCTGAAGTCGCCCACCGGCACATAGCCAACACCACTGACATCGAACATGTGGTCGGCGCTGACCACCCTCTGTACCGTCATTTCATTGCGCGTCAGGGTGCCGGTTTTGTCTGAACAGATGACGGTGACGGAACCGAGGGTCTCCACCGCCGGCAGCTTGCGGATGATGGCGTTGTGGCGCGCCATGCGTTGCACACCAAGAGCAAGCGTTACCGTCATGATGGCCGGCAGGCCTTCGGGAATTGCAGAAGCGGCCAAAGCCACGACCATCATGAACATTTCCGCCGGGGCATGGTTACGCCATATCGTCCCCAACACGAAGGTTGCTGCCGATATGGATAGAATTGCCAGGGCAAGCACACGGCCAAATCGATCAATCTGGCGTAACAGGGGCGTGGTCATGCTCTGGATACCCTCGAGCATCCGGTTGATCTTGCCTAGTTCAGTAGCGCTGCCGGTAGCAACGACGATGCCTCTGGCCTGCCCATACACAACCATCGTCCCGGAATAGGCCATGCCGTACCGGTCACCCAGGGGAGCATCGGCCTCGACAATTCTGTTGTTTTTCTCGACGGGAAGAGACTCGCCGGTAAGCGCCGCTTCCTCTATTCGTAAATCCGTGACGGATGACAACCGTATGTCGGCAGGCACGCGGTCGCCTGACGTAAGCAGGACGAGGTCGCCCGGAACCAGTTCTGCGGCATCGATTTCGCGTTGCTTGCCGTCCCGGATCACGGTTGCATGCGGTGAAAGCATGGCGCGGATGGCATCCAGTGCGGCCTCGGCTTTCCCCTCCTGTATGAAGCCGATGATTGCGTTAATCACCACGGCGGCAATCAGCACTCCGGTATCGATCCAATGGCCAAGCAGCGCCGTAATCAGTGCCGCCAACATCATTACATAGAGCAGGATGTTATGAAACTGCATCAATAAACGTAATATTGGACCACGGCGCTTTGGCGGTGCCAGGCGATTGGGTCCATATTGAGCAATGCGCTGGACCGCTTCAATATCGCTTAAGCCGCAGGCATCTGCTTTTAGCTCATGTCCGACCTCTTCCGGAGTCAGGGTATGCCAGCTCGATTGCTGGTGACTTGGATTGCGTGGATCAGTCGATTTATCAGTCATCAAGTCAAAGCCTATGTCCTATACGATACATGCTGTGCCTGTTGCATTGCAGGATGGGGAAATTTGCTTTAAAAGTATACATTGCGTTGCCGGGACCGTCCAAAATGAAAGATCGGGGCAATCGGCCCGCTCGCCGTTGGGGCGGGCCGGAAAAAGCCTGCTGTCGAGCAGAGGAGGATAAATGACCAAACTGAACCGCATATTGGCTGCAACAGATCTATCGGCTCCATCGTATCAGGCGATTGAGCGGGCAGCGATGATTTGCAAGGAAACTGGCGCGTCGCTGGACCTGATCCGCGTCATCAAAGCCTCGCCCATGGAAAAATTCAGGCAGTTAATAAAACAGGGCTCCGGAAAAGTAAAACCGCCGGCACACGATACCTCGCCAGAAAAACTCGATGAGCTTGCCGGGACTCTGCGAGAACGCCATAACGTGCCTGCCTGCACGCATGTGGCCGCAGGGAACGTGTTTTCAGAACTGACCAGGAAAATCAATGAGGTAGAGCCGGATCTGGTTGTCCTCGGCGCCCGTGGTGAACGCTTTATGCGGCACTTGCTGCTCGGTTCGACTGCAGAACGGATTTTGAATCATGCCAAATACCCGATTCTGGTTGTCAAGCAATCGGCGCATCAACCATACTGCAGAATCCTTGTCCCCGTCGATTTTTCAGAGTTTTCATTGCGGGCGGCAAGAAATGCCCGGTTATTGGCACCCTATGCAGAAATCGTCCTGCTACACGCGTTCGAAATTTCGCATGAGAAAAGTTTAAAAAATGCCAGCGATGAAAAGACCATCAATCACCATCGCATGCTTGCTGAAAACGAAGCCACGGATAAACTGCGCGCCTTCAGCCAGGATGCGGGGTTGTCATCGACGCATCCCCGACTGCTCGTTGAACATGGCGACCCGTCCCTGAAAATACTGGAACAATCCGAAGCACTGGGCTGCGACCTGATTGTGATGGGGCGGCATGGTAAAAGCAGGCTCGAAGCATTATTGCTGGGTAGTGTAACCAAACATGTCCTGGCAATAGCGCAATGCGATACCCTGGTTTCACTATGAGTTTTAAAAAACTCGACTTATCAGTTACAAGTCCTGATTATCGTAACTGAATTAACATACAATTACCGGATAATCACCTCTGCAACAGGGGCTGCTGGATTAGCCAATGGGCTTAGTCCGGAAACCATCGCCCCGACGCTTCCGTTTGAAAATGGCTGCCTGAAATACCAGGTGGCCGGAGACTGAAAGTCAGGTTCAAAAAGCTTATGGCACATATTAGAACTTCTTTCTTTTCAGGTACTCCCAATATGCATAATAATTTATGCGCTTGAATGATAAGTATTTATTGAAAGGCTACATATCTGGATGATTGAAAACCCTGAATTCATATTTGATTGGCTGCTGGACCAAACGTTTTTACAAACATTGTTTTTCATTTTCGTACTTCTATCCATTGCCTGGTTCTCAAACTCTGTAATCAAACGTATTCTGGTGCGGGCCGCTTACCGGTTTATGCAAGCGATCCCGTTCGAGAACGCCTCCAGCGGCAACAAGCTCATCAAGCGGCTGGCGAATATTATCCCTGCAATCGTCATTTCCATCGGCGTGGCGATGATTCCGGATGTGCACGCTGCGGTGGTCACGGTAGTGCAAAACGTCGCAAACGCATTTATCGTGTTAACCATCACATTGGCCCTAAGCGATGCGCTGGATGTCGTCAACCATATCTATCAATTGCGTCCAGACGCCCATCTGAGGCCGATCAAGGGCTATATTCAAGTCGCCAAGATTGTCATTTTCGTCATTGCGACAATATTGATCATCGCCACGCTGATTGACAGGTCGCCGTTAATATTGCTGTCCGGGATCGGCGCCCTGGCAGCAGTACTGATGCTGATATTCCAGGATACGCTTTTATCCCTGGTTGCCAGCATCCAGATCACATCGAACGATATCGTCAGGGTGGGCGACTGGATCGAGATGCCCCAGTTGAATGCGGATGGCGACGTAATCGACATCGCCCTGCACACCGTGAAAGTACAGAATTGGGACAAAACGATTACCACCATCCCCACGAAACGCCTGATCTCCGAATCCTTTAAAAACTGGCGCGGGATGCAGGAATCCGGCGGCCGGCGCATTAAAAGAAGCTTGTACCTCGATCAGAACAGCATTCAATTTCTGGACGCTGAATCCAGCCAGAAGCTGCAAGGTTTCAGCCTCCTTCAGGATTACCTCGCACAGAAATCATCCGAGCTGGACGAATGGAACAAAAAGCTCGCTGCAAAGGGTGCTGCGCCGCTCAATGCCCGCCGGGTCACCAACATAGGAACATTTCGCGCCTACACCGAACGCTATCTGAGAAATCACCCCCACATCAAGCAGGACATGACATTGCTTGTCCGTCAATTGAACCCAACCCCCGAAGGCTTGCCATTGGAAATCTATTGTTTTACCAATACGACCAAATGGGCTGAATATGAAGCCATTCAGTCGGATATCTTCGATCATCTCCTTGCCATCGTTAACCAGTTCGGTTTGAGGGTTTTCCAGAATCCATCCGGATCAGACCTGGCAATATGGAATACGAACCGAATGCGTGCATAATCAGCTTCACCCTTGGCCTCGGCTTGCGATCAGGAAACATGGCAGCAAGCCTTGAATTTAGATAAAAATTATAAGAGCGGTATTCTATGGAACATAACATCACCTTAATCACCACGATTGCAGCAGGTTTCGGCCTTGCCCTCATATTCGGGTTCATTGCCGAGCGAATCAAGCTCCCGGCATTGGTTGGCTACCTGCTGGCAGGCATTGTCATCGGCCCGGCGACACCGGGATTTGTGGCGGACATTGACATCGCATCCCAGTTATCCGAGATCGGCGTCATGTTGCTGATGTTTGGCGTCGGCCTCCACTTCTCACTCGATGACCTGCTTTCAGTCAAACGCATTTCCCTGCCGGGGGCGGTAGTACAGATGTCGCTGGCTACGGCACTGGGCGCTGGGCTTGCCTACTGGTGGGGATGGTCTCTCGGGGAGGGCCTGATTTTCGGGTTGGCCCTGTCCTGCGCCAGCACCGTCGTATTGCTGAAAGCGCTCGAGGCCAGAGGCATTCTGGAGAGCATGAACGGACGGATTGCCGTCGGCTGGCTGGTGGTGGAAGATCTCGCGACAGTACTGGTCCTCGTTCTCATGCCGCCCTTAGCCGGGGTGCTGGGGGGTACCGCTCCGGCAGAAGGGTCGGCACCGCTCTGGCAGACGATCGGATTGACGCTGCTGCAGGTTTCAATTTTTATCGGGCTGATGCTGGTAGTAGGGAAACGTTTATTGCCCTGGTTGCTATGGCATGTGGCAAAAACGGGCTCCCGCGAATTATTCACATTATCCGTCATCGCAGCAGCGATAAGCATTGCCTATGGGGCCGCGGAACTTTTCAGCGTCTCCTTTGCCCTGGGCGCATTCTTCGCGGGGATGGTCATGCGCGAGTCCGAGTTCAGTCATCGTGCTGCCGAAGAATCACTGCCGTTGCGCGATGCATTTGCAGTACTCTTTTTTGTATCGGTGGGCATGTTGTTCGAGCCCTCGATACTCATCGATGAGCCGCTGCGCGTATTGGCGGTAGTCGCGATTATCATCATCGGCAAGTCGATTGCGGCAATGGCACTGGTCCTCGCATTCCGTTATCCATTGAATACCGCACTTACCGTTGCTGCCAGCCTGGCTCAGATCGGGGAGTTTTCATTCATCCTGGCCGGCCTGGGCATGGCGCTCGAAATATTGCCGGCGGAAGGCATGAGCCTGATCCTGGCAGGCGCCCTGATCTCCATTGCCCTGAATCCCCTTGTCTTTTCCGCGATCAATCCGGTCAGCAAATGGGTATTGAGTTTCTCGGAACTGGCGCGCACCCTCGAGCGTCGCACAGACCCTTTTGCCGAATTGCCGATGAGTACGGAACGCAAGTTCCTGGAGGGGCAGATTGTCCTGGTCGGCTTCGGCCGTGTCGGCAAGCTGATTGCCCATGCCCTGGATGAAAAGGGCATCCCCTATGTCATTGCCGAGCAGAATCGGGAGATCGTCGAATCCCTGCGTAAAAAGGGCATCCCTGCCGTCTCCGGCAACGCGGCAGATCCCGTCGTGCTGGTTCAGGCGCACATCAAAAATGCCGCCATGCTGGTGATCGCTACCCCGGATTCGCTGGACGTTCGCAAGATGGCCGAAATAGCCACCACGCTCCAGCCCGATATCGAGATAGTTGTGCGAACGCACAACGAGGAAGAATCCATGCTTCTGCGAAAAGAAGGCATTGGCACCATATTCTATGGGGAGGAAGAGCTTGCCAAGGGCATGACGAAACATGTGCTTGAACGATTCTCACCGGTTTGATGATCGGTGAAGCAGGCATGGGCACGACTTTCCCCGCTTTTTTCGTATCCCACGGTGGCGGGCCATGGCCGTATATTGATGGCTTGAAAGCGCAATATGCAAACACGGCCCATGCATTCAGGCAGATTCCGCAAAGTTTGCCATCCAGGCCTGCCGCTGTTCTGGTGATTACCGGTCACTGGGAAGCACCTGAATTTACCGTCTCAACAGCGGAGCATCCCCCTACCGAGCATGATTACCATGGCTTTCCTGAGCATACCTATCACATCAGGTACCCGGCGCCGGGTTCACCCTCACTGGCTGCCAGGGTAAGAGAGTTATTGGATAAAGCCGGCATCACCAGCGCAGAAGACGCAAGCCGCGGTTTTGACCACGGCACTTTTGTGCCGCTTGGATTGATGTATCCGGATGCCGATGTGCCAATCGTCAAACTCTCCCTGAAATCCACTTACGACCCGGCCGGGCATATTCTTGCGGGGCAGGCGCTGCAGCCACTCAGGAATGAAGGCGTCCTGATTCTTGGCAGCGGCCTGACGTACCACAACATGCGGGGTTTCGGGCGAGCCGACGCCATGCAGGCATCGGAAGAGTTCGAGCGCTATCTGCACGACGCCGTCACAGAACCCGATCATATGCTGCGATTGGAAAAACTGAAAAAGTGGGAGACTGCGCCCATGGCGCGCCTGGTACACCCGCGCGAAGACCACCTCATGCCGTTGATGGTGGTTGCAGGCGCCGCAGGCAAGGATGAAGGGCAGCGGATACTTCTGGAAAAAGCAATGAATGTCGTCATGGGGTCCTACCGGTTTGGTCATTAAGAAAGCATCGTCACCCTGTTCCTGAAGATGCGTCATGATAATGCAGGGCATATGGCGTTCCGATATACCGCTCTTTGCCTAACGAAACCCGTGGCTCTTGATTTTCATTCCGGGCAAACAATCATTTCTTCCTGGCATTTACCACCGCCAGCGGTATCTTTGCAGGCCTGAGCGCCGCCCCTGGCCTGCCATCTGCGTGCTCCGGAGCATCCGGCGGCCCGACCTTGAACACCGCGACCGCCTCGACCAGCGCATTGGCCTGCTCAACCAGCGATTCGGCCGCTGCCGCGGCCTGTTCGACCAGCGCGGCGTTCTGCTGCGTGACTTCGTCCATCTGCGTCACCGCGCTGTTGACCTGGTCGATGCCGGAGCTTTGTTCGACCGAGGCGGCGGCAATCTCACCCATGATGTCGGTGACATGCTTGACCGAGGAAACGATGTCTTCCATGGTCTGCCCGGCTTCTTGTACCAGTTTCGTGCCGCTCTGGACGTTGTCGGCCGAATCGGAGATCAGTTGCTTGATTTCCTTGGCGGCACTGGCGGAGCGTTGCGCAAGGTTGCGGACTTCGCCTGCCACGACGGCAAAGCCGCGGCCCTGTTCACCCGCACGGGCAGCTTCGACCGCAGCATTGAGGGCAAGGATGTTGGTCTGGAAGGCGATGCCGTCAATGACGCTGATGATGTCTTCGATCTTG
>CAJPFK010000124.1 GCA_905339275.1 Methylophilaceae bacterium
GGGCACGTCAAGGCCGTCGACGGGGTAGACCTTTCGATAAGGAAAGGCTCGACGCTGGCCCTCGTCGGAGAGTCGGGCTGCGGAAAGACGACCGCCGGGAAATCGATAATACAGCTCATAAAGCCGACAGCCGGAGAGATGGTATTCAAGGGAAAGGACCTTGCGAAACTTACCGGCAGGGAACTGAAGGAGTACAGGTCACTCATACAGATAATCTTCCAGGACCCGTACTCGTCTCTTAACCCGAGGCTTACGGTCAAGGAGACGATAGAGGAAGGTCTGAAGGCGGTGCGCCCCGGCATGAGCAAGGCCGAGCGGGCGGCGAAGGTCGCTTCAGTAATGGAGCGCGTGGGCTTGACTTCCGAGATGACTGGCCGCTACCCGCACGAGTTCTCGGGCGGGCAGAGGCAGAGGATAGGGATCGCGAGGGCCCTGGCCGTAGACCCGGAGTTCATAGTATGCGACGAGGCCGTCTCCGCTCTCGACGTATCAGTGCAAGCTCAGATATTAAACCTCCTCAAATCAATACAGAGGGACTTCGGCCTCTCGTTCCTCTTCATAACCCACGACCTGGGAGTCGTCGAGTACATAGCCGACGAAGTAGCCGTCATGTACGCCGGGAAGATAGTCGAACGGAACACGGCCGCCGAGATATTCGCAAACCCGAAACACGACTACACGAAAAAGTTGCTGGCCGCCATCCCGAGGATAGACGAGAAGCTGGTTTCAAACTGGAAACTGCCGGAAGGAAGGAAGGGTTGAGTTGCTTTTCAGACAAAACAACTTAGAAAAATAATTTTACCCTGCCATCTTGTGCGCTCCCGCGCAATAATTTTTCTTTCTAAAATACCATGTAACGCGGCTGCCGCCGCTCTTTGTAACATGCTCCGCTTGCTTTCCACCCCTCCCACCCGCGAAACGCTCCCCAAAGGTCGCTTCGCTCCCATGCATCCCCGTCGCGTTTCGCCCTTCCTCCCTTAGGCGCGCTCCGCATGTTACGGCGCATGGATAGAGACAAAAACAAAAAACTCCTCTACCAAAACCGAGTTTTGTAGGGTGGCTGCGCCCACCCCTTCTTGCGCCACCTGTCGAAGCTATTTCGGCGGAGTAAAATAAGCAAAAAGCCCCTCCCCCTACCAAATTGAAAAAGAAGAACGGCAAAAGCTGTTCTCCTTTTTTCAATTTCAGGTGTCAGGATTTGAAAAGCAGTTGAGCGCGCCGAGCAAGTGCAAGGAAAAGGCCGAGCAGAAGAGCGGCCGGAAGCGAGACTGCCCGGCCAGAGCGAGAGAGCGGGAGTGAACGAGCGCGGCCAAATCCTGTCCTGCTACCAAAATAAACATCGGTTACGGCGCAAGCTGTAACCCTTTGTTGCTTTTTGGGGGTGGATTTTGTATATTGCTATCATTTTGAAGGCGCAGCCCACCCTGGAGTAATGTATGTCAAATTTACTTGATATTGAAAAATGGTATAAAGAAAAAAAGCCAAAATACGAACGGCTTACAGGTGTTGTTCATAATACTATGGAAAATCTCCTCCAAACATCTTCTATTGATTATTTGGCGGTACATTCAAGAACTAAAACATTGGAGAGCTTATATAAAAAATATGAGAAGAAACAGTATGAAGAATTTAATAAAAATACAGATTTTGCAGGAGTTAGGATAATAACCTATATTGAAACAGATATAGCCAAAGTTGCCAAAGTTATTAAAAATAATTTCTGCGTTCATGAAGAAAAAAGTTTAGATAAATCAAAGGAACTGGAAACAAATAAGGTTGGATATCGCTCCGTTCATTTTATCTGTGAGTTGGGAAAAAAGAGAGATCATTTGCCAGAATTGACTGGCTTAAAAGGTCTTTTATTTGAGATTCAAATAAGAACTGTATTGCAACATGCATGGGCAGAAATCGAACATGATAGAAATTATAAGTTTTCAGGAGTATTGCCAGCCGAATTAAAACGCCATTTATATCTATTAGCCGGAACCTTAGAACTTATAGATAAAGAATTTGTAAATCTTGCAAAAGAAATCGATTCTTATTCGAACTTAGTCGCTAAAAAAACTAAAGCCGGTAATTTGGATATTGATGTTAATTCTACAAGTTTGAAAGAATATTTTAAGGAAATAGCTAAAAAATTAAAAAATTATGATATTAAATTTGAGCCCTATCCCTTAAAAGATTCAATTTTCACAGAATTAAAATTTTTCGGCATTAATACCCTTAAAGATTTAGATAATCTTTTGACAAAAGATTTCTTAAAAATCGAAGTCAAATTAACTACTAAAGTAGGATTTTTACGAGATGCGATGATGTATGCTGATATGGAAAGGTATTTTGAAACAGCTTGGTCAGTTGAAAAAAGATGGCAAATTTTAGACACAGAGATGTATCTTAGACTTCTAAAAAAATACTCGAAGGAAGAATTAAATAGAATTCTAAATCGTTTCAAGATTGAAGTAGCTAACGAAGAAGGTCAGCCTTTCCCAATAGAATAACGGTATATTTTTTTCACGCACCAACCGCACCTTTTTCGGCGGAGTAAAATAATTAAACAGCGGCACCCCGCTACTAAAACAAAAAGCGGCTGGAATTATCCAGCCGCCCCTTCTTTTTCGATTATAAAAGACGCTTACTCGCCCTCGGACAGTTCGTGCCTGCGGGAAGACTTGGGCACCATTTTGACCTTGCCAGCTGCCACTTCGCGGAGCGCGGTGACGACGGACTTGTTTTCGGACTGCACGAGCGCCGGAGCACCCTTCATGAGGTCCCTCGCCCTCTGGGACGCGAGGTGAACAAGGATGAACCTGCTTTGAACCTGCTGCAAGCAATCCTCGACG
>CAJPFK010000125.1 GCA_905339275.1 Methylophilaceae bacterium
CCGGCTTATGAATTTGCTTTCATCATGGATGCCGACCTGAGAAAACGCAAGCTGCGCAACAAGGTGCCGATGACCTATGTCACTTCCGAGCCATACATCGGCCATCTGGGACTGGCAGGCGTAGGTGATTCAAAGGGGCTGCTCGAATCGGAGCTCAGAAGCCACGACATCAAATGGATCACCAACGCCAAGACCACGCGCGTCGAAGCGGGGAAGATGTTTGTGTCCGAGCACAACGACAAGGGCGAAGTCATCAAGGAACACGAACTCCCTTTCAAATATTCGATGATGCTCCCCGCCTTCAAGGGTGTCGATGCGGTCGCCAACGTGGAAGGGTTGTGCAACCCGCGAGGTTTCGTGCTCGTTGATGATCATCAGCGCAGCAAGAAATATCGCAATATATTCTCGGCGGGCGTCTGCATCGCCATCCCGCCGGTGGAAGCCACGCCTGTGCCGACAGGCGCGCCCAAGACCGGTTTCATGATCGAAACCATGATTACCGCGATTGCCCATAACATCTGCGACGAACTGCAGGGCAAGCCCACACATGCCGCTGCTACGTGGGGCGCAATCTGCCTGGCCGACATGGGAACTACCGGGGCCGCCTTTGTTGCAATCCCGCAGATCGGCCCCAGGAACGTCAGCTGGTTCAAGAAGGGAAGATGGGTGCACTGGTCAAAAATTGCGTTCGAAAAATATTTCATCCGGAAAATGAAAAAGGGCAATTCCGAGCCAATTTACGAGAAATTCATCCTGAAGAAATTTGGCGTCGAAAGGCTGAAGTAACTCGGCAAGACAATCGCGCCGTTCCTGTGCGCGGATGAATGGGGCAGCGAAACTCCCCATCTCGCGCCGCGCATGCCACAATAACGCCAACGCTCAACAAACCAAAAAAACCGAATGGATTATCTGCCGATTTTTCTTAACCTGAAAGGCAAGCCGTGCCTGGTCGTGGGAGGCGGAGAAGTCGCCTTGAGAAAGGCCTCGCTGCTGCTTCAGGCGGGCGCTGCGGTCACAGTCGTTGCACCTGAACTGCATGCCTCGTTCGCCGCGCACCCGGAAATCAAACACGTCGCGGAACGCTTTCTGGCTTCACATCTCGATGGCGCAGCGCTCGTCATTGCCGCGACGAACGAAACCCAGACCAACAACGACATTTCGCGCGAGGCCAAAGCCAGAAACATCCCGGTCAACGTGGTCGACAACCCCGGGCTTTGCACCTTCATCATGCCTGCCATCCTGGATCGCTCCCCCATCGTGGTGGCGTTTTCCAGTGGCGGCGCGTCCCCCGTGCTCACGCGGATGCTGCGCGGCAAGCTGGAAACGCTGATCCCGCAAGGCTACGGCAAACTGGCGGCGTTTTCGGCCAAATTCAGGGATGCCATCAAGGCGCAAATCCATGAGCCGGCGAAGCGGCGTATCTTCTGGGAAGACGTGCTGGAAGGTCCCGTCGCCGAAAAAGTATTTGCAGGCGATGAAACATCAGCGGAAACCCATCTGCTTGCCATGCTGAAAGAGCAAAAGCCGGGTGCAACCGGCGAGGTGTATCTGGTTGGCGCAGGGCCGGGCGACCCGGATCTGCTGACGTTCCGGGCGCTGCGCCTGATGCAGAAAGCCGACGTGGTGCTCTACGACAATCTGGTTTCCAAGCCCGTGCTCGAAATGACGCGGCGCGATGCGGAACGAATTTTTGTCGGCAAGAAGCGCGGCAACCACACCATGCCGCAGGAAGGCATCAACGATCTTCTGGTCAGGCTTGCCAAAACGGGAAAGCGCGTATTGCGCCTCAAGGGCGGCGACCCGTTCATTTTCGGGCGTGGCGGCGAAGAAATCGAAAAGCTTGCAGAGCACAAGATCAGCTTTCAGGTAGTGCCGGGCATCACGGCCGCCTCCGGCGTCTCATCCTATGCCGGGATACCGCTCACTCACCGCGACCATGCGCAGTCCTGTGTTTTTGTAACGGGTCATCTGAAAGACGACAGCATGGATCTCGACTGGGAAATGCTGGCGCGCCCCAGGCAAACCATCGTGGTATACATGGGTCTGCACGGCCTCGACATCCTGTGCTCGCAACTGATTGCGCACGGGCTGGCAGCATCCACTCCCGCTGCCATCGTGCAGCAGGGGACCACGCAGAATCAGCGCGTGGTGTGCGGCACATTGTCCACCCTGCCGGGGATCGTAGAAACCGCAAACCTTCAGGCGCCGACTTTGATCATCATCGGCGGCGTAGTCAGCCTCAGGGAAAAACTTTCCTGGTTCAAGCCGGGAGGAACCGTAACAGCATAGGCTGCTAGCTGTTTTTGCAATCAACCAGCATCAGCGAAATATCGTCGTGCGGCACAGCCGCACCAACATGACTGGCAAATGCCGCCTTCACTGCCACTATCCGCTGATCCGCAGAAGCGGCCAGGACTGCCTTCTTGAGCCGCTCCACGCCGAACGGCTCGCCCGCCGTGTTGGTGGCCTCGATCAGACCATCGGAATACATCACGAACTGGCTGCCCGCCTCCCAGGAAATTTGCGTGGTGGCAGACGTCTCCGCATTGAAATCGACAATGCCAAGCGGCAGCTGCGATGAAACCAGCGTCCGCATCAGGCGTCCGTCCGGCCCCAGCAACAACAGCTCAGGCATTCCGCCGTTCCAGACCTCTGCGGTGCGCTCCACGCAGTCGATATAAGTCATGGTTGCGGCGACGAAACGCCCTGTCGGAAGCACTGCGCGCAAATTGCGATTGATTTCGGCAAGAATTTCTCCGACTGGGCAGCCACGCTCGGCCAGCGCGTAGAAGACCGACAATACCGGAAGGGCAGTAATTGCCGCCACGAGCCCATGGCCGGTGGCGTCCGCCATCAGGGCATAGAACCTCCCTTTGGTACCATGCACGGCGGCAACGATGTCGCCGCTGAAAATAGCTGCGGGAGAAAACCAGAGATGCAGTTTCGAATTCGATAGTTCCTCACGCTGCACCAGCCCCGTGATGATGTCATGCGTCAGCGCATTTTCTTCTTCCTGCTTGTCATGGTAAGCCTGCAACTGGCGGTTCAGTTCCAGCATTTCAAAAGTGCGCGTGCCGAGGCTGTCATAAAGATCGCTCACGGTATCAACGAGCGCTTCGTGGAGCGGGCTTTCCGCAATCCCGTTTTGCCTGCCCGCATCTCCGGAACGCAACGCAATGATTTCACGCGCCATGCGCGCATCCACGCCGGTGATGTGATGCACCAGCCATTTCACCAGGAATGCGAGCAGATTGTCGACGACGGCATCGGGATAGGTGGTAATCAGTTCTCCTGCTTTCTCGATGCGATCGACAAAAGCCTGATGCGCCCTCAGATGGGCAGCCTTGTTGGCCTCATTTACCGGCAGTGACTCCATCAGATCGGCTTCGTGCTGGAAATGGTACACCGTGTAGTTGCGCAATTCTGCGAATACGATGAGAAGCTCCTCAACCGTAGCGCCTTCGGCGTGCATTCTGCCCAGCTCATTGATGATATCGATGAGCCGCTGGTGTTGGCTGTCCACATCGGGCAGTCCGGTTTCCAGTTGGCTGCTCCAGGAAAGAACGCGCGCAGTGGTCATCAAGTCCCAATCATTTTCGTGCACGGCGCCGCTCCTTAAACGTGTTCCGCGTCAGCAATACCGATGATGCAATTACATTGTCAGAGTGCTAGAGTTCAGCTAATCATAATACAAGGCAAGCTCCTACACGGAGAATTTCTATGACCTCCTCTGCCTTACCCGATGGCCAGATCGGTCCAAGCCTCAGCGCAAATGATCGGCGCGTCAACATGCATTTGCGGATGCTGTTCGAAAATGCGTGCCGGATAACAGAACCATTTTTTGACCCTAACCGAGGATGGAGCACCGCGCATTTGACACTCTATGCTCAGCAGGTCTTGCGCGAAGCCTACCCGGAACTGTCATTGCAGGATATTGCGATCCTGTTTTCAGGCGTACAGAGTTTTCATATAACCAGCTTGAACAAACATCGTGGCGGATCCTAATCGGCTTATAACTAATGACCGATCATAAGAATACACACTGGGCGCATATAGCGAGCATCTGGCAGCAGCGTCAGTGATCGATAAGACAAGGGTTTAATAGGTAGCGGTGAGGACACCCGTTCCGTATGTTCGCGAGCGTACAGAACTCCGTTATCGGAAGTGAAACAATTGCGCCATTCGTGGCTCGTGGCACAGACCACGCGTTAACCAACCAATCACTCTGCGGCGGCCAATCATGCGTATTCTTCGGATCGTAACTGCAACAACTTTTCTCCTGTCCGCGCTGGCGCTCGGCGGCTGCCAGACCACCACCTCGGGTGGGGCGGTCGGCGCGGAGCGCAAGCAACTGATGCTGATTTCTTCGCAGGAACTCGATCAGATGGCCGCGCAAGGTTACAACAAACTGACAGCCGATGCCTCCGCCAAGGGCGCGCTTAATACGGACAGTGCGATGCTGCAGCGGGTACGCGCCATAGCCACCCGCATCAAGCCGCAGACCCGGGTATTCCGCCCCGATGCGCCCGGGTGGAAGTGGGAAGTCAACGTGATCAACAGCAACGAACTCAACGCCTTCTGCATGCCGGGAGGCAAAATCATGTTTTATTCCGGCCTGATCCGGCAGCTCAATCTGAGCGATGAGGAAATCGCAGTGGTCATGGGCCATGAGATTGCACACGCCCTGCGCGAGCATTCGCGCGAGCAGGTGTCACAGGCCATCGCCGCACAGACGACTATTGGCATTGGTGCCGCGCTGCTCGGCTTGGGCCAGGGGTCTGCCGACATAGCAGGAGTCGCCTACAAGTCCCTGATTGCAACCAGGTTCAGCCGCACCGACGAAAACGAAGCCGACCGCATCGGCCTGGAACTCGCGGCTCGCGCGGCCTACGATCCGCGCGCCGGAGTCAGCCTGTGGCAGAAAATGATCAAAGCAAACAGCGGCGGACGCCCACCCGAGTTCCTCAGCAGCCACCCTACCGAATCAAGCCGGGTGCAGCAGATCGAGGCGCTGCTGCCGACCGTTATGCCGTTGTATACAGCAGCGCGCCGCGGCGGCTGAAGATACCCGATTATGGAGTTGGGCGATCTCTATTTTTCTCGCACGCAATGATTCCGCCATGAATATCACCTTGAGTCTGGCTCACTTGGTATCGCTGATCGCAGGCGTGACTATTCTGATCGTGCCGCGGCTCTCAACAATATCGACGCGACATATCTGATCGTCGCCGGATTGCCGTGACTGTTCGGCAACATACAACTGCACTGAACCGGGCCTGGGCGCTGGCTTCCTTGGAGAGCCAAAACTACCGGAGTCCAATGGCATTCCAATTATTACCTGCCGCGTCTCGCCAAGCAGATTCAGCCAGGCCATATGTGCGCTAGCGAACAGACCACTTCTTGTCTTGGGTGCAACATGAATACTTAGAAGGCGGGGGGGTTTGTGCTAGCCAATCAGCAGCGAACAAGCCACGCCCCGTCAGCATCCCCCTCAATCGGGCGCAGTTCGACCATCTCACCCACTAACACTGAAAGGAATTCAGTCATGCGCAAATTTTTGATCGGCACTGTTGCAGTAACGTTGGCGCTCTCCGGCTGCGCCAACATGTCTGACACTCAACGCGGCACCGCGACCGGTGCGGGCGTGGGAGCCGGTGTTGGCGCTGTGATTGGTGGAGCAACCGGTGACGGCGGCGGCAAGCGAGCGGCGACGGGCGCGGTTCTGGGCGGTCTCGCGGGCGCAGTAGCCGGGAACATCTGGTCTAAGAAAATGGAAGCACAGAAACAAAGCATGGAGCAGGCGACACAAGGCACCGGCGTTCAAGTCAGCCAGACCGCGGACAATCGCTTGAAGCTGGATATACCAAGTGATATCTCGTTCGATACCAATCGGGCAGACATCAAACCTAACTTCCGCCAAATTTTGGATAAATTCGCGGAGGGCTTAGTCGACAACGCTACGGCCCAAATCTCTATCATCGGCCACACCGACAATACCGGTAGCGATGCGATCAATGACCCCTTATCCATCGAGCGCGCTGCACGCACCCGCGACTATTTAACTGCAAGAAATGTCGCGCCGGGGCGTATCAGCGTGTATGGCCGCGGCTCGCACGAGCCAGTTGCAGCGAACGATACGGAAGCTGGTC
Source organism: Methylophilaceae bacterium (assembly GCA_905339275.1). Taxonomy (GTDB): domain Bacteria; phylum Pseudomonadota; class Gammaproteobacteria; order Burkholderiales; family Methylophilaceae; genus UBA6140. The sequence continues at coordinate 6,150 of CAJPFK010000125.1, forward strand.
GTGCCAGAAACCGCCGTGTGGAAATTTTCGTGAACGAGCCACAGCGCTAAACGCGCATTGCGATCAAACGCATTGCGCTGTCAGATGTATGCGATCGTTTTTCTGAGCCGGAGGGTGTCCGGAATTTTGTATATTTCGTGAATGGCCAAAACAAAACGCCACACAAAGTGGCGTTTTACTTAAATATGGCGGAGCTGTGTCAGTCGAAAAATGACTGGCAAGCCGCGCCATTGTTAAGTTTCTACTTTTACACTTCAAAATTGTACCACCAAATATACCACCTCCCGATTTGCTCGCCACTCGACTTTCTCCCGTCAAAGGCTTGGACTGAGGGATTGCTGCCACGCAATCACCTCGGATAACTTCCAGCGCACCGCGCCTGTGCCAATGGATCGCGGAGGCGGAAACTTTCCAGATTTTATCAGGCGATAGATGGTTGCCCTGCTCAGCCCTGTCATTTTTTCAACAGTCTTGCGCGGCAAGAGAAAATCCACCGCTTGATGATGCAATGCCTCTTGGCTGTTCAAATTGATCGTATCCATCACAGGCCGCCTTTCGATGCCCTGATATATGCAGCGGTGGCTTGCTTCGTCGCGATGCGCTTCTGCTCTTCCTCGTCGATATTCAGTATCGTGTTGAATTCTCTTGCGCGCAGCCGGACTTTTTCAAGCATGACAGCTTCTGCAGGCAAGCCAAGAAAATTCCCGCTGGTTTGCAAATGCCCGTAGAGGTCGAACAGATATTTATCCAACCCCTCGCCATAATCGGTGATGCCATGCTTTGCCATGTAGGATGCAATCGAACTTACCCCCAGCGAAAATATCCGCTTATCTTCCGGCAAACGAGTCGCCTTGAATGACCTGGAAAGCGCCCCGCCGTCTGTTTCCCAATCAATAGAGGATAGGTAGCCCCACAAGGGATGGATGGGCCAGCGTGAACGCGTCTGATCGTCTGGGTTGGGGACAGTGAGCCGCAGCCATTCTGTGGAGGCATAACTCCACAAGCCATTCAGATTTGACAACACATTATCGAGCCTGACGAGACCATGCTGTGCCAGCACTTCACGCCGGAACTGAAACTCCACGCGCCAAATCGCTCCACCTTGCCATCCTGCAGCTTGCCATAGCGGCAGCATGTCAGCGCGACCGCTTTCAATAATTTCCAGCAGCTTGTTATACAAACGGCAAGCGATGATGCCGCCCAGACCAACCGTCCAGCCGGTGAACTGTTCGGCAACGGCATAGGCGGCAATATTTCTGCCGCGTGTTACCCATGCCTCACGCCCCCAGGATTCCATGTTTTCATTCGACACAAAATCTGCGCATAGATCGAGGCGGCTGACGTGGGCGGATTCAGTGATTGTACCTAGCTCACTCAGGATGGCGTATAAATGGGATTCCGCTTCTTTGGGCGTAACACTGGTCAGGTAGCGGGAGGATAGCTTTACATAGGCCATAGGAAGCCGCTTAGATGCTCTGGATAACTGAATACGGTACGCACCATCTTCCAGAACGTAGGGGAACACTGACGAGCCTTTATCCTTGACCTCGAAGAGGTGCCCCTCAACTGAATATTGCGCGAGTGCTTGCTGATCCGCCTCGGGATGCTGGGCGAGTTGCTTGAGCTTGGTTAGACGTTCCTGCACTTCGGGGTAAAGCTCGCCCTGATAGGACAGATACAGACTATCAACCCCAAACCTCAAGAGCTTGAAGTATTCATTATTGCTGTTATAGGGTCCTCTGTTAGTAGGCGGCGGACCCTCCGGATCGCCACGCCTGCCGTCGCCGCCGGTGCGCGCCCCCGCGGGCGCATCCCCGCCGACGCCGCCAAGCGCGGCTCGGTCGACGTGTTCCTGGGTATCATTCGGGATAGTTACGCCATCGGACAAGTCCGAAGGCTTAGTGCAGTAATTCTCCATTTTGGACTCCTGTGTGATTGAAGGAGTCCGAAGAGTCTTGCTTTGTGGCTTTACAAAATAGGGGATTCAGGGAATTTCCGCGTCGAAAAACCCTGCGCCGGTATTTTTGAATGGCTTGCTGTAAAGCTTTGCGGCTAATCGGAGGAATTATACCTGGTCGTCTGAATCCCCATTTTTGCGGGGGCGGCCTCTCCGATTTTTCACTTCTCGCGGGGCAACTTCCTTGAGCCATTCGCGCACGGTCTCATCTTGGTAAAAGCTTGCACCGCCATATTTCTGAACTAGCTCATCCTTGACTACCGAGGCGATGGTGCGACTTTTGTCCTCCTCCCAGATCACGGAGGCGATTTGCTGACAGACCAATTTGATGCGTTGGCAATCACGCAGGGCTTTTTCATTTTTGGATTGCTCGGCGAGCAGGGAGGGCAGCTCCTCTATCTGTGGCGAATTATCGGATTCGCCGGGTGAAATATTTGTATGAATTTCCATTTGCGATACATCGTTTTCCCCATCCTCGCCCATGTCTGGCGGATCATATTTCAGGCTTACCATGGTGCCTGGGGCATCTGGCTCCAGATGCCTAACCCAGCAACCGGGGTAGCTTAATGGATCATCCGAGGCATATTCGAGTTTCCAACCCGGAGGAAACCAGAATTCTGGCGGGGTAATACCGCGCCTTTCGCACCATTGATGAAAATCCATGCGATCTATTGCTGCCCACTTGAGCAGCTTGCGGTCATAACGCCGACCAAAGATGCAGGCGTGCACCTCGTCAATATAAGTGCGGATATAGAAGCGCGGATCAGCTCTCGATCCAGGCGGCAGTTTTGCCAAGGCGAGCGTATCGCAGATGATTTCGCCGGACAAAATAGCTTCCATCATCAGGCGAAAATAGTCTTTTGCCTCAAGGGGCAGGCGCAGCCAGAGGCGATCCGGGTCATGCCCTGACCAGCGCAGACCAATGTCCCAAACGGAAAGTTCTTCGGTAATTAACGGCATATTATTCCCTTGAAAACAGTCGCTCTGGCTATTCGATCACCTGTCTATTCGATCACCTGTACTGTTCAATGGTAAGTACTATACACTTTCGCATAAAGTGTTTTTAAGGGGGAAAAAGCATGACGCTTAACGAATTGATGACAAAATCAAATGCCCCGCTTTCACTTTCAGTATTGGATACCAAAAGTATTACACCCATCGAAGCAGCACTTCCCGAGAAGAGCGCGGTAAACACGATCTGAAGTGCCTTCCGCCTGCTATGAACCTGCTTATCATATCGTTCGCAGGTTTCCTCAAGCGATCACTTAACTGACTAGACTCACTACAGGAGTATTTATGTCAACACTCGGCAAACTGCAAAAAATCGAACTAAGGTATGTCTGGAGTACCGAGTCTGGCCATTTCACACCTTGGTTAGCTCGACCGGAAAATATCGAGTTGCTCAGCACCGCAATCGGAATTGATCTTGAAGTAGAGGCGCAGGAGAAAAATGTTGGCCCATTCCGTGCTGACATCTTGTGCAAGGACACAACAATGGATTCATGGGTGTTGATAGAAAATCAGCTTGAACGAACCGACCATACGCACCTCGGACAACTACTAACTTATGCAGCTGGTTTGAGTGCGGTCACCATTGTCTGGGTAGCCGAAACCTTCACTGAGGAGCACCGGGCAACACTGGACTGGCTGAACGAAATCACAGATGAACGCTTTAACTTTTTTGGACTGGAGATTGAACTTTGGCGCATTGGCGACTCGCCAGTGGCTCCGAAATTTAATATCGTAAGCAAGCCCAACGACTGGACGAAAACAGTGTCCGACGCGGCGAAGCGAATCGAGTCGGGTGATCTATCTGAAACCAAGCAATTACAGCAGGAATATTGGGCCGAACTGAAGAAACACTTAGCCGAATCAAAGAGCAAGTTACGTTCGCAAAAGCCGTTACCGCAGCACTGGACAAATTTTGCCATCGGACGCTCGCATTTTCACCTAGCTGCAGTACAAAACACACGCGAAAAACGTATTGGCGTACTGCTTGTTTTAACCGGCGCAAATGCAAAAGCGCACTTCAAATTACTAATAGCCGATAAAGCCATGATTGAGCAAGTTGCCAATACAAAATTTGAATGGCGCGAGCTGCCCGACAAGAAAGAAAGCCATATTGTGTTACAGCTTGAGGACGCTGATCCGACAAATAAAACTGATTGGGTTCGGCAGCATAAGTGGCTGAAAGACACGTTGGACTTATATCAGCAAGTGTTCGCGTCGCGGATAAAAGCGTTGGACGTGGAGTCGAATATGCAAGAAACGGACTTGCCAGAAGCGAATCAGGTGTAATTGGGGTAAGCGCGAACGATCACAAATGCTGGCGCAATTGTGAAGGTGTTGTCACAGATTTGCAATGCAAAACTATGCGGATTTTTTTTGAGATTTATATGTAGCAGTTCAGACTTCATTAGACAGGTGATGTCCGATTTTCTGCCATTGCCGACAACCGACAACGTAAGCTTAATTGGCGAGACGCTTGTTTGATCCAAGCCAATAGAGATTTGGCCCGAATCCAGATGAAGAGACGCGAACACATTTGAATTCCGCTGACCGTACTTGGCACGCACCAAAGAGCATGTCACCCGGAATGCCAACTTATTGTTCTATAATCAAACCTTAACTAGCCGCAGCCTGTCATTTCACCAAAACTGGATAGCCAACATGTTCACTATACCCGATCCTCAAGACATGTATAACGAGAGCGATGTTGAACAGAAATTTGTATTTCCTCTGCTTACATCACCCTTGCCTATCGGCCTAGGATTATCATCTTCGTATATTCAAACAAAAGCGAATATTCGCCGGTTTCAGATTGGAAAGGGAAAAGAGAGCAAACTTTACTATCCAGATTATCTTATTGTCGTTGCAGGCTTGCCTCTTGCAGTAATCGAAGTAAAGGGCCCGGGCGAAGACTTAATCGAAGCATTTCGAGAAGCGCGACTTTATGCCAACGAGCTGAATGGGCTTTTCTCTTCGGGATACAACCCGGTGCAGTTTGTTGTGTCTATCAATGCATCGCAGTTATTTTGGGGGCGATATGATCAGGCTGAACCTTCCCATAAGATTGATATCGCCCAGCTTTCCTCATATTCCGATTCATTTGTCCAACTACAGAATGCACTCTCCAAAAATGCCGTTGAAGTTGCATATGAACAATACATCAAATCACTAAGCCATCTTGAATACAAAAAGCCACGCCGTCTTCTTGGTGGATTATCAGTTCAAAACGAAGAAATCGGTACTAATAAATTTGGTGCGACCATTGCCGCAGATTTCGCGCACATTTTCAACCCAACAACTCGTGAAGATAGAGCGTTCATAGCTCACAATGGCTATATCCCATCTCGTCGTCGAGAAAGATATGTAGATCCCATTGATCGTGTTATTCGAGCTTCTCGCCCTATTTCTGAAGTGCACTCTACTGCAATAGATGACACTGGCAACCCAAAGGAAGTCTTATCTCAATTTAAAGAACTAAAACCGCTTGAACATCAGGTTCTATTGCTTGTAGGAAGCGTGGGGTCTGGGAAAAGCACTTTTGTAGATTACCTGTATGAGGTTGCTCTTCCACGCGATGTGATAAACGCCTCGGTTTGGATTCGAGTAAATATGAATCCGGCACCTATAAGTAAGAATGAAATCTATGATTGGTTAAGAGATCAAATCACTCAAGGTTGTCAGGCCGCTTATCCAGAGGTTGATTTTGACGATATTTCAATCATACAGAATGTGTTTTCGGTAGAGGTGAATAAATATAAGAAAGGTATTGGCAAACTTTTAGAGAGCGATCCTCAAGCCTATTCAGCTAAATTAGCAGAAACGGTAGAGCGAGCCTTAAACGATAAACAAGTAAGTGCCATAGCTCATACACGGTATTGCTCAACGGAGAGAGGGAAGCTATTGGTTATCGTTCTAGACAATTGCGATAAACGAACACGGGATGAGCAATTGCTGATGTTTCAAGCTGCTCAATGGGTCCAAAAGGAGTTCAGAGGGCTGGTGATTTTGCCACTTCGGGAAGAAACCTTTGATTCAAATCGTGACAAGCCTCCACTTGACACTGCATTGAAGGATTTGGTGTTTCGTATAGAGGCGCCGTTGTTTCAGAATCTGCTGATTAAGCGTGTGCAACTTGCATTAAACGAGATTGGCAAATCGATGCCGAATACCTTAAGTTATGAATTGGCTAACGGGTTTCGAGTTGAATATCCTGCTAATGATATGGCCTTCTACTTGACTTCGATCCTAAAATCTATTTTTGAACATGATAGATATATCAGGAGCATGATTGTCGGATTGTCTGCACGAAATATGCGGCGTGCGATGGAAATTTTTCTTGAGTTCTGTACAAGCGGCCATATCCCTGAAGATCAAATTTTTCGGATTAGAAGTAGTGAGGGTAAACACACGCTACCTTTGCATCTCGTCACAAGGGTTCTTTTACGCATGACTCGACGTTACTACGATAACGATTTTTCATACTTGAAAAATATTTTCGCTGCCAACTGGAAGGATGAAAGACCAACCTATTTCGGACGGCTGATGATATTGCGTTGGCTATTCGCTCGCATTTCAGAATTCGGCCCATCAAGAGAGAAGGGGTTCTTTTCGATTTCAACACTTAAGCAGGAATTGTCACCGCTTGGCCTTGAACTGAAAGTAATAGAGCGTGAAGTCGAAGCGCTTCTAAAAGCTCTATGTATTGTGTCTGAAGATCTTAGAACCGAGAACCTTGGCGATGACGACCTTATACGAATCGCGCCGGCAGGCATCGTGCATTTGGATATGCTCAATAACATTGACTACTTAGGGGCGGTAGCTGAGGACACATATTTTGATGATGAAAATATTGCACGAAGCATTGCTAGGCGAATAGGTGATCCGAGCAAGCATTACACTCGCAGGACTTCATTGCAAAACGCTAAGGACCTTGTGACATACCTGGAAAAAATGCGAAGTGAACAAGGCGCTTTAAGTGAACGCTTTTTAGAGATAAGTACCTTTAATTCACTTACAGATTTAACGATATGCCATGAGGTCATTGAGTCTAGTGAGCGAGCCTCATTAACTGGGCCTTGGGTGGATGCGGTAGACAAGTACCCAATTGGGTCGCAGGCTGAGGGAATCGTTATCAATACCGTTCCTTTTGGTGCATTTATTGAACTCCAGCCGGGACTCACAGGACTACTCCATCGTGCTCAATACCCAAATTCAGGAGGTAATGGGTGGAACCCAATGGTTGGAGATCGTTTGATTGTGAAAATACATGACATTGATAATATTAAGCAGCGGATTACCTTCAATTTTGTTAATCCATTGATTGATCATGAGGCCTAAACAGCCAATTTCCACAAAACTGCGAATACGCCGCTCAGCTTGCGCATTGGTGATGTCTGCTTAGGCACCGAATATCGGACATCACCTGTCTAATAAAGTCTGAACTACTACAATTTATGCGCGCAGTGGTATTACTTCCGCGCCTGCTTCCACTTTGTCGAGATAGTCCGCCCACTGTTGCATGATGCCGCGCCGTTCCTCAAAGTAAGTGGTGCGCACGTAGGCCGCCGCTGTCTGGTTTATCAGAGCATGTGAGAGCATCGCTTCCAACGCTTCCCAGCGATAACCCATTTCCCCAAGTATCGAACGAGCGAGGCTTCTAAAGCCGTGGCCTGTCATCCGGCCTTTGTAACCGATGGTTTCGATGATTTTCAATACGGTGTTTTCACTGATAACCCGCCCGGCACGGTTGCGGTTCGGGAATACGTATTCCCCCTGCCCCGTAATCAGGTACAGGTCGCGCAGTATCTTGACGGCTTGGGCACTTAGCGGCACTGCATGAGAATTGCGCCTGCCGATCTTGCCCTTGCGCCCGGTCTGCTCTTCGGGAATAACCCAGCATCCTGCATCGAGGTCAAAGTCCGCCCATTTGGAAAAACGCACTTCGCTGGTTCGGGTGGTAGTCAGCATCAAAAGGCGCATTGCGGCGATGGCAATCGGGGAAACTTTGGCCATGTTCTGGTAGGCCGTGACTGCGCGCAGGAATTCGGGCAACTCGTCAGCGCTGATACAGGCAAAGTGTTCCACTTTCGGGCGGTCTGCCAGCGCCATGCGAATTTCAGCCGGATTGTGTTTGGCGCGCCCGGTGGCGATTGCATACTTGAATACCGCACTGATGGATTGCAGCAAGCGATCCCTCGTTTCAAACGTGCCGTTTGCTTCGACTGTGCGCATGATGCCGACTAGTTCCATCGGCTCAATATCGGCAATCGGGCGGTCACCTATGACGGGCAATGCATACTTCTCCAAGTTGCCCAACCACTGCTTGGCATGTCCCGCTGTCCACATGGGGGATTTGACCTTGTGCAGCTCAATAGCAAGGTTTCTGAAATTGTTTTCAGCAACCTGCAATGCTTTTTGTTTCGCCTGCTTTGCCGCCTGCTTGACTGCGCCAGGGTCGCCGCCGTTCGCCAGTAGCTTGCGTGCATCCTCGCGCCGTTCGCGGGCCTCGGCTAGAGTTACGTCTGGATAAACGCCCAGCGACAGGGTTTTCTGTTTTCCGCCAAATCGGTAATCCATTCGCCAATACTTGCTGCCGTTCTGATGCACCAGCAAGTACATTCCTCTACCGTCTGACAACTTTTGCTGCTTGTCTGTAGGTTTTGCCTTTTTAACCTGTAGCTCAGTCAGTGCCATCACCACCCCTTGCTGGTATAAGTTATCTTCTGCGCTGGTATAAGCGTGTCATATACCAGCAAATAACGCAAGATTTGGTGAGACTACCCGATACCACCCAAGAAACAAAAAACCCGCAAAAGCTATACGCGGCGCGGGTTTTATGGACTTTCTGAGACAGATTGAGGCAGGCAACTGGCGGAAGCTGTGAGATTCGAACTCACGGAACATTTCTGTTCGGCAGTTTTCAAGACTGCTGGTTTAAACCACTCACCCAAGCTTCCAGGGAAGGTACGCATGATACCCGAAATTCCCCCCTGACTTGAAGTACCCCCTTAACATCTCACCGCCACCGCAACGCAAATCTTGCAACTTTTACCCTGCTTCTATACTCTTACGTCCGCTGTTGTTTAACCGCATTCATTTGGAGGAAATATGCAATACGAATCTCAAGTTCTGACGCAGCCCAGCTCGCTCGTGCTCGGGCAGAACAAGGTGCTGCGCAACACGTATATGATGCTGGCGCTCACCATGATTCCCACGGTCATCGGCGCATTCGTCGG
>CAJPFK010000126.1 GCA_905339275.1 Methylophilaceae bacterium
TCAACCGGAGCGCGATGAACTTGCATTTTGATTTGCTGCACGAGGAACAACTGATGAATTTTTTCGACGCACTGCGCACCGACGTGGAAGGCCTGTTCATCCTGGACCGTTGCGCGCTGGCACGCAACGTGGCCGCGCCTGAGAACAGCGCCGCGCCGCAACTCACGGCAGAATGCAGCGGCGGCTGGCTGACATTGCAGAGCAGGAGCGCGAAATGATTCATGACAAGCGCCAATACAAACGCCGCCACTTACGCACCCGAATGGCGGTCAATTACATTTCCCTGTTTCTGCTCGCCAGCCTCACTGCCCAAGGCGCACAGGCAGGCAGCCTGGGCCGCCTGTTCTTTACCCCGGAACAACGCGCGCAACTCGACGACGCGCGCGCACGCGATGCCGCTGCCGAAGAGGGCACATCCTCTGTGCTGGCCGTTAACGGCATCGTGCAAAAACAAGGCGGCGGACGCACCGTGTGGATCAATGGTGTGGCGCAAAACGCAGGCAACAGCGACGAGCGCAGCCCCGAAGCTGTACCGGTTGCCGTGCCGGGAAAGTTGCAACCCGTCAAAATCAAGGTTGGGCAGCGGCTGCTGCTGGACCAACCTGCCCAGCAAAACCAGCCAGCACCCGGCAGATAAGGCATGGTTTCCTACCACCAGCCCGATATCGTCGGCCCATATTCGTGCAAACAGCATGGCGGCGTGCTGATGGTGATGCTGCTGATCATGATTGTCGGCGCAGCCACGCTTCTGGTGAGCTCGCTTGGCAGCTCGGCAATAACAATTGAACGCGACAAAACAACGGCAAACGCCTTGGCGCAGGCGAAAGAAGCGCTGGTTGGGCGCGCGCTAGCCGATGACAATCACCCTGGTAGCCTACCCTGCCCAGACGTGGACGACGATGGAAAACTCACAATGAACGTGGATTATGTTGGTAGCACCTGCACCAGCCCAATTGGTCGCTTGCCCTGGATAACATTAGGATTGCCAGAATTGCGCGATGGCGCGGGAGAACATCTCTGGTATACGGTTTCCAAAACATTCGCGGCAATCGGCACACCCCTTATAAACAGCGATACACAGGGAACGCTTAGCATTAGCGGCACCAGTTCAGCCAGCAACGTCATTGCTATCGTTTTTGCTCCAAGCTCGGCAATACAGGGCGACAACCGCTCGCCAAGCGCTACAGCAACTTGCTCAACCCTCCCCATCCTCAACGGCTCTTCATACGTAGCACAAAGTTTGTGTGCAACAAATTATCTGGAAGGAAATAATGCCGCGGCGAATACTTGGGCTACTCCGAACCTGAATTACCATTCCTCCGACACCAGTTCCACTTTCAATGACCGGATGATTTCCATCACGCACAAGGACTTAATGCCGCTCATCGAAAAGCGCATCGCACGGGAAGTGAAAGGCTGCCTTGATGGCTATGCATCAGATCACTCCAGCACGTATCCCTGGGCAACTCCCGTAGACGATACGACAAACTACGCCGGCGCTGTGAACACGCTTTTCGGCAGGCTGCCCACCAACGCCACCATTTACAACGCCAACGTTCAGCTATTGCTGGACGATATTGCTGCACTGCAAATTGCACTCGACAATTATTCAGCCGTCCCTAACAGCACCACCAGAGATGCACTTATTGCTGCCGGGTTTAAACTTGATAGCGATGCAGACAGCCTTACAAAAAACACCGCTCCGCCACTTACTGCCGACGACCTTTCCAAGGCAAAAGATGCGGGGGGCAAGGCGCAACCCCCGCACATACCGGCAGTCGGCGCTAGCAACGCTACCGTAAAGGCGTATGTAAATGACTTCCAGTTGACTGAAATCAATCTGACGCTGAGAAACTTTGCAGAAAGCGGCGTGACGCCCGGCGGCTGGCCTGTTAGCTGCACGCTCTTTTCCTCTTCCAATAAATATTGGGGTGACTGGAAAACACTGGTGTTCTATCAAATAGCCAGTGGCTATGCGCCTGGCGGCAGCGTGAGCTGTGACTCCGCCTGTCTCACCATCAGCGGCACAGGCAATACGGTGACAGGTTCCGGCACTTACCGTGCCGCCATAGCTGTGGCGGGAAAAATGAAGCCGGGCCAAACATCGCGAAATGCAACGCTGGTATCAGACTACCTTGAGCTCCTCAATCAATCCGGGAAGGCTGATATACCCACAAATACATCCTTTGAAACCTACAAAACATTTGATGCGCAATACCAGACGGTCAACGACTTGGTTCTCTGCCTGGATGGAGGCAGCAACTGCAAATGATGCGTACTGTGCTCGCACCCTATAAGCATTATTTTCGCCGGGGCGGCTTCAGCATGGTGGAAATGGCGATCGTGCTGCTTATTGTGGCCTTGTTGCTGGGAGGCCTGTTGCCTACCCTGTCCAGCCAGATTGAACAGCAACGCAGAGGAGAAACGCACAGGCAGATGGACGAAATTGTGCAGACGCTGCTTGGTTATGCCGCAAGCCAGCAACCACCCAAATTACCGTGTCCGGCGCAACCCACTATTGCAACCGGCAGCGCCAATGCGGGCGTTTCTGATTGTTCCATTACCGCGGGTGTCGTTCCTTGGGTAACACTGGGAACCAGTGAAACGGATGCGTGGGGAAGGCGATTCACATACTCGGTTACGAGCTCGGTTGCGGGTACGTTCACCACTTCCTTTACGCTTGCTTCAACCGGCAATCTCGATGTCAATAACAAAGCCTCGGGAGGTAACAATATCGCGGCAAACGTACCTGCCGTCATCATCTCGCACGGCAGAAATGGATATCGCGCCTACCTCCCGAATGGCGCTCGATTATCGGCCAGCACCAACGCAGACGAAGAAGGCAACGCAAATGGAGCCCCTTTTGTCAGCCATGACCCCACTCCTGCCTTCGACGACCTCGTCATCTGGTTGTCCCCCAATACACTGTTCAACCGCATGGTCGCCGCAGGTAAATTGCCTTAAAGTAAAACTCGCAAAGCGAGACCTCATTCCCACCCTTGGGAGGGCTATGATAAAAAAACGGCCATGGAAAACGCTGTTTCATCACCTGGTGCAGCGGTTTGCCATGACCGTTAGGGTGCGGCTGTGTGCACGGATTAATCTCCATATAAAAATTATAGTAATTCGCTGTCAACGCTGACTCTGTGGTAAGCGTTATTAATCTGGTATTATGAATACACATCTAAAAAAATTAGGTGTTGTTTAGAGTACTGGGCGGGTAGTTAAAACCCCATATATACAATGCGTTAACAACCAGAGGGAAAAACATGAAATCTATTATCGTAAGCATGATTGCAGCAGCAGGTCTGATGGTTACTGGTTCCGTAATGGCAGCCGACATGCCGGCAGATGGCAAAGCCAAGTGTGGCGCATGTCACGCCTTGGACAAGAAAGGTGTTGGCCCTGCATTTAAAGATATCGCTGCCAAGTACAAGGGCAATAAGGACGCTGTAAGCACGCTCACCGCCAATATCACCAAGGGTGGTGCATTTGGTTGGAAGATGGGCAGCATGCCCGCCAAAGGTATGGGTGCAAATGACGCTCAAATCAAGGCAATGGCAGAATGGATTGCTGGCTTGGCAAACTAAAGTAATTGGGACATTGAAAACTTGACTTATGTCAACTTGAGCAATGTACTTTTGCCACACAATCGCGGCGACTGACATTGAGTTAACGTGACTGTCAACAAATTTTTCAACCACCATTGATAAGGAAGTGAAATGAACAAAATTGCTTTGATCATTGCAGGTCTTACTGTTAGCAGCTTCAGCACAGC
>CAJPFK010000127.1 GCA_905339275.1 Methylophilaceae bacterium
GCCAATCGAACCTTCATGGATGAAGCTTCGCGGCAAACTGATAAATGATGAAAAGAAGATGACTTTCCCGCCGTTTGAAATGATGACAGAAGCCCTTAATTCTCAGGGAAATATCTGGGCAGGTTACAGGAAAGACCGCTCGAAATGGTTCCCTGAGAACCTTAAGGAAAAGCATGGACCCATGCATAAATCAAAGAATGTTTATTTTGCTGGCTGCACAGCAAGTTTTGTTGAAAAAGACATAGGCATGGCAAGCGTGCGCCTCCTTGATGCGGCAAATGTTGATTTTACGTATCTTGGCGAGAAGGAGAACTGCTGTGCTACGCCAATGCTGGTGGCAGGCAAATGGGATACCTTTGAAAAAACCATGAAAAAGAATATCAGCGCGGTTAAAGCAGCCGGAGCTGATACTGTGATTACTTCCTGCCCTGCATGTGATATGATGTGGCGGCAGGTATATCCTGAATGGTCAGAAAAACTCGGTATCGATTACAAGATAAACACAAAGCATTATAGTGAAGTCGTATCAGAGAAAATCAAATCCGGTGAGTTCAAGTTCAAAACCGGCGTGGAAAAACCTGTTACGGTGACGTGGCATGATTCATGCCATATTGGACGCGCATCAGGTGTTTACGACCCGCCGCGTGATGTTATAAAGGCAATTCCTGGTGTCAGGTTCGTTGAGATGAGCTCAAACAGGGAAAAGGCTCACTGCTGCGGCTCTGTGCTGACGCTCCTGAAGGAGCCAGAAACGGCAGCAGGTATTGGAAAGATACGTCTTGATGAAGCTGTTGAAGCAGGCGCACAAAAGGTTCTTGCTCTTTGCCCGTGCTGCCAGTTCCAGCTCAGGGTAAGCGCAGATGCAAGAAAAATTCCGATCGAAGTGGTTGATCTTGCGACTTTTGCTTCATCAGCCCTGGGATATGATTTCCCCGATCCCAAACCTGAAGTACAGGTGCAATGGGCTGTCTTTGAGAAGATGATAGCCCTTATGACACCCAGGGGATTTGCAGATCTTATGGGAACCATGTGGCCTGAGCTTATCGATGCAATGCCTTATGGAATGGGGCCGATGATGCGGGCGATGGGCAAAGTACCGGGGGCTCTTACGCTGATGAAGCCATTGTTCCCTGTGCTATTCCCGATCCTTCTTCCGAAGATGATGCCAGAGGTAATGCCAGTGATGCTTGAAAAAATTGGAAAGATAATTCCAATGCCTGCATATATGGCAGAGCAGATGCCTGAACTTTTACCAAAGGTCATGGATAACCTGATGCCGCATATGATC
>CAJPFK010000128.1 GCA_905339275.1 Methylophilaceae bacterium
TTTGTCCAAGAGACGTCTACGTCGAAGGCAATCGGCAGATCTGTTGCCAGTTCACGGCTAACCAGCTGCTCGATTTCCTGATTCTTTCCCTTCCTCCTGCTTGAAGGCTTCTGGCCTTATAGCACCATGTTCATTGAAGCAAGGTGTACCAAAGTCCAATGTACCAAGGTCCAATTGTGCGTGCTGCCAGAGCCCGTATCATCCAGATGCAAGCTAATGGTTCTGCGGCACCTTGAGACTGGAACCGTCAACAATAATCAGGAGATCGAGACAATGAAACGCAATCAAACAGGCTTCACCTTAATCGAGATAGCGATTGTGCTGGTGATCATCGGCCTGCTGCTGGGCGGTGTGCTGAAAGGGCAGGAAATGATCAACAGCGCGAAGGTGAAGAACCTCGCAAACGACTTAAAGAATACGCCAGTGCTTCTCTATGGCTATCAGGATAAATTCAAGGTGCTGCCAGGAGATGATTTGAATGCTGCTTCACATGTAGGGGGCACTGTTGCTACCACTGGAGGTACGGCCGGCAATGGCGTTATCGAGGGCACATGGAATACCACGACTACAACCGACGAATCTTTCAAATTCTGGGAACATGTCCGTCTGGCCGGCCTTGCAACAGGCGGTACAGGTCTCCCAACTAATGCGGTAGGCGGACAACTCGGTGTAACCGGTACCTCACCTATCTCTACCTTGCCAGGTTCGTTCATTGTCTGCTCGGGCAACATACCCGGCAAAATCGCGCTGCAGCTTGATACGACCATCGATGATGGCAACACTTCCACCGGTTCTTTGAGGGCGCTCCTTTCAACAACGGCCTCCGGCACAGCAGCCACCGTAAGCCTCAGTCAGGCAGATACCCTTTACACGGTTTGCTCGGGCAGCTAACAGCGTCACAGATAGCCAAATCATAAAAAACCCCGGTAACCTTTTTGAGGTGCCGGGGTTCTTCTTGTTACGTTGCTGTCAGTATATGAAGTCTCGCTGGTCAGCTGACCCCACATTGCATTTTAGCCGCACGCACCAATCGCACCGCACGCCGTGCAAAACTCGCAGCCGTCTTTCTTGATGACGGTGCGGTTGCCGCATTCCGCGCATTTCTTGCCGGCCATCATCCGTAATTCGGGCTGTTTGCGCCGCTCGACAAA
>CAJPFK010000129.1 GCA_905339275.1 Methylophilaceae bacterium
GCGAGAGTCTTCACTATGGCCGCGCCCGTTGGCGTCGTAAGTTCGAAGGGAGCGGTCGAGGCGGCGGTGGGCACGCCTTTCAAGATTTCCAGGGTCGCGGGCGCTGGGATGGGTATCGTGCCGTGCATTGTCCTGGCCCAGCCTGTCCCGAGCGCTATCGGGGATGAGACGACTTTTTTGACCTTGAGAGAGTCTACCGCCACCGCTGCTCCCACGATGTCGATTATCGAGTCCATAGCGCCTATCTCGTGGAAATGGACCTCGTCTGCTTTTATGCCGTGTATCTTGCCTTCGGCCTCGGCTATTACCTTGAAGATGGTCGTTGAAAGCGACTTCACTTTCGGGGCGAGACTGCTTTCGCCTATTATCTTTTTGATGTCCCTGAAGGTCCTGTGGTGGTGCGCCTCCGCGAGCTTCACCTTGAAAGTAGTCCCGGTTATCGAATGACGCGCGGCTTTTTTTATCTCGACGTCGATTTTGTCCACCGGGAGCTTTTTGAGCTCCCTCAATATCATCTTCGGGGCGACCCCAAGGTCTATGAGGGCCGCCAGGAACATGTCCCCGCTTATGCCCATCGGGCAGTCGAGGTAAAGAGTTTTCATCTATTCAATCCGATCTTTTTTTGCGATATTATGTCTTGCACATAATAGCTGAATGTTATTTAAAGTTATTGAAGAACCACCTTTTGAAAATGGAATAATGTGATCAAAATGAAGATTATCTTTGCTACCACAAAGAGTGCACATACCTTTATCTCTTTTCCATACATCTAATTTAATACTTGTAGGGATTACTCTGGTATGTTCGATATTTGAATTAGCTTTAGAAGATATTAGGGTAGATTCTTCCTCTATTAATTTCAGCTTAAATTTGATGACTTTTCTAGTATTCTGTTCTATCCAGGCATCGACAAGATTGAATAATCCAGTATAAGCCCATATGCCATTTTTAATTTTTTCATATACTCTTACCTTCTCAGCTGGAGCACCTGCTTTGTACTTGATGGCAGCATTGTAAAATAAACCATTTTGAGTAGGTTTGCCATTGCCGGTAGTTAATGGCTGGTCTGTTTGTTTTGGATTCAAACCAGATTTGTCTTTAGGTATATCGTGCCCTTCATAAATTAATGTTTGCCAATTATCTTCGACGCGATCTTCATAAGGAGCACCTTTTCTTAAGCTCATTAGAACCACACTCAAGCCATTGTGCAGATGAAAATTCATGCCACGCTGCAAACTAACTCCTTCAAATTTGCACATATCTAGATAAGCTATGATATCCCCTGCATGAAACATAAGTCTATTCCTTGTTCATCATGCTTGCAGCGTAAGCCGCGCCGAAGCCGTTGTCTATGTTCACTACCGTTACGCCGGAGGCGCATGAGTTGAGCATTGCCATGAGGGTCGTCAGCCCGCCGAGGTTCGCCCCGTAGCCGACGCTCGTGGGGACGGCGATGACAGGTCTGGCCACGAGCCCGGCCACGACGCTCGGCAGCGCCCCTTCCATTCCGGCCACCACTATGAGGACGCGGGCCTCCCAGAGCTCTTCTTTCCTGTGCAGGAGCCTGTGTATGCCGGAGACCCCGACGTCAAAAAGCCTTTTGACGCTGTTGCCCATGTACTCGGCTGTCGT
>CAJPFK010000130.1 GCA_905339275.1 Methylophilaceae bacterium
TTCAGACAGGAAAGGTGGCTTTCGAGGGGGAGGACATAAAAGGCACGATACACTGAGAGCTTCGGCACCACACTTCCTCCGGACGGTCACTTACTGATGCGCTATGCCGTAATCTCCGACATCCATTCGAACCTCGAAGCCCTGACCTCCTTTCTCGAGGCCGCTGAAAACCTGGACATAGACAAGACAGTCTGCCTCGGCGACATAGTCGGCTACAACGCCAACCCGAACGAGTGCATAGGGTTGCTGCGCGAGCGGGGGGTACAGTGCCTGCTCGGAAACCACGATTCAAGGGTCGCCGGGTTCGAGGAGCCTTCCGACTTCAACTTCCACGCGGCCGCGGCCGTTTACTGGACAAGGGACGCTATAAGCGGGGAGAACAGGGAGTTTTTAAAGGGCCTCCCGAGGAACATCCTCGTCAACAGCAAGTTTCTGGCCGTACACGGCTGGGTAAACGACACCGACAGGTACATCATGGGCCACAGGGACGCCGAGCGGAACTTCGGCCTCATGAGCGAACTCAAGGCCACGCTCGGCTTGTGCTTTTTCGGCCACACGCACGTGCCTGCTGCCTACGCTTTGAACGGCGAAGAGATGTCGGTCGTGAACGGCAACCCCTTCAAGCTCGAAAAGGGCGTCAAATACCTCATAAACCCCGGCTCCATAGGCCAACCCAGGGACAGGGATCCCAGGGCGTCCTTCCTCGTCTTCGATACCAAGAAAAAACAGATAACCTTCCACAGGGTCGAGTACGACATTCATACGACTTCAGAAAAGATACTCGCGGCAGGCCTGCCGGAGAGGCTCGCGGAGAGATTGAAACTGGGGTGGTGAGGGGATTTGGTTACGCTTCGCTAATCAACCTGCAAGGCTAAAAATTTAAGGTTAGCATTGATGTTTGAAAATAAAAATTTTTTTATATATAAGTGGGAACAGATTCCTTTAAATTGTGATTGTTTCTTGATAGATGAAATATATCTGCATGAGTTTGAAAAAGCATGTCTTGGTTACTTTGACGGTCATGAATATAGCCCTGTAGGTTATATAAGCTATATAGGAATTAGAGAAATAAACGCGAACTCATTAGAGATTTCGTGGTTTCCAAATATGTTTGAGAGATATCATGAAGTCTCAGTGACCCTTCCTAAAGAAGACATGGTCATCTGTGTTGAGTGTAATAAATATGACGATAAACCTCGATTGTTTGTGAAAAGTGAGTGGCTAGAAAATTTACATATAAGGCACTACTCAATTTTTGCTTTAATAGATGCGATTGATGTAATAAAGGCTATTAGAAAAGGGGCTCTCACAAAGGAAAAAATTCTTAGTCTCAGAACTGCAATAGATGAATTGGCCAGTAAGTACCCAAGCGTAACTTTCATCTCTTTTGCTGATAGTATACTTCTGAAAAGCAACTGGACCGCCGGATACTTTAAAAATGGCATAAAATATACTTATAGACCGGAGATGTTTATATATATTTTCAGAGAGCTTCAAGCTATATACAAACGAATTTTATGTCTTGAAATATATGGAGTTTTTACTCAGGGCACCAATGAATACTATGATGACGCGCTATTACATAGTTCTGAATTAGGAAACCATTTATGTCTTAATAGTTTAGGAATTCCTTTCTCAGATTTACAATCAATAGAGAACAAAGTTAAGTCATGTATCAGAGAAGAAGTGCACCCAGGCTCGGATTTATATTTGGATAAGGAATTTTTTAACTCATTGCGATTTAAATTGCAATTTGATAAGAAGTCTATAGGCAATCATGAATTTGCCTCAAAGATGAAAGCTAATAGCTCCTATTATTATTGTCAATGTAAGACTATAATTGACAACTTAGCTTTGTAGAGTTGCTGTGTTCACCATAAAAAAGGCCGGTTCAATCGAACCGGCCTTACTATTTTCTGTTACAACTGAGATTGTTTCGTCGCAAAACCGCTCCTCGCAATGACTGCAAATGCGAGATTCTTGGTCGCTTCGCTCCCTCAGAATGACAACAAAACTTACCCACCAATCAGGCTCATCGTCCTTGAGCACTTCTTGAAGATGTTCTCGTTTATCGTGTGCCCTTTTGGCTTTTCTTTCACGGCGGCCATTAGGATGTTCTCAATCACCTCGTCCGCCGAACCGTCGCGGAGCGGCGTTCTCAAATCGATTTCATTATCCGAGAAAAGGCAGGTGCGGAGCTTCCCGTCGGAAGTGAGCCGGAGCCTGTTGCACGACCCGCAAAAGTGCTCGGAGACAGGGCTGATGAGGCCTATCTCTCCGGGCGCGTCCTTGAAGCGAAAGCGCCTTGCCGGGCCTGCCGCGCCGTTGGTGTCCGTGACCTGCTCAAGCGGCTCCACGGCCTGTTCAATCCTCTCTTTTATCTCTTTGGCGGTTATGCACTTGTCCCGCTGCCAGCCCTCCTGCGTGTTGAAGGGCATATACTCGATATAACGTATGTGATAGGGCTTGGTCTTCGACATCAGGGCGAAGTCGACTATCTCGTCGTCGTTGAAGCCCTTTATGACGACCATGTTGAGCTTGACCGGCGTGAGGCCGACCTTCTGGGCCTCTTCGAGCCCTTCGAGCACTTCCTTGAGGTTGTCGCCGCGGGTCATCTGGAGGAAGCGCTCGCGCTTGAGTGAATCGAGGCTCAC
>CAJPFK010000131.1 GCA_905339275.1 Methylophilaceae bacterium
CAGCGGGAGCTCGTCGCTGCCAATCGCGCGCAACTGACCGTCAGCCCGCCACTTCCCGTCAGCCCTGTAAATCTCCGGCGGCAGCGAGTTCCATCCATGAAAGCCGAATCTTACCGGCCCGTTATCCAGTTCGAACTCAACGACGACATTGGATGTATTTGAACATTTCCCGAGTTCTTCCAGGAATCTGCGGTTAAGGACCATCCCCATCGAATCACACCCCTTTTGACGGCCAGTTGCTGCATTGGTTATGCTTTATCACGGCGTATTATCCTGTACGTTGAAGAACCAGTCCGTTCCGTCAAATACCCCCGTCATCACATCTCCGACGGCCCCGACGAAGTCGCCCCCGCCGTTGCCCTTCAGGTTCGTATCTGTAAAGTCGATAGTCGTATTGGCGTCGTCAAAGATTACAGTTATCTCCTGCCCCTCAACGCCATCGTCGAACATGGTAATGGTTGTAGCTCCGGCGTTGGCCGTCTTGAAGGTCTTGCCGTTCTTCACTGAAGGCGTGGCGTCGGTGCTGGTAAAGCTCCTTACCCTCGGGTATTCCCCATCTTCGTTCCCAGTGACGCCGGGGTTTATCATTATGTTGGTGTCGAGCCCCTTTACATTCCCGTGTCCTGTGTAGTTCGGGTTGTTGCCGTCGAGAAGGTTGTGGGCGCAAGTCCCATCCGTCGTGTTCGCCGTCGTGCCGATGCCCCTTGTCGTGTTGGCGCGGCAGCTGTTCCCCTCTATGACGTACACGCCGTAATCCACATGGATGCCGTGAGTGCCGTTACTGTTGCAGTGGTTCCCCTCGATGTTCGCGCTTACGCAGTTGGCCACGTTGATACCGCACGAGGTATTGTTCTCACAGAAGTTGTCGTTTATTACATAGCTGTGAGAAGTAGCGGCAGTACCGTCTTTCACATGGATGCCATGCCCCGCACAGGAATTAACGGTGTTCCCGATGACCGTCGCTCTCGGGAAGTCCTGCAACAGGATTCCGTCCTTTTTCGTGGAGTTCTCGATTATGTTGGCGGTTATAGTGGCCTTGCCGTCGGCCATGCCAAGCTCGCCCACGTCCTGGCAGCATATCCCGTACCACTCCGGGTCACGGATGACGTTGGCGGTTATGGTCACGTTCCGGCAGTTCGTTACGCCTATCGCACCGGGCGCAAGCTGGAAAACGATGTTGTCATTCGTGTTCGTGTTATAGACCGTGTTGCCCTCTACGGTCGTATACTCGGCCCCCTGAACGTAGATTCCAGCCCCGTAGACGAATCCAGAAGAAGCGTGCTCGACGTCGCCGCTTATGTTAGCTACCGTGTTGTTCGCTATGACGCTGTTGTATATCGTGTCGGCCACATTGAGCCTGTAGAGCATGATTCCGTACTGAGGCTGGTCACGGACGATGTTGCCGACGATGGTGTTGAAGTTTGCCGTGTCACCCTCTGTTATCGTCTGCACGCCTATGCCAACGCCTATGCCGGATATGCAGGTGTTTCCGATAACCTTATTATGGGAGGACGAATAGGTCAGGTAAATATCGTACCCGGCCTGCGTGTGGTTGTCAGTTGCCGGATTCACCACCGAAGAGATGAACGTGTTCCCGCAGACTGAACCGTAATTACAGTCCTTGAGCTGAACGCCTGCGCTCCTTCCACCGACGAAAAGGTTCTCAAGGATATTCGCCCTGTCGCAGTTGATAAAGTAAATGCCGCAGCCGGTAGACATCCCGCTCTTTGTCGAAGTGGACTCTATCTTGATGTTGTAGACCTTTATCCCGTCAACGCCGGAGGCGGTAAAGACGTTCTGGTTCGCGCCGGTGCCCTTTATGTAGCTCCGCTCTCCGAGCCCCCAAATGGTCTGCCCTGCCGTGGACAGAGTAATGACGGCCGTAACCAGATAAGAGTCCGCTGTCCGTGGAATGAATACATCCTTCCCGGTATCGACGGCAGCCTGAATAGCGGCGGTATCGTCGGTTGAGCCATCGCCTACAGCCCCAAAAGCCCTTATATCAACATAGGGGTCAGTGACTTTCGTAAGTTTGTTATGCGTCCCGTCATT
>CAJPFK010000132.1 GCA_905339275.1 Methylophilaceae bacterium
CTCGACGCACTGGCTGCGTCACACCCATGCCACCCACGCGCTGGAAGCGGGAGCTGCTATCGAAGAGGTGCAGGAGAATCTGGGCCACGCGAGCCCCGCAACCACCGCGATCTATTCGCATACGGGAAGAAACAGGCGCAAAGCCGCCGTGGAAAGGCTGATGGAGTACAGTACGGCTGGCGACGACTAGGTCAGGCGTCTGCGCGGTACTCTATAGTCCGATTGGGATGGTGCGCAGCCAAGCTTCTTTATTTGTGACTGACGGGTGACGCAGTCCGGTCCCGCAGTAAAAGCTCACCTCTGCAGGGGTATATCTCAATCGTTGTACTTTTCTATTGTGGCGCTAAGCTGTACTTGTACTGGACGCCTCGCAAGTTGAATGAAATCTGATTGACCCCCTCCCCTTCTATCTTTCTCTTTGTCTTAGGATTCAGCAGCGGATTTTGCTGCAAGCCATGGGCCTAGGGTTTTACGTACGAAAGGCGATTTTGGGGACTTCCGAATTCTTGCCGCGACCAAAGCATTTACTTGCGCAAACTCTTCAAGTAACTCTGCCTGTTGCAGGCTATCCATTTTATCGAAAGCATCAAGTGCGACCGCTATTTCCGGGCTTGGTGCTGTATCTTGACGCACTGTTTTGACGACAGCTGGCAACTGTACTGGTGATATTAAAACTGGCTTTTTGCTAGTTGCATATTTTCCACGCAACGCATTCTTAAAGAAAGCTGCCGTTGATTTTAACGCTGGAAGGTTACGGTCTTTTTCTCGTTCGCGAACTAAATTTATTGTGGCCATTAGGAATGGTTCATCATGGTCAGCATAAACCTTGGCTGCTTCTTCTGCCATGAGACCCATTTCATCAACAAGCCTTTTGATGATCTCGGTGTTAACCATGTTTGGATCGGGAAGATGCAGGTTCCCCTGGCTAACTTTTTTAACTCTAAATTGGATTTCTGTTACGCGCCTTCCATCCTTGTGCTCTACGAGTTCAACGCAAATATCGGCGAGGCGATTAACTTCTAATATTGAGGGCTTCAATACGTCACGCTTAAAGAATTTGTATTCCGTAGTCTCTACCGCATCTTCCGGATTTCCAGTCAGCCTTGGACGCCACCACTGCCATGGCGCTCGCATCGTGAGATTGCTCGGGTTCGTAACATACCGAGCACAGATTTCGTATAGCGCTGCAGAAGCCGAGGAACGTATTTGTGAATAAGCTTGTAACGAGATCCTTGCGTAAATTTCGGGATCAAGTAATTTGGCACGAACCTTTTCCGAATATGACCATTCGATCCAAACCGCGCCCTTTTCTTCAATAATTTCTGCATCTGCGAGAAGGTTACTAACGCCCCATCTGCGCTCGCCTTCTCCCGAAGTTGAGTTCCACTCAACCTGGATGCTCGCCATTCGACGTAGCTGCTCTTTTACAACTTCTGTGTTGTTGGAATCGAATGACGCATTAAATAACACTTTCGATAAGCGACAACGGTACATTGTCAGTTCGCCATCTTCCTGTGCGAGCTGCAGGAGTGAATTGAAGAGACGTCGAGTCAAAAGTGTTATCTTGCCAGACTTTGGCAAGATTGCGATTGCCTCCTGAGCCTTTTTCAGACTAGGAAGCCTCTCTTCTTTAACAAGTACAGTAAGACTCATTTGAAAGAGACTACGCTAAACGGTGAAAATTTGCGACAAATATTTTCACCGCTGAATTATCTTCATATCTGAATCATTTTTTTTGTCGGCTTTCCCAAATCGCCTCACCTATCTCTATGTGGACTCCCAAATAAACTCACCTTTGACTATCAATACAACTCACCTTGAAGTTATAGAGACTCCCAAAACACATCACCTTTCTTCCCAAAGCGTCTCACCATACCTCAGCTGAAAGCCATACGCCACAAGGCTTTGAGTAATGCTTAATATATTAAATGTGTTTATTTAAAAAACCCTCAATACCAACTGATGTGCGTTTTCTAATATGCGAGGAAACAAACAACCCAGCAAATAGGAGGATCAGGACTCCCAAATCTACTCACCTTTGTTTTATGCATTACTATAACAATAGGTTAAAGGATTCTGTGCTGCTTTATACAATTGAAAATAGCCACAAATCGGATAGATATCAAAATTACTTAGTTCTTTTTTGAAAAGCTTTACGATATATGGCCTAATATACGGATATTGAAGTTATATACAAAAACCGTTTATATTCTTATTGAGCAAAAAAATATGGCCGTTACCAAAGGAAGTGCTATGCAAAAACCAATTGTACCTTTTGCCGATCGCAGCATCAGTCTACAAGAGCTAGGCAATTTTTCCAGTCGACTTACTGTCATCATGGAGGAATTACGAGAGCAAATGTTAGCTCCGCATCCCCGAAAATCGGCTCCTGAATATACTTCATCTCAGTTGGGTGCACTCTGTGGAATTGAACGCGCCAAAGTAAATTACTTACTACAAAAGAAAGAATTCTTACCCCAGGGTATTTATCATGGAGGAAGCCGCACGCGGATGTTTTCTCTCCCGGATGTTCAAGAGTGGGTACGTCAAGAATCTGGAATTGTTCACCGGCCTGAAGGGACGCCTGGAGAAATTGTAATCATCGCTAATTTCAAAGGGGGCAGTACCAAAACAACAACAACAGCCAGCCTCGCACAGGGACTCACGCTGCGTGGCAGGAAGGTACTTTTAGTTGATCTTGATCCTCAAGCTTCACTTACGGAGCTCTGTGGTTTGTATGTTGAGGAAGATATCAACGAAGCGGACACGGTGATGCCGTTTATTTATGGTGATGAAACAAACCTGGATTACGCGATCAATTCTACCTATTGGTCAAATCTTGACATCATTCCAGCAGCAACTAGCCTTTTTGGTGCTGAATTTATTATCCCGAGCACGGTTACTCAAGACCCGAAGTTCAAATTCTGGGACATCCTGAATAAAGGGCTCCAGCCTCTCCGACAACGCTATGACTACATCCTGATCGATACGGCGCCTTCACTGAGTTATATGACTATAAATGCGTTGATGTCAGCGAACGCTATGATCATGCCCCTGGTGCCGGAGTCTCTCGATTTTGTGAGCTCGGTACAATTTTGGAATCTTTTCTCGGAGCTTGCGCTTAACTTCACTGGACTTGATCCAACAAAGCGATTCGATTTTATCAATGTGCTGCTATCGAAGGTAGATAATAGCTCTTCCAGTTCTGCACCCGTTGTTCGCAGTTGGATTGAGCGTGCGTACGGAGAATGGGTACTTCCAGTTGAAATTCCAATATCCTCAGCCGTTGGGTCCGAGGCATTAGAGTTTTCGACTATTTACGACGTTAGCAAATGGACAGGGAGCAATCGAACACTATCCCGGATCAGAGATCCCTTCGATCACCTATGCAAATTGATCGATGACAAATTCGTTGTAAAGTGGAATCAATCTGTAACCAACGCTAAGGGGGCAGTATGAGCAAACGGATTCAGGAAATGTTAGCTAAAAGCGCAAAGCTGCGTTCAGTAAGCGATGTGCGGCAAGAGGAGGTTTCAGTGGATCAAACACCGCGAATAGGCGCGGTGCGAACTGCAAAACTAGAACTCATGAAGTATGAAAGCGAGCTGCCGCTTATCGAGCTACATGAAGTGCCCGGTCGCAAACGTCATCTGACAATAGAGCAAATTGCAGAACTCAAAGGTAATCTTGCCAACAATCCGTTGACGTCTCCGATCGCGGTTCGCCGTCGTGAAGCTGGGGGGTATGAAATTATCGCAGGACATAACCGGGTTCAGGCTTACCGTGAGCTGGGACGTGCAAAAATTCCTTCTGTCGTTTTTGAAATGACCGAGGATGAAGCAGAACGGTCTGCTTTCTATTCAAATCTGCTTTCGCCGGCGCTGCCTGATTTCGAGAAATTTATGGGACTCCGTGCTCGTATGGAACACGGAAACTTGACCCAGGAGCAGGTAGCCAAAGAAGCTGGAGTTTCGCAGCAATCCGTCAGTCTCTTGCTTTCATTTTCCGGATTGCCTAAGGAAGCAATCAGTATTCTTGATAGTGCTTCTGATAAGGGATTGTTGGGTGCAAGCGCTGCGGCGAAGTTAGCGCAGATTGCAAAGAAAGGAAAGGAGGGCAGGGTAGTCGAAGCTGTCCGACAACTTGCTGAAAAGAAGTTAAGCCAGATAGCAGCAGTTGGATATGCCGACAGCGAAGATAAAATAAAGCGTCAAGAAGCTACTTCCAAGATAATTCGGTCTGGTAAGAAATCGTTTTGCTCAATCAGAAGGGCAGAAAAAGACCTTCGGTTTTCGTTCTTTGAGCCTGTGGATGAGGAACTCTTTAATGAACTCCATAAAGTAGTAGAAAATCACGCAAGACGAGGCAATTGAATTTTACAAAACTTTTGTATGCCTAAAAATCAATTGGTTAGCGAATAATGTATGTTTTGAAGCATGGGATGGTTGGCCAGCTTACTATCACCATCCCAACTGCCGAGCTTCGCGGGGTGAGGGGTAGGGCGTTGTTGCATGGATACCCGCGAGATCAGCTAAGCTGACGAATCCAATGAACTGAAGCGATCCGAGCCTTGCCCAACAAACACAACGTCAAACGCCGCCATTATATTTGGAAGATGGAATATCGAGTGAAATTGGGCTGAGTATGATGCTGTGCTCTGGTGGTGAGGTACCTCCTGACGTTGTGGGTTACGGACAAGGCCATGGGCTGCAGGAAAAGCACGAAGTGAGAGCCCGGAGCACCTAGCGGAAGTTGCATCTGGCTGTGGATGCCGACACCGGGATGGTGATGGCTTTGACGCTGACCGAGAAAGATGTAGGAGATCCTTCGCAAGTGGCACCGCTTCTAGAGCAGGTCGATGCCGGGGTATCCATGCAACAACGCCAAGAAAACCAGGGCAAGGCATTTCGTCGCTAATCTTCGGACTTGTGCGACAAGTCGGCTTGGCAAAGGTAATGATAACGTATATACTAAATCATTACTTGATTGTAGGAGATCGTACCATGTCGAAAGACGCCGTTTTCACGATGAAACTGGAACCTGAGCTGCGCGCCGAGTTCATGGCTGAGGCCGAGGCCGTTCACCGGCCAGCTTCTCAAGTTCTCCGCGATTTGATGCGCGAGTTTGTCCAACGCCAGCGTGAAACGCGGGAATATGATGAGTTCCTGCGCAACAAGGTCGAAGCTGGCCGGTCATCGATGCGGGCAGGTCGTGGCCGGCCGAATGATGATGTTGAAGCCGCATTTGCCACCCGGCGTGCCCAGGTGGCTGGTCAGGCGTGAGCGTTATTTGGACGCCAGAGGCAGAGCAAGATCGCGCTGATGTGTGGGACTACATTGCGGCCGACAACCCGCAAGCGGCCGCTCGGATGGATGAGTTATTCAGCGATGCGGCGGACAGGCTGGCCAAGCATCCCAAGCTAGGCAAGCCGGGGAAGATATCCGGCACTCGCGAGCTGATACCGCATGAAAGCTATCGCCTGGTGTATGAGATCGAGCAGAAAACGGTATGGGTGCTGACATTGGTGCATACGTCCAGGCAGTGGCCGCCAGTGCGGAAATGAAGGGAGTAATTCTGCACGTCACGAAAACCGTCACCATCATTGATGGTTCCATGCAAAGCCAGCTTTTGGCATCTGTGTTTTCTATGGCGTCCATGATCGAACTTTCGTTTATCAGGGAGCGCACCAAGGAAGGGTAGGGTACTGAAATGAAAAACGTTGTGAAATTTCCCAAAGCCAAACGGCCTTTGCCTGCCCTTGACCGTGACGCGACCAAGATCAAGGCAGCAATGCCGAGGGCATCGACTGTTAAGAGTGTATTGGTGTGGCTGTGGTTTGTGGTGCGTTTGCCGGTGTTTCTGCTAATGTACTGGCTACGCCTGCCCATTATTTTTCTCTGCAACATCATTTCATTTCCGATGCTGTTGGCTTGGCTGTTTGCGTGGTATGCCTTCCCTGATAAAACCGCGATGGTTTGGGGCTTCGCCACCGTTAGCTTTCTGGCCTTCCTGATCGGCTGGACTTACGACTTTATTCTAATGGCGATTTCGCCACAGGACATAATGCGGACGCTTTGAAGGGACTTTCAATCATGCAGCAATGGACACAAGATGAAGCAATAGCGTTTGAAGCTGCCAAGGAATGTATTGGGCAGTGGATTGCGATTTAAACTGCTCCGTTATCAGACGTTCATCGACACGTTTCAATGCTTCGATTCTCCAATTCCCGTAACAACATTACCTAGTACCCCGACCAGTATTTCCATTCCATCTGTCAGCATCTGTATCTGTTCATCATTGGGTTTGGTCATGCCAATCATGGCGAGTTGCTCTTCAAGTGGTAGTTCACCGTACTTATTCTGGTAATGCGCCACATTGAGTGCCAGCAACCTGGCACACTCAGCAAGGTCTTCCTTGCTCACTTTTTCAATGAGCTGGTCAGCGAGTTTAATATATTGGGCAAACGTCGATAAATCAGTCATGGGGATTCTCCTAAAATGAAGTTCTACTTTACCCGAATTATGCTGTTAGTGGCCTCGTTGCTGCTAAACCATACCTCTGCCGCCGACACCCTGCAAGGCCGAGTGGTGGGAGTGTCTGACGGCGATACAGTAACTTTACTGGATGACTCGAACACTCAGTTCAAGATTCGGCTGATGGGCATAGATGCGCCTGAAAAAAAGCAGGCCTTTGGCAGCAGGTCCAAGGAATCCCTGTCTGCATTGGTGTTCAACAAACAGGTGATAGTCGAATACAACAAGAAGGATAAATACGGGCGAACCGTCGGCAAGATACTCGTGGATGGAGTCGATGCCAACCTTGAGCAGATCAAAGCAGGCTTGGCATGGCACTACAAGAAATACCAGAAAGAGCAATCTCTTGATGACCGTTCTATCTATGCCCAAGCAGAAGAGCAGGCGAGGGCGGAAAGACGCGGATTATGGCTCGACGCCGAACCAACCCCACCATGGGACTGGCGGAAGCAACAGAAGCGAAAGGACTGAAATGTGTGGACGCTTCGCCCTCAATAGCACACCCGCCAAGCTAAAGGAACATTTTGCCACGGCGAATGAACTGGACTTTAAGCCGCATTTTAATATCGCGCCGACCCAGACGGTTCCGGTTATTCGCTTCGACGAGACTAGCGATCGTGTATTCTCTTTCGCCCGCTGGGGACTGATTCCCTCCTGGGCCAAAGACCCTGAGGAATTACAGCACCCCATCAACGCGAAGGCGGAAACAGCCGCTATCAAACCGATGTTTCGCCACGCTTACCGCAAGAGCCGTGTGCTGGTTCCGGCGGATGCGTTTTATGAATGGGTGCCCCGGAACGGGAAACAGCCATACTTGATCAGGCTGCGCGATGGTGAGCCGATGGGGATGGGTGGCTTACTGGAACACTGGCAAGGCGCGGACGGGGAGGTGACAACCTTTACCATTCTCACTGTCGATGCCAATTTATTGATGACCAAGATCCATGAACGCATGCCGGTAATTATCAGGCCGGAAGATTACGCCGCGTGGGTCGACACAAACTTCACTGATGTCACCAAGATTCAAGCGATGACAAAGCCCTACCCGGACCGTTTGATGGAAGCCTATCCCGTTAGTCGCAAGGTCAACAGCACACAGCATGATTCACCGGATTTGTTTGATGAGATACAAGTATAGGCTCGCGAAAGGGTGGCTTACGGTTTCGGAGTTTTAATGACCTGTCAGTCAGGGATACACATCAATGCAACATATTCACAAGCACCAAAACAAGTGCTCCGAGCATGCATACGAAAAACACCAGACGATCTGGATCGACCCTGACTGCATTTAACATTTGAATACCTCCACTCATTGAAATGTTCTAACCCGCCACTGGCAACTCATTCCAGTCTGTTGTGTAGTTCGGTGACTTTCTCTCCCGGCGCATCGCCCAACGCTGCCTGATACCCGATGCGGCAATTCCAACGCACCCTTGCCCCATTTTTTTATTGATTGCGTCCATGACGTGCATCAGGCTATCCGATTTTGCCTGCTCAAGGGGGTCATCAAACAGGGCGGGTTGAATTGTTGCCTTGGGTTGCAGCCCCATCAGTAGCACACCGGTCTTCTTGTAGTTGTAGCCGCTGCGGTAAATTGCCTTCAATCCTGCGAGTGCGGCTTGGACAAGCTTGGTTGTGTCATCACTCGGCCGGCTCAATGGCACTATCATTGACCGCTGGTATTGCGGGTCGTCTTCCTTGAAAGGGTTGGTGCGGATATAAACACACACACTGGCAGCAACAGAGCCATCATGCCGGAGTTTTTCTGCGGCTCTGGTGGTGAAGTAGGTAACCGACTCGGAGAGGTCTGCCAGACACGTTACAGAGGAGCCAAATGAACGTGAGACCATAATTTGCTGCCGGGGTGTGCCTGCCTCTTCCAGTTCGATGCAGGGAATGGCGTTAAGCTCATTCACAGTACGCCCCAGCACCACGGAGAACTGGCTTTGGATTCGCTCAAGGTTAGCTGTTCGCAGGTCTTCGACTGTAGTGATGTTCATGGTCAGCAGCTTCTCGGTGATGCGCCGTCCCACCCCCCACACCTCGCCCACTGGAATGCTGGCAAAGAGCACCGTGCGCTCGCCATCATTCAGCCGACCGAAGTCACATACACCGTCTGCGCCTGCCAGCCCTTTCTTGGCACAGTGGTTGGCAAGTTTCGCAAGGGTTTTGGTATCGGCAATGCCAACGCAGACTGGAATGCCTAAACTCTGCTTAACTGCCTGGCGGATTATCTGCCCATAGGTCATCAGCGATTGCGGGTCGAAGCCGTCCAGGTCGAGAAAACATTCATCTATGGAATAGATTTCCTGCTTGGGGGAGAAGGTGGACAGAATGGACATGACCCGCGCAGACAGGTCGCCGTAGAGCGTGTAATTGCTGGAATAGGCGATGATTCCATGCTGCCTGGCAATCTTCTCCATCTTGAACCACGGCTCCCCCATTTTGATGCCGAGTGCTTTTACCTCGTTGGAACGGGCAACAGCAACTCCATCGTTGTTGGAGAGCACGACGACAGGCTTGCCTTCCAGTCGGGGGTTAAAAACCCGTTCGCAAGAAACGTAGAAGTTGTTGCAATCAACGAGGGCTAGAGGCATCACGGCAGCCCTTAAACAAACTTTTTCACTGTGGAGGTTACTACCCCCCATACCTGAAGCTCTTGCCCGTCCTTGAACTCAATATCCTTGAAGCTAGGGTTTTCTGGTTTGAGTATGACCTTATCCCCGCGCTTGATTAGCCGCTTTACCGTCAAGTCTCCATCGACCACAGCAATCACGATGTCGCCGGAAGATGGGGTGAGTGATTTGTCCACCACGAGCAGGTCACCATCAAAGATGCCCGCGCCCGCCATGCTGTTACCTTTGGCACGCACGAAGAATGTGGATTCTTTGTTCGGAATCAGGTGCTCGTCCAAGCTCAACCTGACTTCGATGTAGTCATCGGCAGGGGAGGGGAAGCCCGCTGCAACTTTATGGCTAAACAGCGGGAGTAGGCTAGACTTCTTGCTCACCTTTGGTAGCAAGATAGTTTGTTGTATCAGGGAAGTCATGGGATTCAGCTAGCAGGGCGATGGCTGTATCGTAAAGAACGATCGTTCTTTTGTCAATCGACCTCAGGAATTGTTCGGTAGAGGGACGTCGGGATGTCGCAGCAATAATAAAATTCTGTTTACACAAAATTCGGTATACCCTCTTTGTCATTGACACTGCATCGGATCGACCTGAATCTGTTGTAAGTAATTCTTAAGAACATTGACGAAAAGCGGATGACATCCTTCGAAAAGCTCTCGCATACGACCAATAAGCCTACTCGGCTGTTGCACAAGGTCGTCATGTTTGTCGTGACCGCCGGTGCGGTGGCCCTGGGCTATCTGTGGTGGAGAACCCGTGATCTGCGAAAGCAGATGCGCGAGCATCCCGCGGGCAACGTGGTGATTGAGGGCGAGGTGATCGAAGGAGAGGTGATCCGCGAGGTCGACTTTAGGGATGTCGGTAAACGTTAATCGCCAGTGGCTGTTTTCTGGTAGGCAGTTACTAATTGTGTCTTTCGGCTGCGTGCCAAAACCAGAATGTCGCTGGGACGTTGCTATACTTATATTTGTGCACAGTCATAAGTAAATTTCTAACCGGCGTTATACTGATTGCAGCATATACCTGCCACCGAAAGCATCAGTCAATCTTTCATGTCCGATAACCAGCACTTTTTGCCACAGCATCTGGATTTTTTCGCATTGCTTAAACAGCAAGAAATGCAGAAGGCAATACGTCGAGATGAACTTGCCAAACTAGTTACGACTGCCCCTGTTCAGGAAGAAATAGTGAAGGAAATAGTCTGGCTAGGCCCGGTCGAGCGAGAAGCTGTATTGAGATGCCATCCCGGATATGAGATTGAACGTAAATTAAAGTCACTTTGGTCGATGCTATCGATCTTCAATAGAGCACATGAGGATCTCATCGCGCAGCTTAACCGTTTTCACGTATTTAGCCTCACTGATGATATGTATCTGCCTGTTGGTAGACTTCAACTTGAAGAGATCAATATGGCAGTAAAAAAGGAACTGGTGGCTTTTTCTGCGGCTTCAAGCGCACTTGTTGCGTTTAGTCGAAGACTAAAAGATTCAATTGTTATTCCTGAACTGGGTGAGCAAATCGCTACAACATTTGATTCACAAGAGCACAAATTTGTAACTTCTTTGCGAAATATCGTTCTTCATCAAGAACTCCCTGACGTCGGCTGGCAAGTTAAGTACGAGGCTGAACGGGAGACGAACTTCGTCATCCAAACCGAGCATCTGCGCGACCAAAAAGATCTTTCTAAAGAGGCTCGCGCCTTTATTAATCGATGCCCAAATGGCATTCATGTGCGTGTCTTTGCTGAATCATATGCTGCACGCGTGCGAGAATTTTATAGTTGGTACAAGTCTGCAATTGAAATCAGGGAGCCTGAACCCCTCGTTGATTATCGTCGTATAGTCCGAGAGTGTATGGCTAATGCATCACGTACCATGTTCCACCTCATCCTACAGCAGATTAATGGGAAGAAAATTGATCCATTCAAACACTTGAACAAATATCTTCTACCAAATCAGTTGAACAAGGCCCTGACATTGCCGATGCGGTCTAAGGAGCAGGTTGATTTCATCATCGATGCTGCGGATAAGCATAAGGCTTGTAATGATGAACTTCGCCAGATGATCTATAGGCTGTTTGAAGTACCTGACTGAACCAATGGTTCGAGTTGCCTTCCGATTTTGTTCTGCTTTGGGGAAAATCCAATGGCTGCTCAGTGTCGCCAATTGGTGAATGGCAGCATTCTGACAACGTATTATCAAGCTTGAATAATGGAAAGGGGTCGAACCGGCCAGTCAACATTCCCGATAGTTGCCCGTTAGTTTTCGCAAAACCTGATGCAACAAACATACGTGCAGCGCAAATACACAGTGAACATCAACCGCCTTGGTTTTTGTATTGCACGATTGCTGGCAATGCAAAAATCAAGGCGGCGACAAGCGCAGCGCGTCAGTAATCGAGGCCATCATTTCACTATCAGATAGACAAAGCCAGCGGTAAAGCCAGATGCCACCAGCGCGGTTATGGCGTGTTCCACCAGCCTGGACCGCATCGATAGGCGGAATTCCTTGGCCGCTTCGCCCAGGACAAGGCCCAGACTTGCGGCCTTGTCAGAGGCTTCGGAGCGGAAGGCCATGCGCGCGGCTTCTTGCATTGCCGCACGTTGATCCTCCACCGTTCTTGACGATACTTCAACCGCCTTGCGGTCAAAGTATTCCGACAAATCAGTCTTGGCTTGTTCGTTGAAAGCGGTAACGGCCATCCGGTACTTGTCGCCCGCAGCCTCCAGCGCCGCAGCCGTGCCGGAAAGCCTTTCTTCGGCACCGGCCACCAGCGCCGGGAGAGCTTCAATGCGGGCAAGCAGCGCGTCCAGATCACCGAGCATTTCCGCAATCAATGCTTCGCGGGCAGTGCGGGGCGCATTCATGGTGCAGCCTTACTTGAACATGACTTTGAAAACATCGTCCAAATTCTTGTTGGCCGTCACCGCCAGGCGCTTCAAGGACACCATCTGAATGCACATTGCTTTTTCATCCTCGTCCTTGGCCTGGCGGAGCTGGGCGCGGTAATCAGTTTGATCGGCGGTAATGTCGCCAAGCGACTTACCAACCGCCTTTAACCGATCGTAAACCTCGTTCGAATAAATTATCGCATCGGGGTGAAGGACAAAAGCTTTATCCGCTGCGGCATAGCCGACCAGCGACGCATATTCATCAGTCACAGACTCATCCATTTCGGCCTTGTTGAATACCAGACGGATTTTCTTCTTCTCGATACCCAGTTTTTGCAAGGCGCGGATCGTATTCACCGTATCCGCCTGCACCTTTTTCTCCTTTACCACCGGCACCACGAAGAAATCGAACTCCTCATGCGATCCGTCATATTGCTGCATGAGCATCAAGAAATCCTCGACGTTGGACGCGCCCACATCGATGATTGCCGAATCCAGTGGCATCAACTCATCCACCAATGCCCCGAATTTCTTCCCCTTCATCTTCTCGACTTCGAGGCCATCGGCATCCGCCCCGGCGTTGATCGACTCGATAGAGAAAATCTGAGCATCACCCATACGGGGTTTCAACAGATGCCCGGCCACAGTGGTTTTGCCGACATTGCCTGAGTAATTAATAACTGCAACTTTCATTTTTTCATTCCCTTTGCGATTTTGGCAAATGCCGCGAGGTCTGGATTACTCGCTAAAATCTTTCTTAAATCCGCTGGATCGTGAGAGCCGACCACCGGACTTTCGGGATCGGATTCAGCTTTCACAACTGGCGGGGCTTCTGTTTGTTTACTGCCTGTCTGTTGATCCTTCGGGCTGCTTTTTGGCAATTGCTTAGTTTGCTCCCGGCGCTCAATGAATTTTCGTAAGCCTTCTTGCGAGATTTTCACCCCGTTGGTTGCGAGCCATTCACAGACCTGCACGTTCGCATAGCCCCTGGCTTTCAGTTCAAAAATCTGTGCCTTAAAGGGTTCCAGCTTCGAGCGTTTAGCCCGTGGCTGTACCTGCTTTAGAAATTCCTCTATGTCCATTTCCTGGCCCTTACGTTGGAACCCAGGCCATGTTAACCGCTTTCAACTGTCATTGCCACCAAAAACAACTGCATTGCAAACGTAGTAAACCAGAAAACAACTAAACACAACAAAAGAAAATAAGAACAAAACCACATAACAACCAGCAAACAACCAAAAAACCATGAAGAGCGTAGAGAGGGGTTTAAACTAGGGCAGGATAGGCACACGTGCGGCGATCTGGTACAATGCCCCCAAATTGACCCTCTCTCTCCTCCCTCATGCCCGTACTAAAAACACTCGTTGAACCTAAAATCAAGACGCGCTTTCGCAACATAGCGAAGGCGCGCGGACTGTCCGAATCCGAACTTCTTCGAGCAGTTGTCCTGGCGGCAACCGACCAGTCCAAAGACACCGACCAGCCCATAATGCCAGACGCGGAAAAGGCCGAGTCCGACCGTATGACAGTTCGTATGCCCCGTTTCTTGATGGAGGCCACCAAGAAGCGGTCAAAGGCAAAAGGCATGGCCCCGAGTCGTTGGGTAACGGCTTTGGTGCAATCGAACCTCACCGGCCAGCCGGTAATGTCCGATGCCGAGCTGGAGGGGTTGCAGGCCAGCGGACGTGAACTTGTCGCAATCGGTCGAAACATTAACCAAATTGCCAAATCCATCAACCAAGCCAATATCATCCACCCAGGGGCTTTTGATAAAGACTGGCTACCGTTGATCAAGCTGGCCGAGTTAAGCCAGGCCATCACCGAAAACCGGGCCGCGATTCGGGTCTTGGTCCGGGCCAGTCAAAACGCGTGGAAGGCCGACTGATGACGCTGATCGAATCCGAATTAGGTAAGGCGTTAAATCCAGCCGTCAAACGCAAGGCCAACCGCACCCGGAAACTTCGGTCAGCGGCCAAGCGAGTAACGGGCGGTTCGTCCGAAGTCATGGTGAAAATCACCGGCTTTGGCAAGAGCGCTGGCCATGTAAAAGCCCATCTTGACTACATCACCCGGAACGGCAAACTCGAAATGGAGAATGACCGGGGCGAGATCTTCAACGGCAAGGAGGAAGTCAAAGTCTTTTTCAAGGATTGGGAGAAAGATTTTGGCGACGGCAAGCGCCACAAGAACCAGCGCGACACGATGCACCTGGTTCTTTCCATGCCGGCAACCACCGACCCGGAATCAGTCAAGAATTCCGTGCGAGAGTTCACTAAAACCACTTTTGGCAAAAACCATGAATACGTTTTTGCCCTGCACACCGATGAACCACACCCGCATTGTCACGTCACGGTCAAATGCCTTGGCTTTGACGGTAAGCGCCTGAATCCCCGGAAGGCCGACTTGCAGCAGTGGCGCGAGGGATTCGCGGACAAGCTGCGTGACCAGGGTGTAGATGCCGAGGCCAGCCCGAGGCGCAGCCGGGGTGTGGTCAAGAAAGCCGAGCCGAACGTGATCAGGCACATTGAGCGTGGCGACAAGACCCACCAGCCGCGCGTGTCCAAGGTCAAGGCCGCGAAGATCAAAGAAGCCGCACAGGAACTTAGTGCCGAGGCCCGGGGCTTGCCGGTGCCGCCGAAGCCTTGGGAAGAAGCGATCAAGGCACGGCAGCGCGAAATCCGCCACGCCTGGCTGACCGCAGCCGATGCGCTTGAGCACGAAGACACCCGAAAGACATTTAACCAGAAGGAAGCCCGCAATGAACGACCAGACTACGAACGCATCAGCGCAGATCACGAACGAGCAGGCCAGCGAGCCGCCGCTGTATATCAGTCCAACCTTGAAAAAACTGGACGCCAAGCACCGCCCGGAACCCTCACCGGCTTGCGAAACGTGTCCCGCGTCGGTGTGGTTCACCACGAACGACCTTCTCAAGTGCTTTTGCGGGCGAATGCACCTGATCGTATGGGAAGGGAACGAGCAGCCGATTCTGAAATGCGACGGGCGCGAGCTGGCGATTCTCGCGCTCTTGGAGGCGCAGAACGGCTAAGGGGTTATCAAGGTGCACCCGGGGACAACAAGGCGCTTGCAGCCCGTATCCGTGGCTTTGTGGCAGCCATGCCATCCATTGACACCGAGCGGCACCAGATCAAGCGGGATTTGGCGCAGAAATTTACCAGGCAGGCCGAGAATATTCACGGCATCACCGTTGAAACCACACCGCAGCCAAGCGCCGGACAAAATAATGGCGCTGAACAGGCCGCGCCGAAGCAGGGTGAAAAGGACTTAGAGCGGTAGAGCTTGTGCAATTCAACACCACAGATTTTTCATTGCCTGGAAGCTGCCAGTCGCCAACTCACCCTTCGAAACATTGAAGATATTCGGCATCACGTTTATTGACTGGCCGCTTATCGCCTGATTCTGTTGAAAAACTCTTTTTCTGAGGGGCGCTGAAAATACGCCAAATGCTGTTGCTCTCAAAGAACGCAGTCGACTCCCTGTATTGCGAAAGAATCGAACACCCCACAACGAACGATCATGTTCCGCATGACCCCGGGTACGTCCTTCGAAAGAAAATCGATCTAATCGCCTAGAATTTTTTCAGGCCGCCTGAAAAAAGAGTTTTTCAACAGAATCCGCCTCAAACCGGATAGTCAGCCACCTCCAAAGTTGTTGTTCAACGTGGCTAATGGATCCAAAGTTTAAGAATTTCCTTCGATTAGTTCCACTTCCTCGGGCGTCAAGTTATACAAGGTATAGATCAACTGATCGATCTCTTTGTCTAGGGCCGACATATCCGCTTTCGGATCGGCCTTCTTAGCCTCCAAGATTCTTTCGACTCTCTGGCCGACCGCCTCTTTCTGATCTCCATTGGTGACCGCAATTGGGAACTGGGCCAACTCATTCACTTTGAATTGAGGGAAAACGCCCCGCTGGAGTTTGCCAAACTTGTGAACAAACCAGAACGTCATCAAACGAGAGTTGAGGACACCCAGTAAGAACAAAGGGGAGTCCTGGATGTTGACGATGTTCATCGAGTTCCGGTCATTTAAGACCACCTCGTTCGTATAGCAAGCACAAATACAATAAGGCGGTGCGGAAGGGATTTGTCTCACTAAGATACGCGGGGTGGAGAACAGATCAAACTTCCGTGGAGCAGCTAAATTCTTCCCGTAGGAAAGATAATCCCCACTCCATCCAAAGCCGTATCGCTGAACATCCCGGCCATCCAGATAAGGCAGATAACTATCATCGAGTGGATGTTTGGAATGATAAATACGTTCATCTTTCATTTCGACCGTTTGGGCTGGAACACCCTTGCCTACTTCATACGCCATGAGTCCAGCCTTCACGTCCGCGACGAGTTCCAAGGCTTGAGCCGAAGCTTCTATCTTGCTCAACAAACCACTGGTTGAACCGGATCGGAAGGCTGCGATATTGATAATGGAATCGCGTTGCTCCAAGAAATAGGAGGTGGGGCCTTCATGCGCCAACCTCAGGTCATCAGGCCCACTGGATTCATAGAGCTTCAGTTCTGGGGTGTGATCGCCCTTCTCATACATGAGAATGCTGGTATCCACACTGGCATCTTCAAACACTTTCGCATAGAAGTTTATGATGTCAATGTCTGATTGGTGTAAGACAAACTCACGAACCACCTTCGCACTGTTGATCGTGAGCCAGTTGTTCGGCGTGATGTAAGCTAAACGGCCTTGGGGCTTGAGAAGGTTTGTTCCTCGTTCCAAAAACAGGATATACAAATTCAGTTGATATGCGGCCAACTCATAGTTGGCATTGAAGTATTGCCGATCGGAGTCGGTAAAGTTTTCTCGGGCAAAGACATAGGGCGGATTGCCGATCACCACGTCAAACCCCACAAACCCCCCTTCATCGTTCAACGCTTCCGGAAACTCGAAGCGCCACTCAAAGGCATTCTCATAGATCGCATTGCTTTTGACTTCCTCGATCTCGGTTCTCAGTTTGTTGAACTGCACTTTCAGTTTCTCCAGTTTCAGTTTTCTTTCTTTTTTCTCTTTGGCCGATTCTTCCAACAGGGTTCCTGGTAGTTCCAGGAATTTCATTTCAACCCCGAGATGCACCAGTTTTTTCGCTTTCGGATCGTGGTAAAGGATTTCAGAACGGAAGTCGTTTTTGATTTCCGTGATCAAGCGCTCCATTTCACGCTTCTCATCTTTGCTGTTGGCATTGCGGTAAGTATCCACCGCTTTCCGGTAATCCGGCAAAGTCAGTTTGCTCTTCTTCAACGCATCCTTCAGATCCGCATCCAAGGAAAACCGGCTGATCAACGAGTTGCCGACCTTGATATTGATGTCGATGTTGGGTAGGGTTTCAAGCTGTTCCTTGACGTTGTAATACGCATTCTTCAGCAGTTCGATCCACAACCGAAGGCGGCAGATCTTCACCGAGTTGGGGTTGATGTCCACCCCGAAAAGGCAGTTCTCGATGAGGGTTTGCTTTTCATGGAACAGAGCCTTCTGAACGCGAACGCTTTCGGGGTTGGTTCGGTTGTATCCGAACTCATCGCCCTCTTCATCCAAAACCACCAGTTCGTCATGAACGACCTGTATGAAGTAGTTCTTGAATCGCTTCCCTTCCGTGTCTTGGAGAATACCCAATTCACTTTTTATGGCGATCAACTCATTTAAGGCCGACACCAAGAAGTGCCCGGATCCGACCGCAGGATCACAAATCTTCAGGCTGTTGAGGATGGTATTGGCTTCGGCTCTGGCCTCGGCCCCGGTTTCGATTTGGTCTTCCAGTTCAATCAGGTCATTGCAGTTCCAGCCTTTGGCCGTATTGAATTGGTGGACGACCGCAGCCCTTAGGGTTTCACGGCACATCGACATGGTAATGAAGCCTGGTGTAAAGAACGAGCCGTCTTTGTAACCGTTGATTTTTTCAAAGATTAATCCCAGCACGGACGCATTGATCAAAGCCTTATTGTTCTCTTTCAGATCACCATGGCCCTCACTTGCAAAATCATAAGCCTCCAAGAAGGCAAACAGATATTCCAAGGTGGGCAGTTCACCCGTTCGACGTTTCCCTTTTGTATCTTTGAGAACGGTAGACGAATAAAGCGGGAGCCTTAGCTCCCCGACTAAGTTTCCGATGAAGATCGACTTCCCTTCAATCTCGGTCGGCTCAAACAATGAGCTATTCAGATAAGGCACTTTAGCGAAAGCCTTTTGGATCGTTTCTTCCCGTTCCTCGGGCCTCCGGGCCAAGACCTCGAAGAACAAGGCATCCAACTCATCAAAGCTGTGGATCCGTTGAGCATTGAGAAAGGCGTAGGAGTGATCGTCCTTATGATATGTAATGAGTTGGCCTTCAAGCAGTTTAAGGAACAAGATTCGGTTGATCCAAGTGATCACCAGTTCCAGGCCCACGTTGAACAACTGTTCTTGTTTCGTGGCTCCAAACGCACTCAGCTTTTCAAAATTGCGCAGTCGATCTTGCGCATCCAACTTGGCAATGGCATTTTCCAACAGGGATCCGCGATTGCGTTCTCCCTCATTCTTCCGTTGGATCAGCTTTTTGCCACCGTCGTTGATCTCGAACAACCCAATGATGTGGAGCAACTCAGAATAGAAATCTTTGTTTAGGCTATTACTGTCGTTGGCGAAGGGAAGTTTGAGAAGGTGCTCCGGGGAAAATATTTTGAGCAAGGCGATCAGCGCTTTATCGGTTCTCTTCTCTCGTAAATCGAAATACGTAAACTCCAGATCCTCCAGCTTGGCGAGAACAGGTTTGGCAATCTCTTTGTAAAAGAAATCCGTGGTCTTGCCCGATAGCATCCCAGAATCGAACTCATGGAATTGTTTGATCAACGCCTTGTTTTGAGCAAACGCTTTTTCAAAGACATTGGCATCAAAGATGAACCATTCATAGCCGTTGGTAATGATCAGGTGCTTGACGGCCAGATTGTTCGCCATGAGGCGCAGTCGATCCCTCAAGTAATACAGCACCAACTCCTGCATCGCTTTGACATTGAAGTTGTCCAGCGTTGGCATTTCAGTGATGTTGGTTGGACTCTTGACTTCCAGGATGACGCCCACAGAATCCGTGGGCGCTTTTCCGTTGTGGATCACCAGATCAATTCGTTCACTGGTATTGATGAAATAAGCGGGAAACTGGAAAGCGTATTTCAGGAAGTCAGAAATATGATTCTTGTGATGCTCTTCGCTTTCACTGGGACTCCCTTTGATCTGTTCCAGAAGATCAACCAGCTTGGTTTTGAAAAACTCGAACTGCTCTTGGCCGGGTTTGCTTTTAAGGAGGACGGGGGAAAGCGATTGCAGGGGTGTTTTAGCTAGGAAGGCCATCAAAACGATTCCCGAATTTGAATCTCATCAGTGTATCGCATTCCTCTCATGGGAACACCAGTCGCCCAGAAACAGGCCTCTACACGATAAGAAATCTGATGTTTTGGAGTATTCGATTCAGTGCAGTCATTACAGTAGCCAATATTGCCACTCCGTGATGTGCGGGTTGGCACCGAGTGGGCGTTCATCATTGCGACCTGCTTGCCTGGAAGCGGACGCTCGCGACTATCTGTTAGATTAAATCGCAACTACTACATCTTAACGTTCGGCCGACCTCCACCCCCCTTACTGAGTACCATTTTTCGTTTCAATGATTTCATAGTGGTCAGCCATGCACCGAACGACTTCGTTATCGATGACGTTCCCTTTTCTGCATTCTTCACCTGATTTTGCTCTTACGAAAACACGCTCATATCGTGGCTGTTGTGCCGCTACCTTTAATTCGTGTTGGTAGATAAGCGCCTGTTCGTATTTTCTCAACTGCTCTGTCTGAGATGCTGATACTGCTTCCTGCTTTCTACGCAAGCTCTCTGCTGCCTGCGCTCGTCGTTGTACTTCCGCCTGTTGTTCAGCCGCTCTTTGCTTCATTTGTTGTTGCGCTTTTTGTGATGCTTCGATCATTCGCTTTTGTTGATTGCTCACAAAATTGGCGAACACCATCCAAACTACGAACATACCTATTACAGTAACTGCCATCCTTGTGAATATTTGCTGTGTAGTTATATGTCTACTTCGCCCTATTCTGGGTCTTGTATACTTGGAAGGATGTATTGGTGGAACTGGAATCGGTGGTATGCGTGAATTCGCGCGTCCAGGTTCAAAGACAGGCGGATTTTGAGGTTCTTGAAAAATTCTCTCGGGCTGGTATTCCTCAATTAGTTGCCGTATTTTGTTTGCTTCATGCGGTTTTCGTATCCTGATTATCTTGATGCCGGCATCACGAAGCCACCCATCCTTCTTTGCATCACGCTCCCGTGCTTTTCGATTGTCATGGGTTGAATCGTCAAGCTCTACTGCTGCTACGGTGTGACCGTCTTGATCACAGATGACAAAATCGAGGTGATAGCTTTTGATAAAATTGAACTGCCGCCATCCCGCTTTGATTACATCGGCCAGTCGCATATTTGCATGAATATCGCACTCCGGTAGTGCTCCCCTTAATAGCTTGAGCGTTTCGCGCTCTCTATCGGACAGGGGTTTCTTCGTGCCGTTTTCGCGATTGAACACCAACGAATTCCTTTCACAAGAATGCATTGACCTTTGCATGGAAACAGTTATTTTGAGTGACCGTTATTGGCCGCATTGTGCCAGTTCGACATCGCAGGCGCCAGTGTCCGGTTTATAATTGCAGTTTCAAACGGTCGATGCAACACACTAGAATCTGCGTAAGCAGAAGGAGTGTTGCAGATGAAACAGAGACCGCGAATCTATTACACTGAAAGCCAGAGAGCTCTGATGTGGGAGCGCTGGCAGAAAGGCGACTCTCT
>CAJPFK010000133.1 GCA_905339275.1 Methylophilaceae bacterium
GGTGTTGCCCTGGGCAATTTCCTTGGCCGCGGTGTTGATGGTTTCTGCGGCTTGCTTGATGGTGACAATCGGGTTGACGATCATTTCCAGCGTTTCGTTGACGCCTTCGATGATCTTGCGGAAGTCGCCCTGGTGACGCCCGGCATCCGCACGTACCGTGACACGCCCCTCCCGGGCCGCTTCGGCAAGCACGCCGGCATCATCGACAAGCGTGTTGATCGCATTGATGCAGGTATTGAGATTATTCTTGATATCATTGAAATCGCCGTTGTAACTCGCGCTGATCGGCGCAGGAATGTCGCCCCTGGAAATCTGGTCAACGCATTGCGCGGCAACATTCAGCGGCCCGATGACGGCATCCAGCGTCTGGTTGACGCCTTCGACGATCTTGAGGAAATCGCCCTGATGCTTGCTGGCATCCGCACGCGTACTCAACTGGCCTTGTACCGCAGCCTCGGAGAGCATGGTGGCATCAGCCACCAACGCATTGACGGCATCGATACACTGGTTGAGATTATTCTTCAGCGTGTTGAAATCGCCATTGTAGGTATCTGTAATTTTCTCCGGAATCCGGCCATGGGC
Organism: Methylophilaceae bacterium; assembly: GCA_905339275.1. GTDB lineage: Bacteria > Pseudomonadota > Gammaproteobacteria > Burkholderiales > Methylophilaceae > UBA6140. The sequence goes on from CAJPFK010000133.1 coordinate 583, forward strand.
AATACCCTCAACATACTGGGCTGCCACGTTGAGCGGGCCGATAACCGCATCAAGCGTTCCATTAACGCCTTCGATGATCTTGCGGAAGTCGCCCTGGTGTTTGCTGGCATCGGCACGGGTACTCAACTGGCCTTTTACTGCCGCATCGGAGAGCAGGTTCGCGTCGGCGATCAGGCTCTTCAGATTGCGCCTGACCTGCTCGACAGTCTCGTTAATCACTGCCTTTTTGCCAGGGAACTGTTCCAGAGGCGCATCAAAATTACCCTCGCCGAATTCCTTCACTACAGCCATGGTTTTCTTGCTAAGCTCGATATGCCCGGCCACCATCCTGTTCACGCCAGCCGCCATGTCGGCATAACCGCCCTTGAAACGGCTAACGTCGACATCGACATCGATATCGCCCGCATCGTGTTGCGCACTGACATAGTTGAGCGACTGCACGATGCCATCAAGTGTTCTTTGCAGCACTTTAATCGAGTAGGCAACGCTGGTTTTGTCGGTTTCCTTGACATTGATTTTGGCGGTCAGATCGCCTGCGGCAAAATTTCTGGTGATTTCTGCCAGGTCGCCTGGCTCAGCGCCCAACTGGGCCAATATTCTCCTGCCGGTATTGAACCCCAGGCCGCCTATTGTGGCGATAATGACAAGGCCGATTCCCAGCGCGAACCACATTGCGAAACTCTTGGCCGCCGCAGCCGCCTTCGCCTCGGTAATACCCAACTCTTTATTATAGGCAAGATGCGCTTCCAGCTTGTTGGCAAGCTCTACCCCAATTTCATCGGCTTCCTTTATCGCCAGCTTTGTTCCCTGGATGTCATTTCTGCGCGAGAACTCGATGACCCTGTCTGCCTTGCGATAGAACTGCTCGAAAAGCGCCTTTCCTTCAGCATACATCGCATCATCTTTCTGATCGCCGAACAAAGTCGCTTCATATTTCTGGAATTCCTTATTGGCCAGTGCGCTTCTGTCTGCAAAAGCGGCCTCAAGCTTATCTTTCTCGGCAAGATCAGTAGCAATCGTATGTCTTAGAAGATTAAGCCGCGCACGCTGGAAATACAGGTTTGATTCGCTTAAAGCCTCAATGGCAGGAATGGAATTGGCATTGCCGAAGTTGGCACGTTCGTACACTGTGTCAATTTGCGCTATGGTGACGGCCAGAAGAACGACTAGCCCAAGAGCTGCTACTGCAACAAGCAACTTGATACGTTGTGTAACGGTTAAATTCATGATGTAAGACTCCTGTGCCTTAAGCAGATATTGGTTTTCTTTATCAACAATCTGATTACTTATCGGTCATACCTTGACTATTCTTGAGCAATTTCCTTAAATTCCATTCAGGGAAAAGGCCGCCTTTTAATATATGTATCCCCGGTCTTCACTACATGGGATAGGCGATCAGGCAAGAGGCCCATGTCACGAATGCATCCGTGATGACGTGGAATAGCTGATTCACCCTGCCTGCGAACATGTCGTCATCTCCCTGGACTTGCCACTAGTGCATCGTGGCGCTATCGACCAGTTGCATTTCCTCGCTTGTCATCAGGCGCTCGATATCGACCAGGATCAGCATCTGCGTATCCACCGTGGCGAGACCCATGATGTATTTGGTATCGATACTGGTAACGAGGTCGGGGACTTCCCGGATCTGGGCATCATTGAGCGCCATTACATCCGATACGCCATCCACCACGATGCCGACCACGCGCCCATTGAGGTTGAGGATAATTACTACCGTGAATTCGTTGTACTCGATCTTGCCCATGTTGAATTTCACGCGCAGATCGACAATCGGCACGATCTTGCCGCGCAGATTGATCACGCCCTTGATGAAATCGGGGGTATTGGCGATTTTGGTTACGGCATCGTAGCCGCGGATTTCCTGTACCTTGAGAATCTCGAGGCCGTAAGACTCGGTACCCAGCACAAATGTCAGGTACTCGCCCGCTGTGGATGCAGACTGGCTTCCCGTATTTTCCGCTACCTCGGCAGTCATATTCATTGTGTGTACTCCTTGCTGATTGTTTGAATGGCTTTATTGGTGAATGAGGCAGCGCCCGTGATGTAGTTGTGGGTCTGCCCCAACTGGATCAATGCGGGCACATCGAGAATCAGTGCAACCGAACCGTCGCCCATGATAGTGGCGCCGGAGACGCCCTGAATCTTCTTGAAGTTGGTTTCCAGGCTCTTGATCACGACCTGCTGCTGGCCTACCAGCGCATCCACAAAAAGCGCGGCCTTCCTGCCCTCCGCCTCGATCAGCACCAGCACGCCCTGTGTAGGGTCGGTAATCTCGGTATCGTGATTGAAAAGCGAATGCAGCGCGATGATCGGCAAGTACTCGCCGCGCACGTGCACCATGCGCCCTTCGCCGGTAACCGTCTTGATGTCTTCGGCACGCGGTTGCAGGGTCTCGACGATCAGGTTGAGCGGAATCACGTAGACGCTGCTGCCGAGCGAGACAGACATGCCATCGAGGATTGCCAGGGTTAACGGCAGTGAAATCGCAATCGTGGTGCCAAAACCCAGCGCCGAGCGTATCTCGATGCTGCCGTTCATCGCCGCGATGTTTCTCTTCACCACATCCATGCCGACACCGCGGCCGGAGACGTCAGTCACCACTTCCGCTGTTGAAAAGCCGGGTGCAAAAATCAGTTGATAGACATCGGAATCCGGCATGTTTTCGCTGACGGCAAGGCCGTTGCTCCTGGCCTTTTCCAGGATTTTGTCGCGGTTGAGTCCGCCTCCGTCATCGGTCACTTCAATCACGATGCTGCCGCCCTTGTGCGCAGCAGACAGCGTAAGACGGCCGATTTCATTCTTGTTCGCAGCCTTGCGCCTATCCGGCAGCTCGATGCCATGATCGACACTGTTGCGCACCAGATGCGTCAACGGGTCGACGATGCGCTCGATCAGGCCTTTATCCAGTTCCGTGGTTGCCCCAACGGTCACCAGTTCGACCTTCTTGCCGAGCTTGGTTGCCAGGTCGCGCACCATGCGCGGGAAGCGCGAGAAGACAAAATCCATCGGCATCATGCGGATGGACATCACCGATTCCTGCAAATCGCGCGTGTTGCGGGTCAACTGGCTCACACTGTTGATCAGGGCTTCATGGTGCACGGGATCAAGCGCGGATATTCGCTGTTCGATCATGGCCTGGGTAATGACCAGTTCGCCCACCAGGTTGATGAGTTGATCGACCTTTTCCACGCCAACCCGGATAGAGGTTGTTTCCGCGCTTTGCGGCTGAACCTTGTCGGCCTCGCGTCTTCCGGGATTTTTCTTTTCCGCGCCATCTGCCACGGGTGGCTTGACCTCTGCAGGTTTTGCGCTTGCCTGTTCTGCCGGCACCGGGGTATTGTCATCGATCAACGTAGTCTTTGCCGCATCCGGGTGCGGCGTGAAGGGGGCAAAGAATCCATAGCCTTCCTCAACCACCTGTTTGCCTTCTTCTGCGAACAGGCCGTAACCCACCTCTTCCTGCACCTTCACCTTGCCGCCGGCTTCGGCCTTTTCCGGTTCAGGCGCATCGGCTGCGAGTTCATCAGCCGCTGCGGCCGTGCTGCCCGATACCGCTTGCGTGATTACCAGGTCATCCGGGTCCAGGATGAATGAACAGATTGAAACAATATCCGCCTCGCTGGAATCGGTATTCAGCGTAAGCAATGTGCGGCCGTTCTCCTGTTTGGTCGCAGCCACTTCGCCCAGCAGGCCGAGTTCTTCCTGCAGGTTGGAAACATCTTTTTCCTTCAGTTCCGGCAGCAGGATGTTGAACCGGATCAGGCCGTCTGCCGGCGCAGGCAATGCCGCTGCCGGAGCAGGGCTCGATTGAGGCTGCGCTTCTGCCGCTGCAGGAGCCGCCTCAGGTGCGGGGGCAGCCTGCGCGACAGGGGCAGGCGTAACGACGATGCCGCCAGCCTGGGTCAGCGAAGCTAGTACACTCTTGACGTCCGATACCTGTGCCTGATCCACGGATGAAGCATGACGGTGACCGTCGAGCTCCATCTTCAGCACATCCTTGGCGGCCAGAAAGGCATCGACGTGTTCGGCGGTCAATGCCATTTCGTTCTTGCGAATCTTGTCCAGCAGGTTTTCCAGCACATGGGTAATCTCGGTCATATCCATGAAGCCAAAGGTGGCCGCGCCGCCCTTGATCGAGTGAGCCGCGCGGAAAATCGCGTTGAGATCTTCCGATTCAGGATTATCTACATCGAGTGCCAGCAGCAATCGCTCGGCTTCCGCCAGCAACTCTTCCGCTTCATCGAAGAAGACCTCATAAAACTGACTCATATCTACTGTCATTGCGTTACTCCCGAATACCTTCTAATTGTCCTGGCTTGTTTTTGCACTGGGCAAAAAACTAGCCAATCACTTTCTGCACCACTTCGATCAGGCGCTTCGGATCAAATGGCTTGACCAGCCAGCCGTTAGCGCCTGCCGCCTTGCCTTTGGCTTTCATCTCGTCGCTGGATTCCGTCGTCAGCATGAGAATGGGTATCTTCTGGTAGGAGCTCAGCGAACGCAGGGACTTGATCAGCGTCAGCCCATCCATGACCGGCATGTTCTGGTCAGTCAGCACCAGGTCCACGGTCTTTTCCCTAGCTTTGTTCAAGCCATCCTGGCCGTCCACCGCCTGTACCACGTCATAACCTGCCGCCTGCAGGCTGAATGCCACCATCTGGCGCAAGGAGCCGGAGTCGTCTACTGCTAGAATTGTCTTTCCCATGTTTCGTTCTCTCTCTTATTGATCGGGCTGCACCTCAGCCATTGCCCTTGGTTTTCAAAACAGTTCGATATCGCCGGTTCCCATGTGCTGCTGCCGCACGGACTGCCGCAACCCGCCATCCAAGGCGATGCTGCGGCTCTTGAGACTGGAGCTCATCTCCTCCAGCAGCCTGGCGATATCTTCATGTTCATGCTCGGGGCCCATCACCTCGCCATGTGTAGCAAGCGCGGCAAGCAGTTCGCGCAAGCCCTTTACCCGGTTGAGGGTTCTGGTAATCAGCTGGCTGGTCATGTCGTGGAACTGCATCCCGGTCACTGCGGCATGCACCTCATCGCTGATAACCTCGCGGATTTCCCGGACCGCATCGGCCTCGCTATCTCCCAGCGCATTCCGCTGCAACAGCTTTTCTATTTCCAGCTGCTGCTCGCTGACGGCCTGGTGAATCGCCGTAAAGCTCTTGCCCAGCTTGTCGATGGCTTCGCCCAGCAGGTAAGTGGTTTGCATGAGGTCGGATTCAACTTCCAGCAAATGTCGTGTACCGCTCTCGGATACATCCGCCAGCAGCTTCCTCAGCTCGGTCACAGGTAGTATTGAGCGTCCGTTCATTTTTTCTTGTAATAGTTGGTCTTGCATATAAAATACCTTGCCTTTTGTCCATTCAATTCATGAAATAAAGAACAAAAACAGCGCTAGTTTGTATCTTTCGCGGATATCGTCTCTTGCAGCCTGGTGCGATCGCCCTCAGCCGGCACATCCACGGGCGAGTCGTCCTTGATGGCATTTTCTTCCGCCTGCTTGTTCATGATAATGATGCTGATGCGGCGGTTGATCGGGTTCATCGGGTCGTTTTTATCAAACAGCACGGCTGAAGAAAGCCCGACCACCCGCAGCATTTTGCTTTCATCCATACCTCCGGCCACCAGCTCACGACGCGAAGCATTGGCGCGGTCAGCGGAAAGTTCCCAGTTGCTGTAACCTTTCTCCCCGCGGCCGTAAGGCGTTGCATCGGTATGCCCGGAAAGGCTGATCTTGTTAGGCACCCCATTCAGCATCTTGCCGATTTCAAGCAGTATCTGGCGCGCATAAGGTTGCAACTGGGCACTGGCAAGGGCAAACATGGGACGGTTCTTCTCATCGACGATCTGGATGCGCAAGCCTTCCGAAGTAATATCGAGCAATAACTGGTTCTTGAACTGCCGCAACATCTCGCTGGCATCGATCGCTTCTTCGATCCTGGCCTTGAGTTCTTCCAGACGGGCGCGTTCCTGTTTGAGCAGTTCGGCCTTGGCCTCCTCGTAGCTCATGGGCTTGGGCTTCTGCTCCTCGACATCCAGCATCTTATCGGGGTCGTTGTCGCCGCGTTTGACCTGCCCCTGCTGTTTGGTCAGATCCTGGCCGCCGCCTTTAAGAATCACGGCACTGCTGCCGACCGCGTGCCCCCCTTGCAAAGCCACCTTGAGCGGTGTCTTGAAATATTCGGATATCCCCATCAATTGAGCCTTGGTGGTGGAACCCAGGAGCCACATTAAAAGAAAGAAGGCCATCATGGCGGTGACGAAGTCAGCATAGGCGATTTTCCAGGCACCGCCGTGATGGCCGCCGGAAACTTTCTTGATACGCTTGACGATGATCGGCCGGATGGTATCTTGCGCCATCTCAGTCAGCCTTTGGGCAGTTGGTCAGGCTCATTTGGCTTTTGCCTGTTTGACAAAGTCTTCCAGCTCGATGAAACTTGGGCGCTCGGTAGAGTACAGTACCTTGCGGCCGAACTCGACTGCAATGGCGGGCGCAAAGCCGTTAAGGCTGGCGAGCAGCGTCACTTTCACCGTCTGGTACATCTTGGTGCTTTCCTCGAGCTTCTGCTCAAGCAATCCCGAGAGCGGGCCGACGAAACCGTAAGCCAGCAAAATACCGAGAAATGTTCCAACCAGGGCATGTGCTATCAGGATGCCCAGCTCGGCCGGCGGCAGGGCAACATTTTCCATCGTATGCACCACCCCCATCACTGCAGCCACGATACCGAAAGCCGGCAGGCCGTCGCCTACCTTGGCAACACAATGCACCGGCACATGGCCTTCCATGTGATGCGTCTCGATTTCATTGTCCATCAGGTTCTCGATCTGGAACGCATCCATGTTGCCGGAGATCATCAGGCGCAGGTAATCGGTAATGAATTCGAGCAGATGATGGTCTGCCATCAGCTTGGGATATTTACTGAACAATGCACTGCCTTCTGGATTCTCGACATCGTTCTCGATGGCCATCATGCCGTCCCTGCGAATCTTGTTGAGAATCTCATAGAGCAGGGCCAGAAGATCCATGTAAAGCGCTTTATTGTATTTGGAGCCTTTTAATACGGTCGGCAACGCCTTGAATGTGGCTTTCAGCGCCTTGGCATTATTGCCGACGATGAAAGCACCGACAGCGCCGCCGCCTATCATCAACAGCTCAAGCGGCTGCCAGAGGGCGCCGAGATGCCCACCGGCCAATGCGTAGCCGCCAAACACCGCACCAATCACTATCACATAGCCAATAAGCACAAACATTCAATAAGCTCCGATTTCGTCAAAACCCGTATTTTTTAAATGGTTAAATCATTGGGTTCAGCATAACGTCGGGAAGCCTGATGCAATCATGCAAATAAGCACAGGTTTCCCGGCTTGCTTAAAGAATTACGGCGTAATGCGAAATAACTTAAGGAAGTGCCGGAATTGCACGCCAATAAATCAATGGGGATGCAATTTCATGGAGAAGGCGCAATGACCGTTCCCGGACTTCGGCAGAACCGCCGGCTCAGAAATGCCAGACATAAATGGGGGGCGTGCCTTGTTCCTGCTGCAGGATGGCGGTTGGCCGGTTACCGGCAACCTCGAACTCATAACTCATGAGGATACTGCCCGGCAGCATTTCCCGGCGCGCCTTTTCCCACACAGCCGGCATTGCTGCCGGTGACAGGTAGGCAAATACGACATCGAATCCCGCAAAGTCCATCTTGCCGTAGTTCCTCAGGTAGAAGCGCGCATTCGATTTCCTTAAATATGCATGCACCCTGCTCACCAGCCACGGCAATGGCGCGATTTCGGCGCCGACAAAGCAGCTATCCGGTCTGCGGTCCGCAAGATACAGAAGCAAATCCCCCAGGCCGCTGCCGATATCGATCATCCTGATTTTTCTATCCCTGGGCAGATACTGCGCCACCTGCCGCCAGACCCCCTCATGCGACGGATAAAACGGCACCTGCGTACGGAATGTCGTCCAGAACAACCCGACAGTCAGCATAAAACCGGACAGATAAACCCAGGAAGGAATACTCAGGCCATGCGTCCAGAAGACCGCCAGAGGAAATATCAACTGAATGAAGCGCCACCAGACCGCCATACGGAAAATACCGGAAAGCAGCATGGCGATAGCGCCCTGGAAAAGGGCCAGCGCAAGAAAATTCGGTTCAAGCAGAAAAATATGCGTTAACAATAGCCAGGCTGCAAACGTCGCCGCAAACGCAACGCCTTGTAACACCAGAGCCAGTGTCGCAGGCTTGATATCGTGACGCGGGATATCCGCTTCATATCCGGGAACCGTAGAAGAAGACGTCATGATGGGCAGAAGCCCCGCGGCATTCCTGGAAGAGCGGAAATGCCGCGGGGCTTCTGTCAAGGATGATCGTGCAGTCTGTGCCGGGCCAGTCGCGCGCACCATGACACCATCAGGCGTTCACGGCCAGTGATTTTTCCAGAGCCTCTTTCGCCAGCTTGGTTTTACCGGCGCGGGATGGAATATGACAGATGCCGCATTGATAATTCTGGTTCAAATCATAAGCGTTGACTACGAAATTTCCGGTGCAGCAGGTGCAAGGCACCAGCTTCAACATCCTGCTTTCCACGAATCGCACCAGTGTCCAGGCTCTTGTCAGGGAGAGCACAGGTTCATCCTGCGCATCCTTGCCAACTTGTTCGAGATAGATTTTGTAGGCTTTCATAACAGCATGAATGCCTTTGAGATCCGCATATTCCACAAGAAAGTTGTAGATATTGAGAAAGATGGATGAATGAATATTAGGCTGCCAGGTCAGGAACCAGTCTGTGGAAAATGGCAGCATGCCCTTGGGCGGGGATACGCCTTTCAACTCTTTGTAGAGTTTGATCAAACGCTCGCGTGAGAGCGTGGTTTGCGACTCCAGCATCTGTAAGCGCGCACCAAGCCTGATCAGCTCAATGGCCAACTGGATTTGTTCTGCCTCTTCGACTACGCTTTTTTTGATCATGACATTCTCTCCAACTGACGGTTCGGAACAACTATGCGATGGCTTCGACCGGTTGATTGGCCATCAGCACAACAGCATGCGCATTGGTTAGCGCCCGGTCCTTGCTGTAATCAGTCAGCATGCCGAGAATGGCGCTGTCGTCGAAACGGAAACGTGCCAGCATCATTTTTGCGCTGGCAAGCTTGGTCAGTTGGGAGTTGCTCAGGTTATCGAGCAGGTTGGCAATATCCTTGCTGATACCGAGATGGAAAATTGCTGAAGCCTTGTCTTCACGAATCATCTGCTGAGCAAGCATCAGGTAGTTGAGGTTTGCATCGCGAATTTCAGACATGGTGTTTTCGATAGTCATTTTATTCCCCTAGTAAAATTACGACTTAAATTATTTTTTAATATCCACTGCATGTGAGACGCACTTTGCGCCACTAGAGAAAATATAAAAATGAGAGTTTGTCGGTTTTTTATGTCAGGAAACTGGCAAGCAGTCTTGTCGGAAAGGCGCACGCGAGCCTGTAGGCGTTTGTCTGACAAACGCCTACAGGCTCGCTATTAATCATCGACTAATCAGTGACTTGCACTCAAGCCTACTGACCGTAAATAACGGGTAATTCAGCTCAGGAAAATTCTTTCATCTCATTCCTTGAAAATTTCCAGCCCTGCAATCACAGGCATGGATTTTGTCTCATGCATGCTTATCGGTGATCCTTCAGGAAACTTTAGGAAAAATTATAAAAAAATTAAATTATTTTATAACTTGTTATTTTTAAAATAAAAAATAGGGAAATTCAGCGCTTTTCCATGCACCTGCCCTGATTACCCGTGCGGGAAGGCCTGCGCTATCGCCTCTGGCCGAATACTTTCCGTTATACATGCAGGGCCGTTGCGGGTTATATTACCGATAGCTGCTTTTACAGAGTGGGTTTGCAAACTGTTTGCGGTGGTAGGAAATCGATTAAAAAATCGGCCAGACCCGCAATTCAAGTACTAACAGGCGCCAGATAACGTCAATGTCCACTGTCCAACACCCAGACTTCCCATGGTTCTGCCTGACAGGCATCCTGGCCAATCTGCCAGGCGAGATCTATATATTGGATGCCAATGACTTTCACTTTATTTCTGCCAGCACCTACGCACTGAGAGAGATGAATCTCGACCTGGCGGAATTGCAGGGGCTGGGATTCCAGGATGTATTCCAGGGCATTTCGCCTGCGTTACTCGAACACCAGGTTGGCCTGTATGCAGCAGAGAGCCGGGCCATGGTCGAGCTCTTCCCCGGCCATCACGCCTTCAGCAATTCCGGCGCCCCGTTCAGCCTGCTATATATCAAGGAAGAGGATAAACAGGCATTGATCGCCCTGCCGGCAAATGATGAGAGCGCCGGCAGCCGCGAGTCCAGGATAGAGCGGATTGTCTCCCATGTTCCCTGCCTGGTTTTCGAGCTTCTGCAAGACAGGGACCAGCAAATTTCCTTCAAATTCCTCAGCAGCAGTTGCGAAGCACTGCTCGGTATCCCGCCCAGCGCACTTTTTGATAACCCCGGCAGGCTGATCGACATCATTCAGCAGGAAGACCGCCAGTCTTTTTTCAAAAGCATGCAGCGGGCAGCGCAATCGAATTCCGGCTGGAACTGGGAAGGCGGCATACGAATAGAGAAGTGGCAGGATATCAAGCTGGTCAATCTGCGCGGCAACGCAGTGCCTTACGACGAAGGCCGGATACTATGGCGCGGCATCATCACCAACATCTCGCATAGCCGTAACGAGAAACAGGAACTGAACAACATCATTGCCCGGTTCAAGACCATCGTTGCCAACATCCCCAGCATGGTGTTCGAATGCACGCTGGATGAAACAGGCGAAATTTCCTTCAATTACCTGAGCGATGCTTGCCAGACGCTGCTGGACCTGAGCCCCGAACAATTAATGCAGCACCCCAGCATGTTGCTGGATATGGTATTGCCCACCGACCGTGAGAAATTCATCCGCAGCATGCGAAAATCCGCCAGGGAGCTATCCGTCTGGAACTGGGAGGGCGCGGTCTGGATGGAAAAATGGCAGGACATAAAATCCGTGAATCTGCGCGCGACCGCCATCATGAACACGCAGGGCCAGGTCCAGTGGGGCGGGGTCATGACCAACATCACGCAAAGCAAGAACGAGAAAATGGCGCTGGATGAAATCAGCAACCGCTTCCAGGCTATCGTCTCCAATATCCCCAGCCTGGTCTTTCAGTGCCACATGGACCCGGAAAACAGGATCGCCTTCGATTACCTGAGCGACGACTGCCAGGCACTGCTCGGCATCCCGGCGGATATGCTGTTCGACCAACCGGACAGGCTGATGGAGATCATTCTGCCCGAAGACCGGGCATCCTTCATGGACAGCATGCGGCAGTCCGCAATCAATCTGGACGTCTGGAACTGGGAAGGCAGGCTCTGGATTGAACAGTGGCAGGACGTCAAGATCGTCAACCTGCGTGCGAGCGCCACGAAAAATGCGGAGGGGCTGGTGCAATGGGGTGGCGTGATTACCAATATCACCCAGAACCAGCGCGAAAAGATGGAAATTGAAGAGTCGCACCGGCAACTGGAAGAGCTGTCATCCCATATGGCCCTGGTCAAGGAGCAGGAGCGGCTTCGTATCGCACGCGAGATTCACGATGACCTGGGCGGTAATCTGACTTCGATCAAGATCGGCCTGGCATCCCTGATTAAAGGCCTGCAGCAATCGCATCCGGAGCTGATTGAGAAAGCCAGGAAAATCGAAAGCCTGGTTGACCAGACCTTCGAGGACGCCCACAGGATCACGGCCGACCTGCGGCCCAGCGTATTGGAGCTGGGTATTGTCGCCGCCCTCGAATGGCAGGCAAAGGAATTCGAGACCCAGATCGGCATTCCCTTTAACTTCAGCACCAATGACGAGCATCTTGACCTGGATATCGATCGTTCGATCGTGCTGTTCAGAATCTGCCAGGAAGCCAGCTCCAATATAGCAAAATATGCCAAGGCGAATCTGGTCGATGTCGAACTGATGCGCAAGGCCGATGAAATCACCATGCAGATCATAGACGATGGCGTCGGCATCAGGCTCTCGGACAAAAAGAAAAAGAACGCATTCGGCCTGCGAGGCATGATCGAGCGCGTGCAAGCGGTTGGCGGCCAGATATCCATCGAGCCGGGAATCATGAATGGCACAAAAATTTTGGTAAGATTGCCTTTATAATCTATGATGTACACAGGATATCTGTATATTAGAATTAAAATAATTCCTTAACCGCCTGAGAACAATGCCTGCACCCACCATCAAAGTCATCATTACCGACGATCACGCGATATTACGGGACGGTCTTAAACAGATTCTGTCGGAAACGGAGGATATCCAGGTTGTCGCTGAAGCTGAAAACGCGACTGAAGCCATCATGCTTGCACGAAAAAAGCATGCCGACGTGATGTTGCTCGACATTTCGCTGCCGGACCGTAACGGCGTCGAAGCACTCAAGATCCTGAAAAAGGACAACCCGGCAATGGCGGTGCTTATGCTCTCCATGCACAGGGAAGACCAGTACGCCATACGATCGCTGAAAGCAGGCGCCTCCGGCTACCTGACCAAACAGGGCGCCGCTGCGGAACTGGTGCAGGCTATCCGCACGGTTGCCAAGGGCAAGAAATACCTGAGTGCCACCGTTGCGGAGAGTCTGGCCAATCATCTGGGCGACGATGAGAAGCCATTGCATGAAACCCTCTCCGATCGTGAATTCCAGACGCTGTCCATGATCGCTTCCGGCATGACGGTCAGCGAAATCGCAGAGAAATTATGTCTTTCCGTCAAGACCATCAGCGTCTATCGCGCCCGCCTGCTGGAAAAAATGCAGTTGCACAATAATGCAGAGCTCACCCACTACGCCATCAGGAATCACCTGGTCGAAGATGACTGATGCTGCAGTAATGCCCGCCTGATCCGTGCGCTAAAACTCAGCGCTCATTCAAATAGCATGGATTAACCCGCTTTTACCCCGCTTTTATTCGATTTACCTTCCGTACGCTTCCATTAGCATAGCCACATCCATCGAGATCGGATGTATCGGCCTTCCGGCTGAAATGTCATATCCGATGGGGTTAGCAGCCACTTTGCATCAGGCGCAACCAATTGGTAACAAACATTAATTTGGGTTTTTTCTAAAGTTTTTCATAAGGACTGCCGTCAACAGGCTTACACCGGTTTGCAGTTGGGTGCAATCTGAGAAAAAAATTAACTGGTTACTAAACTTTCTCAGAATGCGTCCGATAACAAATTCAACAACGATGAAAAGCGGCAACACTAGCGAAGCAGCGTTGAAGGCAGAAACCGGAAATTGAGAATTTACCTAAATTAAAGGAGAACCAAAATGGCTGCAGTAATCAACACCAACATCGCTTCATTGAATGCTCAACGTAATCTGACCGCATCTCAATCCAGCCTTAATACTTCATTGCAACGTCTGTCTTCAGGCTTGCGCGTCAACAGTTCCAAGGATGACGCTGCCGGTCTGGCAATTGCAACCCGCATGGATGCACAGGCACGTGGCCAGACCGTTGCGATCCGTAATGCAAACGACGCGATTTCATTCGCTCAAATCGCCGACGGCGCGCTTGGTAAAGTGGCAGATGCTCTGCAACGTATGCGTGAACTGGCAGTCCAGGGCGCCAACGGCACCAACGGCACCAGCGACCTTGCCAACCTCGATGCCGAATATCAGCAACTGGTTGCCGAAGTGACACGCCTCGGTACTGCGACCAAGTTCAATGGATCGGCTGTTTTCGGCTCTGGCTATACATTCCAGGTAGGTGCAGATGCAACAGACACCATTTCTGTCGCCTCGACCGCCGCAGCATCGATTGCAGGTAGCGTGACATCCAATGCAAATGCTACTGCCGCAATCGGCCTGATCGACACTGCGCTCACTAGCGTCAACACCTCCCGTGCTACGCTGGGTGCTGTACAGAACCGTTTCGAATCCGTCATCAGCAGCTTGCAGGTATCTGTAGAAAACCAATCGGCCGCACGTTCACGCATCATGGATGCCGACTTCGCTGCTGAGTCTGCAAACCTGACACGCGGCCAGATCCTGCAACAAGCCGGTACTGCGATGCTAGCGCAAGCGAACTCCTTGCCTAACAACGTGTTGACCCTGTTGAGAGGCTAATGACAGCGTAAACATCATTGAATCAACTACCGCGGGGGAGCATAGCTAATCCCCCGCGTTAGCACGTAAGGAATATGAATCATGTCGATTACATCTATAAATGGTTATGGTGCATTAAGAGAACTAGGCTCTTATCGCGCTAAAACTAATGTAGCAGATGTGCAAGCGGAGCCTAGTAAACCCGCAGCAGATACGACACAACCCAATGCCAGGGAAATGCAGAATGCCGTCGATAACCTGAATCGTGTGATTGCTTCTTCTCTACAGAGCATCCAGTTCTCGATGGATGAAGAGTCTGGAGAAATTGTAGTCAAGGTTCTGGATTCCGAAACCCAGAAGGTACTCAGGCAGATCCCCAATATGGACGTTCTGGCAATATCGAAGAACCTTGCACGTCTGCAGGGTTTGGTCATTTCCGATAAAGCCTGAGCGCACGGTTTTTTGATTGAACAGCAGGATTAATTTTTCAGGAGCACGTAATGGCCATTACAGTTTCAGGGCTTAGTTCGGGTCTCGATGTCAACTCCATCGTGAGTCAGCTTATTGCTGCAGAAAGCGGCCCGCTCGCCAATATTGCGACCAGGAAAACCGCTGTTCAATCAAAAATCTCCGCATTCGGTACGCTCAAGAGCGCGCTTTCGACTTTTCAGACGGCGCTCGCCAATCTGTCCAGCCCCAGCAAGTTCAATGTTCAAAGCACGGCCATCAGCGACAGCACTGTCTTCTCGGCAACGGCGAACGGCAAAGCCACCAGCGGCGATTATTCCGTCACTGTGACGCAGCTCGCCCAGACCCAGAAGCTGGCAATGGGCGGGTTTGCCAACAAGACCGACACCGTCGGCTCCGGAACATTGACCATTACCCTGGGCACATACGATAGCGTCGGGAACAGTTTCACGGCCAATGCCGATAAGACACCGGTCAATATCGCTATCCCTGCCGGGAGCGACAGCCTTGAGAAAGTGCGCGACGCCATCAATGCCGCAGATGCCGGAGTAACGGCTTCGATCATTAATGACGGCAGCAGCAACGGCAACCGCCTGGTCATCACTTCGAAAGACTCGGGTACTGTCAACAGCATCAAGATCGAGGTCAGCGACGATGACGGCAACCCGCTCGACGACAGCGGCCTGTCAAGACTGGCTTACGATCCGACGGCAACTGCAGGCAGTGGCAAAAATCTGACGCAAATGCAGGCGGCAAAAGATGCACTGCTGACCATAGACGGCATCGATATCGTCAAATCCAGCAATACGATTACGGATGCCGTCGAGGGCGTAACCCTGAAGCTGCTGAAAGAAAGCACGGGTAGCCCGGTCAACATGAATATCGCCACAGACAGCGCTGCCATCGAGGCTTCGGTCATGGCTTTCGTCGAAGCTTACAACAAGCTCAATACCTCCATACGCACCCTGACGAAATACGACGAAACCACGAAGACAGGCGCAATACTCAATGGCGATGCAACTGCACGCACCATTGCAACCAAGATCAAGTCCGTCATTACCAGCACCGTCTCCAGCGGAGGCGCATTCAACACGCTGTCGCAGATTGGCGTCGGCTTCAAGTCCGACGGAACGCTGTCGCTGGACAGCACAAAATTGCAGGCAAATATCGCATCGAATTTTGAGGATATTGCAAAGCTGTTCGCAACGAGCGCGACAGCGACCGACTCGCAGGTCAGTTTCGTTGGCAACACCAGCCAAACCAAAGCCGGCACCTATGCCATCAACGTCAGCCAACTGGGTTCCGATTCCACCGACACCATCGGCACCATCAACGGAGTCGCAGGCACCGGTATCGGAGCAAGCCTGAAAGGCGCCGTCGGCGACGATAGCGAAGGATTGCTCATCAAAATCAGCGGTGGCGCCACAGGTGACCGCGGCACCATCACCTTCAGCATCGGGCTGGCCGCGCAACTCAATACCCTGGTATCGGATTTTCTGAATGAAGAAGGCATCCTGGCAGCAAAAACCGATGGCCTGAATAGCTCCATTACCAGGCTGAATAAGGAAGCAGAAGCGCAGGAGGCGCGCCTGGACGTTATCGAAAAGCGCTACCGTGCACAGTTCACGGCACTGGAAACCCTGATCAGCAGCATGAACAGCACCAGTGCATTCCTGACACAGCAACTGTCTCAACTTTCAGCCAATAGCAAATCATAATTCCAATAAGGAGAAATCATGTTTGGGTCTATCAGCCGGGGGGTTACCGAATACAAGAGAATCAACCTGGAGACCGGTATCGTCGATGCCAACCCGCAACGACTGATCGTCATGCTGTATGAAGGTGCGATCGAGGCATGCCAGCTGGGGCTGATGCATATGCGCCAAAACAATATCGTGCAAAAAGGCGAATCGCTATCGAAAGCCATCATGATCGTGGAAAGCGGCCTGCGCCTTTCGCTCGACCGGAATGCCGGCGGAGAGATCGCCGAGAGCCTAGATGCGCTTTACGGCTACATGAGCAACCGGCTTTACCTCGGCCATCTACAGAATAATCCGGATTACATACTTGAAGTAATCAAGCATCTGGTCGAACTGAAATCTGCATGGGAAGCAATCTCCAACCTGCAGTCGGGTCCGGCACAGGCTTCAGCGGTAACACAGGCGTAACACACTATAACCAGACAATCTCGGCGAAGGGTTGAATAATGAATAGCAATACAACTTTGGGTCTTTATGCAAGTGTCGTCAGCATTACGGAGCAAATGCTGGCAGCGACCAAGGCGCAAGACTGGGATCTGCTGGAAAAGCTTGAGGCAGATTGTGCCGCTTGCATGACCGATGTCCGCAGCATGGACAGCAAAACCCGCCTGACCGGAGACGAGCTCAGGCAGAAAATCAGTTATATCGAAAGAATCCTGGCAACCGACAAGGAGATTCGTTACCTGGTTGAACCATGGATGGTCAAGCTCTCCGGATTGATAAACAGCACAGGCAACAAACAGAAACTGCACCACGCCTACGGAAACAGCCCCGGACACTGATATGTTGCCCAAGCCAGCAGTTTCTCCCGTCAACAATATCAGTCCGGTCACACCGATGCATGCCATCGCGGACACGGCAGAGGAACTCAATTTCCGCTTCGACCAGCTCAATCTGGCGCAACTGAGCAAGGGACAACAATACCAAGGTAGGGTCATGGCAAGGCTGGACGACCAGAGTTTTCTGGTGGCCCTTAACGGCAGTGCGCTGAAGATGTCCCTGGGTACCACGACACAAGTGGGCGAATTCATCTCCCTGCGCTATATGGGCGGCTTTCCTACCCCGACTTTCCTGCTTTCGCCGCCACTTCCCTCGCTGAGTTCTACCAGCATCAGCGACTCGGCCCAGCTAATCAACCAGTACCTGACTTCCGGCGAAAACAAGAAAAACGCCGCCAGATTCGAGGCGCAGAGCCCAATCACCAGTTCGCCATACCATCCGGCCAGCAGAATTGCCGGCGACCTGCGGCAGGCGCTGGCAATGAGCGGATTATTCTATGAGGCCCACCTGGCGGAGTATGTCGCCGGCAAGCGTCCGCTGTCGGCCATTCTGCAGGAACCGCAGAACCAGCCTGCCAGCACGCTGACTGCGCTGGTTCCCCAGCAACTGCATATCCTGGAACAGCAACGCCTGCTCTGGCACGGCGAAGTATGGCCGCGGCAACTGATGGAATGGGAAATCGAGCAAAAACAGAAAGGGCGGGACGAAAGCCAGGCTTCCGCCGAAAATGCCGACGATGCTGTGATTAACAGCCGTATTACCCTGCATCTGCCGCGATTGGGCAAAGTCACGGCAAAAATAGCCTGTGCCAACGGGCACATGCGCATTGAGCTGGTGGCGGACAAGGAATCCACCCAGGAATTGCTCAGGCAGCAGGGCGAGAAGCTGGTCGAAAGCCTGGAAGCCTCGGGGCTGATGCTGGATTATTTCACGGTAGCGCCACATGCAGTCACTGCACAATCCTAACCAGCAGGCAGTAGCCCTGGCCTACGAAACCGGCGATCTTGCCCCGCGTATCGTCGCAAAAGGCCGCGGCGTGATCGCCGAGCAGATTATTGCCCGGGCCAGGGAACATGAAGTCTTTGTGCATGAATCAAAGGAACTGGTGAATCTGTTGATGCAGGTGGACCTGGACGACCATATCCCCCCTGCCTTGTATACGGCTATTGCCGAGATCCTGGCCTGGCTCTACCAGATGGAAACCCGGAAAGAACCCCAGCAGGCACTGCTTAAATCAGATCTCAATCTTTGAAGAGCTCGCGGGAAAAAGAGCTTGTTCAGACCGGCATGTTCATGATGTCCTGGTAAGCCGAAACCAGCTTGTTGCGAACCTGCACCGTGGCCTGGAAAGCAATATTCGCTTTCTGCCCGGCAATCATGACGTCCGACAGGCTGACCTTGTCATCGCCCAGGACGAAGTTCTTGCCCAGCTTTTCTGCCTCCAGCTGGCTTGTGTTGACCTGATTCAATGAAGCCTTGAGGGCATCGGCAAAATCCACCTTGCCGGCCTGCTGTGTCTGCTTGAGTGCGGAACCGGGGTTGACCGCGTTCGCATTCATGCCCGCGTCCGGCTTCTGGGCTGCGGATTTGAGCTGGGCCAGCATGGATTTGATTCTTTCAGGATCTATTGCACCTACTGTATTCATCGTGTTCTCCCGGCAAATTGCCACACGAGTAATTTAGCACCGTGCACTGAATGAAATCGGCAAATTAGGGCAATTAATCCCGTTCTATTCCAGCGATTGATATTAAGTGTAAGCGCCATAATGGCATCCAATAGGGCAAGCCCCGTATGTAGATGACAAACTGGAGTACTGAACAATGGCTGCAAATGAAGCAACTCTCAATACAGGCGAGCTCATGGCATCGGGCAAATCCTTGATGGGCGGGAAATTGGTTCTGGCTATCGGTGCCGCCGCAGTGATCGCCTTCATGGCAGTGGTCTGGCTTTGGAGCCAGCAACCGGATTATCGTGTCCTGTTCTCGAATTATTCCGACAAGGATGGCGGCTCAGTGGTTGCCGCATTGGAGCAGATGAATATCCCGTTCAAGTTCTCGGAAGGCGGCAGTGCAATCCTGGTGCCCTCCCAATTTGTCCATGAAGCACGCCTGAAGCTGGCTTCCCAGGGATTGCCCAAGGGTGGCAATGTCGGCTTCGAATTGCTGGAAAATCAGAAATTCGGCGTTTCGCAATTCGTCGAGCAGGTCAATTTCCAGCGTGCGCTGGAAGGCGAGCTGGAACGCAGCATCCAGTCGGTGGATGCCATTCAGGTCGCCAGGGTGCATCTGGCCATTCCCAAATCTTCAGTATTCACCCGCGACCAGAAAAAGCCGACCGCCTCCGTACTGATCAACCTGCATGCCGGCCGCTCGCTCGACCAGCGGCAAGTCAGCGCCATCGTCCATCTCGTCGCCAGCAGCGTACCTGACCTGCCGGTTGCCAATGTCACGATTGTCGACCAGAACGGCAGCCTCCTCTCGGACACCAGCAAACAGAACGGCATGGATAATCTGGACCCATCCAAACTGAAATATATAGAGGAACTGCAACGCAACATCATCAAACGCGTGGAATCCATCATCACGCCGCTGGTAGGTGCCAACAACGTTCGTGCGGAAGCCAGCGCCGAAGTCGATTTCTCCAGTACCGAACAGGCTGCCGAAATCTACAAACCGAACCAGGCGCCCGATGCCACTACGGTACGCAGCATGCAAAGCAGCGAGTCGACCAGCTCCACCAGCACCACGGCTGCCGGCGTACCGGGGGCATTATCCAATCAGCCTCCGGTACCGGCTACTGCACCGCTCGTGAATGACGACCCTGCTGCAGATACCGGCGGCACCACGGTTACCACGCCTGTCAGTTCGCAGCGCAATGTGACGACCAACTACGAGGTCGACAAGACCGTACGTTATGTCCAACAACCCATGGGCGGCATCAAGCGCCTGACCGTGGCCGTCGTCGTCAATAACATCACAACCACCGACAAGGATGGCAAGGTCATCAGCCGCCCGCTGACTGATGACGAAAAAACCCAGATCAACGACCTTGCCAAACAGGCCATGGGATTCAACGCCGAGCGCGGCGATTCGCTCACTGTCGTCAACAGCTCGTTTGCCGGCGTGGAACAGCAGGTACTGCCTGAAATTCCATTATGGAAGCAACCTGCCGTCATCGACATGGCGAAAGAAGCCGGTAAGTTCCTGCTTGGCATCATTATCATCTTCCTGCTCTATCTACGTCTGCTGAAACCCATGGTGCGCACGCTGACAACGCCTGCAACTCCGATGCTGCCCAAGCCCGGCGATGAAGACACCGTGGTGGCGCTCAGCAACAACCAGGCAGTGACCGCTCGCGGTGCAGGCCCAAGGGGATATGAAGAAAACCTGCAGGTATCGAAACAGATCGCCAAGGAGAATCCTAAACTGGTCGCCAATGTCGTTACATCATGGGTAAGCAATAATGGTTGAAGATAAAGTCATGAAAGGTGCCATCCTCATGCTGGCACTGGGGGAGGAGGAAGCCTCGGAGGTGATGAAACACCTCAGCCCGCGCGAAGTGCAAAAACTCGGGGCGGCCATGACCACCATGAAAACCATCGGCCATGACGATGTTGAATCCGTCCTCAACGAATTCCTTGCCGAGGCAAGCCAGAACACTTCGCTGGGTCTGGATTCGGACGATTACGTGCGCTCCGTACTGACACGCGCATTGGGTGACGACAAGGCTTCCAGCCTGCTCAGCCGTATCATCCAGGAGCGCGATTCCAGCGGTATCGAGAGCCTGAAGTGGATGGACTCGCTGACAGTTTCAGAATTCATCAAGAACGAACACCCGCAAATCATCGCTACCATCCTGGTGCACCTGGAGCGCGACCAGGCTTCGGAAATCCTCGGCCACTTCACCGAGCGCCTGCGTACCGATGTCATGCTGCGCATTGCTACCCTCGACGGCATCAAACCCGCCGCGCTGAAAGAGCTGAACGACGTGCTGACCAAGCTGCTGAGCGGCAACGAAAATCTCAAGAAAAAGAATCTGGGCGGCGTCAAGGCTGCAGCCGAAATCATGAACTATGTCGGCAGCGAGCATGAGTCCACCCTGATGGACGCCCTCAAATCCTATGACGAGGAAATGGCGCAAAAAATCATGGATGAAATGTTTGTCTTCGACGACATCATCGAAATTGATGACAAGGGCATCCAGACCATCCTGCGCGAGGTGCAATCCGAGACCCTGATCCTGGCGCTCAAGGGAGCGACTGCCGAGTTGCGCGAAAAGATATTCAAGAACATGTCGACCCGTGCTGCCGAGATGATGAAGGAAGACTTGGAAAGCAAGGGCCCTGTCCGCCTCTCGGAAGTGGAAGCGCAGCAGAAACAGATTCTGCAGATCATCCGCAGGCTATCCGACGAAGGCCAGATCATGCTGGGCGGCAAGGGAGGCGATGACGCATATGTCTAATTCACCGTTACCGAAAGCGCAGGAAACCGCTTATCAGCGCTGGGAAATGAACTCCCTTTCCGCAGGCAACAGCCATCACGCAAAAAAGGTGGATCGCGAAAAATCCAAGGTCCCCGAAGGGCTGGCGCTGATACTGGAAAATGCACGCAAGGATGGCTTCAAGCAAGGATTACAGGAAGGTTTCCAGGCCGGCATGCAGAAGGCCGAGGAAATTTCCGCTGAAAACGAACACCATTTTCTGCAAATCGGTAATGCTTTCCAGGCGGCATTGCAGGACGCGGATGCAAAAATTGCGGAAGACCTGCTCCGCCTCGCGCTGGATATAGCAAAAGCCATGCTCAAGAGCAGCCTGGAAGTCGATTCCCGCAAGATTCTGCCGATCGTCCGGGATTCAATCCGCTATCTGCCCGTCGTCAAGCATCCCGCACGTATCCTGCTGAATCCTGCCGATGTCCAGATGGTCAATGACCACCTTTCCGAAGAACTGGCAGAAGGCGGCTGGCAGATTATCGAAGATGCCACGATCGAGCGCGGCGGCTGCATGGTAGATACCTCCAGCAACCAGATCGATGCAACCAATGCCACACGCTGGAAAAGAATCAGTGAGGCACTTGGCCAGCCCAGCGAATGGCTTAACGAGAATGAAGCCTGATGAACACCGGTAGCGGACATCCACAACACTGGAAAAACTACCTGCAGGATTGCAGCGAGTTTCTCAAGCTGAGCCAGCCGATGGAAATTTCCGGCCGGGTTACCCGCCTGACCGGCCTGGTGATGGAAGCGGTCGGGATCAAGCTTCCTGTCGGCAGCGCCTGCACCGTGCCTTTGCCTGACGGCAGGAAGATAGAAGCGGAAGTGGTCGGCTTCGATGGCGACAGATTGCTGCTCATGCCGCAAAGCAGCATCGAAGGCATCGTACCGGGCACACGGGTTTTCCCGCTGGAAGCCACCGAGTACATTCCGAAGCCAACCAACGCAAAACACCCGCGCAGAAGAGCAACGGACCGCACCAGGCACCTGCCTGTCGGCATGGAATTGCTGGGCCGCGTGCTGGATGCCGCCGGCAGCCCGCTGGATGACCTGGGGCCGCTGAAGACGCGCAACAGCGCGCCACTGAATACCCGCCAGATCAACCCGCTTTCACGCGCGCCGATTACCGACACGCTCGATGTCGGCGTACGTGCCATCAACAGCATCCTGACCGTGGGGCGCGGCCAGCGCATGGGCCTGTTCGCTGGCTCGGGTGTCGGTAAAAGTATGCTGCTCGGCATGATGGCGCGCTACACCGACGCCGATGTCATCGTCGTCGGCCTGATCGGCGAACGCGGCCGCGAAGTGAAGGAATTCATTGAGCAGATTCTCGGAGAAGAGGGCCTCGCGCGCTCGGTTGTGATTGCCGCGCCTGCCGACGTATCGCCGCTGATGAGGCTGCAAGGTGCAAGCTATGCCACCAGCATTGCGGAATATTTCCGCAACCAGGGACAGCATGTGCTGCTGATCATGGATTCCCTGACGCGTTATGCCATGGCGCAACGCGAGATTGCGCTGGCGATCGGCGAACCGCCGGCCACCAAGGGCTACCCGCCATCAGTCTTCGCCAAGCTGCCGGCGCTGGTCGAGCGTGCCGGCAACGGCAAAAGCGGAGAAGGTTCCATTACCGCCTTCTACACGGTGCTGACTGAAGGCGACGACCAGCAGGACCCGATTGCCGATGCAGCCCGTGCGATTCTGGATGGGCACATCGTACTTAACCGATCACTGGCGGAGAGCGGCCATTACCCTGCGATTGATATTGAGCAATCCATCAGTCGCGTCATGGTCAACATCACCTCCCCCGGACACCAGAAACTCGCACTCAAGCTGAAGCAGTTGAATTCCCGTTATACACGCAACCAGGACCTCATCAATGTCGGTGCCTACGAAGCCGGCAGCGACCCATTGCTGGATGAGGCGATTACCAAGCACCAGCAGATTGCGACATTCCTGCAGCAGGACATCAAGGAACGTGCGGATATTACGCAAAGCCTGCAGCAACTGACCAGCCTGCTGGAGAATGAGGAAGCATAACGCCATGCCTGCCCAGCCCCCCACCGTCATGCATACACTGGTCGACCTTGCTGCCAAGGAGTGCAAACGCGCTGCAGAGAAACTAAGCGAAGCCAATCAGTTGCTGAAAGACGGCCAGAAAAACCTGACCATGCTGATGGATTACCGGCGCGACTACACCCAGCAGCTCTCGCAGCACCTGCAGGCTGGAGTATTCACCGAGAGCTACCAGAATTTCCAGGGCTTTTTGCAGAAACTCGACCAGGCCATCTCGGGCCAGGAAAAAGTAGTCGAATCCTGCAAACAGAAAGTCGAGGTCCAGTTGAAGCACTGGCAGGCTTGTGAGCGTAAAAAACTGTCCTACGGGGTAATTATCAATCACGCCGAGGCCAGGGCGCATCTCGTGCAATTGAAGAAAGACCAGAAATTGATGGACGAACATGCGCTGCGTCAGAGCATGAAAAACATGAATAAAGTGCAATCCCGTTAATCGAATAGCATGCGAAACCAGAAGGAACCTATGATGCAAAACCTACCGTTACTGAATACGCCGAATATTGCGCAAAAAAACAATGTGCATGGCCAGCCCAAGCCAGCAATTGCAAGTGCGAAACCGGCAGACGATGCATCATTCCAGCAGAAATTGATGCGCCAGATCAACAATAACGATAAACGGTCGGCGCAGGAATCCGGAAAGAAGCCGGAACAAGCAACATCGGCTGACGAAGCAGCCAATGCCGCTCCAGAAAAGCAGGTCTCCGGCACAGATATCGCCCTGCGCAAGGCCAAAGCCCAGATCATTAAACCCGCAGAATCCGAGATGCCACAGCAGGCCAATGCAGGTGAACCGGCGACGCCTACGACTGAAGTAGCGGCAATTCCGGCTGACGAAACGCTCGATCCTGCGTCCCTGAATGTTCTGGCGCAGTTGCAACAAGCCACCTCCGCCAGCCAGGCAACGGCACAGCCGGTCGATGATGAAACACCGGTGGGCAATTCATCGAAATCAGTGCAGAGGCAGGATCCGGCTGTTCTGCAGCAGGCTGGCGAAGATACGGAGACTGGTAAGAACGACCCCAGAATAGTTGCCACAAAAGAACTCCCGGCAACCGATATCCGGCAGGAGTCCGGCAGGAAAGTAACCCCTGCGGAAGAATTTGACAGCATGCTGTCAACCACCCTGTCCAAGGGAACGGCCGCCAAAGAGCCTGTAGTGGCGATGATGCAGGTCAACCCGATGGTACAAGCCAATACCGCTGCTGCGGTAGCCAACCCCTCCATGATTCAGGCTTATCCCGGCAAGGAAGGCTGGAACCAGGCCATAGGCCAGAAAGTTCTCTGGATGGTAGGCAATTCGCAGCAGACAGCCACCTTGACGCTTAATCCGCCTGATCTGGGGCCGCTGCAAATTGTCGTCAATGTACACAATGACAAAGCCGACACCACCTTCCTCTCCGACCGCCAGGAAGTGCGCCAGGCATTGCAGGACGGTATGGATAATCTGCGCGAAATGATGAAGGAGGCCGGCATCAGTCTCGGCCAGACCAACATCAACGAACGCGGCCGGTCGGCACAGGATTTTGCGCAACAGGCACAAAAAGCGGCAATGGGTGAAAGCCGGAATGATCCATCCAGCGACCCCGAATCATCTTCCGCAGTCGTCACTACCCGCGCCGGGCTCGGCCTGGTCGATACCTTTGCCTGATGCTGGCAGGCGGTAACCGGGCACGCCGTCCCTGAGAATGGCGATGGCGTGCCCCCACCCGGTCGCCTGGCTGCTGTAAAACTTGATATAACCCACTTTCCCGCCTCTTTTCCCCGCATTCGTCACCATCTGTTTTACTGATAATGGAGCCATTGTTGAATGCAATGGACTAACAGGAGCGCAAGATGGCGGAAGAAGCAACCAGCGAAGATATGGCCCCCCCCGCAAAAGGGCCAAAGAAGAAACTCATGCTGATCATTGCTGCATCACTGGTTCTGCTGGGCGGCGGCGGTGCGGCCTGGTATTTCACCCAGCCCCAGCCAGCAGAAAAGAAAGCCGGAGAAGTGAAGGAATCCGCTCATGCGGGAGCTGCCGTCCCGACGTTCATGACGCTGGAGACATTTACCGTCAACCTGGTACCCGATCCGGGAGAACAATACCTGCAGACGGATATCTCGTTGCAACTCTCGGATGCCAAGCAGGAAGCGGTCATCAAGCAGTTCATGCCATTGGTAAAGGCGCAAATCCTGATGTCGCTATCAAGCAAACGCAGCTCGGAAATTGTGACCATCGAAGGCAAAAACCAGCTCAGCAAGGAAATCACGGAAATGATCAACAAACTGCTGCCGGCCAGCGGCAGCGGCGCGGCGCCTGCGATATCCGGCGTATTTTTCACCTCGTTCATCATTCAGTAGATGCATCATGTCGGATAACTTTCTCTCGCAAGATGAAGTCGATGCCCTGCTGAAAGGGGTCACCGGCGAACAGGACGAAGTCGAAAACGAGATCGATCCTTCCAGTGTGCGCGACTATAACCTCGCCACGCAGGAACGCATTGTGCGCGGCAGGTTGCCGACCCTGGAAATCATCAACGAGCGATTCGCACGCCTGCTGCGCATCGGTCTGTTCAATTTTCTCAGGCGCACGTCGGAAGTTTCGGTAGGTTCTGTGCGCATCAGCAAATACAGCGATTTCATCCGCAACCTGGTGGTGCCGACCAACCTGAACCTGGTGCAGATCAAGCCATTCCGCGGCACATCCCTGATGATATTCGACCCCAACCTGGTCTTTCTGCTGGTGGATAACCTGTTCGGCGGCGACGGCAGATTCCACACCCGGGTCGAAGGGCGTGATTTCACGCAGACCGAACAGCGCATCATCAAGCGCGTGCTGGATATCGTGACTGAAACCTACATGAAATCCTGGGAGCCGGTATACCCGATCGAATGCGAATACGTGCGTTCCGAAATGAATACGCAATTTGCCAATATCGCCACACCGAACGAGGTCGTCGTTTCGACCACGTTCACCGTCGAATTGGGATCGGAAAGCGGCGACATTCATTTCTGCATGCCTTATGCCATGATCGAGCCGATTCGCGACATCCTCAGCTCCAGCCTGCAAGGTGAAGTGCTGGGAGTGGATAAACGCTGGGTGCGGCTGATGACACAGCAGATCCAGGGCGCAGAAGTTGAAGTCGTTGCCAACCTGGCCAAGGCCAAGATGACGCTGAGCGATGTACTCAATATGAAAGTCGGCGATGTTATTCCGCTCTCCTTGTCGGAAACGGTTGAGGCGCAAGTGGATAACGTCCCTGTGATGGAATGCAAATACGGATTATTTAACGGGCAATACGCACTGCGGGTAGAACGGCTCCTGCGGGCCAATTCTACGGAGTATGTAAAAGGAGACAACTATGGCGACTGATAGCGAAACCACCACCGAAACGAGCATCGAGGACGACTGGGGCGCCGCAATGGCCGAACAGGCGGAATCCACTTCCGTCCTGCAGGCAAAAACCGAAAGCGCGCAGGTCTTTTCCGAATTCTCGGACAAGAATCGCCTGACCGATACCCAGAACGATATCGATTTCATCCTGGATATTCCGGTACAGCTCACAGTCGAGCTGGGACGCACCAAGATTGCCATCAAAAACCTGCTGCAACTGGCCCAGGGTTCAGTCGTCGAGCTGGATGGCCTGGCCGGCGAGCCGATGGATGTGCTGGTAAACGGTTGCCTGATTGCGCAGGGTGAAGTCGTTGTAGTGAACGACAAGTTCGGTATCCGCCTGACCGATATCATCACGCCGGCCGAACGTATCCGCAAGCTGAACAAGTAAGCCCATGAACGCACGCATTCTCATTCCCGCTCTCCTCTGCCTGGCGCCCGCACTGGCGTCAGGCACCGAGACCGCCAGCATTTCACCTGCCGGAAGCGCCGTGCAGGTAGTGTTCGGTCTGCTGGTGGTATTAGGGGTAATGCTGCTGATCGCCTGGCTATTCAAGCGCTATGCACCGGGCATGGGGCAGAATGGCAGCGTTGCGCGCATCATTGGCGGCGTCAATCTCGGCAATCGTGAACGAGTGGTCGTCATAGAAGTGGCAGATCGCTGGCTGGTCGTCGGCGTAGCGCCCGGGCAGGTCAACGGCATTGCCAATCTTGAAGCAGGCCCTGCGCAATTGACCGAAGCATCCACCGCAGAACGCCAGCCTGTGACCAACCCATTTGCCAAATGGCTGGCGCAATCCATAAACAAGTCCCGTCAAGGTAATTAAGCGCATGCGCCTCAATACCAGAAAAGTCAGCCGCACCGGAGTCATTGCCGCGTTTTCCAGCCTGGTCGCCCTTGCTGCAATGCTATTCTCCATTGATGCGCTCGCCGCCGACAACACCGGCATCTCCGTCATCAATGCCACACCCACTGCCGGCGGCGGACAGAACTACACACTGAGCCTGCAGACGCTGCTGCTGCTGACATCGCTGACCTTCCTGCCCGCCATGTTGCTGATGATGACAGGCTTCACCCGTATCATCATCGTCTTATCCCTGTTGAGGCAAGCGCTTGGTACGCAATCGACCCCGCCGAACCAGGTGTTGATCGGGCTGGCCCTGTTCCTGACCTTTTTTGTCATGGGTCCGGTATTCGACAGGATATACACGGAAGCCTACAAACCGCTGGCAGAAAACCAGATCACCATGCAGGAAGCGCTGGATAAGGGCGCGGCTCCGCTCAAGGCCTTCATGCTGAAGCAGACGCGTGAGACCGACCTCGCGCTTTTCGTCAAAATGTCGCAAAGCGAGCAACCGGAAACCGCGGAAGATATATCGTTGCGCGTGTTAATCCCTGCTTTCATGACCAGCGAATTGAAAACCGCCTTCCAGATCGGCTTTGCCATCTTCATTCCGTTCCTGATTATCGACATGGTCGTCGCCAGCGTGCTGATGGCCATGGGGATGATGATGGTTTCGCCGGTCATTGTCGCCCTGCCCTTCAAGCTCATGCTGTTCGTGCTGGTCGATGGCTGGCAACTGATCCTGGGCTCGCTGGCACAAAGTTTTTATTAGCGGAAATTAGAGAGGTTGTCATGAATCCTGAAAGTGTGATGGATATCGGGCGTCAGGCCATTTACATCACCATGCTGATCGCAGCCCCCATGCTGCTGACGGCGCTGATCATCGGCCTGGTCGTCAGCATTTTCCAGGCAGCCACCCAGATCAATGAAGCGACGCTTTCATTCATCCCCAAGTTGTTCGGTATTCTTGCAGCACTGGTCATTGCCGGGCCCTGGATGCTGACGGTGATGGTCGATTACATGCGCCAGGTATTCACCAGCGTACCGATGCTTGCCGGCTAGGCACGCACGCCCATGGTTTCCATCAGTTCCGATATGCTGCAGGCCTGGGTCAGCGGGCTTTTGTGGCCGCTGACAAGAATCCTGGCGCTGATTGCTGTCGCGCCGATCTTCAACCATACCGCCCTGCCGGCCAGGTTCAAGCTTGTACTTGGCGTCTTCATTACCCTGGCCATCATGCCCAGCCTGCCTCCCGTGCCGGATATCGACATGCTCTCGATCCAGGGCGCAGGCGTACTCGTACAGCAGATTATTATTGGCGTCTCCATCGGCTTCATCATGCGCATCCTGTTCGCAGCGATCAGCATGGCAGGCCATATCAGCGCCATGTCCATGGGCCTGGGCTTCGCAAGCTTCTATGATCCGCAAACACAAGGCCAGACGACATCCGTCTCGCAGATATTCATGATTATCGCCATGCTATTCTTTCTCAGCATCGATGGACACCTGATGATGATCATGGCCATCTCGGAAAGCTTCGTGACCATGCCGGTTTCACTCGAAATCACAAGCGGAATCAATTTCCTTACCATCGTGACCTGGGGAGGGAGTATTTTCAGCGCCGGGCTGCATATGGCCTTACCGGTAGTTACCGCACTGCTGATTACCAACCTGGCACTCGGCATCCTGAGCCGCACGGCACCTCAGCTCAATCTGTTCGGTATCGGCTTCCCCATCACCATCAGTATCGGCCTGGTTGTCATTGCGCTGACCTTGCCGCGGTTGTCGGTACCGCTGGAACGCCTGATCAGTGACGGTTTCGGCACTATCACAAGCATCACTGCGCCCGCGCGATAAATCCCGGGCCTGCTATGGCGGGAAAGGCAGGACAGCGGGTTGCGCCGGTGACGATACGATACGGGCATCGGCGTAAAGCACCGGCTCGGACGGCGGCAATACCATTAAAAAAACGTTAACGGCTGCCGGTCGAACGCCATCTTCAATCTTTGCACACCGACCTCAAGCTCGGCGCTATCCAGGTTGCCGTAGCCGAGCCGGATACCATGCACGGGCGCCTGCCGGTC
The DNA here is from genome assembly GCA_905339275.1 of Methylophilaceae bacterium. GTDB lineage: Bacteria > Pseudomonadota > Gammaproteobacteria > Burkholderiales > Methylophilaceae > UBA6140. The sequence continues at coordinate 30,602 of CAJPFK010000133.1, forward strand.
CGAGAATATGGATCCGGGCAGGATTCTCACCTGCAAGCCCAGCGCATCGCCAACCAGCAAGTCGACATCCAGTTTCTTGTCCACCTGCAGCCACAAAGCCAAGCCGCCATCCGGCATCACAAAGCTGACCTTGTCGCCAAGGTGCCGGCAGATAAGCTGTGCCGTCAGCAGGCGTCTCTCATCATAGATACGCACCGTGCGGCGGATATGCCGTTTGACTTCTCCCGTATCCAGGAGCTCGGCAACTGCCAGTTCAGTAATCGCGCTGCCCTGCCGGTCTATCAGCATGATATCGGCGGCGCAACGGTTGATCACATCGGCATGTGCAATGATGTAGCCGATGCGCAAACCCGGCGCAAGCACCTTGGACATGGAGCCGACATAAATCACCCGTCCGGCATAATCCATGCTGGCAAGCGGCATCATGGGGCGATGCGAGAAATGAAATTCATGGTCATAATCATCCTCGATGATGACAAAGTTGTACTGCTCCGCGAGCATCAGCAGTTTCAGCCTTCTCTCGGCCGGCAACATGACGGTAGTAGGAAACTGGTGATGCGCCGTCAGGTAAACCGCCCTGACCGGATGTTTTTTACAGAGTGCCTCGACTTCATCCGGAATCAATCCCTGGTTATCGATATTGGCATTGATGACGGTTGCGCCGGTCGATTGAAAAGCCGATCTTGCGGGTGGATAGCACAGCCGTTCAACGATCACGCAATCCCCCGGCCCGGAAACCATCCTGGCCGCAAGGAAAATACCCATTTGCGTGCCTCGCACGATGCAGACATTATCAATACCCGCACTCAGGCCTCGTTCCATATTCACCATGGACAGAATCGCCTGGCGCAGGCTGAACGAGCCTCTGGGATCGCTATAGGCAAGCCTGTTCGAACGCGAAGAGGCAATCAGGGCATGACGGAAGGATCTGTAAAGAATTTCGAACGGAATCAATCGGGTATCTGGAATGCCATCGCTGAAATTGATTAATCCGTCGCCGGGAATGACATCCTCATAGGCCAGCGGACTGCCATATAACTTGTAACGCGGCTTGGCTATTTTGTGCAACGAATCCGGCAATGCAGTACCAAATTCGACATGCGGAATATCGGGAGAAACAAAAGTGCCGCGCTTGTTTTCAGTCGCCAGCCAGCCTTGCGCAACCAGCTCGTCATAAGCCAGCATCACGGTTTTTCTATTGACGCCCAGTTCCTGTGCCATCAATCTCGTACCAGGTAGAACCGTGCCCGGCAGCAGACGCCCCCGTTTTATTTCATCAATGATTTTCTGTGCGATTTGTAAATAGATTGCAACATCGGTATCCCGGTTTATAGCGGTTTTAAGCTCCCAAGGGCGCAACATACTTAATCCTTTTGTATTCTAATTAGTGAGTACGGACTTGGTATTTGCCAACATATCGGCCACTGAAAGCAAAAGCTATCACAATCGTCATCAAGTAATCCAACTGGCCCAGCGCTTATTTACAAACTGGATGATTTTACTCATATCGAATTTGAATAGAGTACAGCCATCTCTAGTGGTCATGTATCGGCCATCAGGGTGGATGATCTGCAAAATTATAATTTTTATAACTTTGTTTCTATATGGAGATAACAAAATGAAAATCAAAAAAATCAACGCCCTGCTCGGTTTGGTAGCAGGTGCATCAATGGCTATGCCAATGGTTGCATCCGCCGCTGCCGACCAGGAAGCTGCGATGAAGGACAGGAACAACTGGGTGCACCCGCGTGGTCAGCACAACAACCAAGGCTACAGCCAGCTTAACCAGATCAACAAGGGCAACGTCAAGAATCTGAAAGCGGCCTGGTCATTCGCTACCGGCGTCAACCGCGGTCATGAAGGTTCGCCCATCGTGCTCGGCAACGTGCTGTATGTGCATACCGCATTCCCCAACAACGTTTACGCACTTGACCTGAACGACAACCAGAAGATCATCTGGTCCTATTTCCCTAAACAGGATCCTTCCGTTCAAGCCGTTCTGTGCTGCGAC
>CAJPFK010000134.1 GCA_905339275.1 Methylophilaceae bacterium
TTACGCTCTGCCTGTCTTTGGGCTTCCTGTTCGGCTTTTTGCTGTGCTTTTAACGCCTCAACCTTTGCAAGTTCAGCTTGTTGTTCTGCTTGCCGCTTTCTCTCGGCTTCTTCTCTGGCTGTGCGTTCGCTTTGCTCTCGCTCGGCTTGCCGTTGCTGTTCTTGTTGTCTGGCTTTTTCTTGGGCAACTTGGGCGTGTATCTGGTCAATCTCTTTCCTGATTCGTTCCTGCTCGATGCGGTCACGTTCCGCCTGTTCAGCTTGGGCTTTTGCCTGTGCTTTTTCAGCAAGGCGTTTTTTAAATTCTTCAGCTTTCGATTTAGCCACATCCTTAAACGATTCTTGCGCCTTGTGTTGCTCAACGATGGGCGCGGCTTCAGCGTGTGCTTTTGCGTTTTCAGCATTAGCGGCGCGTAGTTCAACCAATGCCCTTTTTTTGGCGTTATTGCGTACACCTGAACCGCCTAAATGCTGTTCTGGCTCTCTGTCTTCTATGCCCTGTTCTTTTAAACTAAGATGGCTTACGCGCTCATCGTGTCCGTGTTTTTCAAGGTGTTTGTTTTGGATGTCTGCCCAACGCTCGCGCAGTTGTTTTAATTCCTCCTTGCGTTCACTTTCCAACTTTCCGCCACTGGCTTTTTTATTGCCGCCACGTTCTGGAAACTTAGCATTATAGCGTTTGAAATATTGCTCAGGGTCTCGCTCTATGCCGTCTATGATTCTTTCAGAATACATAATATGAGCGTGGGGCTGTTCGCCTTTTTCAAGTGCGGCTTTGGGTGTGTGAATGGCGAACTGGTAAGCGTGTTTTTTGCCTAGCTCTTGGCTAACAAAATCTTGCACTAATTCCAAACGCTGGTGCGGTGTAAGTTCACGCGGTAAAGCAATTTCTATTTCTCGATAGGCTGAACCGTTTGCCCGTTCATTATCGTCTGCTGCTTGCCAAAATTCTGAGGGGTTATGCTCTGCCCATGCTGGCATATTGCCGTATTGTTTAGCCTCTAAATCTTCGTAACGTGTTGAGCCGCTATATTTACCTTCACGCGCAATATAGTCTGCGTGTGGTTTTGCCTTGCCTCGTTGTCCTGCCTTGACTGTTAGATGATAAGTTGCCATTGTTGTTTGCTGTGCTTTTCGCCCTCTGCAAGAGCGCACTCCTTTCTATTTTCTCAATGAGAAAATAGAAAGGGCTAAGTGCGCCTTCCGTTATTTAACGAAAGGATAACACAGTTTAATATCTGTGTCTTATCTGGTACACTTTGGCGTTATTTGACTATGAAAAGCAGGGGTAGGTATGGCAGACAATAATGAAGACTGGCTTAGTCATCGTGTTTTGTATTTAAAGGGGCTTAAGTCGAGAACTGAACAACAAAATATATTGATAGCCTTGTACGACAAGGAAATTAGAACGCCACAAGATGATAAAAAACTGAATGTGTTAGTCAAGGCTGAAAAAGCGGCGGATAGAGCAACAAAAGCCAGAATTGAAGCAAACAAACTAATACAAGCTGAGAAGAATGCCGAAAAGAAAGCAGAACGAAAAGCTAGAGACCATGAGCTTTATAATTCGGCTGGGTTGTTAATTTTGGCTGGATTGGTTGATACAAAAACGGGTAAGCCTACACTGGACAAAGCTGAATTGTTAGGCGCGTTACTCGGGCTGGCTAAAGTACCCAAAGAAGACCCGCGCCGTAAAGAGTGGCAAAGGGCAGGAACTACGGCATTAGCTGAACAATCTGAACACAAAAAATGATAGACGATAGCCGCTATCACTAGCGGCTTTTTGTCGGCTAAATATGCGCGGTTAGTTTTAGTATCAATGCGGCTATGATGGTCGTTTGTAAAACCGCCGTTCCTAAAACCACTGTTACTGTCCAGCGTTGTAAATCTGATTTCATTTCTACAATATCGCGCTTGGTGGCTAACTCTTCCAATTTTGCTAATTCAATTTTAGCAACGGCTTTGGTGAGTGCATCCGCCGTTTTTTCAGCTAAACCACTTTCCACCAATTCAGTGTAAAAAGCGTGTGTATCAAATGGCATGGTACTCATTGTTGAACCTCAAATTTACTCAAAATCAAAGCTGTTCTATCAACGCCTTTAAAAGCGGCTTCTGTATCAATCTTTCTCAAAATATCAGGTGGAATGCGAAGAGATACCGATATTGCCGCCTCCTTTTTACCTTTGCCACGTTGACCACGCGCCCGTTTTACCTTTGGCTCTCCCAACTGCATAAACTCCATCAGCATTTCAGTTATCGCATTACACCTTGAGACCTCTAACAAGTCCTTTTCATAGCAATATTGCAAGCGTTCAACTCTCGTTATCTTGCCAACTGTTTCTAATGCCGCTAAGGCTTCATCACGGGTTATTTTTCGCGCCGTTGGTTGCTGTTGTTCCAACTCCTCAATAACATCGTCAACAATCAACTGTTTATAACCTGCTTCACTGACAAAGCGACATCTAGCCGCGTCAAACCAAGAGCCTTTTTTCTCTGGGTAGTCATCAACTCCATCGCCGCACACCTGCAAAAAATATTGCCCCTCATGTTCACCTATGCCGATTTCCAAAACTGGGAACACCTTACCCAAAAATAAGCCCTCAACGATTTCAACTCTCATAAATCCCCCTGTATTCAACTGAGGATTATTATATCATTTTGTATTACAAAATAATAGTATTATTCTGTATTACAATAAGATACTAATCAAATAAACCTGCGGCTCTCAATTCAGGCTCAAAAAATGCACCATGTCCACCAATGTACACCGCACTCATACGTTTAAAGTCATTCAGCATTACTTCTTTATTTGCCCCTTTCTCTATGTATTTCTTTGCAATTCTAATGCGTTCAGCTCTATCTCTTGCTTTTGCCTCTTCTTCGCTTACAGGTTCTTCATTACTAACCGCGTTATTTTCGCCAGAAATGGGCGTAAATAGCGTTTCTTGCTTTGGGTTATGGGTAGTATTGCCTTTTTGCTTAGATGACGATTTAAACGGCTTTAATTCGCCTTTCATGCCTCTTGAGAGAATACCGCGTATATAAACAATATCGTCCTCCATGTTTGCGGTACTAATCGCTTGAATAGCAATATCACGTTGTTCTTGTGAAAGGCTGGCTAATTTTTTATTAACTTCCGCTTTTTCACTCTCTGTTAAATCGAAGTTTTCAAAGACTGGAAATTTAACCATCACTTTTTGGCGTTCTGTTTTTTCTTCTGTATGGCTAACAGATACAGATTCTTTAACTTTCAAATCTAACGACAACAACACTTCTTCAACGGATTTAACATCGTTTTTCTGGTTGTTGTTGTTGTTTATATATTGATGGTTAATTGATGGTTCTGTATCCAGATTCTGGACGGGGGTAGTCCAGATTCTGGACGGGGGGTGTCCGTAGTTTGGACGGGGGGTGTCCGTAGTTTGGATGCAGGTTGATGTGTTTTTGTGGGCATGATTTTTCTATCATCAACACCAATAAGCTGATAGATATTGCTGATAGTTCCTGATTTTTCAGAACTGCGGTTAATGCGTTTAATTAAGCCCAGCTTTTCAAGCTCTTCGAGATTTGCAAATAATGCACTGCGGGACATACCGCAATCTTGGGCTAGTCGTTTAATTGAGGGGTAGCAATCGTGGTTTTCACCTGCTCGGTCTGCAAGTGATAAGAGGACAATTTTTTGATTAGCTTTAACAGGTTGTTGCCAAGCCCAGCGTGTTGCGTCAATACTCATGATGGTGTTTTCCTATGGTTTTAAACACCAACACAAAGCGACTTAATTGAGTAACTATTATTTTTTGTTTAATGTATGTTTTTTTAGTACCATACACACAAACAAAAACGCCGCTCTGCGTTAGTGTTTTTCTGAAAGAACCCGCTATTCCCTAAGCCGCGAAACTTAAAAGGGATAGCGGGTATTTTTTTGTCTTGTGGTTTTAGATTATGCGTTGTCTCCTTGAGTTTGGGCAATAGGCACAAACACAAACTTTTCTTGAAGTTCAAGGAGTAATTGAATTTTAGCGAGTAATGTTTTGAGTTCGTCCTTAGTTAATTCGGACAAATTTTGAGGGATGATTTCAGACATTTTGGTGTCTCCGTTGGATATTTTGAAGACCTCCGCTAATGCTTCCAAACATTGGCGGCAGGCGTAAATTAGGTTGGAAGACCGTCCAACGGAACGGCAAGCCTTACGGCTTCCCAATCTACGCCTACCATGAAATGATAAAAACGATAGGCATAAAAAAAGCGCATAACACGCTTGTGTCGTTGGTATTCAGGCTTCCAAACCTGCCCCTTTCGGGAAATTCAAGAATAAAGTGCAGCGTGTGAGCTGTCAACTCTTAAAACTCGGTTGGTGTCGTGTGTTTGTGTCGGCATCGCCGTCACGATCACGCGACACCCTACCGCGTACGCAACCAAAAAAACTTATATCGGCTGTCTGCATCACCAAAGGCGTGTTTAGTATCTACCTCAATACAGGGCTTGTTATCGCACGTTTCCAAGTGTATGCGCCCGTTTAACTTCTCAAGCCGTGCTATGTTTTGCTCCATTTCTGCCGCGTCAGCTCTCATGCTCTCCAGTTCGTGCCGTTGCCACCAAACAGCAGAATAAACGCCAAACAATAAAAGGGCCGTAAAACTAACACTGGCAATACTGGCAAGTCCAAACCATTTCCAGCTTAACAACGCATAGGCGCGGTTTAACTGCTTTTTTTCATCTGCTGCGCGTTCGGTGGTTTGTTCAATATTGCGCGTTAATTGCTCTAAAAGCGGCTTAAGGGCTTCATCAATCGCGGTTTTTGCGGTGCTGGCTGTCTCTGTCATGGCTTCGGCTAATGAAGCCTCTAGCGATTTTCTCAACATTGGCACGGATACACTTAACGCGCGGTTTTCTCGTTCAAACTGTTTGATAGCTTTAGCGATAGCTTCTTGCTGTTCTTCGGTTGTGGTCAAAAGTACACTTAAAAATTCTTCTTGTTCTGCGTCCATAGTTACATCTCTAAGTCGTTATCTCGGTTTTTGGTCTTGGTTTTCGCTTTACGCTCTGCCTGTCTTTGGGCTTCCTGTTCGGCTTTTTGCTGTGCTTTTAACGCCTCAACCTTTGCAAGTTCAGCTTGTTGTTCTGCTTGCCGCTTTCTCTCGGCTTCTTCTC
>CAJPFK010000135.1 GCA_905339275.1 Methylophilaceae bacterium
TGTTATTGTGTTCTTTAATGAAAAAATAGAGACCATGAGTAGGGGAGATCTTGATTCGCTAATAGAAGAGCGCATACGCTATACTGTCAAGTATGCCAGCGAAAACTCGCCTTTCTATAAAAAGTGGTTCAAGGAGCACGGAATAAATCCATCCGATGTGCGCACACATGAAGATCTTCGGGAATTGCCCATAATATCTGGCAAAACAATAAGAGAGTACCAGCCGCCGGAAAGTACAGATTTCCAGTTCAGAAGTGTAGACTGGAGGGAGGTTTTCACACTTCATGAGACATCAGGAACAAGCGGGACTCCAAAAGCATTCTTTCTCACATGGCAGGATTGGGAACGGTATGCTGAAAAATATGCGAGGAGCTTTGTCTCACAGGGTTTTGGCCCTGGCGATAGGGTGGTTGTTTGTGCGTCATATGGCATGAACATCGGCGCCAATACAATGACCCTTGCTGCCCGTGAAATTGGTATAACGATCATCCCGATAGGAAAGTGCACATTTCCATCCCGCGTCATAAAGAATTATAAGCCCACCGGGATAGTCGGGAGCGTTTTCAAACTGCTGGCTCTTGCCAGGCAGATGAAAAATGAAAATATCCTTCCTCAGGAATCAAGTATCAGGCGCCTTGTTGTCGGAGGGGAGAGTTTTGCCGATGAGTCGCGTGCATACCTTGCCGAGATGTGGGGTTGCCAGGTCTATAACACCTACGGGAGCACGGAAGGAACGATGTGCGGTGAGTGCACCGATCTGGGTGGGCTCCACGTGCCTGAAGACCTGGTTCACCTTGACATCTATGATCCTGCATTGAAAAACTTTGTACGCGATGGTGACTGCGGCAGGATCGTCCTTACAACGCTTTTGCCAGTAGGTGGAAAATCCGGTACCCTGTTGCTGAACTATGATACCGAAGACACTACAGCTGTGATCACAAGGAAACGATGCGCCTGCGGCAGGACTCATATGAAGATCATGAATCCCCAACGTGAATCTGAGACCTTCTGGGTCGCAGAAACTCCCTTTAACCGTGTGGATGTGGAGCGGGGAGTATTCCAGCGCGAGAATATGGAATACCTTACAGGGGAATATGAGGCATTCCTTTATGGCGGCGATGATGAAGG
>CAJPFK010000136.1 GCA_905339275.1 Methylophilaceae bacterium
CGATAAGAGGGGGTGTCCGTGCCTGCAAAAAATCAAGCGGGATATCAAAATTTCCTTTAAGCATAGGCTGGTTAGAGCTTTTCCGTATAAAGTGGTTTAAATCCTAGCAATAACTATAAAGCATGTAAAGTATTTTTATCCCACCAAAAAATCGATTGGGGAATATATAAATTCTTGTTCTTGGGGGAGTGGTTCATGCGGTCAGATGAACGTCTGAGTCGCAGATACACTACCTTGTTACCATCCGGCCGTAATCGTTGCGCTCTTATTATTAGCAAGCTTGCGAAGCGAGTGCAGAATATTGAGGCGCTTGTACAGAGTCAATGCTTATGGGGCGAGTGGTTGAATTTTCCGGATGAGCGGTAAACTCAGGCGACCCGAATAATTCATTGGCCTATTTTCTCACTTGAACGGAAAACATGGGCGGAGTCCGTCGCTTGCCATAAAGCCGCGCCCCAAGGCCCGCTAATGGATGATCCGGATTTAAGGCTTCCCCGAGCTTATTTTCATATGCGGGTACGCAACAGCGATATAATCCCGCTCCAATATTCCATATATACCATTTTGCTCGACATGACTTCACGCTGGTGGTTTTATCCGGCCCTCGCCGTTCTCGCGCTCACTCTCTTGCCGTTTTTGCTGCTCGCATTTGCTGCAATGCTGACCTATCCCACACTCCCTTCACTTGAAGCGCTGACCGATTATAGGCCCAAAATTCCGCTGCGTGTGTATAGCGCAGAGGGCACACTGCTCGGCGAGTTTGGCGAAGAGCGGCGCGCGCTGATCAAGATAGGCGCAGTGCCGGATCTAATGAAAAAAGCCATACTTGCTGCTGAGGATGACCGATTTTATCAACACGGTGGCGTGGATTACATGGGTGTGCTGCGCGCGGCATATTCCAACTTCACTGCAGGCGGTGCCAGGCAGGGCGCCAGCACCATCACCATGCAGGTCGCACGCAATTTCTTTCTGACCAAAGAAAAGACGCTGACACGCAAGTTCAATGAGGTGCTGCTTGCCATCAAGATCGAGCACAACCTGAGCAAAGACGAAATCCTCCAGCTCTACATCAACCAGATATACCTCGGGCAGCGTGCCTACGGGTTCGCTGCTGCGGGACAAATCTATTTCGGCAAAAACCTGGATCAGCTCAGTGTGGCCGAGATGGCCATGCTGGC
>CAJPFK010000137.1 GCA_905339275.1 Methylophilaceae bacterium
GAGCTGCACCAGTTCCTCGAAGACGGCTACGACGCCTTCCACGGCATGGGCGACCCCACCGAATTTCTCGACACCATCGCCACGCGCGAAGCGACCATCCTGCGGCAGCTCTTCGACGGCGCGCCGCGGCCGTTCGACATCGCGGACAACACCTGAGTCGCCGTCCCGGGGGGACTGACTATTGATCCGGGAGACCATCAGGCCGGAATTCGGCCTCAACCGTCATTCCCGCGAAGGCGGGAATCCAGAAGCCGCGCAGACCCCGCCGTCGCAACGGGCCTGGAAAAGTCAGTCGCCAAGGTACGGCGATTGAGTGCTATCAACCTGGATTGTCGATTACTCGGCCAAATAAACTACCGCTATTCGGCCGGAGCGGATGTTCAGTGAGTCAGGCGCCTACTGACGCTATCGTCCCAAAGCGGTCAGTCGATTGGCGATACTTGGGCCGATTCATTTCTATCAACTTGGGAGATTTGCGTCTCAGGTGGCTAACTCGTAGGACGTCCTGACGATGGAGCCGTGGAAGTTAACGGCAGAACCTCTGGAACAGGATTATCCTCACTGTTTGCGGAAGGCAGTCTAACGTCAGCAGAAGGACTCGTGGCAGTAGAAAACCCAGGAAGCCCTTCCCTCGAAGTTGCAGTCAACGGTGATGCTTGAATGATGCAATTGTCGTAGCTGCTGAATAGGATTTCATCTAAATCTTTCTTCGTGAAAGTCCCAATCTCAAACCGTGACTTATCTCGGGATAAATGGGAAAGTAGAGCGCATATCCCCTTTCCTGTGACACCCTTCAGTTCAAAGTGTGTTCCAGAACTGTCCACCCTAGGTATGCCAGTCTTGCCATTGCTCTTGACGATATTAAGGCCTGCGGTCTTTACCAAATCCGAATGAAATGTAAGGTAGCAAATCTTTTTCCATTCCTTTTTGTTGCGACAAAGTGCCACTAGGATGTCTTGCAGGGTGATCTTCTCGCCTTGATCGACACTCCACAACGACAAATCAGCATCTGTCCAGCCTGCCAACAACGTCGGATCACAATCATCTTCCTGGATGTTTTGTTCGCTCGGAGTAGGCAAATTCAACCACAGTTTCCGATGCTCATCATCCAACTGCCGCATCAGTTTCATGGATAAAACCTCAGTCGCTCAATACAGACTCACCGTGCGCTGCAATGTCTAAAGAAATCTGTGAAAGCTCACACAGCAATTTCTCAAAATCTGAGGTGGAGCAATTCAATTGCTTTTGCGCATCTGTGCTCAGGTCCATCTCCAGTCGTGTAGAGAATGGAACATTCTCGAGCAGATTTGATTGCACCTGAGAACCATCCGTCCTGAGTTCAACTTGAAGGATCTGAATTTGGCCAACAAGCCAAGTAGCCAACCTATTGAGAAGCAAACCAGAAATTGATTTGCTTTCAACGGGGATATTCACTCGATAGAGGAGGTCACGACTGGACTTTGATAGCTTTACGCGAGTGAGATGGTTTGAGAGAAGATCCAATCCTGTCGACTCGTTCTGAACTTGGCAACTTAGTACGAGACCATACGCAATGCGGTTTGCTGGTGGAAGCTCTCCAAGATCCTTCAGCGGAAGCATGACTTGAGTGAACAGGTCGTTAGCCGAAGAGAGAGGTGCGATGGCTTGTACGTTCGTGGGGTTTTCAGAAGCAAGGATTACATCTAGTCGATTAGATGCCCAATTCACTCGAAGAAGGCCATTTGTGGTCCTTGCAGCGCCTTGGAATGAGGACGGTGTGATATTCAGCCGTATCGATCCACTATTGCTGACCTTTTCGAGCCATGACTGCAGTGCTGAGGTGTTGAGGAGGCCATTGAAAAAGATTGTGGTGCGAATGCTCTCAATCTGCCATTCGATCGCGTTAGTGGTATTCACTAGAAAGCTCCTTCATGCCTATCCCAAATAAATCGGATCATATCGTAGCGCAGTCCAACACAGAGTCAGCCTACCGTCGCTGCGTGCTTCAAACGATGGCCCCCACTCAGTGACTGATCTTGGCCGGGACTGGTCTGACACCAAGTTTATCCCAATGGTAGCAACCGCTGCACTGCTGACGGTGGGCCTGAAAACCTGACTGGCTCTTCAGGGTCGAAATCTTCAACTGGCGCCTGACCTACTGAACTTCCGCTTCGGCCAAGAAACAGCCTGTCAGCCAACCCTACCGCCGTACCTCTGCGACTGACTTTTCCCTGCGCCCGCGCATTCAATGCCTGAAATCGTAGCCCTCGGCGGGGTGCAGCTGCCACTCCCCTTCCCCGCACAGTTCCAGCACCTGCCTGTGGTACTTGAGGATGCTCGCGCGGTGGGCGATGCTGACCAGCGTCGTCTGCGTCGCGGCGAGCTGGCGGTAGAGGCTTTCCTCGTTGGCGGCGTCGAGGGCGCTGGTGGCCTCGTCGAGCATGGCGTAGCGCGGCCGCGTGAGCAGCACGCGGGCGAAGGCGAGGCGCTGCTGCTCGCCGATGGAGAGCACCTTCTCCCAGTCGCGCTCGGCGTCGAGGCCGCCGAAGCGTTCGGCGACGTCGGGCAGGTTCACCCTTTCCAGCAGGCGCAGCAGCTCGGCGTCGGGCACCGGCCGCTCCTGTTGCGGATAGAGCAGCTGGCTGCGCAGCGTGCCGAGGATCATGTAGGGCTGCTGCGGCAGGAACAGGATGTCCTCGGGCCGCGGGCGCACGATGCGGCCGCTGCCGCAGTACCACAGCCCGGCGACGGCGCGCAGCAGCGAGCTCTTGCCGCTGCCGCTCTCGCCGACGATGAGCAGCCCCGCGCCCGGCGGGATCGCCACGGTGAGGTTCTTCACCAGGGTGCGCTCGCCGCCCGGCGTCATCAGCGTGACGTGCTCC
>CAJPFK010000138.1 GCA_905339275.1 Methylophilaceae bacterium
GCCGTCAAATACGAGGTTCTCGACGCCTTTCAGGCCTGATAGAGCCAAAAGATAAATCATCACATAGATTACGGCTCCGCCTGCTATGAAGCCTAAGGTGCGGCCAATCGGGTGTTTGCGGAATAAAAGGAAAGAAGTCAAAAGATAAACTGGTATGAAAAACAGGTCGGGGTATATGAGGGCGTTGTACGCCTCTTCGGGAAATGCGGCTGGCCTCTCCCAGCTCCCGTTTATTACCGAGAAGACGGCGTAAGCCTGAAAGATTCCCCAAACCGCAAACCAGATTATGGCAAACCACGGTCTGGTAGTTTTCACTCCACCTCCGCGCCCCAGCCTTCGTATCTTGCCTCGAACGTCGCGGCGAGTTTTATGAGCTCTTCTGCCGTGGCCGGGTCTGCCGCGGCTTCAAGCGTCATCTCGACTTCGCCGACTACGGCCCAGCCCTCGCGTCCTTCCTTTGTCTCGGCCGGTTCGATCTCGATGATGTTGAAGCCCTTCTTCTCAAGGGTCAACGCGAGCTTCCCGGCCTCGAGCTGGCGCGGGGTCATGAAGAGGTGCTCGGTCTTGAGGGCGCTCCTCAGCTCCACGCCTTTTTCCTTCAGGTTCTTCAGTATCTCCCAGTTGCGCCTCAGGTGCTCGTCGAGGCTCTTCTCTATCTGCTCTTCGTTCATCATTTGATGGCTCCAGTTTATTTCCCCCTCTTTTCTAAAGAGGGGTCAGGGGAGATTAGTAACCGATAATCCCCTCATTTCTCCCCTTTAGGAAAGGGGGAGGAAAACGCCCCTAAACCCCGGCCTTCTCCTTGAGGAGCGGGAAGCCGAGCTCTTCCCTCGTCTTCAAATACCCTTCAGCAGAGCCGCGCGCCAGCGCCCTGACTCTTCCGATGAAGCGGGTCCTTTCGGCCACGCTTATCGCGCCCCTTGCGTCGAGCAGGTTGAACGTATGCGAACACTTCAGGCAGAAATCATACGCCGGAAGATAAAGCCCCTTTTCCATGAGCCTCTTCGCTTCGGCCTCGTACATGTCGAAGAGCGTAAAGAGCATCTTCGTGTCGGCCTCCTCGAAGTTGTAGCGCGAAAACTCGACCTCGGTCCTGTGGTGGACGTCGCCGTAGTTGACGCCCGGGGCCCACTTGAGGTCGTAGACGTTGTCGACGCCCTGGAGATACATGGTTATCCTCTCAAGGCCGTAGGTTATCTCGCCTGATATTGGCTTCAAGTCTATGCCGCCCGCCTGCTGGAAGTAGGTGAACTGCGTTATCTCCATGCCGTCGAGCCAGACCTCCCAGCCGAGGCCCCACGCCCCCAGCGTCGGAGATTCCCAGTCGTCTTCCACGAACCTTATGTCATGGGCGAGCGGGTCTATGCCGAGGGTACGGAGGCTGTCGAGGTACAGGTCCTGTATGTCGTCGGGCGAGGGCTTGAGTATCACCTGGAACTGGTAGTAGTGCTGGAG
>CAJPFK010000139.1 GCA_905339275.1 Methylophilaceae bacterium
TCTGCTTGCGCCGGCGCAGGCCATGCAGCAGCGTCGCAGTGCGGATCGCACCGGTTGCGCCGAGCGGGTGGCCGAGCGCAATCGCACCACCGAGCGGATTCACCTTCGCCGGGTCGAGTCCGACATCACCGATTACCGCCAACGATTGCGCGGCAAAGGCTTCATTGAGCTCGATCCAGCCCATGTCATCCAGTTTCAGGCCGACCTGCTGCAACACGCGCGGAATCGCCTCTTTCGGGCCGATGCCCATGATTTCCGGCGGCACGCCCGCCACGCTGAAACCGAGAAATTTTCCGATGGGCGTGAGGTTGTAGCGCTTCAGCGCAGACTCGGAGCACAGCAGCACCGCGCCCGCACCATCCGACATCTGCGAACTGTTGCCTGCGGTCACCGAGCCCTTCTGCGCGAACACCGGCTTGAGCTTGGCCAACGCCTCGATTGAAGTATCGGCGCGCGGCCCTTCGTCCTGCGCCGCTTCGCGCGCTTTCACCGACACGCTGCGCGAGTTCAGATCCGGCACATGCTCAGATATAGCGTACGGCGTAATCTCGTCCCTGAACTCGCCGCCGTTGATCGCGGCAATCGCGCGCTGATGGCTTTGCAGCGCAAACGCATCCTGCGCCTCGCGCGAAACCTTCCAGCGCTCCGCCACCTTCTCCGCCGTCAGCCCCATGCCGTAAGCGATTCCGGCATGCTCGTCGGTGAATATCGCCGGATTGAACGCGATCTTGTTGCCCATCATCGGCACCATGCTCATGCTCTCCACTCCGGCCGCAACCATCACCTCTGCCTCGCCCAGCCGGATGCGGTCCGCCGCCAGCGCCACCGCCTGCAAACCGGAAGAGCAGAAGCGGTTCACGGTCAGCCCCGGCACCGTGTTCGGCAAACCGGCCAGCAACAGCGCAATGCGCGCCACATTCATCCCCTGCTCCGCCTCCGGCATAGCGCAACCGACGATCACATCACCGATGCTGGCCGGATCGAGCGATGGCGCCTGCGCCAGCGCGCTCTTCAGCACATGTGCCAGCAAATCGTCGGGGCGTGTGTTGCGGAACATGCCGCGCGGCGCCTTGCCGACCGGCGTGCGTGTGGCGGCGACGATGTAGGCTTCCTGGATTTGTTTGGTCATTTCTAATTCTCCTTTACGGAACCGCAGTTTTCATTATTCACCCACCAAGCTGCTCGCCCCATATCGTCGCCGTTCGCGGCATCACTGCGCCAGAAACGCCTGCATGGAAACTGCAATTCCCGGCACTGCCTCCCTGAGTTTGCGGTCTTCCGTAATCAGCGGGACATTCAGGCTTTGCGCCAATGCAACATACTGCGCATCGTAGCCAGTGATGGTGTATTTTGCCGCCACGGCAAGCGCCATATCCATCTTCACGTCGCACTGCGCCACTTTCATGAAGCGCTCGGCATGTTCCAGCAGTTTCTTGCATTGCGCGAGTTTCAATATGTCGCGCCGCTGGTAGGTTGCCAGCACATTCAGTACTTCATGCAGACACAGCCCTGCAGTCCGCCAATCCGCATCTTTCTCCCGCAGCTTCTGAACAAGCGGCGAGTAGTCACCTTCGATCAGGGAATAGACCAGAATGTTGGCGTCAACGACTATCATTTCGACTGGTTAGTCTTGCAGGAATCACGCCCTTCCCGGATGACGGCGACAACATTGCTTGTGGTTACCGGCCTTGCCGGTTTGAGCGGCTTGGGCAGCAGTTCTGCGGCATTCCTGCTATCGGAAGATAATGCTTGTTCCAGCAAAGCCAATGCCTGCCGCGTCATGGAACGGTGATGGCGCGCTGCCTCCTCCTTGAGCTTGCGGTGCAACTCGGGGGGGAAATCCTTAATCAACAATCCAGACATAATATCCTCGCAACTATACAAACGGTAGCAAAATGATAGTCTTTTCGCCCCCCGGCAGCAAGCAAACTCTGTGGCAGAAAAACTACGCTTCTACCTGGATTGATTCAGCAAGTGCACCAGCCGCTGCGGATTCACAGGTTCGTTCTCCAGCGCCATCGAACTTAGCGTGAAGCGCAACACCTGCTGGCGATACGCCGCCCGCACACTCGCCGCGTCGGTGTGCTGCGCCCGCCATTGATTCAGGCGTTGATCGAGTTGTTGCAGTTGTCTGGATGTCATGGTGAGGCTCCTGTAAGGTTCCATTTTCACCAGCTTGAGAGGGTGTGACAAGCTCTTTAGCTTGCACACATTGTCCTTGCTCATCCGGCCTTTTTTTGATGTCGCTACTCATGCGTTAACAATAACGTGACCAGTCCCCGAATTTCAATCAGTTGCGTGATCTCGTTGAAATCGTCATGTGGGATTAGCGTGTCGTCATATTGCTTTACGAATATCAAACTTCCTCATTGTCTGCGGTGATAAGCCTCATTCACAGAAGCATTGGGCAGTTCCAGAAATTCGATGCTGACCCTTTTAGCCCATCCTTTTAGCTCATCACCCGCATCACTTCACGATATCCACCCCAATCGAGCGCAAGTATTCATAGGTTCCGTCATAAAACTCCGGCAATCTCGTCTCATCAGATGGATTACCCTCAGGCACAAAAATTACCATCCCTTGTCTTGCCCTTGTTAAAAGCACTCGATAGGCATTTTTCAAATACAACCTTGCATCTAAATCCTTTACATCCTGCCAAGCAGTCCCTCGAAATGCCTTGAACGTCCATGAGTTATCGTTATATCGAAAATCGCCATCCCATGCCACACATGTCCAATCTAGTTCAAGCCCTTGAATATCGAATTCCGTTGCAACATCTTCGAGGTAATACGCCGACCGAACATCCGATTTTCCATTCAAAAACCAGTTCTTTGGATCGATCTCCGCTTTCACGTTAATCCCTAATGGTTTAAGCCGGTAAGCACCAGAAGACGCCACCAGGCCATATCGCTCTGAGCCACGTGCTTTATCTTGCAGCCACTTTTTTGCAGCTTTCAGATCGCGCGTAACGACAATCGGGTAATCCTGTTTAATCTGAGAATACAAAGAAGTTGCAAAATCCTTGTCATTATCAAGCAACGCCTTTACGAAAGCCGCTACCTTTTCTGACCTAAATGAACGAACTGCAACAGAAAGGTGCAGATCATCATTGCTGTCTAGGTACTCGATGTTTCCATACTCATACAAAGGTACGCCCTGCGTATACTCATGATCGATCAGTTTTGAAGATACATAAACGTGCCAATGGGGGAATGAACGTTTTATGGATTCAAACCATTCTCTGATGCCCGCCTCACCAGTGTTTATTTCTTGCCCTCCCCCGATAAGGCAAACAATAGTTGCCCAATCAGGATGTCTGTCCATTACGCTTATCAGAAACTCTGGTTCGGAAAGAAGAAAGCCCGGTTTCCCTTTCTTGGTTTTCATAAATGCAGCAGTTTGCTTCTGATCCCATGCTCTCTGCGCTTCGTCAAACACAACAACCCGCTCAATAGGTGCTAAAGCATTCGCCAAAGCATCGTCTCGAAAATGATGAATATTTTGTATAAATGCTTTGGCCTTAGAAAGTGTTGCACTTTTTTTCTGTTTTAATCCGGCGTCCTTTGCAGCTGCGACTTCGTTTCGAGCCAAAGCCTCGCGCATAACCTCCACCAGTGGGCCATTCCCGGACAAAAACACCGCATGTTCCGATTCCTCTGCGTTATGCCAAGCATTAGCCAAATTCAAGCCAGCTAACGTTTTCCCAGCACCAGGAACGCCAGTCAAAAAACAAATCGATTTCCATTTTTTACTCTTGGATTCATCAATAATCGAAGAGATCGCTTTTGCTGTTCTAGAAAGATTAATCGCGCCTGCATCTGATCTGGATATTTCTTCAACACTGTGCCCCCGATAAAGCGCCTGCGCCGCTTCAATAATTGTTGGCGTTGGTTTATAAATTGAATTGACCCAAATATCACCATCAATCGGTGTACTAAATATTTCACCAGCAATTTTTCTTATGGTCACAGCAAGGGAGCTACCATTGGTCAGCACGGGTTGAGCAATTTTGTCTTCATAAAACTCGACAGTCAGTGCCTCATCAAGAGCAGCGGTGCATATCAAGACCGGAACAATAGCTTCGTGATGGCTCTGTTCATGGAAGTTCTTTAGATCAAGCGCATAATCAACTACCTGATCAATGGCATGTTTTTCGTAGAAAGTTGCTCCGACTTTGAACTCAATGGCAAAGATCACAGCACCTGAAATTGCAATGCAATCGACACGCTTCCCCATCCGTGGAATGCTGTACTCAAACATCACATATCCAGCCACATCCTTGAGCCAGGTTTTAAGTAAACGGATTTGTCCTATCCAAGCATTGCGTTGCTGCTCATCAACTGCAAATTGATGCTTCTTTACAAGCTCACCAATAACAAAGCTCTCCTCATCTGCGAGGAATTGTCTAATATTCTGGTAATAGTAGGCGCGGCTCAATTGCTCAATTCCGCAACGGTTTCCCATTCTTCAACATGTACTCCACCCTCGCCCTGGTCTTCTCCGTCGCCAGCAGTTGCATGAAGTGATGGCGCTCCAGATCAAGCAGCCATTGTTCATCCACCAGGCTGCCCGCTTCCACGTCGCCGCCGCACATGGTCTCGGCGATGCGGCACCCAATGTTGTAGTCGTGCTCGGAGATGAAACCGCCTTCGAGCATGTTGACCATCGCGGCCTTGAGGGTGGCGATGCCGGTGCGTCCGGCCACGGGGATCTGGCGCGGTTGCAAGGGCGGGCGATAGGCGGTGGCGGTAAGTGCCAGCGCTTCCTGTTTGGCGACGTGCAGCAACTCATATTGATTCAGCACGATGCGATCCGATGAACGCAGGTAGCCCATGTCGCGTGCAAGCTCCGCGCTCTTGGCGACTTCGCCCATGGCGATCTGCTGGAAGTAGCGCTTGAGGTGCGGGAAGATGTCGCCACCTCTGGCTTCATTTGCTGCGCGCAATGCCATTTCCTTGCAGCCGCCGCCTGCGGGCAGCAGGCCGACGCCGACTTCGACCAGGCCGATGTAGGTTTCCAGCGAGGCAACGATGCGCGTGCAATGGATGGAAAATTCGCAGCCGCCGCCCAGTGCCAGGCCGTACACCGCCGCGATGGTCGGCACCTGCGCATATCTCAGCCGTTGCGAGACCTGCTGGAACTTGGCGACAACTTCTTCCACGTGCGGCACGTTGCCGGTTGCCGCATTCACGATCTCACCCAGCCCGCCGCCGCCTGCCACGGTGTATTTGACGCGCTGTGCCGCGCCCTTGAGC
>CAJPFK010000140.1 GCA_905339275.1 Methylophilaceae bacterium
TCCCTCATGGGCGTACTCTTTCATCTCGGCGTAATCCAGCTCATCGTGCGCGCGATGGCGTGGGTGATGGAGAGGACCATGAAGGCCTCGGGCGTTGAGGCCCTGATGGCGGCCATGTTCGTCTTCATGGGGATTGAGGCAACGACGAGCGTGAAAGAGTACCTCCGCAAGATGACCACCTCGGAGATGTTCACGGTGATGACCGCCTTCATGTCGACCATAGCCGGGTCTGTAATGGCTGTCTACGTGAGCTTCGGGGCGTCTGCCGGGCATTTGCTGGCGGCTTCGGTAATGAGTGCGCCGGCGGCCATAGTCATATCCAAGCTCATGCTGCCCGAGAGCGAAGTTGTAAGCGAGGCCGAAGGAAGGGGCCTTTTGAAGAGCGGCGACGTCAATATAATCGAGGCCGCCGCAAACGGCGCGTCAGACGGCCTTCGCCTCGCCGCCACGATAGGCGCGATGATGCTCGCCTTCGTCGCGCTCATCGGCATGATGAACCACTTCTTCTCTTACGCTGGCACTTCTTTCGAGCAGATATCAGGATACGTCTTCATGCCGTTCGCTTATCTCATGGGCGTGCCCTGGGAGGACTGCGGCAAGGTAGGCGAGCTTCTGGGAATAAAGGTCGTCTTCAACGAGTTCATCTCGTACCAGAAGATGCAGGGGATGATAGAAGCTGGCGTTCTTCAGCCGAGGTCGGTTACTATTGCGACTTACGCGCTGTGCAGCTTCGCTAACTTCGGGTCGATAGCGATACTCATCGGCGGCATCGGCTCTATCGCACCGGAGAGGAAAAAGGAGATTGCTCGCCTCAGCCTCAAGGCCCTTTGCGCGGGCGTCCTCGCGAGCTTCATGACCGCGACGATAGCGGGGCTGCTGGTGTAAGTTTGTCATTCTGAGCGGAGCGAAGAATCTCGTCTATACCGCCTGGGCAGTTGTAGGGTGGGCACAGCCCACCAGTTAAGATGAGATTATCACAAACCACTTATGAACGAGCGAATCGGTAAAGTGGTTTGAAATGGTGGGCGGTGCCCACCCTACGAGACAGGTGTATCCGTTAAGATGAAAATCCGAGGAATTTTATAAAATGAACAAAGACTTTAGTGTGGACTATGAAATGTGGGATTTAAAAGACGCGTTTAGTTGTTTGGAAGCGGCATATCTCTGGTGTGGTGTAGACCCTTATAAAGTTGAGGAAGAGGACTATAATAATTTTAACTCTAACCTAAAACGTCAGATTGAAAAGAAAGCGAAGGTTTTTGAGCTAGCTGCGCAGGAGGAAAAACTAACTTACGACGATAAAATCACAATGAGGGATGCACGCAGGATAAAATGTGCTCCCATCCCAAAATTTACAAGAGTGAGTTTTAGAAAATATGCAGATGGTATAGGACAAAGGCCCCATTTCCTTTTCCCTGAGGATAGGCGGCTTGTGTTATCGGATCTAGGTGAACTTGATGCTTTGACCATTAAGGTAAACGCGGTCAGAGAAGCATTTGGATACCAGACCAAAGGAATACCAATGAATAATTTGCAGCAACTTTTTGATGCTTTGTCGTTACACACTAGGCTAATTAAAGTTAGTAAACAATTATTCGTAGATGGGCATTATTCGCAGTCGATTTTTGAAGCATTTAAAGCTGTTAATAATGCTGTAAAAAAGAAGTCTGGTGTTGATAAGGATGGGCAGACATTAATGGCGCACGTCTTTAATGAAGAAGGACCGCTTATTAGATTGAATCCTCTAAAAACACAATCAGATATTAATGAACAAAAGGGCTTTAAGTTACTATATATGGGAGCAATGGCGGGTATCAGAAATCCAAAAGCTCACGACCATGTTATGCAGGCTGACCCTTTAAGGACACTAAGATATTTAGCATTTGCCAGCCTTTTGATGGAAAGAATAGATGAAGGTACTCGTTCCAGAAGAAAAATGAGCTTGAAAAAGAAAGCAACAGAATAGGGTGGGCACCGCCCACCAGTTTCTTCAATTACCGTCTTTTTTGGCGGGTTCAGGTTTGTAACCTGAATACGAAAATTTCGGACCCGTTGCCAGTTTGAGGTTCAGGGTGCAACCCTGAGCTTGCAAAAAGTTTTTTGTCTTTACCCATGCGCCGTAACATGCGGAGCGCGCCTAAGGGAGGAAGGGCGAATCGCGACGGGGAAGCTGGGAGCGAAGCGACCTCGGGGGAGCGATTCGCGGGTGGGAGAGGCGGAAAGCGTGCGACAATTTTTGCAGGGACAGCAAAAATTGAACTTAGAGCGTAAGCGAGAAGGCCCGGAGGGGCGAGCCCCAGGGATGGGGCGAGATAAGCATGTTACAAAGAGCGGCGGCAGCCGCGTTACATGGTATTTAAAAAAGAATCACTTTGCGCGGCAGCGCGCTTAGTCGTATAAAGAACGAGATTCTTCACTTCGTTCAGAATGACAGGAAAGTAGGGTGGGCACCGCCCACCAGTTTCTGCAATTACCGCCTCTCCACCTCGAATCTCGGCTCTCCCTCGACGAGTATCTCGATTTTCTCCTCGCCTCTTACTACTTCCATGTTCGGTCTGAAGAAGATGAAGTCCTGGTGAAAGGGCACGCTCACTTTCCCGCCGAAGGAGGAGTTGTCGCCGAGCGCGATGTGCACCGTCCCGAGTATCTTTTCCGTCTCCAGTATGTTGTCCGGCCTTGAGGCCTTGTCGTTGGTGCCTATGCCCAGCTCGGCTATGTTGCCGCAGAGCGGGTTTTTGGCTATCCGCTCGCGCAGGTCCCGCGAGAACTCGTCGTTGCCGACAACTTCCACGACCTGCCCTTTTTTCACGATGAGCTCGACAGGGTTGTGGAACTTGCCCGTCGGCGCCCATTCGAGCACCATTATGCCGTCGGCTGTGCCCTCGACAGGCGCGAGGAAAGCTTCCCCTGCGGGGAGGTTGCCGAATGAGCCGCGCTCCGTCAGTATGCCGGTATCGGGAAGGACCGCCCTGCCTTTCATGGAAAAGCTGATGGACGTCCCGTTGCCGGAGGTGATGACGACTGTCTCAGCCCCCGACATCATTGAGACGAGCCTTTTCGTCCTCCTTTCGACCTCGGTCCAGTCGGCGGTCATCGCGCCCTCCAGCATGAAACGCTCGAAAAGAGGCATGCTGGCGTACCTGACGCCTTTGACCCTGGTGAGGAAGTCCCTGAACCTCGTGTGCGAGGTCGAGTAGTTCGAAAGTGCTATTATCGCGTCCGGCGA
>CAJPFK010000141.1 GCA_905339275.1 Methylophilaceae bacterium
CCATGATACTGTTCCCAAAAGTGTTAAGGAGATTAAAATGAAACAACAACAAGGTTTTACATTGATCGAATTGATCGTGGTGATCGTGATCCTGGGGATACTGGCGGCGACGGCATTGCCGAAGTTTGCCGATCTGCAGGCGGACGCGCGTCTGGCAAAAATTGACGGTGCGCGTGGTGCGGCACAGTCGGCGGCTGCGCTGGCTCACTCCGTGCAAATTGCATCAGCGAATGCAACTTCCATGACGGCAGTCGTAATGGAAGGGGTGACCATCTCTATGGCATATGGCTGGCCGACTTCGGATGCGATTGGTGTTCTTGCTAACCTGGGGGATTATAATAATTCGGTGACCGCAGCTTCAAATGTCTGGGCCGTTGATGCGGGCCATGTAGCTTGCGCGTTTACATATACCGAGGCAACTGTGGCGAATCCTGGTGTAACAATCTCTGCATCACCCGGCCGTGCAGCCTGCATCTAAGCTGAAGGTTGTGTAACATGAGGGGGCGGGAATTTATCCCGCCCCTTTTCCATGGTGGTAGCCCTAATAAGATGAAGCGCTTGCAAAAATTGCCCGGAATGATTCCGTTTGGCTCGCACCCTGCGCGCGGCTTCACGCTGGTCGAGCTGGTCACAACGATCGTCATACTGGGCATTCTCGCGGCCATGGCCGCCCCGCGTTTTTTTGATCGCAATACATTCGAAAGCCGCGGTTTTTACGACCAAGTCATTTCCGCGCTGCGCTACGCGCAGAAGGCGGCGATTGGGCAGAACCGCTTTGTATGCGTGGATTTTCCCACGAGCAGCAGTCTCAAGTTGACCTACGATCCTGTCGCACCGAGCGCCGCGCATTTGACCATGACTGCTTGCCCCGGAGGCAGCGATCTCGCCGGTCCGGCAGGTGCAGCACCCTATTCGGTTTCCAGCAGCAGCGCGTCATTTGCCACCCCCCTTCCGGCGCCATTTTACTTTGATGCGCTGGGCAGACCCAGTGCGGCGGGGGCTATTACCATCAGCAACTATGCCATTCCCATCATGGTCGAGGCGGAAACCGGCTATGTCCATTAGCAGTTTTTCCTGCGCCGCATCGGCGCGCCAGCGTGGCGCCAGCCTGATCGAACTCATCATGTTCATCGTGATTGTCAGCCTCGCACTGGCGGGGATATTGCTGGTGATGAATCAGGTCACCGCGCACAGCGCCGATACGCTGGTGCGTAAGCAGGCACTGGCGGTTGCCGAATCGCTGCTGGAGGAGATTGAGCTGCAACCCTTTTCCGGTGTTTTCGCCGGCCCCTATACGCAAGCCAATCGCACGAGCTTCGACAGTGTGTTCAACTACAACGGCTTCGCCACC
>CAJPFK010000142.1 GCA_905339275.1 Methylophilaceae bacterium
CATCTGTCCCTCCTGAAGACAGCCATGCCGCAGGCCCCGCGCATGTCCCTGCCGTGAGCGTTAAAGAACAGGAAAAGATCGTTGCCTTCGGCAAAGACCCTCGGCCCGCAGACCATGTGTTCGCAATAAGGGGCCCTGCCCGGCATAATGACCGGGTTCCCTTCCCATTTGGTCCAGTTTAGAAGGTCTTCAGACCAGGCCATGCCGATGCTGTATCTTCTTTTATTGTCCTCGCCTTCGTAAAACGCGCAGTAAACGTCTTCAAGCTTCATGACGCTTACGATAAGCGCGTTGACTTCGTCCCAATCGCCCCTTGCCCCGGGCGAAAGTACCGGCTTTATCGTAGCGCGGTTCCACCGTGAGCCCAACGACCGGCTTGTCGCAAGTCCTGTATAGGCTTTCAGGCCGTCAGTTCCGCCGTAAAAAAGATGATAGTCCCTGCCGAACCTGTAGACCTGGGGTGAAAAGACGCCTTCAGCGTCGAAAGCGCCTTCACTGCCTTTGTCAAAGATCACTTTTTTGCTTTTCCTGTCCCAGTTGAATATGTCCTTCGAGGAAAAGCTGACGAAATAACGGCCGGAAGCGTGATTTACGACCGTGGGTCTTTCCAAGCCGAGCGTTCTGCGTATTTGCCGAAAGACTCTTTTGGTGCCTGGCGGCAAAAGCTCCCTCAAGGCTGTTGCCGCCCCTCCTGAAACCATTTTCTCCTCGCAGATGAGCGTGTAGCCTTCCTGCGAGCGCACGAGGCATGGAGCGTCAAGCTGAAGCCCTGCGCCGTCGGCCTGCATAAGGACAGGGTTGCCGCGATGCCTCGTCCAGCTGAACAGGTCGCTTGATGTCGCGAAGCCAACGCCCCACGAGCTCGAACCCCTGCCTGAACCGATGTAGAGCATTCCGTACCTGGAACTCATCGCAAGCCCGACGTCGGTGGTTTTGAAGACGACCGGCGTCATGCTCGAGTGGCTGTCCCAACCGTTCGCTGAAGGCCGCAGCACGGGGCCGGGCAGCACTTCCCATCTTCCTTTTTTCAGCTCTTCAAGCCTCATTGCCCTCTGCGGTCCTTGCGGGTCTTTCGTATGCGGAGTTCCCTGCGGCAACTGGAACGTTATCAAGCCTGGGTTCAACAGGCATCTGCCGGAGCGCGGGTCCGGTCTTGAAAGCTGTGCAAGGCCTGTACATCCTGCAGATGTCGGGAGATTCGCCCTTTGATATCCTTGCCTTAAGGTCCTTGTACCCGTCTCCGTGCCATATCTTCCTGAACGGAGATTTGAAGATATTGCCGAAGGCGGACTTGTCTATATGCTTTCTCTGGTTCCCCTCGGTAAGCCCGCAGCACGGGTAGACGACGCCGTCAACTGTGATAAACGGGACCGCCCACGAGGCGCAGCACTCAATCGGTTCCTTGTTGTCCTCGACGTTGTATTTGAAATGTGTGAAGTTCATCCTGAACCTCTCGCGCTTGAACCTGGACGCGCGCTCAAGTACAGCGGCCTTCGCGCCTTTCAGAAGCGACGCGTCCGGCATGAGATATTTGTTCTCCTCAAATCCGATGAGCCTTATGAACTGGACCATTATCATCCTCTGTGAGTCCCCGACTATATCGTCAAAAAGGTCGAGGAACTCCGGCAGTCGGTCGATGTTGTATTTTGTCACGACGACCGTGAAACCGAGTTCGGGGAACCTCGATTTTTTCTCCAACTTGTACTTCGTGAGGAACTTGGCATTCTCAACGACCTTTTTGTAACTCGACCCCTGCTGCTGAAGAGCGACAGTTTTCTCGTCGACGCCATCTATGGACATCCAGACCTTTGTCACGCCCCAGTCCACGAGGTTTTTAGCCCTTGAAGGGGTTATTAGAAGAAAGGTGTCGAAAAACTGCACATACAAAGACCTGTCGCAGCAGAGCTTCAATATCTTCTCGTACTCCGGGTTCTGGTAGTTGTGGCCGATGCCTGAGAGGCTTATCGCCTTGAGGCTGGGGAATTCGTCGAGCACCTGCTCGACCTGTTTTGCAGAAAGGCTCTTCTGCGGCTCGTTCCAGTAAACCTGCTCGCATTTAAGGCACTTCAGGAAACATTTCGTCGTGACCTCCACCTCTATGCGCCCGGGGTATCTGAGGAGCCCCGGCCTTTTCGACCAGAGGGGGTAAAGGAGGCCAACACCGTCTTCTATGGAGAATGTTATAGTCCAAAGGTAATTGAGGCCCGCCTTCAAGCCGCGCTTTCTAACAATGCCGGTCGTCTGTTCCATCAGCCATTTTACGTAGGGCCTCGATTTTGATGCCCTTGAGACTATATGTTTCGCGAATTCTTTCATTGACCTTCTCCCGTTTTTTGTTTATATCCTTCGCCGCACGTCATGGGCTCGTCCTCGAAATCGGCCTTGCGCCCTGATGTCTCACGAAGCCCAGTATAGGCTTAAGCACGCCTGAGGACTTGAACCTTACAAGCCGGCAGTAAAGAGAGATATAAAGGAGCACGAACGATAAAAGCACCGCTGTCATTGCAATAGAACTTTTCAGGAATGAAAAAGCGACTGAGTCGAATAAGATGACCATTAGCCAGAAAACATATGACGTGCGGTAATTGCTTTTCGTAACACGCTTGTAGATGAGGCTGTGCAGATGCGCCCTGTCAGGCATGAACGCGGAACAGCCCTTCTTGTACTTCCTTCTGAAGATAGTGAACGCGACCTCGGTAACCGGGTATGCCATGAGAGCCAGCGGGAACCACGGAGAGATGCCGGGGTTGCGGTTCACTAACATCACGGAGAGCTCCGCGATGGCGAAACCGATAAAATAAGCCCCTCCGTCTCCGAGGAATATCCTGCCCTTCGGGAAGTTCATGACGAAAAACCCGCCGGTCGCGGCGAGCAAGGCAACAGATATACCGAATACCAGGTGGTCGCCGAAAACATACGATGTGAGCGCAAGGAAAAAGAAGGTTATCAACGACACACCTGAAGCGAGCCCGTTTATCCCGTCGACTATGTTTAT
>CAJPFK010000143.1 GCA_905339275.1 Methylophilaceae bacterium
ATATTCAGCCATGGTAAGCGCAGCATGTCCAACACGAAATCTGGCGCCTGGCTGTTCATTCATCTGCCCGAAGATCATGACAGCTTTATCCAGAACCCCGGCATCTTTCAATTCACGATAGAGTTCTTCACCTTCACGAACACGTTCGCCTATTCCACAGAAAATACTAACACCCCCATATCGCCCAACTACGTTATGGATCATCTCCATGATCAGGACTGTCTTTCCCACACCTGCACCACCGAAAAGCCCTGCCTTTCCTCCTCTTTCAAGTGGGGCAAGAACATCAATTGCTTTTATTCCTGTATTAAAGATCTCTGAAGTTGTAGTATGTGCGGATAACGGGACGGATTTCTGATGGATCGAGCGCCATTGTCTTGCTTTTATTTCCCCCTTATTGTCAATGGCAGAGCCGAATATATTGAGTACCCTTCCCAATAATTGCTCTCCAACCGGTACCATGAGCGGATGACCGGTATCGATCACTGTCGCCCCACGGGCTAATCCCTGTGTCGGGACAAGTGCTATCCCGCGCACAACTTCAGGAGTGAGGTGAATTAAGACCTCTATAACTATCGAGCCTGCTGTTAACTGGTTATGGATTTCCGGAAGCTTATCCTGGAACCTTATATCTATTACGCTGCCTCTTATTGAAACAACTGTTCCTGTATTTACTTGAGCAGTCCTGATCACCATTTCCCATCCTTTTACATATTATTGTTTACTTCAATGCTCTGCTTACGATCTCGGCCAGGTCCAGCACCTGCACTTTATCATCGGCTTTGATGCCTTTTATCCCGTCTTCAAACATGGTCATGCAGTACGGGCAACATACGCAAATCGTCTCTGGATCCTTTTTCATAGCCTCCTTAACCCGCTCAACATTGATCAGATTCCCGGTGTCCTCCTCCATCCACATTCGTCCACCTCCGGCGCCGCAGCAAAAAGACCTGTCCCTGCGGCGTCCCATCTCGATCGGCGCCCGGCCGGTTACAGAAGCAATAACATTTCGCGGCGCTTCGTATATGCCGTTATAGCGTCCCAGATAACATGAATCATGGAACACAAGATTTCCAAAATCCTTTGCATCATTCAGCTTCAGCTTACCCGATTTTATCATATCATATATCAAATCAGTATGATGAATAACCTCCAGTTCCACTCCATACTGCCGATAATCGTTCTTGAAGGTATTATAGCAGTGCGGGCACTGGGTAATGACCTTCTTTATGCCCTTCTCTTTAAATAGCCGGATATTTTCCCGGGTCATGCGATCAAAAACAAATTCATTACCAAGACGGCGCATGCTGTCGCCGCAGCACAACTCTTCTTTTCCCAGGATACCCCATGAAATGCCGCTGGCATTCAGGATTTTTGATATTGCCTGGGATACTTTTTTGCTGC
>CAJPFK010000144.1 GCA_905339275.1 Methylophilaceae bacterium
CACCTCTTCGAGGTTCCCTGCGTTGCTCGACTGGTCAGGCTTCCTCATAAACTCGCACGATCCGCTACGCGGCCACGTGCTCAAACATATTCGTCAGAATTCCCTGACCAGCCTCCGCTACTCGGTGGCGGATGAGGGGAAATGGGCGGTGTGCCAAGAGAGCATCAAGATCAACAACTATTGGAAAGCACAATGTTTATATCCTCCAATGTTTAAGGAGTGCAATAAGTTGCCTCCTTAATTTCACTAGGACAGGTTAATAAAATCTAGACTTATCAATATAGTCGCGATATTTTTGATTCTGCCGCTTAACATAATCTCCAAGTTCTCCTGACTCAATTAACTCGAAACTTTTTATTTTCGCATCAAGAATTGTCTTAAACATCATTTTCCCCATTTTGTTATTAACACGTAACTTGAATTCATTATTTTGCGGCACGATTTCTATATGAACTTTATCCTGAACAAGGTGGTGAATGCCAGAAGCCGCTATCTTCCATCTAATCGAACCAATGAATGTCTTTAACCTCCTGGCATAACGACGTCTTGATTCCATTAAGCCACTAGCAGCTTGGGTCGAGGTTAAGTTATCGCAGCAAACTTCCCCCACCTCCATTGCGCCCCACTTTTCGTGCTGAACAAGAAAAACATATCTGATATTGTTGCCGCAGCATTCACACGTTCCAGTCAGATCGCCCAAGTCATCATAGCCAATATGCTCCCATCCAAATTTGGGGGGTATTTTTCCATGCTCGGAAGCGTGACATCCTTTGCACAGAGTTTCACATAACTCTGATGGATACTCCCAAGGCTTGAACCCTTGCAGGTATTGCTTATGGTGAACTTGGAGTATTACCCCATCCGCTAGTGTTCTTCCACAAACAGCGCATGCTCCGCCATCTAGGCGAATAACTTCATCACGAAATGCTTTCCAATTTTTGTTGTTGTATGACTTCATCGCACTCGCTAGCTAGCTCTTGAGTGGGCACGGAGTGCCCACGTAAGGATTCTGAATTTTCGCTTATCATTTCCCCTGTGCGCCGCCTCGATCAGCCGCAAGTGAGCGGGGATTTAGGTGAGCACTGTTCGAGCTCCGCAGTGGGGCACGTTTTGTGTGCCCCGCCAGGGCGAGTTGCGCAGCCCCGCTCACTTGCGGCTGATCGAGGGAACCCCGCAGGGGCGGCAAACCGGGGGCGACTTCTTTTGGTTACTTTTCTTGGCAAGACAAGAAAAGTGACTGGCTGCCGGGCCACCCCCGGCGGTTTTGCTAGTGTCGTTCATGCTTCGACAGGCTCAGCACGAACGGATTAATAACTACCGCCTCCCTGCCCAATCCCTCGCAAACTGCCACCCCACTCTCCCGCTGCGCGACCCGCGTGCCAACGCCCATTGCAACGCCGCCCGCCGCGTAGCCTCATCCATCTCACCCAACAATCCAAAGTGCCGCAACCAATGCGCCGCAATCTCCAAATACTCATCCTGCGAAAACGGATAAAACGAAACCCACAACCCAAATCGCTCTGACAAGGAAATCTTTTCCTCCACACTTTCCGCCGGATGCACCTCCTCGCCGACATGCTGCGTCGCCAGATTTTCCTGCATGTATTCCGGCATCAGGTGGCGGCGGTTGGAGGTGGCGTAGATCAGCAGGTTGTCGGAGAAGGCCACCAGCGAACCGTCGAGCGCGGCTTTCAGCGCCTGGTAGCCCGGCTCTTCGGCGTTGAAGGAAAGGTCGTCGCAATACAGGATGAAGCGTTCCTGGCATCCGGCGACCAGCGCGATGATGTGCGGCAGATCGGCCAGCGCCAGCTTGCTGACTTCGATTAGGCGCAGCCCATCTTGCGCATATTCATTGAGCAGCGCCTTGACCAGCGAGGATTTGCCTGTGCCGCGCGAACCGGTGAGCAGCACGTTGTTGGCCGGACGGCCTTGCACGAACTGGCGGGTGTTCTGTTCGATGAGTTGTTTCTGGTTTTCGATGCCGAGCAGATCGACAAGGCGGATGTGGTGGTATTGCGGCACAGGAACCAGCCGGCCCTGTTCCCAGCGAAACGCGTGGGCGGCGCTCCAGTCCGGCGCACTTAGCTGTGCGGGCTTGGGCAGTGTGCGCTCCAGCCGTTCCATCAGACGTTCGGCGCGGTCAAGAAAACGATCGAGTTTGTCCATATGCGGGGATCCAGAAATAAACAACTCGTCATTCCCGGCAGGCGGGAATCCAGCAATGCTAAAGTTTCTGCGCAGCAAACAAACGTATTTTGTACCGCTGCGCGGGGATATTCAATTATCTGGATTCCCGCCTGCGCGGGAATGACGAGCTAGGAGCGATAGCTGGCGTTGATCTTCACGTAATCGTAAGAAAAATCGCAGGTCCACACTTTGGCAGAAGCAGCACCGCGTTCAAGCATGACGCGGATGGTGATGTCGCTCTGCTGCATCACGCGCTGCCCGTCTTCTTCGCGGTAGCTGGCGGCGCGCCCGCCGTGTTCGGCTACCAGCACGTCGTCGAGATACATGCGGATGCGCTGCACATCGAGGTCGGCCACACCAGCGTAGCCGATGGCGGCCAGGATGCGGCCAAGATTGGGATCGGAAGCAAAGAACGCGGTCTTTACCAGCGGAGAGCGCGCCACGGCATAGGCGATCTGCTTGCATTCCGCGACGCTGCTGCCGCCTTCCACCTGCACAGTGATGAATTTGGTTGCGCCCTCGCCGTCGCGCACGATGGCTTGCGCCAGCAGCGTGGCGACCTCGGTCACCACCGCCTGCAATTGTGCGTAGCCCTCGCTTGTTGTCTCGGTGATGGCAGGCGCGCTGCTCTTGCCAGTGGCGATCAGCATCAGCGCGTCGTTGGTGGAGGTATCTCCATCCACGGTGATGCAGTTGAACGAGGCATCCGCAGCCTGCGTCACCATCTGTTGCAGCAGGTGATGTGACACGGCGGCATCGGTGGCGATGTAGCCCAGCATGGTGGCCATGTTGGGGTGGATCATGCCGGAACCCTTGGCGATGCCGGTGACGGTCACGGTTGCGCCTTCTATGCTGATCTGCCGCGACACGGCCTTGGCGACGATG
>CAJPFK010000145.1 GCA_905339275.1 Methylophilaceae bacterium
AAGTTGTCCATGCCGAAACAGTCGATGGCATTGTCGGCTGTAAACCAGAACGCCTTGATGTTATCGAAGTTGGAACCCAGAAAGATTTGTGTGGCTGGAAAGCCCCAGTCCTCCGAAGGTAGCAGTTGCGAAAAGCTGCTGTTAATTCCGTCGAGCGACGCGTGAATACGAGCTTGCTCGTTACCCGATGCCACGCTGCCGCCTGTCTCGGTATTGGAGGTCAGCACGAAGTAATTGAGGTCAAACGCGGCGCCGTCCAGTTTGGTGACCCTTATCTGGGTCAGGCCGCCGTAGTTGCCTGTGGCCCAGTGCCCGTGGATCACGTCGTTGGCGCCGCCGTAGTAGTTCCCGATGATGGATTCAAAGACGACCCCCGAGTTCGGGATGAAGTCCAGCCTGAATCCGCCCTCTTCGTAATAGTCAACGTTTTGCCAGACCACGGAGTTGTTTGTGGTCTGTGTTGTGGCGTCGTTTAAGGTGACCGTTCCACCGGTGAAATTAATCTGAACTGCACTGGCTGGTACGCTTAACCCAAAAAGGAGCGGCAGGCTGGCCAAACAACTTGCAAATTTTATTTTCATTTTTACTGTTCCCTGTGTGTTAAGACATATACAAAGCTTCAAGCTGATCTTGAGGCGCAATCAAACCGTCGCCAGCGCAAACTACCTGCTGCCCAAACGGATAATTCTGCCGCCCCGATAGGCTCTAAGTTAGCAAGCACTTTCTATGCCACCATGACTGAAGTACAGACAACAATTCATGTAACTCAAATGGTTATTATTATGTTGATTAATTCTCTATCCAGATAAAATCGGCACGCATCGTAAAAATTTCCGACACTTGGCAACTATCTGAACAACCGCGAACACCCAGGAACATGGAACACAAAAGACGTGCTCAGGCCGAATTAAAATAAACGGACTCTGCGTTCTACCAAAACAGGTTCAGCCTCGTTATTTTTTCCTTCTACTGAGGTTTACATAAATAACGACAAATTTTCCATTGTCACTATTTCCATTGTCACTATTTAGGTAAAGCTCAATAAATTAAGGGGGCTTTACTACTTTGCTCTCTGCAATGCGAAATTAAACAGTTGCCAAAGCAGGCAAGCCTTCTTATAATGCGCCCCTTTTATCGCAAGCGAATTCTCAAGGAGTTACCATGGCAAACAGCGCACAAGCCAGAAAGCGTGCAAGACAAGCTGACAAGCAGCGCG
>CAJPFK010000146.1 GCA_905339275.1 Methylophilaceae bacterium
TGCATGTCTGCTTCGGGCGCTGCTTCAGACAATGCTGCACGCCTCGTCGAATTCCAGACGCGGATTGCGCGGATGCACCCCGCTCGGGTCGCCATAGCCGAGGCTGCAGATGAAGTTTGATTTCACTGCGGTACCGGAAAAGAAAAGCTGATCCATCATCGCATTGTCGAAACCGGACATCGGGCCGCAATCGAGACCAAGGGCGCGCGCCGCAATGATCATGTAGGCGCCCTGCAATGTGCCGTTGCGAAACGCATGCGTGAAGGTAGTCTGCTCATCCTTGTTGAACCAGGTGTGCGCATCCGGGGCGTGGGGGAACAGCTTTCCTAATTTGTCGTAGAACTTCATGTCGTAACCGATGATCGCCGTGACCGGTGCGGCCATGCTCTTGGCGCGATTGCCTTCCGAGAGCGCAGGCATCAGCTTTTCCTTGGCCGCCCTGGATTTGACGAAAATGACGCGCGCCGGACAGGAGTTGGCTGAGGTCGGTCCCATGCGGAATGTGACATACAGGCGGTGCAGCAGCTCATCCGGAACCGGACGGCCTTGCCATGCGTTATGCGTGTGGGCATCGAGGAATAGCTGGTTAAGCGCGGCTTGGTCCAGGGGAGAGGGCATGATTTTCCTTTCCTGCTTGTTGTGCTTCGGTTTGGATGGATCGGAGCATTGTACTCCTGCTTTCCGGCGTCTCCAGACTGATCCGCCCCAGTGCGCCGCTGCGGTAATCCTGCAGCAGCGTGAGCGCGGCTTTTTTGGCGCCTTGAGGCGGTAGCTGCGCCTCTGGGCGATGGCGGCGATAACTTCTGCGCCATCCATACCATTCACGGCAAAGTCATGGCGCGCCAGCAGGATGTCGCTGAGAAAAATGGTGGTCTTGTCGCCGATAGAGAATTCAGTTGTAGGTCAAATATTTTTCCAGGTCATCTATTCACACATACTTAAGGGAATGAATGAACTCGCGACGTAAAAATAGATATTAGTTAGGTGCATATGGATTTTTTACCCAACCCCAATTCCACTCCACAGACAACTGAGTAAAGCGCTGTGATGCAGCACTATTGCCGGCTGGATAATCGAATTCGGAAGAACGAACGATTCGTGAAAATCTTGCAGTAGCTTCAGTGCCAGGTATTTTCCATGCAAGCCCGACCTTGCCATCCACAACAAATGGATTGAGTGTGATGTTCGTGCCCTCAAGGAAATGGCTCTTGAACATGTATCTTGCCTCAACGTCAGCGAAAATATATATGGTCTGAAATCTTTCCCAGCTCCTTCTTAATTCGGCTAAATCATTCTGCCTGCGTTGTGTTTGTTTCAGGTTGTCACGTTCTCTTGTTGTCTGAACCAATGCGTCGCATAGATTGATTACATTACTTTCCGCTACCTGTTCTTGCTCTATTTTTTCACACGGTTTGACTTGCTTTGTCATTTCGTTAGGCAGCGGAGCGCTGCCGTTGTTCGACAGCGTCTTGAAGCTGTATGAGGGGGCAATTTGTTTGGGGTCGCTTTCTAAGGCAACAGCAGGCAGTAGAGAGGTATTGTTAATTTCAAATCTCTCCCAAGAGAATGTAACTCCACCACCAAGGCTAATCTGGCCGACAACGTTTCCAGCTATAGCGCCAACGCGAATATTCGAATTCAGTCCATGTCTTGTCGCGTCCGTATCATTAAAGTTTTGCTGATACGTGTAGGCAACGCTATATCCGAGTCGCCCAGCGTCCTGATTTTCCCAGCCCATTGGATCTTGGGCATTAATTAGCGTATGCCATGCTCGTTGAACCCTGTCTTGATATGCCCACCTTCCAAGCCCCCCAACTTGTATTTCGATTTTTTGCTTGGATGCGACGCCATAATGTTTCTCATTGCCAACTTGAGTTTCATGAATCTGATTGAGTTCCCAATTCCGTCCATAATATAACCAGCCTGTCCATGGGCGATCATTATGTTGGGCGGCGGCAATATTGATAGCCTTCGGTGTATACATGTTCATGCCGATTTCTGGGCTGACAAGTAATTTTGTTTTGTCATCGAGACTAACAAAAGGCAAATGTTTGGCTGTGGCCGACATGACTTTTTTGATACCATTATCAATTGAACTCTCCCCGTCTTCGTGACAATCAGGGTTTTTGGTTCGACTATATTTCATCCCGTTCGTATACCAGCGATCAGAGAAGAAAATATCGTTCTCCCATTGGAACGAAGACGCGATGTAATCGCGCCCTTTACCTGTACTGTCGGAGGCGTAGCATTCCAGACCGTTGGACTCTTCAGCCAACGCGTGGTTTGGGAGTGTAAACGGCATTGAAGTCAGCAATATCGAGAAAATGTATGGCTGCACAGCGTCGATATAATGCTTTCTGTTGCGGGGGGCGATGTTTTTCTGCATAACTCAATCCTATAGCCAAAAATAAAAATCCAGCTCAGCGTGAATGAAATGCTGCTTCGTGGGTGGCTTTTGTAATATGGTCGTGCAATACCAATTTATGGTATCAACCACCTGCGTTTTTCCTGACGAGCATGGTCTAACTTCACTTGATTATCCATTAGAAGTTATTCTTAGGAAGCGTGGCTGCCTTCATGTCATCGAAATTTGCAGGGATCCAGCCGCTTTGGTTGAATAGAATACGATCATATTTTGCTGTACCATCTTTCTGAATAATCGATACCCGAAGCGCTACGCCACCAGCATACGAAACCTTGTCATTAAATAGCAGCCGCTTTGTTGTTAATGAGTAGCCACTTGATTTCAGCAATGCAAGTACCAAGTGATTACTCTCTGGATCTTTTGCGCGTTCATGAAGTGCTCGTAACTGGGCGCTAACGATTAACGGAGATAATCCAGTTTCCTTATCCACTAGATAAATTGCATCCAAATATTTTTGAGCAGCTTCATATAATTTTGATGCCTCCTCTTGGAAAGTAGCCACACTTGGTGGGAGCTGTTTTTTAAGTGCATCCAATTTTTTTTGATCTTTGTCTTTAGTGGCGGCAGCAATCTCTTGATCCAGCGGCGCACGTGCATCTACTAGGGCATCTAAAGCTATTCCTAATCTGGCCATATTCTCTGAGATGTCGTTTGATTCCTTCTTTATAAGGCCAACTTGACTAACAAGAGTATCGATATCCCCATCGGCATCAATAATTATCGGCGGTGGGTTCGGTGTTTGCTGGCACATTGTTAGCGCCCCAGCAATCTCATTAGCACCAAGTAAGTTGTCCTGGGATTTGATCGTCCTTTCAGTTTTAAAGAACGATGCTATGCCAGCAACCCCTCGCATTAGTCCACTTGCAATGTCAATTCCTGAAGCAACAGCCGGTATGGATTCCGTGGAAATTGTCGTCGCTTCTTTTCTCTTGATCATATTGGTTGTTTGATCTGCACGTGTTTTCGCGCTAATTAGTCGCTGTACTAATTGCTCTCTATATTCCTGTAGAGCTACATCCTTAGCTGCGGCTTCAGGCACGTTGCGCGTTGTGATGTATACAGTGGCAATTTTGTTAGCCTTAAAGTCCGCACAAATTTGCTGTGCAACGGATTTAAGACTATCAATCGAAGCAACATACATCGCGAACGTCAGAGTTTCAGCACCATTGACTGCCCCACTCAATGGAGTAACGTTGTTTCCTGTCGTTGGGGTGTCTTCTCCTACTTTGGCTTTGCGCAAAGCCGTCTGTGCATTAACTAATGCAGTTTCTTTTATCACCAAAGCTGTTTGCAACTCTAGCGCGTCCATTTGTTTCTGCTGGTCTGGTGTTGGAAGCGGTGTGTTCGGATCTGCGGCATTGGTATTGTGGCAAAATAACAATGCAATGAAAGCCGCAACGACCATCTCAGAGTACTTCCTAAAACAAATTGTTTTCCCCATTCTAAATTTTCCTTTGAAGTTTAAAAGAAACGATGGGGTCTCGGAAAAGTGGGGTCAGATACCGTCTTGCAAGTCAATCTTGAGCCCTGGGAAATTTGCATCAAACGGCTGCCCGGATTTGATCACACCGTAAATAAGATGCGCCATTTTGCGCATCACCGCTCCCACCACCGCCTTCGGTGCCAATCCTG
>CAJPFK010000147.1 GCA_905339275.1 Methylophilaceae bacterium
GCCCTGCCCGAGCAGGCCTTCTACATGGTCGGCACCATCGACGAAGCCTTCGAGAAGGCCAAGACGCTGCAGTAACCAGTTGCCCTTCTCCCTCTCCCGGCAACGGGGGAGGGCCGGGGTGAGGGAAGGAAATCATGGCAATGACAGTACACGTCGACATCGTCAGCGCGGAAGA
The DNA here is from genome assembly GCA_905339275.1 of Methylophilaceae bacterium. Taxonomy (GTDB): domain Bacteria; phylum Pseudomonadota; class Gammaproteobacteria; order Burkholderiales; family Methylophilaceae; genus UBA6140. Next base: position 176 of record CAJPFK010000147.1, read on the forward strand.
ATCGATCTTCTCGGGTCTGGCGGAGTTCGTCGTCCTCCCGGGCGAAGCCGGCGAGCTGGGCATCATGCCCGGCCACACGCCGCTGCTCACCCGCATCAAGCCGGGCGTCGTGCGCGTGAAAACGCAGGACGGTCACGAAGAACTCGTCTTCGTCGCCGGCGGCATGCTCGAAGTGCAGCCCAACCTCGTCACCGTGCTGGCCGACACCGCCATCCGCGGCAAGGACCTCGACGAAGCCAAGGCCCTCGATGCCAAGAAGAAGGCCGAGGAAGCCCTGCAGAACAAGACCTCGCAACTCGAGTACGCCAAGGCCCAGGCCGAACTGGCCGAAGCCATCGCCCAACTCGCAGCGATCCAGAAACTGCGCAAGCGGCACTGAGCGTAGGCAACAGCAAAAAGAAAAGGCAGCTTCGGCTGCCTTTTTTCTTTTCAAGCACTCCTTGTACTCGTGGCAATGAATAATGATCAGAAAGCCTATAAGCATGCATAATGGCAAATATATTTACATATAATGGCTATAAGGGTCTTTACAAACACTATATAGCCATATATACTGCACCATATACAGTTGGCAGGGGGTTATATGGCAGATAAAGTATCTAATCAGGCTTTGCTGGAGGTTGGTATTGCCGCTATGAAGTCGGTTGGGAAGCAAATGGAAAAAATCCCGACCAGTAGCCGAGCCATGAAATACCAACTCGGAAATGGCGAAACAGTGCGTGTTAGGACATGCAACGATCACGTCCTGGTTGTTCTCGCGGACAGTACTGAAGACACCGCTACTCTGAATATCGAGGGAACTGATTATTTACTGATCGTGATGCCAGAAGTGCCGAGAGTAGCTGGCCCAGTAATCGCATATTTTGTCCCCACATCTATTGCAGTGAGCGCTGTACGCCAGGCTCACACCGATTGGTTAAATTCAAAGCCTTCAACAAAAGGAAATAACAGGACCTGGAATATCTGGTTCGATGATGGCCCTCCTGGCTGCTCTGGATTTGCCGCAAGGTGGGCTAAGTACCGATTGCCACAAACAGCATCCCCTTTCTCAGCGGGCTACGCTGAAAACAATGTTCCTGCTCGTACTACACGGCAGCTTGGCGTAGTAATCGCTGAGGCACGTAAAGCCATTGCTGAAGCAGCGGGAGTGGAAATTGAGGCAGTCAAAATTTCAGTTGAGCTAGATTGATAGTACCAATGCCATAAACATATGGATGTTGGATGGTCGTATATTCTTTGGCTCTGGTATTCGAGCTTCAGTGAATTAATGCGCTGTGTGTCGTTTCTGTAAAGGAATGTGAAATGCAAGCGAAATCACTTCTGAAAAAGTTGCTTGAAGCAGAATCCGAAGAAGATGTTGTAGCGGTATTGAGCAGCGAAGGCTTGCTACAAGCGAATAACAGATGGAAGTACTTAGGCAACATGCCTAATAACCAATCAATTGTTCACGGCCAGCAAAGCACACCAAGTGCCGCATTGGTAGAGAAATTCACAAATGGCCTTGATGCGATTTTATTGAAGCATTGCAAGGCAAGAGGGATTGATCCACGCAGCGCCAAAGCGCCCGCGAACATGGCGGATGCGATCGATCGCTATTTTGGTGACCTATCTGATGTGACAAAAATCCGCTCACTAGCGGAAGACAATTTGATCTTGTACGCGACCGGATCCAAATCACGTCCCTGCCTTTCCCTCTACGATGCTGGTGAGGGCCAATTAGCTGAAAACTTTCCTACTACTTTCTGTTCTCTAATATATGGCAGTGCCGATGGTTCATATAAGGGGGCAATACCTTTTGTCCAAGGTCGCTTCAACATGGGTGGTACAGGCGTGCTGCCGTTTTGTAGCGATAAATACAAACTTCAATTGATAGTTTCTCGCGTGCCAGATGAGGTTGCGAAATCGACGGGGCACGAATGGGCATACACCCTTTTTTGCTTCTTTGCCTCTAAGCAAAATCCTTCCTGGAAGTACCTGGTTGGTACTGATGGTCAAATACAGACTGCTGGGTCAGGCGCACTAGCACTCGTTCCTAAATTAAACGCAAAGTCTGGCGAAATATGTGCCCCGCGCGAGCGCATGGTAAGCAGCGGTTCATTAATCAAGATGTATGACTACAAAGCTCCTCGAAGCAATATTTGTGGGGAGTTGTTCAAGAAGTTGCAAGAATATTTACTGTGCCCATCATTACCGCTACGAATAATCGAATGTCGCGAGTCATATAGAGCAAATGTCATGGGCGTAAATGTTTGGGATCGCTTTGGTATATGGTCCCGGAGCAAGAAGCTTGAGGCGGGTTTTGAAGAAGGAGCCAGTATTTCAATAAAACTCGATACGGGCGAGATTATCCCAGCAGAGGTGAGAGTTTTTAAAAGCAGTGAAGGATCAGGCAGCGAGGAGGATCAACCGCAAACTGGGTTACGCGCTTTGATCAATGGACAATCGCATGCAAAACGTGACGCGCAATTTTTCCGTACCAAGGCAGTGGATAAAGAGCATATTGCGGGGAGTATGTTGGTAACTCTCGATTGCTCTGAATTAGGCCAAGATTCACGAAATAACTTATTCATGAGCAACAGAGAGACATTTCGAGAAGATCCACTACTACTTGAGCTATTTAAAAAACTTCAAAAAGAACTGCATGATCACGAAGGGCTTATACAGCTTAATCAAAAGCGCTATGAGGAAAAGATTAAAAATGCAGTAGATGATGAACAAGGAATTAGCGCGCTCGAGGAGTTGCTGTCTACAGACCCGACTCTTGCAGATCTATTTGGCAGTAAGACCAGTGGAAAAGTTGCCGCGCGTACTTCTACAGATGGAGTCGGTGGAAAGATTGAAGGTGACCCTGTTCCATTTAAAGGATTGGATTTTCCAACCTTCATTTATAGGCGCGACAAATCTACTTGCGTTGAACTCAATATACCTCGAGGTGAGATAACGCGAGTTTCATTCTTAACAGATGTAAAAAATAACTACTTCTCTCGACAGAAGCATCGCGGCATGTGTACGTTTGAAGGCGATTTTGAGCCGTCATTCCATCTATACAATGGAAAGCTTACCTTTACATGCTCGGTAGATAAGCATTTGGAAATAGGAAGGACAATATCAACGAAGATATTGATCAGCGACAATAAAAATAGCGGACCATTTCACTTGTCACTGAGTATTAAGGTTGAACCTGAGCGTATTGTTGTTGAGGAAACGGAGAAACCCGAATCCTCTCCTAAACCACCTAAGGTACAAGCAGGGCCAAGTCGGCCTGACATTATTGAAATGGACAAGGGACCGGATGCACCACCTCTTACAATTGAAAAGGTACCAAATACTGAGAGGCTCCAACTTGTACTGAATACAACGTCACACTTCTTAGACGACGCGAAAAAAATGCGACCTAAGGAAGAAGAATTAGCTGTTGGATTTGTTTTTAAGTATGGCTTAGCACTTACTGCAATGGGTTTGCTCGATTCAATGAAGAAGTCTGACGAATGGCAAACAGATGAAAGTAGTTGCCGAGGAAAGGTTGAGGAATCAGCGAAGGGGATTGCTAGAGTGATAGTGCCACTATGTCTATCGCTACCGAAAAAACTGCCAAAACAAAAAGGTTAATTTTGCTTTGAAATTCGATGAAAGAGGACAACCTCTTGGCTCGCTGGTACATCGCCAAGCTGATCTGCGTGCCATTTTCTATTAGGAATGTCTCTCCATAGACGACCGTCTTCGTTTCCTGAGACGAACGGAGTAGCAACTTCTGACAAACCTGATTCCTCTGCGACTTCTAAGTAGCGAGGTAGCTGTATTGATGGGTTCGAGAATGCAACTACTTGGATGATGGTTGTCTCTTCGCTGGAAATACTTGCGACTGTAGATAAGGCTGATCTAAGACCATCGAAATACTTCCAATGGTCTTTAGCGTTCCTAGCACCAAGGGTGTAATAGGAGGCACCCGACCCGTCGAGCTTATTAGCAATCCAGAATGGCGCAGCTGATTCTTTACGGCCATCTACTTGCCACCGATGGTAAAGAACATGCACACCTGGGTATGGGGGAGACGTCAAAACAAGTTTTGGACTACTGCCGCTGAATACCTTCTTCGTATCAAACCCGATAATTGAATGGTTCAGGCACGTCGCCTTTGGTTTGTAATCAGCATAAGTGTTAACGGCTGTTCTTAGCTCGCGTGCTCCATGAATCATCTCATTTGCATGAGCAATTATGGCTTCACGGAATTGACTAATAGTAGGAATTTGCCTGCGTCCATCTAATGCCCATTGGCCGGTGCGTAGAACAACGCATCTGGCAAAAGTTTCTAATTTCCTGCTCGGTAATGCTTCTGCTGATGCAAGTACTTGCTCTAATACCTTGCGCAGACGCCATGTAAGGCTTGAGTCTAGATGTTTGTGGTAACCAGCATCGAAATAATATTGAGAAGAAATTGAAGGCAAATGAATGTTAATTTTTTCTTGTAATGCACTTGCCCAAGATTCAAGCCGTTTAAATTCACTATTTGAAAAAATTTGAGTCTTTGCCTTTGATACAAAGGTTGCTAGTGAGCTAATGTCGGTTCCAATTGCATGCCTACCGAGCGCGATAGCTTCAACTAGCGTTGTTCCCCCACCCATAAATGGATCAAACACAAGATCGCCAGGGGATGTAAATTGTTCAATAGCTGCTCTTACAAACCGTGGTGAGAAACGAGCAGGGTATCGGTAATATTTGTGCGTTAAACCTGATACCCGCCCCTTATCTCTTGCCGCTTCTGCAAGTCGATTAAATGACTCTACATTCCAGGGATCGGAAGCTAAATAAGCTTTGACGGATTGATTCTGCGCGTAACAAATTGGTTGGGGGTTATGCATTTTTTGACCCCCCGAATCTGTGAAACTTTCGGGTCTTTTCATCAACAAACAAACTCTTTTGTCCGCGTTGATGCTTTTCAATAAACCCCCGCATAAAGTCCCGAATTACGTCGGAGGCAGCACTGCCTTGCGCTCGACAAGCTTGTGTGAATGCTTCACGCAGCTCCATTTCAACCCGAACTCTCATTCCTGCGTCTTTATTCGCCATATTTCGCAGGTTAGCACATGGATACACACATGTGTATCCGTATAACTTTTTGACTAACATTCAAGGTGTTGAGATAGCAAAAGAATAGAAATCTCCCCCCCCACCCAACATCCCCTTCGGCCACCCCCCCCGCGGCCTCTGGACGCGCTCGACCCCGGCATCTGCTTCCTTCGGCGCTGAGGCCGCCCTGCCTGCCGACAGGCCCGATGTTCTCGGTGCTGCGCACCCTAATATTCCAGCCTGAGAATGTCCTGAAAAATGTCCTTGGAAGATTCATAATATTTCTTCTATTTACAGTATGTTATGTTGTCTTGTGCTGAAAATCGGATCTGAAAATGTCCGTGAAAATGGGTGAAATTCCCTGCGAATTTCCCGGACTGGCAAGCTAAGTTTTTAGCACTGGAATTGACCATGCCCAATTGAGGCATTATCATGCCCAGAATGGGTACGAAATCCAACACCAAAACCAAAACTCCCGCAGCGCCGTCCGGCCTTGCCGATGTCCTGTTTTCAGGCACGCAACAGCGCGTTCTGGGCTGGCTTTTCGGCCAGCCGGAGCGCAGCTTTTACGCCAACGAGCTGATCGGGTTGGCGGGGGCGGGTTCGGGCGCCGTGCAGCGGGAACTGAAGCGGCTGGAGCAGAGCGGCCTGGTCACGGTGCATACGGTCGGCAACCAGAAGCACTACCAGGCCAACCCGAAGTCGCCGATCTTTGCCGAGCTGTGCGGCATCGTGCAGAAGACGGTTGGCTTGGCCGAGCCGCTGCGCGTCGCGCTGGCGCCGCTGGCGAAGAAGATTGGGGCGGCCTTCATTTACGGCTCGGTGGCGAAGCGGGAAGACACGGCCAGGAGCGACATCGACCTGATGCTGATCGGCGACAAGCTCACCTACGCGGATGTTTTCGAGGCGGTGGAAGCGGCCGGCGCCCGCCTTGGCCGGACGATCAACCCGACCATCTACACACGCAAGGAGCTCGCCAGGCGCCGCGACGAGGACAACGCATTCGTCACGCGCGTGCTGGCGCAGCCGAAGATCTGGCTGATCGGAGGCGAGCATGACCTCGCCGCTTGAGAACCTGGCCGGGCCCGGCAAGCCGCTCAAGGCCGAGCCGCCGGATGCGAAGGAGTTCGCCGGCCTGAAGCGCTCCGGCCTGGCACGGCTGGCGGACGCGGCCAACGCGACGCTTTCGCTGGAGAGCCGCTTCGATCTGGCCTACAACGCGGCGCATGCGCTCTGCCTGGCCGCGCTGCGCCGGCACGGCTACCGCTCGGACAATCGCTACATCGTGTTCCAGCTCCTGCCGCACACGCTCGGCCTCGGGCCGGAGGTCTGGCGCGTGCTGGCGAAGTGCCACGACATGCGCAACCGGAGCGAATACGGCGGCATTCTCGATGTGGATGAGCGCATCGTCACCGACTTGATTGCCGCCTGCCGCAGCGTCGCGGCGAAGCTCGATGCGCTGCCGCCCATCAGTGGCGCATGAACGACGCCTTGCTCCCCCCACCCAACACCCCCTTCGGCCACCCCCTGCGCAGCCTCTGGTCGCTCGATCCCGGCATCCGCTTCCTCAACCACGGTTCCTTCGGCGCCGCGCCGCGTCATGTGCTCGCGGCGCAGGCGTGCTGGCGCGAGGCGATGGAGCGCGAGCCGGTGCGCTTCATGGTCGATGAGCTGCCGCAGGCGCTGCGGGCGGCTGGCGGGCTTCGTCGGCGCCGTGCCGCAGCGACTGACTTTTGTCGACAACGCCACGGCGGGCGCGAATGCGGTGCTGCGCTCGCTGCGCTGGCGCGCGGGGGAGCGAATCGTCATCGCCGACCACGCCTATCCTGGCGTGAAGAACGCGGTGCGCTTCGTCGCCGAGCGCTTTGGTCTGGAGCTGGTTGAGGCGCGCGTGCCCTGGCCGCTGCCGGGGCCGGAGGCGCTGGTGGAGGCCTTTGCTGCGACGCTCGCGGGCGGTGCGCGCTTGGCGATCGTCGACCACGTCTTCGCGCCGCTGGCGGTGGTGTCGCCCATCGAGGAGATCGTGCGGCTGTGCCGCGCGCGCGGCGTGCCGGTGCTGGTGGACGGCGCGCACGCACCGGGCATGCTGCCGCTTGAGCTGGATGCGCTGGCGGAGCAGGGCATGGACTGGTACGTCGGCAACTGCCACAAGTGGCTGTGCGCGCCGAAGGGCTGCGGTTTCCTCTACGCCACGCCGGCGGGCCAGCGCGACCTGCATCCGACGGTGGTGTCGAATTTCTACGGCGAGGGCTACGAGCAGGAGTTCGCCTGGCCCGGCACGCACGATCCGAGCGCGCGGCTGGCGGTGACGGCGGCGCTGGAATTCATCGAGGCGCTCGACGTCGACTGCTACCAGTCGGAGCTGGTCGGGCAGGCACGCGCGGCGGCGGACATCGTCGCCGATGCCTGGCGCGTGGCGCCGGGCGCGCCGCTCGGCATGTACGCGGCGATGGTGACGCTGCCGCTGCCGGTGGAGGAAGCCGGCACCGAGGAAGCGGCGCGGCGCTGGCGCAAGCGGCTGCTCGACGAGCACCGCATCGAAGTGCCGCTGTTCGCGGTCAACGGCCGACTCTGGCTGCGCTTTTCGGCGCAGGTGTATAACGATCTGTCGGACTACGAGGCGCTGGCGCGGGTGTTCGGGTAGGGGATTATATGCCGGTTATAGCCAGCATTATTATTGACATAAGCTGGTTATAGCTGGCACAATAAGCTCTCATAGGCAGGTTATAGCCTGCTCTAGGAGCGTCTGATGATTGATTATAATAAGAAACTAAAGCGAATGCAGCTTTCCGATACGCTGCAGGCTTACCCAAGCCCGGAAGCGGTCATGCCGCCGCGGGGCGGATGGGTGCGTGCAATCCGGGAAGCGTTGGGCATGACGCAAGCGCAATTGGGTGCGCGCGCCGGCATCAGCCGGCAGTCGGTGCAGGATTTCGAACGGGCCGAGGCCGATCGCCGCATCACGCTGGACAGCCTGGATCGCCTGGCGCGGGCGATGGGTTGTCGCGTGGCCTATGCGCTGGTGCCGGAGGGCGGCACGCTCGACGATCTGCGCGAGCGCCGCGCCGACGCGCTTGCCGAGGCCTTGCTGCAGCCGACCGACCATTCCATGAAGCTGGAGGCGCAAGGCGTGTCTGCGGCGGAACGCGAGCGCCAGCGCAAGCTGCTGGCCGAGTCACTGCTGAGGGGAAGCGCGCGCAAGCTATGGCAATGAATCTCGACTATCCGCCCGGCGCCACGCCGCTCGATCCCGACGAGGCGGCCGGGCTGATCCCTTCGCACATCGCCAACCACGCTCAGTTGAACGAGTGGGAGATGGTGAATATCATCGAAGGGGAGCGTTGGGCTTTCGGGCGGCGGCACAGGAATCTGCTCGGCAACGAGTTCGTCTGTGCCTTACACAAGCGCATGTTCGGCAAGACCTGGCGCTGGGCGGGAAAGTTTCGCACAACCGAAAAGAACATCGGTGTGGACCCGCTGTGCATCCAGTCGGCACTGCATGATCTGTGCGAGGACGTGAAGACGCAGCTTGAGTTCAAGAGCTACCCGCTCGACGAAATCGCGGCGCGGTTCAGTCACCGGCTGGTAGCGATCCATCCCTTCGCGAACGGAAACGGACGGTTGTCGCGAACCATGGCGGATTTGCTGCTGGCGCAGCACGGCGCGCCGCGTTTCACCTGGGGCGCGGGGAACCTGCTTGCCGACGGTGAAGTACGGCAGCGCTATCTCGCGGCCCTTCGCGCGGCGGATGCGAAGGACTACGGCCCGCTGTTGGCGTTCGTGCGCTCGTGATCGGGTGTTTGGTTAGGGGCTAGGCGTGCGCCTTGCGGCCCGGCTCGACGAAGAGCCGCATGCCGACGCTTTTAAACCACACATGGTGCCAGAGCCTTGATCTCAGCCCTCGGCAGGGCACCAAGTGAGACCGAGGAAACAGAACTTGAATCGTTGCCTACCGTGTTGCAGGGGCTGACTTTCCCTGAACCGTAGGGATTCTCAATGTCCTATTGTTGTCATGGACAACACAGATGGTCCAAAAGACGACGCACAAAGCATATAGGTGATTGTTTTTAAGTAATATTACAGTCATTGATATCGGCAGGCGAAAATTATTCGAAACTTGAATGAACTCTTCCAAATCCTGTTTGTCTAGGACATTACGAGCCACATGACTCGTTCAACTGTTCAACTACTGGAGGATTGGGAAATGCAAGTTTCGAAATCGATCAGGAATCTGGCCGCCGGTCTGGCGATCTCCATGGCTGCCACGGCGGCCGTTGCCGACATGAAGAAGGACAT
>CAJPFK010000148.1 GCA_905339275.1 Methylophilaceae bacterium
TCTTTTCTAAAGAGGGGCAAGGGGAGATTAGAATAGTAGATAATCCCCCTCAGTCCCCCTTTAGAAAAGGGGGAAGTACATTACAGCCCGGCCTTTTCCCTTCCAGCCCTGCTTATGTCCAGAAGCTCCCTTATTATCCCCGGCAGGTCCTTCAACGCGATAGAGTTCGGGCCGTCGCACAGGGCCTTGTCCGGGTCCGGGTGCACTTCCATGAAAAAGCCGTCGACGCCGACCGCGGCGGCGGCCCTCGCGAGGACACGCGCCATCGACCTGTCGCCGCCCGAGCATTCGCCCTGGCCGCCTGGGGACTGCACGCTGTGCGTAGCGTCGAAGACTACGGGAAAGCCGAAGCCCCTCATTATGGGAAGGCTGCGGAAGTCGACCACAAGGTTGTTATAGCCGAAGCTCGAGCCCCTTTCAGTGACAAATATCCTGTCATTGCCGGTGCTGAGCGCTTTTTTGATGGAATTGTTCATGTCGTGCGGGGCCATGAACTGCCCCTTCTTGATATTAATGATGCGCCCGGTCTTCGCGGCGGTCACGATGAGGTCGGTCTGCCTGCAGAGGAAAGCGGGTATCTGGAGGATGTCGGCCACCTCGGCCGCTTCAACCGCCTCGCCTTCGGAATGGACGTCGGTGAGGATGGGCAGATTGAGCTCGTCCTTGACCTTCTTCAGTATGCGAAGGCCCTCTTTTATCCCGGGGCCTCGAAAGGACTTCACGGAAGTCCTGTTCGCCTTGTCATATGACGACTTGAATACGAACGGTATCTTAAGGGATGAAGCGATGGAAGCGAGCTCAGCGGCGGTGCTGAGCGTAAGCTCCTCGCTTTCGATGATGCAGGGGCCGAGTATGAAAAAGAGTTCGCCCCCGCCTATGGCGAAGTCCTTAAGACCTATCTGTCTCATTAAGGATTACCTGCTTGGCGGCTTTCTTGGGCTTCGCCGCAACGCGCGCCGGGGCCTTCTTCGCCTTCGGGCTCTTCGGCTTTCTTATTGCCTGGGTCTTGTGCGAGATGACGGCCTTTATGAAGCCCTTGAAGAGCGGGTGCGGCTCCATCGGCCTGCTCTTGAACTCGGAGTGGAACTAGCAGGCGACGAACCACGGGTAACCCTTCAGCTCCATTATCTCGACCAGCGAGCCGTCGGGCGAGAGGCCGCTGAACTCGACCCCGGCCTTCTCGAGCTCTGGCCTGAACATGTTGTTCACTTCGAAGCGGTGCCTGTGGCGCTCGCTTATCTCTGTGGCTCCGTAGACGGAGTAGGCCTTCGTGCCCTTTTTGACGGAACACGGGTAAGCGCCGAGCCTCATCGTGCCGCCCTTGGCGTTTACCGACCTCTGCGCTTCCATTATATGGACGACCGGGTTCGGGGACTCGGGGTCGAACTCTGACGAGTTCGCGTGCTTCATGCCGCACAGGTCCCTGGCTATCTCTATTATCGCGACCTGCATGCCGAGGCATATGCCGAAGAACGGTATCCTGTTCTCTCTGGCGTACTTGATGGAAGTTATCTTGCCCTCCACTCCCCTTCC
>CAJPFK010000149.1 GCA_905339275.1 Methylophilaceae bacterium
TCTTGGGAAAAAGTAGGGGTAGAATGATTTCTCTTTGCCGTGCTGCTCCATCAATCCGCCAAATTTCTGGATTTGCTCTGTCATATGTTCAAGCTCCAGCCTGAGCAGTACGGCAGGCGCATTGACGCGTGTGCAAATTCTCTCTTCTCCAAAATCGTGAAAGCCAAGCATTCGTTTGTAAAACATGGCATGCCGAGGATTGACCTCTATTACATAATCAGTAAAGCCATGAATATTGTGCGCGTAAATATAGGAAACATGAATCATCGAAGCAAAGACTCGTTTGGGCACGTCTTCCTCAATTGCCAGTCTTGAAGGCTCGCATAACTTGCGCTTTTGTGCGCGCAGTTCATCAAGCTTGTCATGGAAGTTTTCATCCGCCGGCAATCCGATGTCGGAGTCAAAACAAAGCGTCATCGTACCGACAGTTCTTCCATCCGTGTCAGCCACCAGGGTAATTCTGTTCGGTTCCTTCTCCAGGGTAGGGTCAATAGAATAGCCCCTCCAAGCATACTTTTTCTTGATCAGCACGCTTGCTTCTTCGCGCCGACCTGCCGAATTGGCCATCCTGACATTAAATTTCTGTAGATCGATCGAGTGATCAAGGCCAGTTTCGGAGCTTGGCTCAGGGATAATCATATCCCGCAACTGGTGAGGGGATGCGAAGGAAATAATGGTCTGGTCGCCTATAGACATGGAAGTGTGCCCCCTCGTCTTGTGTCAGCTTGCGCTGTGAAATTGAACATACTAGAAAATGATGGAAGCATCAAGCCATCGAATGCGCTAATGGAGGAGTCCTCACCGCTCGATTTTTTCTGCACACCCATCACAACTGTTTCAACAATGCTCGTGCTTCATCGATCTTGGAAAAGGCTTTTCCTGTGGCCAGCAATTGTTCGAGTTCTTTGCGCGCATTGGCCTTGTCGCCCGTTTTAACCAGTCCGAGCACGAGATGGTAACGGATGTCTGCTGCTTGCGGCGCCAGTGAAGTTGCCTTTTGCAGAAGAGGCAGGCCGCGTGTTGTGTTGCCTTGTTCTATCAGTATCCATCCCAGGGTGTCCAGTGTTGCGGGACTGTCAGCTGCCAGTTGGTAGGCTTTTTCCGCAAACTCCAAGGCGCGAGGATCTTTTTCCTGCTGGTAGAGCCAAGCCAGGTTGTTTAGCGCCGGGACATATTTGGGGGCTTGCTTCAGGATGGTTTGATATTGCTCGATGGCTGCCTTGTTCTGCTTCTCCGCAAGATATATCCCGGCAAGGTACATGCGGGTGGATGCGTCAGCAGGGTGTTCCTTCAGCCATTGGGCCAACCGGGAATCTGCTTCCTTGTTCTTTCCGGCTTGCCTGAGTGATGCGTGCAACATTACCATCAGTGGCCCGCTCTTGTTGATGGTGAATGCCTGTTCATAGGCTTTTACCGCCAGCACGGGTTTTTTTTGCGCCAACAATACATCACCTTCCAGCGTGTAGCCTACAGGTGACTTATCGCGTTGTTTTTGAATCTGGCGGGCAATGGCGAGAGCTTGTTCGTGATTTCCTTTACGGACCTCCAAGGTGGCTTGCGCCAGTTGTGCATCCAGATAATCCGGTTGCAGTGCCAGCGCTTTATTCAGAGCATCCGATGCGGCCGGCTGGTCCTGCATAGCCATGTGAATGGAAGCGATGCGATACTGGACAAGGGCGGACTTCGGCATCAGTAAGGCTAGTTTGCTGTAGCTTTCCAGTGCGCCAGCTTTGTCATCATTAGCAAGCTGGGCTTGTGCCACAAGATCCAGGACATCCGGGTTGCTGGGGTTGGTAACTTGGAGCTTTCGGGCGAGAGTCAATGACTTCTGTTTTTCCCCCAAACGTAAATAATGAGCTGCCAGCATTATTGCAGGTTGCGGCGCATCAGGGTTCTCACTGCTGGCGCGCTCCAGCCAGGTTGTTGCCTCCTTGTTTTGCCCTTGGGAGAGTGCAAGGCTGGCCAGTGCTGTCATCGCCTGAATGTTTTTCTTGTCTGTTGCGAGGATGTCTTCGAAGCGTTTTTTGGCGACATCCGGCTTTTTCTCCTGCACGTCAAGTTGCGCAAGGTTTGCAGCAGCAGGGAAATAGCTGGGCTGGAGCGCGAGGGCCTTCTGAAAGCTGGCACGTGCGCCGGGAATATCTTTCTTGCCCAGATAGACGCCACCTTTCAGATTTTGAACTAGGGGATTGTCAGGCCGCTCCTTCTCGAGGGCTTGCACTGCTGCGAAGGCTTTGTCGTATTCCTTGTTCTTAAGGTGGGTCATGACTAGCAAGATGCCTGCCTGGGGTAATTTTGCGTCCAGGCTGGTTGCCTTCTCCAGTTCAGCCACTGCATTGGCATCTTCGCCTTGTCCCAGCTTGCTCATGCCCAAAGCGGTATGAAGTTGTGCGGCTTGGGGAGCAAGTACGCTGGCCTTCTCAAAATATGCGGTTGCCTGCGCGAAATTTTTTGCTTGCATGGACGCCTGGCCCGCGAGGGCAAGCAATTGGGCATCCTGTTGGTTATCCTTGAGTGCTGGGGCCAATGCATCCAGTGCATGCTGTGCCTGACCGTTTTTCAGCAGCGCGGCTGCCAGCAGCTTACGGGCGTAAAGATTTTCCGGATTCTTTTCCAGATATTTCTTCAGGTGCTGTTCGGCTTGTTCCGTTGAACCAAGTGCATATTGCACGGACCCTGCCAGTAATACGCTGGGCATGTGTTCTGGTGCTGCGCGCAGAACTTGTTGCAAGGCTTCCAGCGCGGCTGCATTATTACCTTGCCTGAAGTCGAGCAGTGCCTGCGTATAGAAAACGATCAGGCTCTTAGGCGCTGCTTTGCGAGCGGCTTCGATATCCGCCTTGGCTGCATCGAATTTTTCCATGCCAATTTCCAAATTGGCTTTTGCAATATGCGCCGCAACATTGTCCGTTTTCAATTTCAGAACTTGATCATAAGCGGCGAGGGCGAGTTCGGTTTTTCCTTGAGCGCGCAGCAGGTCAGCCTTGAAAAGCCAGGCGTCCGTGCTTGTCGGGTTTTTGCCTACAGCTTGTTCAACAAAGCGTGTTGCGCCATCGACATCATTCTCTGAAAGCGCATATCTGGCCAGCCCAATGAGTGCATCCGGGAAGTCTGACTTATCCTTGAGAGCCAGTTCAAAAGATTCTTTGGCTTCATGGCCCTTGCCCAGCGCCAAATATGCGTTGCCGCGCAGAATTAATATTTCGGCATCGCCTTTTTCCCCTGAAGGTTGATTGGTTTCATCCAGAACCTTCTGAAATTGCCCTTGCGTTAGCAACGCCTTTCCCAAGGCGGCGGAAGCCTTGACGGGACTCATGCCCAGGCTTATGGCTTTGCGGATTTCCTTTTCCGCAGATAGGGGGTCGCCTGTTTCATTATAGAGTGTGCCCAGTAAGTAACGGACCTCGAAATCATCCGGGTCCTTCTGAATGGCATTCTTTAACTGGATGATGGCAGCTTTGTTGTCGCCCTTCTGCTGGTGTTGCCTGGCTTCAGAAACCAGAGTCTGCGTTGTTTGCGTCTTGCTGCAGGCGGTTATCCCGCCCATTAACAGGAACGTTCCGGAAATTAGCGTAACAATTTTTTTCAGCTTGTTTCTATGACTTGGCATGTCTTTAAAAATTTCCGGAATCGGTTTTTAAATGAACGTTTAAGGCTTGGAAGCGGATCACTATAATGCGATAACCATGGCGACTGAATAAGCGAATTGCTTAATTTTAAACAGGGAATTCCCCTAAAAAATTGCCTGGTTGGCTTTGTGTAAGCATTATACGGTCGAAAGACGCTTCCCTGGTTAAGCAGCGCTCTCGCGCAACAAGTTAGTTATACAGTTTTTTAATTATACATTATCATCGCGTTCAAAGTAGCCGGACATGGGGAGTGGTTTTACTCAAGTGACGGTTTTGGATGCGCAAAAAATTGAAAGAGCAGACGATATGTACGACAAGTCACATCAAGTTATCAGCACCAATATCACTTGGGTTGAAGGGAAAGTATCGGCCGAAAACAGGGCGAAATTGCTGCGGCAGGATGCTGCCACTATTTGGCTCACCGGATTGAGCGGGTCGGGGAAATCGACGATTGCCGTTGAACTGGAGAAACACTTATTCTCGAACGGGCACGCAGTCTATGCGTTGGATGGCGATAATATTCGC
>CAJPFK010000150.1 GCA_905339275.1 Methylophilaceae bacterium
AGTCTATAGTTGTTGTGTTCATTCGTCCTGTAATATGTCTCCTGCTTATATAATATTCAGGTAGCGGTTAATTTCCCAGTCATGTACGCTTATCCTGTATGCATCCCATTCTGCCCTTCCGAGTCTCATGAAATCCTCGTAGACATGTACTCCGAGTGCATCTTTTACTACGTTGTCGGTTTCAAGGTTATCAAGCGCTTCCTTAAGACTGCCAGGAAGGGATTCGATCCCATGATTTTTGCGTCCTTCATCATCAAGATGGAACAGGTTAAGTGTTGTTGGCTCGCCCGGATCGATCTTGTTTTCAATACCGTCAAGTCCTGCCATAAGGATCACAGCAAAGGACAGATATGGGTTGCAGGATGGGTCCGGACTCCTGAGTTCAATGCGGGTGCTCATGCCTCTTGCTGCTGGTATACGTATCATGGATGAACGGTTGGCCCCGGACCATGCGATATACACCGGGGCTTCATAACCCGGAACGATCCTCTTATAGCTGTTAACAATAGGATTTGTGACAGCAGTAAATGATTTGACATGTTTCTTCAGGCCGCCAACGAAATATCTTAAATTATCGCTGACTTGCATATCCTTTGATTCATCGTAGAATGCATTTTTTCCATTCTTAAATAAGGAGATATTTGTGTGCATACCTGAGCCGTTAATACCAAAGATTGGTTTTGGCATGAAAGATGCGTGCAAATCATTTTTTTGCGCGATGGTCTTGGTAACGAACTTGAAGGTAATGACATTATCCGCTGTCTTTAATGCGTCGCCATATTTGAAATCTATCTCATGCTGCCCTATGGAAACTTCGTGATGTGAAGCTTCAATGTTAAATCCCATGTTCTCAAGGGCTACCACTATGTTCTGTCGTATCTCTTCAGCCTGGTCTATGGGTGGAAAGTCAAAGTAGCCTCCGAAGTCATGGGGGATAACGGTTGCCTGCCCGTCTTTTCTCTTGAAGAAAAAGAATTCAAGCTCAGGCCCGGTGTTCATTACAAAACCCTTCTTAGCGGCTGCCTGTATTGCCCTCTTTAAGACATAGCGAGGGTCGCCTTCAAAGGGCTTTCCGTCCGGCCTGTAAACATCGCAGATCAGCCGTGCCACCTTTCCGCCGCTAACATCCCATGGAAGGATCATGTAAGTGTCATTATCAGGTTTCAGGATCATGTCAGATTCTTCTATCCTGACAAATCCCTCGATCGAAGAACCATCAAATGCTATTCCTGATGTAAGGGCTTTTTCTGCCTGTGATACAGGTATGCCCACATTCTTGACCATTCCGCCAAT
>CAJPFK010000151.1 GCA_905339275.1 Methylophilaceae bacterium
TCTGCAGTCGCCACCGCAAGGAATTGCGACAGCCTGTCCCATACCAGCCAGTATCCGTTAATGCCGGAAGCATATACCAGCCAGATCAGCAATACCCCGGTTACCCAGGAAAACCAGCGATAGCTATGGAAGCGGCCACTGGCAAAATTG
This sequence comes from Methylophilaceae bacterium, assembly GCA_905339275.1. Taxonomy (GTDB): domain Bacteria; phylum Pseudomonadota; class Gammaproteobacteria; order Burkholderiales; family Methylophilaceae; genus UBA6140. Next base: position 151 of record CAJPFK010000151.1, read on the forward strand.
CGCAACATGTGCAGCGACATCGTCAACACAATTGCGTCGGAAGCATAGCGGTGTACGCTGCGCATCACGCCGCCGGCATACCACTGCTCATGAGTCAGGTCTTCGACCGTTTGATATGCTTCGCGCACTCCTGTTCTGTAAAAGATATAGAGGTAAACACCGCTAACCAGAACAACCCAGAACAGGAAAAAAGTGAGTGCTCCAAGATGGTACCAGGGATTCAAGGCCTGTCCGAACGGGGCATTGAACAAGTTTTCTGGCCGCTGCCAGAACTTCCGGAGATAGTTGCTCATTTTATGATGCAGGTCATGCGCCTTACCCAAAGCCGCCTGGAAACATTATAGGCCGCGAACCACTGGCAATCACCTCGCATCAGGTTCACGCTGCTAACCCGGTCGCATGCAAGCATAGGAGTGTGGCGGTGCAGTCACATCCCGATGTAGCGTAAGAATTAAAGTTCCCCTCACGGGATGAATGGGGTCGCTAGCAACAATATCGGACGCTACAAAATTAATTTCTTCGCCCTTTCATTGCGCGATACACCACCACCAGGAACATCAGGCCGCCGACCACAGCGATCAAACCACCGATACCCATCAAACCCATCCCGGCCTTTTGTCCAAAAGTGTGCAAAGCCTGATCTGCACCAGCGACCTTGCGTTGCACGCCATAGCCGCCCGACCACAACAGCCCGATGATGTGCAGCAATTGTCCAACACCGTATACATAGGGCATCCAGTGGGAAAGCTTGTAATCGGGCTGGCGAAACCCCAGTTTCGGCAACAATACAAGAGACACTCCCATGAAAGCGAGGCTCACTGCTCCGCCGGTGCCATGGTAATGTGCGGTGATAATGGTGTTGCTGTCCTTGATCAGGAGGCTGATGCCTCCCCCTACTGCGAACAATACCAATGAGCACATCAAGTGAGCAAACATTGGGCGCGCCGCATGATCAGGATAACCTCTCTTCCACACGGCAATCACCACCGCCAGCCCCATCGGCACAACTGCCAGACTGCCACCTACCCGCATCATCTGGGTAAACATTTCCATGTTGGCGCCGGTATTGGTCTCATAAAGAGAGTAAATCACCGGTGTAAAAAATACCGGTGCCACTCCAAGGACAAACAGCGCATTGGCTACGCGTGGCGTCAATGGGATGCGTGCACCGCATTCAGCCGCAATCCATAGCCACCCCACCAGCATCAGCAACGTGTAAACGAATTGGGTTACATGGCCGCCGCCCCAGAACAACGCCTCATAATAAGGCATGCCACGCACAAAAAAAGGAATGGTCGCAAAAGCCCAGGCAAAAGCAATGAGTGCCATCATCGTTGCGATAGCTGCGGTATAAAGGCCGAAACTAAGCGATCCTCCGCTTCTACCTCCGCCAAACCAGGAAAATTGGATCGTAAGCATGCCGCGCATGGCGAGCAGGCCAACGCCGCAAGCGAACAAAAACAGACCGGTAAGGAATACGCGATTTTCCAGCACCGGGACATAGTTATTCATGATTGGACCGCCTGTGCTCACAAACGGTGCCACCACAACCACGACCACGCCTGCGACCGCGAGCAGCAGCGCAACCCAGCCCAGGGGCATCCATTTAGGGGGAGCGGCTGCACTCCACATCACGCCGGCGAAAGCAAAAAACCACAACAACACCGATAAGTCCACATGCACCACCAGTGCGCTGCGGAAGAAATCCACTGAAGGAAAAAGATCGGACACGTAAGGCGTGCGCGCCAGCACTACCAGCAAAGCAAAAAGACCCGCCCCCACCAATGCAGCAAAGCTCAACCACAACCAGCCCGCAGCGAGGCGCTGGCTGTCCGGATGCGGTGACGGCAATATGTAAGCACCGCCAGAAGCAGCCGGTGCGCTATAGATATCTTTCGCTTCTTCAGAAACAGCCATCCCTACTCCTAATTTCTAAACATAAAACCGCCAGCGCCGGGGGCATCAGCCTTGAAGTCGATCACCATCACCCTTCCCGCAGTGAGTAATACGGTTTCATCGCGCACAAAGTCGAAATCGCCCCCTTCTTTATCCTTCAGGCGTGCCACAAAACGATGCGTGCCAGCCGGCACAGGCAAACGCCTGTAGAGTGAAGCAACACCGTCCTTCGACAAGCCGGTCGGCGGTAACACCACATGATACAACTGCTTGCCATCCATCTCCAATTCAACAGTCACGTTGGAACGCTCGCGCGGGCAGTCCTTGCGTATGCGCATATTGGTTGGCAGCTTGGCCATTTCCTCATCAGTACGCTCGCGGCATGCACCTTTGCGCTGCCCGGCATGAGTAAAGCTCAGCTTCACCAGCGCGGAATCGGCAGGCAAATGCGTGTACTTCGGCGAAGTGGAGAAATACCCCAGCACTGCGGCGAACATCGCATAGGCCAGCCCTTGCCCCAAGTACATCAATGGCTTATTCATGGCTGCACCTCCGTGGCTGGCTGTGCAGATTTGCGTGGAGACAGTGTAAATGCATCGGAGAAACACGCGTTTTCCGGCAGGCCTTGGGCGATGAAAGATGGGCGCGCCGCCTGCACCATCAGCATCGAACCGCACGCATAAATCTGGAAGCCGCTCAGGTCTGGGTGGTCCTGCAAAATGGCTTCATGCACTAGGCCGGTCCGCCCCTGCCAGTTATCATCCGGGCCTGGCTCTGAGAGTACTGGAATGAATGTGAAATTTTCATGTTCCTGTTGCCAAAGCTCCGGCAAATCACCCATGTATAAGTCTTTGCGCATCCTCACCCCCCAGTACAACAGCATACGGCGCTTGGAACCGGCATGAAAAGCATGCTCCAGCATGCTTTTCACCGGTGCAAAGCCAGTTGCGCCGGCCACAAAAATTATCGGCTTGTCGATTTCATCTTGCAGGAAGAAAGTACCAAGCGGGCCTTCAACGCTTAGTTCGTCGCCCTCCTTCATTTGTGTAAATACGTGAGTCGTAAACCTGCCATTCGGAATATGCCGGATGTGCAACTGGATAAACTCTTCATCGTGTGGTGCATTTGCAAACGAGAAGCTTCTGCGTGCGCCATCCTCCAAAAGAATGTCAAGGTATTGCCCGGCAAAAAATTGCAGCTTCTTGCCTTGCGGCAATTTCAAATACAACACCATCACGTCCGGTGCAAGACGCTCCATCTTGTGTACGCCGCATTGCATGATCTTAACAGGCACCTGTTTCAACGCCTCATTTTCGGTGTATTCAATTTCCAGATCGGACAGAGGCGTGGCACGGCAAAAGAGCGCGCAGCCCCGAAGTTTTTCCTCTTCGCTCAATGCGCTTTCCTGATATACGCCATAATCCACCGTACCATGCAGAATGGTGCCTTTGCAGGCACCGCAGGCGCCATCACGACACACATATGGCAAGCGAACATCCTGTCGCAGAGCGGCTTCTAATACTGTCTCACCAGGCTTGGCTGTAAAGGCATGCACACTTGGCACAGTCGCTATCTGAAAACCTTCTTTAGTGTGCTTGGTCCGCGCCAACAGAGGTAGCAGTAGAAGAAATGCCAGAATTCCGCCAACCAGCGCCCATAATTGTCCTGGCGACCAAATGTAAGCCAACGGATATACGGACAGATAAAACCAGTCCATGTTGAGCTGTGCAGCGAATGTGCTCAAGTCAGCCTTACCTTGACTGACTGCAGGTTTAATTAGGGATAACACTAATAGCGTCAGGCACATGCCAAGCGCGAGCTGTTTCGACGGGTTATTTCTGGCTCCGCTCACACGCTGGGTATGAACCATAATAAAAATCAGCATGGCCAACGGAATACCTATATGCGCGAATGCCAGAAGCGAGAAAAATCGGTCATTGACGCTTTCCTGCAGCAGAAAATTCCGCACCAGAGGGGTATTAAAGATGGGCAGCCAATCGAGCCATTCCGTGCTCGCCACTGCGATAAATTGCGCAAACTGATCCCAAACCAGAAAGTAGCCATTGAGCCCGGAAATATACAACAACAACAGCAACACGATACCGGTAATCCAGGAAAATGCGCGAAAACCGGAGAACCGGTTCATTACGAAATTGCGCATCATATGCACCAGCACCAAAACCACCATTCCATCCGATGCATAGCGGTGCATGCTGCGCATGATGCCGCCCAGATACCATTGTTGAGTAAGGGCCTCAACCGATGTGTAGGCCTCGTTCACGCCCGTGCGATAAAAAGCGTATATGTAAAAACCACTGACGAGCACGACCCAGAACAAAAAGAATGTTAAGGCACCGAGTTGATACATTGGATTCAGCTCTGAGCCGAAGATGGTATTGAATCCATTTTCCACTCGCAGCAGCAGATTTTGACCTATACGTTGTATCAGCTTAATCATGACTACCTCAATATTTTTTAATGGTATCGCAGAAACTGCACAGATTGCCGTTCCAGAAATGATAAAACAAACATACTTTTTTTCACGGCATCAAGGGACTAGTGAATGCATGAAACATGCCATCAACTATCTATTTGATATAAGAGAAGTTATTTTTTGTAAATTATCTCAACAGTTCATTGTAAACATTATGCCATGTTCACATTTGACATTATGAACACACAATGAACGCCATAAGCGTAGATTGATTGTTATACAACTTTTACAGATTTAGAATTGCAGAGCAAGCTATGGATGCACTCTTGCGCGATAGCTACTGCATTTTGGGCAAACGACGATGATGCGCGCTGCGGCGCCATTCGCGATAAGCCCAAGC
>CAJPFK010000153.1 GCA_905339275.1 Methylophilaceae bacterium
CGGCGAGAGCGATCCGGAGCTCGACATTGAAATCTTCGATGGCGAGAAAGCCGTGGAAGAGGAAATTATTTTTGACTCTGACGATGGCAAGAGAAAAACCATGCCAGAGCCGGATGCATCGCTGTTCAAGAATATCCGGCAGATCAAGATTGCCGGCCGTGCATGGACAGTGCAGGGCCATTCACTGCCCAGCTTCGAAGCACGCCTGTACAGGGAGAGGCAGCGCTTCATCGCGATTGCGGGCACCGGTGTCAGCCTGCTGCTGGCGCTGCTGGCCTGGCTGCTGGTGCATGGGCGGGCGCTCGCGCTGCAATCTGCGCGGAACATGAACCGGGAATTGATTGAGAGCAGGGAAGCGCTGAATCTGGCGCTGAGCGAAATCAAAGCCGTAACCGAAGCCAATCCGGACATGCTTTACGTGGTCAATACCAAGGGTGAACTGATCAGGTGGAGTCCAAGCCTCGAGAAGTTCCTGGGCCTTACTCCCGAGCAAATGATGAATAAACCGGCTACGGAATTCGTCTACGCAGAAGACCAGCCGGCGGCAGCAAAATGGATGCAGGAGATTTTTGAAACAGGGTATTCCTCTATAGAAGCACGCATGCTGAGCAAGGATGGCGTGCTGGTTTCTTTTCTGTGCAACGGCACCGTGTTAAAAAACTCAAGCGGGGAAATAATCGGCCTTACGGGAACAGGCAGGGATATTACCGAACACAAGCAAACGCAGAACCTTGAACGCATACGCAACCAGGTGCTGGAACTCCTGGCGAATGACGTACCGCTCGCAGATATTCTGGCGGAGATCGCACTGTGGGTAGAGGCGGAAGACTCCAGATCAAAATGTTCCATTGTGCTGCTGGACGACGAAGCCAGGCGCCTTTCCATCGGTGCTGCACCCAATCTCCCGGATTTTTACAAAGCTACATTGGAGGGGGTGCTGGAACAAAAAGATTGCAGCTGCTCCGTTTCTGCGCACCGGGGTGAGAGAGTGGTGTACGACAATATCCTGGCACAGTGCAGGACGGCAATAAGCTGCGCGCTGGCAGCGCGGGGCTGCGTTGCGTCCTGCTGGTCTGAGCCGATCAAGTCACCACTGGGTATCGTGCAGGGCGTGT
>CAJPFK010000154.1 GCA_905339275.1 Methylophilaceae bacterium
CGACCTTGTTTGCGACGCCATCCTCCGCCACGGCACCGACGCGCAGCGCGAGCGCTACGTCAAGCCGCTGCTGGCGGGCGAGATCTTCGCCGCCGAATGCCTCACCGAGCCGCGCGGCGGCTCGGATTTCTTCGGCGCCACCACCACCGCGAAAGATTGCGGCGACCACTTCCTGCTCAACGGCCAGAAGCGCTTCATCGTCGGTGCCGAGGGCGCGGACTACTTCCTGGTGTATGCGCGCACCAACCCCGACCCCAAGGCGCCGCCGCAGCAAAGCATTACCTGCTTCATCGTCGACCGCGGCCCCGGCGTCGAGACGAAATACCTCTACGGCCTGATGGGCTGCCGCGGCGGCGGCACCGGCCGCCTGGTGTTCCGCGAAGTCAAGGTGCCGCGCGAGAACGTCGTCGGCGAGGTGCACGGCGCCTACCCGGTGTTCAACACCATGATGGTCCCCGAGCGCCTCGGCACGGCGGCGATGACTGTCGGCGCCGCCCGCCCGGCTCTCGACATCGCCACCCAGTACTCCTCGCGCCGCAAGGCCTTCGGCCAGGTCATCAACCGCTTCCAGGGCGTCAGCTTCCAGGTCGCCGAGGCCGCCACCCTGCTCGATGCCAGCCGCGCTATGGTGTACGCCACCTCGCGCGCCGCCGACGAGGTCGCCGACATGGACCATGTGCGCCGGCTGATTTCCGAGACCAAGAAGTTCGTCACCGAGTCCTGCCAGAAGGTGGTGCACAACGCCATGCAGGTGGTGGGCGGCATCGGCTACACCAACGTCCTGCCGCTGGAGCGCATCTACCGCGACATCCGCCTCGCTTCGATCTGGACCGGCACCAACGAAGTGATGGCCATGATCGTCGCCCACGAGTGGTACCGCGAGCACGGCAAGCACAAAGCCGCGAAGCTGGCGCGCGATTATGCGCGCGATGCGGCGGAGGCGGATGCGGCGGATGAGATTATTTACGAGTAGCGGCGTAGAAGGTGCGCAGTAAAAAACTCGCCGAGCTTCAGCTTACTGACTTGGCTACGAAATCAATCGACGATGTGGAAGTGACTACCAGCTCCTTAATAGGAATTAATCTGGCAGCGCAATGCGTGACAGAAAACTCGCAAAACGTTGAGCGATGTCCTCTCTATATAAAGTAGAGATACGACATACGAAATTCTTAGCTTTTACCTTCTTTAAATACGCAGCATTGACTGAAAAATAGTGTTTGAAATCGACAACAGACGGAACAACTGGGATATCACTGCCGAACTCTAAATAGTGGTATCTCGGGGTTTCGTTCTTTCTAAGGTTGTTCCCAGGCGATTTATTCCGGGGAACAGGCACCATCGTCATACCAAGCTCAGAAAGGTGCTCGCCGATGTATACATGCTCGGCGTTATACAGCGGCGCTACTAATACTGAAAGCAATAGCTTGTCTTCCGTTTTGGTTGGTTGTCTTGACCAGCGGAATTTATAATCTTGTGCTAGATCGCAATCCTGAGTAAGAACAATGATTAGTGGAAAAACAATCTTCGTTATTTCCAACTGACCATTACGTTCAACAACGTACTCAACGCATTCGACATCCCGAATGATGTCTCCCTGCGCGAGGCGTGATTTGTGTGCAGCCCTAGCCTTTACCATTGATTAACTTTGCGCGTATCTGGACTCTCGTCGGCTTTGAGGTTCCATATCGCATGAGTTCTTGCTGTTCAATCGGTTGCTTCAGAAATTGCTTTGTTAGCGACTTCGCCTCTGGCGCGGCCGTGGACGGCGTACCCCCAACATATTCCTCGTCAAAGGGGTTCTGGTTGTTCATTTTGCTGCTACCGGTACCATGAGTGCTCGCGTCCTTTCTGTGATGCTTTCCTCAAAAAGCGCTTGAATCTTTTCGTGAGCAGCTTCGACGCAATGTGCGACTTCATCCTGAGTGAGTGCGCCAGAAAAAAAGGAATCGATATCCAGCACAAATTGCTTGCGCTTGATAGGGGCCGGATAGTCGGGGTTGGCGATTCCGAATTGGAACTTGACGCGCTGACCTTCGAAGTTGAATTCAACAATGTGAAAAGCACGGGTTAGTGCATTCACATCCTTGTGCATATCAATTATTCCAAGCATGTCCTCGTTTACATAGTCGGCCCATGCCAAAGGATCGTCTCCAGGAACGTCGATTACATTTATAAAACGCAGGCCGACTCGACCTATACTTAAATCTTTGTGAGCTTCGAAGAGAGCTTTGAGGACATGATCAAAATCTTCATGGAACGACTCAAAGCTTTCATACTTGCGATTCGTAATTAGGAAGGTCTCGGGGGTAATCGTGAGGGTTTTTTCGCGATTACGGCCGTGGTAGACCCATTGCATCGCATCTTCTGTCTTTGTTTGGAGTGACGTGCCAGAGAAGAGGATTTCCTGCACCTGCCCCTTTTGGGGTTCAAACAGGGGAAATCGTTGAAGTGCTGCGGTGGCAACTTTTTGGGGCAAAGCGCGGACAAATGCTTCGACCCTAGTACCAAAATCCAGTCGAAGAAATACTTCCTTCAGGAAGGGCTCTTTGTAACAGGTATCTTCATACATGTTTTAAATCTCTCCTGCAAACGTGTCGCTTGAATGTAGAAACAAGATACCCGAGAAGATTATTTTGAATGAGTTAAAAAATAATAACTTAAAACCCCAAAATACTGGAGTTGAATTATTAGTTTGAGCTTGTTTGAGTGGAATCCACTCAGGTACGTTTTTTTGTGGTTTTCATCGCGTAAGAATCTTGGCGGTGATAATCGCTGCGTTATTCTCATACCCAAGATTAGCAAGTGCTATTACTTTTTGTTTGATGTCTTCCGGCGACCAGAAGAGCCATTTCCTTTTCTCCATGTACTTTCTTATTTCCTCGCTATGGCTTTTATAAACTTTTCCAGCAACCAAACCGAGAGTGATTATTGTCTTTGAATTGGCCATGCCACAATCCACTAAATCTTTATGCAATCTTGCGATAACGATCTTACGGTAGCGATCGGAAGTGAACAGCTTGTAACGCCCTGACGGTATTTCATGTTCTTCTTGTAGTTCCGCGATCTTTACCCCCGGTGAATCGAGGAACGACTTTGCCTCAAGCGCAAGCATTTCGTTCCTCGAGAAGTTAAGTGCTAACAAATCAATTTCAGGCCGAGGTATCGAATGTTTTCCAATTTGACGCTTTTCTACTTTGGATACGTTAACCTTGAAAGATCTACGTACCCAATACCCATCTGCCTCAAGTAGAGTGCAGATAATGTTTTCGAAGTTATCCATCAGCGCCTCCTGACGCAAAACGTAGATGACTTAAGAAATAATACATGCATTCCTAGCACACCTTCATATTGATGCCCACCCCCCGAACCCTTCTCCTGACCACCCTCACCATGCTCGCCTTCGCCGGCAACTCGGTGCTGTGCCGCATTGCGCTGCGGGAGACGGGCATCGACGCGGCGAGCTTCACCACCATTCGCCTCGCGTCGGGGGCGGTGATGCTGTGGCTGATCGTGCGCTTCTTGCGCCGGTCGCAGGCCGGCGGGGGCAGCTGGATGTCGGCGCTGATGCTGTTCGCCTACGCCGCCGGCTTTTCCTTCGCGTATCTGAGTTTGACGACGGCGACGGGCGCGCTGCTGCTCTTCGGCGCGGTGCAGGCGACGATGATTCTCTGGGGTCTGTGGCGCGGCGAGCGCTTCGGCGCGTGGCAGCTCGTCGGCCTGGCGCTCGCCGTCGGCGGGCTGGTCGGGCTGCTGCTGCCGGGGTTGTCGGCGCCGCCGCTCGGCGGGGCGGCGCTGATGCTGATGGCGGGCGCGGCGTGGGGCGTGTATTCGATCCGCGGCAAGGGGGCGGGCGACGCCACGCGCGTGACGGCGGGCAACTTCCTGCGCGCGGTGCCCTTCGCTATCGTGCTGAGCCTGCTGCCGCTGGCCGAGGCGCGGCTGGACGCGGCGGGCGTCGCCTACGCGCTGGCCTCCGGCGCGATCACCTCCGGCCTCGGCTACGCCATCTGGTACACAGTGCTGCCGGCATTGAAGGCGACGAGCGCGGCGACCGTCCAGCTCAGCGTGCCGGTGATCGCCGCGCTGGGCGGCATCGTCTTCCTCGGCGAGGCGGTGACGCTGCGATTCGCGCTGGCCTCCGCCGCCGTACTCGGCGGCATCGCGCTGGTGATCCTCACCGCG
>CAJPFK010000155.1 GCA_905339275.1 Methylophilaceae bacterium
TGCCAAGCGATGACTTCAAGGTTGAGCGCCCATTCGTCAGGCATACGGCGTTTGAGGCATTGTTTGGTCAAAACACTCAACTCAATTTCTGCCATGTTGAGCCACGAAGCATGCGTTGGGGTGAAATGAAAGCACAATCGGAGAGCGAGGCGGTCTGCCTCGGTTTTGCCAAAGGTTTCGACTAGGGCGTGATAAGTATGGGTGTTGAGGTTATCCAACACGAGATCAATGCACTCCGCGTGAGGATACAGGACATCCACCAGATAGCGCATGGCATAGGCGAAATCGCGTTTGGTGCGCTGACGGGTGATGAGGGTATGGCGTTTGCCGGCTTTAGGTTCGGCAAACATGAACAGGTTCCGAGTGCTATTGCGCTTATATTCGTGGTCTTCCCGACGGGGATGTCCCGGACGGACTGGAATGGGAGCACGGGTTTGTTTGAGCAACTGGATACTTTGCTCATCGAAACAAATCATCGGGCGCAGTGGGTCATAGGGTTGATGATACAAGGCCAACACACTTTCCATTTTCGCCAAGAAGACGGGTGTTATCTGGGCAATGCACCAGCTTTTGACCTGCCAAGGCTTAACCTGTTTTTTTTCAGAATCAAGCGCACGGTTTCTGGTGCGATATGCTCAATTACGCCATCTTCAACCAGTCGCTGGGCCAGTAACTCAAGCGTCCAACGCGCCCGTCCATCCGGTGGTTCCGTACACGCCAATGCCGTCAGATGGGCTTCTTGCCCTTCGTCCAATTTGGCAGTCCCGCCTCGTCCCGGCTTGTCGGATAAGGCGTTGTCCAGCCCTTCTTCACAAAACCGCAACCGGGTGCGCCGCACCGTTTCGTCGTCGATATATAACTGCTCACAGATTTCTCGATCCGTTTTGCCTTCATCGCTTTTGAGCAGAATATGCGCTCGACGGATCACAACAGCTTGGTTACGTCCTTTGCTGACCATTGCCAACAGCTTTTGGCGTTCTTTCGGGGTAAGTTTAATCTCGTGTTTTTGCATCTATGCAGCTTATCCTTACCCCTCATCTTTAGCAAGTCACGGTACTAG
>CAJPFK010000156.1 GCA_905339275.1 Methylophilaceae bacterium
CGCATTTGTTTCTGCTGGATTCCCGCCTGCGCGGGAATGACGGCACATCACAGCGCCCCGCTGAACGCCTGATGCAGCAGCGACTTCTTCAGCTCGTCCAGGGCGGCGAGCTTGCGCTGGTAGAGGGATTCGAGGCGTTGGGTTTCTTCGCCAAGGTCTTTAAGGGTTGACACGATGGCACGCTGCTTTGGAATTGAAGCAGGGAATGAAACCACGACCTCGCCAATCTTCGTTGGTGACGTGTGCCGCACCTTAACGCCCGATGCACTATCGTGAATTTCCTTCCGCACAGCTTGTGTGTTGAAGACGTGGAAGAAAAATTCGTTAATCCACGTAACACCAGGTTTCTTAGTAATGAGGCCCAGTCGTTGGTTGTGGAGAAACTTATCTGACTCGGGAACGAGGATAGGGCTTCCGAGCAGACCTGCGGCCTGTTCGGTCATCGCCACCAACAAGTCGCCTTCGCTGAGCACGTAATCTCGCGGAATATCACCAACGTAATATTTTTGCTTCTCCCCACGGTCACGATAGCCACCAGATTCGTAGAAGTTTCCGGGTGTGAGTAGGACGTAGTCGCCCTCGCTGGTGAAGAATTCGCTCTTGAAAGCAAAGCCATGTTTGATGTCGCACAACTCGGATAGTGGTTTCTCCACCCAACCTTCGCCCCGCTGGGTGAAGACGGATTGCAGGTGGCTTTCGAACAGCGCGCGGGCGTTTTGCAGGTTCTTTTCGGCGTTGGCTTTGGCGGTGGCGATGCCGTCAAACGCCGCGTCAAGGATGCCGACGATGCGCTGCTGCGCCTCGATTTCATCTGGAACAAATATAGGTAAAGTGCGAAAGGTTGAAACGTCGAGATTCTTCTGCGCAGAGCCTTTACCAAGAGAAAAAATCTCATCATTCAATGAGAGCATCTGATAATCAAGAAATCGCTGGAGCAGCCTTCCATCACGCGGTGAAATTGTCAGGCCACTATCGTTCAGGAAGAATCTCCCAGCAACAAATCGAGTGCACTCTTCAGACATCCCGAATCGGGAAATGACTAAACGATTTTCACGATTGAACGTATCCATTTTGAAGGTAGCCCCGCCACCACCATAGACTGGATAAACATTACCGCCATCGCGTTTCTGCACAACGCGAGTGCCATATTCGATGTTACACACGTCAGCGATAGGCACGATCTTACCAACGGTCATAGTAGCGCCCTGATCTTCTCCAGTTCTTCCGCGCTCTCTGCATCCAGCGCTGCGATCTCGTCGATGATGTCCTGCGGGCTGCGATGCACCACGGCTTCGCCGCCATCGGGATTCTTCACCGACAAATCGAAGGTCGCGGGGTCGATGCTCGCCGCAGCAACGCTCCAGCTCTTCGGCGAATCGGCAAAGGTCTTCTGCAGCTCGACGAACTCGGCGAGGTCGGCATCGTTGAGCGGGTTGGTCTTGCCCAGATTGCGGCCGGGGTCGAGCTGGTAATACCAGGTGTTGCGCGTCGGCGCG
>CAJPFK010000157.1 GCA_905339275.1 Methylophilaceae bacterium
AAGCAGGTTGCACAACCTGTCCGCCCCTACTTCCGGGTTCAGCCGGCGCACAAGTTCAGGCTTTTGTGTCGCAATTCCCCAGGCGCAGTTGCCTGTGTAGCATTTCTGGCACACGCGGCAGCCCATTGCAATGAGTGATGCTGTGCCTATGACACATGCATCAGCACCAAGCGCAATAGCCTTAACGACATCAGCGCTCTGCCTGATGCTTCCTCCAACAAGGATAGAAGCGCGGTTGCGGATACCTTCCTGCCTCAACCGGTCATCAACTGCGGCAAGGGCAAGCTCAATGGGTATTCCTACATGATCCCTGATGATCATGGGAGCAGCTCCTGTTCCGCCCCTGAAGCCATCTATCATTACTATATCAGCGCCTGCCCGCACGATGCCACTAGCGATGGCAGCGACGTTATGAACTGCCGCGATCTTGACAGATACGGGTTTTTTGTAGTCTGTGGTCTCTTTTATAGCGAATATCAATTGTGACAGGTCTTCTATCGAGTAAATATCATGATGCGGGGCTGGTGAAAGTGCATCCGTGCCCACAGGTATCATACGGGTCTTTGAGATGTCCTCTCCCACCTTTTCGCCAGGCAGGTGACCTCCAATTCCTGGTTTTGCACCCTGTCCTATTTTTATCTCAACAAGAGCGCTGTTGTTCAGGTATTTGCTTGTTACACCGAAACGCCCTGATGCAACCTGGACTATAATATTGTCAGTATAACCTGCCAGGTCTTCATGCAGCCCCCCTTCACCTGTATTCATTAGCGTTCCCATGCGCTTTGCTGCCATTGCAAGCGACTTGTGGGCATTCAGGCTGATAGCGCCATAGGACATAGCAGCGAAAACAATGGGAATATCCAGTTTCACTTGCGGAGCAAGTTCTGTCTTAAGACTGATATTATCAATATCTCCATTAAATTCAAGGGCTTCAGGTTTAGCCCCAAGATACGTGCGAAGCTCCATTGGCTCACGGAGAGGATCGATCGAAGGATTAGTCACCTGGCAGGCATCTATCAGCATGTGATCCCAGTAGATCGGGTATGGTTTGGGATTGCCCATAGCTGTAAGTATGATTCCCCCGCTCTCTGCTTGTTTCAGGATATTTTTCCGGATCTCGGGCGACCAGTTGTAACCGTCTTTGTAATCAAGAGGGTTCTCGGTGATCGTTATAGCGCTTTCCGGACAGAATGTCGCACACCTGTGGCAGGCCACGCACTGCCTGTTATTGGTCGTGACCTTATCCTTGAATTCAATAGCGCTGAAACTGCAATTCATTACACAGCGCTTACATTTTCGGCATCGTTCATGGTCAATATTAACAATGAATTCTGCAGGCAGTTGTGATTCCATTATTCCACCTCTGCCTTTAATGTCCCAAAAACAGGTGTTCCTGCCCTGGGGCTCCATACTTCGTCAAGGTCTGGAGCGATTTCCCTAATTGCGGATTCCTCAGATGCCATGTAAAGCATATCGTCCTTGCGGGCGGCTGTCATGGGGCGAAGCTTGATCCTGTCGTTCAATCCGATCATGCCCCGGTTATGTCCGATGATTATGCTGAATGGCCCATTTAAAAGAGTACTTCCATATACCTGCCTCAGGGCAATGGCTATTTTCTTTTTCTGCGGTTCCATGCGGTCTATGTCTTTCCAGAATGGGGCTGCAAGTGCTTTTGCTGCCGTTTCAACCGGAAGCTTATGCTTTCTGACCAGAAGATCGAACATATAAGCGATGACTTCGGTATCGGTTCTTAATTCGAGCTTGTAACCGAACATCTCAAGATAGCGCTTGTTGATCCCGTAAGAGGATATTTCACCGTTATGCACCACAGACCAGTCAAGAAGAGTGAACGGGTGAGCGCCACCCCACCAGCCTGGTGTATTTGTGGGAAACCTGCCA
>CAJPFK010000158.1 GCA_905339275.1 Methylophilaceae bacterium
ATCCGAGAGTTTCACCTTCGAACGCAGTACGTACATACCGAGTTTCTTGAGCATTCCCGGCTGAATGTCAGACGAGAGTTGGAGCAGGTAGTCCTGGTCTTCGCGCCAAATCAGAAAATCGGCCAGGAGGCGGCCCTTCGGGCTGCAGAAGCCGCAGCGCTCGGCGCGCTCCCGGCCAAGATGCTGTACGTCATTCGAGAACAGGTTGTGCAGGAAACTGGCGGCGTCCTCTCCAGTCGCGCGAATCACCCCGAACTGCGTCAACGGTGCCAGCACCGTATCCGCTGCGGCGGCCTTGAGTTCAGCTTGCGCGTCGCCGAAATCGCATGCTTCGCCCGCTTCAAGGCGAGCGCCAAGGCTTGCGAGGAAGTCCTGCCAGTTGCTGGAGTCCATGGTTTCTTCGTCTGGTTGTGGGGTAGGTTATTATAGCTTTTGTGCCTTCCCTCATTTTTTCAACTCTCCTCCAATAATGCGCTGGTTGCTTCGCCTGATCGGCTTGCCGCTTGCCGCCGCGCTCGTTTTCCTTGGCTGGATGGGGTATTTCGCCACCCAGCCGCTCGCGCTCCAGGCCAGCCCGCTTGATTTCACGGTAAAGGCCGGCAGCACCCTGCGCAGCGCCTCGCGCCAGATCGAAGAAGCGGGCGTGGCCATGCCTGCCTGGCAATTCACACTGTTAGGGCGTGCCCTGGGCAAAGCGGCGGAAATCAAGGCCGGCAGCTATCAGGTGGCAGAGGGCGTCACCCCGCTGACGTTGCTGGAAAAGCTCACCCGGGGCGACGTTACGCAGGCGGAGATCGTACTGCTGGAAGGATGGACATTCCGCCAAATGCGCGCAGCACTCGATGCCCATGCTCACGTCCGGCACGACACGGCAGGCCTGACGGAACGCCAAATCATGGAGAAATTGGGAGCCGAAGGGACGGCAGAAGGCCGCTTTTTCCCGGACACCTACTTGTTCGCCAAGGGATCCAGCGATCTCGAGGTACTCAAGCGATCCTACCGCCAGATGGAAAAATTGTTGCTCACGGAATGGGAGCAGCGGCAAGCCAACCTGCCCTATGCGTCGCCTTACGAGGCGCTCATCATGGCCTCCATCGTGGAAAAGGAAACCGGCCAGTCACAGGACCGGGCGCAGATTGCCTCCGTATTCATCAACCGCCTGAAAAAGGGCATGCTGCTCCAGACCGATCCGACGGTGATCTATGGTTTGGGCGAGCGTTTCGATGGCAACCTGCGCAAGCGCGATCTCCAGACGGATGGCCCTTACAATACCTATACGCGGACCGGCTTGCCGCCAACGCCGATTGCCATGCCAGGCCTGGCTTCGATACAGGCGACGCTGCATCCTGCCAGGACGGATGCGTACTATTTCGTTGCCCGTGGTGACGGATCGAGCCAGTTCTCGCGAACACTGGAGGAGCACAATCGTGCCGTGGCGAAATACCAACTGCGAAAAGGGAATTGAATGCGCGGCAAGTTCATCACGCTGGAAGGCATAGATGGCGCCGGGAAAAGCACCCATCATGAATGGCTGGTTGAGTTTCTGAAGCGTCAGGGGAAGGCAGTTGTTGCAACTCGAGAGCCGGGGGGTACTGAACTGGGGGAAAAGCTGCGCGCCCTGCTGCTGTCTGAGCCGATGCACCTGGAAACCGAGGCGCTGCTGATGTTTGCCGCCAGGCGGGAACACCTGGATAAACTGATCCTGCCTGCTCTTGCGCATGGGAAATGGGTTGTTTCCGACCGCTTCACGGATGCCACCTACGCTTATCAGGGAGGCGGCAGGGGCCTGGCCCCGGAGAAAATCAAGGCTCTGGAACGTTGGGTGCAGGGGGACTTTCAGCCGGATATGACTTTTGTTTTCGACCTGCCGACAGAAATAGCCTGCGAACGGCTGGCAAAAACGGGGTCGGCTCCAGACCGTTTCGAGCGGGAAACCCGGGAGTTTTTCGAGCGAGTCAGGGGATCCTATTTACGAAGGGCTGCGATCGAACCCGACAGAATCAAGGTTATCGACTCAAGGCTTAGCATCCCAGAAATCAAGAAACAACTTGAGAATATAATTACAAGTAACTGAATTAATGATTTATTCTTGGAATAAAGAGCTATGGAGTAAGTTGTTCGAGCGCAACGGGCAATTGCCTCACGCCTTGTTATTGGCGGGTCCACAAGGTGGCGGAAAACAGGATTTTGCCTATGCTCTGGCCATCAGGCTGCTGTGTGAAAAGGCGACCGGAAACGAGCAGGCTTGCGGGTCATGCCCTTCCTGCAACTGGATGTCCAGTGGCAACCACCCTGACTTCAGGCTGATCGAGCCTGGCGGAGACGAATTGGATGATCCTGAATCCGACGCGGAACCTGCCATGCATAAGAAAAAATCCGAACAGATTCGTATCAACCAGATTCGCGCACTGAATGATTTCCTTGGGATCGGCACGCATCGCCTAGGAGCCCGGATCATTATCATTCAGCCGGCCGAAGCCATGAACCAGGCGACAGCCAATTCACTTCTTAAAATGCTTGAAGAACCATCTTCAAGTACTATGTTTATATTGATAACTAATAACAAAAGAAGGCTTCTTCCAACGATCCTCAGCCGTTGCCAGACGCTTGTCTTTGCGAAACCTGCCATGGATCAGGCCTTGACCTGGTTACGCGAATGCGACACGCCCCACGCTGAGGATTTGCTGGCCCACGCAGGTGGCATGCCGCTTACCGCCCGCAGTGAGGCCGGGGACTGGGATCGGTTGGACGGGTTTTATCGAGACTTGGCGCAACTTGAACACGCCGGCCCGGTAACGATTG
>CAJPFK010000159.1 GCA_905339275.1 Methylophilaceae bacterium
AAGTTGTCCATGCCGAAACAGTCGATGGCATTGTCGGCTGTAAACCAGAACGCCTTGATGTTATCGAAGTTGGAACCCAGAAAGATTTGTGTGGCTGGAAAGCCCCAGTCCTCCGAAGGTAGCAGTTGCGAAAAGCTGCTGGTTATTCCGTCGAGTGACGCGTGGATACGCGCTTGCTCGTTACCCGATGCCACACTGCCGCCGGTCTCGGTATTGGAGGTCAGCACGAAGTAATTGAGGTCAAACGCGGCCCCGTCCAGCTTGGTGACCCTTATCTGCGTCAGGCCGCCATAGTTGCCTGTGGCCCAGTGCCCGTGGATCACATCGTTGGCGCCACCGTAGTAGTTCCCGATGATGGATTCAAAGACGACCCCCGAGTTCGGGATGAAGTCCAGCCTGAATCCGCCCTCTTCGTAATAGTCAACGTTTTGCCAGACCACGGAGTTGTTTGTGGTCTGTGTCGTAGCGTCGTTTAAGGTGACCGTTCCACCGGTGAAATTAATCTGAACTGCACTGGCTGGTACGCTTAACCCCAAAAGGAGCGGCAGGCTGGCCAGGCAACTTGCGAATTTTATTTTCATTTTTAGTGTTCCCTGTGTGTTAAGACATATGCAAAGCGTCAAGCTGATCTTGAGGCGCAATCAAACCGTCGCCAGAGCAATAACTACCTACTGCCCAAACGGATAATTCTGCTGCCCCGATAGGCTCTAAAGTTAGCATGCACTTTCTATGCCACCATGACTGAAGTACATACAATAATTCCTGTAACTCAAATGGTTATTATCTTCATTATTTCTCTATCCAGATAGAATCGGCACGCATCGTAAAAATTTCCGACACTTAGCAACTATCTGAACAACGCGAACACCCAGGAACATCAGGCCGAATTAAAATAAACGGACGCTGCGTTCTACCAAAACAGGTTCAGCCTGGTTATTTTTTCCTTCTAAATTAATTTTATGGGGCCGCAACTGTCGAACCCGCTTCACCTGCCATACAGACAACGCCAGCCGGGCAGCCGCCTTTGCCTGCCGCATCCGCTCATTCAAAAGCCGCTGGATGATTTCAAGACCCGGCAGTTCCTTCTGACCCATCGCAGTGATTTCTCCTTCTATAGCCTCCCCCGCAAAAACAAAAAGGGGACATTACTACTGTGCTCTCTGACAATGCGAAATTAAACAGTTGCCAAAGCAGGCAAGCCTTCTTATAATGCGCCCCTTTTATCGCAAGCGAATTCTCAAGGAGTTACCATGGCAAACAGCGCACAAGCCAGAAAGCGTGCAAGACAAGCTGACAAGCAGCGCG